>JBFLVM010000005.1:0-229206 GCA_040758515.1 Pseudomonadota bacterium | reverse complement strand
CGCCCGTAGCTCAGCTGGATAGAGCACCAGACTACGAATCTGGGGGTCAGGAGTTCGAATCTCTTCGGGCGCGCCATTCCGGTCCCAAACCACGAACGTTTTGGAGGGGGCTGGGTTTGCCGAGAATGGCCGCTCTGACGGCTTCCTTGCTGCCGACGATTTTCACCGATTTGTCACCGACAATGATAGCGCCGATCAGCGTGCGCAGATACGCCTTGCGCGCGGGCGTTTCGCCATTATCGAGCAGGTCTCTCATAAGTTTGGCGAACGCAGCGATCCTTTCCGGGTCGATGCTGGCCGATGGCAGCGCTTGCGACGCTGCGTGGTCATAGGCCGCCTGAGCCTTCTCGCGGTCGGCTTTGAGTTCGACGATCCGCTCTCGAAGAAGATCGTCGAGTTCGACGATGCCTTCCTCGATCCCGCGATAGAGCCGCTTGAGGCGATCTTCGGCATCGACGACTTGAGATTTCAACAAAGCGAGGCGGCGGTCAACGGCGGCGGTGCGCTCCTGGCGTCGGGCCGCAATTGCGGAAAGCAGTTCGGCCAGACGCTCGGGCGTGAACATGTTCTCTTTGAGAGCCGTCAGCACCAGATCATCCAGGAACGCCATCCGTATCGTGTTCCCCCGACAGGCGGTTGGCCCCTTCTGCGCACGGCTGGCGCAGGTGTAATAGGCGTAGATGCGCCCCGTGCTGGAGGTTCCGGTCCGCTGCGTCATCCCCCCGCCGCAATGGGCACATTTGGCAAGTCCGGTCAGGAGGATCGGACCAGTGACCACACGCGGGGCTGTGACCTTGGGGTTATTGGCCACGAGCCGGGCCTGGACGCGAGCGAACAGCTCCTGCTCGACGATGGCGGGAGTTGCGATCTCAACGATTTCCGAGGCGGGTTTATGTTCGCCCGTTCTGGCGGAGCGAACATTGTAACGCCAGCGGCCGACATAGACGGTGTTGGTCAGGATATGGTGCGCGGGACCGACGCCAAAGGTCCCGCCCGCCTTGGTCCGGTAACCACGTCCGTTGAGCCACTTGACCAGTTGCTTGATACCCAGCGGTGGGGTGCCGGTTTTGGTGTCGCCCTCCGCATAGAGGCGAAAAATGAGCCGGACTGTCTCGGCCTCGACGGGCTCGACAGCCAGGTGCTTCTTGATCTTTTGCCCCCGCCGTTCGGCTTCGACAATGGTGTAACCGAGCGGAGCTGAAGCGCCGTTCCAGAACCCTTGTTTGGCGTTCTCCTTCATCGCCCTCGTGACGTTCTTACCGTTTTCTTTCGAGGTATATTCGTCGAAGATGCCGATGATCTGGCGCATCATCTCCTGCGATGGATCGGTGCCGGTCGGCTGCGTCATCGAGACGACCTCGACGCCGTGACGACGAAGCTTGCGGATCGTCAACTCCATCGTGGCGCCGTCGCGGAAAAACCGCGAAAAGGAGTGCACGACGATGACATCATAAGGATGGTCTGCATCGCAGGCCCGTTCCAGCATTGCCTGAAACGCCGGCCGCCGATCGTCGGTGGCGCTGGCGCCGGGCTCGACATATTCATCGACGACGGTCCAGCCGTTCGACAGACAATGGCGCGTGGTCAGGTCGCGCTGCGAGGGAATCGACACCTCGCCCTCGGCCTGCCGCCCGGTCGAGACCCGCAGATAAACGGCGGCTCTCAACGTCGCGGGGCAGTCTGTTACGGCAAGACTTGTTCCTGATTTCAGGGCCTGGGTCATCAACGTATTCCCCTCATTCTGTCCGTCAATCCGTGCCGTCGCAGTGATTTTTTATCGATCGCTTTCCTGTGTTTCTTACACGATTTTCCCAAAAATGGAAATAGCTTCTTCCATTCTTTGGAAATCCGCGATAGTATCCATCCGTGCTGGTGATCGGTACGGACATTGTCGAGCGCTATTTTGCCGAACGCTCCGGTCATCGGGGCATTGATGCGGCGCGCGCGCAATACAGGGCATGGCTGGCGATTGCGGAGGCTTCGGACTGGCGGACGCCGCAACAGGTAAAGCGTTCGCACCCCAAGGCAAGCATCCTGAAAGGCGGACGCGTGGTGTTCAACATCAAGGCCAATGACTACCGCCTGATCGCCCTGGTGCAATATCGTGATGGCGTGTTGATGATCCGTTTTTTCGGCAGTCATGAAGATTATGACAAGGTGGACGCGGAGACGGTGTGATGAAGGCGACTTTGATCATTATCCAGAACCAGGCCGATCATGAGGCGGCCAGGGCGCTTGTCGGCAAGCTGATGCAATCGACCGAGGCTGCCGATCGGGCGCGCATGGTAGCGCAGGCGCGCCTCATCGAGGCGTATGAACGCGCGCGCTGGCCGCGCAAAGCGCCGCCCTTGCCCGATTTGCTGACCTATCTGGTGGAGCAGCATGGTTTGAAGCGCGCTGATCTTGTGCCGCTTCTGGGCACTGCGAGTCGCGTCAGTGAGGTCATGTCCGGCAAGCGCGAATTGAGCATGACGATGGTGAAGCGTCTGCGCGAACGTTTCCATATTCCGGCGGATTTGCTGATTTCTTCGAGTGGAAGTGTTGCGGCCTAGGTAGATAGGGATGCGAGAGCACGCCGGGGTGTGATGGATGCTGCCCATCGGGCATCATCCCCGCTTACGTGTCGGAAAGTTCATCGCCTCATCGGCGGTGCCGTCTCGTGGTGAGTGAGCACCCTCAAACAGCGCATCCAGTTGCTTGCCGAGCCAGGTTTCCAGCACATGGACCTCGGTGTCGGTCACGCGAAGGGCGCTGTCGATCTCGGAATCAACCGACCAACCGGCCTCCTTGTCCTGACTTCTTCTCCGTCCTGTCGCGGTCCGTCGCGGCGGGCGCGTCGCTTTCCGCTCAACGGCCATGGTCCAACCCGCGGTCAGGTGTGCGCGCGCTGGATCGCGGAGCTGAGCGGGCGGCCTCCTGCGCGGCTGGTGGCTTTGTGGGCGGCCGCATCGCCCGATCTGTCGATGACCGGCTGTGAAGCCTGTCGGCATGTTTCGCCGGCAGAGCGGCCTGTTCGATCACGGCGATCGTCGATGTCTTGGCGTGTCCGCTGGACAATCGCCCGGCCAGCAACGCGCGCCGCTCTTCGGCGGATGCTGCTTCGGCTTGCTGCGCGCGATCCAGCGGCAGACGGGAAGAAAGAAGCGCCTCTATCTGGGAGCGATCGACGACGAGCCGGGTTTCGTCGCGGGCGCGGCTTGCGGCTACATAGGCGGCATGGCGATCGAACCGGGGATCGAGCAGGACGACCGCCCGATCGACGGTCATGCCCTGCGCGCCGTGCACGGTGCCTGCGTAGGCCCAGCCGAGCCGGGCTCGTCCGCGTTCGTCGGCGATGTCGGCGGGAACAAAGCTGATGCGGCGCCTGTCGATCATCGCCTCAATGCGGATGTTGCCGGGTGTACTCGGTTCTTTCGACGGATCGGGATGGACGGCGGTTACGGTCGCAACCGTGCCGTTGACGACACCGAGCTGATCGTTGCGGAGCTGGAAGCGGATTTGGTCACCGGCCGCGATTTCGATGCGGGTCGTCTGACCCGATGGCGTGACCGCCTCGACGCTGGCTTCCGCGCTGTGAATGATACCCTCACGTTTGAGTTCAGCGCGAACCGCCCGCGAGACATCCGCGACCTGCTTGTTGGTCCGGGCGATCAGGAGGGTGGAGCTGTCGGGATGCTCGGCTCTTGCATGGTTCCAGAGTTCGACGATCCGCTGCAGCGTAGCCCGGTAGGAGGGAGCTTCTTCGAAGCAGCCGTGCGCCTGGAATGCGTCAAGCGCCTGCTGGGCCCGACCCGCGCCGAAATCCGTCACGGCCTGTCGCGCCCAGGCCTCACGCTGGCGCACAATGATGTCAACGCGCGTGGCCTCGACGCTGCGGACCACGAGATCGAGGCCCGGACCAGCACCGATTGCCTGCAATTGACGGCGGTCGCCGACCAGGATCACCTTCGCGTGCGCGCGCTCGACTTCCGACAGCAGCGCATGGGTTTCTCGTGAAGACAGCAGACCTGCCTCATCCACGATCAGAACCGACTTCTCGTCAAGGAAGCGCTCGCCGGTCCTGAGGCGTTCGACCCAGGACGCGGTTGCGCGCGCTTCGATGTTCAGATCCTGCTGGAGCGCACGGGCGACGCGCCAGGCGGTGGCCGTGCCGATGACGCGATGTCCGGCCGCCTGCCAGGCTTCGACGATCGGTGCGAGCGTTGTGGTCTTGCCCGAGCCCGGAGCGCCCTCGATGACGACGATGGCATTCGGGCCGGTTGCGGCCTCAGTGGCAAAGGTCTGTTCGGCGCTCAACCCGTGCGCGACGCTTCGCGCCTTGATATCGGCGGGATCGATCCCGGCCCCGCGCCGTTCAGCCAGTCTTGAGGCGGTCGCAACCAGATCGCGCTCGATCGCGATCATTTCTGGCGTTGAGTAGCGCGCCTGACCGATGGCGTCGCGGCCGATTTCGACGAAAGTTCCGGTGGTGACAAGCTGATCGACCTCCCGGTCAAGGCGCGACAGCGGCAGGCCCAGCCCGACGCTTGCCGCGTGGACCGAGCGAACGAGCTCCCGCCGATCGATGACGCTTTCATGCTGCGTCAATTCTGCTGGCAATGTCGCCACCCGCTCGGCGAAGATGCGCCCGGCATCCCCGACGACAAACTCCCGGGCCGATCGCTCTCGGAGCGCCGCGCGGATATCACCGTCAAGACCGGCCGATCGCGCCGCCTCACGCCAGACAGTTTCGCGGTCCGCGTCCGGCTCTTTGGCGTGCCGCGTCGATTTAGCGACAGCGGAGGCCAGCGCAGCCGATGAACCGCTGGTCGTGCCCGCCTCCGCCAATTCCTTTTCGATTTCCTGCCGCCGCGCAGAAAAATAGGTGATCGCTTGGTCGCTGATGCCCGCCAGCTCGAACGTGCCGTTCCGCCCGACGCGATCGATGCCGAAGCCGAGATCGGTCATCTCGTTTGCGAGGGCCGCATGATAGACAGCGCCCGCGGTCATCTTCCAGTCGCGCAGGACGGTGGAATGCAAAGCTCCCACCGTGCCGTCGGCGCGTGTTGCCATGTTCAGGACGACGGCATGGGTGTGAAGGTTCGGATCACCGAAGAGGCGGCCATCGGCATGCTCCGCCGGGCGGCTTTCGCCGTGCTGGAACAACGCGGCCGTCAGCGCGACCTTTTCGACGTATGCGCCATCTTTTCCACGGCGCGCGTATATGGCTTCCCGCTCGATCGTGGCAAGGGTGGCGCGGACGGCGCGCTCCTGGGCGGCTTCGAGGTTGCGTCGTAAATCGTCATCGGCGAAGGCCCACGCCAGCGACACCGAACGCGGCGCGGAAAATGTCAGGTCGAAGGCAGGAACACGTCGATCAGCCTTTGCGCCCGGGTTGGTGATCAGCGACTGCCCGTTCTCGCCGAGCCCTTCGTAGAGGCGGGCGAATTCTTGTCGCTGGACTATTGCTGCATCCCGCCGGCCGAGATCGCCGCGCGGCGCATACCAGACGCCATCCGGCTCCCGGCTGCCAAGATAGTATTCGGCGCCGCGCACATAATAGGCGCTGGACGCCGCAACATTCCACGTTGCAACCACCGCGATGGTCTCCGAACTCAAGACCGTGGAGATGCAGTGTTTTCGAGGGATGGAGTTGGATTCTGGCCCCACGATTGGTGTTTCTGCTCAGAATCCAGAAATGCGCAGAACAACAGTGCATGTCGTTTTTCCGGCATCCGCCAGATGCTCCTGCCGGTGGTTTGCTAATGGCTCCGCCCTCGCGCGGGACAAGAAAATTCTTCGGCCTTTCGCGGCATAAACGGCATCCTCCCCGCGAGGCGGGGCCCCTCCATTTATTCCACGGTGCCGAAGAGTTTTCTTGCCCTTGCTACCCCGCTGCTCGCCGCGAGGCAGGGGTGCAGGCGCGAGGTGCGCGTCTCGCACCCTAGCCCTCAAAGGAGATTGATCATGTCTGCCAAGAATGTCGCAATCGTCGCGGAGAGCGGAACCGAGCGTTTCATTCCGCTCAACAAGCTCAAGAAATCCCCGAACAATGCCCGCAAGACGCCGCACAGCGAAGCGTCGATCGAGGCCTATGCGGCCAGCATCGCCGCCAAAGGCATCCTGCAAAACCTTGTCGTCGAGCCGGAACTGGATACGGATGGCGCGGCAACCGGGTTCTATTTTGTCACCATCGGCGAAGGCCGCAGGCTGGCGCAGCTTCTCCGTGTCAGGCGCAAGGAGATCAAAAAGACCGAACCGATTCGTTGCGTCATCGACACCGCGAACGATCCCCACGAAATCAGCCTCGATGAGAACGTCACCCGCGAGAACATGCATCCGGCCGATCAGTTCGAGGCCTTCAAGAAGCTCGCCGAAGAACGCGGTTTTGGTGCGGAAGAAATCGCCGCCCGGTTCGGCGTGACGCCCCATGTGGTGCGGCAGCGCCTGCGCTTGGGCGCGGTGTCGCCCAAGCTGATGGAGGTCTATCGCAATGGCGATCTGGCGCTCGACCAGCTGATGGCATTTGCCATCACCGAGGACCATGCCCGGCAGGAAGCAGCCTTCGAGCGGCTGTCCTTTAACCGTGACGCCAGCGCGATCCGCCGCATGCTGACTGAGGCCAACGTCGCCGCCACGGATCGCCGCGCGATCTTTGTCGGCGCGGAAAAGTATACCGAGGTGGGTGGTACGATCCTGCGCGATCTCTTCACCGAGGATCGGGGTGGCTATTTCGAGGACGTCGCCCTTCTCGATATGCTGGTCATGGCGAAGCTTGGCCGCGAAGCCGACGCCCTGATGGAAGCCGAGGGCTGGAAATGGGCGCAGGTCTTTCTCGACTACCCTCATAGCCACGGGCTGCGCCGGACCTATCCGCAAGCCGTGGACCTGTCGGTGGAAGATCAGGCGGCTTTGGATGCCGCACAAGCTGAGTTCAACAGCCTGACGGAGCAACATGAGAGCGACGAGGAACTGCCTGATGAGGTCGATGCACGCTTCGGCGAGCTTGAAGCCGAGATCGAGCGGCTTGAAGCCAAGCGTCAGGCCTATGATCCCGCCGACATCGCCCGTTGCGGGGCCTTCGTCATCCTCAACCATGACGGCACCGTCCGTATCGAGCGCGGTTTTGTAAGAGCCGAGGACGAGAAGCCAGACACGGAGGCAGTGGACGCGAGCGACGAAAGCGAGGAGGATGATGACGACGGCGGAACAGTCCCGAACGGTATGGCCCGGAGTGGGAATTTGGACGGGGAGGACGAGGACGCCGACGATCACAAGCCGCTGTCGGACATCCTGATCCGCGACCTCACCGCGCACCGCACCCTCGGGCTTCGCCTCGCTTTGAGCGAGCAGCCGGAGGTCGCCATCGTCGCCGTCACCCATGCGCTATCAGCGCAAATCTTCTATCGCGGCGCGGACGCCCACGTTCTCGATATCCGTCCGACCAGTACGTATCTTGCGTCTCATGCGGATGGGATCGAGGACACCAAGGCAGGGAAGGCATGGGCGGATTGCCACGCCCGTTGGGCGGCGCAGATGCCGCGCGACGTGGCCGATCTCTGGGCTTTTGTCGTGGACCTCGACCATGACAACCGGATGGCGTTGTTCGCGCATTGCGTCGCGCTCACGGTCAACGCCGTAAAGCTGCCGACGGAGCGCAGGCCCCGGGCGATGGTCACGGCGGACAGGCTGGCGGAAGCGGTGTCGCTCGACATGACCGCGCGTTGGGTACCGACCGTGCGGACCTATTTCGGTCGGGTCACCAAGCCGCATATTGTTGACGCCGTGCGGGAAGCCGTCAGCATCGAGGCCGCTGACCGGATGGCGGACATGAAGAAGCAGGCCATGGCGGAAGCTGCCGAACAGTTGGTGATCGCAACCGGCTGGCTGCCTGCGCTGATGCGGACACCGCGAACCGCGCAGGAGTGTACAGAGCAGCCACAGGCCGATGTCGTCACGGAGACGAGCCCTGACACGTACTCCGTCGCCGCCGAGTAATCGGCCGGCCGGGACCGCTTACGCGGTCCCGGCTTGTCATCGCAGATTTTCGAAATTTTTGGCCGCGCGCCTGATGGCGCGCGGCCGATCTCATGATACTCGAGCCCTCGACGGGGCATTTTAAGAAAGCAGGACGCTGTCCGCAAAACGCCGATGAAGGGGGAAAAGCGCGTTGTGGCGAGCGCTCGTGAAACCTGTCCGGATCGGCGGCATGTCGCTGCGTATCATGCTCCTGGCATGACCACGATATTGCCGCCGGCTGACCGACTCCCTCACCAAACCAGCGAGGGTGAATCTTTGCGGGCTTGCTGAACATCTGCTGACATCGAGATTGCGAACCGGAATAGGCGGATCCTTGGCCGCGCGCCCGGATGGGGGCCGCAATGCGAATTCATGCGCCGTCGTTTCCCGGGTCGCGTTTTTGCATTTCCGTTGGTGCACGGACGCACGTCTTTCTGCGACCGGCGTTCCCTGTCCTTGTGCGGTGACGATCGTCATGGTGGTCTCCATCGGTTTGTTTGATGGGCGCGTCCCGCGCGACCTCGAATGGACGGATCAGGCCCGAGGGCCGGCTACGCCTCGATCGCCTTCCCGCAACGGCTCAGCCTGCTTTTTTCCCCTGCCGCGAAGGGGGCGGCATTCCTCGCGGGATGTCAAAAAAGCCGTCCAACGCCGTCCTCCGCGTTGCTCCGGGCCTGACGGCTGCGGGCCGATCGCTGCCCGGGCCAAGGACCGCCATCGAGGCCGCGATGGTCGCGGCCCGACAACAGCACGGAGACACCATGGCTACCATCGGAACCTTTACCGCAGCGGACAACGGCTACACCGGATCGGTCAAGACGCTCACCCTCAACGTCAAGGCGAAGTTCGTCGCGACCGAGAAGGACAACGACAAGGCGCCCGATTTTCGCATCTTCGCAAGCTCCACTGTCGAGTTCGGGGCTGCGTGGAAGAAGACCGCGCGGGACAGCGATCGCGAATATCTCTCGGTCAAGCTCGACGATCCGAGTTTTCCGGCCCCGATCTACGCCTCGCTGGTGAAGGGTGAGGGCGACGACAGCTTTACGCTGATCTGGTCCCGCCGCAACGGCGATTGATCCCGAGGGATCGACTGGCCCCGCCTCTTCGGAGGCGGGGTTTTTGCTGCGCTCATGGCTGGGATTGTCCCACTCCTGCGCACTTCTTCCTCTTCGCTACGCTGCGATTGGTGCCTTTTGGGATGTTGATACGGATTGTTGCGAGCATCGTATCGGCGGCGACACACGGTCGACGTAACAGTGCAGGGCCTCGGGTGGAAACCCATCCAGAAATGTCGCAAACTAATGGACTTTGCCGAAGTGCTCCCGGATCCAGCCCGGCGTGACGCCGAGAGGCGATGGAACGCCCGTCGCATCTGCTCTTGTGTCCGGAAACCGCATCGTGATGCCACGACAGACGGTGGGACGCCGGTCGTTTCCAGCATCAGGCGCGCGCACGAAACTCGAAGCAGTTCGATAGCTGCAGCCGGCGTTGCCGCGCACATAATAAGCGCTGGACGCCGCCACATTCCACGTTGCAGCCACCGCAATGGTCTCCGAACTCAAGACCCTTCGAGATGCCGTGCTGTCAGAGGAAGGAGCTGGATTCTGGCCCCACGATTGGTGTTTCTACTCAGAATCCAGAAACGCCGGGAACAACAGTGCATGTCGTTTTCCCGGCATCCGCCAGATGCTCCTGCCGGTGGTTTGCTAATGGCTCCGCCCTCGCGCGGGACAAGAAAATTCTTCGGCCTTTCGCGGCATAAACGGCCTCCTCCCCGCGAGGCGGGGCCCCTCCATTTATTCCACGGTGCCGAAGAATTTTCTTGCCCTTGCTACCCCGCTGCTCGCCGCGAGGCAGGGCTGCAGCGCAGCTGCTGCAACCCAAGCCTCAAAGGGAGAAAAGACATGAACTACCATCTTGCCACCCGGTTCGGCCGCAACGCCCACCAGATCAGCGGACGCGAAACCCTCGACAACGAAACCCTGTACCGCCACGTGCCTGCGATCTTCGCCCGAGCGGCGCATGACAGCCGTTCGGAGCGTTACGTCTACGTCCCCACCATCGAGATCGTGGAGGGGTTGCGCCGCGAGGGATGGTTTCCGTTCTTCGCCGTGCAGGCCGTGCCGCGCGATGGCGACCGGCTCGGCCACGCCAAGCACATGCTACGCTTGCGCCGTGATGGCGGCATCGGCAAGCCCGAAGCGGCGGAAGTCATCATCGTCAATTCGCATGACGGAACCTCGGCGTACCAGATGTTTGCGGGGTTGCTCAGGTTTGTTTGCACAAACAGCCTTGTCGCGGGCGAGCGTTTCGAGGAAGTCCGCGTTCCGCACAAAGGCGATATCCAGCACGATATTATCGAGGGCGTTTATACTGTTGCGGAAGACTTTCCGCGCCTCATCGAATCCGTCGAGACGATGAAGGAAACAAAGCTCTCGCGGGACGAGCAGACCGTTTTTGCTGAAGCCGCACTTGTCGCCCGCTACGGCGAGGACGAAAGCCCCGTTCGTCCGGACCAGATCATTGCGCCTCGACGCCGCGAGGATGTCGGGCAAAGTCTCTGGCTGACACTGAACGCAGCCCAGGAAAACCTCATTCGTGGCGGACTTCACGGCCGCCGCCAGACCACCGATGGCCGTATTCGCCGCGCGCAGACCCGTGCCATCAATGGCATCGACCAGAATGTCGGCCTCAACCGCGCGCTCTGGACGCTAGCCGAAGGCATGCAGCGCCTCAAATCCGCCTGATCCAGAAGGCCGGGGAGCCGTTCGGGCTTCTCGGCCTTGTCACGGTCACATTGAAAAAAATCGCGCCGGTCCGCATGCGGACCGGCGAAGAAAATGCTGCGCGAAAAAGCTCGCCGGGCTTGCGCCCCGGCTCGCGAAGACAACGGCGGCGACAAGGCGCACCAACCAATCTGGACAGTCCGAACGGTCGCCATGGCGAAGGTAAATCCGCCGCCATGGCGCTGATGCTTCGCTCAGTGGCACTGTTGCCTGAGGTGGCGGACCAAAGCCGACGCCTCTGCGATGGTTGCATCGTCGCAGAGCGGCCATGTCTCGGCAGTGCAGAGGCCGAGCCGGATGGCATGGCCGCGAATTTCCGCGACAGCCTTCCGTCGATCGTCCGCCTCCATCAGATCGGCATAGGTCCGCTTCACGTCCTCGATGGACGCACCCTCGGCATGGGTGGGCCATGCCTCGGCCGTGCATAAGCCGTGTTCGACTGCCCTTTCTCTCGCAAAGGCGTCGAATGCGGCCAACGTCTCGAAAGACGAATCGAAGGCGGCACGCTGTCGGCGAGCAAGGCTGTCCAATTGCTCGCGCGGCGCATGCAGGTCCCAGTGAAGTTTGAAAAGTCGGGACAGGATGGCGAATTTCTTCTGCCAGCAGGCATCGTAGGTTTCGAGAATTGTCGTCATGGTCTTCTCCAGAGTTGCTCAAATAAGATCGACGAGGACTTCCCTGTCCGCATCACGTTTGACGCCGCTCACCACTCAAGTAGCGCCCATGCGACAGCGCTATAGGCTCCGCGCCGTTTTCGCCATTGTGTGAACGGAATTTCAACAATGGCGGGATTGCCGAGACCGAAAACCAACACGCGAACGACAAGGAGGCCATCGACGACGCGCACGCCGAGTTCATCGTCCAGGTAATTTGGCTCGATCACGTCGATTTCGCTCTCGTGACGGGTTTTCTCGGACTTATCTTTCTTGGCCGCAACCCATGTTTCGATGGTGCGGCGGCCGGCATATTTGCCGACCACGCGGTCGCGCGTTTCGGAAATCCCCAGCCTGCCAACGACCTTAATCTTGAAGCGCGCTTCAAGTGTAGCGGCATCGTGCTGCTGGTAGAGTTTCAGGATTTGCTCCCAGTCCTGACTCGCCACGATCGCCGCAGCTCCTTTTTCCCGGCCGACATTGAGCAGTTTGGGAAACTGTTCGAGACGGCCCAGAACCGGAAGTTCATCCAGGATCAGGTGCAACCAGGGACGATCCCGTTTCGGCATGGAAGGGCTGAGCAACTTGCCGCAGATGACATCCACGAGAAGGCCGCTGATCGCTGTCGAGAGCAGCGGATACTCCGCATTGTGCTGAAGAATGATCGTCCGTGGTAGGCTGGACTGCTCGGAAAGCCAGTCGCGGACGCTGAAGTGCCGCTCTTTGGTGGATGCTTCCGCTTGCGCCAGCGGACGGATCGTCGTCAGCGCCGCGACCCACAATGTCAGTATCAGGCTCAGCGTGGTTCGGTTGGCTGCGCCGTCGTCGTCGAGTTCGATGAGATGAGCACTTGGCACATGCGCGGCCTCAAGAGCCGCGCGTAGCTCTTTCGGGCTCTTGAAAACGAACTTGAACAGATCGGCCCATCCCCAATCGGTTTTGTACTCACGTTGCAACGCCTCAATGGCTCCCGACAGGATGGCCTTGGCGCCGTTGGACCACATCGATTCCAGCTCGTGGCCCGCCGGCACCAGCTTTTCCGCGACCTCGCGCGCCCCTTGCGCATTGGTCACATCGCGGCCGACGTCCCAATTCCAGCCCCTTGCGTCATGGGGCGCTACCAGAAGAATCTTGTCGATCGGCGCGCAGGCAAGAACGTCGCCCTTGGCGTCATGAATGATCGATCGCTCGCCACGCGCCAGAACCTGTTCGGCCCAGCCACGGATCACGGCGCTCTTGCCCGAACCCTGGTCGCCGATGACGAGAATGTTGGAAGCCTCCACGACAGGTGTGAGCTGAACGTAAGGCGCAAGCCAGAGCGAATCTGGTTGCGGCGCACCGGTCACGGCAATGGCCTTGCGCAGTGAGTCCCGGCCCTGCGCCCCGAATAACGGCCACGGACCCCGGATCGTGCGGACGGTCTCCTTCGGTGGGGTGTGTTTCCAGCTCCAGATCGTCGCAAGAATTGCCGCGATCACCGTGCCGCCAAGGAAAATGCCTAGCCGGAGATAGAACGGCGGCCAGGCCAACCACGCTCGGAGATTCGCTGTGCGGCAATCGAGATCGAAGACCTGCAACGGCCCCGGTCCGCAGTAGCGGTGGAAACCTTCATACCAGACCGTTCTCCAGAAATAGGCTGGTGTAATGTTCGGATCCGCAAACGGAGCGACAAACCCGATGACGAAGAAGCCGCAAAGCATGACGCTGCAGGCCACGAGCAGCGCGGCTGCCAGCGCAAACTTAGGTGGTTTCTTGATCTTGATGGTTGTCGTCATTGCCCTGTTACTCCGCAAATCTGAGAATGATCGAGCCGATCACGACGAAAGCCAAACCAACAGCCGATCCATACGTGACAGCGCGGACGAACCACCTTGGCTCGCGGCTCCGCAAGTCTGTCCAGCCGTAATCCCTTCCGGCGTCCGGAACGACGGAAGATCGGACGTGCGGAGTGGGCTCGACTTCTCGCCAGTTCGGAAACGGGTTTTGATGGCCGAGGCTCGACAGGAACGCCGCAAGGCCCTCTTCGCCGAGGCGCTGCAGCGCGCTGGGATCGAATTCCTCCGCGCCCGTCGCGAATTGCGAGGCCAGCCGTTGCGCGCTTGCCTGCCGCTCCCGGCCGCCTTCGTCGATGGCGCGTGACGCCGCCGCTCTGAAACTCTCACGCTTCATCGGCCGTCCCCGTCCCCCCGGTCTTGAGGACACGGTCGAGCTCGTCGAACAACGCCACCAGCCACTGAGCAACATCGCCGCGGGCGATCTTGGCTTCCGCGCGGGGCAGGCCGCCCAGTTGCATGGCGGCTGGCGTATCCAGGTCCACGACATCGATGAACCGGGAGCCGGCCGCCTCGAAATGCCGCCATGAGCCACCGGGAATGGCGCCCATGACGATGAGTGCATTGCTCTCCGCAGCGGGCTTAAGCTTGTCGGTCCACTCCTGCCAGGCGGCGGAGGCCGGGTGCAGATTGGCGATCCGGCCATCGCGCTGGTTCTCGGCAAGGATGACGTCAGCGCGAGGGATGGCCGTCGTCAGGCGTTCGACCGTCCAATGCGCCTGTCGCATCGCTTCGGCTTCCGCCGTGAATGGCACGAAGACCACCGGATGGAAGCCGAATTCGCCAAACTCTTCGTCCAGGTCGACCAGAGCCGCCCATTCGGAGAACCGGCCAACCTCGCCAGCACCAATGTCGATGAGGATCGGAGCAGCCGTGCCCGCTCGCGTGACGGCGTCCAGCACCGGGCTGAACCGCGCCAGCTCCTTGCCGGGATCGGCACGCGCCGCCTTGGGATCGGAGGCAATGGTGATGACGTCCTGGCCCAGCGCGGCCGACAGGCGCTTTTGACGATCGATTTGAATAACGACCGGCGAATATCCCGCGACCGCCAGTTTATCGGTGATGGCCAGCGCCAGCGTTGATTTGCCGACCCCGCCTTTCTCGTTGGCGACAACGATGGCCCAGCGCCTCTTGCCTGTCTCGGTCATGACTTTTTCCTTGGTCCCGGTTGATCCCGGGGCCAAAGAGGAAGTCATGGAATCGAACAGGCCGGATGGATTCTGAGTTTCTTCCCGCAAAAAAGAGTCAGCGCGCGACCTTAACCGCGTCAGGCTTTCTTTCCGGCTGCCGCGCACTGACCTTCAAAGATCGCATAGGCCTGCAACAGGAATTCCCGCCCGCTCATCAATTCGGGATGCAGACGTTCACTAAACAACTTGGGCTGCGCTTCAAGGTGTTGGCGGTTGCATTCGACCTGTTCCGCGAGTCGTGCAGGCGACGACGTTGCGGACTGCCCACGAGCGGTCCGGCCCAGTTGCCGGACGAATTCAAAACCTTTCACACTCGCCAATCGATAGAACATCGGTTCTGGATCGAAATCCCCGGCATAGACTGCGGGAAACACCGCCCCAGCATCGATCGGGTGGTTGAGACCTGCCGCCACCTCCGCCTGCTTCGGATCGAGAAACCCATCCCCGTCCGGCACCCGCCGGATGCTCTCGCTGATTTCGCTTTCAATGCAGCGAAACTCCTTCGCCCGCGCGCGGCACAGGTTGAGCGCGACAAATTGCGTCTTCTGAAAGCGGATTTCCTCCTCAATCACATCCTTGCGTTTGCCGCGAAAGTCCTCCGCCCACGCCGCGATCTCCCGGCGCAGCCTGCTGCTCGGGTACAGGCATCGCAAAAACTTCTCGCGCTGGCCGTTGCGCCAGGCCGTATCGATGAGGCGGCGCCGACTCTTCCCGGTCGTGCGATGATCGCGCTCGGGCCAAGGAAGCGACAGCAGCTCACTATCGAAGATGAAGTTCTGCGCCGCCTCTTGATTCGCCCAGTTGCGGACATTTTTTCCGTCGCGCAGCGGCACAAGATGCCGAAGCCGCTCGTAGATCACGAAAACGTTGACGGCGAAGGCGTCCTTGATCTGCTTCTCGATGTCGTCGGTGACCTGCCCGCCGCTTGTCCGCACAGGCCGCATCCCGACCATGTTTGCTCGAACCAGCAGCGGCTCGCCCCGGTCGAACTGCTCCCGTTCCTCGGCCGTTGCCTGGATCGGAAGCGGATCGTCAAGGCTATCGACAATCATCGCTTGCAGATGTTGACCCGGCCAGCCAGCCGCGATCTTGATCTTCAGCGCAACTTGCGACGGATAGGCGGCCCTTCCCTTGCGGATCGCATCCCGGCTTACCACGACGATCGGTCGGCTGAAGTCGAGATCCCCCTGGAAGGGCGTCGTCGAAAGCAACAGCTTGCGCAGCTTGTTCCTTTCGATGTCCGAAGTCGGCAGATCCGCCGCCATGCTTGTTCCTTTGACATCGCCGCCGCAAGGCGTTCCCAGAGACGCGAGGCTAACAAGCTCATCGGGAAGAAAATGGATTCTGAGTATCCGGCTGGTAACGTTTCTGTGAGCCGCAACCTTGAGCCTAACCTAGCCGCCGCGCAACTTCGCCACGCGCGCCAGTTTTTCATGGATCGAACGGGAAGCGTTCGGCATCCGATCCGCCTGCCCGCGCTCGGGCGCCTTGGCTGGCGGCGATACAAACGCCGGGGGTGAAGCCGGTTTGCCGGCAGCGGCTTTGGGACGGCCTCTTTGCTCCGGACTTGCCTTTCGCGAGCGAACCCGTTGGCTTTCTGGGATGGGCTCGGGCGCCGCGAGCCGTGCTTGTCGGTCGACCCGGCACATCACGTCCGCAGTTTCCGCGCGCTTGCGCCAAACCGTCGACGATAGCGTGCCGACGCTCAACGGCTTTCCGCCTCTGCCGTTCACCCCGGCGGCGGTCAAAACCCTGATCATGTCCCGCCAGCCCATGCCGCGGCGCTCGGCGGCGTCGAACCAGTCCATATGTTCGGCGACTAGCCGCGAAAGCTTCTTGCGTCCTCCGCCAGGAAGATGAAAGTCCTCCGCCATCGCCTTCAGCCCGGCTTCAAGCTCTTTGTTGTTGGCCATCCTCATCCCCTCATGCACCAACAAGAGATAGGAAGCCGCTTTCCATTCTGCAAATTACTGCAAAGCTCTATAATTCTATGTAGAAATCAGCAGGGACAAGCAGAAGATTGCATTGCTCACACCTGTGCATCGTTCAATTTTAGATGGCATTAAGTTCAAATCATATCTAGTCGATACTCTCCGCTTTGGTATTGTCGTGCGGGTTCCGCGCCGGCTCATTGAGCCGACCTAGTAATGAGTCGCCAGTCCTGAGTGAGGGCTCAAGATGCTGCTGACGGGCAACGCGCGATCAACCCTCTACGATGCGCCTGCGGTGCGCACCGGCGATGTCGATCTGTTGAAAGCGATCGCCGCGATCTCCGACAAGTTCGAAGCCTATACGACGCGCCGCAAATGGTCTTGATCCGCAAAGGGCGCATGATGTTGAGGGTAAACGGCGTCGTTGCAGGGTTCGGTCGAACGGTCGTGCCCAGAAATGTTACGTTTGATGTCAAAGTCGGATCGTTTGTTATTCGGCTGGGGCGCAATGGGGCTGGAGACGATAACGTTGCGTTCGATCATGATCCGCGCCTGGGACAACGTGCGGCCGTCGCGCCCGACGATCTCGAAGCCCGAACGGCTGCGAAAATCGGTGCCCACCTCCAACCCGGACGCGAAGATGATACAGTCGACCGCGTATTCGACACCTCCAATGACAAACTCGGTCTGATTGATCAGTTTGACGCCATTGCCGTCTGTATCGACCAGCGTAACCAGGGTGTATTGAACGCCATCCCGACGCTGGCCTAACCAACAGTTGCAGCATTTTGTGATGCCGATTGGCGTCCAGAGGAACCTGCTCTCAGCGATCGCGATCTGACAGGCCTTGCTGGGGAAGATCGGTACCATCACCGGGTAGATGTACAAGTCGAATATGGTCCGGTGGTGTCGTTTCTAGATCGATCAGCCGGTGCAGACGGAAGCCGACCTCCAGCCCCAGCACGATCCCGCCCGTCCATTTCGGATTGATTGCGGCTTTTTGCGCCGGAATGTTTCAGCGTGGTCGCGACGATGTCAGTGACTAGTTTGCGCCGCGCGCGCAGTCGCTTGGCGCGTTCCGGCCGGCACCTCTCGGCGACGGGCTAATAGCGGTTGACGAATAGAGTCCACCGGCACGCACCTGCTGCCGTTCGCTGGTGTGAAGCTCCGCAGCGCGGTGGAAGATCTCGGCGGTCAGAAGTCGACCTCAACGGCGATGCCCGTCTCCATTGCGCGCTCGACAGCCGCTGAAGCGACCGCAAGATCCTGTAAACCGACACCGGTTCCGTCGAACAGCGTGATCTGCTCGGCTGAGCTTCGGCCGGGATGGGTGCCATTGATCACGGCGCCCATTTCGATAATAGCGACCTCGGCGAGGAGACCTTGCGCCACCGCGTGTTGAGCCTCGCCGATGGTGACGGATTGCGCCACCTCGTCGGTGAAGACCGTCGCTGCGGAGACGAGCTCGGCCTCGACCTCTTGCTTCCCCTTTGTGTCCGACCCCATGCAGGCGAGATGCGTTCCGGGCTTGATCTGCGCGGCCTTGAGGATTGGGGCAAAGGACGAGGTGATTGTGATGATCACATCCGCCTCGGCGCCAAGGCGATCGAGGTCGACGGCCTCGAAGGGAACGCCACGCTCGGCTGCAATCTCACCGAGGCTGCCGAGCATCTCGGCGTGCAAGTTCCAGCCGACGACACGCTCAAACGAGTGCTGGTCGAGCGCGGCGCGCAGTTGGAAGGCTGCCTGGTGGCCGGCGCCGATCATGCCGAGCACCTTGGCGTCGTCGCGAGCGAGATATTTGATCGAGATCGCCGAGGCGGCGGCCGTGCGTAATGCCGTCAGTAGGTTGCCGCCGATGACTGCGCGGCACTGTCCGGTATCCGCGTCGAAGAGGAAGACGGTGGACTGGTGATTGGTCAGGCCTTTGGTCATGTTGCTGGGCCAGAACCCGCCAGACTTGAGGCCGAGCGCGAGGCTTTCGCGATCGAAGCCAGACTTGAAGCCATAGAGCGCCCCAGCGTGACCAATCGCCTCGCGGATTACCGGGAAGTTGTAGGCCGATTTCCGGGTCATGGAGACGAAGACCCGCTCGACGGCAGCGAAGCAGTCGGCGGCGCTCAGCAAACCCGCGATTGAACGTTCGGAAACGATGATCATCTGTCTGTTCTCGTCGAGAATGAGGGCGCTCCTCGCGGAGCGCTCTTCTGGATTCAATACGCTTTGCCGCGCGCAGAAACGGGCCAAACGGTCTCGACGACGCCGTTGCGCACGCCGACATACCAATCGTGGACGTTGCAGGTCGGGTCGCAATGGCCGGGAACGAGGCGAAGTTTCTCGTTCACCTTGAGCACGCCGAGGGGATCCTCAATGACGCCGTGCTCGTCGGAGCACTTGATGTATTTCACGTCGTCGCGGCCGTAGATGAAGGGCAAGCCGGAATCGACCGATTGCGCTTTGAGGCCAGCATCGCAGATCGCTTTGTCGTGCTTGGCGTGGCTCATCACGCTCGTCAGGATGAAGAGCGCGTTCTCCCACTCGCCCTTGTCGATGCGCTTGCCGTTCTTGTCGAGGATGCGACCGTAGTCGGCGTCCATGAAGGCGTAGCTGCCGCATTGCAACTCGTTGTAGACGCCCGAGCTGCTCTCAAAATAATAGCTGCCGGTGCCGCCGCCGCTGACGAGTTCGGGTTCAAGTCCTTCCTTCTTCAGTGCCTCGACCGCTTCGCCAACCTGGGCGATGGCTGCATCGAGCTTGGCCTTGCGGTCTTCATATTTGAAGAGATGCTGCATGGCGCCTTGATAGGCCTGGATGCCGGTGAACTTCAGGCCCGGCGCGGCATTGATCGTCTTGGCGATCGCCACCACCTCGGCGTCTGTCTTCACGCCGCAGCGACCCGCCCCGCAATCGATCTCGACGAAACATTCGAGCGTCGTGCCGTGCTTCTGGGCCGCGGCGGAAAGGTCGGCGACGTTCGCGATGTCGTCGACGCAGACGATGGTCCGCGCACCGTACCGAGGCAGCCTCGCCAGCCGGTCGATCTTGGCCGGATCGCGCACCTGATTGGAGATCAATATATCCTTGACGCCAGCCCGGGCAAAGACCTCCGCCTCCGAGACCTTCTGGCAACATACGCCGATGGCGCTGCCAAGCTCCTCCTGCAGGCGCAGCACGTCGACGGATTTGTGCATCTTGCCGTGCGCGCGGTGGCGCATGCCATTCGCCTTGGCGAAGTTACCCATTTTGCGGATGTTGTGTTCGAGCGCGTCGAGGTCGAGGATCAGGCAGGGTGTCTGGATCTCCTCCTCGCGCATACCGGGCAGCGCTGGAACATCGTACCCGACTTCGAGGCCAAAGAGCTTCGTGTCGCCCGAGATTTTCGCTTCCATCTTCATGTCGCTGTTCCCCTATTGCCAAGGCAATTTGTCAATATCGACATTGCCGCCGGTAACGATCACGCCGACGTGCTTGCCCGCAAAGACGTCGCGGTTCTTCAGGATCGTTGCCAGAGGCACCGCACTCGACGGCTCCAGGACGATTTTCATGCGCTTCCAGATGAGCTTCATCGCATCCATGATCTCCTCCTCGGAGGCGGTGAGGATGTCGCTGACGTGGTTGCTGACGAAGTGCCAAGTCAGCTCCTTCAGCGGTACCTTCAGCCCGTCGGCGACCGTGTTCGGCGCGTCGTCGGCAATGATGCGACCTGCCTTGAAGCTGCGATAGGCGTCATCCGCCTGCTCGGGCTCGGCGGCATAGATCTGGATGTGGGGTGCGAGGCTCGAGAGCGTCAGGCAGGTGCCCGACACCATCCCGCCACCGCCGATCGGGGCGATTACCGCATCGAGAGTATCGACCTGTTCGATGAGCTCCTTGGAACAGGAGCCTTGGCCGGCGATGACGCGCGGATCGTTATAGGGGTGGACAAACTCGGCGTCGGTTTCGGCGACGACCTCCGCGAAGACGGCCTCGCGGGACAATGTCGAGGGCTCGCACTCCACCACTTTCCCGCCATAGCCGCGCACCGCGTCCTTTTTGGCCTGCGGGGCCGTGCGAGGCATGACAACCGTGCAGGGGATGCCGCGCCGACCGGCTGCGTAGGACAGGCAGGTGCCGTGATTGCCGGAGGAATGCGTCGCTACCCCTTTCGAGGCCTGCGCGTCGCTGAGGCCGAAGACTGCATTCGATGCGCCGCGCGCCTTGAAGGCGCCGGCTTTCTGAAAGTTCTCACACTTAAAGAACAGCTTTGCGCCGGCGACCTCATCGATCACGTGGGAGGTAAGCACCGGCGTGCGATGGATGTGAGGCTTGATGCGCTCATGGGCGGTCAGCATGTCGGCAAGCGAAGGGATGTTCATTGCGGCCAACTCCTCACGCTGCGGACTGGATCTCGGACACTACCGCGCGGCGATAGTATTCCTGTGCGGCGGCGACGCCGGAGCCCAGCCTGACGTTCAGGCCGAGATCGGCCATCACCATTTCGGCCGTTGCGATGCCCGACAGCGCCATGACATCAGTCAGACTGCCGAGGTGGCCAATCCGAAAGACCTTGCCGGCGACTTCGCCAAGCCCGACGCCGAAAGGCACGTCGTATTTCCGGGCGGCGAGCGCGACGATATCGGTGGCATTGAAGCCATCAGGTGTGCGGATGGCGCTCACCGTGTCGGAATATTGGTCCTCGCTGCGCGCGCAGAGCTCGAGCCCCCACGCCTTAACCGCAGCCCGGATGCCGGAGGCAATCCGGTGATGCCGCGCGAAGACGTTCTCCAACCCTTCCGACAGCAGGAGCTCCGTCGATAGCTTGAGCGCGTTCAGGAGGCCGACGGCCGGCGTGTACGGATAGTTGCCATTGGCGTAGCTGCGCGCCATGTCGCGGACATCGAAGAAGGTACGCGGCTGAGTCGACTTCGCGGTTGCAGCCATGGCTTTCGGCGAGAAGCCGACAATGGCGAGGCCGGCGGGGAGCATGAAGCCCTTCTGCGAGCCCGTGACGGCGATGTCGACGCCCCATTCATCCATCCGGAAGTCCATCGAGCCGATCGAGCTGACGCCATCGACGAAGAGCAAAGCAGGGTGGCGAGCCGCGTCGAGGGCGCGGCGGACGGCAGCGACGTCGGACTTCACGCCGGTCGCGGTTTCGTTATGGGTCACGAGAACCGCCCGGATACAGTGTGACCTGTCCGCAGTCAGGATTTCTGCATAGCGCTCCGCCGGCAGGCCGCCGCCCCAAGGAGCTTCGACAACTTTGACGTCTAGACTGTGACGCTGGCACATGTCGATCCAGCGATGGCTGAACATGCCGTAGCGCGCTGCGAGAATCTGTTCGCCCGCGCTGAGAGTGTTGGAAATTGCAGTCTCCCAACCGCCCGTGCCTGTCGATGGAAAGATAAAGATCTCTGCGCTCTCGCTCTTCAGTACCTTTTTGACCCCGGCGAGCGCGGGGCGAAGGATCTGGCCGAAGAGCGGTGAACGATGGTCTAACGTCGGCATGTCCGCAGCCTTGCGCAGGGCCTCCGGCATATTGGTCGGACCGGGGATGAAGACGGGATTCTGCGAGAACATTGGGCGACCTCCTTCATTTTCTTCACGTTAACACCACGGACCGTGGTGGTATATTTTTCTGAAAAATTTTTTCATTTTGTATATGGAGTTATAGAAGTCGTTTTTTATCAATAGGATGGTATTTTTTCATTGTTCAAAAAATATTTCCATTTATGATTTCGCGATGCGGAGGACCCGGAAGGGGAGGTGCCGAGGTGAAGTCTGGAAGCCGCAGGCGGGGCCGGCCAAAAAGTTTCGCCGGGTTGAAACCGGGTGGGACGATTCAGGCGCTCGACCGGGCGCTCGATGTGCTGACGGCCTTGGCCGGCGGCGGTGGCATGACGCTGTCCGAGTTGGCCACGCAGCTCGATCAGTCGGCTGCGACCATGTATCGAGTCCTCACGACCCTAGAACGCCGCGTTTTCGTGGAAATGAGTGCCGATCGTCAGGAGTGGTATGTGGGCGCTGAAGCCTATCGCCTCGGCTCCGCATTCCTGCGCCGCACCAATGTTGTCGAGCGCAGCCGGCCGGTGATGCGGATGCTGATGCAGGAGACAGGCGAGACTTCAAATCTCGGCATTGAAAAGGACGGCAACGTGCTCTTCATCAGCCAAGTCGAAACGCACGAGTCGATCCGGGCCTTCTTTCCGCCTGGCACTTTGTCGCCCTTACACGCCTCAGGGATCGGAAAGGCGCTGTTGAGCGCCTACGATGATGCGCAACTCGGCCGGCTGTTTCGGGACAAGGCCCTTGAGCGCTTTACCGACAAGACCATCGTTTCGTTGGCGAAACTCCAGGAGGATATCAAGCGAGCGCGCGAGCAGGGCTTCGCCCTCGACGATGAGGAGCGTAAAACGGGAATGCGGTGCGTTGCCTCGCCTGTGCTGAACAATCACGGTGAGGCGGTGGCGGGTCTTTCGATTTCCGGACCCGCCCATCGCCTGACCGATGCCCATGTGGTGAAGTTCGGGGGGCTCGTACGTCAGGCCGCAACGGAGGTTTCGCGCGCACTCGGCGCAACCTGAGCGCCGCCCCGAATGACGCGCCGCGCGGTCAGGCTGCCGTCAACGTCGAGACTTTGGCGAGGGCCTTCGGCATCGGGCCGCCCGTGGCCCAGTCGAGCAACTCGACCGTATGCACAACCGGAATTCGCGTGCCGGAGCCGATCTGCATCATGCAGCCGATATTGCCGGCGCTGACCACGTCGGGCTTGATCGCCTCCAGTGTTGTGATCTTTCGCTGCTTCAATTCGTCGGAGATCTTGGGCTGCATCAGGTTGTAGGTTCCGGCGGAGCCACAGCAGATGTGGCTGTCTCGCGGCTCCACGACTGTGAAGCGCGCCGCCTTGAGCAGATCCTTTGGCGCGCTGCGGATCTGCTGCCCGTGCTGAAGGGAACACGCGGCGTGATAGGCGACGCGCAGCGGCGCGGCGTGGTCGGCATCTCTGAGGCCGATATCTGCCACCACCTCGGAGACGTCCTTCGCGAGCGCGGCGACGCGCGCGGCATCTCCCGCCAGCGGATGGTTGCGAAACATGTGGCCATAGTCCTTGACGGTCGTGCCACAGCCGGAGGTGTTGATCACGACCGCGTCCAGGCCATCGCCGTTGAGTTCAGCGACCAGGGCCTCGATGTTGGCGGCCGCAAAGGCGAGGCTTTCCGCCGTCTTTCCCATGTGATGTGTGAGCGCGCCGCAACAAACCATTCCCTTTGGGATTACGACCTCGCAGCCATGGCGCTGCAACAAGCGGATCGTCGCGTCGTTAATGTCGGTGTTGAGCGCGCGCTGCACGCAGCCGATGAGGAGCGCGACGCGCCGCTGCCGCGTTTTCGTGGCAGGGAAGTTCTGGGGACGGTCATTAGGGCTGGCGGACGGAATTCGAGTCGGTACCATTGCAAGCATGGCGCGGAGGCGTGCGTCCGGAAGGAGGGGCCGGAAGGGACGCGCCAGCTTCGCGCCCCATAACGCCAGTCGGAATCGGCCGGGATAGGGCAGGATCCTCGCCAGCAGCCAGCGCAGAGCTCGTTCGTCCCAGCGCCGCTTGTAAAATTGCTCGATATATTCGCGCGCATGGTCGACGAGATGCATGTAGTGCACGCCCGATGGACAGGTCGTCATGCAGGACAAGCACGAAAGGCAACGGTCGATATGGAGTACCGTCTTCTCGTCTGGGATCCTGCTATTCTCCAGCATGTCCTTGATAAGGTAGATGCGGCCGCGCGGGGAATCGAGCTCGTCGCCCAGCACCGTGTAGGTCGGGCAGGTGGCGGTGCAGAACCCGCAATGGACGCAGGATCGCAGGATTTCGTTCGAGCATCTCGTCGCCGGATCTTCGAGCTGCACGTCGCTGAAGTTGGTCTGCATGTCAGGCCCCCATCAATCCGGGATTGAGAATGCCGATGGGATCGAAGGTCCGTCGCAATGAGGCGGAGAGGGCCGCGACCGCCCGCGTGGCGGGCTGGAATAAATCGCCCGCGGGAAGGGAGCCGCGGCGCAGCAGTGTCGCGTGACCGGCGGGCAGGACAGCGCGGACGGGGCTGCCTTCGGCCGGGCCGCAATACCAGATCAGACCGCCGCCCCAATCGATGGAGGTTCGCCCGCCCAGCCGCTCGAGCGCTGCGATTGTGGCGGGCGCTTCCGTCGGCTTGACCAGCACGCGCCACAGCGGCGTGTCGACGCCGGCGAAATGTTCGACGTCGCGCAGTGAGCGCCAGCAACCGCGACTGGCCTCGCCCGAGAGAATCTCAATCTCCTCGCTGCCGAACAGGGCCTGAAGACGGCCTCTTCGATACGCCACCTGCTGCTCCAGACCTTCCAGCCGTAGCCAAGCGGTCCCTTCGTGATAGGCTGCGCCCGAAACCTCGAAGGGTGTCGCGAGCGCTTTGGCGAAGATGCCGACGGCGTGAACCGCAGACACGCCATGGAGCGCCAACGTCTCCTGACACGGCGCCGCCGGGAGAGTCTTAAGCGCGACCTGGGTCAGAATACCGAGCGTGCCGAAAGAGCCGCAGAGCAGCTTGCCGAGATCGAGACCGGTGACGTTCTTCATCACCCTCCCGCCGCTCTTCAGAATTCGCCCGTGGCCGTCGACGAAACGCACGCCCAGGAGATGGTCGCGACAGGCGCCGGCGACGATGCGCCGGGGGCCGCTGACGTTCGCGGCAACGACGCCGCCGATCGTCGGCGTCCCATCCGTGTCGAGCAGCCTGCGGCTGTCCGTAGGCTCGAAGGCGAGCTGCTGGCCTGCACCAGACAGCAGGGCATCGATGTCCGCGATCGGCGTTCCCGCGCGGACGACCAACGTGAGTTCACCGGGCTCGTAATCGACAATTCCGGTCAGCGCATGGGTGGTAAGCTGACGCCGCGCCTGTATCGTGCCGGGCGGAATCCTTGTCCGACCGCCTGCGATGCACAACCCCTCCGACCGGTCGCGACAATCCGCAACGATGGCGGCAAGATCCTCTTCAGTGGAAGGATTGGTCTTCTCGCGTACCGACAGGCGGATCGGCCGGTCCCCCATCATGACGGCGATGCCTTGCGTTCGCGAAAGGTCCGGCTCGCTTCGAGTGGAAACACCTTCGTAGGATTGAGCATCCAACCCGGATCAAAGGCGTCCTTCACTTCCATCTGGATTGCGAGATCATCGGCCGTGAACTGTGCCGTCATCAGATCGCGTTTCTCGATGCCGACACCGTGCTCGCCGGAGAGGCATCCGCCGACGTCGACGCAGACCCGAAGGATTTCGTTGCCGAAAGCTTCGGCGCGCTCCAGTTCGCCTGGCGCGTTGGCGTTGAAAAGGATCAGCGGATGCATATTGCCGTCGCCGGCATGGAAGACATTGGCGACTTCAAGCCCGTACTGCTTCGAGAGTTCGCCGATCCGCTTTAAGGTGAATGGTAGTTTAGAAACGGGGACCGTTCCGTCGAGGCAGAGATAGTCACCAAGCCGGCCCATCGCGCCGAAAGCGGATTTGCGCCCCTTCCAGATCGCCATTGCCTCATCGGCATTGCGGCTGGCACGGAAATCAATCGGATTGAGCTCGTCGGCTATCGCGCGGATACGCTTGGTCTGCTCTGCGATTTCCGCTTCCGATCCTTCAACCTCAACGATCAGGGTGGCTGCGCAGTTCGGATAGCCCGCCCGCGCGAAAGCCTCGACGGCCCGCAGGCAGACATCGTCCATATACTCGATCGCCGCCGGCAGGAGGCCGGAGCGGATGATGCGGGCTACACATTCCCCAGCGACTTCCGCGCTGCTGAAGCCGATCAGCATCGGCCGCGCGCCTTCGGGCTTCGGCAGAATCCGTAGCGTTGCTTCGGTCACGACCGCCAGTTGGCCTTCCGAGCCGCAGATCAGGCCGAGGAGATCGAGGCCGGACCCGCCGAGTTCCGGACCGCCGAGTTCGACGATCTCGCCGGTGGTCAGCACCATGCGCACACCCATCAGGTTATTCGTCGTCACACCGTATTTCAAACAATGGGCGCCGCCGGAATTCATCGCGATGTTGCCGGCGATCGTGCAAGCGAGCTGCGAGGACGGATCGGGCGCATAGAAGAAGCCGTGGGGATCGAGCTCGGCGCTGACGGATAGGTTGGTCACACCGGTCTGGACGCGAATGAAGCGATTGGCCGGATCGATCTCAAGCACGTCCCGCAAGCGCATGGTGCCGATGACCACACTATCGGCCGTCGGCAATGCACCGCCGGCGAGCGAGGTGCCGGCGCCGCGCGGGACGACCGGAACGCCATGGGCGCGGCAAATGCGCAACGCGATGGAGACTTCGGCGGTCGTGCGCGGCAACACCACGGCCATCGGGGGACAGCGATAGCCAGTTAGCGCGTCGCACTCATAGGCCCGCGTCTCAGCAAGATCGGAAAGGACCGCATCGTGCGGTAGCGCGCGACGTAGGGCCGCGACGATGACAGGCGCCTGCGCTAGAAGGCCGGCATCGGGGGAGGGCATCACGATAGTGGACATGCTGAAAGCTCCAGCTTTATCAGTGAACCACGGTGGTGAAGGGCGGCACATAAGCGTGGCGATGACTAGGATGCCGACGAGGGCAGGCCAGCGCGATCAAATAGAAGAACACACAGCGTAAAATGCTGCTCTCGCAGCTGGATTGTTGGTCGTGATCGGGGCGGTCCTTTCCTCTGCGAATGGCTGTCCATATTTGGTAAAATATTTTAGCCAAAAATGTCAATCGGAAACTAAATTAAACCAAAAAAGTATGAAATCGCATGAGGCTGCCGTTCTTTAAACATGGTAAGTTGAATGGCCCATCCTCCGGACGGATCTAATGACGACGATCAAAGGAGAAAAGGCGGCCGGTTTGGTCGCCAAACATATCGAAGGCCTCATTCTCGAAGGCTCGTTACGGCCGGGGGAGTCACTCCTCTCTGAGCGAGAGCTCGCCGAGCGATTGGACGTGTCCCGGCCGACGCTCCGCGACGGGTTGAAGATGCTCGAGGAACGCGGTCTGCTGACGGGCAAGGAGGGCAGGGGTCTAAAGGTGGCCCAGCTCGGTGCCGCGGCGATCGCCGACCCGTTGATCGGGATGCTGGCGAACAAGATGGAAGTCGCCGACGACTATCTCGAATTCCGCGACGTGGTGGAGAGCTCCGCGGCTGCGATGGCGGCGGATCGCGCAACTGAGATCGACCTGCGCACGCTACGCGGCTGTCTCGATCGCATCGATCGCGCCCACGCAAAAGGCGACCCGGTCGAAGAGGCCGACGCCGATGCTGAGCTCCACATGACGATCTATGAGGCCTGCCATAACGTCGTGATCCTGCAGATTATGCGCGTGCTCTCCAGCAACCTGCGTACTGACGTCCTTCACAATCGGGAGCGCCTCTTCACCATTCCGTTCACGCGCGACCTGCTGCGGAACCAGCATCGGGAAATTGGCGACGCCATTTTGGGGCGCGATCCTGAAGCGGCGCGCAGGGCCGCCCATACACATCTTGCCTATCTGCGCAACGCGGCTCGGGAGATTCGCGAAGCTGAAGCGAAGCTCGGCATCTCCTTGCGGCGGCTCGAAGGAGGAGGACTTGCTTCACGAAAGGCTTCGCGCTGACGTGAGCTCTCGGTAAGTCGCTGCTCAGCTGAGGCTGCTCGTGCCGCGGCGGTGATGCGGTGCGGCCAACTCAAAATGAAGGGGTTGCTGGGAAATGGTCGATCAGTACGATGCTGACATCGAGTCTGATCCAATAGACGCGATCATAAGATGACTGGACCGGCACGGTTTCACGGCAGCATGCACGCTCATGCTCGCATCGACTGCTGGGTTCATCCGTATAGGGACTGTCGAACAGTACCGTTTGAAGGATATCGAATCCTCGCAAGTCCTACTCTCTGATGTTTCTGATGAGAACCGAGCGCTCGTTGCGTTATCTGATACCTCTGACGAAGCCCACGTCGCAGCAAGCACTTAAGCTTTGCGAAGTGTTCAACGGCCCGCGTTACATCCTCAAGACCGGTGCGCCGTGGCGCGTGAGAAACCGTACAAAATACACCACGCCAGAAAACATTGCCAAACTCGCCGCAGATGCCTAACAGCCTCTAGGTGATAGTATTTCTAGTAAATTCTTCGATGTAGTCCAATAATTTATCGGATGCCACTGCTGCTGATTTTGCATCACCCCTGCAAATTTGCTCGGCTAAATTCGCATGGAGCGCGGCGGTCTCGACCAAGCTTGCATGCCGATTGTGGTACTTCATCCAAAATCGCCTGGACAACCCGTGTAGCAACGCCATCGATTTGGACGCAAACTCATTTTGAGCTGCCTCATATTCTAGCTCGGTTAGCCTGTTGTCCCAGCGAGAAAATACTGTCTCATCGGCGTCGGTGAGTTGCCGTAGATTCGAGCCTATGCTTGCGAATTCTTTCCTTTGCTCCGGGGTGGCCCGCTCGGCAGACAATCGTGCAAGCAAACGTTCAGTTTCTCTTCTCATTTCCAGAAGACTTAGCTGCTTGTGAACATTCAATTCGCTAACCAGAACGCCCCTCCGTGGAAGAATCAAAACCAAACCTTCACGTTCCAGACGTCGCAATGCTTCACGAATAGGGGTTCTACCCATGTTTAGTCGGCTGGCGAGGGCCTGCTCGGATAGTGCTGCTCCCGGCTGTAGCTGCAGAGTAATTATCAATTCTTCTAAAACGCGATAAGCGTGGTCGGCAAGGCTAAGATCTAAGTTCTTGCCGTCGGGAACAAGCAGTTTTTTTTGTTGGCGAACAACACGTTTGCGCAGCATTCGATGAAGGCTCTCGATCTGGACTTAAGCTGAGCATACATAGTTGATAATTATACCCGATTGCAACGATGCGCGATCTCTTCTGCACCACGCATCAGGCGTTACTAAGCGGAAGCTTGAGACGAAGCCCCTGAGCGCCGTCCATACGTCACACGGATCGGTATATTCGGTCTGCTACGGACAGGCGGCCCTCTGTGCGGTCTGACGGAAAGGTTCAACTCTTTCCGTCAGATCCTTTTTCCTTTTGTGACCGATGCTGATGGACGTGGCTTTGGCAAAACCGAACGTCAGCGTGATTCCACGAGCCTGGCTCCTCGCAAAAATCACCGCAAAAAGACCGCAGTCAGAAAAGGCTTGACATTCACCAAGTCCAGGATATGAGATGTCGACATCTGAAATTTCAGATGTCGCCAACATAGTGTTTATTGGCGGAACCTGGTCGGCAAAGGAGGGGAAGCTCATGGAGCTGCAGGTGTCAGCGATGTCCGATAGGCAACGCAAGTTTCGTGCGACCTATCGCCAGCAAATTGCGACTTGGTACAATGGTTGGCTTCATGTCGCAGTGATTTTTATTTCGGGCTTTGCTGTCATCTATGTATGTGCGTCCAATCTGCGCGATGTTGCCTGGTGGATGTGGGGCGCCGTTCCGGCCGTTTTTCTGACTTATCAATTTGGGGAATACTGGGCTCATCGCGTATGGCTTCATCGGCCAATGCGGAACGGCGCGCTTCGCGAGCTCTACAATCGCCATACGCTGCAGCATCACCAATTCTTCACGGACCGTGAGATGCGTTTTGCTGACCATCTGGACTGGCGTGTCACCTTCTTCCCACCGTTCACTATGGCGACGATGCTTCTAATTGCTCTACCTAGTGCGGTGATCTGCGGCCTGCTGATCTCCCCAAACGTCGGCTGGCTCGTGATGGCGAGCGTAATTGGCAGCTACATGTGGTACGAATTGGTCCATTTCTGTTGTCACGTCGCCGACAATTGGTTCTTGGTCAATTGTCCGATCATCAACACCGCTCGCAGGCATCACAAAGCGCATCATGATCACTCCATTATGATGGAAGTTAATATGGGCATCGGGACGCCGATTTTCGATTGGCTTTACGGGACATCGGATCTCGATCGTGGATTCTTCGGACACATCTTTAATGGGAACAGCTGGAAGTACGTCAAATCTAGCCTGCGAAAAACAGCAAAAACGCCGTCACTGACGTTGCAGAGCTAGCAGGATGACCGGCAAATCAGCGATTCCCGCTTCGGGGGTTTAGTTGGAGGGGTGCTGTTGATGGATACAGTATTTTCAGTTGCCCGAGCAGTAGAACCCGACCTTGGGTCGCTTGGCTTGTTCGTTATTCTCTGCCTGGCCTGTTGCATTTGTGGACTGATCCTTTCCGGAATGCTGCCTCTTGGGATGCGAACAACGAAGGTTGCAACTGTTGCCGGGTCTGGCCTGGTTATCGGAAACCTGATCTTGCTTCTTCTCCTCTTTGTTGGAGTGGCCCTGTTTGCTGCGTCGGCTCTTCGCACATCAAGCATCATTCTCGTGGCAAGCTGGACATTCCTTTTTGTTCCCGCTGTCGTTGATGCGATTCCGGAGCGATGGACAGATAGTTACGGTGGGCTGATGGTTTTGCTCTGCGTTCAAGCTGTAGCGCTAACGATGCTCTATCGATCCGGCTATCTTGCAATTCCACTGTCCAGTGTTTGAGCCAGGAGTAGAGTCGTGATTACAAAAGTAAAGGCTGCGATCTCACTTCTTACCCTTCTGGTTGCTGTTGGTGTCGCGGCTTACGACTATCACATCGAACTGTGGGTGCCTGCTGTCGTCGCGTTCGGGGTTGGGCTGTTTGTGGTCTTTGCCATTTGGGTGTTTCCCGATGTCAAGCGAAAGAGCTGATTCGATCGGCTAGAATCGATACCTGCAGAGTGGCGCAAACGACGCACCCATGGAGAAGGCGAAGTGATGATGTTGAAGGGAAAAACTTTTCTTATTTCCGGAGCCGCGAGCGGTCTCGGGGAGAGTACTGCGCGCCTTATGGCGAGCCTCGGAGCTAATGTAGTTATCGGCGATATCCTCAATGAGGAAGCAACGCGAGTTGCAGAGTCGATTATTTCGGACGGCGGGTCCGCGTCTACCTTTCACCTTGATGTAAGATCCGAGTCGGACTGGATCGATGCAGTGGATTTTGCTGTGTCCCACCACGGGGGTCTCAGTGGTCTGGTTAGCAATGCGGGCATTAGCGGGATGATTCCTGATGTCATGGATACCGAGTATTTTGATCGTCTAATAGCGATCCACGCTCGCGGTACATTCCTTGGCATCAAACATTCAGCTCCGGCAATTGCGCGGGCTGGCGGCGGTTCAATCGTCGCTATCTCATCCATCGCAGGACGGATCGGCGCGGATTATGTCCATATGGGATATAACGCGGCAAAGGCTGCTATCCTTCTTCTCGTGAAGTCGGCGGCTGGGTATTACGCAAAGGACAATATACGTTCGAATGCGGTTGTTCCTGGGTGGATGCCGCCGATGCGCACCTCTGTGGCGTCCGCCGACCCAGAGTTGCGTCCGAAATTGCTGAAGTCAGTGCCCCTGGGTCGTACAGGCCTCTTTCCCGAAGTCGCTGAAGCTGTCGTTTTCCTGTCCTCCGATGCTGCTTCATACATCAACGGTGTAGAACTGCCGGTTGACGGCGGGTTCCTAGCGTATCGGGCGTTCGCGTGAGCCTGCAGGTGCCGCGAGTAGTGTGCGAAATAGAAAGCGCGTGTTTAGGCCAGTGAGCGGTTATGAGGGCGTCGACATGAGTGTTTTTGCGGGAACAAGATCGATCAACGGAGTGCAGGTGACAGTCGACGGGCGGCCGCTAGATCAAGCCATTCAGGTTAGAACCTATGGCAGTGGTTTTTTTGAATGGAGTTATGAAGGTGACGGGCCAATGCAATTGGCGTTGGCAATTTTGATCGAATACTACGGTAATCAACAGCAAGCCTTGTCGATGGCTGAGATGTTTATGAAAGCAATAGTAGCAAATTTCGACAACGACTGGGAGTTAACCAGCGAGGATATTCGATCCGCTTTGCTGCAACTTAATCCTATGCCGACTAGTGTGTCGGTGCCGTGAAAGTCGGTGCCTTGAAATCCGATGCGATAGATTTAGCGGAGATGTAACTCTGACGCTTGTCGGATAAAGCGGGTCATCGCAGGGAGAATTAAGAGTAGAACTATAAGAGCGCTAGAAAGCGCCCGAGATGGTCAGGGGGAGTGCCCATTGTCGGATTTTAGTAAGCCAAGTATGGCTGGCTTGAACGTCAGCCGTTTGTCGTTGTCGTTTGGCGGCTTGAGGGCGCTGACAGACGTGTCGTTCTCGGTTGCGCCGGGGTCGATCACGACTGTGATCGGACCGAATGGTGCCGGCAAGACCTCGCTGTTCAATTGTATTTCAGGCTTTTATCGTCCATCCACTGGTATCATCGAATTTCGCGGTGAAGACATCAGCAAGCTGCATCCGCCAGAGCGGGCCAAGATCGGCCTCGCGCGTACCTTCCAGAACATCGCGCTATTTCGTGGGATGACCGTGCTCGACAACATCAAGCTCGGCCGTCACACCCATATGCGAACCAACGTGTTCGATGCACTGTGGTATTTCGGCCGTGCCCAACGCGAGGAGCTCGCGCTACGTGCCGAAGTGGAGCGGCGCGTGCTCGATTTTCTGGAAATGGAGCATATTCGAAACCAACCGGTGGCCTCGCTTTCCTATGGCCTGCGCAAGCGTGTCGAGCTCGCGCGCGCGCTCGCAATGAAACCGGGCATCCTGATGCTCGACGAGCCGGTGGCAGGCATGAACCGCGAAGAGAAAGAAGACATGGCGCGCTTCATCCTCGACGTGAAGGAGGAGTGGGGTGTCACCATTCTGATGGTCGAGCACGACATGGGTCTTGTAATGGATATCTCGGATCATGTTGTAGTGCTGAATTTCGGTCAGGTGATCGCCTCCGGAAAGCCAGTGGAAATCCAGAACAATCCGGATGTGATCGCGGCCTACCTTGGCTCCGGTGATGTCAGCGCCCTGTCTCGACGAATCGCGGGCGAGAGAGTGGCGTGATGGATTGGCTATTTCTCATTGAGGTGATCATGTCAGGTCTCGGTTCGGGTGCTTTGCTGGCACTGACCGGGATCGCTTTTGTGCTGATTTACAAGGCCACCAAGGTAATTAATCTTGCCGTTGGTGAAATGCTAATGTTGTCAGCCTATTTCTTCTTTGGTTTGACGACCGCCCTCGTGATCCCGGTCTGGCTGGCGATTATTCTTACGATCATCGGTGGTGGCATTCTCGGCGGCGTGGTCGAGCGCATTCTAATTCGCCCGCTGCTCGGTAAAAGCCCGATCTCGGTGTTCATGGTGACGGTCGGCCTCAGTTCGGTGTTGATCGGCTTTGCCGAATTCACCTGGGGGGGCGAGCCTCGAACTTTGCATAATTTTCTTCCGACAAAACCATTGTTCATTGGCGATGCCTATCTGTCTCCTAAAATAGCGGTCTGCTTCGTTGTGGCGTCGTTACTTATAGCTGGCTTCCTTGTGACCTTCCGGCTGTGGCGCGGCGGCGTGGCGTTGCGCGCCACCGCCACCGATCAGGGCGCGGCGTTTTCCTGCGGCATTAATGTGCCGGCGGTGTTTTCGGTGTCGTGGATCATCTCGGGCATGGCAACTGCAGGCGCAGGTATCTTGATCGGATCCATCGGTGGTATTTCGCCGGACATGGGCGTTTTTGGATTGACGGTCCTTGTCGCTGTTATCGTAGGTGGACTGGACTCAATTGCCGGAGTGCTTGTGGCGGGTCTCACGATCGGCGTGATCGAAGCCTTGGTCGGCACCTATCTCGGCGGTGAATTTAAGATGTTCGTTACATTTGTCACTCTGATCGTTGCTATGATGATCCGTCCCTACGGATTGTTCGGCACCGTTGAAATCGAGCGTCTCTGATGCGGATCGGCGACGCTCACCAAACATACGCTCAGGCCGAGGCTCTCTTTACCAACTTCCAGAAAAGGATGTTGGCTGCGGTATTCGTCGGGCTGATAGTGTTTCCATTCTTTGCTGATGAATATTGGGTCTATCTCGCCTGTCTGGTTGCGATCCATATCGTCAGTACGACGGGCCTCAACATTCTCACCGGCTATACGGGCCTCATAAGCGTTGGGCAGGCCGCTTTCATGTCAGTGGGGGCCTATACGGTCGCTATCCTCGAAATCCATGTTGGGACATCGTTTATCTTTAATTTGATTGTGGCTGGTGCGGTGTCAGCAGGTCTCGGCGTAATCTTCGGAGTTCCGAGTCTTCGCGTGAAAGGGCTTTACCTCGCTATCGCGACCATCGCAGCATCGTTTATTCTGCATTTTATATACGTCAATGGTCCGCCGGTTCTCGGCGGAGCGCGGGGGTTGAGCATGCCCCCGGCGCGGCTCTTCGGCTACGATCTCTCGCGTCCGTTCCAGCTCTACTGGCTGTTCGTGCCGATCATGATGCTGTCGGTGGTCGCGGCTGCAAACTTGTTCCGCACCCGCATCGGCCGCGCTTTCATTGCCATCCGTGACCGCGATATCTCGGCCGAGGTGCTAGGTATTCCGCTCCTAAAGTACAAGTTGTTGTCGTTCGCGCTTTCATCGTTCTATGCCGGCGTGGCGGGAGGCATGTGGGCCTATTTCTTCCGCGTGGTGACGCCGGAGAGCTTTCCGCTCATCTATTCGGTGTTCTTTCTCGCCGCCGTCATCGTCGGCGGTATGGGGACCATCCTTGGCGGCATCCTCGGCGCGATCTTCATGACGGTGATCCCTGAGATTCTTAAGCTCATGGTCTCCTACATGACCTTCATTCCGGATGCGACGGCGCAATTATCTCCAATCCGGACCATCGTTTTCGGTGCGCTCATCATCGGGTTCCTGCTGTTCGAACCGCAGGGCCTCGCCGAAATCTGGCGTCATATACGGCGCTTCTTTCATCTTTGGCCATTCAGAAAATAAAATAACGAGGGAGACACGACATGGTATTGTTGCCAACACGCCGCAAGGTGCTGTCTTTCGCCGCCGCGGGCGGCGTGGCTCTGGGGTTGCAGGGCCTGAGTTCGCCGACGCCCGCGCTCGCCGCCGATGACATTGTCATCGGCGCGTCGATGCCGCTGACCGGCGTTTTCGGCTTTGCCGGCGTCGCGGTCAACAACGCGTTCCAGGATTACGTCAAGATCGTCAACGATGCCGGCGGCATCAACGGCCATAAGCTCAAATACGTCGCAGAAGATACCGCTTATGCGGTCGACAAATCCATTGCTGCATTTAATCGCATCACGGCCAGCGACAACGTGAAGCTCTATTATGGAGACTCTACCGGATTCGCCAAGACTATTAACCCTGAACTGACCCGGCGCGGTGACATCCTGATGGCCGGTACATCTTTCGCCACTGAATTGAACGATCCGAAGAATTTCTTGTATCAATTCATCTCTGGCCCCGATTATTCGCAAATGATCGGTATCCTGCTCGAATACATCGCCAAGACGACACCTGGCGCAAAGATCGCGCTCGTTAACTCAGACACAGAGTTTGGACGCGACCCGATCGTGGCGACCGAAAAACGCGCAGCTGAGCTAGGTCTCAAGATAGTTGAAAAGATCGTCACGCCGCCGACTAGCGTTGACGTTTCTACTGAGGTGCTGAAATTGCGCCGGGCAAATCCAGATTACACAATCTTCCACGGCTATATTTTGGCGCCGGTGCCGGAATTCATGGCGCAGATGAAGCAACTTGGTCTCAAGAGTAAGTTCATGGGCACGTTCTGGTCGATGGACAATGCCGTCTGGGCCAATTCCGCTAGTGTCGCCGACGGCTATATGGGTGTCATGCCCTATCGCTATTATTTCGATACCGAGGGCAAGTCGCCGATGATGGAGAAGATCCGGCAAATGCGCCCTGAGTACCAGCCGATATACTATACTCAGGGCTTCCTCACCGCCATGCTGATGACAGAGGCGGTGAAGCGCACTCTCGACGCCAAGCAGGAGCTCACCGCCGCCAACATGAAGGCCGCGCTGAACTCGATCAAGGATTTCGACACCGGCGGTCTTGTCGGCGTGCCAATCTCGATTTCGGGCAACACCATTCCGGTCGGCCGCGTCTATCAATATGACGGTGCGAGTAAGCGGATGAAGGCAGTATCTGACTGGATCCGGATCGCGAAGTAACGACCATGGCCGGCGAATCGCTCCTCTCCGTGAACAATATCGAGGTCGTCTATAACAAGACGGTCCAGGTGCTTCGCGGCCTGTCGTTGACGGTCGAAAAGGGAGCGGTGGTCGCGTTGCTGGGCTCGAACGGGGCCGGCAAATCGACCACCCTCAAGGCGGTGTCCAACCTGCTCGAACTTGAGGACGGCCGGGTCACAGCAGGTGACATCCTGTTCAAGGGCGGGGCCATTTCGCGCCTGGCGCCGCATCAGCTGGTGCGGAGCGGACTGTTCCACGTCATGGAAGGCCGGCGGATTTTCGAGGACTTGACGGTGGAGGAAAACCTCACCGCTGCCACCTACGCCACCGCGGGTCGTACCAGTAGCCGGACGCCGTTCGATCTGGTCTACAGCTATTTCCCGCGGCTTTTCGAGCGCCGCACCGGTCGCGCCGGCTATCTCTCCGGCGGCGAGCAGCAGATGCTCGCCATCGGCCGCGCGCTGATCGCGCAGCCAGAGCTGATGTTATTGGACGAACCCTCGCTCGGCTTGTCTCCCAAGCTGGTGGAGGAGATTTTCACCATCATCGCGCGCATCAATCGCGAGCAAGGCGTGTCCATGCTGCTGGTGGAGCAGAACGCGGCGGCGGCGTTCGCGGTCTCGACCTATGGCTACATCATGGAGTCCGGCAAGATCGTCACCGACGGGCCGACGGAGCAACTGATCCGCGATCAGGATGTCCGCGAGTTCTATCTCGGCGTGGGCGCGGCGAATGCCGAAACCAAAGGCTTCCGAGACATCAAGCATTACAAGCGCCGCAAGCGCTGGCTGTCCTGATCTGTTACGAGGCTGGCATGACCCCCGACATGTTCCCCGAAGCGACACTGCCGCAAATGCTGCGCGACAATGCACGCCGCCATCCAAACCAGGTTGCGATCCGGCAGAAGGAATTCGGCATCTGGAAACCGTGCACGTGGCGGGACTATTTCGAGCGCGCCCGCCATGTCGGCCTCGGCTTTCGCGCACTGGGGCTCGGCGCCGGCGGCCATGTCGCCATCCTTTCCGAAAACCGCATCGAGTGGGTGCTGGCGCAGCTCGGCGCCAACATCGTCGATGGCATCGCGGTCGGCGTCTATCCGACCAGCCCCTCCAACGAAGTCGCCTACGTGGTGGCGCATTCCGAATCCGAGATCATCGTCTGCGAGGATCAGGAGCAGGTTGACAAGGTGCTGGAGCGGCGCGACGACCTGCCGAGGCTGCTGCGCATCGTGGTGATCGAGACCAAGGGCATCCGGGATTATCCGCCGGATCAGGTGATGACGTTCGAGGCGCTGGAGGCGCTCGGCGCGAAGGAGGCGCGGGACCACTCAGCGCTCGTGGATGAGATCATCGACCGCCAGCAGCTCGCGCAGATCGCGCTCATCATCTACACCTCCGGTTCGACCGGCAAGCCAAAGGGAGCGATGCTGAGCTACCGCAACATCCGCGCCCAAGCCATGGCGGCCACCGACAAGCTGGGCTTCGATCCCTCGGACGGCGTACTGTCCTTTCTGCCGCTGTGCCACGTCGCCGAACAGATGACCACGGTTATGGTGCCGGTTTATCTTGGTTCTCTAGTCAATTTCGGCGAATCGATCCGCACCGTGCAGGAAGACCTTCGCGAGGTCGCGCCCAGTATGTTTCTTGGCGTGCCGCGCATCTGGGAAAAGCTCTACACCTCGATCCACATCAAACTGCTGGAAACAGGCCGCGTCCGCCGCGCGCTGTTTGCAGGTGCCTATGCTGCCTGCGAGGGGTTCGCCGAGAAGAACCCGGTCGACCGCAAGCTCGGCGAGCGGATCAGGTTCGCGCTGTCCTACTGGCTAATCTTCCGCGCTCTGCAGAACTTTATCGGCCTACGCAGGACCCGCATCGCCATAACGGGAGCCGCGCCCATTTCTCCGGCTATCGTGCATTTCTTCCGCACCATCGGTGTGCCGCTAATCGAGGTCTACGGGCTGACCGAAAGCTCAGGCATCGCGCTCGGACAGGTGCTGGCCGACCGGCGCGTCGGTACGGTCGGCGGCGGCATCGCGCGCGCGGAGGTGAAACTCGGTCCGTCTAACGAGCTGCTCATTCGCGGCGACACTGTGTTCGCCGGCTATTACCGCAACGACGAGGCGACGCTGGCGGCGATCCGCGACGGCTGGCTGCACACCGGCGACGTCGCGGAGTTCGCAGACGGCCATTTCCGCATCGTCGACCGCCTCAAGGACATCATGATCACGGCGGGTGGCAAGAATCTCAGCCCGTCCGAGATCGAGAACACGGTCAAGGCCAGTCCCTTCATCAAGGAATGCATCGTCATCGCTGAGGCGCGCAAGTATGTCTCGGCGTTGATCCAGATTGATTTCGATCTCGCGGGAAAGTGGGCCGAGGAACACGGCATCGCCTACACCAATTTCAGGAATCTTACCGAGAACGCTAGTCTGCGCGATCTGATCCAGTCAGAGATCGACGCCGCCAACCGCCGGTTGGCGCAGGTTTCGCAAATTCGACGCTTCCATCTTCTTATAAAGGAGCTCGATCACGACGACGACGAGGTAACGGCGACGATGAAGGTGCGCCGCGCGAACGTGCACAGGAAGTATCGCGACGAGATCGAGAGCCTCTATACTTGAGACTGTTTATCGACGGGATCACCGTTGAATATCGAGCTTTGCTACAAGATGTCTTCCGAACTTGTCGGTCTGGATGCACGGATATGACTGTGCGAAGTATTTTGTCCCTTAATGCAGGAGCCGCGGGCGCCGCCGGGGCTGCGAACGCTCTCAGCTTTGTGCGATCCCGGAGGCAATGATGCTTCGTCTCACGGTGTGTATACTGGACGAAGGACCGCCAGTCGGCACGATACCAGCAAACGTCGTCCCTCAAGCCAAACTGAGAGATTAAATGCATGGGAGAAAGAAGCATGTCAGAGCATGAGAACCTTGTTGATGTTTATTGTCGGGCCTGGTTCGACCCTGATCCAGATAAACGACAACAGTTTCTTCTCCAGGCAGTTGAGCAGGACGTTATTTATACTGATCCGACGGTCTATATCGTTGGAGTTCAATCGCTTGCTAGCCACATTGGGCGAATTGTGGAGGCCCGCCCTGGCTTTTGGCTAGAACGCACGTCCCTCGTAGACGGGCATCACGATTTTATCCGCTTCGGCTGGGTTCAACGGCGGCCCGATGGTTTCCGAGGGGCAGATAGCATCGACGTTTGTCGCATTTCCTCCAACGGAAAGCTGTCATTGATCGTCGGCTTCTTTGGCTCTCTACCCGAACTTGTTCGATAGTTTCCGTCACGAAACTTGCTCGTAAAAGCTGGAGTACGGCGTCCGCCGTTGTCAGCGATGAAGCGCCGCGCAAACATCCCCTCGCTGCCGAAAGGGCTTTCATGGCCGCGCGCGACCGTGAGCAGATCGACGAGGGAATAAAGGTCCCATAGCCGGTTCTGAATGGGTGTTGCGGTCAGCATCAGCACGTAGCGGAAGCGGCGCTGTTGCAGCGTGCGGTGAAAAACCTTGGCAACCTGCGGCGTAGGATCGACGCCATAGAGGTTGCGAAGCTTGTGGGCTTCGTCCAGCACCAGCATGTCGAAACGGTCGTCAGGTATTTTGTCGAGATGGGCGCGCGCTGAATGATAGGTCGTAATGACTGCTCCAACTTCGTCGGGCTCCGCTGAAGCGAGCTTGCTTCCGGTGACAACCTCGCCCGGAATATCGAACTTGGTTTGCAGCTCGTCCTTCCATTGCGGACCGAGCAGCTTGGGCGCGACAATGAGAATCTTGGCGACGCGATTGCGCGCAACCAATTCGCTTACGACGAGCCCTGCGGAAATGGTCTTGCCGAGGCCGACATCGTCTGCCAGCAGGGTCACGGGCAGGCGGCGGCAGAAGGTGATGAGGTTTTGGACCTGATGGTGAAAAGGCTCCAGCCGGTCTTTCCAGCGAAACTCGGATTTGAAATCGTCCCGGCTCTCAATCACGATGGGGTCGGTGAGGCTCCATTCCAACGCCGCGCGGTAAACCGCGTATTCGCCGGATGACCGGGCGCGCCGCAATATCTTTGTCTGTAATCCCTGCCCCGACGCCATGGCGCCAAACCCCGTCTTTTAGGGCCCAAGAGTGACGCCGGGTGCGAGCCTCTGCAACCCCTCTTTCGCCAATACCCCATAGGCTCACGCCCTGGCGGGGCTTTTTAAGAAAGCGCTCAGAGGAAACTTCGTTTGGGTCTACGAAACGAATCGCTCCTCGCTCCTGAAGCGCGAGGAGTTCCGCTACACAGCGTGATGAATCTGATGATGTGGCTCGGGTGAAGCGGCTCGGGCCCGCGCGCCATGCCGGCTGCTAAACTGTCTTTGCTTGTCAGATATTGATCTCGTGGATGGAAATTATAGAGCTATTTCAATGATATATGGGTTCGTAGTTTTATTCTGAATGGCGCGCCATTCTCTCTCGGAATCCGATTGGTATTTGGACGCAACGCACATGTACGTGGTCGTCAGACCGCAACGGCGTGTCTGACTTCGCTCGTCAGAAATTTGTCAAAAGCGGACGCAACGACCCGGACGAGGGCCGATGCGTCTTCCGCCACCAAGAGCTTTCCGCCGGTGCAAGTCAGCACTCCATCGACAGCCAACGATCTCAATAGCGGCAGAGCGTCTGCGTACCAGTCTGGCGATATTCCAAAGTTCCTGGCGGCAGTCACAAGGTCGGCCTTGCCCTGGCACATCACCTGTTCGATGACTGCGGCCCGTAGTTTATCGTCGCTGCTCAGTTCATATCCTCGCGCGATCGGCAACAGACCCGACTTCAGTCTGCGTGCCCATGCACCGGTCTCGGCGACGTTTTGAACATATCCCGACGGTGTCGTGCCGATTGACGATGCTCCAAGCCCCACAACGGTGTGTGCGGAGTCTGCGGTATAGCCCTGAAAATTGCGATGCAATTTTCCAGTTCGCGCGGCGATTGCGAGCGTATCCGCAGGGAGCGCAAAGTGATCCAGTCCGATGGCTGCATATCCGGCGTCGGCGAGCATCCGCTTCGCAGCAACGAACATCGCATGCCGCTGCGTCGCATCGGGTAAATCCCGATTGTCGATCTTGCGCTGGTTGGCCGCAAACCACGGGACATGCGCGTACCCGAAAAGTGCGAGTCGGTCGGGCTGCATTGCCACGCATCGTTCGATCGTCGATCTGATCGATTTGACCGTCTGCTTCGGCAATCCATAAATTAGGTCGAAGTTGATGTTATGAACGCCGGCCGCGCGGAATCGGCGCACGGTATCTTCAACCATCTGCGGCGGTTGAATTCGATTGATCGCAGACTGAACTAACGGGTCGAATTCCTGCACGCCGAAGCTCGCACGAGTGAACCCCAGAGAACCGATTGCGTCGATCGTATCTTTCTTGACGGTGCGTGGGTCGCATTCGATGGATGCTTCGACATGCGTGGCGAGTGAATATCGCTCCCGGAGGCGCGACATAATCGTCTCAAGCTGCTCAGGGTTCAAAACCGTCGGCGTTCCGCCGCCAAAATGAAGATGGCTGACCTTCATGCGGGCGGGCATCGCATCCGCAACGAGGTCAATCTCGGCCAGCAGGTTTGAAATATATTCGGCGATAGGCTCGCGGCGATAAGCCAGCTTCATATTGCAGCCGCAGTACCAGCACATCTTGCGGCAGAACGGAATGTGCAGATAAAGCGACACAGGCTCGTCCGGGTCGAGCTGCGCCAGCCATTCGCGATAACGTGCTTCCGGGAAGTTCGGCCGAAAATGCGGCGCAGTCGGGTAGCTCGTATAGCGCGGGACGCTGATGCGCGCGTACTTCTCGAATATTTCGGACGCGATCATGCCCGGCATTCTAGCGCGCGAGCTTGCGCGTCGTGCCTGCATCCGGTTCGATCACCGTCCCGGATATCGGCTCGACCCATGCAAGTGAATTGATGACATTCCTGATGCCCGGAACGTTTTCCGCTGCAACAGTCATCGCTGCGCTTGTATGTGGCTCGGCTACTCCGCGCAGTTCCGCCGTTCCGTTATGGACATGAATCTCGACCAGGCTGCCGGGTGCCCATGTCAGCCTGTAAATCGCTCTGCGAACCTCGCGCGTCAAAGCCTCGTCCGAGCTATCCGCAGCCGGCATATGAAGACTTCTGCTCATCAGTGCCCTCACGATATTGGAGCGGCTGATAATGCCGACCAGCTTGCCGTGACTGACGACGGGGACGCGCTTGACGCGGTGGCGCTCCATCAGTGTCACGGCGTCCTGAAGGGATGCGGATTCGTCGATGGTGATGGGGTCCGTCGTCATGATTGCCGACACCTTGCGCCCATGTGAGCGAATGTAATTTTCAGCCAGCTTCGTGGTGCTGGCAAAGAACGATGCCCAGCTCGAACGCTTTTCCTCAGTGCCAAGTTCGGCTCTGCGCAGGCAATCGCCTTCAGTCACTATGCCGACGAGCTGGCCTTCGGCGCTGACGACCGGAAGGCCGCTGATCTGATTTTGGACCATGAGTCCGGTCAATTCGAGCAGGCTGGCATCTGGAGACACGCCAATCACGGGCGTGGTCATGATCTCGGAAACTTTCATCTGCGCCTCCGTCCTTTCGGACGAGAATAGGTATTTGCCGAAAGGCGGCTTTGCGCCAGATCAATCCTGTACCGGGAGGCCGGCGGCGAGGAACGGACTTGGCCGCAGCGAATTGGTTGCGCATGTCCGAGCAGTATGAAGACCTTGTCAGATTGCGTGAGCGTTATCTGCGTGAAATCGAGGCGTTCACCATCCTTGCCGATTCCTCTGCGGATCCCGAGATAGCGGACAAAGTGCGCAAGGCCATCGATGGCACCTTCGAGATGCTGAATGTCGTCGATGCCAGGATCGCCGCATTCGGTTCAGAACCGGTGTGCGGCAATCCTTGACGTCCGGCATGTCATCGCTTGAGAAATCGATAGCTGCGCCGGCGCTTGCGGCCGTGGAGCATTGCCGCCGGCAGGTTCTGCCGTTGCAGAACGCTCGCAACACCGACGCCGAGAACATGGATCGCCGCGAGCACAAGCACCGCGTAGGACGACCATGTGTGAAGCTGTTCGACCCAGTCGACGCCGAAGAAGCGTATCGTGATCTGCATCCATCCGCTGATCGCTGAAATCAGAACCAGCGTGAGTGACATCGCGAGCATCGCCGCGCCTGCCGGGTTCAGACCGATATAGGCGCCTGCGCGTCCGTGTCCGAGCCGCCAGAGATGACGCGGCGCTGCGCGCAGCAGCGGAATCACATTGCCGAAGCGGGCATAGCGCGAACCGGCGAAACCCCACACCAGCCGGAATGCGACGAGAGCGATCGTCGTGTATCCCGCGACGCGATGCAGGGTTTCGAAAACATTCGCGCTGAGCCAGGCGACGACGATGCAGATTGCGAGCGACCAGTGATAAAGCCGCAGCGGCAAATCCCAGACATAGACGGACGCCTGCGGATTTTCACTCGCAGGCGCCGCGTTCGGTATGACGGAATGTTTCTGCAACCGGCTCGCCGCCTATTTGGCGATGGTGTGCTTCAGGCTCAGATCTTCCGGGCTGTAAAAAAGCTCGAACAGCTTGCCGTCCTTCACGCCGTAGACTTCGTAGCAGGAGCCTTCGATCTTGGACTTGCGGACTTCGTAGCCTGCGGCCTTCGCCTTGGCTTCGGCTTCGCTCGCAGGCTTCCAGCTTGCCTTGTCGATCTTGGTGCAATCCTTGTAGCCGTCGGCGAATGCGGCGCTCATCCCGAGGCCCAGCGAAACGCCTGCAACAAGACTGATACGAATCAGCGCATTCATAAAAATTCTCCTCCAGCGAAACGATCTGAAAAACACCGCGTCGCGGCGCCGTCATTGCGCGGCAAGGTGATGCGCTGGAGCGTTCAATGAAAGAGAAACATCGCCGGTCACTTTAGAACGTCTGTATTCTGGAATCATTCTGGAATTCAGGTTGCGTCGTTTTGACAGATTGATTGCAGCCGCTGTTTTCAACAAGCGATCGGAAATCGCGCAATCACTTGACCGTCTCCATCAGCCAGTCGCGGAACACGGCGATCTTCGGCACTTTCGTATTTTGCTGGGGCGCCACGAAATAATATCCGGCGTCTTCGGGCAGCGTGATGTCGAACGGCGCGACAAGACGTCCCTTGGCGATGTCGTCCTGCACGAATGCGGTATGACCGATCGCGATGCCGATGCCGTCGACGGCCGCCTGCACCGTCATCAGCGACAGGTCGAATGTCAGTCCGGGATTTTTCGCGATGTCGGTCGGCAATCCCGCTGCCGTCAGCCACACGCGCCAGTCCTCGACATAGCCGGATGTGTGCAGCAGCGTGAAGCGCGCGAGGTCTTCGGGCTTCTTCAGCGCATTCGGTCCTTGAAGAAGCGCGGGGCTGCACACCGGAAACAGTTCGTCCGCCATCAGCCATTCGGCGCGAAGGCCCGCCCATTGCCCGCGGCCGTAACGGATCGCAGCATCGACATCGCCGCTGCGAAAATCGACCAGCGCCGTTGACGTGGTGATGCGGACGTCGATGTCCGGATGCATTTGCTGAAATGCGGGGAGGCGCGGCAGCAGCCATTTGGTCGCCAGCGACGTAATCATGCTGAGCGTCAGAACCTTGTCGTCGTCCTTGCGCAGCAGGCGGTCGGTCGCAAACCGCAGATCCTGAAACGCGGCGCGGATGCCCGGCAGATATTCGGAGGCCTTCGGCGTCAGCACCAGCGAGCGGCTTTTGCGCTCGAACAGCTTGAGGCCGAGTTCTTCTTCCAGCCGCCTGATCTGGTGGCTGATGGCGGTCTGGGTGACGTTCAGTTCCTGCGCGGCGAGGGTGAAGCTCAGGTGCCGCGCGGCGGCTTCAAAAGCCCGTAAACCGTTCAAGGAAGGCAGCCGGGACGCCATAGCGGCTCCAAATAACATGATATTTTGTCATATTACGCCGGACGAAGTGTCGTTTGTCAACCCGATAAATCGGGCAGATATTGGCTCCATCAGATTTTGAAGGAGGCAAAAATGTCAGCCTGCACCACCGAAACGATGACTTCTCATCACCACACCGATTTCTCGCATCCGATCGCGCTGATCTCGGACACGCTTCACACCTGGCGGCAGCGTTATCAGAGCCGCCGGGAACTGGCTCACCTGAGCGACCGCGATTTCCACGATGTCGGTGCGAGCTGGTCGGATTTTGCCATCGAGGCCAACAAGCCGTTCTGGCAGGCGTGAACCATGACGACGGAGGCCGGGCGAAAGCCCGGCCTTTTCCTTGAGCGGAGGCCGATCATGTTCGCTTTCGATCCCCAGCAGTTTCGCGCGGACAATCTCGGCGCCTTCACAGACGTCCTTCGTTTGCGCTCAGGAAAGTCCGTGACCGTTCGCTTCGTTGCGCCAAGCGACGCCGACATGCTGCAAAGCTATTTTCGCAATCTGTCGCAGATGTCGCGCGGAAACCGGCTGATGGGCGCGGCAAGTGAGTTGCCGCCGTCGGAAATTGACAAGGCGACGCATGTCGGCGCGCATAATATTTTCGCCGTCGTTGCCGAAATGAATGTCGACGGCGCGAACGTCGTGGTCGCCGAGGCGCGCTACGCGTTCGATTCGGTTACGTCGAACGCTGAATTTGGAATTTCGGTCGATGACAATTTTCAAGGCCGTGGCATCGGCGCGGCGCTCTTGTCGAATCTCGAATGCCGCACGGCCGCTCTTGGTGCAGAACGCCTGATCGGCGACACGCTCCGCAACAATGAGGGCATGATCGCGCTGGCGCGCAGGCTCGGCTACGCGTTCAAGCCGACGCCGGGCGACTGGAAGCAGGTCCGTTTCGAGAAAACCCTCGTGCGCTCGGCCGCCGATATTCCCTGCGAAAGCTGGCGCATTGCTGCCACAACATCCTTTTCAGACAACGCGCTCTCTTACGCCTTCTGATTTGTGATAAGACGTTCCGGACTCCGCAAGTTGCGTGATCCGGGAGGCTTATCGATGGCACAATCCGACAAACCGCAAGTCTGGCTCGCATCCGGCGTGCGAACTCCTTTCGCAAAAGTCGATGGGCCGCTGAGCGGCATCGATGCGATTGCGATGTCGGTGCCCGTCGTCAAGGCGATGATCGGCAAGCTCGATGGCGGCAAGCCGGACTTCGCGGTGTGGGGCAATGTCGTGCCCAATCTCACCTGGAGCAACATCTCCCGCGAAATCCTGATGGATGCCGGTGTGGACGCGACCGTACCCGCTTATTCGACCGTCATGGCGTGTTCGACCAGCATGATCGGCGTGTTCGAGGCGGCCGGCATGATCGACGGCGTGCGCAATCTTGCCCTCGTCGGCGGTGTCGACAGTCTTAGTCAAATTCAGCTTGGGCTCGGCATGTCATTGTCCAATTGGGTGCGTCAGTTTCAGGGCGCGCGCTCGCTGGGGCAGAAACTCAGCCATGCCATCGATCTCAGGCTGCGCGATGTGCGGCTTTATATTCCGGCCGTCAGCAACCGCACCACCGGCATGAGCATGGGCGAGCACACCGAGATCACCGCGAAGGAATGGAAGATCTCGCGCGAGGAGCAGGACCAGGTCGCGCTCGAAAGCCATCAGCATGCGGTGGCGGCATGGGATCGCGGTTTCTTCGACGATCTGGTGATTCCGTTCGGCGATCTGCGCCGCGACACGATTCCGCGCAAGGACACGTCTTTGGAAAAACTTGCTCGGCTGTCGCCTGCGTTCGACCGCACCAGCGGCAGGGGCACGCTGACGGCCGGCAATTCCTCGCCGCTCACGGACGGCGCATCGAGCATCTGGGTCGGATCGGAAAAGGGACTCGAGAAAATTCCGGCCAATACGCCGCGCGTCAAACTGATCGACTGGGAAATCGCGTCGGTCGATTTCCGCACCGAAGGGCTTTTGATGGCGCCGCCTTACGCGATCCCGCGCCTGCTGGCGCGCAATGCGCTGAAATACGACGACATCTATTTGTGGGAAATTCACGAGGCTTTCGCGGCGCAGGTTCTTGCTCACATCAAGGCGCTGGAAAGCCCCGACTTCATCCGCAACAAGGCGGGCGTGAATGCTGACTTCGGCAAATTCCCGCGCGAGCGGCTGAACCCGACCGGCGGCAGCGTGGCGCTCGGCCATCCGTTCGGCGCGACGGGCGCGCGAATTTTAAGTCAGGCCGTGAAGGAATTGGCCGCGATGCCGAAGGGCCAGCGTGCCATTGTCAGCATTTGCGCCGACGGCGGGCAGGGCACGGTCGCGCTGCTGCAATCGGCGTAGTTGATACGAGTCATTGCGAGGAGCCATTAGCGCGTTTACGCGCGTCTTCGACGCGCTATGGCGACGAAGCAATCCATCGTGTGGATACTGGATTGCTTCACTTCGCTCGCAATGACGAAAAATTTTCATTGCCGCAGCTCACGCGCCTTTAAACACCGGCTTTCGTTTCTCGACGAAGGCGCGCACGGCTTCCTTGTGATCGGCGGTGCCGGCTGAGCGGACCAGCCGTTCGGCTTCGCGATCCAGCGATGTGAGGAAATCCACCTCAAGCGCGTCGTCGAGATTGTCCTTCATCGTATTCAGCGCGATGGCCGGTCCTTCCGCCAGTGCCTTTGCCAGCGCGAAGGATTCGTCGCGCAATTTGTCGTCCGGCACGACGCGATTGACGAGACCCAGAACTTCGCAGCGCCGCGCGTCGATCTTCTCCGACAGGAACATCAGTTCGCGCGCGCGTGACGTTCCGACGAGGCGCGTCAGCAGCCACGCGATGCCGTAGTCGCCGCTCAGCCCGACTTTCATGTAACCGGTGCTGACGAACGCGGATTCCGCGGCGATACGAAGATCGCAAGCTAAAGCAATCGACAGGCCCGCACCCGCCGCCGGGCCGGGCAACGCCGCAATCGTCGGCTTGCGAACGGCAACAAGCGCGCCGGTCAGCGTGCGCTGGCGCTCCTGTAACCGTGCGACCTTCTGCTCGAACGTCAGCTCCGGCGCGTTTGTGCTGCCGCTCTTGCCGCCCATGCCTTTGACATCGCCGCCGGCGCAGAACGCATTGCCCGCGCCCGTAATCAGGATCGCGCCGACGCTCGAATCCTCGCCGCACACTTTAATCATCGTCCGCAGCGCGGGCGTCAGATGATCGGACAATGAATTGCGCGCGTGAGGCCGGTTGAGGGTGATCGTCGCGACGCGTTCACGCACCGAACAGAGAAGCTCGTCTGTGCCGGTGTCCTTCACGATCTCGGCCTGTCCCATGCGACCCTCGCTTTGTTGCGGCGCTGTTTGAACCGAATGTGAACGTGTCTTCTCTAACGATCCAGAAAAAGCGTTCGCAACCCTGTTATGTGGGACGGGCCATCGTATATGATGCCCGGCAATAATGGTCCCGGCGCTGGGTTCGGGGCGGCATACTGGAGACGTTCATGCGCAAGATTTTGACGGTGCTGGCGGCGCTCGCCTCATTGAGCCTGACCAATTGCGGCTACAACGCGATTCAGCAGAACGACGAGAGCGTGAAGTCGGCCTGGTCCGAAGTCACCAACCAGTATCAGCGCCGCGCCGATCTCGTGCCGAACCTCGTCAATTCGGTGAAGGGCTTCGCGCAGCAGGAAAAGGATGTGCTGCTCGGCGTCACCAATGCGCGCGCGAAAGTCGGCAGTATCAACGTCTCGGCGGACGCGGTGAACGATCCGGCCACGCTTCAGAAATTCCAGGCCGCTCAGGGCGAGTTGTCGGGCGCGCTGTCGCGCCTCATCGCCGTGTCGGAAAATTATCCGACGCTGAAGTCCGATCAGCTGTTCCGCGACCTGATGGCGCAACTCGAAGGCACCGAGAACCGCATCGCCGTTGCGCGCAACCGCTACATCAAGGCGGTGCAGGACTACAACGTCGGCATCCGCACCTTCCCGAACAACCTGACCGCGATGGCGTTCGGATATAAAGAGAAGGCGAACTTCACGGTCGAGAACGAGAAGGAAATCTCGGTCGCGCCGAAGGTTGACTTCAACGCGCCGCCGGTCGCGCCGGCGCAGACACCCACACCGGCGCAACCCGCGAAGTAGGGCCGCATAGCGTCGGGCGGGCGCAATGAAATCCTTCAAACCGGCACTTCTGGCGCTGCTGCTGGTCTGCGCGTCCGCGAGTTTCGCGGACGTCGCAGTGCCGCCGATCGGCCGCGTCGTCGATCAGACCGGCACGCTTTCGGGCGGAGATATTTCCTCGCTCGAACAGACGCTGAAGGATTTCGAGGATCGCAAGGGCAGCCAGGTCGCGGTGCTGATCGTGCCGACCACAGCGCCCGAGACCATCGAGCAATATTCGCTGCGCGTCGTCGAGAAGTGGAAGCTCGGCCGCAAGAAGATCGACGACGGCGCGCTGCTGATTGTCGCCAAGGACGACCGCAAGCTGCGCATCGAGGTCGGCTACGGCCTCGAAGGCGTTTTGACCGACGTGACATCCAAGCGGATCATCGACGAGGTCATCACGCCGAAATTCCGCAGCGGCGATTTCGCCGGAGGAATTTCCGACGGCGTGACCAAGATATTGAGCGTGATCGATGGCGAGCTTCTGCCTGCGCCCGAGAGGAAAAGCAAACCCGTCGATCTGGACTGGCTCGGCGATGCGTGGCCGTTCCTCTTCATCGGCACGCTGATGGCGGGCGGAATATTCAGGGCGATATTCGGACGGCTGCTGGGGTCGGTGATCGCGGCCGGCGTTGTCGGCGCGATCGTATGGTTCATCGTCTACACGCTTGCCATATCGGCCATCGCGGCATTGATCGTGTTCGTGCTGACGCTGTTCGGCGACAGCATCGCATCGGGCAGCGGCGGAAGCGGCTCCGGCGGCGGTTTCAGTTCAGGCAGTTCAGGCGGCGGGTTCAGCGGAGGCGGCGGCAGCTTCGGCGGCGGCGGCGCATCGGGCAGTTGGTGACATGAGCATCAAACGTATCGGCAAGCATCTGTTGTCCAATCGCTGGCGCGTCCGTCGCGCGTTCCCGCGTCTTGCGCTCACCCACATCGAAAGCGCCATCAAGGCCAGCGAGGCGAAACACGAGGGCCAGATCCGGTTCGTGGTCGAAGGCGCGCTGGACGGCCGTCCGCTGTTCGCCAACCAGTCGACGCGTGCTCGCGCCATCGACGTGTTCGCGCGGCTGCGGGTCTGGGATACCGCGCACAACAACGGTGTGCTGATCTATCTGCTGCTGGCCGACCGCAAGGTCGAGATCGTCGCGGACCGGGGGATCGACGCAAGGGTCGGTCATGCGGCGTGGCAGAAAATCTGCGACACGATGGAATTGGAGTTTCGCGCCGGCAATTTCGAGCGCGGCGCGCTCCGGGGCATCGCGGATGTGACGGCCGTGCTTGTCGCAAATTATCCGTCGTCCGGCCCGCACCCCAACGAACTGCCGGACAAGCCGGTTGTGATCTAGCTGTTTCCGTCCGACATCAACGCGACATTGCCGCCGGCTGCGGCGGTGTTGATCGTCACGGTCTGCTCCGCTGCCAGCCTTGCAAGATAGTGCGGCCCGCCGGCTTTCGGTCCGGTGCCCGATAGCCCGTGCCCGCCGAACGGCTGCACGCCGACGACGGCACCGATCATGTTGCGGTTGACGTAGATATTTCCTGTTTGCAGCCGGCCGATTGCAGTCTCGATCGTGTCGTCGATTCGCGAGTGAATGCCGAAGGTCAAACCGTAGCCGGTTGCGGCGACGGACTGGAGCACCCGATCGAAATCGCCGGACTTGTAGCGCACGACATGGAGGATAGGTCCGAAGATCTCTTCTCGCAGTTCGTCGGCGGCTTTGAGTTCAAAAATATGCGGGGCGACGAAATTGCCGGAGGCGGGCGCTTCGCCTGCGAAATGGACCCGCGCAGCCTGTTTCATCCGCGCAATATGCGCATCGAGCTTCTGTTTGGCTTCCGCGTCGATAACGGGTCCGACGTGCGTGGCCGGATCGAACGGGTCGCCGACCTTCAACTCGCGCGCGGCGCCGGCGATCATCTCGATGATGCGGTCTGCAACATCTTCCTGCACGAACAGCAAGCGCAGCGCCGAACAACGTTGCCCCGCCGAACGAAACGCTGACATGATGACATCGTCTGCGACCTGTTCGGGCAATGCGGTTGCGTCGGCGATCATCGCGTTGATGCCGCCGGTTTCGGCGATCAGCGGCACAATGGGACCGTCCCTGGCCGCCAGCGTGCGGTTGATCGACCGGGCGACTTCGGTCGATCCGGTGAAGACCACGCCTGCGGTATCGCCGTGCGCGACCAGCGCAGCGCCGATAAGGCCATCGCCCTGAACGAGATGAAGCGCGGATTGCGGAACGCCCGCCTCGTGCAAGAGCGCGACGGCCTCGGCCGCAATCATCGGTGTCTGTTCGGCGGGTTTGGCGACAACCGAATTGCCCGCCATAAGTGCGGCAGTCACCTGGCCGAGAAAAATCGCAAGCGGAAAATTCCACGGCGAGATAGCAACGATGACGCCGCGTCCGCGCATGCGCAGAACGTTGCTTTCGCCCGTCGGACCCGGCATCGGCAGGCCGTCGCCGAATTGCTTGCGGCCTTCCATTGCGTAGTAGCGGCAGAAGTCGATGGCCTCGCGAATCTCCGAAACCGCGTCTTCGATCGTCTTGCCGCCTTCGCTCTGCAAAAGTGCGATGAGACGCGGCGCGCGTTTCTCGATCAAATGCGACGCGCGCTCCAGAATTTTCGCGCGCGATTCCGCGGTCGTCCGGCTCCATCCGAAAAATCCGCTGCGTGCCGCCTCCATTGCGGCGGCGGATTCCGATGGCGAAGATGCCCGCGTGCCGGCTGGCGGCAAGGTGTGTTCGGTGGCGACCGCCGACAGCAGCGAATGAAGCGACGCGCTATCTCCGAATTCGATGCCGCGCGAATTGATGCGCGGCAGATACAAATCGCGCGGCAACGGCAGGCCGGGGTGAGGCGCGTTCGGAGGCGATCCGATAATGGCTTCGGGGCGCTGAAGCAGGTGCGCCACCGGAATCGAATCGTCCGACGCCAACGCCACGAATGACGAATTCGCGCCGTTCTCCAGGAGCCGGCGCACCAGATAGGCGAGGAGATCGCGGTGGCTGCCGACGGGCGCATAGGTCCGGACCGCATGCTCGGGCCGGACGGCATTCAACCGTCCGTAAAGCGCGTCGCCCATACCGTGCAGGCGCTGGAACTCGTAGCCGTCGCTGCCGCCGAGTTCGGCAATGGTCGCGACCGACAGCGCGTTGTGCGTGGCAAACTGCGGAAAAATGCGCGGCCGAAGCGCAAGAAGTTTTTGTGCGCAGGCGATGTAGTTCAAATCGGTCATCGCCTTTCGGGTGAAGACGGGATAGCCGTCGAGACCGCGTTCCTGCGCGCGCTTGATTTCGGTGTCCCAATAGGCGCCCTTGACGAGGCGGATCATCATGCGCCGGTCATGGCGTTGTGCGAGCGTGTCGATGTAGCCGATCACGGCGCCCGCGCGCTTTTGATACGCCTGAATGGCAAGGCCGAACCCGTCCCAGCCTGCCAGCGCGTCGTCCGAAAAAACCTCCGCAATCACATCGAGCGATAGTTCAAGCCGATCGGCCTCTTCCGCGTCGACAGTGAAATTCAAGTCAAATGCCTTGGCTCGCTTGGCGAGGTCGGTGAGCCGTGGCGACAGTTCGGCCATCACCCGCGCACGGCCGAGCGCCTCGTAACGCGGATGCAGCGCCGATAATTTGACGGATATTCCCGGCCGGTCTGGAAGGGGTTTGTTGTCCGCGGCTCTGCCGATCGCGTCGATAGCCTGCGCGTAGGACTCGAAGTAGCGTTTTGCATCCGCTGAAGTCCGCGCGCCCTCGCCGAGCATATCGAAGGAATAGCGATGACCGCGAACACGGTCGCCGCTCGCGCGCTGCAATGCCGCCTCGATCGTTTCGCCCAGTACGAAATGACTGCCCATCAGCCGCATCGCCTGCCGTGTCGCGGCGCGCATCGTGGGAAGACCAATGCGCTTGGCGACAGCGGCGAGCGTGCCTTGCGGCGTTTCGCCGGGCTGGATGACTCTGGCGGACATGCCGAGAGCCCAGGCCGAAGCGTTGACGAGAAGTGCGCTGGATCTGGTCTGGTGATGGGCGAAATCGCCCTGACCCAGTTTGTCCTCGATAAAGCGGTCGGCGGTCGCAGCGTCCGGTACGCGCAGCAACGCTTCCGCCATTAACATCAGGGCGAGACCCTCTTTGGTGGAAAGCGCGAATTCGCGCAGCATGTCCTCGACGCCGCCGAAGCCGCGATCGTTCGCGCGGATAGCGGCGACCAGCAGCGTGGCCGTGGCGTCGATGCGTGAGTTCTGCTCGGGCGTGAGCGGGATGGCCGCGAGCAGCCGCGCCGCTATCGCCGCGTCGTCGGGCGCATAGGGCGCTGAAAAAAGTCGGTCGGGGCCGCAGTTGTCGAGCATGGCATCCTCTTGAGCTGCCAAATCCTACATTCGATAATCGCCGCAGTTCGATAGACAAATTCAGAGTTTTAGCTTATAAAATACGGTAAATTGCAGGTTATTCCGAGTAAATGAGCGAAACAGACAAAATCGACCGGAAAATCCTCGAAATTCTACAGTCAGACGGGCGCATTGCCAATGTCGAACTGGCGGAACGCATCGGCCTGTCGCCGACCTCCATCGGGGAGCGGTTGAAGCGGTTGCAGCGCGACGGTTTCATCGAAGGGTATGGCGCACGGCTCAATCCGCATCGGCTCGGGCTCGGGCTATTGGTGTTCGTCGAGGTGCTGCTCGACAAGACCACGCCTGATGTGTTCGAGCGGTTCGCCTACGCCGTAAAGCTCGCACCGGAAGTGCTCGAGTGTCACATGGTGGCCGGTGGTTTCGATTATCTCGTGAAGGCGCGTCTCTCCGACATGACGGCGTACCGGCGGTTCCTCGGCGAGACGCTGCTCGCGCTGCCCGGTGTGCGTGAAACACGAACTTACGCCGTGATGGAAGAAGTGAAGCGCGACGCCCCATTGCCGGTGTGACGGAACCGCCTCACGTTACTGCGATTACGGGAGCGGCTGCGATACGGCTGTTGATTGCGCGTGAAATCCGCCATAGTTCTGCTGGCCTAACTGTCAGGGTTTCCGCGTTGTTCATACCGATTTTCCCGGTGGTCGTGATCGCAGCAGCACTCGGCTTTATGTCCGTTGTGCCGCCTGCGTCTGCCATGCAGCTCAGTCCGCAGCAAAGCGAACTCTACACCTCGGTGTCGATCAACCCGCCGACGGCGGAAGAAATGACAATCTGCTATGGCTTCGTCTGCCGCCGCCGCGCGACGCTGGATTTCACCGCGTCCGACAAGGTTGAACTCACTAAAATTCTCGCCGCCGGAAAAGCCAACGCCCCGGCCGAGCGCGCCGCCGTCCAGAAGGCGGTGATCTGGTTCGACAAGCGCGTCGGGCCGATGATCGGCACCACAAACCGCGTCGCCAATGCGGATATTCGCTCGGGCGCGGCGGCGGGCAATTTCGACTGCTGGGATTCGACGCGCAACACGTCGAGCTTCCTGTTTGTGTTGCAGGAGTGGGGACTGCTCAAGCACCACATGGTCGGCAATCCGCGCTATCGCGGCAACATTCTGGCGATGCAATTGCCGCACAACACGGCGGTATTGGTCGAGAACGAAAGCAAGATCGAATGGGTCGTCGATATGTGGACGACCAAATACATGCAGCCGCCCGACGTGATGCTGGTCGAGACTTGGCTCAAGAAAGACTGAGAGCGGATTTCCTCATCCTGAGGAGCGCGTTGCGACGCGCGTCTCGAAGGATGAGGTGAGATGATTGCGCGAGCTGTGTCATGGTTCGAGACGCATGGCTCCGCGTTGCTCCTCACATGAGGGTGTTATGCCTGCGGCTGCACTTTCTTCGTCGCCTGCCAATAACGGTCGCGCAGATGCCGCTTGACCAGTTTGCCGGTCGGCGTGCGCGGTAACTCCGCCTCGAAGTCCACGCTCTTGGGACATTTGATTGGCGACAGATGCTTGCGGCAGAACAAAATCAGGTCCGCCTCTAATTCCTTGCTCGCCATCGCCATGTTGTGCGGCTGCACCACGGCTTTGACTTCCTCGCCCATTTCCTCGTTCGGCACGCCGAACACGGCGACATCAGCAACAGCCGGATGCGAGATCAGAATATCCTCGGTCTCCTGCGGATAGATATTCACGCCGCCTGAAATAATCATGTAGGCCTTGCGGTCGGTGAGATAGAGATAGCCTTCCGCATCGACATATCCGACATCGCCGATCGTCGACCAGCCCTTGTCGTTATAGGCGCGCTTCGTCTTGTCCGGATCGTTGTGATACGCGAATTGCGGGCCGTCGGCAAAATACACGCCGCCGACTTCGCCGACAGGAAGTTCGTTGCCGTCGTCGTCGAGAATCCTGATCTTGCCGACAACCGCCTTGCCGACCGTGCCGCGATGCGTCAGCCATTCCTGCGAATTGGAGACCGTGACGCCGTTGCCTTCGGAGCCGGCGTAATATTCCACGATGATCGGTCCCCACCACTCGATCATTTTCGCCTTGATCTCGACCGGGCAGGGTGCTGCGGCATGGATCGCCGATTTCAGCGTTGAGACGTTGTACTTGGCGCGCACGTCGTCGGGCAGTTTCAGCATGCGGACGAACATCGTCGGCACGAGCTGCGATACATTCACTTTGTGCTTTTCGACCAGCGCCAGATAATCCTCGGCGTCGAAATGCTCCATGATGATCGACGTGCCGCCGAGCACGCCGACCATCATGTTGAAGCGCAACGGAGCCGCGTGATACAGCGGCGCGGGTGACAGATAGACGCTCTCCGATGACATGCCGTACATATCGACGCACAGCAGCTTCAGAAATGCATTCGGCACGAGGATCGACGTTTCGGCCGCGACACGCTTGACGCCTTTGGGCCTGCCTGTGGTGCCCGAAGAATAAAGCATGTCGAAGCCTGCGCTCTCGTCCGCAATCGGAGTCTTCGGCTGTTTCGCCGTTTCCGTATCCCATGAGCGGAAGCCCGGTCGCGCGTCTCCGGTGATGAAGAAAGTTGTGTCCGGCGCTGTCGCCTGTATCGGCAGCACGGCGTCCACGCATTTCGGCGTGGTGATAAGAACCTTCGCGCCGCAATCCTTGACGATGTAGGCGATTTCGTCGGCGGTGAGATAACGGCTGATCGCTGTATAAAAAAGCCCGCTGCGCTGCGCCGCCCAGCAGATTTCTATGAACGCCAGCGTGTTCTCCATCAGAAACGCGATGTGGTCGCCGCGCTTGAGACCGAGCGCGCGCAACAGATGTGCGCCCTGATTGGATCGCTCGTCGAGCTGGCGATAGGTGATCGTCTCGCCGGACTTCGCCATCCGGTAGGCGATCTTGTCTGGCGTCGATTGCGCGTGAATGGAGGGATGGGTCACGGGCGGCTCCCGCGATCAGAGCCGCTCGACAATCGTGACGTTCGCCATGCCGCCGCCTTCGCACATGGTCTGCAAGCCGTAACGCTTGTTGCGCTGCTTGAGCGCGTTGACCAATGTCGTCATCAGCTTGGTGCCCGAGCCGCCGAGCGGATGGCCGAGCGCAATCGCGCCGCCGTTGACGTTGAGTTTCGCCGGATCGGCACTGGTGTCTTTCAGCCACGCCGTCGGCACGGATGCAAAGGCTTCATTCACTTCAAATAGATCGATGTCGTTAATCGACATGCCGGCTTTTTTCAGCGCCTTGTGCGTCGCCGGCAGCGGCGCTTCCAGCATGATGACCGGATCGTGGCCCATCATGGTCATGTGATGAATCCGCGCCATCGGCTTGATGCCGAGCGACTTCAAGCCTTTCTCGTTGACGATCATCACGCCCGATGCCCCGTCGCAAATCTGGCTCGCGCTTGCAGCCGTGATGCGCCCGCCTTCCGCGATGAGTTTCACACCGCGAATGCCGTCGAGCGTCGCGTCGAACCGGATGCCCTCGTCGATGCTATGCGTATCGGTCGAACCGTCCTCGCGCGTGATTTTCAGCGGAATGATTTCGTCCTTGAAGTGACCGGCCTGCGTCGCCGCAATCGCCCGCTGATGGCTCTGGTAAGAATACTGATCGAGTTCGTCCTTCTCGATGTTGAACTTCTTCGCCATCATTTCAGCACCGGTGAACTGGCTGAACTGGATGTTCGGATATTCTTTCTGAATTCCGGGGCTCATATAGGTCCCGTAGCCGTTCTTGAACGGAAGCGATGCGGCCAGTCCCATCGGCACGCGCGTCATGCCTTCGACGCCGGCGGCGATCACGATGTCCATCGCGCCGGACATCACGGCTTGTGCTGCGAAATGCAGCGACTGCTGCGACGAGCCGCATTGCCGATCGACTGATGTGCCGGGCACGCTTTCGGGTAATTTCGACGCCAGCACCGCATTGCGTGCGACGTTGTTGGATTGTTCGCCGGCCTGCATCACGCAGCCCATGATGACGTCTTCGACCTGTGCGGGGTCAGCGCCGGAGCGATCCACCAGTGCATCGAGCACGGACGCGGCAAGATCGACCGGATGCCATCCGGCGAGACGTCCGCCCTTGCGGCCTCCCGCGGTGCGCGCTGCGGCAACGATATAGGCTTCGGCCATGACGGACTCCTTGACGCTTGTTGTTGGTTGGCGGGAATTAAAGGGACGCGGGAGGATTTAGTCAATCGGTCAATTAACTCTTGAGCCGATCCCCGTCTTCGGATTAGCTGACGGCCGGTTGCGTATGGGATTTGGGATGCCGCAGCGTTTGAGCACCAAGACTTCGCGCCGCCCGCAGCCAATCAGGCGCGCCGGGCGCGATGCCGCTCCTCTGAACGCGACGGCGGCGAAACTTCTGGTCGCGGCAGGCGATCTGATGATCGAACGCAATTCGACCGACATCTCGCTCAGTGACATCGCGGAAAAATCCGGCGTCAACGCCGCCCTCGTCAAATATCATTTCGGCAACAAGGACGGATTGCTTCTCGCGCTGCTGGCGCGCGACGCCAAGGCGGAGATCGAAAATCTGGCCTTCGTAATGGAGCAGCCGATTTCGCCGACGGAAAAACTGCGGCGGCATATCGCGGGCATCATCAATGCCTATTTCCGTTTTCCCTACCTCAACCGTCTGATCCATCTGCTGCTGCATGACGGCAGCGAGACGACCGCGAAAGAGGTCAAACGCTTTTTCGTCACGCCGCTGTTCGAGTTTCAGCGAATTCTGCTCGCGGAGGGGATCGTGGCGGGCGAATTCCGCAAATTCGATCCGGCGCTGTTTTATACAAGCCTCGTCGGTGCCTGCGATCATTTGTTCTACGGCCGCCAGATGGGTTCGCGCCTCGCCGGCGGCCGGATGACCGATGACATCCGCCGTCAGTATATCGCGCATATGACAGATCTGATCCTTGGCGGCATGCTTGCGCGCAAATCTGCGATTGCTCCGATGAACGACAAGACCAAGAAATACCGGAGGGCGGGATGACGGAGCGAATTTCCGCAACAGGTCCGCTGCGCGGGGTGCGCGTGGTCGAGTTTGCCGGCATCGGGCCGGGACCTTTCGCGTCGATGCTGTTGTCGGACATGGGTGCCGATGTTGTGTCGATTGCACGGCCTGGACAGGGCAAGCGCGATGCGCGGGATTTCGTCAACCGCGGGCGGCAGGTGATCGAACTCGATCTGAAAAATCCATCTCATGTTTCGCAGGCGCTCGATCTCATTGCGGCTGCGGATATTCTAATCGAAGGCTTCCGTCCGCAGGTGATGGAGCGCCTCGGGCTCGGACCGGATGTTGCGTTGAAGAAAAATCCGCGTCTGGTTTACGGCCGCATGACCGGCTGGGGACAGGACGGCCCGCTGGCGCATTCCGCCGGTCACGACATCAACTATATCGCCATTACGGGCGCGCTGGATTCATTTCGCTCCTGCGACGGCGATACCGTGTCGCCGCTCAATCTCGTCGGCGATTACGGCGGCGGCGCGCTGTATCTGGCGATGGGTGTGCTCGCGGGCGTGATCGATGCGCGATCGTCCGGCAAAGGGCAGGTCGTGGACGCCGCGATGTGCGACGGCGTGTCCAGCATGCTGACGCTGTTTCACAGCATGCATGCGACGGGGCGATGGACGGATCAGCCGCGCACCAACATGCTGGACGGCGGCGCGCATTTCTATCGCACCTATCAGTGCAAGGACGGGCGCTACATGTCGGTCGGCGCGCTCGAGCCGCAATTCTACGCAGAGCTACGCAAGCTCGCGGGCCTCAATGAAGAGTGCTTCAACGATCAGATGAACCGCAAGCAGTGGCCGTTGTTGCACGACAAGGTCGCGGATATTTTCAAAACAAAGACACAGGCCGAATGGGCGTCGATTTTCGACGGCACCGATGCCTGCGTCGCGCCCGTGATCGGCATGTTCGACGCGCCGAAGCATTCGCATCTCGCCGCGCGAAAAACTTTCGTCGAGGCGGACGGCGGCGTGCAGCCCGCACCCGCGCCGCGCTTCTCGCGCACGCCGTCGGCAATTCAGAATTCGGCGGCAGCTCCCGTCACGACAGCAGCAAATATTCTCTCTCAATGGGCGAAGCACGCTTCGGCCCGGGCATCTTAAAATTTGGCCTCATAACTCAAGCACAGGAAACGCACATGCAACTCAAGGATATTTCAGTTCTCGTCACCGGCGGGGGCTCGGGGCTCGGTGAAGCAACCGCGCGCGCGATGGCGGCCAAGGGCGCGAAGGTCGCGGTGATCGACATGAACAAGGAGGGCGCGGAACGAGTTGCCTCCGACATCAAGGGTCTGGCCCTCGTCGGCGACGTGTCCGAAGAAGCGCCGGTCAAGGACGCCATCGCAAAAGCCGAGAAGGCGCACGGCATCATCCGCGTGCTGGTGAATTGCGCAGGCATCGGCAATGCCGGCAAGACCGTCGGCAAGAACGGCGCGTATGCGCTCGCCGATTACACGCGCGTCATCAAGGTCAATCTGATCGGCTCGTTCAATTGTATCCGCCTCGTCGCGGAGCGCATGCAGACCGCGCCGCCCATCGGCGAGGAGCGCGGCGTGATGATCTCGACCGCAAGCGTCGCGGCCTATGACGGCCAGATCGGACAGGCGGCATATTCGTCGTCAAAGGGCGGCATCGTCGGCATGACATTGCCCGTCGCGCGCGATCTTGCCTCGCTGAATATTCGCGTGATGACGATTGCGCCCGGTCTGTTTCTCACGCCGCTGCTGAAAGGTCTGCCGCAGGAAGCGCAGGACAGTTTGGGAAAACAAGTGCCGCATCCGGCGCGTCTTGGAGACCCGAAGGAATACGCCAATCTTGCCGTCCACATTGTCGAGAACCCGATGCTCAATGGCGAAGTCATTCGTCTCGACGGCGCGATCAGAATGGCGCCGCGCTGATGAATTTCGATTTTTCCGACGAGCAGAAGCAACTGCGCGACGAGGCGCGGAAGTTTCTCGCTGAGAAATCACCGCCCAAGGCGGTGCGCGCCGTGCTGGAAGGCAAGGCGCGTTATGATCGTGAACTCTGGAAAGGCCTCGCCGGGATGGGTTTTCTCGGCGTCGCCATTCCCGAACAATTCGGCGGCGCAGGCGCGGGTCATCTCGAACTGTGCGTGATCGCCGAGGAAATGGGCCGTGTGCTGGCGCCGGTGCCGTTTGCCTCGACGATCTATCTTGCAACTGAGGCGATCATGCTCGCAGGCAGCGATGCGCAGAAAGCGAAATGGCTGCCGAAGATTTCGTCGGGCGATGCCATCGGCACGCTCGCACTGTTCGAGGGCGCGGGCAATCCGTCGCACAAGGCGATCAAGGTGAGTGCGTCGAATGGCGCACTGACCGGCAAGAAACTTCCCGTCGCCGACGGTACGATTGCGGATTTCGCCATCGTCGCCGCGCGCACGGCGAATGCGGGCCGCGAAACCGACATCGGTCTTTTCATTGTCGATCTCTCCGGCGATGGCGTGCAGCGTAAATCGCTGGCCAATCTCGATCAGTCGCACAATCAAGCGGAGATCGTTTTCGACAAATGCAAGGCCGAGCCGCTTGGGCCTGCCAACGAAGGCTGGAGCATTCTCACGCGTGTCCTGGATCGCGCGGCGGTGCTGATGGCGTTCGAGCAGTTGGGCGGTGCGGATCGCGCGCTTGAGATGGGCCGTGACTACGCGCTGGATCGTGTCGCGTTCGGCCGTCCCATCGGATCGTTTCAGGCGGTGAAGCATATTCTCGCCGACATGTATGTCTCAGCGACGCTGGCGCGTTCCAACTGTTACTACGGCGCGTGGGCGCTCTCGACAAATGCGGGCGAATTGCCGGAAGCGGCTGCCACCGCGCGCATCAGCGCAACGCAGGCGTTTCAGCATTGCGCCAAGAACAACATTCAGGTGCATGGCGGCATGGGCTTCACCTGGGAATACGATTGTCACCTTTATTACCGGCGCGCGAATGCGCTCGCGCTGTCGCTCGGCAGTCCATCGTACTGGGAAAACCAGTTGATCGACCGCATGCGCTTCAAGAACGCCAGCTAGCGCGTGTTCCGCAAAAGTGGGCACCGGTTTTGCGATTAGAACTCGCGCAAACAAATAGAGGACACCACGATGAATTTCGACGACACACCGCAGGAAGCGAAATTCCGCGCCGAGGCACGCGCGTGGATCGATGCCAACGCGCCGAAGAATCTCGAAGCCGAACTGTCGCAGCCGACCGTCGGCCGCATCAAGCTCAAGGGCAGCGACATTCTCGCCGAATCGAAGAAGTGGCAAAAGAAGAAGGCGGATGCCGGGTGGGCGTGTCTGCACTGGCCGAAGGAATTCGGCGGGCGCGGCGCCACGCCGATCGAGCGCGTGATCTGGCAACAGGAAGAAGGCTTCTACGGCAAATTAGAGGGTGTGTTCCTGATCGGGCAGGGCATGTGCGGCCCGACCGTGATGGCGTTCGGCAGCGACAGCGACAAGGCGAAATATCTGCCGAAGATCGCTTCCGGCGAGCACATCTGGTGTCAGCTGTTTTCCGAACCGTCCGCAGGCTCCGATGTCGCCGGCCTTCGCACGCGCGCGGAGAAGAAGGGCGACGACTGGATCATCAACGGCCAGAAAGTGTGGACCACCGGCGCGCATTTCTCCGATTACGGAATCATCATCACGCGCACCGATCCGTCGCAGCCCAAGCACAAGGGTCTGACGATGTTCTGGCTCGACATGAAGTCGCCGGGCGTCGAGGTGAAGCCGATCAAGCAGGCCAACGGCCAGTCGGAGTTCAACGAAGTGTATTTCACCGATGTGAAGATTCCGGATTCGCAGCGTCTCGGCGCGGTGAATGACGGCTGGAACGTTTCGCTCACCACGCTGATGAACGAGCGCATGTCGATCGGCGCGCGGCAATCGACCGGTTTTCCGGAACTGTTCGCATTCTGCAACGATCTGATGCTCGAGGATGGCCCCGCCATCGACGATAAAAACGTGCGCTCGAAACTGGCGAACTGGGCGGTGAAGGCAAGCGGGCTGAAATATACCAGTTACCGCTCGATTTCCGCGCTGTCGAAAGGCCAGCGTCCCGGACCGGAAAATTCCATCGGCAAACTGGTGGCGGGAACGATGCTACAGGACATTGCGGCCTTCGCGATGGATTTGCAGGGCGCGGCGGGTGTGCTGACCGATGCCGACAGCATCGCGGTCGATGGACAGTTCCAGTCGATCCTGTTGCGCGCCCCGTCTGATCGTATCGCCGGCGGCACCGATGAAATTCTCCGCAACATCATCGCCGAGCGCGTGCTCGGATTGCCCGCCGATATTCGCGTCGACAAGGATGTGCCGTTCAACGCGATCCCGACCAAAGGCCGCTGAGATGAGCGATCTCGACGTCGTCGAAAAGCTGCTCGCCACTCGCTATTCATGCCGCGCGTTCAAGCCGGACGAAGTGCCGCGCGCGACCATCGAACGCGTGTTGAGCGCCGCGCAGAAAACGGCGTCGTGGTGCAACAGCCAGCCGTGGCAGGTGACGATCTTTTCCGGCGAGGCCGCACGGAAATTCAGCGAGGATGTCTATAAAGCCGCGAGCAGTGGCGCGGGCGGCAGCAGCGATTTTCCATTCCCGCGCGAATATAAAGGCGTCTATCTCGAGCGCCGCCGCGAAAGCGGGTTTCAGCTTTACAACGCGCTCGGCATCGCGCGCGGCGACAAGGCCGCCTATCAGAAGCAGATGCTGGAGAATTTCCGCTTCTTCGGCGCGCCGCATGTGGCCATCGTTACGACGGCGGAAGAACTCGGCGTCTATGGCGCGATCGATTGCGGCGGCTATGTCAGCAACTTCATGCTCGCTGCCCAAGCGGCGGGACTGGCGACGGTTCCGCAGGCGGCGCTCGCCGGATATTCGGACGTGGTGCGGAAACATCTCGGCGCAGGCGACGAACGCAAGGTCGTCTGCGGGATTTCGTTCGGCTTTGCGGATAGTTCGCACAAGGCCAACAGCTATCGCACCACGCGCGCAACGATCCCCGAAGCGGTTCATTTCCTTGGCGGCTAGCGCCGAATCACCCGGAACCGTGGCCTGCCTGCATCGCCTCTATAGAGAGTGAACGCGGCCCGCTATCGGCCGCCGTGGTTAACCTTGCGTTAGGAAATCCCATTGCATCCTCCGGAAACGGAGAAATTCAATGGTGTCCAGCCGTACAGCTTTTGAGAACGACGCTTGCCCCGTCGGCGAAGAACTTCTCGGCAGCCTTTATCGCGCAAGCGAACACGGTCTCGCCGATCTCGTCGAATCGGTTTCGCCCGACGTTCGCGCGATGCTCGCTCTGTTCTGTTACCGCCGCAATCATCTGCACTCGATGGGTCTCGCCATCGCGGCAACGTGCAGCCAGCGCGATCTGGTCGAGCAGGGCGGCATCGTCGGTTCCACATTGTTCGCGATGTCGCGCGAAGCGCCGTCCACGCAGTCTTCGCCATCGGCCTACGGCAAGCGGTCGATCACGCTGTCGACCAAGCCGCTCAGCACATTCGCGGCGTTCGACGATCTCGACGGTGAGACAGCCGCGCTGTCGGCGTAACTTCGGCTTTTCAATCTGTTTTCCGGCGATCAGGCTGCGAGCGCGGCCAGTCCAAACTTGCGGCGCGCCATCGTGCATTCGGCGTCGCCCGGCATGCATGTGCGGCACACGTCCGGCCTCGCGTCGTAGATTCCGCAGGCCACCGATTTTCCGATTTCACCCTTGAGCGCGCTGCAACGGTCGCCATCGCACCGCATGCCCGACATCCGCTCGTTGACGAGTGCCGCCGGAATGAGGTCGAGCGCGGCATCGTCCTCGATTGAAAAGCGCGGCCAGTTGTTCGAATAGGAACAACAGGCGCCGCAGCTCTGGCAGGGATTGGCGATCTCGCTCATCGCTCCGTTAAAGCACGGTGCGATCAGGCTTTCGAGAGCTGCTTCTTCAATTCGGCGATTTCCGCCTCAAGCTGCGCGATCCGCGCATCGCGTTGCCCCACGACAGCAGCGACATCCGCCAGATCGATTTTCTGCGGAATGTGTTGCGGGCAGTTGCTGTCCCACGCCGCGATCTTGAAGACGATAGCCTGCTCGGGCTTGGCCTTGTAGTCGCGCGGCATCAGGGACGCGACCAGCGCGGGATCGTCCTCGACGACGCGTGCCTCGCCCCAGATCTTGATGCGGCGGCGATGCACATAGTCGATCAGGAAAATATATGCCTTGGGATTTTCCGCGAGATTGCCCTGCGTGATGTATTGCCGGTTGCCGCGAAAATCGGCGAAGGCGAGCGTCTGCCTGTCGAGAATCTTGATGAAGCCCGCAGGCCCGCCGCGGTGCTGGATATAAGGCTGGCCGTCGGCGTTGGCAGTCGCAAGAAAAAAGCTGGTCTGCTCGCCGACGAAGCCCGCGAGAGCTTCGTCGATCTCGGTCTGCCAGCCGCCGTTCTGCTCGACGCGCGCGTAAGCCTCGCGCGAGCCTTTCCGGGCCTGAATGTCCTTCACCGCAGGCGTGAAGGCGACGTCGCTCGAGAATTCGTGGACGTTTGACATGGAGAGCCCGCCCGGTTCGATTTGTATGGAACCAAGATAGGCCGTGACGCGCGAAGAACAATGCCGCGCAGAACGGTTATGCGGGGCGCGGCTTGACGATCTTGAAGGTCGCATTGGCGCGCGCGCAGGGCTCGCCATCCGCAGTCACGAGACTTTGAGCGAAACAGATCGAGCCGCCGGCCTTGACGAAGCCGGTCGTCACCTCAAGCCACTGTCCGACGCTGGCGGAGGACAGAAAATCCACGCTCAGGCTGATCGTAACGAGCCGCGCGCCCGGCTCCGTGATGTGAAGTCCGCAACTCAGCCCCATCGCATTGTCGGCGAGCGTCGAGATCAATCCGCCATGAACCATGCCGCGCGAATTGGTGTGCGGCTTCGCCAGACGAAGACCGAGGATAAAAGCAGTCGCCGTCTTCCTGGCGTAGATCGGCTCCCACGGCTCGGTGATCGGACTCGTGCGGGTGTGCCGCGTGAAGCCGTCGGGAATGTCAGTCGAGATGGCAGTGTTCATGACGCAGTGTTAGCGCGAATGCTTTGTGCCTTCACGAACAATGATTGTTTGAAACGGCATCGATTTGCAGTTTCAAACGCGCGTCAATACGGCAGGCCGACATAGTTCTCGGAGAGCGCCGCCGTCGCCGCTTTCGAACTGACGAGATAATTCAACTCGGCGTTCTGAATGCGCGCGCTGAAATCGTCGGTGTCGGGGAAGCGATGCAGGATCGAAGTCATCCACCATGAAAAACGCTCGGCCTTCCACACCCGCGCCAGCGCGCGCTGCGAATAGCTGTCGATCCCGGCTTCGGATTTCTCGGAATAGAATTCGCGCAAGGCTGTTGCGAGGTAATGCACATCGCTCGCCGCAAGATTCAAACCCTTCGCGCCGGTCGGCGGCACGATATGCGCGGCGTCGCCGGCGAGAAACAGCCGTCCGAACCGCATCGGCTCGGCGACGAAACTTCGCAAAGGGGCGATGCTCTTTTCGATCGAGGGGCCGGTGACGAGACGATCCACCGCTTCCGGGTCGAGACGGCGTTTCAGTTCATCCCAGAATTTGTCGTCGGACCAGTGATCGGCGTGCTCGTCGAGCGAGCATTGCACGTAGTAACGGCTGCGGGTGTGCGAACGCATCGAGCACAGCGCGAAGCCGCGCTCGTGATTGGCGTAGATCAGTTCATCGGACACCGGCGGCGTCTCCGACAGAATGCCGAGCCAGCCGAACGGGTACACGCGCTCGAAAATCTTGATGGCGTCCGCCGTCACGCTCTGGCGGCTGACGCCGTGAAAGCCGTCGCAGCCCGCGATGAAGTCGCAGGTGATTTCGTGCGTGGTGCCGTCCTTGACATAACGCACACGCGGGCGGTCGCCGTCGAAGTCGTGCAGGCTGACATCGTTGGCTTGATAAACTGTTTTCAGCCCGATCCTGTCGCGCGCGTTCATCAGGTCGCGCGTCACCTCGGTCTGGCCGTAGATCGTCACCGTCTTGCCGCCGGTCGCCTGCTTCATGTCGATGCGATGACGCTCGCCGCCGAAGGCGAGTTCGATACCGTCGTGGATCAGCCCCTCGCGATGCAGGCGCTCCGCGACGCCGACTTCCTCAAGCAGTCCGACGGTGCCCTGTTCGAGAACGCCGGCGCGAATCCGCGCCAGAACGTAGTCGCGATCCTTCCGCTCCAGAATGATGTTGTCGATGCCGTAGGCGTGCAGCAACTGGCCGAGCAGCAGGCCCGCCGGACCTGCACCGATGATCGCAACCTGTGTCCGCAACCGCCCGCTCCCGGCTTTTTTTGCTGTGTTTTGGAAGTCCCGATGCGTCAAGGTAGCGCGGCAGGTGATATGCCGTGAAGCATCTGGTTGATATATCAACCATACCGACGGCAGAAAGGCCATCCCGATACCGCCGCGCCGGACATTGGTTGCGGCGCAAACGCCGCGCTCCATTGACTCAACACCCTATCATTATACTGTATAACTATCTGTACGACCATTCTGCCAAAAAGTTCAAAAACCTCGAGGGGAGGACCGAATGAAGAAAATCTCAATGACCGCGTTGGCGCTTCTGGCGTCGGTCGCATTGCCGGGCGCGACTGCAACCGCGTCGGCGCAGGACGTCACCGTCGGCATCAGCATCAGCACCACGGGCCCCGGAGCGGCGCTCGGCGTGCCGGAGAAGAATGCGCTCGAATTCTGCCCGACCGAAATCGGCGGCGCGAAAATCAAGACCATCGTGCTGGATGATGCGGGCGATCCGACCACCGCGACCACCAATTCACGCCGCTTCGTTACCGAATCGAATGCCGACGTCATCATCGGCTCGTCCATCACACCGGCCACCATCGCGGTTTCGACAGTGGCCAATGAAGCGGGCGTCATGCATATCGGCCTTGCGCCGTTCCCGATCACGCCGGCCCGCGAGAAGTGGTCGGTGGCGATGCCGCAGCCGATTCCGATCATGGGCAAGGTGCTCTACGATCACATGAAGAAGAACAACGTGAAGACCGTCGGCTATATCGGCTATTCGGATTCCTACGGCGATCTGTGGATCGGCGATCTGAAGAAGCAGACCGAAGGCTCCGGCATCAGCATCGTCGCCGAGGAGCGTTATGCGCGCACCGACACGTCGGTGACGGGTCAGGTGCTCAAGCTGATTGCGGCCAATCCGGATGCGGTTCTGATCGGCGGTTCGGGTGCGGCTGCGGCGCTGCCGCAGATCGAACTGCGGAGTAAGGGCTACAAGGGCCTGATCTATCAGACGCACGGCGCGGCCGCGTTCGACTTCATCCGCATCGCGGGACCTGCGGCGGAAGGCGTCATCATGGCGGCCGGCCCGGTGATGGCACCGGAAGGCCAGCCGGACAGCGCGCTGACCAAGAAGCCGGGCTTGGCACTCGACACCGCCTATGAAGCGAAGTTCGGCGCCAACTCCCGCAGCCAGTTCGCGGGCCACATGTACGACGCCTTCGAGATGCTCAAGCGCATCGTTCCTGTTGCGTTGAAGAAGGCCAAGCCGGGCACGCCGGAATTCCGCGAGGCGCTTCGTCAGGCGATCATGACCGAGAAGGAAATTCCGGCGAGCCAGGGCGTCTATAATTTTACCGAAAAGGATCGCTACGGCACCGACGACCGTTCGCGCATCCTGCTGACGGTGAAGGACGGCAAATACGTCGTCATCAACTAAGTTTTCAAATCGATGCAAAATGCCCGGCCTTGCGCCGGGCATTTTTGTTTTCAGAGTGCGCTCGATCCCTCGTGCTGAAAGCCGAGATAGCTCGCGGCCACACGCTTGTCGTCGGCGATCTCTTTGGCCGATCCGTTCAGGACGAAGTCGCCCAATTCCATGACATAGGCGCGATCCGCAATCGCAAGTGCTGCGCGCGCATTTTGTTCGACAAGCAGAACCGCGACACCAGCTTGTCGCAACTCGCTCACGGTGCGGAAAATATCCGCAACAATCAGCGGCGCGAGGCCGAGGCTCGGCTCGTCCAGCATCAGAAGTTTCGGCTGGCCCATCAGCGCGCGGCCCATCGCCAGCATCTGCTGCTCGCCGCCCGACAGCGTGCCGGCCAGCTGCGTGCGGCGTTCTTTCAGGCGCGGGAAGAGGGTGTTGACGCGCTCAAGGGCGTTCGCGGCCTCGGCACGCGGCGCACGAAACGCGCCGAGTTGCAAATTTTCCTCGACCGTCATGGTGCCGAACAGTTCACGATGCTCCGGCACGATGCTCAGCCCCATCGCCACTCGATCCTCGATCTCGAGGCGCGAGATCGGCTCGCCGGCGAACGTGACGCTGCCCTTGAGCGGCAGAATGCCCATGACGGCGTTGAGCAGGGTCGTCTTGCCCGCGCCGTTCGCGCCGATGATGGTGACGATCTCGCCAGCACCAACATCGAGCGACACCGAGCGCACGGCCTCGACCTTGCCGTAGGCCACCGACGCGGCGCTCACTTTAAGAAGCGGCTCGCTCATGACGCCGCTCCGAGATAAGCCTTGATGACATCCGGGTTGGCGCGCACGTCCGATGGCGTGCCTTCGGCGATCTTGGTGCCGAAATCCAACACGACGATGCGGTCGGCGAGATCCATGACGAAACCCATGTCGTGTTCGACCAGCAGCACCGACATGCCTTCGGTCTTGAGTTGCCGAAGCAGCGCGGCGAGCTTTTGCTTTTCCATGTGGCGAAGACCTGCGGCAGGCTCATCCAGCAGCAGCAAGATCGGATCGATGCACAATGCGCGCGCGATCTCGACGATGCGCTGCTGGCCGAGCGACAGATTGCCGGCGAGCTGATGCATCTGGTCGCCAAGTCCGACGCGCTCGATCTGCCTTGCTGCCTCCGCAAGCAATTTCGCCTCGTCGGCGCGATCAAGCCGCAGCATGCTTGAGATGGCACCGGAATGGCCGCGCAGATGCGCGCCGATAGCGACATTCTCCAGCACGCTCATGTCCGGTACGAGCTTGACGTGCTGGAAGGTGCGGGCGACGCCGAGATGTGCCACGCGCTGCGGCGGTGTGCCGTCGACATTTTTCCCGGACAGGAAAAAATGTCCCGCGGTCGCATAGAGAATGCCGGTGATGAGATTGAACGTCGTGCTTTTGCCTGCGCCGTTCGGCCCGATCAGCGCGACGATTTCCTGACGCCGTACGTCGAACGATACATCGTTGACCGCGACCACGCCGCCGAAATGCTTGCTGGCGTTCTGAACCTGCAACAGCGGACCCGTACCCGTTTCCTTCTCGCGCGGCGGAAGCGGAGAGGCGGCTTGCGGCTTCTGCGATTTGTCTCTTGTCGGGAAAAGTGCGGCGATCTGCGGCCAGAGTCCGCCGGGCGCGACCTGAAGCAGTGCGACGAGAAGAAGTCCGAAGACGACGGTCTCCAGCTGCGCCTGACCGTGGAAAATCAAAGGCAGATAGCTTTGCAGAATTTCCTTCAGCACGACGACGATGCCTGCGCCGAGCACAGCACCCCACACGTAACCCGCGCCGCCGACAACCGCGATGAACAGATATTCGATACTCGCCGTCAGCCCGAACGGCGTCGGGTTCACGGCGCGCTGGAAATGCGCGTAGAGCCAGCCGGACAGGCCCGCGAGCACGGCCGCATAGATAAAGACGAGGAGCTTCGCGCGCGCGGTCTGCACGCCGAACGACTCGGCTGCAATATGTCCGCGCCGCAAAGCCCGAATGGCGCGGCCGACGCGCGAATCCAGAAGGTTGACCGTCAGCAGCGCCGCAATCACGACTGCGAGCCAGATCACGAAATAGATTTCACCGGCGCCGGTGAGATCGGTGCTGCCGACACGAAGCGGAGGGATGCTGGAAATGCCGTCGTTGCGGCCGAGGAATTCCAGCTTGGTGAACAGATAAAAGAGGCTAAGTCCCCACGCGATGGTGCCGAGCGGAAGGTAATGTCCGGACAATCGCACCGTCATCAGTCCGAGAACGACGGCAGCGAGGCCGCTTGCGATGAGCGACAGTGGCAAGGTCAGCCACGGCGACAGACCGTAGGACGTCGTAAGGATGGCTGTGACGTAGCCGCCGAAACCGCAGAACGCCGCCTGACCGAACGATGTCAATCCGCCAACGCCTGTGAGAATAACGAGTCCCATCGCGACCAGCGCCGCAAGACCGATATTGTCGAGCAGCACGATCCAGAACGGCGGCATGCCCGGAATGAATGGGACGACCGCCATGACGAATGCAAACAGAACGATGGCCCGGCGTTGCGTCATTTTCAGTCCTCGTCCTCTTCGACCACCGGTGAGGCCAATGAGCGAAGCACGAGAACCGGCAGCAGCAGCGTGAAGACGATCACCTCTTTGAAGTTGCTGGCGTAGAACGACGAGAACGCCTCGACAATGCCGACGACGATGGCAGCGAGTGCGGTGAGCGGATAACTCACCAGTCCGCCGATGATGGCGGCGACGAAACCTTTCAGGCCGATCAGGAAACCCGTGTCGAAGAAAACCGTCGTGATCGGCACGATCAGAATTCCCGAGATCGCGCCGATGATGGCTGCAAGCAGAAACGCCATCTGTCCCGACAGCGACGTGCGGATGCCGACGATGCGTGCGCCGAGACGATTGACGGCGGTGGCGCGCAGCGCCTTGCCATAGAGCGTGTAGCCGAACAGCAGCCATAAGCCTGCAATCAATCCGATGGTGATGGCGTAGATGCCGATGCTCTGGCCGGTGATGCGCAGCGGGCCCATCGCGAACGAGGACGCCGTCATCGCAGGCGCGCGAAGGCCTTCGGGTCCGAAGAACACCAGTCCTAATCCCTGCATGGCGAAATGAATGCCGACGGATGCGATCAGGAGCACCAGCACGGAGGCGTGCGCGATGGGCTGATACGCGATCCTGTAAACATAAAGTCCGATCGGCGCGACGATGGCGACCGAGAGCAGGAAGTTCACCGTGACGCTGGTTTTCTGGGCGTGCAGCGCGAGGGCAATGGCGTAGATCGCAAGCGGCAGCGCGATATTGATCGCGACGGAGCGGGCGATCATGCGCGCGTGCAGCGCGTTGCGTCCGCCGATCATGTCGAAACAGAAGGCGACGATCCCCATCGCCAGCGCCAGTGTCGCAGTGCCGGGCATGTTGCCGCTCGACAGCGTGGCGTAGGTCAGCGCGCCATAAGTGACGAATTCGCCCTGCGGAATCAGAATGACGCGGGTGACGGCAAACACCAGCACGAGCGCGAGGCCGAGCAGCGCATAGATCGCGCCGCTGGTAATTCCGTCCTGAAGCAGGAACAGAAGGATCGTGCTGTCCAAGCCTGGCGCTCCCCTCACGCACCGGCACCAGACGGACTTTTGCAGCCGCTCCGGTGCCAAATCAGCGGTTGAATTCCGCCGTTACTGATTGGTATAGTTGATAACTATTATTTGTTATAATCGCAAGATCGGATTGCCCGGACGTTACAGCAGATCAACCGCGAGAAGCACAAGATATGGCTGTTTCCAGAACTGCGGGGGCCGGCACAACAAAAGGAAAGAGGCCGTCGCAGGCGTCGCAGTTCGACGCTGACGACACCCCGGTCCTGATGGAACAATTATCTCAATACGTCGGCTATCCGCTCAAGCGCGCGCAGCTCCGTCTTTTCGAGAACTTCATTCGCTGCGTTGCGCCGCTCGATCTCACGCCTGCGCAGTTTTCCGTGTTGCTGCTGCTGGAGAAGAATCCGGGCCGCAACCAGACCGAGATCGCCGGCGCGCTTGGAATTCTCCGGCCGAATTTCGTGGCGATGCTGGACGAACTGGAAAAGCGCGGCCTTTGCAGCCGGGTTCGCTCCAACAACGACCGCCGGTCGCATATCCTTGCGCTGACGGAAAAGGGAACTGCGGTCCTGGCCCGCGCCAAGAAGCTCATCGAGGCCAAGCACGAGGCCCGCCTTCGTGAACTGCTCGGCGACGGCAATCGGGCATTGCTGCTCGCGATGCTTGAAAAAATCGCGGAAGAATTCTGATAGGCGGCTTTATCGCCGCGCCATCATACATCAACCAGAATGATGCGGATGTCGTTGACGTTGGTCAGCGTGGGTCCGGTCAGCAGCAGATCGCCGGTTGCTGAAAAAAACGCCGTAGCGTCGTTGTTGTCGAGCGCGGCCTTGGGGTCGAGCCTGAGGTCGCGAATTTTCTTGAATGTAAGACGGTCGGCGATAGCGCCTGCGGGGTCGGTCGCGTTGCCCGCGCCGCCGTCCGCGCCGTCGGTGTCGCCGGCGAGAATCGAAATGCCTTCGGCGTCGCCGAGCAGGCCTGCCAGCGCCAGCACATATTCCTGATTGGGTCCGCCGCGGCCGGTGCCGCGCACCGTCACGGTCAATTCGCCGCCCGACAGGATGGCGAGTTTCCGTTTTTCGTCGCGGGCCTTGAGAGCAAGTTTGGCATGGGCGGCTGCAACATCGCGCGCTTCGCCTTCGAGGTCTGCGCCGAGATCGAGCACTTCATATCCGGCTTTCTTTGCGACTGCGATTGCGGCATCGAGCGAATCCTTCGGGCGCGAAATCAATTCAAAACGCGAACTGGCGAATGCCGCATCGCCCGGCTTGCAGCTTTCGTTTCGCGGATCGTCGAGCGCGCGGCGCACGGCGTCGTCGATGTTGAGCTTGTAACGATCGACGATGGCACGGGCATCCTTGAGCGTCGTCGTGTCCGGCACCGTCGGCCCCGATGCGATGGTCGCCGGATCGTCATGCGGCACGTCGGAAATCGCGAGCGTGACGACCTGCGCAGGCATTGCCGCGCGCGCGAGCCGCCCGCCCTTGATGCGCGACAGATGTTTGCGAACCGTATTCATCTCGCCGATCGGCGCGCCGGACCTCAACAGGCTTTTATTGACCTGCTGCTTTTGCGCGAAGCTCACGCCGTTCGCCGGAGCGATCCAGTTTGCGGAGCCGCCGCCCGACAGAAGAACCAGCACGAGATCGCCGTCGCCGGCTTCGCTTGCGAGCGCAAGGCTGCGATCCGCGCCTTTTAGCCCGGCTTCGTCCGGCACTGGATGACCCGCCTCGATGATCTCGATGCGGCGTGTCGGCACGCCGTGACCGTGACGGGTGGTGGCAAGCCCTGACAGGCGCGCGGCATCGAGCTTCAGCGTGTCGAGGTAATGACGTTCCGCTGCGGCGGCCATCGCGCCCGCACCCTTGCCCGCCGCAAGACAGACGATCCTGCCACGCGGCGGTTTGGGCAGATGCGGCGCAAGGATGCTGTCGGGATGGGCGGCGGCTACGGCGGCATCGAAAATCGCGCGCAGCAAAGGGCGTTTGTCGGTCATGCTCATGTCTTAGAGAAATATCGCGGGCTTCACAAACCGAATACGCAGCTTGATTTCGCAGTGCAAAGAAAAACCCTCCGCGATGATTTCGCGGAGGGTGGATTTTATGGCGCTCCCAATCGGGAGATTGCCCGATCGAATTAGCCGCCGACGTCGCTGCTCATGACGTCGCCGAACAATTCGTAACGCTCGCCCTTGAACTTCTGAAGCTGAAGCTGCTTGAAGGGTGCGAAGTCGGTTGCGCTCGTGCTGATCTTGACACCCGGCAGCGCGCCTTCAAGCTGAAGGCCCTTGATGCTCGCCGCCTGCTTCATGACGTTCGCACGGGTCAGGTCGTTACCGCAGGCTTTCAGAACCTCGACGAGGGTCTGCGCCACGCTGTAACCGACGATAACCGAACCGTCGGCGCGGTTGCCTTCAGGGAACCATTTGGCGAGGAAGGCGTCGAAATTCTTGATTCCGGCGTCGTCCTTCCACTGCGGGTCGGTGGTGTCTTTCAGATAAGCCGCAGAGATGATGTCCTGCGAATTCTCGAAGCCCGCGGGCTTGAGCACGGTGCCGACCGAAGCGCCGACGTTGTTGAGGATGAACAACGGCTTCCATTGAAGTTCCGCGACCTTCTTGATCGACTGCGCCGCGAACTTCGGCGTGGTGACGCTGAAGAACACGTCGGCACCCTTTGCCTTCAGATTGACGACATGCGAGTCGATCGTCGGCTCGGCGGTCTCATAGCTTTCCTCGGCGACGATCATCGAGGCCGCCTTGGCGCCGAGGCCGTCCTTGAGACCCTTGAGATAGTCCTTGCCGTAGTCGTCGTTCTGATAGAGCACGCCGATCTTGGCGTTCGGCTTTTCCTTCAGAATGTATTTCGCGTAGATGCGCGCTTCGGCCTGGTAGCTTGGCTGCCAGCCCATCGTCCACGGGAAGTCTTTCGGATCGTTCCATTTGGTGGCGCCGGTGGCGACGAACAGCTGCGGCACCTGCTTGGCATTCATGTATTTCTGGATCGCCGAATTCGACGGCGTGCCGAGCGAATTGAAGATGAAGAGAACTTCGTCGCTTTCCACGAGCTTGCGTGCCTGCTCGACGGCCTTCGGCGGCGAATAGCCGTCGTCGTAGGAGATGAAGTTGATCTTGCGGCCGTTGATGCCGCCTTCGGCATTGATCTTGTTGAAATAGGCCTGTTCGGTCTTGCCGATGACGCCGTAGGCGGAGGCCGGTCCGCTGTAGGGCATGATGTTGCCGATCTTGATCTCGGTATCGGTCGCGCCGGTGTCATACTTCTTCTGCGCGAATGCGCCGGTGCTTGTCGCAGCGAGCAGCGCAAACGCCGCCGAAATCGCCGCAAATCGAGTTCCAGTCGTAAGCATTGATAACTCCCTGGTCTTGTTTGTGTCCTCGCTGATTTTTTTGGGGTTGGGCTCTTGGCGGCCCTGCGGCATTGAATACCCGTTATCCGGCCCGTTCAATGAAAAGCCTCCGGCGCGACAGCCGCCGGAGGCTTAATTATTGTTCAGGTTTGCAGAGCGGAATTGACTAGCCGCCGACGTCGCCGCTCAGGATCGGGCCGAACAGTTCCCAACGCTCGCCCTTGAACTTCTCCAGCTGAAGCTGCGAGATCGGAGCGAAGTCGGTCGCGCTGGTGTTCAGCTTGATGCCGGGAAGGCCCATCTCAAGCTGAAGATCCTTGATGCTGGCGGCCTGCTTCATGACGTTCTCGCGGGTGAGATTGTCGCCGCAGGCTTTCAGCACATGCACCATGGTCTGCGCCGTGCTGTAGCCGTAAACCACCGATCCGTCGTTGCGGTTGCCCTCCGGGAAATACTTCTGAAGGAACGCATCGAAGTTCTTCATGCCCGGATCGTCCTTCCACTGCGGATCGGTCGGGTCCTTGCCGTAGTTGGCCGAGATGATGTCCTGCGCGTTCTCGTAGCCGGCCGGCTTGATGACGCTGCCGACCGAAGACGCGACGTTGTTGAGGATGAACAGCGGCTTCCACTGAAGCTCGGCGACCTTCTTGATCGACTGCGCGCCGAACTTCGGTGTGGTGATGCTGATGAAGACATCCGCGCCTTTGGACTTCAGTGCGACGACATGCGAATCGATTGTCGGCTCGGAGGTCTCATAGCTTTCTTCGGCGACGATCATCGAGGTCTTCGCGCCGAGGCCATCCTTCAGGCCTTTCAGCAGATCCTTGCCGTAATCGTCGTTCTGATACATCACGCCGATCTTTCCGTCCGGCTTTTCCTTCATCAGATATTTGGCGTAGATGCGGCCTTCGCTCTGATAGTTCGGCTGCCAGCCCATCGTCCACGGAAAGTTTTTCGGATCGTCCCACTTGGTCGCGCCGGTCGCCACGAACAGCTGCGGCACTTTCTTCTCGTTCATGTATTTCTGGATCGCCGAGTTCGACGGCGTGCCGAGCGAATTGAAGATGAAGAGAACTTCGTCGCTCTCGACCAGCTTGCGGGCCTGCTCGACGGCTTTCGGCGGCGAGTAGCCGTCGTCGTAGGAGACGAAGTTGATCTTGCGGCCGTTGATGCCGCCTTCCTGATTGATCTTGTTGAAGTAGGCAGCCTGGGTCTTGCCGATCACGCCATAGGCCGAAGCAGGGCCGCTGTAGGGCATGATGTTGCCGATCTTGATTTCGGTGTCGGTCGCGCCGGTGTCGTATTTCTTCTGCGCGAATGCGCCGGTTGATGCCGCGGCGACGACGGCGAGTGCCGCCGAGAGTGAAGCTATTCGAGAAGCAATCCTGGACATTGTCGTGCCTCCTTGATGCGTTCGGGTTCCTCGTCGTTTCTTGATTGAAAGCTCTTTTTGGCTCGCGGCATTCAATACCCAATGCGCGGGCCGTTCAACGAAAAGCCCCCTGCGACAATGTCGCAGAGGGCTGATTTAACAATTCGAGTTCCGCAGGGCGGAAACGATCAGTTGCTGAGTTGGCCGTCGATGATCTCGCCAAGCAGTTCGTATTTCTCACCCTTGAACTGCGTGATTTGCAGTTGCTGGATCGGATAGAAATCCGTTGCGCTGGTGTTGATCTTCACGCCCGGCAGAAGCGTGTCGGGAACGAAGTCCTTCAGGCTCGCAGCCTGTTTCATGATGTTTTCGCGGGTCAGGTTGTCGCCCGCTTGCTTGAGAACCTGAACCACGGTCTGCGCCTGGCCATAGCCGTATACAACCGAACCGTCGGCCTTGTTTGCGTCGGGCGCATATTTGGCGAGGAAGGCGTAGAATTTCTTCATGCCTTCATCGTTGTCCCACTGCGAATCTGCGCCGTCTTTGGCGTAGGCAGCGGTGAAGATGCCCTGGGCATTTTCAAAGCCGGCTGGCTTGAGAACGCTGCCGACGGACGCGCCGACGTTGCTCTGGTAGTAAACCGGCTTCCACTGGAGTTCAGCGACTTTCTTCAGGCTCTGCGCTGCGAACTTCGGCGTGGTGAAGCTGAAGAACACATCCGCACCCTTGGCCTTCAGATTGACGATGTGGGAGTCGATGGTCGGCTCCGACACTTCGTAGCTTTCTTCGGCGACGATCATCGAGGCAGCTTTCGCGCCGAGGCCGTCCTTCAGACCCTTCAGCATGTCTTTGCCGAAGTCGTCGTTCTGATAAAGGATCGCGATCTTGGCATCCGGCTTCGACTTGAGCAGATGCGCCGCGTAAACGCGGGTCTCGCTCTGGTACGGCGGCTGCCATCCCATCGTCCAGGGAAATTCCTTCGGCTCGCCGAACTTGGTGGCGCCGGTCGCCACGAACAGCTGCGGCACCTGCTTGGAGTTCATATACTTCTGGATTGCCGAATTTGACGCCGTGCCGAGCGGTCCGAAGATGAAAAGAACTTCGTCGCTTTCGACCAGCTTGCGGGCCTGTTCGACAGCCTTCGGCGGCGAATAGCCGTCGTCATAGGTGGTGAAGTTGATCTTGCGGCCGTTCACGCCGCCCTGTTCGTTCACCATCTTGAAGTAGGCTTCTTCGATCTTGCCGATCACGCCATAGGCCGAAGCCGGGCCCGAGTAAGGCATGATGTTGCCGATCTTGATTTCGGTATCGGTCGCACCGGTATCGTATTTTTTCTGTGCGAGCGCGCTGCCGCTCGTCACGGCGAGTGCGACGAGCGCCGACACCGCTGCTACGTTGAGCTTGAGTTTGGTAGAAAGCATTTTCTCTCCTTAGGATTTTAGTTTTTTTACCGCGTGTTCGAGGTAGTACGCGACTTGCCTTGCCCCGTGAGGAACAAGGAAGATGACGGCGAACAAAATGACGCCGAAGACCGCGCCGGAAAGACCTTTCGAGATGCTTTCGGCGATGTTGGGAACGAAGACGATGAAGGCGGAACCGACCAGCGAGCCGGGCAGCCAGCCGACGCCGCCGACCACCATGCCGACGAAAATCGCAATCGCCAGCTGAATGGTGAAACTGTCGGGCGCCACGAACTGCACGACGATCGCGCCGAGCGCGCCGGCGATGCCGGTCAAGCCCGCGGTGACGCCGAACGCCAGCGTCTTGTAGAGTGGCAGGTCGACGCCCATCGCCGCCGCCGCGATCTGGTTGTCGCGGATCGCCATCAATGCGCGGCCGGTGCGCGAACGCAAGAGATTCACCGCGACGATATAGATCGCCGTCGAGACGACGAGCGTGAAGTAATAGAGATACATGTCCTGCGACATCTTGATCCCGAACGGCGCGTTCGGCTTCGTGACCACGAGGCCCTGTACGCCGCCGGTCCAGTGCTCGAACACGCCGAGCTTCAGAAGCTGCGGCATGGCGACGGCGAGCGCGAAAGTCGCCAGCGCAAGATAGACGCCGCTCAGGCGCAATGCCGGGAAGCCGAACAGGAATCCGAAGATAAAGCAGACGATGCCTGCGGCCGGCAGTGTCAGCACGTAGTTGACGCCCATGTGCTCCATCATGATGCCGGCGGTGTAGGCGCCGACGGCGTAGAACGCGCTCTGGCCGAGCGAGAATTGTCCGCTGCCGCCGGTGAGGATGTTGAGCGCGAGGATGGCGATGCCGTAGATCAGCCACATCGTCATCTGGAAGATGATGAAGTTCTTGACGAACAGCGGCGTGACGACGAGGGCTGCGAACACGGCAAGCGTGGCCACAGTACCGAGCGTCATCGATTTCTTGGCGGGCACCGGGGCTGCGGCCGGTTTCACAACAGAGTCCTGAACTGCGCTCATGTTACACCCGCTGTACGATTGCGCGGCCGAACAGGCCGGATGGTTTGAAGACGAGGACGCCGATGATGAGAGCCAGCGCGATCGGCAGCTTCAATTCGTTGCCGACGCCGGGAATATAGGTACCGACGAGGTTCTCGATGATGCCGACCATGAACCCGCCGAGCACCGCGCCGAACGGGCTGGTGAGACCGCCGAGCACGGCGGCTGCGAATCCATAAAGAAGAATTCCGCCCATCATGTTGGGTTCGAGGAACACGACGGGGGCGATCAGCATGCCGGCGATGGCGCCGATGGCCGCCGCCATGCCCCAGCCGAGCGCGATCATCCAGCTGGTGTTGATGCCGACGAGGCGCGCCGATTCAGGAAGCGAAGCCGCCGCGCGCATCGCAAGTCCGACGCGCGTGAAGCGGAAAAAGATAAAGAGCAGGATCAGCAGACCGATGGTCACGCCGATCATGCCCGCCTGATGCGTCGAGATCAGCTGGCTGCCGAGGAAGCCCGACGAACCGAACGGCGAGGGGAATTGCTTGATGGTGAAGTCCCATGTCAGGCCCGCGACGCTGTTGAGGATCGCGAACAGCGCGATGAAGCCTGCGACATGCACCAGAACCGGCGCGTTGGTCAGCGGCTTGAACAGCGAGCGTTCGATGGCGATGCCGCCGAGGAAGGACAGCGCCAGTGTCACCACGAACGCGCCCCAGAAGGGCAGTGGAAGAATGTAGCCTGACAGAATGCCGACCCATTCCAGTAAATGACCCAGACCGCTCAGCGTCTGCGCCACTCCCGGCATCGAATAGCCTTTCTGGAGTCCTTGCCCCGTCTCGACGATCTTGTTCGGGAAGTCCGGCTGGATCAGCTGCCAGGCGATGAAGGTCGAGAACATCGCCATTTCGCCCTGCGCGAAATTCAGATGGTCGATGGCCTGATAGATCATGACGACCGCGAGCGCCATGCACGCATAGATCGCGCCTGTGGCAATGCCAGCCAGGACCTGATTGACGAAAAGCTCCATGGCTGCCTCTCAATACCCGAGATAGGATTTGCGGATGTCTTCGTTGTTCGCGATTTCCTTCGCGCTTCCCGACATCACGATGCGTCCGGTTTCGATCACGAACGCGGTCTGCGCGAGTTCGAGCGCAAGCTGCGCGTTCTGTTCGACGACCAGAATGGTGACTTTGTCCTCGCGATTGATCTTGCCGAGAATCCCGAACAGATCGCGCACGACGAGCGGTGCGAGGCCGAACGAAGGTTCATCGAGCAGCATCAGGCGCGGACGCAGCATCAAGGCGCGCGCGACCGCGAGCATCTGCTGCTCGCCGCCGGACAGTGTGCCCGCCTGCTGGGTGTGACGCTTCTCCAGAACCGGGAAATGCGCGTACATGCGGGCGATGTCGCTTTGAATATTTTTCTTGTCGCCGCGTGAAATCGCGCCGAGCTGAAGGTTTTCCTCCACCGTCATGTTGGTGAAGGTGCCGCGTCCCTGCGGCACATGCGCGATGCCGAGGCGCACAATGTTTTCCGTGGATTTCCCCGCGAGCGGCTTGCCCTCGAATTCGATGTTGCCGGTCGAGCGCAGCATGTTGCAGATCGCACGCAGCGTCGTTGTCTTGCCGGCACCATTGGCGCCGAGCAGCGTGGTGACGCTGCCTTCATTGAGGGAAAAACTGAGACCGTGCAGCGCCTGCACCTGCCCGTAATAGGCGCGCAGATCGTTGATTTCGAGCATCGACGTCATGAGTCCTTGCTCCCCAGATAGGCCTTGATGACGTCCGGGTCGGACTGCACGGCGGCGGGCGTGCCTTCGGCGAGTTTCTTTCCGAAATTGAGAGCGACGACATGATCGGCGATTTTCATCACCAGACCCATGTGATGTTCGACGAGGAGTACGGTGATGTTTCGCTCGTCGCGGATGCGGCAGACGAGGTCGCCCAGCACATAGACTTCCTCGTGATTGAGGCCACCCGCCGGTTCGTCGAGCAGCAGAATCTTCGGCTCGGCTGCGAGCGCGCGTCCGAGTTCGACTCGCTTCTGCGTGCCGAACGGAAGACCCGCGACTTCGCGATCGGCGACATTATGCAGATCGAGATAGCTCAGAATTTCATCGACCTTGTCGTTCAGCTCGCGCTCCTCGCGGCGAACCCAGGGCAGCTTCAGCGCATCGCTGACGAAATCGCTGCTGGTGCGGCAGTGACCGCCGATGCGGATGTTGTCGCGAACGCTCAGGCGCGGAAACAGCGCGACGTTCTGGAACGTGCGGCCGATGCCAGTCTCTGCAATCTGCGACGGCTGACGGGTGAGGATGCTGCGTCCTTCCATCAGAATTTCGCCCTTGCTCGGCTGATAGAGCCGGCTCAGGCAATTGAATAGCGTGGTCTTGCCGGCGCCGTTCGGGCCGATCAATCCGAGAATCTGGCCCTTCTTCATGTCGAACGAAACGCCGTTCAGCGCGACGATGCCTCCGAACACGACGCTGACATCGCGCACCGAAAGAAGACTGTCTTTTCCGAATTCGCTGTGCGGGCGGTTGTCGGCGGAGGCGACCGAGACATCGGGACTGCCAGCCTTGCCGAGCACCGCCAGAATGACGATTGCGAGAAAGCCCGTGAAAAAGCCCAAGGCCGCCCAGAACGCGACGTTGCGCTTTCTGCTCCGCGCCATCTGCGCCGACACAATCGCAAAAACCGCGCCTATCGCAAGAAAGAGGATCCAGTTCATCGAACCCTCTCAATTCCGGCTAGACGCGCTTGCGATCGACGATTGCTACCTGATCCCCTCAACAACGCGCGCAACTTTCCCTCCAGGTGATTTATTTTTTTTGCCGTCGGCATTTTCTTTGATTTGCGATCTGCGTGACATGCTTCCATTCAACGCAGCCTCGATGTTCCTTACCATCGAGACGAGACGCGGACCTATATCGTTCTTCAGACGATCTTCGGTGAACTTGAACGCGGGCGCGCCGCAATTCAAAGCGAACGGTCCGGTTCCGTCGTTCAACTGCAACGCGGCGCCGACGGCGTGAATGTCGTCGTGCCATTCGCCGGTGGACATCGCGAAACCGTGTTTGGCGACCGTCTCGCCCGCGCGCTCGATTCCGTCGCGCACTTTCGGCCATCGCGCCGGGCCGGCATGATCCTTGATGTCGTGCAGAAGTTTTTCGCGCTCGTCCGGCGGCAGCGCCCAGATATAGGCGCGGCCCATCGCAGTCGTCGCAATCGGCACGCGCGAGCCGACATCGAGCAGAACGCCGACGGTGAGTTCGCTGCGGCTCTGTCCGAAATAAATCATGTTGAGGCGGTCGCGCGCGCCGATGGCGACCGCGCCGCCGGTCTCGCGCATCAATTGATCGCGAAACGGATCGGAGAGGTGGCGCACGCCCATGTTCGCGAGCGCGGCATAGCCGAGCGCCATCGCGGCGGGCGCAAGCTGATACTTCTCGAACCTCGGAACCTGTGTAAGATAACCGAGCTTTGTAAGAGTGTAGGTCAGCCGTGAAATCGTTGGCTTCGGCAGATTGGTGCGGGCGGCAAGTTCCTGATTGCCGAGCAGTCCGTCATTGGGACGGAACGCCCGCAGCACATCCAGCCCCCGCGACAGCGCGACGACGAAACTGCGATCAGTCGCGGGTTTTTTCGCTGGCCGTTTCATCGCTGCCGGTGGTCTCGCCGCATGGGTGGTCTTCGTTGACAAGCGACGTGCTTCAAAATAAGCCTCCTTGTCAAGATGTGGAATTGAATTCCGCTCTGCGAAATCAATGAAAATAGCGTTTTAAGGGAGAGTTGCGTGAGCCAGGTTGTAAAGGTGGAACGTCATGACGCGGTTGCTATCGTCACGGTCGACAGTCCGCCGGTAAACGCGCTCAGTGTTGCAGTGCGTAAGGGAATTACCGATGGCGTGAAAAGCGCCATCGCGGATGCGGACGCCAAAGCCATTGTCATCATGTGCGCGGGGCGGACGTTCATCGCCGGCGCCGACATCACCGAGTTCGGCAAGCCGCCGCAGTCGCCCTCGCTGCACGATGTCATCGACACCATCGAGAATTCGCCGAAGCCGGTGATCGCCGCCATTCACGGCACGGCACTCGGCGGCGGTTTCGAGCTTGCACTCGGCTGCCACTATCGTGTCGCGACCAAAGACGCGAAGGTCGGTCTTCCCGAAGTGAAACTCGGATTGCTGCCGGGTGCGGGCGGAACGCAGCGCCTGCCGCGCGCGGTCGGTCCCGAAATGGCGGTGAAGATGATCGTGACCGGCGACTTCGTCGGCGCGCCCGAGGCCATGAAGGCCGGTGCCATCGACGAGATCGTGGATAATCTTGCGTCGGGCGCCGAGGCATTCGCCAAGAAAGTGATCGCGGAGAAGAAACCGTTGCGCAAACTGCGCGACGACGATTCCAAGCTCGCAGCCGCAAAGGCCGACAAGTCGATCTTCACCAACGCCGCAGCAGCAGCGAACAAGAAGAACCGCGGCCTTGAAGCGCCGCTCGCCGCCGCCGAGGCCGTCAGTCATTCGCTCGATCAGCCGTTCGATCAGGCGCTCAAGAGCGAGCGCGAACTGTTCATGAAGCTGATGACCGGCGAACAGTCGAAGGCGCAGCGTTATGCCTTCTTCGCCGAGCGCGAAGCCGCCAAGATCGCCGGCGTTCCTGAAGGCACCAAGGGCCGCGAGGTCAAGAGCGTCGCGATCATCGGCGCGGGCACGATGGGCGGCGGCATCGCGATGTCGTTCGCCAACGCCGGGATTCCGGTCACGCTGATCGAGACCGGCGAGGAGCCGCTCAAGCGCGGCCTCGGCGTCATGCAGAAGAATTACGATGCCACCGCCGCGCGCGGCGGCATTCCGGCGGACGCTCCAGCCAAGCGCATGGGCCTCATCAAGGGCGTCGTCGGCATCGAGAACGTCAAGGACGCCGACCTCATCATCGAGGCCGTGTTCGAGACGATGGCTGTGAAAAAGGAAGTGTTCGGCCAGATCGACAAGCACGCCAAGAAGGGCGCGGTGCTGGCCACCAACACCTCGTATCTGAACATCAACGAAATCGCCAAGATGACGCAGCGTCCGCAGGACGTGCTGGGCATGCACTTCTTCTCGCCCGCCAACGTGATGAAGCTGTGCGAAATCGTGCGCGGCGAGAAGACCGCGCCGGACGCGCTGGTGACGGCGGTGAATATCGCGAAGAAAATCGCCAAGGTGCCGGTGGTCGTCGGCGTCTGCGACGGCTTCGTCGGCAACCGCATGCTGGCTGCGCGCGGCAAGCAGGCCGAGAAATTCCTGTTCGAGGGCGCGTTGCCGCAGCAGGTCGATGCGGTGCTGACCAAATTCGGCATGCCGATGGGCCCATTCGCGATGGGCGACCTTGCAGGGTTGGACATCGGCTGGCGCTCGCGCAAGGACCGCGGCATCAAGTCGGAAATCGCCGACGCGATCTGCGAAGCCGGACGCTTCGGCCAGAAGACCGGCAAGGGTTATTACAAATACGAAGCCGGTTCGCGCGCGCCGCTGCCCGATCCGGACATCGAAAAGCTGATCGAGCAAACCACCGCGAAGATGGGCCTCAAGCGCCGCCAGATCAGCGACGATGAAATTTTCGAGCGCCTGATGTATCCGATGATCAACGAAGGCGCGCGGATTCTCGAAGAGAAGATCGCGCAGCGTCCGAGCGACATCGATGTGGTCTGGCTCTACGGTTACGGTTGGCCGATCTATCGCGGCGGCCCGATGTTCTACGCCGACACCGTCGGATTGAAGAAGATCGCGGATCGCCTGTCGGTTTACGCCAAGCAGACCAGCGATCCGTCGCTCGAGCCGACGCCGCTGCTCAGGAAGCTCGCCGACGAAGGCAAGACGTTCGCTTCGCTCGCGAAAGGCTGATTGCACGATGCATCCCGGCGAAAAATTCTACCCCGAGGGCGTGCGCTGGGATGCGCCGATTGCGCGCGGCACGTTGCCCGATCTGCTGGCGAAGTCAGCTGCGGATTTCGGCGACCGTCCGGCGATCGAATATCGCGACAGGCCGATCAGCTTTGTTGAGCTGAAAAACATGGCGGATTCCGCCGCCGCCGCGTTTCTTCGCGCGGGCTACGGCAAGGGAAGTTCGATTGCGCTGTTCCTCGGCAATGCGCCGGACCACCCGATCAATTTCTTCGGCGCGCTCAAGGCCGGTGCGCGGGTCGTGCATCTGTCGCCGCTCGATGGTGCGATTGCGCTGACTCACAAGCTGAAAGATTCCGGGGCACGGATTCTCGTCACCAGCAACCTGTCGACACTGTTTCCGGCCGCACTGAAGTTTTTCGAAGCGGGTTTGGTCGACAGACTGATCGTCTGCGAGGACCAGACTTGGGGCGACGTCGGCAATCCGATGACGGCGCTGCCGGATAATCCCGCGATCATCACGTTTCGCGAATTCGTCAAGGACGCGAAGGCGCCCGCGCAATGGCCTTCCGTCAGTCCAGATGACATCGCGCTTCTGCAATACACCGGCGGCACGACCGGCTTGCCCAAGGGCGCGATGCTGACCCACGGCAATCTCACTTCCGCCGTCTCCATATATGATGTGTGGAGCGAGCCGACGCGCCGCGAACGCAACACGGTCGAGCGCGTCATTCTCGTATTGCCGCTGTTTCATATCTTTGCGCTCACCGTCGTATTGCTGCGCTGTCTCCGGGTGGGCGATCTGATCTCGCTGCATCAGCGTTTCGAGGTCGATGCTGTGATGCGCGACATTGAAGTCAAGCGCGCGACGTATTTCCCCGGCGTGCCGACGATGTGGATTGCCATCGCGAGCCTGCCCGATCTCGACAAGCGCGACCTGTCCTCGCTGGCGGGCGCAGGCTCCGGCGGCGCGCCGCTGCCGGTGGAAGTCGCGAAAATTTTCGAGCGCAAGACCAAACTTCAATTGAAGAGCGGCTGGGGCATGACCGAGACCTGCTCGCCCGGCACCGGCCATCCGACCGAAGGCCCGGAGAAGCCGGGCTCGATTGGGTTGATGTTGCCCGGCGTCGAGATGGATGTCGTCTCGCTGGAAGACCCGGCGAAAGTTTTGCCCGCCGGCGAGACCGGCGAAATCCGCATCAAGGGACCGAACGTCACGCGCGGTTACTGGAATCGCGAAGCGGAAACCAAAGAGTCGTTCGTCGGCGACCGCTTCCTCACCGGCGACATCGGCTACATGGACGAAGACGGCTACTTCTATCTGGTCGACCGCAAGAAGGACATGATTATCTCCGGCGGTTTCAACGTCTATCCGCAGATGATCGAGCAGGCGATCTACACCTATCCGCCGGTGCAGGAAGTTCTCGTCATCGGAATCCCCGACGATTATCGCGGCGAAGCGGCGAAGGCGTTCGTCACGCTGCGCGCGGACGCCAAGCCCTTCACCATCGAGGAACTGCGCGAATTTCTTACCGGCAAGATCGGCAAGCACGAGCTTCCCGTCGCCGTCGAATTCATGAAGGAGCTTCCACGCACCAGCGTAGGAAAGCTCTCCCGCCACGAACTGCGAAAACAACAGGTTTCGCAAAACCAACAACCCGCCAAACAATTTGCAACAGGAGGTCGTTCATGACCGAAGCCGTTATCGTTTCCACCGCCCGCACGCCCATCGGCAAAGCCTATCGCGGCGCGCTCAACAACACCGAAGGCGCGACATTGCTCGGCCACGCCATCGGTGAAGCCGTCAAGCGCGCGAAGGTCGATCCGTCCGAGATCGAAGACGTCGTGATGGGCGCCGCCATGCAGCAGGGCGCAACCGGCGGCAACATCGCCCGCAAGGCAGCACTTCGCGCCGGGCTTCCTGTCACGGTTGCCGGAACGACCATCGACCGCCAGTGCGCGTCCGGTTTGCAGGCGATTGCGCTTGCGGCGCGCTCGGTGATTTTCGACGGCGTGCAGGTCGCGGTCGGCGGCGGCGGCGAATCGATCAGCCTCGTGCAGAACGACAAGATGAATCTGTTTCATGCGGTCGATCCCGCACTGAAGGCGATGAAGGGCGATGTCTATATGCCGATGCTCGACACCGCCGAAGTGGTGTCGAAGCGTTACGGCATTTCGCGCGAGAAGCAGGACGAGTATTCGCTGGAAAGCCAGCGCCGCACCGCTGCCGCGCAGCAGGGCGGACGCTTCAAGGAAGAGATCGCGCCGATCAGCACCAAGATGGCCGTTGCCGACAAGGTGACGAAGGAAATCTCCTTCAAGGACATCACGCTGTCGCAGGACGAAGGTCCGCGCCCGGACACCACTGCTGAAGGCCTCGCTTCGCTGAAGCCGGTGCGCGAAGGCGGTTTCATCACTGCCGGCAACGCCAGCCAGTTGTCGGATGGCGCATCCGCTGCCGTCATCATGAGCGACAAGGAAGCCGCAAAGCGCGGCCTCAAGCCGCTCGGCATTTTTAAGGGCTTCGTCGCCGCTGGCTGCGAGCCGGACGAAATGGGCATCGGTCCCGTGTTCGCGATCCCGCGCCTGCTCAAGCGCCACAACCTCAAGATCGACGACATCGACATCTGGGAATTGAACGAAGCCTTCGCCGTGCAGGTGATCTACTGCCGCGACAAGCTGGGCATCGATCCCGAGAAGCTGAACGTCTCTGGCGGCTCGATTGCGGTCGGCCATCCTTACGGCATGACCGGCTCGCGTCTTGCAGGCCACGTCCTGATCGAAGGCCGCCGCCGCAAGGCCAAGCTCGGCGTTGTGACGATGTGCGTCGGCGGCGGCATGGGCGCTGCCGGACTGTTTGAGATTTTGCAGTAAGCGAACCTTCAGGAGCATCCAATGGATCTCAGCTTCACCAAGGAAGAAATCGCGTTCCGCGATGAAGTCCGCACCTTCTTCAAGGAGAACGTGCCGGCCTCGACGCGCCAGAAAATGGAAGAGGGGCGCCACCTCGGCAAGGAAGACCTCGTCAACTGGCAGCGCATCCTCAACAAGAAAGGCTGGGCGGTGACGCACTGGCCGAAGGAATATGGCGGCACCGGCTGGACGCCGGCGCAGCAATATATCTTCAACGAGGAAATGCAGATGGCGCCGGCACCTTCGCCGTTGCCGTTCGGCGTCAGCATGGTGGGTCCTGTGATCTACACCTTCGCCAACGACGCGCAGAAAAAATACTTTCTGCCGCGCATTGCCAATATCGACGACTGGTGGTGTCAGGGGTTCTCGGAGCCGGGTTCGGGTTCGGACTTGGCGTCGTTGAAGACGACGGCGAAGAAGAAGGGCGACGTCTACATCATCAACGGCCAGAAGACCTGGACGACGCTGGCGCAATATGCCGACTGGATTTTCTGTCTCTGCCGCACCGATCCGACAGCGAAGAAGCAGCAGGGCATTTCGTTCATTCTGGTCGACATGAAGTCGCGCGGCGTTACCGTGCGTCCGATCCAGACCATCGACGGCAGCCACGAGGTCAACGAAGTGTTCTTCGACGACGTGGAAGTGCCGGTGACGAATCTCGTCGGTGAGGAAAACAAGGGCTGGGACTACGCCAAGTTTCTACTCGGCAACGAACGCACTGGCATCGCGCGCGTCGGCGTCTCGAAAGAGCGCATCCGCCGCATCAAGGAGCTTGCCGGCAAGGTCGAATCCAACGGCAAGCCTGTGCTTCAAGACCAGCGTTTCCGCGAAAAGCTCGCCGCAGTCGAGATCGAACTGAAGGCGCTCGAACTCACCCAGCTTCGCGTCGTCGCCAACGAAGGCAAGCACGGCAAGGGTAAGCCGGACCCGGCGTCCTCGATTCTGAAAATCAAGGGTTCGGAAATCCAGCAGGCCACGACCGAGCTGATGATGGAAGTCATCGGTCCGTTCGCGGCACCTTACGATACGCACGATCCGGGCTCCAACGAGGAGATGGACTGGACCACGCAGATCGCGCCGAGCTATTTCAACAACCGCAAGGTTTCGATCTACGGCGGCTCGAATGAAATTCAGCGCAACATCATCACCAAGGCGGTGCTGGGGCTTTGATTGTCATTGCGAGCGAAGCGAAGCAATCCAGCAAAATGGATTGCTTTGTCGCCACAGGCGAGCGAAGCGACGCCGTTCTTCGAACGACTAGGCGTCGCAATGACGAGTGCTTTGATTGAGGAAAAATAAAGATGGATTTTGATTTGTCCGAGGAGCAGCGGCTCCTGAAAGACAGCGTCGACGGTTTGCTGACGGATTCCTACGATTTCGAGCAGCGCAAGAAATACGCCAAGGAAAAGGGCGGCTGGAGCAAGCCGGTCTGGGGCAAGCTCGCCGAGCAGGGTCTGCTCGGCCTGCCGTTCTCCGAGCAAGATGGCGGCTTCGGCGCAGGCGCGGTCGAGACCATGCTGGTGATGGAAGCCCTCGGCAAGGCGCTGGTGCTCGAGCCTTATATCGCAACCGTCGTGCTCGGCGGCGGCTTCCTGCGTCATGGCGGCTCGGCCGAACAGAAGGCGGCGCATATTCCCTCGATCATCGACGGCAGCAAGACTTTAGCGTTTGCGCAGCTTGAAAAGAACTCGCGCTACGACCTCGGCGATGTCTCGACGACCGCGAAGAAAAAAGGCGACGGCTGGGTTATCGACGGCGAAAAGTTCGTCGTGCTCAACGGCGCGTCTGCCGACACGCTTGTTGTCACCGCCCGCACCAAGGGCGGCCAGCGCGACCGCGCAGGCGTCGGCGTGTTTCTCGTTCCGGCCAATGCGAAGGGCGTCAGCATAGAGGGCTACCCGACGCAGGACCTGCTGCATGCCGCCGACATCACGTTCAAGGGCGTCGAGGTCGGCAAGGATGCCGCCATCGGCGATCCTGAAAACGCATTGCCGCTGATCGAGCGCGTGGTCGATGAAGCGCGCATCGCGATGTGCGCCGAAGCCGTCGGTGCGATGGACGAGTCGTTGAAATCCACTGTGGAATATCTCAAGACCCGCACCCAGTTCGGTGTGCCGATCGGCACCTTCCAGGTTTTGCAACATCGCGCCGCCGACATGTTCGTGGCGCTCGAACAGGCCCGCAGCATGTCGTATTTCGCCACCATGGCGAGCGACATCAAGGACGCCAGGGAACGCGCCAATGCGGTCGCTGCCGCGAAAGTGCAGATCGGCAAGTCGGCGAAGTTCATCGGCCAGCAGTCGATCCAGCTTCACGGCGGCATCGGCATGACGATGGAGGCCAAGATCGGTCACTACTTCAAGCGGCTGACCATGATCGAGAACACGTTCGGCGACACGGATTATCACCTCGCGCGCGTCACCGAGCAGGGCGGATTGATTTAGGGCGGCCCTCATCCTGAGGAGCCACGCGAAGCGTGGCGTCTCGAAGGATGAGATGTCCTCATGGTTCGAGACGGCGCAAGCGCGCCTCCTCACCATGAGGCATGGCGCTTATTTTGGATTGCTTCGCCGTTGCGCTCCTCGCAATGACGAATAGGCGCCGGAGAATTCCATGTCCCACATCCTCGCCATCGATCAGGGCACGACGTCCTCGCGCGCGATTGTTTTTCGCGCCGATATTTCCATCGCGGCGCAGGCGCAGCAGGAATTCCAGCAGCATTTCCCGGCATCCGGCTGGGTCGAGCACGAACCTGAGGACATCTGGACCACGACCGTCGCGACCTGCCGCGAGGCGATGAAGAAAGCGGGCGTCGGCGCGAAAGACATCGCCGCCATCGGCATCACCAATCAGCGCGAGACGACGGTGGTGTGGGACCGCGCGACGGGCCAAGCCGTGCACCGCGCCATCGTCTGGCAGGACCGCCGCACGGCGGACATCTGCGCCAGGCTCAAGGCCGAGGGGCACGAACCGAAGATCAGCGCCAAAACCGGCTTGATTATCGATCCGTATTTCTCCGGCACCAAAATCGCGTGGATTCTCGATCACACGCCGGGCGCGCGCGAGCGCGCCGAGCGCGGCGAACTGATGTTCGGCACCGTGGATTCATATCTCTTGTGGCGGTTGACCGGCGGCAAGGTCCACGCCACCGACGCGACCAATGCATCGAGAACATTGCTGTTCGATATTCATAAAGGCGCGTGGGACGACGAGCTTCTGAAAATCATCCGCGTGCCGCGTTCGATGCTGCCGGCGGTGCGCGACTCCTCGGCGGATTTCGGCGAGAGTGTTGCGGACCTGTTCGGCGGCGCGATTGCGATCAGAGGTATCGCGGGCGATCAGCAGGCCGCGACCATCGGGCAGGCGTGCTTCTCGCCCGGCATGATGAAATCCACCTACGGCACCGGCTGTTTCGCGCTGCTCAACACCGGTACGACCGCTGTGACGTCGAAGAACAAGCTGCTCACGACGATCGCCTATCAGCTCAACGGCCGGCGCACCTACGCGCTCGAAGGCTCGATCTTCGTCGCAGGCTCCGCCGTGCAGTGGCTGCGCGACGGGCTCGGCATCATCAAGCATGCCGCTGACTCCGGCACGCTCGCCGAACAATCCGATCACGCGCAATCGGTCTATCTCGTGCCGGCCTTCGTCGGCCTCGGCGCGCCGTACTGGAATCCGAACGTGCGCGGCGCGCTGTTCGGCCTCACGCGCGGCACCGGGCCTGCGGAGCTGGCGCATGCCGCGCTCGAAAGCGTCTGTTACCAGACCTTCGATCTGTGGGCGGCGATGCGTGCGGACTGGCCGGATGCGGCGAAGGCCAACACGGTGTTGCGCGTCGATGGCGGCATGACGGCGTCGGACTGGACGATGCAGCGCCTGTCGGATTTGCTCAACGCGCCTGTGGATCGGCCGATGATTCTGGAAACCACCGCAATGGGCGCTGCCTATCTCGCCGGTCTCGGCGCGGGCGTCTATCCGGAGCCTGCGCGCTTTGCGGATTCATGGCGGCTCGAACATCGCTTCAAGCCGAACATGAGCGAGGCTACGCGCTCGCGCAAACTTCACGGCTGGGCGCAGGCGGTGAAGGGCGTGCTCGCAAGCGACGGGTAACAAAACGGCCGGGAAAAATCCCGGCCGCTGTTTTTTATCTCTGCGTTACTGGCAGATCACAGTCTGGCCGTTCGGCATGCGCGTCGGCGCGCCCGGCTGACAGGTGAAGCCGTTACGCTCCGCGTAATTTCCCGAATACGGAATAGCCACGCCGTTGTAGTTGTACGTTGTGTTGTAGCCCACGTCGTATCCCGGCTGATAACCGTAACTGCGATCGTAGGCGTAGCTGCCGCGATAGCTGCCGAACGGCGCGGTGGCGATTGCGCCTGCGGTGTCGACCGCACCCGCCGTCACAGCGGCTGCCGTGCCGACTGCGCCGCCGGCAACATCGCCCGGCCAGAAGTCAGCGCGGCTTTCATTCCAGCCGCGTCCGTTGTCCCAGCGTCCGCCATACTGTGCGCTGTTTCCGCCGCGATTGTTCCCGTTCCAGCCTTGCCGCTGCAAGGCCATGCGGTCATAGCCGCGGTCTTGCGACATGCGCGACGTGGATCGCCACGCCTTCTTCTGCGTCTTCATCTGCGACGACGCGGCGGGCTTCGCCGTTTTGCCGGCGGACATGTCGTCGTTGGCGGCGAATGCGGGGGCTGCGGTGAGGGCTGCAACGGCAGTTGCCGCAGCGAAGAATGACATCTTCGTCATGGTCTCTCCCTTTATGACGTTGAATGGCGCATCAACGTTTCTTGCCTTCGAGCGTTCCTGATTTTGCTGCGGTGCTGCTCACAGCCGCGTGAGCCGCACGAAAGCGCCGCGCCTGTCACGGAGCGTTCATCGTGATGACACGTTTGCGCCGGAGTTCCTCAAGCGAGGCGATGAAAATTTCAGCGCGCGGTATTTTCGGTGATGCGCTTGCCGTGCATCTTCAGATGCATCGCGCAGCCGCATCCCGGCGGATGCTGCGCCAGCGGCAGCTTCGACACGTCGGCATCCGGCGCGAGATCGGGCACGGGTTCGTTCGCCGGAATGTAATTGAGCACCGGCGCGAGCCAGCGTTCGGTCTCATTGAGCGTGAAACCCTTGCGCTCGGCGTAGTCCTCGACCTGATCGCGCTCGACCTTGCCGACGCCGAAATATTCGCTCTGCGGATGACTGAAATAAAGTCCCGAGACCGACGAGCCCGGCCACATCGCCAGACTCTCCGTCAGCGTCACGCCGGAATTGCGCTCGGCATCGAGCAGCTTGAAGATCGTCATCTTCTCGGTGTGATCGGGCTGCGCGGGATAGCCGGGCGCCGGGCGGATGCCCTGATATTTTTCGAGAATCAAATCATCCGGCGAAGCGTTTTCGTCCGGCGCGTAGCCCCACAATTCCCTGCGCACGCGCTCATGCATGCGTTCGGCAAAGGCTTCGGCGAGACGATCCGCCAGCGCCTTGACCAGAATGGACGAGTAATCGTCGTTCGCCTTCTTGAATCGATCCGCGATCACGTCCTCGCCGATGCCGGCGGTGACAACGAACGCACCGATATAATCCGGCACCTGGCTCGCCTGCGGCGCGACAAAATCCGACAGCGCCAGATTGTGGCGGCCTTCGCGCTTCTCAAGCTGCTGGCGCAGCGTGTGCAGCGTTGCGAGCGGCCTGGTGCGCGCCTCATCGCTGTAGAGCAGGATGTCGTCGCCGTCCGCGTTCGCCGGCCAGAAGCCGACGGTCGCATTCGCCGTGAACCATTTTTCCCTGACAATGGTGTCGAGCATCGCGCGCGCATCATTATAAAGAGAGGTCGCCGCCTCGCCGACTTTCGGATCGCTCAAAATATTCGGATAGCGCCCGCTCAATTCCCAGGTCTGGAAGAACGGCGTCCAGTCGATGTAGTTGACCAGTTCCTCCAGCGAATAATTGTTGAACGATTTGACGCCGATGAAGGACGGCTTCACCGGCTTGGTTTGCGCCCAGTCGATCTTCAAAGCGTTGGCGCGCGCAGCTTCGAGCGGCAGGCGCTTCTTGCTGGCCTGCGCGCGGTGATGCGCCTCGGAAATTTTTGCGTATTCGGCGCGAACTTCGCGCGCATAGGCGTCGCGTTTCTCCGGCGACAGCAGCGCAGATGCGACGCCGACCGCGCGGCTGGCATCGTTGACATGCACGACGGAGCCTTTGGAATAACGCGGATCGATCTTCACCGCCGTATGCACGCGGCTTGTGGTCGCGCCGCCGATCAGAAGCGGCAGATTCATATTCTGCCGTTCCATTTCGGACGCGACGAACACCATCTCATCCAGCGACGGCGTGATGAGTCCGGACAGGCCGATGATGTCCGCGCCTTCGGCTTTCGCAGTTTCCAGAATCTTCGCGGCGGGCACCATGACGCCGAGATCGATCACCTCGAAGTTGTTACATTGCAGAACGATGCCGACGATGTTCTTGCCGATGTCGTGGACGTCGCCCTTCACGGTCGCCATCACGATCTTGCCGGCGGAATTGCGTCCGTCGCCTGCGATGCCTGCGGCCTGATTGCGCGCCTTCTCTTCTTCCATGAACGGCATCAGATAGGCGACTGCCTGCTTCATTACGCGCGCGGACTTCACCACCTGCGGCAGAAACATCTTGCCGGCGCCGAACAGGTCGCCGACGACATTCATACCGTCCATCAGCGGGCCTTCGATCACACTGAGCGGACGATCCACCGTCTGCCGCGCGGCCTCGGTGTCGGCGTCGATATATTCGGTGATGCCGTTGACGAGCGCATGCGAGAGACGTTTCTCGACCGGCCATTCGCGCCAGGCGAGATCCTGCTCCTTGGTCTGCGTTTCCCTGCCGCGATATTTTTCCGCAAGCGCAAGCAGCCGCTCCGATGCGCCCGGATCGCGATTGAGAATGACGTCCTCGCACGCGTTGCGCAGCTCAGGCTCGATGTCGTCGTAGATCACCATCTGCCCGGCGTTGACGATACCCATGTCCATGCCGGCCTTGATGGCGTGATACAGGAACACCGAATGCATCGCCTCGCGCACCGGCTCGTTGCCGCGGAACGAGAACGAGAGATTCGAGACGCCGCCGGAAATATGCGCGTGCGGAAGATTTTGCCTGATCCAGCGTGTCGCCTCGATAAAGTCGACGCCGTAATTGTTGTGCTCTTCGAGACCCGTCGCGATCGCAAAGATATTCGGATCGAAGATAATGTCCTGCGGCGGGAAGTTCAGCTTGCTCGTCAAAAGATCGTAAGCGCGCTTACAAATTTCGGTCTTGCGCGCAAAAGTATCCGCCTGTCCGGTCTCGTCGAACGCCATGACGACGACGGCAGCACCGTGACGCCGCGCAATTGAAGCCTCGTGGAGAAATTTCTCTTCGCCTTCCTTCATCGAGATCGAATTGACGATGGACTTGCCCTGCACGCATTTCAGCCCGGCCTCGATCACGTCGAACTTCGATGAGTCGATCATCACCGGCGCTTTGGCGATGTCGGGCTCGGAGGCGACGAGATTGAGGAAGTCGATCATCGCCTGCTTGGAATCCAGCAGGCCTTCGTCCATGTTGACGTCGATCACCTGCGCGCCGTTCTCGACCTGGTCGCGCGCGACCTGCAACGCGGCTGTGTAATCGCCGTTCTTGATGAGCTTGCGGAATCGCGCGGAGCCCGTGACGTTGGTGCGCTCGCCGACATTGACGAAGGGAATGTCGGAGGTGACGACGAACGGCTCCAGCCCCGAAAGCCTCAAACGCGGTTCGATCTGTGGCACGACGCGCGGTTTGTGTGGCGCACACGCATTCGCAATCGCCCTGATGTGATCGGGCGTGGTGCCGCAGCAGCCGCCGACCACATTCACAAGGCCGGACGCGGCGAATTCGCCGACGAGCTTCGCCATATACTCCGGCGTTTCGTCATACTGGCCGAACTCGTTCGGCAGGCCCGCATTCGGATAGGCGCACACGAGCGCGTCGGCGACGCGGCCGATGTCGGCGATATGCGCGCGCAGATCTTCCGCGCCGAGCGCGCAGTTGAAACCGATGGTCAGAGGCTCGGCATGTTGCACCGAATACCAGAAGGCTTCCGGCAACTGGCCGGAGAGAAGGCGTCCCGACTTGTCGGTGATCGTGCCGGAAATCATCACCGGCACATGGAGGCCGCGCTCCTCGGTGATTTCGGCAATCGCGTAGAGAGCGGCCTTGGCGTTGAGCGTATCGAAAATCGTCTCGACGAGCAGAATGTCCGCGCCGCCGTCGAGCAGACCGTTGATCTGCTCGCTATAGGCGATGCGCAGATCGTCGAATGTCACCGCGCGATAACCGGGGTTTGCAACATCCGGCGAGATCGACGCGGTGCGATTGGTCGGGCCGAGCGCGCCGGCAACGAAGCGCGGCTTGCCGTCATCGGCTTCCGCGCGCCTGGCGGCGTTGCGCGCGAGCTTCGCGCCTTCGCGATTCATCTCATAGGCAATCGCCGTCAGATCGTAGTCGGCCTGCGCGATGGAGGTCGATGAGAAGGTGTTGGTCGCGACAATGTCCGCGCCGGCCTTCAGATACTGATAGTGAATGTCCTCGATGGCTTTCGGCTGCGTGAGAATCAACAGATCGTTGTTGCCGCGCAGGTCGCGGTGGAAATCCTTGAAGCGATCGCCGCGAAACGCCGCCTCGCCGAATTCGAGGCCCTGAATCATCGTGCCCATCGCGCCGTCGAGCACGAGAATTTTTTCGCGGGCAAGCGCGCGGAATTTATCGGCGACGGGTGAGGGAGCGCGTGGACTATTCGCAGAAAGCATGAGTTGACTCAGAATTGCTCCCTCTCCCCGCCGGGGAGAGGGATGGGGTGAGGGGGCAACTTCTGCGGCAGCGTGGAAAGAATTTCCGCCAGTACGCCGTCGATATTTGTCAGGACGTCGTTGTTCCAGAAGCGCAGAACGAGATACCCGCAAGACGACAGAATGTCGGTGCGTGCGGCATCATTCTGAATTTCAGCGGCATGCTGTCCGCCGTCGAGTTCGACGACGAGCTTGCCATCAGCGCAGCAGAAATCGACGATAAATTTTTCAATCGGAACCTGACGCTTGAATTTCCAGCCGTTCAATCGTCGGTCGCGGAGACGCAGCCAAAGGCCGCGCTCAGCATCGGTTTGCTGTCGTCGCAGTTTTCGCGCTATTGGTGTGTTGCAGTTCATCGTTGTCTCGCGACGTTTGCGAGCCCCCTCACCCTGACCCTCTCCCCAACGGGAGAGGGAAATGCGACCGCAGCGGAAGGCACGACTCTCACGCCGCCTTCTGCGCGCCGTTCGGGCGAATGCCCAGCAGGTGCGAAATCGCGAACACGAGATCGGCGCGGTTCATCGTATAGAAGTGAAAATTCTCGACGCCGTGCTTGAACAGCTTCTGCACCTGTCCGGCGGCGACGGTCGCCGCGACGAGCTTGCGCGTTTCCGGATCGTTGTCGAGGCCGTCGAACTTTTCCGCGAGCCAGTCGGGCACGGTGGTGCCCGCGCGCGTGACGAAGCCGCGCGCCTGTTTGAAATTGTGCATCGGCATGATGCCGGGAAGAATCGGAATCTCGATGCCGCGCGCACGCACGCGGTCGAGATAGCGGAAGTAGAGATCGTTATCGAAGAACACCTGCGTGATCGCGCGCGTTGCGCCCGCGTCCACCTTCGCCTTCAGCACGTCGATGTCGGCGTCGAAGTCTGCGCTCTCCGGATGTTTCTCGGGATAGGCGGAGACAGTGACTTCGACATCGGGATAATTCTTGCGGATATTGCCGACGAGTTCGGCGGAGGTCTGATAGCCATCCGGGTGCGCGGTGTAGGCCGTACCGATGCCGGTCATCGGATCGCCGCGCAGCGCCACGATATGACGCACGCCGACATCGTGATAGCGCGCGACCACGTCGTCGATGTCCGCGCGCGAAGCATTGACGCAGGTGAGATGCGCGGCGGGTGTGAGTTCGGTTTCCTTTAAGATGCGCGCGATGGTCGAATGGGTGCGTTCGCGCGTCGAGCCGCCCGCGCCGTAAGTCACCGAAACGAAATTCGGGTGCAGCGGCGCAAGACGCGTGATCGAGTCCCACAGGCTGCGCTCCATCTCTTCCGTCTTCGGCGGAAAAAACTCGAACGAGATTTTGGGCAATTTCTGTTTCTGTGCGTCGGGCCCGGTCGAATGTTCGGCCGTCTTCTCACTCGTCACGCGGTCAACTCCACTGGGTGCGCCCGGCTCGTTGGGCGGTGGCATCGCCACGTTTTCGCCCTTCGATTCTAAGTCCGTCACCGTTTCGCCTTTGCGGCTTAAAATAAGAGAAACAGGCCCATTTCGACAGCCCAACGGGCGTAGAAATCAGTGGGAATTTGACCAAAATGGCAAATTTTACCGTGATTATGTGCATCTATCTGAAAGATTTCCCACCATAAATACCTTTAAATGGCCATTTTATGAGTGGGAAATCAAAATCAAGTTGTTAGATATAAACAATTAGCCCACTCTTGCCTTAATCCCGTGCACTGAAGCCATGCCGGCAGCCGCCTTTGAGGGCGCAATTCGAGCCACTAGCTTCGCCTGATGGCCCTCAATATCCCGCTCTCCGTCCTCGACCTGTCCGTCGTCACCACCGGCACAAAGCCCGCGCAATCGCTGCGAAACTCCATCGATCTTGCGCAGCATGCGGATCGTCTGGGCTACGTGCGCTACTGGCTGGCCGAACATCACAACCTCTCTTCGGTCGCCAGTCCGTCGCCGGACATCATGATCGGGCAGATCGCAGCGGTGACGAAACACATCCGCGTCGGCTCCGGCGGCGTGATGTTGCCGAACCACGCGCCGCTGATCGTCGCCGAACGTTTCAAAATGCTGGAAGCATTATTTCCCGGCCGCATCGATCTCGGTTTGGGTCGCGCACCCGGCACCGATCATGCGACGGCGTATGCGCTTCGCCGCAGGCTAGATGGACGCGAGGGCGACGACTTCCTTGAGCGGCTGCACGAACTGACGCTGTGGGAGACGCGCGAATTTCCGAAAGATCATCCGTTCAACAGTGTTGTCGCGATGCCGGACGATGCGCCGCTGCCGCCGATTTGGCTTCTCGGATCGAGCGACTACAGCGGGCAACTTGCAGCGCAGGTCGGGATGGGATTCGCGTTCGCGCACCACTTCGCTTCGCATGACGCGGTTTCCGTGATGACGCACTACCACGATCACTTCAAACCCTCGCGCTGGCGCGACAGGCCGCATGGCATTCTCGCCATCGCGGTCATCATGGCGGACACCGATCAAGAGGCCGAGCGTCTTGCGTCGTCTGCCGACTTGAATCGGCTTCGCCGCGACCGCGGCCAATATCTTCCGCTGCCGAGTGTCGAGGAGGCGCTGGCCTATCCTTATACAGACGCTGAACGGGCCAATATCGCGCGCAATCGCTCGCGGCTGTTTGTCGGCAGTCCGCAGACGGTGATGCAGAAAATTTCGCCGATGATTGCGGCGTGTAAGGCCGACGAGGTGATGGTCATCACCGCGACCTATGACCATGACGCGCGCAAGAAATCCTACAGCCTGCTCGCGGACGCGTTCGGTTTGGCAAGGCAGAAAGCGGCCTGATGGCAGGCGTTAATCGGTCTTTTCGCTGAACGCCACGCGGAACGGATGAGCCGGATAGACGCCGACGATCCGCAATTCCTTGGAGAAGAATTTCAGTTCTTCCAGCGCGAAGGCGAGATTCCTGTCGTCCGGGTGGCCGTCGACATCCGCGTAAAACTGCGTGGCGAAGAAGTTGCCTTCCACCATGTAGCTTTCGAGCTTGGTCATGTTGACGCCGTTGGTCGCAAACCCGCCCATCGCCTTGTAAAGCGCGGCGGGCAGGTTGCGCACGCGGAAAACAAAAGTCGTCACCAGCGGGCCGGAGTTTTGTTTGGCCCAGTTTTCATGGCGCGAAAGGATGACGAAACGTGTGGTGTTGTGGGTCTCGTCTTCGATGTCTTCCGACAGAATATCGAGGTCGTAGATGTCGGCGGCGAGGCGCGAGGCAATCGCCGCGCGAGATTTGTCTCCGGCTTCAGCAACGATCCGTGCGGAGCCTGCGGTGTCGCCCGCGACAATCGATTTGATTTTCAGCTTGCGGATGATCTTGCGGCACTGGCCGAGCGCGTGAACATGGCTCTCGACCGTTTTGATGTCCGCGATCTTCGTTCCGCGCGGCGCCATCAACTGGTGATGGATCGGCAGAAACCATTCGCCGACAATGAACAGCCCGGACTGCGGCAGAAGATGATGAATGTCCGCAACGCGTCCCGCGACCGAGTTCTCGATCGGAATCATGCCGAGGTCGGCTTCGCCGGATGAAATCGCCGCCAGCGCATCCTCGAAGGTCGCGCACGGAATCGGTGTCGCGCCAGGATAGGCCTCGGCAATGGCGATATGCGAGTTCGCGCCGGGCTCGCCCTGGAATGCGATTTTCATCTGCTTGGACATTGCTATTTCCCCGCCAGCGCGCGGCGCGCGGTCTCGAGATCCTCAGGCGTATCGACGCCCAGCGGCACGCTGTCAACCACCGTCACGTCAATCCGCATGCCGGCCTCAATCGCACGAAGCTGTTCGAGCTTTTCGCGCAGTTCCAGCGGCGAGGGCTTCAGCTTGACGAAGCGGGCCAGCGCGTCGCGGCGATAGGCATACATGCCGATGTGATGATAGCGCGGCCCGTCGTTTGCAGGGGCGGTGGCTCGCGTGAAATAGAGCGCGCGCATTCGCGTGTTGCTTAAAGGCGAGCCGACAACTTTGACGACGTTCGGATTGGTATGTTCGTCGTCTTTCCGGATGACGGCTGCGACGGTCGCGATCTGGACGTCTTTATCCGCCAGCGGCTCGACAAGCGCACGAATATCGCCCGGCGCGATGGTCGGCAGATCGCCCTGCACGTTGATAACCGTCTCCACCTGACCCGAAGGATCAACTGACTCAAGCGCCTCGAAGATGCGATCCGATCCGGAGGGATGATCCGCGCGCGTCATGACGGCCTCGCCGCCGTTTGCTTTCACGGCTTTTGCGATTTCCGGCGCATCAGTCGCAACCACGACACGGCCGATTTTGGCTTCCTCGGCCCGGCGCATGACATGGACGATCATCGGCAGGCCGGCGATGTTGAGCAGCGGCTTTCCCGGCAGGCGCGTCGCGGCCATGCGGGCGGGTATCAGCACGAGGGTACGGGCGTTCGGCATTGGCAAAGAGCGGCTCGCACAGCCAAATTGATGAGGAAATGACTGGTGTTTTCAAGGGGTCGCGCGTTTATACGGGTTGCCAGAAGGCAGGCAACAAGTTATCTCGATCCCGCTACCGGTATTGCGGCGCACGCGACGGCTGATAGCTTTTCCAGGGCCGAAAAATCGGCCTGTCAAATCGACTTTCCGGCTCGGGGCCTCTTCGAAAATGGACTCCTTTGAACTCAACAAGATCATGGGCGCCGTTCTCGGCACCTGCCTCGTTCTGCTCGTGACGAACTTCACCGCCAACGCGATCTTCTCGCCGATCAAGGCTGAGAAGCCCGGTTACGAAATCGCCGTGAAGGAAGCCGAGGGTGCCGGGCATGACACCGCTGCTGCGGTACCATCGGAGCCTATCGAGAAATTGCTGCAAACCGCTTCAGTGGAAAAAGGCGCGGCGGCTGCGAAGAAGTGCGGCGCCTGCCACTCGTTCGAGAAAGGCGGCCCGAACAAGGTCGGTCCGAACCTGTACAACACGATCGACGAACCGAAGGGCGAGGGCAAGAACGGCTTCAACTTCTCCGCCGCGATGAAATCGAAGGGCGGCAAGTGGACTTACGACGATCTGAACAAGTTCATCGCCAATCCGAAGGGCTTCGTTCCCGGAACTGCGATGGGATTCGCCGGCATCTCGAAAGACAGCGAGCGCGCGGACGTGATCGCATATCTGCGCACGCTGGCCGATACGCCTGCACCGTTGCCGACCGCGAGCAAGTAACGCTCTTCTTGTGACAGAGATTTAATCAACGGCCGGGTTCGCCCGGCCGTTTTTCGTCTTCATTCGTGCTGTGTTATTGGGACGATCAGCCGCAAACGTGATGACGTGGCGGGCTGGCGCCGCATCCAAAAACCGACATAATCGCTGCCAACCCTGATCGCCTGGCGGCATTTGAACGACGGGATTTTGCTTTGACCATTTCACGGCGTCGTCTTCTTCAAAACGGAGCGTTGATCGCAGCGGCACCCGTGCTGAACGCTGCACCGCTTGCCAATTTGGCCAGCGCGCAAACTGCTCCTCCGCCGCATCCCGGAACGCCGCAATGGCGACATGCATTGTCGCTGTTCGGCGATATTAAATACCCCGCCGACTTCAAACGCTTCGACTACGTCAATCCGGACGCGCCGAAAGGCGGAATAGCGCGGCAGATTTCGATCGGCACGTTCGACAACTTCAATATCGCGGTCGCCGGCGTCAAAGGCACCATCGCTCCGGCGGTCGGGCAGATCTATGAGACGCTGATGACGCGCTCGCTCGACGAGACGACGACGCAGTACGGCCTGCTCGCGGAAGGGGCGATGCATTCCGACGATCATTCGTGGGTGATCTACCGTCTTCGCAAAGAGGCCAGATGGCACGACGGAAAACCGGTCACGCCGGAAGACGTGATGTTCTCGATGAATTCGCTGAAACGCTACAGCCCGATGTATTCGTCGTATTACAAGCATGTCGTTGCGATGGAGAAGACGGGAGCGCACGAAGTCAAATTCATTTTCGACGCGCCGGGCAACCGCGAATTGCCGACCATCGTCGGCGAACTGACGGTGCTTCCGAAGCACTGGTGGGAAGGCAAGGACGCCGAAGGCCGCAAGCGCGACATCGGTTCAACCACGCTGGAAAAGCCGCTCGGCTCCGGTCCCTACGCGATCAAGGAATTCTCCGCCGGCCGCTCCGTGACGCTCGAACGCGTCAAGAAATACTGGGGCGATAGATTGCCTTCGCGCATCGGACAGAACAATTTCGACGAACTGCGCTTTGAATTTTTCCGCGATACCACTGTATCGCTCGAAGCGTTCAAGGCGGATCAGGCGGACTGGACCATCGAGTCGTCCGCAAAGAACTGGGCGACGGCTTACGATTTTCCGGCCGTCACGGACAAGCGCGTTGTCCTCGAGGAATTTCCGATCAACGATTCCGGCCGGATGCAGGGCTTCGCCTTCAACATTCGCCGCCCGCTGTTTGCCGACAAGCGCGTGCGCCGCGCGTTCAACTATGCGTTCGATTTCGAGGAAATGAACAAGCAATTGTTCTACGGGCAGTACAAACGCATCGGCAGTTATTTCGAGGGCACCGAGCTTGCGGCCACTGGAATTCCTGTGGGCAAAGAGCTTGCGATCCTCAAGGAGCTTTACGAAGACATCCCGCCGGAGGTGATCTCCAAGCCTTACGAAAATCCGGTCGGCGGCGATCCCGAGAAAGTGCGCGACAATCTCCGCAACGCGACGCGGCTGCTGAAAGAAGCAGGTTACGAAGTTCAAGATCAGAAACTCGTCGACAAGGACGGCAAGCAGGTCTCGGTCGAATTTCTGATCGACAGTCCGCCGTCGGAACGCATCGTTTTGTTCTACAAGCCGTCGCTCGCGCGTTTGGGCATCGATGTGACGGTCCGCACTGTCGATACGGCGCAGTATCAGAATCGCCTGCGCAATTTCGACTACGACATCATTACGGACGTGTGGGGCCAGTCGCTCTCACCGGGCAACGAGCAGCGCGATTTCTGGGGAACGCAAGCCGCCGACACGCCGGGCTCGCGCAACACGATCGGCATCAAGAATCCTGTGATCGACAAGATCATCGACAAGATCGTGTATGCCAAAGACCGCGAAACGCTGGTCGCTGCGACCAAGGCGCTCGATCGTGTCTTGCTGTGGCACTATTATGTGGTTCCGCAGTTTACCTACGGCTTTTCGCGCTATGCGCGCTGGGACCGGTTTAGCCATGCGCCGCTTCCGAAATATGCCCGGTCCGGGCTTCCGACGCTGTGGTGGTTCGACAAAGAGAAGGCCGACAAGATTGGAAAGCGTTCTTGATTGATGTCACGCGCCGTCGCGTTCTTGTTCTCGGTGGAGCGGTTCTTGCCGCCACGCGCACGGGTGCCGTTCGAGCCCAAACTGCCGACGCAGAATCGCATGGCATGTCGGCGTTCGGCGACCTGAAATATCCGGCGGACTTCAAGAATTTTGAATACGTCAACGTCGGCGCGCCGAAGGGCGGCACATTTTCGACGATTCCGTGGGGGCGCTCCTACAATCAGTCATTCACGACATTCAACTCGCTCAACAGTTTCATTCTCAAGGGCGACGGCGCGACCGGAATGGAGCAGACGTTTGCCTCGCTGATGGTGCGCGCCGGCGATGAGCCAGATGCCATGTACGGTCTCGTTGCGCGCTCGGTCAAAATATCGGCGGACAAGCTCACCTATCGTTTCACACTCCGTCCCGAAGCGCGTTTCCACGACGGCAGCAAACTTGCGGCGCAGGACGTTGCATTCTCCATCAATGTGCTGAAGGAGAAGGGCCATCCCATCATCCGTCAGCAATTGCGCGACATGATGAAAGCCGACGCGCCGGACGATGCAACCGTCGCCGTTACGTTCGCGCCGAAGCGCGGACGCGACGTGCCCCTGTTCGTTGCGGGCCTGCCGATCTTCTCGAAGACGTATTACGCAAATCGCACGTTCGATGAATCCACGCTCGATATTCCGCTTGGTTCCGGTCCCTATCGCGTGGGACGTTTTGAACCCGGTCGCTTTGTCGAATTCGAGCGCGTGAAAGACTGGTGGGCGAAGGACCTGCCGGTATCGCGCGGCGCTTTCAACTTCGACGTCGTTCGTTTTGAATTTTACCGTGACCGCGATGTGGCGTTCGAAGGCTTCACCGGCCGCAATTATCTCTATCGCGAGGAATTCACCGCGCGAATCTGGAACACGCGCTACGATTTCCCCGGTGTGAAGGACGGCCGCGTCGTGCGCGAGACGCTGCCCGACGAAACTCCGTCCGGCGCGCAGGGCTGGTTCATCAACACGCGGCGCGAGCAGTTCAAGGACGCGCGGGTGCGCGAGGCGCTGACGCAGGCGTTCGATTTCGAGTGGACCAACAAGACCATCATGTACGATGCGTATTCGCGGACGCATTCTCCGTTTCAGAACTCCGATCTGATGGCGACGGGCAAGCCGCCGCCGGAAGAACTGGCGCTGCTCGAGCCGTTCCGCGGCAAGGTGCCGGACGAGGTGTTCGGCGAACCTTATCTGCCGCCTGTCTCCGATGGCTCGGGACAGGACCGCACGCTGCTTCGCAAGGCCTCGCAACTTCTGACCGATGCAGGCTGCGAGATTAAAGACGGCAAACGGCGGTTGCCGAATGGCGATGTTTTCAGGATCGAATTTCTGAACTACGAGCCGTCGCTACAGCCGCACCATGCACCCTACATCAAGAATCTCGCGACGCTCGGCATCGAGGCGAGCTTTCGCCTCGTCGATCCCGTGCAATATCGCGCGCGGCTCGACGATTTCGATTTCGACATGACGATCGAACGCTTCAGCATGGCCTCGACGCCGGGCGATGCGCTGCGCACGTTTTTTTCGTCGCAGGCCGCAGGCATCAAGGGATCGCAAAATCTGGCCGGGGTTGCCAGCCCGGCACTCGATGCTTTGATCGACAAGATCATCGCTGCCGACAATCGCGATGAACTGCGTATCGCGTGCCGGGCGTTCGATCGCGTGTTCCGGGCGGGACGCTACTGGGTGCCGCAATGGTATTCGTCGCGTCATCGCGTGGCCTATTGGGATGTGTTCGCTCATCCGCCGAAAATTCCGCGTTATACGGGCGGGGTAGGGGCTCCAGAGTTGTGGTGGTTTGATGAGGCGAAGGCTAAAAAGCCTGAGCAGACCAAGCCCGAACAGGCGAAGTGAGCCGAGAGCGGATCTATGAGCGCCTATATTGCCCGCCGCATCATTCTGATGTTCCCCACTTTGCTGGGAATTCTTTTCGTGTCGTTCGTCGTGGTGCAGTTCGCACCGGGCGGACCTGTCGAGCGCGTGATCGCGCAACTGTCGGGAACGGACACGGGAGCAAGCTCGCGCATTTCAGGATCGAGCGGCGGAGATTTCGCGTCGCGCCCACAGGCGGGCGCTTCCGCTGACGCGGTATCCTCGAAATATCGCGGCGCGCAGGGTCTCGATCCAGATTTCGTCAAGAGTCTTGAGAAGCAATTCGGTTTCGACAAACCCGCGCCCGAGCGTTTTCTTCTGATGCTCTGGAATTTTGCGCGTTTCGATTTCGGCAAAAGTTATTTTCGCGATGTCAGTGTGATCCAGCTCATCAAGGAAAAGCTGCCGGTCTCGATGTCGCTCGGAATCTGGATGACGCTTCTGACATATCTGATTTCGATTCCGCTCGGTATCCGCAAGGCAATCAGGGATGGATCGAAATTCGACGTCTGGACATCGGGCGTCGTTATCATCGGCTTTGCGATTCCGGGATTTCTGTTCGCGATCCTTCTCATCATTCTGTTCGCGGGCGGATCGTTTTTCGACATTTTTCCGCTTCGCGGGTTGACCTCCGACAACTGGTCGCAATTTCCGTGGTATCAGAAAGTCGCCGATTACTTCTGGCACCTGACGCTGCCGATGATTTCCATGGCGCTCGGCGCGTTCGCGACAATGACGCTGCTGACCAAAAATTCCTTCCTCGATGAAATCCGCAAGCAGTATGTGATGACTGCGCGCGCAAAAGGGTGCAGCGAGCGACAGGTGCTTTACGGGCATATCTTTCGTAACGCGATGCTGATCGTCATTGCCGGATTTCCCGGTGCATTCATTCACGCATTCTTCTCGGGCTCGCTCCTGATCGAGACGATTTTTTCGCTCGATGGTTTGGGTCTGCTCGGTTTCGAGAGCGTGCTCAATCGCGATTATCCGGTCGTGTTCGGAACGCTGTTCATTTTTTCGCTGGTCGGCCTGATCGTGAATTTGATTTCCGATCTCGCTTATATGTGGATCGATCCCCGCATCGACTTTGAGGCGCGCGAAGTATGACGGACACCGCGCCCGTTCCGGTCGAGACCGCCGCGCAATCGCCGCTCGGTGAAGCCGTGCCGCCGTCGCGCCGGCCGTTTGCGCCGTCCCCGCTGAACAAGCGGCGCTGGCAGAATTTCAAATCCAACCGGCGCGGCTATTGGTCGTTCTGGATATTCATGGTGCTGTTTTTCATCTCGCTGTTTGCCGAGGTCATCGCCAACGATCGCCCGTTTCTCATCAAGTTCGATGGCAAACTTTATTTTCCGGCCTTCGTCACTTATCCGGAAACGGCATTCGGAGGCGACTTCCAGACCGCTGCCGACTACCGCGATCCCTATTTGCAGAAGCTGATTGCGGAAAAGGGCGGCAGCATCGTCTGGCCGCTGATCCGCTATTCCTACGACACGCACAACCTCGATCTGCCGACACCGGCGCCGTCGAAGCCGACATGGATGCTCACGGAAGCGCAGTGCAAGCCGGTGGTCGAGAAGAAGGGGCTGAAAAGCTGCCGCGATCTTGAATATAACTGGCTTGGCACCGACGATCAGGGTCGCGATGTCGTGGCGCGGCTGATCTACGGGTTTCGCATTTCGGTGCTGTTCGGTCTCGCGCTGACAATCGTTTCTTCGATCATCGGGGTAGCAGCAGGAGGCGTGCAGGGCTATTTCGGCGGCTGGGTCGACCTCGGCTTTCAGCGATTCATTGAAGTGTGGACGGCGATTCCATCTCTCTATCTTTTGCTGATCCTGTCGTCGGTGCTGGTGCCGGGATTCTTCGTGCTGCTTGGTATCTTGCTGCTGTTCTCGTGGGTGTCGCTGGTGGGTCTCGTGCGCGCGGAATTTTTGCGCGGGCGTAACTTTGAATATATTCAGGCGGCGCGCGCGCTCGGCGTGTCGAACGCCACGATCATGTTCCGCCATCTGTTGCCGAACGCGATGGTTGCGACCATGACGTTTCTTCCGTTCATCGTGTCGTCATCTGTGATGACGCTCACCGCGCTTGATTTTCTCGGCTTCGGCCTGCCGCCCGGTTCGCCGTCGCTTGGGGAAATGCTCTCGCAAGGCAAATCCAACGTGCAGGCGCCTTGGCTCGGCTTCACCGGTTTCTTCTCGGTCGCAATCATGCTGTCGCTTCTGATTTTCATCGGCGAGGGCGTTCGCGATGCCTTCGATCCGCGCAAGACGTTCAGGTGATTGGGATGGACGCGATCAATCAGCCGCTGCTCGATGTGCGCGATCTGTCGGTGGGATTCCGGCAGGCCGGACGTGAGACGCTGGCGGTCGACAAGATTTCATTCTCGATCAACCGCGGCGAGTGCGTGGCTCTGGTTGGAGAGTCGGGGTCTGGGAAATCCGTCAGCGCGCTGTCGGTGCTCAAGCTGTTGCCTTACCCGACCGCGACCCACCCAAGCGGCAGTATACATTTCAAGGGCCGCGAACTGCTCAACATGAGTGAGAACGACATTCGTTCGATCCGCGGCAATGACATCTCGATCATTTTTCAGGAGCCGATGACGTCGCTCAATCCGCTTCACACGATTGAGGCGCAGATCGGTGAAGTCATTTTTCTTCACAGCGGCGTGCGTGGCGCAATGGCGCGAGCGAGAACGCTGGAATTGCTGACGCAGGTCGGAATTCCGGAACCGGAAACGCGGCTGCAAAGCTATCCGCATCAATTGTCCGGCGGCCAGCGCCAGCGCGTGATGATCGCGATGGCTCTCGCCAACGAGCCGGATTTGCTGATCGCGGACGAGCCGACCACCGCGCTCGATGTGACGGTGCAGGCGCAAATTCTAAAACTGCTCGCGGATATTCGCACGCGGCTCGGCATGAGCATGCTGTTCATCACCCACGATCTCGGCATCGTGCGGCGCATCGCGGACGTCGTTTGTGTGATGAACAACGGCAAGATTGTCGAGCAGGGGCCGGTCGAACAGGTTTTTACCGCGGCGAAGCACCCGTACACCAAGGCACTCCTTGCCGCCGAGCCGAAGCCCGATCCCGCGCCGCCGCGTCCCAACGAGCCGGTGGTGATGTCGGCGGACGATTTGAAGGTCTGGTTTCCGATCAAGCGCGGGATTCTCCGCAAGACGGTCGGACACATCAAGGCTGTCGACGGTGTGAGCGTTGCAGTCCGCAAGGGCGAGACGCTCGGCGTCGTCGGCGAATCCGGTTCAGGCAAAACCACGCTTGGGCTGGCGCTGCTGCGGCTGATTTCATCGCAAGGTCCGATCGTATTTCTCGGCAAGGACGTGCAGGGTCTCGGTTTCAAGCAGATGCGGCCGTTCCGCCGCGACATGCAGATCGTGTTTCAGGACCCTTATGGCGCGCTCAGTCCGCGCATGTCGGTCGGCGACATCGTGGCCGAAGGGCTGGGCGTGCATCAGCCGCAACTCTCCGCGATTGAGCGCGAGGCGCGTGTCGTCAAGGCGCTGAAGGAAGTCGGCCTCGATCCCGAAACGCGCTTCCGCTACCCGCACGAATTTTCCGGCGGTCAGCGTCAGCGCATCTCGATCGCGCGCGCCGTCGTGCTGGAACCGAATTTCGTCGTGCTGGACGAGCCGACCAGCGCGCTCGACATGCTGTTTCAGGCCCAGATGGTCGATCTGTTGCGCGAACTGCAGCGCCGTCTCGATCTCACATACATGTTCATCTCGCACGATCTGCGTGTCGTCGCCTCGCTGGCGAGCAATCTGATCGTCATGCGCCACGGCAAGATCGTGGAGCAGGGCGCGGCCGCCGATTTGTTCAAAAGTCCGAAGACGGACTACACACGGGCGCTTTTTGCGGCAGCGTTCAATATCGAAACAGCGCCTTCGGGCCACTCTGCGTAATAAAATTAGCCTGTTTTCAGGTTCCAATTTAGCTGGGGGTGTGGCTTGCCGGTAACATGCTCCGGACTTCACCCGGTGCTAGCGTGCCTGCGGGAATTCCTGAAATTATTGGGTGGGGAATGGGCAAGCACTTTGTTGTTGCGTCCGCAGCAGTTGCTGGTGTCGCGATCGTTCAAATTCCGGATGTCAACGCGCAGGATAGCCGTGAGCTTCTGCGTGATCTGGCAAGGAAACAGTCAGCATATAGCTGGGGCGGTTTTTACCTCGGCGGCGAAGTCGGCGGCTCATGGCAGAAAATCGACTATTCCGGCGGCTTCCTCGGCAGTACCTCGCCTTCCGCGTTATCGGGGGGAGGCTTTGCCGGCTTCAATTACAATTTCCGCAGCGGTCTCGTGCTCGGCATCGAGGGCAAGTTCGGTGCGACCAATGTCGACAGCACCGTGATCAATGGCGTTGCTCTGAACACAACGACCGATTGGTACGGAACGCTCGGCGGCAGAGCCGGTTACGCCATTTCACCGAATGTCCTGGCTTACATCACAGGCGGCGGTGCCTGGACCAATCAGAATTTCAACTTTCCGATGAGGTCCGAATCGACGACCCGAAGCGGATATTTCGTCGGCGGCGGCCTCGAAGGCCGGTTGTGCAATGGCTGGACGGCCCGCGTCGAATATACTCATGCCGAATATGGTACGGCGACGAACTTCGGCGATTTGCGTACCAGCATGACTACGGACTCGGTCAAGGTCGGCGTCTCTACGAATTTCGGCAAACCGGGTGCACCGGTCGAATATGTGAGGGTGTGTAGCCTGTATGGTGCTGGATTTTTCTACATCCCTGGCACCGATACGGCTGTACGAGTTGGATCACGCTAAACACGATCGGTTAGATCTTGAAGCACGATGCTGCGGCGATTGTCTGCGGCATCTTTTTTAGCCTCGACGTTTAACCATGCGCCGGATGACCGGGAGAGTTTTTCCGCACGCGCATTTGTCGCCTAGTCCGAAGGGACGGGCAACTAGTTCGACGATGTCGCCGGTCGCGTATCGAACGAGCGGCATGGCGTAATTGTAGAAAGGGGTGACGACGACCTGACCGGTGCCTCCGGGCGGAGTCGCGCGGCCGTTGTCATCGACAACCTCCACGATGCATATCTCGCTTTGCATATGATAGATGTCCGATGCCGGACACTGCAATGCGATGGGACCGGCTTCCATCCGTCTGTATGTGTCTGCGATGCGCGAGCCGAGATGCTCCCGGCACAGGTCACGCGTTTGCGCTGTGACGATCTCGCCCTCTGTGAAAATGACTTTGATGAGAGGCTTCAGCTCCGGATGCTTGGCGACAGCGTCTGCCAATTGATGAGCCTGGCTCGGGAGAGCCTTGAGGTTCGCAGCCCCCGACTTTCCGAGCCATCGAATCTCGTCCAGCGCAGACATATCGGTGCCGGCGAACAGCAATGGGCCGCGTTGCAAGGCGAGCCACTTCGGCACCCACGTCGCTTCGCCATCACGGGCTATTTCAGGCAGCAGCGACGCCATCGCTTTATCCGTTTCGATCCCGAACCAGCGAAACAGCCGTGCTTCGATGCACGATTCCGATGCCAGTTGCAGTGTCGATTTGGACACAGTCATCGACCGGCCGCTGGAGTGAAGCGCACTGCAATGAACGACCGCCCCATGCAGCGCATCGACGCGACGGCTCAACAGCAGGTCGCGATGAGTTGCAACGTCATCTTCCGTTGTCAGCGGTATGTTCTCCCAGCGATCCCAATCCACCGGACCGCCTTGCGAAAACAGCATTGAAAGGCGGTCGCGGTAGAACGGCGATGTTTCAAAGGCGTGCCGAAGAAAAGGTTCGGCATTGGAGCGAACGATCTTCGTCAAACGCTTTGGAGCCAGCCGCTCGGTATCGGTGAGCCTGTTGTAGAACCGCAGCTCTGCGGAATCTGCGAGAACGGTTTCGGCAACGGGTTGGGATAGATCGGAAGAAAGCGAGGTCTGTTCGGGGCGATCGAGAACAACTGCCACAGCTTGATCGCTGTTCGCCTCTGCGGCTCGCGCTCTCAAATCTGCAAAGACCGGAATCGTATCGAGCCGTTCAAGCGTCGCCAACAGCGCCTTCGCGTAGGTTTCGGCATAGTGAAGCATCTGATTCTGCCAGATACCGGTGCCGACGCCGCATGTGTTCATCTCGATGATTCTGAATTCGTCTCCGGAGCGCATCAGGTCGAAGCTGGTGTAGCCTGCTCCATGCGCAAGCAATGCCAAGCTCACTTTTGCGATGGCGCGGTTCAAATTTTCCGGCGGCTCAAAGAAGTAAGACTTCTGATCCGAAATGACCTGCCAATCGGGGAGCCTCATATTGCGCGTCGGCAAAATCCAGGATCCGAGGATTTGCCCGCCGAAGGCGTCGATCTTGTAGGTCGCCGGATCCTCCGGCAGAAATTCCATGAAAAGATCGGTTCCGGGTTTGAAATCGCGCGGAAAAGACTTGCGGCCTTCCGCCAGCGGCCATAGGAAAACGCCATTGCGCCGCGACGACCAATCGTATTTCAGAACCGCAACGTCGCCCCATCGGCGTGAAGCTGCGGTCAGTTCTTCGTCGCTTGCCGGAGAGCAATAGTGCGCGACAGGACCGTTCTGCTCGGTGGCGACCTGAAGCCTTGTGAAGCGGTTCAGCGTCCGCTGGCCGAGGATTCTTGTTTTCGACAACTCATCGCGATCGGCGATCGGATCGGCTCCGACGACAAGGTCTGCGCTGGCGAATTCTTTCCGCCATTGATCTGCGACGATCAGTTCGACACCGGAGCGTGCGAGCCGTGGCATCATTTCCGCAAACACGCTGTGGTGGGCCGGTCTGTGGCAATTGCAGTCGACGATCACGACCTTCATTGGTCCGCCTGACGAATATGTAAGTTGCCTGCTTCCCAAATCGATCCGTTTGATACTGGTGACGTCGCCGGTAGGCGATTTACGAATTCGCACGACGGCGGCCTCGATAGGTTCGCACGCCACGCACATATCGGTCGCGTTGGCGTGGATCATGGTTCCGTCGCCGCGCGCGATTGCGACGTGACCTTTCCAGAAAATCAGATCGCCGCGCCTCAGGCTGTCGAAATCCCGGCCTTCGACGGCGATTCCTTTTGATTTTTCCTGAAGATCGGATTCGCGCGGAATTGCGAAGCCTGCGGCATCCAGACAGACCTGCACCAGCCCCGAACAATCGAGGCCGAGGCTTGTTTTTCCGCCCCACAGATAAGGCGTGCCGACAAACTTTTCCGCGACCGACACGAAATCGTTTTCCGCATAATCGAGCGAAACAAGATGCATCGCATGGATAAAACGATTGTCCGATGTGATCGCGAAAGGCCCATCGTTGCCGACAATCCTCACCCGGCATCCGAGCGACAGCACATCGACCGGCGGCAATTTTATCGAGGGTCCGGGAAACACAAGCGTCCTGAGCGCGCCTACCTTGTGAGTATGTTTTTCGGCGATTGGCCCGAGCGCACTTTCCGGGAGCCAGCCGACATAGCCATCGTTGTTTAACTGTCCCCAGGCCCAGCCTTCGGCGCGGTCGTAGATCGTCACGCGCTCGCCCTTGAGAGCTTCGGTGTCGAGAGAGGCTTGATGCGAAGGCTGGTGACGAACCGGCGCACTGGCAGCGACGACTTCGTGCTGAGTGCCCTCGACGAACCGGGCGGCCTTGACCTTACCTTCGAGAAATTTTGCGGCGAGGTCGGGCCGCGCGGGCGTGAGGCGTGGATCGGTTTTCAGATCATCCATAGCGCGCGCTCAGCAGTTTGTAGATGGCGCGTGCCGCCTGACATTCGCCGCCTTCCGGCCGCGCAGGTTTCGCCGCCGGTGTCCAGCCGTAGATGTCGACATGCAACCAGGATTTTGCATGCTCGACGAAGCGTTGGAGAAACAGCGCGCAGGTGATCGATCCCGCAAAGGTGCCGGAGGGGGCATTGTTGAGATTGGCGACTTTCGAGTCGAGCCATGAATCGTAAGGCGGCCATAGCGGCATCCGCCACAGCGGATCGTTCTCGCTGCGCGCGCAATGCTCAATTTCGGCGGCGAGCTTGTCGTCGCTGGTATAGAATGGCGGCAGATCGGGACCGAGTGCGACGCGTGCGGCCCCCGTGAGTGTGCCGAGATCGATCAGAAGGTCCGGCTTTTCCTCGTCGGCGAGTGCGAGCGCATCCGCAAGCACCAGTCGCCCTTCGGCGTCGGTGTTTCCGATTTCGACCGTCATGCCTTTTCGCGATGGAAAAATGTCGAGCGGCCGGAACGCATTGCCGGCGACGGAATTTTCGACCGCAGGGATCAGCACGCGCAACCGCACTTTCAGTTTGGCATCCATAATCATTTGAGCGAGTGCCAGCACGTTGGCTGCACCGCCCATGTCCTTTTTCATGATGAGCATGCCGCTGGACGGTTTGAGATCGAGCCCGCCGGTATCGAAGCACACGCCTTTGCCGATCAGCGTCACTTTCGGATGCGAGGGATTGCCCCATGAGACATCGATCAAACGCGGCGCGCGGGTCGAGGCGCGGCCGACGGCGTGAATAAGCGGAAAGTTCTGTGAGAGAAGATCGTCGCCGACGATTGTTGAATATTTGGCGCCAAATTTGTCGGCGAGCGTTTTGGCCGCAATTGCAAGTTCATCCGGCCCCATGTCGTTGGCTGGCGTGTTGATGAGATCGCGCGCCAGCGTTGCGGCATCCGCCAACCGCGTTACTTCGTCAACGTTCACGCCATCGGGCGGCACGAGTCGCGCGCTGCTTACGTCGTTCTTGCGGTAACGGCCGAACTTGTAGCTTCCGAGCGCGAAGGCGAGTGTCGCAAGCCGTGCGTCATGCGGCGCGTTCGCGAAGCGATAGACTCCAGCCGGCAGCAGTCCCGGCAGTTGTCCCGGCCTGAACAGGTCGCGCCATACCGCGTCTTTTTCTTCGATTCCGAACAGGACGTGGGACAGCGAACCCTTCGCGTCCGGCAGCCCGAGATACTGGCCGGGTTTGCCCGCGAAGGCGCTCGCTTTGGCGAACTGAGCGGTGACAGGCGGAAGCGCCGCCAGAATGGATTCCAGCGTGGATTTGGTCGCAAACGTAATCGGGATGGCGTCGGTTGCGGTCGCGAAAGCTGGGTGCATGGCAGTCTCAGGAGGGCGAACGGTGCGGCATCATAGCAGCCGGACGGGGGGCCGCCGGGGGAATTAACCAGTCGTTAGGGTTAACGGTCTATTACGAGGAGTATCCGGCTTCGCCAACCGCCTTGCGAGTCCAAGTGCCATGCGTATTTCGCGCGCTTTCAACCGCCATTTGGGGTCCGCCGCCGTTGCAGCGGTGTTGGCCATCGGTCTTGGCGGCTGCCAGACCATCGCGCAATCGACCGACACCACGGGCTCCGTCAGCGCGCGCGGCGATACCAATTCCGGCCGCCTGACGGCCAGCGAGATCGAGGCGCTTGGCGAACGCTACCGCGCCAATCCCAAGAACACTGAAGTCGCTTTGCAATACGGCACCTCGCTGCGCCTCAACGGTCAGCGCCAGCAGGCCGTCGCGGTTCTCGAACAGGCAACCATCGTCAACCCAGGCAATCGCGCATTGCTCGCGGCTTACGGCCGCGCGCTTGCCGACAATGGAAACTTCCAACAGGCATTCGACACGCTGACGAAGGCACATACACCGGCCAATCCGGACTGGCGCATTCTTTCTGTTCAGGGAACCGTGCTCGACCAGATGGGCAAGCATGACGAGGCGCGCCGATACTACGCGAGTGCGCTGAGGCTCGCGCCCGACGAGCCCTCGGTGCTGTCGAATCTTGGCATGTCCTATGTGCTGTCGAAGAATCTTCCAAAAGCCGAGTCGACGCTGCGTCAGGCGCTCGACAATGGCGCGACTGACGCTCGCGTGCGTCAGAATCTCGGACTTGCCGTCGGTCTTCAGGGACGATTTGCGGAAGCCGAGTCCATTGTCCGCGCCGACCTTCCCGCCGATCAGGCCGAAGCCAACGTCGCCTATCTCAAGCAGATGCTGAACAATGGCGAAGGATCGCGGCGCTCGCGCACTTCGTCGGTTTTATCGCCGAATGCCTCCTGACGCGATAGTCGTCAGTTCATATAGGCTGCGACCTTGATCCCGGTCGGGCCGAGAATGACGACGAACAGCACCGGCAGGAAGAACACGATCATCGGAACGGTCAGTTTCGGCGGAAGCGCGGCAGCCTTCTTCTCCGCTTCGTTCATGCGCATGTCGCGGTTTTCTTGCGCCATCACGCGGAGCGTCGCACCAATCGGCGTGCCGTAACGCTCCGCCTGCTGAAGCGCGAGACAGACGGACTTCACGCCCTCGATGCCGGTTCGCTTGGCGAGGTTCTCGTAGGCAGTTTTGCGGTCCTGCAAGTAGGACAATTCCGCCGTCGTCAGTGTGAGTTCTTCGGCAAGTGCAATCGATTGCGAGCCGATTTCCTGGCTGACTTTGCGGAACGCCGCTTCGATCGACATGCCGGACTCGATACAGATCAGCAGAAGGTCAAGCGCATCGGGAAATGCGCGGCGGATTTGAAGCTGACGCTTTTGAATTGCGTTCTTCAGAAACAGCATGGGCGCCTGCATGCCGGCCCAGGTTGCGCCCAGACACATGCCTGCCTTCATGAGGGCGGTCTGCTCCATGTGCGAAATGACAAATACATACAGCACGGCCCCGATAAAGAACGTGATCGGCATGACGAGACGGAAGAACAGAAACGTCATGTAGGGTGACTGTCCGCGATAGCCGGCCATCACCAGTTTGTCGCGCGCTTCTTCCTGCGCGAGCCATTTGCCGAGATTGAAGTCTTCGACGGTCTTTTGAATGAACTGTTTCGGCGTCTGGCGCAGCGCGACCTTTTCGGTGCGGTTCATGCGGTCACGCTCACGCTGGCGCATGCGCTCGCGTTCGCTGGCGACGGCCTTCATACGCTTCTGCAATCCTTCGCCCGCGAAGAATGGAGACACGAGCGTATAGGCAGTCGCAGCCGCCGCGATCGCAGCCAGCAGCATCGCCATGAAGCGGGTGTCGTGAAACCTGTCGATGAGAAGATCAAGCATGATGCCTCGTCAGAAATCGAAGTTAATCATCTTCTTCATCACGAAGATTCCCGTGGACATCCACAGGACGCAGCCGGCGAGCATCAGCCGTCCCGTCGGGTGCGTCCACAGCAATGAAATGTATTCCGGCGTCATGATGTAAACCATAATCATCACGATCGGCGGCAGTGCGCCGATGATCGCAGCCGAGGCCTTGGCTTCCATCGACATTGCCTGAATCTTGGCAGCCATACGTTTGCGGTCGCGCAGCACCTTGGACAGATTTCCGAGGGCTTCCGAAAGATTGCCGCCGGACTTGGTCTGGATTGCGATCACGATACCGAAGAAATTCGCTTCCGGCAGCGGCATGCGCTCATACAGCCGCTGGCAGGCTTCGCCGAGCGGCATGCCGATGGCCTGCGTTTCGATAATGGCGTTAAATTCGCTGCGAAGCGGCTCAGGTGTGTCGGCGGCGACGACCTTGATCGAATCGAAAAGCGGCAATCCCGCTTTGATGCCGCGCACGATGATATCGACCGCATCCGGCAGGGCGTCGAGAAACTTCTTCTCGCGGCGCTTCTTCAGAAAGCTGAGGATCCAGCGCGGCAGACCGAATCCCGCGCCGATCGCAAAGCCAGCCGCCGCGAGCAATCCGGCGCCCATAAAGAAGGTAACGAAAAACCCGACGGCACCAAGAACCACCGAGCCGATAGTGAACTGCTGTTTCGTCACGTCCAATCCCGACTGCGAAATGCGCAGTTGCAGCGAGACGTTCTTCGCCTTCTTGTGACGCTCTTCGACTTCCTTGAGCGACTCTTCGACTTGCGAACGTTTTGAACGCTGCACGCGGTCTTCGCGGCGAAGGCTCGGCTCGGAACGCGCGAACGATGCGCGGCGCTGTTCGGCCTTTCGCTCGCCGGACAACAGAGGATAGAGGAACACCCACGCCAGACCGCCGATGGTGACGGCGGCGAGGAAGGCCAAAGCAAGGGTTTGCATTTTCATCGGCGTTATTCCTTCGCGCCGGGAACTTCGGCTGCGTCGAGAGCTGCGGCGAGGCGCTTTTCTTCGCCATAATAGCGCGCGCGTTCCCAGAATTTCGGACGTCCGATGCCAGTCGAGCGGTGGCGGCCCAGCAGGTTTCCGTTCAGGTCTTCGCCGGTGATGTCGTAGAGGAAAATATCTTGCGTAATGATCGTGTCGCCTTCCATGCCCATCACCTCGGTGATGTGCGTGATGCGGCGCGAGCCGTCGCGCAGGCGGGCGGCCTGAATGACGACGTCGATCGAGGCGCAGATCATTTCGCGAATGGTGCGTGAGGGCAGCGAAAAGCCGCCCATGGTAATCATGGACTCGGCGCGTGAAAGAGCCTCGCGCGGATTGTTGGCGTGCAGCGTGCCCATCGATCCGTCGTGGCCGGTGTTCATGGCCTGAAGCAGGTCGAATGCCTCGGGTCCGCGGACTTCGCCGACGATGATGCGTTCAGGGCGCATACGCAGACAGTTTCTGACCAGATCGCGCATGGTGATCTGGCCTTCGCCTTCGATATTCGGCGGGCGCGTTTCCAGGCGCACCACATGCGGCTGCTGCAATTGCAATTCGGCGGCGTCTTCGCAGGTGATGACACGTTCGTCGTCGTCGATGAAGTTGGTCAGACAATTCAGCAGCGTGGTTTTACCGGAACCGGTACCGCCTGAGATCAGCACGTTACAGCGCACGCGGCCGATGATCTGCAAGATCTGCGCGCCCTCCGGCGAGATGGCGCCAAATTTGACAAGCTGCTCAAGCGTCAGCTTGTCCTTCTTGAATTTGCGGATGGTGAGCGCGGGGCCGTCAATCGCCAGCGGCGGCACAATGGCATTGACGCGGGAGCCGTCGGCGAGGCGCGCGTCGCAGATCGGCGAGGATTCATCGACGCGGCGGCCGACCTGGCTGACGATGCGCTGGCAGATATTGAGAAGCTGCTGATTGTCGCGAAAGCGAATTCCCGTGCGCTGAATCTTGCCGGCGACTTCGATGTAGACCGTGCCGGAGCCATTCACCATGATGTCGGCGATGTCGTCGCGCGACAGCAGCGGTTCCAGCGGGCCATAACCCAGAACGTCGTTACAGATGTCGTCGAGCAGTTCTTCCTGCTCGGCAATCGACATCACAATGTTCTTGATCGCGATGATCTCATTGACGATGTCGCGGATTTCTTCGCGCGCGGATTCGACATCGAGCTTGGATAGCTGCGCAAGATCGATCGCTTCGATCAGTGCGCCGAAGATCGTCGCCTTGGTCTGATAGTAGGAATCCGAGCGGCGGTCAGCCGGCGGCGGAGGCGGTGCGGTTCTCGCGGGCGAAATGGACGGAGAGGCGACAGGAGGCGCGGCGTCGACGGGCCTTGCAGGCGCCGCAGCCGGCTGCACAGGCGCCAGTGGCTTCGTTGCCCTGACATCAACTTCCGATCCGCTACGCTTACCGAACACGACAATACCCCACGCGAAAGACTATTTGGCCCGGAGCTTTCCGAGCAAAGGTGCAAGAAAACCGTTGCGCGGCTTCTTCGCCTCGCCGCGCCCCGTCAGCCGCTGCGCGACTTGGAGAAACATTTCCGACGTGCGATGCGTAGCGGAAATTTCCGCAATCATCTGTCCGTTGTTCGCGGCCGATCCGAAGATCTGCGGCTCGAACGGAATACTGACGATCGGCTGGTTCTCGATGGCCTTGGAGAATTCGCTCGTGCTGATCTCGGGCCGCTTCGGCACGCCGACCTTGTTCAGGCAATAGAGCGGCGGACGATCATTCGGTCGCGACATCTTGAGCATGTCGAACATGTTCTTGGTATTGCGCAGGTTCGCGAGATCGGGTTCCGCGACGATAAGAATGTCGTCCGCGCCGATCAGTGCGCGTTTGGTCCATCCCGACCACTGATGCGGCACGTCGAGCACGATGCACGGCATCGTCGTGCGCAGCGTGTCGAAAATCGAATCGAAGGCTTCGCTTCCGAAATCGTAGACGCGGTCAAGTGTCGCCGGTGCGGCCAGCAAACTGAGATGATCGGTACACTTCGACAGCAGGCGGTCGATGAACGCCGTATCGACGCGATCCGGCGAGAACACCGCGTCCGCGATGCCCTGCGGCGGATCCTGATTGTAGTCGAGGCCGGCGGTGCCGAACGCGAGATCGAGGTCCGCGACAACGGAATCGAGTGCGAGATCGCGTGCGATCGCCCACGCGACGTTGTGTGCGATGGTGGAGGCGCCGACGCCGCCCTTGGCGCCGACGATTGCGATGATGCGTCCGACAGCCTTGGCTTCCGGCACAGAGAACAGGCCGCAGATCGCGCGGACGACGTCGAGCGGCTTGACGGGTGCGATCACATAGTCGCTGACGCCGCGGCGGACGAGTTCGCGATAGAGAAGAACGTCGTTGACGCGGCCGATCACGACAACGCGCGTACCCGCGTCGCAGACGCTTGCGAGATCGTCGAGGCCGGTCAGAATATCCGAGCGGCCTTCGGTTTCGAGCAGAATCACGTTTGGCGTCGGCGCCGTCCGATAGGCCTCGATGGCCGCAGCCATGCCGCCCATCTGAATCTTGAGATGTGCCTTGTCGAGCCGGCGGTCTTCACCGGCAGCCTGCACAGCAGCCGCCGTCTCGACCGTTTCGCAAAATGCCTGCACGGACACGCGCGGCGCGGGCGCGATGTGATCGTCGGCGACGGTTGCGGACCGTTCGTCCTGGCCCTGGCGCTGCTCGTAACTAATCATTTGCCCACATCGCTAATCTTAGCCTTGTCCGATTCCGGATAGGTCGTCGCCGTTGTTTTGCCGCTGCGGTATTTCTCGAAGGCTTCGGTACGGCGCGCGCCATTGGCCGGCGTTTCCGAGCGCGGCTGTACAAGATCGGCGGGGTTATCGACCATCGCCGCGAGATTGCGCTGCGTTGAGCAGCCGAAATTGTGATACGGCCGGTTTTCGATGTAGCCCTTGTTGTTCACCGACGGTCCGAGATCTTCCGGCCAGATACCGCACGGTCCGGCATCAGCGATGATGCGCGGATAGTTCACGCGAATGGTCGCGAACAGGCGCGGATCGCTGGGGTTGTAGCTGCGGATCGTGATGCCGCGCGGCGGAATACCGGCGGCACTGAGGATCGCCTGAATTTCGTGCAGCGAATCCTTCGCGACGCGTGCGTTCGGCGTGTTGACCGGCATGTCGATGACGATGCCGCCGGTGCCTTCGCGCAGCCAGGCCTGTGCAAGGCCCATGACATCTGCACGCTGCGAAGCCGTCAGGCCGCCGCGCGCGGTGCCGACAAAAACCTCGGTCGCGCGGTTGGCTTCCTGAACGACAATCGGATGACGCTGGCGATAGTCGTTGGTGACGCTGCTGGTTACGATCGTATCGCTGGTTGTCTGGCACGCGCCCAATGTAACAGACGCCCCGATCAGGGCGGCTGCCACGCGCAGGCTGTGGGCAAGATTGGATAGGCGCTTTGTCATCGTCGTCGTCCTCGTCCCATCTCAATCCGTGATGAAGCCGTATTTGCCGTTGTAGGTCTTGTCGGGTGCGCGGCCAGGCACGCCATAGATACGGTTGATGCTGCCGAGCAGATCGGCCTGCGGGTCGGAGGCATCGGCGAAGCCGTCATCCGGACGCGACAGATCCTTCTGCGCGACGGCACGAACGACATAAGGCGTGACCAGAACCATCAGTTCGCTCTGGCGGTTCACGTAGTCGCGGCTGCGGAACAGCGTGCCGAGCACCGGCAGCTGCGCGAGGCCGGGGACGCCATTGATCGCCTGCTTGGTCTGCTCTTGAATGAGTCCGGCCATCGCCATCGAGCCGCCCGACGGAATTTCGAGCGTGGTTTCGGCGCGGCGGGTCTTGATCGACGGAACCGTCAGCGAGTTGACGGTGTCGTTGGTGACGGCCTGAGAAAGCGTGATCGAGTTGTCGTTCGACAATTCGGAGACTTCCGTCATCACGCGAAGGCTGATGCGGCCTTCGGTCATCACGACGGGCGTAAAGTTGAGCGAGATGCCGAACTTCTTGAAGCTGATCTGCGTCGTACAGACATGCGTTGTCGGGTCGCAAGAATAGCCCGCCGGCACGGGGAATTCGCCGCCAGCGACGAAGGTTGCGGCTTCGCCGGAAATCGCGGTCAGATTCGGTTCGGCAAGCGTGCGGACCACGCCTGCGCTTTCCATCGCGCGCAACGTCGCGGTGACGGATTTGAACGATCCTTGAACGCCGTTGCCGTTGACGAGCTGGCGTCCGTAGGCCGTGAACGGATTGGAGTTATTGAAGTTCACGACAGCGGTGCCGTAGTTCATGCTGCCGCTGAGATCGATGCCGAGCTGCTTGACGATGTCGCGCTGAACTTCGGCGACGGTGACTTTCAGCATCACCTGATCGCGTCCCCGTACTGCAATGCTGTTGACGACCTTGTCGGCGCCGCCAGCGAGACGAGAGGCGAGTTCAAAAGCCTGTTGCGCTTCGGCAGGCGTCGCGGCGGAGCCAGACAGCACGACGCCGTCGCCCACGCCTTCGATGCGAATGTCTGAGCCGGGCATTGCCTGCTGCAACGCAGCTCGCACGCCATTGAGATCGCGCGTCACTGCGATGTCATAGGCCGCGATCTGCTGACCCGATGCATCGAAGAACACGATATTGGTCTGGCCGACAGCGGCACCGATGATGTAGGCGCGCTGTGCGGAGCGCACGACCGCGTTGGCGATCTTCGGATCGGCTACCAGCACGTCCTTGATGTCGCGCGGCAGATCGATCACCATCGATTTGCCGATGCCGAGCGGAAGAAAGCGCGCATTCATGGCATTGCCGGGTGCGTTCGCGGCCGCAGCAACTGTCGCCTTGTAATCGCTCGCCGTCACGATCGTCAGCGACGGGTTGAGCGCAAGCGCGGAGATCGCCGTGAACGACAAGGCGCGAACCATGAAGGTCCGCAGCGTTGTCTTGTGTCGCTCTCGCTTCATTGCAACGTCCCCTCGGTCACTTCTGTGTCGTCGTTGTGGTTGAAACGCCATAGCGGACGATGTTCACGCTGTCGCGCTTGCCGGTGTTGTTGTCTTCGGTTTTAGCTTCGACCTTGTTGGCATCGACGAGGCTGCGCAGCGCAAGCGACAGCGTGCCGCTCTGGCGTGAGCGCGCGAGCTGCTCGGCCTGCTCCGGCTTCAGTTCGAGCGTCGCAGTCTTGCCGACGACGACCTTCTGGCCGTTTTTCTCTTCAACGGTCTGGTCGATGGCGAGGACGCGGATATTCTGGAGAATGATCTCGGCGTTGATAATGTCGTTTGTGCCGGATTTATCGGTGTTTTTCTCACGCTTGGTGAGAATAACATCGACACGGTCATTCGGCAGAATGAATCCGCCGGCGCCCGTCTCTGCGGAGATTTCGGTGGAGACTGCGCGCGTGCCGGACGGCAGAATCGCGGCCATGAAGCCGGAGCCATTACCCTTTACGAGTTTGGTCTCGCGAATGGGTTCGCCGGCAAGAAACGGCGAACGTGCGATGGACCCGCCGAGTTGCGTTATCGCGTCGCCGCGATCGGTGCGACGGATGAAATTCGAGCTTGCGGTCGCGGACGGCCAGGACTGCCACTGCATGTCATCCGGCGCCACGGTCTGACCCATGCCGATGTCGCCACGCGCGACCAGTACGTCGGTCGTTTCCATCTGTGGAACGGGGGCTGCGGCTGTGGGCACGGGCTTGGGATCGGAGCCGCTCGCAAGATATGCGGCAACGCCCCCGGCACCGACAGCAATGGTGAGGACCACAATCCGGGCGGTATTCATACGCTTCACTTCCCACATCACGCAGCGACGGACCCGTCGCCGTGGTGGGATTTGACCAGCTAAACGTCAAAGCATGGTTAATGAGGCGTATCTAAATCGCGTTAATGAGAAGTTTCATCAATGCGTTCATTGACCTACGAAGCGGGTGAGGTCGACGGCCCGCATCCAGCCGGTTTCCGGATAGATCATCAGCGCGCCGATTGCGAGCGCGATGCCATAGGGGATGCCGCTGTCCTTGCTGTGCAGGCGCAACAGCCATTCCTGCGAACGAAACGCGTAGGGCATCGGCCATTGCCGGAACTGGAGCAGCAGTAACGTCAATGCCCCGCCGAACAGCGAGGCGTAGACGAGATAGTCGGTGAGATACGAAAATCCGAACCAAAGGCCTGCGGCCGCTGCGATCTTTGCATCCCCGCCGCCGATCCACCCGAAGGCAAAGCACGCGAACGCTATCACCAAAACGAGAAAACCTGCGCCGACATGGTTGGCGATGTCGCCTGCCGGCATGCCGCTCAACAGCGCAAGCGCAAAGAACGACCCGACAAGGATCAGCGAAACCCGATTGGAAATGGTCATTGTGAACAGGTCGCTGGCCGCGGCGAATGCGATCAGGGCCGGAAATATAAAGAGACGGGCAATATCGAGAATCATGGGCCGAAACTAGCGGCCAGAAGTGAACAATAGTGAAACGGAGTTCACCAGATGCTGGCGATCCGGAACAAAATGGCTGCACAAGCGACGATCAGGGCGATGCAGACGATGTGCATAGAATCGCTGACGAGCGGAGTCTTCTGCAATCGGGCGGAACGTTCGGACAGGGACGTGGGCATACTTCACTCAACTCAAAGTCTTCGCCGCAGAACTTAAGACAAACAAAAAAGGCTTCGGGGGAACCGAAGCCTTTATTCGTTCGAGGAACGCCGTCGCTTACTTGAGCGAGGTGTTGATCGAGGTGAACTTCGAACCGAGGTTCGTGCCGAGGCCGTTCACGGCAGCAATGATCGCCAGCGAAATGCCGGCCGCGATGAGGCCGTATTCGATTGCGGTTGCGCCGGATTCGTCCTTGACGAAACGAGCAAAAAGCTTGGTCATCGGTAACTCCGTTTGTAACACGTGGCTGTCGAACTTCATGGTCTTGGCGGTGTTGAAGCACCGTAACCATGGCGCCAACCTAGTTCCGAGGAATTGCGGCGCAGTTAATTCGATTGCAGAAACACCCCGGTATCAGGCTGTTCTTGCACACGGTAAATACGGCTTTAACGGCATGGTACAATTCGCGCATATGTTGTGCGCGAGATTGCATGCTTCGTCACGGTTGCCGACATCCGGGAAATTCATCCGGTCTTAAGTATGCGGGACTAACTGTGACGCTACACAGGAGTTTCGCATGGCGAACAATCTGCCGCTCGAAGTCATTCATATGTTCGGCGAGACGATCCTCAAGATCGTCCCGGTGACAATATTACTTGCGGCGATTTTTTCCGTGCTCTCATATTTCTGGGCGTGCAACCCCGGCAATCCGTGGTGGCGCAAGAAAGAGCTGGCAACCGACGTTTGCTACTGGTTCTTCGTGCCTTTGATGACGCGCGTTGTGCGGATCGGCCTTCTGGTGCTCGCCGCTTCCGTCTTCTTCGGAATCAAGGACGCCGATGATCTGATTGCCTTCTACGACAACGGTCACGGCCCGCTGGCCACCCTGCCGCTATGGGTGCAGGGACTGCTATTCTTGGTCGTTTCGGATTTCCTGCTGTATTGGACCCACCGCATGTTTCATGGTGGCGGGTTCTGGAAATATCATGCGGTCCACCATTCATCCGAAGAGATCGAATGGATTTCGGCGGCGCGCTTTCATCCTGTCAATCTGTTCCTCGGTACCGTCGCTGTCGATGTTCTCCTGCTCGTCGCGGGGATTTCTCCGAATGTGATGCTATGGGTCGGACCGTTCACGATTTTTCATTCGGCGTTCGTGCATGCCAATCTCAACTGGACGTTGGGACCCTTTAAGTACGTGATCGCCACGCCGGTATTTCACCGCTGGCATCACACCTCGCTGGACGAGGGCGGAGACACCAACTTCGCCGGTACGTTCCCGATCTGGGACATCCTGTTCGGCACGTTCCGCATGCCGGAGGGCGTATTGCCCGAGAACTACGGTGTCGACGACAAGGAATTTCCGGAAGGCATCGGCCGCCAGCTGGCCTATCCGTTTCAGCAATAGGGCGCGCGCCATCGCGCGCGCCGTTTGCATTTGATTCATCAATTAACGGCACATTTGCCTTGTTGAACGGGCGCCGGCTCCGCTGCGTATCGCTATTGCCGGCTTGGTGCGTCCCGGAGTTGAGTATGTTGGTATTGCGTAAAATCCGCGGCCACGCCGCGTTTCCACTCTTTGTCGTTGCCATGCTGATGGCGCCTGTCGCGGCCTTCTCGGCCAGCGATACCGAGTCGGTATCGGTGATCGTCGATCAGGCCCGCGTCATCAAGCTGCCCGAGCGCGTTGCGACGATCGTCGTCGGAAATCCACTGATTGCAGACGTTACCTTGCAGCCCGGCGGAATGGTTGTCGTGACCGGCAAGGGCTACGGCTCGACCAATATGATTGCGCTGGATCGGACGGGCGCCGTGCTCGCGGATCGCTCCATCCAGGTCGAAGGGCCGAACGACAAGCTCGTCACGGTGTTTCGCGGCGTCGATCGCGAATCCTACAGCTGCACGCCGACGTGCCAGCGCCGTGCAACGCTCGGCGACGCGCCGAGCTATTTCGATGCGGTACTCGGTCAGACCGGCAACCTCAACGGTGCGGCGGGCGGTTCCGCAGGCGCGAAGCCTTAAAGCCCGCGACGGGGAATTCCGGTTAACAATCGGTTAATTCGCGGCGGCGGGTTGTTATTACCCGCCGCAATCATTCGACAATCAATATCGGCTAGCTTCAGCGGTAGCTATTTCATGCAGCTCCTGAGGAATCTCCGATGCGTTCTCCCGCTGCCATCAACCGGTCGCTGCGGCGCTTTCGCCGCAATCAGCGCGGATCCGCAGCCGTTGAATTCGCATTCATCGCGCCGATGTTTTTCGCGCTGATCTTCGCGATCATCGAGACGTCCATCGTGTTCTTCGCTCAGCAGGTGCTGGAAACCGGTACACAGGATTCGGCTCGCCTGATGCTGACGCATCAGGCGCAGGATTCCGGGATGACACAGACCCAGTTCAAGCAGGATCTGTGCAATCGCGTTGCCGTTCTGATGTCCTGCGCGAACCTGTATGTGGACGTGAAGTCCTATTCGTCGTTCTCGACGGTTTCGATTGCCGATCCGATCAGCAACTGCACCTTCGTCAATAACTTCACCTATCAGTCGTCGAATCCCGGCGATACGGTCGTGGTGCGCGCGTTCTATCAATGGCCGCTGTTCGTCACCAAGCTCGGCTACAACATCACCAATATCGGCTGCGGCACCAGCAATACCTATCGTCTGCTTGCTTCAACCGCTGCCTTCCAGGTTGAACCATGAAGTGCGTCTTGACATCGATTATAAATTTGAGCTTCCGGCTTCAGAGGCAACTGACGGAGCTCAAGCGCGATACCGGCGGCATGGCCGCCATCGAGTTCGTCTTCATCGTGCCGCTGATGCTGGTGATCTTCTTCGGCACCATCGAATTGTCCAACGGCGTTGCTGCCGACCGCAAGGTGACGATCACCGCGCGCACGCTGTCCGACCTTGTGTCGCAGAATACGAATGTCACCAACCAGCAGATGACGAATTTCTTCAAGATGGGCACGGCGATCATGACGCCGTATTCCGGCACGCCGATGACACTGCGGGTGTCCGCCGTGAACATCAACGGATCGGGACAGGCGACGATAGCCTGGAGCGACGGGCAGGGCATCGCCGCGCGGACCGTGGGATCGACAGTAACCGTGCCGTCCGGCCTGATCGTCAACAATACCCAACTGATCTGGAGCGAGATCGCCTACACCTACACGCCGGCGGTGGGCTATGTGATGAAGACGGCAGTGACCCTGACAGATGTCTGTTACACGCGCCCCCGGCAATCAACCACGGTGACGCGCAGCGCGACGTGATTTTTCCAAATGTATGAAATGAAAAAAGGCCGCGCATGCGCGGCCTTTTCAATTTGGTCGGAAGAACTCCGAGGCTTGTGCCTCGAAATTCCCAATCAGCCGGCGGCGCGGAGGTTATCCGCCGACGACTTGCCCGAACGGCGATCCGCTACGATTTCGTAGGAGACCTTCTGGCCTTCGCGCAGGGTGCCCAGACCAGCGCGCTCGACGGCGCTGATGTGAACGAACACATCGTTTCCGCCGTCGTCCGGCTGAATGAAGCCGTAGCCCTTGGTCGCGTTAAACCACTTCACAGTTCCCATGCTCACGTGGGTAGTCCTTCTTAAGTAGATATGTCGTAGCCCATCCCGGATTGGTGAGATGAGCCGGTGAGATCGAAATTTGGAAGAGGTCGTCAGCGTTAAACCGGCTGTACCGGTGGAGTGCTAATGTCGTCCGGCCGAAGATCGATATTTCAATATTACGTGAACTGACGCCTCAAAACAATCCTGAGACGCAGCGTTTTTGGTGCGGGCGGACAGCGGCGATCCGATGAAATTGCGCGGTGCGTTCACCGCGCAATTCCGGTCGCCGCGATCCGGCGCTTATCGGCGGCGGAACTGTCCGCGCGGAGGAGCGCCGCGCGCCGGAGCCGCCCCGCTCGGGCGTTCGTCCTTGTGACGGAAAATCAGCCGCCCCTTTTCAAGATCGTAAGGCGACATTTCGATAGTCACGCGATCGCCCGCCAGCGTCTTGATGCGGTTTTTCTTCATCTTGCCCGCCGTGTAGGCCACGATTTCGTGGCCGGCGTCGAGCTGAACGCGGTAGCGCGCGTCGGGAAGAATTTCAGTCACAAGTCCTTCGAACTGGATCAGTTCTTCTTTGGCCATAAGGGTCCCAAGTCCTCTCTTTGCGTCTCTTATATCCGATTACGAACGGTGTGGGCGGCGATTGCGCTTCTGCTGATGCTGAGCCGGACGGCTCTCACGATGCAGGAATGCGACCCCTTGAATGCCGTCGCCCTGTTTGTTCGCGGGGCGGGGGGCGTCATGGCGGTTGCCTTCGTGGCGCTGCGTCTGAACCATACCGTTTCCACCGCCCGGACGGCGACGGCGGCGTTTGCCGTGCGCGCCCGGCGCTGCATCGTTGCCACGCGGCGAATGGCCGTGACCATGCGGACGGGGGCCGCGATGCTGCGCGGGAGCAGCCTGAGCAGGGCGCTGACCGCCCGGCGTGCGGCGGTCTTCCTTAGGCAGGTTGATGCGGATCAGCTTTTCGATGTCGCGCAGATAGCCGAGTTCTTCTCCGCCTGCGACCAGCGAAATCGCCGTGCCGTCGGCTCCGGCGCGCGCGGTGCGGCCGATGCGATGGACGTAGGTTTCGGGAACATTCGTAAGATCGTAGTTGATGACGTGGCTGATGCCGTCGACATCGATACCGCGTGCGGCGATGTCGGTTGCCACCAGCGTGCGGATGTCGCCGGTGCGGAACGCGGCGAGCACGCGCTCGCGGTGGTTCTGCGACTTGTTGCCGTGGATCGCTTCGGCGTGAATTCCAGCCTTCACGAGGCCTTTCACGACTTTGTCGGCGCCATGTTTGGTGCGGGTGAACACCAGCGCACGGTTGACCTGTTCAGTTGTCAGGAGTTGCGCGAGAATTGCGGGCTTCGCCGAATGATCGACCTGCAAGACCTTCTGCGTAATGCGTTCGACGGTCGAGGCGACCGGCGTCACGGCAACGCGCGCCGGATTTTGCAGCATGCGGTCGGCAAGATCGGCGATGTCCTTCGGCATCGTGGCCGAGAAGAACAGCGTCTGGCGCTTGGCGGGCAGCTTCGCGACGATTTTGCGGATGTCGTTGATGAAGCCCATGTCGAGCATGCGGTCGGCTTCGTCGAGCACGAGAAACTCGACCTGACCGAGCTTGAGCGCATTGCCCTGAACCATGTCCAGCAGGCGGCCCGGTGTTGCCACCATCACATCGACACCCTGCATCACGGAACGGACCTGACGGCCCATCGGCACGCCGCCGATTGCCAGAGCGGATGTGAGTTTAATATGCCGGCCATAGGCATTGAAGCTGTCGAGAATCTGACCCGACAATTCGCGTGTCGGGCTGAGCACCAGAACACGGCAGGTCTTCGGCTGCGGCTTGATGCGATTTTCCAGAAGGCGATGCAGGATCGGAAGCGCGAAGGACGCGGTCTTTCCGGTGCCGGTTTGCGCGATGCCGATGACGTCGCGGCCGGTCATTGCGATCGGAATGGTCTGGGCCTGAATGGGAGTGGGCGTGACGTAATTTTCTTCTTTAAGTGCACGCGAGATGGGCTCGGCGAGGCCGAAATCCTGAAAGGAGGTCAAAGGTTGTCTTTCTATGAGTCATGGCGCGCGCCCGGCCGATGCCGGGTGCGAACGGGTGTCTTGGTGACACCCGCGTGTTAGGGCGTCGGCTTTAGTTAGCTGGATGAGGCAAGCCAGAAACCGCTTCGCGGATCAGAACACGCGGCTTGCAAAGACCCGATGATTCTCAAGGTCTTGACGGTGATATGGAACAGGAACGCGGCACTTTCAAGGTTGAATCGCCGCTGCGCATCCACCGCATCCACCGCGTTTGACGTGGAACCCCCGTGAAACTGCAAAATCTTTTTGCATTCAAGATTTTTTGCTTATTAATTATGCAACTTGCGTGAAATGTATTCAGAAGATGTGCCTTATTTCTGAGCGTCCCCGACAGCCGGTGCTGCTCAGAATCAAAAATATATCATTAGAAGCAATAGCTTAATGACGATGCTTCCCGTGGCATGGTTCTTGCGATTCCGTTAACGCAGGCGGCGTTGGGGCCGCCGCAAGTTTCATGTCTGCGTCAGGGAGATTTCAGCGCATGTTCAAGCAATCCGTAACTACAGTGGCGCCGCCGCTCAGCCGCCGTAAATGGCTAGCCGCGACCGCCGGTCTTTTTCTCGGTCTCGCCAGCATCGGCGGGGCGAAGGCTGCCGACGACACCATCAAGGTCGGCGTTCTTCACTCGCTCTCGGGCACCATGGCCATCAGCGAAACCACGCTGAAGGATACGATCCTGTTCCTCATCGATGAGCAGAACAAGAAGGGCGGCGTCAACGGCAAGAAGCTCGAAGCCGTCGTCGTCGATCCGGCCTCGAACTGGCCGCTGTTCGCCGAAAAGGCACGCGAACTGATTACCAAGAACAAGGTTGCCGTCGTATTCGGCTGCTGGACCTCGGTGTCGCGCAAGTCCGTGCTGCCGGTGTTCAAGGAACTCAACAACATCCTCTTCTATCCCGTGCAGTACGAGGGCGAAGAGTCCGAGCGTAACGTGTTCTACACGGGCGCTGCTCCGAACCAGCAGGCCATTCCTGCCGTCGACTATCTGATGTCGAAGGACGGCGGCTCGGTGAAGCGTTGGGTGCTCGCGGGCACCGACTACGTTTATCCGCGCACGACCAACAAGATTCTTGAAGCCTACCTGAAGTCGAAGGGTGTGGCTCAGGAAGACATCATGATCAACTACACGCCATTCGGTCATAGTGACTGGCAGACGATCGTGTCGGACATCAAGAAGTTCGGCTCGGCCGGCAAGAAGACTGCGGTGGTCTCGACCATCAACGGCGATGCCAACGTTCCTTTCTACAAGGAACTCGGCAACCAGGGCATCAAGGCGAAGGACATTCCGGTCGTCGCATTCTCGGTGGGTGAAGAAGAACTCGCCGGCATCGACACCAAGCCTCTCGTCGGCCATCTCGCCGCGTGGAACTACTTCGAGTCGATCAAGACGCCTGCCAACGAGAAGTTCATCAAGGACTGGCAGGCCTACACCAAGAACCCGAAACGCACCACCAATGACCCGATGGAAGCTCACGTGATCGGCTTCAACATGTGGGTTAAGGCGGTCGAGAAGGTGAAGTCAACCGATGCCGACAAGGTCATCGATGCGCTTCCGGGCATCGAGACGCCGAACCTGACGGGTGGCGTATCGAAGATGCTGCCGAACCACCACATCACCAAGCCCGTGTTCATCGGCGAAATCAAAGGCGATGGACAGTTCGCGGTTGTGTGGAAGACGCCTGGCCTCGTACCGGGCGATGCATGGTCGAAGGAGCTTGACGGCTCCAAGGATCTCATCGGCGACTGGGTTGGCAAGAAGTGCGGTAACTTCAACGTCAAGACCAACAAGTGCGGCGGTCAGAGCTCCTGATCCCGTAATGCCTGAAAGACCGGAAGGCGGCGGCTGTCGCCGCCTTCCTTTTCTCTCCGCCGGGGTCGTAACGTGTTCGCTCGTTCCAATTCGTCTAGCCTCGTTGCGCGTGGCCGCTACGTCCTCGCCGCGCTGTTTCTGATCGTTGTCTCGGGGTTGCCCGCTTTCGCCGGCCCCTTTGAAGACTCGGTCGCGAAATTCGCCAACGATTCATTTTCCGACACGCAGGAGGCCGTGGGCGAGATCGCCACCAGTGGCGATCCGCGCGCGTTCGCCATCATCAACGCGCTTCAGGACGAGCGGCTCTACGCCGATCCCGGAAGCAAGAAAGTTTTCATCAAGGGCACCGACGACAAGATTACGGATGCACTGACAGGCACGGCGGTGGCCGAAATGCCTTCGACTGCCGACGGCGTGCGCCTGAACAATCGGTTGCGCGGTGTTGTCGAAGCCGCGCTCGGCGGATTGAATCTTCTCGCAACCGATCTCGATACGCGCATCGGCGCGGCCCAGTCCGTCTTCAAGGCGCCCGATGAAGCATTGCTGCCCGTTGTCGAGGGCGCACTCAAGAAGGAAACAAATTCCACCGCGAAACGCGCGCTGGCGGAAGCCAAGGCTGCGATTGTCCTTTCAAAGGCTGACGCAAGCGACGCCGACAAGATCGACGCGATCAATGTCATCCGCGCGCGCGGCGATCAGGAGGCGCTGGCGCTGTTGAGCAATCTTCCGCCGGATCAGCCGCCAACCGTCGCGCGAACGATCACGGCTGCCATCGGTTCGATCAACAACACGCTAGCGCTGTGGTCCGTCGCGCAGAATGCGTGGTACGGACTTTCGCTCGGCTCGGTATTGCTGCTTGCGGCGATCGGTCTGGCTATCACCTTCGGTGTGATGGGCGTCATCAACATGGCGCATGGCGAGATGGTGATGATCGGCGCTTACGTCACCTTCGTCGTGCAGGAACTGATCCGCACGAGTTACCCGGCACTGTTCGATTATTCGCTTTTGATTGCGGTGCCGCTGGCATTTCTTGTCGCCGGACTGATCGGCGTGTTGATCGAGCGCACCATCATTCGTTTTCTGTATGGGCGGCCGCTGGAAACGCTGCTCGCGACATGGGGACTGTCGCTCATCATTCAGCAGGCGGTTCGCACGGTCTTCGGTTCGACCAACCGCGAAGTCGGCAACCCGTCATGGATGAGCGGCGCGTTCGACCTCGGCCAGATGACGATCACCTACAATCGACTTTGGATCGTCGTCTTCACAATTGCGGTGTTTTTCATTTTGCAGGCGATGTTGCGTTTCACGAGCCTCGGGCTTGAGATGCGCGCTGTTACGCAGAACCGGCGCATGGCGGCGTCGATGGGCATTCCGACCTCGCGCGTCGATGCACTCACCTTCGGTCTTGGTTCAGGAATCGCTGGCATCGCCGGCGTTGCGCTGTCGCAAATCGATAACGTCAGCCCCAATCTGGGTCAGAGCTACATCATCGACTCGTTCATGGTCGTGGTGTTCGGCGGCGTCGGCAATCTCTGGGGCACGCTGATCGGCGCATTGTCGCTCGGCATGGCCAACAAATTCCTTGAGCCGGTGGCGGGCGCGGTGCTGGCGAAGATCGCGATTCTGGTTCTCATCATTCTGTTCATTCAGAAGCGCCCGCGCGGCCTGTTCGCACTCAAGGGCCGGGCGATTGAGGCATGATGCCGTATCTGCTCACTCGCTCGCTCAACAGGAGCGCGACCGTATTCCTGCTGGTCGTTGCCGCAGTCGGCATTCTCGTGCCGTTGTCGAATCTGCTGCTGCCGGAATCCTCGCCGTTCCAGATTCCGACATATCTTGTTGCGCTGTTCGGAAAATATCTCTGCTACGCAATTCTCGCGCTCTCCATCGATTTGATCTGGGGCTATTGCGGTATTCTCTCGCTCGGCCACGGCGCGTTTTTCGCGCTCGGTGGCTACGCGATGGGCATGTACCTGATGCGGCAGATCGGATCGCGCGGCGTTTACGGCAATCCGATTCTGCCGGATTTCATGGTGTTCCTGAATTATCCGAAACTGCCGTGGTACTGGCACGGCTTCGACATGTTCTGGTTCGCCGCATTGATGGTGCTAATAGTGCCGGGGCTGCTCGCATTCTGCTTCGGCTGGCTCGCATTCCGCTCGCGCGTCACCGGCGTATATCTGTCGATCATCACGCAGGCGATGACCTACGCGATGTTGCTCGCATTCTTCCGCAACGATTTCGGCTTCGGCGGCAACAACGGCCTCACCGACTTTAAAGACGTCCTGGGTTTTAACGTACAGGCGCAAGGGACGCGCGCTGCGCTGTTTGTGCTGTCGTGTCTCGCGCTCGCGGTTGCTTTTCTGATCTGCCGCGCCATTGTCACGTCCAAACTCGGCAAGGTGCTGATCGCCATCCGCGATGCTGAATCGCGCACGCGTTTTCTCGGCTACCGCGTCGAGAATTACAAACTGTTCGTGTTCACGCTGTCGGCGTGCATGGCCGGCGTCGCCGGCGCGCTTTATGTGCCGCAGGTCGGCATCATCAATCCGGGCGAATTCGCGCCCGGCAATTCCATCGAGGCCGTGATCTGGGTTGCGGTCGGCGGACGCGGCACGCTGGTGGGTGCCGCGCTCGGCGCCATCGTCGTCAACTACGCAAAAACGGTTTTCACCTCGGGACCGCTCGCGCCTTATTGGCTGTTCATGCTCGGTACTTTGTTCGTCCTTGTCACCCTGCTGCTGCCGAAGGGCATCGTCGGTACCGTGAAGGGCTGGTGGGAGCCGTGGAAGGAAAAACGGGCGCTTGCAGCAAATAGCATCAGCGCCGAAAAGGAAGACGGCATCACCGAAACACGCGGAGCGGCGTCATGAACGTGATGGATGATCGCGCCACTTCCGCAATGCTGTATCTCGACGGTGTGCATGTGTCGTTCGACGGCTTTCATGCCATTAACAATCTGTCGCTGACGATTGCGACGGGCGAAATGCGCGCGATCATCGGGCCGAACGGTGCCGGCAAGACGACGATGATGGACATCATCACCGGCAAGACCAGGCCGGACGAGGGCGACGTGCTGTTCGACGGCATTGTCGATCTGACGCGTCTCGATGAGACACAGATCGCCGAACTCGGCATCGGCCGCAAATTCCAGAAGCCGACAGTCTTCGAGAGCCAGACGCTGGAGGAGAATCTCCAGCTCGCGCTCAAGACGAGTCACAACGTCAACAAAACCTTGTTCTGGCGTGAGACACCTGAAGAGCGCGAGCGCATCGACAAGGTGCTGGAGACGATTCGTCTGATGGATTCGCGCAATCGCCTCGCAGGCAATCTGTCTCACGGACAGAAGCAGTGGCTCGAGATCGGCATGCTGCTGGCGCAGGATCCGAAGCTGATGCTGGTGGACGAGCCGGTCGCGGGCATGACCGATGTCGAAACGCATCAGACCGCCGAACTGCTCAAAGAGATCAACAAGGAAAAGACCGTTGTCGTCGTCGAGCATGACATGACATTCGTGCGCGAACTCGGCGTGCGGGTGACGTGTCTGCACGAAGGTTCGGTACTCGCAGAAGGCTCGCTCGACGAAGTGTCGAACAACGAGCGCGTCATCGAAGTGTATCTGGGGCGCTAGCGCATGATTCTGAAAAGTGAACACCGGTTCTCGGACAAGATCATGCGTAAGGAATAATGCTATGCTGGATGTGAAAGACATCACCCTTTATTATGGCGCGGCGCAGGCGCTTCGCGGCGTATCGCTTACGGCCGAACCGGGCAAGGTGACATGCGTGCTCGGCCGCAACGGTGTCGGCAAGACAAGTTTGCTGCGCGCGCTGGTCGGGCAATATCCGATCCGTGAGGGTTCGATTACATTCGACGGCGCAGACATGAAGCCGCTGAAGCCCTATGAGCGCGCGCGCAAGGGCATCGGTTTCGTGCCGCAGGGGCGCGAGATTTTCCCGCTGCTGACGGTTGAGGAAAATCTCAAGACCGGCTTCGGCCCGCTCAAGCGCGACCAGCGCAATATCCCGAACGACGTGTTCTCGCTGTTTCCGGCGTTGCAGATGATGCTGGGCCGCCGCGGCGGCGATCTGTCCGGCGGTCAACAGCAGCAATTGGCGATTGGCCGCGCGCTGGTGATGCGGCCCAAACTGCTTCTGCTCGACGAGCCGACCGAAGGCATCCAGCCGTCGATCATCAAGGACATCGGCCGCGCGATTTCCTATCTGCGAAGTCTTGGCACCATCGCCATCGTTCTGGTCGAGCAGTATCTCGACTTTGCCTGCGAGTTGGGGGACAATTTTGCCGTGATGGATCGGGGCGCGGTCAAATACACCTGCGACCGCAGCAATCTCGATCCCTCTGAAATCAGCCGGCAGATGGCGCTCTGACGCACGACAAAAATCTGCGCAGGCGAATGCGGGGGCAAATGCGAGGCGCGGTTACAGCATCGGCGGATACTTTCGCGCAAAATCGCGCGCGAGGTGCTGTGGCTTTCGACGTGCACGTCAAAGATGGCATGACGCGCCGCCGCGAACTTCACGAATCCGGATCGCTGCGCGTCCGCTTTCCTTCGCCGGAGCAGCGGGGTCTGTCGGCGGTTTTCGTCAATACGGCGGGGGGCATCGCGGGTGGAGATATTTTCGATATCAACATTGCGACGGGTGAGGGGTCGCGGCTGACAGCGACGACGGCGGCTGCGGAAAAAATCTACCGCTCGCACGGGCCGGATTCGCAGATCAATGTGACGCTGCGCGCAGAAGCGAATTCTCAAATTTCTTGGCTGCCGCAGGAAACGATCCTGTTCGATCAGGTGCGTGCTGTTCGTCGTTTCGACATCGATCTGCATGAGACGGCGACATTGCTGTTGTCCGAAATCGTGGTCTTCGGCCGCACGGCGATGAACGAGACGATCACGCGCGGCAGCTTTACGGATCGCTGGCGGCTAAGGCGCGGCGGAAAGCTGGTTTTCGCCGATACAGTGAAGCTCGACGGCGATTTCGCCGGTAAGCTCACGAGCGGTGCGATTGCCAACGGCGGTGTCGCAATCGGCACGGCGCTGGTCGTGCCGGGCGATGAATCGCTCGTTGAAAAAATTCGCGATGCGTCGAGCAATTTCAGTTCGGAGTTCGGCGTATCGGCGTGGAACGGGTTTGCGCTCATGCGTCTCTGCGGACGCGATGCTGCTCGCCTGCGCGCCGACATGATGGCGGCGCTCGCCTGCATCAGTCCCGCCGGGCTGCCGCGGCTTTGGCTTAACTGATTTCAGAACAACCGGGTACGACGACATGAATCTCTCACCGCGCGAAAAAGACAAGCTCCTGATCTCGATGGCCGCAATCGTGGCGCGCAAGCGTCTTGAGCGCGGCGTGAAGCTCAATCATCCGGAAGCCGTCGCGATCATTTCGGATTTCATAGTGGAGGGCGCACGCGATGGCCGAACGGTTGCCGAATTGATGAAATCGGGTGCGGAAGTCATCAGGCGCAGCCAGTGCATGGATGGCATCGCGGAAATGATCCACGACATTCAGGTAGAGGCGACGTTCCCCGATGGAACGAAGCTCGTCACCGTTCACGAACCTATTCGCTAGGGCATGATCCCGAAAAGTGGGCACCGGTTTTCGGACAAGATCATGCCCAAGATATAAAGGTACGCAGAAATGATTCCCGGCGAACTCTTCATCAAGAACGGCGACATCGAACTGAATGCGGGCCGCAAAACCGTGACGCTGTCGGTCGCGAACACGGGCGACCGGCCGATTCAGGTCGGTTCGCATTATCATTTCTTAGAGACGAACCCGGCATTGAAATTCGACCGCAAGAAAGCACGGGGCATGCGCCTCAACATCGTGGCGGGCACGGCGGTGCGATTCGAACCCGGACAGACACGCGAAGTGACACTCGTCGCGCTCGCAGGCAAGAAAACGATCTACGGTTTCCGTGGCGACGTGATGGGGAAGCTGTGATGCCCACAAAAATTTCCCGCTCCGTCTATGCCGACATGTTCGGTCCCACGACCGGCGACCGCGTGCGGCTTGCCGACACCGATCTCATCATTCAGGTCGAGAAAGATTTCACGACCTACGGCGAGGAAGTGAAATTCGGCGGCGGCAAGGTGATCCGCGACGGCATGGGCCAGTCGCAGGTGACGAACAAGCAGGGCGCGGCGGATACCGTTATCACCAATGCTTTGATCGTCGATCACTGGGGTATCGTCAAAGCCGACGTTGCGATCAAGGAAGGCTACATCTCCGCCATCGGCAAGGCCGGCAATCCCGACATCCAACCCGGCGTCAACATCATCATCGGGCCCGGCACCGACATCATCGCTGGCGAAGGAAAAATTCTCACCGCCGGCGGTTTCGACGCGCATATTCATTTCATCTGTCCGCAGCAGATCGAGCACGCACTGATGAGCGGCGTCACCTCGATGCTCGGCGGCGGCACGGGCCCGTCGCACGGCACGTTCGCGACCACCTGCACGCCGGGTCCGTGGCATATCGCGCGGATGATCCAGTCGTTCGATGCGTTTCCGGTCAACCTCGGTATCTCCGGAAAAGGCAACGCCTCGCGTCCCGCGGCGCTTGTCGAAATGGTGAAGGCCGGAGCGTGTTCGCTCAAGCTGCATGAGGATTGGGGCACGACGCCTGCGGCGATCGATACATGTTTGAGCGTTGCGGACGATTACGACGTACAGGTGATGCTGCACTCAGACACACTGAACGAGTCGGGATTCGTCGAGGACACGATCAAGGCGTTCAAGGGCCGCACCATTCACGCCTTTCACACCGAAGGCGCAGGCGGCGGTCACGCGCCTGACATCATCAAGGTCGCAGGCCTGAAGAACGTGCTGCCGTCCTCGACCAACCCGACGCGGCCCTTCACGCGCAACACCATCGACGAGCATCTCGACATGCTGATGGTCTGCCATCATCTCGATCCGTCGATTGCGGAAGACCTGGCCTTCGCCGAAAGCCGCATTCGCAAGGAAACGATTGCGGCGGAGGACATTCTTCACGATCTCGGCGCGCTGTCGATGCTGTCGTCGGATTCGCAGGCGATGGGCCGTCTCGGCGAAGTCATCATTCGTACATGGCAGACCGCCGACAAGATGAAGAAGCAGCGCGGTTCGCTGCCCGAGGACAAGGGCAAGGACAACGACAATTTCCGCGTCAAGCGTTACATCGCCAAATACACCATCAACCCCGCCATCGCACACGGCGTCTCGAAACTCATCGGCTCGGTCGAAAAAGGAAAGCTCGCCGATCTCGTGCTGTGGTCGCCTGCCTTCTTCGGCGTGAAGCCGGATCTTGTCGTGAAGGGCGGTTCGATTGTCGCGGCACCCATGGGCGATCCGAACGCGTCGATCCCCACGCCGCAGCCGGTGCACTATCAGCCGATGTTTGCGGCGTTCGGAAAATCGCTGACCGCATCGTCGGTGGTGTTTACGTCGAAAGCTGCCGCGTCGTCAGGGCTTGCGAAGAAGCTCGGTATCGCAAAGACGCTGTATCCGGTGAAGAACACCCGCGGCGGCATCTCGAAAAAGAGCATGATCCACAACGGCGCGACACCGAATATCGAGGTCGATCCCGAAACCTACGAGGTCAGGGCCGACGGAGAATTGCTGACCTGCGCGCCGGCCGAGGTTCTGCCCATGGCGCAACGCTATTTCATGTATTAGCGTCCCGCCGGCAAAACGAGAAAAGCCGGAGGAATTCATGATCTACGTCGTCGCCACGCTGACCATCAAGCCGGAGACCCGCGCCGCGTTGATAGCAGGTGCGAAAACCTGCATCGACATCACGCGCAAGGAGAAGGGCTGTATCCTGTACGATCTGCATGAAAGCACAACCGATCCGGCGCGGTTTGTTTTCGTCGAACAATGGGAGACGATGGAAGATCTGATGGCGCATGGCGGCAACGCGCACATGAAGCCGTGGCGCGCCATCGTGAAAGAATGCATGAGCGCGCCGACCAAGATCGAAATCATCAAGCCTGAGAAAGTCGACATCCGTTGATCCGCGCAACGAAAATCCACCCGCAACACAAGTGGACGAAGGCTGCTGCCGACACCGTCGTGCTCGATTACGACGACCGGCATCGCCGCCGCATGGCGATGACCGGGACGCGGGGTCTGGAATTTCTGCTCGATCTCGAAGAAGCGTTCGCGCTGCGTGGCGGCGATGCGCTGGTGCTGGAAGACGGACGCTTGGTCGAAGTCGTGGCCGCGCCCGAACCGCTGATCGAAATTCGCGGTGCCGATCCGCATCATCTTGTGCGCATCGCATGGCATTTGGGCAATCGTCATTTGCCGACGCAGATCGTCGGCAGGGGCCTTCGCATCCGGCGCGACCATGTGATCGAGGACATGGTGAAGGGTCTCGGCGCGCGCGTCATCGAAATCGAAGCACCGTTCGATCCGGAAGGGGGTGCCTACGCCGGTGGCGGGCACGATCATGCCGCGCACGGCCACGCGCATCGCGACCATTCGCACGATCATGGCCACGTTCATGACGAGCATTGCGGTCACGATCACGACCATCACCACGGTCACTCCCATGCTCATGACCACAAACACTGACGGCCTCGCGCTCGAAGCCTCGGAACAGGCCGCGCTGTTCCGGCTGATGACATGGCTGTCGCCGTCGTTTCCGGTCGGTTCGTTTTCATATTCGAGCGGCATCGAATGGGCGGTCGAAGCCGGCGACATCAAGGACATGACGACGCTTCAAGAATGGCTCGCCGCGATGCTGGTCGATGGCGCGGGATTTTGCGACGGAACGTTTCTTTGTCACGCGCATCGCGCGGCATCGGAAAGCGATGCCAAGTCGCTCACCGGAATTTCCGAACTCGCCGCCGCCTTCACGTCATCTCGCGAAAGGCATCTGGAAACAGTCGCGCAGGGCCGGGCGTTCGTCGAAATCGCGCGCTCGGCGTGGAATTGCGATGCACTTGATTTGCTGCCGCAGGATCGTGCCGCAGAGATTGCCTATCCTGTCGCGGTCGGCGTGCTTGCTGCGGGCCATCGCATTCCGCTGCGCCCGGCGCTGCATGCGTTTCTGCATGCAGTGACATCGAACTGGATTTCAGCCGGCGTGCGGCTCATTCCGCTCGGGCAAACAGACAGTCAGCGCGCGCTGGCCGCGCTAGAGTCCGTGATCGCTCTTGCTGCGGAAAAATCTGAACGTGCTTCACTTGACGACCTTGGAAGCGCAACCTTTCGCGCCGACCTGGCTAGCATGCGGCACGAAACTCAATACACAAGGCTATTCCGCTCATGAGCCTTATCGCGTTTGCGATCTTTATCTTTCTCACTTTCGTCGCGCTGTTTCATGTGCTGTGGGGCTCAGGCGTTCGCTGGCCGTTCAAGAGCGAGATCGAATTGGTTTCGGCTGTTGTCGGCTACCGGAAGGAGACGATGCCGCCGCCGAACCATTGCTATCTCGCAGCACTGGCAATTTATGTCCCCGGCACCATCGCGTTGATGCTCGCAGGCCTGATCGATGCATCCGTGACGGCATCGACGCTTCCGCTCGCCGGTACGGCATGTGTGCTGGTTTTTCTCGGGCGAGGCATCGCAGGATATGTACCGGCGTGGCGCGAGCGATTTCCGCGCGAGCCGTTCGCGACATACGACCGGCTCTATTATTCGCCGCTGTGTCTGCTGCTTGCAGCGGGATTTGCATATCTTCTCATCAACGGACCGAGGACCTGACATGGCGCGCTTCAACGGACCTTTACGCGTCGGTATCGGCGGGCCGGTCGGGTCGGGCAAGACCGCGCTGATGGATCTGCTCTGCAAGACCATGCGCGAGCGTTACGACATCGCAGCCATCACCAATGACATCTACACGAAATGGGATGCGGAGTTCCTCGTGCGTTCCGGTTCGCTGACGCCGGATCGTATTGCGGGCGTGGAGACGGGCGGCTGCCCGCACACTGCAATCCGCGAGGATGCATCGATGAATCTCGCCGCTGTCGCCGATATGCGGGCGAAGTTTCCCGATCTCGATCTGGTGCTGATCGAATCCGGCGGCGACAATCTGGCGGCGACGTTCTCGCCGGAATTGGCCGACCTGACGATTTACGTGATCGACGTCGCGGCCGGCGACAAGATTCCCTCCAAAGGCGGCCCCGGCATTACGCGGTCCGATCTCCTCGTGATTAACAAGATCGACCTCGCGCCCCATGTCGGCGCCTCGCTGGAAAAGATGGATACCGACGCCAAGCGCATGCGAGGCGAGCGGCCGTTTGTGATGACCAATCTCAAGCAAAGCGCGGGGCTCGACAAAATCGTCGGCTTTATCGAAGCCAAAGGCGGCCTGAAGGCTGCGGCTTAGGCGCCCTCGTTCCGGTAGCCCAGTTATAACGTTGATCGGCAACGTAATTCAGGAACCGGCGGCGGGTTTGCCGGTTAGTTGTCATCATGAGTAAACAACATGCGCCGACACGGGATTACAGCAGCCTGTTTCTGGGCGTTATCCTCGCCGGGTTGGCGGCGATCGTGTTCTTTTTGATGATCGCGGTGGCGCAATCGCGGGTCCGCGCCGGTTCTATCCGGCCTGTGGCCGAGCGGATGGAGCGAATGGCCCCCGCGCCGGATTCAGGATTAACGCCAATTATTTATTTCGATTCCGGCGGAACGATTTGAGCAGCGATAGATTGTTCCGTGATTCCCGCCAATTGGGGTGGGCCGATCCCGGCGAACGGACGCCTGTAAGTGTTCATGATCTTTCGCATCACATCGGCAAGCGGGCATGAGACCTGCGCGGTGTTGTTCTTGCGGGAAAGACTGCTTTTGAACGTGCTGCTTTCCATCGAGTAATCGCGTGTTTCGTCTCGTCATCACCATCATCCTTATGGCCATCGTCGGCGCTCTGGCGTCGGGCCTGGCGGCTTTCAAGATTTATGAGCAGGAAGAGTCGCTCGGGCGAATTGCCTTGGCGCGTGCCGTGGATTCGCACGCCGCACTTGTGCAGGAACGTTTGAGCGAGCGCGAACTTCTGACGCGCGTGGCTGTCGGACTGTTCCGTTCGCCTGCGAGCGACAAGGCCAACGCGCTCGTTCCGTTAAGGTCGTCAATTTACGCGTTCAAGACGGATTTCGTTGTCGTCGGGTGGATCCCTCGTGTTCCGCTCAGCGAACTGGCGCAGGTCCAATCTGATCTGAAGGCTGCCGGATTTCCCAATCCCGTGCTTCGCAACGCGGACGATTCACCGCTCGATCAATCCAAGCTGAAGCCGCCCGCCGTCGTGCTGATGGATGTCGAGCCGCAGAACGACCAGTCGAGAGCATTTGTCGGCCGAGTTTTCAACAATTCAGCGTCGCTCGCTCCGCTGTTCGAGCGGGTGATTTCGGAAGGAAAGCCGGTTTCTTCCGATCCCCTGCATCTTCTGAGGCCCGATGGGCCAATGGGTATCGTTCTCGCGGCGCCAGTCAGGCAGGGCAACGACATCGTCGGCTTCATGACGATCTCCTACAAGCTGCTGCCGCTGATGCTGGCCAGCGACGAAGCTGCGCCTTTCGCCGTTGCGCTGCGCGATCCTCGCGACGCGGCGAACAACCTGAAGGCCGATGAAAACAACGAGGTGGTTGATACGCCGCTCCAGCTCAGCAGCGAGAATCCGCCGCTTCTCCGGATCGTCAATTTCGGCGAACGCGAATGGAATTTGATCTATTTCCCCAAGACAAGTTCGATAGCGCGCGCTCAGGAGATTGCGACCATTGTGCTTGCGATCGGCATGGCAATCACCGCCGTGCTTTGTGGGCTGTTCGGATATGTGTCCTACAATAACATCCGGCTCAGCCGTGAAGTTCAGATGCGGATCGGCTTCGAGCGCCGCCTGACTGCGGTTATCGACGAGCTCAATCATCGCGTGAAGAATATTCTTGCTGTCATCCAGTCTATCGTCACGCGCACGATGAGACATGGTTCCGACATCGATACCGCGCGCGAGCTTCTGATCGGCCGGATTCACGCGATGTCGCACGTTGTCTCGCTTCTGAGCGAAAGCCAGTGGCAGGGCGTCAAGCTCAAGGGGTTGTTCGAGTCGCGCGCCATTCCGCACGGCGACCGTATCGCGCTGAACGGACCCGACATCGTGGTGAGCGCCCGCGCTGCGCAAAGCCTGTCGCTGCTGTTTTTCGAGCTGGCATCGCACGCCGACGAGGGCCATTCGCTCGTCGGCAAGCCGCCGCAGATTGTCGCCGAATGGAACGTGAGCGGCAAAGAACCGAATGCGATATTCGATTTCCGATGGGAGGAATTCAATACAAGTGCTGCGACCCGCCGCGCCGACAGCGAATTCGGTCTGGTATTGCTCGACCGCGTCGTGCCGGAAGCACTCGGCGGCACATCCAAACGCTATTTCACCGATGTCAGTTATGTCTACGAATTGAACGCGCCGATGGCGACCGTGGTGGACGAAAAGGAAATGAGCCGCACCGGCAAACTCGGCGCGCCTGCAAGACGCAAGTGAATCTAGCGGGAACAAAAGCTCCTGCGGTGAATTGACGGCGGCAATATTCACAACGCTGGAGAGAAATCCGATGGGACGGTATCTTCTCTTGTGGTTGCTCGGTGTGCCGTTGCCGATTCTGGTCCTGATCTATGCCTTCGGCGGATTGCACTAAGGAAACTGCAAATAAAAAGCGGCCACATCCGGTGGCCGCTTTTTTTGTTTCTGTTGCGGAAGACTAGCCTCCGCCGCCGCCGATCACGGCACGCACCGTGTCGTCCGGTCCGAAATCTTCCGCGCCATCGACATAGAGTATCGAGCTCAACTTGGAGCGCGCGCGGTTGACGCGGCTCTTGATGGTGCCGACCGCGCATCCGCAGATCGCAGCGGCATCTTCGTAGGAGAAGCCTGACGCACCGACCAGAATGAGCGCCTCACGCTGGTCCTGCGGCAGTTTCTCGAGTGCCGAGCGAAACTCCTCGAACTCAAGATGCGCGTTTTGCGCAGGTTGCGATTTCAGAGTCTTGGCGTAGTTGCCTTCGGCGTCCTCGACCTCGCGCCGGCGTTTGCGATAATCCGAGCGAAACAGGTTGCGCAGAATCGTAAACAGCCATGCCGGCAGATTGGAGCCAGGCTGGAACGAGTCGATATGGGCAAGCGCGCGCAGCAGCGTTTCCTGGACGAGATCGTCCGCCCGGTCGCCATTGCCGCTGAGTGAAATTGCGAACGCACGAAGGCTCGGCACGGTCGCCAGAATGTCGTCGCGAAGCTGATCTGTGAGCGGCATTAATCGCTCCCATCTTTTTTAGCCCCAGCTTCCACCTGCGCTGCCGCAGTGGGCGAATCGAGCTGACGGATCAGCTCTGCGAAACGATCCGGCACGCCCTGCCGCACCACGTCGTCGTACATGGCGCGCAACTGGTGTCCGATCCTCGATTGGATTTCGGCATTCAGCCCGCCCTGCTTCGGCTTTGCGTCTTTCATGGCCCTACCCGTTTTCCCCCGGAGGGGTATCTATTTGAAAAATTAGTGTTTTTCGTCCGGTTGAAGCCTTTTGGCCCCCGCCTATGTAGTGCCTAATGCCTCCGGGTCCAGAAAGTTCCAAAAATCGGGAACTTTTCTGGGCCCAAAGAGTAGATAGTCCGAAGTTTGGCGGACCGGGGTTTTGCTTTCTGACGGGACAGCGATGCCGAAGGTCCGAAACGCCACTGAAATCGATTGGAGGGGGTATGTCTCGTTCTCAGCTCGTTGCTGAACATTTGCCGCTGCTGCGCCGTTATGCGCGCGCGCTGACTGGCAACCAGGCGTCGGGCGATGCCTACGTTGCCGCTATGCTTGAGGCTCTTCTCCAGGACCCTACGCTGCTCGACGAAAAGCGCGGTGCACGCACCGGCCTCTTTCGTCTGTTCACACAGATCTGGAATTCGGTGTCGGTGAACGAAAACAAGGATGAGCCGATGAGTCAGGCTGCGTCCGAACGGCGCCTGTCCAATATCACGCCGCTCGCGCGGCAGGCGTTTCTGCTGCTGTCGCTCGAAGGCTTTTCGGAAGAGGAAGTCGCCCACATTCTCGACAAGGACGTCGGCGAGGTGCGCGAACTCACAGGTGTCGCGGGCCGCGAGCTTGCATCGGAAATCGCGACCGACGTTCTCATCATCGAGGACGAGACGTTCATCGCGATGGACCTCGAAAGCCTTGTGAAGAATCTCGGCCACAACGTTATCGGCGTTGCGCGCACCCACACCGATGCGATCGCGCTGGCGAAGACCAAGAAGCCCGGTCTGATCCTGGCCGACATTCAGTTGGCTGACGGCAGTTCTGGCCTTGAAGCAGTCAATGAGTTGCTCAAGACGTTCGAGGTGCCGGTGGTGTTTATCACCGCGTATCCGGAGCGGTTCCTGACCGGCGAGCGTCCGGAACCGGCATTCCTGATCTCGAAGCCGTTCCAGCCCGCGATGGTGTCGGCGGTGGTGTCGCAGGCGCTGTTCTTCCAGCGGAACTCGCGTAACCGCACGCCGAGAGCGGCTGCTTCGTAGTCTCATTCGAGGGCTCAAGCGAAAGCCGGGGGTGGATCGTCCATCGCCCGGCTTTTTCGTGTCCGTCTGCAATCGCGCAAAAAGAAAGGAAGGGTGCAGCCGGCATCACCACAGCTGCACCCCATAAGACCGGTCGTATAGGGGCAGGGGGATGACCGGTCGCCATGATGACGCGCAACCGCCCAAGCCGTTCCGGTTCCGCCAATGTTTTTTCGCATCCAACGCCTCTGCACGGAACGATGACCTTGCCCGCTCGTTATTCGGGAAGTCGCGGACGGCAGTTTCCCAATGCCTGCGCAGTGAACTCGAAGCGTAGAGGCGTCACATGTCCCATATGGCTTCTGGAATTCTCGGAACGGTCGCAGCGGCTTTGGCCTTGGGTGCGGTTCACCTTGAAGTCGCCTCCGGTAACGATCTGCCCGGTCACGCGCAGCGCGGCGATGCGAGCCTGTCCAACACCACGCCCGATGTGAATCGGGCCGTCAAAGGCGATCGCCTGGCGTCCGGCAAATCGAATGAAGGCGTGACGATTTCATTCAAGGTGCCGGGAGCTACGGATTCGTCGGTGGCGCTTCGCGTTCCGACTGGCGAGGCCAGCGCCGACAAGCGTGCACCGGACTCAGCGAACAACGCGTCGACGCGCCGCCAGCAGATTGCGTGCGAGTCGACGGTGAGCCAGATGACGGCGGTTGCAAAGCAGCTTCAGCCGGGACGTTGTCTGACCTGATCTGACGTCAAGTCAGCAAAGAAAAAGGGCGCTCAAATAAGCGCCCTTTTCAATGCATCCAAATTTGAGAATTACTCGGCTGGTTCTGCTTCCGCCTCATGCGAACGGCGGCTGGCCATCAAGCCCAGAGCGATTCCACCGACCGCAAGCAGCGGGACCAGCCGCGACACGCCGACGGTGCGGACGATTTGCAACGCGGCAGCGACCATCATCGGATCGCTCAGGGCCGTCTGAAGTGTCGATTTGGCTTCCTTGGCGGCCTCGACAGGCGCGTGTTTAATCTGATGCTTGCGCACTGCGTAGCAGATCGCAGCCAGCATGGTGGCGACGAAGAAGACGCCGGCGCCGGCAAGGCAGGCGTACATCAGGCCGTACCGTTCGAGAACGAACACGAACGCTGCCGCGCACAGAAACCCAGTCGTGACGAACAACAACACCGCAACGGCCGCCGCAAGCGACGTCAGCCGCAATGCGGTGCCCGTGCTTTCTCGAAAATCGTCCAGCAATTTATGAAACATCGATCACCTTTGGAAATAGCGGAGGTTAGGCTTATCGCCGCCAGGTGACGCCGATCAGAAAGCCGAGGCCGAGCGCAAGGCCGACAGCCGCCAGCGGCTTCTGAACGATTGCATCCTCCAGCGACTCTTCGAGCGAGCTGGCATAGTCCTGCGCTGCGTCGAGCGCGTCGTTGCCGTATTTCGAGAAATCCGACACGGCATCGCCGACATTGGCGCGCGCGGTCTTGTAGGTGCGGCGCGCCTGCTTGCGGGCTTCGCCGGTGAACTGGTTGAGGGCGTCGTTGATCTGGTCCGAGAGTGCGCTGATATCGTGTTTCACAGCATCTACATCCTTTTGCAGGCGGTCATAGGTTGTCTTGTCGGTCATGTTTCTGATCGCGGTTTCGCCGTCGGTGCTCGACATCGAGAGCTCCTGAATGTGTTGGGATATGTGCTGCACAAACGCGCGGTTCCCCCGAAGGTTCCGCCGCTACGGACTAGTCCGCAGGCAATACGCCGTCATTGATGGGGATCAAATGCTCTCGAACACAGTTAAGTCCATGCCGGAAAGCGCCATGAAGCCGACACCTGTTAACGCTATCGTCTGGCCGGCGCGTTCACTACAAAACGTCAAATTGTCCGGATTGTATTGAGCAAATTGACGCAAGGTGCGAGCTAAGGGAACGCGAAGAGGCCGATGATGAAAAACTTCAAACGCAATGCAGCCGCAGCTTCCGCCGCGATCATCCTCGCTGCGGCATTGACCGGCGAGGCCGCGCAGGCCCGTGACTTTTTCTCGAATTTCATGAGCGCCTTCACCGGCAGCAATTCGCGTGCGACGCCTGAGCCGTCTATCTCATTGCCGTTCGCCAATGAAGGCGACCCGAATGCGCAGCCCGAGCAGCCGAAGTTTTCGCAGAGCGCGTCTGCATACTGCGTCCGGACCTGCGACGGCCGCTATTTCCCGATCTCGTCGGCCGGCGGCGACCGCGTGAAAACCTGCAACAGCCTGTGTCCGTCTGCGGAGACCAAGGTCGTGTATGGCGGCGGCATCGATCGTGCCTACACGGACAAGGGCCAGCCCTACTCGGCGCTGCCGAATGCATTTCGGTATCGCAACGAGACGGTCGCCGGTTGCACATGCAACGGCCAGACCAACGGCGGTCTCGCCAAGATCGACATCAAGGACGATCCGACCGTTCGCCGCGGCGATCAGGTTGCCAATGCGGACGGCAAGCTGACCGCGGCACCGAAGACGCTGGCGTCGGCAACGAACTATTCGCCCCGTCCGCGCGTCGAACGCTCCAGCTTCCCGTTCTTTCCGGCCTTTGCCGCTCAATAAGGTTCCTGACGTGGAACCAAAGCTGAGCTAGCCTGTTGAAGGATGACAGCGTGGCGATTGGCCGCGCCGGTCCGAAACGACAGGGGGCTCAATGTCTATGCTCATCAGTATTCTGATTACATTCCTCGTCATCATTCTGGTGCTGTATCTGGTCAACATGCTGCCGGTCGACGGCCGCGCCAAGCAGATCATCCGCATCATCGTCATCATCATCGGCGTGCTGTCGATGCTGAAGTATCTTGCGGTGTTCTGATTTCGATTTGATCGTAACGAAAAAGCCCCGGCGCGATGCCGGGGCTTTTTTTGTTTGCGATGTTACTGAGTATCAGCCCGCAGCCTTCGCTTCGCGGCGGCGCTGCGTGAGAATGAACTCGGTATAGCCGTTCGGCTGCTCGCGGCCCTTGAATACGAGATCGCACGCCGCCTTGAACGCGATGCCGTCGAACTTCGGCGCCATCGGCCTGTAGAGCGGATCGCCCGCGTTCTGCTTGTCGACGACGACCGCCATGCGCTTCAGAGCTTCCATCACCTGATCTCTGGTAACGACGCCCTGATGCAGCCAGTTGGCGAGATGCTGCGCGGAAATGCGGAGCGTTGCGCGGTCTTCCATCAGGCCGACATCGTGAATGTCCGGCACTTTCGAGCAGCCGACGCCCTGATCGATCCAGCGCACGACGTAGCCGAGAATGCCCTGACAGTTGTTGTCGATCTCCTGCTTCACGTCGTCCGGCGCCCAATTCGATTGCGACACCGGAATGGTGAGGATGTCGGAGAGCTTCGCCTTCGGACGCGACTTCAATTCTTTCTGACGCGCGCCGACATCGACCTGATGATAGTGAAGCGCGTGCAGCGTTGCGGCGGTCGGCGATGGCACCCATGCGGTCGAAGCGCCGGCTTCCGGATGCGCGATCTTCTGCGCCAGCATGTCCGCCATTTTATCCGGCGCGGCCCACATGCCCTTGCCGACCTGCGCGTGACCCGGAAGGCCGTTCGCCAATCCGATGTCGACGTTCCAGTTTTCGTAGGCCTTGATCCAGGGCTGCGCCTTCATATCGTTCTTGCGGATCATCGGGCCTGCTTCCATCGACGTGTGAATTTCGTCGCCGGTACGGTCGAGGAAACCGGTGTTGATGAAGCAGATGCGCTGCGAGGCATTCTGGATGCACTGCGCGAGGTTCACCGTTGTGCGGCGCTCCTCGTCCATGATTCCGACTTTCATCGTATTGGCTGCGAGTGACAGCATCTTCTCGACGCGGCCGAAAATCTCGACAGTGAGTGCGACTTCGTCCGGGCCGTGCATTTTCGGCTTGACGATATAGACCGAACCCTTGCGGCTATTCTTGAGCTTGGACTTGCCCTTGACGTCGTGCATCGCGAGCAGGCCGGAGACAGCCGCATCGAGAAGGCCTTCAGGGATCTCGTTGCCTTTGTCGTCAAGCACCGCGTCCGTATACATGTGATGGCCGACATTGCGGATCAGCATCATGCTGCGGCCGTGCAGCGTGACTTTGCCCTTGCCGTCCGGCGAGGTGTAAACACGATCCGCATTCAGCGCGCGGGTCATCGTCTTGCCGCCCTTCTCGAAATCGGCGGAGAGCGTGCCGTTCATGATGCCGAGCACGTTGCGATAGACCAGAACCTTGTCTTCGGCGTCCACCGCAGCAACGGAATCTTCCATGTCGAGAATGGTGGAGACGGCAGCTTCCAGAATCATGTCCGACACGCCGGCCGGATCGTCCTTGCCGATGGTACTCTTGCGGTCGATCTGCACATCGATGTGCAGACCATGATTGACCAGCAAAATCGAGGTCGGCGCGGAGGCGTCGCCCTGATAGCCGGCGAACTGCTTCGGGTCTTTAAGACCGGTCTGATTGCCGCTCTTGAGTTTGACCGCGAGCTGCCCGCTTTCGATCAAATATGAAGTGACGTCGCTGTGATTGCCGGTCGCAAGCGGCACCGCCTGATCGAGAAACGTCTTTGCCTTTGCGATCACCTTGTCGCCGCGCGCCTTGTCGTAGCCCTTGGTCTGCGTTGGTTCCTGCGGAATCGCATCGGTTCCGTAGAACGCATCGTAAAGCGAACCCCAGCGCGCATTGGCGGCGTTGAGCGAGTAGCGCGCATTGGTCAGCGGCACGACAAGCTGCGGGCCGAACATGGTCGCGAGTTCTTCGTCGACATTCGCGGTCTGCACTTCTTTCGGTGCGGGCTCGGAGACGAGATAGCCGATCTCTTTCAGGAATGCGGTGTAGGCATTCATGTCGAACGCCTTGCCCTTGTGCGCCTTGTGCCAGTCGTCGATCTTGGCCTGCAACGCATCGCGCGTTTTGAGGAGCGCGGCGTTCTTCGGCGCGAGATCCTTCACGATGCCGGCGACCCCGGCCCAGAATGCGTCCGGCGTAATTCCGGTGCCGGGCGTGGCTTCCTTGGCGATGAAATCGAACAGGGCAGGAGCGACCTTCAGGCCGTGGGCATCGATGCGTTTCATATGAAATCTCACGGAAAACAGCCGCTTTCGGCTGTTCTGGCTGCGGAAAATGGGGCTTGGAGGCCGCGAGGGGCGCGGCACAGGCCGGGTGTTTTACCCAAAGCGGCGCAAAAGAGAAGGGCTTCTATCGTCCGATAGGCCACAGGCATCGGCAGGCAAACGGCTGCTTTGCCCGCGCCCAATGCCGGGTCTCAAAGATCAGATGTTGGCGGCGAAGTCGGTCATCTCGCCGAACAGGACGCCGCTATCCGCGAGCATGCGCTCGACGTCTTCGGCGGCGTCTGAAACCGAACGTTGCGAGGTATCGAGCGTCAGTTCGGCATTTGCCGGCGCCTGATAGTCGCGGCCGATGCCGGTGAAGCTCGGCAGATTGCCTGCGCGGGCCTTCGCATAATGACCTTTGGGGTCGCGGCTTTCGCAAACCTCGGCAGGCGTGGAGACGTAAACCTCGCGGAACAGCGCGTCGGCAATGCGGCGTGCGTTGGCACGGTCTTCGATTGCGGGCGAGACGGCGGCAACGATGGCGATGTGGCCATTGCGTGCAAGATGCGTCGCGGTCTCGGCGAGGCGGCGGATATTTTCCGCGCGATCCTGCGGCGAGAAACCGAGATCGCTGTTGAGGCCCGCCCTCACAGTGTCGCCGTCGAGAAGAATTGGAGAGCCGCCGCGCGAAAACAGTTTGCGCTCAAGCGCGCGGGCGATTGTCGATTTGCCGGAACCCGGCAGACCCGTGAGCCAGATCACTGCGCCGCCGTGGCCGTAGCGCGCGGAACGTTCATCGGGTCGCAGCGCGGATTCGACCGGCACGATATCGACCGGAATGGCGCGATGGCCCGCATCGACGCTCAGCACCAGCCCGCCGCCCGCGATGCGGCCGTTGATCTCAATGACAAGACGTCCGGTACGCGGATTGTCGGTGTAGGCGTCGGCAGCGACCGGCTTTGCCAGCGCGATGTCGATTTCGCCGACGTGGTTGCGTCCGATCTGCGACGTTTCCACGCTTGCGAGTTCGCCGGGATCGACCGCCTTGTCGATGGTGACAATCGTTGCGCGCGATTCCATCGTGCCGAGGCGGACGAGGATCGAAGCACCGGCCTTCAGCGGTGCATCGTGCAGCCAGAAAATGCGTGCGCGCAAACGTCGCGTATCGCGAGGAGCCGTCTTCGCATGCGCGATGATGTCGCCGCGCTCCAGAAACAATTCGCGGTCGAGCGTGATGCCGACCGAGCGTCCCGCGCCGCGACGGAACGACGGCGCGCCTTCGGGCCAGTTCTCGACGGATTTGACCCTGGCGATCTTGCCCGCAGGCATGATGATGATTTCGTCGCCCGCGCCGAGGTGGCCGGATTCGATGCGGCCCGCAACAATGCGGCGGTCGTCGAATTTGTAGATCGCCTGAACCGGCAGCCTCAATGAAAGTGAGTCCAGTGCGCGGGCAGGCGTTAGCTGATCGAGCGCCTCCACGACGGTCGGGCCGTTGTACCAGCCGATGCGGGCGGTGCGTTCGGCCACGCCGTCGCCATCGCGGGCGGAAATGGGAATGATCGCGGTTGGCGTGACGCCGAGGCCAATCAGATGCGTCGAGATTTCATCGCTGATCTCGTTGAAACGCGTCTCGCTGAAATCGACGCGGTCCATTTTGTTGACGACAATCGCGACCTGCTTGATGCCAAGAAGATGCAGCAGATAGCCGTGGCGGCGGGTCTGGTCGCGCACGCCTTCCAGCGCGTCGATAATGAGTACCGCGCCATCGGCCTGCGATGCGCCCGTAATCATGTTGCGGAGGAATTCGGCGTGGCCCGGCGCGTCGATCAATACGACGTCGCGCGATTTGGTGCGGAAACGAATCTGCGTGGTGTCGATGGTGATGCCCTGGTCGCGCTCGGTCTGCAACGCATCGAGCAGAAACGACCACTCGAACGGCATGCCGCGCCGCGCGCTGACAGCTTGCAGCATTTCCAGTTTGCCGTCCGGAAGACTGCCGGTTTCATGCAGCAGGCGGCCGACCAGCGTGGACTTGCCGTGATCGACATGGCCGACAATGACGATACGCACTTGCGGGCGTGTCGTGCCGTTTGGCGTGGTGAGGGCCGCGGCATGGGGAAGAATCATGTTCATCGCGGTGCTCACGTCATTTTCGCTTAGAGATAACCGGCGACACGAAGCCGCTCGAAGGCGTCCTCGGTCTCGTGATCGAGCGCGCGCCCGGCGCGCTCCGGAATTTTCGTCTCGTTCAGCTCGCGCAGAATCTCGTCGATGTTCGACGCATTCGACTCGACAGGATTCGTGATGTCCTGATCGCCGAGCGAACGATAGCGTTTGCCGTTGTTCGACAGATAGAGAGGAATGATCGGAATGCCTTCGCGCTGGGTATAGGCCCAGATGTCGGCCTCGGTCCAATGCAGGATCGGATGCACGCGCAGATGCGCGCCCTGCGGCACCGAGGCGTTGAAGTGATCCCAGAATTCCGGTGGCTGATCGCGCACGTCCCATCCGCCCTCAAGCCCTCGCGGCGAGAACACGCGCTCCTTTGCGCGCGTGGCTTCCTCGTCGCGGCGAATGCCGGCGATCAATCCGTCGAAGCCATACTTTGCCAGTGCGAGCTTGAGTCCTTCGGTTTTGCGCGCAGCCGAGCGTGCGGCGGGCGGCAAAGTCGGGTCGACTGCTTCCACCGGCGGGCAATAATCGACGCGCAGATCGAGACCCCACTCTTTCGAATAGCGATCGCGAAAGGCGTACATCTCGGGAAATTTCTTCTGCGTATCGACGTGTAGTGCAGGGAACGGCACCTTGCCGAAGAACGCCTTGCGCGCCAGCCAGATCATCACGTTGGAGTCTTTGCCGAGCGACCAGAGCAGCGCGAGCTTTTTCAATCGCGCGAACGCCTCGCGGAAGATGTAGATGCTCTGTGCCTCAAGCTCGTCGAGGTGATCCATCGACGGCTGGAAATTCGCCTGTACGTCGGGCTGCAATGGCGCGTTCACGGCTCACCCCGCTTCCGGCGCGAGCGTCAGCTTCATGCCGTCCATTTCCGGCGTGACCAGAATCTGGCAGGCGAGGCGCGAGTTGGATTCGACGAAGAACGCGCCGTCGAGGCGGTCGATTTCTTCATCGGTGGGCGGCGCGAGGCGCGTAATCCATTTGTCGTCGACGTAAACGTGGCAGGTCGCGCAGGAACACGCTCCGCCGCATTCGGCTTTGATGGGAAGGCCCCAGTCGCGGATGACTTCCATCACGCGCCAGCCTTCGAGGGCCTCGAGCTGATGCTCGCGCCCGTCATGATCGGTTACGAGAAGATGCATCTCTTTAACTTGCATTTTGTGGTACCAATTTCCACCGCTGCACCGCAAAAGAGAAAGAATATTTTTCTCTTTCTTGACTATATGCGATACATATATAGAAAATAATTCCAGTCAACCCTGAATTCAGGGCTCCGGAGTTTCGGTATGCGATTTCTGCCTGTCTTTCTCGATCTCCAAGCCGGACCGATCATTCTGGTCGGGCAGGGCGAGCTTGCGCAGGCGAAATTGCGATTGCTGCTGGCAGCCGGCGCGCGCGTGCGATGGTTTGCGACGGACGGCAATCACGATCTGAAAAATTTTTCCGCCGATGAAACGGCGCGTGTCGAACGCGCAAGCGGCGATCCGCTGACTGCCGAGCTTTCAAATGCGATCGCGGTTCTGTGCGCGGGCGCGGGCGACATCGGCCACGCGATGGCATTGCGCGCGAAGGCCGCAGGCATTCCCGTCAACGTGATGGACGAAGTTTCTCACTCGACTTTCATTTTCCCCGCCATCGTCGATCGCGGCGATGTCGTCGTTGCCATCGGCACCGGAGGATCGGCGCCAGTTCTGGCGCGGCGCATTCGCGAAAGTATCGAAAAGGTTTTGCCGGTCCGCATCGGTGAGCTTGCCAATTTGATTGGCGAATGGCGCGAGCGCGTGAAAACAAAATTGCCCAACATGGCCTCGCGCCGGAAATTCTGGGAACGTGTTGTCGATGGCCCCATCGGCACATTAGTGCTCGCCGGAAAATCGGATGACGCCGAGCGTCTGCTCCACAACATTTCGGATCATGAGGCGTTCGCATCCTCGAACGGCGAAGGATTCGTCACGCTGGTCGGTGCGGGTCCGGGCGATCCTGATTTGCTGACGATCAAGGCGCTACGCGCGCTACAGGACGCGGATGTTATTTTCTACGACGATCTTGTCTCGGCGGAAATTCTCGACCGTGCTCGGCGAGATGCAGCGCGAGTGTCTGTCGGCCGCCGCATCGGCAAACCGGGAATCGGTCAGGACGCGACCAATGCGCTGATGATCGAGGCCGCGCGCGACGGCAAGCGCGTGGTTCGCCTGAAGGGCGGCGATCCGTTCGTGTTCGGGCGCGGCGGCGAAGAGGTCGCGGCGCTGCGCGAAGCCGGTATTCCCTACGCGATCATTCCCGGCATCACCGCCGGCGTCGGTGCTGCCGCCGAATTTGAAGTGCCGCTGACATTCCGCAAGCAGGCGCTGCGCATCACGTTTCTCACGGCGCACAAGGCCGAAGATGCCGGCAATGTCGACTGGACGGCGCTGACCGATACCGGGATGACGGTTGTCGTCTACATGGGCATCAGCGCGGCTTCAGCCATTCGCGGCGGCCTGCTCAAAGCAGGGCGCTCGCCGCAAACGCCGGTCGGGGTGTTCGCGCGCGTCTCGCGGCCGGACTCGAAAGCTGTCGTCGGAACGCTCGACGATCTGCCGTCGCTCGTGACCCAGATCGACAACGGCCCGGCGATTCTTGTGATCGGCGATGTGGTGGCGCATTCGCTACCCTGGAGAAATTCAAACCCGCAACAATTCCTCACTCAACTCATGATGGCTGCCGAATGACATCCCCTCTGCAACAGAAAATCAAAATCACCGGTCCCTCCGTCGTCACCGCCAATCGCACGCGCGATGGCATTGTGATCTGGCGCACGGCGCGCGGCTGGTCCGGCAATATCTCGGACGCAAAGGTCGTCAGCACCGCCGACGACGCGCGCAAGCTGCTGGCGGAAGCCGTCGCTGACGATCTTGGCGCGGTCGGCGCCTATATCGCGCCGGTGCGCGTCAATGGAAGTGTCATTGCCCCCGGCAATCTGCGCGAGGAAATCCGCGTCAAGGGCACGAGCTTCCCGCTTCCGCTCTCCGCTTAAGACAAAGAAAAAAGCAGTACCATGTACGCCTACGACGAACTCGACCGCACCATTGTCAACGAACGTGTCACGGAATTTCGCGATCAGGTCGCCCGCCGTCTGTCGGGCGAACTGACCGAGGACGAATTCAAGTCGTTACGATTGATGAACGGCGTCTATCTTCAGTTGCATGCCTACATGCTGCGGATCGCCATTCCCTACGGCACGATGTCGTCGAAGCAGATGCGCGCGCTGGCGCATGTCGCGCGCAAATACGACCGTGGCTACGGCCATTTCACCACGCGTCAGAACATCCAGTTCAACTGGATCAAGCTCGCCGAATTGCCGGACGCGCTCGCCGATCTTGCCGAGGTCGGCATCCACGCCATGCAGACGAGCGGCAACTGCATCCGCAACATCACCGCCGATCAGTGGGCGGGCGTTGCGCCGGGCGAAGTCGAAGACCCACGCATCTGGGCGGAAATTCTGCGGCAGTATTCAACGCTGCATCCGGAATTTACGTTCCTGCCGCGCAAGTTCAAATTCGCGATCACCGCGTCCGAGCACGATCGCGCCGCGATCAAGGTGCACGACATCGGCCTGCGCATTCACAAGAACGCTGCGGGTGAGACCGGATTTGAAGTGCTGGTCGGCGGCGGGCTGGGCCGCACGCCGTTCATCGGCAAGACAATCAGCGAGTTTGTGTCCCACCGCGACATCCTCAGTTATGTCGAGGCGATTCTGCGCGTCTACAATCAGTACGGCCGCCGCGACAATATCTACAAGGCGCGGATCAAGATTCTCGTCCACGAACTCGGCATCGAGAAATTCAAACAGGAAGTCGAAGAAGAATGGGCGCAGATGCGCGATGGCGCGCTCACGCTCGACGACGCGGAGATCGAGGATATCCGCTCGCGTTTCTCCTATCCGGCCTACGAGACAAATCTGCCGAACCTGCCGGACGAATTGAAGAAGGCCGCGCACGATCCGAAATTCGAGGCGTGGCGCAAGAATTCGACCTTCGCCCATAAAGTGCCGGGCTATGCCATCGTTACGCTGTCGCTCAAGCCGACCGGCGCACCTCCGGGCGACGCGACCGCCGAGCAGATGGACGCGATTGCCGATCTCGCCGAGAAATATTCCTTCGGTGAAATCCGTGTCGGCCATGAACAAAATCTGGCGTTCCCGAACGTCGCAAAGCGCGATCTGCCTGCGTTGTGGCGCGAACTCGACAAGATCGGCGTTGCCACACCGAATGTGAATCTGGTGTCGGACATTATTGCCTGTCCGGGCCTCGATTATTGCTCGCTTGCGAATGCGCGTTCGATTCCGGTCGCACAGGAAATCACGCGCCGCTTCGCCAGTCTTGAGACGGCAAATCTGATCGGCCGCCTGCACATCAATATTTCAGGTTGCATCAATGCCTGCGGTCATCATCACGTCGGCCACATCGGCATTCTCGGTGTCGAGAAAAACGGTCAGGAGGTCTACCAGATCACCATCGGCGGGCGCGCCGACGAGAAGGCGAAGCTCGGCGATCTGATCGGACCTGCGGTGCCTTACGATCAGGTGGCGGACGTGGTCGAGGATATTGTCGAAGCGTATCTTGCGCTGCGCCAGCGGCCCGATGAACTGTTCATCGACGCGGTGAAGCGCCTCGGCGTCGAGCCTTTCAGGGAGCGGGTCTATGCCACTCGTTAAGGGCAGCGCCATCGTTACGGATGAATTCGCGCGTGTCGCCGAGGGCGCGCCGATCCCGGCTTCGGGTGCCGTGCTGATCCCGGCTGAACGTTTTCTCGCCGATCCCGATGCGGTCTTGTCGCGCGCGGGCAAAATCGGTGTGCTCTGGCCCAACAACCGCGACATCGACGAACTGGTGCCGCATCTGCCGAAGCTGGCGGCGGTCGCGCTTATTTTCCCGACGTTCCGCGATGGCCGCGCTTACACGCAGGCGCGGCTGTTGCGTGAACGCTTCAAGTTCAAAGGCGAGCTGCGCGCCACGGGACAGGTGCTGCGCGATCAGTTCATGTTCATGCTGCGCGCCGGCTTCGATTCCTTCGAGGTCAAAAAGGACTCCGACGCAAAGGTGTTCGTCGAAGCCTCGCATCGCTTCTCGGTGTTCTACCAGCCGACCGGCGACGGCCGTGTTACGGCGTTTCACCGCCGTCTGATGCGTATGCCGGAAGGGGCGCGACCGTGAACAGCATCTCGCGTCCGTTTCCAGCCGAGCCGCCGGCGCAGCCGGTATCTGCGCTCATGACGGCGCGGGCGGCGGCGCTGGATCGCGATCTCAGCCGGGCTTCTCCTCGTGAGATTATTGCCACCGCGTTGCATGAAGTCGGCCGCGAGAGGCTCGCTGTGGTGTCGTCGTTCGGTTCTGAGTCGGCGGCACTTCTCAAATTCGCGTCCGATGTCGACCCGGCCATTCCGGTGGTGTTTCTCGACACGGGATGGATGTTCGAGGAAACGCTGTCCTATCGCGACACGCTGACCAGGCTGTTCGGGTTAAAGAATGTTCGCACCGTTCATCCGCTCGATGACAATCTGGAGCGCGACGACAAGGATCGCGATCTCTGGTTTTCAAATCCCGACCGGTGCTGCTTTATCCGCAAGGTAGAACCGCTGGCCCGTGCGCTGGAGCCGTTCGAGGCCTGGATCAACGGGCGCAAGCGTTTTCAGGGCGGCATTCGCGCAACGATTCCCGTCGTGGAGGCGGAAGGAGAGCGATTGAAGTTCAATCCGCTCGCCAATGTGTCGCCCGAGGAACTGAAGGCTCTTTATTCAAAATTGAATCTGCCGCCGCATCCATTGGTCGCATCGGGGTTTACCTCGATCGGCTGTATGCCTTGCACGACACGGACGAAACCCGGAGAAGATCCGCGCGCAGGCCGCTGGCGCGACAGGGACAAGATCGAATGCGGCATACACGTCCCGTCCGAAGCTGCGAATTCGCACTGAGACCGATATTTTCCGAGAACCAACTTTTCACAAGAACGTTTACGTCTTCGAGCACCAAAGAATGAAATCCGGTTTCGTTGACTTCGATATGCTTTCTCACGATTTTCGGCGCTTCCCGATGGCAATGACGCCATCACGCTGAATGGAGACTGAAATGTTTCGTCGTGCACGCCGCGTTGTCGCGGGTCTGCTCATTGCAAGTTCTGTTTCTCTGACGAGCGCCGCGCTCGCAGCCGATGTCACGCTGCTGAACGTGTCCTACGATCCGACGCGCGAACTTTATGTCGACTTCAACAAGTCATTTGTCGCCGCCTATCAGAAGGACACCGGCAAGAGCATCGAGATCAAGCAGTCGCATGGCGGCTCAGGTTCGCAGGCGCGCTCGGTGATCGACGGGCTTCAGGCCGACGTCGTTACACTCGCGCTCGCCTACGACATCGACGCCATCGCCAACAAGGAATTGCTGGTGAAGGACTGGCAGACACGTCTGCCGCAGAATTCCTCGCCCTACACGTCGACCATCGTGTTTCTGGTGCGCAAGGGAAATCCGAAAGGCATCAAGGACTGGGACGATCTGACCAGGCCCGGCGTGCAGGTCATCACGCCGAATCCGAAAACATCCGGCGGCGCGCGCTGGAATTATCTCGCGGCGTGGGGCTATGGCCTGAAGAAGCTCGGCTCCGAGGACAAGGCCAAGCAGTTCGTCGCCGACATCTACAAGAACGTTCCGGTGCTCGACACCGGTGCGCGCGGCTCGACCGTCACCTTCGTCGAGCGCGGCGTCGGCGATGTTCTGCTGGCGTGGGAAAACGAGGCGTTTCTCGCGATCCGCGAATTCGGCAAGGACAAGTTCGAGATCGTGGCGCCGCCGCTGTCGATCCTTGCGGAACCGCCGGTTGCCATCGTCGATTCGGTCGCCGACAAAAAAGGCACCCGTGCCGCCGCTGAAGCCTATCTGAAATACTGGTACACTCCCGAGGGTCAGGAAATTGCTGCGCGGAATTCCTATCGCCCGCGCGATCCGGACGTGGCAAGGAAGCACGAGGCTGAATTCGCCAAGGTCGAGCTGTTCACTATCGACGATGTGTTCGGCGGCTGGACCAAGGCGCAGAAGACGCACTTCGGCGAAGGCGGCGTGTTCGATCAGATCTACAAAAACTGAGAATCGGCGCGATGTGGAAGAAGATGTGTCATTGCCGGACTTGATCCGGCAATCCATCTTCTGAAAAGGATGGATGCCCGGGTCGAGCCCGGGCATGACAATGAGGGGCAGGCATTGTGAGTGGAGGATCGGGGCGACAGCGAACCTTGCCGGGTTTCGGTCTCACTATGGGGCTGACTCTGACGTGGCTGTCGATCATCGTCCTGATTCCGCTCGCGGGCCTCTTTCTCAAGACCACCGAACTGTCGCTCGATCAGTTCTTCGGCATCCTCACCAGCCGCCGCACGCTCAACGCGCTGAAGATCTCCTTCGGTCTCGCTTTCCTCGCCGCCATCGTCAATCTCGTGATGGGCATGGTGATCGTGTGGGTTCTGGTGCGCTATCGCTTTCCGGGACGGCGAATCTTCGACGCCATCGTGGATATTCCCTTCGCGCTTCCGACCGCAGTCGCGGGCGTTGCGCTGACGGCCTTGTTCGCGCAGAAGGGCTGGCTCGGCGCGCCGCTTGCCGAACTCGGAATCAAAGTCGCGTTCACGCCGGTCGGCATTTTCGTCGCGATGATCTTCATCGGATTTCCGTTCGTGGTTCGCACCGTGCAGCCGGTGCTGATCGATCTGGAGATCGAGGTCGAGGAAGCCGCCGCAAGTCTCGGCGCATCGCGCTGGGACATCGTCACCCGCGTTATTCTTCCAAGCCTCACGCCCGCGATTCTCACCGGCTTTGCGCTCGCTTTCGCGCGCGCGGTCGGCGAATACGGCTCGGTGATCTTCATCGCCGGCAATCTGCCGAACGTGTCGGAGATTGCGCCGCTTCTGATCGTGATCCGTCTTTCGGAATTCAGATATGCGGACGCGACGGCGATTGCCGTCATCATGCTCTTGGTGTCGTTCACGATCATCTTCGTCATCAACCGCATCCAGCGCTGGGCCCAGACCCGCGGCGCGGCTGTCGCCTATTGAGCCGCGCATGACCATCAACCGGATCAAGTCGTCCTCCGCGCATGAAGCGCGCACCGAGCCGAAGCTCGTGCGTTACACGCTGATCGGCATCGCGGTGACGTTCCTCACCGTGTTCGTCGTGCTGCCGCTCGTCGTGGTGTTCACGTCGGCATTCTCCAACGGGATTGCGGCCTACATCTCGGCGCTGAGCGATGCCGAGGCGCTGTCGGCGATCCGCCTGACGCTTTTGATTGCTGCGATTTCCGTCGGCCTCAATCTGGTTTTCGGCATCGTCGCGGCATGGGCGATCACCAAGTTCGATTTCCCCGGCAAGACTTTTCTGGTGACGCTGATCGATCTTCCGTTCTCGGTCAGCCCAGTCATTTCCGGTCTGGTGTTTGTGCTGCTGTTCGGCGCGCAGGGTTATTTCGGCACATGGCTGATGGCGCATGGCGTGCAGATTCTGTTCGCGGTGCCGGGCATCGCGCTGGCGACGACATTCGTCACGTTCCCCTTTGTGGTGCGTGAACTGATCCCGCTGATGCAGGAGCAGGGCACGCAGGAAGAGGAAGCCGCGATTTCGCTCGGCGCGTCCGGATTGCGGACCTTCGTGCGGGTCACGCTGCCGAATATCAAATGGGGTATTTTGTACGGCGTGCTGCTGTGTAATGCGCGCGCAATGGGCGAGTTCGGCGCGGTGTCGGTGGTGTCCGGCCATATTCGCGCCGAAACCAACACCATGCCGTTATTGGTCGAGATTCTTTATAACGAGTATCAGTTCGTCGCTTCCTTCGCGATTGCGTCGCTACTGGCCTTCCTCGCACTGGTCACACTGATCGTGAAGACCGTGCTGGAACGGCATCTGGAACAGGGGCAGTTGGCAAGTGACGATTGAAGTCCGCAACATTGTGAAGAAGTTCGGCGCGTTTGCGGCGCTGGACGACGTCAGCCTGAAGGTCGCAACCGGCGAACTCGTCGCGCTGCTCGGCCCGTCCGGTTCGGGCAAGACGTCGCTGCTGCGGATCATCGCCGGTCTCGACTGGCCGGATTCCGGTATCGTGACGTTCGACGGCGAGAGCGCACTCGATCGCGGTGCCGGCGAACGGCATGTCGGATTCGTGTTTCAGCATTACGCGCTGTTCCGTCATATGAGTGTGTTCGAGAACGTCGCATTCGGATTGCGCGTGCAGCCGCGCGCGATCCGCAAATCCGACGCCGAGATCAAGAAGCGCGTCAACGATCTGCTCGATCTGGTTCAGCTCGGGTGGCTGTCGGATCGCTATCCGAGCCAGTTATCCGGCGGACAGCGCCAGCGCGTGGCGCTTGCGCGTGCGCTTGCCATCGAGCCGCGCATTCTTCTGCTCGACGAGCCCTTCGGCGCGCTCGATGCCAAGGTGCGCAAGGAACTGCGGCGCTGGCTGCGGCAGCTGCATGACGAGATTCACGTCACGTCCATCTTCGTCACGCACGATCAGGAAGAGGCGCTTGAAGTGGCCAACCGCGTTGTCGTGATGGACAAGGGGCGCATCGAGCAGATCGGATCGCCCGGCGATGTCTATGACAATCCGGCAACCGCCTTCGTTCACGGCTTCATCGGCGAATCCATTGTGCTGAACGTGAATGTCGGCGACGGCAAGGTGCGCCTCAACGACAAGGTGCTCAATCTCGATCCGCGCGGCGCCGCGTCCGGTCCCTCCCGGCTTTTCATCCGACGCCACGATGTTGCGATTGTGCCAACTGGGGCCGGCGTGTTCGAGGGCGACGTCAAGCATGTGCGCGCCTTCGGGCCGACGCAGCGCGCCGACGTGGTGCTGCATAACGGCGCGGAAGAAACCCTGGTCGAGATCGACGCGCCGCGCGACCGCGATCTCAAGCCGGGCGATCTGGTGAGCCTTCAGCCGCGCCGTTACCGGATTTTCCCCGCCAAATCCTGACCCGAAATCGCGATTTCGTTCACCATTCAGCCACTGTTGGTGTGCAACAACTGCGCGCGAACGGGGCATGAAACATGCGATTTGTGATTGTCGCCTTGATGGGCGTGGTGGCGCTGGGCGGCTGCATGATGGAGCAGAAGTCCGCCGAGCAGCCGGCGTTTTACGTCAGCATGGCGAGCCCTGACGCACAGCTCGATGCGCCCGTGGCGGCGTCGATGATTTCCGGCTTTCGCCAGAACAACGGGCTCGGCGCCGTCCAGATCGATCCCGAACTGATGCGTCTGGCCGAAGCGCAGTCGCAGGCGATGGCCGCGAAGAACAAACTCGATCACAACGTCACCGGCTCGCTCGACAAGCGGATCAAATCGTCCGGCTACAAGGCTGCGAAGGCTGTCGAGAATGTGTCGGCCGGTTATCACACGCTTGCGGAAGCCTTTTCCGGCTGGCGGGATTCACCGCCGCATAAGGCCAACATGCTGGCGGGCGATGTCTCAAAAATGGGCATCGCTGCGACATACGCGCCAAACTCGAAATATAAAGTTTTCTGGACGCTAATTCTTGCAGAACCCGGCCGCGGCTAGATAACGGCCGCGTGACGCGCTGCGACCGATGGGCGATTGACGCAACGCAAAACAACCGCCACGGTATGAACGCCGCGTCATTTTCAAGCAGCGTTCATGAGTTCTGACGGCCTCGACAGCAAAGCAGCAACACCGCCCGCAGCCGCCCAGCGCGTTCTCGTGCTTCAGGGCGGCGGCGCGCTTGGCTCCTATCAGGCGGGCGCGTATCAGGCGCTGTGTCATCATGATTTTGAGCCGGAATGGATCGCGGGCATTTCCATCGGCGCGATCAACGCCGCCATCATCGCCGGCAACCCGCGCGAGAAGCGAGTCCCGCGCCTGAAGGAATTCTGGGAATTGGTGTCGTCCGCCTCGCCGATGCCGTGGGGCAGCCTCATCCAGACCGATCATGTGCGCTCCGCATTCAATGAGACGAGCGCGGCACTGGTCGCGACCTTCGGCGCGCCGGGGTTCTTTGTGCCGCGCATTCCGCCGGCACCCTTGTGGCCGCAGGGCTCGCCGCAATCGCAAAGCTATTACGACACCGCGCCGCTGCGCGACACGCTTCTGCATCTCGTCGATTTCGATCTCATCAATTCCTGCAAGACGCGGTTGAGCGTCGGAGCCGTCGGCGTCACGTCAGGGAATTTCCGCTATTTCGACAATGTCGAATTCCGGAAGCTCGGCAAAAAGATCGGTCCCGAGCACATCATGGCGTCGGGCGCGCTCCCGCCAGGATTCCCCTCCATCGAGATCGAGGACGAGCACTACTGGGATGGCGGCCTCGCATCGAACACGCCGCTCGACTATGTGCTGGACATCGAGACCGCGCGCGACCTTCTGATTTTCCAGATCGATCTGTTCAGCGCGCGCGGAGAACTGCCGCAGACGCTGATGGAAGCCGCCGAGCGCGAAAAGGACATCCGCTATTCGAGCCGCACCCGCATGAACACCGACAAGGCCAAGCGGCTTCACGACGCGAAGCTCGCTGTGCTCGCGCTGATCGCGAAATTACCGGACAATCTCAAGGACGATCCGCTGGTCGCAAAGCTGAACGAGGCCGCACAGGAAAACACCGTGACGGTGGTTCACCTGATCTATCGCAGCAAGACGCATGAAGCCTCAAGCAAGGACTACGATTTCTCGCGCCTTGCCATGAACGAACACTGGACCGCAGGCGAGCGCGACGTGTACGCCTCAATGGCGCATCCGGACTGGCTTAATCGCCCGCAGCCCGGCGAGACAATGGTGACTTACGATTTGAGCCAAGAAACCGACGAGCACGGCTCGCAACACATCAAGCAGTAACGGGAGACGAAGATGGGTACGCTTTCAGGCAAGACGGCAGTTGTGACGGGTTCCACCAGCGGCATCGGGCTCGCTTATGCGCGCGCGTTCGCGGGCGCGGGCGCCAGCATCGTCATCAACGGCATGGGCGCTCCCGAGGATATTGAGAAGGAACGCAAGGCTATCGAGACGGATTTCAAGGTGAAGTGCGTTCACTCGCCGGCCGACATGAGCAAGCCCGCCGAAATCGCGGAGATGATTGCATTCGCGGAAAAGACCTATGGCTCGGTGGATGTGCTGGTGAACAATGCGGGCATCCAGTTCGTCTCTCCGATCGAGGAATTTCCCATCGAGAAATGGGACGCGATCATCGCGATCAATCTGACCGCGGCATTTCATGCCATCCGCGCCGCCGTGCCCGGCATGAAGAAGCGCAAATGGGGCCGCATCATCAACACGGCCTCGGCGCATTCGCTGGTCGCCTCGCCGTTCAAGGCGGCCTATGTGTCGGCGAAGCACGGCATCGCGGGCCTGACCAAGACGGTGGCGCTTGAGCTTGCGACCTTCAAGATCACCTGCAACTGCATTTCGCCGGGGTATGTGTGGACGCCGCTGGTGGAGAAGCAGATTCCCGACACCATGAAGACGCGGGGCCTCACCCGCGAGCAGGTCATCAACGATGTGATGCTCGCCGCGCAGCCGACCAAGGAGTTCGTCACCTCCGAGCAGGTCGCGGCGCTGGCATTGTATCTGTGCGGTGACGACGCGGCGCAGATCACCGGCACGAATCTGTCGATCGACGGCGGGTGGACAGCGGCGTAGCATTCCGTCATTGCCGGGCTCGACCCGGCAATCCATCTTTTGAAATGATGGATACGCGGGTCAAGCCCGCGTATGACATACAAGAACTGTTACGCCTTCTTCCCCCACGCCAGTACGTGGAAACCCAGTCGCTTCCGCGTGATCCAGAACAACAGGATCGTCTCGAACACCAGCGCGATGGAGGTTGCGGCGGCAGCGCCGTAACCGCCGAATTTCGGCACCAGCAGAATACACAGCACAAGGTTCATCACGAACGCCAGCGCGTAGGCGAGCGCGCACATGTGCTGCAATCCGAGCATGTTGAGCAGCCGTTCCACCGGGCCGATGGCGGAGCGGACGATGAGGCCGATAGCCGCCACGAACATGATGTCATAGCCGGAGGTGAACTGTTCGCCGAACAGCCACAAAAGCGGCTTGCCGAATGCCAGCAGCAACGCGGTCGCGGCGACCGAGGGCCAGAACGTCCACTTGATGGCGTGCGCGATATAGGCGGAGAGACGCTCCTTGTCGCCCGACGCATTGTACTCGCTGAATCTGTGAGCGGTCGTTGCCGACATCGCGTAGTGAATGAACGACACCAGTGCGAGTGTCTTTACGACGGCGAAATACACGCCGACTTCTTCCGACGAGCGATACTGCTGCAACACCAGCACGTCGATGTACGACAGCAGCAGATAGAAGCCCTCGACCAGCATGATCGGCAGCGAGACGGCGAGCCAGTTCCGGAAATCGTAGGTTTTCGGCCCGGCCTCGACGCTCTGGCCGAGACGGCGGTTGAGCACGATCATCTGCCCAAGCATCGCGATCCAGACGGCGGCGGCGCTTGCGATCATCGCAGCCGTCGCGCCGAGATTGAGGCCGAGCACGAATGCGCCTGCCGTGAAGCCGATGATGAGCGACTGCCGCACGATGAACTGCGGCATCAGGCCGAGACGCATCCAGTCGTGCGAGCGCGCGATGCCGTCCTGCGTGTTGGCGACGACGAAGGCGGGCAGGGTGAGGCAGCCGATATAAAGCGGGACGATCTCGTCCGCGCGCAACCAGGGCGAGGCAACTTTGACGAGGCCAGCGAGCAGCAGAGCGACGGATGCGGACGCTGCGAACACCATCCAGCGGCTGCCCGACAAGAATCCGCGCAGCATCGCGTGATCGCCGCTGGTGCGATATTCGGGAATGACCTTCTGTGCGCCGACCGCGATTCCGAAATCGAGCATCGAGCCGAGCAGCAGCACCCAGGTCCACACATAGACATAGACGCCGTAGTCCGAGCCGCCCATCCAGCGTGCGAGCAGCACCTGAGAGAAGTAGGCAAGGCCCGCGCTGAACACGCGGATAATAAAGACGGTGCCGGCGAGGCGCTTGGTCAGCGAGGCGTCGCTGCTGCCGAATAGCAGATCGCGCAGCCGCTGCATCAAATTCGTGCGCGCTGAGTTTGCCGCGTCCGTCATCGCCATGAATCGTTTGTCCAACCGAAAGCGCCGCAAGGGCGGCAAGAACCCGCCTTAGCAAGGATTCGTTAAGAATTGGTTGGATGGGCGGTAGCGGGCTCAGCCTGCGAAGCCGCCGGCGTCGAGAAATGCTTTTTCTTCAGGCGTTGTGGTACGGCCCAAGGTCGCATTGCGATGTGGAAAGCGTCCGAACTTGCGGATGATATCGGCGTGCAGTTCCGCCCACTTCAATCCGTCGGCGTCATTGGCGGCGCGATAGAGTTCGATCCCGCGCGTCTGATCGTCCATCGATTCGGAATGCTCGAACGGCAGATAGAAGAATGCACGCAAGACGGAATCGGCGCGCTTGTCCCGGCCCTGCGCGATCGCCGTGTTCGTGACGGCGCGCGCCATCGCATCGGTCGAGAACATTTTCGGCGAGCCGCGAAACATGTTGCGCGGGAACTGATCGAGCACAATGACGAGCGCGAGCGCGCCTTCGTCGCTGTCCTGCCAGGACGCGAGCTTGCCGTCGCGTGCCGCTTCCCACAGCAATTGAAAGCGCGTGCGCACGACCGTATCGAACGCATCGTCCTTGCCGTACCAGACGTCGTATCCGGCGTGACGCCAGAAGGAGAGGACGTCGGCTGGCGTGGGGAGAGGAGAGATCATGTTTGCCCGACTGGAGGTTAGGTGTCGTCCCGGCGCAGGCCGGGACCCATAACCCCGGAAGGTATTGTTCTGTAGCGATCGAGACCGTCAGCCGACGTGAGTTTCGTGAGTATGGGTCCCCGCCTTCGCGGGGACGACGGCAAAATCTCAAAACCTCTCCCCGCGAGCGGGGAGAGGTAAGAGACGTCAGCTCGCCGCCGCAGCAGCAGCCTTCGGCTTCTCGTCGCGCAGTTCGCGGCGCAGAATCTTGCCGACATTGGTCTTCGGCAGATCGGCGCGGAATTCGACGAATTTCGGCACCTTGTAGCCGGTCAGTTCCTTCTGCGCGAAGGCGATGACGTCCTGCGAGGTGAGGTTCGGATCCTTCTTCACGACGAAGGCCTTCACCGCTTCGCCCGATTTCGTGTCGGCAACACCGATGACGGCGCATTCGAGCACGCCCGGATGGCTCGCGATCACTTCCTCGACTTCGTTCGGATAGACATTGAAGCCGGAGACGAGGATCATGTCCTTCTTGCGGTCCACGATCTTGGTATAACCGTCGGGCGACATGATGCCGATGTCGCCGGTGCGGAAGTAACCGTCGCTGGTCATCACCTTCGCGGTTTCTTCCGGACGATTCCAGTAGCCCGCCATCACCTGCGGACCCTTGGCGCAGATTTCGCCGGCTTCGCCGAGCGGCACTTCCTTGCCGTCGTCGTCGCGGATCGACAACCACGTCGAAGGCACGGGGATTCCAATGGAGCCCGAGAACTTGTCGGTGTCGGCCGGATTACAGGTGAGCGTCGGCGAGGTTTCCGAAAGGCCGTAGCCTTCCGACAGCGCCACGCCCGTCACCTGCGTCCATTTATCCGCGACAGGTTTCTGCACCGCCATGCCGCCGCCGAAGCAGCTCTTGAGCTTGGAGAAATCCAACTCAGCAAAGCCCGGCGTATGCAGCAAGCCGTTGTAGAGCGTGTTGACGGCCGGGAACGAGTTGACCTGATACTTCTTCAATTCCTTGATGAAGCCGGGCATGTCGCGCGGATTCGGAATCAGAAGGTTGACGCCGCCGGCGCGCATCGCGAGCAGGAAGCAGGCCGTCAGCGCGAAGATGTGATACAGAGGAAGCGCGCAGACGATAAACAGTTCATCGACGATCGGCGGCTTCTTGAGCGCGGGCTGCAACCACGCGTCGTTCTGAAGAACGTTCGCCAGAATGTTGCGATGGAGCAGCGTCGCGCCCTTCGATACGCCGGTGGTGCCGCCGGTGTATTGCAGGAACGCCACATCGTCGCCGGTCAGCTTCGGCTTGTTCAGCTTCAGCTTCCTGCCAGCGGCAAGCGCGTCGTTGAATGCGACGGCGTCCGGCAGCGAATAGGCCGGCACCATCTTCTTCACCTTGCGGACGACGAAGTTGACGATGTGCCCTTTGAAGCCGAGCAGGTCGCCCATCGTGCCCATGATGACGTGCTTGACGCCGGTCTTGGCGATGACCTTCTCGAGCGTGGTGGCGAAATTTTCCAGCAAGATGATCGCTTCCGCGCCGGAATCTTTCAGCTGATGCTCAAGTTCGCGCGGCGTGTAGAGCGGGTTGACGTTCACGACCGTATAGCCCGCGCGCAGGATCGCAGCCGACGAAACCGGATGCTGGAGCACGTTCGGCATCATGATCGCGACGCGCGCGCCCTTCTTCAGGCCCTTGCTCTGGAGATACGCACCCAGCGCCGTCGACATCTCGTCGAGGTCGCGATAGGTGATCGCCTTGTCCATGCAGATGAACGATTTGCGGTCGGCGAATTTCTTGAAGCTCTCCTCTAACAGTTCGACCAGCGACGGATAGATCGTCGGATCGATGTCGTGCGGCACTCCGGCCGGATATTGCTTGAGCCAGATGCGTTCCATGGCGTTTCCCTCGATACTGTTGGCTGACGGCCCCCAGTTCTCCCGATGGGGTGCCCTTATTGCTTTCAAGTATTGAGCGAAGCCGCAGGCATGGCAAGCCTGTGCGCGTTAACGCCGCATCGTGCTTGGATTTTTGAAGATTGCGAAAGCCGCCATTCTGCGGCGATTCCGCAGAGCACAATTTGGAATCGGCGTCAGCTTTTCGGCGGCGCGTCGGATTTCTTTTCCGCGGCAGGCTTGCTGCTTTTTGCAGCGTCCTTTGCGCCGTCTTTGGGCTTTGCGGCCGCGGGCTTGAGATCGCCCGAAACCGGCTTGGCCGAATTGCCGAGCGGTTTCGGCTCCGGATTCGCTGCCGGTTTCGATGCGGCCTTCGCGTCGGATTTAGCCTCCGGCTTGGTGTCTTTCTTCGCGTCAGGCCTGGCGTCTTTTTTCTTCTCCGGCTTTGCGTCCGGTTTCGCATCGGGCTTGACGGCTGCGACCTGCGACTTCTTGCCCTTCTTGCCTTTCGGCGTCTGCGCTTCGGTCTCCGCAGCGTCCGCTGCGGCAATCGCCGAACCCGTGCGCGTCGGGCCGGTGTAGACGATCACGGGCGGCGCGAGTGCGGCAGCGCCTGCAAGCAGCTCGGTCGTCTTGACGGTCGGCGGCTGCAAGCCGGCTGCGAACATCTGCGGATTGCCGTCGCTCGATTCCGGCGCAACGGCGATTTCCAGATCGTCATCTTCATCTTCGGCGGCGGGACGCTTGCGCTTCGGTCCGCACATCTGGTCGCGCAGATCGGGCGGCGAGGCGTCGATCGGCGCAAGCTGTTCGACCGTTCCCATCGAGGGCCTGAGCCAGGCGAGCTTGTTGCCGCTGAATCCCCGCTCGAGCAGTTGCGCGGCCTTCACCGCGCGCTGCGCGGAGGATTGCGCGCCGAGCACGACCGCGATCAGCCGCTTGCCGTTGCGGGTGGCGGAAGCAACGAGATTGAATCCCGACGCACAGATGAATCCGGTCTTCATGCCGTCGGCACCGGGATAGCGGCCGATCAGCTTGTTGAAGTTCATCGTCGTGCGTTTTCCGAACTTGATGCCGGGCAGATGCGCGAAATATTCGTACTCCGGCAGGTCGCGGTAAAATGCGCGCGTCAGAATGCCAAGGTCGCGCGCCGAGGTGATCTGTCCGTCTGCGGGAAGGCCGTTCGGATTGACGTAGGAGGTCTGCGTCATGCCGAGGCGCTGCGCGGTCTTGTTCATCTCGGCGGAGAAACCGTCAATCGAACCGCCGACGCCTTCGGCGATCACCACCGCGATGTCGTTGGCGGACTTCACCATCATCATCTTCAGCGCGTTATCGAGCGTGACCTGCGTGCCGGGCTTGAAGCCCATCTTCGAGGGCGCCTGCGCGGACGCGGCCGGCGAGACGGTCAAAAGCGAGTCGAGCGTGAGGCGGCCCTGCTTCACCGCGTTGAGCGCGACATAGGCTGTCATGATTTTCGTGACGGAGGCCGGATACCAGGGATAGGTCGCGTTCTCGGCCTGCAACACCTTGCCGGTGTCGGCCTCGATCACCAGCGTCGCTTCAGCCCTGGCCTGGGTCGCGCAGACAAGCGCGATCGTTGCAACGAATGCAGCAAGGCGGTGCGGCCGGTATGCGGAACGAGGCGCAAGCACGGTCAGCTTCCAATCGTGCAAATCGGGGCGCTGGAAATCATTGCGATGCCGGGCCGTGCGTTTGTGTTTCAGGTTCGCCGCGCGATCCGCGCGCGAGCCGATTGTTTATCCGTTTGGCACGGTGCGGAATAGTCACTTTTGTGCTCATTCAAGCACGAAATGGGCCAAATTCCGGCGATGCCCACATGTTGATTGGCGGCTTTATGCCTTGCTCGCGGCGGCGCTCTCCGGAGACGGCAGTGCAGCTTGCGTTTCCTGCACCATGAACTGGGCTCTCGCGAGGCTCGCGAAATATCCGCCCTTGGCGACCAGTTCGTCGAAAGTGCCGCTTTCGGTGATGCGGCCCTTGTCGAATACCAGAATTTTGGTCGCGTTGCGGATGGTCGAGAGCCGGTGCGCGATCACGAATGTGGTGCGGCCCTTCATCACGGTGTCGAGCGCGGCATTCACCTTCTGCTCGGTGACGGCGTCGAGCGCGGATGTCGCCTCGTCGAGGATCAGGATTGGCGGATTTTTCAGCAGCGCGCGGGCAATCGACAGGCGCTGACGCTCGCCGCCGGACAGCATGCGTCCGCGCTCGCCGGCATTGGTGTCGAATTTCAACTCGCCGCGCTCGATGAAGTCGAGCGCCTGCGCGCCGCGAGCCGCTTCGCGCAATTCTTCATCCGTGGCGTCCGGCTTGCCGACGCGCAGATTTTCCGCAATCGAGCGGTTGAACAGCAGCGCCTCCTGAAACACCACGCCGATGTTTCGTCGAAGACCCGCCAAAGTCATCGAGCGGATGTCCATGCCGTCGATCTTGATGACGCCGGACTGCGGGTCGAACGCGCGATGCAAGAGCGCGATGGCCGTCGATTTGCCGGCACCGGTTTCGCCAACCAGCGCGAAGGTCTGGCCGGGCTGCGCCGTGAAGGTCACATCCTCGACCGCAGGGCGCTTGCCGTCATAGGAGAAGGACACGTCGCCGAATTCGACGAGGCCTTTCAGGCGGCCGGGATCGACAGCATCCGGCGCATCGCGCACGGCGGGCACCGCGTCGAGCACGTCGAAGAATTCCTGCAACCGCGGCGCTTCCATGAACACGCTGTTGATGAAGCCGACGACCTGATCGAGTTTCTGGATCAGCATGGTCGCGAACGACACGAACATCACGATTTCGCCGACGCTGGCGAGACCCTGTGCGTGAAGCGCGATGCCGACGACGAAGATGCAGAGAATAGTGATGGTGGTGGATGCGCGCGTCATCACGGCCACCAGCGCCCACCATGACAGCACCGGCAACTGCACCGCGAGCAATTTATCCGCGACGCCGCGCAGACCCTGAACCTCGGCATCGATGCGGGTGAAGCTCTGCACCAGCGCGACGTTACCCAACGCATCGGACGCGCGCGCGGCCAGATCGCCGTAATGCGTCTCGACCTCCATCTGCATGCCGTAGGTCTTTCGCACCACCATCGTCGTCAGCAGCGTGAACACGATGCAGAGCACGAACAGGATGCCGGCGAGCCGCCAGTTGATGTAGAGCGACAGCGGCAACAGCACGATCAGCGAGACGATAGCGGCGAAATGCTCGCGGAAGAATCCGAGCCAGACGCGCCAGAGCGCGTCGGTGCCCTGAAGCATCACCTTCATCAGCCGGCCCGAATGGGTGCCGGTGTGGAAGGTCAGCGGCAACTGCATGATGTGATCGAAGTAGCTCGTCAGCACCGCCTGCCGCTGGCGATGGGCGAGACGGTCGGCGTGCAGGGCGACAAGGGCGCTACAGGCAATCGTGAACAGTCCGAACGCGACCCATGCGCCCAACAGCGGCCAGGGCGACGGCGGCGGCGCGCCGCCGGTCACGGCATCGGTCGGTGTTTTCGACAGCACGTCGATGATGCGGCCGAACAGGACGGGCTCGGCGAACTGCGCCACCGCAAGTGCGAGGTTCGCGATCGCAAGAATCCAGCCCAGCCGCGCTTCCTTGCCGAGCAGTTCGAGAACGCGAAAGTAAAGACGGACCATCAACCGGCACTCAAAAGCCAAAAATACGTTGCGGCCAGCTTAGCCGCGCCCGAACAAGGAATACAGCCGCCGATTTACGCCTCCGTCCGCGCGAAGTCTTCGGAAACCGGCGGCGGCGATGCGCCGTACATGGCGGGCAGGTCTTGAATAAAAAGGCGGGTAACGGCCTTGCCGCTGCCCGGCATGCTCGGCTTCATGGTATTGATTCTGGCTTTTCGGCTTCGGGGGATTAGGCATCATGCGGGAAAACAGGAAATCTCTGGCGGAATCGGTCGAGCGCGATCTGCGTCTCGATTTCTTTCGCGGGCTGGGATTGTGGATGATCTTTCTCGACCACATTCCAGACGACGTCGTCGCGTGGCTCACGCTGCGGAACTACGGCTTCAGCGACGCGGCCGAATTCTTTGTGTTCATCTCCGGCTATCTGGCCGGCTACATCTACGGCCCGGTCGTCATGGCCGGAAACTGGGCGGCTGCGGCCAAGCGCCTCGTGCTGCGCGCGTGGCAGATGTATGTGGCGCACATTCTGCTGTTCATGGCGTTCGTGGCCCAGATCGCGCGCGCGGCGCGCAAATTCGACAACCCGATGTACAAGGACGAGTTCAACGTTGCGAACTTCCTGGCGCATCCTGACGAACTGATCTGGCAGGCGCTGACGCTGCGCTACAAGCCGGTCGATCTCGACGTGCTTCCGCTCTATATCGCGCTGGTTCTCATCTCGCCGCTGATGCTGTTCGGATTGACGCGGCGGCCGAACATCACGCTGCTTTTCTCGGTTCTCATCTATATCGGCGCGCGCATTTTCGACTGGAATCTCGCGTCGTTCCCGCAGGGCACGCACTGGTACTTCAACCCGTTCGCGTGGCAGCTGATGTTCGTGTTCGGCGCCTGGTGCGGCGTCGGCGGCGTCAAGCAGATCTGGGGCTTCATCCAGTCCAGATTCGCGCTCATCCTGTCGATTGCGTGGATTGCTTTCGCCTTCCTCATCGTCATGACCTGGCACAGCGAATTCCTCGAGTCGCTGATCCCGAAGTGGATGATCAAGGTGATCTATCCGATCGACAAGACCGACCTCGACATGCTGCGCTTTACGCACTTCCTCGCGCTCGCATGCATCGTCGCGCGCTACATCCCGCGCGACTGGAAGCCTTTGACATCGCACTGGCTGCGGCCGCTGGTTCTGTGCGGACAGCATTCGCTCGCGAACTTCTGCCTGGGCGTGTTCCTGTCGTTCGGCGTCCATTATCTGCTGGTGCAATTCCCCGGCGGGGTGTGGCGGCAGATCGTGCTCAGCGTCGCGGGCATGGCGGCGATGACCGCATTGTCGTGGGTGCTCAATCGCGCCAAGACCGTTCCCGATCTCTTCGTCGAGGTGAAGGAGAGGGCGTCTCCGACCCGGACCGGAAAGCGGAGCATCAAGAGGGTCCGCACTGCGCGGGCCTGACATCCGTCCGATAAATTCAAGCGTTAGAACGGCCCTCATGCCGGGGGCCGTTTTTCTTTTGCCGGTACATCGATATGAATTTGGCGATTTTTCCTGGCTCCAAGTGCGCGCTGCAACATACGAAGGTACTGAATTTGCAGACGTTCTCGGCCCGGCCGAAACCGTAATAAATGCGTGAACGTAATTCCGGGGGTGCGACACTAAGTCATTACTGGACTAGGATCGGGGCGCATTCGTTTGTTTCAAATATGGAGGTCGATATGACCAAGTGGATTTTGGCAGCCGGTCTCGTCGCATTCGCGACGGCGGCTCAGGCTCAGTATTACGGCGGCAGTTCGAGCTACGACAATTCGGGTAGCTACTACAACAACGGCTACGGCAGCGGCTACGCGACCTCGCAGACTTATGGCGGCAACAACGATCCGTCGCCGAACTATCATTCGGCGCCGACGTATCACCCGACCTATCACAACTATTATTCGTATCACCCGCAGTATCGCTCGAATTACTCGGGCTACTCCGGCTACTCCGGCGGTTCGAGCTACTGATTCTTTCTCGCGCCGAGTTTCAATAACCCGCGCCGCCGAAAGCTGCGCGGGTTTTTTTGCGCGCGCTACTCTTCGGCCTCTCGCAGCTTTTCCGGGTCGGGGTGCTTTTCCGGTTCCTGGTCAGGATGATCCCAGGGCTCATCCAGATCGTTGTCCTGCTCTTCTCCGAATTTTTCGTGCGGCTTTTTCGGATCGGGCATGCGCGCCTCCTTTGCGGACCGGGATTACAATGCGCCTGCGAACGAGACGTTGCAACGCTCCGGGTCGGCTCGTTGCGATCAGACCGTCACGGCGGCGGACGAGCGTTTATCTGCCTGTCCCGTGCCTCTGTTGCGCATTTCGCCGCATGGCTCTCGCGGTTGATGACCTGAAGGTTCGGCAATCCCCAATATCGCAGAAGCTGTGGCCACGACGCGTCGCGATGCTCGCCCCACACCCGATATAGCGGCACGCGATGATCGACCTCGGCGTCTTTCCAAAGCCGTTTGCCGGTCAGGGTGCAGCGCCTGCCTTGCACGCGCCGTAGCAACTTTGCTTGACCACTCGGCGCATTCCAGAGTTGCCACGCGACCACGCAGGCGCTGTGCCAGTTTGCATTCTTGTTGGGGCCGCGCTCCCACAGATCGACATGCCATCCGAAGCGATAGACCGGCTGGCCGCACACGCAGCAGAAACCGGCACCGCGCGCGTGGGCTTTTTCACGATAGGGCGCGGGAGGAATGCGAAACGTGGCGGGTAGTCCGCTTTTGCGCTTGTCGCTCAACCGCCATGTCCAACCGCCGGGCGCGCCACTGACGGCCGCGAGTTTTCGCGCCAGACGATCGGCGCGAATCGGATGAGCGCGCCAATAGGAATCGATCGCGAGTCGCGGCATCGGCGGCACGAAGGACGAATTGTAAGCCCGCGACAGCACGGCCTTCGGGAAAATCTCCGGCAGCGACTTTGCAAGCCGCGCCCGCGCACGCAGATTTGCCAGCGCCTTGATGTCTTGCCATTTGGACATTGATGATGGGCTCCGTGCCGGTGCCACGGTGTCATCTGCGGGTAAAACGTTTGTAAAGACCGCTTCCGTCACCCACTATGCCAAACAAATGTATTGGGACGGCGCGAAGGACACCGACGCGGTACTGCTGATTGTCGGTGAAGGTCCCGGTACGTTGAACTATGCCGAGCCGCCGAAATAGTCTTCGTGACTTCGTTGATCTTCGGCGTGCTCGCCGCTGGCAAAAAGCCCTCATCGAAAATATCCACCATCGAAGGCCGCTTGCGGAATTCGTGATTCTCGCCTTTGGCGGGAGTCCGGCTGCGAGGCGTTTTGGCGGCAAGCCCACTTGGCGGCCGCGAACCACGAAACCATTGTTGCCAATTCGTTAACTGCGCCTCATTCGCGCGAGCGAGGCCACAACGCTTTTCTGTTCTTAACGATTGTCTGGTTTTCTGCCGCGAATAGTTTCCGACGTTGAATTCGAGACGGCATCCATTGGGCTCTTTCTGGTTTCCTATAAAACGTTTTTCCCGTCGTATTTTTACGATTCGGGTCCGGCTTATAATGGTAACGCTGACCTTGGCGCTACCCGCACTGGCCTATCGTATTCATACCCTTGAGACGGCAAGAAAAAACGAAATTTCCGCGCAGGCCGATGAACTCATGCAGACCGCTGAGCGCGCCGCAATCAGCCAGCAAGAGTTGCTCGCGTCGGTCGAAAGTTTTCTGAGAACCGCAGCCTTCATCCATCTACAGACAAGCAAGCGCGGTGCCGGTTGCAGTCTCGTTCAGTCAGGTGCGCCGCTTCTTCCGAACTGGATCACAAATCTGGCAATCGCAGGACCGGACGGAATCATTCAGTGCGCGACATTACCAAGTCTCGTGGGTCTGGATGCCAACACGCGGGATTTCTATCGTCTGGCGATAGCGACGAGCAAGATGACCGTCAGTGACTTCGTGCTCAGCCGCGGCAAGAATGAACCGGCATTGCTTGTCGCATTTCCAGTTCAATCGGTCGATGCGGATACGAAAAGCGCAATTATCGTTTCGGTTGGCGCTCAATGGTTCGGCCGGGTTCTCGATCAACACAAGGTCACGCCCGGAGTAACTGTCTATTTGATCGACGGAAAGGGCACGGTCCTTACCTCAAAACCGCTAAGGTCGGACGCCATCGGCAATGTTCTTGCGGCACCTCAAATTCTGCCGACCATTCTGCGCAGCGATCGAGGCTCAAATCTGGACGATAGCAATCATCTGTATTCGTTCGCGCATATCGACAACACCGACTTGCGCCTGGTCGTAGGCATCGACGAACAAACGATGTTGTCAAAAATCGATTCAGATCTTTCGCTTGCGCGTCGTGAATTTTTCGGTGGTGGTTTGCTGGTTCTTCTGGCGACATGGTTTCTGTCCGAATTGCTGATCCTGCGGCCGATTAGACGTATTACATCGGCTGCTCGAAAGCGCGCAGACGGACATCGGGAAGCCGCGCTTGATCCAGCGCAGTTCCCGCCGGAATTTTCCTTGCTGGCATCCGCAGTAAATGGCATGGCGGAGAAGTTTGAAGGCCGTGAGGACAGCCTTGTATTCGCCAACACTGAATTAAACCTCTTGTCTTCGCGCGATGCTCTGACCGGATTGATGAACCGGCGTGCCATGGATGTTTCGCTCGATCTTGCGTGGAAAGAGACCCTTCATAAAAAAGCGCCGATAGCTTTTGTGATGATCGATATCGACCGGTTCAAGCAGTTCAACGACAGCTACGGTCACACGGCGGGCGACGATTGCTTGCGGCGCATCGGTGCCGTGCTTAACAAGATTGCCGATTTCCACTCTGCTATCGCAGCACGCTACGGCGGCGAAGAGTTTGTGATAATTTTTCCGTCGATCTCAGCGATAGACGCGCTTGGGCTGGCTGAGTTTGTCCGGTTGGCAATTCAGGGCTTGAACATTCCTCACAAGGAAAACGTAGGCGGACTCGTAACCGCGAGCCTCGGTCTGAAAATGAGTAATGCAACCGGCGTCTCATCGATAGCCAAGCTTGTTAGCGGTGCCGACGAGAATCTTTATGTAGCGAAAAGACTGGGCCGCAATCAAACCGTGAATGACGCGCGCTGGACATCGCGGTTTCTTGTCGATCAGAAAATAGCGTAAGATACGATCAGTGCGGCTATGACGACGGCAATAGCCGCCGATGGAAAGTCTCAAGGGCTGTCTAGTTGATCTTCCGTGCGCCCGCTGGCGGCAGAAAGCTCTCATCGAAAATATCGGCAAGCGAAGGCCGCTTGCGGAATTCGTAGTCCGCTGCGATCTGGTCGAGCGCAGTCTCGAAGCGTTTGGGCTCGATGCCCCCGAGGCCGTTCTTCTTCACCTCGCCGGTGAGGATGTTGTCGGCGATCGAGGCGCGCAGACGATCAAGCTCGGTATCGCGCGAGGCGCCGTCCATTTTCGCAAGCACGTCGTCGATGGCTTTGGCAGGATCTTTGACGGCGAGCTTTACGCCCGCGATTGTCGCGCGGACAAATGCCTTCACCGCGTCCGGATGATCGCTGAGAAATTTCGGATTGACGATCAGCGCGTGGCCGTAAACCTCGGCGCCGAAATCGGCAAAGCGCAATATAGCGAGATCGCTCGCCGGCACGCCGCGATTGCGCAGGTTGATGCCTGAGAGGAACGACCAGCCGCTGACGGCATCGACCTGGCCTGCGGACAGCATCGGCTCGCGCACGGCGGGGCTCAGTTTTTCGATCTTTACGTTGTCGGGCTTGATACCGTTCAGTTTTGCCAGCGCCGGCCACAGCCGCATCGCCAGATCGCCGTCAACCAGACCGACAGTCTTGCCTGCGATGTCGGCGAGGGTGGAAATGCCGCGGCTCTTGCGCGCGATCAGCGCGTAGGGCGCCTTGTCGTAGAGCACGAACACCGCCTTCAATGGCGTGCCATCCTCGCGGTCGCGAGTGCGGATGAGCGTGTTGATGTCGGCGAGTGCGATGTCGGCATCTCCCGACGCGACGCGTTTGATCGCGTCCTGCGAACCGGACGCGGCATCGGTCGTGACGCTGAGATTCTCCGCGCGATAAAGTCCCTTCGAGGCCGCCAGTACGAATGGCGCCTGCGCGCCGTCGATGGCGCGGTCGAGCGAAAATCTGATCGCAGTGGCGGCGGAGGCGGCGTTGAGATCGGCGCACAGTCCGAGCGCAAGAAGAAGCGATGCGAGGAAGGGACGGCGATCGAATTTGCAGAACGCTTTGAACATCGGAACGGCTTCAGTCAGGGCATTTGCGCTTCGGCTTTTTATTCTGCCATCCGCTTTGTGAACGCAGCCACAACGCTTGTCACGCCGCGATGCATCTTTGATGACGGCAGGTGCGCCGCAAGTACCGGCCATTGGTCGCGCGGCGGCTGCCTGACGTTCGCCCGGTGCTGCCACGTTTTCGCCTCTCGATTCCGAGTCCGTCAGAATTCCGCGACAATTTGGCCATTTGCCCTTCAGCTTGCATTCAGGTGAGGGAACCCAATGTAAGGCCAAGGGTTTCCCTTGAACTGGCCACTACTGGCCATGGACGACCCGGAAGGACATTACGATGTTCACGAAGACGAATTTGACGGTCCTGTCGCTCTCGGCGGCAATCGCTCTGACGGTGGTTGCCGTGCCGCAGATGGCGCAGGCGCAGCCCGCAGCCTCGGCTGTGCAGGTGAAAACCAGCGATGCGACCGACATCAGCGCGCGCCGTTATGCCCGCCGCTACTATCGCAATAACGCGGCAGGCGCAGCGTTTGCGGGGCTTATCATCGGCGGCATTGGTGCCGCGATCGCCAACCAGCAGCGCCAGGATTACTACCGCCAGAACTACTATTACGGCGGCAATCCCTATTACGGTGGCCGCTACTACGGCGCTCCCGCCTATTACGGGCCGGGCTACTACAACCCGTACTGAGCAGCGATTTTCACAGCCCAACTGCAATTCGCCGGGCGAAACCCCGGCGAATTTGCATTTTTCGGCAGTGTTTTCAGCCGCTTGTGAGCGCGGCGTTAACACGATGCAGACGGATTTCGACTAGGTTTGCCGTATGAGTGATTCGATGGACAGGCTTTATCGGGCGGTCGTGGCGGCGAAGGATCTCGATCCTGCGACGTCGCGCACGGCGCGTCTGTTTCAGCGCGGCCCGCACAAGATGGCCAAGAAGCTCGCCGAAGAAGCCATCGAAGTTGTGATCGACGCCGTCAACGGCAAGGCCGATTCCGTCGTCCGCGAGAGCGCGGACCTGCTCTACAATCTGACAGTTTTATGGGCCGCTGCCGGTGTCCGCCCGCAGGACGTTTGGGATGAGATGGACCGCCGCGAACGCAGCCAGGGCATCGCCGAAAAGCTGCCGAAACGCACCTCCGGCAAATTGCAGCCGGACGCTCCAAAAATCAAAGCCTCCGGTCCCGCCCCCGCGCGGCGACCGATTGTCGCGCTCAGCTCGGTCCGTTCAAAGAAACGGCGCTGACATTTCGCAACTTTCTCCTCATTCAATCGCACTTCGACGCATGGACAATTCCGCACGGGGATGGTTCATCGCGCCATGCTGAAACGTATCTACGACTGGTGCATTGCCGCCGCTGAAAAGCCCTACGCCCTCTGGCTGATGGGTGCTGTTTCGTTCGCGGAAAGCTCATTCTTTCCGATTCCCCCCGACGTGATGCTGATTCCGATGTCGCTGGCCAAGCCGCAGAAGGCGTGGCTTTACGCGCTGGTGTGTACGATCACCTCGGTTGCCGGCGGCGTCGTCGGTTATGCCATCGGCGCGCTGCTTTACGATTCGGTCGGGCAATGGCTCATCAATCTGTACGGCTACGGCGACAAGGTTGAGGCTTTCCGCGCATCCTACGCCGAGTACGGCGCCTGGATCATTCTGCTGAAAGGCCTGACCCCGATCCCCTACAAGCTCGTTACGATCACCTCCGGCTTTGCCAATTACAATTTGCTGTTGTTTGTCGTCTTTTCGATCATCGCCCGCGGCGGCCGGTTTTTTGTCGTCGCGATCGTGCTCAATCGTTATGGCGAATGGATTCGTCATGTGATCGAGAAAAACCTCGGTCTCTGGGTCGCGATCGGTACAGGCATCATCGTTATCGGATTTATCATCGCTTTCCGCATGTTCTGACGGATGGGCCTTTTCCCCGCAGTCACTGGGGGATATTCTGGGTTAATGTTCGAACCCGTCGGCAAATTGGGCGCGTGCGTGCCACGGCATGTGATGCTGACGGCGGCGCTGATCTTTGCAATCGCTTCAGCACCGAAGATCGCATGGTCTCAGCAGCAACAGCCGCCGGCGCAGCAACAACTCGCGCCGGCGCAGTCGCCGTCCGAACCGTCGCCGCCGCCCGCGCCGGAACCGGCCGAGCGCGGCAATCCCGGTCTCGTCGAAGAGATCGGCAAATTGCTCAAGGACTCCGCGACTGGCATCAAGGATTCGGCGACGGGCCTGACCTCCAGACTGCCGAGCGCCCGCGATACGATCGACGGTATCAACAACACGGCCAAGGGCGCGACCGACAGCCTGACGCGGCTTACGCCGCCGCTCTCGGGCCAGACAGTAAGCGGCCGCTCGATTTGCCCGCCCGCCGGAAACGGCGCGCCCGACTGCAAGATCGCGTCGGACCTGTTGTGCAAGGAAAAGGGCTACAAGGAAGGCCGCAGCGTCGACATCGAGACATCGCAGAAATGCTCGGCAAAGGATTATTTTTCGGGCAAAGGTGCGTGCCGGACCGAAAATTTCGTCACCCGCGCCGTCTGCCAATAGAAGCAGCCTCTTTCTTCCTGCTCGCGCACCTCGTATGACCGCAGAACAATTGCCTTGGTATGCGGCGTGCGGCAACGTTCGCTATGCGAAATTTGCGAGAGGGGACTTTTCCGGATGTCGATGCCTGCTCTGTTCAAGAATCGTCTTTCTATTCCGGCGATAGGTTCGCCTCTCTTTATCGTGTCCGGTCCCGACCTCGTCATCGCGCAATGCAAGGCGGGTATCGTCGGATCGTTTCCAGCACTGAACGCGCGCCCCGCCGCGCTGCTCGATGAATGGCTGCATCGGATCAAGGAAGAACTCGCCGCGCACGACAAGGCGCATCCCGATCGGCTGTCTGCGCCGTTTGCCGTGAACCAGATCGTGCATAAATCGAACAACCGTCTGGATCAGGACATGGCGGTTTGCGAGAAGCACAAGGTGCCGATAGTCATCACATCGCTCGGTGCGCGTGAGGAGTTGAACCAGGCGGTGCATGCATGGGGCGGCATCACCTTCCACGACGTCATCAATCAGAAGTTCGCACACAAGGCGATTGAGAAGGGCGCGGACGGTCTTGTGCTGGTCGCGGCAGGCGCGGGCGGACATGCCGGCGCGCTGTCGCCGTTCGCTTTCGTTGCAGAAACCCGCCAGTGGTTCGACGGGCCGATTGCGCTGTCAGGCGCGATGGGTCATGGGCGCGCCATTCGCGCCGCGCGCGTTCTCGGCGCGGATTTCGCCTATATCGGGTCCGCCTTCATCGCGACCAATGAAGCGAACGCGCCGGAGAACTACAAGGAGATGGTTGCCGCCTCCAATGCTGAAGACATCGTCTACTCGAATTTGTTCACCGGCGTTCACGGCAACTACCTCAAGCCGTCGATTGTCGCCGCTGGCATGGATCCCGACAATCTTCCGGTGTCCGATCCGTCGAAAATGAATTTCGGCACCGACGCCAGCGGCGAGCGCAACAAGCCCAAGGCCTGGAAGGAAATCTGGGGCAGCGGGCAGGGCATCGGCAGCATCGACAAGGTGATGCCGGTTGCTGAGATGGTTGCGCGTCTCAAGAAGGAATATGAAGCGGCTGTCGACGCGCCGCTCTAGATTTTCAGCAAGCGATTTCAAAGCATGGAAGCTGTCTTTCGCGTCGATGGTAAGAAGGTCTCTACCTCCGAGCATGCGGGCGGCCCGTGGGATCCCGGCATGCAGCATGGCGGGGCGCCGTCATCGCTGATCGTCTGGGCCGCGGAGCGCATTCCCACGCCCGTGCCGATGCAGATTGCGCGCCTCACCGTCGACTTGATGCGGCCCGTACCTGTTGCACCGCTGACGATCGAGAGCGAAGTGCTGCGCGAAGGCCGCAAGATTCAACTCAGCGGTTTTCGGCTGCTGGCTGAGGGCGTTGAAGTCGTTCGAGCAACTGTTTTGAAAATTCGCAAACAGAGCGTCACGTTTCCCGACATCTCCAAGGAAGAATCCATTGATGTGCCGTTCCAACAGGACGGCGTACTGCAACCGCCGCATGGTAGAAACAATTTTCTCACAAGCACGACGTTGCGTGCCGTGCGCGGCAGTTTTCTGACGCCGGGTCCGGCCGCGATCTGGTTTCGCGGCGAACGGCCCATTGTCGAAGGCTTTCCGATTTCTCAGGCGATGCGCGTTGCGCTTGCGGCGGATTTTTCCAACGGCGTATCGTCCGTGCTCGATTTCAAGAAATGGCTTTTCATCAACGCCGATCTGACTGTCACGCTTGCGCGTGAGCCGGTCGGCGAGTGGATCTTGCTGAATTCCGAAATGACGCTCGGTGAAGACGGTGCGGGTCTCGCCGTTTCTCGCCTGGGCGACGAAAAAGGATATTTCGGACGCGCGGTGCAATGTCTTGTGGTCGAGCCACGCTAACGACGGTGCAGCAATCGCGCGGCAGAAGTCTTGTGGACATTTTGCCCGCGCCGGCTAACTGTTCGAGAAAATAAAAACTCAAACGGGAGGAATGGACGATGTGTGGAAGCTTGGCTCGGTTGCGGTCGATCTGTGTGGTCTGCTGTGCGTTTCTTCTTGTTCTTCCCGTTGCGAACGCGAGGGCCAGCGCCATCGAAATCTTTCATGCCGATTCGCTTGCCGGTCCCATGCGCGAACTGAAAAAGGCTTTCGAGACGAACAACAAGGACGTCACGATCAATCTGACGGGCGGCACCTCCAAGGAATTGGCGGAGCGAATTCTGAAGGGTGATGTCTGCGATGTGTTCGCCTCGTCCTCGCCCGCCGTCGTGGATCAGGACCTGATGGGCAAGAAGATTGCCTCGACCGGTCAGGACGCAGCGTCGTGGTACGTGGTCTTTTCCGCCAACGAAATGGTTGTGATTGCTGCGAAAGGAAATCCGCTCGGCATCAAGCAGGTTTCCGATCTCGCAAAGCCCGACGTGAAATTTCTTCGTGTGACAGCGGAGAAGGATCTTGCGACCAATCGCACAGTCTCGTTCCTCAAGCGCGCGGCCGAACTCGAAGGCAAGCCGGAGCTTGCGCAGAAAATCATCGACGCTTCGGTGGGCGACGCATCCAAACCCTCATCGATCCCTGAGACGGTGAAGGCCGTGCGTGAGGGTGCCGCCAATGCCGGTGTCATCTATTATTCATCCGCTGTCGCGGCCAAGAACGATGTCGCCATCATCCGCTTTCCGGCCAGCGTCAACATGAGCGAAGCGATACGCAATGCCGCGACTGTGCCGGGCACCGCGAAAAATCCGAAGCAGGCGAGCGAGTTCGTGAAGTTTCTGCTGACGAAGCCCGCGCAGGACATTTTGGCGGAGACCGGACAGCCGCCGATCGTTCCTGCCATCGAGAAGGGCAGCGCGCCCGCTGATATCAAGAACTGACGCGGCCGAAGGGTGCGGGCGATTCGTTGAGCCTGCTCGTGGATTTTTCGTACAGAAACGGTCCTGGCCAGAATCGAACTAGCCGATTGATTGTTTGCAATTACACGATTTTATCTAGCGCGCTCATTCGATATACCGCAAACGTACCGACACGGTTGCTGTCTTGATGTCAGTTTTGACCGAGCGTCGGTTTCGTTTCCGATGACCGCTGCTTGGTCACGTCTCCCGCCGGAACAGCCGCAGCCGCATTGCCCCAGCTATTGCGCAAGTATGTTAAGACGGCCGCAACTTGCGCATCGTTGAGTCGCCAATCGAATGACGGCATCGCTGGACCCGTTGGTCTTGTATCGGTCGCAACCGCGCGCGAACCCTGCAACACCATGCGTATCAATGTTATTAGATCGTCGGACTGTATGAGTGCGCTCCCCGCAAGCCGGAGATAACGCCACTCGATCGTTATCCTCTCAACGTAAATGACGAAACTGCGAGCAACCGTATCGCTGAGGCTTTTCGTGACCACTTCTCGTCCGAACGCGTTAAGCACACCGGACCCGCTCCAGCGAGTGAGGATTTCGGCTGCTTCGGCACTGCGTGGCAAGTTCCTTCGGTGTTTTGGTTCGTGGGCGGCAATGATCCAAAAATCTACGCCAGGGCGAAGGCTGCGGGGAAGCTGAACGAACTGCCGGTTAATCACAGTCCGCAATTCGCACCAGTTCTGCACCCGACTCTTGAGACAGGTGTCGAGGCTTTAATTGTCGGCGCATTGGCCTGGTTTCATCCCAACTGATGCCAATTTATGTTGGATGTTTCGCGGCATGACTTCGGCTAGTAGGTACTGCTTCGCTGGGTTTTGACGGGTAAAGTATTTAAGGTTTCGCATGATCACTCTCGAAAACTTCGTACTCATTCTTGATCTCGGAGGCACATTTGTTTTCGCGATCAGCGGAGCAGTGGCCGCGGTCAATCGCCGACTCGATATTTTTGGTATTTTGGTTTTGTCTTTCGTGGCAGGAAATTTTGGCGGTATCTCCCGCGACATTTTGATCGGTGCCGTGCCTCCGGTTGCCCTGACTGATGGTCGGTATCTGCTGGTTTCGATGCTGGCTGGCGTCATTACCTTCTTTTTGTACGCTGGTGTCGACCGGCTTCGTACTCCGGTGCTCATGTTCGACGCCGTCGGGCTATCGTTTTTCGCCGTCGCGGGAGCGCAAAAAGCCATCGCGTTTGGACTGAGCCCTGTCACATCGGCGCTTTTAGGAATGTTGACGGGCATCGGCGGGGGCATGATGCGCGACGTTCTCCTGATGGAAATCCCTCAGGTTTTGCGTTCCGACCTCTATGCTGTTGCGGCGCTCGCGGCCGCTACGGTTGTCGTCGTCGGACATATGTTGGGCGTGTCCTATGGCGTGTCAGCGTTGACAGGCGGAATTTTATGCTTCGGACTGCGCTTTGTTTCGGTGCGATATGGTTTGCACCTGCCAACCGCTCGGATTCCAGAACAGCGGAAGGCTGAAGAGGATTAGTCAGACGAGAACTCGGAGCGCCCCGCGATCGCGTAGGGGGGAGTGCCAATCGACCGCGGTTGCTGCCGGCAGAAGCAAATTCTGCTTTGAACAATTGCTGCGCTTCAGTCGTGATGCCTAACGACGCATGCGACGAATCCAGCCGTGCCGCATCGGTAAGGTTCGTCTCCATGATGTTTGCAGCGAGTGAATCCGATCACCACCCGACTGCTTGCTGAATCAGTAGAACAGATCCTTGACCGGACGCGCCCTCTAGAATCGCTGGAGGGTAATAACAATATATTGTCCTAAATAGTCGACTGTAAAATATGAAACTGTATTTTTTTGCCATCTTAATTGCTATTTTGCCTCGCAATATATAAATATATTGACATAATAGTCCGGAAGGGTGTCTAACATCGGCATACCGATCTTGGAGATTTTCCATGGATGCGCGCTCGATTCTCACCAGCCCGATAAAAATCGGACGGATCACGTTGCGCAGTCGAATCGTGATGGGGTCGATGCACACCGGATTGGAATGCCATCCGGAAAAATTCGCGCAACTCGGACGGTTCTACGCAGAACGTGCAAAAGGCGGTACGGGCCTCATTGTAACGGGTGGATTTGCCCCGAACTTCGCAGGCCGCATGAAGAATGAGCCTGGGACTTTTGAACGAGCCGATCAGGTCACTGCTCACAAACAGGTCACCAATCCCGTCAAAGCAGCTGGTGGGCGCATTCTGTTGCAGATTCTTCACGCCGGTCGTTACGGATATCATCCTGCAATTGTGGCGCCTTCGCCGATTAAGTCCCCAATCAATCGAGACGTTCCTGCGGAGCTCACTCAAGCGCAAATCGCGGAAACGATTGAGAACTACGCCCACACGGCTCGACTTGCGATGGATGCCGGGTATGACGGCGTCGAGATTATGGGCTCTGAAGGATACTTGATCAGCGAATTTCTCGCCCTTCGCACCAACCATCGAACCGACGAATGGGGTGGCGCTCTCGAAAATCGCGCACGCTTTCCGGTCTCGGTAGTGAAGGCTGTCCGTGCTGCAATTGGCGATGGCGTCATTTCGTACCGCATCTCCGCGCTTGAACTTGTCGAAGGCGGTCTCAGTGATGACGAGACCGTTTGGCTCGCAAAGCAGGTCGAGAAAGCGGGTGCGGATTGTCTCTCGACGGGCATTGGTTGGCATGAGGCGGCCGTTCCGACGATTGCAGGGCCTGTTCCTCATGCGGCCTTTATTGAATCGACGCGGCGCCTGAAGCATGCCGTAAAAATTCCGGTTACTGCCAGCAACCGAATCAATCTTCCGGAAGACGCGGCGCAAATTATCGCAGAGGGCTCGGCCGACCTTGTGTCCATGGCGCGTCCGCTCCTTGCGGACGCAGATTTCGTGAACAAGGTCGCAGACGATCACGCGAACCTTGTGAATATTTGCATCGCCTGCAATCAGGCGTGTCTCGATCACTATTTCACCGATCAAGTCATTAGCTGCCTCGTCAATCCGCGTGCCGCTCGTGAAAACGAGTTCTCGGATGAGCGAGCAAAAAGCGCAAAACGCGTCGCAGTGGTCGGCGGTGGAGTCGCGGGCATGGCTGCGGCACTCGAAGCGGGTCGACGTGGACATCACGTGACACTATTCGAGGCAGCGCCTCGTATAGGTGGACAGTTTGCGCTCGCCGCAGTTATTCCAGGCAAGGAAGACTACGGACTTTCAATCAAAAGCTTTGAAGCGCAACTCGCCGATGCAGGCGTCGAAATCAAGACAGGCACGAAAGTCGATTCAGATTCGCTGGAGCGCGGCAATTACGATGAAGTGATTATTTCCTCGGGAATTAAGCCAAGGCTTATCGATATACCCGGCGGAGATGATCCTCGTGTCGTCGGTTACACGGAGATTCTAAATGGATCGGTCAAGGCTGGCGAACGTGTCGTGGTTATCGGTGGCGGCGGTATTGGCCATGACGTTGCGCTTTTTCTTGCGATGGACACGCATGGAAAGCGGCAGACCCGCGAAGAGTTTTTTGAGCGGTGGGGCATCAACGGCAAGCCCAAGACCCACCCTTCAAAACGCCAGATCACGATGGTCAAGCGATCAACCGGTTCGTTCGGGAAAACGCTTGGTAAAAGTACCGGATGGATTCTCCGGCAGGAATTGAAGGACTTTAAAGTTCGGCAGATCGGCGAAGCAACCTACCTCAAGATCGATAGGGAAGGGTTGCACGTCGCTTTGCCTGATCGCGTCGAAGTCCTTCCGGCCGACACCATCGTTGTATGCGCCGGCCAAGAATCGGATCGCGCAATCGCCGACAAAATTTCCGCCAGAGGTCAAAGCGTGCACGTCATCGGAGGTGCGAGACTTGCCGGCGAGCTCGACGCCAAGCGAGCGATCTATGAAGGCGCGATTCTCGGAAACCGTATCTGACATCACGACAAAGAAGCGTGAGCGGAGTATCACCTGAGGAAACACCAATGACGATCGATCTTAGCGCAGCATTTCTTCAACGCCGACCGGCCAATTTCCGGCCCATGACGCCTATTCAGTTCCTAAGACGGGCTCGCGATGTATTTCCCGACCGGACTGCGGTCGTTCATGGCGACATCAGATATACATGGCGCGAGCACAGCGCGCGGTGTCACGCTCTCGCGTCCGCACTCACGCGCAGCGGCGTAAAGGTCGGAGATGTCGTTGCGATCCTGTGTCCAAATACGCCTGCGATGCTTGAGGCACACTTCGGCGTTCCGATGGCGGGTGCGATCCTCAACACACTCAACACCCGCCTCGATGCGGCTGCCATCGGTTTCATTCTGGAGCATTCAGAAACAAAAGTCCTCATTGTCGATAAACAATGGAGCGAGGTTGCGAAGTCGGCGTTGTCAAAACTCAAAAATCGGCCATTTGTTATCGACATTGACGATCCTTACGCAGACAGTGGCGAATTGATCGGTGACGTTGAATACGAGGAGTTTATCAATCGCGGTTTCGTCGGCGACGAAATTGTTTGGCCGGAAGACGAATTCGATGCGATCACACTGAACTACACATCGGGTACGACTGGAAATCCGAAGGGCGCTCTCTACCATCATCGTGGTTGCTACCTGAATACGCTCAGCCAGATCATTCACCATCAGCTGACCAGCGATTCCGTCTATCTGTGGACGCTGCCAATGTTCCATGTAAATGGCTGGTGCTTCTCCTGGGGGATGGCAGCGATCGGCGGCACCAACATTTGCCTTCGTGGGGTTTTTCCAACGCAGATATTTGAGTCGATTGAAAAGCATGGTGTGACGCATATGTGCGGCGCGCCGACAGTGCTTGGAATGCTTATCGAGGGTGCGGCAAAAACCGGTATCGCGTTGTCGCGTCCTGTTGCGATTATGACGGCTGGGGCGGCTCCGCCGGCTTCGATCCTGAAGGCAACCGAGGGATTGGGTTTTGTCGTGCGGCACGTCTACGGAATGACGGAGATGCACGGGGTCGCTGCGCTGAGTGACTGGCATCGCGAATGGAATACGTTACCGGCGGACGCGCGATCAAAACGCATGGCGCGGCAGGGTGTCCGCAATGTTGTTACCGACGATATGATCGTCGCCGATCCGATTTCACTCGAAGAAGTGCCTCACGACGCCGCAACAATCGGCGAGATTATGTTTCGCGGCAACAATGCGATGAAGGGATATCTGAAAAACCCTGCTGCGACCGACGAAGCATTCGCCGGAGGATGGTACAGAACGGGTGATTTGGCCGTTACCCATCCAGACAACTATGTTGAGATCAAAGATCGTTCGAAGGACATCATCATCTCCGGAGGTGAAAATATTTCGTCCATCGAAATCGAGGAAGTCGTCTTCCAGCATCCATCGGTATCTTATGCTGCCGTGGTTGCGATGAAGGACGAGAGATGGGGTGAAAGCCCATGCGTGTTTGTTGAACTGAAGGACGGACACGACGGGACAGTTACCGCAGACGCCATGCTTGAGTTTTGTCGCGATCGTCTTGCCAAGTTCAAGCTTCCAAAAAAGTTTGTGTTCGGGCCGATTGAGCGAACGTCGACCGGCAAGGTTCAAAAATTCAAGCTGCGTGAACGCGCGCAAAGCGCATGAACGAACTTAGCAAATTCGAGGTTTTGAGATGAAGGGCTTACAAGATCGAGTCGCAATCGTCACGGGAGCGGCCGGCGGAATCGGTCGTGCTATTTGTCATCGACTTCTCGAAGAGAAGGTCAAGGTCGTTGCGATGGACGTTAACTCGCAAGCCTTGAAAGAACTCGCATCCGCTCTCAAGGCGGATGAATCGAAACTTCATTTGGCGGCGGTCGATATTACTGACTACAACAAAGTGAATGACGCCGTCGCGCGCGCGGCAGGCGTGTTCGGTAAAATCGACATTCTTATCAATAACGCTGGTTGGGATGTCGCCGCCCCGTTCTTGAAGACCGAACCGGATCTCTGGGACAAAATCATCGCGATCAATCTCAAGGGGCCTCTCAATCTGCACAAGGCCGTGCTGCCGCATCTGATTGCGGCCGGAGGAGGAAAAGTGGTCAACGTCGCCTCCGACGCAGGTCGCGTTGGATCGTCCGGCGAGTCCGTCTACTCCGCATGCAAGGGCGGCCTCATCGCATTCTCGAAAACAATTGCTCGCGAGTGCGCACGAGATAACATACGCGTGAACGTTGTCTGCCCGGGGCCCACTGACACGGCGTTGCTCAGGTCGTTTGTCGGAGACGGCGAGTATGGCCAAAAGATTTACGACGGCCTTAAACGCGCGATTCCGCTTAAGCGGCTTGGTCAGCCCGAAGATATTCCGGGCCTTATTGCGTTTCTTTCCAGCGACGACGCAAACTTCATGACGGGGCAAGTGATCAGCGTTTCAGGCGGCCTCACGATGAATGGTTGAGGGCTTCTAGCCTGGCAGAGGATTGAGTTGAATTGATGCGGGAAAATCTCCAAGTTTCAGACTGGAATTGCCCGTATATGTTGAGTCTTTTCGCCGCACGTGCTCTTTCAAGATAGCGAATTGCGAAGCCCGAGAATGAAAGCGCGTTGCCGATGGCACCCGGAAAGCAATCACGAAAGGTGGCTTCGGACGAAGGTGCGGCCGGTCTAGGTGTGCCTTTGTTGGGGCCGTCGGACCGGGCGGCTGACCACCTCAACAACCGTATTTTTTTCCGGCTGTTTCAGGTCGCAAACACGCTTCAGAAGCAAGCCGTCAAAGAGCTCGGAGTAACGACCGTGCAATGGGCGGTGCTTGGTGCGCTCTCCGATCCCCGTCCGACCTACGGAATGTCGGTTGGCACCCTGGCTGACTTTCTCGTCGTCAGTCGCCAGAATTTGGACGGCGTCTTAAAGCGGCTTGAGCGCGATGGGCTGGTTGAGAGGGTCACAGATCCTGAAGACAAGCGCGCTCGGGTCGTCAAGTTGACGGCTGAAGGTTTCAAGTTCTGGAAAGAACTGCGCGAGAGAATTTCTCACTTCTACGACCAGGCCGCGAACGGCTTCAAGTTTGATGAGCGGGTTGCGCTCGCGCATTATTTGAACGCGCTCCAAGGTCTTCTTACCAAAGTGAGGCTGGAGCATCCTCGGCGCGAACGAAAGAAAAAATAGGCGCCCCTAAGCGATCAGGAGCGCCCGTCGCGTCATTTCTTCAGTAGTGGACAGGTGCTCTCTGCGAGCGGTCTAAAGGCATCGGCAGCCGGAATTTTCGCCAGCACCCTGTAATAATCCCAAGCTCCCTTCGACTCTTCCGGCTTCTTGACCTCGAAGAGATACATGTCGTGAACGTGCCGACCATCTTCGCGAAGTACACCTGCACCGAACACATCATTGGTCGGGTTCTTCTTCATCTCGTTGATGACGGCCACTCCGGACTTCGAACCCACTTTTGCGACAGCTTTGAGATAGTGAAGCGTCGCAGAGTAGTTGCCTGCGTGAATCATGGTCGGCATACGTCCGTTCATTTTCTCAGCGAAGCGTTTGGCGAATGCACGGGTCGTTTCATTGAGATCCCAGTAGTAGGCCTCGGTTAAAACCAGCCCATGAGCGGCCTTCAGGCCCAAGCTGTGTACATCCGTGATAAAGAACAGCAATGCAGCCAGCTTCGTCTTGTCGGCGATGCCGAACTCACTGGCTTGCTTGATGGCATTGACAGTGTCAGCACCGGCGTTTGCCAGGCCGATGACTTTTGTCTTTGCCGATTGTGCTTGAAGCAGGAAAGACGAGAAGTCGCTGGTGTTGAGCGGATGCTTCACGCTCCCGACGACTTTTCCTCCTTCCGCTGTGACGACGGCAGCGGTATCGCGTTCGAGCGCCTGTCCGAAGGCGTAGTCGGCAGTGAGGAAGAACCAGCTGTCGCCGCCGGCCTTTACCAGTGCGCTGCCTGTCCCGTGGCTCAGAGCATAGGTGTCGTAAACCCAATGCACCGTATTGGGAGAGCACGCTTTACCCGTGAGATCAGAACTCGCAGCTCCGGTCGCAAGGAACACCTTGTCCTTGTCTTTCGTGAGTTGGCTGACCGCGAGTGATACGCCCGAGTTCGCCACGTCAATAACGGCATCGACGCCATCCTGTTCGAGCCACTTACGAGCGATCGAGCTTCCGATATCGGGTTTATTCTGGTGGTCAGCGGAAACGACTTCGACAGACATGCCCTTGTTCTGAGCGAGGAATTCCTCGACCGCCAGTTTTGTTCCAACGATCGATCCTTCACCCGACAGGTCGGAGTACGGGCCGCTCTGGTCCGTCAATACCCCGATCTTGATGGAAGTCTGTGCATGGGCAATCGAACCCAGCAATAAAGATGTGCCGAAAACGGCAAGTTTCAGTGCTTTCATGCGTCCCCCTCGGACTTGCTATTTATAACAATATATTGTTATATCATAAATAGACGGCCGGTCCAGATGCGCTTTCGACGCAAGGGCCGGAAATGATATTGCGTCGCATATATGAGGCTTTCTACGATCCAGAGGGTGTCATCAGCGGCGGGGAATCGCCAAATCGCCAGAAAGAAATGGCGATTTGCAACAATATCTTGATATAGTCGCGGAGCCACAGCTTTCCGCGTGGAGGACGCTCGCGGTGAAGTCATTCGAACGATTTGAACGGACGCGCAATTGGAGCCCGGAAGAAGACCTTCTGTTGCAGCAAGTTCAACGGCTGGCAGCGAATGAATTTGCACCGCGTACAGCCGAGTATGATGCTCAGAAGAAATTCCCTTGGGAAAATGTCGAAGACATCCGCCGTGTCGGGCTCGGGGGAATCTTTGTTCCGGAGGAGTATGGCGGCGCGCCGATTTCCTACCGGTGCTATTTAGAGGTTGTTAGAATTATCTCGTCGGCATGCGCGGCGACCGGGATTATTTTTGGAACAAATAGCGCAACCGCAAAGCCGATCATTGAATTCGGTACAGAGGAGCAAAAAAGGCGGTTTCTTCCGCGTTTCGCGGAGGGAGCACTTGGGGCGCTTGCCATAACCGAGCCGCACGCCGGATCCGACGCTGCGAACATCAAAACGAAACTCCGGCCCGATGGCGATGATGTCGTCATCAATGGTCAGAAAATCTTCATTACGACAGGCGACGTCGCCGATGTCGTGCTGATGTTCGGAAAGTGGGACGGCCTTGAGGACTCGCATAAGGGCGTGACTGCCGTCTTGGTGGAGAAGGGCACCCCGGGCTTCGACGTCCTCAGGCTAGAGAAAAAAATGGGAACGCATGCATCCTCGACGGCGGCATTAGGTTTTTCCGATTGTCGAATTCCGCGCGCAAACGTTCTTGGAAATCCCGGCGACGGCATGAAAATCATGATCGCCACGTTGAACAAGTCGCGCCCGAGTGTGGCCGCCCAGGCGCTTGGAATTGCCTCGGCCGCTCTCGACGATATGCTCTCCTACACCAATGACCGAATCCAAGGTGGCAAGGCCGTCGTGCATCACCAGGCAAACGCGTTCTTGATGTCGGATATTGCGACCGAGCTTCTTTCAACTCGGTTGTTGCTCGATCATGTTGGGCAATTGGTCGACGGCGCTGAAAAGGATATTGGCGTTGAAGCGTCGATGATCAAAATCAAGGCAAGCGATCTTGCGATGCGTCTGACGACCGAGGCGGTACAAATGTTCGGCGGGCATGGCTATACCTGCGAGCACCGCGTCGAAAGACTGATGCGTGAGGCAAAGGTGACGCAAATTTGGGAAGGCACAAATCAGATTCAGCGGCAAGTTATCAGTCGTGACCTGGTACCTGGGCGTAGCTAACAACCAATAAAACGAGTGGAAAAAAGGCTTTCAAGATGCAGTACAGCGAATTCCAGTTTTTGAAGTTCGACAACAAGGCGAATGGCGTCTTGGTTGTCACGCTCAACCGGCCGGATGCAATGAATGCGACCAATGGGCGCCTTCACTGGGAACTGACGAAAGTCTGGGACGTGCTCAATCAAGACGACAAAGTACGCGTCATTGTCGTCACGGGCGCTGGCGACCGCGCATTCTCGGCGGGCGGCGATTTGGCCTGGATTTCAGAGACTGTCGGAAATCCCGACAAGGTTGCTGACACGCTGAAGGAGGCCGGCGACATCGTTTTCAACATGCTCGCATGTGAGAAGCCGATTATTTCGGCGATCAACGGCGTTGCAGTTGGGGCTGGCCTCGCTGTCGCGCTGATGGCGGATATCAGCATTATGGCCGAAGAAGCGAAAATCACGGACGGTCACGTCAGAATTGGCGTCTCGGCTGGAGACCATGCGGTGATCCTGTGGCCGATGCTGTGTGGCATGGCGAAGGCAAAATATTATCTGATGACGGCTGATTTCGTGGATGGAAAAGAGGCCGAACGAATTGGCCTTGTCAGTCTATGCACACCACGCGCGCAATTGATGGAGAAGGCACTTGCGACGGCTGACAAGCTTGCAAACGGAAGTCAGCTTGCGATCCGCTACACAAAGCGTTCGTTAAACAATTGGATGCGAATGTTTCAACCGGCTTTTGACGCCTCATTGGCGCTTGAGATGCTATGCTTCCTCGGCGATGACGCCAAAGAAGGTGTTGCTGCCGCCAAAGAGAAGCGAGAGCCCCGCTTTCCGTCTGCGCTGAAGTAGTTTTCGCTGCTACTCGGTCTTCTTGGCCGCTGACCTCGAGGCTGTAGAAGGACGGTATGTTGATGTCCGGTATCCGGTTCGCAAAAGCTGCGATGAGAAGAGGTTTTGGTGCCCTGGCCGGAATCGCGTTCGCCTGATAAGTCGCTGAATAATTTGTGAGAATTTATCAGTGCGCTGACTGGTTACCCGCAACTGTACCTAAACTTCGTGCAACGCTATGAGCAACCATGCGGAGTCGCACAGCTCGATCAGCTTCAACTCAAGAAACTTCTTCGCCGCAAAAAATCAGACGTCAGTTGCATTCTCAATTCTTTGGCGGTGCAGCAAAATAAATGAGACGGCTTGGTAAGTCGTAAGAGCAACTGGCATCCCGGCCGCGCACAACATATCGACTAATGCGCCATACGCGTCGCCAAGAACGCTCGGGCATTGGAGGAAAGCACGTCTTAGCGACGCGACCAAGTGCGTGCAGCATTCCGTGATGATTGATTTTCGTCGAACGCGCAGGCTCGCCAATGAGTTGCGCGTGCAGTGTCAACGGCTGCAACAGAACAAATAAACCTAAGGGAGTGGAACATGTTCAAAGGACGGGCGGCCGTTGTAATGGATTGAAGCTCATCACCGACTGACGACATAATTTGCTCGTTGATCGTTGACGCTAATGTCTTGCTGGTTGCTTCTGCGGTACGCCACCACAGGAGATGGACGCAGACAGTGCTAATGACGATGAAGGTTAGGACTAACGTTGATACGGCAAGCCGAATTCCGATCACATGGCTCTCGATCCATTGTTGCGTTTTTGAAACTTCGTTCCCGACAGACCGTAAGTTACGAGGACACGAGGAATTTTAATGCAAGTTTCGGGACGCCACTCGGTATGACACACGACGTTTCCATATTTGCGGCTTTTGCGGCTGGATTTATCAGCTTTCTGTCGCCGTGTGTTTTACCTCTCGTGCCGCCCTATCTTATCTATTTGACGGGCGCGACCATTGAGAAAGTTACCAATGTTGAGACAGCCGCGACTTCGAGGCGTGCAGTCATGCGCTCGGCGTTGATGTTTGTCCTTGGCTTCTCGACGGTTTTTGTCGCTCTCGGAGCTAGCGCGAGCGTGATAGGCGGGTTTATACGTGCCTGGTCTGCGCAATTCTCAATCGCGGCGGGCATCGCAATCATTGTTATGGGATTGCATTTTTTGGGTCTCACTCGCATCGAGTTTCTGATGCGCGAGGGCAGGCTTTCAATGCCGAAGCCCGTTGGTCTATCCGGCTCATACGTTATGGGCCTGGCATTTGCTTTCGGGTGGACACCTTGTATCGGCCCAATTCTGGCAGCAATCTTGTCGGTCGCTGCTGCTGAAGCGACTGTCGCTAAGGGTGCGTGGTTGCTCGCAGTTTATTCCGCAGGTCTCGGAATCCCGTTTTTGACTGCCGCTTTTATGATCGAACAGTCAACGTCGGTGCTTGCTCGGATGAAACGTCATCTGGGAACGATAGAGCGGATCATGGGCGTCCTTATGGTTGTGACAGGGATCGCTTTTCTCACTGGTAGCGTTTCGGAAGTTAGCATTTGGCTCCTTGAAACGTTCCCGGCGCTGCAGAATTTCGGTTGATTTGGCGTAACATCCCGTGAGGTCGTCTCGTAATACGGTCCAGTTGGTCTGATTTTACAAAGGGGTCGCCATGAATTTCCTTGTCAATTTACTGATTTCGCTTCCTGCAAGGATTGCATCCCATTTTGCGTGGGCGGGGCCGCTCGTTGCGCGCTTGGTCGTGGGATATGTGTTCATGCTGAGCGGCTGGACCAAGCTCAACAATCTGCCAATTATGGTCGAGCGATTTACCGAGTGGGGCATTCCGCTGCCGAAAATTCTCACGCCGTTCGTGTCCGGCGTCGAGTGTTTCGGCGGAGCGATGTTGATCTTGGGACTGTTTACTCGCATTCCTGCGGCGATGCTTGCGGTGGTCATGATCGTAGCGATCAAGTCGGCAAAGTGGGGCGACGTCGACTCCGTGGAGACGCTGCTCGGCTTTGAGGAAGCGACGTATTTCGCTGTATTTCTCTGGCTCTCGATTGCCGGCCCGGGAGCGGCTTCGATCGACTATCTGCTGCTTCGCGCGACGGGTGGGGATGCGCGCAAGACCTGATCATTCACGCTGCTGTGAGGCTCGACAATCGCTGAACCTGATTCCCTTCGGCTGCGTAACTGATGCCAAAGGCGCTGTCAGGGAGGTGTCAAAATGTTCATTCGCGCTGCCACGTGGGCATTTTTTTCGCTGTGCGCCGCCTCTGCCTCCGCTGCGGAGTCGCTGAAATGGAACGACTGGAACGGCGAGCTGTTTTCGCGCGCGGCCGCCGAAAAGCGTTTCGTCATTCTCGATCTTGAAGCGGTGTGGTGCCACTGGTGCCACGTTATGGAGAAAACGACTTACTCCGATCCCAAGGTGATCGAGCTTCTCGATTCCAAATACATTCCGGTGCGCGTCGATCAGGATGCGAACCCGGATTTATCCAGCCGCTATGGGGATTGGGGGTGGCCGGCGACGATTGTATTCGGTTCTGATGGTACTGAGATCGCGAAGATCAGGGGATACATTGAACCGGAGCGAATGCAGGCCCTGCTGAAGGCTGTGATCGACGATCCGACGCCGGGACCGTCCGTGCGCGAAGCATTCGAGGTCAAGCCGTCCGCAAATGTCTTTCTATCAAAGGAAGTACGGCAGGAACTGACGAAGACCTACAATGAGTCTTATGAAGATGCCCTCGGCGGTTGGGGCGATGCGCAAAAATATATCGATGCCGACAGTATGGACTATGCCATTTCGCGCGCGGAGGCTGGTGACGCGGAGACTGCAAAGCGTGCGCGGCAAACGCTAGATGCGGCGCTGGTGCTCGTCGATCCGGTTTGGGGTGGAGTGTTTCAGTATTCCGAAGGCGGCAGCTGGACCAAGCCGCACTTCGAGAAGATCATCTCGTTTCAGTCGCAGTACATGCGGCAATACAGCCAAGCCTACGCGCTGTGGAAGGATCCGAAATATCTCGATACGGCTAAGGCCATTGAGAAGTATCTCGTCAATTTTCTGCGAAGCCCGGATGGCGCATTCTATGTCAGCCAAGATGCGGACCTGAATCACGACATCGACGGTCACAAGTATTATCCACTCGGCGATTCCGAACGCCGTGCGCTAGGCATCCCGCGCATCGACAAGAACATTTACGCCCGCGAGAACGGCTGGGCGATCAGCGGACTGGTCGTGCTGTATAACGTCACCAATGACCCCAAAATTATTGAAGCCGCCGAAGGTGCTGCAAAGTGGGTGATTGCAAATCGCTCTGTCCCGAATGGCGGATTTCGTCACGCAGAAAAGGATCGCGGAGGTCCTTACATGGGCGACACGGTGACGATGGGGCAGGCGTTCCTCGATCTTTATGGCGCAACAGGTAATCGCGATTGGCTCGCCCGCGCAGCCAAAGCAGGTGATTTTGTCGATGCCAACTTCAAGGATGCCTCCGGTGGCTATCTGACGTCCAAAACGAGCGAAGCGAAAGTCGGCGTATTTACGAAGCCCGCAAAGCTCGTTGACGAGCAGATTCAAGTCGTTCGCTTCATGAACCTACTTGATCGGTACTATGGCAATGACCTCTATCGCGAGCATGCGTCGCACGCGATGCGCTACCTGTCAGGTGCTGCGGCCGGGATGACCCGTCCCTTGCCCGGTGTTCTGATTGCCGACGACGAGCTGAGCATCGAGCCGACGCATATCACTATCGTTGGTCATAAAGATGATGCGCGCGCGCAAGCACTCGATGCGACCGCGCGTGCTTTTCCCGCTCGCTACAAACGGCTCGAATGGCTCGATCTACGGGAGGGTAAACTGCCGAACCCGGATGTTGAATACCCAGATCTCGGCGAACCGGCAGCTTTCGCGTGCAGCAATCGCATTTGCTCCTACCCGTCGTTCAACGCGGATGAATTGAAGAAAACTGTCGAGCAGATGGCGAAGCTAAAAGTGAAACGGGCGTCGGCAGAATGACGTTCCGGTGACACGGCGGAATAGGGACAATTGAACTTATTCCGGCTGCTGCCGGAAAATAATTTTTCACTCAGGTGTAACCAAAATCGCCCTAGCCCGTAGCTTACCCGAGTGACCAGTTCGGTCGCCGTAGGAACGATGTCAAATCGCGTCAGCGCTTCTGTCCTAAGTGGATTGCCAGCGTTGGTAGGCGTCTTTCCTGTCGGTCGGGCAGGCATTCTTCAGGCCGTGCCGACCGGCACGATCATTCAAAATGTCTCAAGGAGATCGTCATGAAGATGGATTCCAAGTCAGGTGCTACTCTCGCGATTGCTGCTGCCACCCTTTTTCTCGCGGGTGCCGCTGCTACGACCGGATCGACCCCAGCGCAGGCCGCAATGGGAAAGTGCATCGCGGCGAATGCGTGTAAGGGCCAGAGCGCCTGCAAGAGCGCTTCGAACTCCTGCAAAGGCTTGAATGCCTGCAAGGGCCAGGGCTTCTCGATGGCCACCGAAGCGAAGTGCACCGCGATGGGCGGCAAGTACGTCGCAGGCTAATTCGGCCTGAAAATGCGGGGGCCGAAACGGTGCCCCCGCGTTTTCTTTTGCGCCGTTTCGCAGACGCGCGCCGGATACCGGCGTAAATTTTTTTGCCAAGCGCGTAACCTTCCGATCTCAGCAACGTAGTTGTTGATGAATGGCGTTTTTGGCAACCAATTCTCGGGAGCCGAAACCATTCGCACGGTTCGGTTGCAGAGGTGCAGATTTTGCTTCGCGCTTTCCCGACTGTGTTTTCCTTAAACTCCGGAGGAGATGTCTATGAAGTTGAATTCCAAGTCGGGTGCTACTCTGGCCGCAGCTGCGGCGTCGTTGTTCCTCGCCGGTGCAACCATGACGACCGTCGCTCATGCTGCCGATGGCAAATGCGTCGGCGTCAATGCTTGCAAGGGCCAGGGAGCCTGTAAGGGCGGTTCCAACGCCTGCAAGGGTCAGAACGCCTGCAAGGGCCAGGGCTTTTCGATGATGTCGAAAGAAAAGTGCGCCGCCGACAAGGGCAAATTCACCGCTGGCTAGTTGTTAAATGGAAGGAGCCGACCTCTCAGGTTCGGCTCCTTCCGTCGTTATTTGTGATAGTGTGATCGAACTCAACCGATCCGTCGCGGTGGAAGCATCATGAATATATCCAGCAGGATGCCTAAAGCAAATTTGTCGGGGGAATCCGCGCTGCTGGATTGCAGCAAAGCGGTGAAGCCGCCGTTTCTTGGCTTCGGCCTCGGTCTTCGCGCGCAGCACTACGACGAGATTCTCAACGGTAATCCGCCGATCGACTGGTTTGAGGTCATCAGCGAAAATTACATGCTTCCCGGCGGTCAGCCGCTTCGAATACTGGACCGCATTCGGGAGAGATATCCCGTCGTGATGCACGGTGTATCGCTTTCAATCGCGTCCACCGCGCCACCGAATTTCGAATATCTGTCTTCGCTGAAATATCTGGCGAAGCACGTGCAGCCGAAATGGATTTCAGATCATCTGTGCTGGACAGGCGTGCACGGGAAAAATCTGCACGATCTGCTTCCGATTCCTTACACGCAAGAGTCGCTTGATCACGTCGTTGACCGCGTTCAGCTTGTGCAAGATTTCCTTGGCCGCGAGATCGTGCTCGAAAACGTCTCAACCTACGTTCAATTCGCAAACTGCGACATGACGGAGTGGGAGTTCTTGTCGGAACTCTCTCGCCGCTCGGGCTGTTGGTTGCTGTTTGACGTCAACAATGTCTACGTCAGTGCGTTCAACCATGGTTACGATCCGATGACGTTCCTCAACGGCATTCCTTCGGATCGCGTCGTTCAATTCCATATGGCCGGCCATACCCATATGGTCACGCACATCATCGACACGCACGACCATCCCGTGTGCGGCGACGTGTGGAAGCTTTATAAGTCTGCGTTGAGGCGTTTCGGCGCGGTTTCTACGATGATCGAACGTGACGACAACATTCCACCGCTCGATGAGATTCTTGTCGAAGTCAATAAGACTCGAGAAATCGCGACGCACATTCTTCCGGAAATACCGATTCTGCTGCACGCACGATGAAGGACTTTGCCCGGCTTCAGGATGAATTTCAGCGCGGCATCGTCAGCGGCGATGATACGGTTCTGGGCGATATTCTCGACAGCACAAAGGAAAAGCGCGACGTCTTGTTTGGGGTCTACAGGCACGCTTATGTTTCGCGGCTAGTGGACGCACTTCGCAACGACCACGAATATCTTCATGCCTATCTTGGCGATGAGATGTTCGATCGAATGGGCAAGGCCTACGTTGCTGAAAAGCCGTCACATCATCCTAACATGCGCTGGTTCTCGCAGGGCGTGCCCGAGTTCTTGAGATCGACGGCGCCGTACAGCGAGTACCCGGTTGTCAGCGAACTGGCCGAATTTGAAAAGACATTGAATGATGTTTTCGACGCGGCTAACGGCACCGTCATTGGCCTTGAGGATGTCGCCGCTTTTTCGCCAGAGCAGTGGAATGATCTAAAATTCAATCCCCATCCAAGTGCGCGGCGCCTCGATCTTTCAACCAACGCCGTCGCGATCTGGAATGCCTTGAGGGACGGTGAGACTCCCCCCGATGTTGTTGTGCTGGAAGAGCCGAACCGCGTTTTATTCTGGCGCGACGATGTCACGCCCATGTTCCGCGAACTGCCCGCAGAAGAGGCAATGATGTGGGACGAGGCGTCGGCGGGTCTTCCGTTTGGTGTCTTATGTTCAATGTTGGCAACTTATTCCGACCCGGATAGTGCTGCGGCGCGAGGTGCTGGCTATCTTCACGGCTGGGTGACGTCCGGAGCTTTGACATCGGTGGCGCGGGGCTGATCTGCTTTAAAGGCGAGTGGCTTCCGATGCCGGCCAATAAGATACAAAACTTCGTCGAGCATCTGAGTTGGGACGAAGTGAGTGCGCGCATCGCGTCCGGTGCTTCTGCGATTCTTCCGATTGGGGCAGGCGCAAAGGAACATGGCCTTCATCTGCCGATGAACGCGGATCGCATTCAGGCCGAAGCGATTTCCGAACAACTCGCCGACAGAACTGATGCATTGATTTGGCCAACACTAACCTACGGGTACTATCCGGCCTTCGTGGAATATGCAGGGAGTTGCAGCCTTTCAGCCGGCACATTCGAACGTATCATCGAGGAATTGACGTGTGCTCTTGTTGGTTATGGTTGCCGCGCCGTATTCATTCTCGATACCGGGATCAGCACGATTTCTCCCGTGCAACGCGCTCTCGCGCGTGTCGGCGGTGCAAAACACTTGCATTTGAAAATTCATGCTGGTGCCCGGTATCGCAAGGCGCGGGGCCAAATCAGTGAGCAGGACTATGGCAGTCACGCCGACGAACTCGAAACATCGTTGATGCTTGTGCTTGCACCGGAATTTGTCGATGCGGCGCGCGCGGAGGCGAGTCCGCAAACGGCTCGCAATGTGCAAGGTATGCTCTCGCCGTCGGACCCATTGGCCCAAAATTATAGCCGCTCCGGCAGTTTTGGAGATCCGACCATTGCAACGCGCGAGAAGGGCGCGATTCTTTTAGCCGCGATAGTGGAAGATCTATTCGAGCAAGTGGGCAGCTTTCTTGACAAGACTCCTCAAGCGACAAGTCGAAAGCCCGTCTCGTGATGCGGTCCGGGCGTGCGGTGCTTACCGGAGCCGCTGCATTGGCGATGCTGGCAGGCGTTTTGAATTTGCGGACCTTTGCTCAATCTGAATTCATGGGCGGACAGGGATTTCCTTACGGCGCATTCGATAAATTGTCCGCGACCGATATCGCCGTCGAAGGCGGCATGATTCATCTGGCATTTGCGCCAGGACGGATTGAACTGCCGAAGCAGACAATCGTCGCGTGGGTCAAGCGTTCGGCGAAGGCGATCACGACGTACTACGGACGTTTCCCCGTCAAGTCCGCCCGAGTTCTGATCGTCCCTTCGCCCGGCACCCGCGTTCAAGGCGGAACGACTTGGGGCTATCGCGGCGGTGCAATCCGAATCGTGCTCGGAAGCGATGCCAGCGAAGGCGATCTCAGGCATGACTGGGTCATGGTCCATGAAATGGTTCACCTCGCACTGCCCGATATGGAAGAGAGATACAACTGGTTGTCCGAAGGACTGGCCGTCTACATCGAGCCGATCGCGCGCGTGCAAGCTGGCGATTTGCCTGCGAGCGGAGTTTGGGCAGCGATGATGCGTGACATGACGAAAGGGCTTCCGGCTGCGGGTGACAGAGGTCTCGATAATACATCCACTTGGGGCCGCAAATATTGGGGCGGCGCAATTTATTGCCTGATGGCGGATGTTGAGATTCGCAAGCGGACAAACAACAGGCTTGGGCTGCAGGATGCGATGCGAGGTGTCTTGGCTGCAGGAGGCAGTCATGAGTCGGAATGGCCGATGGCGCGCGTGCTTTCGGTTGCGGACGTTTCGATCGGCCTCGATGTGTTGACACGGCTCCATCGCGAGATGGGAGAAAAACCTGTAACGCCGGATTTGAACGCGCTTTGGCGCGAACTGGGGCTGAAGCCGAGCGAGAACGGCGTGGAAATGGATGACAGGGCACCGCTCGCAGCGACGAGGACGTCTATTACGTCCCACCCTCGTGGGTAAAACTCGCGATGCCTCTGCATGCGGTAATTGGCCAAGCGAATGCAGGACGCCTGTTTGGCGAGAATGTTTACTTAGCGGAGAGCTCAATTTTCCACCGACGCTTATTCAGGCCGACGGTTCTATGCAGCGAGAAGTTTCACAAGATTGAAATGGCGCAGAGAGCAACGAGCGGCAAGGACAGCATCTGCAAGAAGGAAGAGCGTCCGTAAAATCAGACCGAAAACTTGCATGGCATGATCCCTTTGCGGCAGCCGACGTCAGCACAATGCGCATTTTCCGATAGTCGCCATTCGAAAGTTCGAAAATCATTGCCGAAAAGTGTTTGAAACTCAGATGATCTGGTTTCTGTCCTGTTCGAACGAGAGGCGCTCATACGTTTTTGTGGGCAAGTTTTGTGAGAAATCGCTGCTCGAACCGATAAGGTTCGCACTGCAACGTCGATATCTAATGTCAGCCAATCTTGGAGTTGATGATGCTGCTCAACGTAGTTGGATCTGCTGATTTATTCTGTATTTAGTCGATAGGACACGACATCAGCTTGCGGAAACGTGCAAGCGTGCGGTGTGAGCGATCAGAATTTGTGAGCGTGCGCTTAAAAATTGTACCCGCGTTTCGATTTTTCGCGTCTATCTTTTGCGTTTGTTTTCAATGAGAGAGGAAAATTTTCCTGGATAATCAGGAATCGAACTAACCAAGTGAGTTATTGGAATTATTTGTGTTTTTTGCTTGGCCTGGCCGGCACCGAACTTAGCCAATAACTTATTGAAAAAATTAGATTTTATGTGCAGTGAATTCTTAGGATACCCATGAACGTACCCTCACCGAAAGTAGCCTGCAAACAGAACGACGAGGCTTCGCATCGAGTTGACGGCGGTTCTTGCCTCACTGGTTGAAATCCAGCACCGGCTTCGCGCAAATCCAAATGCGCTTTTGCTGATAGCAAAATCTTAATACTTACGAATCTTTAAGTTTTGGGAAGCGCCGAGAACAGCGGAGAAGTTCCAAATTTGAGGAACATTAACCTTAACGGCCTAGGTTCCCTTCATCAGAAGGTGTGCTGCGGTCTGTTCGATTTTTTGAATTGAGTAGGAGATCGCGCACGCAGCCGAGGCGAGACAATGCGTGCTGCTAGTAGAGTTCAGTTCCTGAGGTTCGTGATTGTTTTGCTTGTCTGCACGGCAGTTCCAACTGATGTTTTTGCGCAGGTCGCAGCGCCGAGCCAGGTGACGCCGCAGACTCTGCGTCCTGCCATACCTCCATCATCGCCATCCATCGCGCTGACCTCGCAAGGCTCTCTGGTCGCTCCGCCGGGATCGGAAAATCTTTATGTTGTCGTGGGCGACGTAGCACTCGACGGCCAGTTTCCAGAGCTCGCGGCCGCGACCGCGCCTTATCTTAATGCGCTGCGTAGCAAGCGGTTGTCGGTTGCCGAGATTTATTCCGCTGCCGCCTCTATCGAAAAAATCTACACAACTGCCGGATTTGTGCTGGCCCGCGTCAGTGTTCCCCAGCAACAGCTTGTCGACAATGGACGGCTGGTGATCGCCGTTACCGACGGCTTTATCGAGGAAGTCGATGTCCGGGCGTTGCCGGATGCAGTGCGCAGGGTCGTTGCGGAGCGCACGAATTTTCTGCTCGGTCGGCGTCACGTCCTTCTTTCCGAGATCGAACGCAGCCTTCTGGTTGCAGGCGACACGCCGGGATTGAAGCTAAAGAGCACGCTCATGCGCGGCCAAAGCGATGGCGGCACAAAGTTGGTGCTCGACGGCTATTTCGACATGCTCGTCGGCTCGCTCGGAGGCGATAACCGGCAGCCGGTATCGCTCGGGACATGGCAGTTGCGTGGATCAACCGTCATCAACAGCCCGTTCGGCTATGGCGAGCAGATCTATGGATCGGTCGGCTCCAGCGTGCAGTTGGAAAATGCAATCGAAGGAACGGCGCCGCTACGCGTGTTCGGCGGCGGCGCTGTCGTTCCTCTCGGCGCGGACGGCTTCACCGTCAATCCGGAATTCACGCATTCCGTGACGCAGACGAAGGCGCAGCCCGGCGTTCCGTCGTCGGTGGGCACATTCGACCGCTTGGCTTTGCGAATGAAGAGTCCGCTGGTTTGGACCCGTTTGGAATCGCTGAACGCGACAGGCGCCATCGAATACATCCGGCAGAATCTTTTTGCGCCGGAATTCGGCTCCAACCTCTACGCTGACCAATATGCTGCACTTCGCCTCGGCGCCAATTACAGCGCGACCTTCAAATCCGGCACGAGCGCGCAGATCGGCGGCAATTTCTCGCAAGGGCTCGTTGGGCGCGGATTGATCGACATATTGATGTCGGGTGTGCCGTTGTCTCGCCTGGGGGCGTCGTCTGAGTTTTCAAAGTTCAACGCCAACGCGCGTGTCACTCAGCCGTTTGCTGACATCATGAAGCTCGATCTCATCGCGATCGGACAGTTTTCGATGAACAAGGCGATGATGCGTTCCGAGCAACTTAGCCTTGATGGACCTGAGGCGGTCTCCGCATTTTCCGCGGGCACGCTGAACGCAGATCAGGGTGCGACATTGCGCGCGGAAATGTCGCGTCCCATAGCTACGCGGTTCGATCGCTTCGATGGAACGCTCTCGCCCTATGTCTTTGCGTCCGCCGGGCGCGGTTGGCTTGTGAATGCAACTGCTGTCGAGCAGGCAATTATCAACGCTGGCGCGGTCGGCGTTGGGCTACGGACGAGCGTAGACGAAAAGGCCACGTTTGCGAATTTTACGCTTGGTGTCGAGTTCGCGCGTCAATTCAGCGACATTCAGGGAGCCGAGCGCGGCTGGCGTGGCAACATCAACGCTGCGGTGACGTTTTGATGGGCATTATTCCCGATCATCGGCACAGGATGCGTAGACCGTCTGAAGCGATCGCTGGACGGACCGCCGCTCTGGTCGCGACGTCTGTTATCGCGTTATCGATCGGTTCTGCATCGGCACAGAAATTGCCGCAAGGCGGCGCGGTCGTTTCGGGGCAAGCCATCATTGGCGTGCCCTCCGCAAATAGCCTGACGATCAATCAATCGTCGGCGCGTGCGGTTATCGATTGGAATTCGTTTTCCGTCGGTCAAAACTCTAGCGTCAATTTCATTCAACCGAATTCATCTTCCGCGACCCTCAATCGCGTGACGGGGTCGGCGACATCCACAATCGCCGGACAGATTACGGCGAATGGTCAAGTTTATCTCGTCAATCCGAACGGCATCGCGATCACATCAACAGGCAGTGTGAGCGTCGGCGGCGGATTTGTCGGATCGACGCTCGATATGTCGAACGCCGATTTCAATTCCGGTCAGATGAATTTCTCCGGCCGCAGCGCGTCGGCGAGCGTCGCGAATGCCGGTGCGATTTCTGCCGGACCGGGAGGATATGTCGGCCTGTTCGGAGGAACTGTCTCCAATTCCGGTACGATCACTGTCCCGCTCGGCCGGGTTGCAATCGGGTCGGGCGAGAAAATTGTAATGGACCCGACAGGCGAAGGCTTTCTGCAAGTCGCGCTCCCGACTGGCGCGACCGCCGCAAATGGCCGCGCGCTGATCGACATCAGCGGACAGATTTCTACATATGGCGGCAGCATCGCGATTAAGGCCGCGACTGCGCAGAATGCGGTACGCGACGCAGTCAACGTGTCAGGGATTGTCTCGGCGCAATCGGCTTCGGGCCGAAACGGCAACATTACGCTCGGTGGCGGGCTCGGCGGCTCCGTCGCGGTGTCGGGACAATTGAAGGCGATCGGAGGCAAAGGCGAGAAGGGCGGTACCATTGCCGTGACCGGCAATAAGGTCGCGTTGAAGGGCGCAACTGTCGATACTTCCGGCGGCGCGGGCGGCGGCACTGTCGAGATTGGTGGCGGCCCGCAGGGTACGGGCGCGCTGCAACGCGCGGCGCAGACCGATGTCGATCAGACAAGCTCCATCAGTGCGAACGCGATCGATAGCGGCAACGGCGGAAACGTCACGGTGTGGTCGGACGGTACCACGACGTTCGGCGGGCGAATTTTCTCAAAGGGCGGCGCGCAAGGCGGCGACGGCGGGCAGGCCGAAGTATCGGGCAAGCAACATCTCGATCTGACGGGCGATTACTTGAATACGCCGCTTGCCGATCTTTCCGCGCCGAAAGGCCGCTCGGGCACGCTGCGGTTCGATCCCGGAACAATCGACATCTCCAGCATTGCTGGCTCTTCCGGACCCGACACCTTCAGCGCGCAGTTCATTTCAACCCAGCTCGCAAACGCCAACGTCACTATCGATACCAACACGGCGACGGGTGCCAATGGTGCGGCGGGCGACATCAATCTGCTGCTCCTTTCGCAGATCGCATGGTCCAGTAACAATATCCTGACGCTGAACGCGGCGCGCGACATCAACTTCGCGTTGGGAGCCTCAATCACCGGCACCGGATCGAGCGCGGGCCTGGTGATGCGGGCGGACTCCGGCGGCAGCGGTATTGGTACCGTGAATTTTTCCTTAGGCACGCAGGTCAGCCTGCCGAACGGCAGGGTCGATCTCTCCTTCAATCCGGCCTCCAACCGGACGATCGCCAATGGCGGCTTCAACGCCGCCGCCGGCACAGTCAATACCACCAGTTACACGGGCACGCCGCCATGGGAAAACTGGTCGAGCTTCGTCACCGCGGGCGTGCTGCGCGCCTGGAAGCTCGTCAACAACGTCTTCGATCTGCAGAACATCAACAACAATCTTTCGGACAACTACGCGCTCGGCACCAATATCGATGCCAGCGCCACCTCGGGCTGGAGTTCAGGCGCTGGCTTCGTGCCGCTCGGCACCAATGGTGCCGGTGGAATTCTCGGCGGTGGCAAGGGATTTACCGGTTTGTTCAACGGAGCAGGTAACACCATCGACGGCCTGACCATCAACCGGCCAACCGCGAATGATGCGGGGCTGTTCGGTTATGTCAGCACCGGTGCTCAGATCGCGAACACCGGCCTGACAAATGCCGTTGTGACAGCGCATGATATTGTTGGAGGCTTGGTCGGTTCAAACAATGACGGCAGCATCACCAACTCGTTCGTGTCGGCATCTATCAACGCTCACGACAAGGTCGGCGGACTCGTCGGCATTAATACCAGCGGAGTCATCAGCACATCATTTGCGACCGGATCGATCGCAGCTCATGATGTGGTGGGCGGTCTAGTCGGGCTAAATCAAACTACCAGCAGTATTTCGGACACCTACGCGACGAATTCGATTACGGCTCATGCCCATGTTGGCGGGTTGGTCGGGCAAAACGACACTGGCAGCAGTATCAATTCCTCTTTCGCAGCCGGCCCGGTTGGCAATGCGTCGGAGACCGGGGGGTTTGTCGGCAACAATAACAGCACCATCACTTCTTCTTATTTCGACAGTCAGACGACGGGACAGGTCAACGGCGCCGGCAAGGGCAGCTCCACCGGGATTACCGGACTGTCGACGGCAACATTGCAGAACGGCTCCCTTCCTGCGGGTTTTAGTTCGACGATTTGGACTGCCTCTTCAGGCTCCTACCCGCAATTAATTTGGCAATCTTCTGCACTTGCCACGCAGACTGAGATCAACGTTATCGCGATCGACAGTGTATCTGGCACTTTGGTCTACGGAAGCCCAGTACCCGTCTTTGGATATTCTGTAACCAATGCCAATGGCAACGTCGTGTGCACCACTGACTGTTCGGCTTATTTCAGCGGTTCACCTGTTATCAACACAACCTACACACCCACGAGTGCCGCCAATAGTTCCTATCCGGGATACATCGTTCAAGGTACAATAGTTGCGCAGAGCGGCTACTCACTAAATTACGTTAGTGATTCTGTGAGTGTGATCCCCCGACCACTGACAGTGACAGCCTCTAACCAGTCGAAGATCTATGGCTCGGCGACGATCCTTGGTACCTCGGCCTTTACAACCAGCGGGCTGGTAAACAGCGACGGCGTGACGAATGTAACGCTAACAAGCCCAGGCTCTAGCGCCGCGGCCAGCGTCGCAGGGGGGCCTTATGCGATTACACCTTCTGCCGCTGCGGGGACCGGTCTTTCGAATTATACGATCAGCTACGTAAACGGGCAGCTGACTGTCAATCCCGCGCCGATAAATATCACAGCACTCGGCGGCTCTTCGAACTACGGAGCTTCGCCACCTAACCCCGGGCTCTCGGCAACGGGATTACAGAACGGCGAGACTGTGAGCGTCCTGACCGGGCTTAACAATTCCTTCGGCATCACCAACACCACGAATGCCGGAACATACACAATGAATGTTGTCGGTTCGCTGACCAATCCCAACTATGTCGTCAACAATCTCATTAGCCAGACCTGGAGCGTAAATCCAGCTTCGCTCACTGTAACGGCGCTCGGAGGCTCTTCGACGTATGGTTCATCGCCGTCCAATCCGGGTTTGTCCGCGACCGGACTGAAAAACGGCGACACGGTAAGTGCGCTAACGGGTCTCAGCAATTCGTTCGGCATCACCAATACGACGAATGCCGGCACCTACACGATGAACGTTGCCGGTACGCTGACGAATCCAAACTACACGCTGGGCGGTACGACAAGCAGCCCGTGGGTGGTCAATCCCGCGCCGGTCAGCGTCACTGCGCTCGGCGGCAATTCGGTCTATGGATCGTCGCCGTCGAATCCGGGTCTGTCGGCCAACGGCCTGAAAAATGGCGACACGATCAGTGCGCTGACAGGTCTCAGCAATTCGTTCGGCATCACCAACGCAACGAATTCTGGCAGCTATATGATGAATGTCGCCGGTGCTCTGACGAATTCCAATTACGTCGTCAGCAACATGATTAGCCAGACATGGAGCGTGAATCCGGCGCCTATCGTGGTTACGGCGCTTGGCGGAAGTTCGGCTTACGGGTCGTCACCCGCAAATCCCGGCCTGTCGGCAACCGGCCTGCAGAACGGCGAGACGGTGAGCGTCCTCTCAGGTCTGCGAAATTCATTCGGCATCGACAGCACGACCGTGCCTGGCACGTATAAAATGAATGTCTCTGGGGCGCTGACGAATTCTAACTATGTCGTTACGAGCACGAAGTCGAACGATTGGAGCGTCTCGCTGCGCGGAAGTGTCGGGACGGGAACGCCACCGCCCGGGTCCACTCCACAGCAGACGCCGAACGATATTACGGGTTCGATTAACTTGCCGGCCGCGTCGCAAGCGAACGCGGCTACGACCGTACGAGAAAACGCAGTTCGCGTCGGCGGAAATACCGAGAGTAACGGCGTGCTACCAAAGAATCTGTCGAGCGGACCGAGTACCATCGCGCCGATTTCGCAGCCACAGCCGAACCTGCCGCCGAAGAGCTCTGAACCACCCCAAGCCAATATCTTCCGGTCCGGTTGCGGGGAGGGTGGCAGTGGCGGGGGATCAGGCGGTTGTGGAGAAGCCGGCTCATCCGTCCCGACCAAGTTATCGGGCGTGGTCGATTTCGCGTTGTCGAAACTCAACCACGAGGCAATGCTACGAGCGTTCGATCACGGTCGTGAAGATATGGTCGACTCAACACATAACCTCTCCGCTTCACTGAAAACAGCTATCGCAGGTTCGGGCCTGGCCTTAACCGTGGGCTTCGTCGGATGGCTGCTACGCGGCGGTGCGTTGTTGACGGCGTTGCTGTCGTCCATCCCGGTATGGCGTCAGTTCGACCCGCTGACGATTCTACAGGATCGCCGACGTCGCAAGGACGAACCCGCGTCGGAAGTAGATAAGATCTTCGACAAGGCGAAGCGGCGCGTAAATGCGATGCGGAGGGTATCCGCATGAAGCTTCGCCTCGCGCCGACGACACAGATCACTTTTGGAGTGCTCGGGCTCACCCTTAGCTTGATCATGATCGCGTATTCATTTGGGCTCTTACCGAGCGAAGAACGTGCGGCACTCGATGCGCGCGCAACGATTTCCGAGAATCTCGCGATGCAGATCGCCAATCTCGCCAGCCGTAATGACATTGCCGGAGTCAAGGAAACTATCGATTCCGTTCAAGGCCGTAACGGCGACGTGCTTTCGATCGGCATGCGCGACAATGACCGTAAACTTCTGATCGCTTCAGCACGGCACGGAGAGCTGTGGGGTAATCAGGAAAATGACAAATCCACACCGACACATGTGCGCGTTCCGCTGTTCGATGGAGAAAAGCCGCAGGGCCGGATCGAACTTGTGTTCAAGCCGCTTACGACAGGTGATAATGCCTTCGGCCTGCCCAGCGCGCTTCTCGGCTTTTTGGGATTTATCGCCTGCGCTGGATTTATCGGATATCGTTTTATTCTCAAACGCGCACTGCGAGAACTCGATCCTGGCAGTGCGGTCCCGGAACGGGTCAAATCCGCATTCGATACATTGGCCGAAGGCTTGTTGATCGTTGATGAGCAGGAAGCAATCCTGCTAGCTAATGACGCGTTCGTTCAGAACCTTCAACCATATGAGCGCGCGATCGAAGGCGCGATGGTGTCTACTTTACCTTGGGAATTTTTCGGCAAATTCGATCAGGGCGAATTGCCATGGCAGATCGCGCTGCGAACGGGCGCCCCGATTCTCGGTACGGAGATTGGATTGCGATGCGGCGACGGCCAGCTACGCCATCTGAGTCTGAATGCGACGCCGATTGCAGACGACGCGAACGCGGTTCGTGGCGTGATCGTGACATGTGATGATATGACGGCGATGCATCAGATGAACAAACGGTTGGGCGAAACTGTGGGTGATCTGCAAATTTCGCAAGCCAAGATATTCGAGCAGAACGAGCGGCTCCGTGTGCTGGCATCGGTCGATCCGCTGACGGGATGCCTGAACCGAAGGACATTTTTCGAATCCGCCGAGGCCATGGTTGCGAAGGCGCAGGTGGAACACGGTCAACTATCGATGCTCATGATCGACGCCGATCACTTCAAGAGCGTCAATGACCGTTTCGGTCACGTCGTCGGCGACAAGGTTCTAACGGGTCTTGCGACAGTGCTGAAGAAATTCTGCGAAGGGAGAGGTATCGTCGGTCGGTATGGCGGTGAAGAATTCTGCGTTCTGGTTTCCGGCTTCCCTGAACACGAGACCGAGATATTCGCTGAGAAGATCCGCAAGGCGATCGGAGATATCGAAGGCTGGCTACCGGACAGAGAACGCGTGACAATAAGCATCGGACTGTTTTGGGGCGGAGACGCACATTGCGAAGTTGCAAAGTACGTAGAACGTGCGGATGAAGCCCTATATGCGGCAAAATCCGGCGGACGAAATCGCTTCATGAACTGGAAGAAGATGCATCTTGAGCGTGCGACTGGTCCAGGCGGCCATGATCGCCGCAGTCAGCTGGCAGCTAATTTTCCCGGTGCTGCGAAGTTCCATGAAATCACAAATCAAAACCAGCTCATCGAATACTTCGATGCGATGACTGAGACTTTCTCGGGAGTCGGAAAATTTGCGCTGGCCCATATCAATGTCGACAATTTCCGTTATTTCAATGATTGCTATGGCCGTGATCAGGCCGATGAGTTGCTGGAAAAAATCGGTCACCGCATCAAGATGCGAATCCGGGCAAGCGATAAACTGATCCGGCTGGCGGGCGACGAGTTTTTGCTCTTTATCAGCCCGTTCGATAGCAGGGAGCGGGCCACTCAAATTCTTGAACGCGTGTTCGACGAACTGAAATATCCGTTTCAGATTCAAGACAATGAACTTTTCGGCTCGTTCTCGATGGGCGTCGGCGTCTATCCGGAGGACGGGCGCGAATTCGCAATACTGCGTAAGAATGCCGAAGTCGCCATGCGGCACGCCAAACGTGCAGAGCGCGGCAAGCTGATGTTCTTCGATGATGAGCTCAATCAGGCAGACGCCAGCCGCATGCGCTCCGAGCAGTTGCTTCGGCTTGCGATCCGCGATCGCAAATTCTGCTGCGCATTCCAGCCGAAGATTGATATCAGCAATCACAGCATCGTCGGCTTTGAAACTCTCGTTCGGTGGCGCGATGCCGATGGCGAAATCCACCTCCCTGGTGAATTTATCGATCTTGCAATGGAGCTTGGGCTCATTGATCAGATCACAAATATGGTTCTTGAAATCGCGCTCGATTCGATCGGGCATCTCGATGCGGTTTTCGGCTCTCATACATCCTTCAGCATCAACATCGCCTCTCAGCTTGCCGCTAAGACTGAATTCATGCTTCCGTTTGCGCAGGCGCTGAAGGAAAGTGGACATTCTGAGCGCGTCATTCTGGAATTTACCGAAGAGTCGTTTATCTCGCGCGGACTGTTCCAGACGCGCGTCGTTCCTGTACTGCAGGACATTGGCGTTCGCATCTCAATCGACGATTTTGGAGTCGGCTATTCGTCGCTAAGTACGCTTGCCGATATCTCCGCAAATGAGCTTAAAATCGATCGCACGTTCATTTCGGAAATTCACTCGCGGCCACGCAATCAGAGCATTCTGCGTGCGATTACGTCGATTGCGGATTCGCTTAGTATGACCGTGGTTGCCGAGGGCGTCGAGACTTACGAGGAACTCGCTTATCTGCATGGCGCGACGAACATCAAGCTTGTTCAGGGATTCTACTTCTCAAAACCGCTTTATCTTGACGACCTCGGCAGTGCGGAACGCTTCTTTGCAGGGAACATACCTGCAAAATCACTCAAACATCCTATTGCAAATATCGGCGTGCGTTAGTTACCCGCCAATCCGTTCGAATTGCCTTGATCAAAATAACAATTCACTTTGCGTTATTGGTTGGTTGAACTGAGAATTCACTTGAAGGTTAGCGTCGGTTTTTGGAGGTGAAATTGAAGATGCAAACAACGATTTGGCTTGCCGGAGCCTGCGCCTTCTCGTGGGCTGCTTATAAGGAAAATCTTGCGGCAATGTATATTGCGGGATTCTTTGGGGTGCTCGCGACGACCATGCATGCAATCGAGTTTAAGTTGAATAAGCTGCTGGCGCAGCATGGTATCAAAGTCGGAGATTATGAAATAGCGAGCGATTGATTCGGATGCTTGTGGATCGGAATGCTCTGGTCGGACGCCCATTGACTGCTAGAAAGCAGGAGTGCCCGGTCACTGAATCTATTTTTCGTAGGAGCTACTTCCATGGGTGTCTGCCGTCAGTCCACCAACGAGCGAGATGGTAGCTACCGCGATGCCCGCAATAATCAATCCGAACTCGACAGTTGACACGCCGGCTGTGTTTGAAATGAAAGTGTTAAACAGTTTTTTCATGACAATAGAGCCTAGAAGTCAATCGTTAACGACGCATGAACTTCGTTCTTAACTCGCTTCAGTATGCTTAGGTATAATTCACCCAAAGCGACAGGGTTAAAGGCTCATTAAGGTCACAACATAACCTTACTCGGAAAACTTCATTCAATTTTGTTTTGAGAGTCTGATACTGCGCATAAAACGCGCCTGCGCACCGACATGTGACAATTGTTTCAGGTCAAAATGCTCAACTTTAAAACGAGCCTTTCGAGTTTCACCGATCATCTCCACTCGCTGGCAGATCAAATCATAGTCAGTACCACTAGCTTCGTAGTGACTGTTGTTGTGGGTCGCTACGCCGGGGCATCACAACTCGGAATCTATGGCGCTGCAATTTCCGTCGTAACGGCTCTCATGGCCCTACAAGACGGTCTCATCTTATATCCGTTTTTGATCAAAAGAGCAGAAGACAACAGTCAACCCGAAGAACAGATGGCGCTCGTTTTGGGTTCGGCATTTTCCCTATTGGTTTCATTTGTCGCGATATTTGTATTTGCAATTACAAGTTTGTTTTCTGCAGAGACCCGTGAAGTATCAGCTGTCCTGGCTTCATTCGCCCTTGTTGCACCGCTTTCGCTATTGAAAGATCTTTGTCGCCGACTGTTCATCTGCAAGCTTCAGGTTAGCCAAGCATTGGCGATCGATGCGATTGCATTTTCTCTACAGATTCCGCTAACAGGATTGCTGGCTTGGTATGAGATCATTTCGGCACCTATGGCCTGCGTGGCAATTGGTCTCTCTTCCCTGGTTGCGACGGCGTCGGTGATCAACTGGGACAATTTCAAAGGAGCCTTTCGCGCCATCCGATTCAAAACTGCCGCGCAGCATTCGTGGGATGTCGGAAAATGGATGTTTTTCAGCAGGGCGTTGCTTCAGATCCAAGGATATAGCTCTATGTGGCTATTGCTTTGGATAGCTGGAGCGTCGGCGTCAGGTGTCTACACGGCCTGTTTGGGAATTGTAGCTATCGCAAATCCGTTTCTGTTGGGCATTGGAAATATCCTTATGCCCAGATCGATTGCAGCATGGCAGGTTGGAGGCAAATCTGCGCTTCTCAATCAAGTGAGATTCGATTCTGTCCTTATTGGTTTGATAATGACAGCTTTCACCGTTGCCATTTTCGCAGGCGGAGACAGAATCCTAGCACTTCTCTATGGTGGCCAGGAATTTCAAGGCCATCTTCTAGCTCTCGTCTTACTTTCGCTTTCGGCAACCGCTACCGGGTTGGGTTTCCCAGCGACTAACGCCTTAAGCGCAATCAGGCAGCCGCGTGTAATCGCGATTGGCGGAGTGGGCGCGATCTTGACCGTCGCCGCAATGTCCATCCTTCTTATCCCTGGCTACGGCCTCATTGGCGCCGCGCTTGCCTCTCTCACCGGCAACACGCTCAGTGTGATATTTAGATGGGCGGCCTTCTTGTTTTTGGTCCGGCGTGTTTCGGGCGTCGAAGGTGCACGAATCGTATTGCAGGATATTGTCGGGGAGGCGGATGCTCGAAAAGCTTCCCTGCAAAAAATAGGAAGCGGCGATCACTCAGTCGCTTATCTAGCGGAGCTTAGAACGTCCGCGCACGCGGGTGAACTATCTGAAAAACTTGTGGTCAAATTGTATAGGTCGGATGTCGAGTTGGATCTAACGAAAGTGAAAGACCAACTGGACGCGCTGACCAAACTGCATGCGGCTGTTGACAATCATCGCGCGGAAGGCTGGCAAATATGCGTACCGAAACCGCTAAAAATCTGCGAGCAACCGGTCGCAATTGTTATGACCGCGATGGTTGGGTCTCAAATCAATGATTGGCTTGATCTGGAGCCGTCAACGGACGAAATGAAGGAAGCCGCGAAGGGGTTTTCAGCTGCGCTCGAAAGAATTTGGCAGCAGGGCGCTTTTCATGGAGACCTTGGGTCTCAGAATATTCTGATCGAAACGACGCAGAAGCGGATATCATTCATTGATCCCGGTACGCTCGAAAGCTGCGTCGTGTGTGGCCAGCCAGGGCATGACGCTCGAACACTCGATCTCGCGCATTTCTTGTATTCATATGCGATTGAAGAAGCCAGCAGGACTAAATCTCTATCGCTCAAAAAATTTCACAAAGAATATTTTACTCTTGAAGTGCTCAAAAACGCTTTGCGTAATACCGGACGCTCAGAACCGACGACGCACCTATTGTCCGACCTGCGAGCTTATACATCGGCTCACATTCGCGAAACACTCACGCTATCATTTTCGATTCGAGGCATTTGGCGGTTTTACGCACGCTATAGATCGGCGCAAATCGCCGAACGAATTCTATTGCGTTTGAAGGCAGCTCCTCGAGGTAGAATTACTGAGAGCTTACCATTAGAGCGCTTCGTGAATGCGAGATTTCTAAAGACGGAGCTGAGGAGGTAAAATGTCAATCGCACTCTCAGTACCTGTCGCAAATACCGCTATTACGAAAGAGGCTCCTCAACCGGACCAAGGCGAAATCGATTTCTATTCATCATATCGTTGGTGTCTTAATCCGCATCTGTCCTTTGAATTCGCCAGCAATAAATTGTTAACTGAAATCGATAAGCTCCCGACAGTTCGTGAGCCTTGGCAGGCGCGCGAAGTAGCGGCTAATATTTTTCTACTGTCTTCAGGATTGCTAAACTGCGCGGATGAATTTCTTCGCGGGCCGAGCCTTGTACTAAAAAATCGATCAACATCAATTCCCTTCAACCGTTTAATTTTTCGACTATTTGGGAAATTGGAAACGTTGCTTCATAGAGGGCAGCCAGCTGTCAGGTCTTGGCGAGATGTTTGGCAGTCGGCGATGGTTTCTTTTTTAAGCGTCTACACGAACCCGCCGGCTGGATTTACGGAAGCCTTGTTTGATGCTTCGACAGGCCTGTCGGCTGCGTTGAAAAGTGAGTTGCCACAGGCTTTGAAGCAATCACGCCTTTCGGTGCCATCTCCGTTTGGAAGGCTGGACCTATGCGCCGATGACGTGTCGTTACTCGCCGACAGATTGATTCAAAGGATTCCTGATCGAACCGAAAAGATCCTTCTTTTGGGCTTGCGGACCTCGGGATCCTATTTTGGACCGATTGTTTTAGCGATCTTGAAAAGTGCGGGGTACAGTTCTGCAGATTTTCTAACGATTGAGCCGAATAAAGGCGCCGGAGAATTCGAACGGAAAAGGCTTCGCTATTTCGCGGAAAAAAAGTACCTCGCTATCATTCTGGATGATCCTCCCAGTACCGGTAGCGCCCTTTTGTCGGCAGCCCGAATCGCGCATGAGTCGGGTTTCCCTAACGATAGGATAGGCCTCGCCGTTCCAACGATGGGCACCAATCAGGATTGGTTGTCTGCATTTCCGAACCACCGTCTGTTGGTTCAATTGAAAAGTTCGGAGTGGAGAAAACACGAACTTTTTGGCAAGGCACAAATCAAGGAGCGACTCCGCGATTTTTTCAATCTAACAGCTTCCGACGCGGTCGATATTGTTGAGGATGAAAAAGTAATCAGATTGAACCAATCGCTCCAGGAACAGATTTCCGAGCCCCGGAGCACTCGCCTAAAAAAAGTATACGCATTCACAATTAGTCGCGCCGGTGGAAAATCTTTCACCGGCTATCTGCTGGCAAAAAGCGTCGGATTTGGCTGGCTGAGTTATCCTGCGTTTATTAGCGCTCGCGAACTGAGTGCTTTCGTGCCACGGGTTTACGGCCTACGTGACGGTATCCTCTTTATGGAGTGGGTCGATGGCAGCTCCGCCGAAGACGTCGCAGTCGACGATGTTAAGCGTCGAAGATTTCTGCCTGAGTGTGCTGCATATGTAAGCGCAAGAGTAAATCGCCTGAATCTCGAAGCAAGCGCGTCGGCCCGTTTAGATCTCGGTCGCCGAAACAATGGCATTCGCGTTCTGGGTAAAGCGCTCAGTCGCGCCTACGGGACGTTTGTGACAGACACATTGATGCGATCTTCGGTTGAGACTTCGCTAAGACAATTGGATTGCCCGTTCCCGACTCTTATCGACGGAAATTTGCAGCGCTCCGACTGGGTTTTCAAAAATGATAGGCTATTGAAGGTCGACTATGAACATCACGGAATGGGTAAATCGGTATTGAACGTTACTGATCCAGTTTACGACCTTGCGGATGCCATCTTAAATTTTCATCTGACGCCAGAAAACGAGCGAGTTCTCGTTCGCGAGTATGTTGCACAAACACAAGATGATAGTGCGCCCCAACGGCTATTCATTTACAAGCTGATGGCCGGTATGTGGACGATGGCGCAATGCCAAGAACAATTGTTTAGCATTCCGCGAAAAGCCAAAGCCCAGCAAGACATCCACCATCGTTTTATGGCGGCTTGGGCATTTCTAACTGAACAAGTCGCTCGATACTGTGGCGAGCTTTGTAATCCACCTCAAACCTTGCGTTGGAAAACATCACTGGTTGCTTTGGATATTGACGGCGTTATCGATCGTCGGCCCTTCGGTTTTCCATGCACGTCTGCAGCCGGAATTCGCGCAATATCCTTGTTGCAAAAATCGCGTCATAGCGTTGCAATAAATACCGCAAGGTCGGTCGAAGAGGTAAAGCTCTATTGCGAGGCGTATGCGCTGCACGGCGGTGTGGCCGAATATGGAAGTTATGTTTGGGACGCAGTGTCCTCACGCGGCGCTGTTATGGTCGGCCCCGAGGCGCTGCGGCAACTTGATTTGGTTCGGAATAGATTGCGGTCAATCCCGGGTGTGTTTCTTGATGAACGTCATTTTTATTCGGTAAAGGCTTTCACCTATCGGGAGCGGCCGCGCGGATTTCTTTCGTGGCTAAGGCATTCGATACGTTTCGGCGACGTTGGAGACGGCGCCCTGCAACCCTTACCGTCGATAATGATTAGACAAATCCTTGGGGAGTTGGATGCTGACCTCCTTCACTTTCATCAGACAGATATCGATACCGTCGTTACGGCGCGAGACATCGATAAAGGCATAGGACTAATCGGTCTTCGGGATTTCGTGTTGAATGGCGAGGCAGAAACTATCGCGGTTGGCGACAATACAGCAGACTTGGCAGCTTTTGCCGTTGCAACGAAAAGTTTTGCGCCTGGGAATATAAATTGCCGCGAGAAAGCGCTGGCATTAGGCTGCAAAATTGTAAGTCAAAAAAACCAAAACGGACTCTTAGAGATCTCAGAAATCATTAGCGCCTCGAGTGCGGGGCAATTGGTCCAGCAAAAAGGAAATCTTTTTTCAGAGTTGCTGGTTGCAATGGACAGGCATTGGTTCGCAAATTTCCTGGCTGCGCTAATAACAACAGCGCCTTTCAAAATTTTTCTTAGATAGACGTGAGAAACGGTGTGGCGCCGCCTCTATGTCGCGATGATTCTAGAGAAAATCCATCGTTTCTGCACGGCAAAGGACGGCAACATCGCTGTCACTTTCGCGCTTGCCCTAGTCCCATTGATGGGTTTCGTCGGCGCGGCTGTTGATATCAGTCAGGCTGTTTCTGCACGATCATCAATGCAGGCCGCCTTAGACTCGGCATCGCTGATGGTTTCGAAAGACCTTTCCCAAGGCACCATCACAACTTCGCAAATAAGTACAACAGCGCAAAAATATTTCAACGCGCTCTACACGAATACGCTCGCGCAATCAGTCTCCGTGACCGCGTCATACACCGCCGCCAGCGGGACAAGTGCTGCGACAGTTTTGGTAAGCGGATCGGGAACGGTTCCATCGGCCTTCCTTAAGGTTCTTGATATCCAACCTTAAACTTCAACGTAAGCTCGACAACGACTTGGGGGGCTAGCCTTCTGCGTGTTGCGCTCGTTCTCGACAACACAGGCTCGATGAACGATTTTAACAAGATAGGCGCCCTGCAATCGGCGGCTGTCAATCTTATTACGCAGTTATCGAATCTCGCGGTGAATTCTGGCGACGTCTTGATCTCGCTTATTCCATTTGAAATCGACGTCAATGTCGGTACTTCGAATGTCAATGCAAGCTGGCTGAGGTGGGATCTTTGGGACTCTAAAAGCCGTGTTGCGCTTGTTATAGGAAACTCCAACTATCAAGCCGTTGGTAAACTTGAAAATCCTGCAAACGATGCGAGAGATGTTGCGGCCGCGCTCAGGAAAGTTGGATTCACGGAAGTCATCGAGCGCTACGATCTCGGTGTGCGAGACATGCGACGGGAGCTTGGCGCGTTCGAAGACATGGCCAATGGAGCTGATTGGGCTATCATTTATTACGCAGGCCATGGAATTGAGGTAGACCGAAAAAACTTTCTGATTCCAGTGGACGCAATCCTAAAACGATCAGCCGACGTTGAAGATGAAACAGTCGAGCTTGATCGCGTGTTCGTTCGCCTCGCGGGTGCTCGCAAATTGCAGCTCGTTATTCTAGATGCTTGCCGGAATAATCCTTTCGCCTCGCGCATGGTGCAGGTTGGCGCGCTTACGCGTTCCGTAGGGACGCGAGGTCTAGGGCCGGTAGAGCCGACGTATCCGAATTTGCTTGTCGCATATTCTGCGCGAGATGGTCAGGTCGCTCTCGACGGTAGTGGCGGGCATAGTCCGTATGCATTGGCACTAACAAAACGGATAACCGAGCCTGGTCTTGAGCTTGGTAAGTTCTTCAGGTTGGTTCGCGACGACGTTCTGAAGGAAACTGGGAATAAGCAGAGACCTTTCGAATACGGATCGCTCACGAGCGAAGATTTATACTTTAGGCCTCAGTGACAGTCGCCGAATTGTGAGTCGTCCTTATGAAAGCCGGCCACTAATGCGCACCGATACGATCCAGTCCTCTTGCCGCATTAATGTCGTTCGGATCGAGCTTGAGCGCCGCGCGGTAATCTGAAATGGCTGAATCACGCTGACCTTTCTCTGCGTAGGCAGTGCCGCGATTGCTATAGGCATAGGCGAAATCCGACTTGACCGCGATCGCCTTAGTGTAGTCGGCGATTGCTTTATCGAAATAACCCATAAGCGAATAAGCGCTGCCGCGAAACGCATACAAATCTGCACTATCCGGATTCAGTGCGATCGCTTTAGTGAAGGCTGATGCAGCTTCGTCAGGGCGCGAGGTCGCGTAATATGCGTCGCCTAGGATGCGATAGATTTCAGCGTTCTTTGGTTCGAGGTGTGCCCACGATTTGCAAGCTGCAATCTGCTTCTGCCGATCCATCGTCAAACCCCACATTTTGCATTTGTCTATGACGGTTGGCTCCCGTGGATTCCCCGTCGCCGGAACCGCTGTCTTCGACGCATTGGCCTGTTCGGCTGGTGCTAACGCGGCATTGGGTCCGATAGGCTTGTCGTCTTTTGTTTTTGGTGCGAGGGGTTTCGCGTCAACGGTCGTCTTTGCTTCCTCCGCAGCCTTCGCCAACGGTACGACGGCGGAAACATTTTTTTTGTCTGCCTCCTCCTTCGCGATCTCGACCAACCGCGCGACGGCCTCGTTGCGGCGCACGCTGTTAGGGAACTGGGCGATGAAGCGACGGATCTGTTCGGGGTCCTTCGTGTCTTTCATGAAGCCCCACGCCGCTTCATCCACCGAGGGGCCAGTATTCGTAGCAGGCGCAGTAGCCGGCGCGCCGCCGAAATAGAAATTACCGTCGATGGGCGACGACGAAGTCCAGGGTTGCTGCGCCCCGCCCGTCGAGCGTTCAACGTCAAGTCCGACCTGATTGAACGTCTGGAACACATCCAGTCCCGCCCGGCTAATGGTTTTAGCGAGCGCCTTTGTGTAAGGACTATCGCCATCTGTACCGTCTTGCGCGACGGCTCCGGGCTGCGTCGCATATGAAATCAGAGTCCCGGCGGGCGCACGCATCTGCGCGAGTCCGCCATTGGCGTCGCGCCCCAACCCGCGGCCGCCGAACGGATTATTTCGGCAGGCATCGAGGATAACGAGATTGAGCCGCTTGCTCGGATCCTGCATCTGACGCAATACGAGATTTGCATCGACCATCTGAAAATCTACGTCTGTCTCGCGAGTGGGGTTGGCATCCACGGGGACCAGATAGTTTGAACCGCTGACCTGTACGCCGTGGCCAGCGTAATAGAACAGCGCAACATCAGCGCCACGAACCTGCTGCCCAAAACTCTGTACCACTTTGTCGAGTGCCGGCTTGTCGAGGTCGAGTTGAGCCTTGCCGCCGACGAGGGTGAAACCAAGAGTCTGAAGGGTCTTGGCCATCAGAAGCGCGTCGTTCTTAGGGTTATCGAGGCGCTTGACGTTCTGATACGCGGAGTTGCCGACTACTAGTGCAACGCGCTTCTCGGCAACGGCATCCGCGTTGCTCAATGCAAGAATTGCAACTGCCAAGACAACAAGTTGAACGCGCAATTCGAGCTCCAACCCAATTGGAAAACTCAATCAATTATAGTTGGCAGTCTAGTAGTCGGAATTGGCAATTCAAGACTTCTGTCAGCTAGATGCCAAGTGGGTTCAAATACCATCTACCCGGACCACTCTCTGAGGGCCGGTCAGTTTATTGTTTTGGAATTCACACATGCGAAACTGCCAGACGCTGCATATCTGACGACTACATTTTTTGAGCGACTTAGATCAACAATTGGTACCAAGCGACTATAGGAATAAAGTCCTGGTGCCCCTGGCCGGAATCGAACCAGCACTCCTTGCGGAACTCGATTTTGAGCCTGCCAATTGGCGCTAGTCTTAACCCCGCCGTTGTGCAGCCGAAAGCACGAAACACTACTACGATCAAGGATTTAGCTTGATCTTAGTGGCCGTCGAAATGCTCCATGCTGTCCGGCAATAGCCGGGAGCCGGGGTTCTGAATGCCCCTATTCGGCTCCTGTTTTTCTAGGTGTTGGAGACGATAGATGGCCAAAATCAAACTGACCAAGACTGCGGTGGACGCCGCAACCGCGAAAGACCGCGACTACGAACTCCGGGATACGATCGTACCCGGCTTCATGCTGAAAGTCACGCCCGCAGGCGGCAAAGTCTTCATGCTGCAATACATGACCAACGCGGGGGTCCGCCGCAAACCCGCCTTGGGTCGATTCGGAGAACTCACCGTCGACCAGGCGCGCAAGCTCGCCCAAGACTGGCTGGCGGAGGTGCGGCAGGGTCGTGACCCCAGCGCCGAAAAGTCGGCGGCCCGCGCGGCGCCGACAATGAAGGAGATGTGCTCGAAGTTCATCGAAGACTATTCAAAGCTGCACAACAAACCGAGCACCGTCGAAGGCAACGAGATGAACATCAAGAACCACATCGTCCCGCGCCTGGGGCGGATGAAGGTTCATGAAGTCACCCGCGCCAACATCTCGGAGTGGATGACCGCGCTGGCGGATCGTCCGATCATCGCCAATCGCTCGCTCGCGCTGCTGCGCAAGATGTTCAACCTCGCCGAGCTGTGGGGCTATCGGCCGGACGGGTCCAATCCCTGCCGGCACGTTCAGAAGTATCAGGAGAAAGGCTCCACGCGCTTCATCACCGATGAGGAGATGCGCAAACTCTTCGCCTATCTCGACGAAGCCGAACGCGACGGCTTGGAGCATCCCTTCATCCTCCTCGCAATCCGGCTTCAGTTCGAGTTTGCCGCCCGCATGTCCGAGGTGCTGGCCCTGGAATGGGAATGGGTCCACCTCGACCAGAGGAAGGTGACGTGGCCGGACAGCAAGACCGGCGGCATGACCAAACCGCTCAGCGACGAAGCGCATCGCCTGTTGAGCGAAGCTCCTCGTTTCGAGGCTTCGCCGTTCGTCTGCCCGTCGATATTCGATCCGGCAATGCGCATGACCGACAACACCTATTCACAAGGTTGGCGGCGCATCCTGAAACGAGCAGGCGTCCCTCATGTCGGCACGCATGGCATCCGCCATCGCGCCGCCACCGAGATCGCCAATTCGGGCGCTCCCCTCAAGGTTGGCATGGCGTTGACCGCGCACAAGACGGTCACGCAGTTCATGCGATACGTCCACACCGAAGACGATCCCGTCCGCATGGCCGCTGACGCCGTGGCGGCCAATCGGCGCAACGTCATCGGCGGGATCGCCATTGCTCCCGCCTCCATCGATGTCGCCCCGATGGATGACATGGAAGACTTCGCCGCCGATCTCGACGCGGCGGTGCCAGCTACCGATCAGCCGGCTTCCCGCCCTCTTGGTTTCGAGGACGGCAACTACACCTCCAGGACGAAGCTCGGGAATTACCGCCCCTTCAGGCATCGGACCGGAGATAACCGTGCGGTGCCTCCCGGCACTCGTCACACCGCAACGACGGAGGCCGCGCAATGAGCAACGCGCCAAAGCGGAAATGGCCCTCGGCGCAGCTCCTCGCGCGGGCGACCTATGTGGAAGAAGCCGGTCCCGTCCGCTTCGTCGATACGGCGGCGGCCGCGCGATATCTCGCCCTAGATGCCCATTCGCTCGAATGCTATCGGTCCCTCGACACGGGACCGGCCTTCTACAAGTTCGGCCGCTATGTCCGCTACGCGGTGGCCGATCTTGATGCTTGGGCCGAGAGCTGCCGGCGAACGCCGGCAGCCGCTCCCAAAGCACCACCCCTCCGATCAATTGACCCGCATAGCTCGGAGGCTATATAATGTGGGAGGTTCAATTCCACGCTGCCTTCGAGGCGGAGGTTTTGACCTTTGAGAGCGATGTCCGTGTCGCCCTGATCGCAGCCGCGAGGCTGCTTCAGGAGTACGGACCTCAGCTTGGGCGGCCTCATGCCGACACGCTCAAAGGCTCGAAACACGCCAATATGAAGGAGCTGCGGTTTGAAGCGGCCGATGGCGAATGGCGCGCAGCCTTCGCCTTCGACCCGGAACGGCGGGCGATCATGCTCGTGGCGGGCGATAAGTCCGGTGGAAGCCAGAAGCGGTTCTACCGACAGCTCATCGCAAAAGCGGATTTCAGGTTTTCCGAGCATGTGGAAAGCCTGAAACCCGCAAAGAAGGGACGTTGAGATGGCACGGAGCCTGAACGAAATCATTGCCGAGTTGCCGCCCGAAGAACAGGCGGAGATCGAGGCGCGCTATCAGGTGCTGAAACAGGAGGTCGATGGCCTGCGCGAGCTGCGCCAGATCGCCGGCAAGGCACAGGAGGACATCGCCTCGGCCCTCAACATCAAGCAGCCGTCGGTGTCGAAGATCGAGAAGCAGGCGGATATGTATCTCTCGACGCTGCGCAGCTATGTCGAAGCCATCGGAGGCAAGCTCGAACTCACGGTGAAGCTCCCATCGCATCCGGCGCTTCATCTCCATAGCCTCGGTGACATGACCATGGGCATCGGAACAGAGGTTCGCACCGTTGCCCGTCGTCGGAAGCAGGCCGGAACAAGGTGAGTAGCCTGAGATGAAGGGGGGAAAGTCTTCCCCCTGGCCGACGCCGAGGTCGTCGGCACACCCCCTTCTGCGGGGAGCCCCCCGCAACGCCCCCTCTATGCCGTCTTGCGCGGCGAGAAGACTTCCCGCGACGCGCGGGCCTGAGAGCCAGGGCGAAGCTGCCGTTCTGGTTCAGCGCGCGCGCCGGTAATGCATGGCGACAGCGCCGTTGCCGAGCGGCGCGGCCGAGATCAGTTCGAGCCGTCGCGTACCGGGTAGTCCGCTCTGGTGGAGGGTCGGGCCATGGCCGGCGATCCTTGGGTGGACGAGGAACTGGTATTCGTCGATCAGATCCAGCCGGTCCAGTTCCGCCGCGAGCTTGCCGCTACCGAGGAGCACGCCGGCCGGGGTTGCGTCCTTGAGCCTTTGCACGCCCGTTCGCAGGTCGCCGGCGATGTGGTGGCTGTTGTTCCACGGGAAGACACTTCGCGTCGACGACGCCACGTACTTCGGCTTGGCATCCAGCTTCACCGCCCACTCACGTATCGCCGGCGGCGCCTCCTCGTCGCCGCGGGCGACTGCCGGCCAGTAGCCCTCCATCATCTCGTAGGTGACGCGCCCCCACAGCATCGCCCCGCTCTCGTCCATAAGGCGGGTGAAGAAGGCGTGTGTCTCGTCGTCGGCAATTCCCTCCTGATGGTCGACACAGCCATCGAGGGTGACGTTGATGCTGAAGGTCAATAGTCCCATGCGGTCAGTCTAAGCCCAGCAATGGAGAATACCTAGAGTGAGAGTGCGGACGGGTTTTCCGTGACGGGTTGAGAGCCGGAGGAGAGTCTTCCGGCGCCCGTCGCGAAGAACCGCGATGTCCAGACATGGTCGCACCCCTCGCGTCGGCACTGACCGGGCGAACCTTTATGACGAAATCACCGACATGATCATCGCAGAGCTGGAAGCCGGCCGCGTGCCGTGGGTCCAACCCTGGGGCACCTCAGTAGCCAAAGCTCCGCTCGGCCTGCCGCGCAACGCCGCCACCTCGCGCAGCTACAGCGGCATCAATGTCCTGATCCTCTGGGGCGCCGTCATCGAACACGGCTTCCCCGGACAGGGTTGGCTCACCTTCCGCCAGGCTCTGTCGCTCGGCGGCCATGTCCGCAAAGGCGAGCGCGGCACCACCGTCGTCTATGCCGACCGCTTCACGCCGGAGGACGAGAAGCGCCGCGCCTTCGAGGCCGGCGAGGAAGCGCAGGCGATCCCGTTCCTCAAGCGCTTCACGGTGTTCAACACGGCGCAATGCGACGGCCTGCCCGACGACATCGAGGCGACCGTGCCTCCGCCGCCGGCCGGCATGATCGAGCCCCAGGTCGAGGCGCTCATCAAGGCGACCGGCATCGACTTCCGCATCGGTGGCAACAGGGCGTTCTACGTGCCGTCTCTCGACCACGTGCATTATCTGAACAGTCAACATGTCTCACCGCATATTCAACGGAGTGAGTTGCTTGACTCCGTACTATTGTACGGAGTGCAATATCCCTGTGGAGTAACGAGCCATGGCAATCGGAATGACCAT
>JBFLVM010000004.1:0-528295 GCA_040758515.1 Pseudomonadota bacterium | reverse complement strand
TCCTCAATGTCGTCCCCGCGAAAGCGGGGACCCATACTCCCTGAATGCGGAGGCGACAAAGAAACGCCGCTCACGTCGTCAACGCGCAACGCGGTGGTTATGGGTCCCCGCTTTCGCGGGGACGACGTCGATAAATCTGCGCGTTCCGCCGCAGCATCGTCACTTGATCCTGCTATCCGTTTCGGCGAAGAGTGAGCCGGCAATTTCTGGAAGGAACAATCGTGGCCGCACCGTCGAAAAGCAGACTTGAAGCCCGCGGCGATCTCGCCTGGTCGATCGCGATGGGCGGCATGGGCATCGTGCTGTTCGCCGCCCTGCTCGCGCTGTCGTGGTATTACGCCGCGACGATTTTCCTGATTTTCGCGGGCGTGCTGCTCGGCGTGGCGCTCAACGCGATGACCGAGTTGCTCGGCCGCGTGCTGCCGAGCCCGCATTCGCTGCGGCTCGCCATCGTCTGCCTGCTGTTGGCAGGTGCCTTGTCCGGCGTGGTGTTTCTCGGCGGCTCCACCATCGCCCAGCAGGCGACCGTTCTGAGCAACACCATCAAGGGCCAGCTCGTCAACGTGAAGGCGTTTCTCGAACAGCACGGCGTCGACACGAGTTTCCTCGATCTGAACAGCAGCAACGCGGCGGCGGCCGCGGCAGCTTCGTCCGACAGCCCTGCCGCCGCACCGGCAAAGACGGCCCCCAGCCTGCCCAGCGCCGGCACCATTGCGTCGAGCGGCGGCGCCATCGTCAGTCAGACTTTCAAACTGCTGCTCGGCACGTTAGGGGCCGTCGGCAATTTCTTCATCGTGCTGTTTCTGGGATTGTCGTTTGCGGCACAGCCCGGCGTCTATCGCAACGGGCTTCTGAAAATCGCGCCGGCGAAACATCGGCTCTACGTCACGACCGTGGTGGACCGCATCGGCTACACGCTGGAACGCTGGCTGATCGCGCAGATGGTGACGATGGTCGCGGTGTTCCTGGTGACATGGATCGGGCTTGCGATCATTGGAATCCAGAGTTCGTTCATTCTCGGCATTCAGGCGGGGCTGCTCGCGTTCATTCCCACCGTCGGCGCGCTGATCGGCGGATTGATCGTGGTGCTCGCAAGCCTCGCCTCGGGATGGGTTGCAGCCGCCAGCGCCGCTGTGCTGTTCATGGGCGTGCATGCGCTGGAGAGCTATATCCTCACCCCGATCATCCAGCGTCAGGCGCTCGACATTCCGCCCGCCACGCTGTTCGCGTTCCAGATTCTGCTCGGCATCGTGTTCGGCCTGTGGGGGCTCGCGCTGGCGCTGCCGCTTCTGGCCATCGGCAAGGTCATTCTCGATGTGACGCGCGACGAGAAACTGCCGCCGCTGCGCGCGCTCGCCCCGCCAAAACAAAAGGCGCTCAGATGAGCGCCTTCGTTTGAAAAATGTGAGGAGCGTTCAGAAGTTCAGCACCGTCCTAGTGTGCTCAACCTCCGGCGGCGACGCGAAATGCGGGCCGACCAGCGCGCGCCATTCCGGAAAATTCGGGCCTTCGCGGAAATCCACCGTATGGTTTTCGAGAGTCTCCCATTCGATGAGCAGACGATAACGCGACGGCTTTTCGATGGAGCGATGCAGCTCGAAACTCTTCCAGCCCTTGCAACGCTTGAAAATGGTCTCGGCCATTTTCACCGCAGTCTCGAAATCCTTTTCCTGCCCCGGCTTGATCTCGATCTGCGCAATTTCCGTAATCATCTGGATGCCTTTCATGAGTGCGCCAAGTCTGAATCTGCGACGGCTGTAGCGCAAAATTCCGCGCACGAAAACAAAAAGCGCCCGAAGGCGCCTTATGAAATCCATGTTGTCGTGAGACGGTCCCTACAAAAACATCAGAAGCACGCCGGACAGCGTGAAAACGCAGCCGGTCAGCAACAGGGCCTGCCAGTCGAACGGCTTGCCGTAGCGCCCCTCCGCCCGCCGCGCCGTCACCAGCGCGGTCTCGTATTCATCCGACGTCGAAAACATGCAGGCAAAACCTTCGCGCGCGGACGCGGCTGCCGCGTCGAGCGCGGTCAGATCGGCTGTGTGTTCCTGCGGAGGCATGCTCGTCATGCCGCAAAGGATAGGTCGCGATGGTAAACGGAAGGTTAGCGCAAAAGACCGTCAGGCCGTCACCTGCCTGCCCGCGATGGAGCTGCGTACAGCCGCAATCAGATCGGGTTTTGTGGCCTTCAGCGCCTGGTCGCGTCGCGACTGTTCGAGCGACAGCGGCTCCTCGGTCGAGGCCTGCACGCGATTGCGGCCGCCGCGCTTGGCCTGATAAAGCGCGGTATCGGCGGACGCCATCAGCACTTCGAGTTCGGTATTCGCCGGGCCGCCGGCAACGCCGATGCTGACTGTTGTGGCGAGCGGCTCGTCGTCGATGGCAACACCCGATGCCTCGAACGCCTCGCGCACCCGCTCGCCGGCGACCAGCGCCTCGTCCATCGCGCAAGGCAGAAGGGCTGCGAACTCCTCGCCGCCGACCCGCCCGACGAGATCGGTGATGCGCAGCGTGCTGGCGACGCAATGCGCGAACACCCGCAGCACGTCGTCGCCTGCGGCGTGACCGAAGCGGTCGTTGACCGACTTGAAGTGGTCGATGTCGAAGATCATCACGGTGATCGGCCGGCCCGCTTTCGCCTCGCGCTCGATCATGCGCGAGGTCGCCTCGCCGAAGCCGCGGCGGTTGAGCAGGCCCGTGAGCGGATCGACGGAGGCCGCCGTCTTGTGCGCGATCACCGCGCGTTCCGAGACAAGAAGGAAAATGATGAACACCGTGCCGACCGCGTAGAGCACGAGTTCGGCGGCGAAGGCGGCAACCCAGATGGTTGCGACGCTGCCGTCCTGCGCGCGCAGCAAATCGCCGAGCACAATCGGCAGCATCAGGACAAGGCCGTGCAGCAGCGGTACGAAAAAGGCCGGCCAGCGCGCACGCAGGCTTTTGCGCCGCTCGCGCCACAACTCGAATGCCGTGAGCGCGGTGTAGACCGCAACGATCGACGCGCCGAGATGCATGCGCAGTTCGGGCGCGACCGGTTCGAGATAGATCATCGTGCCGACCCACACGGCGGGCCCGAACAGAACGCCGACGAGATTGGCCGAGCGTCCATGAAACACGCGCGCGGCGTCCCAGACGAGTCCGCAGGCCGCAAATCCGACGGCGCTCACCGCCAGCGACAGCCAGCCGCCGAGATCCTCGCCGCTGACGGTCCATAGCGCGATGGATGCGGCGCCAAGAATATAGGCCGCGCCCCACCAGCCCAGCGCCGCGATGCTTTCCTTGCGCCAGAAGAACAGCAGCATCGCGCCCAGCAACGCAGCGACCAGCGTCGCGACGAGATAGAGCGTCGAAATGTCCAGCGACAGATGTGTGCCGTTCGGCATCGTGTAGCGGTGCTCAAGACGAAGACCCGGAAGCGGTCCCCTGCACGCTCGACATTAGGCCGACTTCCTTCGCACTCCGTTTTCGCACGTCACATAATTTTCTCGAAAATCGTAAGCAATATCGCGGCAACTGGAACGCAACGAAAAAGGGCGCCCGAAAGCGCCCTTCTGAATTTCGACAGTTCCGTAAAATTCGAACGAAACGATTAGCGTTTCGAGAACCGGCAGCGAAGCGTTTATCGCTTCGAGAACTGGAACGAGCGGCGGGCTTTCGCCTTGCCGTACTTCTTGCGCTCGACAACGCGCGAATCGCGCGTGAGGAAGCCGCCCTTCTTGAGAACCGAACGCAGATCGGGCTCGAAGTTCGTCAGCGCCTTGGAGATGCCGTGACGAACGGCGCCTGCCTGTCCGGACAATCCGCCGCCTGCGACGGTTGCGATCACGTCGTACTGACCCTGACGGGCCGCAGCGACGATCGGCTGCTGGATCATCATGCGTAGCACGGGACGTGCAAAATAAGTTTCGACAGTGCGGGTGTTGACCGTGACCTTGCCGGAGCCCGGCTTGATCCAGACGCGTGCGACCGCGTCCTTGCGCTTGCCGGTCGCGTAGGCGCGGCCCTGCTTGTCGACTTTCTTCTCGTACTTCGGCGCTTCAGGATTGCCGGTCTTCAGGCCCGACAGCTGATCGAGGGATTGCATGGTGTCCGACATTATGCGGCCCTCATGTTCTTGCGGTTCATGGATGCAACGTCGACCTTCTCAGGCTGCTGAGCTTCGTGCGGATGCTCGGTGCCCGGATAGACGCGCAGATTGCCGAGCTGGATACGGCCGAGCGGACCGCGCGGGATCATGCGCTCGACGGCCTTCTCGAGCACGCGCTCGGGGAAACGGCCTTCGAGAATCGACTTCGCGGTGCGTTCCTTGATGCCGCCGATGAAACCGGTGTGGTTGTAGTAAACCTTCTTCTCGCGCTTGCGTCCGGTGAGAACGACATGCGCTGCGTTGATGACGATGACATTGTCACCGCAATCGACGTGAGGCGTGTAGATGGGCAGATGCTTGCCGCGCAGACGCATCGCGACCAGCGTCGCGAGACGGCCGACAACCAGACCCTTGGCGTCGATAATCACCCACTTCTTGGTGACTTCGGCGGGCTTTGCCGAAAACGTCTTCATGTGAAAAATCCGTTGGATTGGTGCATCGGCGCGATCCGCCGAACTGGCGCGGTTCTAGAGAACGGCCACACGCCGGTCAACGGCATAGCCCGATAAATATATGATATAAAACAATAGCTTAAAAATATGGTGCTATAATACCGAGAAAATCATCCAATATTCGGAATGGAATAGGTTGACGTTACATGCGCGATGGGATCGGGCGACGTGCCTGACAGCAAGAGCACTTCTCCGACCGCGAGACGCTTGCCGATCTTCATCAGCTTGGCGGCGGCGACGATGTCCTGGCCAGGCTGGCCTTTGCGGAGGAAATTGATGTTGAGGCTCGTCGTCACAGCAAGGCCGACAGGTCCTATGGCCGACAGCAGCACGACGTACATCGCGAAATCCGCAAGAGCCATCAGCGTCGGGCCGGAAACTGTCCCGCCGGGCCGCAGCATCTTCTCGCTATACGGCTGGCGCAGCAGACTGGTCGAACCGTCCGCGGTCTCGATCAGGATTTCACCGCTGGCGAATGCTTGCGGAAACTCCTTGCGGAGAAACGCCTCAAGCTCCGGCACCGTCATTTTCGGCTTCGTCATGGATGGTCTGCCCTGCCCCGCACTCGTATATGACGGCTATGTAGCCTAGGGTCCACGCAATGCCCAGCCCACGGAACCAGCCATGACGCCCGCCTCCGCTTCGGTCAAACCGGTCACAGCCTCATCGCCGCTATTGCGCGAGACGCTCGGTCACATCGCGGTGCTCACGCTCGATGCGCCCGCTTCGCGCAATGCACTGTCGGAAGCGATGATCGCCGCATTGCATGCGGAATTGAATTCGATCCGCGACGACAAAAACATCCGCGCGGTCGTCATTGCAGCGAAGGGTCCGGCCTATTCGTCCGGCCATGACCTGAAGGAACTGACGGCGCGGCGCGCTGACCCTGACAGAGGCCGCGCCTATTTCGCGCAGATGATGAATTCATGTAGCGCGATGATGCAGGCCATCGTGAATTTGCCGAAGCCTGTGATCGCCGCCGTCCAGGGCGTCGCGACCGCAGCCGGCTGTCAGCTTGTCGCGTCGTGCGATCTCGCTGTCGCATCGGAGAAAGCCGAATTCGGAACGCCCGGCATCGACATCGGATTGTTCTGCTCGACCCCGATGGTCGCGATGTCACGCAACGTGCCGCGCAAGCAGGCGATGCACATGCTTCTGACCGGCGATCATGTGTCCGCGCAACGCGCGCGTGAATTGGGGTTGGTCAACGATGTCGTTCCAGCCGGACAGGAACGTCAGGCGGCCATCGATCTGGCAAATCGCGTCGCGAAGAAATCCGCCTACACGCTCAAGATCGGCAAGGAAGCATTCTACCGTCAGGCCGAGATGAAACTCGCAGACGCCTATGCCTACGCTTCGCAGGTCATGACGGAAAACATGATGGCGCGGGATGCCGAGATCGGTATCGGGGCCTTCATCGAGAAGCGCGACCCGAAATGGGAAGATCGATAATCGATGAATCACGACAACTATTCCGACAGCTACATCCGCGAAATTCTCACAAGCGTAAAATCGATTGCAATGGCCGGTGCGTCTCCGGTGAATGTGCGGCCAAGCTACTTCGTGTTCAAATATCTGCTCGAACGCGGCTACGACATGATTCCGGTCAATCCGGGACAGGCCGGAAAGCAGTTGCTGGGAAAGACGTTCGTCGCATCGCTTGGCGATATCGGCAGACCGTTCGACATGCTCGACATTTTCCGCAACTCCGACGCGGCGGCGGCCGTCGTCGATGACGCATTGGCGCTGCCCGTGAAGCCGAAAGTGATCTGGATGCAGCTTGGCGTTCGCAACGATGCCGCAGCCGCGAAGGCGGAAGCGGCTGGGCTTAAGGTCGTCATGAACCGCTGCCCGAAAATCGAATACGGACGGCTGTCGTCTGAAATTCAATGGGTCGGTGTCAATTCGCGAACGCTGAGTTCCAAGCGCGCACCGATTCCGACCGGCACCCAGAGACTCTCGCTTCACCGCGCCAGCATCGGCGGCGGCACCACGGCTGCGGCGGATCGCGCCGCCAAGGACAAGAACGGCATTTCCTGATCGCCGCGCACCGGAGCAGCGTCGTTTTCTTTCATCGGCAGCTTTGCCATTTTCTTGCTTGTTAAGCTCAAACATCGCTGTGCGCTTGACTAGGAAGGCGCACAACAGCAGCATCGCTCCAATTCGACGCTGCAAAGGATAAGCGATGTCAGATAGGCTGCCGGGATTTTCCACTCTTTCGATACACGCGGGCGCGCAGCCCGATCCGACAACAGGCGCGCGCACGACGCCGATCTATCAGACCACATCCTACGTCTTCAACGACGCCGATCACGCCGCATCGCTGTTCGGCTTGCAGGCGTTCGGCAACATCTACACGCGCATCACGAATCCGACGACGGCCGTGCTCGAGGAGCGCGTCGCGGCACTCGAAGGCGGAACGGCGGCGGTTGCGGTTGCATCAGGACACGCTGCGCAATTCGTGGTGTTTCATACCTTGATGCAGCCGGGCGACGAATTCGTCGCGGCACGGCGGCTCTACGGAGGATCGATCAATCAGTTCAATCACGCCTTCAAGAATTTCGGCTGGAACGTGGCGTGGGCCGACACCGACGATGTGGAGAGTTTCAAGCGCGCAATCACGCCCAAGACGAAGGCCATCTTCATCGAGTCCATCGCCAATCCCGGCGGTACGGTGACTGACATCGAGGCCATCGCAACGATCGCGCGCGATGCAGGCGTGCCGCTGATCGTCGACAACACGCTCGCCTCGCCCTATCTCATCAAGCCGATCGACCACGGCGCAGATATTGTCATTCACTCGCTGACGAAATTTCTCGGCGGCCACGGCAATTCGCTCGGCGGCGTCGTCGTCGATGCCGGCACGTTCGACTGGTCGAAAAGCGGACGCTATCCGGCCCTTAGCGAGCCGCGTCCGGAATATCACGGCATCAAGTTGCAGGAGACATTCGGCAACTTCGCCTTCGCGATTGCCGTGCGCGTGCTGGCGCTGCGCGATCTCGGGCCCGCGATCTCGCCGTTCAATTCGTTCCTGATATTGACGGGCATCGAAACGCTGTCGCTTCGCATGCAGCGTCACTCCGATAACGCCAAGGCCGTCGCGGAATGGCTGTCGAACAATCCAGCTGTCGCGTGGGTCAACTATGCGGGCTTGCCGAACGACAAGTATCACAATCTCGCGCGCAAATATTCTCCGAAGGGCGCGGGCGCCGTGTTCACGTTCGGCTTGAAAGGCGGCTACGACGCGGGCGTCAAGCTGGTCTCAGGCGTCACGCTGTTCTCGCATCTTGCGAATGTCGGCGACACGCGCTCGCTGATTATCCATCCCGCCTCAACCACGCACAGCCAGTTGAGCGACGATCAGAAGGCGCTCGCTGGCGCCGGCGTCGATGTGGTGCGGCTGTCGGTCGGCCTTGAAGACAAGGAAGACCTGATCGCCGATCTCGATCAGGCGCTGAAGGCCTGAACACCGAAACAAAAAAACACGGCGCCGGGACACGGCGCCGTGTTCGATTGTCCAGAGCAAAGACTTTTTTGGAAATCAGGACTTGGACGTGCGCATTGCCTTGTCTTCGCGCGACAAGCGCGCGTTGCGCTGAACCACCGAATACGTCGCAAGCGCCGCAAGGATCACGAGAGCCTGCAACGACAAGGCTTCAAGTGTTGGATTGAGGCCAAGACTATCGAGCCATGCCGTTCCTTTGAGTTCCGTGAAGGGAATGATCGTCCGTTCCTGGAATTCCTTGATTGCGTCACCGATGAATTTGACGCCCATCGCAAACAGAAATGCCGACGTGATAATGAATAGCGGCCGCAACGGAATTCTCTGCGCGATAAGGTTGATAAAATAAAACAATACGACGAGGCCGGCGGCTCCGGCGGCAAGACCGCCGAACAAGCCTAAACTCCAGCCGCCCTCGGTGACTGCAAGCGCATTGATGAACAGAACTGTCTCCGCACCCTCGCGAAACACCGCGAAGAACGCGAGCGCCGAGACTGCCCACGCGGTTTCCTGCGCCAGCGCACTGTCCGCCTTGCTGGCGAGGTAATCCTGCCAACCGCGCGGATCCTGCTTCACCATCAGCCATCCACTGACATACAGCATCAGCGCCGCAGCCGCGAGGATGACGAAACCTTCAAGGACGTCACTGTGCTGACCGGAATTCAGAACCGCAAATAGCCACGCCGCTACGATACTCGCGCCGATTGCCGCGGCAGCGCCCGCATAAAGCGCGGCGATGCGATGCCCGCCGCCGACCTTCTTCAGATAGGCGGCAAGTGCGGCAAGCACGAGCATGGCCTCCAGGCCCTCGCGCAAAAGAATGACGGCAGCCTGAACAAATGCATTCGACATCGAGAGCTTTCTTGAACGAACCGAAAATTGAATCCGGTTCTAGCGTCCGCGGCGTCGAAGAAAAAGCATCCCGTGCGCTCACGTCTGCGCGACGGCGCACAGGCCGCCAAGAAACGCCCATGGAATAAGGATTAGTACGATTTCGATGAACTTTAGAATAGTTCGATGAATTGCGCGGCTAGCGTCTATCCGGCGACGGCCCGCAGTTTTGCGGGCGTCGTGTCCGGAAGATTGACGCCAAGCCGCTCCGCCTGAACCAGAGCCAGCGTCAGGACAACGATGGCGTTGGCCTGATGCGCGAGACCGAGATCGATCGGCACCTGATAGAGCAGCGTCATGACGCCGATGACGACCTGCGCCAGGATCGCGGCCAGCAACCAGGCGGCACCGGCAATCGCGGGACGGATACGCGACCGCATCGCATCGACGACGTGAACGATCGCGACAATTGCCAAGACATAAGCGATCATGCGATGGCTAAACTGAACGGTCAGCGTGTTGTCGAAGAAATTGCGCCACCAGGGCTGCTCGAAGAACAACCGCTCGACGGATGGAATGAATGCGCCGTCAATGTCCGGCCACGTATTGAAGATTTTTCCCGCGCGCAGACCCGCGACGAGTGCTCCGAAATAGAGTTGCAAGAACACCAGCGCGAGCAAAATCCAACTCGTGATTCTCAGGCTCGCCGGAGCAATCGGCGATGAACGCGTTTGCATCCGGCGCACCGTCCATACCACGGCAGAAAACAGAACCAGCGCCAGCATGAAATGCGCGGCAAGCCGATATTGCGACACCGACACGCGGTCCACCAATCCCGATTTCACCATCCACCAGCCGACCGCGCCCTGAAGTCCGCCGAGCGCAAAGATGATCCAGAGCCTTGGTTTGAGACTTGCAGCAATCGCGCCGCGCCAGAGAAACCAGAGGAATGGCAGCAGAAATACCGCACCGATGAATTTCGCAAGCTGCCGGTGCGTCCATTCCCACCAGAAAATGGTCTTGAATTCCGCAAGCGACATGCCGCGGTTCATTTCGCGATATTGCGGAATCTTCTTGTACGCCTCGAATTCGGAAGTCCATTCCGCGTCGGAGAGCGGCGGTATCGTTCCCGTCACCGGCTTCCACTCGACAATCGACAATCCGGATTCGGTGAGCCGCGTCGCGCCGCCGACCATCAGCGTGCAGACGATGAGCGATGCTACGACGACGAGCCAGATTCGCACTGCGCGCAAATTCGATGCAGCTTTGACGATTCGATCCGGTGCGACAGACATGATCTCAAATGCGGCTTGATTGGATTGGCGCGGACCTTATAGTCCTGACGTTTTTCCGCGCAAGACGCGCAATCGCCACGCCCCGCACAATTCTGTCATGACAATCCGCAAACGAAAACTCATCGGCACGGTCGGGCTTCTTTGCCTCGTGATCGTCTGGTCGCTGCTCGGAATGGCGATTGCACAGGCGCCGTGGCTGGCGGCCTCCAGACTGGCGCAGGCGATCTTCTACGTGGTCGCCGGGTTGGGCTGGGTGCTTCCGGCAATGCCGCTGATCGCGTGGATGTCGAAGCCCGATGCTGAGGATTCCGAGACGTAACCGGCTAAGCGGCGCGATCTCGCGGCAGAATAAATCCTGCCATCGCCGCACGCAAATGGCTCAGCGATTTGTGCCGTCCATTCCACACAATTCGCGGCAGTGACAGCATCTCAGATTTTCCTTGCGGCTGTACGACGCCCGGTTGTGCGGAAACGGCGGTCAGAAATCCGGCCTGTTGCGCCAATTGAATTTCGCGCGGCCCGAAAGAACTGCCGTGCCCGAATGGATACGCAAAATGCCTGCATTCTGCACCGAGCGCAGTCTCCAGGATCGAGCGCCCCATCGTCATCTCGCGCAGCGCGATATTGCCGGCGGCGGACGATAGCTGCGGATAGTGAACGGTCGCGCTGCCAATTGTCGCTTGCGCGTCACGCGCAAGAGTCGTCAAGTTTGCCCAGGTCATGGCATCGCCGCGCGAGAGTGCCTTGAGGTCGGCGCCGTAGCGGGTGCAGAGGTCGCCGATTGCAGCGGAACGATCCGGCGGCGGCAGAGCGCGCATCCAGTCGTAGAGAAAATCGTAGACCTGATATTTTTCTTCCGTGGTGCCGATAGCGAATCGATTTTCGACATTGTCGACCATCAGGCCGATGCGTTCGTTGTGTGCGACGATCTCTTCCAGCGCCAGCCACCACGCTTCGCCGATGCCGTCGATGAATCCGGTCGGCACGTAAAGCGTGAACGGCACGCGATGCCTGGAGAGAACCGGATAGGCAAACGTCATGAAGTCGCGGGTGGCGCAGTCGAAACTGAGGCAGACGAAACGCCGCGCGGATGCGGGTTGCAACGCGCGCACTTTCATCTCGTCCATGGACACAAAATCGTAACCCCATCGCCGCATCGCGCCGATGGCCTTGTCGAGAAACCCCGGCCTGACCTCATGGGATCGCAACGGCTGAAATGAGCCCGGCTTGCGCGGCCGCACATGCTCGAATTTGAGGATCACGCCCGCGCCGCCGACCGTCCGTTCGGCAATCCGGGCCACGCCGGGCAACGCCGCAAGCCTGCGGCCGGCATTTGCGAAAACTCTATTCCAGGACGGCAAAGTGATCCCCCAACGCAGGCATACCGCGCCGTGCGCGATTGTCATTACTCTTTGTTGACATTTGTTTGAATAAGGTCGGCCCGAGCCGCATTGGCCAAAAATTTCCGGAAAACAGGCTCCAAAGATGACCATGGTCGCAGCGTTCCAGACGGTGCATGCCTACGGCGGAACCAGCCGTATCGCGCGCGTCGATGTTCTGCGTTCCATGAGCGCGGCCGAACCGATCTGGCGCGCCTTCGAGGCGGCCTCCCCGCTCGCCACGCCGTACCAGACCTTCGATCTTCTCAACGCCTGGCAGTCGACCGTGGGAATCCATGAGGGCGCGATGCCGTTCATTGTGGTCGCTTACGACGGCCACAATCGTCCGGTGGCATTGTTGCCGCTGTCCGTCAGCCGCGAAAGCGGCGCACAGGTCGCCCGCTTCATGGGTGGCAAGCATCCGACGTTCAATATGGGCCTGTTTCAGAATGCATTCGCTTCGGCAGCAACCGCCGGCGATGTGCAACTCATCGTCGATGCGATCGCGCGACAAGCAGACGAGATCGATGTGCTGGCGCTAAAGCAGCAGCCGAAGATTTGGCGCGGTATCGCAAATCCGTTCGCACAGGTCATGGATCAGCCTTCGACCAATCCGGTTCCTTCGATGACGATGGCGCCGAACGCCAAGCCTGAGGATCGCGTCAGCACCTCGACGCGCCGCCGCTTGCGTAACAAGGAACGCAAGCTCCAGGCGCTGCCCGGCTATCGCTATTTCGTCGCGGAAACCGACGCCGACATTCACCAATTGCTCGATGCATTCTTCATCATCAAGCCGCAGCGCATGGCGCTGTCGAAATTGCCGAACGTCTTTGCAGATGACGCGACCAAGACATTCATTCGCGAGGCCTGCACGGTAAAATTGCCGAATGGCCACCGCGCTATCGAACTGCACGCGCTGGAATGCGACGACGAGATGATCTCGATCTTCGCCTGCGTCGCCGACGGGCAGCGTTTCTCGACGATGTTCAACACCTACACAATTTCAGAGAACGCGCGGTACAGCCCCGGTCTGATCCTGCTGCGCGACATGATCGATCATTACGGTGAGCTTGGCTATACGTCCTACGATTTCGGCGTAGGCTCCGACGAATACAAAATGACATTCTGCAAGGAAGACGAGCCGATCGTCGACAGCTTCATTCCGCTGACGGCGCGCGGAAGACTGGCGGCGCTGGGCCTGTCATCGCTCACTCACGCCAAGCGGCTGGTGAAGCAAAACCCTGCCCTGATGCAGATGGCGCAATTGCTGCGCAACGCTCTTCAGCGTTAGTTTGCCCGAAGATTAAGCCGCGCGGACGCCGGATGCCGCGCTCGCATTCGATACCGGCGACATCAGAATCGTCACACCAAGGAATCCCGACGCGAGAAGCTGATCGCGCATCGTCGCGCGACCCTGCATCGTGATCTTCGGATCGGGGATCACGACGGCGTGCGCCTGCGATGCAATCAGCGAAGATGGCAGGTCTGATGCCGTTCCGGCATCGAGCACGACATGATCGTAGGCACGAAGCAAGGCGTCAATGGCCATGCTGAGGCGCGGCAACTGCAACAGTCCGCGCTGCGATGGATCTCGGCCCGCACCGACCATATGCACGCCCGACAGGCGATCCTTGGTGATAATCTGACCGAATGACGCTGTCCCCTGCATCAGGTCGGTCAATCCCGGCGCCGAAGGATCGCTCGAGACTGCGGCCATCGTCGGCGAATTCATGGTGAGATCGGCCACAACAACCTTGGCGTTTCGGGCCAAAAGCCGCGCCAAAGTGAGCGCCGTCAGCGCGACACTTTCGTCGCGATGAGCGCCGACAATGGTGATCTTGCGTCCCGCCTCGCCGAGACTTCGCAATTGAACAGCCAATTGCTCGATCTCGGTTACGGACGTTGTCATCTGCGGATGCGTATCGCGGATCGGTTGCACAGGCGCACGCACCGTTGCGCCGCGCGGCGCGGTCATGCGCAATAATTCAGTCGTGGTGATATAGCCGCTTGTCAGAAGGAACATTGCAAGCGTCGCAATCAGAACGATCGGCAGTTTCTTCGGATAGGCCGGCGTATTGGAAACGGTGGCGCGGGAAATGATGCGGCCGTCGGCGGGCGCAGCGTCGATGTTCTCGCGCGTGGTGGCTTCGCGATATTTGGCAAGATAGGATTCGAGCAGATCGCGCTGTGCCTTGGCCTCGCGCTCGAGCGCGCGCAACTGCACGTCCTGTCCGTTGGTGGACGCAGCCTGACGCTTCACCTGATCGAGGCTGGCATTGAGGCTGTCGGCGCGGGTGCCTGCAATGCGTGCGTCATTCTCAAGCGCGCGGGAAACCTTGCTCGCCTCTTCGCGAATCTGCCGGTCGATGTCGGCGATCTGCGCCTTTAATTCGAGAATCCGCGGATGACGGTCGAGCAGCGTCGAAGACTGTTCGGCCAATTGTGCGCGCAGCGTCACGCGCTGTTCGGACAGGCGCCGTATCAATTCGGAGTTCAGGACTTCCGAGGCTTCAATCGGCTTGCCGCTGTCGAGCATCTGCTTGATTGCGCGCGCCTTCGCATCCGCATCAGCCTTCGCAGCACGCGCGTTGCTGACCTGGGTATTCAATTCGCCGAGCTGCTGATTGGACAGCGTCGTGTTGTTGGTGCCGATGAGAAGCCCGGATTTGGAGCGGAATTCCTCAACGCGCGCGTCCGCATCCGCGACTTTCTTGCGAAGACCCTCGATCTCCACGAGAAGCCATTGCGACGCTGACTTCGCCTGATTCTGGCGCGCGGTCTGCTGGAGGACGAGATAACCGTCGGCGATTGAGTTTGCGACACGCGCGGCCAGTTCAGGATCGCGCGACTGAAATTCGATCACGACCACGCGCGATTTATCGACCGAATAAGCGGTCAGCCGGTCGAAATAGGCGTCCATGACGCGCTCTTCCGGCGTCATCTGGAACGGATCGCGGCCAATGCCCGCAAGCGCCAGCAGGGCTTTCCAGATCGGAATGCCCTTCAATACCGAATCGAATTCCGGCAGTTCGGCGAGCTTGTTCTGCTTGATGACCTCGCGTGCGAGATCGCGCGACAGCAGCAACTGTACCTGGCTCGTCACCGCTTCGGCGTCAACCGCAGTGCGGTCGTCGTTGCGCTCGCCGTTGGGACGAAGAAAAACGTTTTCGCGGCCGTCGATGAGGATGCGCGCTTCGGATTTATAGCGCGGCGTAATCATGTTGACGGTCATCAGCGACAGCAGAAGCGCCGTCACCGTCGGCACGATGACCCAGCCGCGATTGCGCGCCAGTTTCTGCCAGATCACGCGAAGATCGACATCGCCAAGTTCTGAAGTTTGGGAATCGGCAATGACCCGCTGCGAAACCGCAGGCTGGGCCGCAGGCGACGAAAACTGGAACGGCAATTTGTTCGTCCAGTCACGCCAGAACGCCAAACGCATCTAACACTCCTACCGACGCCACTTAGCCCTCGACAGCGAGGGATCAACTCAACTGAGGTGATTACAATCCATTAGGGTTGATGGCCGGTTAACCGGCGGAAAAACGACGTGTTTTCATAGTCCCGCAATCCGCCGGTTACGCTTTGTTAACCATGAAAGCCCTTAATCGGGGCCAATATTTACGGCTGGATTCTCTCATGCGGCGCAGTCGCGCGCTTATCATCAGTGTCCTTGGCGCGCTTGCGGTTTCGGGCTGCATGCCCGCGCGCATGCCCGTTGCCGGCGTTGCCCCGCAGAGCATCGACAGTTTCGCCTACGGACGCGCCTACCCTGCTCCGGTCGTCGCAAGCGCGCCCGTTGCAGCGGTCGCACCGGCACCTGTTGCGCCGGTCGTCGCAACGCCCGTTGCTGCGGCTTATGCCTCGCTCGACGAACCCTATCGGCTGGACGCCGGCGACAAGCTGCGCATCGTCGTTTACGGACAGGAAGGGTTGACCAACACCTACGTCGTCGATGCCGGCGGTTCGATCACAATGCCCCTGATCGGCGCGGTGCGCGCGCGCGGACTGACGCCCGCCGAACTCGCAGGCTCGATCACTGCGCAACTGAAGAAGGGCTATCTGCGCGAGCCTTATGTAGCTGCCGAAGTCGAAAGCTATCGCCCCTTTTTCATTCTCGGAGAAGTTGCAGCTCCCGGACAATATCCCTACGTGCCCAACATGACGGTCGAAAGCGCGGTCGCAATCGCAGGCGGCTTCACGCCGCGTGCGCAGCGCGGCACAGTCAAGCTCACCCGGCCCAGCGAGTCCGGCACGGTTCAGGCCAACGTCCCGCCGGGCACCATGCTTCGTCCTGGCGATACCGTCGTCATCGGCGAACGCTGGTTCTGACATGACCGAGACGCAGAATGCGCCGCTGAGAATTCTCCACGCGGTTCGCGCTCCGGTCGGCGGCATTTTCCGGCATATCCTCGATCTTGCGGCAGGTCAGGCCGACCGCGGTCATCACGTCGGAATTCTTGCAGACAGTCTGACCGGCGGCGATCGCGCCACGGCGGCGCTCAAGGAGCTCGCGCCGAAGTTAAAGCTCGGCACGCACCGGCTTGCAATCCGCCGCGAGCCGCATCCAGCCGATCTGTCGGCCGCGCTGAAATTTCTGCGGCTTGCCAATTCGCTGAAACTGGACGTGCTTCACGGGCACGGCGCCAAGGCTGGCGCATTCGTGCGAATGAAAGGCAAGTCGAGCAAAACCATTCGCGTCTACACGCCGCATGGCGGTTCGCTGCACTACCCGCCTGAAACTCTCAAAGGCGCATTCTACGCCCGGCTTGAGCGCGCACTGATGAATCGTACAGAGTTGTTTTTGTTCGAGAGCGCCTTCGCGCGCGATACCTATCAGCGGATCATCGGCCGGCCGCAGGGGCTTGTTCGATGCGTCTTCAATGGCGTCGGCGCACCTGAGTTCGACCCCATCGCGGTGGCCGAAGATGCAACCGACATCGTCTACGTTGGCGAGTTTCGACACATCAAGGGCGCCGATCTCCTCATCCAGGCTGTCGCGCGGCTGCGTGCGGATGGCAAGCCGGTGACGCTGACGCTTGCGGGAGATGGCGAGGAAACCGAAGCACTGAAGGCACTCGTCAAGAAGCTCAATCTCGAAGGCGCGGTGCGCTTCATCGGTTTCGTCAAAGCCCGCACCGGCTTCTCGAAAGGCAGGCTGCTGGTTGTGCCGTCGCGTGGGGATTCGATGCCCTATGTCGTGATCGAGGCGGCTGCGGCGGGTATCCCGATGATCGCAGCGAATGTCGGCGGCATTCCGGAAATCTTCGGCCCGCACAAGGAAGCCCTGTTCGTCGCCAACAGCATCGGCGCGATGGCGGATGCGATCGAAGCGGCGCTTGGCGATCTGAACGCATCGCGGGAAAGCGCAAAAGTGCTGAGGGAACGCATTTTCATGCAGTTCTCGCAGAAGGCGATGGTCGATGGCGTCCTTGCCGGTTATCGGGACGCTTTCGGTATTTATTAACCGATTTTTACCAACGATAACCAATTCTTCCGATTTGTTCTTTAGGCATGAGCTTGAGATATGAGCTTGGGCATTTGCAGCCCAAGGCGCGTCGCTACATGACCGCAGACAAATCGGATTTAAGACCGTGGACCCAATCGACGTTCGTTCCATGATGAATGCCGCGACGGCGACCGCTACAGCGGGAGGCCACGTTCCTCCCGTCCAGGAACGCCGCAAGCGATTGTCGCCCGCCGCATTGGAAGTGACCAACCGCAAGGTCCGCCGCGCCTACTCGACCGTCGTCATCAACGGTGCCGTTCGCGTCGCCGACTTTTTGCTTCTCAGCATGGTCGGCATCGCGATCTATCTCGCCTACGTCATGCCGATCAACGGCTTCATGTGGGAATATGTCTGGGCGATTGTCGGCGTTGCCGCCATTGCCGTCATCAGTTTCCAGGCGGCCGAAATCTACGACATTCAGGTATTCCGCGGCCAGCTTCAGCAAATGACGCGCATGGCGTCGTCATGGGCTTTCGTGTTTCTTCTGTTCATCGGCGCATCGTTCTTCGCCAAGCTCGGCGATGTCGTTTCGCGCGTCTGGCTGTCGGCCTTTTTCTTCATTGGCCTGACGATTCTCGTTGTCGAGCGGCTGGCATTGCGTTCGATGATCCGGCGCTGGGCGCGTCAGGGACGTCTCGACCGCCGCACCATCGTTGTCGGCGCGGACGAGAACGGCGAGCACCTCATCCATGCGCTCAAGAACCAGGACGATTCAGACATCGACGTGCTTGGCGTGTTCGACGATCGCAACGACAAACGCTCGCTCGCCTCATGCGCCGGCTCGCCGAAGCTCGGCAAGGTCGACGACATCGTCGAATTCGCGCGCCGCACCCGCATCGACCTCGTGCTGTTCGCGCTGCCGATTTCCGCCGAAACGCGTATCCTCGAAATGCTCAAGAAGCTCTGGGTGCTGCCGGTGGATATTCGCCTGTCGGCGCATACCAACAAGCTGCGCTTCCGTCCCCGCTCCTATTCCTATCTCGGCAAGGTACCGACGCTCGATGTGTTCGAGCAGCCGATCACCGATTGGGATCTGGTGATGAAGTGGGTGTTCGACCGCGTGGTCGGCACGCTCGCACTGATCGCACTGTCGCCGGTCATGGCGCTGGTGGCGCTTGCCATCAAGCTCGACAGTCCCGGACCTGTCCTCTTTTTGCAGAAGCGATATGGCTTCAACAACGAGCGCATCGACGTGTTCAAGTTTCGCTCGCTGTATCACGATCAGGCCGACCCGGACGCCAAGACGGTCGTTACGAAAAACGATACGCGCGTCACGCGCGTGGGCCGCTTCATCCGCAAGACCAGCCTCGACGAATTGCCGCAGCTGTTGAACGTGGTGTTCAAGGGCAACCTGTCGCTGGTCGGGCCGCGTCCTCATGCTGTCCAAGGCAAGCTCGAAAGCCGCCTGTTCGACGAAGCGGTCGACGGCTACTTCGCGCGCCACCGCGTGAAGCCGGGTATTACCGGCTGGGCGCAAATCAACGGCTGGCGCGGCGAGGTCAACAGCGAAGAGAAGATCCAGAAGCGCGTCGAGTTCGATCTCTATTACATCGAAAACTGGTCGGTGCTGTTCGATCTCTACATTCTCTTCAGGACTCCATTCGCCCTGCTCAAGGGCGAGAACGCCTACTGACGCGCGCGCCGCGCGGCGAGGATTTCCGGCCGCATGACTTATATCACGGCAAACGACCGCTCTCTGACGGCAACGCCGCCGGGCACGGCCGCGATCCAGCGAACCCTGATGTGGCTGATCGGCGCCGGCGGCGCCATCGTGTTCATCGAACCGAGCCCTTATGAGTTGGCGACGCTGACGGCCATTGTCGTGTTTTTCGCGACGGGGCTTCGGATGCGGCCGATGTTCTTGCCGCTGCTTGTTCTGCTGGTGGTGATGAACCTCGGCTACACGATCTGCGCAGTCTACCTCATGGACCAGACGGAGATCGTGAACTGGGTTCTCACCTCCTGGTATATGGCGATCACAGTCGTGTTTTTCGCGATGGCGCTTTCGGAAGACACATTCAGCCGCCTCAACGCGCTGCGCCGTGGACTGATTGTCGGCGCTGTCATCGCCTCGATGTCCGGCGTCGCCGGTTATTTTCATCTCGTCCCCGGCGGCTACGACCTCTTGACGCTCTACGGCCGTGCGCGAGGAACATTCAAAGACCCGAACGTACTGTCTGCGTTTCTCATTCTTCCGGCACTATTCACGCTTCAATCGGTCGTCACCGATAAATTCTGGAAGGCCTCCCGCAACGCGCTGGCGCTCGGCATCATCGCGCTCGCTGTCCTTCTCGCCTTCTCGCGCGCATCGTGGGGCCAGTTTGCCGGATGTTCGGCCTTCGTGCTGCTGCTGATGTATCTCACGAGCCAGGAGCGTTCGCAGCGCCAACGCATTGTTCTCACGGCGCTGGCCGGCATCGCCGCAGCCGCCCTGATGCTGGCTGTTCTGCTTTCGATGAGTTCGGTCAGCGATCTGTTCGAACAGCGGGCGAGCTTCAGTCAGAGCTACGACAGCGGCCGCTTCGGCCGCTTCGGCCGCCATGTGCTTGGCTTCCAGATGGCGCTGGATTTGCCGCTCGGCATCGGCCCCCTTCAATTCACGAAATACTTTCCTGAAGACACGCATAACTCGTTTCTCAACGCCTTCATGTCGGGCGGCTGGATTGCAGGCGTGTGTTTTCCGGCGCTTGTGTTCATCACCGTCGCGCTGGGATTCAAGATCGTCTTCGTGCGCGTGCCGTGGCAGCGAATGTATCTCGCCCTGTTCTCGGCTTTTCTGGGAACGGTGTGCGAAGCCTTCATCATCGACGTCGATCACTGGCGTCATTTCTGGATGATGCTGGGAGCGATGTGGGCGATGTTTGCAGCAGCATACATCTATCGCGGAACCCGCCGGGAACAAACGGAAGCGCAGTCGACTTAACGCTGCGAAATTCAGTTCCCGAGATGCGGCTTCATTGAAGCCGATCCGTTCATCAGGTATTCACGCAATAAAATCTTCACAGCCGGAACGCCGTTCCCCTCTGCCCGTTGAAACGCGGGGCAGTCAGAGGAGGACACAATGAAAAGCAAATTGTTGATTTCAGCCGCAAGTGCCGCGCTGATCGGTATCAGCGGAATCGCATTCGCACAGTCGCCGAGCCAGCAATCACCGGGCGGTGCCATGCAGGGTAGCGGCTCCGCGCGCGGCAGCGAAGGCGCATCCGGCGGCCAGATGGCTCCGCGCGAAGGTGCCGCTGAACAGCGCGCTCAGGACCAGTCTCCCGGCATGAAGGGTACCAAGGACAAAGCCGCCTCGGACAATATGAGGGGCAATAAAAATGCCGCGGAGTCCGACTCGAAGAACTCGAACTCGAAGGCAGCGTCCGAAAAGTCCCGAATGGACAGCAACAAGGCGGCATCGGATACCAAGTCCGAATCGAAGTCCGGAATGACGACCGGTCAAGCCGGAGCCGGCGGCAAGCAGCTCACGAGCGAGCAGCGAACCTCTATCCATACTTCCATCACCAAGCTGAACGTGCGTCCGGTGACAGACGTGAATTTCTCGATCTCGGTCGGCACCCGCGTTCCGCGCGGCGTGGCCTTCCATCCGCTCCCGGTCGAAGTCGTGAACATCTATCCCGACTGGCGCGGATATGAGTTCATCCTCGTCAACGATCAGATCGTCGTGGTGAATCCGCGCACGCTCGAGATCGTTGCGGTTCTCGATGCGTAAGACGAACGATAGTTCAACAAGAAAGGCCGGCAGCAATGCCGGCCTTTTTCTGCACCGCTACCGATAGCGGCCAGTCCTGAGATCGTACATCCAGCCGCGGCGGCTGTTGGAGAACACGACCTTTTCAAACTGGAGCCTTCGGGCCTGATCGTAGATCTTGGCAGAGTCCGCCAGTTTCGCACCCATTTCCTTGGTCATCTGCGGCGACACAAACGCGACGATACGCGCACCCGGACCCATCACAGATACGCCAATTGCCTGATCGCGCAGTTTGGCCGACATCGTGTCGGCGTAAAGCTGACGGCTCGCGACATCCGCGACCGCGACGGAGGGTTGCAGAATCTCGAATTGGGCCTGCTGCATTTTCTTGGCCCAATCCCGCGCCTGATCGTTCGACGGATCGGCGTCGGCTATTGCATTGAGCTGAATCTCGAGATTTCTGAAAGACGACATCGAGATGTTTGATTTGCCTCTCCCTCGCCGGGATTCCTCGAACTCGTTCAGCAAGACCGCCGCATCGACCAGCACGCGGTCGAAATGCAACCGCGCATCTGCGGCCTTTTGCTCTTCCGGCGTCAGCGGGCGTTCGGGTTCAACTGGCTGTGCAGAGCTTTGCTCCGGTGCCGGTGCCTGACCCTGTTGAGCAGGCTGCGTTTCGGTGGACTGGGCTTTGAGAACGAGGGCCGGGCCCGGCATCCCGTCAGGAAGCGGCGTCAATCCGGCGACGAGAGGCGCGGCAGTCATCAACACCGCCATTCGTGCGAAAAGGTTTTTGCAACGCATCGATGCAATCCGTTAAAGTAACGCCGATCAATCCTTACTAACGCGTCAGTTCCATATTCGTTCAAAACGCGCGCATCTCACGCCGCGATCGCCAGCGGCGTCTTGAACAAATGCGCGATGGCGTTGGCGTAATATCGCAAAAGCACGATCTCTTTCGGATTGGTCCGAAAGGTATCGCCTTCTTCCAGAACGATATGACGCAGCGTCAGCATGCGAAGTCCGACCGCGATGGCATAGTCCCGATCCGCGCGCGGGATGTGAACATAACTGCCCCGGCTCTCGAGATTTTCGATCAGGCTGGATACACGGCCCTTGATTTCAAAAAGCGTGCGCGGCTCCTCGCCGGCCTCCAGCATCGCGGTCGCGACCAGCGACACCGGCAAGGCCGGCACCACACGGCCGACAGCGTCCATCAGAAGATGGCCGAGTTTTTCGGTTTCCGTATGTTTGGCATCCGAACCCAGCGTGCGGAAATCGATCTTGCGATCGGCGACATATTTGCGCAGCGAAACGGGGTCGCCAAAACTGACGCAGGTATACCCGAAGCGATACCATTCGCCACGGAGCGCCATGCGGATATGATTGAAAACGTGACGCGCGAAAGTCTTGGCGTTGAACCCGTAAACCGGCTTCGCACCGGGTTCTGCGTTGGCCACCGACGTCAGCATCCGATCTTCGAGGACGCGATCGTAATTCACGGCGACCGGAACGAACACGACGTCTCGCGGCCCGTGCGGATCGAAACTCGCAACCATGTAGCTAAGAAGCCCGAATTTCGGCGGCCGCAGCTTGCCATCGCGGCTCAATCCGCCTTCCGGAAAGATTGCCTGCGTCACGCCTGCGGCCGTTGCCATGTGAACATAGCGCGCCAAGACTTTACGATAGAGCGCCTCGCGTGAATCCCGCGCGATGAAATATGCGCCCATCGAACGGATCAGGTTGCGAAGCCCCCAGACCTGCGCCCATTCGCCGACCGCGTAACTCAGCGCCGACGACGTCGAGGCAACATACGTCACCAGCACGTAATCCATGTTGGAGCGGTGGTTGATGACGAAGATGACGGAGGACGCCGGGTCGACTGCGGCCAGCGCATCGTCGTTGCGGACGCCGATCCGCACGCGATACAGCATCTGCGAAATCATCCGCGCGATCCGCGTGCCGACGCGGAAATACGCATAGGCGCTGAACGACGGCACAATCTCGCCGGCATAGCGTTTGACTTTTTGCATCACAACGTCGCGGGGAACATTGTGCTCGCGCGCATATTCGTCGGCGGCGTGCAGCACTTCAGGATCGAACGCGAGCTGATCCATCAGCACCTGGCGTTTGGTCAGTTTGAATGGCTGGATGCGCAGCTTCAGCCGCGTGTTCAGTTCATCGATGGCGCGGTTGGCGCGGCGGCGCAGCGCCCATCGCACGCTCGGAAGCAATATCCGGTCAAGCGTCCCGAGCGCAGCCAGCACGCACAGCGCAATCACAACCCAAAGCGGCACGCTGACATGCGACCACATGCGTTTCCCCAGCCGGCACGTCTCAATGCGTGCCTGTCCCTGACACAGAATAGGGTCTGGAATGGCGCGATGACAAGTTCGGCGGGGATTTCATCGCCGCAAATGCGGCAGCAGAATCCGGTTTCAATGTCGCAGGCAAAAAGCCACAGCATCTGACTGGCGCGGCCCGAATGCATGGAGTCTGGGAAATCGCCTGTACGACCTACGCGTCGACGGCACTGGCCTTCTTCAAATAAGTGAGCCCGCTCACCGTCAACCGCTGTTCGTCACTCTCGCCGGATTCGAAAAGCTGTCTCACATGATCTTCCGCGCCGTGGCGGAGATCGTCGGCGATCTCGGTCTGACCTGTCATCTGTTTGAAGATTTCAAACATTCGTCCGATCGCGCGATCCATTCCCTGCCTCCTGAATGATCGGAACAAACGCGCAATCGATTGAATAGTTCCCGGTATCCGCTGGACGTGCATCAGCCTGCGCCGCAGATGCGCGAGTGACTATTGCGACCGATATTGGAAAATGGTCGGAGCGGCGGGATTTGAACCCACGACCCCTAGTCCCCCAGACTAGTGCGCTAACCGGGCTGCGCCACGCTCCGACTGCCGAACGGCAGGCATGCTGTAGCGTCGTTCGTAGAGCCACGCAAGGCAGCTTCGCCCAGCGTGCCCGTCGCCGAAGACAGACTTTTGCAGGCTAATTATCCTTCAACACGCGGTCGATCAGCGCCCTCGCCCCGATCAGATCGTCGAGGGCGGCCTTCAGTTTTCCCTGATCGCCTGGACGCGCTGTGTTGCGGACGCTCGGCGGCGCATAGGCGGCGGCTCCGGCAGAACCATTGCTGTGATTCGAATCTGCCGGCTTCGGCATCACCTGTTTCGGCGTGACGGGCAGAGGTGGAGCCGGGTCCCTCAAGCGCGGTTCGTCGCGAAGAGGACTCGCAGGCTTGAAGTTCATTGAGCCGCGCGCGCCGGCATTGCGCTCCGGCCCGTGCATTCGATCTGCGGAAACCGTCTCGTCATTCTCAAGCTCGAAATCGCCGGCGACATCGGTGTCGCCATCGAATTCCGGCGCGTCGAAAATCGCCGACGAATGGCCATGCACTTCGTCGGTCAAATTCTGCACCGCCTTGATGCCGTGCTCACGAAGGATGCGCTGCACGCCGCGGATCGTGTAGCCCTCGCCGTAGAGCAAGCGGCGAATACCGCGCAGCAGATTGACGTCGTCAGGGCGATAATAGCGGCGACCGCCGCTGCGCTTCATCGGCTTGATCTGCGCGAAGCGTGTTTCCCAGAAACGCAGCACATGCTGCGGAATGTCGAGATCGTCAGCGACTTCGCTGATCGTCCGAAATGCATCCGGCGCCTTGTCCAAATGCACGCTCCCTTTTTCAGATTCGGCCGGCTCAGTCTTCTTCGCCGCCGGAGCCGTTGCTGCCCGAGCCGCCGTTGATCCGCTGCTTGAGGATAGCCGACGGTTTGAACACCATCACACGCCTTGGAGAGATCGGCACTTCAGTCCCGGTCTTCGGATTGCGTCCGATGCGCTGGCCTTTTTTGCGGACCATGAACGACCCGAAGGACGACAATTTCACCGTCTCGCCTTTCTCGAGGCAATCGGTGATTTCCTTCAGCACCAGTTCGACGAAAGCGGACGATTCTGTTCGCGACAGTCCCACCTTCTGGTAGACGGCCTCGCACAGATCGACTCGTGTGACAGTTTTTCCGGTTCCGGTCATCGCCTGCCCCGCTCTCGGCGAACAATTTCACTTCTAAAATTAGGGGCTTGCAGACTGACGGTCAACAAGACTCACAATGCAACGGCATGGAAAAGTTGAGTTCAAGTTTCACTAAAAACTGAACGCAAGTCTCACCATCGCAGCAGCGCCGATCCCCACGTAAATCCGCCGCCCATCGCTTCAAGCATCACGAGATCGTTCTTCTTGATGCGTCCATCGTCCGCTGCGGCAGCCAAAGCGAGCGGAATTGACGCAGCCGATGTATTCCCGTGCTTGTCCACGGTGAGAACCACCTTCTGCGGCGCAATATGAAGTTTCTTCGCCGACGCATCGATGATTCGCTTGTTCGCCTGATGCGGCACCAGCCAGTCGATGTCGTCCGCAGTCGTGCCGGTCGCGGCGAAAGCGTCCACAATGACGTCCGTAATCATGCCGACGGCGTGCTTGAAGACCTCGCGGCCTTCCATGCGAAGGTGGCCGACCGACTGCGTGGTCGACGGCCCGCCATCGACGAACAGCTTGTCCTTATGTCGGCCGTCGGAACGCAGATGCGTCGTGAGAATTCCACGATCCTTCGACGTTCCCGACTGCGGCTGCGCATCGAGAACGACAGCACCGGCCCCGTCGCCGAACAGAACGCAGGTGCCACGGTCGTTCCAGTCGAGAATCCGCGAGAAGGTTTCCGCGCCGATCACCAGCGCCCGCTTGAACGCGCCGCTCTTGAGGAAATTATCGGCGGTCGCCAGCGCGAAGATGAAACCAGAGCACACCGCCTGAAGGTCGAACGCCGCACCGTGATTGATGCCGAGCGCGTTCTGGATCGCCACGGCAGTGGCCGGAAACGTGTTGTCCGGCGTGGATGTCGCCAGAACGATCAGATCGATCGACTGAACGTCGATACCGGCCTTGGCAATCGCTGCCTGCGCAGCCTTCAGACCGAGATGCGACGTGAATTCGCCTTCGGCTGCGATGTGGCGCTGCTGGATTCCGGTGCGCTGGACGATCCATTCGTCCGACGTATCGACCATCTTCGCCAGTTCGGCATTGGTCAGGATGCGCTCCGGCAAATAGGCACCGTAGCCGAGCACAACAGAACGCATCGAAGTCACGAGACAGCCTCCTGCGCGATTGGCACATCCGCAAGCGAATGGCCTTCGCGATTGAGTGTTTGATTGATCTTGGGCAGGAGATCGTACCGGACCATGTCGTAACCGACTTCGACGGCGGACGCAAAGCCCTCCGCATCGGTGCCGCCGTGGCTCTTGATGACGACACCATTGAGGCCGAGGAACACGCCGCCGTTGACCTTGCGAGGATCCATCTTGTCGCGCAGAACTGCGAATGCGCCACGCGCGAACAGATAGCCAATTTTGGAGCGCCAGGTGCGGCCCATCGCGTCGCGCAGATATTCGCCGATCTGGCGCGCAGTGCCCTCTGCCGTCTTGAGCGCGATATTGCCGCTGAAGCCTTCGGTGACGATCACATCGGCTGCACCTTTGCCGATGCCATCGCCTTCGACAAACCCGATGAAATCGAGTTGCGGAGGATTCATCTGACGCAGCAGTTCGGCTGCTCCGCGCACTTCCTCGACGCCCTTCACTTCCTCGACGCCGATGTTGAGCAGACCGACCGTCGGCCGATCGATGTCGAACAGGACACGCGCCATCGCGCTGCCCATGATTGCCAGCAGCGCCAGATGCCGCGCATCGCCCCCGATCGAAGCGCCGACATCGAGCACAACCGACTCGCCGCGCACCGTCGGCCAGACTGCGGCGATTGCGGGCCGGTCGATGCCGGCAAGCATTCTCAGATTGAGACGCGCCATCGCCATCAGCGCACCGGTATTGCCGGCGGAGACCGCGACATCGGCCTCGCCTTTTTTCACGGCATCGATGGCGAGCCACATCGAGGACGATTTGCGGCCCCGCCGCAGCGCCTGGCTCGGTTTCTCGTCCATGCTGATGGCAATGTCCGCGTGAATGACGCGTGACGCCTTCTTCAGCGCAGGATGCTTTTCAAGTTCGGTATTGATGGCGGCCGTATCGCCGACCAGCAGAAACTCGCTGTCAGGGTGCTTTGCGAGCGCGAGCGCCGCGCCCGGTACGACCACCGATGGGCCGAAATCGCCGCCCATGGCGTCAAGCGCGATACGAACCTTTTGCGGCATGGTTGTTCCGGAAACCCGATCGTGGCGGCGACCGCAAAAGCGTCAGCCGGGCGGCGACAATAGCGTTTCCGTGGTCCGTTACAACGGCTTGACCGGTTTTGCGGTACCGGATGCGGGATCGCTCCAATGACGGCTTAGGTAAATCTTATAAGATAATGATTTTACTTTGTTTTTTTATCTTTTGGTGCTGAATGACCGGCCTTGAGGGCCTTCAGCGCCGCGAACGGATGCTCGTCGGGATCTCGCGCCTCCTGAAGGGACTCGAAGACCGCGCCCGGCTTACGCGGATAGGGATCGATTCCCAGCATCAGAACTTCAGTTGCCAACTGCCCAAGGTCGATCGTGCCGTTGACAATGGGGTCCGGCGGGTCGGGAATTTCCGCGTCGTCACCCTCCTCCCTGGTGACGACCCTCGCAGTCGAAGATATTTGGGATGGCGGCGCGAAGGTCACGTCGATCGGTTCATCGACAACGGTCTCGATCGGGTCGAGCGTGACCACGCAGGTCTGCTCCACGATGGCCGTCACATGGCCCGTAACTTGGACACGTTCGCCGCTGATCGGCAAAGCGTCGAGGGTCGCGCGGGCGTCCTTGATGCTGCGGACACCTGCAAGCGCAGTCAGGTCGCCGAGCTGCGCATCGCTCGCCTTCAACTCTTGATGAAGCCCTGTTTCCGGTATCTGCGCGACACCGACGACAAAGCTCCAGGGAATATTATTTCGGGTCATGCGAGCGGATCCAAAATCAGGCGGCCGGCTTTGGGAAAGATAGCGATCCATCGGAGATCGGCTGTTCTTCAAGCGTCTTACTGACAGCGACAACATAGGCGGCAAGGCTGCGCGCGCTGTCAGGAAACTGTCCGTCGAGAACGTTGCGCGACAATGCCTGAACAAGATCGTTCGCGCCTGCATCGATGGCGAGATCGTAGGCTGTCGAACGGCCGTAGAAGGCTTCGCCGAAGGCGTGCATGCGTTTGGGGACTGTGAGGTCGCCGACGCCCATCTCGCGCAGATTGGCGTCCATGTCCGCACAGAAGCGGTCGAACAACGCCTGCGACATTTCCGCTCCGCCTGCCTCCGTCCGCAGCTTTCGCAGCACGAGCCACAGATGCAGAATCAGCAGATCGAGCCGGCCGTTAACCGTATCCGGCACGTTGTAGGCGGTATAGAACGCCGGTTCTCGCGCCTGCGCCACGATCATGCCATAGATGGCCTCAATGGTCCGGCGCGGCGGGGCGCTCGAATTTCCAAAACGGGTAAATGGCCAAAGCATCTGCGGTTCCGCATAGTGCCGGAAGCGACTCGCGCGGTCGCTCAGGCGGCACTGGGTGTGTTGCAATCGGATGCCCTGCCCGGTACGTCAACGCATCACGCGATGCAAGGGGAAGGTCCATCCGGCATGACTGATTTCAGCCAGACCGGCATCCGGCGTGGCGGATCGCTCGTTTCGTGGCACGCTGTGCGTACCATTGCGGCCGCAGCAATCGTCTGCGGCGTACTCGGCGCCTGCACGGGTGAGCAATTCCAGAAGGGCTATATCCTTCCGCAGGGGGCTCTCGAGCAGGTTCCGATCGGCGCCAGCCAGGATCAGGTGCTGATCGTGCTCGGCACGCCATCGACCGTCGCGACATTGAGCGGCGAAGTCTTCTATTACATCTCGCAACGCTCGGAGCGCAAAGTCGCCTTCATGAATCAGGCGGTGGTCGACCAGCGGGTGATCGCCGTATATTTCGACAAGAACCGCACGGTGATGCGTATTGCGAATTATGGGCTGCAAGACGGCAAGATTTTCGACTTCATCAGCCGAACCACGCCGACCAGCGGTCAGGAAATGAGCTATCTCGCGCCGCTGTTCAAACTGCTCAGCCCGCGATAACGCCAAGCCTTTCACAAACTAACAAGCCTTTCACAAACTAAAACGGCCGCTTGCGATAAGCGGCCGTTTTTCGATTCGGCATTTGTCCGTCAAACCGCAATCAAACCGTTCTCGACAAAATTGTAGCCGGCCTCCCAGCGTGCGTGCTGTTCGCTGTTTTCGGGATAAGGATTCTCGTGCGGCTCGTTATTGAACCGCGCAAGTTTCCCCTGCTCGAACGGATCGCCATCGTCAGCAGCCATGGTTTCGCCTCCCTTGGTTACGCCCTACAACGCGCAACCCAATGAGTCGGTTTCCGGACAATTTGAAGATTGTTCACAGGGAACGAACGGATTTTAACAAATTCGTCGTGGCCTAATGCATGCCAAGCAAAAGCCCCGCAACTCGCGCTGCGGGGCTTTCGATGTTGAGATCGGCGCGCGTTAGTGCGCCAGAATCTTAGTGAGCAAGAATCGCCAGCAGCAGCAATGCCACGATGTTGGTGATCTTAATCATCGGGTTTACCGCCGGACCAGCCGTATCCTTGTAGGGATCGCCGACGGTGTCGCCGGTCACAGCTGCCTTGTGAGCGGCCGAGCCCTTGCCACCGTAGTGACCGTCTTCGATGTACTTCTTGGCGTTGTCCCATGCACCGCCACCCGAGGTCATCGAGATTGCGACGAACAGACCCGTCACGATCACGCCGAGCAGCATCGCACCGACCGCCGAGAACGCAGCCGATTTGCCGTCGGCACCGCCGCCCGCGATGAAGTAGATCGCGAAATAGACGACGATCGGCGACAGCACCGGAAGCAGCGACGGAATAATCATTTCCTTGATCGCAGCCTTGGTCAGGATGTCGACCGCCTTGCCGTAGTCGGGCTTTGCAGTGCCCTTCATGATGCCCGGCTTTTCGCGGAACTGGCGGCGCACTTCCTCGACGATTGCACCGGCCGCGCGGCCGACAGCCGTCATGCCCATCGCGCCGAACAAATACGGCAGCAGGCCGCCGAACAGCAGGCCGACCACGACGTAAGGATTGTTCAGCGAGAAGTCGGGATTGACGCCGACGAAGTATGGCGACTTGTTTGCAATGAAGAATTTGAGGTCTTCATTGTAGGCTGCGAACAGCACCAGCGCGCCCAAACCAGCCGAGCCGATCGCATAACCCTTGGTGACGGCCTTGGTGGTGTTGCCGACGGCGTCGAGCGCGTCGGTCGCCTTGCGCACTTCCTTGGGAAGTCCGGCCATTTCGGCGATGCCACCGGCGTTGTCGGTCACAGGACCGAAAGCGTCGAGCGCCACGATCATGCCGGCAAGAGCCAGCATCGTCGTGGTTGCAATCGCGATGCCGAACAGGCCCGCCAGGCTGTAGGTAATCAGGATGCCCGCGATAATGACGATGGCTGGACCTGCGGTCGCTTCCATCGAGATCGCAAGACCCTGAATAACGTTGGTGCCATGGCCGGTCACTGAAGCCTGGGCAATCGACTTCACCGGACGATAGTCGGTACCGGTGTAGTATTCGGTGATCCAGATAATCAGACCCGTGACGACGAGGCCGACCACGCCGCACCAGAACAGGGTGAGACCGCTATAGGGAACGCCGTTGAGAGGACCGAAGCCGACGAGATAATAGATCGCAGCGCCGACACCGATCAGCGACAGAACGCCGGTTGCGATCAGGCCCTTGTAGAGCGCGCCCATGATCGACTGCGACGAGCCGAGTTTGACGAAGAACGTGCCGATGATCGAGGTGATGATGCAGATGCCGCCGATTGCGAGCGGCAGGGTCATCATGTTCACGAGCACCGTGGACTTGGCGTAGAAGATCGCGGCGAGAACCATCGTCGCGACAGCCGTCACGGCATAGGTCTCGAACAGGTCGGCGGCCATGCCGGCGCAATCGCCGACGTTGTCGCCGACGTTGTCGGCAATGGTCGCAGGGTTGCGCGGATCGTCTTCCGGAATGCCGGCTTCGACCTTGCCGACGAGATCGCCGCCGACGTCCGCACCCTTGGTGAAGATGCCGCCGCCGAGACGTGCGAAGATCGAGATCAGCGAGGCGCCGAAGCCGAGCGCGACCAGCGCGTCAACGACGGTGCGGCTGTTGGCAGCGAGGCCCGCAACCTTCGTCAGATACATGAAGTAAACGGTGACGCCGAGCAGTGCGAGACCCGCAACGAGCAGGCCGGTGATCGCGCCCGCCTTGAACGCAAGTTCAAGACCGCCCGCGAGCGACTTGGTCGCTGCCTGCGCGGTACGCACGTTGGCTCTGACCGAGACGTTCATGCCGATAAAGCCCGCAGCTCCCGACAGCACCGCACCGATCAGGAAGCCGATCGCGACAAGGATGCCTAGGAAGTAGGCCAGCAGCAGGAAGATGACGACGCCGACGATGGCGATGGTCATGTACTGGCGGCGCAGATAAGCCTGCGCGCCTTCGGCGACTGCCGCTGCAATCGCCTTCATTTTTGCGTTGCCGGCGGGAGCATTCAAAACCGATGCCGTCGCCCACGCGGCGTAAACGATGGAAAGCGCCCCGCAGAGCACGATCAACCACAATGCTGTCATTGAATTTGCCTCAGATTAGATTGTTCAGCCCAACGCCCGGTCGCGGACGCGACGGACGCACATAAAGGAGCTGGCCCAACGGGCACCGGCTGCCTCAATTCGGCGCGGACAATGCCAAAATCGACTCCACGGCGCAACGCCGCGACCGCCTAAAACGTCCGAATCTCAAGGGTTTCAGCGACGGCGCCTGCGAGCCGAAAATTGTGGCAGAAGCGATCAAAAGTGACTGTAGGACAGGCGCTTGAGCGCAATCGGCCTGCCGCCTTCGCCTGCGAATGCCGGAGGTGCGTCACCGGCTGCGACACTACCAACTATCGCGACACCGACCTTCGCTTGCGACGCATCGGTTACGAAGGCAGCCCAGTGATTCTCCGGAATCGTACAAAGAAGTTCGTAGTCGTCCCCGCCCGCAACGATGTCCTCGAACGAAATTTGTCCCGCGCGAAGCAGTTTTCGGACCGGCTCCGACAAGGGAACGGACGAAGCGTCAACTGTGCCGCTCACCCCGGACGCCGCGCAGAGTTTTGCGAGATCGCCCGCGAGACCATCGGAGATGTCCATCGCAGCGGTCGCGTGGTTGCGGAGACATGCCGCAAGCGCATTGCGCGGTTTCGGCACGCGGTAGCGGTCTACAAGGAAGTCGCGCGCAGATTTGTCCAGAGTATCGGCACTCAGCTCACCCTTGAGCAACCGCAGACCTGTCGCCGCATCGCCGATCGTCCCGGTGACAACAATTTTATCCCCGGGCTTCGCGCCTGTCCGGCGAACCATCTTCCCTGCTGGCACGCGTCCGAATGCTGTCACCGAAATTGACAGTGGTCCCGGCGTCGAAACCGTGTCGCCGCCAAGCAGCGGGCACTCAAATGTGCCGATGTCCTCACCGAGCGCCTTCGCGAACGACGCAAGCCATTCGTCGCGCACCTCCCGCAGCGCAAGCGTCAGAACAAATCCGGCCGGCACCGCGCCTTTGGCGGCGAGATCGGAGAGATTGACCCGCAGCGCCTTGCGCGCGACCGTGTCCGATGGATCGCTGGGCAGAAAATGGACGCCCTCGACAATCGCGTCGGCGGTAACGACGAGGTCGTCGCCGGACGATTTCAGAATTGCCGCATCGTCGACAAGGCCGAATGCGCCGGGGGCGGTCGCAAGCGGCCGGAAGTAACGCGCGATCAGATCGTGTTCGGCTGAGCCTATTTCCTTTTGGGCCATGACAGCTCCATGGTTGTCATTGCGAGCGAAGCGAAGCAATCCAGAAATCCTCAACTGGATTGCTTCGTCGCAGATGCTCCTCGCAATGACGTTGCTCAGCTCCGCGCGAATTCGCTTGCGCGAAACTGCCGTGCGATCTGGTCGAGCACGGCATTTACAAGCCCGGTCTCATCGCCATCGACGAAGGCGTTTGCGACATCGACATACTCTTTGACCACGACCCGCGCCGGGACATCCTTGCGATGCTCCAGCTCATAGGCGCCCGCACGCAGGATCGCGCGCAGAATTGCGTCGATGCGCTTCAGCGGCCAGCCTTTATTCAGCGAGTCGTCGAGCAGCGGATCGAGCTTTTTCTGATCGCGCACGACGCCGGACACAACGTCCTTGAAGAATGCGGCTTCTGCCGGAAGATATTTCTCGCCCTCGACTTCGCTGCCGAGCCAGTGACTCTCGAACTCGGCGAAGATGTCGTTGATGCCAGCGCCCGCAATTTCCATCTGATACAGCGCCTGCACCGCTGCAAGCCGCGCCGCGCCACGGCGGTTCGCCTTGCCGTCACCGGGCTTCGGCGTGGCGATGTTTTTCGCGCCGGTCATACTTGCTTGGCCAGGCGGCGCTTGATGCGGATCATCGCAATCGTCGCGCGCGCCGCGTCGCCGCCCTTGTCGAGTTCCGATGCTTTCGCCCTCGCCCAGGCCTGCGCTTCATTGTCGACCGTGATGATGCCGTTGCCGAGCGGGAGACTGCGGGCAACCGACAAATCCATCAATGCGCGCGACGATTCAACCGATACGATCTCGAAATGAAACGTATCGCCACGGATCACGCAGCCGAGCGCAATCGCGCCGTCGTAGTCGCGGCCGTTCCGGCGGGCAGCGTCGAGCGCAATTGCGATCGCAGGCGGGACTTCCAGCGCACCCGGCACGCTGACGACATCGAAACCGACGCCCGCCGCATCGAGTTGCGCTTTCGCGCCGGCCAATAGCGCGTCCTGGATTTCGTCATAAAAGCGCGCTTCGACGATCACGACGCGCGCGCCGGCAATGTCGGTATCGTCCTTCAATACGGCGCGGCGCGGCTCTGCCATTCATCGATCCGATTTTTTCGGTGTCATGGCCGGACTTGATCCGGCCATCCATCTTTTCGAGAAGATGGATGCGCGGGTCAAGCCCGCGCATGACATTTGTGCCATGATCTCTATTTCATCTCGCTGAGCCGCGCGGCGTATCGCGCCATCAGATCGATTTCGAGGTTGACCTTGCCGCCCATGCGCCAGCCGCCCAGCGTCGTCACGTTCAGCGTATGCGGAATGATGGTGACGGAAAACACATCGTCAACAGCGGTGTTCACCGTCAGCGACACGCCGTCGAGCGTGACCGAGCCTTTGGCCGCGATGAATTTCGCCAGATCGCGCGGCGCCCGCAGATCGAATTTCGCCATGTCCGGCAGATCGTCGCGCGAGACAATCGCCGCGATGCCATCGACGTGGCCCGCGACAATGTGGCCGCCCAGTTCGTCGCCGATTTTCAAGGCACGTTCGAGATTGAGCCTCTCGCCCTGCTTCCAGTCACTCGCCGTTGTGAGCCGAAGCGTTTCCGCGCCAGCATCGACATCGAACCATGTTTTGCCGCCATCGACGCCTGACGCGACGACCGTGAGACACACGCCGTTGCAGGCAATCGACGCGCCATCCGCAATCGTCGCGCGGTCGTAGCAGCACGCAATGCGCAGCCGGTGCAGCTGACCCTGCGCTTTGGGCACGAGGCTGACGATTTCGCCGATGTCGGTAATGATGCCGGTGAACATTATGCGCGCTCGTAGATGGTCAGAGTGTCTTTATCCAATCTCTCGGTAGCACGCGTTTTCCAGTGCGGCGACTGGGTGATGACGGATAGCGGCTGTGCGTCGAGCGCGGCGATCCCGTCTGCGCCAATTGGTTCGGGTCCGCGCAACAGCCAGACGTCATCGACAAGTCGTGCGGTGAGGAAAGACAAGGCGATCCTGGCGCCGCCCTCGACCATCAAGCGCGTAATTCCGCGCTCCGACAGCGCGTTTAAAACCGCTTTCAGTTCGAGACCCGGCGCGGCTGTCGCCGGCACGCGAATGACCTGCGCGCCTGCGCCGCCAAGTTTCATGGCGGCCGGAGCATCGGACGTCTCCGATGTGAACACCCAGAGCGGATGCTGGCGTGCGGAATGAACGAGCTTGCTGGTGCCGGGGATTCGCAGCGCGCGGTCGAGCACCACGCGCACCGGCGACTGCGCCTCAAGACCCGGCAGGCGAACCGTCAGCAACGGATCGTCGGCCAGCACGGTGCCGATGCCCACAAGGATTGCATCGCTCTGCGCGCGGAGCAGATGCACGCGCGCTTTCGCAGCTTCCCCCGTGATCGCAACCGGACGACGGCCCGCAGCCGCGATCTTGTCGTCGGCGGACACCCCAAGTTTCAGGATCACGAAAGGACGCTTCTCGCGCACGCGCAGAAAATGCCCCGCATGATCGTGCGCGGCTTCCTCCGCGCACAAGCCCACATCGACTTTGATTCCGGCGGCCCGCAAACGCGCATGACCTTGCCCGGCAACTTCCGGGTTGGGGTCTTCGACTGCGGAGACAACACGCGCGATACCGGCAGCAATGATTGCGTCGGCGCATGGCGGCGATTTTCCGTGATGCGAGCATGGCTCAAGCGTCACGTAAAGCGTCGCACCCTTCGCTGCGTTACCGGCACGCGCCAGTGCTTCCGGCTCGGCGTGCGGACGGCCGCCAGGCTGCGTCCAGCCACGCCCGACGATGACGCCATCTTTCACGAGAACAGCACCGACGGCGGGATTGGGCCAGGTGCGCCCCTGCCCGCGCCGGCCCAGAGCCAACGCAAGGTTCATAAAACGAAGATCGTGATCCATTACTTGCGCGCGGCGACCGGGCGCGTCTCGTCATCGCCGGAGAGTTCGCCGAGCACCGCCTCGAAATCCTTGGCTTCGCGGAAATTGCGGTAGACCGACGCGAAGCGCACATAGGCGACGTCGTCGAGCTTGCGCAGATGCTCCATCACGATCTCGCCAATCGTTTCGGACGAAATCTCCGCCTCGCCGCCGCTTTCCAGTTCGCGCACGATGGCAGACACCATCTTCTCCACCCGCTCCGGATCGACGGGCCGCTTGCGGAGCGAGATTTGCAGCGAGCGCACGAGCTTGTCGCGGTCGAACGGAACGCGCCGGCCGTTGCGCTTGATGACGGTCAGTTCACGAAGCTGCACGCGCTCGAATGTGGTGAAGCGGAAGTTGCATGCCATGCAGACACGCCGGCGGCGGATCACGGCCGAATCTTCCGTCGGCCGCGAATCCTTCACCTGCGTATCGAGACTGTTGCAGCTTGGGCAGCGCATCGCGCGAAAGCCTTAACTGTAGATCGGGAAACGGCCGGTGAGTTCGCGGACCTTCTTCTTCACCGCGCCCTCGACGCCGGGAGCCGATCCGTCGCTGGATTGCGCAACCGCATTGAGCACTTCGGCGATCATGCCGCCGACCTGCTTGAATTCCGCAACACCGAAGCCGCGCGTCGTCGCAGCCGGCGTACCGAGGCGCAAACCTGACGTGACGAACGGCTTTTCGGGATCGAACGGAATGCCGTTCTTGTTGCAGGTGAGACCCGCGCGAACCAGCGCCTTCTCCGAGACGTTGCCCTTCAGACCCTTCGGCCGCAGATCGACCAGCATCAGATGATTGTCGGTGCCGCCCGACACGATGTCGAATCCGGCTGCGCGGAGCGTTTCCGCCAGCGCCTTCGCGTTCTCGACGACGTTCTTCGCATAGATTTTGAAATCCGGACGCAACGCCTCGCCGAACGCGACAGCCTTTGCCGCGATCACATGCATCAGCGGGCCGCCTTGCAGGCCGGGGAAAATCGCCGAGTTGAGTTTCTTGTGCAGCGCCTCGTCATTGGTGAGGATCAGGCCGCCGCGCGGGCCGCGCAGCGATTTGTGCGTCGTGGTCGTCGTGACATGCGCGTGCGGCACCGGATTGGCATGCACACCGCCTGCAACCAGACCGGCGAAGTGCGCCATATCGACGAGCAGATAGGCACCCACGCTGTCGGCGATCTCGCGGAATCGCTTGAAATCCCAGGCGCGCGAATAGGCCGATCCACCGGCGATGATGAGCTTCGGCTTCACCTGCTCGGCCTGTTTCGCAACAGCATCCATGTCGATCAACTGGTCCTCGCGGCGCACGGTGTAGTGCGACGGCTTGAACCACTTGCCGCTCATGTTGACCGGCGAGCCGTGCGTCAAGTGTCCGCCCGCCGCAAGGTCAAGACCCATGAAGGTGTCGCCCGGTTGCAGCAGCGCGAGGAAGACCGCCTGATTCATCTGGCTGCCGGAATTCGGCTGCACATTGGCAAAGCCCGCGCCGAACAGTTTCTTCGCGCGCTCGATGGCGATGGTCTCGGCAACGTCCACGAATTCGCAGCCGCCGTAATAACGATTGCCCGGATAACCTTCCGCATATTTGTTGGTCATCACCGAGCCCTGCGCCTCGAGCACGGCGCGGCTGACGATGTTTTCCGAGGCGATCAGTTCGATCTCATGCTGCTGGCGGCCCAATTCGCCCTTGATGGCATTGGCGATGTCGGGATCGGCCTGTGCGAGCGTGGCCGTAAAGAAAGTGTCAGGCGCGTTGGCAGTTTTGGCGGATGACGTCATCGGGGAAAGTCTCCACCGCCGCAGCCTTGAAAACGGGCACGGGCGGTTACGGGTGGCTTCGAGAGGCGGCAGGCGCGAGATACCATATCTGGGCGCGGCGGCCAAGTTCGGAAGGCTCAGGCCGCGTATTTAGTGGATATAATTTGGGCTGGAAAAACGCTTTGAGATTGGGGGATTCGCGATAGGCTTAGCTCGACAGACGGAGCGTCGCCATGTTCGTCATCAACGCCATCGACACGTCAGGCAGCGTCACCCTCAAACGGTTGAGCTTTGCAGCCGCGCTGAAAAAAGCGCGCGAACTTCTCGAAGACCAGTGCTGGGATGTTCAGATCACCGACCCCGACGGGCGGATTTATACGTCGGCCGACTTTGAGAAAGCCGTCGCCTGAGATTCACGCCCGATTTGCGGCGAAAACAAAAAGCGCACCGCGTCCGTTGCCGGGACGCAGCGCGCGCTGGGAAGTTTGCTGGAGAAGGAAAGGGCCGCCGGCCTTCTTGGAAGACGCGATCATGACCGATCGCGCTGTGCCGGCTGACCCGAATTTCGTAAAACCTCAGAGACGATAAAGAATCTGATCGGTCCAGAAACGCTCGAGGCGATGCAGCGACTTGTTCAGCGTCGCAAACTCCGCATTCGAGATGCCGCCGACCTGCTCCACCGTCTTGACATGCTTCTGATAGAGCGCATCGACGATCTGGCGCACTTCCTGGCCTTTCGCGGTCAGGCTGATGCGAACCGAACGGCGATCCACGCGCGAACGCTGATGATCGAGGAAGCCCATCTCGACGAGCTTCTTCAGATTATAGGACACGTTCGAGCCGAGATAGTAGCCGCGCGTGCGCAGTTCGCCCGCGGTCAATTCCTTGTCGCCGATATTGTAAAGCAGCAGCGCCTGCACCGAATTGATATCGGCACGGCCGCGGCGGTCGAATTCGTCCTTGATGACGTCGAGCAGGCGGCGATGCAGCCGCTCGACCAAGGTCAACGCTTCAAGATACAGCGGCTGCGTAGGAGCAGCGGCGTTATCGCGAACGGCATTCTCTGCCGTGGCAACGGCTTTCATCATGACACTTCCCCTGTTGTCGTATTTTTACGACTTATTCGACGAAACTTTTGTCCCGCCTGATGAGGCAAACTTAGGGGCAGCGTTTGAACATCAGCTTAAATAACAGCATAAAGAGAATGTTTATTTGAAACAGTGAACGATTGATTTAGCCTGTAAAATTGGTGGTTTTCGTTACTCTGGATTCACGACAAACGCCCGATGTTCACGCTTCGTCGCACGCTGTGTAGCGTTCTAGAACAGCGTTCGTTCAAATTGGAAACACTTCGTCAAGCATGGCTGCACGCTGCCACAATTGCGCGGGCAGAATTTACGGCGGCCGTTCCCGCGCCGCCATCCATGCCAGTGCCAAATATGCGCCGAGCAGCAGCAGCGCGAGCAGCAGCACGATCATGTTGCCGCCATAGACCGCCGGAAACATCAGTTCGATGACCGCCTGCGAGACAATCGTGGTCAGCCACACCACAGCGCCCCACGGCGTTGCGAGCCACAGGCCGACGGCTGCGACCAGTTCGATAACCGCGAAGTAGACCGTCGCGGTCTGCCATTGCGTCGTCTGGTTCTCGAACGCGCCGTCCTCGCCGCCGATGAAGCCGGTGATCTGCGCCCAGTTGTAGAGACCTTTCATCATCGACAGCACCGCCATCGCACGCAGGAACAGCACAAGCCGTCCGGTCCAGACGGCGGCGCCCGCCTCCGTCTCAGCGGACGGCATCGGCGTGGTGTCGTTGACCTGATCGCGCACGAACTCATCGTCGCTCGCGGACGAACGCGGCCTGAACATGCGCCCGGCCAACGGTTGGCGTGGATCCCGGTTCATGTTGCCTGTTTGGGCCGTCCGGCGGGCAAAATCAATTCCCGCGACCGTCATCCTGCGGTGACGTCGCTGGCGTCAGGTGATAAACGTCCGAGACAAAGCGAGTGTTCGGGAGCGACGGCGAAATGGCGATCAAATTCGGACGGCCCATCGAAATGCGCGACGGACCGCGGCCCGCGCAAAGCGCCCCTGCGCTCGATCTCACCACGCGCCTTCGGCGCAATCGCAAGTCCGAATGGGCACGGCGGCTGGTTCGCGAAAACGTGCTGACCACCGACGATCTGATCTGGCCGCTGTTCGTCGTCGCCGGACATAATACGCGCACGCCCGTCGCATCCATGCCCGGCGTGGATCGTCTCTCCGTCGATCAATGCGTGCGCGACGCCGAACGTGCGATGAAACTCGACATCCCGTGCATCGCGCTGTTTCCCTACACCGAGCCGTCGCTGCGCGACGAGCACGGCTCCGAAGCGACCAATGCCGACAATCTGGTTTGCCAGTCTGTGCGCGCGATCAAGAAGGAATTTCCCGATCTCGGCGTGCTTTGCGACGTGGCGCTCGATCCGTTCACAAGTCACGGCCATGACGGACTGATCGAAGGCGGCCGCATTCTCAACGACGAGACGGTTGCCGTGCTGGTGCGTCAGGCGCTGGTGCAGGCCGAAGCCGGCTGCGACATCATCGCGCCATCCGACATGATGGATGGGCGCGTCGCCGCCATTCGCGAAGGCTTGGATCGCGCGGGTTTTCAGGACGTGCAGATCATGGCCTACTCCGCGAAATACGCATCGGCGTTCTATGGACCGTTCCGCGACGCCATCGGCTCGGCGAAAACGCTGACCGGCGACAAGCGCACCTATCAAATGGATTCAGCCAACAGCGACGAGGCGCTGCGCGAAGTCGAACTCGACATCGCCGAAGGCGCCGACATGGTGATGGTCAAACCGGGAATGCCGTATCTCGACATTGTTCGCCGCGTGAAGGACACCTTCGGCATGCCGACATTCGCCTATCAAGTGTCCGGCGAATACGCGATGATCGCAGGTGCGGCCAACAACGGCTGGATCGATGGGGAGCGAGCCATGATGGAAAGCCTGCTCGGCTTCAAGCGCGCCGGCGCCGATGGTGTGCTGACATATTTCGCGCAGAAGGCGGCAGAAAAGATCAAAGCCGGACGATAAAGGCGCGTTGCGCGACCGTCATCGATGTCGTCCCCGCGAAGGCGGGGACCCACAACCACAATATCCAGCGTCACCACACGCGTGTTGCTCCATCTCGTAAAACGAGAACGCAGGTAGTATGGGTCCCCGCCTTCGCGGGGACGACGGATGATTTTTTCCGCGCGCGCATTGCGTCATTGCGAGCGAAGCGAAGCAATCCACATTTCAACTGAAACTGGATTGCTTCGTCGCTTTCGCTCCTCGCAATGACGGGCTTGACATTTTCCGCGGTGTGATTATATTCCTATTACTCCCGTTCGCGAGGGGCGCTTCATGAGGCGTCTTGAAGTGGGGCGGGAGGCGGGCCCGCGCGTGACGTTCGCAGCGTCACGTCCGGGAGGTTGAGGGTCGCCGACCGGGCCAACTACGTGGCTCTGCCTTCGGTGGCTGCACGCGGTGCGGCTGAACGGCGGAGAAATCCGCCCGGATGAACGAAGTCCAAAAGACTTCGGATCCCGCACCCGGAAGAGCGGTCCCTCAAACAGAAACCCCGTAAATGGCGCGCCGCAAGGCGATGCGCTTCTTGAACTTCGCTATCGCTAAGCGGAGCGCGAGAAGCGAGACGATGCCATTTGCGCCTTTCGGCGCTCCATGCCCCTCACCTCGCACGCTGCGGGAACGCAATGCATGCGCGGCCTCATCTTGCGCGAATGGATGTCCGTCGCCATTTTGGATGGGCTGTTCTGAGAACCCCCTGAGGAGGGCTCGATGTCTGACACGTCAAATTCCGGCACAACGTCCGGTGCGACCTGGCGCAACAATCCGTCGGCGGCGCAGGCTTACGATCCGTGGCTGCAACCGGACCTGTTCGCAGGCGTTCTGACCAAGCGGTTTTTCGCCTTCCTGATCGATCTTGTGGTCCTGTCGATTCCGGTCGTGCTGATCTCGATCTTCATTCTGATCTTCGGCGTCATCACGCTGGGCGTCGGATGGCTGCTGTTCGGTTTGATTTCACCGGTCGCAGTGATCTGGGCGCTGATCTATTACGGCGCATCGCTCGGCGGCGTGCATGGCGCGACGGTTGGCATGCGCATGATGGGCATCGAGATGCGCACGCGCACCGGCGACCGCCCGTATTTCATGCTCGGCGCGATCCACGCCATTCTCTATTGGCTCTCGGTGTCGTTCCTGACCCCGTTCATCGTGCTGGTCGGCCTGTTCAACGCGCGCCGGCAATTGCTGCACGACCTGATCTTGGGAACCGTATTCATCAATACGCACGCCGATCCCGGCCCGCTTGTCGAGACCAAGCGCGTGTGAAACGCCGCGCAATTCAATTGACGCTTTACCGTTGCGGCGCGATGCTATGAGCAGAATCGCGCCGCTCCCTTTTGGAGGCTGACGCCCGAACGTGACGCAACACTCGCGCAATACGCCGCAGTTTTATCTGACGGCACCCTCCCCCTGCCCCTATCTGGAGGGCAAGCAGGAGCGCAAGGTGTTCACGCATCTGGTCGGCGACAAGGCCGGCGACCTCAACGACCTCCTGACCCACGGCGGCTTTCGCCGCAGCCAGTCGATCGCCTATCGTCCCGCCTGCGATCAGTGCCGCGCCTGCGTGTCCGTGCGCGTGATCGCCAACGAATTCCGTCCCTCGCGCAACCTTCGCAAGATTCAGGCACGCAACAGCGACATTGTCAGCGAATTGCGGACGGCGGCACCGACATCGGAGCAATACTCCGTGTTCCGCGCCTATCTCGACGACCGGCACCGCGACGGCGGCATGGCCGACATGACGGTGCTCGATTACGCGATGATGGTCGAGGACAGCCACGTCCAGACCCGCATCATCGAGTACCGCCGGCGAACTCCCGACAGCGGCATCACCGGCCGGGGCGGCGATCTCATTGCAGTGGGCCTGACCGATGTTCTGAGCGACGGGCTGTCGATGGTGTATTCGTTTTTCGAGCCGGGCGAGGATAACCGCTCGCTTGGGACGTTCATGATCCTCGATCACATCTCGCGCGCGCGCCGGATGGGATTGCCCTACGTCTATCTCGGCTACTGGATCGACGGCTCGCGCAAGATGGACTACAAGGCGCGCTTTCTGCCGCAGCAGCGATTGGCGCCGTCAGGCTGGTTGCGCGTCGATGCCGACGGCTCGACGGCACTGGAGCCGCAGGACTAGCGCATGATCGGGAAAAGTGGGTGCCGGTTTTCCGATCAGATCATGCGCAACTAAAAAATCAGCCGATCACGAAATCAACGAGCAGTTTCACGTTCAGCGCGATCACGACCGCAGCGATCACGCCCGCGACTGCCGTCAGCCAGCGCGGCGCGACGAACTCGCCCATCTTCGCCTTGCTCGCGGTGAACATCACCAGCGGCACGATGGCGAACGGAAGCTGAAGGCTGAGCACCACCTGACTCAAGATCAGAAGCTGCGCCGTCCCCTTCTCGCCGTACCAGATGGTGACGATGGCAGCCGGGACGATGGCGATCGCGCGCGTCATCAGCCGCCGCAGCCACGGCGCGACTTTGATGTTGATGAAGCCTTCCATTACGATCTGACCGGACAATGTCGCGGTCACGGTGGAATTCAAGCCGCAGCACAAAAGCGCGATCCCGAACAAAGTCGGCGCCAGCGTCGAGCCGAGCAACGGCGCGAGGAACGAATGCGCCTGATCGAGTTCGGCGACATCCGTCTTGCCGACCTTGTGGAAGGTCGCGGCCGCCAAAATCAGGATCGACGCGTTGATGGTCAGCGCCAGACACAGCGCAATGGTGGAATCGATGGTCGCGAGTTTGATCGCTTCCTGCTTCTCGGGCGCGCTTTCACCGTAGGCACGCGTCTGTACGAGACCTGAGTGAAGATAGAGATTATGCGGCATCACGGTCGCGCCGAGAATGCCGAGCGCGAGATAGAGCATGTCGCGGTTGGCAACGATGTCCACCGTCGGCGCGAAGCCGCGGATCACCGCGCCCCAATCGGGATCGGCCATCGCGATCTGCACCGCAAAGCACGCGGCGATGACGCCGAGAAGCGCGACGACAAACGCTTCGATCCAGCGGAAGCCGAGAACCTGTAGCGCCAGAATGAGAAACACATCGGCCGCCGTAATAAGCACGCCGATTTCAAGCGGGATTCCGAACAGCAGATTGAGGCCGATGGCGGTACCGATGATTTCGGCGAGGTCTGTTGCGCTGATCGCGATTTCAGCGAGCAGCCACAGCGGCCACGACGCCCAGCGCGGATAGGCATCGCGGCAGGCCTGCGCCAGATCGCGGCCCGAGCCGACGCCGAGCCGCGCGCAGAGCGCCTGAAGCACGATCGCCATGATGTTGGAGATCAGCGCGACGGCGAGAAGCGCATAACCGAACTTGGAGCCGCCTGCGAGCGAGGTCGCCCAATTGCCGGGGTCCATGTAGCCGACGGCAACGAGGTAGCCGGGGCCGAGAAACGCGACCAGCTTGCGCCAGAACGAACCGTCCTTGGCGACACGGATCGAGCCGAACATGTCCGCCAGCGACGGCTCGCCTCTGGCCGTGCGCCAGCCGCCCCCAGGAGGGGCGCTCTGACTGCTTTTGGCGGGTCCAGACGGTTTGGGGGGCACGAGACCGGGCTGGGAAATATCCATGTTTGCATCATGCCCGGAACCCGCGCCAGTTGCAAGTCATTTGCAACTGGTTTGGTTAGAGCGCCGGCCTGTCACGCCGGAAGCCTCACGGTGATGAGCTGCTGCGAAGCGTGCGCCAGCACAGACGCCGGTTCCAGTTGCGGCGAATTTGAACGATTTGCCTAAAAGGATTTTCGTCCGGCGATGGTCTGGTCCGGCCCTGCATGAACCCGCAAGGCCGCAAATGACCGACGCGACAATCTCGCCTATCCACGCCGATGGCCGGCGCCAGCTGCCGCTGACGTTTCTGCCCGCAGCAATTCTCCTCAGCATCTATGGCTGGGTCATCATCGGCTCGGCGGCGCTGAAGCCGGATTTCTTCGGGCTCAATCATATCGCCCTCGGCACCGACTGGATGGTGTTCTATGGCGCGATCCGTTCGGTGCTCGACGGGCACTGGGCACTGTTGATGGATGGCGATCGCTTCACTTCATTCCTCAACGCAACAATGCGGGAGCATCTCTCGGTGCCGCTCGAGTTCCGGCCGTGGTTTTATCCGCCGAGTTTTCTCGTGCTGCTCGCGCCATTTGCAAAGCTCGGTTTCACAGCGTCGTACATTGCTTTCCAGATTTTCAGCGCCGCACTACTCGCGCTCGTGTTACGGACGAATGCGGATGAACCGCGCGCAGCGTGGCCGGTTATTCTTGCAGTCCTCGCCTCGCCTGCCGCGTCGATCAACATCACCGACGGGCAACTCGCATTTCTGATCGCAGCACTTCTTGTGTCCGGCGTGCGGCTATTGCCGCATCGACCCGTGGCGGCAGGGTTGGTGCTCGGCTTGCTGACGTTCAAACCGCAGTTCGCGTTATTGCTGCCAATTGCCCTAATCGCGCAAAGCCAGTGGCGCGCGCTGGCCGCTGCTGCGATTTCCGCACTGTCTCTGGCGCTTGCAAGCGCACTCGTCTTCGGCATCGACATCTGGCTGTGGTGGATTCCGGCTGCGGCCGATCATCTCACGGGCAGCGATCCGAAATGGATCGCGACCGGCCGCATCTGGGGACACAGCGTCTTCGCCTGCGTCGCGTTGCTGACGGACTCGCTGAAAGCGGCATCGGCAATGCAAGCCGCAGCGACAATAGCAGGTGTCGCTTCCGTCGCCGCCGCCTTCCGCCTCGATCTGCGAACCGATGAGCGGCTTGCCATACTGCTGGCGGCAACAATCCTGGCCGCACCTCACTCCGGTCCCTATGACGCCGTGCTGCTTGCGGCCGCTGCGGCACTCTGGCTCGCAAGTCGGGCTGATGCGAGATGGCGCGACTGGCTGATGGCTCTCGGTATCTGGCTGGTCCCGGTGATGAGCCCGGCGGTCTATGTACCCGCCGGACGATTTGCGCCGCTGGTTACAGTCGCGCTCATCGCCCTCATCCTCCAGCGGCCGATGATGACTGCATTTAGCCGGTTTCAAAATCGCCCGGCTGCGGCGGCGCAATCGGCGTGAACTGACAACGGTCGGGCTTGAGATCGATCAGCGGCGTGCCGTCGAGACAGTCGAGGCCGCGCACCAGCACCATGTTGCCCTCGATGCCTTCGAGTTTGGCGACCGACGTGCCGATCGGATTGGGCCGCACCGGCGAGCGCAGTGAAAACGTGCCGTGGGTGTTGGTGTCGCTGGCCGGGCTTTGAAGAATGAGATCGCGCCGTGACTCGTGCAGCCAATAGAGCACTTCAACCTGGGTGAATTTTTCCAGCCCCTTCAGCGCAGGAATCCACGGCGCGAAAATTTCCAGTCTGCACACAGGCCCATCGTGACGCCCCTGCCGGGGCGTCTTCATGCGGTCGGACCACGGTGTATGAATCTTTCCGATGAACACGATGCCCGCATCGGTCGGCGCAGGCGGCGTGACGGCGACCTCGCCGTCGCGGATCTCATTGTAGCGGACCATCGCAGCCTCGCTCGTTGCGGCAACCGGCGATAGTCAGCGTTCGATGATGCCGGTCTCGACGCCGTCCTTGTCGACGATCCGATAATGAACGCCGTATTTGGCGGCGCAATTCTGAGCCGCTGCGCGCTGCGCCGGACTCAATTTGAGAGCGACCGCGAGCGGGACCGAATAGACCTTCGATCTATCGAGACTTGCGAGTTGAAAACCGCCGCCGAGATAGGCTGCGGCCAGCGCCATACAAACGGATTCCATCGCAACCAACGCCCCTGTTGCCCTGATTCCGGTTCGCACAAACCAGAGACTGCCGCAACGGCATTCCCGAGTTAACCCTTACATTATGGGGTTGCCGAACTTGTTCGACTTCGGAAGCCCCTGCGCCAGACGGCCTGCATCGGCGCGATTGCCGCGCCACGGCATCAGGTCTTTCCAGGTCAGGCTTTGCTCGCGGCTAGCGGAATCCTTCCAGGTGAGGCCTTCCTTCGCAACGAAGGTCGTCACGTCGGACAGGCGGCCGCCGGTATATTTCTGCAACCGCACACCACGCCCGCGCGCCATTTCCGGAATCTGATCCAGACCGAACACGACCATCTTGTGATTGGTGCCGATCACGGCGAGCGTGTCGCCCTTCACTTCCGCAATCGCAATCGCCTTGTTCTTCGGCGGCGACACGTTGAGCACCTGCTTGCCCTTGCGCGTATTGGCGACGCAATCCTCTTCCTTGACGATGAAGCCCTGCCCGTCCTGCGCAGCGACAATGAACTTGCGGCCCTCTTTGGCGACAAACATCGACACGATGTCCGCATCGCCTTCAAGGTCAATGGTCATGCGGATCGGATCGCCATGCCCGCGACCACCCGGCAGCTTCTGCGCGTCGAGCGAATAGAAGCGGCCGTTGGTGGCGAACAATGTGAGCTTCGAGGTGGTCTCCGCAAAGAACGAGAAGCCGAGGCTGTCGTCGGTTTTGAACTGGAGACTGGACAGGTCAGTGACGTGGCCCTTGAGCGTGCGGACCCATCCCTTGTCCGAAACAACGACAGTGATCGGCTCGCGCTCGACCAGCGCCTCCTCGATGGCAGCAAGATCATGCTCGGGCGCCTGCGCAAACTGCGTGCGTCGCTTGCCGAGCGGCGTCTTCGACCCGAAAATATCGCGGACCTTCTTGACCTGTTCGCCGACCTTCTTCCACTGCGCCGCTTCCGAGGCGACCAGCGCCTTGAGGTTCTTCAGTTCGTTGCGAAGATCCTTGTCCTCGCCGCGGATTTCCATTTCCTCCAGCTTGCGCAGATTACGCAGCCGCATGTTGAGAATGGAGTCGGCCTGCAAGTCGGTCAGCTTGAACGCCTTGATGAGCGCCGGTTTCGGCTCATCGACGGTGCGGATGATCTTGATGACCTTGTCGAGGTTCAGATACGCGATCAGATAACCGCCGAGCACTTCAAGGCGATGCTCGATCTGCGCGCGGCGATACTTCGCGCGGCGCAGCAACACGTCGCGCAGATGGTCGAGCCATTCGCGCAGACATTCCGCCAGCCCCACCACTTTCGGGATGCGGCCCTTCACCAGCACGTTGAGATTGAGCGGAATGCGGCTTTCAAGCTCGGTCTGCTTGAACAGCGTTTCCATCAGAACTTCAGGATCGACATTGCGCGACTTCGGCTCGATGACGATGCGCACGTCTTCGGCGGACTCGTCGCGAATGTCGCCGACCAGCAGCAGCTTCTTTTCGTTGAGAAGTTCGGCGATGCGCTCGATCAGGCGCGACTTCTGCACCAGCCACGGAATTTCGGTGACGACGATCTGCCAGGTGCCGCGCCCGGACTCTTCCTTCTTCCATTTTGCGCGGACGCGAAACCCGCCGCGCCCGGTGTGATACGCTTCTGCAATGGATGCAGGATCATCGACAATGATGCCGCCGGTCGGAAAATCCGGACCCTTCACCCATTTCAGCAGGCTCTTCGACCGCATCGTCGGCTTGTCGATGAGCTGCAAGGCCGCATCGCAAAGCTCGGCGGCATTGTGCGGCGGGATCGATGTCGCCATGCCGACCGCGATGCCCTGCGCGCCGTTAGCGAGCAAATTCGGAAACGCGCCCGGCAGCACCACCGGTTCGCGCGACTGGCCGTCGTAATTGGCACGAAACTCGACGGCGTCCTCGTCGATGCCCTCGAGCAGAAGCCGCGCGACTTCCGTCATCCGCGCTTCGGTGTAGCGATAGGCGGCAGGATTATCGCCGTCGATATTGCCGAAATTGCCCTGCCCGTCCACCAGCGGATAGCGCGAGGAGAAATCCTGCGCGAGCCGCACCAGCGCGTCGTAGATCGACTGATCGCCGTGCGGATGGAACGAGCCCATCACGTCGCCGACGATCTTGGCGGACTTCTTGAACGGCGTACCCGGATCGAGACGCAACAGCCGCATGCCGTAGAGAATGCGGCGGTGAACCGGCTTCAGTCCGTCGCGCGCATCCGGCAACGCGCGGTGCATGATGGTCGAGAGTGCGTATGCGAGATAACGCTCTTCGAGCGCCTCGCGCAATGCCACTTCCTGAACGTCCGATGGCTCCGGTGGAATCAGTCTTTTGCCCATAGAAATGGGTTAAACCCCGCCGCCAAAATGAACAAGAAATCAATTTGAACCGAATTGCGGCGGGCCGACACTGATGCGGAAGGTCTTGGCGGCGTCACGGTTCTTCGGTCATAATCGCTGCCAGGCAAGTTAGCCGAGACATCCTCAGCCGACCGGGGGTGTATAAAAATACTGTTCAGCCCAGCGCCGGGCCGGTCTCGCGCCGGATGCGCTTATTTGAGGAGGAATAACAATGCGTCGTTTGATTATTGCTGCGGCCGCCGTCGCGGCTTTTGCAACCGCCGGCTCGCTGGCAGGCACGAACGCTCAGGCGATGCCGCTCGGCGGATTGTCGGGCCAGACCGAAAGCTCGGTCGTGCCGGCCTACACCAAGTGCAAATGGGTTTGGGAATACGGCTATCGCGTGCAGCGTTGCTGGGAAGTCTACGATGCGCCGCGCTATTACGCTCCGCCGCCGGTCTATGTGCCGCGTCCGCGCTACTATGGCGGCTACTGATTCAGATCCTGTCTTCAAGAAATTCGGGCCGGAGCGATCCGGCCCGTTTTATTTTGTGCGCTACTCTGCCGCGGCACGAACGCGAGGGCGCACGACCGCCGCGATAAATCCCTCCCGCGCGTCCGAATGGCCCTCGCCGCGCGGCTCCAGCACGTTGCGCAACAGAAACAGTCCGGTCAGTTTGAAGCCGTCTTCCAGATCCTGACTTGACCAATTGCTTGTTTCGACCTGCCCTTCCTGAAGAAGAAACGGCGGCAATCTCAGCAGACGATCGCGCCATGGCTCGCCCGCTTCGCGCGACACCGCCCCGCCGGATTTCGGCGAGACATAAATCAGGTCGTCATTTTTGCCGCTCGCCGCGCAGGCCGACAGATCGAGACCGAAGCCCAGCTCAGCGAGCATCGCCAGTTCAAACCGCACGAGATGCGCGCCGGCGGTCGCTGCGTCGTCGAAATCCTCGAGGATCGATTCCATCGTCTCGTAGATGTCTTCATGCGGATCGCGCTCCGGCAATAGCCGCGCGAGCGACGCCAGATGCGTCACGCCATAGACCGCATGCGGCGAGCCAAACATCGTCGCCGCACGCAGCTTGGTCGCTTCGATGGCGTAATACCCCAGATGCTCGTCGAGCCGCGCGCGCCAGACCGCGCTGACCGTATTGCCCGGCTGAAGCAGCGGACGCATGCGCGCTCCCGCGCCTCCCCGCACAAGCCCAAGGTGGCGGCCGTGGGAGCGCGTCATCAATTCGGCGATGGCGCTGGATTCGCCATGACGCCGCACACCGAGCACGATGCCCTCGTCGGTCCATTCCATGAATCAGAGCATATCCGATTTTGACGCCGCTTGCGGATCAGGTTTGCGCGTTCCACGGCGCGAACCAGCCCACCGCATCGCCCGTGAACGAGAGATAAAGTCCGAACGCGGTCAGCGCCGCAGATACCACATCAATGAATGTTTCGATCTGGATACCGTTGTCGCTGACGGTTCCGACAATGGAAACAACGGACAATGCCAGCGAAACCATCAAGATCATCCGCGCCCAGTTTTTGCGCCGGCGTGCCGCAAGCCACACCAGATAGATGAACAGCAGAATCAGTGCTGCCGTCACCAGCTTGGCCACGGACGCCGACATATCCGGCAAATTCTCGAACGAGTCATCGCGGAACGGCATCGACAGCGCATCGATTGCCAGCGAGAGATAGAGCAGCACCTCGAAGTAGAAAATATTCTGCGGGATTTTTGCGGGCGCGGCGCTCATTCTTTCGGAAACTCCAAACCCATTTCCCTGTAACGCTCCGGATCGTCGCCCCAGCCGTCGCGCACTTTCACGAACAGAAAGAGATGCACAGGCTGGCCGACAATCTCTGCGATTTCCTTGCGCGAATCCGCGCCGATCGACTTGATCGTGGCACCGGCCTTGCCGAGCACGATTTTGCGCTGGCTGTCGCGTTCGACGAATATGGTCTGCTCGATCCGCACCGACTTGTCTTTGCGTTCTGTCCACGTGTCGGTTTCAACGGTGGACTGGTACGGCAGTTCCTGATGCAGATGCCGATAGATCTTCTCGCGCGTGATCTCCGCCGCCAGATGCCGCAGCGGCGCGTCCGACATCTGGTCTTCCGGATAATGAAATGGACCTTCGGGCACAGAAACAGCCAGCGCGCGGCGCAGATCGTCAACGCCATCGCCCGACATCGCCGAAATCATAAACGTCTCGGCGAATTTCAGCCGCTCGTTGGCTTTCTGTGCAAGGACCAGCAGTTTTTCACGCGGCACGAGATCGATCTTGTTGATGACCAGCATCTTGGGATGATTGACGCCGTCGAGCCTGGCGAAGATCGCATCGGCCTCCTCGTCGAGACCCTGTCGTGCATCGAGCAGCACGCAGACGAGATCGGCGTCGTGTGCGCCGCTCCATGCGGTGGACACCATTGCGCGGTCGAGACGGCGCTTCGGCGCGAAGATACCCGGCGTATCGACCAGAATGATCTGCGCATTGCTCTCAACCACGATGCCGCGAATGAGTGCGCGCGTGGTCTGCACCTTTTTCGAGACAATCGTGACCTTGGAGCCGACGAGTGCATTGACCAGCGTCGACTTGCCGACGTTCGGCGCTCCGATCAGCGCGACGAAACCGCAGCGCGTCGGACCTTGCGACGCTGCGGGTGCGTCAGTCATCGTTGCCGCCCTTGACGCCTTCGCGCGCCAGCATCGCGGTTGCGGCGACTTTCTCGGCTGCACGCTTGCTGCCGCCAATGCCTTCGGCCGCCTTCAATCCAGGTAGTTCCACCGCCACGCGAAACTGCGGATCGTGATGCGGGCCGGTGCGCTCGACTTCCCTGTAACTCGGCGTCGGCAATCCCTTGCCCTGCGCCCATTCCTGCAAAACCGTTTTCGGATCGCGCAACGGGCGAACCGGCTTGCGCATGCGCTCGGTCCAGTTGCGTTCGACGAAGCTCACCGCCGACTTGTAGCCGCCGTCGAGAAAAATCGCGCCGATGACAGCCTCGCAAATATCGCCGAGCGCGGATTTCCGTAGCCGCGCTCCGGCGCCGGCGCCCACGCTGCCGAGCTTGATCGCCTCCTCGAAACCAAGCGAACGCGCAACATCCGCGCAGGCTTCCTTGCGCACCAGATCGGCGAGGCGCTTGGACAACTCGCCTTCATCGGCTTTCGGAAACGCGCGATACAGCATGTCCGATACGATCAGCCCCAGAACATGATCGCCGAGAAACTCAAGGCGCTGATAGCTGTCCGTGCGGCGCGCAGACTTCAGCGCGGAGACATGCGTGAATGCGGTCGTCAGCAGTGCGCTATCGGCAAACGAATGTCCGATACGTTCCTCGACGAGCTTCGTCGCTGCCTTGGCTGCGGAAGTCCGCGCGGCCTTTTTCTTGCGCTTGGTCTTCGCAGGCTTGGCACCGGTCTCGGACGCCAAACCGTCGGCAGCCTTCAAAGAGGATTTTGAGATTGCCGTTTCGTTGCTCATCGCACGATGGAGAAGATGCGATTCCAGCGCACGGCGAAAGGCCAGCGCCAGATTTGCCAGGCCTGTTCACCCTCGGCAATCGAGAAGAAAATCATCTGCGCGCGGCCGATGATGTTCTCGAACGGTACATATCCGACAGCGGACAGCACGCGGCTGTCGGTCGAATTGTCGCGATTGTCGCCCATCATGAAGAAATGGCCGGGCGGCACGGTGTAGACATTGGTCGTGTCGTAGAAGCCGTTATCGACGCAATCGAGCGTCTTGTAGGTCACGTTGTTCGGCAACGTTTCCTGCCATTGCTTGACGCGCGCGGTTGCGTCCGAGCCGCAGGGGTCTTCGCCGACATAGTCCGGCAGGCGCTCGCGCTTGATCGGCACGTCGTTGATATAGAGCAGGCCTTCCTTCATCTGCACACGGTCGCCCGGCAGACCGATCACGCGCTTGATGTAGTCCGTGGTGTCGTCCTTCGGCAGGCGGAAGACGACGATGTCGCCGCGATTAGGCTCCGAGCCGAAGATGCGTCCCGAAAACAGGCGCGGCGACAGCGGGATCGAATAATGCGTGTAGCCGTAGGAATATTTCGAGACGAACAGATAGTCTCCGACCAGCAGCGTCGCCTTCATCGATCCCGACGGGATGTTGAACGGCTGAAACAGGAAGGTGCGGATCACCAGCGCAATGATGAGTGCATGAATGACGACGCGGATGGTTTCGCCGGCGCCGCCTTCGGTTTTGGCAGGTGTTGTCACGCTCATTGCTCTGTCTGATCCTGATATTTCGAATTCAGGAGCCGGCCCGCAGGCGTCCCAAATCACCCGCGCGGGTTTTAGACCGTTGGCGGTTGGCGCGCAATCAATCTGCCGTGTATGAAACTTCGGTAAGGTGCTGAGAAAGCGCGGGATTTTTAAGGTTAGCACTATTGCCGAGAGCTAACGCACAGGGATTGCCGAAATAATCACGAAGGCCTGCGCCAGCGGCCAGTCGTCCGTGATGGTGAGGTCGATCCGCGCCTCGTGCCCCGGCGGCGTCAGTTTCTCAAGCCGCGCCAGCGCCCCTCCGGTCAGCTTCATGCTTGGCCGTCCGCCCGGCATGTTGACCACCCCCATGTCGCGCCACCACACGCCCTGACGGATTCCCGTTCCGAGCGCCTTGGAGCAGGCCTCCTTGGCTGCAAAACGCTTGGCGTAAGTCGCCCACACGAGTTTCGGCATTTTCGAGCGGCGCTCGGCCTTGGCGCGCTCCGCATCGGTGAAGATTCGATCGAGGAAACGGTCGCCGTGACGGCCGATCACTTTTTCGATCCGCGTGATGTCGATGATGTCCGAGCCGACGCCGATAATCATAAGTAAGCCTGAAGCGTCTTGCGGCCGCGATCCATCGCCGCCCTCATGTCACGCACGGTCTGCGCGAGGCCGACGAACAGCGCCTCCCCCATCATGAAATATCCGATGTTGAGTTCGACGATCTGCGGCAAGGCGGCGATGGTCTGCGCGGTCTTGTAATCGAGGCCGTGCCCTGCGTGAACTTCAAGGCCTGCGGCTTTCGCCAGCTTTGCGCCTTCAACAATGCGATTCCATTCCAATTCCGCTTTCGAATCGTGACCGTCGGAAATCGCGTCGCACCACGCACCTGTATGAAGCTCGATCACAGGCGCTTTCAGTTTTGCGGCCATCTCGATCTGCGCGGGGTCAGCGGCGATGAAAAGCGACACGCGAATGCCGGCATCGTTCAGGCGTGCGATGAACGGCGCAAGCGCCTCGCGCTGACCGATGACATCGAGTCCGCCTTCCGTCGTCAATTCCTCGCGCCGCTCCGGCACGAGACACGCGGCATGCGGTTTCGTCGCGAGCGAAATTCGCAGCATGTCGGCCGTCGCCGCCATCTCGAAATTCAGCGGCTTGGAAATTTCCGCTTTCAGCCGCGCCATGTCCTCGTCGCGGATATGACGACGATCTTCGCGCAAATGCGCGGTGATGCCGTCCGCGCCCGCTTCGATCGCGAGCAATGCGGCGCGCACCGGATCGGGCGACATGCCATCGCGCGCATTGCGCAGCGTGGCAACGTGATCGACATTGACCCCAAGACGGAGCGGCGGAATAGACATCTCGAAACTTTAACCGTTCACACGTTCGACGCGCGCGACAACGGCCTTGGCGCGCAATTGCGCGATGATACCGTTGAGATGCTTGAGATCATAGACCTCAAGATCGATGGTCAGTTCGGTGAAATCGGGTGAACGGCGGCTCATGCTGATGTTGTCGATGTTGCCGTCATGCTCGGCAATGACGGTTGCGACCTGCGCGAGGCTGCCCGGCTCGTTGACGTTCTGCACCAGAAGGCGCGCCGGAAATCTGCGGGGCGCTGCTTCTTCCGTATCCCAGCGCACGTCGATCCAGCGTTCAGGCTCGTCCTCGAAATCCTTCAGCGCCGGCGACTGGATCGGATAGATCGTGATGCCTTGTTTGGGCGTGACGATGCCGACAATGCGGTCGCCGGGCACTGCGCCGCCATTGGGTGCGAATTTCACCGGCAGGTCGTTGTTGATGCCCTTGATCGGAATCGCCGCCGGCGTATCCGCAGCAACGCGCGTCAGCTTCGACCTCACGCGCTTGAAGGGGATTTTCTTCTTGGCGCCGCTGCGCGCCTCTTCCTTGTAGTCGGGATACATCGCGCGCGCGACATCCGACGCCTTCATTTCGCTGCGACCTACGGCGGCGAATACATCGTCGATTGAAGACCGCGCAAGCCGCGGTAGCGCGCCTTTCAGCTTGTCGTCGGCATAGGCAATCTTCGCACGCATGAACAGTCGCTCGACGATGCGCCGCCCCAGTCCCGCATACTGATCGCGAACGGCGGTGCGCGTGGCGCGGCGGATCGCTGCCCTCGCCTTGCCGGTCACGGCGAGAGATTCCCAGGCGATGGGCGGAGCGGACTGCGCCTTCGATGTCAACACTTCGACTTCGTCGCCATTGTCCAGTTCAGAAGCCAGCGGCGCGAACTTGCCGTTGATCTTGCAGCCGACTGCACTGTTGCCGACATCGGTGTGCACGGCATAGGCGAAATCGATCACGTTGGCATGGCGCGGCAGCGCGATTAGCTTTCCCTTCGGCGTGAAGCAGAACACCTGATCGTGGAACAGCTCCATCTTGGTGTGTTCGAGGAATTCTTCCGGGTTGGAGCTTTCGGAAAGCACTTCGACGGTATGCCGCAGCCACGCAAAGGCATTGGACTCGCGCTGAAGCAACTCATTCGGCGTGCCGACGCCGTCCTTGTAGAACGCATGCGCGGCAATGCCGTATTCGGCAATCTGATCCATGCTCTCGGTACGAATCTGCAATTCGACGCGCTGGTTGGTCGGCCCGATCACCGTGGTGTGGATTGAGCGATAGTCGTTCTGCTTCGGTGTCGAGATATAGTCCTTGAAACGCCCCGGAACGACCGGCCATGTGGTGTGGACAATGCCGAGCGTGCGATAGGCCTCGGCGACGCTGTTGACGATGATGCGGAACCCGAAAATATCCGAAAGCTGCTCGAAGCCGACCGACTTGCGCTCCATCTTCACCCAGATCGAGAACGGATGCTTGCGGCGGCCCTTCACAACCGCAGCGATACCGTTCTTCTTCAGGATGGTTCCGAGCTGGCTTTCGATCTCGCCAATCAGATTCTTGTTGCGATCCGCCAGCGCATCGAGGCGTTGCGTGACGACCTCATAGGCCTGCGGATCGAGAACCCGGAACGACAATTCTTCCAGTTCCTCGCGCATCTCCTGCATGCCCATGCGGCCCGCGAGCGGCGCGTAGATGTCGAGCGTTTCCTCCGCGATGCGGCGGCGCGAGGCCGGCGGCACAAATTCCAGAGTACGCATGTTGTGCAAGCGGTCGGCGAGCTTGATGAGCAGCACGCGCACATCGTCGGCGATGGCAAGCAACAGCTTGCGCAGATTCTCGGCCTGCTTCGCCTCGCGCGAGACAAGTTCGAGCCGCTTGAGTTTCGTCAGGCCTTCGACCAGCGCGCCGATCTCGCGGCCGAATGTCTTGTCGATCTCCGCGCGCGTGGCCTCGGTGTCTTCGATCGTGTCGTGCAGGAGAGCCGCAACAATCGTCGCGTCGTCGAGCTTGAGATCGGTGAGGATCGCGGCGACTTCCAGCGGATGAGAGAAGTAAGGATCGCCCGAAGCGCGCTTCTGCTCGCCATGCGCCTTCATCGCATAGACGTAGGCGCGGTTGAGCATGTCCTCGTCGGTATTGGGATTGTAGGCGCGGACGCGATCGACCAGATCGTATTGCCGCATCATCCCGGCGCGGGTCTGCTTCTTGGCCGGGGCTGCCACAGGCGCGACAGGAACCGCCGCAACCGCGTCGGCGGTGGCCTGAGCCTGCTGTGAATTACGGCGCCAGATCGCCATGAATGCTGCCCTTGTGGCCGGATTCCCGAAAGGAACCCGCATTCACAATATCACCGCCTTCTGTGGCGACCGCAAGGAAGACGCTAAAATGGTCAATAAAAGCAAAGGCCCGGAACGATCTCCGGGCCTTCTGAAACGCAACCGCGAATTGGGGATGCAGGGCGTCCCCGCGACGGTTATTCGTCTTCCTCGGGCTGCTCCTCCGGAGGGGCAAGGCCTTCGAGGCCCTTCAGCAGTTCTTCCTCGGTCATGCGCTCGACAGCCACTTCGGTGTCGTCGGCGTCCACCGATGCACCGGCCGAGCCGATCAGAGGCACAGTATCGGGTTCCGGCTCGTCAACTTCGACGAATTTCTGAAGCGAATGAACCAGTTCTTCCTTCAGATCCTCAGGCGAAACGGTGGTTTCGGCGATTTCGCGCAGGGAAACGACAGGATTCTTGTCGTTATCGCGATCGACGGTGATCTGCGAACCGGACGAAATCATGCGCGCACGATGCGCGGCCAACAGAACGAGGTCGAACCGGTTGTCGACCTTGTCGATGCAATCCTCAACAGTCACGCGCGCCATCGGCAGTCGCTCCGAATCTGGGTCTGGAATGTGTCGCTATGCGGTCTAGGTATAGCTGTAAAGGCCGCTCTGCAAGCTGATTTTCGCGAATTTCGCAGTATAGGCAGCCTTCCGACCGAGCAGAGCAGGCATTTCGACGCGCCCAATAAGTTGAATGGACAAGAAATCGCTGCATTGCTTCAAGATTATGAAATCCGAACTGACGCGGCGGGGTTTTTCATCGACAGCGCCGTCGGATACCTCCGAGCCGCTGCACGCGGACACATACAATCGACGACGAGTACTGAATTGGGAATGCGCGGATGCTTGGGCCGCGCCAAAAACGTTTCAACAATTATGCGAGACCAAACTTATGCCTTCTGCCACCAACAAGATCGCGCTGTTTATTGACGGTGCAAACCTCTACGCAACCGCCCGCACGCTCGGGTTCGACATCGACTACAAACGCCTGCTTCTCGAATTCCAGAGCCGTGGCACTCTGGTGCGGGCCTTCTATTACACAGCGATCATCGAAGATCAGGAATATTCGTCGATCCGCCCGCTGATCGACTGGCTCGATTACAACGGCTACACCGTCGTCACCAAGGCGACCAAGGAATTCGTGGACGCCTCCGGCCGCCGCAAGGTCAAGGGCAACATGGACATCGAACTCGCGGTCGATGCGATGGAATTGGCCGAGAAGATCGACGAGATGGTGCTGTTTTCGGGAGACGGCGACTTCCGCTCGCTGGTTGAAGCCGTGCAGCGCCGCGGCGTCCGCGTCACCGTGATCTCCACCATCGCAAGCCAGCCGCCGATGATCGCCGACGAATTGCGCCGCCAGGCGGATGTCTTTACCGATCTGGTCCAGCTACAATCCAAGCTCGGCCGCGATCCGAGCGAGCGCCCTGCTCCGCGCGAACCGCGTGAACCTCGTCAGCACACGCCGCAATTCTTGCAGCGCACGACGAGCACTATTGCACCGCGAGGCGATGACGAAGACTACGAAGATTGAGAAATTGGAAAACCCGGCCCGGAGCAATGTCACCGGGCCGGCCCTCTTCTCGTCCGAACCTTCGCACGACTGTCCCCTCTGCCCGCGGCTTGCCGCCTTCCGCCACGCCAATCAGGCGCGCGAACCGGATTGGTTTAACGCGCCGGTGCCATCGTTCGGCGGCCGTGACGCTGCACTCCTGATCGTCGGCCTCGCGCCCGGACTTCAAGGCGCCAATCGCACCGGGCGTCCATTCACCGGCGACTACGCTGGCGATCTGCTCTATGCGACGTTGCTCGAATTCGGCTTCGCATCGGGCATCTACGATGAGCGCCCTGACGACGGGCTGACTCTCCTCGACTGCCGCATCTCCAACGCCGTGCGCTGCGTGCCGCCGCAGAACAAGCCTCTGCCAAAGGAAATCGCGACATGCCGCCCGTTTCTTCAAGCGACACTCGACGACATGCAGAACTTGCGCGCGATCGTCATGCTCGGCCGCGTCTCGCACGATTCGACGCTGAAGGCGCTCGGCGTGCGCGCGCAGAACGCGCCGTTTTCGCATGGCGGAGAGTTTCAGGCCGGACCCATCAGGCTTTTCGACAGCTATCACTGCTCGCGCTACAACACGAATACGCGGCGGCTGACGCCGGCAATGTTCAGGGCCGTCTTCGCAAGCGTGCGTGAATATCTCGCCGCCTGAACAATCGTGCTTGCCTTTCACCGCCGGCGGCGAAACAATCCGTCAAATTTCACGATTGGAATGCACGATGAAAAACAAATTGATTTTCACCGCAGCCATATTCGCGATTGCCGCCTCGGCGTCGATGCCGTCGGCATCGGAGGCAGCGACCTGCGACAATCACAAAACCAAACTCATGTGGCGAAGCTGCATGTCGAAGGAAATCGACAGACTGAACGCGGCCATCAACGCAAAGGCGCTCGATCTCTGCTACGGCAAGACCAACAGCGAAAGAGGCCCCGCTGCGGTGGACGAGCGGCTCGCCTGCCGCATCGACAGGCTGACGAAGACCTTGCAGGGAATGAACTGAACGGATTGCCAGCCGGTCTGCGGGCGATTGCACAAACCTTCTCTTGTCCTTTGAAAAAATTCGATCGACAATCGCATTGTTAGAAGCAAGATATTGGAAGGGAGATACGATGAAATTTATTTTCAGAATTTGCGCTGCTGCCATTATTATTTCGCTGACTGCATCGCAAGCCAGTGCCGCCGACTGCAACGCGCTTTCCGGCAACGCCCAGAGGAATTGCCGCAATTCCGAGAACATCGCTCTTGCAGCGACGATCAAGCAGAAGGCGCAGAATATCAATGCGACGGTCTACGCCGCCTGTAAGGCAGCGAGCGGCAGCGAGGGGCCTGCGGCGATCGATGAGGCGCTGATCTGCACCCAGATCAAACTCGGAAAAATTCTCGACAGCTTCAAGTAGAGCCAACGGCTGCGAGCCGATCCTCAGACCGGATGGGCTTGCAGCCATTCCAGCACGTCGCCTGCGTTTCTGTCCGGCGGAAACACCGGATAGAAAACGTGGGTGATCTTCGCGTCGTCGATAATCATCGCCAGCCGCTTGATCATCGTCAGGCCCGCGACCTCCATCGACGGCAGCTTGAGCGCGCGCGTGAGTTCGAGTTTCTCATCCGATAGAATCTGAAACGGCACATGCAGACGCTCGGCCATCTCGCGCTGGTAGGCGGCGTCCTGAGTCGAGAGTCCGAAAACATGCTGTGCCCCAGCGGTTTTTAGCTCCTTGAACAGATCGCGGAATGCACATGTGTGCGGCGTGCAGCCGCGCGCACCGGGGATCATGTCCCAGTCGTCGACCAGCGCGATCTTTCCGGGCTCGCCGGTGCGCGGATAGGCAAACAGAACGACGCGTCCCTTGAGGTGAGACAGCATCACCGATGCGCCGTCCGTCGCCGGCAGAACGACCGGCGGAATCGTCATCCCGACGAGATGTTTTGCCGCGCCGTCGTCGGCGGGCGCGGGAATCTTGCTCCAATCGACATCGGTCAAATTCGGCTGGTTCATTGTCTATCCCTTGGTCCGCAGCAGGCGGCCCTTCTCTCGCGCCCAGTCGCGCTTCTTCTCCGTCTCACGCTTGTCATGCAGCTTCTTGCCCTTGGCAAGCCCGAGCTGGAGTTTGATCTTGCCATGCTCGTTGAAATACATCTTGAGCGGGATCAGCGTCATGCCCTGCCGTTCGATGGCGCCGCCGAGACGGTTAATCTCCTTCTTGTGCAGCAGAAGTTTGCGCGTGCGTTTCGGCTCGTGGTTGAAGCGATTGGCCTGAAGATATTCGGGGATATTGGCGTTCACGAGCCAGATTTCGCCGCCCTTGGTGTCGGCGTAGGATTCCGCAATCGTCGATTTGCCGTTGCGCACGGATTTGACCTCGGTGCCGGTCAACACAATGCCGGCCTCGACTGTGTCTTCGATAGAGTAGTTGAACCGCGCCTTGCGGTTTTCCGCGACGACCTTGATCGTGCGCTCTTTCTTCTCAGCCATGAGTCCGGTTCGTCCGCGCGCATGCGCGTGTCAGAATTGATCGAAGAACCGGCGGGCCGGCCCTATTTGGATTTTGCCGATGTCTTGATCGCGGACCCAGCTTTCGCAGCCGCCGACTTCGGAGCACCGCCCTTCTTGAGCAGATCGCGAATTTCCCCGAGCAGTTCCTGATCCCTGGTCGGCTTCGGTGGCGCGGCCGGAGCCGCTTCCTCCTTCGCCTTCAACTTGTTCATCAGGCGGATCACGATAAACAGCACGAACGCGACGATGGCAAAATTCAAAGTGATGGTCAGGAAGCTGCCATAGGCCAAGACCGCGCCCTGCTTCTTGGCGTCTGCAAGATTGGTTGCCGTGACAGCCTTCGAGAGTCCCACGAAATAATTCGAGAAGTCGAGACCGCCCGTGATTGCGCCGATCACCGGCATAATGAGATCGGCAACCATCGAACTGACGATCGCGCCGAAGGCGGCACCGATCACGACACCGACGGCGAGGTCGACGACATTGCCCTTCAGGGCGAATTTCTTGAATTCCTCGAGCATTGCAGTCTCTCTTGACGGTTTGAGATCGGATCAGTTCAGCAGGCCGGCGTGCACCATCGCTTCGCGGATTTTCTGACCCGTCGGCGGCGTCACATTGACAAGCGGCAAGCGCACCTTTTCATCGATGCGGCCGAGCAGCTTGAGACCGTGCTTGGCACCGGCCAGTCCCGGCTCCATGAAGATCGCGTCATGCAGCGGAATCAGACGATCCTGAATTTTAAGACCGGTCGCGTAATCGCCCTTCAGCACAGCGGTCATCAGGTCCGCACACAGCTTTGGCGCGACATTGGCCACGACCGAGATGCAGCCATGTCCGCCCGCCGCCATATAGGCGAGCGCGGTCATGTCCTCGCCGGACATCTGGATGAAATCCGGTCCCATCGCATGACGCTGCTGCGATACGCGTGCGAGATTGGCGGTCGCGTCCTTCACGCCCGCGATGTTCTTCAACTCGAACAGCCGCGCCATCGTCGCCACCGACATGTCCACGACCGAGCGCGGCGGAATGTTGTAGATGAAGATCGGAATGCCGACCGCATCGTTCACCGCCTTGAAGTGCTCGTACATGCCTTCCTGCGTCGGCTTGTTGTAGTATGGCGTCACGACAAGCAGCGCGTCCGCGCCAGCCTTCTCCGCATGCCTGGCGAGATCGACCGCTTCGCGCGTCGAGTTCGAGCCGGCGCCCGCGATCACCGGAACGCGGCCCTTGGCTTCGTCGACGCACCACTCCGTCACCTTGCGGTGCTCTTCGTGGGACAATGTCGGGCTTTCGCCGGTGGTGCCGACCGGAACCAGGCCATGCGAGCCCTGCTCGATCTGCCAGCTCACAAGCGCGCGAAAGGCCTCCTCGTCGAGGCCGCCGTTTTTGAAGGGCGTGACCAAGGCCGTGAAGGATCCCTGATACTTGGTCTTGCCTGACATGATCGTCTCCAAACGCGCGATGTGGTCGTGAATTCAAAGGATTGATAACGGCTCTGCGCAGCCCGCGAAAGGTCCTCGGCGAAAGTTGCGGACCTGCGATGCAGTTCCTGAGCGGAAGTTGCCCGCAAGCCGCGATTTCGCCGCGGTCTGCGGCAATAGATCATCCTAGCACATCTGGTGTTTTGTCCACAGTTTCAATGAACTAAACCTATTCGCGAAGCATCCGCCTGATTCGCCGCGCAGGGCTGCCGTGACGGAATTGAACGCCTCAAAAACTGCCTTCGCCCGCTCGCGCCGCATGCTGATGCTCGGTGCGGGTATCGCGGCACTCCTGACCGCGGAGTCGTTCGCCGTCCCCCTGCCCAAGCCTCGCCCGATCCCGCGCAGCGTGACGCCTCATACGACAGCGCCTGCGAAGTCGACGCAGGCCGCTTCGGCTCCGTCGGTGGCCGCGCCGGCATCCAAAGCAAGTCAGGTTGCCGTCCAGCCGCCGCCCAAACCGAAAAGGCAGTCCGCGCCGCTGGCGATGTCAGCGACGTCGCAGACGTCGAAATCCGACGCCGACGCGCTCGAACAGGTCATCGAACTGGTCCGCAAGGAGAAGCCTGCCGACGCCACTCAGGTCGAGGCATCGATTTCCGATCCGGTCGCGCGCAAGCTGGCTGAATGGATCATTCTGCGCAGCGACGACAATGGCGCGAGCGCGGAACGCTATCGTGCGTTCCTCGCCGAAAACCCGAGCTGGCCGAGCCAGACATTTCTGCGGCGGCGCGGCGAAAGCGCGCTGTGGGACGACAAGCGTGACGACGCCACCGTACTGGCCTTCTTCGGCAATGAGCAGCCGCTCTCGGCCAAGGGCAAATTCATGCTGGCGCGGTTCATGCTGGCGCGCGGGGATCGCAACACCGCGCAACGGCTGGTGCGCGATGCGTGGCGCGGCGACTCGATGTCGCAAGACACCGAGGAAGCAGCACTCGACCAGTTCGGTTCGCTTCTGAACGCCGGCGACTTCAAGGCGCGCATGGATATGCTGCTGTACGCCGGCGACAATGCCGAATCCGGCATGCGCTCGGCCAAGCGGCTGGGCGCAGGCCATGTCGCGCTCGCCAAAGCGCGCATCGCCGTCAACAAGAAGGCATCGAACGCCAAGGCGCTGCTCGACGCGGTGCCGCAGGATCTTCGCAGCGACCCGCTCTATATTCTCAGCCGCGCACAATATCTGCGGCGCGAGGACAAATTCCCCGAAGCAGCCCAGATCATCCAGACCGCGCCGCGCGATGCCGCGCGCCTCGTCAACGCGGACGAATGGTGGATCGAACGAAGGCTCTTGGCGCGCAAGCTGATGGACGTCGGCGACAGCCGCACAGCCTATGCCGTCGCGCGCGACGCCGCCCTGCCCGCCAAGGACATCTACAAGACCGAACAGGAATTTACCGCAGGCTGGATCGCGCTGCGATTTCTGAACGATCCGAATCTGGCCGCGCAACATTTCGCGCGCATCGGCGTCGACAGCGTCAATCCGACGGCGCTGGCGCGCGCCGGATACTGGCAGGGCCGCGCGGCGGAAGCCGCAGGGCGCACGCAAGACGCGCGCTCCGCCTATGAATCAGCGGCCGCGCAATCGACCAGCTATTACGGCCAGCTTGCACGCGCGAAACTCAAACTGCCGCAGATCGCGCTCAACGACACGCCGGGCCGCACGCGCATGGGGGACCGGCTGGAAGTCACGCGCGCCGTCGAACTGCTTTACGCACTGGATGAGCGCGACATCGCCATTCCGATTTTCTCGGAAATGGGCGACCGCGCCGATATGGACGCACTGCTTGCGCTTTGCGAGGTCGCGCAGAAGAACGACGACGCCCGCGCCATGCTGATCGTCGGCAAGGCCGCGCTCAATCGCGGCATGCCGTTCGATTTCTACGCCTATCCGGTCTCGGGCATTCCGCCTTACAAGGACATCGGGCCGGAAGTCGAGAAAGCCATCGTGTTCGCGATCGCGCGGCAGGAAAGCGCATTCAATCCGACTGTGGTCTCGCCCGCCAACGCCTACGGTCTGATGCAGGTGACGCCGGCAGCCGCCAAATACGTCACCAAGAAATACGGCGCAGCCTACGATCTCAGCAAGCTCAAGAACGATCCGTCGTACAACGCGACGCTGGGTGCCGCCGAACTCGGCGGACTGATCGAGGATTATCGCGGCTCCTACATCATGACGTTTGCCGGATACAACGCAGGACGCGGCAGCGTGCGCAAATGGATCGAACGCTACGGCGATCCGCGCGATCCGAAGGTCGATGCGGTGGACTGGGTGGAGCAGATCCCGTTCGCCGAGACGCGCAACTACGTCCAGCGCATCATGGAAAACGTGCAGGTTTATCGCGCGCGGTTCGGCGGCAGCTCGAAACTGATGATCGAAGCGGATTTGCGCCGCGGCGCCGGGGTGGAATAGCCGCGGTCGACCCTTCGTTCCTACCGCATCGGCGCTGGCGTCAACCTCATCCTGAGAAGCGCGCACTTGCGCGCGTCTCGAAGGATGAGGCAACATCGTGTAAATATGTTCATGGTTCGAGACGGCGCGATGCGCCTCCTCACCATGAGGTCTCATTTCTCACTCTCAGCCAGGCAAACGAACTGTTATGCACACCAATTTCAGCGACGTTTTCTGCGAGGCCCCCGACGGCCTGAAGCTCCACGCCAAAACCCTCGGTGTTGAAAATAGCTCAACATTACCAGTGCTTTGCCTGCCAGGCCTGACACGCACGGCCGACGATTTCGACGTCATCGCGCGGGCCCTCGTTGAGAACGCCAAAGCACCGCGCCGGGTGATCGCGATGGATTTTCGCGGACGCGGGCTTTCCGAATACGACACGAAGCCCGAGAACTACAACGTCGTCACCGAATGCGGCGACGTCATTGCGCTGCTCGCATCGCTGAAAATTCCGCGCGCAATTTTCCTCGGCACCTCGCGCGGCGGTCTCGTCTCGATGGTGATGGCGGCGACCAAGCCTGACCTGATGGCCGGACTGATCCTCAACGACATCGGCCCCGCGCTCGAGATCAAGGGCCTGATGAAGATCGTCGGCTACATCGCCAATCCGCCGCCGCGAAAGACGTTCGACGAGGCAGCGCGCGGCTTGAAGGAGCTGTTCGGCAGCGTGTTTCCGAAACTCGGCGACGCCGGATGGATGGCATGGGCGCATCGCGCCTTCCGCGAGAAGAAGGATGGCAGCGGGCTGGAGCGGACCTACGATCTGAAACTGAACAAGACGCTCGAAGGCATCGACCCCAGCAACCCGCCGGCCCCGATCTGGGACCTGTTCGACAAGCTCGCCGGCAAGCCCTTGATGCTGATTCACGCCGAACTGTCGGATCTGGTGTCGCCGCAGGGCGTCAAGGATATGGTCGCGCGGCGGCCGGACATCGACCTTGTCGAAGTGCCGGATGAGGGCCACGCCCCTCTTCTTGCCGACAGGCCGACGATCGAACGCATCCTCGCGTTCTGCGCCCGCTGCGACCGGGCCTAAGCGCCACAACTAAAATCAGGGATCGGGGACTGCGGGCGGCCCGTTCGCCGCTCGCGGCTGAACTGCGCCGCAGTCGAGCGAGATAATCCGCAAAGAAAAACCCCCGGCAGTTTCCTGCCGGGGGTTCTCTATAAGCGCCGTTAGGCGATTACATTACCAGGTGCGGCGGACGCGGATGTTGCCCGACCACATGCCCTGATCCTTGTAGTCGTACACAGCTGCCGGCTTGACGCCTGCACCAGCCGAGGCGAACGAACCCGTGTTCATCTGGTCGATGAAGGTGTACATGACTTCAGCCGAGAACGTCAGGTTCTGAACCGGGGTCCAGGCCGTGCGCGTTCCAATCTGCCAGATGTTGAAGTCTGGGTTGCAGGTGTAGCCGTTGCCAACAGCGACTGTAGACACAAACGCGTTGCAAATCAGAGCAGTCGCGGTGTTGTTGTAGTCGATGCGGGTGTAGCTGCCGAACACATCGGTTTCCCAGTTCGGGGACCAGTTGTGAACGTAAGCGCCACGGAAGCCCCAAGCAGTCGTCAGCTCGAGGTTGGAACCGAAGCCACCGTAAACCGAGTCAGCCGCAAAAACGGTCGCCAGGCTCTGGTAGCTGCCAGGGAAATTCGCCGAACCGAATTTGGTGAAGTTCATGCCCTGAGCCGTTGCAGTGCCGGTCACGCCGCCGATCAGGTACTTGACAGCACCCTTCGAGTACGTTGCATCCAACGACAGCTTGTCGCCGGGGCCGGTTGGCAGGTTCTTCAGCTGAAGGCCGACCGAACCAGCGTAGCCATACTTATCCGACGGATGACCGGAGATTTGGGTCGTACCGTAGTAGTTAGCATGGTTCTGGTGAGCTGCACCCGAGAACTGGAGGGTGAATGCAGCCTGGTCGATCTTGACGTTACCAGCAATATCCGGAGCAGCGTTGCCGCCGTAGTTGTTGGTGTACGCCGAGGTCAGCGCGGTCGCCGAGGTCAGACCCATGAACGCGAAGTTGCTTGCGTTGATGAGGGTGCCGCGGTCGATGGTGCGGGAGTCTTCGACACCGATCTGTGCCGAAACGCCGTTACCGAACTGCCAGGTGTAAGCGATCTGCGTGATGCCGGTCGCGTTGTCATAACCACCGAGGAGGTACGACGTGTTGTTGTTCGCGCCGTATGCACCCCAGGGGGTCTGGAAGCCCGAAACCGCCTTACCGAGGGTGAAGCCTGCGAACTGCACGAAGCCGTAGTCAACCGTGAGGTTGCCGGTCGACGCGTTGAACGAAGCGCCCGTCGAGAATTCGAAGTTGGACGACCAGAAGGTGCGAACAACGCCGTATTCGGTTGCGGTGCGGGTGTCGATGTTGAACTGGTTACGAGCGCGCGTGGTGTACATGTCACCAGGGCGGCCAGCAACGTCAATGCCCGAAGCTGCGGTCCACGGTGGCTGATCGTAGTTGCCGCCGTTGAAGTTCACGTCCAACTGGGTGTAGCCGCCCAGCTTGATGCAGGTGTCGGTGCCCGGGATGTAGTAGAATCCGGCGCCGTACAGGGAGCAGATCTTCACGTACTGAACGGCTTTCGCCTTCACCGGAAGATCAGCTGCCTGTGCCCCAGCGACAGCGAGAACCGTTGCTGCCGAGCCGAGGATAAGGCTCTTAATCTTGCTCATAAAACCTCCAAGTTTTGCTCTGTTAGGGAGGGTTCCCGCCCATCGGTGTTAAGTCACACCTTTGGATTAGTCCCCTTGATCCCAGCTAACCGCCTGGTCGCCTCGCGCTTTCGGACACTCCCGCTGAACGCGAGCGACTTAAGCGAAACTTCCAAACAGGACGACCTCGGGATGCCCCCCTCCGTCGCTGGGTGGACCATTACTCAACGGTTGTGACCATGCAACAAATGTCCGCCATCAAACGGTGCAGTTCCGGCCGTTTTCGGAAATGTGTTGCACAAATAGCACTCAGCCGTGTTTCGCAGAAGCGCGTAAGATACTGATATATTTTGATTTTTTGTTGTACCCTGCGAGCGGCGCATAGGCCGCTGGATATGGCAATCCGAGGGCAAAGAGCCGTCGCGCGAGGTCAAAAACGGTCGAATCGAGCCCGATTGTGACGCCCGTGGAACCCCGGATTCGCGCCCTCCCCGATCGGCTTCTGAACGACACCGACGAGTGTGGAACCCGGCTCTGCCTTGTATGCAAGGCCGAGTTGACCGGCGAAAGACGCATCAAAACTGCACAAATCGTGTTGCCGAACGGGCCGGAACAGCGAAGGCCGTTCAGCTGCCATCTAACAAGGCGCGCGGCTTGCGGGTCACTGACGGGTCAGGCATATCGGACAGCATTGGAGACGTGGCCGAGCGGCTGAAGGCACTCGTTTGCTAAATGAGCATACCTTGAAAAGGGTATCGAGGGTTCGAATCCCTCCGTCTCCGCCAAATATATCGTCTATCTTATTGTTTTTACTAGATATTTTTGACAGCAATTTCTCCTAGTCCCCAAATGAGTCCCCGTTTTTCGGGCGCGTTTGGAGCTATCTACGCCCGCCTAGATGCCGAAAGCTGGGTAAAAGGCCGACTTTCCCCTACGCCGATCCCTTTTACCAATCCATAAATTGCTGGAATCACGACCAACGTAAGAAGCGTCGATGAAATCATTCCGCCAATCATCGGCACAGCAATGCGCTGCATGATTTCAGAACCCGTGCCGGTACTCCACATAATCGGCAACAGTCCCGCCATGATCGCAACGACTGTCATCATTTTTGGACGCACTCGTTCAACTGCGCCTTCCATGATGGCTTCGTAGAGATCGCGCTGAGAAAGCCGACGCGATTCACTTTCGCATTTCGCTTTGATGCTCGCCAACGCTTGGTTCAAATACATCAGCATCACAACGCCAGTTTCCGCCGCAACACCGGCGAGCGCAATGAACCCGACAACAACAGCCACCGAGAGATTGAAACCGAGCGCCCACATCAGCCACAAGCCGCCGACAAGTGCGAACGGCAGCGACAGCATGACAATCATCGTCTCCGTCAACGAGCGGAAATTCAGATAGAGCAGAAGAAAAATAATAAGCAGCGTAACCGGGACAACAATCTTTAACCGCGCGGTTGCACGCTCAAGATATTCAAACTGCCCGCTCCAAGTCACGTAAGAACCCGGCGGGAATTGCACGCTAGCTTTCACAGCGCGCTGGGCGTCTGCAACGTACCCACCAATGTCGCGGTCACGAATATCGACGTAGATGTAGACCGCCAGTTGGCCGTTTTCCGTTCGGATCGAAGTAGGTCCACGCGACGGTTCTATCTTGGCCACCTCCCCAAGTGGCACTGCCCCACCGTTTGGCATCGGCACCAGCACGTCGCGGCTGATAGCATTCTGATCGCTACGTAGATCGCGCGGGTATCGCATGTTCACGCTGAAGCGTTGGCGGCCTTCCACAGTGGTTGTAACCGTCTGCCCGCCAAGCGCAGTGCCTACGACGTCCTGGACATCCTGAACCGTGATTCCGTAACGTGCGAGCGCTGCACGATCCGGCGTGATGTCGAGATAGTATCCACCGATGCCACGCTCGGCATATGCCGACGATGTTCCGGGCACAGTCTTCAAAACTTGTTCGATCTGTTTCGCAAGACCGTCGATCTCAACGAGATCGGTGCCTATGACTTTCACGCCGATTGGCGTCCGGATGCCTGTGGACAGCATATCGATGCGCGCCTTGATCGGCTGCGTCCAAGCGTTTGAAACTCCCGGGAATTGTAATGCCCGATCCATTTCAGCAGTGAGACTTTCGAGAGTCACCCCACTCCGCCACTCGTCTTTCGGTTTGAGGTTTATGACTGTCTCAAACATTTCTGATGGCGCAGGATCGGTGGCGGTCGAAGCACGCCCTGCCTTTCCGTAAACCGAAGCGACCTCCGGAAATGCGCGGATGATCTTGTCTTGTGTTTGTAGCAACTCGCCCGCCTTCGTGACCGAAATTCCGGGCAGCGTCGTCGGCATGTAAAGCAGCGTGCCTTCATTGAGGTTGGGCATGAACTCGGAGCCGAGTTGCCGCGCTGGCCAAACAGTCACAACCAAAACAGCGAGTGCAATCAGAATAACTAGTGCCTTCGCATTCATGACCCATTGGATCACTGGCCGATAAATCCAAATTAAAAAGCGATTGATTGGATTTTTGTGCTCCGGGACAATTCGGCCTCGCACGAAAACAACCATCAACGCGGGGACGAGCGTAATGGACAATAACGCTGCGGCCGCCATTGCAAACGTTTTGGTAAACGCAAGCGGGCTGAACAGCCGGCCCTCCTGTGACTCCAAAGTAAAAATCGGCATGAATGAAACAGTGATGATAAGCAGACTGAAAAAAAGCGCGGGGCCAACTTCGGTCGCCGCATCAATCAAAATGGACACTCGCGATTTTTCAGGCTCCGCGCGCTCCAAATGCTTATGAGCATTTTCGATCATCACAATTGCCGCATCGACCATCGCGCCAATCGCAATTGCAATGCCTCCGAGGCTCATGATGTTAGAGCCAAGACCGAGAAGCTTCATGGCACCGAAGGCCATCAGAACGCCGACAGGAAGCATCACGATTGCGACCAAGGCGCTTCGAAAATGTAAAAGGAACACGATACACACCAAGGCGACGACAGCGCTTTCCTCGAGCAGCGTGCGCTTCAGGGTCTCGATGGCCGCGTTGATTAAGCTGGAACGATCGTAGACGGGAACGATCTCGACTGACGAAGGCAGACTGCTAGCAATCTCAGCAAAGCGCTTTTTGACGTTCTGGATCACGTCTAGCGCATTGACGCCGAAACGCTGCAACACGATACCGCTGGCGGCCTCTCCCTCGCCGTTGAGTTCGGTAATGCCGCGACGCTCATCGGGACCGAGTTCGACCCGCGCAACGTCCTTCAGTAAAACCGGTGTGCCGTTGTTGGTCTTGAGGACGACATTACCGAGATCATTGATGCTTTTGAGATACCCCTTGCCGCGAATAACGTATTCAAATTCGGAAAGCTCGACGGTGCGGCCACCGACATCCGCGTTACTCGCGCGGATCGCATCGCGCATTTTCTGCATCGTAATGCCGAGGTCGCGCATTCGCTGCGAATCGAGAATGACGTTGTATTGCCGAACGAAACCGCCAACGCTCGCGACCTCAGCGACACCTTCGGCCTTTGCGAGCGCAAACTTCAGATTCCAATCTTGGATCGCTCGCGTGTCGGAGAGATTCAGTTCTTTTGACATCACCGCATACTGGTACACCCAACCAACGCCCGTCGCATCCGGCCCCATCGTCGGCGTCACAGCGGCTGGCAAGCGTTGCGCAGCACCATTCAAAAATTCGAGAACGCGGGAACGAGCCCAATAGATGTCGGTGCCATCTTCAAAAATCACATAGACAAACGAGACGCCAAAAAAGGAAAATCCGCGCACCACTTTTGAACGCGGTACGGTAAGCATCGCGGTGGTCAATGGATAGGTGACTTGATCTTCGATGACCTGCGGCGCTTGGCCGGGATATTCGGTGTAGACGATGACCTGCGTGTCGGAGAGGTCCGGGATCGCGTCCAGCGGCAAATGGACAAGAGCATAGATTCCAGCGGCGGCAGCAAAACCCGCTCCAAAGAAAATGAGCAGAAGATTGCGGGCAGACCAAGCTATTAGACGGGCGATCATTGCTGCGCTCCCGTGTCGGAAAATCCCTTAAGCGCGGCTTTCAGATTGCTTTCTGCATCGATCAGGAAATTGGCCGAAACAACTACCGGATCGCCCTCGCTGACACCCTCGCGAACCTCTACATAACCATCGCTGCGAGCGCCTAGCTTGACATCACGCGGCTCAAAACGGCCCTCACCTTTATCGATGAACACCGCCTGACGGCTTCCCGTGTCCATGACGGCGCTTTCGGGGATCGCAATGACAGGTTCGCTACTCCCGGTATTTATTTGAGCTTCAACGTACATATCCGGCAGCAGAGCAATGTCGGGATTTGGCAACTCAATCCGAACGCGCGCCGTGCGGGTCTCGCGGCTGACCTGCGGGTAAATCACATCGACTTTGCCGAGGAACTCTAGAGTTGCAAAACTGCGCGCTTTCAAAACGACCGGCTGGCCAACTGAGAGCAATCCGAGATCGCGTTCGGCCACATCGACAATCGCCCAAACCACCGACGCATCTGCAACGCGAAACAACACGTCGCCGGGCTGCGCCCTCATCCCCTCGACAGCCTTGCGCTCCAGCACGATGCCGTCGCGCGGGGCCGTCCATTCGATTGCAATTGGCGCAACTTTGTTTTTTTCCATAGCTATGATTGCTGCATCCGGAACATCCAAATTCATGAGCCGTTGACGAGACCCACGACCAAATGGCCCTTCGCCGCCAGTGACTTTTGAGGTCATGGTGGAAACATATTCGGCAGAAGCACGCGCGACTTCCGAACTGTAGATTTCCATCAAAGGCTGGCCCTTGCTGACCACGCTGCCGGTGGTGACATCTGCAACTTTTTGAACCCAACTTTCCGCGCGCATGGAAATGACGGAGATGCGCCGTTCGTCGAGTTGAATTGTGCCTGGCGCACGAATGACTGGCCGGATAACTCGTTTAGCGGCGGCTTCGGACTTCGCACCCGTTCGCTGAATTTTCCCCGGCGACAGTTTCACCGAACCATCGTCTGTATCATCGCCTTCGAAAACGGCGATGTAGTCCATGCCCATCGAATCCTTTTTGGGCATCGGCGACGTGTCCGGAAGCCCCATCGGATTGCGATAGTATTTTATCTTTCTTTCGGTGGAAGGCGACGTATCTGAGCTTCCCATCCCGCTCGAACTCGATACGGCTGCTTTGTCCGTCGAATTACTTCCGACGAAAAAAACAAGACCCGTTGCTGTCACAACGAGTGCCACGGCGGCAACGCCCCAACGGCTGGTCGTCTTAAGCGTCGCAAAAATGGCGCGCCATGATGGCATGGTCATTTTGAAATCCTCGTCACTGCTCTGCCGCAAAGCGGCGATCAACTTTCCGCGCAAAAGAACGCGCGTCAGCGTTCGGCTTTGTTAAGCCGAAAGAGCCAGAGACCGAGGTGGTTTTGGTGGCGGCGGATATACTCTGCTTTCCAATCTAGGATCGCTTGCAGGCGCGAGAGTTTTTATTTCCGCTAGCGGTGGCTGGACTGCTGAAACCGCCGGGGTAACTTGAAGCATCGATGCTACACACATCGCCATCAACGGGCATTGATCGCAACCGATGGGCGACGACTTGTCAGGACAACATGGCATATCGCCCTGCGCGACTTCCATTGACATAGACATGGTCGACCCCGCACGCGCAGCGAATGCCTGTGCGAATGGTGTCGAAACGAGGCTAGCAACGACGAGCGCTGCAAATACTCGTGAAATGAAATTTGACCGCTTCACACCGGAAGAATGGCACGGCTGGCGCGAAGTTGAAAGCAAGCGAACGGTCACAAATCCGACAACAATCACCCGATTCCCAAGCTCCGCGAGCAGCGTCCTTGTCTAGGCCGCGTTACGTGACAAAAAAGCTAGAACTCGCTTGATGGTTTCCGGATCAATATCGTCATCGGAGCCGAAACTGTTGCGATCTCGCAGATCGCCTATGATTTTTGCTTGGCGATGGCTGGGGACTTTGCCGTAACTCGTCAACGTGGTTGACACGTTCTCATGACCTAAATTCTGACTCCATGCAGCAAACGTTTCCGGAGTGGTGCAAAGTCGTTCTCCTAGCATAGCAATCGTATGCCGGAACGAGTGAGGATTGAAGTAGGGCAATCCAGCGCGGGTGAAGGCGTCGCGAAACACCTGCCGGACAGGAGCAGCGGACTTCCAATGCCTACGTTCCACGCCAGTTGCTTTGAATCCTCCATCACTTCCGAGAGTGATTTGTGTCGCCGGAAAAATGGGATCGGCGGGACCGAACAAAAGTGTTTCGTTCAAATGCGCAATCCATTCGGTCACAATCGCCTCAACATCCTCTCCGACCGGGAAGAACCATGAAGTGAATGTTTTGCGATTCTTGGTGCGAACTTCGCGAGCATCCTGAAAAATGGAACGCGCAGTAACGTCAACATGCTTGAGACTGAGAGATGAAATTGCGCTATCTCGGGCTCCGCTGAGCAACGTGAATGCGACGAGCGCACGATCTCGCTTTTCAAGCGTCGTTAAGTGAGGCATGGATGAAAGCACATGCCTAATTTGATCTATGGTAGGAACCGGGCGCTCACGACGGGCTGTTGCCACGCGACTATCATTCGCTGACGGATTGAAATATTCCGCGTCGCTAAAAGTGATGCGCCGATAACCCGGTCGTCCGGCCAACCATTCAAAAAAAGTTTTAAGGGCCATAAGGCGAGCATGAATGGTCGCCTTGGCGAGTGGCTTGCCAGTCGCAGGATTGGTTACTTCAAACAGTTTGCGCTTGAAAGCCCGCGCCTGCTCGAGGTGAAATGCTCTGAATGTTTTATGCCCCGTCGAAACCTCAAAGGCGGAAATGGCAGCCGCCACCTGATCCACCGACTTGGGAGACATCCGGCGTGCTTCTTCGAGGTAGGCGAAGTAAGCACGCTTAATTCTTTCATTTTCCGGGTGATGTTTTTGCATGGTTGCTGCGAACCTTTGGAAGTTATCAATTGAACTAGGCGAGCATTACTCGCCCATACGTTTGCCGACCTGCCTGACTGAAAGATCAAAAAGCCTTTTCAATTCGTCGAGCCGAGCCAACGAAACGGCTTTTCGCATCGGCCCACCGCACGCGATGCAGAAGGCTTCTAGATTTCCGATTTTCGCAGAACGAACATGCAGATCGGCCAAGTTGCCCAGAGCTTCACGCGGTTTTCGACATGTGAAACAGAAGCACTCTGACAATTGACAGATCGCCCGTTTTGCACGTCGTGCGATTAGGAAATCGACTAAGTCTGCTCCCATAATTAGATGGGGCTTGCGGTTGGTGATCGCTGGCAGACCAGCTTTCTTCATTCGACGAACGGTAAGTTTGGAGACGCCCAGCGCGCGGGCGGCTTCCTCCACTGTGTAGTTTCGGTGGCGCTTTATGCCGCGCACAGATTTGCCGCGCATCGCTACCGTTGGCCAACGGTCGGTTGTCTCGTAAGGGAATCGATATAGCGCTGCAACTCGCTCATCCGAACGAATGTGCGGCGGCCATTTCGGACAACAGCGAGCCGACCAGCAGCAATTTCTTGGTATGCTTTGGTAGTCCGCATCCCGGCCATGGTGACGGCCTCGCGGAGCGGGATAAGGCGATCAATTTGCATCTGGCACTCCTCCGTGAATACGCACGAAATCGCGCGGTCCTAGAAGGAATGATCGATACGGAGGGTGTTGCGCACGTTCTTATTGGCGCAACACCTATTTCTTGATCAACGGGAGCATATTTCCCTTTTCGTCATACCAACGAGAATACGGCGCGCACTCTTGATCAAATTCTTCCTTACTTTTGAACCAGCGCTTCACGGTACTAGGCTCGACGCCCATGATTTCGCCAATCTTGCGAAAAGAAGCCACTCTGCCCATTGCGATGAGTTGACCACCGATGTGCGCGGCATTTGACCGTTGTGTTTTGACGGAAAGCAATTGTTCAAAAGTTGATTTGCCAGGCATAAGCCGGTGGCGAATGAGAACGATCAAATCTCGGTTTAATTCGAGGGTGCCGTTCCAGCTCTCTGACTCAAGCATGCAGCAGATTAGCCAATCGATCATCTGATCTGGAATCGTTTTGCCCCGCCGACCAAGTTGGGTTTGGCCAGCTGCCTTTAGATTTTTTCTTTTGGCCAATGACGCGAGCAAATGCAGGCAAACTTTTGAAATGCAGTTTTGATCTGCATCCAAAATGCCGAGATAGTCTTCAACAGCGATACCTAACTTCTCGATTTCCTCCTGATTTTTGAAGGCGTGTTCAATGCCGCCAAAGAGAGCCACTTCAATCTGATTGTCAGGATACGAAGCCCGCAGTTCTAGATACTTCTCAATCGAAGGGTTGGCTTTGTATACTTTTGATAGCTGGTCGTTGTTCTTGCGCTCCCTGACCATAACTTTCGACCAACTCCTAGAGCACAATCACCGCTTTTTGTTTCCGAAGCGTTACAATGTTTCCGTGCGTTTTAGGCTCGCAATAAGAGGCCCACGCATCCATCAATTTGCGGCGCTTCTCGAGTGCGTCGCTCCGCCGATAGGCTTGTTCTGTCTTGTCGCCAATAACGTGAGAAAGCGCCGTCTCGGCTACCTCGCGCGGAAAGCTCGATACGTTTCCGGCCCAATCCCTGAAGCTTGAACGGAAACCATGCACGGTGGCGTTCTCAATTTTCAAACGGCGTAAAAGCATGTGCATCGCCATATTCGAGAGTGGCGCATCTGCCGATTGACTTCCGAAAACGAATTGGCCGGATTTAATTTTTTCAAGGTGGCGTAAAATTGCAACCGCACGACCCGACAACGCAACGCGATGCTCGCGTCCGGCTTTCATGCGTTTCGCGGGAATAGTCCAAGTTTTCTTTTCCAGATCGATTTCGTTCCAAACTGCGCCAAGTACCTCTCCCGAGCGCGCAGCCGTCAGGATACAAAACTCCAAAGCGAATGCCGCCGTCGCCGTCCGCTTCCGCAGATCGGCAATGAACTCTGGAACCTGCTCGTATGGCATAGCCGAATGGTGGCCGCGCGTGAGTTTCGAGGGCTTGGAGAGCAAATGATCCAAATGGCCCCGCCACCGCGCTGGATTTTCCCCAGCACGGAAACCTTTGGCCTTTGCCGCATCCAAGACCTTCTCGATCCTTCCGCGGCGCAATCGGGAGGCGGTTTCCGGTTTATCCAGCCAGATTGGTTTCAGGACCGACAGAATGTCGTCGGTGGACACCGTATCGACGGCTTTTGACTGCAACGATGCGGCGTAAGTTTCCAGCGTCATTTTCCATTGCGCCTTGTGCTTCTCATTCCTGAAGCCAGCCGATAGCGATTCCAACACACCGACCGCGACCTCACCAAAGGTCGGCAGCACACTCCCCCGCTCCCGCGTCTCAATGGGGTTTAGACCGCGCTGTAACGTCCGGTGAGCGGCGGCGGCTCTGTCACGGGCATCGGCAAGCGAAACCGTACTGGCGCTTCCTAGGCCCATTTCCTTGGCCTTGCCCCGCCAAGTAAACCGGAGCACCCATTTGCGAGACCCGGATTGCGAAACTACGAGGTAAAGGTTGCGACCATCGCTATATTTCCCCGGCTTGGCCGTTTCGACTTTGCGCGCTGTAAGGCTATCGGCCATCGAAAATCTCCCAGTCCCCAACTCGGTCCCCAAATTTAGCACGGCTTGAGGTGAACGGAAACGAACGACAGCGGCGACCAATAAAAGAAATGCCACTAATCTCGGGAGCTTCTAAGCGCACCTGCGAACGATAGCGAACGTCGATAAACGCCAGTTGAGCGGACTCCGTCTCCGCCACTCTGATAAAGACTCTTGAGGTGCGATACGCACTTTCAAAAGCAGCGCAGAGCCAGCCGAGCCAACAAGCTTAGTGCAGCGTCATCCAGGCGCGCGCTTCGCGCTGGGCCATCGCGATTTCGACGCCGGTCATCTGCGCGGCGATCTCACGGCGCAGCGCGATCGCATCGGCGCGGCCCTTGAGGGCTGCGAGATTGAACCATTTATGCGCGGCGACGAGATCGACGACGCCGTCGCGGCCCGTCGAGAAGATCATGCCGAGGTCGAACAGCACGTCGCCGTTCGCCGCATGCTCAACCGGCATCGCAGTTGAAGTATCGATATGGCTCTGAAACATCCTGGTCCCCTGACACCGCGAGCGAGCGCGGCCCCTGTCCGAATTCCGTTCGACGCATTCTGTTTTGATACGCGCATTCGCAAAGACATTTGCGGCCTTGCGAATGCGCGCCCCGCCGTTTCCCGGCTTGTTGGCCTCATATGATCCGTAAAATTTGAAGGGCAGTTTAAATATCGCGATGAATCGAATCTGAACGGCGCGGCATCCCTGCCCGTTCGATGATTCAAGAAAGTCCCGATTTACAGGCACTTCTGTGCAATCGTAAAAATGGATTCACCGTGCTCTTTGACGGCGCAATAACCACTGCTTGCGAGTGCGTGCGGGAATTTAGATGAGGAATTGGAATTGAGCCGGTGAAACATCAACTCGGCCCGCAAGACGGATCGATAACGACCTCTGTCCTCAGATAAACGAGGGCGTCGGTGAACACGTCAGGGTCGAGATTCCAAAAAAGCAGTTCGCGTGAGCGAACCGATCGAATGAAACTGCGGGCTGAAACTGCCGCAACGACGAAGAACCTGTAGCTCTTCTGCCAATTCGCAACCGCAAGACGTTGGCCATCTCAAGATTGCGCGTTGACCGTCTCGTCTGATGTCTCGCCGACACCCTCTGTCGTCGACCTGAGCCGTCTTTCAAATTCGTTCTTGCGAACGATTCAACCGGACGGCCGGTGTGACGATGCCGGCGCGGGGCGCCGGCAGCCGGTCAAGCCGAAGTTACTTCTTCTTGACGCGACGGGTCTTGCGGGCAGTCTTCTTCACTGCCGACTTTGCCTTCTTCTTTGCCTTCTTAGCTTTCTTGGCCATGTTGCCCTCCAAAGTTAGTGAGATGGCTAGTCGCTAGCGTGCGTTCGGGAATCGAAAGCACTGCATTCCGATTACACCAACGCGTTCAAAAAGACATCTTGGCGCTTAAGGAAGTGTTTACGTGAAAAGCATCGCGCGCTTCATGCACACGCGTGTCATGCGATGCGTCGCATGTGTGGCGCATCATCGCGCGAACGATGATAAACGCCGGACGTTTTTTGCAGAATGCAAGAAAACCGCGCGCGCCAGCGGTTTTCTTCACGCGCATGAATGAAAACACAATGCAATTCAATGCGAGCGCGAATCGTTCGGCGTGCTCAAAAACGTGTTTTGCGGACTCTGAGTCGCAAAATTTGGCAACGAAAAAATTTTCGCGCAGTTTTCGTTTTTCGAGGAACGGCGTGTGGAGAGCGAAAATTTTTCGCTCAGACGCAACGGTGCGATTCGCTTTTTCGATTCCCGTTCTCGATACGCCGTCGCCGCGCGCGATCGCGCACCGCGCATTCATCATCGAGTCGGAAATGAGGAGTGCGGCACGCCAGGCGAGCGCGATCAGAGACCGAGCTTGGCTTTGAGAATCTCGTTGACGGCCTGCGGATTGGTCTTGCCGCCGGACGCTTTCATCACCTGACCGACGAACCACTGGATCGCGGCAGGCTTTTCCTTCACCTGCGCGACCTTGTCGGGGTTGGCCGCGATGATGTCGTCCACCATCTTCTCGATGGCGCCGGTGTCCGTGACCTGCTTCATGCCGAGGCTTTCAACCAAAGCCTTCGGATCGCCGCCCTTGGTCCAGACAATTTCAAACAGATCCTTGGCGATCTTGCCCGAGATCGTGTTCGCGCCGATCAGATCGACGATGGATGCGATCTGCGCCGCCGACACTGGCGAAGCTGCAATCTCCTGCCCTTCCTTGTTGAGGCGGCCGAACAGCTCGTTGATGACCCAGTTGGCGGCCATCTTGCCGTCGCGCTTCTTGTCATCGAGCTTTGCCAGCACGGCCTCGAAGAAATCCGCGCTTTCGCGCTCGCTGACCAGCACGCTTGCGTCGTAGGGCGACAGGCCGAGATCGGCGACAAATCGCGCGCGCTTCTCGTCCGGCAATTCCGGCAGCTTCGCCTTCAGTCCATCTACATAGCTTTGCGTGAATTCCAGCGGCAGCAAATCGGGGTCCGGGAAATAGCGATAATCATGCGCTTCTTCCTTGGAGCGCATCGAGCGTGTCTCGCCCTTGTTCGGGTCGTAGAGACGGGTTTCCTGATCGATCGTGCCGCCGTCCTCGATGATGTCGATCTGCCGGCGCGCTTCGTATTTGATCGCATCGCCGATGAAGCGAATCGAGTTCATGTTCTTGATTTCGCAGCGCGTACCGAGACCCTCGCCGGGCTTGCGAACGGACACGTTGACGTCGGCGCGCAGATTGCCCTTCTCCATGTCGCCGTCGCAGGTTCCGAGATAGCGCAGAATGGTCCGCAGCTTCGAGACATAGCCCTGCGCCTCTTCCGGCGAGCGGATGTCGGGCTTGGAAACGATTTCCATCAGTGCCACGCCGGAGCGATTGAGATCGACGAAGGACATCGACGGATGCTGGTCGTGCAGCAATTTGCCCGCGTCCTGCTCCAGATGCAACCGCTCGATGCCGACTTTGGTGCTTTCGCCGTTGGCGAGTTCGACGACAACCTCGCCCTCGCCGACGATCGGCGATTTGAACTGGCTGATCTGATAGCCCTGCGGCAGATCGGGGTAGAAATAATTCTTGCGGTCGAACACCGAACGCAGATTGATCTTAGCGTTCAATCCCAGCCCCGTGCGCACCGCCTGCGCGACACATTCCTCGTTGATGACCGGCAGCATGCCCGGCATCGCCGAATCCACCAGCGACACATGCTCGTTCGGACCCGCGCCGAAGCCGGTCGAGGCGCCGGAAAACAGCTTGGCCTGCGATGTGACCTGCGCGTGGACTTCGAGCCCGATCACGACTTCCCAGTCGCCGGTCGAGCCTTTCATCAATTTCGAGGATTTGGCGGGAGCATTCATGGCGCGGCTTTTACCTTGGTTCCAAAGTCGAGAAAACCCCTCACCAGGCTCCGCCAATCCCCGTCATTTATGCTAGAGCGGCGCGACCGAAACGCCCATCTGCCGGGATTTTCTGCAATGACCGAGTTTTCCCTGCGCATGTCCGACGGCACGCACATCGTGCTGCCGCCGTCGCTCGGCGCGATCACGACCTATGTTCTGCTCGAGCAGGAGCAGTGGTTCGAGAAGGAGACGCAGTTTCTGGCGCGCTGGCTCAAGCGCGGCATGAATGTGATCGACATCGGTGCCAATCTCGGCGTCTACAGCCTGCCCGCCGCGCGGATGGCCGGACCCACGGGACAGGTTTACGCTTATGAACCCGCCAGTGACACGCGGCGGATGCTGGAGGCCGGCAAGAGGAAGAACCGCTCGATCAATTTGAACGTCATCGCGGCCGCGCTGTCGGATGGCGAGCGAGACGGAAAACTGTTTCTCGGTGCGTCGAGCGAACTGAATACGCTCGAAGGCAGCGGCGAAGGCGAAGCGATCCGGATTTCATCGCTCGACGCCGAACAGGTGGCGCGCAACTGGGGCAAGATCGACTTCCTCAAGATCGACGCCGAGGGCGAGGAATTGCGAATTCTCGGCGGCGCCAAATCCTTCTTCGCCAGCCAGTCCCCGCTCGTCATGTTCGAGGTGAAGGCCGGCGAGCGCATCAACGAGGAATTGCGCGCGGCATTCGTCACGCTCGGCTTCGGCCTCTATCGCCAGCTTGGCCGAGCTGCCGTTCTCGTGCCGGTCGCGCCCGATGAATTGCTGGACGGCTACGAGATCAATCTGTTCGCCATCCGCCCCGAACAGGCCACGGCACTTGCGAAAGACGGCCTGCTCGCCGAATCCGTTGCCGATTGGGCGCCTGACGATGCCGCGCGCGCCACGGCGCTCGATCTCATCAGGACACAGGCATTTGCGCCGACATTCGCGCAACTGATCGACGCGTCGCTCGACGACACCTATCGCGACGCGTTGGCTGGATATGCGGTCTGGCGCGGGGCTGACGGATCGCTGTCAGAGCGCGTCGGCGCGTTACGTTTTGCCTGCGATACGCTACAAGCTCTTTGCGAAACCCAGCCGTCGCTGGCACGGCTGTCCACGCTCGCGCGCATCTCTTGCGAATTCGGCCGACGCTCCGTCAGCGCGAATGCGCTCAAGGGTCTCACTGGCATGCTCAAGGACGGCACGGGCCGGATGGAAGAAGGGTTCTGGCCCGCAAGCCCGCGTTTCGACAAGATCGCGCCCGGCGCGCATGTCATGGAATGGTTCGTCGTCTCCGCACTCGAACAATTCGAGCGGACGGCGTTCTTCTCGTCGACCTTCGGAAATTCGGGCGTCGATCTCGACTGGCTGGCGCGGCAACCGTTCGTGTCAGCGGAAATGGAGCGGCGGCGCATTCTCAAATACGCGCAGGCCGGGCGGACCATGGACGTGCCGAAACGCCTGATGACATCCGGCCCCGACCACATCAATTCCGACAAATGGCGCGCCGGACAGGTGCCGAATACGGTCGCGAAACGCTAGGAAAGCTCGATGTGATCCGGCGGCAGCCCCTCGCGACGCCGCTTGTGCATCGCCTCAAACGCACGCTCGATGTTGCGTGTCGTCAGTTCGGTGTCGAATAACGGAGCCGACAATCTGTTCGCCGCGAGCTTCGCCTTGACAGCAGCGAGCTTCTCAGGATTGCGCGCATAGTCGAGCGCGGCTTTTTCGTAGTCGTCCGCCGTGTTCGTAATCATCTGCGGCAAACCGAGCGCCGTCAGCAAACTCGCCGCGACACGGCCTGCAAACGTCTCTCCGATCCGTGTCAGTACCGGTAGTCCGGCCCATAACGCATCTGCCGCAGTCGAGTGCGCGTTGAACGGCAGCGTATCGAGAAACAGATCGGCGAGCTGATGCCGCGCCAGATGATCTTCATTCAGCGGCACGCGCGTGGCGAAAACGATGCGGCCCGGATCGACGCCGTGACTGCGCGCAGCCTCTTGCAGATTGCGGACGGCATCTTCGTTGTGTTTCGACAGCCATAGCACGCTGCCTTCCGCGCCTTTCAGCAACCGCATCCAGATCGCAAAAATGTCCGGTGTAATTTTGTAGCTCTGGTTGAACGAGCAGAACACAAACCCATTTTCGGGAAGCCCCTGCTCGCTCCGCGCCGGCACTTTCTCCGCGATCTTGCGCGCGCGGTCATTGACCATGAAACTGCCGGGAAGCTCGGCAATTTTTTCGGAATAATCCTGCCGACGCTCAGGCGGAATGACGACGCGATCCGCCAGAATATAGTCGATGAAATCTGCGCCCATCGTGCCGGCGAAACCGAGATAGCTGACTTGGATCGGTGCAACGCGCCGCGCCATGACGCCGGTTCGCGGGACTCCAGTATAGCCCATCAGGTCCACGACGATGTCGGGCTGAAGTGCTGCGATAAAATCGGCGGTCTCAGCCTCTGTCATCGACGCCGCATCGACAAAGCGATCGAACGATTTCTCCAGCCGCCTGCGCATGCCGGAGCCGTCATCCGCACCGAATGAGATCGCAACCGTCTCGAAGCGCGCGCGATCGTGCGCCTCGAACATCCGCGCCATCAGATACGCCACCGGATGCTCGTAAAAATCCGCTGACAGATAGACGATGCGGAGTTTGTCGTAGCTTGCAGCGTCGCTGAATGTGCGCACGCTTGCCGGCGACGGATACTTCGCAGCAGTCCAAGCCTTCGCACAGGCAGACTGGTCGGCGGCGGATGCCGACAGGCCGAGATAGGCAAACGGCGCGACGTTGGGCTTTCCCTCCCTGACCGCCGCCGTCAGACGGTCGCATTCCGATTGGACGTTTCGCCAGTCGCAAATCTGCATTTTCGCGTGCAGCCGCGCGCCTTCTGCGCCGAGGAGATCGGGCTTCAGCGCAATCGCCTTGGCGAAATCCGAAACCGCTTCTTTGTACCGCTTGTGATCCGACAGCACGCTGGCCCGCCCCTGCCAGGCTTCCGCCAGATCCGGCTTGAACGAGATCGCCTTGTCGTAAGCGGCAACGGCGTCCTCGTAACGCTTCAACTCAACATGGATGTTGGCGCGGCCGAGCCACGCCTGCGCCAAATCAGGCTTGAGCGCGAGCGCCCTGTCGTAAGACGCGCCCGCCTCATCGTAGTTCTTCGCTGCAAACAGGCTGTCGCCGAGATTGGTGAGAACCTCGACATTCTTGCCGTCGAACGACACGGCTTTCTTGAAATCATCCACTGCCTCGCCGAAGCGGCCCATGTCCTTCAGCGCCAGCGCGCGATTGTTGAACGCAGCCGGATGATTTTTCATCACGACGAGCAGACGGTCGAACACGCGCAACGCTTCGTCGGGGCGTTTCAGCGCAAGCAACGCCGCGCCCTGATTTTGCAGCGCCATCCAGTGTTCGGGATTGATCGCAACGGCCCGCTCGAAACACGGCAGCGCGTCGCGATGCTGGCCGAGATCGATCAGCACCTTGCCCTTGTCGGCGAGAATGTCGGCGGCGTCGGGCAAAATCGCCAATGCGCGGTCGAACAGCTTCAGAGCCTTCGCGGAATTCTGCTGCTGCGCTTCGAGGATGCCGAGATAGTGCAGCGCCGGCACATAGTTTCTATCGGCGCCGATGAGGGAATCGTAGAGCTTGCGGGCCTTGAAAAGATTTCCGGCCTGATGCGCGGCAACCGCTTCGGCAAAGGTTTGTGCGCCGTCGCGTTTCATCAGTTTTTCTGGATCCAGAATTGGTACATCGCTGCGAACGTCGCCGGGTTTTCGGTCTCGAAGACGTGCCAGTTGCCAAGGCTGACGGCATTAGGATCGTCCGGGAATCGCTTGATGTAAGCGTTGCGAACAAGCGTTTCAAATCCGAGAAACGTGAATCCGAGGTCTTTGAGAATTCCGGCGATCTGCGGGATCGTGAACTGATGCTCTTGCACATGAAACAGGAGATCGCGAAATTCGCTCATACTGTAGAAATCGCTGAACTGCGAGACCTTGCACAGCGGGTCGTCGATGGACCTGTTGAGAATTTCCGTGCGCAGCCGTCGCGCGCCGGCTGGAGAGAACGTCCGCCCCTCCTTCGCAAAACTCGCGCGCGCCGCGTTGATCGCCTGCCGCGCGGCCGAACTGTAAAGCCCGATATGCATCAGCCCGCCGGGGCGCACCAGCGCAGCCAGTCTACGCCAGCCATCGAGCGGGTTGCTGAGATGATGCAGCACGCCGCTTGAATCGATGATGTCGAACGGCTTGTCGGCTTTGAATTCAAGAATATCCGCCTGCGCGTAGCGGATGTTCTTAATTCCCATCTCGCGGGTTTTGCGAATGGCGTAAGCCAGGCTGCTCAGGCTGAGATCGATCGCAAGGACATTTGCCTTCGCAAACAATTGTGCGCGCTGGATTGCGTGCATGCCGGTGCCGCATCCGGCAACCAGAAGATTGAGCGGCCCGTTGCCGAGATTTTTATACGGACCACCCGGAAAGCGCATGCCGATATACTGGTCGACCGGCATGGGCTCATTGGCGGCGGCCGCCTTGCTCCAGCGCGGATAAGGGTTTTCCTCATATTGCGCGCGGACCTTCTCGGAGACGGCATCCCTCACCGGAGTCAGGTTTTCGATCTCCCTGCGTATACTTTTCTCGCTTTTAGGATTCGCAATCTGCTGTTGAATGATTGCGCGAACTGGCTCAGGCAACTCGCGTGACATGAGTTTGTCGGCACCTTCTACCGAATTCAGCGGAACGTAAGACGCGAGAAGCGTAATCTTGAGGGGCGCGACAGGTTCGTCTCGCTCCAGCGACTTCACAACATTATCGAAAAGTGCAGAAACCTGATGGCCTTCCCGCTCGGTGCCGTCAAAGACGTAGTCGTTGATGAAGCATTGTTGAGCGATGGCGGACGCAAGCGTGAGCCATTTATCGGCTTCAATCGAGTCGGCCTCGTTCATCAAAGTACGACGCAGAACCGTCAGCAGGCGCTCAATTGGTGCAAAAGTCACCGGCGCCGCCGTCAGAACCGCCGTCAAAAGCCCGTTCCCGCTGATTGCGGCCTCCTCGTCCGCGCTAAATATGTCGCCGGGCCGTTCGACCGTTGCGTCCGATACGCGCGCAATGGCGCGCGCGATGATCGGGTCGCGCATCAGCAACGCCGTTGCAAAGCCGGCAAGGTCGCGCGGCCTTGCCCAAGGGTCCATGATCGCGCGCGTGAGATGGCGCAGCAGGTCATCGCTGATTTCGGCATCTGCCGGATCGAGTGACTGCACGGCCATTGCGAACGTGGATTTGAGACTGCGCGTCTCCTCGACCTTCAGTCCGCGAACAACAGCAGCCAGCGATTCGCCAGGTTGCCCGCGCAACAGGAGCAATGCGCCGAGATTGCCATGGGCGTCGATGTAGTCCGGTTTCAGCGCGATGGCTTTGCGGTTTTCCTCAACCGCTTCGCCGTCGCGTCCGACATCGGCAAACATACGCGCCAGATTGTAGTGCAAGTCTGGATTGCGCTTGTCTGCCGTAATCGCCTTCTTCAAAAGTTCGATACCATCGTCGCTGTGACCGGATTTATGCGCAAGCAGACCGAGATAGCAGAGTGCGCCGGGATGACGCGGATTGCGCGCGAGCACATCGCGATAGCCGGCCTCCGCCTCGCGCGTGCGGCCGGACTGGTGATGAAACACCGCGTTCTGAAATAATTGATCCGCAACATCGGGAGCGCCGAACGGCAGGCCCGTAGCACCCTTGCCGGCTTTTCCTTCAGCGCGGCGCTGCTTGCGGTTCACAACTCACCACCACTTCTTCGGCGTGAAATGTCCCGCCGCCTGCTCGATCACTTCGCCAAGCGAGAACAAGGTCTCCTCGTCGAACGGACGGCCGATCAGTTGCAGGCCGAGCGGCAGTCCCTGTGTATCCTTGCCCGCAGGCACCGCGATGCCGGGAAGTCCCGCCATGTTCACCGTCACCGTGAAAATGTCGTTGAGATACATCTCGATCGGATCGGCGCTTCCTTTTTCGCCGATGCCGAACGCGGCGGATGGTGTCGCGGGCGTCAGGATCGCGTTGATGCCTTTGGCGAACACGTCCTCGAAATCTTTCTTGATGAGCGTGCGGACTTTCTGCGCGCGCAGATAATACGCGTCGTAGTAACCGGCGGAGAGCACATAAGTGCCGATCATGATGCGGCGCTTAACTTCCGCGCCGAATCCTGCGGCGCGGGTGTTCTCATACATCTCGGAAATCGTCTTGCCGTTGACGCGCGCGCCGTAACGCACGCCGTCATAACGCGCGAGGTTTGACGAGGCCTCCGCAGGTGCGACGACATAATACGCCGGCAGCGCATACTTTGTATGAGGCAGGGAAATCTCGACAAGCTCCGCGCCCGCCGCTTTCAACCAGTCTGCACCCTTGGTCCAAAGCTGCTCGATCTCGTTCGACATGCCGTCGATGCGGTATTCCTTCGGAATGCCGATCTTCATGCCTTTGACGGATTTGCCGACAGCCGCTTCGTAATCCGGTACGGGCTTGTCGACCGAGGTCGTGTCTTTGGGATCGTGACCCGCCATCGAGCGCATCAGAATTGACGTGTCGCGCACATTGCGCGCGAACGGCCCGGCTTGATCCAATGACGAGGCGAACGCAACGATGCCCCAGCGCGAGCAACGCCCGTAAGTCGGCTTGATGCCGACGATGCCGGTGAACGCCGCTGGCTGTCTGATCGAGCCGCCGGTGTCGGTGCCCGTCGCGCCGAAGCACAAATTCGCGGCGACAGCCGACGCGGAACCGCCGCTCGATCCGCCCGGAACGAGTTTCGCGTCCGAGCCTTCGCGCCGCCACGGATTGACGACGTTGCCGAACGCACTTGTCTCGTTCGACGAGCCCATCGCGAATTCGTCGTTGTTGAGCTTGCCGAGCATCACCGCGCCGTCGCGCCAGAGCTGCGACGTCACCGTGGATTCATACTGCGGCTTGAAGTCGCCGAGAATTTTCGAGCACGCGGTGGTGCGAACGCCTTGCGTCGCGAACAGATCCTTGATGCCGAGCGGAATGCCGGCGAGCGGCCCCACCTCGCCTTTCGCAATTTTCGCGTCAGCGGCTTTTGCCTGCGCGCGCGCCTGCTCCGGCGTTTCCAGAATATAGGCGTTGAGCACGCGTGCCTTTTCCATTGCGGAAAGATGCGCGTCGGTCAGCTCCAGCGACGTGAAGTTTTTCGCCGCGATGCCTTTGCGGACATCGGCCAGCGTGAGCGCAGTCAGATCGGTCATTCGTCAATCGCGTCGCATATGAAGGGAGACTTGTTCTTGAATTTTTCGGCGTCGGATTTCTGCAACTCGTCCATCAGCATATCCATCGCCTTGTCGGGATCGGGCTCCCTGCCCGCACGCTCCAGCGCGTCGAGATATTCGAGATATTTCGCGTAGGAATTCTCGTCCTCGCATAACAGGCACATGGCGCTTGCCCTTCCGAACTACTCGACGACTTTCGGCACCAGAAAGAAGTGATCCTCCATCGCCGGCGCGTTGGCGAGAACCTTGCCGGGAATCTCGCCATCATCGACGACGTCGTGGCGCTTCTTCATTTCCATCGGCGTCACCGATGTCATCGGCTCGATGCCGTCCACGTTCACTTCGGACAGCTGCTCGACGAACGCCAGCATCGCGTTCAGTTCGCCCTGCAAATGGGCGACCTCGTCCTCCTTGACGGCGATGCGCGCAAGCTGCGCGATCCGGCGGACGGTTGCGGCATCGACTGACATTATATGAAGCTCCGGGGCACGCGCCCAAATCAGTCCCGGCTATAGCAGATGGGGCTTTTCAGCCGCAACCGCGCAATCCGGGTGGCCCTCCGGAACGCTCAGGAAGTCAGCTTTTTCATGCAATCCAGCGCCTCTTTCGCCAATGCGCGGGTCAGATCGGCGGCACCCACGTTACGGCTCATGGCAACAGCCTGCCCGGCCCACAGATTGGTGAAATCGACCCGTCCGAGCTTCTCGGCGGCGGCCTTGAGCGGCCCAAGCGCGGTCGCCGCGTGCGGGAACGCGGGTGCGTCAGGCGAGACCGGGCCGACTTCCTTCATCAGGCGATTGGCGACGCCGCGCGCGGGCCGCCCCGTCATGACATTGGTGATGACGGTGGAGTCATCGTGCGCGCCGGCCAGTGCCTTGCGGCCGCCGTCGGTCACTTTCGATTCCGGCGTATGCAGATAGGCCGTTCCGACCTGCACGCCCGATGCACCGAGCGCGAAGGCCGCCGCGATGCCACGCCCGTCGGCGATGCCGCCCGCCGCGATCACAGGCACGCGCACGGCATCCACGACCTGCGGCACCAGCGCCAGCGTGCCGGGCTGGTTGACGATGCTCTCGGTCAGGAACATCCCGCGATGCCCACCGGCCTCCGCGCCCTGCGCGATGATCGCATCGACGCCGTTCTCCTCCAGCCACTTCGCTTCCTTCACGATGGTGGCAGCGCCGATCACGATACAGCCCGCCGCCTTCACGCGCTTCATCAGCGCCTTGTCCGGCAGGCCGAAATGAAATGACACGATTTCCGGCTTCAATTCCTCGACGAGCTTGCACATCTCCTCGCCGAATGGCGCGCGGTTGGCGGCATTAATTTGCGCGTTCGGATCGAGTCCCAGTTCCTTGAAATACGGCGCAAGGCGCGCGCGCCATTTGGCCTCCTGCGCCGGATCGGCATCGGCCGGCTTGTGGCAAAAGAAATTCATGTTGACCGGCGCGCTCACGCGCTGGCGAAAAATGTTGATCTGCTCGCGCGCCTTGTCGGTTGAGATCATCGCGCACGGCAACGACGCCAGCGCGCCGCCCTGCGCCGCACCGATCATCACGTCCACATCCTGCACGCCCGCCATCGGCGCCTGCACGATGGGGACTTCGATCTTGAACAGGTCGAGAAGTCTGCGGTCCGGCCACATGGTTCATGTCCTCAATTATGGGAAGCGCGTGCATCGTTGCCGGCTGACAGATTCGTAGCACGCCGCGCGCGCCGCACCTATGCGGTCAGGCGTTGCCTGAGATACCAGCGCCGCAACGCGACCAGCGTCCAGATCGCCTCGACCACGCCGAAGGGCCACGCGCCTTGCAGGAAGCCGTAGATCGATCCCAGCGCGCAGGCCACCGCGAATCCAAGCAGTGCCCAGCGACTGCGATCCTCCAGCGCGTAGAACACGACCATCGCGGTGACGGCCACCAGTCCGAATAGCGTCAGTACATCCATTGCATCCCTTCCCGCTTTGCAACGACTCTATCGTGCATGTTAAGCGGGAGCCATGCCTGCGCAAATTCTTCCCCTGATCGAAGCTGCGGCCCTTTGGCCGGCGCGCGGTGCGCTGATCGGGCTCGATCTCGGCACCAAAACAATCGGCGTTTCGGTTTCGGACCCAGACAGAAAACTTGCGACCGGAATCGAGACCGTCGCGCGAACCACATTCACCAAAGACGCGGCACGATTGCTGGCGCTGGCAAACGAGCGCAGCGTGTGCGGATTCGTGCTCGGCCTGCCGATCAACATGGACGGCTCGGAGGGCCCGCGCGCGCAATCGACGCGGGCGTTTGCACGCAATTTTGCGAAGCAGACCGGTGATACCATCGCGCTGTGGGACGAACGCCTCTCCACCGCTGCGGTCGAACGCGAACTCATTGAGCAAGATGTCAGCCGCGCCAAGCGCGCGAAAGTCATCGACGAGCACGCGGCGATTTTCATTCTGCAAGGCGCACTGGATCGTCTAGCAATCCTGCGCGTGGAGAAACGCTGATGCTCGTTGTCGCCTCCGCTTTGCTGCCGGTGTTTCTGCTGATCGCGATGGGCTTCGCGCTCAAGCAGTTCTTCATGAAACACGAATCGCAGTGGGCCGGTCTCGAGCAGATCGTGTTCTACGTGCTGTTTCCCGCCCTGCTTGTGCAGACGCTGGCGCGCGCCGACTTGGCGGGCGTTCCGGTGATCGGCGTCGGAGGCGCTTTGCTGCTCGCGGTTCTGATCGGTTGCGCCATCACATTCGCGCTGCGGCCCTTCATCATGAATACGCTCGGCGCGAGCGGCCCGGCATTCACGTCGGTCTTTCAGGGCGCGGTGCGCTGGCAGACCTATGTCGCACTCGCCGTCGTCGCCAATCTCTACGGCGCGGTAGGCCTCACGCTGGCATCGGTTGCGATGGTCGCGATGATTCCGATCCTCAACGTCATCGCGGTCTGGGTGCTCGCGCATTACGCCTCGCCGCAGAAACTGTCGTGGAGTGCGGTGCTGCTGACCATCGCAAAAAATCCCTTCATCTGGGCCTGCGCCATCGGGCTTGCGTTCAATCTGCTGCACATGCCGCTGTCGGGTCCGGTGCATGACTTCATGGATGCGCTCGGCCGCTCTTCGCTCGCGGTCGGTCTTCTCTGCGTCGGAGCGGGACTACGGCTACAGGGCGTCGTGCGGGCGAGCGCGCCTGCGTGGCTGTCGGTCGCAATCAAACTGCTGCTGATGCCGCTGATCGCCATCGCCATCGGCCGCGCGTTCGAATTAAGCGGAACGAATCTCGCCGTCGTCGCGTGCTGCGCGTCTGTACCGACCGCCTCCAGCGCCTACGTCATGGCGCGGCAGATGGGCGGCGACGCGCCGTTGCTCGCAGAAATCCTCACACTGCAAACGATCCTCGCCACCATCACGATGCCGATCTTTATCGCCTGGGTCGCGTGATCTAACCGTTGTTGAGCAGGTACATCGTCTGCAACGTCGCGGCGAGATTGTTCAGCCCATGCAGCACAATCGTGACCCAGGTCGAGCCACAGGCGTAGCGCAGCCAGCCGAACAGCAATCCGATCGACAGCACCTGTGCGAGAAAGAACGCATCGTATTGCAGATGCATGCAGGTCCACACCAGCGACGACACGATGATCGCACCGAGCGGACGCAAAAGCGATTCCGACCAGCCGCGATAGAGAAACCCGCGCGTCATCAGTTCTTCGGTCAATGGCGCGGCAACGCAGAATGACAGCACCAATAGCCACAGCGCATTCTGCGCGCGCGCCGTTTTCAAAACCTCGCCCATAAATCCCGGCGAGACTTCGTGTCCGACACCTTTTGCAACGAAATCCCAGCCCTGCGAAAGAACGGCAAGACCGACGAGCCCGATCAGAAAATATTTCCAAGAAAATTTTTCAAGGCCGAGATAGTCGGCGAACGGAATGCGCGACAGCCGCGTGGCGATCCACAGCACAAGCAGCACGCCGGGCAATCCCGCGATGACCGACAGCGCAATGGTGCGGCCGTCGCCAAGCATCGCGATCATCGTTGTGGCATCCATCGGCGTCTGCTGTGTCCAGACGAAATAGGCCACGACGCCGATCTGACCGACGCCCATCGCAGCGAACACCAGAATGCCCCAGAGCAGCGTGCCCCAGAATTTCCAGACCTCCGGCGGCTTCATTTCAGATTCCGTCATGCAGGCAACGCGCGATCGACGAGTTTTGTCATCTGCTCCGGCGCAAGATCGACCGCACCGTACATATTGCCATGCGCGCCGTTCAGCCGCGTGAGCGCGAACAGTTCGGCATGTTGCTGAGAAATTTCGTTCAATGCAGCGGCGGCGGCGACCAGCGACAGTTTCTCGACAGCGAGCCGCGCGACGCGCTCGGCATCCGGCGAACGGAACGATTTGGCGATGAAGGCAATCGCCTCGCCCGCGCCCGGCAAGCCTTTCGTCTGCGACGCCAGCGTTTGCAGCACAGCACTCGCAGCCTCCGCCTCGCGCGACAGCGCCCGCAGCACGTCGAGACACATAACGTTGCCTGAGCCTTCCCAGATCGCGTTGACCGGCGACTCGCGATAGTGACGCGCGAGAATTCCCTCCTCGACATAACCGTTACCGCCCATGCACTCCATCGCCTCGTAGAGAAACGGCGGCGCGCTCTTGCAAGTCCAGTATTTCACGACCGGCGTCAGCAGACGCATGTAGGCGGCTTCTGCCTTGTCGTTTGGCGCGCGGTCGAAAGATCTACAAAGCCGCATCACCAGCGCGGTTGAGGCCTCGACATGCAACGCCATGTCGGCGAGTACGCTTTTCATCAGCGGCTGATCGGCGAGATGTTTCTGGAACACGCTGCGATGGCGCGCGTGATGCAGCGCGTGCGCCAGACCCGAACGCATCAGGCCGACGGAGGCAATCGCGCAATCCTGTCTGGTCAGCGATACCATCTGGATGATGGTCGCAATGCCGCGCCCCTCTTCGCCGAGGCGAAGCGCGTAAGCATTCTCGAAAATCACTTCGGAGGATGCGTTGGAGCGATTGCCGAGCTTGTCTTTCAGGCGCTGGAAATGAATCGCGTTAACACTGCCGTCTGGCTGGAAGCGCGGCATGAAGAAGCATGTCAGCCCGCCGTCGGCCTGCGCCAGCACGAGAAAAGCGTCGCACATCGGCGCGGACATGAACCACTTGTGCCCGGTGATGCGATAGGCGTCGCCGTCCTTTATCGCGCGCGTGATGTTGGCGCGCACATCGGTGCCGCCCTGCCGCTCGGTCATGCCCATGCCCATCGTCATGCCGCGCTTGTCCCACCACGGCGCGAAGGACGGATCGTAGGACTTGGTGCCGAGCACCGGCATCACCTTCGCGCGCAACGCCGGATCGACAGACAGCGCGCCGACCGCCGCACGCGTCATTGTGATCGGGCATAGATGCCCGGTCTCGACCTGCGAGACGATGTAGAACCGCGCCGCGCGCAGAACTTCGGATGCGCCACCCGCCGCCTCGCCCTTCTCGTTCCATGTCGAGTTGTGAATCCCCGCATGCGCGCTGTGAGCCATCAATTCGTGATAGGCCGGATGAAACTCGACCTGATCGCTGCGGAAGCCGCGCTGGTCATAGGTCTTGAGCTTCGGCGTGTTCTCGTTGGCGACACGCCCGCGCTGCGCCATCGCCGCCGAACCCCAGTGCCTGCCGAACTCCGACAGCGATTTCGCGTCGTCTTTACCGCCGCCATTCGCCGCCACGGCCTCCATCAGGGGACGATCCAGCGCAAACAGATCGACATCTTCGAAAGGCGGCGATTGATTCAAAACGTCGGTGACGGGAGCGGTGTTCGGCATCGTTCGATTCCGGCGAAAGATGCCCTACCCTACGCCCGAATGCGGCGGATTTCACGCGCCCATAAAGCCGCGGAACAGGCGGCGTTTACCTTGTGCAATCACAGGCTGGGGAGAGCCGCGCCGCGCACCGGATTGGGCCTTGCTACGTCCACTTTGCGGGCCTATAGCACTGGCTTTAATGACATCGGCATCGAAATCGTCCTTCGTCCTCGGGCATCGGCATCTGCTGGGCATCGAGGGGCTTTCCGCGGGCGACATTTCCGGCCTTCTGGACCTCTCCGAGGAATACGTCGAACTCAACCGGCAGGTCGACAAGAAGCGCAGCAATCTGCGCGGCCGCACCCAGGTCAATCTGTTCTTCGAGGCCTCCACCCGAACGCAGTCCTCGTTCGAGATCGCAGGCAAGCGCCTCGGCGCGGACGTGATGAACATGTCGGTCGCCTCCTCCTCGATCCGCAAGGGCGAGACGCTGATCGACACAGCGGTGACGCTCAACGCCATGCATCCGGATATTCTGGTCGTGCGGCACAGCGCATCCGGCGCAGTCGAACTGCTGTCGCAGAAAGTCGACGGCTCCGTCATCAACGCCGGCGACGGCGCGCATGAACACCCGACACAGGCACTGCTCGACGCTTTGACGATCCGCCGCAACAAGGGCCGCATCGAAGGCCTGCGCGTGTCGATCTGCGGCGACGTGCTTCATTCGCGCGTCGCGCGCTCAAACATCATCCTGCTGAACGCGATGGGCGCGCGGGTGCGCGTGGTTGCGCCCTCCACGCTTCTGCCGCCGGGCATCGAACGGATGGGCGTCGAAGTCGCGCGCGACATGCGCGAAGGCCTCGACGGCGCGGACATCGTGATGATGCTGCGGCTTCAGCGCGAGCGCATGAACGGATCGTTCGTGCCGTCATCGAGCGAGTACTTCCACTATTACGGCCTCGATCAGAAAAAACTCGCTTACGCCAAACCCGATGCGCTCGTGATGCATCCGGGGCCGATGAACAGAGGCGTGGAAATCGACTCCATTGTTGCGGACGGCGCGCAGTCGCTGATCCGCGAGCAGGTCGAAATGGGTGTGGCGGTGCGCATGGCGGTGCTCGAAGCACTGGCGAGGAATTTGCCCAATGCGTGAGGCAGCAAAGCAGTCGAACTCCGCTTTCGTCATTGCGAGCGATGCGAAGCAATCCAGACTTAAAAAACAAGAACTGGATTGCTTCGGCGCTGCGCGCCTCGCAATGACGAGCCGAGAGAATTGCGGCGGAGCCGCATCATGCTGACCGACCGCCGCCCCATTCTGCTTGCCAACGCGCGCCTGATCGATCCGTCGCGCGATCTCGATACCAATGGCGATGTGCTGATCGCCGATGGCGTGATTAGAGATGCGCGCAAGGGCATCGGCGCGGCCGGCGTGCCGGAAGGCACGGACATCATCAACTGCGCGGGCAAGGTTGTCGCGCCGGGCCTGATCGACATGCGCGCCTTCGTCGGCGAACCGGGTGCCGGTCATCGCGAGACATTCGCCTCGGCATCGCTCGCAGCGGCGGCAGGCGGCATCACTACCATCGTCTGCCAGCCCGACACCAAACCTGTCATCGATAATTCGGCGACCGTCGATTTCATCCTGCGCCGCGCGCGTGACACCGCGATTGTCAACATTCACCCGATGGCGGCGCTTACCAAGGGCATGAACGGCGAGGAGATGACCGAGATCGGTCTTCTCAAGGCTGCGGGCGCGGTCGCCTTCACCGATGGCGACAGGAGCGTGATGAACGCGCAGGTGCTGCGCCGCGCGCTGACCTACGCGCGCGATTTCGGCGCGCTGATCGTGCATCACACCGAAGACCCGTCGCTGGTCGGCGAAGGCGTCATGAACGAAGGCGAGTTCGCCTCCCGCCTCGGCCTGATGGGAATTCCGAACGCATCGGAAGCCGTGGTGCTCGAACGCGACATGCGGCTCGTGAAGCTGACCGGCGGGCGTTATCATGCTGCGTCCCTGACCTGCATCGACTCGCTCGACATTCTCAAGCGCGCGAAGGACGACGGTCTGGACGTGTCCGCGTCGGTGTCGATCAATCATTTGACGCTGAACGAAAACGACATCGGCCCCTACCGCACCTTCCTCAAACTCTCGCCGCCGCTGCGCACCGAACAGGATCGCACGGCACTCGTCGCAGCCGTCGCGTCTGGCCTCATTGATGTGGTCATGTCGGATCACAATCCGCAGGACGTCGAAGTGAAACGTCTTCCCTTCGCGGAAGCCGCATCCGGCGCCATCGGCCTCGAGACGATGCTGCCAGCCGGATTGCGGCTCGTTCATTCCAATGAGGTCGATCTGAAATCGCTGATCCGCGCGATGTCGACGAAGCCCGCCGAACTGCTCAACCTGCCCGGCGGATCGCTGCGTGCCGGTGCACCCGCAGACGTGATCGTGATCGACATCGACACCCCCTGGGTTCTCGACCCGAGCGATCTCAAATCGCAATGCAAGAACACGCCGTTCGACGACGCGAAATTCTCCGGCCGCGTGATGCGGACCATCGTCGGCGGGCGTACTGTGTTCGAGCACGTCTGACCGCGACAAATTCAAGAGGCCGTCATGAGCAACGCCACCATCGTCCTGATCGCCTCGTTCGTGTTCGGCTATCTGTGCGGTTCGATCCCGTTCGGCCTGATCCTCACAAAACTTGCCGGCACGCAGGATCTTCGCACCGTCGGCTCCGGCAATATCGGCGCGACCAATGTGCTGCGCACCGGCAACAAGGGTCTTGCGGCGGCAACGCTGCTCGGCGATCTGCTGAAAGGCACCGTCGCCGTGGTTGCCGCAGGCAGCTATGGCGGGCCGGATGCCGCGATGGCGGCGGGCCTCGGCGCATTTCTCGGTCACGTCTATCCGGTGTGGCTCGGCTTCAAGGGCGGCAAGGGTGTCGCGACCTACATCGGCGTTTTACTCGGCCTGTTCTGGCCGGCTGCCGTCGCGTTCTGCGCGGTCTGGCTCTGCGTCGCGATTATCTCGCGCTACTCGTCGCTCTCGGCGCTGATCGCAAGCGCGGTGGTGCCGATGATGCTTTTCATGTCGCAGCACTCGGCGCTCGCCGTGCTGTTCGCGGTGCTAACGCTGATGCTGTGGATCAAACACCGCGAAAACATCGAGCGGCTGTTCGCGGGGACGGAAGGGAAAATCGGGAAGTAAGATTAGGCCAGTAATGTAAGGTCAATCTCATCCCGTCTTCAGCTTCCTCGCCTTCCGCAAATCCGCATTGATGCGCGTCTGCCAGCCATCGCCGGTCTTGCGATAGGCCTCAAGAACATCGGCATCGAGCCGCAGTTTGATCGCTTCCTTTGGCTTATCGAGTTTCGGGCGGCCGCGCTGGCGCATCATATGCGCAACTGCCTCCCCCAATGTCGTGCCTTTCGGGAAATGGGTGGCCCGCGCGAAATCTTCTGCGGTCCATTCCGGATTGTCGTCGTCGAACACCACCGGTTTATCTTTTTTGCGGGACATGTTTTCTCATCTCCTTTTCATGCGCCCGCCGCAGACTGATGACGCGGGTAATCTCGCCGCGCATGACGTAGGCAAAACAGTAAGCGAGCCCATCAATTGTCCCATAGGCGCGAAAACGTGGTTCAGAATACCGCTGGTCCTCAACGATAGAAAACGGTTTGAGATCAACAACGCGCGCCAGCGAAATGTTGTGCTTGCGGATGTTCAAGGCGTCTTTGGCCGGATCGAACTCGATTTCCACCTATTTATTGTACCCCCAAATAATAGTTTGTCAACGGCGCATAAGGTTGTCCGGCTTAAATTCTTCCCCCACACTCCCTCCCCGCGAGGGGCCGCGTGGATATCCAGACCGCCACACAGAAACTCACCGACGAGCAGCGCATCGACTGGCTGCGGCTGATCCGTTCCGATCACGTCGGGCCGCGCACGTTCCGCACTTTAGTGAATCATTTCGGCAGCGCGCGCGAGGCGCTCGAAAGATTGCCGTCGATGGCGCAGCGCGGCGGCGCAATGAAAAGCGGAAAGATCGCCACGCGCGACGACGCTTTGCGCGAGATCGAACGCAGCGCGGCACTCGGCATCGCTTTGCTGGCGTCCAGTGAAGCCGGTTATCCGCCGCGCCTTGCGGCAATCGACGACGCGCCGCCGCTGCTCGGCGTGCGCGGCAAGCGCGAGACATCGATGCGGCCCGCAATCGGAATTGTCGGTTCGCGCAACGCGTCGGGCGCGGGATTGAAATTCGCGGGCACGCTGGCGCGCGATCTCGCCGACGCGGGCTTCGTGATCGCATCGGGACTGGCGCGCGGCATCGATCACGCCGCCCATCGCGTCACAGTCGAAAGCACGATTGCCGTGCTCGCAGGCGGGCACGACCGCATCTATCCGAGCGAGCATGAGGATCTGCTCGACGCCATTGTCGATCAGGGCGGCATCGCGATTTCGGAAATGCCGCTGGGTCACGTCGCGCGTGCGAAGGATTTTCCACGGCGCAATCGTTTGATCTCAGGCGCGGCGCTCGGTGTCGTCATCGTCGAGGCGGCGCAACGCTCCGGCTCGCTCATCACCGCGCGCTTTGCCAACGAACAGGGACGCGAAGTGTTCGCTGTTCCCGGCTCCCCGCTCGATCCGCGCGCGGCCGGCACCAACGATCTTATCAAGCAGGGCGCGACGCTGACGACATGCGCGCAGGATGTGATCGACGCGGTCGCGCCGATCATGGAGCGGCCGATTCAGTTGCCGATGCTGGAGCCGGGTCGCGGAGAGAGTGAAAGCGAACCGCATGCCGACGAGCGCGCGCGCATCGTCAGCCTGCTCGGTCCCTCGCCCATCGGCATCGACGATCTGGTGCGGATGGCCGACACCTCCGCCGCCGTGGTCCGCACCGTGCTGCTGGAGCTTGAACTCGCAGGACGGCTGGAACGCCAGGGCGACGGCATGGTGACGCTGATTTAATCGCGTTGGGCTAAATGAAAGAACGCTATTGGTCCTTGACCATCGTTCCTCCAACCTTGCCCAAAACGTACAGCCCCACGCTTCTCCAAAACAAAATTTCCGGATTCGTCGATCTTAAAATTCAACACGGGCTTGTTCAACCGCCGTTGCCCCTCTTGAATTTGCGCAAGTGCTTCTTGTTCATCGCGCGCTAGCGCGTTTCCATGCTCCGAAAGGTCTCTTTGGTCGATGATCGAATACATAAACATGGATTTCTCCTGTCGGCTTTGAGTGGCCGGCGACTAACCTTTCCGATCTATGGGTCACCGGCCAGCACAACAAGGCTATCATCCTCGATAAATCGGCGCACCCGCAGGCGACGCGGTCGAACCGCCGTCGACGAAAATTTCCTGACCCTGCACATGCGCGGAATCATCCGACGCCAGAAACAAAACCGTCCTGGCGATGTGGTCGGCTTCGCCGATGCGGCCGAGCGGCGTCGAACGCGCGATGCGTCCTTCGAGCGCCTTCTCGGCTTCCGGCGTCGCGATGCCCGGTCCCCAGATCGGCGTGCGCGTGCCGCCGGGTGCAACGACGTTGACGCGAATGCCGCGCGGCGACAGTTCGGACGCCATCACGCGCGCCATCGCACGCACGCCGGCCTTCGTCGCCGCGTAAGCCGCATAACCCGGATTGCCGAGCACGCTGATGACCGAGCCGTTGAGCACGATCGAACCGTTGTCGTTCATGTGAGGCACTGCCGCCTGCACAGTGAAGAACACGCCGGTGAGATTCGTCCTGATGACTTTCTCGAACGCCTCGAGCGTCGTGCCGCCGAGCGGCGTGTTGCCGGGAATGCCGGCATTCGCAAACACGATGTCGAGCTTGCCGAATTTTTTCACCGCGTCCGCGATCGCAGTTTCGAGCTGCTTGGGGTCGGTCGCGTCGGCTTTGATCGCGAACGCGCCGTGCCCGATTTCCGCCATTGCGGAATGGAGTCGGTCACTGTCTCGCCCCGTTATCGCCACTCGCGCCCCTTCCGCCGCAAACAGCTTCGCGGTGGCGAGCCCGATGCCGCTGTTGCCGCCGGTGATGAAAGCGGTCTTGCCCTTAAGCCTCATGAAACGCTCCTGTTTTTCTAGTTTAATGATGAAACCGTATTGTCAAATAGCGTTTCTGGTCCTATATTGCAACCACATTGCCGTGATCGGAGGTGAAATTTATGCGACGCAAAAGTTTGGTGAATGACACCTGCCCGATCGCACGGACTCTGGACGTTATTGGTGACTGGTGGTCGCTCTTGATCGTGCGCGAGGCGATGATGGGCACGCGCCGGTTTTCGGATTTTCAAAAGCATCTCGGCGTGGCGAAGAACATTCTCAGCACGCGGCTGAAAACGCTTGTGGCGCAGGGCATTCTTGAGCTGAAGGAAAATGCCGATGGCGGCGCATATCAGGATTATGTGCTGACGCCGAAGGGCCGCGGGCTGTTTCCGGTGCTGGTGGCGCTGCGCCAGTGGGGCGAGGAGTTTTCGTTTCGCAAGGGTGAGAACTACGCGAAGCTCTTGGATCGCCAGACCCGCCGGCCGCTGCAAAAGTTGCAGATCCGTGCATTCGACGGGCGTATCTTGAATCAGGCGGACACGGTCGTGGAACCTGTCGCGGCCGCCTGAGCCATCATAACTTGGAGGTCAGATCGCGCCGCACGATCTCGTCGGCCTCCAGCTGCGCCATGTCGAGAAGATAGGCCAGCATGTCGTGGCCGTGGATGCGCGACAGATGCGCGAGTTCGCTCGCCTGCCGTGAAACAAAACGCGCCGCCTCCGCCGGGCCTCCGTCGCCAGGCTGTTCGTCCTCGTCCGACCAATCGTTGGCGCCCTCGCCCGTGGCCATCGCCGGCCCTGTTTTCACTGCGCCGGAATCAGCGCAGGTTGTACCGGGAAGGATAAAATACACGCACTGCGTGTGCAACTCAAAATAGTCATATTTTCACAGAACAACCGGCATCGCGGCTGCTTTGCGGCCAATTCACCGGTCCGCGATTTGACAGGACAGTCTGTTTTACCCATGTATCGGGCTGACCGGGCCCTGTGAATCGCGTGATTCCGGCGTGCGTTCCCCCAGTAAGTCATTGGAATCAAATGAATCTCGTCATTGTCGAGTCGCCTGCGAAGGCCAAGACGATCAACAAATATTTGGGGCCCTCCTACGAGGTTCTGGCCTCCTACGGCCATGTCCGCGACCTCCCCGCCAAGAACGGTTCGGTCGATCCGGACGCCAATTTCCAGATGATCTGGGAGAACGATCCCAAGGCTGCCGGCCGTCTCAATGAGATCGCCAAGGCGCTCAAGAGCGCCGACAAGCTGATCCTTGCAACCGACCCCGATCGCGAAGGCGAGGCCATTTCCTGGCACGTGCTCGAAATCATGAAGGAGAAGCGCGCGCTCAAGGACCAGAAGATCGAGCGCGTCGTCTTCAATGCCATCACCAAGCAGTCCGTCACCGAAGCGATGGCCCATCCGCGCCAGATCGACGGCGCGCTGGTCGACGCCTACATGGCGCGCCGCGCACTCGATTATCTTGTCGGCTTCACGCTCTCCCCTGTTCTGTGGCGAAAACTGCCGGGCGCGCGTTCGGCGGGACGCGTGCAATCCGTCGCGCTTCGGCTGGTCTGCGACCGCGAGCTGGAGATCGAAAAATTCATTCCGAAGGAATATTGGTCGCTGCTGGCAACGCTCGCGACCCCGCGCGGCGATACGTTTGAGGCCCGCCTCGTTGGCGCCGACGGAAAGAAATTGCAGCGCCTCGATATCGGCACCGGTGCCGAGGCCGAGGATTTCAAGCAAGCGATTGAAGCAGCGACGTTCAAGGTTACGAATGTCGAAGCCAAGCCTGCGCGGCGCAATCCGCAGTCGCCGTTCACAACGTCCACGCTGCAACAGGAGGCCAGCCGCAAGCTCGGCTTTGCGCCAGCACACACCATGCGTATCGCGCAGCGGCTCTATGAAGGCATCGACATCGGCGGCGAGACCACCGGCCTCATCACCTATATGCGAACCGACGGCGTTTCGATCGATCCGTCCGCCATCACGCAGGCGCGCAAAGTGATCGGCGAAGACTACGGCAACGCGTATGTGCCGGAAGCGCCGCGCCAATATACCTCCAAGGCCAAGAACGCGCAGGAAGCGCACGAAGCGATCCGTCCGACGGATCTCTCTCGTCGTCCCTCAAACATCAAAGCGCGCCTCGATAACGACCAGGCACGTCTCTACGAACTGATCTGGATGCGCACGCTGGCGAGCCAGATGGAATCTGCCGAGATGGAGCGCACCACGGTCGACATCACCGCGACCGCCGGCAAGCGCGAGCTTGAACTGCGCGCCACCGGCCAGGTCGTGAAGTTCGATGGCTTCCTCGCTGTCTACCAGGAAGGCCGCGACGAGGACACAGAAGACGAGGATTCAAAGCGCCTTCCGGTTATCAATCAGGACGAAGCTCTCAAGCGCGAAAGTCTCGCCGTAAACCAGCACTTCACCGAGCCGCCGCCGCGCTTCTCCGAAGCCTCGCTCGTCAAGCGCATGGAAGAACTCGGCATCGGGCGGCCTTCGACCTATGCGTCGATCCTTCAGGTTTTGAAGGATCGCGGCTATGTCAAACTCGAGAAGAAGCGCCTCTACGGTGAGGACAAGGGCCGCGTCGTCGTCGCATTCCTCGAAAATTACTTTTCGCGCTACGTCGAATTCGATTTCACCGCCGACCTTGAAGAGAAGCTCGATCGCATCTCGAACAACGAGATTTCGTGGCAGCAGGTCCTGAAGGATTTCTGGACCGGCTTCATGGGCGCGGTCAACGACATCAAGGACGTGCGCGTGTCCGAGGTGCTCGACGTGCTCGATGCGATGCTCGGAGAGCACATCTACGAACCGCGCGCCGATGGCGGCGATCCCCGCCAGTGCCCGAGCTGCGGCACGGGCAAACTCAATCTGAAAGCCGGCAAGTTCGGCGCGTTCGTCGGCTGCTCGAACTATCCGGAATGCCGCTACACGCGCCCTCTCGCCTCATCGAGCGCATCCAGCGATCGCGTGCTCGGCAAGGACCCCGTGTCTGGTCTCGACGTCGCGGTGAAAGCCGGACGATTTGGGCCTTACATTCAGTTAGGCGACGCCAAGGACTACGGCGAGGACGAAAAGCCGAAACGTGCAGGTATTCCGAAGAACATGTCGCCGGCGGATGTCGAACTCGATCTCGCGCTGAAACTGTTGTCGCTGCCGCGTGAAGTCGGCAAGCATCCGGAAGATGGCGAACCCATCACCGCAGGCATCGGCCGTTTCGGCCCGTTCGTGCGTCACCACAAGACCTACGCCAGCCTTGAAGCCGGTGACGACGTTTACACCGTCGGCCTCAATCGCGCCGTGACGCTGATTGCTGAAAAAATCGCGAAGGGTCCAAGCAAGCGATTTGGTGCAGATCCGGGAACGCCTGTTGGAGAATATCCCGCGCGCGGCGGCACGATCATGCGCAAGAAGGGCCGCTACGGTGCCTACGTCACCATCGATGGCATCAACGCGACAATCCCCGACAGCATCGAGCCCGAAAAGCTGACGCTGGAAGAAGCGATTGCACTGATCGAGGAACGCGCCAAAAAGACGGGCGGCAAACCGAAGCGCGCGGCAAAGAAAGCCGCGAAGCCCAAAGTCACGAAGGCTGAAACTGCAAAGGCCGACGACGGCGAAGCCAAGCCGAAGAAGAAGGCCGTTACCAAGAAAACCGCGGCCAAGAAGGCTTCGGCAAAAGCCGAAACGACGGAAGCTGTCGTCATCCCGGTGAAACCGAAGACGGCGAAACTCGCCGCGGCAAAATCGGCAACTGACGCCCCGAAGAAGAGCGCCGGTAAAGCGCGCGGCTAATGAACAAGAAAACCGACGCGGCGCGTGCTTTCCCCGACCGGGAAAGCATCGTCGCGTTCATCAAATCGCATCCAGGCGAAGCCGGCACGCGAGAACTCGCCCGTCATTTCGGATTGAAGAACGAATCCCGCGCAGCACTTCGGCGTATTCTTCGCGAATTGTCCGACGAGGGCCTGATCGCAAAAACCGGCAAGAAGGTGCGCGAAACCAAATCGCTGCCGCCGACACTCGTGGCCGATGTCACCGGACAGGACAGCGACGGCGAATTGATCGCATCACCCGCCGAATGGCTCTCGGACGTGGACGGACCCGCGCCCGTCATTCACATCGACACACCGCGCCGTCCGAAACCCGGCACGGCGGCCGGCGTCGGCGAGCGCGTGCTACTGAGAATTGAAAAGCCCGAGCGCGGCGCAAAGCATGCCGTCTATCGCGGGCGCGTCATCAAGATTCTCGACAAAACACAAAATCGCGTGCTCGGAATCTTCCGTAGCCTTCCGAATGGCGATGGAAGACTCATTCCAATCGACAAGAAACAGGTTGGGCGCGAGTTGGCTATCGCCTCCGCTGACGCTAAAGGCGCGCAGGACGGCGACCTCATCAGCGTCGAACTGATGCGCTCGCGCGGATACGGACTGCCTTCCGGCCGCGTCAAGGAACGTCTCGGCTCGATCAAGACCGAAAAAGCGATCAGCATGATCGCAATTCATTCGCACGAAATTCCGCAGGAGTTTCCCAGCGAGGCAATTCGCGAAGCCGATCAAGCAAAAACGGCAACGCTCGCCGGGCGCGAGGATTGGCGCGATGTGCCGCTCGTCACTATCGATCCGCCGGACGCCAAGGATCATGACGACGCCGTCCATGCCGAACGCGACACCGACCCCAACAACAAGGGCGGCTACATTCTCAATATCGCCATCGCCGACGTCGCCTTTTATGTGAGACCGGGGTCGGCGCTCGACCGCGAGGCGCTCAAGCGCGGTAACTCGGTCTATTTTCCGGATCGTGTCGTGCCGATGCTGCCGGAGCGCATTTCCAACGATCTTTGTTCGCTGCGGCCGGGCGAGCCGCGCGGCGCGCTGGCGGTGCGTATGGTGATCGGCCCGGATGGACGCAAACGCTCGCACAGCTTTCACCGCATTCTGATGCGCTCGGCCGCGAAACTGGCTTATGCGCAGGCGCAGGCCGCCATCGACGGCCACCCTGACGACACCACCGGCCCCCTGCTCGATCCGATTCTGAAACCGCTCTACGATTGCTACGCGCTGCTCAGGCGCGCGCGCGACGAGCGCGATCCGCTCGATCTCGACCTGCCGGAACGGAAAATTCTGCTCAAGCCCGACGGCACTGTGGACCGCGTCGTTACGCCCGAACGGCTCGACGCGCATCGGCTGATTGAAGAGTGCATGATCCTCGCCAACGTCGCGGCTGCCGAAACACTCGAGAAGAAGTCGCTGCCGCTGATCTACCGCGTGCACGACGAGCCGACGGTCGAGAAGGTTCACAACCTCGCCGAATTCCTCAAGACACTGGAGATGCCGTTCACGAAGACCGGCGCGCTGCGCCCCGCCGTGTTCAACCGCATTCTCGCGCAGGTCAAAGGCCGCGATCACGAGCCGCTGGTCAATGAAGTCGTGCTGCGCTCGCAGGCGCAGGCGGAATACGCGGCGGAGAATTACGGACACTTTGGGTTAAACTTGCGCCGCTACGCGCATTTCACCTCTCCGATCAGGCGATACGCCGATCTGATCGTTCATCGCGCTTTGATAAAGGCGCTCGGACTGGGCGAAGGCGCTTTGCCCGACAGCGAGACGTTCGAGACGCTGAGCGAAGTGGCTGCGGCTATTTCGCTCACCGAACGCCGCGCCATGAAGGCCGAGCGCGAAACCGCCGACCGGCTGATCGCGCATTTTCTCGCCGACCGTGTCGGTGCGACATTTACGGGGAGGATTTCCGGTGTCACGCGTGCCGGGCTGTTCGTGAAACTCAACGATACCGGTGCCGACGGCCTCATTCCGGTGCGCACGCTGGGCAGCGAGTACTACAACTACGACGAGACCCGCCATGCATTGATCGGCTCGCGCAGCGGTGCCATGCATCGATTGGGTGACGTCGTCGAGGTTCGTCTGGTAGAAGCTGCTCCTGTCGCTGGCGCGCTGCGGTTCGAGCTCCTATCTGAGGGTCAGGCAGCACCGCGCGGCAGACGCTTCGGCGAGGGCCGCAGAAGCTCAAAACCGAAATTTGCGCTCAACGACCGCAGGCCAAAATCCGGCCGCGGAAAGAAGAAATCTCGCAAGCCTTCCCGCAAGGCGCGAAAACTGAACAAGGGAAAGGGTTGATCCCGATGCCGACAAATACCTGGACCGCCGAGCACTCTCCGCTCCCCAAGCGTGACGTCTGGCAGGCCATGGCGCGTGGCATCCGCTGCCGCTGTCCGAAATGCGGCGAAGGAAAACTGTTTCGCGCATTTCTCAAAACCGCCGACTCCTGCTCGGTTTGTGGCCAGGATTTCACGCACCACCGCGCCGACGATCTCCCCGCCTATCTCGTGATCGTTGTCGTCGGGCATATCGTGGTGCCGGTCGCGTTGTGGATCGAAACCAACTACTCGCCATCGGTCGCTCTTCAGCTTGCGATCTATCTGCCGTTCACGCTCGCCGCATCGCTGTTGCTTTTGCAGCCGATCAAGGGCGCCGTCGTCGGATTGCAATGGGCGTTCCGCATGCATGGCTTCGGCGAAGACGGTGCTGGCGCAGATACACCACCGACAGCCTGATGACTGCGGCGGAAAAAGAAGAGAAGGAAGACGACAGTCATCCCTATCGGCGGCCGAAGGATGCCGCGACGCTGATCCTCGTCGATCGCAGTGGCAACATGCCGAAGGTGCTGGTGGGACGGCGGCATGACAAGGTTGTGTTCATGCCGGGCAAGTTCGTCTTTCCCGGCGGCCGCGTCGATCCGGGCGACAACCGTGTTCCAGTCGCCGCACCGATTCCAAAGGCGCTCGAGAAAAAACTCATCGGCGGCAGTCCGAAGATTGCACCGTCGCGCGCACGGGCACTGGCTATCGCCGCGATCAGGGAAGCGTGCGAGGAAACCGGTCTCTGTCTCGGCAAGCCGCTAAAACGCGCCAATGGCGCGGCAACCAAACTCGCCGGCGAATGGAAGCCATTTGCCGACGCTAACCTTCTTCCCGATCCCTCCGGCCTCTATTTGATCGCTCGTGCGATCACGCCTCCCGGCCGGGTCAGGCGCTTCGATACGCGGTTTTTCACGGCCGACATTTCCGCCATCGCACATCGTGTCGAGGGCGTCGTACATGCCGACGCGGAACTGGTCGAACTGGTCTGGGTGCAACTCGGATCGACATCGCTGGCCGATCTTCACGGCATGACCAAACTCGTTTTGAAAGAACTCGATGCGCGGCTGGCGGCAGGCCCGCTGTCCCACTCTGCGACAGTGCCGTTTTTCCACTTCTACGGCGGGAAAATGCAGCGCGACACGATCTAGCAGCGGTCATTTCACGGTCGCCAAGGCCAGCGGGCTGTGTAAAAAAGATCGCGGGTAGCTTCACGTGTCCGGCATTGTTCATGCGTATCGGCGCCGCCATATCGGTTTTGGTCCACGTTGTTTTCGTGGCGATCACGCTTGTGCTCGGCGAGGCGAGCCTGTTTCATCACATTGCCGCCGAGGCGATCACGGTCGACATCGTATCGGCGAAGGATGCGCCAGCGCAGAAACTCGATCTGAATTTTCCGACATTGTCGGACAAGCCGACCGACGATTCAAAATCGAACGCCGAGAAGGCCGCTGACTCCAAACCTCCCGAAACAAAGGCTGAAGCAAAACCGTCCGAAACAAAGCCGCCGGAGACCAAGCCGGCAGAGATCAAACCGCCCGAAACAAAACCGGCCGAAAAAAAACAGCAGCTCGCCGCGCAGTCTCCTCCGCAGGCATCGCCGTCGACTCCAGCCCCCGCGCCTCCGCCTCCTCCGCCGCCTCCACCACCCGCCGAGGTGTCGCCGCCTCAGGCCGCGCCGATTCCATACACCGACCTTTCCCAGAAATTCAGCAAACTCGTCGGTGAAGGCGATAGCGATTTCGACGCGCCCGCCGATAACGCAGCCAACATCTCTCTCGATTCAGCCAAGGCGCTGCGGGAAAAGCTGAAGGAATGCTCTATTTTGCCGAAGTCCGTTTCGCCGAGCGACGATGTCAAGATCGTGCTGCGGGTCGCGCTATTGCGAAACGGCAAACTCGCGCGCGATCCGCTTCTGATACAGGCGAGCGCGTCCGAGAAGGGGCCGGCTCTGCTCAAGAGCGCAACGACTGCTCTCCTCGCCTGCCAGCCCTTCGGCTTCCTGCCAGCGGACAAATACGACGAGTGGAAGGTGCTCGATCTGAGCTTCACGCCAAAGGACTTTAAGCGCGGATAAGTGCCGGAACTCCCGATTTCTCGCGTATCTTAAGGCTATTGGCGGCCTTAAATCCTTGACTTTGGGGCTTTGGAAGCTAGGTTGCCGCCAAATCCGGGCCGACGATTTGGGCCTGTTGCCGATTCCCACATTCGAGGTTCCGAACAATGGCCAAAGCGGTCACTATCAAGGTCAAGCTCGTTTCCAGCGCCGACACTGGCTTCTATTACGTCGCCAAGAAGAACTCGCGCACGATGACCGACAAGCTCGTGAAGAAGAAATACGACCCGGTCGCGAAGAAGCATGTCGAGTTTCGCGAGTCCAAGATTAAGTAATAAAATCAGTATATTACGATATTAAATCGCGCGATTTGGCGGAGCCTTTCGGCTCCGTTTTGCGTTTCGGCGTGCTAGCGTCTGCGCGAGGAATCCGTGCCGTGACAGATCATCAACATCGCATTGTTGTCGTTGGCGCCGGCTTCGGCGGACTTGAGACCGTCTATCGGCTGAAGGGAACAGCCGCCAGCATCACGCTGATCGACCGGCGCAACCACCATCTGTTTCAGCCGCTGCTCTATCAGGTCGCGACTGCGTCGCTGGCCACCTCCGAAATCGCCTGGCCGATCCGTCATCTGCTGCGCAACCGGGCTGAAGTGACGACGCTGCTCGCGACCGTAACCGGAGTGGACGCAAACGAGCGGCGCGTCCTTCTTCAAGGCGGAGACTCGGTGCCCTACGACACGCTCGTTGTCGCGACCGGCGCGCGCCATGCCTATTTCGGCCACGACGAATGGGAGCCGTTTGCGCCTGGCCTGAAAACGCTTGAGGACGGCACCACAATCCGCCGCCGCCTGTTGCTCGCGTTCGAGCGGGCCGAACGCGAAACCGATCCGCAGCGGCAGTCGGCGCATTTGACATTCGTCATCGTCGGCGCGGGCCCGACAGGTGTCGAACTCGCCGGCACTATTGCCGAACTCGCCAAGGTGACGATGCCGCCCGACTTCCGCAACATCGATACGCGCAAGGCGCGCGTCGTCCTGATCGAGGCTGGCCCTCGTGTCCTCGCAGGATTTGCGGAAGATCTGTCGGCTTACGCGCAACGCTCGCTCGAAAATATCGGCGTAGAAGTCGTACTCGGTCAGGCCGTGTCCGAATGCACGGCGGATGGCGTTGTCTATGGCGGAAAAATTCTGGAGGCTAAAACGATCCTCTGGGCCGCCGGTGTGCGCGCTTCGCCGGCAGCCGAGTGGTTTGGCGTGCCTGCCGATCGTGCCGGACGGCTTGTCGTCAGTCCCTACCTCACCGTGCCGGGACACCCGGATATTTTTGCAATCGGCGACACCGCCGCGATTTCAGCGCCGGACGGATCGCCGGTACCGGGCATCGCGCCTGCCGCCAAACAGCAAGGCCGCTACATCGCCAACGTCATCAAGCGCCGTTTGCAGAATGCCGATGCGCCCGATCCGTTTCACTACAAGCACGACGGCAGCCTCGCGCAGATTGGAAAACGCCGCGCCGTCATCGATTTCGGATGGATGAAGCTGCGCGGCGCGCTCGCATGGTGGATATGGGGTATCGCCCACATCTACTTCTTGATCGGCGTGCGCAATCGCCTGAGCGTCGCGATCAGCTGGTGGTGGATTTACACGCGCGACCAGCGCAGCGCACGCCTCATTACGCAGGGACGCAGCGCGCCGGGTCAAACTGAGTCGAGTTGAAACTAGGCAGCAGCCGCGACGACGCGGTTACGTCCGTCATTCTTGGCTCGATACAGCGCCTGATCGGCGCGTTTGAGCACGTCGGCGATGTCCTCGCCCTTGGTCTCAAGAGTCGAGATGCCGATTGAGATTGTGACTTCGAGGCGCTTGGTGCCCTTGTCGATCGCGAATGGCTCGCCGGCAATCGAGCGGCGCAGGCGTTCGGCAACCATGCCGGCAACATGCAGGTCCGTCTCCGGCATCACGATGACGAATTCCTCCCCGCCGTAGCGGCAGGCGAGATCGATGCCGCGGATCGATTTGCGGATGCGCACCGCAAACTCGCGCAGCACGTCGTCACCGGCGTCGTGACCGTGATTGTCGTTGATCGACTTGAAGTAATCGATGTCGAGCATCATCAGCGCCAGCGGCTTGCCGCGCTGGGACGCCTGCTCGGCCAGCGTCGCAAGATGACTTTCCATGTAGCGGCGATTATGCAGACCGGTCAGCGCGTCGGTGATCGCCATTTCAATCGAATTCTGCACATTGTCGCGCAGGTGATCGGTGTAGCGGCGCTTGCGGATTTGCGTGCGCGCGCGTGCAAGCAATTCGTTCTTATCGACCGGACGCAGCAGATAATCGTTCACGCCGATCTCAAGTCCGCGCAGGAGCCGCTGATTGTTGTCGGCATCGGCGATGGCAAGGATCGGCACACTGCGCGTGCGCTCAAGCGAACGCGCCTGACTGCAAAGCCGCAGGCCATCGAAATTCTCAAGGCCGAGCGACACGATCAGCAAATCGTAGTTGCCTTCGGCTGCGTGGAAGACCGCCTCGGCTGGATTCGGCTCGACGTCCACACTGTGTTCGGCAGCTAGAACGGGCGCGAGGCGCTCGTAAGAAGAGGGGCGATCATCGACAAGGAGAATTCTTCCACCCTTGCCCGTATCGGCAACCGCTTCGCGCTCCGGCGCGTTGACGCCAATTTCAAGCGACGTAATCGCGCGCATGCGCAATTCGTCGGTCATCATCTTCAGACGCGTCAGCGAACGCACGCGCGCGATCATGACAACATCGGAGACGGGCTTGGTGAGAAAATCGTCCGCACCTGCGTCGAGGCCGCGCACGCGATCGGATGGACTGTCGAGCGCCGTCACCATCACGACCGGAATGAAATGCGTCTTCGGATTCGATTTGAGACGGCGGCAGACCTCGAACCCGTCGATGTCCGGCATCATCACGTCGAGCAGCACGATGTCGCATTCGGCGCGCTCGCAGATTTCCAGCGCCTGCATTCCGCAATTGGCAGTCACCACATCGAAATATTCGGCAGACAAACGAGCTTCGAGCAGCTTGACGTTAGCGAGCACGTCATCGACGACCAGTACGCGGGCAGACATTCTCGTCTCCTAACCGATGAACCGTCGAACGGTTTCGATGAACTTTCCGACCGAGATCGGCTTGGACAGGTAAGCCTCGCAGCCACCTTCGCGAATTCTTTCTTCATCGCCCTTCATCGCGAATGCAGTGACCGCGACGACCGGAATGGTCCGCAACTCCGCGTCGGCCTTCAGCCACCGCGTCACGTCGAGACCTGAAACTTCCGGAAGCTGGATATCCATCAGGATGAGGGACGGCTTGTGCTTGCGGGCGAGATCGAGAGCCTCGACGCCATTTCGCGTGCCCACCGTCTGGTAGCCGTGAGCCTCCAGCAGATCGCGAAAGAGCTTCATGTTCAGCTCGTTGTCCTCCACGATCAGGACGGTTTTAGCCATCCTGCCCTCCAATCCCCGAAAAATGCCCGTCTCGGCTGAAATCGATAGAATTCGCCACGCCGTCATGACTCGGGCATGATGGTTCCAAAATAGAGGTCAGAAGTTACGGAAAGGCAAACATCAACAGTGAGAAACGGGCCTTCCAACCCCCGCGAAGTAGCTGAAATCGTGGCGATTCAGGCGCTTTCCTTCCTCGCGTCGGACCCCGAGCGGCTGGGGTTATTCCTGTCCGAAAGCGGTATCGGCCCGCAGACCCTTCGCACCTCGGCGAATGACCCGAAATTCCTGACCGGCGTGCTCGATTTCATTCTGCGCGACGATGCCACCGTGAAGGCGTTTGCCGACGCATCGAAACTCACGCCGCAGACAGTTGCGAATGCGCGCGAGACGCTTGAACCGCGCTGGGAGTGACGGCGTGGACGATGCTCCGCAAATCGCATTTCAGGGTTTCTGCCGCGACTGTCTGTCCGACATCGCGGCCGAAGAAGCGCGCTGCCACGCTTGCGGATCCCCTCGCCTTTTGCGCCATCGCGCGCTGAATTCGCTCACGCTTGCTCACATCGATTGCGATGCGTTTTACGCAACCGTTGAGAAACGCGACAATCCCGACATCGCCGACAAGCCTGTCATTATCGGCGGCGGCAAGCGCGGCGTGGTGTCGGCGGCTTGCTACATCTCGCGCACCTACGGCGTGCGCTCGGCGATGCCGATGTTCAAGGCGCTTGCGCTCTGCCCGAATGCGGTCGTCGTGAAGCCGGATATGGCGAAATATGTCCGCGTCGGCCGCGAAGTGCGTCAGGCAATGCTTTCGCTAACACCTCTCGTCGAGCCGCTCTCCATCGACGAGGCATTTCTCGACCTGTCCGGCACCGAGCGGGTGCACGGCATGATCGTGGCAAAGACGCTGGCAAAATTTGCGACGCAGGTTCAGCGCGACATCGGCATCACCGTGTCGGTGGGACTGTCTGCAAATAAATTTCTTGCAAAGATTGCGTCCGATCTCGACAAGCCGCGCGGCTTTGCGGCGATTGACCGCGACGACGCGCAAGAACTGATGGCAGAGAAGCCGGTCGGATTTATCTACGGTGTCGGCCCGGCTTCACAGGAGAAGCTCTCGCAGCACGGTTTCCGCACGATCCGCGATTTGCAGCGCGCCGATGAGACCGAACTCATGAAGCAGTTCGGCCCCGAAGGACGACGGCTCTGGCGCCTTGCGCGCGGCATCGACGACCGCAAGGTGGTGCCGGATCGTGGCGCAAAGACCATTTCAAACGAGACGACGCTGGAAAACGACGTGCGCGATTTCGCAACGCTGGAGAAGATTCTCTGGAGGCTTTGCGAAAGGGTTTCGGCTCGCCTGAAGGGCAGCGATCTCTGCGGATCGACAATCACGCTCAAGCTCAAGACCGGCGATTTTCGACAGCGCACCCGCTCGCAATCCATTCATGTGCCGACGCAACTCGCGACGCGGATATTTGCAACGGCAAAGGAAATGCTCAGCCGTGAAATCGACGGCACCGCGTTTCGGCTGATCGGCGCTGGTGTCAGCGCGCTGAAACCGGGATCGGAAGCCGACGATCAGGATTTGCTGGACCGCCGCTCCGCGCATGCCGAGCGCGCGATGGACAACGTGCGCAAGAAGTTCGGGAAGGATGCCGTGATCCGCGGCATCTCCTATGACGGCCCGGCGAAGGCAGGTTAGGCGCGCGCAACCTTAGTTACACGGCTTGCTGTCCTTGATGTCGATCTTACCCATCGCGCCCGCAATAACGAAATCGTTGTAATCCAGCAGCAGCGACCGCGACACGCCGTCCTCGTACAGCTCGAACGACATCGCGTAGACAGGCGTCTGCTCGCCGGCGTTCGGCTTCGCCGCCGCGTCGTAATAGCTCACGGTAACGGGCCAGCGCATCAGCGGCTTGAACTTGTCGTTGTTCGTCGTCGGATCCGGCGATGCCGGGGGACGCGTGCCGGGGATCCCCTGCCCGATCACCGTCAGCGTGTTGTAGACTTTCTCGCCGTTGTCCGAGCCGTCATACACGACGAGTTCGAGGATCGATTTTCCGGCGCGGGCCGCTTCGATGATGAGCTTCACCTGCTCGGTTGGAAACACGGCATTCTCGATCGTAAACGTCTTCGCGCTCGGCTGCTTGAGCTTCACAGTCACAGTCTTGCCGCTGCGTTCCGCGACGCCGTCAACCGTTGTGACGCCGTCATCGTTCATGCGCGTCTCGATCCTGAAGCGATAGCTGTTGCCGGAACCGTCTTCCCAGCTCGTCGAGCGCAGATCGCTGAACGTCGATTTGGTCTCGCCGGTATCCAGCTGCGACACCTGACGAAAATCCGTGGTGTATCCTTCGCAGGCACTGCCGGTGAAATTGTAGAGAATGCGGCCCTTGGCATTGTTGACGGTCGCGTTGCCGCGCGATTTCTGAAGACTCAAATCGTAGACCGCCTGATGCGGCAGAAACGGCACGCTGGACGCCGCCTCGGCGCGCGACGTGCCGACGCCTTTCGTGCAAAGCCCGGCCAGCGCCAAAGCAAACGTCACTGAAAAAACGCGGCTCGCCGAATGCATCATCGCTCCATTAATTCTCGAATCAAACGATAGTAACAGTCCCATCGCTTCGCAACGGCACGCGTATCCTCAAGCAAACACGGTAAGGTGAAAAATGAGCCTTTTTGAGGGATTTCCTGCCGGCTTTGGCCGGTGGACAGCACGTATCCGATAGGCGAAAAAGCATCCGCGCAAAATAACCATCAACATCATCGAGGGCGGAAATGGCGGGAACGGTCGAACAGAAACTGAGTGCGCTTGGCATCGAATTGCATGACCCGCGCGGTCCCGCCGCCAACTATGTCGGATTCGTTCGCACCGGAAATCTTCTGATCGTCTCGGGTCAGGTCTGCTACAGCCCCGACGGGAAACTGATCGCCAAAGGCAAACTCGGTGCGGGCGTGAGCGTCGAGCAGGGCGTTGCCGCGGCACGCGGCTGCGCCGTCAACATTCTCGCGCAGGTCAAGCTCGCGCTCGGCGATCTCGACAAGGTCGCGCGCGTCGTCCGCCTCGGCGGCTTCGTCAACTCCGCGCCTGATTTTTTCGAAGGTCCCAAAGTGCTCAACGGTGCCTCCGACCTCATGGTGGCCGCATTCGGTGAAAAGGGCCGGCACGCGCGCACGACGGTCGGTGTCGCATCCCTTCCCTCGGACGCCGCTGTCGAAGTCGATGCCATTTTCGAGGTGTCATAACCTTGTTCTCGCGCGCGCCAGCCTGGCTGACAGCACGTCCCGTCGCGCATCGCGGCCTGCACAACCGCGCGCAAGGTCTTGTCGAAAACATGCCGTCGTCGGTCGATGCCGCAGTCGCCCGCAATTTCGGCATCGAAGTCGATCTGCAATTGTCGGGCGACGGCGAAGCGATGGTCCATCACGACTACGAGCTTGGCCGCCTCACCGAGGGCAGCGGCGATCTTTTGACAAAGACGGCAGCGGAGCTGAAGGCGGTGGCGTTCAAGGACACCGCCGACCGGATGATGACGCTCGGCGATCTTTGCGCACGCGTCAACGGGCGCGTGCCGCTTGTTCTCGAAGTGAAGAGCCGCTTCAACGGCGACCGCAAGCTGGTTTCGCGAATGGCAGAAGTTCTGTCGTCCTATCGCGGGCCCGTTGTCGCGATGTCATTCGACCCAGATCAGGTGCTGGCGATCCGCGATCTCATGCCGCGCATCCCGCGCGGCGTTGTGGCGGAGCGCCGATACGAGGAAGCAGAGTGGAAACGCCTTCCTCCGGACAAGGTCCGCGAGATGATCGGCCTGCGACATGCATTCCATACACGGCCACATTTCGTTGCCTACTGGGTGAATGAGCTTCCCGCTCCCGCGCCCTGGATTGCCCGCAACATCTTCGGGTGTTCGCTGCTGACGTGGGCGGTGCGGACACCGGAACAGCGCGCGCGCGCATCTCGATGGGCCGATCAGATGATCTTCGAGGGCTTTGTGCCGGACGTCTAAAGCAGCATGCAGCGGGACCGGAAGACCTTGCACCAGCACTTGCAAAAGCCGATCTAAGACCAGAGACCGACTCGCCTTTTCATGACTACGCGGTGTTCACGCCCATTGACGGATTTGCCCGACATCACCCTCGAAGCTGTTTCATCCGTTGCGCAGATTTCTGCGGACGACTGGAACGCCTGCGCGAACCCGCCATGCGCTTCACCCAAAACCACAACCGATTCGCGCGGCGATTCCAAAGCCGCCTATAACCCCTTTGTTTCGCACGCATTTTTCAGCGCGCTCGAAGCATCGGTATCGGCTTCGCCCCGCACCGGCTGGGCGCCGCGCCATCTCATCGCGCGCGCGGGCGGCAAGATTGCGGGCATCGTCCCCTGCTACCTGAAAAACCATTCGCAGGGCGAATATGTTTTCGATCACGGCTGGGCAGACGCATTCGAGCGCGCGGGCGGAAACTACTATCCGAAACTGCAAGCGACCGTTCCGTTCACACCCGCGACCGGCCCTCGCTTGCTGGTGCGTCCGGGCGAGAACGCGCCACAGATTCGCGAAGCACTCGCCGGCGGATTGATCGGACTTTGTGACGCGACGCAGGCGTCGTCGGTTCACGTCACCTTCACGCGCCCGGATGAGTGGGCATTTCTGGCCAAGCACGGATTTCTTCAGCGCACCGACCAGCAATTCCATTGGCGCAACGAAAACTATTCGACGTTCGACGATTTTCTCGCCACGCTCAATTCACGCCATCGCAAGGCCATCAAGCGCGAGCGGCGCGAGGCATTGGAAAACGGAATCACGATCCATCACCTCACCGGCAGCGGCATTACGCCGGACGCATGGGATGCATTCTTTGAATTTTACATGGAGACCGGCTCGCGCAAATGGGGGCGGCCCTATCTGACGCGCGAATTCTTCAGCCTTGTCGATGAGACGATGGCAGACGATGTTCTGCTTGTGATGGCCAAGCGCGACGGACGATGGATCGCGGGCGCCATCAACTTCATCGGATCGGACACGCTGTTCGGACGGAACTGGGGCGCCATCGAGCATCACCCGTTTCTGCATTTCGAGGTGTGCTACTATCAGGCGATCGATTTTGCGATCGCGCATGGATTGAAATATGTCGAGGCGGGTGCGCAGGGCGAGCACAAGATCGCGCGCGGCTACCTGCCGCAGACAACCTACTCGGCTCATTACATCGCAGACCCGTCGCTACGGCGTGCCGTCGGCGACTATCTCAAGCATGAGCGGCAGTATGTTCAGAAGGCCGTTCGCCATCTCACCGAGACCAGCCCCTTCCGCAAAACGGCGAACGGCAAATAGCCGCGCTTGACCTCGGTGCTCATGGCGGCGATGGTTGCGTCAACAAATGGATAGCGTCATGGCAGCCTACGATACCAACAATATTTTCGCGAAGATTCTGCGCGGCGAGTTTCCCTGCTACAAAGTCTATGAGGACGAGCACACCTTCGCGTTCCTCGACATCATGCCGCGCTGCCCCGGGCATACGCTTGTCATTCCCAAAGCTCCTGCCCGCAACATTTTGGACATCGCGCCCGACGATCTCGCGCATGTTGCGCGCACAGCGAAGAAGATTGCTCTGGCCGGCAAAAAGGCCTTCAAAGCCGACGGTATTACGCTGCAACAGTTCAGCGAAGCGGCCGGTGGCCAGGTCGTGTTTCATCTCCATGTCCATGTGATGCCGAGAATCGAAGGTGTCGCGCTTTTACCGCCAGCCTCGCGCAAGGAAGATCCGAAAGTCCTCGAAGATCACGCGACCCGTATCATTGCCGCGCTGAGCGGCTAGCCGAACCACCATTTGCCGGCGAGGACGCATATCTCCCCGGCAATGACACCGACGAACACCGATTTGCGCGCGGCGAGATAGACCGCAAATCCAATCAACGCCGACCCAAATCGGACGAAGGCCGGGACGGACGCGAGCGCGCCCGGCGGCGCGATCAGGATTTGCGCGATGACGCCCGCCAGAATGGCGGCCGACACAGCACGCACCCACACGAGGACTTCGGAGTCCTCCTGGACTCGCCGTCCGACGACAAAGCCGATGAAGCGCCAGATTTCATTCGGCAAGAATCCCGCGAGAACCAGCAAAGCCACCGCATGCGCGTCGCCGAAGATTGTCATGCCGCAGCCTTCCGCCAGCGATGAACGCCGTAGGCGAGTGTTCCTGCGACGATGCCGCTGATGAGAATTTCGACTCCGGTGTTGAGAAACGAAATCAGCGGATAAAGTGCAAGACCAAGCGCAAGCGCGAGCTTGTCCACCAGCCGATGCGCATTGCGCGCAGTGGACAGCAGAAATGTTAGCGGCGTCAGCGCCAGAATTCCCGCAGCGAGCAGTGGCGGCAAATTGGCTGCAAGGCCGTAACCTGCTCCGGTGGCTGCGGCGCTCATGATGAGGAGCGCACCGCCCAATCCGTTCAGAAAAGCTACGCGCGATGAGCGCGGCACATGCGGCAACAGCCTGAAACTCTCCACCCAGACAGTCACCGCGACCATGTGGGCCGGGAGTACAAGCTGGGCCGTCCTGGTTTGCGGCGTGCGCAGCATCGGCATCACCGAAACGATCATCGGCAGAAGACGGATGGCGCTGATGGTAACGGCAATCGCGGACTCCAGAAGCGTGGCACCCGCATGCGCCGTTGTGATGAGGATCACCTGAGCGGGAGCTGCCCAGATCAGGATCGTGCTCGCAATCGACCAGCCGAGCGTAAAGCCGGAATCATGCGCCAGCGCGCCGACACCGATGAACGTGCCGCACAACACCAGCGCAAGCACGGACGACAGGCCAGCCTTCGCGCCAAGCGCAAATGCGCCGGATGCGGATTGCCATTTTGGAGAGTCGAGAGGAGGAAGCGCCAAGCCGAAAACACCGGTGAATCGATCACCTCATGACGCGGATGAAATCTCCTCGCGTCAAGTGACGGCAGCCGTCATTTGCGGGATGCAGCCGCCCGCAAATGCGATGTCGTGCGAATTTCTAGACGGAGGGTTCGCGCGCCGTCGACGACATCGACGCGATGACGCATAACGCAGCGAACGCAAGTCCGATCATGCCGAATGTAAACACCTTAAGCCTCCTGGCTTCCGCGCCAATTCCGGGCGCAAAACCAGATGATTGGAAAACGGTTTCACAAAACTTAATCGAAAATCTTCGCAATCGCGTTAGCGGATTGTTGAGCATGATTTCGGCCGCCACAGCTTCAAAAAACCCCTATTCTATTGGGTTTCTTTAATCGCTCGGCGCGCTCCGGCGTTAACCCTGCAAGCAGAAACGCAGTTCACCTCCGCCTCCACGCGCTACAACGGCGCAAAGGACAACAAGGTGAACCATGCTTGATCGCCGCACATCTCCCCGCGAGCGCGTAATCTACGGCGGCGTCATTGCGACCGACGCCAAGAACTCGAAGGTCGATTGCGTCGTCCGCAACGTATCCGACAGCGGCGCGAATATCGAACTGCCGAACAGCGAGAAAATGCCCGACCGATTCAGCATCGCCATCCCGAAGATGGGCAGGTCGTTTCTGGCCAAGATCGTATGGTGGCGCGCCGATCGCGCCGGCGTGGAATTCGAGGTGGCCGCCAACTCAAATGCCGCTCACTCGCTCGATCTCGAAGAGCGATTGCGCATCAGCGAGAAAAAAGCCCGCGCCTTGAAACAGCGCGTGCGGCAGTTGCTCGGCGAGAGCTGAGCGCAAAGACCCGGCAAACAAAAAACCCGGCGAAAGATCGCCGGGTTCTTTCTTTAGACTTTCAGAAGCGGCCCCTTCGCCGGACCCTTGGGGCCGTCGCCACTTTTGGGTTTGCGCTTGCGTGAGCTTGGCAGTTTTTCCGGCTTCGGCGTGACCGGGCCCTCGACATATTCGAAGCCGATCTTGTCCTTGTTCTGCTCGTCCTTGACCAGCACGACGCGAACATGGCCGCCGCCTTTCAGCTTGCCGAACAAGACTTCGTCGGCCAGCGGCTTCTTGACGTGCTCCTGAATAATGCGCGCCATCGGACGCGCGCCCATCTGCTCGTCATAGCCGTGCTCGATCAGCCACGCCTTTGCAGGCTCCGACAGCTCGATGGTGACGTCGCGATCCGCGAGCTGGGCTTCGAGCTGAAGCACGAACTTCTCGACCACCATGCCGATGACATCGGTGTTGAGATGGGCGAACGACACGATGGCATCGAGCCGATTGCGGAATTCCGGCGCGAATTGCCGGTTGATCGCCTCATGGTCTTCGCCTTCGCGCCTGGAGCGCGTGAAGCCGAACGCGGCTTTCGCCATGTCGGCTGCGCCCGCATTGGTCGTCATGATGAGAATGACGTTGCGGAAGTTAACCGACTTGCCGTTGTGATCGGTGAGCTTGCCGTGATCCATGATCTGCAACAGCACGTTGTAAAGATCCGGGTGCGCCTTCTCGATTTCGTCGAGCAGCACGACGCAATGCGGATGCTGATCGACGCCGTCGGTCAAGAGACCACCCTGATCGAAGCCGACATAGCCCGGAGGCGCGCCGATCAGGCGAGACACGGTATGCCGCTCCATATATTCCGACATGTCGAAACGGATCAGTTCGACGCCGAGCGAAGCCGCCAACTGCTTGGCCACTTCGGTCTTGCCGACGCCGGTGGGCCCCGAGAACAGGTAAGAGCCGATGGGCTTCTCCGGCTCCCGAAGACCCGCACGCGCGAGCTTGATCGACGCCGACAGTGCTTCGATGGCCTTGTCCTGACCGAACACAGTGCGCTTCAAGGTCGCCTCAAGATGCTTGAGCACCTCGGCATCGTCCTTCGACACGCTCTTCGGCGGAATGCGCGCCATCGTGGCAATCGTCGTCTCGATTTCCTTAATGCCGATGGTCTTCTTGCGCTTGTTCTCAGGCACAAGCATTTGGGCCGCACCCGACTCGTCGATCACGTCAATCGCCTTGTCCGGCAGCTTGCGGTCGTGGATGTAGCGCGCCGATAAATTCACCGCCGCTTCAATCGCGTCGTTGGTGTATTTCAGCTTGTGATAATCCTCGAAGTAAGGCTTGAGGCCTTTGAGGATTCCAATCGCATCTTCGACCGACGGCTCATTGACGTCTATCTTCTGGAACCGGCGCACCAGCGCGCGGTCCTTCTCGAAGTGCTGACGATACTCCTTGTAGGTCGTCGAGCCCATGCAACGGATGCCGCCCGAAGCCAAAGCGGGCTTCAGCAGATTCGACGCATCCATCGCGCCGCCCGAAGTCGCGCCTGCACCAATGACGGTATGAATTTCGTCGATGAACAGGATCGCATTCGGATGCGCTTCCAGTTCCTTGATGACCTGCTTGAGACGCTCCTCGAAATCGCCGCGATAGCGCGTGCCCGCGAGCAGCGTTCCCATGTCGAGCGAGAATACCGTGGCTGCGGACAGAACCTCCGGCACATCGCTATCGACGATACGCTTGGCAAGACCTTCCGCTATCGCAGTTTTGCCGACACCGGCTTCGCCAACGAACAAGGGGTTGTTCTTCTGGCGGCGGCACAGCACCTGGATCGCGCGATTGATTTCGGAATTGCGGCCGATCACAGGATCGATCTTGCCGTCGCGCGCCTTCTTGTTGAGGTTGACGCAATAGGTATCGAGCGCCTCGCCCTTCTTTTTGGTGTCTTCGTTGCCCTTGGTGTCGGCATCCTCGTCGACGCCGCGCACAGGCCTCGCCTCCGATACGCCGGGGCGCTTGGCAATGCCGTGGCTGATGTAGTTGACCGCGTCGTAACGCGTCATGTCCTGCTCTTGCAGGAAGTATGCCGCATGGCTTTCGCGCTCCGCGAAAATCGCGATCAGCACGTTGGCGCCCGTCACCTCCTCGCGGCCGGACGACTGGACGTGGATCACCGCGCGCTGCACGACACGCTGGAATCCGGCGGTCGGCTTCGCATCGTCGCCACCATCGGCAACGAGGTTTTCAAACTCGGTTTCAAGATAATTCACGAGACTGCCGCGCAGCTTGTCGAGATCGACGCTGCATGCGCGCATCACGGCGGCCGCGTCGGTATCGTCGATCAGCGACAGCAGAAGATGCTCAAGCGTTGCGTACTGGTGATGCCGCTCGTTTGCGATCGCAAGCGCGCGGTGCAGGGATTGTTCAAGGCTCTGAGAGAAAGTCGGCATTCGCGTCCCTTATGGCCCCCGCCACGTCATTCGATCGATTTTTCTCCGGTCCGGCTCGATCAGTTCCCGCAATCTGTTCCGTCTCGCGTCATACATTCGGTTCCCATCGAGACACGAATGCTACTTCTTTTCCATCACGCATTGCAAAGGATGCTGATGTTTTCGTGCAAAGTCCATCACCTGCGTCACTTTGGTTTCGGCGATCTCATATGTAAAAACGCCACACTCGCCGATGCCGTGATGATGAACATGCAACATGATCTTGGTTGCCGCTTCAACGTCCTTCTGAAAGAATTTCTCCAGAACGTGAACGACGAACTCCATCGGCGTGTAGTCGTCGTTAAGGATGAGAACCCGATAGAGATTCGGTTTCTTCGTCTTCGGCTTGACTTTCGTAATGACGGATGTGCCGGGACCGCTGCCCGAGCGCCCGTCATCCTTGCTCAGCCGCGCTGCGTGACAGGTGCTTTCAATTCCGGAGCGCCTGTCGCTCGTTGTCAGATCGGAGTGTACGCGCGCGTGAAGCATGGCCTGAGAATTGAATTCCCCAAAATTTGAAGCATGCCGCCGGCAGTTCGGCGGTAGAACCGTATGGTTAATATGGGTCGCGATCTTGCTCCCTGCAAGCATGCGGAAATCGTGCCAGAATCGCGCCCTTCATCAGTAAAACCGGAGCGCGAAATCGTTGCAAGCCACCGCCGCGCTTTCAGGAACTATTGAGGATATGCAGGCAATAGCAGCACGAATCTGCGGCCGGATGTCGCGTTTTACTTAGTTAACCAGCGAATTTTACCGCCCCTTAGACCGCTGACGGCTACGGCTGATGCCATAAACAACTTTGGCAGAAGCTATGATCGAAAATCCTGTTCTGAAACGTCTTCTCCGTGCCGCGACATCGTTCTGCCGCTCGGAGAAAGGGAATATCGCCGTGATTTTCGCAATCACGATGGTACCGATGATGGGCTTTATCGGCGCTGCCGTCGATTATTCGCGCGCGGTGAACGCGCGGACCGCGATGCAGACCGCGCTGGATACAGCCGCGCTGATGATTTCAAAGGATGCGAGCACCCTCACCGCCGCACAGATCACATCCAAGGCGCAGGGCTACTTCAATGCGCTCTATACGCATTCTGAAGTCTCGAACATTTCCGTGACCGCAACATATACGGCCGCAACGGGAGGAAATCCTGCGCAGGTTGTGATGACCGGTTCGGCAAAGATGCCGACGAACTTCATGAAGATCGCCGGATACCCTTCGCTCGATCTCGGTGTCAGTTCGACGACCAAATGGGGCTCGACGAAGATGCGGGTCGCCATGGCACTCGACAACACCGGTTCGATGGGTGACGCCGGCAAGATAACCGCGTTGCAAAGCGCAGCGAAAAATTTGATCGACAAGCTAATGGCGACCGCCAGCAGCAATGGCGATGTCTATATTTCGATCGTGCCATTTGCGAACGTCGTCAACATCGGCACGGGCTATAAAAACCAAGTTTGGATGGACTACAGCAGCTGGTCAACGTCCGGCAGCATCGAAGAAGGCTGGACCTGTTCGACCACCTACAACGCGAGACAGGGGAAGATGCGTTGCGGCACGCTGTTCAATAACACCAGCCAGTGGAACGGCTGCGTGATGGACCGCACCCAGCCTTACGACGTGCAAAGTGACCCGCCATCGCTGCTCGGCATTCTCGGGACTTACGTTCCGGCAGACCAGTCGTCCTACTGCCCGACGCCGGTCATTCCGCTGACCTATAATACCACGCAGTTGAAGCAGACGATCGATGCGATGTCGCCGAGCGGCGGCACCAATCAGCCCATCGGTCTGTTCTGGGCATGGATGACTTTGCTTCAGCAGACGCCGTTCAATGCGCCGGCAAAGACGGCCGGCGTCACGTACTCGGATGTCATCATCCTGATGTCGGACGGCTTGAACACGATGGATCGCTGGTACGGCAACGGTTACGATCCGTCGCCAGACGTTGACAACCGGCAGGCGCTTCTTTGCTCGAACATCAAATCGTCCGGCGTGCTCATCTACACGATCCAGGTGAACACCGACGGCGATCCGACGTCCGCCATTCTGCAAAGCTGCGCCAGCAACAACCAGTTCTATCCGACCACCACCGCGTCCGGCATCGCGACAGCTTTCGACGCAATCGGCACATCGTTGACGAAACTGCGCGTCGCGCAATAAATCAGCCGGTTGCGCGACCAAATTTCAAAAAGCCCGGCCTCGACGCCGTGCTTTTCATTCTGGCCGATTGTTAAAATTTGAATCGTTCCGTTAGTTCGGCGTAACGCATGTTTTCGTCTGGCGCAGAGTTCCACGCCGATGATTAAAGATGCACCCGCCTTTCATTGAAGCATTTTACGACCTCTTCACGCCTGAAGTTCTACGCCCGTCCCAGCAGCTTGATCTCGTCTGGTGACGTCATGGAACACATGCTTTTAGTGTCAAGAATTACCGCTTTGTCGCGGCGCTTTCGGCGCGCGACGGCGGGCAATGTCGCGGTCATCTTTGCGATCGTTATAGTGCCTCTCATCGGCTTCATCGGCGCGGCGGTCGACTATTCGCGTGCCAACAATGCCCGAACGGCGATGCAGGCCGCGCTCGATACAGCGGCGCTCATGATCTCGAAGGACGCGTCGGGTTTGACGGCAGCGCAAATCACAACCAGGGCTCAGAGCTATTTCAATGCGCTCTATAACCACCCGGAGATCGGCAGCGTTTCCGTGAGTGCGGTCTATTCGGCCAATACCGGCACTGGCGCCCAGATCGTCATGAACGGCTCCGGCACCATGCCGACCGCTTTCATGAAGGTTGCCGGCTATCCTTCAATCGACTTCGGCGTCAGCTCCACGACAAAATGGGGTTCGACCAAGATGCGCGTCGCCATGGCGCTCGACAACACCGGATCGATGGCACAGTCCGGGAAGATGCCGGCCCTGCAAACCGCCGCAAAAAATCTGATCGACCAGCTCAGCGCCACGGCCGTTACGGATGGCGACGTGCTGATCTCGATCGTTCCATTTGCCGCCACGGTGAACATCGGCACAAGTTTCAAAAGCCAGCCATGGATGGACTGGAGTAACTGGTCGAGCAACGGGAGCATCGAGAACGGCTGGACGTGTTCGACGACCTACAACTCACGGCAGCAGAAGATGATCTGCGGCAGCGCGGCCAACAACACTAATAGCTGGAACGGCTGCGTGATGGATCGCGCTCAGCCATACGATACGACGAGCGACGCACCAGCTTTGCTCCCCGTCGGGACGTGGCTCGCAGCGGATCAGTCGGCCTGGTGCCCGACCCAGATGATGCCGCTGAGTTCCGATTGGACGTCGCTGAAGAGCAAGGTCGATGCGATGTCGCCAAGCGGCGCAACCGATCAGGCGATCGGCTTGCAGTGGGCATGGTTCTCGCTGCTCTCCCAATTGCCGCTCAGCGCGCCGGCAAAGACCGTCAATGTCACCTACACGGATGCCATCATCCTGATGTCGGACGGTCTCAATACGCTCGATCGCTGGTACGGCGACGGCTCGAACCCATCGACGCAGGTCGACAGCCGGCAGGCATTGCTGTGTGCAAACATCAAGGCGGCAGGCGTGAAAATCTACACCATCCAGGTCAACACCAGCGGCGACCCCGAGTCTGCGATTCTTAAGAGCTGCGCGAGCGACAACCAGTTCTTCTCGACCACGACGGCGTCGGGAATTGCGTCTGCGTTCGACGCAATCGGTGCGTCGCTCTCCAAATTGCGCGTCGCCAAGTAACCTCGGCGTTTGCCAAAACAAAAAAGCCCGGCCGATGGCCGGGCTTTTCATTGCGTCTCAAAGTTAGTGCGCCGGAGTGAACTTGGCGACGAGGGTCTCGAGCGGCTTGTAAGCCTGCTTGGCGAGATCGCTGTAGAGCGTGCCGATCTTCTGCGACTCGGCAACGAAGGTCTCGTAGGACGACTTCGCGAATTCGGTCTGAACTTCGATCGCCTTGTCGAGCGACTTCACGCCCGCGAGCTTTTCTGCGAACGACTTGGTGTCCTCGAACGACTTCTTGGCGTAGTCGCCATAAGCCGTAGCGATCGTCTGAAGGCTGCTCGAAAACGAGTTGGCAGAAGCAACTGCCGCGTCGAACTGCTCTTTGCCGTACTTCTGAAATTCTTCAACGTTGACCATGGTGAAATCCTTTTCCCAGACTGATGACGATGAATCTGATCTGCCGGGAGGCCCGGCTCCCTTGACCGTTTTCGTTATAGTGCACCGCACAAAAGCTGTCAACACTTTTTGTGCGACGCACAATCAGATCAAATGCCGGGCAAAGTCTTCGGACGCTGGAAACGCTTGATTAACTTTTTGGAAACCGGCCACCCCTACGCTGATTTCTTGCGCATTTTGGGCCGAGCAGCGACCCAAAAAAGCAACGCCGATCCAATCTCTTAGCTCATCCGGGACTGACCGGACAACGGCGTTGGACGGCGAGATTTCGAGACGGACGAACCGGCCCTGAAATGAGCCGGGAGCCGACCAAAATTTGGCCTCAGAACGAGGCGATCAGAGCGGGAATCGGACGGGGAAATTCATGTTGGCTGTCAAACTGGCGCCCTCTCGCGCGCTTCGTCTTTGCCTTCTCGGTGTCGCCACCGTTTCCTTCCTATCCATTGCCGCAACAGATTCCGCCGACGCACGCCGCTATCACCGCCGCCACCATGCGGTTGCCAGAAACACCTACAGCCCCGCCTTCTCGTCGATCATCGTCGATGCCAATTCCGGCAATACGCTTCAGGCAACCAGCGCCGACAGCCAGCGTCATCCGGCATCGCTCACCAAAATTATGACGCTGTATCTGCTGTTCGAGCGTCTGGAGAGCGGCAAGATCAAGCTCGATTCGACAATGGATGTCTCGGAGAACGCATCGGAGCAGGCACCGACTAAGCTCGGCCTGCAACCTGGGCAAACGCTGCGCGTCGAGGACGCGATCAAGGGACTTGTGACGCGTTCTGCCAACGACGCAGCCGTCGTGATCGCGGAATCGCTCGGCGGCAGCGAAGAGTCCTTTGCCAAGGAGATGACGCGCAAGGCGCGCGCGCTCGGCATGAGCAAGACGACGTACAAGAACGCATCCGGTCTGCCCGATGACGATCAGGTGACGACGGCGCGCGATCAGGCGACGCTGGGGCGCGCCATTCAGGATCGCTTCCCGAAATATTATCGCTACTTCGCGACCGACGCCTTCAACTATCGTGGCCGGGTCATCCGTAACCACAATCGCCTGCTCGGCCGCATGGAAGGCGTGGACGGCATCAAGACTGGCTACACGCGCGCATCCGGCTTCAATCTCGTCACCTCGATGAAGCGCGGCAATCGCTATCTCGTCGGCGTGGTGCTCGGCGGCCGCAGCGGCGGCTCTCGCGATGCCATCATGCGTAATCTGCTTGCCGAGCACATCGGCGATGCATCGATAAAGCGCACTGTCGCAGCGATTACCGAGCGCAACGCCGACGTGAAGGTCGCAGAAACAAAGAATGACGACGCCGAAGCCACGCCGCGCGCAACGCCGATGGTTCAGGTAAAGGGTGCGGTTCAAACTGCATCCGCAATGCCGGAGCCAGTCCCGCCGCCTGCCCCTCGCGCGCCTTCGGTTCCTGCGAAAACGCAGACCGCGCAGGACAAACCTGCACCTGCGCCGCTGACGAGCGGCGTCATTGCCGCCCAGTCGTTCGCCTCGATTCCCGGCTCGGCCGAACCCATGACTCCGGTTCGCGTGAAAACGGTTCAGGTACGTATGGGACAAGCCAAGGTCGCTTCTGCCTCCGCTGCACCTGTTGCAACAAGCACCATCCCTGCTCCCGCCACACCAGCTCTGCCTGCCGCAGCGGAAACATCCAAATCGGCCGTCGCGCGCGCCGAGGCCAAGATCGAAGCGCCGATTGCGCCGATGCAGGAGAACCGAACTGCGTCATCGACACCGCACGCGGATTTTCCGGCGCCGCTTCCCACGCAGGCCAACACCAGCAACGGTATCGGCCAGGGCACTATTGGCCGCATACCGGCCGCGAGCGCAGCCAATTCAACCGCGATGGCGTCGATCGAACCGATGCAGCGCGGAACACCGCCGTCGAGCCTCGGCGCTCAGGCGCAGGCCTTGCAGACGTCGGCAATCGTCCAGCAGCCGGTTCAGCCTGCTCCTATGCCTCAGCAATCTCCGCCGCCGGTTCAGGCCGTTCAGGAGAATGGCGCGATCAAGCCCGCCGTGCGCAGCGGATGGATCATTCAGGTTGGCGCCCTCGAAAGCGAAAGCGAAGCCCGTCAGCGCCTCGATGCCGCCAAGGGCAGCGCCGGCAAGCTGCTCGGCAGCGCGGACCCGTTCACCGAAACTGTCGCCAAGGGCAACAAGACGCTCTACCGCGCACGCTTCGCCGGCCTCAGCCAGGACTCGGCGGAAGCCGTTTGCCGGACGCTGAAGCGGTCCGACATCTCCTGCATCGCGATCCGGAACTGATCGCCAATCCTTAACGAAGCAAGAGCCCGCTCTCACCGGCGGGCTTTTTGCTGCGCGTCTCCGAAGCGACAACTCTTTCTCAAGGTTTGGCTTCTAAAACCTTAACCGCAGGATCGACCACGCCGGACTACGGCGGGCACCCGCAGGGGCATCCGGAACAGAGGACGAAGCTGCTCGCAGATCGTGGCGTTTGTTGCGTGCTGGAGTCAGCGATGGTTGCGAAGCAGAGTGTCCTTGGCCTCGTTCACGCGGGCAGCGAGATACGTCGAGCCCCCCTGGTCGGGATGAAGTTTCTTCATCAGCCCACGATGAGCCCGGCTGATTTCATCGCGCCCCGCTCCCGGCTTCAGGCCAAGGATCTGATAGGCTTCCTCGGCCGTCATTTTGCCGCCAGACGCCGCGCGGCTTTCCTCGCCACCCCTTCCTGCCGCTGCGTCATGCGCGTCCTCACGCCAGGCGGGAAACCTGCGGTCCAGATAGCTTTCAAGAAGGGCCCAGCTCTCGGCGTCGAAACTTCGCGCCAGAGCGACAAGTTCGTCGAGCGAGAATTCGTCGAGCGCACGCCCCGCTTCCGGGCCGGCGACAAGCGTTCCCGCAAGCGATCCGGTGTCGTGGTCGAGCGTCATCTCTATAAACTGGGACCGTACCTGGGACTTCTGCCCCTGTGATTTCCACGCGGCGGGGCCGTAGTTGCCCCAAGCCGATCCAAGTTGTGCGCCGAACGGCGACCATCCGAGAAGTCCCGCGCCGAAAATTCCAAGCGGGATTGCGACCGCTAGTTCACCCTTTGCGCCGATAAACAATGCTGCGGCCAATGTGACGATTCCGCCGCCGCCCCTGATGATTTTCGCAAGCCACTTCGGATCTGCGCCCTTGACGATATTGAGGGCGGCATAGATCAGCGCGACGGCAACGATGCCTGCAATCAGAGTGGGCATGACACGACCATGCGTTACTTCATTTGCCCAAGCAATGCTGCCGCGCCTGATGCATTGGCAGCGAGCCGCTTGAGCGCATCGCGCCCGCCCGCAGCATATGCAGCAGCGGCGCGCAGCAATTCACGCAGTTGCGCGGCAGAGCCCGTATCGAACCGGCACCAAGCACCCCCTGTGAGACGCGCAATCTCGCGATACGCCGTCTCCGCCACCGCATCGTGACCTTCCTGAAACATGAAGCACGGCACTTTCAGAAGTCCCAGTTCGCCGGCGGTTACGCAAAGCGCATCGACATTCTCTTCCATCGCGTCGCCGACAAAGACAATGGCCTTAACTCCCGATGCAATCGCTTCCTTGCGCGCGTCCGACAATACGCGGCCGATCTGCGTCTGACCGCCCTGGCACTGAATCGTGCTCATCAGTTTTGCGATTTTTGCCGTGTCTGAAATCCACGGACTCGCACGGCACTCATTGAGACCGCGAAAATAGACGAGGCGCACGTCAAGTCCGCCGATGCTGCCGGCTTCGCGAAACATATCGGCCTGCAACTGACACGCCATGTCCCATGTCGGCTGGCGGCTCAGCGTAGCGTCGAGTGCAAAGATCAGACGGCCGTTTGATTTTCCCGTCGCCATCGCACGCGCTTTGGCGACGAAGGCCGCGATATCGGCCGTCGTATCCGCTGGGGTATCAGGCAACGCGCCGCGATTGCCCGCGTCGAGCTTTACTCCGGATTTCGGAACAGTCGGATCTCGCGTCATCGGGGCCCGCAGAGAGTGCGTTCCCTATGTGGCGCGCCTTGCGTCCACTTGCAACGGACGCGATCAGAAAGCCTACTCGATGGGCACCGCAAGCCGCCCGATGAGCAACGCCACCTCTTGAAGTCTGTGGTCATCATGCTCTTCGACCGCGTGCGCGAGACGCGTGACGCACTCATCGTCAGTGATCCGGTTCATCACCTGATCGTCGATTGAAGGAGCTAGGTTCGGAAAAGCATTGGAAGCTCTGGCCATAAGGATCACCCCCGCGTTGATTCGAACACGTCCAAACTAGCAGGTGTCATGCCAACAGCCGATTGTGGCGGATAAAAGTGCCGTCCACAGCTATACGAAGTCGTGAACAGCACACGCGCGTCCGGCGTCGGGCCGAAATGTCGCTGTAAAATCCGAGGGTTCAGCGCGAGGCGGGGCCGGGAGCCTGAGCGACAGGGCCGGTGGGCTTCGGTACTTCGATCTTGTCGGTGTTTACGGGAGCAAGAGCGTTGTTGTCGGTGTCGTTCAGAAACTTATCCAACACGCCCTGAATGCTTTCCTTCACATTATCCGGACCGCGGTCGCTCATATCGGTGTGCTGAAAGCCGGTATTGACCACAGTGATGCCAGTCTCCTTGCAGGTGTCGTCATCCGGAATAACGCCTGGGTCGGTTTTGAACTCCGGATCCTGCGAACGGAACGACAGAATCTTGAACTTGCCATCGGTCAGAAACGGCACGCGCAAGTTATCGAGAGTGACGACCTTCTTGATCTGCTCAGGATGGACCTTGGCGAAATACATCGAGATGTCGCCGCCATTGGAATGACCCACCATGGTCAAACGATCGTAGTCGGCGTTCGGCTGGATCTTCTTCATCTTGTCGATCGCAAACTCGATGTTGGCGACGCCGCGCTCATAGACCGGCAGCCGGCCGACGTAGAGTTCGCCTACCTTGGTCACAAGCGGCGCGTCGGTTGCGAGATCGTGCTGGATGCTGATGGCAAGATATCCGCGAGCGGCGAACACGTTGGCGAGAAACGAATACTCGGTGAAACGGACAGTGTTGCCGTGATTAACGATGGCAACAGGCAGCGTGTACATGCCGGCATTCGCCGCCATCTCCTTGTCGCGCCGAACAGCGATATCGACATCGACCGGACGGTTACGGGTGGCGTCGTAGAAGCTGATCGTCTCGTGGCGGATGGCCCATTTGCTCGCGGAGAAATACGCAACGCCGAGGACCGCGACCAGGCCGAGAGCAATGAGAATTCCACGCTTCATCGAATGTCCCTCAACGTTTTCCGACCCGGAAAACATCCACGTTTTTACAATGTTTCGAATCCGATCCTATTGTCCAGCAGTTAACGCACAGGCGTGTGACAAGTGCAGTTACTTTTTTGAAATGTGGCGAGGGATGGGAAAAATTCAACCAAGTTATGGTGCGCCGCGAAAAGACCTTTCGCAGTGAATGACCGTCATTAGCCAAATTGATAAGGCTAGGCCGTCAAATCGTGGGATTCCAGCGGCCGGTCAACCTGCGCAAACCACTCCGCACGCGTGGCGGCTCGCCGGCGGCCCCGCTCGTCGATCGGTAGCCGCATATGCCGGAGCAGGCTCGTCACTTCCTCGCGGGCCGTTACATGGGCCATGTTGGGCCGCGTCCCGAGGGTCGCCTCGTCAAGGTCGTCCAAAGCAGTCAGGCCGCGAGGAAAGAATTCCCGATAAACCACGCGCTCGGCAAAGCCATCCACCGGGCGGAAACCGAGGCGGAATGACAATTGGTCGAGCCCTTCCGCGATCAATTGCTTGTTGCGCGAGCCGATCATCGAAAGGCGGTTGCGCACGACAATCCAGTCGGTCGTGGCGCCATCGAGGTCACGGCGTTGCTTGCGGGCAACCTTCACCATCGACGAATAATGACTTTCGCCGATCACCGAGTAGGTCGTCGGATCGACCGAACCGAGCACGTCAAAATCGAGAAAGCTGTCGTTCAGCGGCGTCACGAGCGTGTCCGCCATCGAATGCGCAAGCCGCATCAGATAGCTGTCGGTGCCGGGCGTATCGATCACGATGAAATCGTAAGAGGTTTCGACCGAACTGACGGCTTCGGAGAACTGCGCAAATTCGGACATCTCGTTGTCGCCGATTTGCATCGTGCTGCCCAAAGCCACGCAGCAATGGTGCGGAAGTTCCAGATCGATGCCGGTCCGCTGCGACCAGGTCCGCCGGTTTTCGATATAACGGGTAAAACTTTGCTGGCGGGAATCCAGGTCAATTGTGGCAACCCGCTGCCCGGCTTTCAAAAGCGCGACAGCAACATGGAGCGCGGTGGTTGATTTTCCCGACCCGCCCTTCTCATTGCCGAGCACGACAACGTGCGCCGACCCTGTTTTCGGTTGCCCGACCTGCAGAAGCATCAAACGACCCCTGTGGATATCTTCCGCCAAGCCCAGAAAGAATCAAGCGAAATGCTGGCCGCTTCGCCCTTCATCATTAATTCGACGGGCGCTGTGGCCACCCTGCCATTCAGCCGCCGCGATGGCCCCAGCCTAGTCCGTTTGTTAGTGTTACCGGCGAACGACAGGTTCAGTTTCAAGACCGTGACACGCATGCCCAACGCACCGACTATTGCCCGTACCCTCTCCTCGCTTCACCGCGCCCGTTCCGAACTTTCCAAAAGAAACGCCAGTGTCGCTCTGGTCCCGACCATGGGGGCACTCCATGACGGTCATGTGTCGCTGGTGCGTCTCGCAAAACGCCGCGCGAAGAAAGTTGTGGTTTCGATTTTCGTGAACCCGACCCAGTTCGCGGCCCACGAAGATCTCGGCTCCTATCCGCGAACCTGGAAAACCGACATCGCGAAGCTCAAAGCCGAAGGCGTCGATCTTGTCTGGCACCCGGACGCCAAGACGATGTATCCGGAAGGCTTCGCGACACGCGTCGCACCCGAAGGTCCGGCGACGGCGGGACTGGAGGATCGCTTCCGTCCGCACTTTTTCGGTGGCGTCGCGACAGTCGTGACCAAATTGTTCACGCAGGTCCGGCCCGACTTTGCGCTATTCGGCGAAAAAGACTTTCAGCAAATGAAAGTCGTGACACGAATGGCGCGCGATCTCGATCTGGGCGTCAGGATTATCGGCGGCGCGATCGTCCGCGAACGCGATGGCCTGGCGATGTCGTCACGCAACGTCTATCTGTCGCCCGACCAGAGACGCGCCGCGCCCACTCTTTTCAGCACGTTGAAAACGACATCGAAGCGGATGCGCGCCGGCGAGGATTTCCGTTCCGCAATCAAGGCCGGTGAAGACGCGATTTCGAGCGCAGGTTTTACACTCGACTATCTCGAAGCACGGCATGCGGAGACGCTCGCTCCCATATCGTCATTCAAGGACGGCCCGGTACGCCTGCTTGTCGCCGCGAAAATCGGCACGACGCGCTTGATTGACAACATCAAGGCTTAAAGGTCAGAGCAATCCGAGTTCGCGAAGTTCGCGGCGCATCGGTTCGGGCATCTTGGCGACGCCCGCCGCTGCCTTGCCGAGATCGGGCGGCGCGCTCTTTGCGTCGAAATAGCGCCAGCCCTGAAACGCGCGCATCGGCCGCGGAGAAACAGGAATGAGTTTCGGCTCCATCACCAGCCGGCAGCGCCCGATGCCGTCTCGATCCCGAAACGGCTCGATCGCAAGAATTTTCTCTCGCGCCGCGATCTCGCCCTTGATCACCCAATAGATCGATCCGCCGTCGAGGATTTCCTTGTCCCGTTTCGGCGTCATGCGCGTGATGTGGATATGACGGCCCGGCAAACCCTTGGCTTTGGCCTGCCTCACGCGCTCGGCGATCCAGCCCTTAAGGTCTTTGACGGATTCCGCGCCAACGCTGAGTTTGATGAGGTGAAGCGGCATAGTCCGCTCAGTTATCGTCATCAGCATGTGCAGGTGCAAGCGAGGTCGGCGCTTGTGCACGGGATTTCTGCGCCGTCGATTTTTTCGCTGCCGGCGCTGAAGCTGGCCGAGCGGAGCCGGATGTGTTGTCTGCCTGACGCGGCGCCGATTGCGTGCCCTGCGCCGAAGGTTCCGGCGTCATGATGTTGACCGGCGGAATTGAAGCCGCACTTGGAAAATCGCCGGACATCGGCCGGCCCGGTGCCGGTCCTTGCGGCGATGACGCCGCCACCGGTTGAGGTTGCGCCGAAGCAGTCGGCGCGTTCCAGAACGGCGAATAGCGGCCGACCAGTCCGTCGTACAACCGCTCGTTCATATTGCCCGTCACCTGCACGGTGTTTGTCAGTGAATCGAAAAACGGACACGCAGTTGACGTACAACCGTCGCGGCTCATCAGAACTTGCGCGACGAGCCCGTAGCGATCGCGTTCGATGGTTCGGCGAAGCGCGCGCAATTCGGGCGTCATGACTTTGTCGGCAGATGCAGCGGTGCCAAAGCCCGAGAGGCGCGTGATCTGAGCTGCGGCGTAGGACACGGCGGCGGCGGTCGCATCCGCCGACGCAAAGAGCGCCTTCTCGCACGCGCCCTCGACGCTTTCACCCGCGATGCCATCGAGACACGACAGAGCCGGCAACGATGCAACCTGCGGTGCCGGCATCGCGACGGCTTGAATGTTTGCGGCAGCGCGGCGGTCGGAGGGGGCGGGAGCTGACCCGGCAGAGGACGAAGCCGTCTGAACGGATGCGCCGGGACTGCGCGTCATGAAAGCAAAGGCCGCGATCCCGATGCCGACCACAGCGACAAAGATGACGGCGCCCTTCGGGAACGATCCTTCGCTGCGAAGCGCAACGACGATCAGGATCGCCACCACGACGATGGCAGCGGCGATCGCGAGCCACATCGGCCAGTTTGTCGAGTGCCAGAGGTTTGAGAGCGATGCCGCCCAAGCCCGGTTCATGCAAGCAATCCTTCAGACCGGACCAGACGCCGCGAATACGGCGCGGTGATGCCGTCAGGCGTCGGCGAGCTGGCTTTCCTTGGCAACTCGCTCGAAGGCCTCGGTGGTGCTCTTGATCCGATATTGGAAATCGTCGCCATCCGTCGGCAGAAGACGGATCACCTCATAGGTTCCGCTGGCGGCGGGCCGGGCTACGTTGCTTGCGGTGAAATAGACAGTCTCTCCAACGCCGTACTTGTGCTTCAACGCCTTGCTCCATCACGCATTACGCGAATTTGGGGCCGGCGACCGGCGTCGCTGCGGCCCGCCGATGCTATAGCATGGCGGACCCTCGAATTGCCAGAAAATCCGGCGCGTTCAGAAGCTGAAATACTGATGTTTATCAGCGATGTAGAGCGAGAACCTGTTGTAACAGAAGCTATCCGCTAGCACACCGCCACAGGTGTTTCTGTCAAATCCAAAGCAGAAAATCCAATGTCTTGCGGACCTTGCCTTAAAAAGCTCTCACGCAGTGTGAGGAAGGGTTCCGTTCGGGCTCGCCTTGTCCACCAGCATCGGAAGCACCTGCGCCAGAACCGTCGAGACCTGATCCACGGGTATCCCGTACTTGGCGGCAAGCTGCTTCACGGTGGCGTTGCCGAGCACGTCCTGAATCTGCTGGGCGCTGATCGGCAGGTTCTTTCCATTGGCCACCCAGGACTTCACCACGTCGCCATAGCCGGCATCTTGCAGCTTCTTGACGATGGCGGACAATCCACCCTGATCCCCGCTGCCCAAGACTTCCTTGAGAACGATCGGCAGGACCGCTGCCTCGAGGTCCTTTGCGCCCTGCGACGCGAGCATGCTTTGCAGCGTATCGAGAATTCCCATGAACCAAATCCTTCCGTGAAAACCGTCGCGGAACCCAAGCGCCGATTGTGCGTAACCGTCAAGCCGGTGTTATGGGCAAATTTTCGCGAGCGAACGTTTGGCGCTCAGTCGCTCTCGAACTTGTCGATTACGAGCGTCTCGGCGAGCGCGTTTTCGGTCCATTTCCGAAAGGCCGGATTTTCAAACATCGTTCTCATGTAGTCCCGAACCGGCGCCGTCACCGGAATGTCGTATGTCCTGAAACGATGAATGACGGGCGCATACATCGCGTCCGCGCCCGAAAAGCCGCCGAACAGATAAGGGCCCTCTCCGCCGTAGCGTGCACGACAATCCGTCCATATCTCCTGGATGCGCGCGACATTCGCCTTTGCGTCTTCCGAAAGAGGTTTCGCAGCGATCGGACGGTGAATGTTCATTCCACATTCGTTGCGAAGCGGCATGAAGCCGGAATGCATTTCAGCCGAAATCGAGCGCGCATGCGCGCGGATCGCGCGATCCTTCGGCCACAGATCGGCATCGGGAAATCGCTCGGCGAGATATTCGATGATCGCAAGCGAATCCCACACCGTAACGCCGCCATCGGTCAGCGCCGGCACCTTGCCCGATTTAGTTACACTGAGAATCCGCTGCTTGTCGGCAGCATTCGTGTAGAGCGGAATGAAAACTTCCTCGAACGGAATATTCGCGGCCTTCAGCGCCATCCAGGGCCGCATCGACCATGACGAATAATTCTTGTTGCCGATGAATAGCGTCAGACTCATTGCGATCCCTTCGATCGTTCGCGAACCGACACTGACACGGCGGCGGCGGCACGATCAACCGAAACGGCAAATGGCGTTGCTGCCCGTTGTTAACCGTGGCACGTTCCGCGACATACCTCTCGAAGGGCATGAGTCGTGAGTCAGTTCGCAACCGTCGACATTCTGGCGATCTCGTTCTTCTTCATCGCCTGGACCGGCTACGCCATCACAATCGAGCGCGCCTCGCTTGGCAGCAACAGCCTCAACGCGCGCATGAACATCTATCGCGAGGTGTGGATGCGCCGCCTGCTCGACCGCGAAATGCGGATGATGGACATGCAAGTGATGGGGTCGCTGCAAAACGGCACGGCTTTTTTTGCATCAACGACTCTGATCGCCATCGGCGGCGCGCTGACCCTGCTCCGCGCGACCGAGGAGGCCATGAACGTGCTCGGCGCGCTGCCCGTCGGCATTCGCGCCAGCGCGGGCCTTTGGGAAATCAAGTGCATCGGCCTGATCGTGATTTTCGTTTATGCGTTCTTCAAATTCGCGTGGTCGTACCGGCTATTCAACTACGTTGCCATTCTGCTCGGCGCGATGCCGTTCCACGACAAGCGCGACACACCGGAAGCGCAATCGCATGTGATGCGCACCACGAAACTGTTTCAGTCCGCAGGGCGTCACTTCAATCGCGGGCAGCGTGCGTTCTTCTTCGCGCTCGGCTATCTCGGGTGGTTCGTCAGCCCATGGGTGCTGTTCGCGACGACGACGGCGATCGTCATCGTCATGTGGCGGCGGCAATTCGCGTCCGATGCATGGCGGGCGATGGCCCGCTAGACTTGCAGGCTGCGGCTTGATGGGTCATGGCAATGCCATGACAGAGTCCGATTCGAGATCACCTTCTATCCAAGATGCGCTGCTTGAAATCCTCGCCCGTCCGGGTGCGAAGACGCTCAGCGCGCCGGAAATCGCTCATGCCATGCTGCGAGACGGCGACTGGCACGCGCTGCTGACGCCGATACGCAATGCCGCAATCGCGCTCGCCAAAGACGGGCGCCTCGTTATCTATCGCAAGGGCAAGCCCGCCGATCCCGACGACTTTCGCGGTGTCTATCGGCTTGGCCTGCCCCGCCACGACTGACGCTCTAGCGCGGTTTTGGAAAAAGCTCGCTGCTGCGTCCGGTCAGCCAATAACCGACAAGCCCCGTCCATTCGTGGACAGCGACATCGCATCGCGCGAGACCCGCGCTGAGTTTGTTGAATGGCGTCAAAGCATCGACCCAACCGCGCGTGCGCCAATCCACCGGATACGCCTCGACATCGAACCCGGCTTTTCGGAATGCTCCAACGGAGCGAGGCATATGGAATGACGACGTCACCAGCAGCCAGACTTCGCCGGGTTTTGGCTGCACGAGACGCCGAGTGAAAATCGCATTCTCGGCCGTGGTGCGCGAACCCCCTTCGAGCACGACACGATCGCGCGTAACGCCGAAGCTCTCCAGCAGGCGTCCAACGATCGGAGCTTCCGACGCCGAATCCTGAATCAGATTTCCGCTTCCGCCGGTGAAGACAATTTTCGCAGCCGGGAATTGCCGCGCCAGTTGAAGCATTGCGACGATCCGCTCGGCGGACGAATCCATCTCAAGCGAATGCCGGACTTCGGTGATTTCTGAATCGATCGCGCCCCCGAGCACGATTATCCCGTCCGGGATACGCCCGTTCGATTGCCAGGCCGGAAAGCGTTCGGACAACGGCAGCAGCAACACGTTGCCGAGCGGTGAGTAACCGAGCACGAGCAGAGCCGCAATTCCCAACAAGAGAACGCGCACTCCGGCGCGACGGAACCTCGTCGCAAGCAGACCGGGCCCCAATACGCACAACGCCGCCACGATGTTGGATGGCAGCGCGAAAAATCCGGCGATCTTGGAAACCACGAAGAACATGGACGCCCTGCATGCGCGATGCGGGCTGCGAGATCAATCCCACTTCGGCGCGAAACCGAAATTCGTTATACGCCCCTCTCGCGTTCCCATCGCGAAAATCTCATCCATTTCAGAGTCGATCAGCCTGAAGTTGAACACATCGATATTTTCCGACAGCCGTTCGACTTTTGACGTTCGCGGAATGGCGACGACGCCCTGCTGAATCAACCATCGCAAACAAACCTGCGCTGCCGTCTTCCCGTAATTTTGACCTATGCGATGGAGCGCCTCGGCATTCTTGACGCGGCCCTTCGCAACCGGACTGTAGGCAACCAGCGCAAGGTCAAACGATTTGCATGCGGTGAGAACTTTCGTCTGGTCGAGATAGGGATGATATTCGACCTGATTGCAGACGAGTGGCGCAGGGCATGCGGCGACCGCTTCCTCGATCAGCGCGACGGTGAAATTCGATACGCCGATATTGCGCGCAAGACCCATTTCTTTCGCCTGCGCGAGCGCGCCGAGCGTCTCCGATAACGGCACCTGCGGATTTGGCCAGTGCAACAACAGAAGATCCACCTCGGTCAAACGAAGCCGCGCGAGGCTTTCCTTCGCCGATCGAAGCAGATCGTTCGGCGCAAAATGCGTGGTCCATACTTTCGTCGTGACGAACACTTCGCCGCGCTTGACGCCGGATGCGCGAACGCCCTCGCCGACTTCGCGTTCGTTCTCGTAAATTTGCGCGGTGTCGATATGGCGATAACCGAGCCGCAACGCCTGCTCGACGAGTCGCGCGCAATCGCGGCCACGCAATTCCCATGTCCCCAGTCCGATTGCCGGGATCATCGCGCCATTGGCTTCAACGGATTGCATCGCAGGCCTCGGCGCAGTTTGAGTCTTGTGGAACTTCGTTACGCGCAAGACTACGCGCAATCGCGCCGTCACACCATCAATTCGGAAAGCTCAGCGCGAGGTCGCCAACGCCGCGAAAACGGTGTCGGGCGCGTGCGCGATAACGGCAAGAAGCGCGCGGGCCGGACCTTGCGGCGAACGTTTGCCCTGTTCCCAGTTGCGGATGGTTTCCAGTGGAACGCCAAGTCGTGCAGCGAACTGGGCCTGGGTGAGCTTGGCGCGCAGACGCAGTTCGCGAACGGCGGGCAGTACGGAGTCTTGCTTGTCCGGACGGAGACCTGGCGCGAGCGGTGCCTCGCGTCCGTCGCGCAATTCGACGATCCGCCCATCCGCCTTCAGCCTTAGCCGCTGCATGTGCCGTCCCCTGCTATCGGCGCAGGGTCAGGGCAATATGGTTAACGAATGGTTAACGGCATCGAGACTGCCCGGAAGTCATGGAAATCCGGGCAGTTGGCTTACTGCTGGCTAGCGCATGCGGGCGTAGGAATCCCGCCATGAATGGCGGCGGCCGCCGCCATGGGCGAATCGCAGGCCCATCTCACGTCCGCCGGCGTCGTCGTAGGAGATGTGGATGTGCTGCATGCGGCTGGCATCGGTGGAGTAGCCGCCCTTCCAATCCTGGAGTTGCGCGTAGATGCAGCCGTAAGGTCCGCGCACGTCCACGGCCTTGCCCTGCGCGTGCAGCGACATCACGCGCGTGCCCGCAATGCGCGTGTGACGGACAGTGGAGATCGCCTGCGTGCCGGGGCATGCAGCCTCGATCGAGGCGAGTTTCGCCTGCAACGGTCCGACCAGACCCGCGGACGACATTTGGGGCAGTGAGAATTCGGGCCGCGTCACCGGCGCGGGCGAATAGAATGTCTGCCGATTGCGAAGACGCATTTGACCTGCAACGCCGACGCCGATGCAAGGCATGGTCACGTTGCATTCCGGCGAAACGGCGGGCACGCGGGTGCGTGCGTCGGCGAGCGATGGCAAAGCGCAAAGCGCCGCCACTGCGGTAAGTGTTCTGAACAACTTGATAGCTCCGGGGAAGAAGGATCGAGACTAGCGGCGAAGGCCGCGCATTCGCGTCAGGATCGGTGTGTGAAAGGCGGCTGAGAACAGAATCATCAGCGGCCGCGAATGCGGACCTTTCATCCAAATGCGAGGGCGATTCTGGGGCGCTGGTGCGGCGAAATGTGCGGAGAACGTGGCGCGCAGGTGATCGACTCGCGTGAATGTGGCAAATATCGAAAGGTCGGCGACACTCACCGAACGCAGTGCTAAATTTGCCGCTCAGAGTTAGTTCAGGCAGATGTTTCTCAGACTTCTATTTTTCGCTTTCATCGTGATGACGTCAGCGGCAAGCGCAGCCGACTGTCCCCGCAAGGGTACCCTCGGCACATCCCGCGTTCTTGCAGTCGATGCAAAAGCATTTCCAAATCTCGGCCTGAAGAGCTTTCCCCAGACGCTCCCGCTCGCCGACAAGGAAGTCGTGCTGACATTCGACGATGGCCCTTTCCTGCGAACGACGAACAGAATTCTCGCCGCCCTCGCCGCTGAATGCGTTCATGCGACATTTTTCCTGATCGGAAAGAGCGCGCAAGCCAATCCCGACATCGTGAAAAAGATCGCGGCGGCAGGTCACAGCATCGGCCATCACACATGGTCGCACCCGATACTCAGCAGACTGGATCGGGCGGCGGCCATCAAGCAGATCGACAACGGCATCGAAGCCGACGAACGAGCCCTTCATGATGGTGCCGCCAAACAAGACGACCGAACGCTGTTCTTTCGCTTTCCCGGCTTTGCATCGACGCCTGCTTTGCTCGACGATTTGAAATCGCGGCACATTGCAGTGTTCGGCGCTGACCTGTGGGCAAGTGACTGGAATGTGATGAGACCGCAGCAAGAATTGCGATTGATCGCCCAGCGCCTCGAAAGCGCGGGAAAAGGCATCATTCTTCTGCACGACACCAAAGCGCAAACCGCCGCGATGCTTCCCGCATTCTTGCAGTATCTGAGAAAGAACGGTTACAAGATCGTCCACGTCGTACCGGCACAGACGAAATCGAGCTCCGCGGATGACAAGTAGGATTTTCAGTTTTGCCGTGCTTGCCGGTCTGTCCGCATTCGCAAACACCGCGCTGGCCGCCGGCGATTGCCCCGGAAATCCGGGTGCGCTTGGAACATCGCGGACGATTGTCGTCGATCCGGCCGAACATGCGCGCGTCGGAACTATGCAATATGCAGAAACGCTTCCGCTCCATGATCGCGAAGTCGTGCTGACATTCGACGACGGGCCGCTTCCCGCCCACACCAACGGCATTCTGGATATTCTGGCGAGCCAATGCATCAAGGCGACCTTCTTCATGGTCGGCCGCATGGCCAAGGAATTTCCCGAAACGGTTCGACGCGTCCATGACGAAGGGCACACCATCGGCACGCATAGCGAAAATCATCCGTTTCACTTCGGAGAAATGGCGCCGGAGAAGATAAAATCTGAAATCGACGACGGCATCGCGCACGTCACCGAAGCACTCGGCGATGCGTCTCACCTTGCGCCGTTCTTCCGCATTCCCGGATTGCGCCGTTCCGAAACCGTCGAGACCTATCTCGCCGGCCTCGGCATCATGGTCTGGAGTGCCGACTTCCCAGCCGACGACTGGCGGCATATTTCGTCAACCCAGGTCGTTCGTCTCGCGCTCTCGCGGATTCAGGCAAAAGGCAAAGGAATTCTTTTGCTGCACGACATTCAGGAACGGACGCTGATTGCCCTTCCCGTTATTCTTCGCGAGTTGAAAGCGCGTGGCTATCGCATCGTGCATGTCATCCCGGCGACGCCGCAGACTCCGAAAACGCCGACCGATCCGCAACAATGGGCTTTCAACGTCGCATCGGACGGAACGCCAATGGCGCGACTTTCGAGTCAATCGGTGTCGCTCGCACGGGCACCGTTGTCTTCGCCGTCCTCGCAGTTGGCCTTCGGTTCTCCGGTTTCCGAAACATCCATTTTCGGCGCGGCGACGGAATCGAAGCCGATTTCTGAACTATCGCAATCGGCCAGTCATCTGAAAGTGCCCGGCAGCTGGCCCATCGCGGCGACCGGCTTCAGGCTGGGGGCGCCGGAATCTGAGTGAACGAATTTTGCTTCACCCGGAATTTCGTATCGCTCCGTACATATGAAGAATCCATCGCCGGACATCTGCGAACTCCGCCCGCGCCGGAAAGACAACGCCCGTGTCGTGTTTGCGGAACAGATAATCCAGCAGCGAGCCTTCAGGCGGACCAATTCGCTGGGGAATGCCGGCGCGGCGCCAGGCATCCATATGCAAGTGGAGAAATTGCGAGCCTTTGGTGTCTCGCTCAAGGTCGGAGACCTTTTCCGGATCGAACAGATCGGCAATGCCGAACCACGACAGACGGCTCAAAGGCGGCATCGCGAGCAGATCCTTTTCGAGTCGGCCACGCCAGATAATTCGCGTAAGCAATCTTTCGCCCGCCCGATCGTCCGCACGAAAATTGTCAGCGGAAATTTCCTTCAATGCAGCCTCGACAAAAGGATGCTGCTTCGGAAACTTCAGTGCGGCAGTTGAAACCAATTCAAAATCTCCCGTACCGGCGTGAAAAATTTCAGCGTCGGGCAAATCGGGTCCGGCGAGCAGAACGTCGGGATCGATCCACCATCCTCCCCGCTGGTTCAACAATGCAAATTTGAAAAGATCGCTGCGTATCTCGATCTGCGAACCGGCCTGAACCAGAATCCTGTCGCGTGGCACGATATCAGAAGCATTGCTCCATGTCAGCCACTCTGGATGTTTGAGATCGTCTTCGTAAGTGAACACCTCGACCTGATGGCCGTGATCGACGAAGCTGCGCAAACACAGCAATTGAAAAGGCGCGATCTCTCCGCCATGCCAAAACGTCTGGACGAGTTGCGGCCGTTTGGCAATCGGATGCGCCTTCTTCTCCGGACGCACGACCTCGCCTTCGGGCAAATGGCCCGTTCCGTTGGCCCACCGGATGAATTTCTCGGTGGCATTCGCAGGCAGCGTTTCCGTGCGAAGATTGTATTTTACGTCTGTAATGAGCTGGCGTTCGCGAAAGAGTTGGCGAGCTGCTTCTAATGACAACCGCGCGTCGCCCGGCACGTCCACATCGAACCGCCGGAACAAACTGTCCAGAAAACTTCCGGCTGGCGGACCGAAAAGTTTCGGAATCTTGAGGCTTCGCCAAACCTCGTTCCACAAATGAATGAAATCGCTCTGTTGCGTGCGCTCTGCAAGTTCTTCGCAAGATGCCGGATCGAATAGCTCAAGCACCTCGTCGTAACCGATCTCGTAGGCACGGCTTCTGGGGAGTACGCTTTCGCTGAATCCCATTGACGTGACGACGCGCGTGACCAGTGCCGGCCCCAGAACGCCCCAGGATTCTTTGATCGATCCATTTTCCAGCGCAGTCTGAATCCGTACACATTCATCCAGGAGCGTCTCCACAACCGGATGATGCGCCGGAAACTTCATGATCGCGGCATTGATGCTCCAGTTCGTTTCGCGAGCGAGATAGGTTTCAACGTCCGGGAGCGTGCCGGCGAGGCAAACAATATCGGCGTCGGCATACCATCCGCCCAGTTTGCCGATCGCCGTATACCGAAACAGGTTCGATGGCGACACCAGCGAGCGTTCGCCGCTGGCATGAACCATGCTGTATCCGGGCGCAGGCAGAATCTCGTTCGCATCGACGAGTTCGACGCCGTCGGGGACCGGCAGATTTTTATTGTATGTGTAAAGAGAGACGCGGGCGCCGGCCGCGAGAAAACTTCTGAAGGACAGATCTTCATACAAAGTCGGCCGCGGCCCATTCCAGAACATGTGGACGTGCGGCTGCCGCTCGTTTGATGGCGTTGTGCCGCCGGAACCTGCGCGGTCGTTCACTTGTCAGAATCTTTTGTGTCCGGCATTCCGCGCCGCTTCAACCATTGGCCGCGCGACATATCGATGTAGTTGCGCCGGTCGATCGCAATTCCGTCTCTGAGTATTCGCTTCGTGCCGCGCGCGGAGATAACGATGAAAAGCAAAATAGCCGCGATTCCGAAATATGCGAACCTACTGCTTTGAAGGGCTTCGGAAAATCCGTAAGCGTAAATCCACCAGACGCATGCGCCTGCCAGAACGGCATCCAATGCGACAAGCATTCTCCACAGGCCATTCCATTCGCCTCTGCCGTCCGGGCCGGCGTCGCTCATCGGATTGCCGTTCGAATGATTGCCTCACGATCTGTTTCCATCGGCTGGACGCTCCATCAGCACTCGATCACGGCAGGTTAACACAAGGTTCGGGCTAAAAAATGCTATACGATTCAGAGGCTTCAACTTTTCATCAACGGCCCTCCAATTTGCAGTCGAAAGTCAATCGCAAGTTCAACCCACGCACCTTCCATTGTGTTTTGCCCAACCGGGGTGACTTTCGCCGCTTGAGTTGCCGCGCCCGGATACTAGACTACGCGGCATTGTTTGAATGATTTGTCGGTCCTGGGGCTACTGCATTGCGCGTTCGATCCGCCGTTCTGGCCATTGCCGTTTTGGTGTGCAGCCATTTGCCTGCTCTCGCCGAGAAGCGGGTCGCGCTCATATTGGGCATGTCAAAGTATCAGAACGTCCCCGCTCTAGCGAACCCGGCAAGAGACGCTGCCGCGATGGGCGATCTTTTCAAAAGCGCGGGCTTCGATTCCGTCGATACCAAGCTCGATCTGTCGATCGCACAGTTGCGCCGCGCGATCCGAGATTTCGCCGCAACGACGGCAACAGCCGATATCGCAGTCGTCTATTACGCAGGCCACGGCATCGAGGTGAACGGCTCGAACTATCTCATTCCGACCGACGCCAAGCTCGCCAGCGACTACGATATTCCCGATGAAACATTCGCGCTCGACCGTCTGCTCGATGCGCTCGAACCCGCCAAGCGCCTTCGGCTTGTCATCCTCGACGCCTGCCGCGACAATCCGTTCGACAAGACGATGAAGCGCAGTATCGGCACGCGTTCGATCGGACGCGGTCTTGCGAAAATCGAGCCGTCGTCTTCCAACACGCTCGTCGCATTCGCCGCAAGAGCCGGAGCGGTCGCTGCCGACGGCGACGGAGCGAACAGTCCGTTCGCCACGGCGCTCATGAAATACATTACCACCCCCGGTCTCGAACTGCGGCTCGCGCTCGGAAAAGTGCGCGACGACGTCATCAAGACGACGGGAAACCGGCAGGAACCGTTCCTGTACGGATCGCTCGGCGGCGACGCGCTCGCGCTAAATCCTGTCACAACACTTCCGTCAGCGACCGCCAACGCGCCATCCGATCCTGACCAAATCGTCCGGCGTGACTACGAGTTCGCGTTGCAGGTCGGCTCCAGAGCCGTGTGGGACACCTTCATCGCGACCTACCCGACCGGGCTCTATTCCGAATTTGCTAAAGCGCAAAGAAACAAAATCATCGACGACGAGGCTCTCCGCGCTGTTGCTGTCGACAAAGCAGGCAAGTCAATCGGTCCCCTCGCGGCGCTATCACCCGACCAGAGCGCATCAAAGTCCGATCTGCCGCTCGCAGTCGGCGACATTCCGCGCCAGTTGCAGCTCGAACTGCGTCGCGTCGGCTGCAACACCAGTTCCATCACCGACACATGGACACCCGCCGCCCAGAAATCGATGGAGCTGTTCAACAAATACGCCGGGATGAAGCTAGAAGTAAAAGTCGCAAGCACCGATTCACTCGATGCCATCAAGAGCAGAACCGGCCGCATCTGCCCATTGACTTGCGAGCAAGGCTATCAGGTGGATGGAGATCGCTGCACGCGGATCACTTGTAAGGCAGGCTATGAGGTCGGTGACGACAATACATGTCAGCGCATCGAAGTGAGAAAGCCGCAACAGCCGGTTGCGAGACAGGACCGCAGTCCGCCGCCGCGGCGCACGTATTCTTCGGGGGGTGGCGGACCTACGCCAACTGCGCCGCTCGATTGCAACGGGCCGATGGGTTTTGCGAATTGCGTGGCGCACAATCTCGCCAAGAACAGCCATTAGGGCATCGCGCGGCTAACTTCGCCCGAACCGCCGGTCACTTCAACTGATTATTGGTTTGGTGCGCGACAGTTCATAGCGGAGCAAATCAAGAACCAGGACGACAACCTAGGCTTGAACTGATCGGTTCTTCGGCTGTTCCGAACGACTCTATTGAATCTGCCTGCATCAACTGCGTCGAGAGGCGGCGATTATTTCCCAACCATCTTTGCGGATCTTGGAGGATTGAATATGAATCGCTCAATTTTAATCCCGATACTTTTTCTCGCAGCTATTTCGTCCGCCTCTGCAGAAGGCATGCAATTTGAATTCAATTGGCAGCTGCGCATCGGGTGCGATGGACCCACCGTCTCTTTTCCGATCCGTAACTGGCCCGCAGAAGTAAACGGGAAAGCCTCCCTGCGACCCAATCGGTCGACGTCGATGGAGGTGAACATGTCAGGCCTCGGCATCCCGAAGGGCGAAATACGATGGGACGGTCAGCTCGGCCGTCCGACCACGACGGCGGGCGGAGTGGCCGAATTGCGCGTCGCAGGCCCGCAGACTTTGCGCGCCATTTGGCGTCAGCCCAACAACGATATTGTTATGGAGCTTACTGCGGATAAGGAATCTTGCACGATGTCGGTAAGCGCACGTCTTCACCCCGGCAAACCGTTCTACACGCTCTACAACGGTCGCAATTATGAGAACTGCCCGGAATTTCGTGTCGTTCAGACAACGTGCAAAGCCTACTGAAAACGAAATCCGCGCGCTTCGGAATAATTGCAATCTCGGCTTCGACCGAACCTGGACGAAGGCGAACCGAAAATATGTTCGTTTGAAGTTTGGTGCGCTCGGAGGGACTCGAACCCCCACGATTTTACTCACTGCCACCTCAAGGCAGCGCGTCTACCAATTCCGCCACGAGCGCAGATGCATGGACCCGGATTCGTCTCCGGGCCGGAACGATGGCGCGGATGTAACAAATTGGGATTGGGGGGACAAGGCCTGCAAACAGGCGCGAAAACTAGCGGTGATCCGGCGTTTTCGGCAGCATTTGCTTGACTTCGACGGCGATGCGATTGCGGTTCACGACCACCACGCCGCTCGCCACCGGCAGGTTATTGGCCAGCACCTTGACCTCGTCCTGCTCGGTCGCGTCGAGTTCGATGATCGCGCCACGGCTGAGGCGCATGACCTGATGGACCGGCATGGATGTGGTCCCGAGGACCACCATCAGATCGACGGATACGTTATCGAGGGTTGGCACTTTGGCTCCGAACTCACAAATAATGGCGAAACCAGAACACCACGGTTATGGTTAGCCAATGGTTAACGCCCTCCAAAACCCGCGCGGCGACCTCGCCTTGGCGCCCTTCGGTCGCCCGACGGAAAGCGCCGTTGAATGGCTGATTTCAAGCTCTCCCGTGCCCTATCAGGTAGCCGTGGAGACGATGGAAACGCGGGCCGCAGCCATCGCCACAGGCAACGCTCCGGAGATGGTATGGCTCCTGGAGCACCCTGCTCTCTATACGTCCGGCACCAGCGCAAATGCCGCCGACCTGCTCGATCCGCGCTTTCCGGTTTTCACGACGGGACGCGGCGGCCAGTTCACCTATCACGGCCCCGGCCAGCGCGTCGTCTATCTGATGCTCGATCTCAAGCGGCGCCGGCCCGACGTGCGGGCTTACGTCGCCAATCTCGAGCAGCTGGCGATTCAAACGCTCGCGGCTTTCAATGTGCGCGGTGAGCGGCGGGAAGATCGCGTCGGTGTCTGGGTCGGCCGCCCAGAGAAAGGTGCCGAGCATGAGGACAAGATCGCGGCTATCGGCGTCAGACTGAAACGCTGGGTCACGCTGCACGGCATTTCCATCAACGTCGAACCGGACCTGACGCACTTCTCGGGGATCGTTCCATGCGGCGTCGAAGACAAACGCTTCGGCGTGACAAGCCTTGTCGATCTCGGATTGCCGGTGACGATGCACGATGTCGATCTCGCGCTGAAGACATCGTTCGCCGATATTTTCGGCTAGGCAAATTCGAGGATCAACGCATCGACGGCCAGCGTAGCGCCCGGTGTCGCGTGAATTTTCTTCACCGTCCCATCCCGCTCGGCCCGCAGCACGTTCTGCATTTTCATCGCTTCGACAACTGCCAGCGTTTCACCGGCCTTGATGTCCTGGCCTTCTTTGACTGCGATCGACACGATGAGACCGGGCATCGGGCACAGCACCTTCTTGCCGGTGTCGGCCTTCGATCCGACCGGCATTAGCCGCGCGGATGCAGCTTCGGCTTCGGTGAAGACCTGCGTGTCGATTTCATAGCCCTGATAGGCGAGCCTGAACCCGTTTGGAATTCGCCGAACCTGTACCGCGAGCGTATGTCCGTCGAGCGTGCCGTGCCAGACGCCCTCGCCGGGCTTCCAGCCCGAGCGGAGAGAATGCGGATGGCCTGGCGCACCCTTCGCATCGACGAAGCGGACGAGGACGTCGCCATTGTCACGCCCGACTTCCAGAAGCAATTCTTCGCGATCAAGCCAGACCGAACGCCGCCGTTCGCGCGAGACAGCACGGCCATTCATCTGCCCTGAGATTTGCCGCTTCCTCTCGCCGAGAACGTGATCGATGGCGGAGGCGACCGCAGCGATTCGCCGCGCGACTTCTCCGTCCGGTGCACGCGGCCCAAAACCTTTCGGAAATTCCTCCGCGATGAACCCGGTCGAAAGATTGCCGCTGCGCCAACGCGGATGATTCATCAGCGCCGAAAGAAACGGAATGTTGTGCCGGATACCGTCGACGTAAAATGCGTCGAGCGCATTCGACTGCGCTTCGATCGCTGCCGCGCGCGACGGCGCGTGCGTGACCAGCTTGGCGATCATCGGGTCGTAGTAGATCGAAATCTCGCCGCCTTCGTACACCCCGGTATCGTTACGGACCGTGACGCCGTCATGCTTTGACTCTTCCGGCGGGCGATATTTCACGAGCCGGCCGATGGACGGCAGGAAATTGCGGAAAGGATCCTCAGCATAAACGCGCGACTCGACCGCCCATCCCGTCAGCGCAACATCCTTTTGCGCAATCGACAGCTTCTCGCCTGCGGCGACGCGGATCATCTGTTCGACGAGATCGACGCCCGTTATCAGCTCCGTCACCGGATGCTCGACCTGCAAACGCGTGTTCATTTCAAGAAAGTAGAAACTCTTGTCCTGCCCCGCGACGAATTCGACAGTGCCCGCCGAGTCGTAGTTCACGGCCTTCGCCAGCGCGACGGCCTGCTCGCCCATCTTCTTGCGCGTGGTTTCGTCGAGCAGCGGTGAAGGCGCTTCCTCGATGACTTTCTGATTGCGGCGCTGGATCGAGCACTCGCGCTCGCCGAGATAGATGACGTTGCCGTGCTTGTCCCCCAGAACCTGAATTTCGATGTGCCGCGGATCGACGATGAATTTTTCGATAAACACTCGATCGTCGCCGAATGAGGATTTCGCCTCCGCCTTCGCGAGATTGAAACCTTCCGCGACTTCATCGCGCGCGTGCGCGATGCGCATGCCCTTGCCACCACCGCCGGCCGACGCCTTTATCATCACCGGATAGCCGATCTCGTCGGCGATTTTCACCGCATGCTTGTCGTCTTCGATCACGCCGAGATGACCGGGCACGGTCGAAACTTTCGCCTTCGCGGCCGCTTTCTTCGACTCGATCTTGTCGCCCATCGCGGCGATCGCACCCGGATTGGGTCCAATGAATACGATGCCGGCGGCTTCCAGCGCGCGCGGAAAGGCTTCGCGTTCAGACAGAAATCCGTAGCCCGGATGCACGGCCTCGGCGCCTGTCTTCTTGCAGGCGTCGACGATTTTCTCGATGACCAGATAGCTTTCGGCCGCCTGCGGCGGCCCGATGAACACCGCCTCGTCTGCCATCTCGACATGCAGCGCGTCCCGATCCGCCTCCGAATAGACGGCGACCGTCTTGATGCCCATCCGCCGCGCGGTCTTCATAACCCGGCAGGCAATCTCGCCTCGATTTGCGATCAGAATCTTTTTGAACATCGGTTTTTTGCTTGATTTGCTTGTGTCTTGAGGGCGGGATCGGGTCTTCTAAGCCTTCGGATGCCGCAATCTGGCATAGGCCGCAACTTGTAACAATTCCGTCGTAACCAAAACCTACAAGGTCCACGGGCCGGCATGGCTGGTCCGATGGACCGTTCCGGGAGAACCTCATGCACCGCATCACCGCTCTTGTTTCAGCCTGCCTGCTCACCGCGTCGGCTTCTTCCGCTCTCGCCCAAAACAGCCAGCCCCGAAACCTGATCCTTTTCATTCCAGATGGCCTGCGCGCGATGGTTGTCACGCCGGAGACCGCGCCAGCGATGGCCGAGGTTCGAGACAAGGGAATCAATTTCAAGAACTCGCATTCGCTGTTCCCCACTTTCACGATGGCGAACGGCTCAGCGATGGCAACCGGCCACTACCTCGGCGACACCGGCACGTTCAGCAATACGATCTATACGGCGTATCCGGTCGCCACCGCCGGCGGCACAGTGACACCGTTCATTGAGAACGACGCCGTGCTCGGCGATGTCGATGAGCACTTCAAAGGCAACTACATCAACGAGGAAACGATCCTCAAGCTGGCGCGCGACAAAGGCTACAGCACCGCCGCCATCGGCAAGGTCGGACCGACGCTTGTTTTCGATCATACCGACCGGGCCGACAAACCCGGTCTGCATTCAGTTGTGATCGACGATTCCACGGGCGGCAAAAACGGCGTGCCGCTGTCGCAGGAAATGCAGGAGGCTTTGACCAAAGCGAACTTGCCGCTCATCGCGCCATCACGTGGCGACAACGGCAAGGCCGGCGATTCCAAAACGCCTGGCACGACGGCCGCTAACGTGGCGCAGCAGGCCTATTTCACAGACGTCGCCACCAAAGTCGTGCTGCCGATGTTCAAGGCGCGCAACAAGCCATTCGTGCTTGTCGTATGGTCACGCGATCCGGACGGTTCGCAGCACAATAACGGCGACAGCCTGAATACGATCACTCCCGGTATCAACGGCCCGACATCGATGGCCGGCATCAAGAATGCCGACAGCAATCTCGCGCAGTTGCGCAAAGCATTGGACGATCTCGGGCTCGCCGCCTCAACCAACATCGTCGTTTCGGCCGACCACGGCTTTTCGACGATCTCAAAGGAAAGCAAGACCAGTTCAACCGTGAAGGTGAACTATCCGGACACGCCGGAAGGCTTTCTGCCAATGGGCTTTGTCGCGATCGACCTTGCGAAGGCGCTTAACCTTCAGTTGTTCGATCCGAACGACAAGAATGCGAAAGTCGCCGACGGCGCTTACCCGAAGGCCGGTAACGGTCTCATCGGCAAGGACCCTGCAAAGCCCGATGTGGTCGTCGCAACCAACGGCGGATCGGACCTGATTTACCTGCCGAACAAGGACCGCAAGCTGGCTGTCAATGTCGTCAAGGCACTCCTTGAGCAGGACTACACCAGCGGTCTTTTCGTGGACGACGATCTCGGACGCATTCCAGGAACGCTTCCACTTTCCGCGCTGGGCCTGAAAGGCGCGGCGGTCACGCCGCATCCGTCAATCGTGCTGAATTTCCGTTCTTACGCAAAGGGTTGCGACGAGCCGACGGTCTGTTCGGTTGAAGTCGCCGATACGGTTCTGCGGCAAGGCCAGGGCATGCATGGCAGTTTCGGGCGCGGCGACACGCGGAATTTCGTGGCCGCGATCGGGCCCGATTTCAAAGCCGGCTACATCAACGAACTGCCGGTGAGCAACGCCGATGTCGGCGTGACTGCCGCCAAACTGATGGGCCTGTCTCCGACCGCCAAAGGCAACCTGCTCGGCCGCGTGATGACCGAAACGATGCCGAACGGCGTAACACCGCAGGCTTTCAAGGGAACAATCGCGTCACAACCGTCCGCCAACGGATTGCGGACCGTGCTGAATTTCCAGCGCGTCGGCGCGCAACGCTATTTCGATGCAGCGGGCTTCCCCGGCCGCACGGTTGGGCTTGATGCGGAGCCTGCAAAACTGAAAACGGCGGGGCAATAGCCCCGCCGCTAGAAACCTAATTTGCAAGCCCGAACTACATTCCAAGATCAAGAATATTCGGAATGGTCTGAGCCAGCGGCAATGTCGCTGCACCGATCAGGGTGGCGACCAGCGTCATCAATGTGCGGTTGCTGCGGCGCTTGCCGCGCATCTGGCTTGCGATCCATTCGAGAACTTCGACATCGACATTGACCGAGCGGGTCGGCGCCCAGCTTTCAATTGATGTCTCCGGCGACAGCGCCACCGAACGCGGCGGCACCGGCAAGCCGGACGCGGATGCCGCGTGATGCACGACGGCCTTTGCAAAAAGGTCATCGAAACGTCCCTCGTCGCTGCGCTCGGCAGCGGCATCGTTGATCTCGAACAATGTCTCGGCTTCCTCGCGGCTCACTGGCTGGTTGGCAACGGCTGTGGCGGTGAGAATACGCGCGCACCAGGCGACGTCATGGGCGTCGAGCGCGCGCGAGAAGTGGACGCGACCCTTGGTGGTTGGCCCCTCGCCCGTGATGACGCCGTCGCGCACGAATGCGAGCGCATGCGCGGCAACGGAACGATCTGCGATTTGCGAGGTTTCGATGGTACGGATCAGGTCGGTCAGGGCCCCGTTCGGGGTCGTATTGGTGGCGGACATTTCAGGTCTTCACTTTTCTGATTTGCAGTTTCCCGCAGCATTTTCATGCGGGTGTTAATGATGCGTTAACGAAGCGGATACGCGCTGTTTTCCTCTTCCGATGGTTGCCGATTGGTCTCAGGCGGCAGTCCGCCGGTTCACGTCAAGTGCCTGCGTGACCGGGCTTCGGTGGGGCCCATCAATGGCGGATTCGGGGCATCTTCGTTAAAGCCGATAAAAATAGGCAGGCGCGCCTTTCCGGCAACGCGATCGGATGCAGCAGAATTTTCCAGACCGCGGCCTTCGTGGAAAATGATATTGTCCTTTTCGGCAGCCCATTCCGCTCTGCTTGAAAGATCGCTATATCATTTTTGCATCGAGAATTTCCCTTTAACTCCAAAGACATGAGGCCGGACATGACCCTTCAGATTGGTGCAGAAGCGCCGAACTTCGAGGCCGAGACAACGGAAGGCAAAATCAAATTCCACGACTGGATCGGAGACAAATGGGCGCTCTTGTTTTCGCATCCGAAAGATTTCACGCCGGTGTGCACGACCGAGCTTGGTGCGTTGGCGAAGTTGAAGCCTGAGTTCGATAAGCGTGGCGTGAAGCTGCTCGGACTGAGCGTCGATCCGGTGGACCGGCATTCCAAATGGGCGGACGACATCAAGGAAACGCAGGGCGCCGCGCCGAACTTCCCGATGATCGGCGACACCGATCTCAAAGTGTCGAAGCTCTACAACATGCTCCCCGCTGCAACGTCAGGCGGCGCGGATGGACGCACGGCGGCGGACAACGCGACGGTGCGCACGGTCTACATCATCGGCCCGGACAAGAAGATCAAGCTGATGCTGATCTATCCGATGACCACCGGCCGCAACTTCCAGGAAATCCTGCGCGTGATCGATTCGCTGCAACTCACCGCGAAGCACAAGGTCGCAACACCCGCCGACTGGAAACAGGGCGAGGACGTCATCATCGCCGGCTCCGTCAGCGACGACGACGCAAAAAAGACCTATCCCGGCGGCTGGAAATCGCCGAAGCCATATATTCGCATCGTGCCGCAGCCCAAATAAATCGGGGCTTTCTCAAATCGGACACAACAAAAGGGACGCATCACGCGTCCCTTTTTATTTCGAGGATTTGCGCAATGCCTTGCGCCTCACATGCGCGGCGCGAGCCAGTTGGCGATCAGAAGTCCGAGCGTCGATGAGATCGCGGTGACGAACGAACCCCATGTCACGTCAACAATCACCACCGGCCATGTCCAGTGCTTGAGCAGCGAGATGCTGGTGAGATCGAACGTCATGTAGCAGAAAAATCCGAACAGCGCGCCGTAGAGCAATGCCGATTGCCATGTCGCGCCCGCCGAACCGCTGACGAAAATCAGAACGCCAACGACGTAAAGCACATAAAACAAAATCGCCGGCGCGAGTTTGATCGTGCCGAGCATGTCGCCGACCTGCGAGGTGAAAAATCCCTTCGCGACGAGACCGAGGAACAGAAAATCGATCGGAACGATCAAAAACAGCGTCGCGAGATAAAGAATGAGGTTACGCTTCATGCGCCGCTCCAAATGCCTGTAAACAATAGCCATTATACGCCGGTCGGCCGAAAAAGTTTCAAAAACCGCGCGCAATGGCGAAACGGTGACGAACCTGGAATCGAATGGCGAAATTGTGTCTGTGCGAAACGCGCAGCCGCCGCCTGACACACACGCGCAAATCGGCTGAAATCAGCCGATGCCCGCCGCGAAGTCCGCCCCCGTCATCGTCTGGTTTCGCACCGACCTGCGCCTCTCCGATCATGCCGCGCTTCACGCCGCGTCGGATTCCGGCGCGCCGCTGATTTGCGTCTTTATTCTCGATGAAGAAAGTGCGGCGCTGAAGCCGCCGCGCTCGCGGCCGCTCGGCGGCGCGTCGAAATGGTGGCTCGCGCAATCGCTGCGCGCGCTCGATGTGAGTTTGAAAAAACTCGGACAGACTCTCGTGCTGCGTGGTGGTGCATCCGCCGATATTCTGGCGAAGCTCGCGAAGGAAACGGATGCGTCGTCGGTCTTTTGTATCGGCATCGACATCGCGCCGGAAAAGAAACTCGAAGCCGATGTCGAATCCGCGCTCGAAAAAATCGGCGTCGAACTGAAAACATTTCCGAGCGACCTTCTCGTTGTGCCGTCGCGCATCCGCAATGCCGAAGGCCGAGGCATGCGCGTGTTCACCCCGTTCTGGAAACGCGTGCTCTCGATGGGCGATCCACCGAAGCCGCTGCCCGCGCCGAAAAAACTCGCGCCCGGCCCAAACATCAAAAGCGACGATCTGAAATCGTGGAAGCTCGAACCGGCGAACCCCGACTGGGCCGGCGGATTGCGCGAGACATGGACGCCGGGCGAAACGGCGGCACAGGAACGGCTGACGGATTTTCTCGAACACGACATCAAAGACTACGCGCAGTTACGCGATAGGCCGGATCGCGACGGCACCTCGCGCCTCTCGCCGCATCTGCGCTTCGGTGAAATTTCGCCGCGCCAGATCTGGTTCGCCGCGAACTTCGCCGCCGCCCGCAAACCGGCAATCCAAAGCGGTGTCGCAAAATTCCTGAGCGAAGTCGGCTGGCGCGAATTCTCGCGCCATCTGCTTCACGATCACCCGAATCTCGCGGAGAAGAATCTTCAAGAGTCGTTCGACGAATTTCCGTGGAAGCGCGATGCCAAGGCATTGCGCGCCTGGCAATGCGGCCTCACCGGCTATCCCATTGTGGACGCCGGCATGCGCGAACTCTGGCACACCGGCATCATGCACAATCGCGTGCGCATGGTGGTCGCGTCGTTTCTGGTGAAGCACCTTCTCGTTGATTGGCGCGACGGCGAGAAATGGTTCTGGGACACGCTGGTCGATGCCGATCCCGGCAGCAATCCGGCCAGCTGGCAGTGGGTCGCGGGCTCCGGCGCGGACGCCGCGCCCTATTTCCGCGTGTTCAATCCGATTTTACAGGGCGAGAAATTCGACCCCGACGGCGCGTATGTTGCGAAATGGATTCCGGAATTGGCGAAACTCTCGCCGAAATATATTCACCAGCCGTGGGAGGCGACGCCGATGGAACTGTCGGCGGCGGGCATCACGCTCGGCAAGACCTATCCCGAGCCGATTGTCGATCACAAGGCGGCACGTGAACGCGCGCTGGCGGCGTATAAGAAGACGCGAAGCTAATTCGCGCGAGCAACTTCAATCGCCGCCGCCTCGCCCTTCAAGCCTTTGCGCAATACGTCATGCCCGCGATACGCGCAGGCATGACGAAGAGCAAATCACCGATTGTCAGAAATGATAGTTGACGCCACCACGCACGATATTGTCTCGCACCGCGACGACGCCTGTCTGCGTTCCGAATGGAGCGCCGTTCACGATTGGAATTGAGCCGCTGACTTTGCCGAGGCTGGTGTAGAGATATTCAGCCTTCACAGTCCAGCTTCCCCAGAGCGGAGTTTCAAATCCGCCGCCCGCAGTCCAGCCCGTTTTGACTTGTGAAAAAGATGCGGCGTTGACCGTGACGCCGCCCGAATAGTTGGACAGGTTGTGAGCGATACTCATCTTTACGTCGCCATAGGCCAATCCGCCGGTTGCGTACAATAACGTCGATCCCGGTGTGATGTAGCCAAGGCGTCCGCGAACAGTGCCGAAATAGTCGGGCTTCACGATAACAGACTGAAAATCGCCGTTCGCTTGCGTGATCAGCGAAGTCACCTTTTGCGACGACCCTTGGAAATCCGCCTCAAGACCCGCCAGCCAATTCGGCGACAACCGGAAATTGTAGCCGACCTGCCCGCCGCCAATTACGCCCGCCGCTGCGATGTTCGCCGTGCTAAACGCAATCGGACCTGCACCCGGCGTCGCATCGAACGTATTGTTCGTCACTGGTCCACTGGTTGATCCATAGCCAAGATTTACGCCGGCATAGAAGCCGTTCCAGGGATCGGCCACGACTCCACGCAACGGAGCCTTGGTATAAGGCGCGGACATATCGGCGGCGAGCGCGCAGATTGGGGTGACGGCAACGATGGCCGTGGCGATAAGAAACGATTTCATGGCTTGTCCATTCGTGAAAGACGATGGCCAGCCATGCCATAGGAGGCGCGATCGATATCGCGCAAAAACGTACCTTAATCATTCACCAGCCTCAAAGCACTGGAAATCCGCACTGGCTGTGACATAAGCAGCACACAATATCGAACCCGATCTCGAACACGCCTTTGAGGCGCACGAATTGCCGGCAGATCATGAGTCCGGATCAGGACACGCAAGACGTTCTTGCCGCGACGGCGGATGGAATTCTTCGTCACAATAATTTTCCCGAAGCACTCCGCCATTATGCAACCTCGCTGCTCGGCTGGCGCGAAGGTCCTCGCCTCGTCAACAAAATATCGAGCACGCATACACGCAGTCAGATCGTCGGCTATCTGATGTTTCTCCACTACGAGACGCCGCGCAACGACAGGCTGACCGGACCGACCTACATGCGCCTGCTCGCACTATGCGAGCGCCGCAGGGATTGCAGTCCGCGCGTCCTTAAGACGGTTCTTGCGATGCTGAGGCTGGCCGGACTGGTATCGGTCTCGCGAAGCACCGCTGACCGGCGGGTCAAGTTCTATCGGCCGACCGCCAAATTGATCGACATGATGCATCAATGGTATTCGCAAACGTTCGGCTGCTTCGACATTCTGACGGCTAACGGAATGAACTACGCGCAGCGCGCGGGCTCAGAACCGCAATTTCTGCAACAGGTGATCCTCGACATCGGGCGCCCCTATATCGAAGACGGAATCCTGCTGATCCGGAAATTTCCGCTGATCTATGACCTGTTCAGCATGGATAACGGCTTCATCGTATGCGCTTCGATGGTTCGGGCGCATCTCGATGGCGCTCCCGCGCCTTCTCCCGCAGCGATCGCGAAAGCATTCGGCTCGTCTGCGTCACAGATGAGAAACGTTCTGCGCCATTTGAACGAACTTCATCTCGTGGAGCTTTCGGAAAACGGAAAGGTGAGAGATTGCAGCGCGCTGGTAAATCTGTTCAGCCAGTCGGTCGCTCGCGAATTGTCGCTTTATGCGAAATTTGCGCTCGGTCTTGAAGAGTTTTTCGTTATGAGCCCGAACGCCGCGCCGATGTCATTTGCTGCCGTGTCGTTTGACGAAATATCTCGGCGAACCCGGATTAACGAAGCCGGATAGGCTCCGGCCTGTTACCGCTGGATTTCCACGAGCACGCGCTCGAGCGGCTTGGCCGAAACATGGATTGGCCCGCTAAACGGCACGTCCATGTCGACGATAAGATAGATCGCGCCCGCGATCAGCGCCGCCGATCCGACGAAACTCGCAATCGTCACCGCATTGCGCGGCGCGCGGTAGCCGAAGCTCGCGAAGATCAGCATCAGCCACAGCACCAGCATGACGATCATCGGCGCAGGGATCGTGCCTTCGGATTGCTCGACCAGCGTCCAGCGCCGCTCGACAATTTTGTGATATTGCATCAGCGCGTCCTGCCAGCGCGCGACCTGTTCGGGATTCGCCGGATGAATGGCGCGCAGGCTGCGGCCGATGGCGTTGAGATTTTCTTCCGCAATCCGGTCGCCGGAGTCCGGGTTGCTGACGCGTCCGTCATTCGCCGCGCGCTTGACGTAAGCAAGCAGGCTTTGCCGCGTATCGTTTGCGTCGGGTCCGTAAAGCTGCAAGGTGCGCTCGAACAGGATCAGATCGGTCGCAAACTGGTGCATGTTGCGATCGACCTGCTCGAATGTCGATTTCGCCGAGTTGAGCATCAGGCCGAGCACGAGCGAGGCCATCACCACGAACAGTCCCGCGAGCGAACGCACGACCTGATGCGTGTCTTCCTCGCGCTGGGATTCCGGCAGCCAGCCGTAAAGCCGCTGGCTCAGAACGTAAGCCACGATCAGCGCGGCGAAGATGGCAACGGCAACGAGAATTTCATGCATGAAATGACCTCGCCGCCAGTCTCGCATCAGGCCGAAGCCGCTGCAACTAGCTGCCCGGCGAGACTTCGGTCTTCACGGGCCTGTTCACGAGCAATACGGCGGCGGCGCAGATCGCCATGCCGGCGATGGAGACGATGTCCAGCTTCTCGCCGAACAGCAAATACGCCATGAACGCGGTCGTTGCCGGGACGAGATAAAAGAGACTGGCTACGCTCGTCGCCGCCGAATGCCGGATCAGCCAGTACAACAATCCGATCGAGCCGATCGACAGCACGACGACGAGCCAGATCAGAGCCAGGATGAATTCGTTCGTCCAGCGCACCTCGCGCGTCTCGAAAACCAGCGCACCCGCGAAACACAAGACGCCCGCCGCGATGAACTGGATGAGGTTGCCGCTGCGCCAGTCGATCTTCGAGCAATAGCGTTTCTGATAGAGCGTGCCGAGCGTGATGCTGACGAGCGCGACACCAGTGCCGAGCCAGCCCCATCCCGCCTCGCCCGTTATCTGACGGCCGTGAAGCACGAGAACGGTGCCGCTCAATCCCAGCAGCAGGCCGGTCCATTGCAGCGGCGTGACGCGTTCGCCGAGCCAGCGATTGGCCAGCGTCGAGGTGAGGATCGGCTGCAATCCGGGAATGAGCGCGGACAGTCCCGCCGGTACGGAATGGGAGATCGCGACCGACGTGCCGCCGAGATAGATCGCATGCACGAGCCAGCCTGCGATGATGCTGTGAAACATCCCGCCGCGATCCGGCCATTTCGGACGCCAGATCACGACGATGATCGCCATCAGCACCGCGACGAACGCCATCCGGATCGCAAGATAGGTCAGCGGCTCCGCACCGCTCAAAACATATTTGGTGCCGATGAAGCCGGTGCTCCATAGCAGCACGAACAGCGCGGGCGCCGCGCGCGCCGCGAATTGCTCGAAACTGGATTCGTGTGAGGTACCGGCCATTTGCGCGCCTGATTGCCTCAACGTATGCTTCCCCGCAATCGCCAAATGCGCCGGGCACCCATGCCCTCAGACGCAGAAAATTCGAGGAAACATCATGGACGTCCGCGCCGCTGTCGCCACCGCCGCAGGAAAGCCGCTGGAAATTACCACTGTTCAGCTCGAAGGCCCGCGCGAGGGCGAAGTGATGGTCGAGGTGAAGGCGACCGGAGTGTGTCACACCGATGAATTCACGCTGTCTGGCGCCGATCCTGAAGGATTGTTTCCCGCGATCCTCGGCCATGAAGGCGCGGGCGTCGTCGTGGACATCGGCAAGGGTGTGACGAGCGTCAAGAAAGGCGATCACGTCATTCCGCTCTACACGCCGGAATGCCGCCAGTGTCCGTCGTGCCTGTCGCGCAAGACCAATCTCTGCACAGCCATCCGCGCAACGCAGGGTCAGGGCCTGATGCCGGACGGCACGTCGCGATTTTCGATGGGCGGCAAGCCGATCCATCACTACATGGGTACATCGACATTTGCGAACTACACGGTGCTGCCGGAAATCGCGGTGGCGAAAATCCGGCAGGACGCGCCGTTCGATAAAGTTTGCTACATCGGCTGCGGTGTCACCACCGGCATCGGCGCCGTTATCAACACGGCGAAAGTCGAGATTGGCGCCAAGGCCATCGTGTTCGGTCTCGGCGGCATCGGGCTGAACGTGATTCAGGGGCTGCGTCTCGCAGGTGCCGACATGATTATCGGCGTCGACATCAATCCCGAGCGCAAGGCATGGGGCGAACGCTTCGGCATGACGCACTTCGTCAATCCCACCGACGTCGGCAAGGATCTGGTCTCTCACCTCGTCAACATGACAAAGCATGGGGCCGATCAGATCGGCGGCGCGGACTACACCTTCGATTGCACCGGCAATGTCACGGTGATGCGTCAGGCGCTGGAGGCGTGTCATCGCGGCTGGGGACAATCCATCGTGATCGGCGTGGCACCCTCAGGCGCGGAGATTTCAACGCGGCCATTTCAACTCGTCACCGGCCGCGTGTGGAAAGGCACCGCGTTCGGCGGCGCGCGCGGCCGCACCGACGTGCCGAAAATCGTCGACTGGTACATGCAGGGCAAAATCCAGATCGATCCGATGATTACCCACGTCATGCCGCTCAATGACATCAACAAGGCGTTCGATCTGATGAAGGCCGGAAAATCCATTCGCGGCGTGGTGACTTTCTGACACAACACAACGGAGACCTATCATGGAGCGGTATTATCCCGTCGCACTCGTCACGCTTGCGTGCAGCTTGATGCTGTTCGGCATGGCCACCGTCGTCGCGCGCACGCACGGCAAGGTCGGCATTTTCCCGCCGGCGATGACCGGCCATCCCGATCTCGAAAACGCGGTTCGCGGGCACATGAACACGATCGAGTGGCTTCCGATCTTTCTGCCCTCGATGTGGCTGTTCGCCATCTACTGGAACGCCAACTGGGCGGCGGCGCTGGGCGCAATCTGGATCGTGGGGCGGATTCTTTATTTCATCGGCTACACCAGAGCGCCGGATAAGCGATTTCCCGGCTTCGGCATTCAGGGTGCGGCAGCGATTGCGCTGTTGCTCGGCGCGCTTGGGCGGATCGTCTATCTGATGATGTGATACGAGCCGCCGGCTCAATTCCGACATGACGAGCGGCGGCGCAGGTCAAGAACGCAATCGCCTGAACGGCGGCGTTCTCGCGCTCGCAGTCGCGATCTGGACGCTGGCGATGCTTTGGCTCGCCGTCGCAAGCGGGCCGCAGCACGACTATTACAGCTACCTCGAGCAATGGAAGCTCGTGCTGTCCGGCGCGAACCCGTGGGCGGCGGACAACGCCTACGGCCCGCTGCACAACGCGCTTGCACCATTGACCGCGTTCGGTCCGCTCGGCCCGAAGCTGGTCATCGCCGCCGCGTTCCTGATCGCCAACATCTGTCTGGTGCGCGAACTGTATAAAAGCGGCGGCCTCCGCGCCGTCTGCGGAATTTATCTCCTGGCGATTCCGGCGAATGTCCTCATCGTCAGCGTCGCAATCATTTACGGCATCAACGACGCGCTGGTCGCGGCATTTGTCATCTTCGCCGTTCTCGCGCGGCACAGCGAGCGTCTTGTTATGTCCGGCGCTATGCTCGGTCTCGCGGTGCTGCTGAAATATTATCCGGCCGTGCTGGTGCCGGCCTTTGCGTTCGGGCTCGGGCGCAACGGCTGGCGGCTGATCGCGTCGGCCGCGATCGTCACGCTGATCGGATGCGCTGTCGGCTTCACGATCTGGGGCGCTGACGTCTTCACCGCCCTCGCCTACGGATCGTCGCGCGAACCCAAACTGATGTCGCTGCTGGCGGCGTTGAGCGCATATCCAAATCTGATCGGCGGACCTGACATAGTCGCCGCGCTGATAAAAACAAATTCGCTGTTCGTCATTGCGGCGACGGCGCTCGCCGTGTTCGCAACCTGGAAATTGAAAATCTCGTGGCTGGAATCATCCGTGATCTGCGTTCTGGTCATGTTCGCGGCCTACAAGGTCGGCCATCAGCAGTTCTTCGTGACATGGCTTGCGCTTGTCGCAGCACTGCCCTTGCTCAACACGGAATCATCAAAGCGGCTGGCATGGATATGTCTGCCGTTCGTGCTGTTCCTGTCGGCGTATCAATGGGGCTACGCCTACGGCTCGGACAATTACCGCGAAACGCTCGGCAACGTCCGCAGCGCCGGCGGTTTTGTCGCGTTCGGGCTGGCCGCAATGACGATTGCCGCGTCGTTCGCCATCTATCGGCCGGGCGCGCAAAATCGAATGGGGCAAAAATCGAAAGCTAGAAAAATTCCTCGGGACACGGATCGACGATCTTCCAGAGGTCGCGTCCGTTCCTGATCTTCTTCATTTCGCTGGTGAGGCCGCCATTGCGCCCGATCCAGGATTTCAGCGTGGCGGGATAATACGACATCAGATCGGAGGTGCCCTCCGTGCTCGTCACCTTGATGCCGAACGTAAACGATTTGTCGTAATAGGCCTGATGCAGCCCGACGCTGGCGCGCGGCGTGACGCAAATTTTATTCATCGGCACGATGCCGAACACCAGCGTGCAGGCCGAATTGCAGATGCCATCGATGATGACGCGCTCGCCGCTTTTGGCGATGCGCTCATACTTCGCCTTGTATTCCTCGACATAGCCGCCGTGATCGCGCGTGATACGTAAGTCCGCCTGCGCGGGCGCGCAGATCGCAAGCGACATCAGCGGAATCGATAAAAGTGCAAGGCGCATCGGATTATTCGTTCGGGACCGCAGTTGAGAAACACCACAACTCTGGCGGGACTGTGTTGGAAATCCGTTAAATGGCGCAGCGGAACCGGCAAGACCGTGTAGCCCTAGACCCTTGAAAAACAGCGGGAAAAATCGGTTTTCTTGGCGGCGGCGGGGCTGGCATCGCGCGCAGCCTCCGCTATGGTGTGGCCGACGCGCTCCTAGCTCAGCTGGATAGAGCATCGGATTTCGATTCCGAGGGTCGGGAGTTCGAATCTCTCGGAGCGCGCCATATACCTGCGACATTCGCGTCAAGTCTGCTTGAGTGTAGACTAAAGACATCCCTGCGGCGAATTGCTGTGTCTGCTTTGTGCCACAATAGGACATGGCAAATCCGAACTTACCACTTGTAATTCAGAGTTCCGGTGCCGGCATAACTCTGCGATGTGTTGGCGAATTGCCCGTCGAACCGCCCCACCACTGACCATCCATTCGTAAGTGGAATCTTTGCTTCAAACGCAGCGAGCGCTGAATCTTGTGGTCGCACTCCGCTGGCAATCGTAAAGCCCGCGCCGGGTAGTGTTTGGAATACGCCGGACACGGTTGAATCGCTGTACCAGTCGTGCGCCCAAGCTGCGCTTGCAGTTAAAGTAAGAGTTCTATTCTCTACAAAGGCGACAATATCAAAACGCATTCCGAGTTCGCTTCGCGTGTCCGTCGCGTTCTTAGCTACGTAGCTAACGCCTTGACCGCCTCCGTTTAGATCATTTTCTCCGTAACCGGGTGTGTGAAGATATTGTAATTGTAAAGATGCATAGGGCGTTATACCCAGCATCGCGGCGACATATCGATAGCCACCCTCGATTCTTCCGCCGTAGCTCTGCGTGGTGAAGTTTGAAGTAACTGCATCACCATTCGCGGCGAACCGATTGGAATTGAACCAACTGTTGGTGACATCAAGCCAACCGGCAAAATAGGCGGGTCCATAAAACTTCTTCCCATAGACGGCGAATTGAAACGTTTCGCCTCTGCCGCTGCCGCCGCTTTGTCCCCAATTGCTGCCCACGCCGCCCATGGCTAACCCGAACTGCAAATCTTTGGCGTATTGATATTCCGCACCAACCATCCCAACGTAGGCGCGTAAAGTTGACGCGGGAGTGTTATTGGCTGCGTTTGCGCTCGTTGCATTGTATCCGCCTGTGAAAGATTCCCACGTGGTCCACCGTTGAACAAACGGCGGCAATCGCGCCGTTGCGGGCGACCGATCTTTGACCAACTGCGCATAAGCCAGCGCAACGTCTTCAGGAAGGATGCTCGTATTCCGTTCCGGTGCGAACGGGAGGCTGCCGAGTGGCGGGAACGAGCCGTCTCGGCGTTTGCGATAGGCCTCCGAATTGATAATTGATTCTACCTGCCTGGAGGATGACTCATCCTCCTTGTATAACTCATCGACAGAATATCCGAACAGGATGCTAAATGCCGCTTGCAAGTCACCGATTATGACTGCGCCGATCTTATCGAAGTCGTAGCCAGCTCGGGATGTAAAGACCGTAGAGTTTCCATATCCGCCCGGCCCATTGTCATCTGGGGGGATTATTCCTCGCTGCCATAGTGTGTACGCCGCAATGAGATGTCTAACATACCTAGATTGTGCTGCGACGCGACCTCCACAATTTTCGCAAATCAAATTGATCGAGTCTTGATAGGTCTCCCGCCCGAATACCTGCTCAAGATCAAGAGTTTTTCCGGGGCCAATGAGGATCGCGCTTATGGCACTGTTGCCAAAATTTAAAAGATTATTGATTTGCGGAGCGGGTGGCGTGGGTGAAGAAGGCTGAGGAGCACCACCGCCACCGCCGCCACCGCCGCCGAGCGAACTAGCATCGTGAGAAAAACCGATGCTCAGGGCACTTGCGAGCAACAAGCTTCGCATGATTTTTTTCGCAGCTTCAAAATGGCCCACTTTGAAGAATCCTTTACCCCAACTCCAACTAAATCCTACAGAACCAATTACGGTCAACTGGCGCGAATATGAAATTTCGGGGAGAATTGTCGTTGTTCGCTTGGCCAAGTCACGACCGCCCTGCCCCAAGTTTTGTCGACTCGGGTCTCGAAAATCTTCTGGCTGGAATGGAAGTTACAGCCGACTTCGCGAAATCCCAGAAAAAGTCCCAGAGCGAAGTTGAAAAGCCTAGGAAAAAGCTGGAACACAAGCGAAAGTAAGCCCGCGGCTCATATCTTTCGATTCCGAGGGTCGGGAGTTCGAATCTCTCGGAGCGCGCCAACAGACGAGCGGGAATTCAAATGCAGATTTCAGCTACGCCGCTGCTGGCGGCCTTTGCGGTCGTGCTTTCGCTCTACGCCGCCCCCGTCTCCGCCGCGTCCGGAAACTATCCCTACTGCATGAGCCGCGTTGCCGGACGCATCGGCGCGGTCGAGGAATGCAATTACGTCTCGATGGAGCAATGCTGGGCCAACGCGGTTGGGCTCGCGGGTTCGTGCGCGCCGAACTGGCGGCTGCAATATTACCGGCAGCAGGGCGATATTGACGCGCCTGTGATCCGAAGGCGTCACAAAAGACAAATACAATAGGCGCATAACGCATCGAAAATGCGAACATATGGGAAGCTGTATTGCATGCTGAAGCGACTGACGCGCGCATTGAAGATCGCTGCTTTTCTCGGCGCATGCTTCGCGGCTGCGCCAGCCGCCGCCGACGGCTCGGTGTCGTCGCTGCGGATGGGCATGGGCGCGCCGGACGCGGCGGCGTTCAATAAATTCCTGTTCGTGATTCAAGAATATAGCGCGTCAGGCGAACGCTTCCGCATCGACAGCCACTGCCAGTCGGCCTGCACGATGTTTCTGTCGATCAAGAATGTCTGCGTGACTCCCGGCGCGACGCTGTTGTTTCATGCCGGCGGCACAAGGGGAACGGGAATTAGCCTCGCCACCACGGACGTGATGCGCAACACCTACAATGCGGCGCTACGCCAATACGTCACCGACAACCATTTCATGGATACGTTTGAATTCCATTCGATATCCGGAAGCGTCATCGTCAAACGCTTCGGCTATCCGGCGTGCAAATAGCCGCGGATTTTTCGAGCAGCGACCCGATCAGGCTTTGATGTCGACGAGATTTGCGCTCTGCGTCTGCTGGGCCTGTTGCGCCTGTTCGGCGTCATCGACGGCCTTCTGGTCGGCCTTGATGACGTCGGCTGCGGCCTTGGCGGCCTGATCGGCGGCCAGCTGGGCCTGCGCCTGGGCCAGCGCGAGTTGCTGCGAGGTCTGCGACGACGCGGATGTCGAACTGCCGATTGCGCTCATTGGCAAAGTGTACCGGCGCGATGTTGACGAGCGGTTAACCGCGATTCACAGCTGCGTGAACGGGCGCTCGCTACACCTGAATATCGAACAACTCGCCGTCGTAGCCGGCGTCCTTGGGAATTCTCAAACGGCTGCCGCCGTTCTCGTTGCGCGTCAGTTCAGGCATCACCGTGACGACGGGCGTCTTTTGTGCGTGATCCATCGCGGCCTTCGCGGTCTTGAGTTTGTCGAGCTTGATGAGATTGCGGACGGTCGGGAATTGCAGCATGAAGCGGCCCGTCTGCGCGCCCTCAAGCGCCGTGCGCGGCGTCAGCCAGATCGAATCCACAGACTCGTGGCCGTCGTGTTTGCCGACGTGATCCTTCGGCGCGAGCGCCAGCAGAAAATGCGTGTCGAAGCGTTTCGGCAGATCGACCGGCGTGATCCAGTGCGCGAACGGCACAAGGAGATCGACGGCGGGGACGAGATCGTGCTCGTTCAGGATTTCGGAGAATTTGACGTCGCCCTTGTCGACGGCGGCGCGCAGCGGCGCAACCTTCTCGGCCATATTAGCCGAGACCAGCGCATCCGACCCCCTCGCCCGCGCCAACAGAATGCCGCTCTCCTCGAAGGTCTCGCGCACGCCGGCGACGCGGATCGCGGCGACCTCATTGGGCAGGCCGGTCGCGAGCGTCTCGGCGATCTCGTAGTCGTTAGGATCGATGCTGCCGCCGGGGAAAACAAGAGCGCCGGAGGCGAATTCGATGGCGCGGTTTCGCTGCACCATGAAAATTTCCATGCCGTCACCGCCGTCGCGCAGCAGCAGCACGGTCGATGCGATGCGCAGCGCCTTGCTCTTGTCCGGCTCAGTCATTTCAGCGACGCGCGCTTATCCACGCGAGCAACGCGCGACAGCAGATAATCGACTTCGGCGCGCGCAGTTGCCGTCATCGACGCACCCGGCTTGCGCTGCGCGTCGGACGACAGAAGGCCACGCTTCTTCAAGACGTATTTACGCACGCTCAAGCCCACGCCCGGCTGCTGCTCGTAGCGGATCAGCGGCAGATGCGCGTCGAAAATATCGTGCGCGCCGTCGCGGTCGCCTTTCTTCGTTTTCGTCACGACGTCGATCAGCAATTCCGGAAACGCGTAGCCGGTCATCGCACCGTCCGCGCCGCGCTCCATCTCGAAATCGAGAAACATCGCGCCGTTGCCGGTGAGGATCGACATCGGCCGCAGCGAGCCGTCCTTCTGCCAGCCCCGCAGCGTGGAAATCTTCTCAAGTCCCGGCCAGTCCTCATGCTTGAGCATGACGCAGGATTTCGAGTCCATCACGATCTTGCGGATCACCGCCGGAGTCATAATGACGGTCAGCGTCAGCGGATAATCCTGAAGCACCCACGGAATGTCCTCGCCGATGGCCTCCGCCGCCTGCTTGAAGTATGTCACGATCTGGTCATCGGTGCGAAGATGCGGCGGCGGCGCGATCATCACCGCAGCTGCGCCCGCGTCCATCGAGGCCTTTGCGAGCGAGCGCATCGTGGCGAAACCCGGCGCGGACACGCCGACGATGATCTGCAATTTCGGATTGCGCCTGATGAAACGGGTCGCGACCTGAACCGACTCCTCGCTCTCCATTTTCGGCGCTTCGCCGAGGATGCCGAGCACGGTGACGCCGTCGCAGCCGACCTCGCCGTAGAAATCCGTCAGGCGATCGATCGATTCATAGTCGATGCGGCCGTCGTCGAAGAATGGCGTCGGGGCGATGGCAAATGTGCCGCTGGCCTCTGGGGTGAGATGCATCGAAGTCCGTCTTTCCTTTTGTCGTCATTGCGAGGAGCGGCAGCGACGAAGCAATCCATAGACTAAACCGGATTGCTTCGCTCCGCTCGCAATGACGTTTAACCCAACACCGTCTTGCCGTTGCGGATCACAGTGACGTTGCGCGACTTCACGCGGCCCTCCAGCGAAATCACGCTGCCGTCACGCCACAGATCGAACGACACGGTCTCGCCCGGAAACACCGGCGACGAAAAGCGCGTGACGTGCTGCCTGAACGCGTGCGGATCGTAATCGGCGTAGGTTTGTAGCACCGCCCTACAACTCAAACCATAGGTGCACATACCATGTAAAATGGGCCGGTCGAAACCCGCGCGCCTGGCGAATTCCGGATCGCTGTGAAGCGGATTGCGATCGCCGCACAAGCGGTAAATCAGCGCCTGATCGGGCCGCGTGGAAATATCGACCGTCATGTCCGGCGTGCGTTTGGGGATCGCGTGCGGCTCGGGCTGGCCGTCGCTCGGCCCGCCGAAGCCGCCGTCGCCGCGCGCGAAGGTCGATGCAACAATGGTCGCGAGCTTCTCGCCCTTCTCGTCCCTGAGCACGTTCTGGCGCAGGATCACCGCGCCCTTGTCCTTGCCCTTGTCGAAAATGCCGAGGATCGAGGAATCGACCGTGATGTTGGCCTTCACCGGCAACGGCTTGTGAAAGGTGATGTCGCGCTCGCCATCCACCACCATCAGCCGGTTGATGTCGAGCACGCCGGCCTGCGCGCCCCATGCCGCGACCGATGCGTAGGTCGGCACGACTTTCAGTTCGCGCGGCGTGAAATAGCCTTCGTTGACGAACGACAATTCCTTCTCGTCCATCGGGTCGGCACCCATGCCGATGCCGACCGCGTAGAGCATCACCTCGCGGTCGGTCCATGCATGCTTCTGGCCGAGGTTTTTCAGCGCCATCGCCTCATCGTATTTGATCGGCATGCGCGCTCCTTAACTCGGCGTGAAGAACGGCAGCGGCGCGCCGTCGGTCGGCTTCCACACGAGCTTGACGCGCTGGCCGATCTTCAAAGCCGTCAATTCCGTATCGACGAAATTGGTCAGCAGTGACGGGCCTTCGTCGAGCGTGACATAACCGATGGCATAAGGCCCGGCCGGTGATTTCCGCATCAGGCTATAGGAGTAGATCGTGCCCTCGCCCTTGCTTTCTTCCCACACGGTTTCGCCGCTGTCGCAAAATGGACAGATCGAGCGCGGGAAATAATGCGGCTCCTTGCATTTGGTGCAACGCCTGAACAGCAGCTTGCCCTCGCGCGCGGCTTGCCAGAAATACGCGGTCTCCGGATTTTCGACGGGTGCTGGATATTTTTTCGCCTCGCTCATGACACGCGCTCCAGGATCGCAGTGGATGCCGCATGACGCACGCCGAGCAATCCGCCGGTGCCGTGCGCAATGGCGAGATCGCAATTCGGCACCTGCACCTTCGGATGCGCTTCGCCGCGCAACTGCCGCACCGCCTCGATGATCTTGGTGATGCCGCCGCGATTGATCGGATGATTGTTGCACAGCCCGCCGCCGTCCGTGTTCCACGGCAATTTGCCGACGCCCGAGATCAGATTGCCGTCGGCAACGAATTTTCCGCCCTCGCCTTTTTTACAGAAACCAAGGTCTTCGAGCTGAAACACAACGGTGATGGTGAAGCTGTCGTAGATCGACGCATATTTGATGTCTTTCGGCGTGATGCCAGCCTCCGCAAACGCCGCCGGTCCCGTCCGCACGCCGGCCGAATAAGTGAGATCGAGATCGCGGCCTCCGTTCGGTCCCTTGGCGGATTCGCCGTGACCGATCAGGCGCACCTGCGGCTTTTTCAATTTCTTCGCAATCTCCGGCGTCGTCACGATCAGCGCGCCGCCGCCATCCGACACCACGCAGCAATCCAGACGATGCAACGGGTCGGAAATCAGCGGCGAGTTGAGAACGTCCTCGACGGTGACGACATCGCGCAGCATCGCATGCGGATTATATTGCGCGTGATGCGAGGCTGCGACCTTCACCCACGCGAGTTGCTCGCTGGTGGTGCCGAAATCGTGCATGTGACGCATCGCGCACATGCCGTAGGCGTTATGAGTCGTTTGCGCATAGGCAATCTCGAAATCGAGTTCGGGGCCGTAGACGCGCGGCGGCATCGGCGCGGTGCGCGGCTTGCCAGCCAGCGTAATCAGCGCGACCGAGCACTTCCCCGCAGCAATGGCCTGCGCGGCGTGGCCGAGCGCGATAATGTAGGAGCAGCCGCCGGTTTCGGTCGAGTCGAGATGGCGCAGTTTCGGCAGGCCGAGATAATCCGCCATCGTGAGAATGCCGCCCGGCGCATCGCCCGCGCAGAAATAGCCGTCGACGTCGTGCTTCGACAGGCCTGCGTCCTCAAGCGCGCCCCTGGCGCATTCGGCGTGCAGTTGCGCTGTGGATTTATCCGGCGCGTGGCGCGTGGGATGTTCGTAAATCCCCGCGATGTAGGCTTTTCCCTTGATGCTCAATCGTCTTCTCCGCTGGCGACATGCAGCGGATTATCAAGCGCGTTAGGCGCAACTTAGCAAGCGGCTTCCGTTTCGCAGCGCGAACGCATGGGCGTATGCGAAATCCGAACGGCTACTCCGCCGCGATCTGCGGGGCCACCATCGGCGGCGGGTTGACGAGGTCCTTGGCGAGCTGTTCGTAGCGCGCCTTGACCTTGGCGACCGACGCCTCCTTCACCGGGCCGTAACCGCGGATCTGATCGGGCAGCGACAGGATTTCGACCGCGATGTCCACGGTCTTGGGCGACAGAAGTTTCACCGCCGTCACCACGTCCTGTTCGTAGCCTTTAATCAGATTGCGTTCGAGCTTGCGGTCTTCCGAATAGCTGAACGGATCGAAGATCGTGCCGCGCAGGAAACGGAATTTCGCCATCACGCCGAACAGCGATTTCACCCACGGCCCGAATTCGCGTTTCTTCGGACGGCCCGAGACGTCCTTGCCCGGCAGCATCGGCGGCGCGAGATTGTAGGTGAGTTTGAAGTCGCCCTCGAAATGCTTGGCCACTTCATGCGCGAAATCGCCGTCGGTGAACAGCCGCGCGACTTCGTACTCGTCTTTATACGCAAGCAGCTTGGCGTAGTTGATCGCGACCGCGCGCGTCAGTGCCTCATCGTAGCCGCCGTTCTCGGCGACCTTTCGCACCTGATCGACGAGATTGCGGTAACGCGCAGCGTAATCCTTGTTCTGATATTGCGTGAGGAAGTTTTCGCGATGCGCGATAACTTCATCCAGCGTCATCTCGGCAAGCGTCTTCGGCGCCTCGTATCCGTCCGCATCCTTCATCATCAATGCGACGCGTGCAGGGTCTGTGACAAAGAGACGGCCGAGACGGAACGCCTCGGTGTTCATCTTGATGCCGACACCGTTGAGTTCGATGGCCTGCTCGATGGCTTTCGCGCCGACCGGCAGCAAGCCCGCCTGATAGGCGTAGCCCATCATCATCATGTTGGTGGCGATGGTGTCGCCGAGCAGGTTTTCGGCGGCTTTGGTAAAATCGACGAAGGCGGAACCTTTCTTCAAAGCGTTTTCGAGAACGAGGTTCACCTTGCCGCGCTGGAAATTGAAGTCGCGGTTATGGATGAAATCCGCAATCGGAATGAGATGCGTGTTGACGATGCCATAGGTACGCGCGGAGTCGCACAGCGAGATCGTTTCTTTCGCGATGGCGACAACTTCATCCGCCGCCATCAGCAAATCCGCCGTGCCGGTGACGATGCGCGAGCATGTGACTTCTTCGGTATTCTGCGACAGCCGCACATGGCTGAGTACCGCGCCGCCCTTCTGCGCCAGACCCGACATGTCGAGGATCATGCTGGCCTTGCCTTCGATATGTGCGGCCATGCCGAGCAGCGCGCCTATCGTCAGGACGCCCGTGCCGCCGACGCCGCCGACCGCAATATTGTAAGGCTTGTCGAGCGGCGGCTTCGATGCGGGCTCCGGGAATTCGCCGAGATTGCCAAGATCGACCGGCGCACGTTTTCTTAGAGCGCCGCCTTCGATGGTGACGAAGGACGGGCAAAAACCCTTCACGCAAGAATAGTCCTTGTTGCAGCTCGACTGATTGATCTCGCGCTTGCGGCCGAATTCGGTTTCCAAGGGCTCGACCGAAATACAGTTCGACTGCACCGAGCAATCGCCGCAGCCTTCGCACACGGCGGCGTTTATCATCACGCGCTTGCTCGGGTCTTCAAGCGTTCCCCGTTTGCGGCGGCGGCGCTTTTCGGCCGCGCAAGTCTGCACGAACACGATGGCCGACGCGCCCGGCACCTCGCGCACGGTTTTCATCACATCCTGCAATTCGTCGCGATGCGCCAGCTTCGTACCCGGCGCAATCGTGTCGGCGGGATAGGCGTCGGGATTTTCCGATACCAGCCAGATTTCGCGGATGCCTTCGGAGTGCAACTGGAACGTGATCTGCTGCGGCGAGAGATCGCCGTCATGGCGCTGGCCGCCGGTCATCGCGACCGCGTCGTTATAGAGAATCTTGTAGGTGATGTTGGCCTTCGAGGCGATGGCCTGACGGATCGCCAGCGAACCGGAATGGAAGTAAGTACCGTCACCGAGATTGGCGAAGATGTGCTTCTCGTTGGTGAACGGCGCAATGCCGACCCACGGCACACCCTCGCCGCCCATATGCGTAAATGTCTCGGTGTTGCGGTCCATCCACAGCGCCATGAAGTGACAGCCGATGCCGGCCATCGCGCGGCTGCCTTCGGGCACTTTGGTCGATGTGTTGTGCGGGCAGCCCGAGCAGAAGTACGGCGTGCGGACCACCGGCGTCGTCACCTGCATCTGCGTCGCTTCGCGGCCGTTGAACCAGTCGGCCTTGGCGCGCAGCATCTGCGCGATTTCCGGATTGAGGTCGAGTTGCAGCAGGCGCTCGGTCAGCGAGCTCGCCAGCGACGAAACGGACAGTTCGGCAGCGAACGGCAGGAAGCGTTTGTCGTGGTTGTCCATCTTTCCGACGATGCGCGGACGCACATCGTCGCGCCAGTTGAACAGTTCCTGCTTGACCTGGTTCTCGACGATCTCGCGGCGCTCTTCGATGATGAAGATTTCCTCAAGGCCCACCGCGAACTGCCGCACGCCTTCCGGCTCCAGCGGCCACGGCATGCCGATCTTATAGAGCCGCAATCCGATTTTCGCAGCGACCTCCGGCGTGATGCCGAGTTCGCGCAGCGCCTGACGGATGTCCTCGTAGGATTTGCCCGACGCCATGATGCCGTAGCGGGCGTTCGGCGAATCCATCGTGACGCGGTTGATCTTGTTGGCGCGCGCGAATGCGATAGCCGCGAAGCCCTTGTAGTCCTGCAACCGCTTGTCCTGCGCGAAGCGATCGTCCGGCCAGCGCAGATTCAAACCACCCGGCGGCATTTCGAAATCGGTCGGGATGACGAAGGGCGTCATCTCGTCGTTGAGATTGATTTCAGCCGTGGTCTCCACAGTCTCGGTGATGACCTTCATGCCGACCCAGCATCCGGTGTAACGCGACATCGCGATGCCGAGCAGACCCATCGCGATCATCTCGTGAATGGACGACGGATAGAGATACGGCATCAGCGCCGACATGAAGGCGTGGTCGGACTGATGCGGAACGGTCGAGGATTTCGCGCCGTGGTCGTCGCCGGCCAGACACAGCACGCCGCCGTTCTTCGCCGAACCCGCCGCATTGCCGTGACGGAAAACGTCGCCGCAGCGATCCACACCCGGGCCCTTGCCGTACCAGATGCCGGTGATGCCATCGAACTTCGCGCCGGGCGAAAGGTTGAGCTGCTGCGAACCCCAGATCGCGGTCGCCGCCAGATCCTCGTTCACGCCGGGCTGGAACTTGACGTTGTATTGTTCGAGATGTTTGCGCGCGGCGAACAATTGCTGGTCGTAGCCGCCCAACGGAGAGCCGCGATAGCCCGTCACGAACGCCGCCGTGTTCAGCCCCATCGCGCGGTCGCGGCGCACCTGCGCCATCGGCAGGCGCACCAGCGCCTGAATTCCGGTGAGAAAGACGTGCCCAGAGGCCTGCGTGTATTTCTGGTCGAGACTGATCGGCCCTTGGTTGATTCCCATAATTCGCCTCGGTTTGCCCCGCAGCGCGGGGTCTGTTCTTCCCTGTTGAGAACCAGTCTAAGCGGCTTTCCGTTTCAAGCGCAGCACAATTCGCGCAGGGCAGACCATTGTTTTACATGAGGTTTTGAGACGCAATTTTAGGCCAAACGCGGCGCCTGGCCTCGCAAATTATGTCGCGGCAATGCTGCGCGCCGAAACGAGATTACGCACAGCGTTTCTTTTTGCAGCGCGACAAAAATCCGTTCCGGCGCGCGGCGAAAATATTCATCGGTTTTGCCGATTCGCGCATCGCTGCATCCCGCCGCACGCAGGAACGCGCGCCCTCCCTGAACGGTTGTCCTTCACATGCCGCAAGCCGTGCGGCCGCGATTGTGACGCGACTTCAATCTGCATGGAGGACACGACATGAGCTTTTCGAACAGCGGCTGGGGATCGGACTATGACCGCGATCTCGCCAACCGGCAGACGACCGACGAGTTCGAGTTCAATCAGTCGGGCAAGCCGGCCAAGGCCGTCATCGGCATCGGCCTGCTCGTCGCCTTCGCTGTCGCGCTGGCATACTTCCATCCGGCCGATCGTCGCGTCTCGACCGATCCCTCGCCGATGGCGAGCGATACTGCGCGCGCCGGCGACAGCCTGAACAGTGCGCCGGGCCAGACCACGGGTTCGGCGCCGTCAGTGCCGTCCAGCTCGGCCAAATAGCGACATTTCAAGCGCCACGGAACCAGACCGTTCCGTGGCGCTTGTCTTATCAGGACAATCGATTGGAGGACTTGCCATGGCAGTCAATCAGAACGATCCGTATGAATCCGATGCCGAAATCCGCCGCCGCGGGCAGCGGCGTTTCGACGAAGACATGCAGGCCGACCCTGAACTGGCCGAAGGCGCAGCGAGTGCGGGGCGCATGGGACTGTTCGCAATTGCGATTCTCGTCATTCTCGGCGCTGTGTTCTACGGGCTGAACAACCCGTCGATTGCGCCGACATCGACCGCGCAGACGACGGGTTCGGCGACATCGACGCAGACTTCGCCGCCGCCGGCCTCGTCGCCCCCGGCAACCGGCCAGTCAGGCAATAACGGAAGCGCATCGCCGTCGATGACCCCTGCGCCGTCGCCATCGAATGGCGGCACCACGCAGCCGGGTGCGCCCGCGAACAACTAAGAGCTTGGAGCGCGCGAGGTAAGCGTGAAAGCGCGTGACGAAGGCGGCGGGCATCGCGAGATGTCCGCCGCATTTTTATTGGAATTTGGCGTTGATCTCCGGATGAGGAACGGCGTTCGCGAATTCCGTGAACGTCCCCTTCTCGGCAATCTCGCGCGCCGCACGGAAAAATCCGCCCCATGCCGACCGGGCCAATGCACCGCCGACGCTGATGCGGCGCACGCCCAAATCCGCGATTTCAGGGACGCTCATGCCCCCCGGCATGCCGACCAGCAGGTTGACCGGCTTCGGCGCGACGGCTTTGACCACAGCGATAATGTCATTCTTCGATTTGATGGCTGGCGCGTAGAGGCAATCCGCGCCGGCTTCCGAATAGGCGAGCAGCCGCTCGATGGTCGCCTTCAGATCGGGCTGGCCGACGAGAAAACTTTCGCAGCGTCCGACCAGCATGACGTTCTGCTTCGTCGCGTCGATGGCCTTGCGCGCCGCGCGCATGCGCTCGACGGCGAGCTTGAATTCGTAGAGCGGCTGCTGTTTGTCGCCGGTCGAATCCTCGATGGAAATTCCGGCCACACCCGTCGCCACGCCGCGCGTCACATTCGCGGCCACGCCTTCAGGCTCCTTGGCGAAGCCCGCCTCGAAATCCGCATTCACCGGCAGATCGGTCGCTTCGCTGAGCGCCTTTAGATGCGCCAGAACGTCATCCACGGAAACATGGTTGTCTGACTTCCCGATGGTCCACGCAAAACCGGAACTCGTCGAGGCCAGCGCCTTGAAGCCCATCCCGGCGAGAAGTTTTGCGCTGCCGGCATCCCAGGGATTCGGAATGACGAAACAGCCGCTCTCATGCAGCTTGCGGAAATTCGCGCGTTTCTGTTCGATGGACAGCGGCATTGAAAAATCTCCTCGGCGCAGTGAAATCGCGCCGCCTTATAGCCGATTTGCGGGCGCGATGCCTGTTGACAGTGCGGTTCAAAAATTGGCGTAATCCGGCGGCTTTTGCTTTGCATTTCTTGCTGTTTTGCAAGTCCCGCTCTTATCAATAGGTGATTCATGATCCGCAGCGCGTTGATCGCAGCTCTCGCTCTCCTGCCGGTTGCAGCGTCCGCCTATGAGATCAAGCCGAAGACCCCCGACGCCGGATTCAGCGGCAAGCTGCAACCCGACATTGTCGGCCTCTCCAGCAATATCGAAGGCAGCAAGGCGGCTGCGATCTTCGAGACCTATCTGAAAGATTTGCCCGGCGTGAAGCCGGAAGCGACGCAGGCGAAATTCGGCGGCACCAACGTCACCTATGTCACGACGATGAAGTTCGTGTCGCCCGCAGCGGGCAATCATCCCGGCGAATCCATGTCGGCGATGTTCTCCTCGCCCGCCAGCGCCAATCGTGCCTACTACGTTTCGCGCAGTCTTGGATTCGCCAACGACAAGCAGCCGTCCAAGTCCGAGATGATCGACCGCGTCACCACGAAATACGGCACGCCGACCGCTATCGGCGACGGCAAGGTCTATTATTTCTATAAAGCGGGTAAAACGATGTCGGTGAAGGAGAAGTATGCGACGCCGCAGGCGGCGGTCGATGCGTTGAACGCGCCGCTCAATCCGAAGGCCGCCGTGGCACTGAACGACGCGAATGGGCGCGGAAGCTGTGTCGCCATGCTTAAGCGCGCCGAAGCCACGGACAAGACGCTTTCAAAATTGGCCGACGACGCCAAGGCCGCAAACTGCGACGGCCTCGTTGCGGTCGAACTGACCAACGGCATCACGCCGGATCGCGTCGGCAAGGCGGACTTCACGCTGATCGACTTCAAGCAGATCGCCAGCGCCGCCAAGATCGACGCCGACGCCTTCGCCGCCGAGAAGAACGAAACGCTCAACAAGACGCCGATGGGTAATTCACCGAAGCTGTGATCGCTTATTTTCGGCGCGTTTTCTAAACGCCCCTGAACAGCACGCCGATGACCAGCACGACGTAGGCAATCGCCAGCACGTCGAACACGCGCGCGGCGTTGATTATCGGTACCCGCACGCCGGCGTAATGCATGAAGAACGCGACCAGCGCGAGCACGACCGAAATCAGAAAGAATGCGATGGACGGCGGCGTCAGCACGAACCAGCTGGCGCGGCGGCGATAGGCGTAAGCCATGACGGCCTCCCTGAGCGTTTGATTCAAATGACGCTCGACAACGCCGGGAAGTCAGAAAAGTTCGAGGGCGACGCTGTCGCGCCGCCCTTTTTCAATCACCAGTAACGGCGGCGATAGAAGCGGCGGCGGCAATATCTGCGGCGAACGCCCCAATATCTGCGGCGGCGATAACCCCAGAAGCGGCGGCGGCGCCAGCCCCGGCGATAGCCCCAGCGGCGGCGGCCCCATCGGACCTGCTCGACTTGCGCGTCATCGAGATCGTGCTGATCGGCAAGCGCGGGCTGCGCGCCCTCTTTCGCGTGCGTGGTATCGTCGATCAGATTCTGCGGTGCCAAAGGCGCGGCTTTCGCGGCGGCAGCGAATGCGGCGGTGCCGATCGCGACACCGGCCGCAACTTTCAGGAATTCCCGACGCTCCATGCTCTCCTCCGTTCTGGCTGGCGATTGATACGACGCGCCAGCCTGTCGCAGGTTGCATGAACGCAAACTGAATTTGCCGTTCAGGAAAGTGGTTGCAGATTCACTGCTGCTTCTTCTGCATCTCCTTGAGCATCTCGATCGACTGCTGCTGCAATTTTTTAATCAGCGCGTCGGAATCCTCGTCGTCGGCCTTTTCCTGTGCCTTCTGCTCCTCCGGCGAGACCGGCGTGCCTTCCGGATCGCGGCAATTCACTTCCTGTCCCTGGATGCGTGTATAGGGCGGGCCATCGCCCCGCTCCGTGCAAAGCACGAGATCCTTGGCGCCGGGTGGCACGAGCTTCACGCAGACCACGGTGCCGATGCCGCCCTGCATCGCCATGTTGCAATTCACTTCGCAATTCATTGGCTTCGGCCCGGCGTTGGAGAAGGCGACCGTGACGGTGCCTTTATCCAGCTTGCAGGTGGCCGTCGCATCCGCGTGCGCCGCTGTGGCCGCGTAAGTAGCGGCCAGCACAAAAATCAAATGCTTCATGAAAATTCTCGTTTAAAAATTCAGCGAAACGACGATGCCAGCCCCACCACCTGCGCGTCGAGCCCGGCGAAGCCATGATGACCCGACGCCTGGCATGGATCGCCGACTTCGGGGCCGCCGGAGAGCCACGACACCCGCGCGCGGCCGCCGGCCCATTTGATGAACGGATCGACGCCGGCGGGCTGGGTGAATTTGCAGCCGTCCTCGCGGTGATGGATGACAAGCGTGCGCGGCAATTTTTCGGGCGAGCCGAGGATCGACATCACGCTCGCCTGCCCGCCGGATTCCGGCGACAGAAATCCCGATGTCAGCACCAGCGCATCGGGCTTTGCGCCGGCTGCGATCTCCCCCGCCGCGCGCTGGGTGCCGCGGCTGGTGCCGATCACGACCACGGGCCGCTTGATCGCCGCCATGTAATCGACGGCGGCTGAGAGATTGACGCCCGCATCGACGACCAGCACCGCAAGCCCTGCGGACGCATAGCGCCCGCGGGTGCGGATCAGCTGATTGCCCATCAATGAGAGAATTTCGCCGTCGGAGGAAACATTGATGCGCCCGTCGCCGCCCGCCATCAGGATAACGCTCCAGCGCGGCGATGCGGGTTTGATGAGCGCCGCGCGCGAGCCGCCGACATCCACCGCCTCGCCTGCGGCGGCGAAATGGCTTGCAAGCAAAGCGGCAGCGCCGCAGATCGCAGCGAAATATCGGACGGTCATGACATCCTCCCGGCTGCGGACGGGTTCGGACGCCCGGCCTGTTCAGGATTTGTCGCGGGAGAATGCGCCGCGTTCAATTCACTTTTTTCGGAAACCGAAGTGCCAGAAGCCGAAGGCGAGCAGCGCGTGGATCACAACCGTGCCCCATGCGGTAGCGTTCGCGAGGCCGGAGGTGATGCCGAGAATGATCGGCACGGCGGACACGACGTAATAGATGAACGCCGCGCGCAGCACCGCTGTTTTCGCCTCGCTGGAAGGCACGCTGCGTATCCAGAAAAATATCAGCGCCATGAAGATGAGCGCCGCGCCGAGAATGCGCGCGAGCATCGTGCCCGCCGGATTGAGCACAACGCCCATCGGCGCAACTGTCATATCGGGGACGAGCAGAAAGCCGACGCCGAAGATGGCTTCGTTCAGCGCGGCAAGAAGAAGGAATAACGGAAGGGGCATGGGTGGCTCCGTATGGCTTTAAAGAATGGTGCCAGCATATACGACGGCGGGCGGAGTGGCGTTTCAATGAAGGGTAAGCAATTAAAAGAAAGGACTTCTACTTCTACTTCATCTTTGGAAGAAACTGCGTGGAAAAATTCTTTCCATCGGGTGTGAGAAAATATTTTCCCTCCTCATTGCGGATCAACCCGCCCTTCTCAAAGTCAGCAACAACGGTTTGCATATCGTCTTTTGTAAAACCCGCTTCATGTGTAATCTTAACTAGCTCCTCGAATGATAGTCGACTCTTACCCAATGACTTAAAAATTGGCCTAATTAGATCAACATGACCGACCAGCTTTTTCGGCGCTAGTTTGAAAGCAATATCCGCATATCGAGGGATCTGCTGAATCAGCTGTTCCCTCAGATTTTTCTTTGACTGATAAGCAAGATACTCAATACCTGCGAGATCCGAGGGTAATTTGCTTCCCTGTTCGCAAATCAAAAAATGGGGTTTCCGAATTCCGTGCGCAAACCCTAACTCAAAAAATATGTTCGGGCGGTCATTCTCGGTGACATCGAAAATGCAAAACATCGATGACGCGATCAGAACTTTGATCTTGTCGAGAATATGCCCCATGCCAGTCGCCTGGTCGGCGTACACCGGCGAAAATGGAAATTGTGGCAACGCAGCAATCGCTCCATCGATTGCTTCGCGCAGGTCATCCATCTTTTCTTGTGAGAACGCATGTCCAATAAATATTGGCGTCTTCATCCCTTCTTTTGCCATTAATCCCCTCACAACGGAATGTTGTCGTGCTTCTTCATCGGCGCGTCGACGTGCTTGTCATTGAGCATCGCCAGCGCGGCGTCACCCGCAATCGCAACTATGTCTTCGTCACCGCGTCGTAGGCATCCATCACACGTGCCGAATAAACCAGCGCAGCCCCCGCATTCAGCGCGATGGCGACGCCAAGCGCCTCAGCGACTTCTTCGCGTGTTGCGCCGTGCTTGACGGCGGCGTCTGTATGCACGGTGATGCAGCCGTCGCACTGGCGGGTCACGGCCACAGCGAGAGCGATCAGTTCGCGGGTCTTTGCGTCGAGGTGTCCCGTCTTCGCGCCCGCTCCGCTGATCTCCGCATATCCTCGCGTGATGCTGGGACTGAGCTTTCCGATTTCGCCGATCTTGCCCAAGAGCTGCTGCCTGTACGCGTTCCAGTCGAACATCATCGCTGCCTCCTCGGTATGCTGGATCGGTCGCTCACAACGGAATATTGTCGTGCTTCTTCATCGGTGCATCGACGTGCTTGTCCTTCAGCATCGCCAGCGCACGCGCGATGCGCTTGCGCGTTGAGTGCGGCATGATGACGTCGTCGATATAGCCGCGCTCGGCGGCGATGAACGGCGACAGGAAACGATCCTCGTATTCCCTGGTGCGCGCGGCGATCTTTTCCGCATCGCCGATGTCGCTGCGGAAGATGATTTCCACCGCTCCCTTCGCGCCCATCACCGCGATCTGCGCCGTCGGCCACGCGTAATTCATGTCAGCGCCGATCTCTTTTGAGGCCATCACGTCGAACGCGCCGCCATACGCCTTGCGCGTTATGACAGTCACCAGCGGCACGGTGCATTGCGAGTAAGCGAACAGCAGCTTCGCGCCATGCTTGATGAGACCGCCATACTCCTGCGCGGTGCCCGGCAGGAATCCCGGCACATCGACAAACGTGACAATCGGAATGTTGAACGCATCGCAGAACCGCACGAAGCGTGCGGCCTTGCGCGAGGCGTCGCTGTCGAGCACGCCCGCCAGCACCATCGGCTGGTTGGCGACGAAGCCGACCGTCTTGCCCGCGATGCGGCCGAAACCCGTGACGATGTTCTTCGCGAAGGTTTCCGCAAGCTCGAAGAAATCGCCCTCGTCCACCACCTTGTAGATCAGTTCCTTGATGTCATAGGGCTGGTTCGGGTTCGCCGGGATCAGCGTGTCGAGCGAATCGTCCACGCGCTCGATGTCGTCGAAGCTCGGCCACTCCGGCACGCCTTCGGTGTTGTTGGCGGGAAGGAAATCGATAAACCGTCTCATCTGAAGAAGCGTCTCGACATCGTTCTCGAACGCGCCATCCGCGATGGAGGATTTCGTCGCGTGCACGCTCGCGCCGCCGAGTTCTTCCGCTGTCACCACTTCATTCGTGACGGTCTTCACCACGTCCGGGCCGGTGACGAACATGTAGCTCGTGTTCTTCACCATGAAGATGAAGTCGGTCATCGCCGGCGAGTAAACATCGCCGCCCGCGCACGGCCCCATGATGACGCTGATCTGCGGGATCACGCCACTCGCCTGCACATTGCGGCGAAACACGTAGGAGTAACCCGCGAGTGCCGCGACGCCTTCCTGAATGCGCGCGCCGCCCGCATCGTAAAGACCTATAATGGGCGCGCGCGCTTTCAGCGCCATGTCCTGCAATTTGGTGATCTTGAGCGCGTGCGTTTCCGACAGCGAACCGCCGAACACGGTGAAATCTTTCGCGAACACGAAGGTGGTGCGGCCGTTGACCGTGCCCCACCCCGTCACCACGCCGTCGCCCGGCACCTTGTTCTTGTCCATCCCGAACTCGACGGAGCGATGTTCGACGAACATGTCGAATTCCTCGAACGAGCCTTTGTCGAGCAGAAGTTCGATGCGCTCGCGGGCGGTGAGCTTGCCGCGCGCGTGCTGCGCCTCGATGCGCTTGTCGCCGCCGCCCTTCTTGGCGCCGGCGCGGCGGTCGTCGAGTGCTTCGAGAATGGTCTTCATGTGCAGCCCCAAATCGGCGCGGCCGGGGCCGCTGTCATGGATGTCGCAAGCGTTCTAGCATGCGGTCTGCCCCGGCGAAAACCGGCTGAAATCCCGGCATGCCAGATGCGTGGAGCCGTGATAAACTGCGGTTTTCAGGGGATTTCAGCCGATGACGGATATTCCACGACCGGAGGAAGTTGGCGCTGTCACCGGCAGCGTGCGCGTGCTGTTGCGGCTGGAGGGGCTGGCGCTGTTCGGCCTTGCGGTCGCGCTCTATTCGCAGACCCATCTGTCGTGGCTGGCTTTCGCCGCCCTGTTTCTGGTGCCCGACATCAGCTTCCTCGGCTATCTCGCCGGGCCTCGTGTCGGTGCCGCCGCCTACAACGCAGCGCACGATACGTTCGCGCCGATTGCCATCGTCGTCGCCGGATATTTTCTGGCGGCGAATTATATCGTGCTCGCGGTCAGCCTGATCTGGCTCGCGCATATCGGCTTCGACCGCGCGCTCGGCTACGGGCTGAAATATCCGGCCGGATTCGGCTACACCCATCTCGGCCTCGTCGGCAAAGCCAAGCGGCCGGTCGAGATGGATGTGTCGTAGGCTTAACGAGGCGGCCGGCTCGGCACGAAGTAGCTCGACTTGTGCACCACCTTGCCGTCGCGCGTGGTGATGACGTCGACCAGCTCCATCGTCACCTTCTCGCCGTCGGGCCTGGTCGCGGTGAGGATCGACTCCGAGACGAAATGATCGTCGCTGCCGTAAAGCGCGACACCCTCGAAGTGCAATCCTGGTAGACCGGACATATCCCTGGCGAACTGCTCGGCGACGGATTCCTTGCCCTTGTAGACTTTCGGAATGCCGTGGCGCTGATACGACGTGTCGTCGTTATGCATCGCCATGATGGCCGGAACGTCATGCGCGTTCCAGGCGGCGTTGTAGCGCGTGGCGAATTCCTTGAAGGATTCTTTCGGCATTTTCACTCCCCAAGATTTTGTTGGAGCGAAGCCTAGCGATATTTTTGTAAAATGAAAACGCTTTAGCGCAGCCGCCCCGACAACCGCATCACGAAAATCAGCACTTCGGCGACCGCCTTATAAAGCTCGTTCGGGATTTCATCGCCGAGTTCGACATTCGACAGCGCACCCGCCAGCACTTCATTTTCCTGAATCGGAATGTCGTGCTCTTTGGCGATCTCGACGATCTTCTCGCCGAGCGTGCCCTTGCCCTTGGCGACGACGCGCGGCGCGCCCTTCTTGTCGTAGTGAAGTGCTACGGCGAGCGTGTTCTTCACGTCCGTGCTCATGACGCGCGATCCAGAAAATGCCCGGCTGCGGCTTTCGCTGGCTGCGGCGGCGCGCCGTCGCCGATCACGATATCACCCGGCTCCAGTGCGGCTTCGCGCAGCGCGTGAGTCAGTTGCGGCGCATTGGCGCGCAGTTGCGCTGCGGTCTGCGGACGCTCCGCCCACATGCGAACGGACGCGCGCTCACCGCTCAATGTCACCTGCGCGTGGACGGGTCCGGTCGGCTCGACATTGAGCGAGAAGCGCGCCTTCCACACTTTTCGCGACGGATCGGCGCTGATGCCATTGCCGTCGCGCGAAATCTCGAATTGCGCCACAGCAGTCCCCTGCGGGGTTGCGAACGGAATCTCGAAATTCCAGCGCGGCATCGTCGCATCGGGCCGCATCGCCTGCGCGTCCACACGATCCGGCAATGACGCGACCTGCAAGAGCGTTTGGCGTGCGATGGCAGCGTCTGCGTCATCGACCAGATGCCGCGCCACCGCGACCGGCTCGGCATCGTTCGCAATCGACGGAGAAGCGACAGGTTGGGCCGAAGGCGCCGCACCCCGAAACGGCGGCGGCGGAATATCGGTGGACTCGAAACTGGCAGCCGACTTCGACGCGGAACTGTTCAATGCATGCGGCGCATTCGCTTCATTGGCGAGCAATGCCGCGACTGCATCGCGCACGCCTTTGGGAAACGCCTGCAAGACTTCCTGCAACGAGGTCAGCCCGGTGCTGGCAGCAGTCGTTCGCGCCGTCGCGGCGGGCAGCGATTCCGACGGCGCATAAATACGTATTTTCGGATCGATGGCGCTCTGTTCGTCGCCGACATGAATGGACGCCTGCGGCAGAAGAATTTCGTCGTATTCGACTGCGGCAGCTTGCCCCGGCACCAGCGGCGGCGAAGCAGACTGACCGGGTTGCGCCGTCTGCGATTGTGACGGCTGTTGAGGCGCGGCGCCCGCAGCTTGCGGTGAATTCGGAAACGGAGTTTCTGGAGTTTCAGTCAGTCCCGCCTGAGGCTGCGGCACGCCACTTGCCGTCTGCGTCGACGGCGTTTGAACCGGCGATGTCTCCGCCGCATCGCCAAGCCACGACGCAACCGTCTGACGAAACACGATCAGCGCGGCTTTCAGATCGGGCGTATCGCTCTCGCCCGCGAAGTTTTGCAGGATCGCCGGCTGCGCATTTTGATTATCTGACGACGCGTTCGCCTTCTCCGCCAGCGACTGTTCGAGAAACAGCCCAGATTTCTCGAAAGCGGTCTTCAAATCGTCGCCGGACAGAGTGGCATCGAGCTGCGGACGCACGGACAGCAGCTTCGCCGCAGCCTCCTGTAACGCCGGCGGCAGCGATTGCAGCGTTGCTGCAACATTGAGATTGGCGAATAGCGGCGACAGGCTCGCCTGTTTCGCCGCAGCCGATTGCGCGGCGACCGCGACCGCAATCGTCTCGACATTCGTCAACGGACGTGCGGCACGCGGATCGAGGGCCGCATCGATTTGCGGCGCGATTTTCGCGGCCGCGATATTCGGCGCAACATTTGTGGCAGACTGCGGCGCGCCCGGAATATCGTCCGAGGCGGATGCGACACCGGGCGAGGACGACTGCGATGAGACAGAAGTCCCCAATGAAGACGGCGCAACGTCGCTGTCGCCCGGCTGCGGCACGATGGCGAGCTTGATCCCCTGCTCGGTCTGCGAGACTGCAAGCTGCAAAGTCTGTCCGGCCCGCAATGCAACCTCGGACTGAACGTCGATCGACAGGCTCGCAATCGCGATCCGCACCAGATTGGCGTCGAGCACCTTCAGCACCGTGGCATCGATCACGGTGCCGGGCTGCAACACCGCGCCGGGCGTGACGCCCTGCGCGCTGATGGTCGGGAAAACGGGATTGATCGCCACAGACATTGGAAGACAGTAGCTTCCACGTCGTAAACCTCTCGTTAACTTAAACGCTCAGGCCAGAGCCTTTATGACGAGAGCTGCCGCCTCGAAATCGCGCAGGCGCGTGGCGCGGCGGGCCTCGACCTCCTCGTCTGCGCCCCATTTGTCGCGATTCCAGTCCTCATCGACATGCGCCGCCGCCCAGACCTGCGCGGAATCGAGCAAGCCCTCTTTCAGCGCCAGCGCAAGCAAGGCCGATCCCGTGATCGTGGTCACGACATGCATCGCCGCGGCCGGCCAAACGTCTTTCGGCAATTTCTCGTGCGCCGCCGCGATGGCCGCGTCCGGCTGTGCCACATGCATCACGCCTTCGGTGAGAATGAAATGCGCGCCGAGATCGTCGGCGGCCCAGCGCAGCACCGGGTCCCAATGCCGCGCCTGTCGCGCGATCAGTTCCTCGGGAAAGCCCGCGCGATAGAACAGCAGATCCGATCCGAAATATTTTGCGATGTCGTCAATCACCGCCTGCGTATTGTCCGCAACGCCGTCGATGGCGCTGTTGGCGAGACGCGTCAGCGGCATCGACATCGGATCGATCTGATCGCCCTGCGCGTTCCATTCGGCCGCCATCGCCTCGGCGATGTCGCGGCTTGGGGCGATGAGCGGATTCTTTCCGGGCGTGCGGATCGGCTTGGCATCAAGCGCGACCGCAAAGCCGCCGTCGGCGTCGGCGACCGATGCATTTTTATAGAACTTCGCGCGCAGCGGCGCGCGCGACGATTTGCGGGAGGCCTCGCGCGGATCGAGCGGCGATTTGCCGGCCACCTCGTCGAACAGTTCACGCATCGCCGGACAATCCCGCTGCTTGAGAGAAGCCGCTTATATAAAGCAAGAGCCGCACGCGCACTAGCGCGTGGCGCAGCTTCGCGAATAGGCCGCGCGCTCGTTCGGGCCAAGGCCCATCGCCGCACCCTCGTCGAGACAATTTTGGATGCGGCTGTTGAACGAACCGCGCCTTTCCGGCTTGTAGATCGGCTTCGGCGGCCCGTCCTGCTCGACGAGGCTCGGCGTCGTGTTCTGCAACTCGAACTTCGGCGGCGAATTCATCTGCGGCACCTGCGGCACCGTGATCGGCGGCGGTGGCGGAGGCGGAGGCGCGGTCGGAAACGGAATCACGGGCGACGTTCCCGGCGCAGGCGGAATTTGCGCGGAGGCCGAACGAACGAGCATCAGGAACGCAAGAAGTAAAACCGCGCCACAATTTGTCATGCGCGGGCCCGACCCGCGCATCCATCTCCCGAAACGGCTATTTCTATGGATTGCCGGGTCAAGCCCGGCAATGACAATCTTTATCTGCATTCAGATCATGTGGGATGACGACAACGATCTTCAACCGTCACTCTTCCGGCGCGTTCTCGATCGGATCGAAACGATCCGCCTCAAGCCCCAACAGGTTCCACGATTGCAGCATATGCGGCGGCAGCGGCGCGGTCACGTCGATGAAGCCGCCGCGCGGATGCGGAATGACGATGCGCCGCGCCAGGAGATGCAGGCGATTTTGCAGGCCGCCGGGAAGCTGCCAGTTTTCCTTGTTGAAATATTTCGGATCGCCGACGATGGCGTGATCGATATGCGCCATGTGGGCGCGCAGCTGATGCGTGCGTCCGGTGACAGGCTTGAGCGACACCCATGCGAGCTTCTGCGCGGAAGATTCCACCACAGCGTAATACGTCACCGCATGCGCCGCGCCCTCGTCGCCATGCGCCGCGACGCGCATGATTGAATCCTCTTCGCTCTCCTCTTTCGCCAGATATGTCGAGATGCGGCCCTGCTTCGGCTTCGGCACGCCCGCGACCAGCGCCCAGTAAATCTTGCGCGCGGAGCGATGGCGGAACGATCCGGTCAATGCAGAAGCCGCGAACCTCGTTTTTGCAACCAGCAGGCATCCCGCGGTTTCGCGATCGAGCCGATGCACGAGACGCGGGCGCTGGCCCTTGGCATCGCGCATCGATTCCAGCATCTGATCGACATGCTTGCTGAGGCCCGAACCGCCCTGCACGGCGAGACCCGCAGGCTTGTTCAGCACCATCAGATCGTCATCCTCGAACAGGATCATCTCGCGCAACGCATCGCGCGCCTTGCTCGCGGCTTCGGATAATTCTCCGCCGCCCTTCGGCGCGTCGAGCTTGAGCGGCGGAATCCGCACGCTCTGGCCTTCTTCGAGGCGGTCCTTGCTGTCGGCGCGCTTGCCGTTCACGCGCAGCTCGCCTTTGCGGACAATGCGCTGGATGTGGGAGAACGACAGGCCGGGAAAGCGATGCTCAAGAAAGCGATCGACCCGCATGTTGTTTTCATCCGCCGTGACGGTGACGGTCTGCACTTTCGTCGGCAACGGCGGGGCTGCGGGTTTTTCCACTCTGCCTTCATCCTGAGGTGCGCGCTCCTTGCGCGCCTCGAAGGATGACTTCTCGAAAGAAGATTTGGCCGCCCTTCGAGGCTCGGCGTGGCCGCCTCGCGCCTCAGGGTGACGGCCTTTCGCGCCGAATTTCGGCCCGCGCCGCTTGGCGTCGCGAACGGATTTCTTCTCCAGAGGTTTGCGGAAACGGCGGCTCATTTCGATTTGTCTTTTCTCAGCTTCGCCCAGTAATCGAGCCGCTTGCGAATCTCGCGCTCGAATCCGCGATCCGGCGGATCGTAGAACGTCTGCCGTCCCAATGCTTCCGGGAAATAGTCCTGGCCCGAAAACGCTTCAGGCGTGTCGTGATCGTATTCGTAGCCGCCGCCATAGCCCTCAGACTTCATCAGCCTGGTCGGCGAATTGAGAATGTGCTTGGGCGGCAGTAACGAACCGCCCTCCTTCGCTGTCCGCATCGCCGCGCCGAAGGCTTTATAACCCGCGTTCGATTTCGGCGCGGTGGCGAGATAGATCACCGCCTGCGCGATGGCGAGTTCACCTTCCGGAGACCCAAGAAAATCGAACGCGTCCTTGGCGGCATTCGCAATCACCAGTGCCTGCGGATCGGCAAGGCCGATGTCCTCCACCGCCATGCGAACGACACGCCTTGCTAGAAACAGCGGGTCTTCGCCGGCATCCAGCATGCGCGCGAGATAATAGAGAGACGCATCGGGATCGGAGCCGCGCACCGATTTATGCAGCGCGGAGATCAGATTGTAGTGACTGTCGGCTGATTTGTCGTAGATCGGCGCGCGGCGCTGGAGAATCTCCTGCAACTGCGCGGCGTTGAACACTTCATCGGTTCGCGCGGCACGCCAGACTTCTTCGGCGAGCGTCAGCGCCGCGCGTCCATCGCCATCGGCCATGCGCACAAGCACGGCGCGCGCCTCCGCGTCGAGTGGCAGCTTTCTGCCTTCGACCTCTTCGGCGCGCGCATAGAGTTTCTCGACCGCTTCCGGATCGAGCGACTGGAACACCAGCACGCGCGCGCGCGACAAAAGCGCGGCGTTGAGTTCAAATGACGGATTTTCCGTTGTGGCGCCGACCAGCACCACCGTGCCGTCTTCCATCACCGGCAGAAACGAATCCTGCTGTGCCTTGTTGAAGCGATGCACCTCGTCCACGAACAGCAGCGTGCCCTTGCCCATTTCGCGGCGGGATCGCGCAGCATCGAATACTTTTTTGAGGTCTGCGACGCCGGAGAACACGGCTGAAATCTGCTCGAAATGCAGATCGGTCGCGTCCGCCAGAAGCCGCGCCACCGTCGTCTTGCCGGTGCCGGGCGGTCCCCAGAACACCAGCGAGCCGAGCGTGCGCGTCTCCAGCATGCGCGTCAGCGCGCCGTCAGGTCCGAGAACATGATCCTGTCCGACGACATCGGAGAGCGCACGCGGGCGCAGTCTGTCGGGCAACGGGCGCGGCGCATCCTGATCGAGGCCGGCGGCGGCGAAGAGACTTGCTGGCTGCTCGTTGCGCTTTGCGTTCATCCACCCAGCGTCACGTTGATCTGCTGGCCGCCGCGAATGACGGTGATGCGCCACACGCGCGATTGGTCGAGCGCGGCCTTCGCAAGATCGCCGGTCTTGGCGATCTTCTGGCCGTTCACCGCGAGAATGACGTCGCCCTTGCGGAAGCCGACGCCGGCTGCGGGTGCGTTGTCGGCGAGGTCCGTGACCACGATACCCTCGACATTGGAATCGAGCTTCAGTTCGTCGGCGAGTGCGGGCGAAATGTTGGCGACCTTCGCGCCCTGGAACGGCGAACGCGACTTGATTTCGATCTCGTCGCGGCCGGTATCGGGCGCGACTTCAAGCGGAATGGCGAGCTTGACGAGCTTGCCCCCGCGCTGAATGTCGATCGCCGCCGTGCCGCCAAGCGGACGGGTCGCGAAGCGATAGTCGAACGTGTTGGGATCGTCGACGGTCTGGCCGTCGATGCCGGTGACGAGATCGGACACCTTCAACCCTGCTTTGGCCGCCGGGCTGTTCGCCGACACGCTGGAGACCAGCGCGCCCGTCGGACGCGCCAGCCCAAGGGTCTCGGCAATTTCCGGCGTGACCGTCTGCAACCGTGCGCCGAGCCACGGGCGCTGAACGGCCTTACCGCCGCCCTTGGCGGAGGCAACGACGACGCGCACCATGTTGGAGGGAATCGCAAAGCCGATACCGACCGAGCCGCCGGAACGCGAATAGATCGCCGTGTTGATGCCGACCAGCTTGCCGTTCATGTCCACCAGCGCGCCGCCAGAATTGCCGGGATTGATCGCAGCGTCCGTCTGGATGAAAAACTGATAATCGGTGATGCCGGCCTGCGTGCGTGCAAGCGCCGAGATGATTCCGTGCGTCACGGTCTGGCCGACGCCGAACGGGTTGCCGATGGCCAAGACAACGTCGCCGATCTGCGCGTCATCCGAGTTGGAAAAATCCAGCGTCGGGAATTTTTCCTTGACATCCTTCAGGCGCAGCACGGCCAAATCCGTGCGGCTGTCCTTCAGCACAATCTCGGCTTCGAACTCGCGCTTGTCAGACAGCGACACCTTCACTTGATCCGCGCCCTCGATGACGTGGTTGTTGGTGACGACCAATCCGTTGCTGTCCACCATGATGCCGGAGCCGAGCGAACGCTGCATCTGTTCGGGCTGCTGGCCGGGCACGCCGAAGAAACGGCGGAACACCGGATCGTCGAGCAGCGGATTGCGGTTCTGCACCGTCTTGGCGGCATACACGTTGACGACGGCAGGCTGCACGCGCTGCACGATCGGCGCGTAGGACAGCCGCGCCTGATTTGGCGAGGTGGGAACAACGCGGTCCTGTGCAGCGGCAGGGACGACAAACAATGCGGAAACGGCGAACGCCGAAAGAGCGCGGACAATGGTCATGGAAAATTCCCGGATGCGGTTGGCAGAGATATAGGCCGACTGGCGTTCAAAGAGAAGCCGGATGTGGCGGCTGTAAAATGACAAAATCGCAATATATTTGAATGGGTTAGAAGGATATCAATTCCGTTATTGCGCCGAATAGCGGTACTCGCAACTGCGCTCGTTGGCGGCGTTGATCGAACAGCACATCTGCATCGGATTTTTGAAGCGGTCCACATAACCACGACAACCTTCCCAGGCGGCGCTCCCCGCAGCGGACGCGGGTGCCGGAACGACCTGCCCCGACCCCGGCATCGGCACGTTCTCATTCGTTACCGTTCGATCCGGTCCCACGCCCTTGATGACGCGGCCATCGGGCGTCGTGACCTGCGCGATGGCGGCTGAAGCCGCGACAGAGATGGAGAACGCAACTGCGAGCGCGAGATATCGACGCATGACCGGATTTTCCTTTTTCATTTCCGCGCCGGAAGCGTTTTGACGAACGCCACCAGCGCCGACAGATCCTGCGGCGTCATCCTGGCATAGCCCGTAAAATTCATCGGCGGTTTCAGCGGCTCGCCGTTCTTCGCGATGCCCTGCGTGATCGCGCGCCTGATGTCGTCGTCGCTCCACGTCCCGATGCCGAGGTCTTTGTTCTTCGTGATATTGGCCGACGTCGATTTGCCGAACGGGCCCTTGAACTCCACGCCACCCGCGCCGATGCGTTTGAGGTTGATCTTCCCGTTGTCGCGCGGCGTGTGACATTCGAGGCAATGCGCGATGGTCGCGAGATAACGGCCATGTTTCACCGGATCGATCTGGTCAGCTTCCGTCATCGCGGCTTTCACCAGCGGCGCGGGCGGGCGGGGCTGTTTGATGCGGTACTCCGGCGCGGGCGTTTCGTTCTTCACGGCGGGAATCGAGCGCAGATAGGCGACAATGGCGTCGAGATCGCGTTCGGTCAGCGCGACATAAAATGCCGTCGGCATGATTGCCGCGACCGCCTCTCCATTCGGGCGGATGCCGGTGCGCAGAAGTTTCCTGAGGTCGTCGTCGCTCCATTTGCCGATGCCGGTGTCGGGATCGGGCGTGATGTTCGACGCCGTGACCTTGAATTCGGGCTCGTCAAACGTCATCCCGCCCGACAGCATTTTCGACATGTCCGGGCCTTTCGGCCCGCGCGGCGTGTGGCAGCCGTTGCAGCTCATGACCGCGTTGACGAGATAATCGCCGCGCCGGATCAGAAGCTCGTTCGGCGTTTGCGCAAAAGCAGAGTCGATCAGCGCAGCAAGAAACGCCGCGATCGCAAAAGCCGTTCTCATCCCTGCCCCGCCTATCAGAAAACGCACCCCGCGCCAGCTTTTCCCTGGCAGAACAAATATTGCAACACTGCACGCTGCAAAAGCAAACCCCGGCATCGCTGCCGAGGTTTCGTCGTCAGAGCGCAATCCTTGGAGTGCGATTGCGTTACCAGGTGCGGCGGACGCGGATATTGCCCGACCACATGCCCTGATCCTTGAACTCGTAGTTGCCGGCCGGTTTGCCCAAACCTGCGTTGCCTGCTGCTGCGGCGTTCGCCGAGCCGACATGGGCGCCGTCGAGCATCGTGTAGAGAACTTCACCCGAGAAAGTGAGATTCTGCACCGGCGTCCAGGCCGTGCGCGATCCCACCTGCCAGATGTTGAAATCCGGATTACAGGTGCTGCCCGCGTTGAAGAAGGCTGCGGTGTTGGCGCAATAGATCGCGGTGGCGTTGGTGTTGTAGTCGACATGCGTGTAGCTGCCGAACAGACTGGTCTGCCAGTTGGCGTCCCAATTGTGCTCGTAACCGCCCTGAACCGCCCAGACCTTGGTCTTTTCGACGCCGGTCCACGCGCCGAACACGCCGTCGAGCAGCACGCCCAGCGCAACACCCTGATAGAATGCCGGGTTGGCGCCGCCACTGAACGAGACGAAGCTGTTTCCGGTGGTGCCGCCGATTGCGTATTTCGGAGCGCCATCGGTGTAGATCGCGCTCATCGAAATCTTGTCGCCCTTTCCGGTCGGCAGATTCTTCAGCTGCAAACCGCCCTGAACTGCGAAGCCCCAGACGTCGGACGGATGTCCGCTCTGCTCGGTCGCTCCGTAGTAGCTGGGATGGATGTTGTGGCCGGCGACCGAAAGCTGTGCGGTATAGGCCGCCTGGTCGATCTTGAAATTGCCGACGACGTCAGGCGCCGCGTTGCCGCCTGCACCGTTGGTATAGGCCGATGCGAAGAACTGGGCATTGGTCGATGCCGTCGCGCCGTTGAACAGCGGTGCGCGGTCGATGGTGCGGGCGTCTTCGACGCCAAGCTGCGCCGAAATGCCGTTGCCGAACTGCCAAGTGTACGCGATCTGCGTGATGCCCGTTGCGTTGTCGTAGCCGCCGATCAGGTTGGACGTGTTCAGCCCGACCGGATTTCCACCCCACGGCGTCTGGAACGTGGAGACGGCCTTGCCGAGCGTGAATCCGGCGAACTGTACGAAGCCGAAATCCATCGTGAGCGTACCTGTCGAAGCGTTTTCGCCCGACGTGTGCTGGAAGTTGCTCGACCAGAACGTGCGAACGACGCCGTACTCGCTCTGCGTCCGCGTGTCGATGTTGAGCTGCGTGCGGGTCCGCGTGGTGAAGAAATCGGAATTGCGGTTATGCAATCCGATATTGCCGGAGTTGTTCCACGCCGGCTGGTGATGCGCGGTCGCATTGAAGCTGGCATCGAGCTGCGCGTAACCGCCGAGCTTGATGCAAGTGTCGGTTCCGGGGACATAGTAGAAGCCCGCGCCGTAGAGCGAGCAAATTTTCACGTATTGAACGGCTTTCGCCTTGACTGGCAGATCCGCCGCCTGCGCGCCCGAGAACGCGAGCATCATCGCCGCCGATCCCAGCGCAACGCATTTCATCTTCGTCATAACACCTCCAACGATTTCTATTGAGGGAGGGTTCAGCCCCGCGCCCCCACGGCTGCTCGCATGCGCCCGGCATTCGCAAATGCGCTTGTGTGCGCTCATGCGAGTCGAACGCACCGGTCAGTGCGTGGGCGCATCTATGTTTTCTCGAATGGAGCGAGTCAGTTTGTCGTTATGCCGCATCGCGATACACGCGCATGTCACTCGCCTGTTACAAAGGTATTTTTGAAATTTGCGTGTCGTTTGCGATGGCGCGCGATGTGCCACGTGACAGTTCAAAGCAAGGCAACGCCCACAGGCATTTCTTTCATCGCGCGCAACGACGAAGACGCAACGATTAACGATTGCAGAGACCGAAATCCGCGCGGAGCGCACGCACTTTCGTATGAAAAACGGTACTGCGTGCGGGTTGCGGAAAAATCACGTCACAAAAAAAGCGGCGCTCGAAGCGCCGCTTTTGAATGTCTTGATCGCCGACGCGGTTACGCCGCCTCGGTTTCGGTCTTGGTTTCCTGCACCGGACCCGAATCCTGACCGCGCGCGCTTTCGTCGCGATCGACGAATTCGATCACGGCCATCGGCGCGTTGTCGCCGTAGCGGAAGCCGGCCTTGATGATGCGGGTGTAGCCGCCGTTGCGGTCCTTGTAGCGCGGAGCGAGCACGTCGAAGAGCTTCCTGACCTGATCGAGGTCGCGCATCTCGCTGATGGCCTGACGGCGCTTGTCGAGACCGCCCTTTTTGCCGAGCGTAACCAGCTTCTCGACGATGGGGCGCAATTCCTTCGCCTTCGGCAAGGTGGTGACGATCTGCTCATGCTTGATGAGAGCCGCCGACATGTTGGCGAACATCGCCTTGCGATGCTCGGCGGTGCGATTGAGTTTGCGGTGAACTTTACCGTGGTTCATTTGTCTTCTCCTCTGTCGCGACCGCTGTCGGACATTTGCTCAGGTGGGCTGCCTGCGTTCGCCCTTAAATCGCGGCTCAAACTAAGCCGCGACAAAACTCAGTAGTGATCCTCGAAACGCTTCGCCAGTTCGTCGATATTCTCCGGCGGCCAGCCCGGCACTTCCATGCCGAGATGCAGACCCATCTGGGCCAGAACTTCCTTGATCTCGTTCAGCGACTTGCGGCCGAAGTTCGGAGTGCGGAGCATTTCGGCTTCCGACTTTTGCACGAGATCGCCGATATAGACGATGTTGTCGTTCTTCAGGCAGTTCGCCGAACGCACCGACAATTCGAGTTCGTCGACCTTCTTGAGGAAGGCCGGGTTGAACGCGAGGTCCGGAATGACTTCGGCGGTCTCCTGCTTGCGCGGCTCCTCGAAGTTCACGAACACGTTGAGCTGGTCCTGGAGGATGCGCGCCGAATAAGCCAGCGCATCTTCCGGCGTGATCGCGCCGTTGGTCTCGATGGTCAGCGTCAGCTTGTCATAGTCGAGAATCTGGCCTTCGCGGGTGTTTTCGACGCGGTACGACACCTTGCGCACCGGCGAGAACAGGCTGTCGACCGGGATCAGGCCGATCGGCGCGTCTTCGGGGCGGTTGCGCTCGGCGGCGACGTAGCCCTTGCCGGAGTTCACGGTGAACTCCATGCGGATTTCTGCGCCCTCGTCGAGCGTGCAGATCTGAAGCTCAGGGTTGAGAACGGTGACATCGCCCACGGTCTGAATGTCGGCTGCGGTCACGGCACCCGGGCCGGACTTCTTCACGACCATGCGCTTGGGGCCTTCGCCCTGCATCTTGATCGCGATGTCCTTGATGTTGAGAACGATGTCGGTCACGTCCTCGCGCACACCAGCGATCGAGGAGAACTCGTGCAGCACGCCGTCGATGTGAACCGACTGCACGGCGGCGCCTTGCAGCGACGACAGCAGCACGCGGCGCAGCGCGTTGCCGAGGGTCTGGCCGAAGCCGCGCTCGAGCGGCTCTGCGACGAGGGTAGCGAAACGGGTCGGGTCCGAACCGGCAGTCACCTGCAACTTGTTCGGACGAATGAGTTCTTGCCAATTCTTTTGGATCGTCACTTGTTCACCCATGCCATTCGATTACTGGCGTTGGAGGATTTGAAGCCGCAGCTTGCGCTGCGAAAAATTCAAAAAACGAACGCGGGCGAAGATTGCCCGCGGCAGACAAATCAGACGCGGCGGCGCTTGCGCGGACGGCAGCCGTTGTGCGGGATCGTGGTCACGTCACGGATCGAGGTGACGGTGAAGCCTGCGGCCTGCAACGCGCGAAGCGCCGACTCACGGCCCGAACCCGGACCCGCGACTTCGACTTCCAGCGTGCGCATGCCGTGTTCCTGCGCCTTCTTCGAGACGTCTTCGGCCGCAACCTGCGCGGCATAAGGGGTCGACTTGCGCGAACCCTTGAAGCCCATCGTGCCGGCGCTCGACCAGGCAATGGTGTTGCCCTGCGCGTCGGTGATGGTGATGGTCGTGTTGTTGAACGACGAATTCACGTGCGCGATGCCGGAAGCGATGTTCTTGCGTTCGCGGCGGCGAACGCGTCCGGCGACTTCTTTACCCATGGTTTTTTTCCTTCAAGCGCGTCCGTCATGCCAGACGCTGGGGAATTTCAGGTGATCACCGGCGCGTTAGCGCCGGAGCAGTTTGCAATAAACGGAATTACTTCTTCTTGCCGGCGATGGCCTTGGCCGGACCCTTGCGCGTGCGCGCATTGGTGTGAGTGCGCTGACCGCGCACCGGCAGACCGCGGCGATGGCGCAGGCCGCGATAGCAGCCGAGGTCCATCAGACGCTTGATGTTCATGCCGACTTCGCGGCGAAGATCGCCCTCGACCATGAAGTCGCGGTCGATCATTTCGCGAATCTGAAGAACTTCCGCGTCGGTCAGTTGCGACACGCGGCGATCGAGCGGAATCTTCAACTGCTCCATGATGGTGTTGGCGTTCTTCTGGCCAATGCCATGAATGTACTGAAGCGCGATCACGACGCGCTTGTTGGTCGGAATGTTTACACCGGCGATACGTGCCAAGGTCTTCGCTCCTGTCGCCGTCCTCGTTGGGCACGGCTATGATTTTTTTAAGTCGAACTAGTCGTCACAAACGCGAACACGACGCCCGCCCCAACTTTCGGGGTCCGGCATCGCTGGAAACATATCCGACTGGATAGGCCGCTTATTAAGGTATCGAACGGTGTTTCGTCAACCGCCAGATGGCCTTAGCGGCCTTTTTCGCAGCCGTTTTGGCCTACTTTTTGGCCTTCCGGGACTTGGCCTTTCTGGCCTTCTTTTTCGACTTCCTGGACGCCTTTTTGGAGCCCTTAGAGGCCTTCCGGGCCGCCTTGGAAGCCTTCTTCGGCTTCGATTTGGTCTTTTTGGCCGACTTCCTGGCGGCCTTCGCAGAGGTCTTTTTGGGCTTCCTGGCCGGCTTTGCCGGAGATGCGCCGAGGGCCTCAAGAACCCTGTTAATCGCGGAGGTAACGTTTCCTATTGTCATCATCCCATCCACAGTAATGAGTTTTCGTTTTTCAGAATAATAGTGGACTAACGGCTCGGTCTGAGCGCGATAGCTCGCAAGACGCTTGGACAACACTTCCGGGGTATCGTCGGCCCGGACTTCTTCACCGCGCGCACGCATTTCCGCGACACGCTTCTCAACACGCTGCAACAGCGCACTCTCATTCACACGCAACTCAACGACGGCATCGAGCTTGAGCTGCTTTTTCTTCAGCAACTCATCGAGCGCCCTGGCCTGAGGCACGGTGCGCGGAAACCCGTCGAGGATGAATCCCCTCTTGGCGTCGGGCTGCTCGATCCGATCAGAGATGATTCCCACCACCACGTCATCAGGAACAAGGCCGCCTGAGGCCATAATATCCTTGGCTTTGAGCCCGATCGGGGTGCCGGCCGCGACCGCCGCTCGCAGCATGTCGCCGGTGGATAGCTGCACGATGCCGTGTTTTTCGACCAGCTTCTGCGCCTGCGTCCCCTTGCCCGCTCCCGGCGGCCCCAGAAGTATCAGCCTCATTTTAACGGCGTCCCCGCAGCTTGGATTTACGGATCAGGCCCTCGTACTGATGGGCCAGAAGGTAGCCCTGCACCTGCGCGACCGTGTCCATCGTGACGCTGACGACGATCAGAAGCGACGTGCCGCCGAGATAGAACGGCACCGAGGCGTAGGAAATCAGGATTTCGGGAATGAGACAGACCACCGCGAGGTAGATCGCGCCGATCACCGTGATGCGCGACAGCACATAGTCGATGTATTCGGCGGTGCGCTCGCCCGGACGGATGCCCGGAATGAAGCCGCCATGCTTCTTGAGGTTGTCGGCGGTCTCGGTCGGGTTGAACACGATCGCCGTATAGAAGAAGCAGAAGAACACGATCATGCCGAGATAGAGCACGAGGAACAGCGGACGGCCGTGTGCGAGCTGCGTCGTGATCGCCTGAAACCATTCCGGTCCCTTGCCGGCGTTGAAGCTGGCAATCGTCGTCGGCAGCAGCAGCAGTGACGACGCGAAGATCGGCGGGATGACGCCCGACGTGTTGAGCTTGAGCGGCAGATGCGAGGACTGGCCCTCGAACATCTTGTTGCCGACCTGGCGCTTCGGATACTGGATCAGCAGACGGCGCTGCGCGCGCTCGACGAACACGATCAGCGCGATGATCGCAACCACCATCACGATGATTGCGAGAATGAGGAAGGTCGACAGCGCGCCCTGACGGCCGAGTTCGAGCGTGTTGGCGATGGCCGACGGCAATTCCGCGACGATGCCCGCCATGATGATGAGCGAAATGCCGTTGCCGATGCCGCGCGAGGTGATCTGCTCGCCGAGCCACATCAGGAACATGGTGCCGCCGACCAGCGTGACCGTCGTCGAAAGACGGAAGAACAGGCCGGGGTCGGACACGACATTGCTCGCACCTTCGAGACCGACGGCGATGCCGTAGGCCTGGAACGCGGCCAGCAGCACGGTGAGGTAGCGGGTGTACTGGTTGATGACCTTGCGGCCCGACTCGCCCTCTTTCTTGAGAGCTTCAAGCTGCGGCGACACCGAGGTCAGAAGCTGCAAAATGATCGATGCCGAAATGTACGGCATGATGTTCAGCGCAAAGATCGCCATGCGGTTGATGCCGCCGCCGGAGAACATGTTGAACATGCCGAGGATGCCGCCGGCCTGCGACTTGAAGAGCTGGCTCCAGATCGTGGGATCGATGCCCGGAAGCGGAACGTAGGTGCCGAGGCGATAGACCAGAAGCGCGCCGAGCGTGAACCAGATGCGCTTCTTGAGTTCGTCGGCCTTGGCGAACGCCGAGAAGTTGAGGTTTGCCGCTAACTGTTCTGCTGCAGAAGCCATCTTCAGGTTCCGATCCTAGTTCGCGTGGCCGCAGATTGTCGCGCCACCTACGTCTGTTTCCTTACGCAATCATATAGGACACAAACGCGCGGATACCCGTCACAACAACGGGATCGACTGACTCTTACGATGCCTTCTTCTTGCTGCGCTTCTTGGCTTCCGCCTTCTGTGCGGCAGCGTCCTTCGCCGGAGCGAGAATCTTCACCGAACCGCCGGCCTTCTGAACGGCCTCGACGGCCGATTTGGTCGCACCGTAGACTTCGACGTTGATTTTCGACTTGAGTTCGCCGCGGCCGAGCAGACGCACGCCGCCCTTGGAGCGGCGCAGCAGTCCCGACTTCACCAGCGATTCGGCGTTGATCGTCGCGTTGCCGTCGAGACGCTTGGCGTCGATGGCTTCCTGGAGACGATCGAGATTCACTTCGGTCAGTTCGACGCGGAAGATGTTGTTGAAGCCGCGCTTGGGCAGACGGCGATGCAGCGGCATCTGGCCGCCCTCGAAGCCCTTGATGCGCACGCCCGAGCGCGCGGTCTGGCCCTTGCCGCCGCGTCCGCCCTGCTTGCCTTTGCCGGAGCCGATGCCGCGGCCAATGCGCATGCGCTTCTTGCGCGAGCCGGCATTGTCGGCGATTTGGTTGAGCTTCATCGCTGTAATCCTTACTTCTCGCCGACGACGCGGACGAGGTGCTTGACCCGGGCGATCATGCCTCGCGTCGCAGGCGAATCCTGCAACTCGGCGACGCGGCCGATCTTGTTCAGATTCAATCCGATCAGCGTTGCGCGCTGCGCGGACTGACGCCTGATAGGACTGCCGGTCTGTTCGACCTTGATGGTTTTTCCGGACGCTTTGGCCATCGTCTTAAACTCCAGTCAGCGCGGATCAGTCCGCGGTCGCTTCGGCATCGCCACCGACGCGGCGCGATTGCAGAGCGGAAACCTTGATGTTGCGGCGGGCTGCGACCGAACGCGGCGAATCCTGATGCTTCAGCGCGTTGAAGGTCGCGCGAACCATGTTGTAGGGATTCGACGAGCCGATCGACTTCGCCACCACGTCGGCGATACCGAGCGTCTCGAACACGGCGCGCATCGGACCGCCGGCAATGATGCCGGTACCGGCAGGCGCGGCGCGCAGATAGACGCGGCCTGCGCCGTGACGGCCGGCAACGTCGTGATGCAGCGTGCGGCCGTCGCGCAGAGCGACGCGCGTTAGATTGCGCTTGGCGGATTCGGTTGCCTTGCGGATCGCTTCCGGCACTTCGCGCGCCTTGCCGTGGCCGAATCCGACCCGGCCCTTCTGATCGCCGATGACGACGAGAGCCGCAAAGCCGAATCGCTTGCCGCCCTTCACCACCTTCGCGACGCGATTGATGTGGACGAGCTTGTCGACGAACTCGCTGTCGCGCTCTTCACGATCTCGCCGGCCGCCGCGTTCGCGTTCACCTGCCATGATATCCAATCCTTCAGAGGCTCCCGCCTCCACCTTCGTTAAAGTTAGAAGCCAGCCTTAGAAGCTAAGTCCGCTTTCGCGAGCCGCTTCACCCAATGCCTTGACGCGGCCGTGGTAGAGATAACCGCCACGGTCGAAAACCACTTCCTTGACGCCGTTCTTCACCGCGCGCTCCGCCAGCAGCTTGCCGACAGCCTTCGCCGCATCGATGTTGGCGCCGGTCTTGCCGCCGTCGCGCATCGCCTTTTCAAGCGACGAGGCCGACGCAAGCGTCATTCCCTTCACGTCGTCGATGACCTGCGCGTAGATGTGCTTCGACGAGCGAAACACCGACAGGCGCGGACGGCCATTGGCCGAGCGGCGCAAAGCAAGGCGCACGCGCTGCTTGCGACGGGCATTCGTGACACTGAGTTTCGACATGTCCGCTCCGTTACTTCTTCTTGCCTTCCTTGCGGAAGATGAATTCATCGGTGTATTTCACGCCCTTGCCCTTGTAAGGCTCCGGCGGACGGTAGCTGCGGATCTCCGCTGCAACCTGCCCGACCTGCTGGCTGTCGATGCCGACGATCTTGATTTCGGTCGGCTTCGGCACGGTGATCGTGATTCCCTGCGGGATCGGATAGACCACGTCGTGGCTGTAGCCGAGCGACAGCTGCAAATTCTTGCCCTGCATCGCCGCGCGATAGCCGACGCCGGTGATTTCGAGGTTCTTCTCGAAACCCTTGGTGACGCCTTCGACGAGGCTTGCGATCTGGGCGCGCGCGGTGCCGTACAGCGACTGCGCACGCTTGGTCTCGAAGCGCGGCGCAACGGTGATCGCGCCGTCCTTCATCGCAACCGACACGTCGTTATGCACGACGAACTGAAGGTTGCCCTTCGGCCCCTTCATCTTGACGGTCTGCCCTTCGACATTCGCGGTCACACCGGACGCGATCTTGACGGGGCGTTTTCCAACGCGTGACATTGCTCGTCCCTTCCTCAGAACACCGTGAAGAGAATTTCGCCGCCCACATTCGCGTCGCGCGCGTCGTGGTCAGCCATGATTCCCTTCGGCGTCGACAGCACCGAAATGCCGAGACCGTTCTTCACGCGCGGCAGATTCTTCACCGAGGCGTAAACGCGGCGCCCCGGCTTGGAAACTCGCTCGATTTCGCGGATGACCGGCTCGCCATCGAAATATTTCAGTTCGATCTCGAGTTCGCTCTGGCCGCTCTTGTGCTCCACGGCCGCGTAACCGCGGATGTAGCCTTCGGCTTTGAGAACTTCGAGAACGTTGGCGCGCATCTTCGAGCCCGGCGTCGAAACCTTCGGCTTCGCACGCAGCTGGGCGTTGCGGATGCGGGTGATGAGATCGCTGATCGGATCGTGCGTCGACATGCCCGCCCCCTTACCAGCTTGATTTCACGAGGCCAGGAATCAGGCCCTTGGAACCGAAGTCGCGGATCGCGATGCGGCTCATCTTCTGCTTGCGATAGACCGAGCGGGAACGGCCCGAAATCTCGCAGCGATTGCGGATGCGGGTTGCCGACGAGTTGCGCGGCATTTCGGCGAGCTTGATGGTCGCCGCGAAACGCTCTTCCACCGGCTTCTTCTTGTCGGCGATGATCGCCTTCAATTTAGCCCGCTTGGCAGCCGCGTTCTTCGTCATGCGCTGACGCCGGTTGTTCTTCTCGATCGAACTCTTCTTCGCCATCTAGGTCTCCATACCTTTCCGCGTTTGAGATGCTGAGTTCAGCAACTCACTGCCGGAACGGAAAATTGAATGCGGTCAGCAAGGCGCGCGCCTCGTCGTCATTGGTCGCGCTCGTGCAGATCGTGATGTCCATGCCCCAGGTCTCGCCCGACTTGTCGTAGTCGATTTCCGGGAACACGATGTGTTCTTTCAGGCCGAGCGAATAGTTGCCGCGGCCGTCGAAGCTCTTCGGGTTGAGGCCGCGGAAGTCGCGCACGCGAGGCAGCGCGATGTTCACGAGGCGGTCGACGAAATCGTACATCTTCGACTTGCGCAGCGTGACCTTGGCACCGATCGCCTGGCCTTCGCGCAGCTTGAAGGTCGCAATCGCCTTGCGCGAATGCGTGACCTGCGGCTTCTGGCCGGCGATCAAAGCGAGATCGTTCGCGGCCAGTTCGACCTTCTTGCGGTCGTTGACGGCTTCGCCGATGCCCATGTTGAGCACGACCTTGATGAGCGAAGGAACCTGCATCGCGTTCTGATAACCGAACTGCTCGGTCATCTTGGCGCGGATGTCCTTGTCGTACTGCGCGCGCAGGCGCGGAATGTATGCTGTCGCGGCCATCAGATCTCAGCTCCCGAGCTCTTGGCGATGCGCACCTTGGTGCCATCCTTCTGAATCTTGAATCCGATGCGCGTGCGCTTGCCGTCCTTGCCAACGTAAGCGAGGTTGGACAGGTGGATCGGCGCCTCTTTCGAGATGATGCCGCCTTCCTGTGCCTGCGTCTGTTTCTGGTGACGCTTGACCATGTTCACGCCGCGCACGAGCGCCACGTTGTCTGTCGGACGAACTTCAAACACTTCGCCGGTGCGACCCTTGTCGCGGCCCGACAAAACGATGACCTTGTCGCCCTTGCGGATCTTGGCGGCCATTACAGCACCTCCGGCGCAAGCGAGATGATCTTCATGTGGTTCTTGGCGCGCAATTCGCGCGGCACGGGCCCGAAGATACGGGTACCGACCGGCTCGGCCTGGTTGTTGATGAGCACGGCCGCGTTGCGGTCGAAGCGGATCACCGAACCGTCCGGGCGGCGGATGTCCTTGCGCACGCGCACGACGACCGCCTTCATGACGTCGCCCTTCTTCACCTTGCCGCGCGGAATGGCATCCTTGACGGACACGACAATGATGTCGCCCACGGTCGCGTAACGGCGCTTGGAGCCTCCAAGAACCTTGATACACATGACACGGCGCGCACCGGAATTATCGGCCACGTCGAGGTTGGTCTGCATCTGAATCATTGATGCACCTCGTCCTCTTTCTTGCGCTTACCTGCGCTTAAGCTGTTTTTGCCTTCTCGCCCTGGATCACGATCCAGCGCTTCAACTTCGATAGCGGTTTGCTTTCCTCGATCCGAACCGTATCGCCCGCCTTGAATTCGTTCTTCTCGTCGTGCGCGTGATAGTTCTTCGAACGTCGGATGGTCTTCTTGTAGATCGGGTGGGTGAAGCGGCGATCGACACGCACGACAACGGTCTTGTCCTGCTTGTCGCTGACGACGACGCCCTGAAGTGTCCGTTTTGGCATCGAGGCTTTCCCTTACTTCTTTTTCTTGTCGTCGCGCTTTTGCGCGGCAACGGTCTTGATACGTGCAATGTCGCGGCGCGCTTCGCGCAGGCGCGAGGTATTCTCGAGCTGGCCGGTGGCCCGCTGGAAGCGTAGGTTGAACCGCTCCTTCTTCAGGTTGAGAATGTTCTCTTCCATCTGATCGGGGCTCATCGCGCGAATGTCGTCGATCTTCATCTGGGCCATCGTCATTACTCCGCGATGCGCGCAACGAAGCGCGTCTTGATCGGAAGTTTGGCGGCGGCGAGTTCAAGCGCCTCTTTCGCCGTCTGCTGCGTAACGCCGTCGATTTCGAAAATCAGGCGGCCGGGCTTCACGCGGGCAACCCACAATTCAGGCGTGCCCTTGCCGGAGCCCATGCGAACTTCGGCGGGCTTCTTCGACACCGGAACGTCCGGGAAAATGCGGATCCAGACGCGGCCGGCACGCTTCATGTGACGGGTCAGCGCGCGGCGCGCGGCTTCGATCTGGCGCGCGGTGATGCGCTCCGGCGCCATCGCCTTCAGGCCGAACTGGCCGAAAGACAACGTCGCGCCCGACGAGGCGGTGCCGTGAATGCGGCCCTTATGCGCCTTGCGGAACTTTGTCTTCTTTGGTTGCATCATGGCTTACGCCCTCAAACCTTCTCTTGAATTTTTCTCAAGCCGCATCGCGGCGCGGCGGACGTCCGCTGTCGCCTTCGGCCATACGCTTGTCCTGCGCCATCGGATCGTGCTCGAGGATCTCGCCCTTGAAGAGCCAGACCTTGACGCCGCAGGTGCCGAACGTCGTGAACGCGGTCGCAACGCCATAGTCGACGTCGGCGCGCAGCGTGTGCAGCGGCACGCGGCCTTCGCGATACCATTCCATGCGCGCGATTTCGGCGCCGCCGAGACGGCCCGAGCAGTTGATACGAATGCCCTGTGCGCCAAGACGCATCGCCGACTGCACGGCGCGCTTCATGGCGCGGCGGAATGCAACGCGGCGTTCAAGCTGCTGCGCGATCGACTCTGCAACGAGTGTCGCGTCGAGTTCAGGCTTGCGGATTTCGATGATGTTGATGACCACGTCGGAGTCGGTGATCTTCGAGACCATCTTCTTGAGCTTGTCGATGTCGGCGCCCTTCTTGCCGATCACGACGCCGGGACGCGCGGAATGAACCGACACGCGGCACTTCTTGTGCGGGCGCTCGATCACGATGCGCGCCACAGCTGCCTGCTTCAGTTCCTTCATCAGCATCTTGCGAATTTCGATGTCCTCATGGAGGAGCTTCGAATATTCGCTCTTGCCGGCGAACCAACGGGAATCCCAGGTCCGGTTGATGCCCAGACGCAGCCCGATTGGATTGATCTTCTGACCCATCGTCTTCTCCTGCGCCTTAGGCGCTCGCCTCCGCCTCGATCTGACGAACGACGATCGTCAGCTGCGAGAACGGTTTGAATACACGGCCCGAACGGCCACGGCCGCGCGGTGCAAAACGCTTCATCACGATGCCGTTGCCGACATGCGCCTCGGAAACGACGAGCGCATCGACATCGAGGTCGTGATTGTTTTCGGCATTCGCGATTGCCGATTCGAGACACTTCTTCACATCGACCGCGATCCGCTTGCGCGAAAACTGCAAGTCGGCCAGCGCAGCGGAGGCCTTCCGGCCGCGGATCATCTGCGCGACCAGGTTGAGCTTCTGCGGCGAGACGCGAAGCATGCGGGCGACGGCTTTCGCCTCGTTCTCCGAAAGAACTCTTTCGCGCTTTGGTTTGCTCATAACTTTAAGTCCTTAAACCCGTCTCAGGTTTTCTTGCTCAGGTCTTCTTGGCTTTCTTGTCGCCGGAATGGCCGTGGAAGGTCCGCGTCGGCGAGAACTCGCCGAACTTGTGACCGACCATTTCTTCATTCACTGCGACCGGAACATGCTTCTGGCCGTTGTAGACGCCAAACGTGAGTCCCACGAACTGCGGCAGGATCGTCGAGCGGCGGCTCCAGATCTTGATGACGTCGTGACGGCCAGACGAACGCGCGACATCTGCCTTCTTGAGCAGAGAGCCTTCGACGAACGGGCCTTTCCAGACTGAACGAACCATGTCCGGTGATCCTTACTTCTTCCGCTTGTGGCGGCTGATGAGAATGAACTTGCTGGTCGACTTGTTGGTGCGCGTCTTCTTGCCCTTCGTCGGCTTGCCCCACGGAGTGACAGGATGACGTCCGCCCGAGGTGCGGCCTTCGCCGCCGCCATGCGGATGGTCGATCGGGTTCATAACGACGCCGCGGTTGTGCGGGCGACGGCCCATCCAACGCTTGCGGCCTGCCTTGCCGATCGAGATGTTCATGTGATCCGGGTTCGACACCGCACCGATGGTGCCCATGCAGCGGCCGTGAACCAGACGCTGCTCGCCCGAATTAAGACGGATGATGACGAAGTCATGGTCGCGGCCGACGATCTGTGCATACGTTCCAGCCGAACGCGCGATCTGTCCGCCCTTGCCGATCTTCATCTCGACATTGTGGACGATGGTGCCGATCGGCATGTTGCCGAGCGGCATGACGTTGCCCGGCTTCACGTCGACATAGTTGCCGGCAACCACTGTGTCGCCAACCGCCAGACGCTGCGGCGCCAGGATATAGGCCTGTTCGCCGTCGGCGTATTTGATGAGCGCGATGAACGCGGTGCGGTTCGGATCGTATTCGAGACGCTCGACCTTCGCCGGCACATCGACCTTGGTGCGCTTGAAGTCGACGATGCGGTAGGCCTTCTTGTGGCCGCCGCCGCGGAAGCGCACGGTGATGCGGCCCGTGTTGCCACGTCCGCCGTTCGAGTTCTTGCCCTCGGTGAGCGCCTTGACCGGCTTGCCCTTATAAAGAGCGGAGCGATCGACCATCACCAGCTGGCGCTGGCCGGGCGTCGTCGGGTTGAATGTTTTCAATGCCATCGTCGTTCGCCTTACAGCCCGGTGGTCACGTCGATGCTCTGACCCTCGACGAGGGTCACGATCGCGCGCTTGGTGTCGGAATGAGAGCCGAACTGGCCGCGGAAGACTTTCACCTTCCCCTTGCGGACAATCGTGTTGACGCTCTTCACCTTGACGTCGAACAGCTTCTCAATCGCATCCTTGATCTGCGGCTTGGTGGCCTTGGCGGCGACCTTGAACACAACCTTGTTGTGCTCGGAGGCCATCGTCGCCTTTTCGGTCACGACCGGCGCAATGATGATGTCGTAATGACGCGCATCCATGGTCTTCATTTGAAGCGCGCCTCCAACGCATCGAGAGCGGCCTTGGTCAGAACGAGCTTCTGACGGCGCAGGATGTCATAGACGTTGATGCCCTGAACCGGCAGCACGTCGATGTGCGGAATGTTGCGGGCCGCAGACGCGAACCCTTCATTCACCTGAGCGCCGTCAACGATCAGCGCGCTGGTCAATTCCATCTTCGAGAAATGAGCGGCGAGCGCCTTGGTCTTGGCGTCCTTCATCTCGGTGTTCTCGATCACGATCAGCCCGCCGTCCTTGGCCTTCGCCGAAAGAGCGTGCTTGAGGCCGAGCGCGCGAACCTTCTTCGGCAGATCGTGTGCGTGGCTGCGCACGACCGGACCGAACGCGCGTCCGCCGCCGCGGAACTGCGGCACGCGAGCCGAGCCGTGACGGGCACCGCCGGTGCCCTTCTGCGCGTACATTTTCTTGCCGGTGCGCCAGATTTCCGCACGGCCCTTGGCCTTGTGCGTACCGGCCTGACGCTTGGCGAGCTGCCACTGAACGACGCGCTGGATCAGATCCTTGCGCGGTTCGAGACCGAAGATCGCAGCGTTCAGCTTGACCGAACCGGCTTCCTTGCCGTCGAGGTTTGTGACTTTCAGATCCATCACGCGCCCTCCTCGGCTGGCGCCGCTTCCGGAGCAGCAGCTTCAGGCGCGGGCTTGTCCGCAGCCTTCTTGTCTGCGCCACCGTCGGCGAGCTTGAACTTGCCGGGCTTCACAGCTTCCTTCGGCAACGGCTTCTTCACCGCGTCGCGAACCGTGATCCATCCGCCCTTGGTGCCGGGAACGGCGCCCTCGACGAGCAACAGCCCGCGCGCGACGTCGGTCTGCACGACGCGCAGATTGAGCGTGGTGATGCGATCGACACCCATGTGGCCGGGCATCTTCTTGTTCTTGAAGGTCTTGCCGGGATCCTGACGTCCGCCGGTCGAACCGATCGAACGGTGCGAGACCGAGACGCCGTGCGTTGCGCGAAGACCGCCGAAATTCCAGCGTTTCATGCCGCCGGCGAAACCCTTACCCGTCGAAGTGCCCGTCACGTCGACGAACTGACCCACGACGAAGTGGTCGGCCTGAATCTCGGCACCGACCGGGATCAAAGCATCCTCGGTCACGCGAAATTCGGCGAGCTTGCGCTTCGGCTCGACCTTGGCGACCGCGAACTGGCCGCGCTCCGCCTTCGGCATGTAAACCGACTTGCGCGAACCCGAACCGAGCTGCAACGCGACGTATCCATTCTTCTCGGTCGTGCGATGGCCAACAACCTGGCAATTGCCCAACTTGAGCACGGTCACAGGGATATGTTCGCCGGTCTCCGTAAAGACCCGCGTCATCCCGACCTTTTGTGCGATCACTCCGGAGCGCATCGGCGTGCTTCCTGTTCTTTCTGTCCCGAAGGACTAACCAAAAATTTTAGAGCTTGATCTCGACGTCGACACCGGCTGCGAGGTCGAGCTTCATCAGCGCGTCCACGGTCTGCGGGGTCGGATCGACGATGTCCAAAAGGCGCTTGTGAGTGCGCATTTCGAACTGCTCGCGGCTCTTCTTATCGACGTGCGGCGAACGGTTGACGGTGAACTTCTCGATGCGGGTCGGCAGCGGAATGGGTCCGCGAACCTGCGCGCCGGTACGTTTCGCCGTGTTGACGATCTCGCGCGTCGACGTATCGAGAATCCGATGGTCGAACGCCTTGAGACGTATGCGAATATTCTGGCCGTTCATTGCCGTTGTCTTTCTTGTCCGTCAGGCCCGGCATAGCCGTTCTTAAGAACGGCGTTCTTACGAACATCTATGCCCGGCCATCCACGTAGATAAAGAGAGTGCGATGCCCGGCCTCGCGACCGGGCATCGACGGATCGTTGTTACTCGATGATCGCCGCGACGACGCCTGCACCGACGGTGCGGCCGCCTTCACGGATCGCGAAGCGGAGCTTTTCTTCCATCGCGATCGGCACGATCAGGTGCACTTCCATCGCGATGTTGTCGCCCGGCATCACCATTTCGGTACCGGCCGGCAGATGCACCACGCCCGTCACGTCGGTCGTGCGGAAGTAGAACTGCGGACGGTAGTTGGTGAAGAACGGGGTGTGACGTCCGCCCTCTTCCTTGGTGAGGATGTAGGCTTCAGCCTTGAACTTGGTGTGCGGCTTGACCGAACCCGGCTTGCAGAGAACCTGGCCGCGCTCGACTTCCTCGCGCTTGGTGCCGCGCAGAAGTGCGCCGATGTTGTCGCCGGCCTGGCCCTGATCGAGCAGCTTGCGGAACATTTCAACGCCGGTGACGGTGGTCTTGATGGTCGGCTTGAGGCCGACGATCTCGATTTCCTCGCCAACCTTGACGATGCCGCGCTCGACACGGCCGGTGACGACGGTGCCGCGGCCCGAGATCGAGAACACGTCTTCGACCGGCATCAGGAACGGCTGGTCGACCGGACGCTCCGGCTGCGGAATGTATTCGTCGACATTCTTCATCAGCTCGAGGATGGCGTCGTGGCCGAGCTTCGGATCCTTGTTCTCAAGAGCGGCGAGAGCCGAACCCTTGATGATCGGAATCTTGTCGCCGGGGAAATTGTACTTCGAGAGCAGTTCGCGAACTTCGAGTTCGACGAGCTCGAGCAATTCCGGATCGTCGACCATGTCGCACTTGTTCATGAACACGACGAGCGCAGGAACGCCGACCTGACGAGCGAGCAGGATGTGCTCGCGGGTCTGCGGCATCGGGCCGTCGGCAGCCGACACGACGAGGATCGCGCCGTCCATCTGGGCAGCGCCCGTAATCATGTTCTTCACGTAGTCGGCGTGGCCGGGGCAATCGACGTGCGCGTAGTGGCGGTTCTTGGTCTCGTACTCAACGTGAGCGGTCGAGATGGTGATGCCGCGCGCCTTTTCTTCCGGCGCCTTGTCGATCTGGTCGTAGGCGGTGAACGTCGCGCCGCCGGTTTCAGCCAGAACCTTCGTGATCGCAGCCGTCAGCGACGTCTTGCCATGGTCGACGTGACCGATGGTGCCGATGTTGCAGTGAGGTTTTGTACGTTCGAATTTCTCTTTAGCCATGACGTTCTCCGTTCAACTTTGACTCGCGTCAAAGAATTCAAGCAAATTTCTTCTGGACTTCTGCCGACACGTTGGCCGGCGCTTCAGCGTAGTGATCGAATTGCATTGTAAAGGTCGCGCGGCCCTGGCTCATCGAGCGCAGGTTGTTCACGTAACCGAACATGTTCATGAGCGGCACCATCGCGTTGATGACGTTGGCGTTGCCGCGCATGTCCTGGCCCTGAATTTGTCCACGGCGAGAGTTCAAATCGCCGATGACGGAGCCGGTGTAATCTTCAGGCGTCACCACCTCGACCTTCATGATCGGCTCGAGAAGGACGGACTTGCCTTTCGTCAGCGCCTCACGGAATGCAGCGCGCGACGCGATTTCGAATGCGAGCGCCGACGAGTCGACGTCGTGGTACTTGCCGTCCACGAGCTGGACCTTGACGTCCACCACCGGGAAGCCGGCGACCACACCCGAACCCATCACGCTGTTCAGGCCCTTTTCGACGCCGGGGATGTATTCCTTCGGCACCGAGCCGCCGACGATCTTGGATTCGAACACGTAGCCGGCACCCGGCTCGTTCGGTTCGACGACGATCGACACCTCGGCGAACTGGCCCGTACCGCCGGTCTGCTTCTTGTGGGTGTATTTGACTTCGGCCTTCTTGGTAATCTTCTCGCGGAACGCCACCTGCGGCGCGCCGATGTTGGCGTCCACCTTGTAGGTGCGGCGGAGAATATCGACCTTGATGTCGAGATGGAGTTCGCCCATGCCCTTGAGAATGGTCTGGCCGGACTCGTGATCGGTCGAGACGCGGAACGACGGATCTTCCGCAGCGAGCTTGGCCAGCGCGACGCCGAGCTTTTCCTGGTCGGCCTTCGACTTCGGCTCGATCGCGATTTCGATGACCGGCTCCGGGAATTCCATCTTTTCGAGAATCACCGGCTTGTCGGGATCGCACAGCGTGTCACCGGTGCGCGCTTCCTTCAGGCCAGCGAGCGCGACGATGTCGCCTGCGTAGGCTTCCTTGATGTCTTCGCGGTTGTTCGCGTGCATCAAAAGCATACGGCCGATACGCTCTTTCTTCTCGCGCGTCGAATTGATGACGCCGGTGCCGCTGGTCAGCGTGCCGGAGTAGATGCGGCAGAAGGTGATGGTGCCGACGAACGGATCATCCATGATCTTGAATGCGAGGAGCGCCAGCGGCTCCTTGTCGTCCGGTTTGCGCACGACTTCGTTGCCGTCCTCGTCGATGCCCTTGATCGCAGGCACGTCGAGCGGCGACGGCAGATAGTCGACCACGGCGTCGAGCAGCGGCTGAACGCCCTTGTTCTTGAACGCCGAGCCGCAGAGCACGGGATAGAACGCGCCGGTGAGAACGGCCTTGCGGATGAGCCGCTTCAACGTGGCTTCGTCCGGCTCCTTGCCGTCGAGGTAAGCGGCCATCGCGTCGTCGTCGAGTTCGACGGCGGCTTCGATCATCTTCTCGCGGTATTCCTTCGCCTTCTCGACGAGGTCAGCCGGAATTTCTTCGTCGGCGAACTTCGCGCCGAGGGCTTCGTCGGCCCAGACGACAGCCTTCATGCGAACGAGGTCGACGAGGCCCTTGAAATTGCTTTCAGCGCCGATCGGCAGCTGAATCGCAACCGGCTTCGCGCCGAGACGATCGACGATGTCATCGAGACATTTGTAGAAATCGGCACCGGTCTTATCCATCTTATTGGCGAAGACGATGCGCGGAACCTTGTACTTGTCGCCCTGACGCCAGACGGTTTCGGTCTGCGGCTCGACGCCCTGGTTGGAATCGAGAACGCAAACGGCACCGTCGAGCACGCGCAGCGAACGCTCGACTTCGATGGTGAAGTCGACGTGGCCGGGAGTGTCGATGATGTTGAGGCGCTTGCCGTTCCAGAACGCGGTGGTCGCAGCCGACGTAATGGTGATGCCGCGCTCCTGCTCCTGCTCCATCCAGTCCATCGTCGCGGCACCTTCGTGCACTTCGCCGATCTTGTGGCTCTTGCCGGTGTAATAAAGGATGCGCTCGGTCGTGGTGGTCTTGCCGGCGTCGATATGCGCCATGATACCGAAGTTACGGTAATCAACGATTGGGTGTTGGCGCGCCATGGGCTGTTCCTTTGATCCGTTGTTTCGCCGTTACCAGCGATAATGCGAGAACGCGCGGTTGGCTTCCGCCATCCGGTGCACGTCTTCGCGCTTCTTTACGGCGTTGCCCCGATTGTTCGACGCATCGAGCAGCTCCGCCGAGAGCCGCTCCGTCATTGTCTTTTCGTTACGCTCGCGTGCAGCCGAAATGATCCAGCGCAGGCCGAGCGCCTGACGGCGGACCGAGCGAACTTCGACCGGCACCTGATAGGTCGCACCGCCAACGCGGCGCGAACGCACTTCGATGGTCGGCATGACGTTTTCGAGCGCCTGCTCGAACACTTGCAGCGGACCCTGCTTGGTCTTCTGCTCGATCATGTCGAATGCACCGTAGACGATGCTTTCGGCGGCGGACTTCTTGCCGTCGTACATGATCGAATTCATGAACTTGGTGACGATGATGTTCCCGAATTTCGGATCCGGGTTCACTTCGCGTTTTTCGGCAGAATGGCGACGAGACATTGTTTCCGCTCCTGCTTACTTCGGACGCTTCGCGCCGTACTTGGAACGGCGCTGCTTGCGGTTCTTGACGCCCTGCGTATCGAGGACGCCGCGGAGAATGTGGTAACGAACGCCCGGCAAATCCTTCACGCGGCCGCCGCGGATCATGACCACCGAATGTTCCTGAAGGTTGTGGCCTTCGCCGGGAATGTAGCCGATCACCTCAAAGCCGTTGGTCAGGCGCACCTTGGCGACCTTACGAAGCGCCGAGTTCGGCTTCTTCGGGGTCGTCGTGTAGACGCGCGTGCACACGCCGCGCTTCTGCGGCGACTGCTGGAGCGCCGGCACCTTCTTGCGGGCCTTCTGCGCTTCGCGAGGTTTCGCGATCAGCTGGTTGATCGTCGGCATCGTTCACCCTTGTTCGCGCGAAACCGAAACGGCTCCGCAAATTCTCAAAAAATCCCGAACTTCCGAACCGCCCTGCTCCCCGTGCGCGCGACAACAACCGCGCAAAGCGAAATCGCGCCAGCCATTCATCGCTGAATGGAAAGCGCGGAACCGCCACAGAGGACCGCGGATCGCCTTGCGGCAACCGAGGTCATGCATCCGAACAAAATCCCGAAGGGCTTACCGCCCGCGAGACCTTAACGTCCTGGCATTGCCTGGCTTAGTGCCGACAGCGTTTGAGCGACATTCGTCGAGGTTGGTGCCGTTTCAGTCCCCGGCAAAGCCAGAGATTTGAAAGGTGATCCGTTCCGACGTGAGGAAGCTCACCGCCTGTCGTGAAGTGGGCGCGTTGTATAAGCGCGGTATGGCCAAGTCAAGGACAAAGGGCGTACAAAAAGCCCATGCGGCAGAGCCACTTCTGGCACTCCGGGACCGGTTGCGCCCCCGCTTTTTTTCCGCGCCCTGAGCGAAATTTCCGGTGCGGGTTTGAGCGCCGATCGGTGCGAAAATTACCCGCTCGGTCAGCCGAATTTAGCCCATCGGTTCGGGCCAATTCGTCTGATCTGTCCCCGCGTTTACGAATTATCTAGGGATTACAGTTGCTTAACGCAAGGGCGCAGAATGGCCCTTTATTATTGCGACGGTGACAGCCGCCGCTTGACGGGGATCAGCGACATTCCGCGCAGCCAGTCACGAGCCGTCCGCAACCGCTCGTAACCAAGCTGCCGAGAAGCCTCCATCGTGAACACGAGCGAGCGTTCGGTCCCCACATCGACGACCATATCGGTCATGGCTTTGCGGCCGGTACAGAGCTGGGCCATGAAACTCGTCTCGGCCGAGCACGAATCGATGGCCGTAATCTCGGTCGCCGCGAACAGCTGCTCGGTGAGCTTGTCGATAGATACCGGATTGCTGTGGGATGTGCGGCGGTGGACGCGCTTGGCCGCACGACTCGGTCTCGGCGCCTTGCGAAACCTGCGCGAAACGATGACCAGCAGCCGCCTCATCCGTCAATAACGCGACCTTCTAGTCGTCCTCGTCGTCATCATCTTCGGCATCGGCCGGATCGTCATGCTTCTTGTGAAGCTGATCGTTCCACAATTGCGCATACATGCCGCCCTTCGCGAGCAACTGCGCGTGCGTGCCCCGCTCGATCGCCTTGCCGCCGCTGATGACGATGATCTCGTCCATATCCACGACCGATGTGAGCCGATGCGTCGATGAAATCATGGTGCGGCCCTTCGACACCTTCATCAAAGTCTTGTTAAGGGCGGCTTCCGTCGTCTGATCGAGCGCGGATGTCGCCTCATCGAGCAGCAGCACGGACGGATTGCGGATAATCGCGCGGGCAATCGCGATGCGCTGGCGCTGGCCGCCTGAGAGCGAATCTCCACGCTCGCCGACAATGGTGTCGTATTTGTTCGGCAGCGACATGATGAAGCGATGGATTTCCGCCTTCTTCGCCGCCTCCTCCACATCCTTGTCGCTCGCGCCTTCCAGGCCGAGACGAATATTTTCCCGCAGCGACAGATTGAACAGCATGTTTTCCTGAAACACGACGGCCATACTGTTGCGCAGCGAATCCCGCGTGACCCGGCGAATATCGACGCCATCGATCGTCACTCTGCCTTCGGTCGGCACGTAAAGGCGCAGAATCAGATTGAGCAGCGTACTTTTGCCGGAGCCGCTCGGGCCGACGATGGCGATGCGCTTTCCGACGTCGAGTTTCAGCGTCAGGCTGTCGAGCACCTGCGCGTCGCTGCCTTCATATTTGAAGCTGACGCGATCGAAGGTGATGTCGTTGGTGATGCGCGGCATATCCGGCGCGCCGGGGCGATCCGCGCCGCGCGTCGGCTCCTCCAGCAATTCTTCCATGTGCCGCACAGCAGCGGCGGCCTGAATCGCAACCGGAATGAAATGCATCAGATGCGCGATGTTGTAGGAAATTTCCCAGAACGCGCTCTCGAACGTAACGAACGTGCCGATTGAAATCTTGCCGATGGTCGCAAGATACGCGCCGATGGCGAGCACGACGAGGTGCAGCAACAGCACGGAGATGGTGACAGTACGCTCCACCATCGTGGAGAGAAAAGTCGCGTCCGCCATCGAGCGACGCGCCGCATCGTTGCGGAAGGTGAACCAGCCGAGCGCCTTGCGTTGCAAACCGAACGCCTTCACCACCATCTGTGCGCCGATATTCTCCTGAACCACGCCGAGGATCGCGGACTCGTTGACCTTCTGCTCGTAATTGGCCTGCACGGCCTTTGGCGTGAGGATGCGCGGGCCGATCAGCGTGATCGGAAACACCAGAAGCGCGACCGCTGCCAGTTGCCAGTTGAGCCAGATCATCAGGCCGATGCCGGCGATCAATTCGAGAAATGGCAGCAGCGCGCTGTTGGCGAAATGCTTGACGGAGGATTCGTAGCCCGCCATGTCCACCGAAAAGCGCGACAGGATTTCGCCGCGCTTGGTCCGGCCAAAAAAAGCCGCGGGCAAATCCTGAACGTGGTCGAACAGCCGCTTGCGCACATCGGAAATCGTCGCAGCCGCAAGCCGCGCATCCCAACGCTCATACCAGACGGCGACGAGCGAGGTGACGATGCCGGCAACGGCGAGAACCGAAAGGATCGTATAGAGCGCCTGAAAATCTTCTTCGCCGAGAGCGTCGTCGATCAGGTATTTCAGACTGAGCGGCATGATGACGTTGAACAACGTCTCGACGAACAGACCGATGCCGACGAAAGCGAGCCACGTCCGGTAGTTGCGCAGATGCGGCCAGGTGAACCGCCAGATCGTGGCGAACGCGCCGGCGGCCTCGCTCGCGGTATAGGCGACGAGATCCTCATCATCCTCGTCGTCGTCGAGATCGAGTTCGCCGGGATTGGGCGGCGGTAATTCCGCAGCGGCAGCAAGCCGCGCCGCTTCCTCGTCGAGTGCGGGCCGCGTCGGTTTGTCGCTGTCGGATGAAGGCTGCCTGGTCGGCATCGAACAAACCGTTACTGCGCGGCCGGAATGACCGCGAATGACTAGCGATTAGTCGTCGGCATCGATCTTGTCAAAGAACGAATAGCGCAAACTATCGGCATCGGCGTACCAATTGCCCGGACCCTTGTTGGCGGCAAGCGTGGCCGCCCAAACCTCGTCGGTGCACTCGCGGCGATGCATCGAGAGGTCGAATCCGTTGCTGAAGAAAAGCTCCGACCATTCCCACCATGTCCCGAGCTTCTTCACGCCGCGCAGAAGATCGTATTTGTCGATCAATGCCGGCGCCATATCGCTTGTGATCGACCCGAACACGAAGCCCGTCTTTACGACGCGATTGAGTTCGCGCACGGCGCGCACGGCCTGCTTGTCGGAAAGATGACACAGGCTCGTCTCGAAGACGAAGTCGAACTCGCCCTTCTTGAATGGCAGCTTGGTGACAGAGCCGAACTTGTTGTATTTGCGCAGTGCCTTCGGCGTCTTGGCGTGAATATAGCGGTTGCTCTCGATCCCCCATGCATCGACGCCGAGATCGCGCAACGCACCGACCAGCTCGCCGCTCGCCGAGCCTGCGACGAGGAGCTTGTAGCCCTTGGCGCGGCCCCAGACGATCTTGATGAGGCTCGTCAGATATTTCGGATCGGTGAACTGATTCCATACCTCGGCGTAGGGGCCGACATTGCGGTAGTTGTCGAAATACGCGCGATCAATCTTGTCGGACGGAGCATTGCCGCTCTCGCCCCGCTCATAGCGCAGCTTGATCATCTGCGTGAGAATGATGTCGGTCGCCGCATCCGAGGAGTCGAGCAGCCCATTCAGGGTGGAGTCGAACAGATAGTCGCCGACCACGACGAACCCCGGATGCTCGTGCGGCTCGGGATGATGATTGGTCATCACATCGCGCGCAGGCAATCCGCCGGGAATGCAGTTCACCGACGACAGCCAGCGGTGCGTCTTGCCTTCCATGAAATGCGCGCGGGCGTTGCCAAACGATGCAGGCAGCGACTTGATTGCCGCGTCAATCAATTCCTTATCGCCGAGATTTGCGAAAGCCAGCGCATCCGATCCCGCGATCAGGAAATTCAGCACGCCGAGCTTGCCGACATCGTGCCGCGCGCCCTCGACATAGACACAGCAGCCGCCGAACGCCTCCGACATCCACCATGCGCCCGGCACCTTGTCGCCCCAGAACGGCGAATCGAACAGCAGCGACACGCGGAGGTAGTGCGCGGGCCGGTCGAAATAGGCGATGTGCTTGACCATCGAGTGGCGCAGCAACTCGCCGTCCCAGCGCATTGTGTGCAGCCATGAATGCGGCAAACACATCACGACGAGATCGTGCTCTTTCGTCACCGGCCCCTTGCCGTTCATCATGTTGAGTGCGTAACGGCCGGAATCGGCCTTGCCGACTTTTAGCACACGATGATTGAGCTTCACGTCGGCGTCGATCTCGCCGGCAAGCGAATGGATCAACTGCTCATTGCCGTTCTGGATCGAGTAGAGCCCGATATAACCGTCCACATCCATCACGAAATTTTTCAGCGCATTGAGACCGTTGGTGTTGTGCGCCTCGGTCGCAATGTCAGAGCGCGCCATCACCTTCAGAAAACGCTTTGCAACGGGGTCGGCCACTTCGCGATCGAGCAATTCCTCGGCGCTCATGTAGGCCCAGGGGTGCTCATTGTCCTGCGCGCCGACGCCTTCGTAATATTCGATCGGCGACACCATATCGGTGCAGAGCTTACGGAAGTCTTCGATCGCCTTCGCGGTCGCTGGCCCGTATTTGCGGCGCATGCCCGGAACATCAGCGAGCAACTCACCGTCAAGCTGCACCTGCTCGGCATCCATCGGAATGGTCTGCAATCCGAAATGCTGCACCAGTTCGCGCAGCGGATCGGGGCCGGTCATCGAATAATCGTAGATTTCGGCGACGCCGGCCTCGTACATCGCAGGCGCGGTGTCGAATGTCCTGGTGAGGATTTTGCCACCGACGCGCTCGGAGGCTTCATAGATGGTGACGCGGCAAAGCGGACCCAGTTTCTTCTTCAGATACCAGGCACTCATCAGCCCGCCCGGGCCGCCACCTATGATCGCAAGATCGAGCATCGCCGTTTTCAGTCCCCGCTAAGTCACCTTAAGGAAAAGCCTTTTCCGGCTGAAGGGAAGATGAACAAAGCACGATCCGGCGGCAAATAGGACGCGGAAAATCAAAAAGGCCGCCCGGAAAGCGGCCTTTTCAATATTAGAGTTACTGCGCGCCGCTTTATTCGGCAGGCGGCAAAGCCAGCGGTTCGGCTTCCGGAGCAGCAGGCGTGATCGCCGCCTGCTTTTCACGCTCGTCGAGGATCAGCTTGTCGCGCTTGGTTGCGACTTCGCGGATCTTCGCCATCGAGGCACCGGTACCGGCCGGGATGAGACGGCCGACGATGACGTTTTCCTTGAGGCCTTCGAGCGGATCGACCTTGCCGTTGACGGCGGCTTCGGTGAGGACGCGCGTGGTCTCCTGGAACGACGCTGCCGAGAAGAACGAGCGGGTCTGCAAGCTCGCCTTGGTGATGCCGAGCAGAACCGGCGTTCCTGTGGCGGCCTTCTTGCCCTCTTCCTTCGCCTTGGCATTGATCTGGTCGAACTCGATCTTGTCGATCTGTTCGCCCGAAATCATGTCGGTATCGCCCTGATCGGTGATCTCGACCTTCTGCAACATCTGACGCACAATCACTTCGATGTGCTTGTCGTTGATGAGCACGCCCTGCAACCGGTAGACTTCCTGGATTTCGTTGACCAGATAGGCAGCGAGTTCCTCGATGCCCTTGATCGCCAGAATGTCGTGCGGCGCCGGATTGCCTTCGACGATGAAATCGCCCTTTTCGACGATGTCGCCATCCTGGAGATGGATGTGCTTGCCCTTCGGAATGAGGTACTCGCGAGTCTCCTCGTTCTTGTCGACAGGCTCGATCGAAATGCGGCGCTTGTTCTTGTAGTCGCGGCCGAAGCGGATCGTGCCGGCGATTTCCGCGATGATCGCGGCATCCTTCGGCTTGCGGGCCTCGAACAATTCCGCGACGCGCGGAAGACCGCCGGTGATGTCACGGGTCTTGGCGCTCTCCGTCGAGATACGCGCAAGAATATCGCCCGGCTTCACCTTGGCTCCGGCATCGACCGACAGAATGGCATCGACCGACAGCATGTAGCGGGCGTCGCCGCCGCGCGCGAGCTTCAGCACCTTGCCGTCCTTGCCCTTGATGACAATGGCAGGACGCAGATCGGTGCCGCGGCCCGAACGCCAGTCGATAACCACGCGCTTGGCGATACCGGTCGATTCGTCGAGCGTTTCCGAGATCGACTGGCCTTCGACCAGATCCTCGAATCCGACCGTGCCTTCGACTTCGGTGAGGATCGGACGCGTATAGGGGTCCCACTCCGAGATGCGCTGGCCGCGCTTGATGGCATCGCCCTCATCGACACGCATGCGCGCGCCGTACTGAATGCGATGCGTCGCGCGCTCGGTGCCGTCGGCATCGACCACCGCAACCACCATGTTGCGCACCATCGCCACCGGAATGCCTTCGCTGTTCTTGGCGATGGCCTTGTTCTTGATGACGATCTTGCCGTCGAAGTTCGACTCGATGAACGACTGCTCGTTGATCTGCGCAGCGCCGCCGATGTGGAACGTGCGCATCGTCAGCTGCGTGCCCGGCTCACCGATCGACTGCGCGGCGATAACGCCGACAGCTTCACCGTGGTTGACCGGCGTGCCGCGAGCAAGATCGCGCCCGTAGCACTTGCCGCAGATGCCGTTGACCAGTTCGCAGGTCAGCGCCGAGCGGATCTTCACTTCCTGAATGCCCGCCTGCTGGATCAAGTCGATATGCGACTCTTCCATCAGCGTTCCGCGCTTGACGACCACCTTGCCGCTTGCGGGATCCTTGAGATCCTCGCCGGCGGTGCGGCCCAAAATACGCGAGGCAAGCGAAGCGACGACCGTGCCGGCGTCGACGATCGCACGCATCTTGATGCCGAGCTTGGTGCCGCAATCGTCCTGCGTGATGATGCAGTCCTGCGCCACGTCAACCAGACGACGCGTGAGGTAGCCGGAGTTCGCGGTCTTCAACGCGGTGTCCGCCAGACCCTTGCGGGCGCCGTGGGTCGAGTTGAAGTATTCGAGAACCGACAGGCCTTCCTTGAAGTTCGAGATGATCGGCGTTTCGATGATCTCGCCCGACGGTTTGGCCATCAGGCCGCGCATGCCGGCGAGCTGACGCATCTGGGCCGGCGAACCGCGCGCGCCCGAATGAGCCATCATGTAGATCGAGTTGATCTGGGAATCTTCGCCCTTGCTGTTCTTCTTGACGGACGAAATTTCCTTCATCATCTGCTCGGCGATCTTTTCCGAGGCTTTCGCCCAAGCGTCGACCACCTTGTTGTACTTCTCGCCCTGAGTGATCAGGCCGTCATTGTACTGCTGCTCAAAGTCCTTCGCGAGCACACGCGTGTCATCGACGATCTTCCACTTGCCGCCCGGCACGACCATGTCGTCCTTGCCGAACGAGATGCCCGCCTTGAAGGCGTTGTGGAAGCCGAGCGCCATGATGCGATCGCAGAAGATCACGGTCTCTTTCTGGCCGCAGTGACGATAGACGTGATCGATCACGCCGGAGATTTCGCGCTTGGTCATCAGCTTGTTGATGACGTCGAACGGCATCTTCGGCGACTTCGGCAGAACCTGACCGAGCATGACGCGGCCGGCGGTCGTGTCGTACAGACGCGAGACCTCCTTGCCGTCCTCGTCGAGGCCGGTCCAGCGATACTTGATCTTGGTGTGGAGGTGGATGACCTTCGAGAACAGCGCGTGCTCGATCTCCGCCATGTCGCGGTAGACCTTGCCCTCGCCCTGAAGACCCTCACGCAGCACCGATAGATAATAAAGACCGAGAACGATGTCCTGCGACGGCACGATGATCGGCTGACCGTTCGCGGGATGCAGGATGTTGTTGGTCGACATCATCAGCACGCGCGCTTCCAGCTGCGCTTCGAGCGACAGCGGAACGTGCACGGCCATCTGGTCGCCGTCGAAGTCGGCGTTGAACGCCGAGCACACCAGCGGATGCAGCTGGATCGCCTTACCTTCGATCAGCACCGGCTCGAACGCCTGAATGCCGAGGCGATGCAGCGTCGGCGCGCGGTTCAGCAGCACCGGATGCTCGCGAATGACCTCGTCGAGAATATCCCAGACTTCGGGACGTTCTTTTTCGACGAGCTTTTTCGCCTGCTTGACGGTGGTGGACAGACCCTTGGCGTCGAGCCGCGAATAGATGAACGGCTTGAACAGTTCGAGCGCCATCTTCTTCGGCAGGCCGCACTGATGCAGGCGCAGTTCAGGACCGACGACGATGACGGAGCGGCCCGAATAGTCGACGCGCTTGCCGAGCAGGTTCTGACGGAAGCGGCCCTGCTTGCCCTTGAGCATGTCTGCGAGCGACTTTAGCGGACGCTTGTTGGCGCCGGTGATGACGCGGCCACGGCGGCCGTTGTCGAACAGCGCGTCCACAGCCTCCTGCAACATGCGCTTTTCGTTGCGGATGATGATGTCCGGCGCGCGCAATTCCATCAATCGCTTCAAACGATTGTTGCGGTTGATGACGCGGCGATAGAGATCGTTCAGGTCGGAGGTCGCAAAGCGGCCGCCGTCGAGCGGCACCAGCGGACGCAGGTCCGGCGGAATCACCGGCACGACCGTCATAATCATCCACTCTGGCTTGTTGCCCGAGGTGCGGAATGCTTCGACGATCTTCAGACGCTTGGCGTATTTCTTATGCTTGATCTCGGACTCAGTCTCCTGCATCTCGACGCGCAGCTGCGCTTCGAGCTTTTCGAGATCGAGACCCTTGAGCAGTTCGCGGATCGCTTCGGCGCCGATCATGGCGGTGAAGCTGTCCTGGCCGTACTCGTCCTGCGCCTTCAGATATTCTTCTTCGGACAGCAGCTGACGGTCCTTGAGCGCGGTGAGACCCGGCTCGAGAACGACGTAGTATTCAAAATAAAGAATCCGCTCGAGATCCTTCAGCGTCATGTCGAGCAGCAAACCGATGCGGCTCGGCAGCGACTTCAGGAACCAGATGTGCGCGACGGGCGCTGCGAGTTCGATGTGGCCCATGCGTTCGCGCCGGACGCGCGAGAGCGTGACTTCCACCGAGCACTTTTCGCAGATGATGCCCTTGTACTTCATGCGCTTGTACTTGCCGCACAAGCATTCGTAATCCTTGATCGGCCCGAAGATGCGCGCGCAGAACAGGCCGTCACGCTCCGGCTTGAAGGTGCGGTAGTTGATGGTTTCCGGCTTTTTGATTTCGCCGTAGGACCACGACAGAATCTTCTCCGGCGACGCGATCGAGATACGGATCTGATCGAACACCTGAGCCGGTGTCGTCGGATTGAAGAGATTCATAATTTCTTGGTTCATCATCTTCTCCTTGCGTACCGGTCGTCACCGGCAGCGAATTCGAAACTTTTAGGTCGCGGCGGCTTGCCTTTCTCAAGGCAGGCCGCAAAGCCCGGCTCGCAAGCCGGGCAGAAATTCTTTACTCGGCAGCCTCGGCGGTACCCGCGCCCGGTGCGAGCTTGGAATTGTGCAGGTCGACATTGAGGCCGAGCGAGCGCATTTCCTTGACCAGCACGTTGAACGATTCCGGGATGCCGGCTTCGAACGTGTCGTCGCCGCGCACGATGGCCTCGTACACCTTGGTGCGGCCCGCGACGTCGTCCGACTTCACGGTCAGCATTTCCTGGAGCGTGTAAGCCGCGCCGTAGGCCTCGAGCGCCCACACTTCCATTTCGCCGAAACGCTGTCCGCCGAACTGCGCCTTGCCGCCCAGCGGCTGCTGGGTGACGAGCGAGTAAGGACCAATCGAACGCGCGTGGATCTTGTCGTCCACAAGATGGTGCAGCTTGAGCATATAGATGTAGCCCACCGTCACGTTGCGATCGAACTGGTCGCCCGTGCGGCCGTCGTAGACCGTCGACTGACCCGACTTGTTCTGTCCGGCCAGCTCAAGCATCTGCTCGATGTCGGTTTCCTTGGCGCCGTCGAACACAGGCGTTGCAATCGGCACGCCGGCGCGCAGGTTGCGGCCAAGCTCCATCAACTCGCCGTCGTCGAGCGTCTTGATGACTTCGTCGTCACCGTAGACTTCCTTCAACGTCGCCTTGAGCGGCTTGATGTCGGACTTGCCGTGGCCGTAATAGGCGTCCACCGCCTGACCGATGCGCTTGCCGAGACCGGCGCACGCCCAGCCAAGATGCGTTTCGAGAATCTGGCCGACGTTCATGCGCGACGGCACGCCCAGCGGATTGAGCACAATGTCGGCATGCGTTCCGTCTTCAAGGAACGGCATGTCTTCGATCGGCACGATCTTCGAGACGACGCCCTTGTTGCCGTGACGTCCGGCCATCTTGTCGCCGGGCTGAATCTTGCGCTTCACCGCGACGAAGACCTTGACCATCTTCATCACGCCCGGAGGCAATTCGTCGCCGCGCTGAAGTTTTTCGACCTTGTCGAGGAATCGCTGTTCAAGGCCCTTCTTCGATTCGTCGTACTGCTTCCGCATGGCTTCGATTTCAGCCATCAGCTTGTCGTTCGGCGAGGCGAACGCCCACCACTGCGACTTCGGATACTCTTCGAGCACCGCGCGGGTGATCTTGGTGTCCTTCTTGAAACCCTTCGGACCGGCAATGCCCTGGCGGCCTTCGAGCAGGTCTGCCAGACGGCTGTAGACGTTACGGTCGAGGATCGCCTGTTCGTCGTCGCGGTCTTTCGCGAGACGTTCGATCTCTTCGCGTTCGATCGCCAGAGCGCGCTCGTCCTTGTCGACGCCGTGACGGTTGAACACGCGCACTTCCACGATCGTGCCCTGCACGCCCGGAGGCACGCGCAGCGACGTGTCGCGAACGTCCGACGCCTTCTCACCGAAGATGGCGCGCAGAAGTTTTTCTTCCGGCGTCATCGGGCTTTCGCCCTTCGGCGTGATCTTGCCGCAGAGAATGTCGCCGGCGCGGACTTCAGCGCCGATATAGACGATGCCGGCTTCGTCGAGATTCTTCAGCGCCTCTTCCGACACGTTCGGAATGTCGCGCGTGATTTCCTCAGGACCGAGCTTGGTATCGCGGGCCATGACTTCAAACTCCTCGATGTGGATCGAGGTGAAGACGTCGTCCTTCACGATCCGCTCGGAGAGCAGGATCGAGTCTTCGAAGTTGTAGCCATTCCACGGCATGAACGCGACGAGCACGTTGCGGCCAAGCGCGAGCTCGCCGAGATCGGTCGAAGGACCGTCAGCGATGATGTCGCCCTTGCGTACCTGATCGCCAACTTTCACCAGCGGACGCTGGTTGATGCAGGTCGACTGGTTCGATCGCTGATACTTCATGAGACGATAGATATCGACGCCCGACTTGGTCGGGTCGAGGTCTTCCGTCGCACGGATAACGATACGGGTCGCATCGATCTGGTCGATCACGCCGGTGCGGCGCGCTGCGATCGCAGCGCCCGAGTCGCGCGCAACGACGCCTTCCATGCCGGTGCCGACAAACGGCGCTTCGGCGCGTACCAGCGGCACGGCCTGACGCTGCATGTTCGAGCCCATCAGCGCGCGGTTGGCGTCGTCGTTCTCGAGGAACGGGATCAGCGCGGCAGCAACCGAAACGAGCTGCTTCGGCGACACGTCCATATAGTCGATGCGATCCGGCGGAAGCTGCAACACGTCGCCGGCGTGACGGCAGACAACGAGGTCTTCCGTGAAACGCCCGCGGTTGTCGAGCGGCACGTTGGCCTGAGCGACGCGGTAACGTCCCTCTTCCATCGCAGACAGATAGATCACCTCGTCGGTGACGCGGCCGTCCTTCACTTTACGATACGGAGTCTCGACGAAGCCGTATTTGTTCACGCGCGCGAAGGTCGCGAGCGAGTTGATAAGGCCGATGTTCGGGCCTTCCGGCGTCTCGATCGGGCAGATACGGCCGTAATGCGTCGGATGCACGTCGCGGACTTCAAAGCCCGCGCGTTCGCGCGTCAGACCGCCCGGTCCAAGCGCCGACAGACGGCGCTTGTGGGTGATCTCGCTCAATGGATTGGTCTGATCCATGAACTGCGACAGCTGCGACGAGCCGAAGAATTCGCGCACAGCAGCAGCGGCGGGTTTCGCGTTGATCAAATCCTGCGGCATGACAGTGTCGATATCGACGCTCGACATGCGCTCCTTGATCGCGCGCTCCATGCGCAGCAGGCCGATGCGATACTGATTTTCCATCAGTTCGCCGACCGAGCGCACTCGGCGGTTGCCGAGATGGTCGATGTCGTCGATGTCGCCCTTGCCGTCGCGCAGATCGACCAGCGTCTTGATGACGGCCAGAATGTCTTCCTTGCGCAGCGTGCGATGCGTGTCAGGCGCGTCGAGTTCGAGGCGCATGTTCATCTTCACACGGCCGACGGCCGACAGATCGTAACGCTCCGAGTCGAAGAACAGCGACTGGAACATGTTGCCGGCAGACTCCAGCGTCGGGGGTTCACCTGGACGCATCACGCGATAGATGTCGAACAACGCGTCTTCGCGCGTCATGTTCTTGTCGGCGTTGAGCGTGTTGCGGATGTAAGGACCGACGTTGACGTGATCGATGTCGAGGATCGGCAACTCTTTATAGCCGGCCTCGTTCAGCGACTTCAGCAGCTTCTCGGTGATCTCTTCGCCCGCCTCGGCGTGGATTTCGCCGGTCTTCGGGTTGACGAGGTCTTCGGCGAGATACGAGCCGACGAGTTCCTCGTCGGACATCCGCAGAGCCTTGAGACCCTTTTCCTGCAACTGGCGCGCAGCACGCACGGTCAGCTTCTTGCCCGCTTCGAGCACGACCTTGCCCGAATCGGCATCGATCATGTCGACGGCGGTCGAGTAGCCGCGGAAGCGGTCGGCCGAGAACGGCACGCGCCAGGCATCCTTGGCGCGCTTGTACATGATCTTCTTGTAGAACGTGGACAGGATCTCTTCGCCGTCGAGACCGAGCGCGAACATCAGCGACGTCACCGGAATCTTGCGGCGGCGGTCGATGCGCGCGAACACGATGTCCTTGGCGTCGAATTCAATGTCGAGCCACGAACCGCGATAAGGAATGACGCGGGCTGCGAACAATAGCTTGCCCGACGAATGGGTCTTGCCCTTGTCGTGATCGAAGAACACGCCGGGCGAACGATGCATCTGCGAGACGATGACGCGTTCGGTGCCGTTGACGACGAAGGTGCCGTTCATGGTCATGAGCGGAATGTCGCCCATGTAGACGTCCTGCTCCTTGATGTCCTTGACGGACTTCGCGCCGGTTTCCTCGTCAATATCGAACACGATGAGGCGTAGCGTCACCTTCAGCGGTGCCGCGTAGGTCATGCCGCGCTGGCGGCACTCATCGACGTCGTATTTCGGCGGCTCGAATTCGTAGCGCACGAATTCGAGCTGCGAGGTGCCGGAGAAATCGTTGATCGGAAAAACCGAGCGGAACACCGCCTGCAAACCTTCATCGAGACGGCCGCCCGCAGGTTCGTCCACCATCAGGAACTGGTCGTAAGACGCCTTTTGAACCTCGATGAGGTTCGGCATCTCGGCGACTTCCTTGATATGTCCGAAGAATTTGCGAACGCGTTTGCGGCCGGTGAAAGTCTGCTGCGCCATCGTGGCCTCTCATTCTCTCGCCGCTGTTGACTTGCGGCATCTTCCGGAGTGCGATTGGCACCGCCTCCGGGTTGAATTTCAAAAACGTCCGAGTTCCAAAAAGCTGAATCTCAAGACGCAAAATGACGTGCGGGGCGCGCTGCATGCACCCTGCCCGTCAACACAAATCCTACGGACTGCAAAAGCCCGAAATCGTCCGTCTCCCAACGTCCCGTTTCTGAAATCGTGCGGCGTTTCAAAAACGATCCGTCCTTTCGTGCCTCCACCCATATGGGTGGTTTTCGTATCTTTTCGAGGGGGTTAGCCGCGAAGCGATACACATTCCTGTGTCCGGGCCGACTCGAAAGCCGGCCCGAATACAAAACGCCTTACTTGAGTTCGACCTTGGCGCCGACCTTCTCGAGGGTGGCCTTGATCTTCTCGGCTTCGTCCTTCGGAACGCCTTCCTTGAGGGGCTTCGGCGCGCCTTCGACCAGGTCCTTGGCTTCCTTGAGGCCAAGACCCGTGATCGCACGGACTTCCTTGATGACTTCGATCTTCTTGTCGCCGGCCGAAGCCAGAACGACCTGGAAGTCGGTCTTTTCTTCAGCGGCAGCGGCACCGCCGCCAGCACCTGGAGCAGCAGCAACCGCAACAGCGGCGGCAGCCGAAACGCCCCACTTTTCTTCGAGCATCTTGGCGAGGTCAGCCGCTTCGAGAACGGTGAGCTTCGACAGGTCGTCTACGATCTTCTGTAAATCAGCCATTTTGTCTTTCCTTCAGCGTATCAGTTCAAACCAGTTGAGATGGAGAATGGCATCACGCCGCTTCACCCTTTGAGGCATAGGCCTGAACCACGCGGGCCAGCTTCGCAGCGGGCGCGGTGGAGAGCTGAGCGATCTTGGTCGCCGGCGCCACAAGGAGGCCGAGGATCTTCGCGCGCAGTTCATCGAGCGACGGCAGCGAGGCGAGAGCCTTGACCGCGTCGGGATTCAGGACAGTCGTTCCCATCGCACCGCCAAGGATGACGAACTGCTCGTTCGTCTTGGCGAATTCGACGGCAACTTTCGGCGCTGCTACCGGATCGTTGGAAGTCGCGATCACGGTCGGTCCCTTCAACAGGGAGCCGATGGAAGCAACGTCGGTGCCTTCAAGAGCAATTTTGGCGAGACGGTTCTTCGAGACCTTCACATTGGCGCCAGCCTTCTTCATCTGCATGCGCAGAATCTGCATCTGGGCCACGGTGAGGCCGGAATAGTGAGCGACGATCGCTACGCCGGTGGAACTGAACGTTCCCTTCAGCGCATCAACCGCCTCTTTTTTTGCCGCTCGTTCCACAGCAAGCTCTTTCCGGTTTGGCGGTTGTGCCTTGAGCAAAACCGCCGGGTTGCACCGATCGTCTTGCCAGGCTCGTCTCGAGACTTCTTCTCAGGACACGTCGGGCACGACGACATTTCGGAAGCCTGCCCTCTCGCCCCGAACCGCCCGAAAGCGGCCCGACACGAGGTGTCGAGGTTCGAACCAAATCCGCTGGCGCCACCGAACGGCGGCGAGTCGCGAAATCCGGTTTTCACCCGTCTGTGCAGGAGATTAAGCGTGGCGGATGCCATGCACCTGCAGTCTTGGACAGGATGAAGCCTTCTTCGGGCCCCGAAGGGTCCAAAAAGACCTCTGTCCGTTTCTTCTTATAAAACAGCGGGTTGCCTTCCTGCGATCGAACAGTCCAAGCGGAATGATCGACGTTGAAAGGTCTCCTCTCTGCCAGATATTCGGAAAACGAACACGGACGTGCCGACAACAGCCAGCACGCCCGGAAAGGAATGTTTAACGAGTCTGAACGCCCTTGCCAAGGGGATTCTGGCCCTTGAAAGCATTTTTCGGGCCAAAAATCAGGCCCTTGCGCTCTATTCCACAGGATAGGGCAGCGGCTTTCCGGCAAAGAACGCGTCGAGATTGGCGATGACGCAGTCCTGCATCGCCTGATGGGACTCGACGGTGTGGCCGCCGATGTGGGGCGTCAGGACGACGTTCGGCAATTTCGTCAGTGCGTCCGGAGCGTGAGGCTCTTTGTCGTACACATCGAGACCCGCACCCGCGATCGCGTTACTTTCGAGCGCGTAAACCAGCGCGGCCTGATCGATCACCGAACCGCGCGAGACGTTCACGATCACGCCGCCCGCGCCGAGCTTTTTCAAAATATCCGCGCCGATGATGTGTTGCGTGTCCGCGCCGGCACGAACCGCGACCATCAGAACGTCGCACCATTCGGCGAGTGCTTCGAGCGTCGGAAAATATTGGTACGGCACGTCGTGCTTGCTGCGGCTGTGATAGCCGACTTCCGTCTCGAACGCCGCGCAACGCGCTGCGATCTTGCGGCCGATTTCACCGATGCCATACGCGCCGACCTTGCGTCCAGTCATGGCGTGCGGCGGACGCATCATCGGCGACGGTTTCGATCCGGCCCAATCGCCGCTGCGAACATACTCGTTCGCGGGCAGCAGACGCCGCGTCGCCGCAAGCATCAATGTCATTGCTAGATCCGCGACCGCTGCCGCATTCGCGCCGGGACTGTTGCCGACGACGATTCCGCGCCTTTTGATTTCCGCAAAATCGATGCCGTCGTAACCCGTGCCATAACAGACGATCGCGCCAAGCGATGGCATCGTATCCAGAATGACCGGCGGAATCTGCTGGCTACCCGCAGTGATAAGCGCGCGGATCGGCTTGAGTTGCTCTGCGCTGAACGTCTCGATCGGCGGTTTGCCTGCGGCATCGAGCAGGTCGTAACGCTCGCCGATGCGCACCATCTGCGCCTTCGGAAATCGCGAATAGATCAATACGGGTTCGGGCATCTCGAATTTCCATCAATCCAAAAGAAAACGGAGCGGCTTTTGGCCCGCTCCGTTCTATTCCTCAATGCAGCAACCCGATTACGAAGTCAGGGTGCTTGGTTCGATCTTCACGCCGGGGCCCATGGTCGAGGAGATCGCGACACGCTGAATGTAGGTGCCTTTCGATCCCGCCGGTTTGGCCTTGGCCACCGCGTCAGCGAGCGCCTTGACGTTCTGCACGAGCTTCTCTTCCGAGAACGACGCCTTGCCGATGCCGGCCTGAACGATGCCCGCCTTCTCGACACGGAATTCGACCGAGCCGCCTTTGGCGCCCTTGACGGCATTGGCGATGTCCATCGTCACCGTGCCGATCTTCGGGTTCGGCATCATGCCGCGCGGGCCGAGTACCTTACCGAGGCGGCCGACCAGCGGCATCATGTCGGGGGTCGCGATGCAGCGATCGAAATCGATCGCGCCGCCGTTGACCTTTTCGACGAGGTCTTCAGCACCGACGACGTCGGCACCCGCAGCCTTGGCCTCTTCAGCCTTTGCGCCGCGTGCGAACACGCCAACGCGAAGAGTGCGCCCGGTGCCGTTCGGCAGCGTGACGACGCCACGGACCATCTGATCGGCATGACGCGGATCGACACCGAGGTTCATTGCGATCTCGATGGTCTCATCGAACTTTGCGGAGGCGCGTTCCTTCACCATCTTCACGGCGTCGGCGAGCGGATAGAGTTTCTCGCGGTCGATGCCTTCGCGTGCCTTGCGAATTTTCTTGCCAGCAGCCATGTCCGTTACCCCGCCACTTCCAGACCCATCGAACGGGCAGAGCCCTCGACCATCTTCATGGCCGACTCGATGGTGTCGCAGTTGAGATCCTTCATCTTCTTTTCGGCGATCTCGCGCACCTGCGCTTTTGTCACCTTGCCGGCCTTGTCGCGGCCCGGCGCTTTCGAGCCGGACTGGATCTTGGCCGCCTGCTTCAAGAAGTGAGACATCGGCGGGGTCTTCATTTCGAAGGTGAACGAGCGATCCGCGTAAATGGTGATGATCACCGGGATCGGCGTGTTCTTTTCTTCTTTGGCCGTCTGCGCGTTGAACGCTTTGCAGAATTCCATGATGTTGAGGCCGCGCTGACCGAGCGCGGGTCCGATCGGTGGCGACGGGTTCGCCGCACCGGCCGGGACCTGAAGTTTCAGGTATCCGGTCACTTTCTTTGCCATCTTCTACTCCTGTTAGTGGTGCGGCTTCGAGCGGCTGGCGACCGCCCTCACCTCCCACGCTCCAATTTCATCTCCGATGAAGGAGATGTACGCGATCAGACCTTTTCGACCTGACCGAATTCCAGTTCGACCGGCGTTGCACGTCCGAAGATCGACACCGCGACCTTCACGCGCGAGCGGCCCTCGTCGATTTCCTCGACGACGCCGGAGAACGATGCGAACGGGCCGTCGGCCACGCGCACGTTCTCGCCGATCTCGAACGAGACCGACGCCTTCGGACGCTCCACGCCTTCCTGCACCTGATGCAGAATGCGCATCGCTTCGGCTTCCGAAATCGGCTGCGGCTTGTTTTCCGCGCCGAGGAAGCCCGTCACCTTCGGCGTGTTCTTGATGAGATGAAACGCCTCGTCGGTCAGATTCATCTTCACCAGCACGTAGCCGGGGAAAAACTTGCGCTCGGTGTCCATTTTGCGGCCACGGCGCACTTCCGTGACCTTTTCGGTCGGCACCAGCACCTGCTCGAACAGTTCCTCGAGCCCGCGCTGCTTGGCTTGCTCGCGAATGGATTCGGAGACCTTCTTCTCGAAGTTCGAGTAGGCGTGAACGATGTACCAGCGCATGCTCATAATAATGTAATCCGCGCGTCAGCCGTGAATGCCGAGAATAAGCGTAACGACGTAACGCAAAATCTGATCCGCCACGAAGAAGAAGATCGACGCAGCCGCGACCATCACGAACACCATGATCGTCGTGATCGTGGTCTCGCGGCGCGAGGGCCATGTGACCTTCGACGTTTCGCTGCGCACTTCCTGAAGGAATTTGAACGGGCTGATAGCCATCGTTGCGGTCCGATTTCTTCTAGTCGCGATACCAGGTGAATTTCTGCAAAATCCGGACAGTCTTGTCGTGCGCCCAATCCTTGCTTTCAAGGATGAGCCGCCAAGCGGGCTCGATTGTCCGGGGATTTAGTGCCGCGCCGGATATCCGTTGAACGGGCCGACAGCAGGTGCCGCTATCTACTGCGGCAGCCCTAAAACGTCAAGGCTCGGCGGTTGCGTGCCCGCGCCGCCTGACCGCTCATTTCGAGAATGAAAACAGTGTCTTGCTACGGCTGGCGGGCGGATTGCGCGACAGATTGGCAACCGCTGCGGTCAGCCATTTCCGGGTCCACTTCTGCCCGGGACGATCGACGTAACGCCAGATCAGGAGAGCGGCCACCGCAAGCGCGGACAGAATCAAGGTCACGGTCGCGACCTGATCCTGCCGGCCGCCGAGACGGACAAACGCGACATATCCGATTTCGGCGTGGAACAGATAAAGCGGATAGGTCAGCCCGCCGAGTGCAAGAACGACCTGCGCAGGCAACGGCATGCGTTCTGCCCGCGACGCGGCGAACGCAAGCAGAATTATCGCGATACAAATCGCTGCCACCACGTAAGGATCGAAGAGCAGCTTGAATTCCGCCGCCATCAGATATGAATTCAGCACACCCTGCGTCACCGCGACCGATGCTGCGAACATCAGATTGACGCGCGTCATCAGGTCGCTGCGGGCGCGATAAAGCTCGTACAGCAAAACGCCCGTCGCGAAGAAGCCGCTCTGATCGGTCAGAAGCACCTTCGTCAGCGCGTGCGAGTGAACGAACACCTCGTTGATCAGAGAAATCGCAAGCCAGGCGGGAATAATCGCTGTCGGCAACTTGTGCATCTGATTTGTCAGCATCAGCGCAAAGATCCAGGCATAGAAAGTCAGTTCAAGGATCAGCGTCCAGTAGACGAGATCGACATAAGGCTGCCCCAGCGCAGTCGCCGCGATGAACAGGTTTGCAATGTATTGTTTCGCGCTGACATGAAATTCAGGCCCGCCGAACAACGCGGATGCAAGAACAGTCAGCGTCATGCAGAACAGAAACGCCGGATAAATTCGCGATATGCGCGCGATCAGAAATTCGCTCGCGGTGCGGCCCTGCGCGGAGAACGCAATGACAAAACCGCTGACGACGAAAAAAAGCTGCACGCCGAGATAGCCGTAGCGCGCGAAGCCGCCGAGACCGGGCAGCGCCACGTATGTCGTGCCGTTTGCGGTCGGTCCGTTGAATCCGAAGTGATAGAGCACGACCGCTGCGACGGCGAGTAACCTTAACAGATCGAGTGCATCGACGCGGCCGCTCGACTTGGCGATTGCCGCAGAAGGCTTCTTTTGTGCCGGCATGAACTGCTCCAACGGTGTTCTCTTACTAAAGAGCAACCGGCTTGCCAGAAAATCTGTCCCAAAAGCACACAAGGCGACGGCGTTGCAGTGTCTTCAGCCAAATCTCGGGCCGAAAACGAAACACCGCTTCCGGCCGTATTAAGACACCGGAAGCGCCCGCCAGACTGCGCCGGCCATATTTACAAAGCGTTGAAGGGATCGTTCAGCAGCAGGCTAGCCGCTGGCAGGAGTGGCAGGGCTCGAACCTGCGACCCCCGGTTTTGGAGACCGGTGCTCTACCAATTGAGCTACACTCCTATCGGGCGCTTCTATAACGAACAGTTTTCGCCCCGTCACGCCCTGAAATGGCACCTTTGGCGTGCACTGGAACCGAATTCTCCAGCAATTGCCGCCATCTGGCGCCGCGGGTAGATTTCGTCTGAATCGTTTGCATTTGCTGAAGGACGCCGGCGTGCCGCTTCGCAATTTTTTCCGCCGGATGCCGCTGACCCGCCGCCTGCTGGCGCTGACGCTGGCTGCGTCGCTGCCGGGACTTGCCGCCCTCGGCTACAACGCCATCGACCTGCGCAACACGCGCTACGACGAAGCGAGAGTCGAGGCGCTACGCAACACCGAGATTGTTGCCTCCGACCTCGACCAGATTTTCGACGGCATCGAGGGCGCGCTTCACGCCGTCGCGGAAGCAGGTGAAGTGAGCGAGATGACGAGCGCCGCCTGCACCGATTACATCGTGCGCGTGCGCCCGACCATCGAGCCGCTGACCGCGATCCTCGCCGTCGGCATCGATGGCAACATCCGCTGCTTCAGCGATCCGACGCTGGCTTCGCCAAACCTGTCGGACCGCGACTATTTCCGCGACGCCGTGGACAACAAGAAGTTCGCGGTCGGAACTTTCACCGCGAGCAAGATATCCGACCGCAATGTCATTCCGCTGGCGATCCCGATCATGCGCGGCGACAAGGCTGTCGGCGCGATTGTCGCCGGTCTCAATCTCGAATGGCTCGGCAAGCATCTGCGCGAGCGCAGCGGATCGCGCAGCGGCACCGTCGTAGTTGCGGATCGCAACGGCATCGTGGTGTCGCGCCAGCCCGACGGCGAGAAATATGTCGGCAAACCGCTGACGACCGCCAGTTCGGATCGCATCAATGGCCCCGCGCCCGGCGTCGCCGACATTATCGGTGTGGATGGCGTTCCAAGAATCATCGGTTACGTTCCGGCATCCGTGACCCCGTTCGGCCTCTATGTCAGCAGCGGCATTTCGCGTGAAGAAGCGTTCGGCTCGATCGACCGCGCGCTGCGCAACGGCATTCTGCTCTATGCGCTCGGAAGCGCGATTGCATTTTTGCTCGCGTGGATCGTCGGCGAAGGCATGATCCGCCGCCCGCTGATGAAGATGGTCGCGACCGCGCAGGCGTGGCGGCGCGGCGACAACACGGCTCGAACGCGCATCGCCGGCCGCGAGGACGAGATCGGCGTGCTCGGCTATACGTTCGACCGGCTGATGGACGAAAACGCGCTTCGCGAGGAGCAACGCGCCACCGCCGAGGAGCGGCGCGAAATTCTGGTTCACGAGCTGGCGCATCGCGTCAAGAACACGCTGGCCACCGTTCAGTCCATCGCCGGCATGAGCTTCCGCCAGAGCCAGGGACCGGAGGCGCTGCGGCAATTTCAGGACCGATTGCAGGCGCTGGTGCGCGGGCACGATCTTCTGACGCAGAAGAACTGGCAGCACGCCGACCTTTCCGAAGTCGCCGAGGCGGCGATGGCACCGCTGAAAGAAGAACGCGGGCATCGGTTTTCGATTTCAGGGCCGCCGGTCGATCTGCCGCCGACAGCAGCGGTGCCGGTCGCTATGATCCTGCATGAGCTTTGCACCAACGCACTCAAATACGGCGCCCTCTCCAATTCCGATGGGCGCGTCGCGATCGGCTGGACCGTCGAGCCCGATCCGCGCGGAGTTGCGATCGATCTGAACTGGACCGAAAGCGGCGGCCCTGCCGTGCAGCCGCCGCAACACGAAGGGTTCGGCTCGCGAATGATCGCGAGCCTGGCACAGCAGATGAACGGCAGCTTCGACACCGACTATCTGCCGGCGGGCATCGTTTGCCGGATCAGACTGGTCACACCGCAGTTCGAGCCGCGCGCGACTCAGTCGTAGAGCAGGTTTCGTACTGCGGCGGATCGCGGTGCCAAACACCGGAACGTAGGTTTTAATTCACCCTGCAATCGAACCTGTCGAGCGCAGAATGCGTCTCATGAGGGCATCCGCCCTTGAGAAAGCACCGTCAAGGGGTATTCTTGGCCGCACATTTCAAATTGTCGGCTTCTTCGGGAGGCTCGCACATTGCGTATCCGTCACATTTTACTGACCGTGCTGTTTTCTGCGCTGATGGCGACAAGTGCGGCGGCGGACAAGCGGGTCGCGCTGGTGATCGGCAATTCGGGCTACCAGAACGTTCCCAAGCTGACCAATCCGGCGAACGACGCCGCGATGATCGCATCGACGCTGAAAGCCTCCGGCTTCGATTCCGTCGTGCTGCGCGCCGACGTGACCAAGGATACGATGCGCAAGGCATTGCGAGATTTCGCCGATCAGGCACGCGATGCCGACATCGCCGTTGTCTATTATGCGGGACACGGCATCGAAGTTGACGGCACGAATTTCCTGATTCCGGTGGATGCCGTTCTGGAGCGCGATACCGACGTCTACGACGAGACCTATCCGCTGGATCGCGTGCTCGTGGCAATGGAGCCGGCCAAGCAACTGCGCCTCGTGATCCTCGACGCCTGCCGCGACAATCCCTTCGGTAAAACGATGAAGCGGTCTATCAGTACGCGCGCCATCGGAACGCGCGGTCTTGCCAAGGTCGAGCCGGTGAACCCAAACACCATGATCGCGTTCGCGGCGAAAGCGGGCTCCACTGCGGCGGATGGCGACGGCAAGAACAGCCCGTTTGCGACGGCACTCGCTGCTCACATCGCAACGCCCGGCATGGATCTGCGTAAATCGTTCGGCTTCGTTCGCGACGACGTTCTCAAAGTCACAAACAATCAGCAGGAGCCGTTTATCTACGGCTCGCTCGGCGGCAACGATGTCGCGCTTGTGCCGGGACCGGTTGTTGCAGCGGCACCGCCTAATTCCGCCGCACCCGTCCAGCAATTTGCGCCCGTCGATGCGACGGATCGCGTCCGCCGCGACTATGAGCTTGCGTTGCAGGTCGGCACCAAAGACGCGTGGGATTACTTCCTCGCGAAATATCCGGAAAGTTTCTACAGCGACCTTGCGCGCGCGCAGAGCAAGAAGCTCGCAGTGCTTGAGCCGCAAGGCGGCTCGGCGCCGCGCACCGCCGCGCAACCGCCCGTGGACGACAATCTGCCACGGCAGCTTCTCACCGAACTGCGGCGCGTCGGGTGCTATGCGGACGATCCCGTTCCGACCTGGAATAGCGGCGCGCAGCGATCACTCGATCTGTTCAACAGATACGCCGGCACGCGCTTTGACGTGAAGGTTGCGAGCATCGACGCGCTTGAAGTCATCAAGGGACGCACGGGACGCATCTGCCCCCTCGTCTGCAAGCACGGCTATCAGGTCGACGGCGATAATTGCGTCAAGATCACCTGCAAGGACGGTTATGAAGTCGGCGACGACAATACGTGCGAGCGCATCGTTGTGCGCAAACCGCCACCGCCGAAATACACGCCGCCGCCTGTCGCGGCCCGACCCTCCTTCCGCGACGATGGACCGCCGCCGCGCGCCGCGCAGGCAGCGCCTTCCGGGCAACTCTTTTGTCCGGGCGGCGTGTGCCGTCCGGTGGCGCGGGGATGCCACATCGTGAACGACACGACCACGCCGGGCGGCGTCATGAACGGCGGCGTGCAGGTGTGCAATTGAGTGAAACAGAAAATATCATCCGCTAGTCCCTCGCGTATTCCGAAAATCCGAGGGGCATCGGCAACTTGAGCGGCTTGCTCGCGCAATACCGGAATTCTTGCTGGATTTGATTCCGCATTCACGGGGGCATTGCAATGCGCATTCAAATTGCGATTTTGGGAATTGCGGCACTCGCGATCAGCTGCGTGCCGGCATTTGCCGATAAACGCGTCGCGCTGATTATTGGCAACTCAGCCTACCAGAACGTCACGGCGCTCCCAAATCCGACGAACGACGCCGCCGCAATGACGGCAACACTCAAGAGCGCGGGTTTCGACGTGGTCGACTCGCGGCGCGATTTGAAGGCCAATGAGATGCGGCGCGCGCTTCGCGATTTCTCGGACACCGCCCGCGATGCCGATGTTGCCGTCGTTTACTATGCGGGCCACGGCATCGAGATCGACGGAATCAACTATCTCATTCCCGTCGATGCATCGCTGGAGCGGGACATCGATGCGTTCGACGAGGCGATCCCGCTCGACCGCATTCTCACGGTCATGGAGCCGGCAAAGCAGTTGCGGCTCGCGATCCTCGACGCGTGCCGCGACAATCCATTCAACAAAACCATGAAGCGCACGATAGGCAGCCGTGCCGTCACGCGCGGCCTGGCTAAGGTCGAACCGACCAGTCCCAACACGCTGATAGCCTTTGCGGCGAAGGCCGGCTCAACGGCATCCGACGGCGACAAGAACAGCCCGTTCACGGCCGCGCTGGTCAAATACTTGCCGCGCCCGGGACTCGATCTGCGCAAGGCCTTCGGTTTCGTGCGCGACGACGTTCTGAAAGTCACCAACAACAGGCAGGAGCCTTTCGTCTATGGCTCGCTCGGCGGCAACGACGTCACGCTGGTGCCCGCAGTCACGCCCGCGCCTGCCGCATCGTCATCGCCGTCAGATCAGAATGCCGCCGCGCGGCGCGATTACGAACTTGCCGAGCGCGTCGGGACGAAGGCGGTGTGGGACTATTTCATCACGACCTACCCGGCCGGCCTCTATACAGAGCTGGCGAAGGCACAGCGCGACAAGCTCGCCGCCGAAGCGGCGCGTCTTGCGGCCACCGAGAAGGCCAAGGCTGCACAAGAGGAGCAAACGCGCCTTGCCGTCGAAGGCGCGAAGGCCGCCGCGCAGGCCAAGGCAGCAGCCGATGCGAAGGCCGCCGAGCAGGCGCGTGTCGCCGCCGAGCTTGCCAAGAAGGCCGAGGAAGCCAAGGTCGCGGAGGCCGAGCGCGCAAAGGCCGAGGCCCAAGCCAAGGCGGCGGAAGAAGCCAGGGCCAAAGCTGAAAAGCCAGTCGGCCCTGTTGCAGCACTTACGCCACCCGATCAGACCGCGCAGCCATCGAAGGCGGACGCCCCGATTGCCGTCGGTGAAATTCCGAAGCTGTTGCTGGCCGAATTGCGCCGCGTCGGCTGCAACACCGGCGCGATAGGCGACAGCTGGAATCCAGCCGCGCAAAAGGCGATGGAGCTGTTCAACAAAAACGCGGGCATGAAGCTGGATGTCAAAGTGGCTAGCGTCGACTCGCTCGATGCCGTCAAGAGCAAGCAGGGCCGCATCTGCCCGCTGATCTGCGAGCGCGGCTACAAGGCCGACGGCGACCGTTGCAGCAAAATCGTCTGCAAGGCGGGCTATGAAGTCGGCAGCGACAATAATTGTGAAAAGATCGAAGCGAAGAAGCCGGCGCCGCCGGTCGCCAAGCGAGACGATACACCTAAGCGTGAAGACGCCCAGAAAGCACCGAAGACTGCCGCAAAACCTGCTACAGGTGGCATGCAGACCATTTGCAGCTTTGAAATTCAGGGATGCCGGCAGGTCAACAAAGGATGCCGGGCGAGCGCAAGCGGCACCGAAGAAATTTGCAATTGAGATTTGAAAGGACGGTCAGATGGCGACGCGCGGTCAGGCACAAGAGACGGTCATCAAGACGATAGCTGGCGCTGCGTTCCTCATGGCATTTGCGCCGCTACCGGCGCACGCAGCCGCGCCTCAACAACTCCACAACAAGACCATCGTCATCACATGGGGCGAGTCCGGGACTTACAAGCGGGTTTCCGACGGACAGAACGCAAATCCGGTTGGCCAGTTTCAGGCGACTGTCTATGTCAGCAGCGCGGGGCGGCCCTTTCTTCGCGTCACGAGCACCTCGGGGCGTTTCGGCGGAAAAAGAGAGGCTGGGCCGGAAACGTCTTCTGGCGGCATTCAGTTCAACGGCAACACGCTGACCATGATCCGGCAGAATATCGGGATCGCGCGGCGGCTTCTGACAACATTCGACGGATCCTTCGCCAGCTGCTCGACGACGGTCACTATCGGCAAGGTCGATGCCAACGCAACACTGACCGGCTTCGATGGCGCCGAGTATCATATCATATCGATGCAACCGGGCGCCGCGAGTTGCTCGATCCGCGAGGGCAATGCCTTGGCGAATTGACGCTTTCGCCGGTCCGGTTTTTGCGCCAATCTTTCAGTGACTGGAAGGCAGCCCGACCTGCAAACAAAAAAGCCGAGGAAATCATGAACGTTCACGCGACCCCGAGCGCAGCGAAAGCCACGCCTGCGCTGCCCTCCGCCAAACCTGAATCGATCGGGCTGTCTCCGGTTCGCCTTCAGAAGATGCGGGATTCATTTCAGCGGGAAATCAACAAGGGCACGACGCCCGGCGTGGTGTCGATGATCGCGCGGCGCGGGCAGATCGGCTGGTTCGAGGCGCAGGGCAAACAGAACCCGGCCGAAAGCGCGCCGATGTCGCGCGAGAGCATCTTCCGCATCTATTCGATGACCAAACCGATGGTGTCGCTCGGCATCATGCAATTGGCCGAAGACGGCTACCTGCTGCTCAACGATCCGCTTTATCGCTACATCCCGGAATTCCGCGACCAGAAAGTCGGCATTGAGCGCAACGGTCAACTTGCATTTGAATTGCCCGTTCGGCCAATCACCATTCAGGATTTGCTGCGTCACACCTCCGGCATTTCATACGAGATCACGGGGTTAGGCATGGTGCAGCGGATGTATGCGCGCGCGAAAACCGACCGCCGCGACATCACCAACGAAGAACATGCCAAGCTGATCGCGTCTATGCCGCTGATGTGCCAGCCGGGCACGCAGTGGAATTACAGCCGCTCGATCGACATTCTCGGCCGCGTGATTGAAGTGATCACCGGCAAGACGCTCGGCAATTATCTGCGCGAGCATATTCTCGAGCCGCTGCAAATGAACGAGACCGGCTTTTATACAGCGACGGAAAACAAGCCGCGCCTCGCACAACCCTTCGCAAAAGACCCGTGGACCGGCGACAAGGTCGAACTGTTCGATCAACTTGAGATTCCGAAAATGGAATCTGGCGGCGGCGGTCTCGTTTCAACGGCGATGGACTACGCGCGATTCTGCCAGATGCTGCTCAACGGCGGCATCCTCGACGGCAACCGCGTGATCGGCCACAAGACGCTGCGCTTCATGGCGTCCGATCATCTCGACCCGCACGTCACGCACGCATCTCATCTGCTTCCGCCCGGCCATTCATTCGGTCTCGGCTTTGCCGTTCGCACGCACGAAGGCATGGCACCGTTCGCGGGTTCGGTCGGCCAGTTCTTCTGGAGCGGCATGGCCGGCACATTCTTCTGGATCGATCCGAAGGAAGACCTGTTCGCGATCTTCCTGTCGCAGGGACCGGGCCAGCGCGAATATTTCCGCACGCTGGTGCGTAGCCTCGTTTACGCGGCAGTCGAGTGACACGGCCTAACTGATCGTCGCGCCGCCGTCGATCACCATCGATTGACCCGTCATGAAGTTGCCGGCCGCCGAGCCGAGAAATACGGCTGCGCCTGCGATTTCATCGGGAATGCCGATGCGCAGCAGCGGCGAGCGCGCCGTCGATGCCTTCAGATTGTCCGGATTGTCCCACAGCGCCTTGGCAAAGTCGGTCTTGATGAGACCGGGCGCGATGCAGTTCACGCGCACGTTGTGCGGGCCGTACTCGCAGGCGAGGTTGCGCGCAAGCTGCATGTCGGCGGCTTTCGAGATCGCATAGGCGCCCAGAATTGTCGAACCCTTCAAGCCGCCGATGGATGAGACGATGATGATCGAGCCGTCCTTGCGCTTGATCATCTGCGGCACGACCATGCTGATAAGCCAGTTGTTGGCGACGATGTTATTCGACAAAATCTTGTTGAATTGGTCGTCCGAAATTCCCGCGAGCGGGCCGTAATACGGATTCGATGCCGCGTTGCAGACCAGCACGTCGATCTGGCCGAACGCCTTGTTGGCTTCGTCCACGAGGTTCTGGAGGTTTTCCTTCGACGAGATGTTGGCTGCGACGGCAATCGCTTTGCCCTTGCCGTATTTGTCGTTGATCTCCTTGGCGACCTGGTCGCACGCGTCCTGCTTGCGCGACGAGATCACGACCTTCGCGCCATGCTCGACCATGCGCTCCGCGATGGCGCGGCCAATGCCCTTGGTGGAGCCTGTAATCACAGCGATCTTGCCGGTCATGTCGAACAAGGTCATGTCTCTCTCCTCTACGCCAGTTTTGTTTCCGGTCCTGCCGGCTGATGCATCGCCGCATGCAACGGGCCGGCAATCCACGGTTGCTGATTGATCATCGGCACGCGCCAGCCGATATGATCTCCTGCCGCGAGATGATCGAGGCGGGTGATCGAGCAATTGTCGATAGTGAACGCCAGCCCGCCCCACGGTTCGAGCTTGAGCGCGTGCGCGATGGCGGCCTTGATCGTGCCGCCGTGGGCCACCGCAACAATATCCTTCCCCGCATGCTCGGCACTGATGCGCTCGACTGCGGCACTGACGCGTTCGCACAAATCGTCGAAACTTTCGCCGCCCGGCGCGCGCACGTTGGCCGGTGCGAACCAATAGCTTCCGATCTCGACCGGAAGACTCGCAAAGAATTTTGCGCGATTGAGGCCTTGCCACTCACCCATATGCTGTTCGTCGAACGCCTTGTCCTTGATGAGTTCGGCAGGCGCAGGCAAACCGGCTTGCCAGATCGCACTCGCGGTCTGATGGGTGCGTTGCAGACCGCTTGCGTACCAGACCGCATTCTTCGGCAGAACCTTCGCGACGCCGTCGAACACATGACGGTCGCTGCAATCGCAATCAATATCGACTTGTCCGTAGATATTGCCGCCATCCGAACGCACAGGCGCGTGGCGCACCCACCACCAGCGCGTCGATACTACGCCAGCCGGAACGGCATGTTGAGCGAGGAAAGTTTTGGCGGGTGCCTGCGACATGAACTCAGATCGGCTTGCCGGCGTAAGGCATCGACGCGGTCAGGCCGCCATCGACCGGGAACGCCTGTCCGTTGACGTAAGAGCTTTCGTCGCTGGCGAGAAACAATCCCATCGCCGCCAATTCGTGCGGCTGGCCCGCGCGCTTCAATGGATTGAGCTGACCGATTTTGCCCTCGGTGCCGCGCTCCTTCGCACCATCGAAGATCGGCTTGGTCATGCCGGTCTCGATCAGACCCGGACACACCGCGTTGATACGGACTCCAGTGCCCGACAGCGAATACGCCGTCGTCTGCACCAAACTGATGACACCCGCTTTGCTCGATGCATAAGGATGACCGCTGGCACCGGACTTCAAACCGGCGACCGACGCCGTGCAGACAATCGCGCCATGGCCCTGCTTCACCATATGCGGGATCGAATGTTTGATCGCGAGAAACGGCCCGATCAGATTCACGCGCAGGATTTCCATCCAGTGCTCGGGCGTCTGTTCGGCGAGCGGCACGAGTCCGCCGCTGATGCCGGCATTGGCCCAGATCGCGTCGAGCTTGCCGTAGGACGAAATTGCTTTCGCGATAAACGATTTCACATCGCTCTCGGTGCCGGCGTCCGCTATCACGGCCTCCGCCGTGCCGCCCGCCTTCTTCACCTGGTCGACGGCTTCTTTCACGCCATCGGTCTTGTCGACCGCGATCAGCTTCGCGCCTTCCCTGGTGAACATCAGCGACGCCGCGCGGCCGATGCCGCTGCCTGCGCCCGTGATAATAACGGACTTGCCTTCGAGGCGACCCATGACGTTCTCCAGAGTGTTCTTGATTTAAAGTGGCGAATTCAACTCGCGCCGGCCTTCTGGGCGAAGCTCCACGACGCTTTCGCGAGCGGCACCGTGCGCGCGGCCGACTCGGCTGCTTTCGCGCTTGCCGCCGTACCGTCCTTGATGCGCTTGGCGATGCCCTGAGTGATGCCCGCAAGACGAAACAAATTGTAGGAAAAGTACCAGTTGACGTCTGGAACCTTCACGCCACCGGACGCCTTCGAGTAGATCGCGATTGCGTCTTCCATCGTGGGAATATTGAGCGCCTTCAGATCCGCGCCGTCTAGGCCCGGCATCACCCATTGCATCAGCAAGTAAGTGAAATCCGCCATCGGGTCGCCGAGCGTGGACAATTCCCAATCGAGAACGGCTTTCACTTTCGGCTTGTTCTGATCGAAAATCATGTTGTCGAGACGGTAGTCGCCGTGCACGACGGACACGCGTTCCTGCTGGGGCAGCGTCTTCGGCAGCCAATCGATGAGGCGATCCATTTCCGGAATCACTTCAAGCTCGGCGGCACGATATTGCCTGGTCCAGCGATCGACCTGACGCTGAAAGTAATTTCCCGGCTTGCCGAAATCGCCGAGTCCAATCTTTTCGGGGTCGTAGCTGTGAAGTTTCGCAAGCGTTTCGATCTTGTCGGTAAAGATTGCGCGGCGCTCATCCGGCGATTGATTGGGGAGTTGCGGATTCCAGAACACCCGCCCCTCCTCCATCGACATGATGTAGAAGGCCGCACCGATCACAGCATCGTCCATGCACAGCGCATAGGCACGCGCGACCGGAAAACCCTGCTTGTGAAGTGCGGCGATCACCTTGAATTCGCGATCGACAGCATGCGCCGAGGGCAACAGCGGGCCGAAAGGCTTTCGCCGCAACACATAGGATGTCGCCGGTGTATCGAGACGATACGTCGGGTTCGATTGACCGCCCTTGAATTGCAGAACCGTCAAAGGCCCCTTGAAGCCTTCGACATGCTCATTCATCCACGCAGCGAGGGCGACATCGTTGATGCGATGCCGCTCCTCGACAGGTTTCGTTCCCGAATATTCAGCGTCGTTTCTCACGCCGAGCGCCATTCGCGGCCTCCGATCAGTGCTTGGCCGGCGCCATGTTCGCGTATTTGCGAAGTTCAAGCCGTGCGATGGCACGATTGTGAACTTCATCCGGACCGTCCGCAAGACGCAGCGTGCGGATGCCGGCATAGTCCTTGGCGAGACCGGCTTCGTCGGACACGCCGGCCGCACCGAACGCCTGGATCGCGTGATCGATGATCTTCAGCGCCATGTTGGGGGCTGCGACCTTAATCATGGCGATTTCGAGCTGCGCGGTCTTGTTGCCGACCTTGTCCATCATGTCGGCAGCCTTCAGACACAGCAGACGATTCATCTCGATGTCCGTGCGCGCTTCGCCGATGCGCTGCTCCCATACCGAATGTTCGATGATCTTCTTGCCGAAGGCGGTGCGCGACGACAGGCGCTTGACCATCTTCTCCAGTGCCTCCTCGGCCTTGCCGATGGTGCGCATGCAGTGATGGATGCGGCCCGGACCGAGACGGCCCTGCGCAATCTCGAAGCCGCGACCTTCGCCGAGGAGAAGATTGCTCGCCGGAACACGGACGTTCTCGAGCAGAATCTGCGCATGGCCGTGCGGCGCATCGTCGAAGCCGAACACCGGCAGCATCTTTTCGATGGTGATGCCCTTCGAATCGAGCGGCACGAGTATCTGCGACTGCTGCTGATGCTTCGGCGCATTGAAATCGGTCTTGCCCATCAGGATGGCAATCTTGCAGCGCGGGTCGCCCGCACCCGACGACCACCATTTGCGCCCGTTGATGACGTAATGATCGCCGTCACGCTTGATACTGGTCTCGATATTGGTCGCGTCGGACGATGCCACCGCAGGCTCGGTCATCAAAAACGCGGAACGGATTTCGCCTTCCATCAAGGGCTTCAGCCACTGGCGCTTCTGCTCCTTGGAGCCATAGCGCATGATGACTTCCATATTGCCGGTATCGGGCGCGGAGCAATTGAAGACTTCGGACGACCAGTAGATATGGCCCATCTGCTCGGCGAGCAGCGCGTATTCGAGATTGGTGAGACCCGCGCCGCGGAATTCATCGTCCTCGTGAGAAGACGGCGGCATGAACATATTCCAGAGTCCCTCGGCCTTCGCCTTCTTCTTCAGGTCCTCGACAATCTGAATCACCTTCCAGCGATCGCCTTTTGCGTCCTGCTCCTTGTAAGTTTTTTCAGCTGGGCGAACATGCTTGTCCATGAACGACGAGACGCGATCGAGCCATTCTTTCTGGCGCTTTGACATCGTGAAATCCATGAGACGCTCCTCGTTTGCTGTTCGCTGAAATTTCCTGAACCCAACGCAACATGAAATCCATCGCCGCGACGAAACGTCAATCATGCTGACGTTGCGCTCCGCGAAGGATCGCTTGCCGTGCCGCGATCTTGCTGCTAGCTTGATTTCATACATTTGTTTGAATGGCAAGCGGCCGTCATACAAATGTTTGATTTTCGTCCCGCAGTGCGGAATTCGCACGCGCTACATGTGGTGCCGATGTCGAGCGACCAGACCAAAGCCGCGATTTTGACCGCCGCCGAGAAATTGTGGGCGGAACGCTCGTTCGGCGAGGTGACGATGCGCGATATCGTGGCGGCGGCAGGCGTCAATCTTGCGGCCGTAAATTACCATTTCGGGTCGAAAGACGAATTGCTGGCGGATCTATTCGTCAGCCGCACGACCGTCCTCAACCGCGAGCGTTTTGCCGAATTGAAAGCAGCCGAGGAAGCCGGTGGCGGACAACCGAGCGTCGAGGCCATTCTGCTCGCATTGGTCGGGCCTCCCCTGCGCTGGTGTCTCAGCCCGGATCATCAGATGTCGGCGGCGGCGCGATTCATGACGCGCGCGTCGGTCGAGACGGTTCCGCCGATCAAGAAAATTGTGGATCGTGAATTTCGCCATCTTCAGCGTTTCGCAACCGCTTTACGACGCGCGCTGCCGAACCGCGACGAAGCCGACATTTACTGGGGGCTTCATTTCGCATTGTCGATGCAGCGCCAGACAGTGACTGACCGCGAACGCCTGCTCAAACTCTCCGGCGGTGCATGCACGACCGACGACACGGAAGCGGTCATAAGAAGAATTATCGCGGTCGCGGAAGATGCGCTAGCCGGCAGCGAGCGCAAATCGGCATCGCTGCGCACGGTGGGCCGAAAAGGCTGAAGCTACTTCTTTAGTGCCGCAGCCTTGTCCATAGCCGCTTCAATCGCCGTGAAACGCTGCTTCATTTCCACGCCCATCTCAGGATGCGTGAAAATATAAAGCTCGTCCTCGTGAATCGCCTTCACGACACGCGCTGCAACCTCTGCCGGATCGATTCCCGCCTTTATCATTTCGGCGATCATCGCAACCATCGCAGCGGCGGGACTATCCGGCGTATAGGCGTTCGCCGGACCGTATTCCTTTGGCCGGTTGCGCCCGCTTTCGCCGATGCGGGTGCGGACGAACCCGGGACACAGGATGGACATGCCGATGCCGAACGGCTTGATCTGCGGCGCTAGTCCCTCCGACATCGCCACGACCGCGAATTTGCTCGCCGTGTACGGGCTGAAACCCATCCCGCTTACCATGCCGGCCATTGAGGCGGTGTTGACGAAATGTCCGCCCTCCCCGTGCGCGCGCATATGCGGCAGGAACGTTCGGGTGCCGTGAAGCACGCCCATCAGATTGACGTCGAGAACCCAATTCCAGCTATCGAGCGAAATGTCGTCGATACCGCCGCCCGCAGCGACGCCCGCATTGTTGCAGACGATATGGACCTTCCCGAACGCGTCGTAGGATTCCTGCGCCGCGCGATCGACGCTTGTGGAATCCGCAACGTCGCAGACAACGCCGCGCACGTCGGGGCTCACATTGTGCAGACTTTTCAGGGCATCGGCCAACGCATCCTTTTCAATGTCGGCGAGCATGACCTTCATGCCGGCTTCGGCGAAGGCGCGGCCCATCGCCAGCCCGATCCCGCTTGCGCCTCCGGTCACGAATGCGGTCTTGCCGGTAAGGTCCTTCATACTTTCCTCAACTTGATTGCGTGCGAATATCGCCCGGGGTCATCGTGTAAGCCAGATTGAAATGAGAATACATCGGCGCAGGTGCAGCACCCGATTCGCTTAGCCGATCCGCCCTCAGTTCACTTTCCACAATCGCCGCAATCGCGTCGACATCGTAGCCGGAAACCAGAACGATCCAGTCCGCGACCGCATCGCCGCCGCGAATCTTCTGCTCGTTTGTCATTTCAATGTTTGGCGTTTGCGTATGAAGCAGATGCGCTCCTGTTAGTCCCGGCCGCGCGGGCAAATCGGAAAGCACACTCTTCAAATGCTGACGTAGCGAATCCTTAGCGCCTTTCTGCGGCGACAGCCGCAGCGTCGTCAGCGCGCAACCGATGCCGCCGCCATAACTCTCGACGATGCGACACTGACTTCGCACCATGTTGCGGTGATGCGGCATCATCTTCTTCGACCAGGGCGTGGGATTGTTGAGGCTGCCGAGATAATGGGACGACGTCAAAGTCGCGTAGCTCTCAAGCTCGTACATCACGAAGAAGCCGTCGCCGCCTTCCGCGCTCGCCCAGCGCGAACCGCGCATGAAGCCCGGAATGCTCATGCGCTCAGGAAAATGCTCGTGCGAATGCCAGTCCTCGAACTCGGCGCGATGTGCTGGCGCGATGTTCCACCACATCGCCACGGCGGCTTCACCCAGCAGCGTCATGCCGTGCGACAATCTGGAGCGGGTAAAGGGAATCGAACCCTTATCTTCAGTTTGGAAAACTGTTGCTCTACCATTGAGCTATACCCGCACCGGCAGTCGCTGGTTCAACAATGGCGGAAGGAGCTGGAGCGGGTGAAGGGAATCGAACCCTCGTATTCAGCTTGGAAGGCTGCTGCTCTACCATTGAGCTACACCCGCGAATATTCGCTTGAACTAGCATGGCACTTGGAGCGTCTCAATACTAAGTGCACGGTGTGCACGCAGCTCCCGGAACGATCCTGAAACGTCCGGGTTCTTGCTTTGAACAAAGGAGAAAACCCATGCGTAACGCACTTTTGGCCTTCGCGGCCCTCGCAGGCGCACTGGCACTCAACGCCGGTGCGGCGCAGGCGCGCGACTACCGCTTCTGCCTCCAGCAAGGCTTCGAGCCGGGTCCGGGCACCTGCTACTACGACACCTATGCCCAGTGCATGGCGAGCGCGTCCGGCCGCAACGCCTACTGCCAGGAAAACCCGCGCTTCGCTTTCGCCCGGCAGTACGGCAATCAGCGTCCCTATCGCGGCGGCTACTACGCTCCGTACTGATCGTTATATCGATATCGGCGGCGATTACTCGCCGCCCGATGTCGTATCGTAACGTTTCGCCTCGTTGCGAAATGTCGATAGCCGGGCGAGAAATGCGAGCATTAATCCGATGCCGCAGAGTGAGTATCCCATCGTGAAAATCTTCGACAGGCCGTTCGACGGGCTAAGCGTTGCATCGCCGACCGTCGTGAGCGCGATGACACTGAAATAGGCGGAGTCGAGCCAGGACCAGCCCTCCTGGAAGTGATAAAATATCGTGCCAGTGCCGAGCGCGATGCCGAGCAAAAAAATAATGGCCTGAAATTCCTCGTCGCGCAGGCCGCGACAGAACCCGATAAATAGTCGCATCAAGCCAGTCCCGAGCGATTTCATGCGGTTCTCTCAGCGTGGCAGAGCAAAAAGCCGCCAGAGAGACGACGCCCTCCGGCGGCTTTGATTGGTGGGGGAAGAAGGACTCGAACCTTCGAAGTCATAAGACGGCTGATTTACAGTCAGCTCCCTTTGCCACTCGGGACACTCCCCCGCTTCGTGCCATCGCGACCCGCCCGCCGGACGGCGGCTGGAAGGCCAAAGGATGGCGGAAAAACGTGCCCGCTTGCGGGCGCCCGATTGGCGCGTTTATGGGCGATGCCAGCGGGTAAAGTCAACCAATGCGGCCCGATTTATGCCCCTGCCGGAACGCCCCAAATTGCCATTATTTCAACTGCGTGGGACAAGCGCGGCATGGTCGATCGGACGCGAAAATCGCATTTTGGCAGCGGCAAGGGCGCCGGACGTGAGCATGGCCGGAACAAGAGCCGCGACGGAAGCCGCCCCGAATGGCGCGGCCGCGGCAATAAACCGGACAGGCACCGCGAGAGTTCGGGCGAAGGCCCGGTGGTCCTCTATGGCTGGCACACGGTGACAGCGGCGCTCGCCAATCCGGCGCGGCGTATCCGCAAGTTGCTGGTTACGGAAAACGCCGAACACCGGCTGAAGGACGAGAACATCGACACACGCGTGCCGCCGGAACTGGTGCGTCCGCAGGACATCGACCGCCGCCTCGGTCCCGACGCTGTGCATCAGGGTCTGCTGGCGGAAGCCGATCCGCTCGACGCGCCTCACCTCGATGAACTGCCACAGGATGGAATTGTGCTGGTGCTCGATCAGATCACCGATCCGCACAATGTCGGTGCGATCCTGCGTTCGGCCGCAGCATTCAACGTGAAAGCCGTGGTCACGACCGCGCGGCACAGTCCCGAAGCAACCGGCGTGCTGGCGAAATCCGCGTCAGGCGCGCTCGAACTCGTGCCCATCGTCGAGGTGCCGAACCTGCATCGCGCGCTCGGCGAGATGAACGAAGCCGGATTCATGACGGTGGGCCTGGACAGCGAAGGCAGCGCAGATCTCGCCGAAATCAAACTTCACGCGCCATTGGCGCTCGTGCTCGGCGCGGAAGGCAAAGGCCTGCGCCAGCTCACGCGCGACACATGCAGCGCGGTCGCGCGCATGGATATGCCCGGCGCAATCAAAAGCCTGAATGTATCGAACGCGGCGGCGCTCGCTCTCTATATCGGCGCGAGCCGTCTCGGCCTGATGAAAAGCTAAAGCAAAACGCCCGCCTGCGCGTAGCAGACGGGCGTCTCAAAGTCAGAACGTCAGCAGATCAGAACCTGTAGCGCAGCGGATAGCCGCGGGTGCCGAGCTGCGGCGCGTAGCGAACGCGCGGGCCGTGCATATAGGAGTGGCGCGGACCGTAGAAGCGCGGTGCGTAACCGTAGCGAACGGCGGGATGAACGCGGTAGCCGTAGTAATGACGGTAGGCCGGACGGCGTGCATAGTAGTACGACGAGTTGACGCGATACGGGCGATAGTACCGGCGCGGAACGGTGTAGACCGCAGGGGCTTCTTCTTCATAGCCCTGCCAGCCGGTGACGGTGCGCTCCTGATACACAGGTGCCGGAGCGTAGTTGCCCGGGCCGGTGTAGGTCGGACCCTGGTTCACGTAATAATACTGCGGGCCTGTCGGATCGGGCAGACGCTCGGCGACGTAACCGCCGCAACCGGCGGCAACCACGCCGCAACCCGTCGCAACGACACCGCCGCATCCGCCTGCGACAACGCCGCAGCCACCGGCGTAGCCGTAGCCGTTGTAACCGTAACCGGCACGATAGCCGTAATTGTAGTTGTAGCCGCTCTGAAACAATCCGCCGCCGCAAGGGTTCAGCACTTCACATGCCGAAGCTGCGGTGGCTCCGAGAGTGACGACCAGCGCCGCTCCCCCAACCAGTTTTGTGATCGTCTGACGCATTACTCTCTCCTGTTAAACTCTTCTTGCTTGCTGCTCTTAGTGATGATGCGGGCGCGGTCCGCCGACTTCCGGCGCGACGATAATCGGCGGCGGATTCTGAGGAACAATCTGCGGTGCCGGCGGCGCGGATTGCGCCGACCACGAGCGATAGTAACTTTCCGCAGGCTGCGGCAGCACGCGATTGGCAGGCGGCTGAATTTCAACGCGTCCGTAGCCGGGCTGCCGTCCGAGGCTCGGATAATAGTGGCCGACTTCCGGCGCGTAATAGCGATCCCAGCCGCCGTAAATCGTCGGCTGCACATGGACGTTCTTGGCAAGCCCCCAATCGCCTTCGACGACGGCGTAGGACGCGTCGCGGCCGTTAATGAAAACCGGCACGCCGGGACGGCCCGGAATCACGCGCACGGGTCCGGTGTCGGCAAGCGCCGAAACCACAGAACCGAGCGAGATCAAAATCACCAATGCACCGCGCATGAGGCAGCCTTTCAAAAGCTGCCGGACCCTAATTCAGTCGCTGCGGTAAGGTGTTAAAGGCGCTGTTCATTCGTCAGGTAAGCCTAACGCGTAAGCATCACGCCTCGTTCAAATGTGAAGCATCGCGATAAGGATTGAGAAATTAACTGACCGGTTCCGGGACGATCTTGTCCCGAACAGGCCGCGCTGATAGCTCTCTCCCCGATTGCCGGTTTAGCTCAGCGGTAGAGCAGCGGTTTTGTAAACCGAAGGTCGGGAGTTCAATCCTCTCAACCGGCACCAGCCTTAAAATCCGTGAGAAAAATCCGATGACCGGGAATGGCGGCTTCCGCACGCATCACAAGGTGATGATCGCCGTCATCGGAATCGTGGCAGTGCTGGCGTTCCTCTATAACCTCGGCGTTTTCGACATCTGGTCCGTCGAACAGATGCGGAAATAACAACCCTGAATCAACGGCACCCGATTCGCCTCCGAATCGGGTGCCGTTGCGTATCGAAAGCCGATATGGGGCGGCTCAAAGATACGCGATCAGGCAGATCGTATTCACAGATGCCGCCGCAATCAGCGTCACGGCGAGCATCGCGTTGACCGACAGCGATTCGATCGGGGTCAGTCTGGGAATCGTTTTCATGGACAGGATTTGACCGGGACGACGGCGAAGAGTCCCACGCATTGTTTTTTACGAGTGCCCTTGCCGATTTACCGATTCCGAGTCCGATTCTCACGATTTTTTGGCTGTTACCGGGACTCGCCTTGTGCGGCGCAAGGTTGTGTTGCGCGGATTTAGCCGCAGAATGTCTCTCGCTTCCGAAATCAGCGAGTTCACATGACTGCAAAAAGACTGATGAGCGAATTCCCGCCCGCGCGCGACAAGATCGTCACGCTGGCCAACTGGCGCAAGCAGCCCTTCAGCGACTGGAGTTTTCACAACGTCCGCCAATTGCTGCCGACGGCGAATATCCCGGCATCAAAAACACCTTCGGGGTTCGAGAATTCACTGATCGAACTTGGCGGCGTGACTTTTGAAGGCTTCGGCGGAAAGCAGGTCACGCTTGATGGCTTGTTGCGCGAGACGCGCGCCAAAGGTTTCACGGTTCTGCATCGTGGAAAGATCGCGAGCGAATGGTTCGCGCACGGTCTCGATCCGATGACGCCGCATATCGTCTTTTCGGTCAGCAAGTCCATTACGGGTGCGCTCGGTGGAATTCTCACCGATCGCGGCCTGCTCGATCCGAGGCGCCCTGTGACAGACTATGTGCCGGAAATGGCCGCGTCGGTTTACGGCGGTTGCAATGTGCGGCACCTGCTCGACATGACGGTCGGCATCTCGTTCGTCGAAGACTATGTCGATCCGGACGGCGATGTGGCGAAGTATCGCCTTGCGGTCGGCTGGGACGTGATCCCGCCGGGAAAGAACTCGCCTGCCCTGCGCGAATATCTCGGCACGCAAAAGCCGGACGGCAAGAAGCACGGCGATACATTCCATTACGTATCGACCAACACCGACCTGCTCGGCTGGGTCTACGAGCGTGCGGCTGGTCGCGCCTATGCGGACCTCCTGAGCGAATATCTCTGGCAGCCGATGGGCGCGGAAGTGGATGCCTACATCACACTCGACCGCGAAGGCGCGATGCGAACCGCAGGCGGCATTTGCGCGGCTCCGCGCGATCTCGCGCGCTTCGGCGAAATGATCCGGCGACGCGGCGTTGCCAACGGCAAACAGGTCGTGCCCGGCTGGTGGATCGACGACATCATCGACAACGGCGATCCGCAGCCATGGGCGCGCGGCGAGTTCGCGGAGGTTTTTCCCGGCGCAAGTTATCGCAGCAAGTTCTATCAGATCGACCGCAAGCGCCACACGCTGTTGTGCTGGGGCATCCACGGCCAGTTCATCTACATCGATCCGCCGTCGGAAGTCGTCGTGGTGCGAAATGGCGCCGACGATATCCCCGCCGATTTCGACAGCGTGCGCGCGTGGCGGCGCGCATTCGACGCCATCGCTCGGCACTTTTCCTAGCGCGTCAGTTTTTCAAGTTCGGGAAACGGCGCGTAGGTCGCGCCGGCACATGCATCCTCAGGTTTCTCGATGATGCGATCCAGCCGCCCGTCGATAAAGAGCACGCCGCGTTCTTTGGCTCCGCGGTAGCTGCCGTCGGTTTCGCGCGCGTTGTATCTCAGACACGCGACATAGCGCATGCGGCCGCCGATCTTTCGCTGCACTGGCTCGGCAATCGCCGCCTCCTTCACGCCGCGCGGTTCGTTGAGATAGGTGCGCAGAAAGGCGAGAATCTCGGTGCGATAGTTCGGCGGATAAGGCTGCTCCGAATTGTCCGACGAATAGGACACATTATCGGTCGAGGCACATCCCGACAACGCAACGGCGGCAAGCAGCGCAAAACCGAAATTTCTCAATGTCGCCAATTTGCAACTCACCGCATTCAAGAACCTGCCCCTCGGCGTTCTTACGCATTGTGGCATTGACAAGGCAACCAACGAACGCTTGATTGCCCCCACGGCACAGGTGCCAGCGCGAGCTGGCGAATAGGGAATTCGGTGCCGCCGCAATTATCGCGGCAACTCCGAAGCTGCCCCCGCAACTGTTAGCGGTGAGCCGTTGTCCAAAAGGCCACTGAGCAAGGCTTTCGAGCCGGGCTTGGGAAGGCGGGCAACGGTGACGATCCGCAAGCCAGGAGACCTGCCTGTACCGGTCATCCTTCCGTCGCACGGGGCGTGCGAAGGGGCGGTGTTCCGCAGCGGTGACGATGTGTAACCGTTGCGGAGGACTGGCCGGTGGCTCGTTTCCTCAAGTGTGATCTGGAATTCGGCAGCGTTCGCTCGCCGCGCTTCGTCATGCCTGAGATCGGCCATCACGCGCCTCCGCGATTTCAAAAATCGACGGAGAACAATCGTGACTTTATCCATTAGACAATCATCGCGAGCGCCGCATGGCCTCGCTTTCATCGCCGCGCTGCTCGCGGGATCCGCCATCGTGCGCCCCGCCCTCGCGCAGGACGCAACGACGCTGCCTGAAATTAACGTCAATTCGACGCGCATCATCGGCACCGGCGGCAACAGCGGCGCGAGCGGCGTGCCTGCGGCTGGAAACGCGACGAGTTCAGGGACCGGAACTCCGACCGTGCCCGCCGGCATCGGCATCGTCGGCGCTTCAACAACAGTCATTACGAAGGAAGACATCGCGCGCGCACCGAACCAGACCATTCAGGAAATCATCGCCAGTGCGCCCGGCGTGCAATTGACGAATACCTATGGCGCGGTGAACGGCGCGGGAAGCGTGGTCGACGTGCGCGGCTTCGGCGCATTTGCAACGCCGAACACGCTTTTTCTCGTCAACGGCCGCCGCATCAACGATCTGGATCAGCAGGGCGTCGATCTGTCGACGATTCCGCTGCAATCGATCGAGCGCATCGAAATCACCCGCGGCAATTCCGGCGCGGTGCTCTACGGCGACAATGCCGTCGGCGGCGTCATCAATATCGTGACCAAGACGGGTGCCGGCGGCAAAGCAAGTGCAGGCCGCATCGAAGGCGGCGTCGGTTCGTATGGCCAGCGCGAAGGCAATATTTCCTACGGCACGAACAACGGCCCGTGGTCGTCGTCGATGTTCGGAAACGTCGTTCATTCGGACGGCTACCGCGTCAACAACAGGCTCGAGCAGCAGAACGCCGTCGGAGAAATTCGCTACGCCGTGCCGGACCTCACCGCGTTTCTGAATTTGTCCGGCGACAACCAGCAGCTCGGTTTTCCGGGCACACGCCGAAATGTCTATCCCGGCCCTTCCCTGCCCGTGAACCAGTTCGTCGACCTGCGCGGCTCGACCACTCCGAACGACTACGGCAACAAGCAAGGCATCAACGCCACCGCCGGTTTCACCAAAACCTTGTGGAACGGCACGGACCTGATCGTCGATGGCGGTGTGCGCGAGAAGAAACAGAAAGCCGGCTTCTTCGGCGATCCAGCGTTCACCCCGCAATTCCCCGGCGACATTGCGCCGTTTAGTTATGTCGATTCCAATTTGACCACATGGTCGATCACGCCGCGCCTCAGCATGAAAAATATGTTCGGCAACGTGACGTCGAACATTCTCACGGGCATCGACTTCTACGACTACAGCTACCATTCGAGCCGCAGCTACACATCGAGCGCGCCTCCGAGCCATGTCTACGACGTCTCGCAGCAGACGATAGCCGGATATTTCCAGCAGACGCTGGGCCTGCTTCCGAGCACGGACTTCTCGTATGGCGGCCGTATCCAGCAGACCAGCGTGAAGGCGCGCGATGCCTACAATCCGAATACGCCGGATGCGTTTGTGATCGCGCTGCAATCGCAGGCGGCGCCGCTCGACAAGGACGAGCTTAATCACGCGCTCCATATCGGGCTAGAGCATCGCTTCACCGAGAACTTTGCGGTATTCGCGCGGGCGGCGCAGGCTTTCCGCACGCCGAATGTGGACGAACGCGTCGTGACGGGACCTGCCTTCGGCGGACCTCCGTTCTTTCCGCCGATTCCGCAGACTTTCCAGTTGAAGACCCAAACGTCACATGATGTCGAAGGCGGCATCAAGATTCACGGCGGCGGGCTGGATATTCAGACCAGTTACTACGATATGCATCTGAAGAACGAGATTCACTTCGACCCAACCCAGTTCTTCAACTACAACCTCGACCCCACGCATCGCTACGGTTCGGAAACGAGTGTGTCGTTGCGCATCAACGACGCGTTCCGGCTGAAAGGCGGCTTCGCCTACACCCGCGCGGTGTTCGAGGAAGGCCAGTATAGCGGCAACGACGTCCCTCTCGTCTCGCCGCTGTCTGGCAATGCCGGCTTCTCGTGGAATGTCTGGCAGAAATACCTTGTTCTCGATTTCAACGCCCGCTTCTGGAGCGCCCGCCGCTTCGACAACGATCAGCCCAACAGACAACCGCTGATTCCGGCCAACGGCACGCTCGATCTGAAACTGAGCGGCGAGATCAACCAGTTCTTCTGGTCGGCCTCAATCATCAACCTGCTCGACAATTACTATTACGACTATGGCATCGCGAGTGCGGGAGCAGCACCTGCGGCAATCGGCAATATCGCGATTTATCCGCTGCCAGGCCGCGTCTTCACGCTCAAGGGCGGCATGACGTTCTGATTCAGAGCGATCCACAAACAGCGCGGCCCGCGATCATCGCTAGAGCAATGACGCGGGCCGCACTACTTCCAGCGACACCGGCCGGAACGGGGGCGAAACCGCCGGCGCCGCGGAATTCAAAGTCGCAAAGTCAGATCTTCTTCTTCACGATCACTGTCTTGGCAGGCGTTGCCGCCGAAACACGCTTCATGGTGACTTTCTTCACGACTGCCATGTGCTTGCGCGCATGACGATGCGTGAAGTGCTTGCGGTGATGACGATGCACCTTCTTGACGGCGGGCGCCTGCGCCTTGGCGTTGGCAACCGACGGCTTGATGGTCACGGTCTTGGCGGCAGGCGCGCGCTCCGTCTTCATGGCGGTCGCGGCGACGGCAGGCGCGGTCAGCAACGAGGCTGCGATCACGGCTGCGGAAATTTTCTTAAACATGGTCGTCTCCTATTCCTCTTGGATCGTCAGGGTGGCCGGTCGGATGGCCGGGTTGGCGATCATGGAGACGAACTTAAGAACCGCGCGCTGAACTCAGGCTGAAGTGCGATGACAGGCTTCGTTCATCTGGGTGACGTTTTTGTTAGCTTGCGCCGTGATGCGGCGCGTCAAAATGGCGAAGATTGGGCGGGACCGACGGGGAATGTTTGAACCGGCCCCGTGTTTAAACCGACAAACCCTGTGTATGATGGGCTATTCCCGAGGGAGACGTCACATGATCGATTCCACCACTTCACGTCTGGTCTTCGCGTTTCTTTTCTCTGCGTTTTTCGCGATACCTACTTTCGACGTCGTGATCGCTGCCGGCGGCGTCGATCCCAATCCGGCTCCCGTGACGACGCCTCCCGCCAAGACCACGGCACCATCGACGACGACCAATGCGCCAAAAGCCGACACCACCGAGAAGAAGCACTGGTGGCAGAAGCTCGAGCCCGGCAGCAAAACCGACAAGAAATCGTCGGTGGACGATCCGGCATTTCTCAAAGGCTATCGCGAAGCCTATTCGACGATCTACGAACAAAACGATTACGCCGCCGCCATTCCGCAGCTCGAAGCACTCGGGCAGCCGGATCGCGCCGATGTCGCCAATCTGATCGGCTATTCCTATCGCAAGCTCGGCAACTATCAGCTCGCCAGCCAATGGTACGAGCGCGCGCTGAAGGCCGATCCGAACCACGTCCGCACCTGGCAGTATTACGGCCTGTGGCAGATCGAACAGGGCAATCGCGAACAGGCGATGTATCACCTCGGCAAGATCGAGAAGATCTGCGGCAAGGGTTGCGCTGAATATCAGTCGCTCGCGCAGGCACTCACGACAGGGCAGACAACCTACTGAGACAGACTTTTCGCAATTGAGATTTCGGCATCTGTCTCGCGACAGGTGCCGATTTCATTTGGTTAATCGGACGCCGCGCATCTCCCATGCCTCGACAAGCACCTTGAAGGTCGTATAGACCGGCCACGACGGCGCGCGGCTGCGCGCAAAACTCCGATGAATTGCAGATGAGTACGCCGACCAAATATCAGCGCATTGCGTTTGTCGCCGGCCCCTCGGCCGAAGCGCAGCAGGCGCTTGCGCAACTCGTGAAGGCTTACGGCAATCATCCCTCCGACCAGGCCGATGTCATCGTGGCCCTCGGCGGCGACGGATTGATGTTGCAGACGCTGCACGCCCACATGCGCGCAGGCATTCCGATCTACGGCATGCACCGCGGCACCGTCGGCTTCCTGATGAACGAGTTCAGCGCCAGCGGCCTGATCGAGCGGCTCGAAGCTGCGAAGCTTACCGTCATCAATCCACTCCTGATGCGCGCGACCGACATTCACGGCAAGGTCCACATTCATCACGCGATCAACGAAGTCGCGCTGTTCCGCCAGACCCATCAGGCAGCGCGGCTGCGTATTCTGGTCGATGAGCGCGAACGCATGGCCGAGCTTGCCGCCGACGGCGTGCTCGTCGCCACGCCCGCCGGATCGACCGCCTACAATCTCTCGGTGCAGGGGCCCATCATTCCGATCAACGCAGCACTGCTGGCGCTGACGCCGATCAGTGCATTCCGCCCTCGCCGCTGGCGCGGCGCTCTGCTGCCGAACACGGCTTTCGTCGTCATCGAGGTTCTGGAATCCGAAAAGCGCCCGGTCGCCGCCGTCGCCGATCACGACGAGGCCCGCGACGTCCAGCGCGTCGAGATCATCGCGGACAAGACCATCGCGATCCGGATGCTGTTCGATCCCGGACACAGCCTCGAAGAGCGGATTCTCAGCGAACAGTTCGGCTACTGAGGCGCCTCCGGCACATCCAAGGATAACCATTCGTTAACGGCGGCAGCATATAGTTAACGTCGCGTGTACCTTTCCGGTGCGCCGTTCGGGCTGCCCATGTTCCGTATCGATTTCAACAAGCTGCGTTTTCTGGTTTGCGACGACAACGCACATATGCGCCGCATCCTGCGGACGCTGCTGCATTCGTTTGGCGCGCGCGAAGTCTATGAAGCCGAAGACGGCGCGACCGCGCTCGAAATGTACAGCCACTACGTCCCCGACATTGTCATCACCGACTGGTCGATGCCGATCTTCGACGGTCTCGAACTCGCGCAGATGATCCGTCAGCCCGACGGTGCCGGAAATCCTTACGCTCCGATCATCATGCTGACCGGACATTCCGAAAAGCGCCGCGTCATGACCGCGCGCGATGCCGGCGTCACCGAATTTCTCGCCAAGCCGATTTCGGCCAAGGCGCTTTATCAGCGCATTCTCAACGTGGTGGCCAACCCCCGCCCCTTCATCAAAACCAAGAATTATTTCGGCCCGGATCGCCGCCGCAACACCAACACCAATTACGTGGGCGTCGAACGCCGTAACGGCGGAGAGGCCGAGGTCGTCCAGCAGCCGTCGTTGCTGGATAAGGCCCGCGTCGCCGGCTAGGAGCGATCATGGCAGAGAAGAAAACCGCCGAGATCAAGGTCGAGACCTTCCGCGACTATCAGGTCATCACCCAGCCCAATCCGCTGCGCAAACACGTCCGCCGTGTCGACGAAAAAGACAAGGACGATCCCGTTGCGCGCGCCGAGAAGGCTCTTGCCTCGCTATCAGGCGAGTTCAAGGGATGGATGCTCGCCGAATGCGAACGTCTCAGCGCCGCCCACGCTGCGGTCAAAGCCAACGGCATGAATATGCAAAGCCGAGAGGAGCTGTTCCGTGCGGCGCATGACATCAAGGGCGACGCCGCGACTTTCGGCTATCCAACCGCTGCCGCTGCCGCAGAAAGCCTCTGCCGGATCATCGAGCACGCGCCGGATCTCGATGCCGTGCCGGACGACCTGATCGCACATCACGTCAACGCCATTCATGCAATCTTCCGCGAGCAGGCAAAGATCGAAGCGACCGGCATGGCGAATGAGTTGAGCAAGCGCCTGCGCGGTCTTGCCGACGAATACCTTGTCGCCGCGAACAAAGACCGCCCCGAGCATCTCGAGGCGGTTCTCTCGCCGAGCATCGCACCGGCTGAATAACCTACTCAGCCGCCGCTGCAAAAGACGTCTGCGGCAAATCGGGTGCCGTCAGATGGCGGTCGCCCCATTTGCGGATCGCAGCCACGACCGGCACGAAGCTCTTGCCCTTGCGCGTCAGCTTGTATTCGACCTTGGGCGGCACAACGCCGTAGTCCTTGCGCTCGATCAGACCCATCGATGCGAGCGCCTTCAGTTCGCGGCTGAGAACGCGCGGAGCGATTTCCGGCGATGAGGAGGCAGCACCCCGCAACAGACCGCTGCGGATTTCGCTGTAACGCCTTGCGCCATTCTTCAAATCCCAGACGATCCGCAGCTTGTACTTGCCGCTTATCATCTTCTGAAACGCGGCCACCGGACAAACTCTTTCCGACTTCGGCATCAATCGCTCCCATCGCCTCGCGCAAGCCTAGCGCGGAAACCGCTCATAGGCAAAAAAGTTTATAGTATCAAAAATGTCCATACTTGCCTTACCGCTCCTGTGCGCCAGATACTTGAGATCGATACGGGAGCAGCCAATGAACCAAACGCTGATTAAATACAAACTGACCGATGCCACCGCAGAAGGATGGCATCGGGATATCGCAAAGTTCATCGCAGCACTGGACACCGACCCCGCCATCGGCGGCCGCATCGCCTATCGTGTGATGAAAAGCCGCGACGGCAATGACTACTATCACATCGCAACGCCCGCCGATGATGACGCGGTCAAGGCGTTGCAGCAGAGTGCGTTCTTCAAGCCTTATCAGGAACGAACGCGGCAGGTGGCCGGAGGAAATGTAACTGTTTCGCCGCTTGAGCTGATCGCGGAGACGAAACGAAAGGCTTAGGCAGCCATCGACTGGTCGTCGTTGTCCTGACGCGGGTAGCTGTCGAAGCTCGTATAATCGTCGAATACGGGCTCGCGGCGGGTATCCCACGCGAAGTCTTCCTCGGCTGACGTTTCGTCGTCCAGTTCAGCCTCAGCCTCAAACGACTCGGGTGCTTCGAGCGCGAGCGTCTCGACATCGTCATAAGGCTCGATGGTTTCGAGCGGCTCGGCGAAAATCAATTCTTCCGCCGGTTCATCGACGACGTCGACTGAATCCGGGAAACGCATCGCCGCAACCAGTTCGTCGCAATAGAGGCGCGCTTCCTCGCGAGCCGATTCGGTAGCGAAACGGCGCAGCAAAATCAAAAGCGACTGGGCGGCCGGACTCTGCTCGCATTGGGTCAGGACGCGCTCGACCATGCGGCGGCGCAGCCGCGTTGCACCGTCGACCGAGCCAACAAAGCCGATTTCGTGCGCGGCTTCGAGCGCAGCGCGAAATGCCGGGTAAGTCGATTCCGGCATGCCGGCTTTTGCGAGCAACGCGTTGAGGCTGACGGCGCTGCGGTCGTGAACCAGCGCGGACACGCGGCTGCGTGCGAGACCCGACAGTTCCACAAGTGCTTCCTCAAAGAGATCGAGATTGCCGGACAAGAGCGCCCGCAGCACGAGACCGGCGTTGAGCTGACCTGTCGTGCGCAGATGCTTGATGAGCGCGGCCATGTCCTTGCCGCGCGACTGGGCCGCGACGTTCACAGTGGAGCGTTCGAGCGCCTCGGAGGCCGCACGGCGGGCACGATCCGGATTGAGCCATTCGCGCGCAGCGACAAAATGCGCCAGCGTGCTTGAAAGACGTTCAGCCAAAGCAAGCCGCGTCGGCGCCGGAAGATCGTCAAGCGCAAGCAACGCTTCGCGGATCGCGGCGAGATGTCCATGCCGCTCGACAATACGATCAATCGAGAACGGCGCGAGCGCGGCGGCGGGATTTTCAATCAATTCGAGCGCGGCGGAGGCGCAGCCGACTTCCGCGATCGCGGCCGACACCGAGGGGGGCAGTTCGGCGCGGCGCGCGATCGCGCATTGGGTCTCGGGATTTCCAGTCGCGACGATATCCACGAGGTCGGCGTCGATGAGAAGCGGCGAATGTTCGAGGATTGGAATGGCGACAGACGGCTGATCGACCGACAGCGCAGCAACGATGGATGCCGGCACGTCGGCAGAGCGCGCGAACACTTCCGCCATCGCCTGACGAACCAGAGGAGACGCGTCGTCGAGAAGCATCAGCAGCGCGCCTTCGGCGGCCGCGCGATCGTCTTCCGATAAATCTGAGATGAGCCAGGCGCGGGCCAAAGCCCGTGTCGCCTCTGCACGCTCGCCTGCGGGAGCGGTACGAACCCAGTTGATAAACTGCCGAACGATCATGGGTATTCCGGCTTACGCAACATGATGGCACCACCACGCGGCACCGACTGTCAGAAACCGTAAACCATGACACTTAAGAAACAGTTCACCATAAACGCCCGTGTTTATTGAGCTTTTGTTAACCGCACTTAACCGGCGGTGAACGCGTTCCAAAGGATGAACGAGCCTGCGACCAGCATCATTGCGTCCATCATCAGGCGGAATGAATCCGGATCGAGCTCGAGAACGAAACGCTTGGCGACGAATGCGCCAGCGAACAGCGACGATCCCGCGATCAGCCCGTTAAGAAAAACATCGAGCGGCATCGCATCGAAGCGGCGGAACGTCAGCGACTTTGCGATGTAGACAAGAAGCGACCCTGCGGCTTCCGTACCCAACAGCGCGCCCTTGACGAGGCCGAAGGTCATGAAGATCGGCACCGTCATCGGTCCGGTAGATGCGACGATGCCGGTGAGAAACCCGGCGAACGCACCGACCACCATCATCGCCCACAGCGGCAGCGTGATGTTGTGAGCCGCGAGCCAGCGCCGCGCCGGAATCATTCCGATGAGAAAAGCGCCGATCGCGATGTCGACGATATGAGACGGCAGCGCCAGCAGCGTGCGCGCGCCTAACACCGCCGCCGGCACCGCCGTGATCGAATATGCAGCCGTGGCGCGCCAATCGACCTCGCGCCACCACACGATGATGCGCGAGAGATTAGCCATCACCGCTGCGATCGCCATGATCGGCACGGCCTGCTTCGGCCCGAACTGATAGACCAGCACCGGCAGCAACATGATCGACGAGCCGGTGCCGACGATGCCGCTGACGACACCGGCGATCAGGCCGACGGTAAGGACGAAAATGTAGCTCAAACGGCGCTCCGCGCGTTGACGGTCGCCGTCTACACGTTAGCTGGAGAACACGCCAGCGCGATCGCTGAAAAGGTCCATCTGCATGGAGGATTTCGCAGTGCCCGGCGCAGGCAGCGTCGAAGTCAGCGACGATGAATTGCCCCACAATTCGCGAACCGCGGGCGACACCGGCTCGGCGCGATCTCCGGCCTGAAACAGCGAGCGGAAGATCGGCTCCTGCGAGGTCTGCAATGCCGCGACCTGCTGGACCGCCGGTGCGGGCGTGCGGACTTGCGGAAATTGCGACAGATACGCCGCGTTATCCATCGACGGTACAGCCGAAGCAACACGTGTCGTGCTCGGCGCAACGCCAGCGGAAGCCATGACGCTCTGCGCCGATTGCGAACTTGCGGCCACATCGTAACGCGATGTCAGCACCGAATAGACCTGCGAGATGCTGCGCGGAGAGCCGTCGCGGTTATAAAAGATCGAGCGATTGGCCGCAGCAGCCGTCGGAAACAGCGCAGGCCCCGATTTGTTGGGATTGTCTTCGGCGTTCGAGATCAGTTTGGTCGCAGCCCCCGCGCCCATGAAATGTGCGATATAAAGTTCGCCGTCGGTCGGGCGGCGGCCCAGCGCGCCGGTCAGCTTGAAACTGTTGGACTGAGTCAGCACGCCGGCCATCGCGGCGGCCGCAGCCGGATCGTCGCGCAGTTTGAGGATTTCATCGCGCTTGGCGCTGTCGCTGACCGTGTAGCGGCCATCGGCGGTCTTGGTGATCGAATCGGCATAGTTGCCGAAGCCGAGCTTGGCACCCGCCTCTTTGACGGTGCCGAGCCAGGTCTGGTCGATAAATTGAAAAAGACCCCGCGCAGAGGACGTGGACGCCTTCGCGCTGGTGTTAAAGTTCGATTCCATCTTCGCGGTGGAAACGAGATATTCAAAGCTCGCGCCGGTCGCGCTCGCGGCATTCCTGATCGAATTCGCGATTTTGGCGCGCGCGGAATCCAATCCAGAAAAGATGTTGGACGTGTCGATCGCCATAGCAGCCCCCGCTCCCCAGGAACCTGTTCGAGGGTGCGGCCATTATGGTTAACGGGCGGTTAACGGGCGCGGTCTGCGTGGCCTAACGCCCGACACGAAGCTGCTATGCGGGCCTGTCATGTCGACGGGTACATCGCTTGCATTGTCAGACGCGATGGAGGGTCTCGGAATGATGGACTCGTTCAGTATCGCAGATACGACCTGGGTGTTTTTCGGCCTTGTCGGCTGCCTGTTGATCGCCTCGACCGCCCTGTTCTGGAGCATCGAGGATCAGCGGGCAAAGCGGCAGGTGATGCAGAAGCGCCGCTTCTGAACGCAGGGTCTAGCGATAGACCTTGCCCGGATCGAACGTCTTGCCGGCATCGACGAAGCTCAGCTTCGCCGAACCGTCCTTGTTCGTCACTGCGCGATAGAAACACGAGCGCCGCCCGGTGTGGCACGCCCCCTCGCCTTTTTGCTCGACCCTGATCCAGACGGCGTCCTGATCGCAGTCCATCCGCATCTCGACAACGCGCTGGACATGACCTGAGGTCTCGCCCTTCTTCCAAAGCGCCTTGCGCGAGCGGCTGTAGTACCAGGCTTCCCCGGTTGAAATCGTCTTGCGCAACGCCTCGTCGTTCATGTGCGCAACCATCAGCACGTCGCCTGACGCCGCGTCCGTCGCGACACATGTCACTAAACCGGACGCGTCGAACCTAGGCTGAAAGGTCAGCCCTTCTTCGATCTCTGCTGAGGATGAACTCACTGTGTCTGCCTTCATTCGGAGGGCGCAGCCTGCGCCTCCGAAGAAGCCTCAGATGCCGCGCACCATATTGAGGAAACGAGCCTGCTCGTCAGGGTTATCATGAAACACGCCGGTAAAGCGTGTCGTCAATGTCTTGGCGCCGTCCTTGGCGATGCCGCGCACCGACATGCAGGTATGCTCGGCTTCCATCACCACCGCGACGCCGCGCGGCTTGAGGATGGCGTTGATCGCACCGGCCACCTGCGCGGTGAGATGCTCCTGCGTCTGAAGGCGCTGCGCGAACACATCGACCAGCCGGGCGACCTTCGACAATCCCACCACGCGATCGACCGGCGCGTAGGCGACATGCGCCTTGCCGTAAAACGGCATCATGTGATGCTCGCAATGGGAGTTGAATGTGATATCGCGGATCAGCACGAAATCGTCGTAGCCTGCCGTCTCGCCGAACGTGCGGTTGAGGATTTCTGCCGGGCACTGGAAGTACCCCTGATACAATTCGTCATAGGCCTCAACCACGCGGCGCGGCGTATCGAGCAGGCCCTCGCGTTTCGCGTCTTCGCCGATATAGGAAAGCAACGTCCGCACGGCGGATTCGGCCTCCTGACGCGATGGACGCGGCGCGTCCTTGGCGACGGGTGCGGCCATATAGTCGGACGCGGGAATTTCGGATTTCTCGGCAGGCTTGCCGCTGCGGATAGGCTTGATGATCGCGTCCATGTCGTCTCCGTTCGACCGGTCCCATGCCACAATAACCCATATGGCGGAGGGCCGGAGTGTCACCGGGAGCTAGCCGAAACCCTGATATGTCCGGGCAACTCACGACGCAGGCTGGTTTTTCCCGCGACGCCATAACTATATAGGGATATGGCCGGAAGCGCCAAGGGCGGGACCGGCAAAGGTCTTATGCAGGTGCAGTTTCAAACATCATGCTGAACGACATCTACAACAAGAAAATCATCGAATTGGCCGGGAATATTCCGCGTCTGGGCCGGTTGCCGGACCCGGATGCGTCAGCCACCGCTCACTCGAAATTGTGCGGGTCCACGGTCAAAGTCGATGTGAAGATGAAGGACGGAGTCGTCAGCGATTTCGCCCACGACGTGAAGGCGTGCGCGCTGGGACAGGCGTCCTCCTCCATCATGGCGCGGCATGTGATCGGCTCCAACGGGCCCGAGTTGCGCGAATTGCGCGAAACGGTCCGCAAGATGCTCAAGGAAAACGGCAAGCCGCCGCAAGGCAAATGGGCCGACGTTGCGCTGCTTGAGCCGGTGCGCGACTACAAGGCGCGTCACGCGTCGACGCTCCTGACGTTCGACGCGGTCGTCGACGCCGTCGATCAGATCGAGGCCAAGCAGGCAAGCAAAGTCGCCACCGTGCGAGGTTAGGCGAAACTCAGATTATTTGTGATCGGGAGCGACCGGTGCTGCGCCGCCGGTCGGCGGTTCGACGGCAGCCGTCCTGGTCGATTTCAACGGCGCGCTCTTGGCACTTCCGTCTTCTGCATTGACGTAGCGATCCTGCACCGGCTTGCCGTTGGCAACCGGCAGCTTCGGCGCGGACGCGTCCGCAACCGCGCTGTCGGTTAAGAGATTGGTCGTGCGCAACTCAGCTGCTGTCAACTCGTGCAGAGCTTCCCACGGCGGCACGCTGAGCGCGAGCGACAAGAGGTCGCCCGATCCGCCCATCTCGAATGTGTATTTCGCGAGCCGGCCGATGTCGCGCTCGACGATCATCAGATCCTGCGCCGAATAGGTCGCAGCCTTCGCGTCTTCGGCGCGGTCGCCCATCCAGATCTGATGCACGCGCACATGCGCGCCCTCCGGAATGGTCCGCGTCTGTCCCGACAGCAGCAGAAACACGCACATCGATTCACAATAGGCATTGGGGAGAATATCGCGGTCCACGCCGCCGCCGACCGGCGTGCGCTCGATCACCATGCCGACGGCGGTGTGCAGCCGCAGTTCGCGCCAGCGCCGCCCCATCGCAATCGAGTCGAGCACCGAGCCGCCGCTCGAATCCAGCACCATTGTTGCGCCAGTCAAATCGCGGCCCTTCACGAAGTCATCGAACTTCGCCGGCGTGTCGCTGGTGATGATGCCGACCGCACCGATCCACGCGCTGCAATCGCGATCGCACGCGCCGGACGGCGCCGCGTACCAGGTAAACTTCATCGGGAGCTTGCGTTCTTCGAGGGTGTCGGAGGCGTATGCCGAAGGGCCGAGCATGGCCGGGCCAAGCACAGCGACAGAAAATGCGGCGGCGCAGACCCGCGCCCAGCCGCCGAATGTGAGCGACCTCACAAGATGCAATTCGGTTCCTTCCCCGCCCCGACAGAGCAACGGCAAACCCAATCCCGCACGACGAATCTTGTCATGCGGTTGTTATCAAAAGCTAACCGCCGGCGAGATTCGCGTCTATTCAACTTTGCTGCAACGCGACTTCAAACGTGCGATAGCGTTCACAGTGTGACGCAAAAGACTGCATCATTCAGTTCCACGCCCTGGAACTGTTCAGTTGACGGCAATCGAATCGGCATCTCGCACAACAAAGTCACAGTGAGCATTCCGCGATGTGTTCCGCCTGCGCCAGGTTCATTCTGAAAGTTCCAAGCGCCGCAGGGCGCGGAATGATCTGGGTCTATCGCCACACGCTCTCGCCGATGATCGGGAACACCTGTCGGCATCTGCCGACCTGTTCCGTCTATGGCGACGAAGCGATCTCGCGCTTCGGATTGTGGGCCGGCGGATGGATGACGCTGGCGCGGCTGCTGCGCTGTAACCCGTGGGGAACCTCGGGCATCGACAACGTGCCGCAAGCCTTATCGCCGGATGCACGCTGGTATCTGCCGTGGCGCTACGCGCGCTGGCGTGGAACGAATTCTCAGCCCGGCTGAAGGGCGGCGCGGGGTCGCGTCACCATCACCAGCGCAATCGCAGCAACGACAAACGCGATGGCCGCGATGTTCATCGCACCGATCATGTCGCGCACATAGAACATGCCGCCGATGCCGGAACCGATCGCCTGCCCGATATAAAGCGCCGACGTATTCAGCGACACGGACGCACTGGCGGCGGCGGGCGCGGCAGCCGCCAGACGAACCTGCTGCATCGAGTTCGACGGCACAAAACCGAGACCCCAGAAAACCGTAGCAGCCAGCATCGCGACCAGCACGCCGCTTCCAAGCGCCCAGCCGGTCACGCCGGCCAGAAGCAGAATGGTGCAGGTCAGCGACGTTTTCCATCCACCCCAGCTATCGACGACGCGGCTGGCGAAGATGTTGCCGATCAGTCCGGTGATCCCCCAGACGAAGAACACGCTCGCGATTGTTTCCGCACTTGAGTTCATCAGCTTGGTCATCACCGGGCCGATGAACGTGAAGATCACGAACGGACCCGATGTCTGCATGATCGTGATGACCAAAAGCGTGACGATCAGCGGATTGCGGAACAATTCGCGCCACGTTCTCAATTCGACCGGCGCGCCGAACAATCCGCGCGGCAGCCGCCATGCGGTGAGAATTGCAGCGATAAACGCGGCAGTCGCACTCAGTGCAAAAACCGAGCGCCAGCCGAAGTGACTTGCAAAATAGGTTACAAGCGGCAGACCGAACGCCGCCGAAAGCGACCAGCCGAGAAACACAAACGACATCGTGCTGCCGCGATGCGAGGGCGGGGCCATCAGCGCGGCCGCACCAGCCGCTTGCGGCGTGAACAGCGCAACGACGGCAAGCATGATGTGACGCAGCGCGAGCAGCGAGTAATAGTTCGGCGCAAGCGCGGACGCGACATGTGCCAGACCGACGATGACAAGAGTTGCTGTCAGCAGAATGCGCCGGTCGAAGCGGCTGGTGAGCCACGCCGTCAGCGGCGAACCGATGCACAGCACAGCCGCGCCAAACGTGATGAGAAGACTCGCGTCGCGAACCGAGACGGCAAGGCCATCCGACAATTCGCCGAGCATGCCCGCCGGTCCCATGACGGAGAGGCCGGTGACGAAATTTCCGATCAGCAATGATGTGGGAGCAAAGCGATTCATCGCCGGGTGTTAGCAGACCCGCGATTTAATGCAAACGCATGAATTATCATCCATCCCATTCAATTATCTCATGCGGCTTGCGAAGCACCGTGCGGCTGATATATCCCTCGTCCATCGCTTACCTGCGTCGGTTCGCAGGAGTGAGCAAGAGGAGCCGGGCCGAAAGCCCGGAATAGAAAATGAGCGACCAGGTCGCAGTGACTTTTCCCGACGGCGCACGCCGGGAGTTTCCCAAAAACACCACGGGCCTCGACATCGCCAAGGGCATCTCGCCTTCATTGGCGAAGCGCACCGTTGCGATGGCGCTTGATGGCGAAGTGATGGATCTGTCCGATCCGATTTCGCAAGACGCCAAAATCGAATTCATCAATCGCGAAGACCCCCGCGCGCTGGAATTGATCCGGCATGACGCTGCGCATGTGCTCGCCGAAGCCGTGCAGACGCTGTGGCCCGGCACGCAGGTGACGATTGGCCCCGTGATCGACAACGGATTCTATTACGACTTCTTCCGCAACGAGCCGTTCACGCCGGAAGACTTCGCCGCGATCGAAAAGAAGATGCGCGAGATCATCGCCAAGGACAAACCGTTCACCAAGGACGTTTGGGACCGCGAGAAGACCAAGCAGGTGTTCCGCGACAAGGGCGAGAACTTCAAGGTCGAACTCGTGGACGCCATTCCGGGCAACGAGCCGATCAATATCTACTATCAGGGCGACTGGTTCGATCTGTGCCGTGGGCCGCACATGACCTCGACCGGCAAGGTCGGCAATGCGTTCAAGCTGATGAAGGTCGCGGGCGCGTATTGGCGCGGCGACAGCAACAATCCGATGCTGGCCCGCATCTACGGCACGGCATTCGCCAAACAGGAAGACCTCGACGCTTATCTCAAGCAGCTCGAGGAAGCCGAGAAGCGCGACCATCGCCGCTTGGGGCGCGAGATGGACCTGTTTCATTTTCAGGAAGAAGCGCCAGGTTCGGTGTTCTGGCATCACAAAGGCTGGACGCTGTTCCAGATGCTGGAGAACTACATCCGCCGCCGTCAGACCGAGGCCGGCTATCAGGAAGTGAATTCGCCGCAGCTGATGGACCGGGAGTTGTGGGTCACGACCGGACATATTCCGACCTATTCGGAAAACATGTTCATGACGGCCAAGCGCGAGGACGACAACCGCGTCTACGCCATCAAGCCGATGAACTGTCCGGGCCACGTCCAGATTTTCAAGAACGGCCTGAAATCATATCGCGAACTGCCGCTGAAGATCGCGGAATTCGGCAAGGTCCATCGCTTCGAGCCATCGGGCGCCATGCACGGGCTGATGCGCGTGCGCGGCTTCACGCAGGACGACGCGCATGTGTTTGTCACGCAGGACCAGATCGCCGAAGAATGTCTGGCGATGAACAATCTCATTCTGTCGATCTACAAGGATTTCGGTTTCGACGATGTCGAGATCAAATTCTCGGATCGTCCGGAAAAACGTATCGGCGCGGATGAACTGTGGACCGTCGCCGAAGGCGCGCTGATGAAGACGCTTGAAGAAACCCAGCACCCCTGGACTCTCAACAAGGGCGAAGGCGCGTTCTACGGTCCGAAGCTCGAATACACGCTGAAGGATGCCATCGGCCGCGAATGGCAATGCGGCACGATTCAGGTGGACCTGAATCTGCCGGACCGTCTCGGCGCATTCTACATCGACGAGCACTCCAACAAGGTGACACCGGTGATGCTGCATCGAGCCATTCTCGGCTCGCTGGAACGCTTCACCGGAATCCTGATCGAGCATTTCGCCGGCCACTTCCCGCTGTGGCTTGCGCCGTTGCAGGCTGTGGTGACGACAATCACTTCAGACGGCGACGATTATGCGCGCGAGGTGGTGGATGCGTGCCGCAAAGCCGGACTGCGCGTGGACATCGATCTTCGCAACGAGAAGATCAACTACAAAGTTCGTGAACATTCGCTGGCGAAGGTTCCGGCTCTGCTCGTCGTCGGCAAGAAAGAGGCTGAGACACGCTCGGTCTCGATCCGCCGTCTCGGCAGCGAAGGCCAAAAGGTCGTGTCGCTCGATGAAGCTCTTGCGTCGCTCACCGATGAGGCGACGCCGCCGGACATCAAGCGCGCGCGACAGGGATTGAAGCAGGCGGCGGAGTGAGCCGCAGTTTAGAGACTTGCTAATCCGGCTGGACTTGCTGTCCGGCCGGATGCGTCCATATCAGTCGCGCAACATTTCCCCGGATCATCAATGCCCGACGCACTCGACCTTCTCAAGACACGTCGCTCGATCAAGCCGTTCGAGATGAGCGGCCCCGGCCCCACGGGCGCCGAACTCGATACGATCCTGAGCATTGGCGCGCGGACGCCCGATCACGGCAAGATCGTGCCGTGGCGCTTCATCGTATTCGAGGGCGACGCGCGCAAGAAAGCAGGCGAGATTTTTACGAAAGTGTTTCGCGCGAAGAACGTTACGGCCACGGCGGATCAGATCCAGAAGGAACAGAACCGATTCACCGACGCGCCGCTCGTGATCGCCGTCGTCAGCAGAACGTCGCAACATCCGAAGGTGCCTGCTTGGGAGCAGGAGCTTTCAGCCGGCGCGAGCTGCATGAACATCGTCCACGCTGCGCATGCGCTCGGCTATGCCGCGAACTGGCTGACCGGATGGATGGCATTCGACCGCGACGTGCTCACCGCGCTCGGCGTGAAGGCAGATGAAAAGGTCGCGGGCTTCATCCACATCGGCAAGGCGGCCAAACCGCCGGAAGACCGGGCGCGGCCGTCGCTCGGCGACATCGTCACGCGCTTTTAGCGGCGCTGCTGAAGCCACTCCGCAATCCTTAGGTGCACTGAAGCTCAAATATTGAGCAGCGCCGGCGAGCCTTCGTTGCCTGCGCAAAGCCGGCGCGGTCCTGCAATCGCTTGATCGGCCATCGCTTTCGCAACATCGGCGGCCTCGGGCGCGATTGTATACACAGTGGCATACGGCTTGCTTCAAACTCCCTGACGCAATGACGTTGCGGAGAATTCGCGCATGTCCATGCACGGCATCGATCCGGTCGGCACGATTGCCGCCGAGCCATCCGCGCTAGCGGTGGAATGGCGAAAGACCGCGCTCGTCATCATCGACATGCAGCGCGACTTCATGGAGCCGGGCGGCTTCGGCGAGACGCTCGGTAATGACGTCGGCCAGCTTGCGCGCGCAGTGAAGCCCTGCGCCGCGGTTCTCGATGCGGCGCGCAACATCGGCATGCTCGTCGTCCATACGCGCGAAGGTCACAGACCGGATCTGTCGGATGCGCCGCCCCCGAAGATCGAACGCGGCAAGCCTTCGCTGCGCATCGGCGACAAGGGACCGATGGGCCGCATTCTCATTCAGGGCGAACCCGGACACGACATCATTCCCGCACTTTATCCAATCGAGGGCGAAGTCATCATCGACAAACCCGGCAAGGGCGCGTTCTACGCCACGCCTCTCGGTGACATTCTGAAAGATCGCAAAATCGAAAATCTTCTGGTGTGCGGCGTCACGACGGAAGTGTGCGTCAACACCACCGTGCGCGAAGCCAACGATCGCGGCTACCGCTGCGTCGTGCTGGCGGATTGCTGCGCATCCTACTTTCCCGAATTTCACGAGATGGGACTGCGCATGATTAAGGCGCAGGGCGGCATCTTCGGCTGGGTCAGCGAATCACATTCCGTCATCGGCGCAATGACGCCGGTGAAAGCATTATCGGCAGGAGGGGCAAGATGAGCACGACAACAACGGCGGGCAAGCCAACGCTTTGGACTCCGGGCGACTGGAATGCGTTCTTCGGCTTCGGCACCAACATCCTCGTCAACATGCTGGTGCTGACAGGACTTCTGCGTTTCGTCATCAAGATGCCGGACTCGATTGTGTTCGGGCGCATTCTTCCCGCGCTCGGCCTGATGATGTGCCTGTCCACGTTCTATTACGCTTTTCTCGCCTATCGCCTCGCGCAGAAAACCGGGCGCAGCGATGTCTGCGCCCTGCCCTCGGGCGTGTCGGTGCCGCACATGTTCATCGTCACCTTCGTCATCATGCTGCCGATTGCGCTGACGACCGGCGATCCGATCAAGGGCTGGGAAGCAGGCCTCGTCTGGGTGTTCTTCCAGAGCTTCATTCTGATGATTGGCGGCTTCATCGCTCCGATCGTTCGCAAGATCACGCCGCGCGCGGCACTGCTCGGTACGCTGGCGGGCGTGTCGATCACGTTCATCTCGATGCGGCCCGCACTTGAAATGTTCATGACGCCGCAGATTGGTCTCGTCTGTTTCGCGATCATCATGGCGAGCTGGTTCGGCGGCGTGCGCTATCCGAAAGGAACTCCCGCAGGCCTCGTCGCAATCGCAGCCGGCATGCTGATCGCCTGGGGATCGAACCTCTTTGGATTGAACCTCGGCGACCTTTCGATCGCGGGCGTGAAATCCGCTTTCTCCAATTTCGGGTTCTCGATTCCGTTGCCGGCGATCGATCGCGTCTTCTCAGGCTTCCAGTATCTCGGCGTCATCCTCATCACCGCGATTCCCTACGGCATCTACGATCTCGTCGAGGCCATGGACAATGTGGAATCGGCGGAAGCCGCCGGCGACCATTATCCGACCACGCGCGTGCTCACCGCCGACGGCGTCGTCAGCCTGATCGGCTGCCTGATGGGCAATCCCTTCATCAACGCGGTCTATATCGGCCATCCCGGCTGGAAGGCGATGGGCGGACGTATCGGCTATTCCGCCGCAACGGGGCTGATGGTGATCGTGCTGTCGTGGTTCGGCGTCATATCGCTGATGCTCGCGATCGTTCCGGTCGTCGCGATCTCGCCGATCCTGCTCTACATCGGCATGCTGATTTGCGCGCAGGCATTCCAGACCACGCCGCGCGAACATGCGCCTGCGGTCGCACTGGCGCTGACGCCCCATCTGGCAGCATGGGCGACTGTGCTCATCAACGGTGCGCTCGGAGCCGCCGGAATGCAATTCCCTGCCGTTCATGCCGGCGAGTTCGTCGCAAAGATGCAGCAGAACGGCGTGCTGTTTCACGGTCTCGAAGTGATGGGCGGCGGCTCCATTCTCACAGGGCTCGTGCTCGGCGCCATCGGCGTGTTCGTGATCGACCGCAAATTCGCCAACGCGGCGGGCTTCGCACTGGCGGGCGCGGTTCTCACCTTCTTCGGATTCATGCACGGAGAAGCGGTCGGCCTTGCGGTCACGCCTGGCGTCGCGTTCGCCTATCTTGCCGTCGCGGCGTTTCTGTACGGGATTGCGAAATATTCGGCGGCGGAGGGAATGGTGCCGAAGGGCGTGCCGGCGCCCGCCGAATAGTCAGTTCTGCTTCGTCAGCACTTCGACTTCGCGGTCGACGCCGTTGGTGACGTTGAACGGGCTTTCGTAAACCTTGCCTTCGTTCTTGGCGATCACGCGATACTCGCCTTCGGACAGAATGACGCGCGGGAACGCGCCGTTATATTCCTTGATGATGTCACCTGCGGGCGTAATCACCGACCACGCGGTATTCGCCAGCGCCTCGCCGCCCTTGCTGCCGACGAGCTTGAGCGTGATGACGGCTGCGCGATGGGTGACGGTCACATCCGTCAGTTTGCCCGCCGCCACGCGAATGTCGGAACGCACGACCGAGTTCGCGTCGCCATAGTTCGAGACAATGTAATATGTGCCATCCGGCACCAGCACGATGTCGCCCGCGCCGACGTTGGTTGCGATCGGCGCGCGATCGCCGATCTCGAACTGGCTGCCCCTGTAGACGGAGAACGTGATCTGTCCGACCGGAATTGGGCTGGTGCCGACGCGGCCGACAATGCGCAGTCCGCCGGCCGGAAGCTCGAACGATTCACGCACGGTTTCGCCGCGCACCGTCACCGGCCGCACCGCGCTGACGAGCCCCATCGCCGCATGCACGACGTAACCGCCCGGCGCGAGCACGATGTTCGGCGTTGCCGTTCGTTCTTCGCGGACCAATTGAAATGCGCCGCTGGCGTCGGGCTTGTCGGAATACACCCGCCAGATGATGCCGTTGTTAATTGTCGGCATGTCCTTGCCGTAACGCGCGCTGAGCGACAACGTTGATTGGGTCGATGTTGCCGCAGGCTGCGGCGGTGTAGCGATTGTCACTGGCGGCTGCGTGAGCGTTGCGGGCAAACCGGGCGTGGACGCAGGACCGGATGGCGGCGCGAGACTAATCGCCGGACCGGACGGCGTCGGCGCTTCCGGCACATTGGCCGGCGGGATCGGCGGCGGACGGTCGCTGAAGAACTGCGCGCTCGCGGTTTGGATCGACCAGAGCAGCGCGAACAGCGCAAGCGCCGTCGCGCGTTGCGCATGGCGCCTGCGTGAATTGTGGCCGAGCCGGAGGGCTGTCATGGGCCGTTTTTTCACCGAAAACGAGGCAAATTCAAGCCTCAGATTGCACCCGGAGGTTAATCCGGCAGCACTTCCATCGCCGCGCTCGGCAATTGGTCTAAACGTCCCCGTTCAGTCACATTTTCCATCTAGGCGATACTCGCGTGGCGTCACAAGGCGCTGTTATTTGCGTTGTTCAAGCGGCGGCGATTCGCCGCGAATTATCAAGGAGACTGCCGGTGCTGGAGAATTGGATGGGGTTCAGGCAAAATCCAACCGGCAAGAACAAGGCAGAAGCAGTGACCAAGAGACCGACAATCGGACTGGCGCTCGGCGGCGGTGCTGCGCGCGGCTTCGCCCACATCGGCATCATGCGCACGCTTCTCTCCAACGGCATCGTGCCCGACATCATCGTCGGCACGTCCATCGGCGCGGTTGTCGGCGGCTCTTATGCCGCGGGCCAGCTCGACGCGCTGGAAGCATGGGCCAGAGGTCTCAAGCCGCGAAACCTCTTCACTTACCTCGACATTCGCCTGAACGGCTCCGGTCTGATCGGCGGCGGCAGATTAGCCACCGAACTGGAAGCGGCCCTTGGCCGCGTGCATATCGGCGACCTTCCGCTGAAATTCGCAGCCGTCGCAACTGAAGTGAAAACCGGCCACGAGATCTGGCTCACCAACGGCAAACTCGTGAACGCGATACGCGCGTCCTACGCGCTGCCGGGAATTTTCGAGCCGGTGATGATCGGCGACCGCTGGCTCGTCGACGGCGCGCTGGTCAATCCCGTGCCCGTCTCCGCCGCGCGCGCGCTCGGCGCCGAAATCGTGATCGCCTGCAACGTCTCGACCGATGTCGCAGGTCACGGCACGATCATTTCCGGATTCGGCGATTCAAATGTCGAAACTGAAGCCGAAGTGCTGCCTGAGCCTGCTGCGGAAAAGAGCGGCCTACGGAAATTCTTCTCCGCCGAGAAAACCGTCAAACGCGAATTCTTCGGCACCGGAGCGCGTCCGGGAATTTCGACCGTGATGGTGGATGCCTTCAATATCATGCAGGACCGCGTTACGCGCTCGCGCCTCGCCGGCGATCCGCCGGACGTTCTGATCTCGCCGCGCGTCGGCCGTATCGGCTGGTTCGATTTCCATCGCGCCGAAGAAGCAATCGCGCATGGCGTTCGCGCAGCCGAGCGCAACATCGAAAACATCCAGGAAGCGATCAGTCTCCTGACGCCGACCGCAAGCCAGCCGCCCGGCACCGCGCAGTCCGCTTCGATCTGAGACGGCTACGCCGTCTTGATATATTCGTGCAGGGCTTCCTGCTCGCGCTCGAACTCGGCGACGCGCCATTTCACGACGTCGCCGATGGAAATGAGGCCGACGACGCGGTCGTTCTCGACAACCGGAAGATGCCGGAATTTTCCCGACGTCATTTTTTCCATGATGTGTCCGACTGAATCGGTCTCGCGGCAGGTAATGACCTTGGCCGTCATTGCCGATTTCACCGGCTCGTCGAGAGCGGAAGCTCCGCGCTCGCCCAGCACGCGCACGACATCGCGCTCCGACAGAATGCCTTCGATGCGCGAGCCGTTCATCACCAGCACCGCGCCGATACGCTTCTGCGACAATATCTTCACCGCCGCTGACACTTTCGCGTCGAGAGCTACGCTGACAACCTGATGGCCTTTGGTATCCAGAATTGCTCGAACCGTCATTGTCGTCTCCCCGTTCAAAACGCCCGCCCGGAAGATCCGCGCGTACCTTTTCTCAATGAGTCAAACAACGAAGCGCCAGTATGGTTTCGCGCTGGCGCAAAACGCCGCAATGCAACCTGTGTGCAAATGATGGACCCAGCGCGATGCCACGGCAATACGCAGTGCAGCGAAGGGAATTAGTTATGCTCCGGCGCATCGGGGGCGCGCGGCACCGGATCGAACCACGAAAACAGCAGCAGTCCGGCGAGGAAACCGCCGATATGCGCCTGCCATGCGACGCTCTGCACGTTCGAGCCGACGCCGATGGCACCGATGCCGAACACGATATTGATGCCGAACCACACCGCCAGAAATCCGAGCACGCGCGGATTGCGCAACGACTTGCCGAGTGAAAGCGCAGGCACGCGCGCTGCGTCATCTGCATGGGTCCGGGCGAACGACAGAAAACTTCCAGACTGAAATGCAAAGCGTATCGAGGCCGCCATCGCGCCTGAAACCGCGGCCGACGCGCCGATCATCGGCGCAACTTCATGCTGATGCGTGACGAGATGCGCGACGGCACCGGCAATCGCCGTCACCGCGAGAAAGACGAAAAACCGCATCGGTGAAAAACGCCGCGCCAGCGCGCTGCCGAACGGCAGCATCCAAAGCATGTTGAACAGGATGTGGTTGAAGTCGGCGTGCAGAAACGCGTAGGTCAGAAACGTCCATAACTCCGCACCGACGCCGCCGGGAAATTGTCCCGCCATCACGGTCGTATCGTAGCGTGCCGGCACGAAGCCGAATGCCCAGACCACTTCCTGATCGGTCGCCAGCGGCAACAGCATGCGCAGGCCGTGAATTGCGGCCATGACGCCGACAAGCGCGATCATCGCGCCCGGAATGGTGAGGATCGGTTCGCGCGGCTGCGGCGGTGGAATTTCGGGAACTTGCAAGGTGATGCCTGAACCGTCGTCGTCTTCAGGCAGATAGGCGTCTTTGATCGGGCGGCGCAAGCGTAACAGCGTCACGGCACAAAAAGAAAAAGGGAAGGCGCGAGGCCTTCCCTTTGGACTTCCGGTCTTGCTGCGCGCGGCCCGGGCGTTCCCCACCCCTCCCCGCGCAATGACCAATCTGTTCGTTGCCACCTGTGTATCCGCCGCCCAGCCCCTGGAGAAAAGCGGAGCGGCTTGGAGTACGCAGACACTAGCTGCGATCCGCAAATCCGCGAAGCTCATAGTTAAATTAATCTTAACGCCGCAAAGCCGCGCCAGATTCGGCGAAACCCGCTCCCCGGCATGGACGCTGCAACGCCTGTCCCGCACAACAGAAAGGGGACCGCGTCATGCGTGAATACGGGACAAGTCTGTCTCACGTTCGCTCTGTGCGGATCAGGGTGGGACGATGAAACATTCAGCCAGCCGCGAGTTCTTCGCGTATTGGGACGGCAAGCGCGGGGGCGACGCAGCACCCGAACGCAGCGATCTCGAGCCGGAAGCCGTGCGCCATCTGCTCGGCGATATTTTCGTTCTGTCCTACGACCGCGCCGCGGGCTTTCCATTTCGCGTCGCCGGTACGCGGCTTTGCGCCCTGCTTGGCAAGGACGCGAAGGGCGCAGGCTTTGCGGATTATTTCACCAAGACCAGCCGCCGTGAATTCGAGGATGTCGTCGGCATCGTTGCCGAAGAAACGCTTCCGACCGTCGGCGGCATCACCGCCGAAGGCGCGGACGGATCGGCTGTTCATCTCGAATTGCTGCTGCTGCCGTTCAGCACACGCTCGCATTCGCCGCTCAGTCTGACAGGTCTGATCGTCCCGATCGGGCGCGACGATGCGCACGCCTATGCACCGCTGAAAAATTTCACGCTGACATCGTGGCGTTACGCCGGCGAAGCGCAGAAATGGCGCGGCCCGCGCGCAGCGCGCAAATGGAACGTCATGCGCGGCTTCACCGTCTATGAAGGCTTGCGCTAACTCGCGATCCGGCTTTGCTGTGCGCGATTGCTAACGCAAAGTTAACCCTGTGACGCCTAAGGTTGGCTCATACCGACAAACCGGCCGACCGGTGAAACGATGGCGTTGCCGCAAAGACAATCCGCTCCTGCTTCAGAAGAACGCCGCCGCTTCCAGCGCGTGAAGGTCCATCTGCTTGGCCGCTACATGCTGGCCGATCGGCGCGAATTCCCCTGCCAGGTCATCAACATGTCCCCCGGCGGCCTTGCGCTGCTGGCACCCGGCATCGGCAATGTCGGCGAACGTGTCGTCGCCTATCTCGACCATATCGGCCGTATTGAAGGCAAAATCACCCGCCTGCTCGACAACGGCTTCGCCATGACGGTCGGCGCCACGCCCCGCAAGCGCGACAAACTGGCCGCCCAGCTCACATGGCTGGCCAACCGCCAGATCCTCAATCTGCCGGAAGATCGCCGTCACGACCGTATCGTGCCGCGCAATCCGCTTGCCCTGCTCAAGATCGGCGAAGACGGACGCCAGATGCAGGTCCGCATCATCGACCTATCGCTGTCGGGCGCGGCACTTGCCGCCGAAAGCCGCCCCACAGTCGGCAGCGCGGTTACGCTGGGACGCGTGCAGGCCCGCGTCGTCCGCCACCTCGAAGAAGGCTTCGCGGTCGAGTTCGTTCACGCGCAGCTTCCCGAGACAGTCGAAGATAGCGTAAGCGCGCAGTAAACCCGCTCGGTTAGCGACTCCTGATTTTTCAGAGCTTTCAAGGCGATATCCCTCACGGGATGTCGCCTTGATGCGTTTCGGACCATGGTCTGCGGTTCTGTGACGCGCGCAAAGCACGTTTCACTTTCCCAATGAATCCAATGCTCTGCACGCCAATCGATAAAATTTGAATCGAATTTGAAAATCTCGCATTTGAGACAAATTCGATTCAAGTAAAGCTCAAATAAGTCCCTGTTTTTACTAGCCTTTGCTTCAAATACGCGTGCCGTAATTCGGCCCGCTGAAAATCCTTCCGCGCATTGTGGTCCCAACAAAAAAACGGGGGCTGCAATGTTTTCAATCAAGGGACGGGAGAATTTCGCTCGGGGCCTGGCGGCTAAAGGTTTCGCGGTTGCCATCGGTCTCATCGGAATGACGGCGGCTGCGAATGCCGCCGGCGAGAAAGTCATCTACGCGAGCCTTGGCGAGACGGCACGTCCGCCGATCGGCTGGGTCGAGTTCTGCGCCGAAAATCCGGCGGACTGCAAGGGCGGCCCGACGCAGGCACGCGACATCGTCATGACGCAGACCGCATGGAAGGACATGCTGCGCGTCAATCGCTGGGTCAACGAGAGCGTCAAGCCGATGACCGACCAGGAGCACTGGGGCGTCATCGAGAAGTGGTCGTATCCGACCGACGGCTACGGCGACTGCGAAGACTATGTGCTGCTGAAACGCAAAATGCTGATCGACGCCGGATGGCCGCGCGAGGCGCTGCTCATCACCGTCGTGCGCGACAAGAAGGGCGAAGGCCACGCGGTTCTCACCGTGAAGTCCGACAAGGGCGAGTTCGTTCTCGACAATCAGAACGAGGACGTCGTGGCGTGGACCGAAACCGGCTACCGCTTCGTGAAGCGTCAGTCGCAGTCCGATCCGAATGTGTGGGTATCGCTGAGCGATTCACGTCCTGCGGTCGCCACCGCAAGCTCGCGCTGAAATTTCAAAACAACAACGGAGCTACACGACCCGGTCGTATCCCCACCCCTCCCCGTCCCAGACCGGATCGTGCGCGGCCAGCCCTTCCCCCCAAGGACTGGCCGCACCTTTTTCATTTCACTCCACGAAAAAAGCCGGCCCTCGCGAACCGACTTTGAGTCGTACTGGAGTAAGTCGTCGTCAGTTCAGGTGATAGTTCACGCCGAAGGTGACGGCCGAAGTCTCGTTGCGCACGTTCATCGGCGTCGCGACGAGGCCGCCCTGCGACGACGGCGTCTCAAGCTGCGAACCGAAACCGAGATAATTGTATTCCACGCGCGCGGACCAGTTCGGCAGGAACGCGTATTCAATGCCGCCGCCGACGACGTAGCCGGTGTGGCTGAAGCGGCCGGTCGACGAACCGCCGAGGCCGTCGGTCGCGTCAGCCATGTCGCGCGTGAACGCGACGCCGCCCTTGCCGTAAATCAGCGCGCGATCGAAGGCGTAACCGGCGCAGCCGGCGACTGTTGCGATGTAGTCGTTCTTCACGGTGGCCGTACCTGCACCGAGAGCGGTGCTGGCCTTGATGTCGGCCCACGAGTAAGTGCCTTCGACGCCGAGAACCAGGGCACCGGTCTGGTAGAGATAACCGATCTGGCCGCCGGCAACGCCGCCCTTGGTATCGACTGTGCTGTCGGGCGTGGCACCCGTCGGATCGCTTCCGGTCATGCGGCCCCAGCCGTATCCGCCGTGGCCGCCGAGATAGAGCCCGGTCCATGTAAAGGCCGGCGCCACCATAGGTGCCTTGGTGTAAGCCATCGGTTGAGGCGATGACATGTCCGCCGCATAAGCCGGAGCCGCCAGCGCGACAGCACTCGCCGTCACAAGAAGAAGTTTCCGCATCGATGCCGCCCAATGTCCCCAATCGCGAAACGGCATCAGCGCCGCGCCGCGATCATTCATCTGTAATCACTAGCGAAATTCGCGATTTGACTCTTGGACTCACCGGCGCGCAGAATTGGACTCTGCGGCGCTAAACGCGAGCCAAGCGGTGCCGAAACACCTCATTCGAGGAAAGCGCGTGGTTAACGGTTTCCGAATCGATTGGGTTTGATCCAATCAATCGATTCAAATTTTCTGAAAGTTCCGTAGTGTAAAACGCTCCCCATATCGGAGCTAAAACGATGGCAATTTTCAAACGCGAAACACGCAAGCCGCGTCACAAGATCGAGCAGCATGTCTGGATGACGCTCGACGGCGGCTTTGCCAAACGCAACTGCACGCTGCTCGACCTGTCGCTGACGGGCGCGAAGATTCGCGTCAACGACAAGGAGCCGGTCGATGGCAAGCTGTCGATTGCGTTCACCGGCGACGTCCGCAAAACGACGCGCTGCCGTCTTGTCTGGCGCAAGGGCAACGAAATCGGCGTCGAGTTCCTGCACGCCGCCTGATCGTCAGCCGATTTTCTTCAGGCCTGCCTTGAATCGTTTGCCGTTGTGAACGTAATGCGGTGCGCCGTAGGTCATCGCCTTGACCTGATCTTCCGTCAGCGTGCGAATGACGCGCGCTGGCGCACCGACCACAAGCGCGCGATCATCGAATGTCTTGCCTTCGGTAATCACGGCACCTGCGCCGACGATACAGCCTTTGCCGATGCGCGCACCATTCATGATGATCGCGCCCATGCCGACCAGCGCGCCGTCCTCGATAGTGCAGCCGTGCAGAATGACATTGTGGCCGATGGTGCAGTTCTTGCCGACGGTCAGCGGAAATCCCGGATCGGTGTGAAAGGTGCAGTTGTCCTGCACGTTCGATCCTTCGCCGATCTCGATCAGTTCGTTGTCGCCGCGCAGCACCGAGCCGAACCAGACGCTGGCGTTGCTCTTGAGGCGCACATTGCCGATGACCGTCGCGGTCTCCGCGATGAAATATTGTCCGTCGGCAGGAAGGTCGGGGGATTTTCCGTCGAGTTCGTAGATCGCCATGTCAGTCTCCGGTGAGCGGAGACCATGCCACGAACCGAAATGTCATGCGAGTGGGCTCAGACGACGCCCGCAGCCTTCAAAGCCATGAGAACGCAGGTGCCGGACATCATGCTCCAGAAGCCTGCGATGATGGTCGCCATCATCACGAATTCAAAACGGCGCTTTTCGACGCGCGCGCCGCGCAGTGTGTTACGCATAATGATGAAGGGAGCTGCGAAAACCAGAAACGGAACGGCGGCGAATGCCTTCGGCGTTTGCTGCGTGAGAAGCCCGAAGCCCGCCGGCTTGGTGACGAGCGCCTGATAGCCGCTGCTCAATGCGCCTGCGAGCGCAAATCCGATCATCAGTGAAAACAGCGAATTGAACGCTTCCGGCGACATCGAAAAATTCCCAGCACGCAATACAAACCCAGCGCCGGGAGGCTTCGCAAAATCGGGCACGAGCCGCCACTTCATCCTTAAAAAAAGGTTAACAACGCCGCGCCTCGGCTGCATGGCTTTGCGCTCGCGCCGTCGTCCGGAACCGGCAAAAAATAAACCGCCGCGTGGCATAATCGGGCAATTCACGAGTTTGCCCGCAGAAAGCGCGCCTGTTCATGCCGTCCTACACCTCTTCACCATCTCATGCGGATGTGCGCCGGCGGCCTCAGGCGCGGGCGAAACACCGCAGCCATCTGATGCCGTTCGCAGCCGCCGGCGGCGCAGGCGTCGTGGCGGTTCTGCTGGTCGTCTACATCCTGTGGCCGACATGGAATGCCGAACAGCCGACCGATCCGTCGCATTTGCCGATGGTGATCGGCAACGTGCCGTTCAACGTGCCGGCCAAGGCGATCCGCGTGAAACTTCAGAAGCGCAGCGGGCCGCAGGAGCGCGTCGATCTGAATTTCAACTATCCGTCGCTCGACGTGCCGCGGGCGCAGCCGCACGTCACGGCGGAAACGGTTGAGGACAATCTGCCGCCGATCGACCGCATCTTCCTGTCGATCGCGGCGCATCACAATTCACTGTCGCCGGACGAGCGGGTGCGAACGATCTATCCGCGCTCGCTCGATTCAAATCCGCCGCGCGTTGTTGAAGGTTTGAGCACGCGTCCGTTCCGCGACAACACGCCCTATACCGGCGAGGATCTGGTCTATTCGTCGTCGCCGCAATTCATCGCGCGCTGCATGCGCGATGGCGCGACACCCGGCATGTGCCTGAGCGAGCGCCGCATCGAAGGTGCCGATCTGACTTTCAGATTTCCCAGAAGCTGGCTTGCGCAATGGCGCGACGTTGCGAACGCGATGGACACGCTCGTCAGCCGGATGCAGAAGCCGCGCAAATAATTTAGCCGACGTCCTCGGCGAGATCGTCTTCCAGGATCGCCATCTGGAACTGGAACGAGCGGTCGTCGTCCTCGTCATCGACGAATAGCACGCCGATGAACTCCTCGCCGATATAGACCTCGGCGGAATCGTCCTTCTTGGGACGCGGCACCACACGGATTTTCGGATTTCCGAACAGACGCTTGAGATAGGCGTCGAGCTTCCTGACTTCCTGAACGTCCACGGCTCGTCTCCGGCTTAAGTTTGGTCAGCGACAGCTTTAGTGGGAGTTCAGCGGCTTCGCCAGATCAAATTCCGGCCAATCCCATGACAATCTTCGGCACAAATCGCTTGCCGGTCAGGAACCGAGCGACATGAACATCTGGTCCATGGTGCGCGACGGTTCGGCGCAGCCCGCCTCACCGACGATTTTCGCAGGCACACCGGCGACCGTGACGTTATGCGGCACGTCTTTCAGCACAACCGAACCGGACGCGACGCGCGCGCAATGGCCGATCTCGATATTGCCGAGAATTTTTGCGCCGGCACCGAGCATCACGCCACGCCGGATTTTCGGATGACGATCCTCGTTTTCCTTACCCGTGCCGCCGAGCGTGACGCCGTGCAGTATCGAAACGTCGTCTTCGATCACCGCCGTCTCGCCGACGACGAATCCGGTCGCGTGATCGAGGAAAATTCCGCGTCCAATTCGCGCGGCAGGATTGATGTCGACCTGAAACTCCGCCGACGAGCGGCTCTGGATGTAATAGGCGAAATCCTTGCGGCCGTTGTTGTGCAGCCAGTGTGCGAGGCGATGCGCCTGAATGGCGTGAAAGCCCTTGAAGTAGAGCAGCGCGTCGATGAAACGCGACACGGCGGGATCGCGGTCGTACACGGCGACGAGATCGGCGCGGAAAATGTTGCCCAGATCAGGCTCGGCCTGAAGCGCGTCGTTATAGGCCTGACGGATCAGGTCGCCGGACAGCGCCGAATGATCGAGACGCTCGGCGACGCGATGCACAACGGCGTCTTCGAGACGGTCGTGATGCAGCACCGACGAATAGATAAAGGTCGCAAGCTCCGGCTCGCGGCGCACGATCTCTTCCGCCTCGTCGCGGATGCGGGTCCAGACCGGATCGACGGTCGAGAGTGACGGCTTTTGATCGTGAAGATTATGGGCCATTGCGATTCATCCGGCGGGATCGTGGTGAACGATCCTACCACATAATCGCAGAGCGAAAGCCCGCAATGGTCCATAGGGTTTACAGGAGAATGTTATTCTCCGGCGCGGAGTAAATTATTCTCCGCAAAATCACGGACGTTTCGACAGGAATTCCAGAACGCCGTCTTTGTAAACGCGGTCGCCGACGGCGCGCATGTGATCGCGTCCGGGGATGTCGAGAACCTGCGATCCTTTGATGATTTGGCCCAATTCCGGGCCTGAACCCGCAACATCATCAATCGTGCCGACTGCGATCAGCGTCGGCACTTTGATGGAGGCGGCTTCGTCGCGTGTCATAAGCCGGCGCGATCCGCGCATGCACGCCGCAAGCGCCCTGCGATCCGAGCGGGTCTGGTCTGCAAACGATCTGAAGGTGCGTCCCATCGGATCGGTGACGTCGTCAAGCGACGCCGCTTCCAATGCCGACGCAACGTTCTCACCCGGACGACCGGTATCGTCGATCAGGCCGATGCCGATACCTCCAAGAATGGCGGAGCGCAGACGCTGCGGATAATGAGCGGCGATGAATGCCGTGATGCGGCCGCCCATCGAGTAGCCCATCATGTCGGCGCGCTCGATCTTGAGATGATCCATCAGCGCGCGCACGTCGCCTGCCATGATGTCGATGCCGTAGTCTTCAGGATCGTACAGCTTGCTCGACTGGCCGTGACCGCGATTGTCGAGCGCGATGACGCGATAGCCCGCTTTGGTCAGCGTCGAGGTCCATGACGGATAGACCCAGTTGATGTCCTTGCTCGACGCAAATCCGTGAACGAGAACGATCGGATCGCCCTCGCCTTCGTCGAGATACGCAATTTCAACGGAGCCGTGATGGAAGCTCGGCATCGGTCAGTCCATGTGGGGAAGATTCAGAGGAATTTAGCGCGGTGCGGGTCTCAAAACCAGTATGGCGGGCGTCCATCGTCATTGCGAGCGAAGCGAAGCAATCCAGTGCTGCAAAAAATGGATTGCTTCGGCGCTTTGCGCCTCGCAATGACGAACAACTTACGCCGCGCTATTCTGCGCGAGCCCGAGTTCACGCCGCGCACGTTTCAGTTTCTTTCGTTGCAGATAGGAATATGTCAGCCGCTCAGTCGTGGCCTTGATCGAGGCGAGAAAGCCGAGCAGCGCCAAGCATGCTCCGAACACCCACCACGCGAGATTAAACGCGCCTGCCGCAAGCAACAGCGCGCCGCGCCCGAGCACCTTGACGATGGCGCGGGTCTGCGAACCCTTTTTCTCCGCCAAAGTAGCGGCGCGCGCGACATCCGCAGGCCCGTCTGCGATACGCAACACATCGAGCGCGCCCTTGGTGCCGGCCTTCTCGGCGACGCGGCCGGTGTCTTTCGCAAGACGAACCAGCGCACCGGCCTTCTCCGCCTTGAACGCGGCCTTCATGGCGCTGACGGTTTGACCCGGACGCGCAAGCGACGCATCTGCCACCGCTTTTTGCAGCAACGGTCCGTCGACCACACCGCGCGCGGAGCGTCCCGCCCATTCGGTCAGTCCCGCGCCGAGACGGCCGACCTTGCGCGCATCCTTCACCATCGTCAGCCCCGCACGCACCGGCACAGCGCCGCCAGCCGAAACGTATGTCGCCGCCGTCACCGCGATGCCTGCGGTCGCAAGACCGAGCACCAATCTGTCTGCGTCCTCGCCCATCGCAAGCCGCTTGCCCTCGCGGATCACGTCGCGGATGTCGCCGAACACGAACAGGTCGCCCGCCACGGTGCCCGACAGGCTCGCCACGTCGTCGGCCTCGCCGGTGATAAGACCTTTGACAAAACGCTTCGCCGTCGTCGCAGTCGAGTTTTCCTGCGTCAGCGCCGCATCGACTTTCGTCGCAACATCCGCCGCAACCGGCGCATCCTTGTCGGCCGCAAGATCGGTGAAGCTCTTGGCGAGATCGGCGTCGCCGGCCTTGAGCGCCTCATCGACATTGCGTTCGATGGTATCCGAATCGTTCCGCAAGGCGGAATTCATCTGGAGATCGGATAGTGCTACGGGATCGTCTTGCGCCATCAACAACGTTCCGGCGCTGCGGGCGTGGGGCAACAACACGGCAAAGGCTGCGGCCGATACAGCCGCGCCCGCAACAGCCAGCCCGATGCGCCATCCAGACTTCATACTAAAGCGTTATCCGTCATCATGTTTGCCGCGTGGAATAAGTGGGTGCGCCGCATTTGAGACACAACCTCCCCAACCAAAGAAGGGCTATCCCAAGGCGGCGGTTTTGTGTCGAATCCCAAACGTGGGCGACGGTTATCCGGCCTCGAATCGGATGCCGTACTGTTTGAGTTCACCACAAGACGCTAGTATTGAGTCGGCACCGCGTCGGGCGTTCGCAGTGTCCCGGGAATTTGGAATTTTAAGGCAATCCGTCATGGCCGATCATGTGGTCCCTCACTTTCAGAACGATGCCGGCGTCGCCGTCATCGAAATCGGCGCGCGCGAATTCATGTGCGTCGGCGCCAATCCGCCGTTCGACCATCCGCATGTGTTCCTCGATCTCGGCAACGACAACGAGATCATCTGCCCGTACTGCTCCACGCTGTTCCGCTTCGCCAAGGATCTCGGCCCCGGCGAAGCGCGCCCGCCCGAATGCGTCCTGAAGGACAAGGCGGCTTAACGCTTTTAAGCGTTCACCACGTCATATTTTTGCGCGCTCCCGGATTCTAATCTGAGCTAAGAAGCTCGGGGATCGGTTCGGGGACATGGGGCGTCGTGGCTCTCTCGCGTAGTATCGTCATCGCCGGCGCAGGTATCGGCGGGCTAACCGCAGCCTTGAGCGTGGCCGCGCGCGGTTTCCGTGCCGTCGTCATGGAGCGCGCCGAGAAACTCGAAGAAGCCGGTGCGGGTTTGCAGCTGTCGCCCAATGCCAGCCGTGTGCTGATCGGCCTCGGCCTCGAAAAAGACCTCGCGCCCTATGTCATCGCGCCCGAAGCGATTTCGGTGAACTCGGCACGCAGCGGCAAGGAACTTACGCGCATTCCGCTCGGCGGCGCGACCAACCGCTACGGCGCGCCCTACTGGATCGTCCGCCGCGCCGATCTCCAGTCCGTACTTTATGCACGCGCGCGCAACCATCACGACATCGAAGTGCGGCTCGGCTGCCAGTATGAAGACGTAGCGAGTTACGCCAAGGGCGTGACCGTGGTTCAGCGCAAGGGCTCCGCGCGCGAGCAGGAACCTGCACTCGCGCTGATCGGCGCAGACGGCGTGTGGTCCACCGTGCGTCATCAGATGTATCCTGACGAGCAGCCGAAATTCACCGGACGCATCGCCTGGCGCGGCACCGTCGATTCAAAACAGTTGCCGCGCGAGTTCAACGCCAAACGCGTGCAGCTGTGGATGGGCGCGAACGCGCATATCGTCGCCTATCCGATGAAGGACGGAAAACTTATCAACGTCGTCGCCATCGTCACCGGCCAGTGGAACAGGCCGGGATGGAGCGAACCCGGCGACGCCGCCGAACTCGCGCAGTTTTTTCTGCCGCCGCGCTGGCCGATTGCGCCGCGCATGCTGATCGGCGCGGTCGACAGCTGGCGCAAATGGGCACTGTTCGCGATGAAGGATGGCGGTCTGTGGGGCAAGGGCACGGTTGCGCTGCTCGGCGATGCGTCGCATGCGATGCTGCCGTTCGTGGCGCAAGGTGCCGGCATGGCCATCGAAGACGCTGCCGTGGTCGCCAAATGCCTGGCAGAAGGCAAAGAGAACGTCACCGCCGCGTTCTCGAAATACGCAAATCTGCGCGCGCCGCGCGTGTCGCATGTTCAGCGCGCCGCACGCTCGACCGGCGAAATCTATCACATGCGCGGGCCGATGGCGTTTGCGCGAGACCAGACGATCCGCGTGCTCGGCGGCGCCGGATTGCTGGCGCAGCAGAACCGGATTTATTCCTGGCGCGCTTAAGTCGCTTCTTTGCGGGACAGGATCAGCGCGAGCGGTCCCACGAACACCGCAGCCGCCATCAGACAGAACGCCGCCATCCAGCCGCTTGAAGACTGCGCGCCGCCCGCAGCATCCAGCGCAACGCCGACACCCCACGATCCGAGTGCGGCAGCACCGAACCCGACCGTCGAATGCAGCGCCATCGTCGCGCCGCGATAGCGCGGATTCGAGGCCAGCGTCATGCCCGATGTCAGCGCGCCTGAATCCGCCGGGATGGTAATCGCAAACAGCGCGAGCAGCGGCAGCAGCGCCAGTTCCGAATGACCGGACATTATTCCAATTGCAACAGCAACGATGGCGGAGACGATCATGATCGACACAATCGCCCGATGCCGCCCGATCCTGATCGCGATCTCGTTGCCGATAAAACTCGACGGCATCGCCATCACCGAAAAAATAACGCTGACCGCGATGGGTGAAAGAATCGCCGCGCCGGAGTTTCGCATCGTAACGAACGTCCAGAACGCGACGATCCAGGTCCGCATGCCATAAAGCTCGAAGCAATGCGCGCCGTAGCCGACGATGAAACCCATCGCAGGTCTGTTGGCGACGACCGGCGCGAAGTTCAACAGCTTGCCTTTGTGCGGATGCGGCTTCACCGGCTTCAGCAAAAAGCAAACCGCAATCATCGCCAGCGGGCCGAGTGCCGTCACGGCGAACGCGCTGCGCCAGCCCCATCGCTCCGCTGCGAGTTGGGCGACGAGAAACGAAAGCCCGACGCCGAATGAATAGAACGACGTGTAGAGCGTGATCGCGCGCGAGGCGTTGCCGTGCGACAGCCGGTCGGTCAGCGCCTTGAGGCCGGGCATATACGCGCCGCCGAAGCCGATGCCCGCGAGGCCCCAGATCGCAGCGCCGCTCCACAATCCACTCGCGAGTACGCCGAACATCAGCGTGGCGAATGCACTAAGCGCCGAACCCCAGATCAGGATCGTGCGCGCATCGATACGATCAGTCAGCGTCGCGAGCACAGGCACCGACACCATATATCCGGCGGCGAACGCTCCGGCGAGCAGGCCCGCCTCCGCGCCCGACAGATGCCATTCAGGAATGAGATATTGCGCCAGCACCGACGGCACGACGACATGCGGCAAGAGACTTCCCACCTGCCCCAGCGCCATCGCCCAGACAACGGAGCGTCCTTCAAGCGTTGCGATGGCCGTGCTCCGTCATTGCGCTTTGCGTTTTTTCTTTTTGGCTGGAGCCGGAGCCGCGATCACAGGCGGCGCCTCGGCGGGACAATTGTTCATCGACATTTTCTGATCGAGCAGATCGCGCTGCGAACGCACGGCGGAATAATCCGGCCCATAAGCGAGGCCGGACACGAAACCGCCTGCCGCGCCGGTTTCCGCCTTGTTCATCAGCTTTTCGAGATCGACGACTTTCTTGTCCACCGACACGCGCTCGGCCGCGAGCTGCTTGCAATCGTAGAGATCATAACGCGACGGATCGACGAAGAAGCTCGACGTCACGCCGCCGGTCGCGCAGCCGGCGAGCATCGACGCGGAGACGGCAATCATCGCAAGCCGTATCGTTCGTTGGCGATGTCGGCGCTGGCTCATCGTCTGAAGGAATCCGATCTAGAATTGCTGGTGCGGGCGCCGGGACTCGAACCCGGACGGGATTGCTCCCGAGGGATTTTAAGTCCCTTGCGTCTACCAGTTCCGCCACGTCCGCGCGGCCGCCTTGTAACATCGCACCTATCATGACCGAAAGCGGTTTGCGCGAATGATCCCGTTTATCGTGGCCACATTTGGCCTTTAAAACGGTTAAAGTCCGCAGGCTAACTAGCTTCGAGACCAAATGAGGACGGAAATGGCGAAGACGAATTTCGAAACGATCAAATACGAGGTTGCGGACAACATCCTCACCATCACGCTCAACCGTCCCGACAAGATGAATGCGTTCACGCATGTGATGATGAGCGAACTGATCGCGGCCTGTGACGCAGCCGACGCCGACGACAATGTGCGCGCGATCATCGTCACGGGTGCGGGCAAAGCGTTCTGCGCCGGTGCCGATCTGTCCGAAGGCGGCAAGACGTTCGACCGCGCGGCGCGTTCCGACCGCAAGACTGCGCCTCTCCGCCCCAATGGCGAAGTCGAATGGAGCGACGACGCGGTGCGCGACGGCGGCGGGCGCGTGACGCTGCGCATGTACAAATGTCTCAAGCCCATCATCGGCGCGATCAACGGCGCGGCGGTCGGCATCGGCGTCACCATGCAGCTGCCGATGGATATTCGCATCGCGTCGGACAGCGCGCGGTTCGGATTCGTGTTCGGGCGGCGCGGCATCGTGCCGGAAGCCTGCTCAAGCTGGTTTCTGCCGCGCCTCGTCGGCATCTCGCAGGCGCTGGAATGGTGCTACTCCGGCCGCGTGTTCGACGCGCAGGAAGCGTTGCGCGGACGCCTCGTCAGCCGCGTCGTGCCTGCGGACGAGCTGATAACGACAGCTCGCTCAATCGCGCGCGAGATCGCCGAGAATTCCGCACCTGTGTCGATTGCGCTCATCCGCCAGATGATGTGGCGGCTGTCGGCGATGGACGATCCGATGGAGGCGCACAAGATCGATAGCCGTGGCATCTATTCGCGCGGCGCATCACCCGACGTGCGCGAAGGCGTGATGGCGTTTCTGGAAAAGCGCCCCGCTAAGTTCACGCAGACTGTGTCGAAGGATATGCCGAGTTATTTTCCGTGGTGGGACGAGCGGGAATATAAATAGATTGCAACCCTCCGGCGTCTCTCTTGGTCGTCCCCGCGAAGGCGGGGACCCATACCCCCAATACTTTCAGTTCGGATTCTTCCGTCGAACAAGTGTTGTTGCCATCGAAACCAAGTTGAGCCTTAGTGATTATGGGTCCCCGCTTTCGCGGGGACGACGCAGAAGTCTCATCTCATCGAGAGCGTGACGCGGCCGATAGCTTTGCGGTCGATCAGGAGACGCATCGCCTTCGCACAGTCTTCCAGCGCAAGCCTGTGTGAGATATGCGGCGCGATGCGGCCGTCTTCCGCAAGCTGAAGAAGTGCTTTCAGACGCGCGCCACCGAGCGCAGGATTTCGCCGCGCCGCCTCGCCTGCGCGCACGCCAAGCACGCTCGCGCCTTTGACGAGCACAAGATTGGTCGCGGCCTTGCCGACACCGCCGGTAAAACCGACCACAAGCAGCCTCGCGCCCCACGCAATACAACGCAGGCTCTGCTTGAATATCTCGCCGCCGACCGGATCGAACACCACATCCGCGCCGCGCCCGTCCGTGATGCGCTTGACGGCATCGCGAAACGGCTCGCGCGCATAGAGGATAGTGTGATCCGCGCCCTTCTGTCTGGCGACGGCGAGTTTCTCCTCGCTCGATGCGCAGGCGATGACGGTCGCACCGAACATCTTGCCGAGTTCGACCGCAGCCAGTCCGACGCCGCCGCCCGCGCCGTGAACGAGCAGCGTCTCGCCGTTTTGAATCTGCGCGCGATCCGCCAGCGCGTGATACGCCGTACCGTGGCCGGCAAGAAACGTGGCACCCTGCGCAAAATCGAACTTTTGCGGCAGCGGCACAAGCTGATCCGGCGCCACGATAATCTCGTCTGCGAAACAGCCGAAGCGCGCTTTGACGATAACGCGATCTCCGGCTTTCACGCCCTGTACGTTCGCAACTTCGGCAACCTCACCCGCCGCTTCCATGCCCGGCGTGAACGGCAGGTCCGGCTTGAGCTGATATTCGCCCGCGATTATCAGCACGTCCGGGAAATTCAGTCCGGCGGCGTGAAGCGCCACGCGCACCTGTCCGGAGCCGAGCGGCGCAGATTCAGAATTTTCCAGATGCAGCTTTTCCGGCGGACCGAGTTCGCGGCAGACGACGGCGCGCGGCATTAGCTACATCTCATAACGATCGTCATTGCGAGCGAAGCGAAGCAATCCAGCGATAAGTAGATGGATTGCTTCGTCGCATACGCTCCTCGCAATGACATTCATACCGGAGTCTTCTTCCGCATCAGCGCATCGAACACCAGCGGCAGGCGGTCGTTGCCGAAATACATGTCGGTCTTGCCGACATAAATCGTCGGCGAGCCGAACGCGCCGCGCGCAATTGCCTCGTCGGTATTGGCCTTGAGCTTGTCCTTCACGCTTTGCTCGCCGATCCCAGCGAAAAATTGCGCCGGATCGATTCCCACGCGCTCGCAGATTTTCGCCAGCACGGCATCCTGCGAAATATCCTGATCGTCGCCCCAATAGGATTCGAACACCGCCGTCGCGAATGGAATAAGATTGTCCGGCTGCGTTGTCTGCACCCAGCAGCAGCCGCGCATCGACTTCACAGCGTTCACCGGAAACACGCTCGGCGGCATCTTGATCTTGATGCCGGCAACGCGCGCCCAGTCCTGCAAATCCTTCGCGGTGTAGGCCTGCTTTGCGGGCACGGGATTGGCGCGCGTCTCATACATCGTCTTGTTGACGGTGTTGAAAATGCCGCCGACCAGAATCGGCCGCCACGAAATCTCCGCGTCGAATTCGTCCGCGAGCGGCTGGATGTTGTGAAACGCCAAATATGTCCATGGCGACGAACAGTCGAAGAAAAATTCGATCATGGTGTCTCCTCAATCTTTCGTCATTGCGAGGAGCGGAGCGACGAAGCAATCCATCTATTCCTATTTTCGATCTCTGGATTGCTTCGCTGCGCTCGCAATGACGGTGTGTTTCTCTACTGCGCCTGCTGCGCGGCCTTGCCGAACATCTGCTTGCGTTGCTCGTCGGTGAACGGTGTCTTGTCGAACTTGCCGACGGCCAATCCCGCCTGCACTTTCGGCCGGGCGCGAATGTCCGCGTACCAGCGTTTGACATGCGGGAAGTCGTCGAGCGTAAATCCCTGCGCCTTGTGGGTCATGGTCCAGGGAAAGCACGCGATGTCGGCGATGGTGTAGTCGCTGCCGGCAACATACGCGCCGGTCTTGCCGAGTTGCCTGTTGAGCACCGCATAAAGCCGCGAGGCCTCGTCGCGATAACGCTGGATGGCGTAGGGGATTTTCTCCGGCGCATAGAGCGCGAAGTGGCCGTGCTGACCGAGCATCGGGCCGAGGCCGCCCATCTGCCACATCAGCCATTGCAGCACGCTCATCCGCGCGCGCAGATCCGTCGGCATGAACTTGCCGGCTTTCTCGGCGAGATAGATCAGGATCGCGCCGGTCTCGAACACCGACAGCGGCGGCCCGCCGTCCGCGGGCGCATGATCGACGATGGCGGGGATGCGGTTGTTCGGCGAGATCGCCAGAAACTCCGGCTTGAATTGGTCGCCCTCGCGGATGTTCACCGGGATGACATTGTACGGCATGCCGAGTTCTTCGAGCATGATCGAGATTTTCCAGCCGTTCGGCGTCGGCGCGTAATGCAGGTCGATCATGCGAAAGTCATCCCGTTGGCCTTGCGATAGGTTGCATATTATGGTCGTCATTGCGAGCGAAGCGAAGCAATCCAGAACGCATGAATGGATTGCTTCGGAGCTGACGCTCCTCGCAATGACGAGCAAAGTTTGACGCGCCGCAACAGATGGCGAGCCAATAAACCGACAGGAAACGCAGATGCTGTTCCAGACGACGATCGCAGGTTCATTGCCGAAGCCCGAATGGCTCGCGGAAACCGAAAAGCTCTGGGCGCCGTGGAAGCTCAAGGGCGAAGAACTGGTGCACGCCAAGCGCGACGCCACGCTTCTAGCCGTGAAAGTGCAGGAAGACGCCGGCATCGACATGGTGACGGAGGGCGAACAGGCGCGGCAGCATTTCGTGCATGGATTTCTGGAGCGCGTCGACGGCATCGACTTCGCCCACAAGGTCGAAATGGGAATCCGGAAAGATCGCTACAAGGCGATGGTGCCGCAGGTGGTGTCCGAACTGAAACTCAAGGGCCGCGTGCACGATGCGGAGGCGAAAGCCGCACGCGCGCATACGCAGAAGAAATTGAAATTCACGATGCCGGGACCGATGACCATCATCGACACGCTCGCCGACAAATTCTATGGCGACCGCGTGAAGATGGCGATGGCCTTCGCCGATCTGCTCAATCAGGAAGCCAAGGCGTTGGAGGCTGACGGCGTGGACATGATCCAGTTCGACGAGCCGGCGTTCAACGTGTTCATGGACGAAGTCAACGAATGGGGCATCGAGGCGCTGACGCGCGCCGCGAAGGGCCTCAAATGCAAGACTGCGGTTCATATTTGTTATGGCTACGGCATCAAGGCCAACAACGACTGGAAAGAGTCGCTCGGCAAGGAGTGGCGGCAGTACGAGGAAATTTTCCCCGCGATTGCCAAGTCGCCGATCCAGCAGGTCGCCATCGAATGCAAGAATTCGCGCGTGCCGCTCGATCTGCTCGCGCTTTTGAAAGGCAAGGTTGTTCAGGCCGGCGTGATCGACGTCGCGAACGATAAGGTCGAGACGCCCGAGGAAGTGGTGAAGACCATCGAGGCCGTGATGAAGTTCGTGCCGAAGGAAAACATCATGGCGACGACGAATTGCGGCATGGCGCCGATGAACCGCAACATCGCGGAGGCCAAGCTCAATGCGCTCGGTGCGGGCGCGAAGCTCGCGCGGCACAAGCTGGGGTAACAGCAATCGTCATTGCGAGGAGCGTTAGCGACGAAGCAATCCATTTCTTGAGAGTCTGGATTGCTTCGCTGCGCTCGCAATGACGTTTAAGCCGCGCCATCCCTGATCGGCGGCTGAAACGACAGCCCCGTGTCCCACGGAAAGAAAATCCAGGTGTCCTGCGACACTTCGGTGACGAATGTGTCGATCAGCGATTTGCCCATCGGCTTGGCGTAGACAGCGGCGATATGCGCCTTCGGCAGCAGATCGCGCACGATGCGCGCCGTCGTGCCGGTATCGACGAGGTCGTCGATGACGAGAAGTCCCTGCCCGTTGCCGGCACCGAGCGTCGCGACGCCGCCGGAAATGTTTTTCAGAAGCTGTGCCTTGCCCTGCGTCGTGTGGTCGTAGCTCGACACACATAACGTATCGATCACGCGCATGCCGATTTCGCGCGCGACGATTGCCGCAGGCACCAGCCCGCCGCGCGTCACAGCAACGAGCGCATGAAACGGACCCGCGCCGTTCAGCCGCCATGCCAGCGCACGCGCGTCGCGATGGAATTGATCCCACGACACCGGAAACGGTTTCTTGGTGGACTCCTCACTCATCGTCTCGGCTTCCCGGTTCGTTTTCTTCCCCTCTCCCCTTGTGGGAGAGGGTGGCGAGATCGCGTGAAACAAGATCGAGCCGGGAGAGGGTCACTGAATTAGAAACTAATACCCCTCACCCGGTTTCTCGCTGGCGCTCGAAACCCACCCTCTCCCACAAGGGGAGAGGGAAAGCAGCGCACGTCATATCAATGGCAATCCGTCATCGCGCAACCTTCAAACCTGCAAGCATCGCCTTCACTTCGGTCATCGCGGCTTCGAGCTTGTCGGCATGGCGCGAACGCACCACAATGTTGGTGTTCGGCTTCGATTCCTCATCGAGAAACGGATAGGAGCCGATGCTGGTTTCCGGATGCGCCTTCTGGATGTCGCGCAGCGGCGAACCGATGTCGCCCTCGCGTGCGTTGGCGCGAACCGAATCCGACAGCATCTTCACGCCGGATTTCAGTTTGGGCGCGACGATGTCCATCATCGCCTGCATGATCGACGGCACGCCCGCCATCACGATCACATTGCCGATCATGAAACCGGGCGCGAGGATCGTCGCGCTCTGCACGAGTTCCGCGCCGTCGGGAATTCGCGCCATGCGCAGCCGCGCTTCGTTCAGATCGTCCTTGAAGCGTTCCTTGAAGCGCGCCACGACTTCGGGATGATGATCGATGCCGACGCGAAACGCCTTCGCCACGCTGTCGGCGGTGATGTCGTCATGGGTCGGGCCGATGCCGCCGGTCGTGAACACATATGTATAGCGTTCGCGCAGCGCGTTCAGCGCCGCGATGATGTCCGCCTCGTCGTCGGCGACGACGCGCACTTCCTTCAGGTCGATGCCGATATTGGTGAGATACTCGGCGATGAAGCCGATGTTCTTGTCCTTGGTGCGCCCGGACAGGATTTCGTCGCCAATCACCAGAATTCCGGCCGTGACGATCTCGCTCATTGTCGCTCTCTCCCGCCGCCGGCCATGCGCGCTACGGAACCGCAACGCCTTGAACTGGCGATATTTTGCCGCTTCCTGCGGCAAGGTCTCGCCCCTTTTTCAGGCATTGGCGTAAACCTTTCCGCCAATTGCCTCAAGCCAATGCATATCGCGCTGGCCCAAGCCTTGCTACCATCACTTTAAGCCATCGCCTCCCCGGCGCAGGTGCAAGGAAACAGTCGGCGTTTATGGCAGTTGCGTTTGACGAAATGAACGGGCCGAAGGGCGATCTGCGCCCGGCCTATCAAGCCCTCTCCGCCTGGTTGAAGGAGACGCCGCCGGACGCGCTGGAATATCGGCGACAGGAAGCCGAGCTTCTGTTCCGCCGCATCGGCATCACCTTCGCGGTCTATGGCGACAATGAATCGACCGAACGGCTGATCCCGTTCGACGTGATCCCTCGCATTCTGTCCGGCAAGGAATGGACGGTGATGGAGAAGGGATTGAAGCAGCGCGTCAAGGCGCTAAACATGTTCCTGAAAGACATCTATCACGGCCGCGACATTCTCCGCGCCAAGATCATTCCCGACGATCTGATCTTCCAGAACCCGGTGTTCCGTCCAGAGATGAACGGACAGGACGTGCCGCACGATGTGTATGTGCATATCGGCGGCATCGACATCGTGCGCGTCGATTCCGACAATTTCTATGTGCTCGAAGACAATGCGCGCACGCCGTCGGGCGTGTCCTACATGCTGGAAAACCGCGAAATCATGATGCGGCTGTTTCCGGATCTGTTCGCGCGCCATCGCGTCGCACCCGTCGAGAACTATCCCGACGAATTATTGGCGGCGCTTCGTTCGGTTGCGCCGGATACAGCCGCAGGCGAGCCGACCGTCGCTCTCCTCACGCCCGGCGTTTTCAATTCGGCGTATTACGAACACTCGTTCCTCGCCGACAAGCTCGGCGTCGAACTCGTCGAAGGCCGCGACCTCATCGTGAAGGACGACGTGGTGTTCATGCGCACCACCGAAGGCATGAAGCGCGTGGACGTGATCTATCGCCGCCTCGACGACGATTTTATCGATCCCCTCACCTTCCGTCCCGATTCCGTGCTCGGCGTGCCGGGACTGATGTCGGCCTATATGGCGGGGAATATCACGCTGGCGAACGCCGTCGGCACCGGCATCTCCGACGACAAGGCCGTCTACAGTTACATGCCGGACATCGTGAAGTTCTATCTCAGCGAAGAACCGATCCTGAAAAACGTGCCGACCTATCGCTGCCGCGAACCGAAGGATCTGAAATACGTTCTCTCGCACCTCAAAGACCTTGTGGTGAAGGAAGTTCACGGCTCCGGCGGCTACGGCATGCTGATTGGACCGGCCGCCACGAAGGATCAGATCGAAGCGTTCCGCAAGAAACTCGAACACGAGCCGGAAGGCTTCATCGCGCAGCCGACGCTGGCGCTCTCCACCTGCCCGACCTGCACAGAATCAGGATTGGCGCCGCGTCACGTCGATCTGCGGCCGTTCGTTCTCACCGGGCGCGACCACGTCACCGTCGTGCCGGGCGGTCTCACGCGCGTCGCATTGAAAGAAGGCTCGCTGGTCGTCAATTCGAGTCAGGGCGGCGGCACCAAAGACACCTGGGTTCTGGACGAATAGCGCCATGCTGTCGCGCACCGCCGAAAACCTGTTCTGGCTGGCCCGCTATGTCGAGCGCGCGGAATATCTCGCGCGCACCATTGAAGCGACGCTGCGTGCGACGGCTCTGCCCGATACTTACGGCGGCAAGACCAACGAATGGGAATCCGCGCTGCTTACCGCCGGCGTCGACGATACGTTCCACGAATTCCACGACGAAGCCAACGAGCAGACCGTCGTCGAATTCCTGTCGTTCTCGCTCAACAATCCCTCCTCGATCCGCAACTGCATCGAGAACGCGCGGCTGAATTCGCGCTCGGTGCGCACAGCCCTCACCTCCGAAATGTGGGACACGATCAACGGCGCGTGGCTTGAGTTGCAGAGCACATGGCACAACGGCACCAAGACGCGCGAAGACCTCGCGAAATTCCTGCGCTTCGTGCAGGAAACGTCATTGCGCTTCGACGGTTCGGCCTACCGGACCATGCTGCGTAACGACGCCTACTGGTTTTCGCGATTGGGGCTGCATGTCGAGCGCGCCGACAACACCGCGCGCATTCTCGACGTGAAATATCATCTGCTGCTGCCGGAAGAAGAGCATGTCGGCGGCCCGCTCGACTATTATCAGTGGACCTCGATCCTGCGCTCGGTCTCCGCCCTCACCGCGTATCACTGGGTCTATCGCGAGACGCTGAAACCCTGGCTGATCGCGGACCTGCTGATCTTGAACGAGACGCTGCCGCGCTCACTCGCAAGCTGCTACAGCAACCTCGTGCGCAATCTCGACCAGATCGGCGTCGCCTATGGACGGCAGGGGCCCTCGCAGCGACATGCGCGCGGCGTGCGCAATCGTCTCGAACACAGTCACATGGACGATATTTTCCAGCGCGGTCTCCACGAATTCATTCAGGAGTTCATTGGGGACAACAACCGCCTCGGCGATATCATCTCCAAGCAGTACCTGATCTGAGCTACTTTCACCGCCGACAAGAGATTCGCAACGTTCGCATGCGCCTGAAGATTTCCCACTCCACCACGTACAAATACGAGCCGCCTGCTTCCGGCGCGATCCAGATTCTGCGGATGACGCCGGGCAGCCATGATGGGCAATATGTCGCCGACTGGCAGATCGACGTGTCGTCCGATTCGCGGCTCGACATGCATCAGGATGCGTTCGGCAACATCACGCATGTGCTGACGCATGGCCCGCTGTCGGATCTGACGATCAATGTCGAGGGCATGATCGAGACCCACGATACCGGCGGCGTGCTGCGCGGCGCCGATGAGCGTTTCCCGCCCTCTCTATTCCTGCGCTCCACGCCGCTGACCGACCACAATCCCGATATGGCGAAATTCGCGCATGACCTGCGCGCGGAAACCGAAGGCGACGTGCTGGGATTCTGCCACGCACTGCTGTTGCAGCTTTACGACCACATGACGTTCGACACCGAGGCGACGGAAAGCACCACCACCGCCTCGCAGGCCTTCAAGGCCCGGCGCGGCGTTTGTCAGGATTACGCGCATATCTTCATCGCCTGCGCCCGCTGCGCCGGTGTCCCGGCTCGTTATGTGTCCGGCCATCTGCTGCGCGCCGACGGAATGGTGGCGCAGGATGCCGGGCACGCCTGGGCGGAAGCCTATGTGGACAAGCTCGGCTGGGTCGGTTTCGACGCAGCGAATGCCATCTGCACCACGGACGCCTATGTGCGGATCGCCATCGGCCTCGATTACCTCAGCGCCGCGCCGGTTCGCGGCACGCGCTACGGCGGGGGCAAGGAAATCCTCAATGTCGCGGTGCGCGTCGATCAAGCCGGGCGGCAGAGCCAGTCGTAAAATCCACAGCAGCGGTTGCCCGCAAGGGCGGCATTGTCTAAGACGCTAGCTCTGCTTTTTGGGGCCGGCGATGACCTATTGCTGCGGAATTCTGGTGCGTGAAGGCCTCGTGATGATGGCCGACACGCGCACCAATGCGGGTCTCGACAACATCTCCACCTTCCGCAAGCTGCACGTCTTCAACAAGCCGGGCGAGCGCATCATGGCGCTGGCGACCGCCGGCAATCTCGCCATCAGCCAGTCGGTGATCTCGACGCTCACCGAAGGCATCGAAGATCCGGCGACAGGTGAACTCGAAACGCTGATGAACGCGCCGACGATGTTTCAGGCCGCCCAGCGCATCGGCCACGCCATCCGCGAAGTGCACAAGCTGGAGGGCAACGCGCTGCGCGCCGAGGATATTTCCTTCGACGTGTCGTTCCTGTTCGGCGGCCAGATCAAGGGCGCGCGGATGCGTCTGTTCATGATCTACACGGCAGGCAATTTCATCGAATGCACCACCGACACGCCCTATCTGCAAATCGGCGAGCACAAATACGGCAAGCCGGTGCTCGATCGCGCGATTTCCTACGACGTGGATTTATATGACGCGCTGAAAGTGGGACTCGTGTCGATGGATTCGACCATGCGCTCCAATCTCGGCGTCGGCATGCCGATCGACATTCTGCTGGTGCGGCCCGACGTCTGCGATGCCGACCTGAACTATCGCATCGAACAGGGCGAGCCGTATTTCCACGATCTGCGCTCGCGCTGGTCGGCGGCGCTGCGCGCGGCGCATCAGAGCATCCCGCGCCCGCCTTACAGGATGCCGACGCCGAAGCCGTAAACAAAATCATGGCAGACAATTTTCGTCATTGCGAGCGAAGCGAAGCAATCCAGTTTTGAATTGTGGATTGCTTCGTCACTACCGCTCCTCGCAATGACGAGAGAGAAACAACAAAGAAAAATAACGGGAGTAAAATATGTCCACACCGAAAGTCGCAATCGTCACGGGCGCAGGCTCCGGCATCGGGCGCGCATGTTCGCTTGCGCTGATGAAGGCGGGCTTCTCGCTCGTGCTTGCCGGACGCCGCAAGGACGCGCTGGAAGAAACGGCGAAACAGGGCAAGGATCTCGGCAAGTGCATCGTCGTGCCGAGCGACATGACCGATCCCGCCTCGATCGCGGCGATGTTCGCCAAGACGATGGAGGTGTTCGGACGGCTCGACGTGATCTTCAACAATGCAGGCATGGGCGCGCCGGCGATCCCGCTTGAGGATATTTCGCTCGCGCAATGGCAGGTGGTGGTGAACACCAATCTCACCGGGCCGTTTCTGTGCACGCAACACGCATTCAGAATTATGAAAGATCAAACCCCGCAGGGCGGCCGCATCATCAACAACGGTTCGATCTCGGCCTACGCCCCTCGCCCGCTGTCCTCGCCCTACACCGCGACCAAGCACGCGATCACGGGTCTCACGCGTTCGACCGCGCTCGACGGGCGCAAATACAACATCGCCTGCGGGCAGATCGACGTCGGCAATGCCGCGACCGAAATGACCGAGCGCATGAAGGGCGGCGTGCCGCAGCCGCGCGGCGACATGATGGTCGAGCCGCGCATGGATGTGCAGAACGTCGCCGACGCGCTGGTGTTCATGGCGACGCGCCCGCTCGACGCCAACGCACTGTTCCTCAACATCATGGCGACGCAGATGCCGTTCGTCGGACGCGGCTGAGACTTACTTCGCCGGGATTTTCAGCTGGGGAAAAATCGTCCGCATCACCAGCGCCGAACCTTCGGCGGTCAGATGCGCCTGATCGAACGCCAGCGGAATGCCCTCGCCCGCGTAAACCGGGCATTTTGCATTGGGGCACGCAGCATCGAGCACCGACACGTAGGATAGTCCCGGCGCGGACGGCATCGCAGCCTTCATCGTCGCGTCGAGCGTAAAAATATCCGGCAGCACGAGATCGTCGAGCGACGACGGATCGAGGTGCCGCACATCGGCGCGCAAAATCATCGACGGCAGGCTGCCGCGAAACTGGATCGGCAGCCCCAAGACGACGACCGGAATCCCGCGCGCGGAAAGTTCGCGCAGCGATGGATCGAGATCGGCCATCATCGCGGCCGCATCGGGACGGCGCGAATAGCCGCGCCAGTCCGCCGCGACGATGACGAGATCGGGCTTGTTGTTGCGCAGAAATTCGCCGACGCCATTGGCCTGATCGCGGCACAGCGGATTGAGGCGCGGCAGCGGCGTCAGCGACGGAAAGCACTGCTCCGCCGTCGCCTGCATGATGTTGACACGCGCGGGATCGGCATTGGCGCGCAGGCCTTCGTAGTATTGCGCGCCGAGACTGTCACCCCACAGCAGCACGTTGAATTTCTCCGGCTGCATAGTGAGACAGGTTTTCGCGTCGAACAGTGACCACACCCCGACGAAACATTGCCCGGTGCGGAACGGCGGCTTGTAGCTCGCACTCGCATACGTCTCCAGCAGGCGCGCACGTCGATCGAGCGCCGAGAAACTGTCGCCACGCGTCGCGCTCCAGATTGAGACCGCGACGAGCAGCGCGGACGTGACGCCTGCAAGCGCAAAGATATTTCGCCGCCCCGCGACCAGCGATCTTTTGCGGAATGGCTGCTCGACAAAGCGATAGGACGCATAGGACAGCGCCACCGCGACAATGAACAGCGCGACCTTGTCCAAAACGGTGAGCGTCAGACTCGGTTTTGAAAATTTCGCGTAGATGAACAGCGGCCAGTGCCAGAGATAAAGCGAATACGAGATGCGCCCGAAGAAACTTGCGATGTTCAGCGGCGACCAGACCGCGCGCGGCGTCACGCTGCTTCCGAGACCCGACCAGATGAACAGCGCCGTGCCCGCACAGGGTAGCAGGGCCGTCATGCCGGGGAAACTGACATAGCTGCGATAGCCGAACACTGCGCCGGCGATCATGCCGAGGCCCGCAAACCTCGCGATGCGGTGAAGGTGGATGTTCCTGATGACCGGCACACTCGGCATCGCGACCAGACTTCCGGCAAGAAATTCCCACGCGCGCGGCGGGCTTAAGAAAAACGCGGTTGCGGATTGTCCACTCAGCATCAGCCCATGCGCGAGCGCGAACGACGCCACCGCAGCGATGCCCAATCCCGCCGGCAACACGAACCTGCTCGCCTTGCCCCATTTCAACAGCGCCCAGATCAGAACCGGCAGCGCGAGATAGAACTGCTCCTCGACCGACAGCGACCATGTGTGCAAAAGCGGCTTTTCGTCGGCGGCGCGGTCGAAATAGCCGGTCTGCATCCAGAAGAAAAGATTCGACGTAAAGGTGACAACGGCAGCGATGGATTTGAAAAACTCACTGCGCTCCGACGGCAGCAAAAAATAGAACGACGGAATGGCTGCGAGCACGACCATGACATACAGCGCGGGCAGCAGTCGCCGCACGCGCCGCTCGTAGAAGCGCGCGAAGGAAAATTCATTCGCCGCCATTTCGGATTGAATGATCTGGGTGATGAGAAAACCCGAGATCACGAAGAAGATGTCGACGCCGACGAAGCCCGCGCCGTGAAACGGCGTGATGTCCCAGTGAAATCCGAGCACCGAGATCACGGCGATGGCGCGCAGCCAGTCGATGTCTTCGCGATAGTGGCGCATCATGGGAATTCGCTGCGGGGCAATCGGGTCCGCCGCTTATGCGGGGCCGACCGCGCGATGTAAACACGTCTTGCGGGACGGGTCGCTCAATGCAGCCGGAACACGCCGTCGATGGCTTTCAACTCGGCCGGCTTGATGAGCCTGGAATGCGCCACCGTGACGCCAACCAGCGGGCCTTCGAGCTTCCGCTGCCAGAAGGCGAGAAAGTCCTGGAGCGCGGGAAATTTCGGAAACAGATCGTAGTTCTGCCAGACGTAGGATTGCAGCAGCCAGCGATGATCGGGGCGGCGATAGAGGATTTCCGCCGTGGTCAGGCCGTAGCCGGCAAGCTGCTTTTTGAAATCGTCTGTGACGGCGCCACCGGGGCGTATGCCAGCCTCACCAACATCCCTTTGAACCATCAGATCCTCCGATCCGGCACAAAAAGTGTCGAATGAGAATCAAACGCCCACAAGATGAAAAGTTCACTAAACTGTTGACGCCAAAGGCATCAGCAGCAGCGCCTTCAGTCTGCTAATTGAAACGCCTCAACTGAACAGATGCGCGAGATAGAAGGCCGCTCCCGCCGCGAGCCCGCCGACCAGCAAGGTCTGGAACGCCGACTTGAACGGATTGATGCCGGTGAGACGGCCCTTCACCGCGCCGAACGCGGCGAGCGCGATGCCGGTGAAGATCACCGAATAAAGCAAGGCGCTGCGCAGATTGCCCGCCAGCATATAGGGCAACAACGGGATGAGACCGCCCACAAGGTATGAGACGGCAATCGTCGCCGCGCTGATCGGCGCGCGCTTCGGGTCGGGCTCCTCAAGTCCCAGCTCGAAGCGCATCATGAAATCGACCCAGCGTTTCTTGTCGGACGCCAGCGCCGTCACGACGGCATCGAGCGATGCGCCGGCAAGGCCGTAGCCCGCGAAAATGTCGCGCACCTCGGCGATCTCGGCGGCGCGCATGTTGTCCACCTCCCAAGCCTCGCGCCGTTGTTCGGAGGCGTAATGCTCCTGATCGGTGCGCGCGGCGAGATAACCGCCAAGGCCCATCGCGATGGCGCCCGCCGCGATTTCCGCAAGGCCCGCCGTCACGATCACCTGCGTCGAGGAGACGGCGGCGGACAGTCCGGCCGCCAGCGCAAATGGCACGGTCAGCCCGTCCGCCATTCCGATCACGACATCGCGGACGGTTTCGGAGCCGAGAAAATGCTTTTCGGCATGAGGGGCTGAGGGCATCGCGGGTCTCCTGCGATTTGGGACGCGGAACCCTATATTTAGAACTGTTCTAAATTGAAAGATCGAATTCGTGGGCCCTGATCTGCCTGCATCGCCGAGCGGGGGCGACTGATACTTGCGCCGTTAACGCCACTCAACGATTTCTGGCAGCGCCATCTTCCGAGTGCCAAAAAATTTGCTAGAAGCCCGCCACGACCCCTTGCCCGCTCCGGGCTGCGGGACTATGTCCGCAGCAGCCGCGATAGCACTCACCATTCGCGACTGCCAAATTCTCAAAATACGAGCATCATCAAAGTTTTAGGAGGACTGCATGAAATTCCGTCCGCTTCACGACCGCGTCGTGGTCAAGCGTATCGACGCCGAAGAGAAGACCGCTGGCGGCATCATCATTCCGGATAGCGCCAAGGAAAAGCCGTCGCAGGGCGAAATTCTTTCGGTCGGTCCGGGCGGCCGCGACGAGGCCGGCAAGCTGATCCCGATCGACCTCAAGGTCGGCGACATCGTGCTGTTCGGCAAATGGTCGGGCACCGAAGTGAAGATCGACAATGTCGACGTCCTCATCATGAAGGAAAGCGACATCATGGGCGTCATCACCGGCGGCGTGTCGAAGAAGAAGGCCGCGTAAGCGCGCAATCCTCATCCTGAGGAGCCGGCAAAGCCGGCGTCTCGAAGGATGAGGGCATCGGATCATATCGCCTCACCCTTCGAGACGCGGCGCTTCGCACCGCTCCTCAGGATGAGGCTCGCAATCTCAATCAGGAGTAATCCATGTCAGCTAAAGAAGTGAAATTCGGCGTCGAGGCCCGCGACAAGATGTTGCGCGGCGTCGACATTCTCGCCAACGCCGTGAAAGTGACGCTCGGCCCGAAAGGCCGAAACGTCGTTCTCGACAAGTCGTTCGGCGCACCACGCATTACCAAGGACGGCGTCACCGTCGCCAAGGAAATCGAGCTCGACGACAAGTTCGAGAACATGGGCGCGCAGATGGTGCGCGAAGTGGCTTCCAAGTCGGCAGACGCTGCCGGCGACGGCACCACCACCGCGACCGTTCTGGCCGCAGCCATCGTCAAGGAAGGCGCGAAGTCGGTCGCCGCCGGCATGAATCCGATGGATCTCAAGCGCGGAATCGATCTGGCTGTTGAAGCCGTGGTCGCGGACCTCGTGAAGAACTCCAAGAAAGTCACCTCGAACGACGAAATCGCCCAGGTCGGCACCATCTCGGCCAACGGCGACAAGGAAATCGGCGATTTCCTCGCAAAGGCGATGGCCAAAGTCGGCAACGAAGGCGTCATCACGGTTGAGGAAGCCAAGTCGCTCGACACCGAACTCGATGTCGTCGAAGGCATGCAGTTCGACCGCGGCTATATCTCGCCGTACTTCGTCACCAACGCCGACAAGATGCGCGTTGAATTCGACGACGCCTACATCCTCATCAACGAGAAGAAGCTCTCGTCGCTGAACGAACTGCTCCCGCTCCTGGAAGCTGTCGTGCAGACCGGCAAGCCGCTTGTGATCGTCGCTGAAGACGTCGAAGGCGAGGCACTTGCCACGCTCGTCGTCAACCGACTGCGCGGTGGCCTGAAGGTTGCAGCCGTGAAGGCGCCCGGTTTCGGCGATCGCCGCAAGGCCATGTTGCAGGACATCGCAGTGCTGACCGGCGGTCAGGCGATCTCGGAAGATCTCGGCATCAAGCTGGAGAACGTCACGCTTCAGATGCTCGGCAAAGCCAAGAAGGTGATGATCGACAAGGAAAACACCACCATCGTCAACGGCGCCGGCAAGAAGGCCGACATCGAGGCGCGCGTGCAGCAGATCAAGGCGCAGATCGAGGAAACCACCTCGGACTACGACCGCGAGAAGTTGCAGGAGCGTCTGGCCAAGCTCGCGGGCGGCGTCGCGGTAATCCGCGTCGGCGGCGCGACCGAAGTCGAAGTGAAGGAGCGCAAGGACCGCGTTGATGACGCGATGCATGCGACCCGCGCTGCGGTGGAAGAAGGTATCGTGCCGGGCGGCGGCGTCGCCCTGCTCCGTGCTTCGGAACAGCTCAAGCGCATCAAGACCCAGAACGACGACCAGAAAACCGGCGTCGAGATCGTCCGCAAGGCGCTCTCCGCACCGGCCCGCCAGATCGCCATCAACGCAGGCGAAGACGGCTCGGTCATCGTCGGCAAGGTGCTGGAGAAGGATCAGTACTCCTACGGCTTCGACTCGCAGAACGGCGAATACGGCAACCTCGTCTCCAAGGGCATCATCGACCCGACCAAGGTCGTGCGTGCGGCGATCCAGAACGCGGCGTCTGTTGCGGCGCTTCTCATCACCACCGAGGCGATGATTGCCGAACTGCCGAAGAAGAACGCTCCGGCTGGTGGCGGCATGCCTTCGGGCGGCGGCATGGGCGGCATGGATTTCTGATCCACGCTTCCTACGCAGTTACGAAATGCAAAACCCCGGCGGAAACGCCGGGGTTTTTTGTTTGTCACTGGTCGTACAAACTCCCATCGCGTGCGATAGTCAGACGTAGGAGGAATTAGAATGGCAAATTCCGCTATGCACTTAATTGACGAGCTGCAAGGCGACAAGCGGTTCAAAGGGACATGCCCCAACTGCGGCGAAGAATTTAGACTTGCGGATGCGGTACTCTTTTCAATTCAGAATAGTCCTCCCGCAGAGGCATTGGCCGCGATAGCTGCGGCCAAGAATCAACTTAAGGAAAAGAGACTCGAAATAGAAGAAATTCGCAAAAGAATGACAATCAAAGCTAAGAAAACATCAGAAGCGGTTCACATCGGAAAGATGGTCGAGAAGATAGCACCATCGTTTCCTGCTTTTTCTTATTCAACAAGTGACTGTCGCGCGCTGTTCGAACCAATCGACTACGTCATTTTTTCTGGCTTGGCAAAGACCGGGGCCGTTGAGTCGATTACTTTTGCTGACATTAAGTCCGGGGCCGCGCGGCTTAGTGGAATTCAAAAGAGCGTCAAGGAAACAATCGAATCCGGCAAGATTGATTTTAAAATCTCGAAATAGAAGGACATTCGACTATGGCGTCGCCGATCGCAGCCGTATTTGATAAGCTAGGTGGCATATTGGGGGTTTGTCCCTGCTGCACGAATTTATTTTATCTCTCTGAAACTCGACCTTTCCTTGACGGTCGAAAGCAGAAATCAGTAATCGACACTCTTCGCGCAGCAGAAATTAAACTTTCGCGCGAAGAGGAAAAACTCAGCGAAGCAGAAGAACGCCTTAGATTGGTCGCGGCAAAGGCTGGATTGAGGGCGGCGAAAAAGATTCTGAAGAAGATCGACACAACTTTCAGCGGAGCCGGTCACGATCCCCACGATGTAAAAGTCCTTTTCGATCCGGTGCCATACATCGTCTTTAGTGGAATGTCGAATAAGAGTGTGAGAGGCATAACCTTCTTAGCCAAGCCTCCGCCAAGCGGTGCTGTTGAAAAAATTCATAGATCAATCGACGGCGCAATTCGGAAAGGGAATTATGATTTCCGGACTATTCGAGTGAGCAATGACGGAACCATAGAAACCAAATAGACGGGACAGATTGGTTCAACTGCACAGTAACGGAAGGCATACAAAAATGTTGTCTAACACTGCATGTGAAGCCTTATCCAAAAAAGTTTGCTTAGAGCTCGTCTACAACGGGTTTAGTCGAATCGTGGAAGTTCATTGCGTTGGGATAACAACCAAAGGAAATCCCGGAATGCGGGTATGGCAGGTGCGCGGAGGCAGTCAGAGCAACGAGCCGGTCGGCTGGAAGATGTTGCTGCTTGACGAAGCGATTGGAGCAAAACTCACGACAGAGCCATCCCAAGCGCCTCGGCAGGGATACAAAAAGGGCGACAAAGGAATGCAAACTATCAAGTGCGAGGTGTAACAGTAGTTCGCGCGGGGGAGTGCATTTCAAAACCTCGATTTGCGACGCGCCTATTGCCTATTGACATTTTCCATCTTATGACTATATTCCTATCCGTCCCGCCCCACTTTGAGGGGCGATACGCGATCGTCACATATCGCGGGGCGGGATGCGGTGGCCGCGTGCGGTGTTCGACGCGCGGGCTTTTGATCGAGGCGCAACGCTCGCAAGAGCGCGGCGCTTTTTTCATTCGCCCGTGCTGACGGCGCGCTTCACGCGGACGGCCCAAGGCGTGTCGTCCCGGCGCATCGGCTTGCGCCATGGGGGCCGGACAAAGGCGCTGCTCCACCAGGGGCGGCGGCGGAGTCCGATATGTCCACGTAACGGCGGTGCACACAGCATCGGCCGCCGGGGATAGATGCGCAGCGAGCCGTTCAAACCATCGCGCGCGGAACGCCGGATGTTTCGGCGTGTTCGTGGTGACTACGCTCGTGTACCAAAAACTCATTTTGCGCACGAGGCGCGATCCGTCTCCACCTATCCGAGCGCGAGCGGCGAGAGCGTCGATATGATCGCGCTGGACGATCTCATTGACGAAGGGCTCGTCAGCGCGGACGATAAGATCGTTATCAAACTCGACGTCGAGGGTCTGGAAATTGCCGCGCTGTCAGGCGCCGCAAAACTTCTGACTCACGATGCAATCGTAATCTGCGAGGATCACGGGAATGATCGTCATCATACGGTGTCGCGGCACATTATCGAAAAGACCGGATTGAAGTTGTTCTGTCACGATGCAGACAACGGAAACTTCGAGCAGGCCACAGATGTCGCCGCCCTCGACCGCATCAAGCGATTCCGCAATTGCGGCTACAACGTCTTTGCAACCGCGAGTCCGTATTGGGAAGCCAGACTCCGCGCCGTTCAGCGCGGCATCAACTCCGGCGCGATGGTCCGCGCGAGCACGTCGCCTTTCGCGCCATCGGCAAGGTCGACTTCGTAGGTTTCGATCGTGACGCCGCTTCGCTTGCGCATCACGTCGCCAATCTTCTCGATGCTCACAAAATCCTCTTTGAGTCGCGCAGGGCCATTGAAGAAACCGACGAGCAAAACCTTGCCCTTCAGCAGTGCGGCGTCCGGCTCAGGTTCATTCTCCCACCGATAGCGGTCTCCCCGCTGCGCGACGCACGTTCCCTTCGGCATGTAGAACATCATCCACGCCGTCGAGCCGTAGTCCTGCCCCAGAATGCATTGTGCGCCGGTGAGTTTGCGCATGCCTTCGATATCGTGCGCGAGTTCGCTCCATCCAACGCCGACGCTGCGCACGCTCGCATCGCGGCGATAGCCGGAGAAGAATCCGGTATTGGTCTGCACGATCAGGAGAACGAAAATCGCCACGCCGGAAATGAACGCCCATTTCCGGCAGAATTCGACTGTGCGCTGTCCGCGCGCTTTGCCCCAGCCAACACCCCATGCGGCGTAGGCCGCCGCGATCGCAAACGCCGGATAGACTGGGCCGAACCAGTTGGCTTCGACGCGGTCGTGCAGCGCGTGCCAGACGAAATAGATGAAGATCACCCAGAAACTGACAAGCACAAGACCGCGTGCTGCATCGTTGGCCGAGCCGCGCGTGGCAAGTGCGGCAAGACCGAAGATACCGAGAATGAAAACGAGCGGCGTTGCGAATGCAAACTGCGTCGGAATCATCTCTCCGAGATATTTCAGCGTGATGCCTCCGATGCGCGCGCGGCCGATCTGCTTGATGAACGATACCCATTGATGATCGGCGTTCCACAATATCGTCGGCGAGAACACAGCGAACGCGGCAATCCCGCCAACATAAAGCCACGGCGATTTGAACCAGTGCCGCAATGCGGGCACGAACAGAAGCCACAGCACGATCTGCGCGCCGAAAAACAGCGCGGTGTATTTCGACAATAGGGAAACGCCGACGGCGACGCCAACCGCCAGCCACCAGACGCCTCTGCCCGTCTCGTAAACCTTGGCGAGGAAAAACAATACAAACGACGATGCAATGAGTAGCGGCGCGTCTGGCGTGACAATCGTCGTGCCGACGGCTGCCATCAGCGTGACATTGAGGAAGATCGCCGACATCGCTGCTACGAGCGCATTGTCGAACAGGATCAGCGCCGTGCGATAAACCGCCCAGCTCATCGGCAGCGCGAGCAGAATCGACACGATACGAATACCGAACGGAGTGTCGCCGAAAATCATCGTGCCAAGACGAATGATGACGGCGACCATCGGCGGATGATCGTAGTAGCCGCCAACAAGATGCTTCGACCACGTCCAGTAATAGGCTTCGTCGAATGTCAGCGGTGTGACGGCTGCCGCAACAAGACGCAAAACCACAAGCGCCGCCACGGTGACAGCTGCGGTGCGCGCGAGTTTCGGATCGCCGGTTGTCATTTCGTGCGCCAGACAAAAAGGCTTGAGACGGCGTAGTTCCAAACCACGCCCATCAGTGCGCCGGCGGCCCCCGCCAGCCACCAGATCGGTTCCTGATCGTATACCGAGAATGCAACGCCGACATTCGCAAGAAGTCCAACGCTGCACACGACATAGAACAGGAGGAGACCGCGTAGCACGCGCCAGCCTTTCAATCGCTGGTCGCGGTATGTCAGACGGTTATTGAGAAAGAAATTGCCGGTCATCGCGACGAACGCGGCAATGGCCTGCGCTTCGGCGAATTCGATATTGAATCGCTCCAGCGAAATGTAGAGCGTCACCAGATGCACAAACAGTCCGACGGCGCCGACCAGCGCGAACAGGAGAAAACGCAGCGACACGAGATCGTGCGTCATCTTGGCCAGCACGAGGCCGAGAAAATCCAGCACCACCATCGAGTCGAGCTTGCTTTCGCCGTGAAGCCGCGTACCGAACGAGTAAGGCACTTCGACCACCTTCAGCTTGCCGCCTGCGGTCGCGACGATGTCGAGCAAAATCTTGAAGCCCTGCACGGAAAGCGACGGTGCCAGTTGCTCGAAGCGATCGCGCCGGATCATGAAAAACCCGCTCATCGGATCGGCGACGTTCACATGCAGAAGATTGGTCGCGATCTTGGTCGCGAACACACTACCGCCGAGACGCGTCGCGCCGAAACTGTCGGCACTGCCGCCGCTGACATAGCGGCTACCGACCACGAGCTCGGCCTCGCCGTTCGTCAGCAGGCTGAGCATTTTCGGCAGCTGCGTTTCATCATGCTGAAGATCGGCATCCATCACCGCCACATAAGGGGCGCTCGATGCCAGGATACCTTCGATGCATGCGCCGGAGAGTCCGCGCCGTCCGATGCGGCGGATGCAGCGCGCTCGGGGATCGGTCTGCGCCAGTTGCCGCACCACGTCCCAGGTGCCGTCCGGCGAATTGTCATCGACAAAAATGACTTCCCAAGCGATACCCTTCAGCGCCGCGTCGAGCTTTGCAAAAAGCCTCGGCACGTTGTCGCGTTCGTTGAATGTGGGGACCACGACGCAGAGTTGGCGCGCGGCTTGGGCGGGCTCGGTCATACGCAGCGTATATCCGGCACGCCAAAAAATGCCAAGACGTCAGGCCGGTATCAGAACCCGGAAAACGGGTGGAAAACCAATGGGTTCCTGTCAAAATGCCAACGGCCACGGAGGGATCCGTTGAGAGATGCAGTTCAGCGCGTACATCCGGCGCCTATTCGTCTCTCAGGGTATCTTCTCGTGGCCGTCCCGGCGATGGAGCGGGGGCTGCGACATCGCCGTTACAAGGCTAGATAGGTACGACCCTTTCGTTCCGCAAGGGTCCAGGAAAAACTCAATGGCAGGCAAATCCGGCAACATCTTCATCGGCGTGGGCGGCTGGACGTTCCCGCCCTGGCGCGGCGTGTTCTATCCGGAGAAGCTCGCGCAAGCCAAAGAGCTAAGCTACGCGGCCTCAAAACTCACTTCGATCGAGATCAACGGCACCTATTACGGCTCGCAAAAGCCGGAGAGCTTCCGCAAATGGCACTCGGAAGTGCCGGATGGATTTATTTTTTCGGTGAAAGGCCCGCGCTTCGCGACCAACCGGCGCGTGCTGGCCGAGGCCGGAGATTCCATCAAACGCTTTTACGATTCCGGCGTGCTTGAACTGCGTGACGCGCTCGGGCCGGTGTTGTGGCAATTTGCGCCGACCAAGAAATTCGACGAAGCGGACTTCGGAAAATTCCTCGAACTGCTGCCGCGCAAGCTGGAAGGGCGCGAATTGCGCCATGTCGTCGAAGTGCGTCATGACAGTTTCAAGGTGCCTGAATTCATCTCCCTGCTCCGCAAGTTTGCAATTCCGGTTGTCTATGCGGATCACGGAAAATATCCGGGTATCGCCGACATCACCGGCGATTTCGTCTATGCGCGGCTGCAAACCGGCAAGGACACCGTGAAGACCGCCTATCCGCCCAAGCAGCTCGACGAATGGTCCGCGCGATTCAGGACATGGGCGAGCGGTGGAGAACCGAAGGACTTGCCGCGCGCCGACAAAGCATCCGCGATGAAGAAACCGCGCGACGTGTTCGCCTATGTCATCCACGAAGGCAAAATTCGCGCGCCGCATGGCGCAATGGAATTGATCGAGCGCGTCAAATGAGGATTTGAGCAATGGCAAAGGCGAAAAAGCTGTTCACCATCGGCTACGAGCAGACGCCCGCGAAGGCCGTGCTGGACGAGCTTGAGCGCGCAGGCGTGAAGCTGCTTGTCGACGTCCGTGCGGTGGCCGCCTCGCGCCGGCCCGGCTTCTCGAAATCGCAACTGGCAGCCGGTTTGGACGAACGCGGCATTTCCTATCTGCATCTGCGTGGGCTCGGTACGCCGAAAAACGGCCGTGAAGCCGCGCGCAGCGGCGACATGAAGGCGCTGACGAAAATCTATGGCGCACATCTGAAAACGCCGCAGGCGAAAGAGGAAATGGACGAACTCGCTTCGCTGGTGAAGAAACCGGGATCGGTCTGCATCCTTTGCTACGAACGCGACCACAAGGACTGCCACCGCAAGTTCATCGCCGAAATCATTCACGACCGCGAAGGCGTGAAGATCGAGAACCTCATCGCCTCGCAGATTTAGTCCCGCTCTGCGCAAATAAAACTTTCGTCGCGTTCACGGCGCGTTCTCGTTTGTCTGCTGGACGGCATCGCACCGCGCCGCTCTAATTCCTACGCGTTTTTACGTAAGCATTTGTACGGGGCTGTGGGGCTCCATGCGTTGCGTTGGAATGATAGGCGCTGTTCGCGTAGCCGCCGCCATGTTTCTGGCCTGCGGGATGTCACCGGCGCTTGCCGACCCGCTGCTCGACGACATCCCCTCTTCCGGCAATCTCGGCAATCTGCGCACGCAGCAATTCCTCTACTTCGCGGGCTTCGATCTGTGGCGCAACGGCGGTGCGTTCTACGGCGGCGCGCAGTGGGCACCGGGCGGATTGAACAGCGACGGCTTCACGATGAAGATGCTGCTGGCCGAAGGCAGCTATCGCTATTTGTCCGGCGTCACCGACACGCGCGGCACTTATCTGCTGGCCTCGGTGATGCCGGGCTGGCGGATCAAGCGCGGCGATCTCGAAGTCAAAGTGTTCGCCGGTCTCGATCTTCAGAACCACCGGCTGTCGCCCGATGATCTCACGAACACTTTGCGGGGAAATCATGCGGGGCTCCGCGTCAACGCTGATTTGTGGTGGGAGCCGTTGCCGGCGCAGACGATGCTTGCATCGTCGATTTCCGCTTCGACCATCGGCAACAGCTTCGGCATACGCGGTGCTGCCGGATGGCGCGTGTCGGATCGGTTCTGGGCGGGACCGGAAGTCGAAACGTCGGGCGACGAGGTGTATCGGCAGTATCGCATCGGCGCGCATCTCACCTCGCTCAAGACCGGCGACTTTGAATGGGCACTCGGCGCGGGCTATGTCGAGGATAACAGCCACCGATCCGGTGCCTATGGAAGACTGAGCATCCTGACGCGGCGCTAGGTTACGCGAGCCGCCAGATCGCCATCGGCTTGTCGTAGCCTTTCACCGGTATTTCGCCGAGCAACACCGCGTCATTGCCGTCGTCGCCGAGCGCGTCCTTGACCGCCGATGACACAAGAAACTGCGAACTGAATTCCTTGTTGAGTGCCTCGATGCGCGAGGCGAAATTCACCGTGTCGCCGATGACCGTGTATTCCTTGCGCCGCGGCGAACCGATATTTCCGGCAACCACGGCGCCAAAATGAAGTCCGATCCCGATCCGCAATTCCCAGTCGTTCGCCTTGTTGTTGCGCGACATTGCCTCCAGCATTTCGCGCGCAGCGGCAACCGCGTGCTGAACCGCCGACGGATCGTCGAGCGGCGCGCCGAACAGCGCGAGAAATCCATCGCCGAGAAACTTGTTCACTATGCCGCCGTGCCGATCCAAAATTTCGACAAGCTCGGCAAACGCACCGTCGAGACGTTCGACCACCTGTTGCGGGGTTCGCGTGCGAGCAGCCGCCGTGAAGCTGCGGAAATCAACGAACATCACAGCAACGTGCCGGTGATCGCTCGTTGCACCTGCGCCTTCGGCCAGAAGCCGTTCGGCGACCTGCGGCGAGACGTGCTGGCCGAATAGATTGGTCACACGGTCGCGCGCGGTCACGGCGGCGATGCTTCGCTCGAACTGGCGCCGCAACTGGTATCCGACCGCGCCTGCGATCAGGCCGCAGGCAAAAATGATGAGGCTGCGCGCGGAGTGATAGCCGACCTCGGGCGCGGGATCGAAGGCGCTAGCCGGAAGATAAAACAACGCCATCAGCAGCAGTTCAGTCGCAGCCACGAATCCCGTGAATGCCGAAAGCCAGAAATCGAGCCGCAGCGTCGAAAGGATGATGAAAATAAAATAGATCAGCGGCACGACGAAGCCGAGCGCCTGATCGGCTCCCATCTGTCCCATCTGCACCGCGAGCATTCCGGTCGGAAAGCTCGTCTCGATCAAGGCATTGCCGTATCGCCGCCAGACCGGAAGATCGCGATCCAGCTTAATCTGGCGTGTAATCAGTGCGTAGACGCCCATCTCGAACGCGATGAATGGAACGACCACGGACACCAGATAGGCCGGCTTGAAATTGCCGCCCCATATCCGCTCGATGACACGCGGCGCGATGAAATACGTCGCCCAAAGCGTCGCGCCGAGCGCCGTTGCCGTGACGATCATCACCTTGACGCGCAGCAGTTCGGTCTGGAGCGTTTCACGCGTGAGCGCGCGCTGAAACGAATCCGAGACCGGCGTGTCTTCGTTCAATACGATTGCCGATGGAGAATCCGCCATGCCCTGCTCCCGGCGCATTGTATGTCGGCCGTTACGAGGAGGGTAGAAGCGAGAATGCCGTCTTAGCCTTTGGCGTCGCAGGCCCAGGCGCGGATCACGCATTCCTTGCCGCCGAAGTCGTAGCACTTCTTCGTCGCAGCGTTGAGCGTGTTCGAGATTCGCGAGGCGACGGCGTAGCCATGTGCACCGCAGGGATTGGCCATGTCGACCGAAAGCGCGGCGCACGCCCGCTTCATGGTGACGGCTTCACAGGTACCCTTGCATTGCTTGAGCGCGGCAGCACGAGCGGCTTCCTCGGCCGGATAGTCATAAGCCTGACCGTAGGCGCCGCATTTGCCGACGGCGAGCGCGCCGGCGGCGCCAGCAGGGGCCGAAATCTGCAAGACGGCAAAGGCAAAAACCGAAACGAGCAGAACCAGCGCGCGGCAATTCGCGGCTTTGAAAGCGGTCAAGATCCCCTCCCCAGAGGTCGTGAGGGCGAGAATCTAGCCGACAGGTCGTTTCAACTTGGTGAAGAAATCCTAAGCACGGCGCGCGTCCGCCAGCATTTCTGGCGTGTCGATGTCGAGGAAGGCGCTCTTGCCCTCGACCTCGACTTCCGCGACCGCTTCCGCATGCTGCGCGATCAAATGCCGCGCGCCGATGTCGCCGTCGAGCGCCATCAATTCCGGGAAGAACCTGCGTGACCACAGCACCGGATTACCTCGCCGCCCCCCCGCGACCGGGACTACAATCAGCGATCCCCGGTCGGGCGAAAACGCCTCGACCATCCGGTCGATCAGTTTGGCATCTACCAGCGGCATGTCGCCAAGACAAACGATGGCGCCATCGGCGGAGTCGGGCACGGCGGAAATCCCAGCCTTAACCGACGACGCAAGTCCATCGGCAAATTGCGGATTGTTGACGAGCGTGACGCTCAGTCCTTTCAGCGCCGCAGCAACCTCGAGACTTTGATGGCCCGTCACGACGATAACCGGAGACGCCTGCGAAGCCAGCGCCTGCTCGGCGACGACGCGCAACAGCGGTTTGCCGTTCAGTTCGGCGAGCAGCTTGTTCGGTCCGCCCATTCGTGTCGATCTGCCGGCCGCGAGAATGACGGCAGCGACATCGCGCTCGCCCTCGGCGCCGAGCGGCACGCGCGGCTGTGGCCGCGTGACAATCTCCATCAGCAGCCCGCCGACGCCCATGCCGGTGATGTCGCTGCGAGTGACTTCCAGTCCTGCGAGCATGCGCATCAACACCCAGTCGAATCCGTTCTCCTTCGGCGAGCGGGCGCAGCCCGGCGCACCGAGAACTGGAATGTTTTTCACATGACCGAGCAGCATGAGATTGCCGGGATCGACGGGCATGCCGAAATGCTCGACCTCACCGCCGAGATTTTCGACGGCGGCGGGGATGACATCGCGCCGATCCGCAATCGCGGATGCGCCGAAAATCAGAACCAGCTCCGCGCCGAGCGCGATCAATTCCTGAACGGCAGGCGCAAGCGCCTTCTCGTCATGCGCGGTGCGGCGCTCGGCGATGATGCTCGCACCCGCCGGCGCGAGCCGCTCGGCAGTCACCTTCAACGTCTTGTCGATCACTTTCGATGCGAGACCCGGCAAAAGGGTTGAGACGATACCGACCTTCTTGATCTTGAACGGCGCGACACGCATGCGGCCGGTCTTCGCGGCTTCGACCGCCGCATCGCGCAGTTTTTTCTCGACGCCAAACGGAATGATTTTCACCGTCGCGATCATCTCGCCTGCGACGACGGGCTTGAAGGCGGCGAGCGTCGCAAACGTAATCGCTTCATCGACGCGATTGATGTGGTTCACGGCGTCGCGATCTACCACCAAGATGCCTGCCTGCGCCGCGAAGAGATTCGATCTTCCAGTGAAAGCCTTCTCGACGCTGACGCCCTCGCCCGCTACCGCCTGTGCAACGCTGCCGGCGGCTTCGTCTTCGGAAACGTCGCCCTTATCAAGCCGTGCGACGACGATTTCGGAAACGCCGGCCTGTTTCAGCGCCGCGACTTCGTCCGCACCGATCAACGTGCCTTTCTTGAGGACAAGACCGTTCTGGCGGATGGCGTGAACGGTGACGCCGCCGAGAGCTTCGTCAGGCGCGACCGGACCGAACTTCATGCCGCCGACTTTGTCTTCAGCGGCGCGTCCGCAGGCAATCGAAGGCGCGCCGTGATTTCGGCCATGATCGAAACCGCGATCTCGGACGGCGAGACCGCTCCGATATTGAGACCGATAGGCGCATGTATACGCGCGAGTTGCGCGTCGGACGCACCAAGCGCCTTGAGCCGATCCAGCCGCTTGGCGTGGGTTTTGCGCGAGCCGAGCGCACCGATATAGAAACAATCGCGTGCCAGTGCCTGCATCAACGCGGGATCGTCGATCTTCGGATCGTGCGTCACTGCAACGAAGGCGGTGTAGCGGTCGATGTTCAGCGGAGGCAACGCGACGTCGGGCCAGTCTGCGAATAGCGGAATATCGGGGAAACGCTCGGGCGACGCGAAAGCCGTGCGCGGATCGACGACGTAAACGTCGTAGTCGAGCGATTGCGCCAGCGGCGCGAGCGCCTGACTGATGTGAACCGCGCCGATGATGACGAGTCGCGCGGCCGGCGCGTAAACATTGAGAAACAGCTTCTTGCCGTCCACCTCGATCATTCCGCTCTTGCCCATGCGCAAATGCTTGTCGAGTTCCTCATGGAGCGGATCGGCCTTGATGTCAGCCGCCTTGATGAGGCGCTGGTCGCCGCTTGCAATATCTGTCACAACAATCGCCGCGCGGCGCGCGGCGCGTTCGTAATTCAGTTCGGACAGCGTGTTTTGTTTCAAGAGTTACCGACCTTCTCGACGAATACGCGAATGGTGCCGCCGCAAGACAGCCCGACATTCCAAGCCGTCTCATCGGCGACACCGAATTCCAGCATCTTCGGCTTTCCGTTCGCGATCACGTCGAGCGCCTCGGTGACGACCGCGCCTTCGACGCAGCCGCCGGAGACGGAGCCCAGAAACGTGCCGTCATCGTTGATGACGAGACTTGAGCCGGCAGGACGCGGCGCGGAGCCCCACGTCTCAACCACGGTCGCCAGCGCAACGCCGTGACCGGACTTCAACCAATCTTCGGCGGCTCTCAGAATATCCTCGTCACGATTGAGCATGACACGATCCTTATGCAGCCGGGCGGGCCTCGAAACGATGCCGTGGCGTTACGGGCGACGACAGCGCCGCGATCAATTTATCCATCGACTTTAAGTTATGCACGGGGCGAAATTCATCAACATGCGGCAGCATCATTTTGATGCCCTGCGCCTTGGCCTCGAACCCGTCGAAACGCAACAGCGGATTGAGCCAGATCAGGCGGCGGCACGAGCGATGCAGCCGGTCCATCTCGAATTCCAACCGCGAATCCGCCTCGCGCTCCAGCCCGTCGGAAATCAGCAGCACGATCGCGCCCTGCCCCAGCACGCGGCGGCCCCACAGATTGTTGAACTTGTGCAGCGAGGTCGCAATGCGCGTGCCGCCTGCCCAATCCTCGACGCAGGACGAACAGGCCGCGAGCGCCTCGTCGGGGTCCCGCGCCCGCAACTGGCGAGTAACATTTGTAAGCCGCGTGCCAAACAAAAATACCGACACACGCTTGCGCGCATCGGTAATCGCATGAAGGAAATGCAGGAACAGCCGCGTGTAATCCGTCATCGAACCTGAAATATCGAGCAACGCGACAATCGGCGCCGCCTTTTCGATACGTCCGAGGCGATGGAAATTCACGATCTCGCCGCCGGTGCGCAAACTTGCACGCAAGGTTCGGCGCAGATCGAGCCTGCGGCCGTGTGCATCGGGCGCGAAACGCCGCGTGCGCAGTTCAGCCTGCGGCAGCTCCATGTTCTGGATCGCGCGCGTGGCTTCCGCGATCTCGGCCGCGCTCATCTGCGCGAAATCCTTCGATTGAAGCACCTCGCGATCCGAGACCGAAAGTTGCGCGTTCTTCTCTTCAATGTCGGGCGCATCGACGTTGCGGCTTTGCGAGAAGGCCTCTTGAACGCGGCGCGAAGCCGGCGGCGGAGGTTTCTGCGCGCTTTGCGGAAGGGGCACGGAATCCAGCATATGGATATTGCCCTGCTCGCGCCGAAAGAACAGGTCGAATGCCTGCGCGAAAATCAACGCATGTTCGTGACGTTTGACGAAAATGGATTCGAGCGTCGTAAAAAGATCCTGCCGGTTGCCGATGTCGATCAGCCGCATCGCCTTCAGCGCGTCGATCACAGCCCCCGGCCCGATCGGCAATCCCGCAACACGCAACGATCGCGCAAAGGCGATGACGTTGTCGGCAATCTGTCCCGTTGCTGGAGTGTCGCGTTCGTCCGGCATCATTGCCTTAATCGCTGACGGCTTCCTTGATGACTTTGTTGAGCACATCGCCCTGCATGCGGCCGATGTCGTCCTGATACTTCAAGAGCGTTCCTAGCGTGTCGCCCACGATCTGCGGCGACAGCGATTTCGCGTCGAGTTCGGTCAAGGCCGTCGCCCAGTCGATTGTCTCGGCAACGCCCGGCACTTTGAACAAATCCCGATCGCGCAACGCCTGCACGAAACCGACAACCTGTTGCGACAGTTTCGCGCCGATATTCGGCACGCGCGATTTGACGATGGCGAGTTCGCGTTCGGCGGACGGATAATCGACCCAATGATAGAGACAGCGCCGCTTGAGCGCGTCGTGTATTTCGCGCGTTCGGTTCGAGGTGACGATGACGATGGGCGGCTGCGGTGCCTTCACCGTGCCGAATTCGGGAATCGAGACCTGGAAGTCGCTGAGAATTTCGAGAAGGTACGCCTCGAACGCCTCATCCGCACGATCAAGTTCGTCAATCAGAAGAACCGGTGCTCCGGCGACATCCGGCTCCAGCGCCTGCAACAGCGGACGCTTGATGAGATATTTGTCGGCAAAAATATCGCTCGATAGCTGCTCGCGATCGGTTTCGCCGCCCGCTTCCGCGAGACGGATCGCGATCATTTGCGCCGCACTGTTCCATTCGTAGACGGCGGATGAAACGTCGAGACCTTCATAACATTGCAGGCGAATCAGCTTGCGGCCAAGTCCGGCGCTGAGAACCTTGGCGATTTCCGTCTTGCCGACGCCGGCCTCGCCTTCAAGAAACAGCGGGCGGCCCATGCGCAGCGACAAAAACACGACCGTCGCCAGCGCGCGCTCGGCGAGATAGCCCTGCTTCGTCAGAAGGTCGAGCGTCGCATCGACAGAGGATGGAATTGAGGAAGGCTTATTCACGAAGACTGCGCCTCCGATACATCATTTCGTTTTCGCGGTCGCGTCTTCCATTGCGCGGCGCGCCAGCACAGCGATCAGATGCGCACGATATTCGGCACTGCCGTGCAGGTCGCTGTTCAAGCCATCCGCCGGCACGGTGAGACCGTCGAGCGACTTCGGCGAAAAACGCTTTGTCAGCGCCTCCTCGAACGAGGTCACACGAAACACGCCGTTGCTTCCGGCACCCGTCACCGCAACGCGTACATCGGACGGACGCTTGGCAACGAACACGCCGACCAGCGCATAACGCGAGGCCTGATTACGGAATTTCTGATACGCCGCCTTCTTCGCAATCGGAAACATCACCCTGGTGATGATCTCATCAGGCTCAAGCGCAGTCGTGAAAAGCCCCTGGAAAAATTCTTCCGGCTTCAGCTTGCGCTTGTTGGTGACGATGGTCGCGCCGAGCGCCGTTACGGCAGCGGGGTAATCCGCCGTCGGGTCGTTATTGGCGAGCGAACCGCCGATAGTGCCCTTGTGGCGAACGGCGGGATCGCCGATCAGGCCGGCAAGATGAGCGAGCGCGGGAATGGCTTCGCCGACAATCGCAGAGCCTGAGACTTGCGCATGCGTCGCGGTTGCGCCGATCACGAGGCTGCGCCCTTTCATCGCGATGCCGTTAAGGCCTTCGATATGCGACAGATCGACAAGATGCGGCGGGTTGGCGAGCCGCTGTTTCATCACAGGCACGAGCGTATGCCCGCCCGCGATCACCTTGGCGTCTTCGTTCTTGACCAGAAGATTGGCGGCCTGACGAACCGTGCCGGGGCGATGATATTTGAATTCGTACATCGGAATTCCCTAAGCCAGATCCGACTTCGCCATCGCCTTGGCACCGGCGGCGATCGACAAGACAATATTCTGGTAGCCGGTGCAGCGGCACATGTTGCCTTCGAGTTCTTCGCGAATGGTCTGATCCGAAAGCTCGTGACCCTTGCGATGAACCATATCGACCGCCGTCATAATCATGCCAGGCGTGCAGAAGCCGCATTGCAATCCGTGATGCTCGCGAAACGCTTCCTGCATCGGATGCAGCGGCGCGCCGTCTGCTGCCAAACCCTCGATGGTTTTGACCTCGTGCCCGTCGGCCATCACCGCGAGAGTTGTGCAGGCCTTCACCGCCTTGCCGTCGAGATGCACAACGCACGCGCCGCATTGCGACGTATCGCAGCCGACATGCGTGCCGGTCAGCTTCAAATTTTCACGCAGGAATTGCACGAGCAGCGTGCGCGGATCGATATTCGCGGTGACGGGGTTGCCGTTCACGATCAGTGAAACCATGGCCATCAATACTCTCGTCTGTCGGCAAACTTGTCAGCCGCGGCGGCCACGGCGCAAAGTCTTTAAAATTGTTCCAATTCTATAATAAGTGCCGACGGTTGAATGAGCAACCTCGCGCGGCGCAATCGCGGAACAAGAAGGCTTGATTTGCCGGCTGGACTGATATGCGAAAAGCCGGTCAGGCAGCCTTCACGGCATCGGCGAAACTCGCAAAAAATTCATCCGCCAGTTTCTTCGCCGAGCCGCTTATCAGCCGTTGCCCGAGCTGCGCCAGCTTGCCGCCGATCTGGGCCTCGACATTATATGTCAGGAGCGTGCCGCCGTCCTTGTCGGCCAGCGCAACCGTCGCGCCACCCTTGGCGAATCCGGCAACGCCGCCCTCGCCCTCGCCGGAAATCTTGTAGCCATTCGGCGGGTCGAGATCGCTGAGCGTGACCTTGCCCTTGAAGCGCGCGGATACCGGTCCGACCTTCATCTTGGCGGCGGCCTCGAACTGATTGTCGCCGGACCTGATCAATTCCTCGCAGCCTGGAATGCAGGCCTTCAGAACTTCGGGATCGTTGAGCTTCTCCCAGATCACCTGACGCGAGGCTGGAAGCTGGACTTCGCCGGTCATCGTCATCGCCATGGGAATTTCTCCAAAACTGCCGCACCTGTTGTCCTGAAGTAAGCCAGCGCGTGTGCAATGAAAAGGGCGGCAAACATAAACTTACGTTGCAAAATCGGGCGAACGGCCTGCCGCTGCCTTGGCACATAAGTGCAGCTTGGATAGGGTCCGCGCATAATGAGCACGTCACTATCTCCCCTGCTGGCGCCGTTGCTGTCCAGTGCCGCCATGCGGACGATCTGCGACGACCTCACATATGTGCAATACATGCTCGACTTTGAAAGTGCGCTGGCGCGCGCGGAAGGCGCAGCCAAAACGATTCCGGCCGGCGCCGCGGCGTCGATTTCAAAGGCATGCATCGCCGCGCAATATGACATCGAAACGCTGGCGGACGGCGCGACCCAAGGCGGCAACCTCGCCATTCCGCTGGTGAAGATGCTGACTGCCAATGTCGCCAAGAGCGATCCGGACGCCGCGCGTTACGTGCATTGGGGTGCGACCAGTCAGGATGTCATCGACACGGCCACCGTTCTGCAACTGCGCGCGGGCATCGACGCGCTGCTGAAAGATCTGGATCGCGCTGTCGCCGGATTTGCGAAACTCGCAAAACAGCATCGGCAAACGGCGACCGTTGCACGCACGTTGCTTCAGCACGCGCTGCCGATGCCGTTCGGATTGAAACTCGCCGAATACGCTGCGGCGCTGCATCGCTCGCGTGCGCGGTTGAAACGATTACGCAGCGAATCCCTTGTGCTGCAATTCGGCGGGGCGGGCGGAACGCTGGCTGCGCTTGGAGCCGATGGGCTGAAGATCGCCGAGAACCTCGCCAAGGAGCTGTCGCTGCCATTGCCTGATGCGCCCTGGCACACCCATCGCGAAAGGATCGCCGAGGCCGCGTCCGCCTTCACAATTCTAACCGGGACATGCGGCAAGATCGCACGCGACATCTCACTCCTGATGCAAACGGAAGTCGGCGAGGCCTTCGAGCCTTCAGGCAAGGGGCGCGGCGGATCGTCCACGCTGCCGCATAAGCGTAATCCGGTGTCCGCGACGGCCGCGATTGCCTGCGCGACGATGGCTCCGAATCTGGCGGCAACGATTTTCGCCGCACAAATTCAGGAACACGAACGCAGCGCAGGGCTCTGGCACGCCGAATGGCCGGCGCTGCCGACGCTGATGCTGGTGACATCTGGCGCGCTCGCTGCGGTCGCCGATATTGCCGAAGGACTGGAAGTCGATGTCGAGCGCATGCGCGCCAATCTCGACAGCACACATGGTCTTGTCATGGCGGAGGCCGTCTCGATGGCGCTCGCCGGAAAAATCGGCAAGCGCGAGGCTCACGAGATCGTCGAGGCCGCAAGCCGCAAGTCCATCGAAACGAAACAGCATTTGCGCGAGGTGCTGACAAAGGATGCGCGCGTAACCGCTCACATCCCGGCAGACAAACTCGGCAATCTTTTCGAGCCGATGTCCTATCAAGGCGTATCGCAGGCGCTGATCGACAGCCTGCTCGCCTCGCTCGACAAGAACTGACGGGAGCCAACGATGCCGACGATCGATGCCGATGGCTGCCTTCTGAACGTCGCCGTCGAAGGACGCGACAGCGGGCCGACGCTGATGCTGTCGAATTCGCTCGGCTCCACGATGCAGATGTGGGAGCCGCAGATGGCGGCGTTCACAAAAATGTTTCGCGTGGTGCGCTACGACCGCCGCGGCCACGGCAAGTCCGGCGTGCCGCCGGGGCCGTATTCGATGGAACGGTTCGGCAAGGATGTGCTCGCCATTCTCGACGATCTCAACATCGAGAAAGTGCATTGGTGCGGATTGTCGATGGGCGGCATGGTCGGGCAATGGCTGGGCGCCAACGCGCCACAACGCATCGACAGGATGATCCTGGCCAATACGTCCTGCTACTATCCCGATCCGGCCAACTGGCACAATCGCATCAGGGCGGTGCGAGAAGGCGGCATTGCGTCCGTCGCTGATGCCGTCATTGCCGGCTGGCTCACTGCCGATTTCCGCGAGCGCAATCCGCAGATCACGGCAAAGATGAAAGCGATGCTGATCGCCTCTCCTGTCGAGGGATACATCGCCTGCTGCGAGGCATTGAGCAAACTGGATCAGCGCGAACTTCTGCCGAAGATCAAGGCGAAGACGCTGGTGATCGCGGGCCGCAAGGACATGTCCACGCCGGTCGAGGCCGGCGAATATATCCGCGCGCATATCCCGGGCGCGAGCATGACGCTGCTCGATGCTGCGCACATTTCAAATGTCGAGCAGCCGCACGATTTCACCGAAGCCGTGATCGGCTTCCTCACCCAACGTTGAGGCCCCGATGGACGACGACAAGCGACGCGAACTTGGAACGGCGCGGCGGCGCAAGGTGCTGGGTAATGCGTGGGTCGATAAATCGGCGGCGAACAAGACGCCGTTCAACGCCGAATTTCTCGATCTCATCACGCGCTACGCGTGGAGCGAGATATGGACCCGCCCGCACTTCGACGAGCGCACGCGCCGCATTCTCGTGATCGGCACCTTGATGGCGCTCGGACATTGGGAGGAATTCCGTATGCATGTGCGGGCCGCCCTCTCCGAAGGCGGCTTCACGGCGGACGACATCAAGGAGATTATTTTACAGCAGGCGATCTATTGCGGCGTGCCGGTGGCAAATCACGCGATCAAGGAAGCGGCTTCCGCGATTCAGGAATTGGAAACGCCCAAGGGGTAATTGCCGGGTTCGACGATCTTCTGAACTTCATTCTTCGGCGTATCGACGATCAGAAGAATCGCCGCGCCGATCAGCAGCAGGGATTCGCTGGCGTGCAGCCGAAGCGCGGCAAGCTCGCCCACTTTTGAGGCGGCAAGCAGGCTCAACATGCTGACCACCGCACCGATGCCGAGCGCATAACCAAGCGCCTCGTCGCAATTGCCCTTCTTGCGGATCGACTCGCGAACGATCAAAACGAGAAACACGAGAAAGAATGCAGCGACGGTCACTTTGGCGAGCGCGAGCAGCCAGGCGAGACGAACCGTCGTGACTGCCGAGAGCGCAAGATTGTCGCTGACATACATCGCAGGCGCGATGTTGGCCCGGTCGTAGAGACCGCGGATCGGCGAAATCCAGATTTTGAGAGCGGCGATCGTCCAGGCCGGAATGAAATAGGACGCGATGAGCGCCCCATTGAACGTGCTGATACGCCAATCCCTCGACATCTGCCTGCGCCCCGAATTTTGAAGGACGCAACGCGCCCCGTTGTTTTGCCGGGAGCTAAGCCCGCTAAACTCGGAGCGGCAATTTAAACCCTTTTTTAACCTTACCGGCGCGCGGGAGGCTGTGGACAAAAGAAAAGTCCCGCCTTTCGGCGGGACTTTCGTGCGGAGCCTTTCCAGAGCTCTGGGCTCAGCCGGTCGCGTTAGCGGCCCTGCTGCTGACCCGGGTTCTGGCTCTGCTGACCAGGTTTCTGACCGCCGCCCTGCTGCTGACCCGGCTTCTGGTTCGGGTTCTGGCTCTGCTGACCGGGGTTCTGGTTCTGATTATTCTGAGACATCGTGATGTGCTCCTTTGTTGAACGCATAGACAACCCGCGACACTGCCCGATGGTTTCCATGAAATCCCGGTTCCGGTGGGGCCATTTCAAGGCACCGGAACCACTGTGGACCGCGGTCATCGCGCCGCAGCGCGTCCAGTTGCCGGTCCCGGTTCCCACTGTTAGAAAATGAGACGATGCGACGATCCGGCCGGGCTTCGCCGTTTTCCTTCCTCTGCTGGACGGCAGTGGATCAATTTCGGGATTGGCTTTGGACTATTTCGCCCAGCAACTCATCAACGGACTCGTGCTCGGCTCGATCTACGGCCTGATCGCCATCGGCTACACGATGGTCTACGGCATCGTCGGCATGATCAATTTCGCGCACGGCGATATTTTCATGATCGGCGGCTTTATCGCGCTGATCGCCTTCCTCGTCCTCGTCTCTGTCGGACTTACGTCGATACCGCTGATCCTTATGCTGGTGCTGCTGGTCGCAATGGCGATCACGGCGCTCTACGGCTGGACGGTTGAGCGCATCGCCTATCGCCCATTGCGGCAATCGTTCCGGCTCGCGCCGATGCTCTCGGCCATCGGCATGTCGTTCGTGCTGTCGAATTACGCACAGGTCGCGCAGGGCGCGCGCGTCAAGCCGGTGCCGCCCGTGATTACCGGAGGCTACACGCTCCTGGAGCGCGACGGCTTCGCCGTGCGGCTGTCCAACATCCAGATCATCGTCGTCATCACGACGATTGTGCTTCTGCTGATTTTTTCATGGCTCGTGGCACGAACGCGCCTCGGCCGCGACATGCGCGCCTGCGAGCAGGATCAGACGATGGCTGCGCTCCTCGGAGTGGATGTCGATCGCACGATCTCGATGACATTCGTGATCGGCGCCGCGCTCGCGGCCGTCGCGGGCATGATGTATCTGCTCTACTATGGCGTCGTCGATTTCTTCATGGGTTTCGTCGCCGGTATCAAGGCGTTCACTGCCGCCGTGCTCGGCGGCATCGGTTCCCTCCCCGGCGCGATGCTTGGTGGACTTGCTATCGGATTGATCGAGACATTCTGGTCCGCGTATTTTTCGTCCGAATATAAGGATGTCGCGGCATTCTCTATTCTGATCGTCGTGCTCATCTTTCTTCCGACCGGCCTTCTTGGCCGTCCCGAAGTCGAAAAAGTCTGAGGCACGGCGTGGCGCGCACAACCGATCCCGTCGCGCGCGCCTCGGCCAGACCCGCGCATGACGTCGCCTTTATCCTGAAAAAATCGTTTCTGAGTGCGCTCGTCGCACTCGTGCTGTTCTCGCTGATGATCGGTGTGCGAACTGAGGCCGGACCTACGGGACAACTGATCTACTGGACGCGCTTCGGCGATCTCGCGATGCTCGTCGGCGGCGTATTTGCCGGAAGCACTATTGTCGAGCTGTTGCGCGGATCGTCACGCTATTTGAACGCCGTGTACATCCTCCCGCAAAGCGTGACGAATGCAGCGCCGAGGTTTCGCCGTTTCGTCGCGCCGGTGCTGCTGATCTTCACGCTGCTCATTCCCGTCATCTTCTACGATCAACGCTATATCCTCGACCTCAGCATTCTGGTTTTGACCTATGTGATGCTGGGCTGGGGCTTGAATGTCGTCGTCGGACTCGCAGGCCTTCTCGATCTCGGTTACGTCGCGTTCTACGCCGTCGGCGCCTACTCCTACGCGTTGCTTGCGACGACGTTTGGGCTTTCATTCTGGGTCTGCCTACCGCTTGCGGGAATTCTCGCGGCATTCTGGGGCATGCTGCTCGGCTTTCCGGTGTTGCGTTTGCGCGGCGATTATCTCGCCATTGTCACTCTGGCGTTCGGCGAAATCATCCGCCTCATCCTGCTGAACTGGCAGAAAGTAACCGGCGGGCCGAACGGCATCACCGGCATTCCGCGTCCGACATTTTTCGGTATTCCGCTCACCAATACGGAAGACGGCCTCGCCGCCAAGCTCGGCATCCAGTTCTCGACCACGCATCGTGTCGTGTTTCTGTTCTATCTGATCCTTGCGCTGGCACTGCTGACAAACTGGGTGACGATACGCCTGCGGCGATTGCCGATCGGACGAGCATGGGAGGCGTTGCGCGAAGACGAGGTCGCCTGCCGCGCGCTCGGAATCAACACGACAAAGACCAAACTCACCGCATTCGCGACCGGCGCGATGTTCGGCGGATTTGCCGGGGCGTTTTTCGCCACGCGTCAGGGCTTCATCAGTCCTGAGTCATTCACGTTTCAGGAATCCGCACTGGTGCTGGCCATCGTCGTGCTCGGCGGCATGGGCTCGCAACTCGGCGTCGCGCTCGCAGCCGTCGCGATGATCGGCGGCTTCGAGCTGTTCAGAGGCTTCGAGCAATTCCGCATGCTGGTGTTCGGCGCGGCGATGGTGCTGTTGATGATCTGGCGGCCGCGCGGCCTGATCGGACATCGCGCACCGACGATCTTCCTTGAGAAGCTGACAGAGATTTCATCATCGATGGTCAAGGAAGGCCACGGATGACCGATCCTTCCGCGCCCGCCGACATCCTTGACGTGCAACATCTGTCGATGCGCTTCGGCGGCATCGTCGCCGTCAACGATTTCTCGTTCTCCTCAAAACGCGGCGACATCACCGCGCTGATCGGCCCCAATGGCGCGGGGAAGACCACCGTCTTCAACTGCATCACGGGTTTCTACAAACCGACTGCCGGCATGATCCGGCTGACGCGCGACGACGGCCGCGAATTTCTGCTGGAGCGTCTGTTTGACTACCGGATATCAAAAGTCGCGAAGGTCGCGCGCACGTTTCAGAACATCCGGCTGTTCTCGGGCATGACCGTGCTGGAAAACCTGATGGTCGCGCAGCACAACCCGCTGATGCGCGCGTCGGGCTATTCGTTCCTCGGGTTGATCGGCGCGCCGGGCTTTCGACGCGCAGAAGACCGCGCCGTCGAACTCGCGCGCTACTGGCTCGATCGCATCGGACTGATCGGCCGCGCCGACGATGCGGCCGGAAACCTACCCTACGGAGATCAGCGGCGGCTCGAAATCGTCCGCGCGATGTGCTCTGAACCGTCACTGCTTTGTCTCGACGAGCCCGCTGCCGGCCTCAACGCACGCGAAAGCGAAGAACTCAACGCGTTGCTGCTCGCGATCCGCAAGGATCACGGCACCTCGATTCTGCTCATAGAACACGACATGTCGGTCGTGATGCAGATTTCGGACTGCATTTTCGTACTCGACCACGGCGTCAAGATCGCATCCGGCACGCCGGATCAAATCCGTAACGATCCGAAAGTCATCGCCGCTTATCTCGGCGCGGACGAAGAAGCGGCGATCAAGGTGATGGAGGCAAGCACATGAACGCGTCTCCGCTACTCGCCATCCGCGCGCTTCGCGCCGCCTACGGCAATATCGAAGCCTTGAAAGGCGTCGATCTCGACATCGCGCCCGGCGAAATCGTGGCGCTGATCGGCTCCAATGGCGCTGGCAAATCGACGCTGATGATGTCGGTGTTCGGCAAGCCGCGCGCGCAATCCGGCACGATCGAATTCGACGGCCATGACATTACAAATGTGCCGACGCATCTCGTCGCGCGTTTGCGGATTGCGCAATCGCCGGAGGGCCGACGAATTTTCCCGCGCATGAGCGTCGCGGAAAATCTGCAAATGGGCGCGGACGCGGTCGAGGACAACACACCTGCCGAACGCACGGCGAGCCTCGAGCGTGTCCTCACACTGTTTCCGCGCCTCAAGGAGCGCCTCACGCAGCGCGGCGGCACGCTTTCGGGCGGCGAGCAGCAGATGCTTGCCATCGGCCGCGCGCTGATGAGCCGGCCGCGCCTGTTGATGCTGGATGAACCATCGCTCGGGCTGGCGCCGCTGATCGCGCGGCAGATCTTCGACGCCATTCGCACGCTGAACAAGCAGGACGGCCTCACCGTGCTGATCGTGGAGCAGAACGCCAATCATGCGCTGAAGCTCGCACATCGCGGCTATGTCATGGTCAACGGCCTTATCACGATGACCGGAAGCGGTTCCGAATTGCTGGCGCGTCCTGAAGTGCGCGCCGCCTATCTGGAAGGCGGACGGCACTGATGCTTTACGCCAGCGAAAACATTTTTCAGGTTCTGTTTGTCACGCTCGTGCTCGGCGGCGGTTGCGCGTTTCTCGCCGGACGGGCCATCGCATCGACGTGGCGAAGCATCTGGGTCGCAGCTGCGGCGATGGTCGGACTGGGATTCGCCGTGCGGTTCGTGCATTTCGCGCTATTCAACGAGACGCTGATGATGCCGAAAACCTACGCCGTCGAAACGCTGGTTCTCATGGCGATTGCCTGCCTGTCGTTCCAGCGCACCCGCGCCAGACAGATGGTGACGCAATATTATTGGCTCTATGAGCCGAGCGGGCCATTCAGCTGGCGGCTGCGGCAAGATGCGCCACCGCAGCAGTAAATCGCACCATAATTTGCCGATGACTTCGCCGCGAATTCAGCCGACAATGCGGCCCGGCACAGACCCTTTCAGACCAAAAACTCAATGAGGATCACATGAAGTCCATCCGCCTGCTTGGCCTCGCGCTCGGTGCATCGGTTGCGCTGTCGACGGCAGCAATTGCGCAGAACATTCCGGTTGCGGTCGCAGGCCCGATGACGGGCTCAGAATCCGCATTCGGACGCCAGATGAAGAACGGCGCAGACCTCGCCGTCGCCGACATCAATGCGGCAGGCGGGTTGCTCGGCAAGAACCTCGCGCTACAGGTCGGCGACGATGCCTGCGATCCGAAACAGGCGCGCTCGGTCGCCGAAAAGATTGCGAGCGCAGGCGTGCCCTTTGTTGCGGGCCATTTCTGCTCGTCGTCGTCGATCCCGGCATCGGAAGCCTATGCGGACGGCAACGTGCTCCAGATCACGCCGGCCTCGACCAATCCACTGTTCACCGAACGCAAATTGACCAACGTGCTGCGCGTCTGTGGCCGCGACGATCAGCAGGGCCTCGTCGCCGCGCAATACATTCTCAAGGCGTTCGCGGGAAAGAACGTCGCGATCCTCAACGACAAGACGACCTACGGCAAAGGCCTCGCGGACGAAACCAAGAAGGCGCTGAACGCCGGCGGCATGCAGGAGAAACTTTTCGAGTCCTACAATAAGGGCGACAAGGATTTCAATTCCATCGTCTCGCGCCTGAAGCTCGCCAACATCGATCTGGTCTATGTCGGCGGCTATCATCAGGAAGCCGGTTTGATCGTGCGCCAGATGCGCGATCAGGGTCTCAAGACGGTGCTGATGGCGGGTGACGCGATGAACGACAAGGAGTTCGCCTCGATCACCGGACCCGCTGCCGAAGGCACGCTGTTCACCTTCGGCCCCGATCCGCGCAACAAGCCGACCGCGAAAGCCATCGTCGAGAAGTTCAAGTCGAAGGGCATCGATCCGGAAGGCTATACGCTCTACACCTACGCTGCGTTCCAGATCTGGTCGCAGGCGGTTGCGAAAGCCGGCGGCACCGATGCGAAGAAAGTCATCGACATCATCAAGGCCGGCGAATGGGACACCGTTCTCGGCAAGATGTCTTTCGACGCCAAGGGCGACATCAAGGCGCTCGATTACGTCGTCTATAAGTGGGACGCAAAAGGCAACTACGCCGAACTCGATCCCGGCAAAGGCACCTGATCTGTCTTGAAAGTCAGACGTCAACCGCCCCGCGCTATCGGGGCGGTTTTCGCTTGAGCGTCAGCCGAAATTCTGAAGCGACGGAAATGTTTCCAGCAGCCAGATGCTGACCCACGAGATTCCGCCGGCCAGAAACGCGATTCCTGTTGCCACCATCAGCACGCCCATCACGCGCTCGACCGTGAGAAGATGTTTCTTCATGCGCGCGAATACGCCCGAAAACTGCTCGACCATGAAGGCGGCGACGAGGAACGGGATACCGAGCCCCGCCGAATAGACGGCCAGCAGCATCGCGCCTTTGGTGACGGTCGCTTCCGACGCAGCAACCGAGAGGATGGCCGCGAGGATCGGCCCGATGCACGGCGTCCAGCCGAACGCGAATGCAAGGCCCATCACATACGCGCCCCAGAGGCCGACCGGCGTCGGCGCGGTCAGCCGCCCTTCCCGCATCAGAAAGCCGATGCGCGTGAGGCCGAGGAAATGCAGTCCCATGACGATGATGACGATGCCGGCCAGAATGGAGAACTGCTCCGACCAGGCGCGGATGAATCCGCCGATCAAACTCGCGCTGGCGCCGAGCGCGACAAACACTGTCGAAAATCCCAGCACAAATATCAAAGCGGCGAGCATCACCGCACGCCGCGACGTTTTCTCGTCCTCGTCATTGGCGACGTGCTCGATAGTCGCGCCAGTCAGATAGACGAGATACGGCGGCACCAGCGGCAGCACGCAGGGCGACAGGAAGCTGATGAGACCTGCGGCAAGCGCGGCGTAGATGGAAATATCGGATTTCATGACGCTACTTGGGTCAAAACATCGTCCGAGGACAAGATGTTTTGCGGCCCAGCCCACAGCGTTGTGATCGCGCGTGATGGCCCTGCTGCGCGATGTTGACCGCCGTCGGCACATGCGGTCATCTGACGGCGAAAGGCGGCGCCATGAAAAATCTGATGACCGATGTCCCCGGCGTTCGCGTCGGACATGCCGACGATGCGGCGCTTGCCTCAGGCGCGACGGCCGTCGTGTTCGATGCGCCGGTTGTGGCGGCGATGGACGTGCGCGGCGGCGGGCCCGGCACACGCGAGGGCGCGCTGCTCGATGTCGCCAATACGGTCGAGAAGATCGACGCCATTGCGCTGTCGGGCGGATCGGCGTTCGGACTTGAAGCCGGCGGCGGCGTGCAGGCATGGCTCGCCGAACAGGGTCGTGGATTTGCGGTTCGCGAAGCTCTCGTTCCCATCGTGCCGGGAGCCATCGTTTTCGATCTGCTCAACGGCGGCAATAAAAAATGGGGACGCTTCGCGCCCTATCGCGATCTCGGCTATGCGGCCGCAGCAGCCGCCGGACCTGATTTTGCGCTCGGAACGGTTGGCGGCGGCTATGGCGCGCTCACCGCGAACTTCAAGGGCGGCGTCGGCTCCGCATCGGCGAAAACATCGCGCGGCGTTACCGTCGGTGCGATCGTCGTGGTCAATGCCATCGGCAGCGCGGTCGTCGGAGACGGACCGTGGTTCTGGGCCGCACCGTTCGAGCAGAACAGCGAATTCGGCGGACGCGGGCTGCCGCCTGCGTTTTCACCAGATATGCTGACGATGCGATTGAAGGGGGCGCCTGCAACAGCGGCTATCGAGAACACAACGATTGCCGTCGTTGCGACCGACGCAGCTCTCACCAAGGCGCAGGTCAAACGTCTCGCAATGATCGCGCAAACCGGATTCGCGCGCTCCATCTATCCCGTTCACTCGCCGATGGATGGAGACATCGTGTTCGCCGCAGCAACCGGGCAAAAACCAATCGAACCATTGCTCGAACTGACGGAGCTTGGTGCAATCGCAGCGAATGTTCTGGCGCGGGCCGTCGCGCGCGGAGTTTACGAAGCAAGGGCGCTGCCATTTCCCGGCGCCTTGCCGGCGTGGAAAGACCGGTTCGCCAAGTAAACCGCGCACGCGCAATCGTGCAGGCAGCAATGCCGAACAGAACAACCGGATGCACCGAAAACAATGCAGCCTCCGCATTTCTTGCGCAGGCTGCATCTAGTTGTGTGTAGGGTTAGTGCTTGGTGAAGTTTGCAGCTTCATGCGCCGTGCGACGAATGCACCGCGCCGTATCCTGCCGGTCAGACGCTGACCGACAGGGATTGCTTGGCCGACAGCGCAAGTGCATCGGCTTGTTTCTGAATCAGCTTCTCGACCAGATTGTAGGACGACGAAGCTGTATTCGCCGCGCTTGATTTGCTCGAAGCCTGAGCCGGCGTATTCAGCGTGACCGTCGAACCGTCCGCGTAAGTGATCGTCGTTGTGGTCGAACCGTCGGAATTCGTTGACGATGAACTCGACGAGCCGTCGAGCGCCTGAAGCAGCGCGTCCTGACCGCCGCCGCCTTTGCCGCCGCCTGCGCCATGCGCATGGTGATGACCGTGCCCGCCCTTGCCCTTCAGCGCGGCGGACAATTCGTCGAGACTGACCGAGCCATCGCCGTTGGTGTCGAGCTTGCTGAATACGCTGTCGGCATTCGTAACGTTCGTGCCGCCCGCGCCCAAAGCCGATTCGAATTCGGCCTTGCTGATCTGGCCGTCGCCGTTGGTATCGAGAAGGCCGAACAGATCGCTCAATGCGTTCGATCGGCTTGTGGACGACGATGACGACGATTGCGACGAGCTTTGAGCCGCGAGAAGCGCGTTGAGCGTCTGCGGCGATAGCGCGCCGCTTTGCGAGACGCCGCCCGATCCCGGCGACTGCACGCCGGTTGTTGGCGAGAGGCCGAACGATGCCGAACTATTCTGAACGAGACCTGTTTTCGCCTTCGATGCCGAGCCGGATTTGCCCGTCGCCAGCGAGGACAATAGATCGAGCGCGCCTGACGCGGCCGATGCCAAACCGAGATACATCACGATACTCCCACGCATGCCGCGCACTGCGGCCCCAATCCCACCGTCCAATACGGAGCAAACGCCGTGCCGCAGTCGTCAAACCAGCAAATCCGGGCACTTCTTCAAATCCGCAGCGCAATCTGACGCGGCAAAATCTGCCGTTGCGGCAGAACTTGCCGGGGGAATCGCGTGGCGTGCATTGCCCGCAAGTGTGCGGCGTGTTAGGCGGAGCCGAGCAAAATCAACGCCATTTCTCGCTTCTTGCGGCTCCGGAACTACTCGATGTCTCAGCCTTTTGCGTCGCGCCCGCTGGTTATAGCGCCGTCGATTCTGGCGTCGGATTTCGCAAAGCTCGGAGATGAAGTCCGCGCCGTCGATCAGGCGGGAGCGGACTGGATGCATCTCGATGTGATGGACGGACATTTCGTGCCGAACATTTCCTTCGGTCCCGATGTCATCAAGGCGATGCGTCCGCACTCGAAAAAGATTTTCGACGTCCATCTGATGATCGCGCCATGCGATCCGTATCTCGAAGCCTTCGCGAAAGCCGGTTGCGACATCATCACGGTGCATGCCGAAGCAGGCCCGCATCTGCATCGCTCGCTGCAAGCGATCCGCGCGTTCGGCAAAAAAGCCGGCGTCTCGCTCAACCCCGCAACACCCGCGAGCGCCATTGAATATGTGATCGACAGCGTCGATCTGGTTCTCATCATGTCGGTCAATCCGGGTTTCGGCGGGCAGTCGTTCATCCCTTCGGCACTGGAAAAAATCTCCAATGTGCGCGCGATGTGTGCGGGCCGCCCGATCGACATCGAGGTCGACGGCGGCGTCACGGCAAACAACGCGGCGGAAATCGCAGCCGCCGGCGCCAACGCGCTCGTCGCGGGCTCCGCCGTCTTCAAGGGCGGCACGATGGAAAGTTACAAGGCGAACATTTCGGCGATCCGCAATGCGGCCGCGTCCGCACGAGGCGAAGCGATATGATCCCACGCTATTCCCGGCCGGAGATGGTTTCCATCTGGGAACCGCAGACGCGTTTCAAGATCTGGTTCGAGATCGAGGCGCACGCCGCCGATGCCATGGCTGACCTCGGCGTGATCCCAAAAGAAGCCGCCAAGACGACCTGGGCCAAGGGCAAGGACGCCAAGTTCGACGTCGCGCGCATCGATGAGATCGAGCGCGAGACCAAGCACGACGTCATCGCGTTCCTGACGCATCTGGCCGAAATCGTCGGACCCGAAGCCCGTTTCGTGCATCAGGGCATGACGTCGTCAGATGTGCTCGATACTTGTCTTAACGTGCAGCTTTCGCGCGCGGCCGACATTCTGATTGCCGACATCGACAAGGTGCTTGCCGCCCTCAAGACGCGCGCGTTCGAGCACAAGATGACACCGACCATCGGACGCTCGCACGGCATTCATGCCGAACCGGTGACGTTCGGTCTCAAGCTCGCCTACGCCTATGCCGAATTCACCCGCTGCCGCGAGCGCATGGTCGCCGCGCGCAAGGAAATTGCCACCTGCGCGATCTCCGGCGCGGTCGGCACGTTTGCGCAGATCGATCCGCGCGTCGAAGCACACGTTGCGAAAGCAATGGGTCTCGCCGTCGAACCGATCTCGACGCAGGTCATTCCGCGCGACCGCCACGCGATGTTCTTCGCGACGCTCGGCGTCGTGGCGGCGTCGATGGAGCGCCTTGCGGTCGAAATCCGCCACATGCAGCGCACCGAAGTGCTCGAAGCCGAGGAATTTTTCTCCGAAGGCCAGAAAGGCTCGTCGGCGATGCCGCACAAGCGCAATCCGGTGCTGACGGAAAATCTCACCGGCCTGTCGCGCATGGTGCGCGCCTATGTGACGCCTGCGCTTGAAAACGTCGTGCTATGGCACGAGCGCGATATTTCGCACTCCTCCGCCGAGCGCATGATGGGACCGGACGCGACGGTGACGCTCGATTTCGCGCTCAATCGCCTCGCCGGCGTTGTCGAGAAGCTGCTGGTCTATCCGGCGAACATGCAGAAAAATCTCGACCGGCTCGGCGGCCTCGTTCACTCGCAGCGCGTGCTGATCGCGCTCACGCAAAAGGGCGCGTCACGCGAGGACGCCTACAGGCTCGTGCAACGCAACGCGATGCCGGTGTGGCGCGGCGAAGGCGATTTCCTGTCGCTGCTGAAAAAAGACGCCGACGTGAAAAAATATCTCAACAACAAGGAGATCGAGGAACAATTCGATCTCGGCTATCACCTCAAGCACGTCGACACGATCTTCAAGCGCGTGTTCGGTTCAGCCTGATCTGCCGTCCACCATTCGCATCAGGACGCGGTCGCGCTTGTAGAAGTGGTGATACAGTGCGGCGAGAACATGCAGCACGACGAGCGCCATCAGAATGTACGCGCCCCAGATGTGATTCTCTTCATAGGCACGCGCCGCAGCCTTGTCCGGCGAGGTGAATTGCGGCACCCGAAACCATCCGAAGAAACTCGCATAGTCCGGCGTGCGCGCGCCCGAAAGCGCCCAGCCAAGCATCGCGACGACGAACGTCACCAGATACAACACCGCATGATTGACCCATGCCACGACGCGCTCCCATCGCGGCGTCCCTACCGGCAGTTCAGGCGATGGATTGAAGATGCGCCAGAGGATCCGCAGGACCAGCAGGAGCAGGATTACATATCCGATGTCGGCATGAATGGAGCGATGAAAGAAACGATCCGGCCGGGCGGCAAAATGATTCATCCAGTAGCCATAGCCGAGCATGGCGAGAATGAGGACACCCAGAACCCAGTGAAAGGCGCGCGACGCGCTTCCCCAACTCGTTTTCGTATTCCGCAACATCCGGACACAGCTCCATCGGTTTCGCGATACGAAAGCCACAGTCGCGCGGCCGCAACAAGCGGAAGGTGCCTCCGGATTGTTTCGGTAATCTTGAATCGCTCTAATCAGCCCGATTGAATGACCGGGCCGGATCGGGTTTTATTCCCGGATGCCTGAGACGATTCTGGTTTTCGATTCCGGCCTTGGCGGCAACACGGTGCTGCGCGAGATCGTCAAGCTGCGCCCCGGCGCACGTTACGTCTATGTCGCAGACGACGCCTATTTTCCCTATGGACAGCATACCGAGGCGGAAATTGTCGCGCGCGTGGTGCCGCTGATCGGGGAATTGATCGAAGCGCACAATCCGAAGCTGGCAGTCATCGCGTGCAACACCGCCTCGACGCTGGTGATGGATCGTCTTCGCGACACTTACGATCTGCCCTTCGTCGGCACCGTGCCTGCGATCAAGCCGGCATGTGCGTCGTCGAAGACCAGGCGCGTTTCGGTGCTCGGCACCAAAGGCACCGTGCAGCGGGAATACACAAAAAAGCTGATCGCCGATTTTGCGCAAGGCTGCGACGTGAAGCTGATCGGCGCGGGCAATCTCGCGGCCCTCGCGGAAGCTGCGCTCAAAGGCGAGCGTGTCAACGACCGCGATATTCTCGCCGAGATCGCGCCGTGCTTTGCCGATGGCGGCGCGCGCACGGATACGGTGGTGCTGGCCTGCACGCACTATCCGCTGCTGCTGGATCGCTTCATTGCACTCGCGCCCTGGCCGGTCGACTGGATCGACCCTGCGCCTGCGATCGCGCGGCGGGTCAGCGATCTGCTCGGCGCGCCCTCACCGTCCGAACCGCAGGCCGCGCAGATCGTCTTCACGTCCGGAGAGCCTCCGTCCGCAGCACTGTCGAAAGCGTTGACACCGTTCTTCGGCGCGAGCGTCCTCATCTAACCCGCTAGCCGCGTATTATTCCCCGGCAACAAAGAAAGTGTGCGCTGCGGCAGGCCCGTGCACATGCTTCCAACATTCGGCAGCCGCTGCTAGCGTCTGCGCGGTCCGTTCCGCAGAGAACGGCAATAGGGAGATACACATGCTCAAGAAGATCGTTCTCGGCCTGTCGGTTGTCGCGCTCATGGGCGGTGCCGCGCTGGCTCAAGACAAGATGGCACCGGCGCCTGCCGCAGCCAACAACATCAAGCGCACGCCGCTTCAGGACGTGGATTTTCCGGCCGGCTATCACATTGTCACGGCGGTCGCTGAAATCGTGCCGAACGTACTCGCCGGCCGTCACACCCATCCGGGCGTCGATACCGGCTATGTGCTGGCCGGAAGCGGAACTCTGATTGTGGAAGGCAAACCCGACCAGCAGTTGAAAGCTGGCGATTCCTACGCCGTGCCTGCCGGGGTCCCGCATGACGTGAAATCCGGTCCCGATGGCTTCAAGGTCATTGCCGCCTATATCGTCGAAAAGGGCAAGCCAGTCGCCTCTCCAGCCCCGAAATAGGCCCGAAAACGGCCCTGAATCGTTTGACTTTGGGGTCTTGGGGCCCTATGAACCCCCTGCTCGCGGGCCGTTTTACGGCCCGCGTTGCGTTTCGCGACCCGTGGTTCTCTCCGTATGCTTATGGAGTGAACCTGTCGGCACCGGGACCATCCCGGCGCAACAGGAGGGCGCGATCCTCAATATTCAACGCGCGCATGATCCCGAAAAGTGGATTCCGGTTTTCGGATCAGATCATGCGCCAACCCTTAATGAGGACGCGATGACTAAGCGCAGTGAGGCGAAGTACAAGATCGATCGCCGTATGGGCCAGAACATCTGGGGCCGCCCGAAGAGCCCCGTCAACAAGCGCGAATACGGCCCCGGCCAGCACGGCCAGCGCCGCAAAGGCAAGCTCTCCGACTTCGGCACGCAGCTGAAAGCCAAGCAGAAGCTGAAGGGCTACTACGCCAACATTTCAGAACGCCAGTTCTACGCAATTTACGTCGAGGCGACCCGCATGAAGGGCGACTCGGGCGAAAACCTCATCGGCCTGCTCGAGCGCCGTCTTGACACCGTCGTGTATCGCGCGAAGTTCGTCTCGACCATGTTCGCCGCCCGCCAGTTCATCAACCACGGCCACGTCAAGGTGAACGGCAAGCGCGTCAACATTTCGAGCTACAAGGTGAAGGTCGGCGACGTCATCGAAATCAAGGAATCGTCAAAGCAGCTCACCTTCGTTCTCGAAGCCAATCAGCTGGCCGAGCGCGACGTGCCGGATTTTCTCGAAGTCGATCACGGCAAGCAGACCGCGAAAGTCTCGCGCATTCCGAACCTTTCGGAAGTGCCTTTCCCGGTTCAGATGGAGCCGCATCTGATCGTCGAATTCTATTCGCGCTGATTTCCGACAGCATCGGATTGCAAAGGCCGCCCTCACCGGCGGCCTTTTTGTTTGCGGCTTACTTCAGCGCGCCGTAGACCATGCTCTTGAACGCAGACTGGATGCGACCGCGCTGCGTCTGCGTCTGCATCATCAGGATGGCGAACATGTCCTCCTTCGGATCGGCGAGAAAATAGACGCCGCTGCCGCCGCTCCACTCGAATTCGCCGACCGAACCCGGCCAGTGGCCGATGCCCGGTTCGGTTCGCACGGCCACACCGAGGCCGAAGCCGTATCCCGCACCGGGAAAATAATAGGCCCACGGCTTCACACCCGATGCCGGACCGATGTGGTTTGCCGTCATGAACTCGACCGTCTTGCGGCCGAGAATGCGCTTGCCGTCGAGTTCGCCGCCGTTCAGCAGCATTTGCAGAAAGCGCGCATAGTCGTCGGTCGAGGCCACCATGCCGCCGCCGCCGGATTCCCATTTCTGAACGACGCGTGGATCGCGGCTGAATTTTTCGTTCTCATTGGGCGCAGCCAGCAAAGCCTGCTTCGCGGAATCGGTGACGAAGAAACTCGTGTTCTTCATGCCGAGCGGATCGAGCAGCCGCGACTTCTCGAATTCGTAAAGCGTCTGCCCCGAAACCTTTTCGATCACTGCGCCGAGCACATCGGTCGCATGGCCGTAGACCCAATACTCTCCTGGCTGCTCGATCAGCGGCAGCGACGCGATCCGCTCCGCAACCTCCTGATTGGTCAGATCGCCGGACGTCAGCTTCGCGTCCTCATATGGCTTCTTGACCACGCCGTAGGCCAGCGACGCGTAAGGGATGCCCGCGCTTTGCCGCAGCAGATCGTGGATCAGCATCGGCCTGTTCGGTGCAACCAGATTCAATTCCGGCTTGCCGTCGGTGCCGGGTTTTTCGACGCCGACTTTCACCTTGTAGAACGCAGGAATGTATTGACCGACCTCGGCGTCGAGCGCGAGCTTGCCCTCCTCGACCAGCATCATCGCCGCCACCGACGTGATCGGTTTCGTCATAGAGAACAGCGTGAAGATCGTGTCCGGCGTCATCGGCGCGCCGGTCGCCGGATCGCGCGTGCCGAGCCCTTCGTAATAGGCGATCTTGCCGTGGCGGCGGATCATGACGATTGCGCCGGGAATTCGCTTGAGCGCGATTTCGCGCTCCAGATAGGCCGTGATGCGCGACAGGCGCTCGCTCGAAAATCCGGCTTTGTCGGGCTCGGTCTTACTGAGCGGCGCGGCAGCTGCGCCTCCAATCGACAGCAAAAACGCAAACGTGCAGCAGCCAAAAAACCGGATCGCAAGTCTCAAATCGGACGGCACAACAAAATCCTTGATCCATCGAAAAAACACACGTAGGCGAAACTCTAGCGAATGCACTTTTCCGCGCAAGCGCCGCCGCTCAGGGACCGGACAATATGAATATGACCCCCGCTCCGCGCGATCCGAAATCGCCGCCGATCCGCATCAATCTGTTGTCGGACACGCAGACACGGCCGACGCTCGGCATGCGCGAGGCGATGATGCGCGCGAAAGTGGGTGACGAGCAGATCGGCGACGATCCGACGACCAACGAACTCTGTGAGCGCGTGGCTACGCTGCTCGGCAAGAAAGCGGCGGTCTTCATGCCGTCGGGCACGATGTGCAATATCGCGGCGACACTGGTGCATTGCCGGCCCGGCGACGAAATTCTCGCGCATCCGACCGCGCATATGAATACCCGCGAAGGCGGCGCGCATGCCGCGCTCGGCGGATTCCAGATCACCCCGCTTGCAGGCGAGGACGGCATGTTCTCGCCGGCTACGCTTCGCGCGGCCATTATTCCGCCGAACCGTTACTCCGCACCGCAGCGCGTCGTCACCGTCGAACAGACATCGAATATCGGCGGCGGCACGGTGTGGAAAAAATCCGATCTCGATGAGATCGTTGTCATCGCGCGGGCGAACAACCTCGTCACGCACATGGATGGCGCGCGGCTGATGAACGCTGTCGTCGCCAGCGGCGTTTCGGCGAAAGAATTCTCCGAAGGCTGGGATTCGGTCTGGATCGATTTCAGCAAAGGCCTTGGCGCGCCGGTTGGCGCTGTGATCGCGGGCTCGGAGGAATTCATCGGCGAGGTGTGGCGCTGGAAGCAGCGGCTCGGCGGCGCGATGCGCCAGAGCGGCATCAATGCCGCCGCCTGCATCTACACGCTCAATCATCACGTCGAACGCCTCAAGGACGATCATACCAATGCGCGCGCGCTCGCTCGCGGGCTCGCGCAAATTCCCGGCATCGACGTGAATCAGCCGCAGACCAATCTTGTGTTTTTCGATCCGTCCAAGAGCGGCGTCGATACAAAGCGCATGATTTCGGAACTCGATGCCCGCGGCATTCTCACCGGCGCGCTCGACCATCGCATCCGCGCCTGCACGCATCTCGACGTGACGGCGGCGATGATCGAGGAAACGATTTCGGCGGTTCGCCAGATCGTGTCAAAGGCCTGAACGCATTCGGGCAGGCCAAAGGCCTGCCCGAACAATCCAATTCAATCGAAACCCTGGATCAGCCGGCCGCCTGCTGAACGGCGACGCCCTTGTCGGCGAGCAACTGCTGCAATTCGCCGGCCTGAAACATTTCGCGGATGATGTCGCAGCCGCCGATGAATTCACCCTTCACGTAGAGCTGGGGAATGGTCGGCCAGTTCGAATAGATCTTGATACCGTCGCGCAGTTCGGACGATTCGAGCACGTTCAACCCTTTATAGGGTGCGCCGACATGGTCGAGAATCTGGACGACCTGACCGGAAAATCCGCACTGCGGAAATTGCGGTGTGCCCTTCATGAAAAGCACCACGTCGTTCGACTTCACTTCGTTCTCAATGAATTGCTCGATGCTCATCGCTCAGTCCCTTTGGATCACTGCGCGGGCCATTCGCCTGCGGGAGGCCGGATCGCCGATCCGGCCGTCATTTCAGCCATATATGTAGCCCGAAACGGTTCCCCAGCCCAATCAATTTGGCGGGTGGGAGCCATGCTTTCCCACCGCCACGTCAGGAGCGTAACAGCCACCATAGCCGCCGCGTATCCAAATCATGACCCGAGATGCCTTTTATATTCTCGGGAACGCCCTATTTAGGGACGACCCTGCTTCGGAACGGATTCCCCGAAGCATCGTTCTCTCCAGAAGCGGAGATCGTCGTGACGAACCAGGCTGCCCTTCCGAAGACGCCCGACACGGCCCCCGCCCCAAACCCCTTCGAATCGCACAACGCACTGTCCGACCGGCTGCTGAGCGCGTATCGCACCGTCCGGGACGAGACCGAGCGCCGCGCGGCTCCGCTGTCGCCCGAGGATCAGGTGGTGCAGTCGATGCCGGATGCGAGCCCGATCAAATGGCATCGCGCGCACGTCACGTGGTTCTGGGAGCAATTTCTGCTCGGCGAACACAGCCCCGGCTACACGCCGTTCCATCCTGACTACGCCTACATCTTCAACTCATACTATGTAAGTGCCGGTCCCCGGCATGCGCGTGCCCAGCGCGGACATCTGACCCGCCCCGGCGCCGATGAAGTCACCGCCTATCGCAAACATGTCGATGCAGCGGTTGCAAAATTCCTGAACGAAGCCGACGAGGCAAAGCTGACATCGCTCGAGCCGCTGATCGAGGTCGGCCTCAACCACGAACAGCAGCATCAGGAATTGATGCTCACCGACATTCTTCACGCCTTCGCGCAAAATCCGATCCCGCCCGCCTACGATCCGCAGTGGCGCTTTCCAAAATCGACGCGCGGCGGCGATGATTGGGTCACGTTGACCGAGGGCATCCATACGATCGGACATGCTGGCGATACGTTTCATTTCGACAACGAGAAGCCCGCGCATCGTGCCCTCGTCGGTCCCGTGAAGCTCGCACGCAATCTCGTCACCAATGCCGAGTGGCTCGCCTTCATGGAAGCCGGCGGTTACACGACGCAGACGCTGTGGCTGATGGACGGCCATGCCACCGTGACTAACGAGGGATGGGAAGCACCCGGCCACTGGCGCAAGGTCAACGGCAACTGGAAGATCATGACGCTCGGCGGCTTGCAGGACATCGATTTGGCCGCGCCTGTCTCGCACGTCAGTTACTACGAAGCCGACGCGTTCGCGCGCTGGAGCGGAAAGCATCTGCAGACTGAAATGGAATGGGAAGTCGCCGCGCGCGCGGGCCATCTCAACGACGCCTTCGGCATCGTGTGGCAATGGACGCGCAGTTCGTACTCGCCCTATCCGGGTTATCGCGCCATCGAAGGCGCGCTCGGCGAATACAACGGCAAGTTCATGGTCAATCAATTGGTGCTGCGCGGTTCATCGCTTGCAACTCCGGACGGTCACAGCCGTATCACCTATCGGAATTTCTTCTATCCCCATCACCGCTGGCAATTCACCGGCCTGCGGCTCGCCGACTATTCGCTCTGACATCGAAAACACGAGACTGCCATGAATGTTCATGTGAAGGCCGGGGCGACCCTGCTCGATGACACAAATGCGGCATTCGCCGAGGATGTCGCCATCGGCCTGTCGAAGCAGACCAAGCAGCTGCCGCCGAAATATTTCTATGACGAGGCAGGCTCAAAGCTGTTCGAGCAGATTACGCTGTTGCCCGAATATTATCCGACGCGCACTGAATTACGGATTCTGCGCGACCGCAGCGCAGAGATAGCAGCGACCGTGCCACCGGGCGCGGCGCTGGTCGAATTCGGCGCGGGCGCGACGACCAAAGTGCGCCTGATGCTTCATCAGTGTTCGTTCGGCGCCTATGTGCCCGTCGATATTTCCGGAAATTTTCTCAACGAGCAGGCGGACGGACTGCGAAAGGACTTTCCGGATCTCGCCGTCTATCCGGTAACGGCGGATTTCACCAAGCCGTTCGCGCTGCCTCCGGAAATCAGAGACATGCCGAAGGTCGGCTTCTTTCCCGGCTCGACCATCGGCAACTTCGATCCGCACGAGGCCTGCGCTTTCCTGAAAAGCGCGCGTGAGATTCTCGGCGAAAACGCGACGCTCATCATCGGCGTCGATCTCGAGAAGGACGAACGCGTGTTGCATGACGCCTATAACGACGCAGCCGGCGTTACGGGAAAATTCAACTCGAATGTGCTGGTGCGCATCAACCGCGAGCTTGGGGGGAATTTCGACGTTCCGGGATTCATTCATCGCGCGATCTACAACCGCGAGCGGCACCGCATCGAGATGCACCTCGTCGCCAAAAGGGCGCAGAGCGTGCGGGTGCTTGGACATTCATATGCATTCCGTGCCGGAGAAAGCATTCACACCGAGAGCAGCTATAAATACAGCCTCGATCGCTTCGCGGCGCTGGCGCGCGGCGCTGGCTGGACGCCGCAGGCGTCGTGGACCGACGACGACCGCATGTTTTCGGTCCACGCGCTGAAGGCTACTTCCAACTAAGGCTTTTCGATTTTCTGATCCCTGGGCGTGCGACTGCGAAGGGACCACGCCTCCCATCCGGCGACGATCATCAGAATGACGGATGTAAGCGCAGCGAGCGCAAGCGGCGACAGGCTTGTCGCGAGCGGAATCGACAACACGAGCAACGCTATCCCAACCAGATGCGAGAGCTGAAAGCGCCCGTGAATGGTGTGCTTGAACAGAATAACACCGACGAGATAGATCAGCGCGCCGCCGACGATGCCGATGATTTCCTTGACGCCCGAACGGCCATCGGGATGCGCGAGCAGCAATTCATCGCCCACTGCGCTGACGACGATGCCGGCGACAATAATCAGATGCAGATAGGTGTAGGCCAGCCGCGCCAGCGGACCTGTTTCTTCCATTTCCGAAATATGCTCGGCGCCGGCTTCCGCGCCGATATGAAAATAGATCCACCACATCGCGATGCTGCCGAGCATGGCGATCACGAAGGCGGCGATCGTCGGTGCGGTCCATGACGCTTCGGAGAACGTCGCACCGGTGATGACGATGGATTCGCCGAGCGCGATAATGATGAACAGCGCAGCGCGTTCGGCCATGTGGCCGCCGTCGACCTGCCAGTCGCGATAGTCCGTCGCGCCAAGTGCCGGCGTCCAGAACCGCACCAGCGGCCCGAGATACTCGATGCCAAGCGCAACGATCCAGAGCGCGAGGCGCGTTTGTCCTTCGGCAAGACCCCCGGCGATCCAGATCGCGCCGCTGGTTGCGAACCACGCGACAATTCTGACGAAGTTGCTGCGGTGGCCCGTTTCCGATTTCGGCAGCGTGACAAGAAAGAACGCGCTGCGTCCGACCTGCATCGCCACATAGGCCAGCGCAAACGCCAGCCCCCTGCTCTCGAACGCCTTCGGAATCGATGTCGACAGCAGAAGGCCCGCGAGCATCAGACCGAACAGCATGACGCGCACCGGCGTCTTGTCGGGATCGAGCCAGTTGGTGATCCAGGATGTGAAGACCCAGACCCACCACACGGCGAACATCAAAATCGCAGTTTGCAGGATTCCAAGCGGCGTGAAATGCGCCAGCATGGTGTGGGAAATCTGCGTGATCGCGAACACGAACACGAGATCGAAGAACAATTCGACAAAGGTGACGCGATGATGCCTGTGCGGAGAAGCCGCGCGCAGCAGCGATCGTTTCACGAGCGGCATTAGATAATCAGGCGTCCGGCACGCCGGTCTGTAGCGCAAGCGCGTGGAGCACGCCGCCCATCTGGCCCTTCAGCGAGTCGTAGACCAGCTTGTGCTGCTGCACGCGGGATTTGCCGCGAAACGATTCCGAGATGACGGTCGCTGCATAATGGTCGCCGTCGCCTGCGAGATCGCGGATTTCGACCTTCGCGTCGGGCAGCGCGGCCTTGATCATGGATTCGATCTCGCGGGCGTCCATCGGCATTCTTGGGTCTCCTGATCTTCCGCCCGGCAGCGGCAACTTTCAGTGAGTCTAGCGCATGAACGCTGCCGCGCAAGTCTCGCGGCGGCCGCCGTTCGCCTCAGGCCTTTCCGGACATGTAGCCGGGAAGCCAGCCCTCGAACGCCGTCTTGAGCGACGACACCGCAACAGGGGTCTCGCCCGCTACAGCGATATTGTCACCGCCCGTCTTGCCAATCACGTGACACGGCACCCCGACGGCTTTCAACTTGCTGAGAACCGGCAGCAGATGCGCCTCCGGCACCGTGACGACGTAACGGCCCTGATCCTCGCCGAACCACCACGCATGCGGCACGAGTTCATCCGGCGGCGCATCGAGAATGGCGCCGATGCCGCTCGCCATCGCCATCTCGGTTAGCGCAACCAGCAAGCCGCCGTCCGACACATCGTGAACTGCGCTGGCTGTGCCGCCCTTGATCATGCCGCGCACGACATCGCCGTTGCGCCGCTCGACGCCGAGATCGACCGGCGGCGGTGCACCCTCTTCGCGTCCGCAGATGTCGCGCAGATAGACCGACTGGCCGAGCCAGCCATGCGTGTCGCCGATCAGCAGGATCGCTTCGTCCTTCGCCTTGAACGCGAGCGTCGCGGATTTGGTGAAATCGTCGAGCAGACCGACGCCGCCGATGGACGGCGTCGGCAGAATGCCGCGACCGTTGGTTTCATTGTAGAGCGAGACGTTGCCGGACACGACCGGGAAATCCAGCGCCTTGCAGGCTTCCGAAATGCCTTTAAGGCAGCCGACGAACTGGCCCATGATTTCGGGCCGCTCCGGATTGCCGAAGTTGAGATTATCCGTGATCGCGAGCGGCTTGCCGCCGACCGCCGTGATATTGCGCCATGCCTCTGCAACAGCCTGCTTGCCGCCCTCGAATGGATCGGCTTCGCAATAGCGCGGCGTGACATCGCAGGTCAGCGCAAGACCTTTCGGTCCCTCCTGCACGCGCACGACCGCCGCATCGCCGCCCGGCCGCTGCAACGTGTTGCCGCCGATGACGTGGTCGTACTGCTCCCACACCCAACGCTTCGAGCAGAGTTCGGGCGTCGCAATCAGCTTCTTCAAGGCGTCGGCATTGCTCATCGGCGCTTTCACATCGCGCGCGTGAATGACGGGCAGCGCAGGCGACGGCACATGGGGCCGATCATACAGCGGCGCTTCGGACTCTAGTTCCTTAATCGGCAAATCGGCCATCACGTCGCCGCCATGCTTGACGACGAAACGCTTGCTCGGCGTGGTATGACCGACAACGGCGAAATCCAGACCCCATTTCTTGAAGATCGCTTCGGCCTCTTTTTCCTTCTCGGGTTTGAGCACCATCAGCATGCGCTCCTGCGATTCGGAGAGCATCATCTCGTAGGCGCTCATGCCGGTCTCGCGCGTCGGCACACTGTCGAGATCGAGATCGACGCCGAGGTCTCCCTTCGCACCCATCTCCACCGCCGAACATGTCAGGCCCGCCGCGCCCATGTCCTGAATCGCAATGACGCAATCGGCTTCCATGATTTCGAGGCAGGCTTCGAGCAGAAGTTTTTCCGCGAACGGATCGCCGACCTGAACGGTCGGACGCTTTTCCTCGCTGTCGTCGTCGAATTCGGCGGAGGCCATCGTCGCGCCGTGAATGCCGTCGCGGCCGGTCTTGGAGCCGAGATAGACGATCGGCATGTTCACGCCGCTCGCCGCCGCATAGAAAATCTTGTTCGCCTCAGCGATGCCGACCGCCATCGCGTTGACGAGAATGTTGCCGTCATAGCGCGTGTGAAAGCGCATCTGCCCGCCGACGGTCGGAACGCCGAACGAATTGCCGTAGCCGCCGATGCCCGCGACGACGCCGGACACAAGATGCCGCGTTTTCGGATGTTTCGGATCGCCGAAGCTCAGAGCATTGAGGCATGCAATGGGCCGCGCGCCCATCGTGAACACGTCGCGCAAAATTCCGCCGACGCCGGTGGTCGCGCCCTGATATGGCTCGATGTAGCTTGGATGGTTGTGGCTCTCCATCTTGAAGACCACCGCCAGACCGTCGCCGATGTCGATGACGCCCGCGTTCTCGCCCGGCCCCTGAATGACCCACGGCGCCTTCGTCGGCAGTCCGCGCAGATGCTTGCGGGATGATTTGTACGAGCAATGCTCGTTCCACATCGCCGAGAAAATGCCGAGTTCGGTGAAGCTCGGCACGCGCCCGATCAGTTTGAGGATGCGCTCATACTCGTCGGGCTTGAGGCCGTGCTGGGCGACGAGTTCGGGTGTGATTTTGGGTTCGTTGGGCATAGTATCAAACCGCACTCAAGACAAGCCGATTGACTGTCCTAGTGGCGGCGTTTGCGATCTCGCATTCCTTCAAAGCAAACCCACCTCTGTTTGTTTCAGGCGCGAAAAGAAAACCTCTCCTCTTACCTGCCTGTAATCCCCAAAACTTTGGCGAACGCATACAAATAACAATCCGCCTGCGCTTGATTGCATCAACAAATAGTTGCTCTTGCGCCCATTCCAGCATCTTACGAACAGAAGGAAGTGCAGCCAGCAACGCTTGGTCCTTAAATTCTTTAGAATGATAAGGACAAAGCTCGAGGATAGCGACGCGGCGGCGAATGTTTTCCCAATCACCCAAGAATTTGGTTCTGCTCTTCAGCCACTTGAGCGCATTTGGATGCTCCAATTCATCGGGAAAATCAGAACGACCCTTCAGCTTTTCTAAACAATGCTTTCGACCGCTCAGCGATCTCGCAGCCGTCAAGTCTGGTTTGGAAAAACCGGGATTAAGAAAAAGCAAGACAACTTGGGCGGTTAAAAGACGCCCTCCATACGGACTTGGCAAACATGCGAGTTCAAAGTGATGCCGTGTATGTCGAAGCACATCTGCATCAGCCGGATGCACTTTTTGGCCGAGCTCAAGCTGCGACCAAAATTTAAAAATGTCTTCTTTCAAACTAGGCTGCCTTCTTCAGATGCGCGACCAGTCCGGCGAACAATCCGCGCCCATCGGTGCAACCCATGATGTCTTCGACATGGTTTTCCGGATGCGGCATCATGCCGAGCACATTGCCCTTGTCGCTGACGATGCCCGCAATCGACGCCGCAGCGCCGTTGATGTTGTGGGTGTCGGCGACATCGCCCGACGGCGAGCAATAGCGATAAAGCACGCGGCCGTCGCCTTCGAGCCGCTTCAGCGTCTCGGCGTCGGCAGCGTAATTGCCCTCGCCATGCGCCACCGGCACGCGGATAACCTGCCCGGCATTGTAGCCGCACGTGAAGGGCGAATCCGAACGCTCTACGCGCAAGTGCACGTCGCGGCAGATGAACTTCAGTTGCGAATTGCGCATCAATACGCCCGGCAGCAATCCGGATTCGCAGAGAATCTGAAAACCGTTGCAAACGCCCAGCACGAGGCCGCCATCGGCGGCATGCTTGCGAACCGCATCCATGATCGGCGCGCGCGCGGCAATCGCCCCGCAGCGCAGATAATCGCCGTAGGAAAATCCGCCCGGCACGACGACGAGATCGGTGCCCTTCGGCAGCGAGGTCTCAGCATGCCACACCATCGCGGAGTCATTGCCAGAGGCGAGCTTGAGCGCGCGCGCCATGTCGCGCTCACGATTGATGCCGGGGAAAACGAGAACGGCGGATTTCATCCTAGCCGATCACCTCGACGCGATAGTTTTCGATCACGGTGTTGGCGAGCAGCTTGTCGGCAGCGGCTTTGAGCGCAGCCTCCGCTTTCGCCTTGTCGGTCGCGGACAGTTCGATGTCGAACACCTTGCCCTGCCGCACGGAGGCGACGCCATCAACACCGAGCGATTTCAGCGCGCCTTCGATGGCCTTGCCCTGCGGATCGAGAATGCCGTTCTTCAGCGTGACCGTGACGCGCGCTTTCATATCCGGACGTAACCTGCCTGCTTCCCTTTCCCCTTGCGGGAGAGGGTGGTCCGAAATGTCGCTTGCGACATGAGGACCGGTTGAGGGGTCGGATACTCAGCGGCGAACCGGGACCCCTCACCCGGCTCGCTGCGCTCGCCACCCTCTCCCGCAAGGGGAGAGGGAAAAAATTCAACTCTTCACCAGCACCGGGCCGGTGCCCGCAGGACGCTCATTCTCAATGAGGATGCCGAGGCGCTTGGCGACTTCGGTGTACGCCTCAAGCAGGCCACCGAGATCGCGGCGGAAGCGGTCCTTGTCGAGCTTCTCGTTCGACTTGATGTCCCACAGCCGGCACGAGTCCGGCGAGATTTCATCGGCGACGATGATGCGCATCATCTCGTTCTCGAACAAACGCCCGCATTCCATCTTGAAATCGACGAGACGGATGCCGATGCCCAGAAACAGTCCGGTGAGGAAATCGTTGACGCGAATGGCCAGCGCCATCATGTCGTCGATCTCCTGCGGCGTCGCCCAGCCGAACGCGGTGATGTGCTCCTCGGAGACCATCGGGTCGCCGAGCTGATCGTTCTTGTAATAGAATTCGATAATCGAGCGCGGCAGTTGCGTGCCTTCCTCGATTCCCAGCCGCTGCGACAGCGAACCGGCGGCGACGTTGCGCACGACCACCTCAAGCGGCACGATTTCGACCTCGCGGATCAACTGTTCGCGCATGTTGAGCCGCTTGATGAAATGCGTCGGCACGCCGATGTCGTTCAGATGCTGAAACACGTATTCGGAAATACGGTTGTTGAGGACGCCCTTGCCCTCGATGATCTGATGTTTCTTGGCGTTGAACGCGGTGGCGTCGTCCTTGAAATGCTGAATGAGAGTGCCCGGCTCCGGTCCCTCGTAAAGGGTCTTGGCCTTGCCTTCGTAAATGCGACGCCGACGGCTCATTGGGATGTACCGTGTCTTGTTGAAGTCCATGATGGGGTGCTCCGGGAGTTTTACGCGACCCGCGGCGGAGCTGCCGCGAAGTCCGGAGACGTGGAAACAAACCGCGAACCGGACTCGTCGGCAACCTAACCGATTGATCCCCCCGATACAACGCAACGAAAGGCGTTTTACCGGGCTGTTTGCGGGGCTTGCTGCGACCTCTCGTCCGTTGCGCCGAACCCGCCGGAACCTATATCGAGGGCGCTCCCAGGCCGCTTCCGGCCGTCCAAATTCAGCTGACGGAACAGATATATGTCCACTTTCGACAAGCGCGAGGAGGGCTTCGAGAAGAAGTTTGCCCTCGACGAGGAACAGAAGTTCAAGGCCGAGGCACGCCGCAACAAGTTGCTGGGTCTGTGGGCCGCCGAAAAGCTCGGAAAAACCGGCGATGAAGCCTCCGCTTACGCCAAGGAAGTCGTTGCCGCCGATTTCGAGGAAGCCGGCGACAGCGACGTGCTGCGCAAGGTCGCGAAAGATCTCGCCGGCAGGGGTGTGAGCGAACAGGACGTCCGCAAGAAGATGGACGAACTGATCGCGACTGCGGTCGCCCAGATCAAGGCCGGGCAATAGAAGCTGCGAATCGGCCAACAAAAAACGCAGCGCGGGAAAAACGCGCTGCGTTTCCATTTTTGCCGGACGCGCTACTTCAGCGTGATCTGGTAGCTCATCGATCCGTTGATCGTGAAGCCTTCGATCTGGTTCGGATTGTTGTATTGCCGGCTCGTGACGTTGAGATTGCTGCTGACGTTTTCCATCCGGCAGGTCGCGGCCAGCGTTTCCAGCAGCACGCCGCATTCGCGTGAAGCCGTCTCGTAGATCTGACGGCGCGCACGATCGCGCAGTTTTTGCCCGGCTTCGCTGTCGTCGGTCGGTCCCGGCACGAAATAGCTGATATTGCTGGAGACGCGAACCATTCCCTCCTGCCGCGCCTGCTGCGAACTGAATTCGCTCGCCACACGTGCCGCCAGCGGCTGAACCGCCGGCGACTGGGCGGACGCAGACGCCATCGCCAATGTGCTCGTGCAAGCCGCAAATAGAATTCGATTTTTCATCTGAGTTTCCCTGCATTCCATTCGTGGCGCAGGGATAGCGGCGGCTGATTGCAAATGTGCGAAGCAATGTGGGGGAAAACCGCGATGCCGTTTCAAGCTGCATTAACCGCGCGGCGGAACTTTGCGCCCGTCAGCGCAACTTTGTCACAAACGAAAAGCCGCGCGGACTGGCGAGCCCGCGCGGCTTATGCGATTCCAGGCGGTGAGATTAGCCGTTGTTCGCCTTCAGCTTGAGCCAGGCGGTGCGGACATTGTCCTTCACCTCCACCCATTCGGCGTTCGCGACATCCCAATTCACGATCTGGCGCGAGGCGCTTGCGGACGCGCCGCTGGCCACTGTCGATGTCGCCATCGAGTCGTGGACGTAAACCACCGCGACCGTCAGAAGAACGCCGAGGATAATTCCCAGAAATTCACGCATGTGAATCTTCCCTTCCCATGTTGAGTCGATCCCGCGACGCTCAGATTTTTCCGAGCAGAAGCAGAATAATCAGAATGATGACGACCAGGCCGAGACCGCCGCCGCCGTAATAGCCGGTGCCGTAAAACCGGCCGCCGCCGACGCCGCTGAAACCGCCCAGCAGCGCGATAATCAGAATAATCAGAAGGATGGTCCCGAGAGACATGTTGAATTCTCCTATCCGGCGAATGCGCCGCCGCTGCCGGTACAAGAGACAGGCGGAACTTTTGTTCCGGCTATTTTTCGGTAAACCCGTGGAACTAATCGCGCGGCTCGTCCATCGCAGCCGCGATGGAATCGAGAACAGACAAAAGTCCGCTTTCGACGTCCGCCGCTTTCACCGGCACGACGCGATAGCCGCGCTCCGACAGCCATGCCGCGCGAGCGGCACGGTCCTGAATCACGATCTCGGCTTCATCCGGATTAACGAGTTCGATCGCCACGCGCGCCGGAAACGACACGAAATCCGGGATGTGCTTGCCGACCGGCGTCTGCCGCTTGAACTGCGCGGCGAACCGACGATCTGTTTTCAGCGCATTCCACAAAGTTCTCTCCGCATCGGTCGGATTCCGCCGCAGCATTTTTGCCAGACCGCGTACCGTACCGCTTTCGGATGGCGAGCGCGCCTGTGAGTGTTCGGCGAGCAGCGCACGCAGCCGCTCGGCGCCCGAACTGTCGAGCACGCCGCCCTTCGCCGGACCCTTGCGCCCTTCCGCAATCGCCATCACCACGCCGTGCAGAGTGTGCATGTCCTGTTTGGTCGGCTCCATGCGCGAGAAAATATTGCGCAGGTTCACCAGCATCGTGTCGCGCTTCTCGGGCGGGCGCAGAAATTCCACCTTGTCGAGTTCAGCGATCAGATTGTCGAAGAAGGTCTGCATCTGATGCGACGATGCGCGCTCGGATCGTTCCGGCATTTCGAACGGCAACTCGTCGGCGGTCGCGAGCTTGAACCATTCGTAACCCATCAGCAGAACCGCCTGCGCCAGATTGAGCGAGGCAAATGCAGGATTCACCGGATAAGTGACGATACGGTTGGCGAGCGTGACCTCTTCATTGGTCAGTCCCCAGCGTTCGCGGCCGAACAGGATGGCGGCCGTTCCCTTCGCGCCGATCTCCTGTGTAATCTGGCGCGCCGCGTCATCCGGACCGACCACCGGCTTGGCCTGATCATGTGCGCGCGCGGTGGTCGCAAACAGCAGCGAGCAATCCGCGACGGCCTCTTCCACCGTTGAAAACAATTCCGCCGCGTTGAGAATCTCATCCGCGCCGGCCGCCGCCCTCTGCGCGGCGATATTCGGCCAGCCGTCGCGCGGATTGACGATGCGCAATCGTGTCAGCCCGAAATTGCCCATCGCGCGCGCGCACATGCCGATGTTCTCGCCGAGCTGCGGCTCGACGAGGATCACGATGGGGCCGGCAATCGTTCTGGGCGTCTTGGTTCTGTCCGTTCCGGACATCGTCTGGCTTTCGGAAAACGGGGCGCGGACGCACTCATTCAACCAGTCGGCAGCCTGAATCAAGCGCCGGAAAATCCGGCCCGGCAGTTGCGGCTGGCGGGGTGCCCGGCCTGGCCGGACGAGATTTCCTCAACAATACGCCAGGTTTGCAGAATCCGTCCAAATCCGGTTTTCCCCGCGCCGAAAACGCGCAGGCGTGCTGCTTTTAGCTGGCTTTCGCTGCCCCGGTTGCGATGCTATAGCCCCGCCATCCCACCCGCTTGCCGGCAATTTCCTTCAAGAAGGCCCGATCCCCCATGGCGAAAATCAAGGTCGCAAACCCGGTCGTCGAACTCGACGGCGACGAGATGACCCGCATCATCTGGCAGTACATCAAGGACAAGCTGATCCTGCCGTTCCTCGATGTGAAGCTCGAATATTACGACCTCGGCATGGAGTATCGCGACAAGACCAACGATCAGGTCACGATCGACGCGGCCAACGCGATCAAGAAGCACGGCGTCGGCGTCAAATGCGCGACCATCACGCCGGACGAAGCGCGCGTGAAGGAATTCGGCCTCAAGGAAATGTGGAAGTCGCCGAACGGCACCATCCGCAACATTCTGGGCGGCGTGATCTTCCGCGAACCGATCATCTGCAAGAACGTGCCGCGCCTCGTCCCCGGCTGGACCAAGCCGATCATCATCGGCCGTCATGCCTATGGCGATCAGTACCGCGCCACCGATTTCAAATTCCCGACCGCCGGAACGCTGTCGATGAAATTCGTCGGCGAGGACGGCAAGGTGATCGAGCGCGAAGTGTTCCGCGCGCCGACCGCCGGCGTTGCGATGGGCATGTACAACCTAGACGACTCGATCCGCGACTTCGCGCGTGCATCGATGAACTACGGACTGTCGCGCGGCTATCCGGTGTATCTGTCGACCAAGAACACCATTCTCAAAGTCTATGACGGCCGCTTCAAAGATATTTTTCAGGACATCTACGACAAGGAATTCAAGAAGGATTTCGAGGCGAAGGGTCTCACCTACGAGCACCGCCTGATCGACGACATGGTTGCCTCCGCGCTGAAATGGTCGGGCGGTTATGTATGGGCCTGCAAAAACTACGACGGCGACGTGCAGTCCGACACCGTCGCGCAGGGCTACGGCTCGCTCGGCTTGATGACATCCGTGCTGCTGACGCCGGACGGCAGGGTCGTGGAAGCAGAAGCTGCGCACGGCACCGTGACGCGCCACTACCGCGAGCATCAGAAGGGCAAGGAGACCTCGACCAACTCCATCGCCTCGATCTTCGCCTGGACGCAAGGTCTCGCGCATCGCGCCAAGCTCGACAACAACGCGGAGCTAGCGAAATTCGCCAAGACGCTGGAGAAGGTCTGCGTCGACACCGTCGAGTCCGGCTACATGACCAAGGATCTCGCGCTCTTGGTCGGCGCGGACCAACGCTGGCTTTCGACCACGGGCTTCCTCGACAAGGTCGCGGAAAATCTCACCAAGGCCATGGCGGCTTGAGCAGCCGGCCGCCCGAACATAAAATGCCGGATGCGATTGCCGCGTCCGGCGAAGACATTGTTCTCGCCCTCCACGCCGAAGGCGCGCAGATCTACGAATGGAAAGCCGATGCGTCCGGCGCGCTCGGCTGGGTGCTGCGCGAACCGACGGCCACTCTGATGTTGGACGGCAAAACGGTCGGGCGTCACTATGCCGGGCCGAACTGGGAACATCAGGACGGCAGCGCCATCGTCGGCAAAGCCATCGCGAATGCGCCTGCGACCACAGCCGGCGATATTCCGTGGCTGAAGATCGAAGTGATCTCCAGACGCGGCAGCGGCGTGCTGAGTAACGTCACCGCCGTGCAACGGATCAACACCGTCGGCGGCAAGCCCGATAAATCGCAAGGCAAGCCCGGCGCGTTTCTCAACGTGGCTTATTCAGCCGACTACGTTTTTCTGAAAAAGAAATAACGCGCGCTAACCCGTAAGCGCCTTCTCGATCGCTTCAAGCGCCGCGCCGGCTTTGTCGCCGTCCGGTCCACCGGCCTGCGCCATGTCGGGACGCCCGCCGCCGCCCTTGCCGCCGAGCGCCTCCGCGCCCTTCTTCACAAGATCGACTGCGTTGAACTTCGAGGTCAGATCGGCGGTGACACCGACGACGAGACCGCCCTTGCCGTCAGGCGCGTTGTTGGCGACCGCGACGATGCCGGATTTCAGCTTCTGCTTGCCCTCGTCGACCAGCGCCTTGAGATCGTTGTTCGGCAGGCCGCTGACGAGAAGCCGCATGAACTTCGTACCGGCAATATCGATGACATTCGACGCGTCATCGCCGCCCGCACTGCTGCCGCCGCCGCCCATCGCCAGTTTCTTGCGCGCGTCGGAGAGTTCGCGTTCCAGCTTCTTGCGTTCCTCGACCAGCGCCGAAATTCGAGCCGGCAGATCGTCGAGTGTCGTTTTCAGCTCTGCCGCAGCGGTTTTTGCAGTTTGGAGCGTTGCATTGACCGCGTGACGCGCATTGTGACCGGTCAGCGCCTCGATACGGCGAACGCCGGATGCAACCGCGCTTTCACCCGTCACCGAGATCAAACCGATGTCGCCGGTGCGCCTGACATGCGTGCCGCCGCACAATTCGACCGACCAGCCGAGCGCGTTGCTGGCCGCGCCGTCGCGGTTCGCACTGCCCATCGACACCACGCGGACCTCGTCGCCGTATTTCTCGCCGAACAAAGCGCGTGCGCCGGATTCGCGCGCGTCGTCGATCGCCATCGAGCGCGTCATGACTTCGCCATTCTCCAGCACGACATCGTTGGCGATGTCCTCGATGCAGCGCAATTCTTCCGGCGTGATCGGCTTGTTGTGCGCGAAGTCGAAGCGCAGACGCTCGGGCGCGACCAGCGAGCCGCGCTGCGCAATGTGATCGCCGAGCACCTGCCGCAGCGCCTCATGCAAAAGATGCGTGGCCGAATGGTTGGCGCGGATCGCCGAGCGGCGCGCGTGATCGACTTTCAGTTCAAGCGCCATGCCGGTTTTCAGCGTACCCTTCTCCACCGTGACCTGATGCACGAACAGGTCGCCGGCCTTTTTCTGCGCGTCGGTGACTTTCACGCTGACGCTGTCGCCCGTCATCGTGCCGGTGTCACCGACCTGACCGCCGGACTCGGCGTAGAACGGCGTCTGATTCAAGACGACCGAGCCGCTCTCGCCGGCCTTCAATGTGTCCGCCTGCTGGCCGTCCTTGACGATGGCGGTGACGACGCCTTCGGCGATTTCGGTGTCGTAGCCGAGAAATTCCGTCGCGCCGAGCTTTTCGCGCATCGGAAACCAGATGTTCTCCGCCGCCGTGTCGCCCGATCCGGCCCATGACGCGCGGGCCTTCGCCTTCTGCTGCTCCATCGCGTCAGTGAAGGACGCAATGTCGACGCCGATGCCGCGATTGCGCAGCGCATCCTGCGTCAGGTCCAGCGGAAAGCCATACGTGTCGTAAAGCGTGAAGGCGGTTTCGCCGTCGAACATGTCGCCCTTTTTCAGCGACGCGCTCTTCTCGTCCAGAATTGTGAGGCCGCGCTCCAGTGTCTTGCGGAAGCGAGTCTCTTCGAGCTTCAGCGTTTCTTCGATCAGATTTTCCGCGCTCACCAGTTCCGGATACGCCTGCCCCATCTCGCGCACCAGCGCCCAGACGAGGCGATACATCAGCGGCTCTTTCGCACCCAGCAACTGGCCGTGACGCATCGCGCGGCGCATGATTCTTCGCAGAACGTAACCGCGGCCTTCGTTCGAGGGCAGCACGCCGTCTGCAATCAGGAACGACGACGCGCGCAGATGATCGGCGATCACGCGCAGCGACGCCTTTTGCGGTCCCTGCGGATCGGCATGCGTTAGCTTCGCGATCTCGTTGATGAGTGCGACGAACAGATCGATGTCGTAATTGTCGTGCTTGCCCTGAAGCACGGCCGCGATGCGCTCCAGCCCCATGCCGGTGTCGATCGACGGCTTCGGCAGCGGCGTGCGGTTGCCGGGCGAAGTCTGGTCGAACTGCATGAAGACGAGATTCCATATCTCGATGAAGCGGTCGCCGTCTTCATCCGCCGAACCGGGAGGTCCGCCGGGAATTTTGTCGCCATGATCGAAAAAGATTTCCGAACACGGACCGCACGGGCCGGTATCGCCCATCTGCCAGAAATTGTCCGAGGTCGGGATGCGGATGATTTTGGAATCCGGCAGGCCCGCGATCTTCTTCCAGAGCTTGGCGGCTTCATCATCCTCTGAATAAACGGTGACGAGAAGACGATCTTTCGCCAGCGCGTAATCCTTGGTGATGAGATTCCACGCCAGATCGATCGCGCGGTCCTTGAAGTAATCGCCGAACGAGAAATTGCCGAGCATCTCGAAAAACGTGTGATGCCGCGCGGTGTAGCCGACATTGTCGAGATCGTTGTGCTTGCCGCCGGCGCGCACGCATTTCTGCGATGTGGTCGCGCGCTGATAGGGCCGCTTCTCGACACCTGTGAACACGTTCTTGAACTGCACCATGCCGGCATTGGTGAACATCAGCGTCGGGTCGTTGCGCGGCACGAGCGGCGACGACGGCACGATCTCGTGTCCGTTCTTGGCGAAGTAGTTCAGGAATGCCGATCTGATCTCGTTAACGCCGCTCATCGCCGTCCAGTCAAATTTAAACCCAGCGCGCCGCGCGCCGTTAATCCGGAACGTTTCTAGACGGAACGCATGCAATATGTCCAGAAAGTGTGCAGCGAATCAGGGGTTTGCGCATGCTTTCGTCGTGCTTCTGACAAGAACCGTTGATACGCTTTGCCTCAGATTGACAGACCCTCGAAAGCGGTGTTCTGGTCATTATGTAGTGAAGACGTCGCGTCGGGAGAGACTGGCGGTCCGAGATTGAAGGACTGGCCAGCGCCGAAGGAGCAACCGCCCCGGAAACTCTCAGGCAAACGGACCGCGCGGCGAACTGAAATCTGGAAAGAGATGCGGCCGGTTTCCGGCGCGGCATCCGCCGACGGGATAATACTCTCAGGCACAGCGACAGATGGGGCTTTTGAAGGGTTCGGGAACAGTCCCGGTCTCGTCAGGAGCCTCGACATGCTTGCGTCCGCCGACACCAATTCATTGAAGCGCGTTCCGCTGCACGACCTTCATGTCGCGCTTGGCGGCAAGATCGTGCCGTTCGCAGGTTATGAAATGCCGGTGCAGTTCACCGCCGGCGTGCTCAAGGAACATCTGCACACGCGCGCCTCTGCCGGGCTGTTCGACGTCTCGCATATGGGCCAGATCGTGCTGCGTCCGAAGTCCGGTAAGGTCGAGGATGCGGCGCGCGCGCTCGATCGTCTCGTGCCGCAGGACATCGTCGCGCTGAAACAAGGCCGCCAGCGTTACGCGCAGTTCACGAACGACAGTGGCGGCATTCTCGACGATCTGATGGTGGCCAACTTCGGCGATCATCTGTTTCTGGTCGTCAACGCCGCGTGCAAGGACGCGGACGAAGCGCATTTACGCAAGCACCTGTCGGATGTTTGCGACATTGTGCCGTTGCATGACCGCGCGCTGATCGCGTTGCAAGGACCGAAGGCGGTCGAGGTGCTGGCGAAGATCGCGCCGTCGATCGTGGCGATGAACTTCATGGATGCCGGGCCGCATCGCGTTTTGGACATCGGCTGCTTCGTTTCACGCTCCGGCTATACGGGAGAAGACGGGTTCGAGATTTCAGTACCTGCAAAGGATATTGAGCGGCTTGCGACCGCCCTGCTCGACGATTCCGCCGTGTTGCCGATCGGCCTTGGCGCGCGCGACAGTCTGCGGCTCGAAGCCGGACTTTGTCTCTACGGTCACGACATCGATACCACGACGACGCCGGTCGAAGCCGCGCTCGAATGGAGCGTGCAGAAGAGCCGCCGTAACGGCGGCGCGCGCGCCGGCGGATTTCCAGGCGCGGACTTGATCCTCAAGCATTTCGAGAAAGGCGCTTCGCGCCGCAGAGTCGGGTTGAAAGCGGAAGGCCGCGCGCCGGTGCGGGAAGGTGCCGTGCTTTACGCCGATCAAACATCGCAGGACAAAATCGGCGTCGTGACCTCCGGCGGGTTCGGCCCGTCGATCAACGCGCCGGTCGCGATGGGTTATGTGCCGACTTCGCTCTCAAAAGATGGATCACAGATGTTCGCCGAGGTGCGCGGACAGCGCCTGCCGATGCGCGTCTCACCGATGCCGTTCGTTCCCCATTCCTACAAACGCTGAGGACACCGATGACCACGCTTTTCACCACCGACCATGAATGGCTCAAGATCGACGGCGATGTCGCGACCGTGGGCGTCACGGACTACGCGCAGTCGCAGCTCGGCGATGTGGTTTTCGTCGATCTGCCCAAAGCGGGACGCGCGCTGAAAAAAGGTGAAGCGGCCGCCGTGGTCGAGAGCGTCAAGGCCGCGTCCGATGTGTATGCGCCGATCACAGGCGAAGTGGTCGCGGTCAACGACGCGCTCGCCGCCGAGCCTGCGCTGGTGAATTCGGATGCCGGCGGCAAAGCCTGGTTCTTCAAGGTGAAGATCGCCGACAAGAAAGAACTCGACGGGCTGATGGATGAAGCCGCCTACAAGGCGCATACGGCGTGAAGGATTTGTCATGAGCGCAAAGAGCACCGAGCCCGCAACCGACTTCGCCCACCGCCATATCGGCCCATCGTCGCGCGACATCGAGGCGATGTTGAAGGCCGTCGGCGCATCGTCGCTCGACGCACTCATGAATGAGACGCTGCCGCCGTCGATCCGGCAGAAGGCGCCGCTCAAATTGAACGGCGATCTGCACTTGCCGATGAGCGAGACGCAGGCGCTCGATCACATGCGTGCATTGGCCTTGCAGAACAAGGTTTTCACTTCGCTGATCGGTCAGGGCTATTCGGGGACGATTCTGCCTGCCGTCATCCAGCGCAATATTCTGGAGAACCCTGCGTGGTACACGGCCTATACGCCGTATCAGCCGGAGATCAGCCAGGGGCGGCTTGAGGCGCTGTTCAATTTCCAGACCATGATCTGCGATCTCACCGGGCTCGATGTCGCCAACGCCTCGCTGCTCGACGAAGGCACGGCGGCGGCGGAAGCGATGGCGCTGGCAGAGCGCGCATCATCGATAAAGACAAAATCGTTTTTCGTGGATCGCGACGTTCATCCGCAGACGCTCGCTGTTCTAAGCACGCGCGCCGAACCGCTCGGCTGGACGATTGTCGTTGGCGACCCGGCAACTGAACTCGACAAGCAGGATGTGTTCGGCGCGCTGTTTCAATATCCCGGCACACACGGCGCGATCCGCGATCCGCGCGCGGCGATTGCCGCCCTGAAAGCCAAGGGCGGAATTGCGATTGTCGCAGCCGATATTCTGGCGCTGACATTGATCGCTTCGCCCGGCGAACTCGGCGCGGACATCGCCATCGGCTCGACGCAAAGGTTCGGCGTGCCAATGGGATATGGCGGGCCGCATGCTGCTTATATGGCGGTGAAGGATGCGCTGAAGCGATCCCTGCCCGGCCGCATCGTCGGACTATCGGTGGATTCTCGCGGGCAACCCGCTTATCGCCTCGCGCTGCAAACGCGCGAACAGCACATCCGCCGCGAGAAGGCGACCTCGAACATCTGCACCGCGCAGGTTCTGCTCGCGGTGATCGCGTCGATGTATGCGGTCTATCACGGCCCCGAAGGGCTTGTTCACATTGCGCGAACGGTGCATCGCCGCGCGGCGGTGCTGGCGGCGGGATTGCGCAAACTCGGCTTCGCTCCGCTGCATGACAATTTTTTCGACACCGTGAGCGTGAACACAAAAGATGCCGGCAAAATCATCGCGCGCGCCAGCGGCGAGACAATCAATCTGCGCGTTGACGGCGAAACAATCTCCATCGCCGTGGATGAAACGACAACGCCTGAAACGGTCGAAGCGGTTTGGCGCGCGTTTGGCGCCAAACTTATCTATGCCGAGATCGAGAAAGACGCGCGCGACGCGCTGCCGTCCGATCTGAAGCGCACCGGAAAATTCCTCACCCATCCGGTGTTTCATGCGCACCGCTCCGAGACCGAGATGCTGCGCTACATGCGCAAGCTGTCGGATCGCGATCTCGCGCTCGACCGCGCGATGATCCCGCTCGGCTCATGCACCATGAAGCTGAACGCGACCACCGAAATGATCCCGGTGACATGGCCGGAATTCGGATCGCTGCATCCGTTCGCGCCGAAGGATCAGGCTGCGGGCTATGCGGCGATGTTCGCGCGGCTGGAAAAATGGCTCGCCGACATTACGGGCTACGATGCCGTGTCGTTGCAGCCAAACTCCGGTGCGCAGGGGGAATATGCCGGGCTGCTCGCGATCCGCGCCTATCATGCCTCTCGCAACGAGCCGCATCGCAAGGTGTGTCTCATCCCCTCCTCCGCGCACGGCACCAATCCGGCCTCCGCCGCGATGGTCGGCATGGATGTGGTCGTGGTCGCGTGCGACGCGCACGGCAATGTCGATGTGGACGACCTGCGCAAGAAGGCCGAAGCGCATTCGGCTAGTCTCGCGGCGGTGATGATTACCTATCCGTCCACGCATGGCGTGTTCGAGGAGCACATTCGCGACATCTGCGACATCGTTCACAAGCACGGCGGACAGGTTTATCTCGACGGCGCCAATCTTAACGCGCAGGTCGGGCTCGCGCGGCCGGGCGACTACGGCGCGGATGTGAGTCATTTGAATCTGCACAAGACGTTCTGCATTCCGCATGGCGGCGGCGGACCCGGCATGGGGCCGATCGGCGTGAAGAAACATCTCGCACCATTTTTGCCGGGGCATATCGGGAAAGACGGCAAGAACGATAAAACGGCTGCGGTCGGTGCGGTGAGTGCCGCGCCTTATGGCTCGGCGTCGATCCTCGTGATTTCCTACATCTACCTGCTGATGATGGGCGGCGAAGGGCTGACGCGCGCGACGGAAGTGGCGATCCTCAACGCCAATTACATCGCGAAGAAACTCGATCTGCATTTCCCGGTGCTTTACAAAAACGCGAAAGGCCGCGTCGCGCATGAATGCATCGTCGATCCGCGCGCGCTGAAAACATCGAGCGGCGTGACGGTGGACGACATCGCCAAGCGGCTGATCGACTACGGCTTCCATGCGCCGACCATGAGCTTCCCGGTGCCGGGCACGCTGATGATCGAGCCGACGGAATCCGAATCGAAGGCCGAGCTGGATCGCTTTTGCGATGCGATGATTGCGATCCGCCACGAGATCGCGGAGGTCGAGGCCGGGCGCTGGAGCATCGAAGCGTCGCCGTTGCGGCACGCGCCGCATACGGTGCATGACATCGCCGACGACGCGTGGGCCCGCGCCTACAGCCGCGCGGAAGGCTGTTTCCCGGCGGGCGTCTCGCGCACCGACAAATACTGGAGCCCGGTCGGACGCGTCGACAATGTGTTCGGCGACCGGCATCTGGTGTGTTCGTGCCCGCCGGTGTCGGACTACGCGCAGGCGGCGGAATGATTTCCGTCATTGCGAGCCAACGGGTCCGGCTCTGCCGGCCCGATGATAAACTCCGCGAAGCAATCCATCTTTCAACGGCAGGGATACTGGATTGCTTCGTCGCAAGTGCTCCTCGCAATGACGGCGCATTCAACACGCAATATTAAAAAAACAAACAGGCGCTGGGGATGTCGGCAACTCAACATCCTCAGCGCCCATTCGCTTATCGAGACCCGGTACGCTACGCAGGTCTCTCAAATTTATCCCGGAAGTTTTTAGTCCTCCGCCGGCTCCTCGCCGTCGGCATCGCGCTCCGGTGAGCCTGCCAGAATCTGCTCGGCAATCAATCCCGAATTCTGCCGGATCGCGGCTTCGATCTTGCCGGTCATGTCCGGGTTCGCCTTGAGAAACGCCTTGGCGTTCTCGCGGCCCTGGCCGAGGCGCACGCTGTCATAGGAGAACCATGCGCCCGACTTCTCGACGATGCCGGCTTTGACGCCGAGGTCGAGAATTTCGCCCATCTTGGAGACACCCTCGCCATACATGATGTCGAATTCGACCTGCTTGAACGGCGGCGCGAGCTTGTTCTTGACGACCTTGACGCGGGTCTGGTTGCCGACGACTTCGTCGCGCTCTTTAATTTGTCCGATGCGGCGGATGTCGAGACGCACCGAGGCGTAGAACTTCAAGGCATTACCGCCGGTGGTGGTTTCGGGCGAGCCGTACATCACGCCGATCTTCATTCTGATTTGATTGATGAAAATCACCATCGTGTGGGACTTGTTGATCGACGCGGTGAGCTTGCGCAGCGCCTGCGACATCAGCCGCGCCTGCAAACCGGGCAAACTGTCGCCCATCTCGCCTTCGAGTTCGGCGCGCGGCACAAGGGCTGCCACCGAGTCCACGATCAGAATGTCCACCGCACCGGAGCGCACCAGCGTGTCGGCGATCTCGAGCGCCTGCTCGCCATGGTCGGGCTGGGAAATCAGAAGCTCGTCGACATTGACGCCGAGCTTGCGGGCATAGACCGGATCGAGCGCGTGTTCGGCGTCGATGAAGGCGCAGATGCCGCCCTTCTTCTGCGCTTCGGCCACGCAATGCAGCGCCAGCGTGGTCTTGCCGGAGGATTCGGGGCCGTAAATCTCGATGACGCGGCCTTTGGGAAGGCCACCCACACCGAGCGCAATATCGAGGCCCAAGGAGCCTGTGGAAATCGTCTCGATTTCCATCGAACGGTCGTTCTTGCCGAGCTTCATGACCGAGCCCTTGCCGAACTGGCGCTCGATCTGCGAGAGCGCGGCCGACAGGGCCTTGGTCTTGTCCATGGACGATCCTTCGACGATACGCAGGGCGGCGGGGGCCATCGTGTTGCTCCTTATGACGGGGATTCGCCACCCGGACAAACGGCCTGCATTTCAGGCCACTTTCCAAGGACGGACCGGAATTAAGGGAATCTCCCTGAATGCCGATGGGAACCAATGTACCCTATTTGTTCTCAGTTCGCAATATGTTCTTTTTGGGTGGTAGGGTTAGTTTGCACGCTGAACATTCGTGCTTAGGTCTCGCCGACGCGGAGAACCAATATGGGTCAACACACTGTTAAAGTTTGGGATAAGCCACACACCGTTACAACCAACCAAAAATCCAAATCGGTTTGGGTCTGTGGTGGCGAATACATGGGCGAGTATCACACCACTGAAGACCGCAGTGAAAGCACCGCCATAAAGCGGTGGCGTGAGTGGGCAACTTACAAAGGAAACTAAGCTCTTTTTTCCGGTCACTAAGCGCAAACGACTTAAGCGACGCGGCGCGGGCGCTCGCGCGGTCGATGCGATGTGCCCGCACCTTCACCCCGCACGCGCCTCTCGGCGGCCGGGTTAATAAACTCTCGTTCGCCCTCATCAGTGATGGGGCAGTGGAGCGCCGCGAGGCGCAACCTTGTTGTCGTCGCGTTACGTCTTTACCCTAGCGAAAGGCAAATCCGAAACGCGCACCGCCTTGCGGCGCTCCAATGCGCAGATGTTTCAGCGCGAACGCGCCTTCTGATCCGCTGCGGGACTTTTGGCGAGAGGACCGCTCTTCCGGGTGTGGGATCCGAACACCTTTAGGATGCTCGTTCATCCGGGTGGATTTCTCGCACCCTTCAGCCGCACCGCGTGCAGTCACTGAAGACAGAGCCACGTAGTTGGCCCGGTCGGTGACCCCTCGCCTCCCGGACGTGTGGCTGCGAACCACACGCGCGGGCACCGCACTTCATTCCACTTCAAGCACGCCTCTAGAAGCGCCCCTCATGAATGAAGCGATAGGAATATAATCACATTTCGCGGCGATGTCAAGGCCAGTGGCCGGACGTCTCGCTTCACCTCTTCCTCCTCCACCACCACTCCGCCGCGCCCGTCGTGGCACCTACGATCAGAAGCCGCGCCAGAAAATTCATCTCTGCATTCAGAAAATACGCGACGAGCGCGACCGCCCAGCATGAGCCGGCGATCCAGATCGCAATGGCGAGCGAGGTCGGAATTCCAGTCATGGCGTCCTCCGCTTGGACGCCGCTGGAAGGAAACAAGCTCCTACCGACGCGCGGGCGTCCGGTAGGAGTCATCAGCCGCAAAGCTATGAGGCGCCTGCGGCGGGTGTCGGGGGACTCCATCCCCATCGCCGCAAACGCCAGCACCGGCCTGAAAAAGCACAAGACTGTCCCAGCCTGCGGCCTCTTTCTTGCATCGCTTTCGCCAATAAATCTCTTCTGCCGAAAGCCGCAGCGCCCATGCCCGGAATTCCCCGCCGCTACAGCCACTTCGTCTTCGGAATCATTCAATCGGGGCTGACCTCGGCGGTGGCCGCCGCCGTCGCCAGCGCACCCTTCTTCGGCGGAGGCACTTTCCTCACCCACTGGATCCGCTCCGCCATCGTGGCGTGGATCGTCATGCTTCCCGTCGTGCTGTTCGCAGCACCCGCAATCCGAAGCCTGACAAATCTGCTGACGGAGGACGACTGACCCGCAGGCTGCGTCGTTCGACCGCGGCAGCATCGTCCGGCTCGGCGCCGCCGTTCATGCAGAATTCAGTGACCGCCGTCTATTTATCGCTTGAACGCGACGCACTTTCGCCCACGATGATGCGGGAACATTTCGCTCGCGCAAGATGGAGGACGCCATGAGGAAATTATCGGGACTGGGGATCGCCGCGATTTTGGCAATCGGGCTTTTCTCAGCGCCCGCAACTGCCCAGTACCAGTCCTGCGAGGTCTGGAAACAGGATTGCGCGCGCTATTACGGCTGGGGCAACGGCAACTGGCAGAACTGCATGGGCCAGCCCGGCGCAATCGCAGCCTGCGGAGGCGGCGGCTATTACGGCGGAGGCGGCGGTTACGCTTACCGGCGTCCGGCCCAGAGCTGTGCGGTGTGGAAACAGGACTGCGCGCGCTATTACGGCTGGGGCAACGTCAACTGGCAGAACTGCATGGGCCAGCCCGGCGCGATCGCAGCCTGCGGCGGCGGTTACGGCGGCTACTGACGCCAAGGCGGCGGCATTCGCTGCCGAACGAACGAAGGTCGCCCTCCGGGGCGGCCTTGCGCTTATCTGTCGATGCTTGAACACATCGGCGTGTGAATGCGACAAGCCTTTATGGCCAACACCGCGCCCTCGCCGCATTTGAGAACATTCGCCGCAAGTCTTGCTGGCGCGGGTCTCCTGTTCTGGCTCTATACCTTCTATCACATCGCCCATGTGCCGCAGGGCGACGGCACCGGCTTTCAGTGGCTCGCGGTCATTCCGCTCGGCGGCGTGTTCTTTATTCTGACTTTTCCGGCGCTCGTGCTGGTCCTGATCGGGCGGCTGCTGCAACTCGCAGCCGTGCTCGCGCTGTTCGGCCTTGCCGCATTCGCATATGTCTGGATGCAGTTGCTGTCGGAATTTCCCAAGCACTAGGGTGCGGACTCATTAGCGCGTAGCCAAATGCGGATTGACGCGAGCTTGACGAAGTCTGGATAACTGGCCGCGAGCTTGTCTTATCGGGTCGCGACACGCCACGGCACACCCGATCGCAGAATCCAAAAAAATGCCATTGAGCACGCGACGGTCATTCTCACCGTACCCCGAGCAGCACCATGAGTTACTCCTTGTTCAATTGAATCTTGCCGATGATTCTGAAATCAGTCGCTTTCGGCTGGACCACGAAAAACTCACCCATCGGCACCGTGCCCTCAAGCACCAGGTCAGCGATGTTGAGATCATGGGTAATCATGATCAAGTTTGAGGGGCCATGGTGTTTCAGAATTTCACGGACGACGCTTTGCCGATCCAATGTAGCCCGGTCTTCCGATACGGTACCGGGTGGTCTGAGAAATTGAACAGGCGTCGCGTGACCGAACGCAAGGGTGCCGGTGTCGATGCAACGGCAAAAGGGGCTAGTCAGGACCTCCCCGACCGCAACCTCGTGGGCGCGGAAGGCTTCGCCGATTCGCTTGGCCTGTTCTATGCCGCCAGGCGAAAGGTTTACTTCCTCCGCGCAGTTCCCGGGGGCGAGATGCCCTATCCCTTCTCGCACGTCGACTTGAGTGTGACGCATGAGGACAACCTTGCCGCCTGTCTTTAGTGCCGCCCAGACCTCCTCGTCGCCGGCAAAGGACCGTCCGGCTGACAGCATCAGCCAAAACACTAAGAAGAGGAGGAAGAGGCCTCTTGGGCTGCTCAAGTTTGTAAGCATGGCGTCCCGCATGCCTGATGGTGCAACAGAGCTGAACGATACTACGGATGATTAGCGATTTCGCCTGTTGGCCCATCGTGTCATTCAGATGTGACCCGGAATCTGGCCGGCTATCGGGGCATAGCGGACTCAGGCAAATCGTCTACTCAGCAGATTTATGGGTTCACGGCCTAATTCATGCACTGAAATCTATTGCGGCGGCTTCTTCGTCGCGGGCCTGGTCTGCGTTTCGGCGGCACGCGCGCCGGCCCACGGATCCGAACTGACTTTGGCGTCGGGCATTTTCGCGCGCGCGGCCTTGGCGGCGTCCTCGTTGGCCTTCATCTTGGCCTTTTCGTCGTCGGTGTATTCCTTGCCCTCGCCGAGCCGGAAGCCGGGAGTGAAATTCGTCCCGCCGGTCGGGGCCATGCCCTGCGCGAAAGCCGGCGCCGCCGTCAGACAAAGCAGCGCAACCGCATGAATGATCCGCATCGAACTCTCCCTCATTCGCGGCGCGTCCATCCGCCGTCTCGTTCCCCTCAGAGAATACCGCATGGGCGATTTCAAGGCAAAAGGCCGTTCGACTTCTAAATCAAAGTTGAACGCGATACCGCACAAACGCAGGGTATTCATTCACGCTCTGCCAACGCCGTTGCGCTAGGCTCAACCGTCATTTTTGGCAGGACAGCGCCATGAACAATGCCATGACGGATACAACCGAAAAACGCAGTGCGCCCCGGCATCGCGTGCTGAAAGGCGGCACCATCTCATTCGGCGGCGCCGGCCTCGACTGCACGGTGCGAAACGTGTCGGACACCGGAGCCGGCCTCGACCTCGCGGAGGTGGAACAAATCCCGCCGTCGTTCAAGCTCGCCATCGCCGCCGACAATTTTCTGCGGCGCTGCCGGATGGTGTGGAGCAAGGGCCGCCGCATCGGCGTGAAATTTGAATAGTGGAAAATGAAACGGGCCCCAGCATGACGCTGGAGCCCGATCGAATAGCTCGCTCAGCCACAAGCGGAGTTATTTCAGGGAGGTGTTGATCGACGTGAACTTGCTGCCGAGGTTGGTGCCGAGGCCGTTGACCGCAGCAATGATCGCGAGGCTGATGCCCGCCGCGATCAGACCGTACTCGATAGCAGTCGCCCCTGACTCATCCGACATGAAGCTCGAAAGAAGGCGCCGCATTTACAATCTCCTATTGACGGCACACGGAATTCTCCCGTGCCAAAAACGGGAACTTATGTTCCGTTCGTTTAAGCAGGCATAACGAATACGGTTAACCGTTCATTCGTCTGCCTGCTTTGCATAATTCCTCATCGTCTGACTCTTGGAGCGCGCCAGCGTTGGTTAAGAGCGTGTGAAAACAACCGTTCCGATTTAACCGTAACCTCCAATTCGATTTTGAGATTCTGTCCCTATCCTCGCTTTCAATGAGAAGAATGACGCGCGCGCGGACCGCAGAATTCGGCGCGGCGGGGAATGGGGATCGGGACGTGACGGATTTTGCTCCTGCGACAGAAGTCTCAGGCTCGCGGCGCGAGATGGCATTGGCACGCCTGCACGCCGAGACGCATTCGCGCAATGCGCTGTTGCCGCTCGAAACCGTCGGCATCGACCGCTGGCGGCAATTGAGCGCCAACGCACTCGAACCCAACGCCTATTATCTTCCCGAATGGGAAAGTGCCGTGAACGCAACCGCGCGCAGCCGCACCGGCGCGTCCGCACTCACAGCCATAGCGAACGACCGTTCAAATCCGCGCCTGTTCGGCCTGATGCCGGCAATGTCGGCGTGGCGCGCTTATAAATTGCCCCTGCCCGCGCTGGTCAATGCCGATCCTTACGGCACGCTGGCGACGCCGATTCTCGATCGCGATGCAGCCGACGATGCGGTTTCCGTCATGATGCAGAACGCCCGCGATGCCGGCGCGCACGCGCTGATCCTGCGCGACACGCCTGTTCACGGCGCAGTTTTGACGGCTTTCACGCGCGTGCTCGAACAGGACGGCATGCACCCGCGCATCCTCACCTCGCATCTTCGCGCCTGCCTCGATGCCACGCGCGATGCCGACGATCTTCTGCGCGAGGCGCTGGGACCGAAGAAACTGAAAGAGCTTCGCCGCCAGCGCAACCGCCTTGCCGAACATGGCGACGTGATTTTCACGATCGCGTCCGCTCCGGGCGAAATCGAACGCGCGCTCGAAACCTTCCTCGATCTCGAAGCCAGCGGCTGGAAAGCCAGGCGCGGCACCGCGCTCAAGCAAGATGACGGCGATGCGGCGTTCATCCGGCGCGCGGTCGTGGCGGCAGCCGCACGAGGCCAGTGCGAGATCGTCACGCTCAACGCCGGCGACACGCCGGTCGCCTCCGCAATCGTGCTGAAACACCTCGACCGCGCCTTCTATTTCAAGCTCGGCGTCGATGAGCGTTTCGCGAAATTCTCGCCCGGCGTGCAGCTCACGCTCGAACTGACGCGGCATCTGTGCGCCGATCCCGCGATCAAGCTCGTGGATTCGACTGCGGCCCCCGGCCACCCGATGATCGAGCCGATCTGGCGCGGACGCCTCGCCGTCGGCGACGTCCTCATTCCGCTCTACCGCCGCGATCCGCTGGTTGCAGCGATCCGCTTTGCCTTGTTCGTGCGCCGCGCCATGCGCGAGCCCGCACGCCGCTTCGTTCATTTCCTTCGCCACATCCGGGAGAAAAAATCATGAACGCGAATACCAATATCGCGCCCGTCATCACCGCCGACAACGATGCGCTGACCCGCGACTTTCCGCTCAAGCCGTTCGGCATCAGGCACAAATTGTCCGGCCATCCGCTGCTGTCGCTGACGCGCATCGCCAAGCTCGCAGCCGACATGCCGCGCGATTTGATCGAATATAATTCCGGCAACGCGCAGATCAGCCAGGACCCGGACAAGGTGAAGTCGGTCGATCTCGATCCGGTCGAAGTCGTCAGGCGCATCGAGAGCGCGGGCGCATGGATGGTGCTCAAGCGCATCGAGAAAGACCCCGAATATCGCGCGCTGCTCGAAGACGCACTCACGTCGGTGGCGCGTGCACGCGGATTCAACAGCGTCGAGGACGCCGGCTTCTCGCAGATCGAGGGATTCCTGTTCGTGTCGTCGCCGAATTCGACGACGCCGTTCCACATGGACGCAGAGGACAATTTCTTCGTGCAGATCCACGGCGACAAAACGTTTGCGGTGTTCGACAACCGCGATGGAGGAATTGCGAACGACCAGCAGGTCGAATACTCGACCACCAAGCACCGCAACGTGCCTTACAATGATGACTTCATGCCGCGCGGCACCGTGTTCAAACTGGTCGGCGGCGACGGCTGCTACATTCCGTATCAATGGCCGCATTGGGTGAAGACCGCCGGCACCTACTCGATCTCGATGGCGATCACCTGGAAGACCGAAGAGGTGAAGCGCATGAACGATCTGCATTTCTGCAACTCGTTCCTCCGTTCGCTCGGTCTGCCGCAAGCAGCGCCCGGCAAGAATGCTTCGCTTGATGCGGTGAAGCTCGCCGTGTGGCGCAGCGCCCGCGCCGTGGTCGAACCGCTGCGCTCGTCGGAAACGATGCGCCGGATCATCCGCCGCATCGCGCTCGGCAAGAACGCGAACTACTATCTGAAGAAGGCGTGAGGCAGATTCGCCGCACCGCACCCTTCCGTCCGCAAACGATACCGGCAACCAATCCGAATAGGACGGTTGCCGATTTCGTATGACAGCCCGCGCCGCAAGCCGCTACGCTGTGCGGCGAATCCTCCTGCCGGGGCCATCATGACTCGCGACCGCATCCACTTCCTGTTTCTCAATGTCGGCCATTTCCTCGATCATTTGTTCACGCTGATTTTCGCGACGGTGGCGGCGCTGGCGCTGTCGCGCGAATGGGGCCTCGGCTACGGCGAACTTCTGAAATACGCCACGCCCGGCTTCTTCGCTTTCGGCGTGTTCTCGCTGCCGGCCGGATGGCTGGCCGACAAATGGAGCCGCGAAGGCATGATCGCGGTGTTCTTCATCGGCATCGGCGCGGCGTCGCTCGCGACATCCTTCGCGCAGACGCCGTTGCAAGTCGGCATCGGGCTGTTCGCGATCGGCGTGTTCGCGGCGATCTATCACCCGGTTGGTCTGGCGATCGTCACGCAGAAATGGAAAAACACCGGCATGCGCCTTGCCATGAACGGCATCTGGGGCAATCTCGGCGTTGCATCGGCCGCGCTCATCACCGGCTACTTCATCGATCACGGCGGATGGCGCATCGCCTTCGTCGTGCCGGGCATCGTCTCAATCGTGCTGGGAATTCTCTACACCGCCCATCAGTGGGGCGAGCTCTCGACCGCGCATCATAAAGTGCCGGTTGCTGCTGCGGGCGGACAGGCGCAGTCGGCATCCATGAAGGCGATGCTGCTGCGGATTTCGGCTATCGTGTTTCTCACGACCGCCGTCTCAAGCCTTGTCTTCCAGTCGACGACATTCGCGCTGCCGAAAATCTTCGACGAGCGCCTGCAAGGCATCGCCGCGCAAATCACACAGTGGCTGTCGGCGACCGGCGTGCCCGCCGCAAAGGGCGACATCGCAACCGCGATTGGCGCATTCACCTTCATCGTGTTCGCAATGGCCTCGATGGCACAGCTTGTCGTCGGCGCGCTGCTCGACAAACTCGGGCCTCGAACCGTCTTTATGATCGTGGCCGCGATTCAGGTCGTGTTCTTCGCCGCGATGCCGGGATTGAAGGACGGCTACGCGCTGGCGGCGGCACTTGGCTTCATGCTCGGCGCATTCGGGCAAATTCCGATCAACGATTTCATGATCGGCAAAATGGCAAGCGGCGAAGCACGCGCGCGAATCTACGGCGTGCGTTACGTGGTGAGCTTCACGGCGTTCGCGCTGGCATTGCCGCTGATCGCGTTCGTCTACGGCAATTACGGCTTCGACACGCTGTTCTGGCTGATGTCGGGGGCGGCGGCGCTGATCTTCATTGCGGTGTCGTTCCTGCCGTACAAACTGCCGTCGCCGAATGCGGCGCCGGTCGCAGCGTAGAGGACCGAAAACGTGAGCGACCTCCCCAACTGGCTGTCGCTGATCTCGCCGAAGTTCGACGACTTCCTGAAAAACTCGAAAGACTGGGTCAACGATTTCCGCAACCTGCTGCACGCGCTGCTGGCACTGCAAACCGCAATGCTGCTGGTGCTGATCTATATCGCCTGGCGGCTGTCTTAAGCGGCGGCGTTGATTTCCTGCGACACTTGGCGGATCGCCTTCGCCAGCTGCTCGGCCGGTTGTGCGCCGGAGACGGCATATTTATTCGCGAACACGAAGGTCGGCACGCCGGAAATGCCTTTGTCGGACGCGTCCTTCGCCTGCGCGGAAATCAGCGCGACATCTTGATCGGTCGCAAGACGCTTGCGGACAGACTCCGCATCCATGCCGATGTCGGCTGCGGCCTGCACAAGGACATTGGTGTCCGTGAGATCGCCACCGTCGCGGAAATAAAGCTCCATCAGCCGCTGCTTCATCGCTGCCGCCTTGCCCTCTGCTTCCGCCCAGTGAATCAGGCGGTGACAGTCAATGGTGTTGGGCTGGCGCTTCACAAGCTCCGTATTGTATTCGAGCCCCTCGTCGGCGGCGGCCTGCGCCACGCGGCCCGCGATGCCCTTATAGGCTTCGACCGAACCGAACTTCGCCGTGAGATATTCGTCGCGCGTGATGCCCTCACGCGGCACCCACGGGTTCAAGAAAAACGGCCGCCAGTGCACGTCCACCGGCACGTCGCTCGCCAGCGCCAGTGCATCCTCGATCCGCTTCTTGCCGATGTAACACCACGGGCAAACCACGTCGGACACGATGTCGATCTGGAGCGGCCTGGTCATCGCGCAGTCCTTTCAAAAGGCTGCGTCACAGATAGGCGCGGGCCGTCGCAGCGACAAGATGTCCGGCATCCCCGGTCGTCCCCGCGAAGGCGGGGACCTATAACCACCAAGGTTAGTGGCAAGACGGGAATAGCCCAACGACCTCCAGAAAAATTGACGCATGGGAGTATGGGTCCCCGCCTTCGCGGGGACGACCTGAAGAATCAACGCTCCACATCAATGCAATCGATTCATCCACAGGGATTAGGTCGCCGTGTGACACCCCGCCCCTTGCATCGCCGTCCGCGCAGGCGCTTGATTTAAGCGAGCCGCGCTGGTGCGGCGACAAAGGGGCATCACATGAATCTCAGCGCACCCACTCTGCCGGTTTTTCTGATTTCCGTCATTCTGGCGATCCTTGCCGTGCTCGTCGTCTATGCCGGCGTGAAAATTCCGGTCGTCGGCGGCAACACTTTCGTCACGCTCTTGATCGGCTACGTCGTCCTGCTGGCGGGCAACCTGTTCAAGGGAATCTGACGCGGCTCAGCCGCGCATTCCGACAGCGACGTCAGGTCGATGAAGCCCGGTTCGCAAGAGCCGGGCTTTTCGCCGGCCGCGAGACGAACGACTTGGTCCGCGCCGACTTGGTCTTGCTCGGCTTGCCGCTGCCGCGCGCATGCGGATGGGCGGCGTTGAACTTCAATTTTTTCGCCTTCGCCTTTTCGAGCTTGCGCTTGGCTTTCTCGGATTTCTTCAGCGCCTTCTTTTCCGCCTTGCGCCTGAGCCGCAATTTTTCGGCACGCGCCTCGGCGCGTTTTTTGGCGCGCTTCTTTTCGCAGGCATCGCATTTGCACCCGATCGGCTTCAAAAATTCCTTGAAGTAATCGGTGCCGTAATCGTAGTTGATCTCGTCGCCCGGATGGATCGCCTTGATCGCGCGGATATAGACCCGCCGCTTTTTCGTTTTGACGTCGGATTCCGCATTCGGCTTGCACGCATGGTTGATGTAGCGCGCGGTGTTTCTGCGAACCGAGCCGTCGATGGTCCAGCGGCTCGTGATCTCGAACAGATATTTGTTGTCGATCGCGTCGTCCTTGGGCTTCTTGCAGTCGAGCATCGGCCCGAAATAGCGGATGATCCGCGTGCCCTTCTTGATTTTTCTGGTGGCGAAAAGGCCGAGCCCGGTGCGGGAACGGCCAATGCGGTAGGGCTTACGGGCAGAAATTGCAGGCATGACGGGGACGAAGGCTCACTGAACTTCACAAACAGGGGATGGACGCTTCTTTGTAGTGCGATTCCGATGACAAAGTCATTGCATTTCAGTTCAATGCATCGAACCGCCCACATGCGGTGTGCGACGAAGGCTTCGGCATCAACACCACGTCACGAGAAGGGTTCCGGGAATGCCCTGCAAGTCACCGAAGGCCGCAGCACTCCTGTTGCTGGCGACAGCGGGCCCGGCCGCCGCGCAATCCGCCCAAATTGTCAGCATCTACACCTCGACCGCGCCGAAGGATTGCCGCGTGCTGCGAGCGGACCGGGAGGTCGGCTGGGGAACGCGGGCCTGCAAGGGTCCGGCGGGACTTGCCGTCGTCATCAGCGAGGACGATCTGCGGGAGACGGTCTCCGCCGCGCGTACCGTCAAGGTCGCCGAAACCGAGCCAGCTGCAAAGGCGTGGTTCGGGCCGTTCAGTTCGACATCCCACACCATCGAATGGCGCACCGCCGACAAGACCAAACGCCCGTTCGCGATGATCCAGAAGTGGCATCTCGCCGACAACAACGACACCGGCAAGGACAACCGGCCCATCGCCAAGCCGATGCTGGTGGTGACGCGCCTGCCGCCGGGCAAAGTCTGCCATGTCGCCTATATCGACGTGCAGGCCAATCCCGACGCCAATGAGCTGGCCCGCAAGGCGGCGGATGAAATCGCGCGCGATTTTGTTTGCGGCACCGGCAGCGTTCGGGTGATCGGCAACAGCGGGCGGGCGGTCGAACTGGCGCGGCCGGATTAGAAACTCACGCCTTCGGCGGCGCTTCCGGCCTCAACATCGCAGCCAGCAACATTTCTTCGGTGGTCCCAGGCGGCAGCCCGGCCATGATGTTGTGCAGACGGCCGTCGAGATAGAGCAGCGCGAAGCCGTGCACCATCGACCACAACCGGGCGATCTCGGCGCCCTGCTCCAGCGTCAGACGGTCGGGCGAAACTTCTTCGTGGCGTTTGGCGCCCACGGCTCTGGCGAGATTCTGGAACGCCTGAACCGACGCCTCGTGCAGCATCGGGCGGTCGTAGTCGAGCTTCTCGGCGCGGAACATCAGTTGAAACATGCACGGATTGTCGCGCGCGAAACCGACATAGGCCTTGGCGCGCGCGCCGCCTTCCGAAATGCCTGCCACTTTCGCCTTCTCGGCGGCCTCGACCATCGCCGCGCGAAACTTCTGAAACCCGATGGCGGCGAGTTCGCTCAACAATCCGGTGATGTCGCCGAAATGATGCGCCGGCGCGGCATGCGAGACACCCGCCTCGCGTGCCACGGCCCGCAGCGTCAGCCCGACAAGGCCCTCGCGTTCGGCGACGCGCTTGGCGGCCTGTAGCAGCGCCTCATGCAGATCCCCGTGATGATAGGCACGCTCGGAATCGGCCTTTTCCAGAGCCTTCTTTTTGAGCGCAACAGCAGCCATTTTCGCCGTTTTGACGGCGATTTTGCCTGTTTTCAGGGATTTGGCGGTCTTGAGGCTCATGGATCAAAAATACGCGATATTTTGACGCTGTCAAGATTTCGCTTGACGGGAGGCATGGGAGGGCGTATCTGCATCTTTACAACGTCAAGATAAATCCTCCGGGACGACCGCCATGACCCTCTTTCTCACGCTTGCACCGTTCGGGACTTTCGCTTCGCTGATGATGCTGTCCGGCGTTCAGATGGCCCTCGCCGCGTCGGCAATTGTCGCGCTGGCCGTGTTCGGCTGGGACGCGATCCGGGGCCGCTCGCTGAAAATCCTGACCGGCGGCGCGTTCGTCGTGTTCGCCGCATTGCTGGCCCATCATCAGATCGCCGAACAGGCGCTGACCCCGACGCAGGTGCGCATCGCGCTCGACAGCGGCATGCTGGTCATCGCGCTGGGCTCGCTGACGCTGCGTTTCCCCTTCACGCTGCAATATGCGCGCGAAGCGGTCGAACCCGAAATTCTCCAACAGCCGACGTTCAAGCGCGCCAATTACATCATCACATGGGTCTGGATCGGCGCGATGACGCTGATGCTGATCGCCGACATCGCCTCCACCTACATTCCCAGCACGCCGCTGTGGGCCGGCGCAGCCATCGCCTTCGCCGCACGCAACGGCGCCGGACTTTTCACCCAGTGGTATCCCAAGCGCGTCCGTGCCGGAGCCGAGGGAACCGCTATGAAACTGGCTTGAACCCAAACCGCCTTCGCAACGACTAACGGACAACCCATTACAATTCGACGACATCTCAAGGAGGGCATCATGGCCCGCGCATTTACGAACTCGATTCTCAGCTTCCTCTCGACCGCCGTGTTCTTCGCGACATTCCTGCTTGCCGGTGACGTGCTCACCGCAGCGATTGCGGCGACCTTCACCGCCATCGTGCAGTTCTTCATCCGCCGCGCCCAGCACCGCTCCGCAATTCTGTTGCTGGCGAGCCTTGCTGTCGTTTTCGCGCTGACCGGCCTGTCGCTCAAGGGCGAAGAAGCCTTCGCGGCAACGCTGTCTCAGACCAGCGGTCATGTGACGCAGTGCGGCTGCCGCCTTGCGCCGCATGCCGCCGAAGCAAACCTGTCGGCAGCACCTTTGCTGTGATGCCGATGCCCCGCCCGGCTTGCCTCGACAGCCATCGCGTGTGAGAACCGCGCGATGGCCAACGTCTTCAAACAGCTTTTCGTCGATTTCTTCTCCACCATCGTCTTTCTCGTCGTTTATCTCGCGACCGGAGACGTGCTGATCGCAACCGGCATCGCAATCGCCGGCGCCATCGGCCAGTTCATCTATGCCCGCATCACGGGCCAGAAGCTCGACGTCATGACCTGGGCGAGCCTTGCGCTCGTCATCGTGCTCGGCTCCGCTACCCTCCTCACCAACGATCCGCGCTTCGTGCTGATGAAGCCGTCCATCGCCCATTTTGCCATCGGCGCGATCATGCTGCGGCGCGGCTGGATGCTGCGCTATTCGCCGGACATCGTGAAGAACAACGCGGCCGACGTTGTGATGGCCGCAGGATATGCATGGGCCGTGCTGATGTTCGTGCTCGGCGCGGGCGTGATCGCAACCGCGCTGACCGGCGACGTCAAGCTGTGGGCGTTCTACGTCACGGTGATCGCAGTGGGGGCGAAGATTGCGGCGTTCGCGCTGCAATACATTATCACGCGCATCGTTATCACCCGCAGATTGCGCGCGGCGGCATTGCAGGGCCAGTGAACCCCGCTAGGATTGCGGCGACCAAGGATACAGGTACATCGCAGTATCGCTGACACGTCCTTCGGGGGAGATTGCCTGATGTCGCAACGTTCGATTTTAGGCCCGGTCTTTTTCATGACGCTGGCATTCGCCGGCAGCGCCCTCGCCGCCTCGTCCGAAGCCTTCAACAAAACCGTCACCATGTCGTGGAGCACGTCGGGCATGGCAACGACGGAAGACGGCCAGCAGCGCGCCTACAACAACCTCAACATCCGCACCGTCTATATCAGTTCGGCGGGGCGCACATTTCTGCGCCGGACCGTCCGCGGCCCAAAAGCATCGCGCAGCGGCGAGCGCGGGCCCGGCGAAACGAGCGGCGGCGGCGTCTCGCTTCAGGGCAACCGCCTGGTCGGCACGGAGACTTTCGCGAGCGGCGCGCGGCAATATATCGCCACCTTCGACCCCGGTTTCACGAGCTGCACATTGCAGGTGATCGACGCCAAAAGCGGCGACGCCGCCATCAAGCGCAAGGGACCGGACGGGCGGATGTATTCGGTGACGGCAACGACCGGCTCGCCGTCATGCTCGGTTCAGAGCGGCAACGCGTTCGGCGGCGGCGAATAGTTTTGCAGGCGACAGTCTGTTCGCTTGCCTCGCGGCGAACGACCACCTAAGCAGGCGGCACAGGCGATCCGGCCGGATCGCATTTCAAGGGGGACATCATGGCCGTTGACGGCAACTGGAAAATCACGATGAGCACGCCGATGGGCGACCGCGATGCGGGGCTGACGCTCGCAAGCAGCGGCGGCACTTTGACGGGCAAGCAATCGGCCGAAGGCAACGAGACCGAAATCTTCGACGGCAGCGTGAACGGCAACGACGTTGCATGGAAGGTGAAGATCACCAATCCGATGCCGCTGACGCTTGCCTTCACCGGCAAGGTCAACGGCGACGCCATCGAGGGCGAGATGGGCATCGGCCCGATGGGCTCGTTCCCGTTCAAGGGATCGCGGGCGTAAGATACAGCCGTCATTGCGAGCGCAGCGAAGCAATCCAGCCGGACAAAATGGATTGCTTCGTCGCCATAGCGCGTCCAAGACGCGCGTAAACGCGCTGTTGGCTCCTCGCAATGACGGAGCAAGCCTCACCCCAGATTCAATTCCTTGAAGAAGTCGTTGCCCTTGTCGTCGATGACGATGAAGGCCGGGAAATTCTCGACCTCGATCTTCCAGATCGCTTCCATGCCAAGCTCGGGATATTCGACGACCTCGACCTTCTTGATGCAGTGCTCGGCGAGGTTCGCAGCAGAACCGCCGACCGACCCCAGATAGAAGCCGCCATATTTCTTGCACGCATCGCGCACCACCGAAGCACGATTTCCCTTCGCCAGCATCACCATCGAGCCGCCGGCGGCCTGAAACTGATCGACGAAGGAATCCATGCGGCCCGCCGTCGTGGGTCCGAACGCGCCGGACGCGTAGCCTTCCGGAGTTTTCGCAGGCCCCGCGTAATAGACCGGATGGTTCTTGAAATAATCCGGCAGCGGCTGACCCTTGTCCAAACGCTCGCGCAGTTTGGCATGCGCCGCGTCGCGCGCCACGATCAGCGTGCCGGTGAGCGACAGCCGCGTCTTGATCGGATATTGCGACAGGACTTTGCGGATCGTGTCCATCGGCTGATTGAGATCGATCTCGATCACCTCGCCGCCGAGCTTGCTCTCGACGTCCGGCAGATATTGCGCCGGATGATGCTCGAGTTCTTCCAGATACACGCCGTCCTTGGTGATCTTGCCGAGCACCTGGCGATCCGCCGCGCATGACACGCCCAAACCAATCGGCAATGACGCGCCGTGACGCGGCATACGAATCACGCGCACATCGTGGCAGAAATATTTTCCGCCGAACTGCGCGCCGACACCGAGCGACTGCGTCATCTTGAGAATTTCCTGTTCCATCTCCAGATCGCGGAACGCATTGCCGTCAGGAGAGCCGTGCGTCGGCAATTCATCGAGATAGCGCGCCGACGCCAGCTTCACGGTCTTCATGCAAAGCTCAGCCGAGGTGCCGCCGATGACGATGGCCAGATGATAGGGCGGGCACGCAGCAGTGCCGAGCGTGAGCACTTTCTCTTTCAGAAACGCCAACAGCCGGTCGCGCGTCAACAATGACGGCGTGCCCTGAAACAGGAAGCTCTTGTTGGCCGAGCCGCCGCCCTTGGCCATGAACATGAACTTGTAGGCGTCATCACCCTCGGCGTAGATCTCGCATTGCGCGGGCATGTTGTTGGCGGTGTTCTTCTCTTCGAACATCGACAGCGGCGCGACCTGCGAATAGCGCAAATTGCGCCTCAAATAAGCGTCGCGCGCGCCTTCGCTCAATGCCGCCTCGTCCTCGCCGTCGGTGATGACGTTGCAGCCCTTCTTGCCCATGATGATCGCGGTGCCCGTGTCCTGACACATCGGCAAAATGCCGCCGGCGGCGATGTTGGCGTTCTTCAGAAAATCGAACGCCACGAACTTGTCGTTGTCGCTGGCCTCGGAGTCGTCGAGAATTTTGCGAAGCTGCTTGAGATGCCCCGGACGCAGATAATGATTGATGTCGCCGAACGCGGCCTCACTCAAAGCGCGCAGCGCCTCGCGCGACACCACCAGCATGTCCCGGCCCATCACCTTCTCGACGCGCACGCCATCGGTCGTGATCTTGCGGTACGGCGTCTTGTCTGCGCCCAGCGGAAACAGCGGCGTGTGCTTGTAGGGCGGGACGGCTTTGGGCGTCGGGATGGCGGTGGGGGCGTTCATGGGATAGCTCGCAAAATGGGGCAATTGGACACGTTCTAATCCCTTTTGCGACAAAGGGAAGACGACGAAAGCACCGTCATTGCGAGGAGCGTAAGCTCCGAAGCAATCCAATCTTGCAATTCTGGATTGCTTCGCTTCGCTCGCAATGACGCGCTTGCCAGAACTCGCCCTCCACGGTTCAATGCGCCGGGGGATCGCATGACAGCACGCATCTATCTGACTGCATTTTTCATCGCCGTGGCGGGCCTTGCCGCCTCCCCCGCCCGCGCCGACCGCTGCGACGATCTCGCCAAACAGCTCGCCGACCAGATACCGGGCTTGAAAGTCGGCGAACTGCGCGGCGGCGTGATCGCGCTGACGCATCCGGCGGTGACGCAGGCTTCATTGGGCTGCTCCAGCAAGAACCGCACGAACTCGATGTATGCGGCGACCGACAAGAAGCCGGCGGACGCCTATTACGATTTCCTCGCTTCCGCCTCCGCACTCGTGTTCACCATCACCAAGGACGACACGCTGCGCGGCATCCAGCGCTGCGTAGGCCGCACCAACATTCTGCGCGGCTATGAACTCGACACCCGCTATCGCAAGCTCGACATTCACTGCGCGGTGGCGAAGACCGGCGTGCGGATCAGCGTGTCGCGTGCGAAGGACAATTAGGCCGACCCAGCCGAATTGATTTCATCCATGACCATTTTCAGAATTCTCGTTCTTTGCCTTGCCTTCACCTCGCCTGCATTGGCGCAGGACGGCGCGAAGATCACGGCCTCGGCCCAGGAAGCCAGCAAGGCGTTTCACGCCTATATCGACGGCTTGAAGAAGGACCAGCGGCCCGATCCATACAAGCCTGAGGTCGCCGCCCTTCTCGCGCGCATTTTCGACGCCGATGCGCTGAACGCGCTGCCGCCTGCGAAGCCCGACGATTTGGCGTGGATGCCGGACTGGATGCAGACCGCGAACGACGCCAACAAGACGCTGCTGTTTTTCGGCGCGATGTCGGGGCCGCAGCCCGACATGGAAAAAATCGGCCGCAACATGGCCGAGTATGAGGATCAGTACGCGAAGATCATGAATTTCCTGATCCGCGCGCAGGCGCGCGAGGCGCTGGCGATGAACATGTTCATGGTGGGCCTTGCGCCGGCCGACCGCACGAAAATCCGCGAGGACGGCTACACAAACGCGCGCCACGGCGCGTCGGAGATGATTATCGGTGCGATCGGCGCCGTGATCCTCAACGCCAAGAAGCCGGAGAACATCCGCCTCGTCTCCGGCGCGATCCGCGACACGCGCGAAGTGTGGGTCGGCTTCTTTTTGCCGCAGGACCGCGAACGCTATCTGAAAATGCTCGACGATCTGCCCAAGCGCGTAAGCGACGACAAAGCGCGCGAGGATCTGGTGGCGCTACAGACGGCGCTGAAGGATGGGAAGTGACGTGCGGCCGGCAGTTTCCCGATTGTATCGTTCCATGATACAATCGCTTGCATTTGTACCATATTGTGATACATTAACTGCATGATCCGGAGTTTTCGCAACCGGCTGACGGCAGATGCGTTCGATGGTAAGGGCGGGAAAGGCCTACCCGCCAATCTTCTGAAAGTCGTTCGCCGCAAGCTGGAAATGTTGAACGCCGCTGGGCAGCTGACCGATCTGCGTGCGCCGCCAGGAAATAGACTAGAAGCATTGAGCGGCGATCGCAAAGGTCAGCATTCGATACGGGTCAACAATCAGTTTCGCATCTGCTTTATTTGGACGAAGGATGGAGCGGCGGACGTCGAACTCACCGATTATCACTAATGGGCCGACGGCCCACCTGCCAAGGGAAAATGGATATGACTAAAAAACTGCCGCCGATGCATCCGGGCGAAGTGCTGCGGGAGGAGTTTCTCGTACCGATGAACATGGCGCCGGGAAAACTGGCGAAAGCGTGCGGTCTTCCGCGCACGCGTATCGAGCGGATTGCCAGTGAACAGACGGCCATCACCGCCGATACGGCGCTGCGTCTTGGACGCGCGCTGAAAACCACTGCCGACTTCTGGATGAATCTGCAAAGCCGTTACGACATGCAGATTGCGGCGCGAGAAATCGGCCGCGCGCTGGAAAAGATCAAGCCGGTGACGGAGGCGGCCTGAAAGTTAGCCCGGACGCTGCACTTCGCAAATTCACCTACGCCGCCCCAATAAGAATCCCCACCGCCAGCACGATCGCGCCGCCGAGCACGATCTGAAACACCGCCTGCAAAAACGGCGTGTCCATGTAGCGCGCGCGCACGAACGCAATCACCCACAATTCGACGAACACGACGGCGCCTGCAATCGCGGTCGCGATCCAGAATGCGTTCGGCCACGCATCCGGCACGAGATACGGAATGGTGTGGCCAAGACCGCCCAGCGTCGTCATCAATCCGCAGATGCCGCCGCGCAGCCAGGGCGAGCCGCGCCCCGTCATCGAGCCATCGTCGGACAGTGCCTCGGCAAATCCCATGCTGATGCCGGCGCCGATGGACGCCGCGAGGCCGACGAGGAACGTCTGCCAATTCTGATGCGTTGCAAACGCCGCCGCGAACAGCGGCGCGAGCGTCGAGACCGAGCCGTCCATCAGCCCCGCAAGTCCCGGCTGCACATATTGAAGCACGAACATGCGGTGGCGCGTTCTGTCTTCCTCCGCGCGCGCATCCGAATGCATCAGCGCCTCGGTCAGCCTCCCCGCAAGAGTCTCGTGTCCCTTCTCGAGTTCAGCCAGATCGCCGAGCAATTTGCGCACGCCGACATCCTGCGTCTGCTCGGCCGCGCGCGCGTAGAAACGCTCCGCCTCGAATTCCATCGTCTCGGCTTCCTTGCGGATGCGGTCGAGCGACAGGTTTTTCGTGAGCCAGATCGGCCGCCGCCGCAGAAAGCCCTTCACGTCGCCGCGCCGGATCGGCGGCAGGTTTTCGCCGAAGCGTGTCTGATACATGTCGAGCAGCAGATGGCGGTGGCCCTTCTCCTCCTCCGCCATCTCGCGAAACACCTTCGCGGAGTCCGGGTAGCGTTCGGCCAGATCCTCGGCGAAAGCCATGTAGATGCGGCTGTCTTCCTCCTCGCCCGAAATGGCGACGGCCAGCACTTCGCGTTCGGTGAGTTCGCTGAAATTCTTCATTTGACGGGTAATCCTTCAATTTAGAATGGTTCTAAATTGGAGAAATCACTGCGTCAACGCGAAAGTTCGGGATTGAAAATCATTCGCGACAGCGCGATCGCGGCAACACCGCCGAGACATTGCGCGATCACAAACGCGGGGACACCGGACGGAGCAATACCCGCGAACGTGTCGGACAGACTGCGTGCAAACGTCACCGCTGGATTGGCGAAAGATGTGGACGCAGTGAACCAATAGGCAGCCGTTATATAAAGACCGACCGCAGCGGCAACCGCTGGAATCGGATAACGCCGCGTGCCTTCAATCGTCAGCAACAGCCCGAACGTCGCGACAAACTCTGCGATCCATTGCGGCAGACCCGCACGCAACTTCGTCGCCGATTGCAAAATCGGCAAATCGAACATCGCATGCGCGATCCACACGCCGGCGACAGCTCCGGCAAGTTGTGCGGCGATATACAGCACACAATCGCGCTTCGTCAGGTTTCCGCCGAAAGCCGCAGCGATGCTGACGACCGGATTGAAATGCGCGCCCGACACCGGCGCAAATATCAATATCAGCACAACAAGAATCGCTCCGGTCGGCAGCGTGTTTCCGAGCAACGCAAGCGCGACGTTACCGTCCGCCAGTTTCTCGCCCATGATGCCGGAGCCGACGACGGTCGCGAGCAGCAACGCTGTGCCGAAAAATTCACCCGTAAGCCGCCGCATGATCGGCATCAATCTGCCGATGCTTTCGCAGTCGCGCCGTCCATCTGGCCGATCTCGCGCAGCTTGCTCTGAATGGACAGATCGTTGAGCTTGTCTGCCGGAAGCGCAACGAACGCGGATATGCGCTGCGACAGCATGCGATAGGCGTCGTTGAATGCGACCGCGATGTCGGCAGCCGATCCTGTTGCCGCCGCCGGATCGGGAATTCCCCAATGCGCGGTCATCGGCTTGCCGGGCCACACCGGACAGGCTTCGCTCGCCGCGTCGTCGCAAACGGTGAAAATGAAATCGAGCGGCGGCGCGCCGGGCTTTGCAAATTCCAGCCACGACTTCGAGCGCAGATCGGCAACCGGATAATTGAGCCGCTGCAACAATTCCAATGTCCGAGGATGGACGCGCCCTTTGGGCTGGCTTCCGGCGCTGTACGCCTTGAAACGTCCCGCGCCCAGTCTGTTCAGGATCGACTCCGCAAGAACTGAGCGCGCGGAATTGCCGGTGCACAGAAACAGCACGTTCAACGGATCAGGCATGTTCGGTCTTTCGCTGCTTGGACTTTTTCGCCGGAAAGCATTTTTCCGGTTCGCCGCCGCAACAGTTTTCGGTGAGATAACCGACCAGCGCGTTGATGGCATCGAAGCGCGCGGCATAGATCATCGAGCGCCCCTCACGTTTGACAGTCACGAGGCCCGCGTTTCGCAAACGGTCGAAATGAAAGCTAAGAGTATTGGGCGGCAGGCCGAGCGCAGCCGCGACCTCTCCCGCCGGCATTCCTTCCGGTCCGGCTTTCACAAGCAGCCGGAATGTTTCGAGCCGGTTTATTTGCGCGAGTGCGGAGAGAGCTGAAACTGTATCTTCTATTTCCATACTTCTACGATTATTGAAATATGGAGCGAAGATCAAGGATTGACTTTGTCGCGAGATCGGATTATATTCCTATTCGTCCCGCCCCACTTTGAGGGGCGATACGCGATCGTCACATATCGCGGGGCGGGATGCGGTGGCTGCAAACGGCGCTCAATGCGGAATGTGAAAAGCATTTCGCATGACGGCAGTGCCGGGCGCAGACGGCCCAAGTCGCGTGGTCCCGGCGTCGCAATGCTGACGTCGAAAGGAACGGGAGGGTCCGTCGCCTCGGCGGTGGAAGTCTCTCACGGTCCAGAGCGGTGGCACAGCAGCCCACCGGGGAGAGCGCGAGACAAGCCGTTCCAACCATTGCGTGCGGAGCGCCGGACGAAGCGGCGTGACCGTGGTGACTCTACTCGTGTGCTTTTCACTTTTGCACGCGAGGCTGCGGATGCGTTAAGCGCATCCGGCGTTCCGCGCGCCCTCAATTTGAGGGCGTTGAGAATGCGAAACACGACAGACGCGCCCGCGTCTCTAACAACAGGGTGGCTGGCGCATGACCCCGAAAAGTGTGAAGCGGTTTTCGGATCAGGTCATGCGCAGATTAAAGTGCGCGTGGCTAAATCCGTCGTCATCCCCGCGAAAGCGGGGATCCATAACCACCGAACGTCATGATGAAGGAGAATGGCCGAACCATCCGGACTCAACATAAAATACAGGGAGTATGGGTCCCAGCTTTCGCGAGGACGACAAAGAGCCTTACGACGCGACGCAGCTCTTGACGAAGGCGCGGCGGACATTGGCGCGCAGCTTCTGGTCGATCGCCTGCTGAAGACAATCGACGCGCGCCTTCGCCACGCAAAGCTGCAACTGGTCGCGCGCGTCCTGGCGGCGCAGATTTTTTCCAGCCACGCTCTGGCGGCAGGTTTCGCGCTTGCCGACTTTCGCCCCGGCGGGCTGCGTCAGCGCCGCGCGCGCATCCTGCGGAACCGAAGCGACGGCTTCCGGCAACGGCGATTGGACGACCGCGAAATACACCGCAACCGCAAACACGCACGCATAGATCGCTGGAATGACGTAGCGCATCGGGCCCTCCCGGCAGGGTTTGAGTTTCGGTCCAAGTTCCTTTGGCAAAAAGCCCGCCGAATGAGTCAGCAATGCGGCAGGACGCGCGATTCGGGAAGCATCAATCGCAAAGCCGCGCGCGGGACTACTTGCCTACCGGCTTTGAGTAATCGGCGTCGCTGACATGTTCCATCCAGTCGGCGAATTTACCGTCCTTGGATTCCTGCATCGCGATGTGCGCCATCATCGTGTCCGGCGCCGCGCCATGCCAGTGCTTTTCGCCGGGCGGAATCCACACCACATCGCCGGCGCGAATCTCAAGAACTGGCCCGCCGAAAGTCTGCGCGCGGCCGCAGCCGGCGATCACATACAGCGTCTGGCCGAGAGGGTGGGTGTGCCACGCCGTGCGCGCGCCGGGCGTGAACGTCACGCGCGTGGCGTTGAGATGCGCGGGCGCAGGCGTCTCGAAAATCGGATCCTGAAACACGGTGCCGGTGAAATAGGAATCGGGCGCGCGTTTGGTCGGCACGCTGCCGGAGGGAATGACTTTCATGGGCAAACTCCAGTCGGACGACTCGCACATCGCCAGAAGGCTATGTGCAATCGAATACCCTGTCATGGCGGAGGAAAGCGCAAAACAAAAGGGCGTCACGCGAACGTGACGCCCTATAGTGGGGAGAAATGGGGCCTGTCAGGCCTGCTGGATCGCCGAGAGTTCCCAGTTGCCGCCGCTGCGGCGCTGGAAGGTCCACACTTCGGTGACTTCCACCGGCACCTCACTGCCTTCGACAATCCGGCCGCTAGCGCGTTCGACCGTCTTGTCCACCAGCGAAAAGCGCAGGCCGAGCGTGGCATAATCGGTCGGGCCTTCGCGCCAGGCTTCGGCGAGATCGCCTTGCAGCAGTTTCACGCCGGAGACTTGATTGACGAGGCCGCGATTGCTGTTGGCCGCTAGATCCTGCGTGAAGTAAGACACCATCTCAGGCGTTGCCAGCGTATGCAGACGGTTGATGTCCTCGTTCGACCACGCGCTCTGCACTTCGCCGAGCATGCGCTCGAACGTGTCGTAATCGTCCGGCGTGATGTTCAGCGGCGCGCTGCCGGAACCGAGGCCGAAACCGAATCCGCCGCGCATGTTCGACTGCTGATTTGCCGGTGTCATGTCCGGCGCTGCATTGTTGGCATAGGCAGGCGCGTTGCGGCGCTGCCACCACGACATCGCAAGACGTACAACGAAGTAAATCAGCGCAAGCTGGATGATGAGGCCGAGGAAAGACGACAGCCCGCCCAGTCCGCCGAACAGTCCGCCGCCGAACAGCATGCCGAGCAGGCCCGCGCCGAGGAAGCCGGCGGCGAGACCGCCGAGCAGGCCCATGCCGGGACGATTGAAGAACCCGCCGCCCGCAGTCGCCGGAGAATTCACACCGGGCTGTGTGATCGTGCGCTGCATCGGCTGCGCTGCATTCGGCGCGGTGCGCGTCGTGGGCGGCGCGGAGAATGTACGCGACCCGCGCGAACCGGAACTGCTGCCGCCGCCGATGCGGGCATCGACCGAGGACGAAACAGCAATCGTCAAAGGCAACGCCAGAGCCATAATGACTGCAAGCGACTTCAAAACGGCGCACATGCGCTGCGACAGATTCATGTGAATTCCTCCTCCCCGGCAAGGGGATGCGCCTAACATGGACATTGGCCGGGGAAAAGAAAGGAGGCCTAAGGCCACAGCCCTGCGGCGCTCGGTCGCGGATCGGCCGATTGCAACGCTACGGCGCGCTCACAGTCTCTTTGACCTTGGCGACGAGCTGGCTGAGCGTGAACGGCTTGGCGAGAAAGTCGAACTGCTCATTTTCGGGCAGGCTTTTCTCGAAAGCGTCCTCCGCATAGCCCGACACGAAAACGATCCGCAGGTCCGGATTTTTCTTGCGCAGTTCGATCAGCAATGTCGGGCCGTCCATCTCCGGCATCACCACGTCCGAGACAACGAGATCGATCTCGCCTTCTTCGCGCTCCAGAGCTTCCATCGCTTCGACGCCGTTGGCCGCCTCGATCACGGTGTAGCCGCGCGAACGCAGCCCGCGCGCGTTGAGCGAACGCAGACCGTCCTCATCCTCGACGAGCAGAATGGTGCCCTGCCCGGTCAGATCCTGCGTGCGCGGCTTGTCGGGCGACGCGGCACCGTTTCCGGCGTGCGCCACCTCAGTGGCGTCGGCTTCGGGCGTATAGCGCGGCAGAAAGATGCGGAACGTCGTGCCCTGGTTGGCGGCGGAATCGACATAGACGAAACCGCCGGTCTGCTTGACGATTCCATACACCGTCGACAGACCGAGGCCGGTGCCCTTGCCGACTTCCTTGGTCGAGAAGAACGGCTCGAAAATCTTGTCGACGATCTCCGGCGGAATGCCGATGCCGGTGTCGGCGACTTCGATCAGAACGTAGTCGGCGGCGGGCATGCCTTTATATTGAGGCCGCTCGGAATCTTTCGCCGGGACATTCGCGGTCTTGATCGTCAGCTTGCCGCCGTCCGGCATCGCATCGCGTGCGTTGACCGCGAGATTGACGATGACCTGCTCAAACTGGGAAAGGTCCGCCTTCACCGGCCAAAGATCGCGGCCGTGAATGACGTCGGGTTTGACCTTCTCGCCGAGCAGCCGCTTCAACAGCACATTGAGATCGGACAGCACGTCGCCGACATCGAGCACCTGCGGACGCAGCGTCTGCTTGCGCGAGAAGGCGAGCAATTGCCGCACCAGCGCCGCCGCGCGCGTGGCGTTCTGCTTGATCTGGATGATGTCCTGAAACGACGGATCGGTCGGCTTGTGCGCGTTGAGCAGAAAGTCGTTCGCCATCATGATGGCGGAGAGCACGTTGTTGAAATCGTGTGCGATGCCGCCGGCGAGCTGGCCCACGGCCTGCATCTTCTGCGACTGCGCAAGATGATTTTCCAGCGTGCGCTTCTCGGTCGTCTCCAGAAGATAGACGATGGCCGCTTCGGTATCGCGGGAATCCTGCTCGACGGAGGTGACGAAAAACTGGCCCCAGCGTTCGCGTTCGCCGTCAAGCATCGCTTCGACCGGCGCGATGTCGCCCTGCCCCTCCGCCGCTCGCGCAATGGCCGCCGTCAGTTGCGAACGGTCGCGCGCGTTGAGAACCGAGAAAATGGATTTGCTCGCCGCGTTCGCGGGCGACAGGCTTTGCGTAAGTTTCGCAAATCGCGCGTTGGCGCGAACGATGTCGCCGGATTTGTCGACGGTCGCAATCGCCATCGGCGTATGATCGAAGAACCGCATGAAGCGCACTTCGGCGGCACGCTGCGGATCGGAATTGTCTTCCTGCGCGCGATTGATGACGAGCGTGCGCGATGCGCCGGGAATTCCGTCCGCGCCGAAAGCGAGCTTGTGATAGAGCCGCACCGGCACGGTTTTGCCGCCGCGCATCCGCAGATCGACATCGAACACTTCGGTTTTGACTTCGCCGGGCTCCGGCACGATGGACGTCAGCAACGCCGCACCGTCGCCGGACACGATGTCGGCGACCTTCAAGCCGCCCGATCCGATTTCGGCGAGATCATAGTCCAGCCAGTTGGCGAGCGTTGCGTTGACATAGACAAGATCGCCCGCCGGATTGACGGAGAAGAATCCGCACGGCGCATGATCGAGATATTCGATGGCATGCTGGAGTTCCTGAAACACGTCTTCCTGACGCTCGCGGTCGCGCGTGATGTCGGCAATCGACCACACAGCGAATTTCTGCTCGCGCTTTCCGGCGCCGAGCGGACGCACGCGCATGCGCAGCCAGCGTCCATGCGCGCTATCCGCGCCGGCGATGCGAACTTCTTCCTGCTGGCGCTTGCCTTCGCGCGCAGCCTTAAGCAGACGGAACACGGCCTCCGACACATCCGGGTTGCCGATGAAAACGCGCTCGACCGGACGCACATCGTGCGGGCCCGACGCGCCTGTCAGAGAAAGATAGGCGGAGTTGGCGTAGATAACATGTCCGCGCGCGTCGATGACAGCCAGACCGTCGAACGCATGATCGGCAATCGGGCGCGCAATGGGGTCTTCGGTCGCCCCGCCAACGAAGCGGACGATCCCGGCCGCGAACGCAAACAGCGTGAACAGCCCGATCATCGCCGACAGCGCCAGAAGCCCGAGGATATAAGGCTGAGCCTGCGCGCGGCCCATCGTCATCAGCCAGATTGCGGCGGCGACAATCGCGCCGGCAACCAGCAGCACCAGAAAGATGCTGCCGCCACGGCGAGGCGGCTCATGCACGGGAGCGAAGGACGAGGCTTTGTTGTCGTCGGATGTCATCGAACGCGTCGCAACCTGCCGCAGAAGGCCAAATTCCCCTCAGCGCCTGATTTGCGCCTCAAGGAGCAAGCGACACTACGACCGCCGTGCGGCACACGCCAGACCCCATCAGCCAAGGCCGGTCACTCCGCGCTTCAGCTTCATGACATAGCCGATGACTTCGGCGACCGCGTGATAGTGATCGACCGGAATTTCATCGTCGACCTCGACGCTTGCATGCAGCGCGCGGGCGAGCGGCACGTTCTCGACGATCGGCACGTTGTTCGCGCCGGCGATTTCCCTGATCTTGAGTGCCATCAGATCGACGCCCTTGGCGACGCAGATCGGCGCCGGCATGCCGCGCTCGTATTTCAGCGCAACCGCGTAGTGCGTCGGGTTGGTGATGATGACGGACGCCGTCGGAACCGCCGCCATCATGCGCTTCTTGGCGCGCGCGTAGCGCAGTTGCTTCAACCGGCCCTTGATGTGGGGGTCGCCTTCCGACTGCTTGTATTCTTCCTTGATTTCCTGAAGCGACATCTTCTGCCGCTCGAACCACTGGCGGTATTGAAACAGGTAGTCGAGAGTGGCTACGACGGCGAGCATGGCAACGACGGTGCCCATCAATTGTGTGGAGATCGTCTTTGTCACCGTCATGATCGCGACGGGGTCGAACCGCACCATCGCATCGATGCGATGCCGCTCCGGCCAGAGTACGAGCACCATCACGGTGCCGAGCGCGACAACCTTGAAGATGCCTTTGAGAAAATTCGCGCCGGCCTGCTTGCCGAACAGGCGGGCCGCACCCGCCATCGGCGAAATCTTGCTGAACTTCGGAACGATCGGCTCGGTGGACCAGACGAGACGATGCTGCACGAGGTTGCTCGCAACACCTGCAACAAGAATAAGCAACAGCGGTACGCCGAGCACGGCGATCAGCATGCCTTCGAGATTGGTGACAAGCTGAATGAGCCCCGGACCGTCGACGCGAATCTGATGCGCATTCATCAGCAGGTTTCGCATCGGATTTTCGATGCCCGCGCCGATCGAACCGGAGAACGACGACAGCAGCAGCGTCGAACCCGCGATCACGAACCAGGTGTTGACCTCCTGACTTTTGGCGACGTCGCCCTTGTCGATTGCGTCGTCGAGACGCTTCTGTGTCGGGTCTTCTGTTTTGGAGTCCTTGTCCTCGCCGGCCATCGGTCGTCAGCCTCTTGGCGCGAGTTCGTTAAGGACGCCGCCCTGATAGTCCATGAAAAGAGCCATCATGGTTCCGAGGATCGCCGCGAGAATGAGAAAGCCTGCCAGCATCGAAAGCGGCACGCCGACGAAATAGACCTGCATCTGCGGCATCAGGCGCGCGAGCACACCAAGGCCGAGATTGAAGACAAGACCGAACACGATGAAGGGCGCCGCCAATTGAATGCCGATCTTGAACGCGCCGCTGAATGCTTTTGTCGCGAGCGCGGCAATATCGCCGCTCGGCATCAGTTCGCCGGGAGAGAAAATCTTGTAGCTGTCGTTGAGAGCTGCGATGACGAGGTAATGCGTGTCGGTTGCGAACAGCAGCGTTATGCCGAGCATCGTGAGGAAATTTCCGATCAGCACGCCCTGCTGGCCCTGCGTCGGATCGACCGACGTCACGAAACCAAGTCCGAGCTGCTGCGCGATGACAGAGCCCGCAACCGCGAGCGCCGCGAGCGTCACGCGCGCCGTCGCGCCAAGCACGACGCCGATGACGATCTCATGCACCATCAGCACCAGCAGCGGCGCCATCGAAGTCATGCTGATCGTGTAGGCGTTGCGATGCAGCGGCAGAATGATGAGCGTCAGCGCGAGCGCAATTCCAAGCCGGATGCGAACCGGAATGTTGGTTTCGCCGAATCCGGGCAGCAGCATCACCATGGCACCGATGCGCGCGAAGACGAGCATGAAGGAGGCTGCGAGGGCTGGCAGAAGCGAAATATCGATGCGCATGAGAAGCTGGTCCGGGCCGGAAGCGATGGATGGCCGATCATGCGCTAGCCACCGATGATTCGCGACGACAACCGCAGCATCTGGCTGTTCATGGCATCCGCCATGAACGGCAGCGCCAGAATGAGGGCGACGAAAATCGCGAGGATTTTCGGCACGAACACCAGCGTCTGTTCCTGGATTTGCGTCAGCGCCTGCAACAGCGAGATCGCGACACCGACGACAAGGCCGACGATCAATAGCGGCGACGATACCTTGACGATGGTCCAGATCGCATCGCGCGAAACGTCGAGAACTTCAGCACCGGTCATTGCACTCTCCTGCCCGCAAATTGTCTGCTGTTAGATCGGCATCTTCATGATGTCTTCGTAAGCCGAGATGACCTTGTCGCGCACCGAAACCAGCGTCGAGACGGCAACATCCGTCTCCGCGACCGCCGTCACGACATCCATCACATTCGCCTTGCCCGACGCCATCGCGATGGTCTGGGCGTCGGACTTCTTGCCGGCTTCCATGACGTTGCCGAGCGACTCCTTGAGCAGCGAGGCGAACGACATGCCGCCGCCCTCGCTCGCTTTGCCGGCGCCGGCAACACTGCCTCCGCCGGAGTCGATGATGCGCGCAAGGCTCGCATAGGCATTCGCAGCTACGGTCGGTGTCGCCATGTGTTTAAGCCTTCAGAATGTCGAGGGTGCGCTGGATCATCCGGCGCGTGGCGGAAATGATGTTGAGGTTGGCCTCATAGGATCGTTGCGCCTCGCGCATATCGGTCATTTCGACAAGCGAATTCACGTTCGGATATTTGACGTTGCCGCTGGCGTCGGCCGCCGGATTGCCGGGCTCGTGCTTGACGCGGAAGTCGGACGTGTCGGGTTTGATCTTGCCGAGCGTCACGACTTGCGCGTCGAGCGTGCGATCCAACTCCGAAGAAAAAGTCGGCACCTTGCGGCGATACGGATCGCCCCCTGCGGTCTTCGCCGTCGAATCCGCGTTGGCGATATTTTCCGAGATCACCCGCATGCGGCCCGCCTGCGCGCGCAGACCGGACGATGCGATGCTCATCGATCTGCCGAAGTCGCTTCCATCAGCCATAAATTGCTCCCCTCAATCCCTGCCTACCGCTTGCCGATCGCGGTCTTCAGAAGACCGAGGCTGCGGCTGTAGAGCGACGTCACCGCCGCATAGTCCATCTGGTTCGCGGAGACCTTCATCATCTGATCTTCGAGGCTGACCGAGTTGCCCGCAGGCCGCGTCTGGTAGGCGTCGCGGTTGCTGGAGGTGAAAGCATCGCTCGCGCCAGCGGCCTGAATGTGATTGGCGCTGGTTCGCACCATGCTCAGCGAGCCCATACCGCCCGCAGACGGACCCATGCCGCCGTTGTCGAATTTCGGCTCGACCAGATCGCGCGGCTTGAAGTTCGGCGTGTCGGAGTTGGAGATGTTTTCCGCAAGGACGCGCTGGCGCTCCTGATGCCATTGCATCTTGGTGCGGAGCGCCGACAGCATTGGAAGATCGGTCATTCCCATCGGGGCAGCCCCTGCTTGCAACCCGACCGGACAAGGTCAGGTAGGCAGAATTTGCCGCGTGTATGGTTAATGGCTGGTTAATATCGACAAATGGCCCATTTTCGCCATGAAATGCGTGGTATGGGCGAGCGCATCGCCGACGCGACGAAGAAGTCTTTTGGGCTCCGGCGATTCATGGGTTAATAAAGTCTTCAGACGGCAGTGCCGCCGCTGAAATTAACTGTCGGCCTGCTTTTGCGCTGATTTTGCTTTGGTTTTGGGGTTTAGCGACCTGCCTGCGCCGAATCTGACATATAAAGTGGCGTAGCCGCGCGGGGACTGGGAATGGATAAACTCTGGATATTTGCCGCTCTGCTGATCGTGTTGGTGTTGATCGGCGCGGCAGCGTGGCTGGTTCGCAAATTCAGCTCGGGAAATGCAGGTGCCGGTGCCAATCGCGGACGCATGCCGCGACTGGCCGTCATCGACGCAACCGCAGTCGACAACCGCCGCAAGCTCGTTCTTGTGCGCCGGGATAATGTCGAACATCTCATCATGATTGGCGGCCCGACCGATGTCGTGGTCGAGCCCAATATTCAGCGCAACACGCCGCAGCGCGATCAGGTCGCGCGCGCGCCTGCCGGCACGGAATTGCCCGGGCGCATCGTTCCATTGCCCGACGCCGATGAATGGCATGAGCCTGCCGCGCTTGAATATCGTGAGCCGACCATGCCGGAACCGCCGCCGCGCCCGCGCGCGCCATATCCGGAAGACACACGCCGGGTTTCGCCGCCGATCGCAGACTTCGATCCGGCGCCGAACTTTCAGGAGCCAATTCGCGAAACGCGCACCCCGCCGCGCGCTGAACCGGCAATGCCGCGCATGCCGCGCGCGAACGACATTGCGCCGAAACCGGCGGCACCTCCGCCGCGCCCTGCCCGTCAGCCGGAGCCGCTGCCATCGTCCGCCGATCAGAATCTTGCCGACATGGCACAGCGGCTTGAAGCAGCCTTGCGCCGTCCGGGCTCCGAGCTTCGGCTCGATGGCGGCGAGACGCGCACTCCGTCCGTCAATGCCGCCGACCGCGTCGGTGCACCGCCGCCTCCGGCGCGTTCCGCACAGCGTGCCGCTCCCGCAGCCAAGCCCGGCTTCGACAATCTCGAAGACGAGATGGCGAGCCTGCTCGGCCGTCCGAAGCCGCCTGCGTGAGCTGCGCGAGCACACCGCGTAGAGTTTTATTTTTTCTGACTTTCCTTGCCGCCGCGGTGGCAGCCGATCCGGCTGCCGCGCAGGACATCAGCATCAATCTCGGCCAGGGCAATGGCGGAGTCACGGAGCGCGCGATCCAGCTGATCGCGCTGCTGACGGTGCTGTCGATTGCGCCGTCGATCCTCATCATGATGACGTCGTTCACGCGCATTGTCGTCGTGCTGTCATTGCTTCGTACCGCACTCGGCACAGCCACCGCGCCGCCGAACTCCGTCATCATCGCGCTGGCGCTGTTTCTCACCGGCTTCGTGATGGGGCCGGTGCTGCAAAAATCATATGACGACGGCATCAAGCCGCTGGTCGCCAATCAGATCAGCGTCGAGCAGGCGTTTCAGCGCGGCGTCGTGCCGCTGCGCGGATTCATGCAGAAGAACGTGCGTGAGAAAGATCTGAAACTGTTCATGGATCTGTCTGGCGAGGCGCCGCCTGCGACGCCGGATCAGATGTCGCTGCGAATTCTCGTGCCGGCCTTCATGATCTCGGAACTGAAGCGCGCCTTCGAGATCGGCTTCCTGTTGTTTCTGCCATTTCTGATTATCGATCTCGTTGTGGCATCGGTCCTGATGTCGATGGGCATGATGATGCTTCCGCCGGTCGTGGTGTCGCTGCCGTTCAAACTGATCTTCTTTGTGCTGGTGGACGGCTGGTCGCTGGTCGCGGGCAGCCTTGTGCAAAGCTACGGCGGCGGGTGACGCCGCAAGCGTATCAGCGCCGGACCTGCGTCTTCTTCAAGCCGACGATTTCCCGCAACGAGCCTGTCGGATTCGGATCGGCCTTGATCTCCGGCGGCAGCTTTGCACGCGCCACCGCATCCGGATAACGCGTCTTCATCTCGCGCAGGAACCCATCGAGCGTATCGATGGTGGCCGCCATTTTTGCAATCCGTGCAAAGTCCGCGCTGTCGGCAGATGCAGGTTTGCTTGCAAGATCGAACGCCGCCCTGTCGTCGCCGCCGTCCATCTTGGGCGCGTATTTCTCGCGGAACCGTGCAAGACCGACAGCATCCTCGGACAACGAATATCCGATGACGGCCCGAATGATGTCGCTCTTCTCGATCGGCGTGAGCGGCTGAAAATCCTTCCAGCGATTGCCGTAAAGCAATTCGATCTGCTCGGCGGATTCCCGCCATCGCCGCGCCGCCCAGTAAATGTCGGAACGCAATCTGATCGCTTCGCGGCCCATGATATTGGAGACGATGTCGAGCGCGAGGTCGTGACGGCCGATGTCGCTTTGGGCGCGGGCTTCGAGCAAGAGCCGCTGCTGGCGGATTTCGCCGGCGAGGTCGGCAATCCGGGTTGTGCGAAGTGCCGCAATCGCGCGATCCGGCTTGCGATTCATCAGATAGATCATCGCAAGACGCGTTGCGACCTGCGCGCGTGCAGCGCCTTCGAGCCGTTTGTCTACCTGATATTGCAACAGTTCGCTGGCCTGATCGAGAAGATCGACCGCTACCAGCCGGTCGGCCAATCTGCGGATCATCTCGTCGCCGCGGCGTCCGATGGGTGTGAGTTCGCGGTACTCATAAAACAGAGCGAGCGCATCCACCGGCGGCAGATCGTCGCCCTTCGTGCCATTGAAAACCTGCTCGAACAGCGACTGCGCTTCGTCCTGTAGTTTGCGCGAAATTTCCGAATTCGGCTGAAGTTTCGTCGCGTTCTTCGCAGCCGCCAGCGCCTCGCCATACCGGCCCTTTTCGGCGTAGGCCCGCGACAGCAACTGAAGATTTCTCACTTCGATACCGTCACCGCGCCACGTTATCGATACCGTTTCAAGCTCGCGCAGCGCATCGTCGTCGCCGATCTCATTCCGTTTCTGCCGGAGCGAAACATTCAGAAGCTGGGCTTCGGCGGCCGCCGGACGATCGGAAGAATTCACTGCCGTCTGATATTCCGAGAGTGCATCCTTCTCGCGGCCGAGAGCCTCGGCAAGGCGGCCGCGCAAGACCGCCGCATCGGCAGCCTGTTCAGGCGCGACGCCGACGACATCGAGATCGTTGCTGCGGCTGGTCGCGCCGGCAAAATCCTTGACTTCGAGCGAGGCGCGAAATGCGTCCAGAATAGCGATGCGCTGCAAATCGAGGGGCTGCGAGGTCAGCGCAAACTCGACATTCTTGAACTTTTCGCGCGCATCGGCCCACCGTTCCAGCCGCGCGTAGGCAAGAGCCTTCCATAGCTGCGAGTCGTAGTTTGTGCCGACCGCCGGATTTGCCAGATCCTTCAGCGCCTGCTCGGGCCGACCGAACAATGTGCTCGCAACGGCATGCACAATCAGCGCCGAAGGATCCTCATCGCCCTGCTTCACTTCGGACAGAGCGAGATCGAGAATTCCTTTGGCCTCGGGATAGAAACCGCGCGCCATATAGAAGCGCGCGAGGTCCAGATGCGCTGGCATGCGCTGCTCGCCGGTCGATTGCGCCGCCGCCGTCATCAGCCGGTCACGCGCCGAAATAAATTCGGCCTTCTGGTTTTCCCGCCATTCAGTAACGTCGAACACCGGCCGCGCGGTCGACGCCCCGCGCTCCGGCGAGATCATCGCGGCCGACAGCGTCAGGCCGCCCGGACGGCCGAGAACGGCCTTGTCCGACGAAAGCTCCATCGTGATGTCGTCGGCATTCGGCTGCACCACGATTCCATGAATCGATTCCAGAAGCGAGAACTCGACAAAATTCTGGCGCTTCATCAACCCGCTTGCGGGTGCGGGCGCAGTCACAACCATCAGCGAAATCCCCGCGTCCGGATCGGCCAGACGATGGATCTGCCCCGGCTTGGCGATGCCGACACTGACGGTTGCGCGTGCGGGGTCTGCGATGTTGCGGGTCACGACGAGCGGTTGCGATGGCGACTGAACCTTGTCCGCGACAGTCAGCAGCCAGCCGCGCTCATCCGCAGACAAGGCTGCGAGCTGCGGCCTCGCAAGGCGAATCCGCAACGCCTTGCCCTTGGGCAGATCGAAGACACTGACGTCGGAAACGATCGAGGCACCCTCGCGCGAAATCGCATCGGGATCGATTTTCTTATCGGTATCGAACACAATCCAAATCGAATCCGCGCGCCGGAAAGCCGCGGCAGCAACCGCATTCTTGAACGGAAACAGCAAACGCAGATCGTCACTCGTGCGTTTGGCTTCGACGGCAATCTGCCCATCCGTGCCCGGCTGAGTTTCCGCGCGATTGGCCGCAGAAGGCACGGCGACCGCAGGCGTCGTTGGGGCATTGCCCTGCACGACAGGCGACGGCGGCGGTGTTTGCGCCTGACTTGGAGCGGCCAACACCTCCGGGACTTGCGCCGGTGATGCATTCGTCCTGGCCTGCCGTGCGATGTCTTCGGATGTCGGCGGGGCGGTCTCAATCGGCTTTGCGGCGGGTTGCTCCGGAATTTTCTGGGCAGCCTCCGCTGACGCCGCTGGCACCTTCGGAAGATTGAGTTGCGCCGCCGGCTTTTCGGATTGCTGGAATCCGATATCGACAATGTAATTCTTGTCTTCACGGAATGCGTGAACATCGGCTTCGCCGATGAGAGCGATATCAACCCTGGATGCGTCGCCTTCGATCTTCTGATCGATCGACTTTATATTTGCAGGCATCGCGATCTTTGCGTCGGCAAGGTCGAACGTCAGAACCGCACCGAACGACAGACCGAAACTGTCGCTGTTCAACGAGGATGAAACGGGGACGCCGTCCGGCATCTCGAAGACAAGACGCACAAAGGTCGGCTGAACGGATGCACGCACACGCACCGGCGGCTTCTTCTTTGCTTCGTCCGCAACCTTCTGCATGCGCAGCGCACGTTCCGCAGCGATGGCGCGATCCGATAATTCCTTGACGATTTCGGGCGGCAATCCCGGCGGAAGCCCCGCCCATCCTTCCGGCAACAAGTCCAGAAAGATTCGTTCCCCCGCCGTCATCAGGTTGACGTTGACCTTCTGGGCCAGCGCCATACGGATCGCCATGCCGTCGGGATCGCGGCGCACCGCGCCGATATACTTCGGCAACGCATCCGACAGCTTGTCGACCGGCACATCGACCGGCGTTTTGAATCGAACGACAAGAATGCCGCCGGCGACAACCGCTTCGGTCGGGACGTCTTGCTCGAATTTCAGAACAAGCCGCGCGAATTTACCGGGCTCGCTCAGCGTCGCCTCGCCCTTGATGGTCTGCGCGTTCGCAGAGACACTGACCAAGAACAGTGGAGCTAACAAACAGAGCGCAAGGCGCGCCGCCCGCGCGCCAAATGCGCGGTCAACCTTCTTGCTGCGGTCAGCCGTGAGCAACATTCGCTTTTCCGTCCGGACACTCGCGCCGGCCTGTGCCATCGAGTCTAGAATTCGCCCATTAAGGGCTTGTTAATCACATCGCTCAATTGCGCACCGGCTGGACTTTGCCTTCGATCTTGGGAAGATTGCTCGCCGACGCGGAGGGATCTGCGCCCGCACGGCGCGCCAGTTCGACCGTCAGGCGCTCGGCGGCTTCCGGCTGCATCTGCCCCATGATATCCGACATCTTGCGCGGCGCGATCTGCGAAGCGATTTCAAACAGGACGGACATTTCAAGACGGTCGAACACTTTCGCCGCGTCCTTCGGCTTCATGTTCTCGTACATTGTCACGATGCTCTTGAAACGCTGGGCTTCCGCCTCGTCCTTTTGCTGGCCCGCGACGGTGATGCGCGCTTCGGTGGCCTTCAATTCCTCGATCCGGCCCTCGATCCTTTTTTCTGCCGACTTGATGAGGTTCTCGCGGATATCGACTTCGCGCGCGCGTGTTTCGATCTCCTGACGCCGCGACTGAAGCCGCTCGAGCACGGCACGCTCTGATGCCGTAACTGGACGGTTTTGATCGGGATAAACGACAACGGCATCCGGCGAGCGGGTCGTTGCCTCCGGTGCCTTCACGACCGGCGCCTCTTCTTTCGGTTTGGCGGCGACCGAGCCCGTGATGTCACCCGCGTCGGCGGTCTTGCCGGACGAGGGATAGTTGAATGTTTCCTGCGCCCACGATTTCGGCTTCGGTGCCGTATTCTCGCTGAAGATGTATCCGCCATCCAGAAGCAAGCCGGACACTTTCAGCACGACCAGACAACTGATCGCGAGCAGAAGTATCGGAAGAATCCGGATATCGCGGACGGCTTTCTTCATGCAGCGCGGCCGTGACCGCGAGCGCGTTCAGAGAAAGCCTGCGCCGCTGCGAGAACAGCCCTTGCGTCTGCCCGAGGTGCTGCCTGCGGAGCAGGCGGCGCTTCATGTGGACGCGCCGCAAGCGCGATCTGCGAAAGGCGATGCAGAATTTCTTCACCGGCGGCAACCTGCTTTCGCAGCTTGGCCGAGAGTTCAGCGCCGTTGAGAAGCTGCACGCCGAGGTTTTCGTCGCATTCGCGCACCGTGACCTTGAGGCCGCCGATTGCACGTTCCGCGATTTCGGTTGCCGTCACTAGCTCGGCAATGGTGCCGCGCATCGACTGCTCGTCATTGCGCAGCAGCTTGAGGCGCTTGTTCAGAAGCGCGCAATAGCCGATCGTCAGCAACAGAAGAACCGCGACCAGGCTCTCGATCATTAATCCGAGGGAATGATTCATTGTGCCTCCATCAGTTTGGTTTGTTCGTCAGCCTTTTCAAACATGGCGAATGACGTGTGAGGTTTGCGCAGCGGCTTCATCACGCGAATGGCGACGCGGTCGCCGACCTTGCCCATCCGCCCTTCGCTGAGCACGATATCGCCGCAGCGGACGGAGACCAAAGCATCGGGCCGGATATCGAGCGGCAGCGTGTCGCCGACCTTCAGTGTCATCAGCTGTTTGAGCGGAATATTCGATTCATAAAGAACCGCATCGACTGCAATTTCAGCCTGCGCGATTTCGGTCGCCAGATGACCTTCCCAGATCGGGTCGCGGCCGAATTTTTCACCCATGAACATCTGCAACAGCACGTTGCGGATCGGCTCGATGGTGGCATAGGGCAACAGCAATTCAATGTTGCCGCCGCGATCTTCCATGTCGATGCGCAGACGCACGAGAATGGCCGCGTTGGCGGGACGCGTGATCGCCGCAAAGCGCGGATTGGTCTCAAGCCGGTCGATGCTAAACGTCACCGGCGACAGCGGACGGAATGCCTGTTCGGCATCCGCGAGTACGACTTCGACGAGACGCTTGACGAGGTTTGTTTCAATCGTCGTGTAGGGACGGCCCTCGATGCGGAGCGACGCCTGACCGCGCCGTCCGCCGAGCAGCACGTCGATGATCGAATAGATCAGGCTTGAGTCCACCGTGAACAGGCCGAAGTTTTCCCATTCCTCCGCCTTGAACACCGACAGCACACAGGGCAACGGAATCGAATTGAGATAATCGCCGAACCGCACCGAGGTGATGCGATCCAATGAGACTTCGACGTTATCGGAGGTGAAGTTTCGCAGCGATGTCGTCATCAATCGCACGAGGCGATCGAAGACGATTTCGAGCATCGGCAGACGCTCGTAGGAGACCATCGCCGAATCGATGATGGCGCGGATGCCGGAATTCTCGTCGATATTGACTTCACCGTCGCTGAAGCCGAGCAGATTGTCGATTTCTTCCTGAGACAAAACACGCTCGCCGCCGGCCTTGCCGTTGCCGAGCGAGCGGCTTCCGTCATCGACCATGGCGGCCCATTGCTCGGCCATGGTCTCCGTCAGCTCGTTGGCTTCGGCTTCAGCCGCAGCTTCCGTAGGATCCTCGGTGTCCAGCGCGCCTTCCCACTGGGCGGCTAGCGCATCCTGATCGACGTCATCACCCGGTGTCATTGGACCAGTTTCCGTTTCACTGAATGACGACTTCCTTGAACAGCACAGCGTTCACCTGCGCCGGCGAGATCGCGGCGTTGACCCGACGCGTTAATTCTTCCTTGAGGCGAAACAGCCCAATCGATCCGTTGAGATCGCCGGGACGCAATTCGCGCATGTAAGTCTGAAACAGATCCATGACGCGCGGCATCGTCGGCTTGATGCTTTCGACCAGCGGCGCATCTTTCACCTCGAGGACGACCTTGACCTTCAAATACTGGACGCGCTCACCCGGCGTGCTGGCGAGGTTGACCAGCACTTCCGGCACATCGAGAAATACCGGCGGCTTCGCGGGTGGTGCCGCTTCGGCCTGTTGTTCGCCGTGCCCGCGCATGAAGAAGAACCAACCTCCACCGGCCAGCAAAAGGACCAGAAGGACCGAGCCGCCAATGATGATGAGTTTGCGCTTGCTCTTGGGTGGGGCGGCTTCTGCGCCGTCTTCGATCTTGTCGTCGTCTGCCATTTGCCCGCTGCCATCCTGGATTGGGCTCGTGAATGCCGAACTGGCTTGATTGACGCGATACGAAGGCCGTCGGCGCGATGCGCCCTGTTGTTTCGAACGTAGGTTTGGAATGGTTAACGGAATCTTTCTTTTGACTCGCGGGTGGGAAAATTTTGCCGGGATGAGCCGCCCAACAAGAGCTTATTGCCGCCTTTTAGAAAGCCATAAATAATATAAGTTATTGAAATTATTTGATTATCCATGTTGGCACACTCCTCGCATTAACCATGACGGATCGCAGCTTGGGAGAGCTTCGCGGTTCGGACGATCCGCAACCGGCCTTGGGAGAGGTCACGCGGATCAACGAGGGGAGAATGACCGATGGAGAACACACTCCTTGTCGCGCTGTCGCGGCAAATGTCGCTCGAGCGGCAGATCGACATCATTTCAAACAACGTCGCCAACGTGAACACGACCGGCTTCAAGGCCGACAAGTCGCTGTTCGAGGAATTTCTCACGTCCGGCGCGCACGAAGACAATTTCGGCGGCAAGGATCGCCGCGTCAGCTTCGTTCAGGATCGCGGCACCTTTCACGATTTCGCGCAGGGCCCCACCGAGCAGACGAAGAATCCGCTCGACGTTGCCATCGATGGCCGTGCGTTTTTCGCGGTGCAGACCGCAGGGGGCGAACGCTACACCCGCGACGGATCGTTTCAGATCAACTCGCAGGGCCAGCTTGTGACCACCGGCGGCGATGTCGTGCTCGGCAACAACGGCCCGATCGTCTTCCAGACCACCGACCGCGACATCAACATTGCCAAGGACGGCACGATTACCGTTCGCGAGGGTGCCGTCACACGGACCGATTCCATCCGCGGCAAACTCCGGCTCGTCCGTTTCGACGCGCCGCAGAAGCTGCAAAAGGATGGACGCAATTTCTTCTCCGCGCCCGCAGGCACCAGCGCAATTCCGGACACAACGTCCAGCGTCAACCAGGGTTACATCGAGAAATCGAACGTCAACTCAGTCACCGAAATGAGCCGCATGATCGAAGTGATGCGGACCTATCAGAACGTGGCCGCTCTCATGCAGCAACAGAGCGATCTGCGCAAAACCTCCATTCAAAGCCTCGCTGACGTTCCGGCCTAAGAAGGGAATCATCCGATGCAAGCTCTTTACACCGCAGCAACCGGAATGGCCGCACAGGAACTCAACGTGCAGGTTATCTCCAACAACATCGCGAACCTGCGAACCACCGGTTACAAAAAGCAGCGCGCGCAGTTTCAGGATTTGCTCTATCAGCACGTCCGCCGCGTCGGCGCGCAGGCGTCCGATCAGGGCACCATCCTTCCCGTAGGTATCGATATCGGCGGCGGCGTGAAAACCGTCGGCACCCCGCGTCTGATGACTCAGGGCACGATGTCGCCAACCGGCGGCGATCTCGACATCGGCATCCGCGGCGAAGGCTTCTTCAAAATTCAGGTGCCGGACGGCACTTACGCCTATACGCGCGACGGCTCGTTCCAGATGGACGCGCAGGGCCGCATCGTCACCTCGCAGGGCAACCCTGTGCAGCCGACGATTACGATCCCGCAGAATTCGTCGGGCCTCACGATCAATGCGCAGGGCCAGGTTTCGGTCACGACACCCGGATCGACCACGCCGACTGTGGTCGGCCAGATCGGCCTGACACGTTTCATCAACAAGGGCGGTCTCCAGCCGATCGGCGACAACCTCTTCACGGATACGCCGGCGTCCGGCGCACCGCAGGACGGCATCGCCAACACCGACGGGTTCGGCGACATGCAACAGGGCAATCTCGAACAGGCCAACGTCGAAGTCGTTTCGGAAATCTCCGACCTGATCGCCGCACAGCGCGCTTACGAAATGAACGCCAAGGTCGTCAGCGCCGCCGACCAGATGATGCAATCCACCACCGGCATGTTCCGCTGAGGGAGATGAAGATGAAATTCAGCACTTTGGTCTTCGCAGCCGCGCTGCTCGCTTCCGGCATCGATTCCGCCTTCGCTCAATCCGAACAGGAAGCGGCGATCGCGCCGGTTCTGCGCGCCAGCGTCACGGTCCACAGCGATATCGTGCGTATCGGCGACCTGATCGACAACGCCGGAACGGCAGCACAGATTGCAATCTACCGTTCGCCAGACCTCGGCACGACCGGCACCCTGCCTACCGCGCAGTTGCTCGAAACGCTGCGCAACCATCAGGTCATCGGCGTCGATGCCGGAACCATTCGCGAGGTTTCCATCACGCGTTCGTCGCGGACGCTGGCATCGAAAGATGTCGAATTGCAAATCGCCCGCGCGCTCGAACGCCGCAACGGACTCGGTGACGCGGCAAACCTGTCGATCACATTCGACCGCGACCTGCGCGATCTTCAGCTCGATGCATCCAACAGCGGCGACATGCGCGCGTCCAGCATCCGGTTCGACCCGCGCAACGGCCGCTTCGACATCACCTTCGATATTGCCAACGACTCCAATGCGGCCCCCACAAAGCTCCGGTTTACCGGCACGGCCGTCGAAACAGTCGAGGCTGCGGTACTGACACGCAGCGTCGAACGCAACGAAGTTCTCAAGTCATCGGACCTCGTCGTCGAACGCCGCCCGAAAGCCGAAGTCGGCAATGATGCAGCCACCCGCGACAAGGCGCTCGGAATGCAGGCCCGCAAGCCGTTGCGTGCCGGTCAGCCGCTGCGCCTCGCCGATCTCGGCAAACCGGACCGTGTTGCCCGGGATCAGACCGTAACGCTGATCTACCAGTCGCCAGGTCTCTATCTCACGGGCCGCGGCAAGGCGCTCGAAAGCGGCAGCGAAGGCGACACCGTCAACGTCGTGAACTTGCAGTCGAAGCGCACCGTGCAAGGCACCGTGATCGGCCCCGGCCAGGTCTCGGTCTCGATCGCAGTTCCGAACATTGTCACCGCCGCCGTGTCGACCGACACGGCCAATCAATCGACGTCCCCAACCGCCTCCGACACCAAGAAAGCAGAGTAAATCATGTTCAAGTCTCGCGCAGTGAACCGCATTCTGCTTGCAGGCAGCGTTCTTGTCATCGGCTGCGTCGGCAGCGGTTGCTCGTCCATCGACCGTCTCGCCAATATCGGCGAGAAACCGAAACTGTCTGCGATCGACAACCCGACGACGCAGGCCGGTTACAAGCCGGTATCGATGCCGATGCCCGCACCGCAGCCGGCGTCCTACAATCCGAATTCGCTGTGGCGGAACGGTTCGCGTGCCTTCTTCAAGGATCAGCGCGCGCACCAGATCGGCGACATTCTCACCGTGACGGTCAACATCACGGACAAGGCCAACATCGCCAACGAGACCCAGCGCAGCCGCGCCAATACCGAAGATTCCGGCGTGACCAACTTCTTCGGCAACAGCAAGCTGCCGGTGATCGGTCAAGCGGTACCGGGACGATTGCTGACCACGGATTCCACCTCGTCAAGCGACGGCAAAGGTTCGGTGGTCCGACAGGAAGCCTTGCAGACCAACGTTGCAGCCGTCGTCACGCAACTCCTGCCGAACGGCAATCTTGTCGTGGAAGGAAAGCAGGAAATCCGCGTCAACTATGAAATCCGCGAACTCGTCGTCGCGGGTATCGTCCGGCCCGAAGACATCCAGAGCGATAACACCATCGACTCCAGCAAGATCGCCCAGGCACGCATCGCCTATGGCGGCCGCGGCCAGATCACCGACGTCCAGCAGGCGCGTTACGGGCAACAGGTCATGGATGTGCTGTTGCCGTTCTAACCGAACAACGCGGAGACCGTCCGTGTCTCCGCCGATCTCCCACACCGGGCAGCGAACCTAGGCGCAGCAAGGTGTACCAGACGCGGCTCCTGTCAGCTCCCCTGACGGGAGCCGTGGCCGTTCGATGGACGGGATGACCGGTTGTCGCGTTACGACTACTCGTCGCGATAGACTTTTTCGCGCTTCTCGTGGCGCTCCTGCGCCTCGACCGAAAGCGTCGCAATCGGACGCGCTTCAAGACGCTTCAGGGAAATCGGCTCGCCCGTTTCCTCGCAATAGCCGTAGGTGTTGTCGTCGATGCGCTGGATCGCGGCGTCGATCTTGGAGATCAGCTTGCGCTGACGGTCGCGTGCGCGAAGCTCGATGGCGCGGTCGGTTTCCGACGACGCACGGTCGGCCAGATCCGGATGATTGACGTTCTCTTCTTGGAGTTGCTGTAACGTCGTCTTGGATTCCCGTAAGATCTCTTCCTTCCAGTCGATCAGCTTGCGGCGGAAGTATTCCTTCTGCCGATCGTTCATGAAGGGCTCTTTGTCGGTCGGGCGATAGTTCTTCAGTTTTTCCACGACAGTCGATCTCACCGAAAAGGACGGAAAAGACCCCCGTCCGCGCGACGGCTTATATAGGGGTGGCCGGTGACAAACAATATCGTCAAAGAGGCGGAAAGCCCTTGCGGACGGGCTTTTGGCGACATTTAGGGGAACTGCAAACGGCAGAATGATTGGGGATAAACCCAAGATTCGCAGCCCCGCAGGGGAGATTCTATTGTCCCGCCTTGGCGAGTTCGACTTCGACGCGAAGCTCGATTTCAGAAAGAACCTGATCGAGACCCGGATCGCCGGATGTCGTTTTCAGGTCCGCAGCTGCGGTTCGCAACCGGGCCACTGTCGCCGAATCGAATGAGCCGGCCAGAAGCCCGATCTTGAGATCGTCGAGAACATCAAGAGCGTTTCGTCCGCGCACAACCGAACGCTTGCGGCGTTCCGTGGAATCCTCGACGCCCTGCATCGCCAGCAAAGCATCGATGCCGCCGGCAGCGCGCGGTGCCGTGACCGATCGCGTCTCGGTCGCCGTCTCGAAGTCGCCGAGCGAGAAACTCGAGGAACTGGTGCGTCGTGCATTCGCCGAAGGCGACGCCAATGCTGCTCCGTTGGCTCCGTAGATTCGCATCGATCGAGTCTCGCCCCCTGCTCGCGTCGAACAATCGCGCGAGCCTCGGGAGCAAGGTCGCCTTTTATGGTTAACGCCGCGTAAACAACCCGGCAATTTGTGCCGATGCGGCAACTTCGCCGACAAAATTGCGAGGCTTCACAATCGGCGAACTCCAAGAAATAGAAGCCTGCACAATGACTTACGCTCACGAACCGGCGTGGCACGGCTCTCGCATAGTTAATGGCGGACTAACCTCGTGGGGAGCACGAGGCGTGGACCACAACGACCTCAGCGGGGAGCAGAGGATGTTTCGGATTTTTCGGACGGCCTGCATGGCGATCGCGGTGCTGTCAGCGTCGTCGCCATTTTGCCAATCGGCCTACGCTATCTCGCGGATCAAGGATCTCGCGAACATCGAAGGCGTGCGCCAGAATCAGCTGATCGGCTACGGCCTCGTCGTCGGCCTTAACGGCACGGGCGACACACTCAACAACATTCCTTTCACCAAGCAATCCTTGCAGGCGATGCTTGAGCGCATGGGCGTGAACATCCGCGGCGCGACAATCCGAACCGGTAACGTCGCCGCCGTCATGGTGACGGGCAACTTGCCGCCGTTCGCCACGCAAGGCACGCGCATGGACATCACGGTGTCGGCGCTCGGCGATGCCAAGAGCCTTCAGGGCGGTACACTGCTGGTCACTCCCCTCCTCGGCGCCGACGGAAACGTCTATGCGGTCGGACAGGGTTCGCTCACGATCAACGGCTTTTCGGCTGAAGGTCAGGCCGCCAGCGTCACCAAAGGCGTGCCGACCAACGGTCGCATCGCCAACGGCGCCCTTGTCGAGCGCGAAATCGAATTCGCGCTGAACCGGCTGCCCAATGTCCGCCTTGCGCTTCGTAACGGCGATTTCACGACGGCGAAGCGCATCGCCGCAGCAGTCAACGACTTCCTCGGCGCCAAATCCGCCGAGCCGGTCGATCCTTCAACCGTGCAGCTTACGATTCCCGGCGAGTTCAAAGGCAACGTCGTCGCCCTCCTCACCGAGATCGAACAGCTTCAGGTCGAGCCGGATCAGACAGCAAAAATCATTATCGACGAACGCTCCGGAATCATCGTGATGGGACGCGACGTGCGCGTCTCGACGACAGCTGTCGCGCAGGGCAACCTCACTGTCACAATTTCCGAAAGTCCGCAGGTCAGCCAGCCGCAACCGTTCTCGCGCGGCCGAACCGTGGTCACTCCGAATACGCGCGTCGGCGTACAGGAGGACGGCAAGAAACTCGCGGTGGTAAAGGACGGCGTTTCGCTTCAGCAACTCGTCGACGGCCTCAACGGCTTGGGTATCGGGCCGCGCGATCTGATCGGCATCCTGCAAGCCATCAAGGCTGCGGGCGCGATCCAGGCCGACATCGAGGTGATGTGATGAACGCGTCGCTGTATCCGATCAAAAGCATCGCGCGCCCGGTCAGCAGCGGGCCTGACCTGGCCCTGACAGACGCTCTCAAGAAAGTTTCTCCGCAGGCGCAGCAAAAGGCCAAAACGCAGGCGCAGGACTTCGAGGCGATGTTCCTGAACACGATGTTCTCGCAGATGACGAGCGGCATCAAAGCTGATGGCCCGTTCGGCAACACGACCGGCACAGGTGTCTGGCGTTCAATGCTCACCGATCAATACGCCAAGAACTTCGCGGCGGCGGGCGGCGTCGGGATTTCAAAAGACGTGTATCGCACGCTCATTCTCCAGCAGGCCAACCGCAACGGTTAGGATTAAAGGGGTAACGCATGACACCGAACCAGCCTCAAGCGGCTTCGCCAGTTGCAGCAACTCCAGCCGATGCGCGTCATCTCGCTGAAAGCCTGATGCAGATCATGACATCGCTGCTTGGAATTGTGGAGCATGAGACCGAACTCGTGCGAGCCGGCAATGTTCGGGGGGCTATCGCGCTTGAAGCTAAAAAGAACGAAATATCCAGCCAGTACGTCAATGCGATTTCCAAACTGAAAGGCAGCCGCGACTATCTTTCAAAGTCGGCACCGGATCTGCTGGCGGCCCTGCATCGGCATCACGATGTTTTCCGCTCGATGCTGCAAGTCAACCTGACGGTTCTGGCGACCGCCCACGCCGTGTCGGAAGGAATCGTGCGCGGCGTCAACGGCGAACTGCAACGGCGCAATCTGCCGAACGGCTATACGGCCGCCGGGCATCGCTCGGTTCCCGGACCGCGCCAGGTCACGCCGTTGTCGGTGAGCCGTTCGCTTTAGCAACGGCCAAAGCGCATGCCGGCACGCGAAGGTTCTGCCGTACCGACAATTTGAATCAAACTAGCACTGGCGTCTAAGCAACGCGTTCACACGCGCGCGGCACTATAGGCATTGGAGGGTTGGGGTTTGACTCAAAGGAAGCCTGGAGGCTGCCGTGGGTACGGACTTCACCATCAAGCCGGTCGGGGGATCGGTCGCGCCGCCATTGGTCGAACCCGCTGCTGCGGGAACGAAAACGGCTGTGCAAACCGAACTGCCAGCGCACAAGACGGTGGCTGCTTCAGACGATGCGGTGTCAGTCGCAAACAATCCGCAGGCTGATAATGACCGGCTGTCGCGTCAGGTCGTTATCGATCGTGCGGCTGCCGAGATCGTCTACCGCGTCGTGGACAATCGCACCGCCCTCGTCGTCCGCCAGTTTCCGGATGAAGCGCGGCTGCGTGCCCGAGCCTATCTGCGCGCGCAAGACATTGCGCGACGAGACAAGGTTCATAAAAATATGGATGTGAAGGCTTAGGACGCTAGCCCTGATTGGCGTAAGCCGTCTCCAAACTCTGCGCACCGGTCGCCGCGTTGGTCATGACCGTCTTGATCTGCGCAACACCGGCACGGGTCAGCGTGAATTTTGAATCGCCAAACTTGAAGGAATTGTCCTTGATGAGGACGTCCTGATATTTGACCGTGGAACCGCTGTGATAGCGGACCTTGGCGCGGAATCCGACGACATTTGAAACCTGGATCGTGAACTTGTCGTTGTTCGCGTAGTTGCCGGTCCAAGTCCCTTGATAGCTCGGCGCATCCACAGGCACATACGGCGTCTTCGAATAGTTCACCATGTTGCCCACGGTGGCGTAATTCGAAGAGATGATGCTGTAGATGTCGGACACTGGCGCCCCGTGTTCGGTTATGCGCGACCCGACAGGCCGGCAGCCAGATTGCAGTTGATGTCGATCAATGGCTTCAATAGTTCCGGCTTCGGATTGATCTGCATTTCCATCGTCTGGGTCATCACAAACGTGCCGATATTGGCGATGTTCTGACGAACTTCGATAGATTGCGGGCTATCTTCGCTCGTAACCGCACTGAGAAGAATCGACCAGAGCTTGCGATTGAAAAGAACCGCCGAGGACACGTCAACTTCGGGTTGCCCCCAATTTGCGACGACATCTTGCAACTTATTGGCAGCTTTCAGAAGCGCCTGCGCTTCGATATCTCGTGCGTTAGCACTCATCTGAGCGGTTTGCGCGTAAACCTGAGCGGCGTTGGTCATTCAAGCCTCATCTGGATTTTTGAAAGGCCAATTTCTTTGGCTAGGATAAAGAACCGTAAACCGCTGCGATTAAAATATGATTACTCGTCTGATTGTCTCCAAAAGAAACGGCGGGGTTTCCCCCGCCGTCTTGTGTGGTGTGGCTGTAGTCGAGATTAGCGAAGAAGCTGAAGAACGCTCTGCTGCGACTGGTTGGCCAGAGCGAGCGCGGAGACCGCGATCGACTGTCGGGTCGACAGCGCCTGGCTGTTCGCCGCTTCTTGGTTGGTGTCGGCCAGCGTAAGGTTCGACGAACCGGTTTGAAGAACGTTGATCAGGTTCTTTGAGAAATCCTGACGGATCTGCACAACCGAGAGGTTTGAACCCAGTGCCGAAGCCTGCGAGCGGAGCGAACTTGAAGCAGCGCCAAGTTTGGTAATGACCTTATTGGCCGAGCCGCTGTCAAGGAAGTCGGTGCCCGAGGTCAGCGAAGCAAGTCCAAGACCTGTGGCGTTGAAAGTCACGCCCGTGATGTTCAGCGTGGACTTGCCCGTTTCGTTGAAGGTCAGCTTCAGGTTGTCGCCGTTCAACAGGTTGATACCGTTGTAGGACGAATCCTGCGCGGTCGTGGTGATCTGCGCGATAATGTTATTGTACTGCGACACAAGGTTTGCGCGCGTGGCCTGAGAACCGGCATCGGCCACAGGAGCAGTCGCGGTCAAACCGGTGAACGCAGTACCAACTGTACCAGCGCTGCTGGACGCAACCGCACCGATAGTTGCCGAAGCAGCGTCGTTCGTCGTGGTGATAACCAGCTTGCCGGTGTTATCGAGAGACGCCTGCAGGTTGTTTGGCGCGAGAGCCGTATTGAAAGCATCGAGCGACAAGGAAGCGCCGAAAGTGATGCTGGTCGCAGTACCGCCGCCGGTCGCAGCGATTGTCAGGGTGTCACCCGACTTGATGCCGGTGCCGTCAACGAGGTTAGCGGCCGTACCGACCGCAACAGCGGACGTAACGGTCGATTTGGTCGAATAGCCGACCGGAGCCTGCAGAACCTGCTGAGCGATCGACTTGGCGCTATCAACAAGCTTCTGCAGCGAAGTGATGCCGGTGTTGGCAGCCTGCAGAACCTGCACGCCGTTGCCGATACCGTCGAGAAGGTTGTTGATGTCGCTTGCGCGGCTGTCGAGCGACTGAGCGGTGAAGTAGTTGGTCGGATTGTCGAGCGCCGAGTTCACCTTCTTGCCGGTGGCAAGGCGGTTCTGGGTGGTCGACAGCAAATCTGCGGTCGACTGAAGCGACAGCAGGTTCTGGCGTACTGACGCCGAGAGAACGATATCAGACATTGGTCTACCTTTCTGGTGAAGAACGCAAAGTGTGTGAGCGCAACGCCAACTTCCATTGGCGCCTTTGCCCACATTGGAACCAACAGTCTAAAAAAGCATGAATCAGAACTGACCCAGGACATGCGAATAGCTCTGCATTGACAGGCATTTTTCGCAATTTCGTTGATTTGCCTGTGAATTTTCATCGGCAGCAGTTTGCACATCAGCGCAAAATTTACGCCGCGTTAACCATGATGGGAAAGGATCGTCACCAACACCGATATAATTTGAAACTGTTTCCCGTCCGGAGAATGCAGATGGCGTTGAAGGTCGAACTCAAGCCGAACGAGCGCATCATTATCGGCTCGTGCGTCATCACAAATACGGAGCAGCGCGCCAAGCTGCTCATCGAGGGCGAGAAAATTCCGATCCTTCGCGAGAAAGACATTCTTACACCGGCAACTGCGGACACGCCGGCCAAGCTGCTCTATCTGGCCGTCCAGCTGATGTACATTTCCGACGATCCGCAGGAGCATCACCGGGTCTATTTCGACCTGATGCGCGACCTCCTCAGCGCCGCACCGAGCACATCGAGCGCAATTCAGGAGATCAATAACTACATCTTAAGCGGCGACTATTATAAAGCACTCAAGGAATCGAAGAAGCTGATCGCCTATGAGGCGGAGCTTCTCGAAAAGGCCAAGAGCACCAAAGGCTCGATCCGCGGCGCCGCCTGACACCACACGCAAACGAAGGCACGAAATGGCTTCCAGAAGGAAGCCTTTTTCGTTTGGCCGTGTGCGAAGAGCTGAGCCTCAACCGATCGGCAGATATTTCAGCAGGCTGATCTGATAGAGCGAAGCGGTCGTCTGATACGATGCTTGCAGACTCGTCTGCAATGCCAGGATCTTTGTCGCGACTTCGTTCTTGTCGACCCCCTCAATTGTATCCAGCATCGTCTGCGCAAGATTGGTCGTCTGCGCCTGCCTGTCCGTCGCCTGCTTCACAGCGGCCTGAGCGCCGGCCATGTCCGCCTGAACGTCCTGAATAGTCTGCTGGCCGGGCTGCGTCGCGAGACTATTCGTGATCCGCTGATTGAGCGCCGTGATCTGCGCATTCGCGTTCGGATTGCTGGACGATGTCGTCACCGCCGAATAGACGGCGAGGGTCTGAAGCTGGTTGCGGAATGCCTGCTCGTTCGCGCGCATGCCGTACTGAACCGTAATCGACTGATCGACTTGCGCGACCGCAGTTCCGCGCGCCGGATCGGTACCGGTTTCGCCGGTGTACCAGCTCACGGTATTTGCCGGCGTACCGGCGACGAGGGTGGTTGCGGTGCTCGCCGGCGAGGTGCCGATACGCATCGGCGGCTCGTCGAAGAAATCGTTTCCGGCCTGAACCGCAGACGCGGCGACCAATGCCGTATTGGATAGATTCTGAATCGAGGACGTCAGCGCAGTACGAAGGTTGGCAGCCGTTGCCGTCGAATCCGCGCTGATCGCGAATGAACCGGCAGGCGTCGGCACAGCAGACGTGGCAGTCAGATGAATTTGCTCGGAACTGCCGTCCGGCATCGTAAAGGTGATGTTGAACTTGTCGCCTTCCGCCGGATTGGTGGCACCGAGATCAATCGTTGTGCTTGCCGGCGACCCGCTGACGGCCGAAATCGTTCCGCCGTTGGCAAATGAGCCGGACACCGACGCGAGCTTCATACCGAACGGCAGACCGGCAGCTTCCTCGGACAGCGTTACCTTTGTCGGAGCGGGTGAAGTCACAACAAGCCGGCCCATCGAATTGGTGCCGAGATCGGCGGCGTTGCGTTCCGAAATGACCTGCTTCAATCCCGCTTGCGTGTTGGTGCCGTTGAGGATGACATCCGCCGATGCGGTTGCAGGCGTATCCGTCGCACGGCCTGAAAACAGATAGCGCCCGCCCGATTGCGTATTGAGCGCGGCGACAGACTGAAGAAACGCGGCGTATGCGGTTTTTTGTCCTGCGGTCTGTCCCGCGTTGTCAAGTGTTATGGCGGAGCCGATAGCTGCGGCCTTTGTCGTGCTGGCAGAATCGACAAGGCTTTGCAGCGAAAGGTTCGCGACGCTGATGCGCGTGTTCACGTTGGTGGCTGTGTCGCCGTAGCTGGAAAGCGCCGATAACTGCGCGCGCAACCCGGTCGCGAATCCGCGATTGATGCCGAGGCCCGCATAGGTATCGGATTTCTGGCCGCTTGAAAGCTGCTGCGTCAGGTCGTTCAGCTGGCTTTGAATATTGTGGATGGACGATCCGAGATAATTTGTCCGTCCGCTAACGCCATCGATTGCCATGACTAGGATCCTCAGACTGACTGGAGAAGCGACGTGAACATGTCCTTCACGGCCGACATGACACGCGCATTCGCGGCGTAAGCGTTTTGAAGCGCCAGCAGATGAGCCATCTCGTCGTCGATATTCACGCCCGAAGACTGGTTGAGTTTTTTCTGGAGTGTGGAAAGAACGACATCCTGCCCATCGGCGATCTGCTTGGCCGACGCCGCAGCCTGGCCCTGCGCACTCGTGAACTGCTGTATGAAGTTGAGCAGCGAACCTTTGGAAGGCGAGTTGGTCGAACCGACGCCGGTTTGCGGCGAATAATAGTAAGAACCGCTCGTCAACTGCGACAGAATGAAATCGGAGCGCGTCGTGTCGCCGGCGGCCGTCATCGGTGATGTGCTGTAAACGATCAGACGCGATGGATCGCCGACAAGGGCGGTATTGACCGAGATGCGGCTCGCAAGACCCGCCATCTGCGAACCGTTGCCGGTGATCGCGCCGGTGTAAGGAACGCCGTTATCCGTAAACAGCGGAAGCTGCGCATTGCCGCTGGTCAGCGACGTGATGGTGGTTGTCGTGGAGGCCGAGTTGATCGGGGTGAGGCCGCTGCCGGACCCATCGAGAATCTGCAACGCCGTGCCCGACGAGGTAAACTGGATACCGGCGCTGCCCAACGCTGCATTGAGTTGCGAGGCGACCGACGCCGCGCCGCCCGCGAAACTGACGCCGATCACTTCGTCGTTTGGATCGACGGTCGCCGAGTTCGACAACGGCAACGCGCTCGGATCGTCCACCCGGATGACCGATATATTGTGAACCTTGCCCGCTGTATCGGTGTAACTGAATTGAACGGAATTGCCGTTCTGCACACCGGATAAGTCAACCGAATAGCCGTTGGGCGGGCCTGAGACGGCCGTGCCGCTTGTTGTCTTGTCGGACAATGCGCTGGAAAGCGATGCGGCGAGCTGATCGAGCTGCGTCTGAGCCTGAACAAGCGTGTTATCGCGCAGACCGAGATAGCCGGCAATCGCGCCGGAGCGGATGGCATTGGTCGCCACGAGATCGACACTGCCGCCGTTCGGATAGGTCAGCGTGATCGACCCGACATTGCTTTTGGATGGGTCCGAGCTCCAAAGCGTATTGGCCGTGACGGTGCCCTGTGCATTGAAGTTGAGGACGGACGCTTCGCTGCCAACCAGTTGTACGCCGGAGTTGGTAAACACGTTGATCTGATTATTGCCGGCGTCGACAACGCGGATGTCCATCATCTGCGCGAGTTGCGTCACATATTGATCGCGCTGGTCGAGCAATGACGCCGAGGCGGCGTCGTTGCCCGAAGTGCCCAGAAGTTGCTTGTTGATGCTGGCGATCTGCTTGAGCGCATTGTTGACGGTTGAGACAGAGTCGCTGATCGCACTTTCCGCACTCGCGCGAAGCGATTGAACGCCCTGGCTTGCCGTATTGAGCTGCTGCGCCATCGACTGAGCAGCGTTGATGACCGTCGACCTCGCTGCCGCGGAGTCTGGACTTGTCGAAAGCGCCTGCAATGCGCTGGTCAGCGCGTTAAAGTTCGCCTCGATCGTCGTATTCGAATTCGGATTCCCGTATATTCCTTGCAGATTCTGAAGCGCGGTGGATCGGACATCGGCATAGGTCGCGCCGGATGTTTCTGTCAGAACCTGCTTCTGGATATAGGTATCGAGTTCGCGGTTGACGCCGGTGATGCGAACGTTGGTGCTATCGGATCCCGCAACCGTCTGGATTTGGGTAACGGTTTTGCGAACGTAGCCGGGCGTTTCGGCATTGGCGACGTTCGACGAAACCAGCGACAGAGCAGCCTGGTTTGCACGCAGACCTGAGATCGCGGTGTTGAGAGCTTGGCTCAGACCCATAACTAACTGCCCATCTCATTCGGCACTGCGTGCAAACTCTTGTGCTTTATCGCAGCACGTTCAGCAGATCCTGCACCATCTGGTTGGACGTGGTGATGACCTTGGTGTTCGCCGAATACGCCTGCTGCGTCACGATCAGCTTTGTGAATTCATCGGGGATGTCGGTGTTCGATCCTTCGAGCGACGAGCCGACAATGGTCCCGCCTTTGCCGAAGAGAGCCTGACCGGATTCGTCCGTCGCCTCGAACGCGCCGCCATCGGCGCGCTTGAGGAAGTTGGTGCCGTTGAACGTCGCAAGCGTAATCGCCGCAAGGTCGATGTTGCGACCGTTCGAATAGTTGCCGACGACGCGTCCGTTGTTGCTGATCGACACTGTCTGCAACTGACCGGCCGGGAAACCGTCCTGCGCGATCTGGTTAACCTGCGCGTTGCCGTTGGCGTCGGCAAATTGCGTCAGACCACCCGAGCCGAAATTGATGGTCGGGCTGCCGAGCGATACGCCGCCGACAGTCGCGTTCGAGAGCGTTACCGAAGCAACGACCGGATTCATCTGGCCGTTCGCCTGGAAGGTGAAGTTCGTGCCGACGTTTTGCCACGCCGTCGTGCCGCCTGTTGCGTTCGGATCGACCTGATAGAACATGTTCCAGACGTCGGAATGACCTGCGCCAAGCGAGGCGCTGTCCATCTTGGCCCAGCGGAATTGCAGGCTGACGGGCGAACCGGACACGTCGTAGGCCGTCACCGCGCCGCCGCTGATCGATTCATTGATGAATGCCTGCGTGTCGGAGCCAATGACAGTGCCGACGCCGACCGTGCCGCCACCTGTGCGCGTTGCCGAGACGGTGCCGACAAAGCCGAGCGCACCAAATGCTGACGCGTTGTTCGTCGTGATCGAGAGGTTATTGTTCAGACCGGTGTTGATCGTGACAACACCGCTCGCGCTGACGGTCGACGGATTGGTCGTGTTGTTCGTGATCGCGTCGATCTTGCCGAGCAACGCGCCGATAGTCGAGTCAACTGGAATATGCGTCGCGTCGTTCGTGCCACCCGAGGCGGTGAAGGTAATCGCGGTGCCGTTGACGGTGACGGTGTCCCCAATACCGAAGTTTGATGTGATCGAGTTGGTGTTCGACAAGCCTGACAGCAACGTCGAGGAGTTGATCGCGGTCGGAGTCGTCAGCTTGCTGTTCTGCTGAGTGCCGGATTTCGAAGCGTTCGCAAACGGCGTGGCGGGCGTGCCGATGATGCTCGGGTTCGCAGTGAAGTCGGCGACATTGAGCAACTCCGTTCCCGGCGAGGACGTGTCGTGCTTCGTGGTCAGAGGATAGCTTGCAAGGTTCGCACGATAGGTCACGGCGGTGGTCGGCTGCGACGGCAGGAAGTCGTTGCCAAATTTTAGAACTTTCGGCACGCTGCCGGTGACGTTGCCGGTGGTCGGATCGATCGGCAGACCTTCGAGGTAGTAACCCGCGCCGTTGACGAGATATCCGTTCTTGTCGAGCGTGAAGTCGCCACGGCGGGTATAGCGATCGACGCCGTCGAAGACCGGAAGGTTGTCGGTGAAACTGCCCGGCTTCTGCACAGCGAAGAAGCCGTCGCCGTTGATTGCCATGTAGGTGGCAACCGAAGCAGCCTGCACGCTACCCTGCACCGAGTTGGTTTCGCGCGAACCCGCGGTCACGCTGCCCGCCAATTGGGCCGTATTGCCTGTACCCGGAATGAGGTCCATGAAGCTGGTGTCGATGCGTTTGAACGCAGTCGTCTGCGAGTTCGCGATGTTGCCGGAGATGTTCTCCAGTGCATAAGACTGAGAACGCAAGCCTGCGACGGACGTGGTCAGCGCGCCAAAGATACCCATAACATCATCTCCAACTTCGAATCCGGGCGGCCAGCCGGTGCTGATTCAGAGCCGCGTTCAAAGATGGATTCGCAAGCGTTGTGCCAATGTAATTTCATTATATTTTTCAACTACTTAAATAAAACGCCCCGGCCGATAGACCGGGGCACAATTGCCTAGCGCGGCAAGATTTGCCGCTCGATAGAGGGCCGTTACGTCGCCGATGCGTCAGGCTTAAAGGTGAGCGCGAGCCCATTCATGCAATAGCGCAGACCGGTCGGCTTCGGGCCGTCGTCGAAAACGTGGCCGAGGTGGCCGCCGCAGCGGCGGCACAGGGTTTCGGTGCGCACCATCATGAAGGTGCGGTCGGTCTTCTCGATCAGCGCGTTCGGGAGCGCCTGATAAAAGCTCGGCCAGCCGGTTCCGCTCTCGAACTTGGTTTCGGACGAATATAAAGGCAGGTCGCAACCGGCGCAGGCGAAGGTGCCCTTGCGCTTTTCCTTGTTGAGCGGACTGGAGAACGGCCGCTCGGTGCCGGCCTCGCGCAGAATGTTGTACCGCTCCGGCGTCAGCTGCTTGCGCCATTCCTCGGGCGTCTTCTGCACCTCGAATTTTTCCGTAACCTTGTCGTCGGCGCTGGCCGTGCCGCCAACGCCAAGCCAGCGGAAGGCCGTGAAGGCTGCAAGGCTCGCCGCAGCGGCGAGCAGAAATCGTCGGTCGATCATCGTCATTGCTCCGTACAGTTCGGACAAGAGAGTGTCTGCCACGAGTTACGCCCCGAAAGCCAAATAGTTACATGCCCGCGCCGTGCGATTCCTCACGTTCGCGCGAAGAGCATGTCAGGCACTCGCGGACCCGCTGTCATCCGAACGCGGCCTGATTGCCGCCGCGCGTTCGCGATCGGCATCGACCCGCGCCTTTGCCGCCGCCAGCCGTGCTTCGCGCGCACGTTCCCGTGCGGCTTCCCGCGCACGCGCACGCTCGCGAAAGCGCGACACAGCGCCCGCCACAGCCGAGCGGTTGCGCGAGAACGTATGGAAGGCCTGTCCCGCCACGCGTCCGGCAGAACCGCCCGCCCAGACGAGTTCAAACGGCGAAAACAGTTTCCAGCGGTCATCGCCCCAAAGGATGCTGCGCGCGAGGAGCTGACCGGCCATCGCGGTGGTGTTCAGGCCCTGCCGGCCGAACCCACTCGCCACCCACAGGCCTTTATGCAGTTCGCCGACCTGCGGCATGCCGTGCACTGTCGTGCCGTAGACCCCGCTCCAAGCCTCTGAAATCTCAGGCCTTCCAAGCGCCGGGAAAATCTTCGCAATCCGGTTGCGGATGGCGCGCCCGTAGCGTTTGGCATTGCCCTGCCAGGTGGTCTCCGTGCTCGACCACAAGAGCCTGTCGCCATCGACAACACGGAACTGATCGATGCCGTCGTTGTCCGTGACCGCGCCGGAATAGGAAATTGTTTCCGCAAGACGATCCCCAAGGGGTGCCGTGAGCGCAGCGTAGCGCCAGGTCGGCAGCAGCGTCGCGGTCAACCGCTCCGCCGGCTCACCGAGATGGACATTGCCCGCAAAAATGATGTGCGAGCACCGGAGCATGACGCCGTTCGCGTAGACCCGCTTGCGGACACCGGCCGGATCGATCCTCGTGACGCGCGTGTTCTCGAAAATCCGCACGCCTGAGTCTTCCGCCAGTTCCGCGAGGCCATGCACATATTTCCGCCCGTCGACATGCAGCGCCTTTGGGAAATGGATGGCGTTGAAATAGCGCCTTGTCTTGAGGCTTTCGCGCACCCGTTCAACCGCCCAGCCCTCGACTTCGCTGCCGAAATCGCCGCCGATCATTTGCAATCGGCTGATAAACCCCTCTCCGGCATCGACGTTGGAAACTTCGAGCGCGCCATCCGTCAGCGCAACCTCGCGCATCGTCTCTTCGCTCGCGGTGGCGCGCACATAGTCCACGCCTTCTTCCGACATCTTCCAGAGTTCGCGGGTATCATCGAATCCGACGCGCTCGATGATCTCCTCGACCGGCACGCCGAAGCCCGGCATCGCGATGCCGAGATTGTTTCCGGACGCGTTCCAGCCGACACGATGGCCTTCCAGGACGATGACGCTGGCGCCTTTCAGCGCCGCCTCGCGCGCGGCGGTCAGACCCGCCAATCCCGCGCCGACAACGACGATATCGACGTCGATTTTGAATTTCAGGACCGGGCGCGACGAAACGCCGGAAATCGCGGTTATGCCATTCGCTTCATTCGTCATTTTGGCCGCGGAACGTCCCAATGGCAGAAAGGTGACGGACTTGGAATCCAATGGCGAAATTGTGTCACCTTGTCCTCTGCACGCTTGTACACTATTCCGGGATCGCCTCCAGCCCAACTGCGCCGGAACTGCCCTCAGAAAAGTACGAGATCGCGTCATGCGCCGGTTGATTCTGCTGCGTCATGCCAAGACCGAGCGCGACGCACCGTCCGGACGCGACTTCGACCGCAGACTCGACGAACGCGGCATGCTCGATGCACAGATGATCGGACAATGGCTGGCGCGGAATGGCTATCGCCCCGACCTTGCGCTCGTCTCTCCGGCTGTTCGCGCGATGCAGACCTGGGACATTCTGGCGAAATCGCTTTCATCGGCGCCGATGAAAAATATCGAAGAGCTTTACAGCGCCGACGCGGGCGAACTTCTGACCATCATCCACACGACCGAAATCGACGATCCGAAGGTGCTGATGATCGTCGCGCACAATCCGGCGCTGCATGAACTCGCGCTGGCGACAATATCATCCGGCGAAACATCGGCGCTGCGTGCGATTGCCACGAACATGCCGACAGCGGGCGTCGCGGCGATCGATTTTGAAATCGACGGCTGGGGCGATGCGGGTTTCCGCAAAGGAAAACTGGAACGCTTTGTCAGTCCGAAACTTCTGAAGGAATCGTCGGACAACTGACCGGCTTTCGTCCGGCGGCGCGGAGGCTTTCGATGTTCAATTCGATTCTCGTCCCCATCGACCTTGCCGACACCGATCTGGCAAAGCCCGCCATCGAGACCGCAGCCTCGCTGTCGAAATCCTCCGGCGGCACCGTGCGGCTCGTCAACGTCATGCCGATGACGCCGGTGATGCTCGCCGAATATGTGCCGCCGGATTTCGACGCGCAGCAGCGCCAGACATCGAACGACGCGCTTTCAATCGTCGCGCGCGAATCCGGCATCGACGCCAGACGCATTTCCACCTCGATCCGTCAGGGCGGCATCTATCACGAAATTCTCGAAGAAGCGGCCGACGTCGATGCGGACCTGATCGTGATGACATCGCATCGCCCCTCGATGCAGAATTACTTTCTCGGCTCCAACGCCGGACATATCGTGCGCTACGCGAAATGCTCGGTGCTGGTGGTGCGGAGATAAATTTCTCAATCCGTCATTGCGAGGAGCGTCAGCGACGAAGCAATCCAGTTCGGCTTTTCCTAGACATAGATTGCTTCGCTTCGCTCGCAATGACGACAAACTCCCAGAAAGACCCTCCACATGAAACGTGAAGTCATCCGCGTCGAGCCGCTGTCGACCTATCTCGAACGCTGGAAGGCGCCGACATCGGCCGTCACCCGCCACGGCGACACCATCTACGTCTCCGGCTTTCCGCCGTTCGATCCGGCGACCGGCGAGGTGATCGACGCGCCGATCGAGCGCCAGACCGAACTCGTGCTCGATCAGCTCAAGCTGTGCGTGGAGACCGCCGGATCCTCGCTCGACAATGTTCTCAAATGCAATGTCTATTGCACGTCGGTCGAAAAATTCGCCGCAATCAATGCAATTTATGCGCGGTATTTTCCGAACAACCCGCCGGCGCGGATTTTCGTCTGCGTGCCCGCATGGCCCGGACATTTCGACATCGAGATCGATTGCATCGCCGCCGTGCCCTAGGCGGCAGCGAAAAATCCCGCTAGCGTTGCGCGCCGCCGGGAGATGATCCCCATCGTCGGGCGGCTAGGTTTGGCCGGGCCGGCCAACGACGCCCGGCCGAGCTGACCGATTTGACCGGCCCGGCCGGACAAGATTTTTATGCCGATGCCCGTTATTGCGAGGGCGATGATGTTTCGTATTCAAACGATCCGCACAGCGTTAGTGCTGGCTGTAACGCTGGTTGCAACAGACGCTCAGGCAAGCGACTACATTCCGCTCAATCCTTCGACGATTCGCGGCAAGACTATTCTGCTCGATGAGGGAAGCAGCCTCGAATATCGCGCCAACGGAGTTTACGTCTACACGCTCGGCGGCCGCGCGCAGCAGGGTACATGGCGCATCGGCCCGAACGGCGCGGTCTGCGTCGATTTTCCGAACGGCCGTGGCCGCTGCGATTTCTATCTGGAAAACGGCAGCTCGCTGTTTCTGCGAAACAGTTTTGGAAAACTTTTCAAGGTTCGCTTCGCGCAATAGCGCCGTCTACGGCAGCACGTCCATCGGCAATGCATCGAACGTGTAGGTCCGCGGACGATTGCGCTTCATGAAGCCGCCGATCTGCCAGACGAACCACCCGCCGAATGCGGCGAGAAACAGCGCACCGGCCCACTCGCCGATCCACAGCGCGCGGACGAAGAGTGCCGCGATGGACAGCCCAACCAGCGCCATCAGAACGACACCGGCGCAATAAAGCAGCGGATTGATCCCGGCGATGAGAACCGCCTTGCTGCCGGAAGCCTTGAGGCGGCGATGCAGTTCGACGATGAACGCGCGGTAGCCGCCGTCCTGCCGCGCCACCATCGAGACCGTGTGCCGCGTCGTCGAATAAAGAACCACGCGCCCGCCTTTGGAATTCTCGATGTCGGCGCGGAAGCGCATCGCCTGCATCGACACCGGGCGATACGACAGGCGAATGCCGGCGATATCCTGCAACGGCCACGTGCCGGACTTGCCTGCGATCTGCCACGCCAGTCCGCGATCCGTCAGATCGAATTGCCACGCGCCGCCGATCAGCGACGGCTTGAAAATATACTGCGTGCCGTCGCCCTCGGCGTCCGGCTTCGGCGTCATTTTCAGCATCTCGGGCAATTGCAACGACATTGTCATTTCCAGCTGACGGGCTTGCATGCCTGTTCGCGCCTATCCTACAAACACCTAACAGCCCAACGCATCCGCTCCAACCGCATCGCATGGCCGACAGCACTTATTTTCCCCGGCACATCATTCTCGCCGCCGCGACAATCTTCGGCGTGCTGCTGACACTTGCCGTGCATGTGCTGATCCAGCGTTTCAATCTCAATCTCGGCGATCTGTGGCGGCAGGATACCGGAGTTCTGATTCCGGCAACGGCGGCCATCGCGTGGTGGGTGCTGGCAGCGGCGGCGTTCGTCACCGGCTATTTCACCGCCGCGCTGATGGGACATTCCGTCTCAGGCGGGCTGTCCGTGCGCATGCGGCAATTGCTGATCGGCGCGGGCGTGGTGATGCTGGCAGCCGCCGGACAGGCGGCCGCCGCACCGAGCGCGATCCCGACACTGGCCGGCGTCGCCGCAGGTGTCGCAGCCTTGTGCCTCGGCGCGATCATGGCGTGCTGCGGCGCGCATTTCGCGCTGCGCCGGGTGTAGCGGAACGCGGCACGAATCCCGGCGGCTCTGCGCATCTTCATTTCGACATGATGTTTGTGTGACGAAGCGGCGTTTATCTGGCGGCTGCATCCGCCCGTTAACACTTATAAATCAGCGCAAACTCCCTATTTTCCTCGCATGGGTTTTCACGTATGAGTCCCCGCGCAGTTGTTGTGCAAGGCCGCTCCCATCGGCTGACTTCTGCGCCCCTGCCGGGAGGATGAATGCAACGACTGCTGCGCAATTTCGCGCGTGTCTTCAACGAACGGATCGGCTGGAAGCGGCTGGGGATCGCCGCGAGCCTCGTCATCGTCACCATCGCCGTGATGCATCTGTTCCGCACCCTCAAGGGCGTGGACAAATACATGGTGCTTTCTGCGCTCGCGGAAAAATCCGAGCATCAGATCGCGATGGCCGCGCTGTGCGTTGCCGGTGCGTTCTTCACGCTGACGTTCTACGACCTGTTCGCGCTGCGCACGATCGGCAAGAATCACGTTCCCTATCGCATCGCAGCTCTCGCCAGCTTTTGCAGCTACGTCATCGGGCACAATATCGGCGCGACGGTTTTCACCGGCGGCGCGATCCGCTTCCGCATCTATTCGGACTGGGGACTGAACGCGATCGACGTTGCGAAAATCTGCTTCATCTCCGGCCTCACCTTCTGGCTCGGCAACACTTTCGTGCTCGGCTTCGGCATGATCTGGCATCCGTTCGCAGCCTCCTCGATCGATCTGTTGCCTGAATCGATCAACCGGCTGATCGGCTTCGGCATCCTCGCCGGCATCGCGGCCTATCTGATCTGGATCGCGGTCGGCAAGAAGCGCCGCGAACTCGGCAAGGACGGCTGGATGGTGAAGCTGCCGCCCGCGCCGCTGACGGTGTTGCAGATCCTGATCGGCGTCGTCGATCTCGGCTTCTGCGCGCTGGCGATGTATCTGCTTGCACCAAACAATCCCGAACTCGATTTCATGACGCTCGCCGTCGTCTTTATTCTTTCGACGCTGGTCGGCTTTGCGAGCCATGCGCCCGGCAGTCTCGGCGTGTTCGACGCGGCGATGCTCGTCGGCCTGCCGATGCTGGGGAAAGAAGAATTGCTCGCGTCGCTGCTGCTCTACCGCCTTCTCTATTTCGTGATCCCGTTTGCGATTGCGATTTCGATCATGGGATCGCGCGAATTGTGGCTCAACGTCGTGCAGCCCTGGTACCTCAACCGCAAGGTCGGCGAAGGCTTCAACCCTGCCGTCGCCAAGACGCGCGCGCCCGCCCGCAAGACCAAGCAGGCGGCGGAGTGAGTTAGAGTATTTGTCGCGTTTTCTTCACGCGAACCGGGATCCACTTCGCTCGAAAACGCTTTTGCGCCAAGTTGAGGCTTGTGGCGCGCGATAATCGTATCCTATCGTCATGCGGCTCCCACATTTTGGCCCAACCTTTAAGTTTGAAAAAGGCATGAACCGCTCACGCGCGTATGTCACGGTCGTTGCGATGCTGCTGGCGGGCGTTGCCCTGCCCGGCCGCGCCGTTGCGCAAACCCAGCCGCAGGACACCGTGGCGCAGCCGGCCTCGGGCCTGTCGATTACGTGGGAAGTGCGCAACCGATTCCGCCTGTTCAAGGAAGAGCGCGACTTCCAGCTTCAGGCCGACGCGCTCGCATCGGGACAATCCATCCTCGCATCCGAACAGGCGCTGGCGACGCAGAGCGACGGGCGCGGCTGGGCGCGCAACATGATCGGGCGGCTGTGCATCGATGCTGCGGGACGCGTCACCGAACCCTGCACGCGCGACACGGTCAAGGAAAGCTATCTCACGCCGCAGGATCATCCGGTCACGGTGCGTCTTGCCGGCGCTGTGCCGGTCGGCGCGACCTGCGCGTGGACTGTCGAGGATGGCGAAGCCAATCCCCGCGCGCAAACCATCGACTGCAATGAGCCGCTGAATTTCCGCGCGCGTTACGGCCGCACCACCAATGTCACTGTCGATGTCTCAAGCGGCGCGGACGCCCCGCAACGCCTCACGACTCAAATTGCCGTGCGCGATATTTTCATCGCGGGGCTTGGCGACTCGATTGCATCGGGCGAAGGCAATCCGGATCGCGCAGTCGAATTGTCAGACGACGGATTCTGCTTCCGCTCCTATCTCGGCGGACCGGCGAACATCTATTTCCGTCCCGGCCGGGCCAAATTCAAGGGCGCGCGCGCCTGTGACACCTCAGACGGTCAGAGTCTGCAAAACTGGCAGGCGGCGGGCGCACAATGGTTCAACGCGGCGTGTCACCGCTCTCTATATAGCTACCAGACGCGCACCGCGATTGCGCTCGCCGTCCGCAATCCGCAGATCGCGGTAACATATCTGCCGCTGGCCTGCACCGGCGCGACCATCGCGCAGGGCCTGTTCGGATCGCAGTCCGCGCGCGAATGTGCCGTCACCCGAAGCGGCTTCAACTGCACCGGCACCGTCAACGCGCAGATCGCCGAATTGCGCGAGGCCCTGAACGCCGCCGCCTCGCGCCAGCCCGGACGCACGCTCGACCTCATCATGCTGTCGATCGGCGCCAACGACATCAACTTCTCCGGCCTCGTCGCCGACATTATCGTCGATAGCGGCACCGAGCGCACGCTGTCGCAACGAAGCGGCGTGATCGGCACGGTGGATGCGGCGCGCGACATTCTCCAGCGCGAATTGCCGGCGGACTTCGGCAAGATGCGTCAGGCGCTCAAGCCCTTGGTCGGCGGCGACCTGTCGCGCGTGATGTACGTCTCCTACGCCAATCCGGCGCTGTTGAACGGCGCGCCCTGCCCCGGCGGACGCGCCGGCTTCGACATTCATCCGACCTTCAATGCCGATCCGCGGCGGCTGAGCGACGTCGCCAATTTCGTCCAGAGCGAATTTCTGCCGCGCATCAAGCAGCTTGCGACATGCAGCGGCAATGCGCTGTGCGCGGACGCCAAGACCGAGCGCATGACATTCGTCGATCAGCACCAGCCAGCGTTTGCGGATCACGGCTTCTGTGCGCGCGCCGAGACCGATCCGCCGTTCGACCGGCAATGCTTTTCGCCGAAGGGCGAAAGTTTCGTCACCGACATTGTGGACGCGGCGAACAACCCGCTCGCCTGCGGCGCGGGTGCCAGCGAATTCCGCGCCTACTCGCCGCGCGCGCGCTGGATTCGCGACGCCAACGACAGCTACTTCGCCGCGATGACCTATCCGCAAGCGACGCGCGCGCCGAACCGGCCCGGCGACATTCACGACGCGACATGGGGAATTCTCTCCGCCGTCTATGGCGGCGCGATCCATCCGACCGCCGAAGGACATGCGGCGATGGCGGACGCGGCACTGCCCGCAGCATCCGCCGTGCTCAATCTTGGCATTCAGCCGGCAGGCGTCACATCCGAGCCGATCGCACCGCTGCCACCGCAACCTGAAGCGCGCTAGCGCCTCAATTCACCCCGAGCTTCTTCTGCAAGCTCGATGACGATGTCGTGTACTGGAACACGACGCGTTTTTCCGGGAACACGTAACGGCTGGCCTTCTGCGACATCAGCGCGGCTTCATGGAAGCCGGACAGGATGAGCTTCAGCTTGCCCGGATAGGTGTTGATGTCACCGATGGCGAACACGCCGGGAATGTTGGTCTCGAAATTCTCGGTGTTGACCGGAACGAGATTGTTCTCGAGCTGCACGCCCCAGTTTGCGACCGGGCCGAGCTTCATGGTCAGGCCGAAGAACGGCAGGATGGTATCGCAATCGACCTTGAACGTTTCGTTGTCGTTGCCCTTCACCAGCGCGCCGGTGAGCTGGCCGTTGCTGCCTTCAAGCCCCGTCACCTGACCGATCTTCAGATCCATCTTCCTGGACGAAACCAGTTCGCGCATCTGATCGACGCTGTGAGGTGCTGCGCGGAAGTCATCACGCCGATGAAGCAGCGTCATGCTCTTGGCGATCGGCTGCAAATTCAAAACCCAGTCGAGCGCGCTGTCGCCGCCACCGACGATCAACAGCTTCTTGTCGCGGAACTGCTCCATCTTGCGCACGGCGTAGAACACCGACTTGCCCTCGTACTCCTCGATGCCCGGCACCGGAGGACGCTTGGGCTGGAACGAGCCGCCGCCGGCCGAAATCACGACCACCTTGCACTCGAACACCTGACCGGCGTCGGTGGTGACGCGAAACAGCGGGTCGCCGATCTTTTCGATCTTCTCGACCATTTCATTGAGATGGAAGGTCGGGTTGAACGGCTTGATCTGCTCCATCAGCGCGTCGGTAAGGCCCTGCCCCGTCACCATCGGAATGCCGGGAATGTCGTAGATCGGCTTCTCCGGATAAAGCTCCGCGCACTGGCCGCCGAGCTTGTCGAGAATATCGACGAGATGCGTCTTCATATCGAGCAGGCCAAGCTCAAACACCGCGAACAGGCCGCAGGGGCCCGCGCCGATAATCAGGACATCCGTTTTGATCGTTTCAGCCATGCTCGTTCCGGTCCGCTCAGATAAATGGATTTTGAAAGGGAAATGGCAGGAAAAGCCTGCGTTTCGCGGGCCTGTCTAGCCAAGATAGGCGCTTCGGGGAAGGGATAAATGCGCCTATCTGGAGCCGCTCTAACGCATTGGAGGGCCGCGATATTTGGCTGTCGGCAATGCGCGTTTTCCAATAAAGCGTGTGTGTCCCGGAGATTGGCCTTTGAACGCACCGACTCGTCTAAATTCCTTGCCTCGCTTGGAAGATTATCCTTTCCGGCTTTCGGACAACGTCCGCTTCGCCGATCTCGATCCGCAGCAGCATGTCAACAACGCGGTGTTCGCGAGCTATTTCGAGACCGGCCGCGTGACCCTGATCCGCAACCCGGCTTATGGGCTGATGCCGGAGGGCCTGAGCTGGATGCTGGTGCAGCTCAATATTACGTTCAAAGCGGAGATCCGCTGGCCGGGAACCATCGAACTCGGTCTCGGCGTCGGGAAGATCGGGCGGACTTCGGTGTCTTATTCTCAGGTGGTGTTCTCGAACGGCGTCTGTGCGGCGTCTGCCGAAGCCGTCACCGTGCTGGTGGACAAGGCGCTGCGCAAACCGGCGGCGATCCCGGACGAGATTGCCGCCAAGTTCAGGCCCTGGATGCTGCGTGGACTACAAAGCGCACAACAGCGGTGAACCGAAAAGATTTTCAAACGTCGAAATGAAACGAACGGACATAAGGAAACAAAATGAAAAAATACGCACTGATGTTTGCAACCGCATCGCTGCTTGCAGCACCCGCGCTGGTGACATCGGCGACCCGCGCCGAGGCGATCCAGTATCCGGTTTGTCTTTCCTATGTCGAAGGCTGGTCGGGCGTTGTCGAGCGTTGTGAATACACGACGATGCAGCAGTGCCAGATGTCGGCTTCGGGATTGAATGGAAGCTGCTACGACAACTGGCGCTACGCTTACGCGCAGCCCGTGCCGGTCGAGCGGCCGGTGAAGCGGCGCTACCGCCGCGATTACTGATTGCGTAATTGAAAAACCCCGGAGCAATCCGGGGTTTTTGATTCAGGCTTCTCGATTTTACGCTTGCCGCTCGGGCGTCGTGACCGAAAGCCCTTCGAGGTCTTCCGTCACCTTGATCTGGCACGACAGCCGCGAGTTCGGCCGCACGTCGAAACCGAAATCGAGCATGTCTTCTTCCATCGGCGTCGGCGCGCCGACTTTCTCGCCCCATGGCTCATCGACGTAAACATGGCAGGTCGCGCAGGCGCAGGCGCCACCGCATTCGGCCTCGACGCCCGGAATGGCGTTGCGGATGGCAGCCTCCATCACCGTGGCTCCCGCCTCGACGTCGGCAGTGCGCTTTTCGCCCTTGTGATCGGTGAAACTAATCTTGACCATAATTCTCGTGCTGCCCGGAAAATAACGATGCAGTCCTATAACGGGTCGATCCGCAGGACGCCAGCGCCCGAAAGGCGAAGAAATACAGGGATTTTGGGGATCAGGAACGCCGCAAAATGCCGTCGATTGCGCTTCGTGCCTCATCCACAGCATCGCGCAGCGCGCTCAGGGCTGTGCTCAGGTCTTGCTCCTCGCGCAGCGCGCCCTCGAAATGCAGGGCCGCTTCGGCGACACGAAACGCGCCGATCGCGCGCGCCGAACCCTTGAGCGTGTGAGCGAGACCGGCGGCATCGCCGGGAAGTTTTGCCAGCTTCTCGATCAGGTCGCGGCTCTGGTCCGCGAACAGCGAGAGCACTTCACGCTCCAGACCCGGCTCTCCGAGCGTCATGCGTGAAAGATGTTGGAGATCGATCGGCGGGTCGTCGGGAACAAGCGGCGGCGAGGGCATCCAGTGAACCTGTTCCAGATGGAGCGACATGGTCGGACCCGAGTTCTAGCCGCTCCGGGGCTTTCGGAACCGCGCTGAACGCGACCCAATCACAGGTCTGGTTAACGGAACGTAACGCGCACCTGCCGCCTTTTTGCCATCATTGAGATTGGACGACGGTGCAAACTGTCCGAAAGCGCCCGTAAATGGCGATGACTGCTTAATTTTTTGCGCGCGCAGATTAACGATGATTAAAATGATCTTAACGCGCGGCGTATCATTCGCGCCGACAAGCCAATAGGATGTTTTCGGAAGTAAGTGACAACCCCCAGCAAGCAATGGATTTGGGGCGAGCGGGTCTCTCACAATCGAACTGCTCACGAGTATTGGGGCTACCTTTCAAGCGCACCCGGCCATTTTTGCGGCGCTTGTTGGAATGCGTAACGGTAAGGGCGTACACGGCACATGGCAAAAAATCCGAAGATCAAGGATCCAACCGAAGTCGCAATGTCGGCTATCCAGGACGCCCTGAGCGTCGACAAGCCGAAAGGCGACGGACGCCGCTCGTCGCTGCGCCGTGACACGTCAAGTCTTCCGCTCGATCTTCGCGCCGACGAAGGCATTCAGCCGTCGCGCTTCGCACGCGCCGCCAACGACGATCGCGAGGCGATCGGCGAAATGCTCCAGACCATCCAGAAGGGCCGGCCGCGCCGCAGCGCCTACACGGTTGCGTCGATCTTCGCAGGCTTGTGGATTCTCGCAGGCGGTCTTCTCACCGTCATGTTCATGCCGGCGCTCGAAGCCATCGCCGGTCAGGACGGCGGCGGACTGGCCATCGCCGGCCTCGCTGCGCTATTTCTGGCACCGCTCATCCTTTTCTATTTCATGGCGATGCTCGCCTGGCGCGGCCAGGAACTGAGTCTGATCGCGCAGTCGATGGCGCAGATGGCGCTGCGTTTCTCCGAACCGGAAAAGCTCGCTGGCGATTCCATGGTGAGCGTCGGTCAGGCGATCCGCCGCGAAGTCGCAGCTATGGGCGACGGCGTCGAGCGTGCGATTGCGCGCGCCGGCGAACTCGAGGCACTCGTCTCCAACGAAGTGTCCTCGCTTGAGCGCGCCTACAGCGACAACGAAGTCCGCATCCGCGCCCTGCTCGACGACATCGCCGCGCAGCGCGAAAACCTCGCAGGCCAGGCCGAGCAGGTCCGTAATGCGCTGTCCGGCGTGCAGATCGACCTGCGTCAGGACATTTCGACGATCAGCGATTCGATCGCAGGCCGCGTCGATGAAATTTCCAACAACATCAGCAACGCACTCGAAGAGCGCGCCGAGCACATCACCCGCTCGCTCACCACCGCCGGCGACACGATGATCGTGGCACTCGGCGAGCGCGGCGGCGACCTGCTGGATCGTCTCACCGAAGCCAGCAACCAGACCGCGACCGCCGTGCTCGACGCCAGCGAAAATCTCACCGCCAGCCTGAATTTCAAGACCGGCCATGTGCATGAGGAATTCGCTGACCTCGCCGACCGCGTTCACGACATGCTCAACGAGCGGCTCGACCGCGCGGCCACCGATTTCGGCCAGCGTTCGGCCATCATCATCGACGAGATCGCCGCGCGCACCGAAAACGTCCACGGCACGATTCTGACGTCGGGCGACACGCTGCTCGCGCAGATCGATCTGCGCGCCGCCGATCTAGCCAGCAAGATTGAGTCCGCAGGCGATCAATTGGCCGACCGCATTCTGGTGAGCGGCGACAAGGCCGCCGACTCGCTCGACGCCACCGTCAGCACGCTGGTCGAAAAAGTCGTCAGCCAGACGGAAACCGCCCACGAGGCCCTCACAGGCCAGATCCACACGTTTGAAGGCCTCATCAAGGAACAGGGTTCCGAACTCGCCGAACGCTTTGCGCGCGACAGCGGCACTCTGGGCGCGCTCATCACCCGCCATGTCGCCGAGTTCGACCGCACCGTGAAGACCTATGGCGGCGAGATCGTCGAGCGCATGGGCGGCCACACCGAAACCCTCGCCGACGGTCTGAAGAACTACATCGACACTTTCGACAGCCGCGTCACCAATCACGGCGACGCCGTCAACGCCAAGCTCGATCAGCGCCTGACCGAATTCCACGCCGGTCTGGACAAGCGCGTCGATACGCTCGACACCACGCTCGCGAGCAAGGCCGCAGCCCTCGCCGAAGCCATCGAGACGCGTAACACGCAGCTCAGCACGACCATGACCGCGCGCTTCCAGGAAATGCACGACAGCCTCGAAATCCGTTTCGGCGCGATCACGACGGACATCGCCTCGCGCGTCGGCCAGTTCGAGAGCCTGCTCGACACCCGCGTCGATGCAGCCGCAGGCCGCGTCGCCGCCAGCGGCCAGCATGCCGCCGACATCCTCGTGTCCCGCGCCGAGGAAATGTCGATGGGCATCAAGGCAAGTTCCGAGCAGGCCGAGCACATGCTCACCGCCGTCGGCACGCAGCTCAAGTCGATTGCAAACGACGTCTCGCGCACCGTCACGACTTCGACCGAGGTGCTGAACGCCGGCCTTACCGGCCGCGTCGATGCGATCACCGAAGGCCTGCGCGACCAGACCGAGCGCCTGACGCAGATGATCGAAGGCCGCCGCGGCGTTCTGATCGAAGCCATCGGCAGCAAGGCGGATGAAATCGCCAGCACCATCGGCAGCGCGACGGATTCCGCGCTGAAATCGATCGAGGGTCATGGCGGCGCATTCACCGTCGCGATGATGGAAAACAGCGCCGACCTCGCCCGCCAGATCAACACCGCGAGCGAAGTCGCCATCGGCGCCGTCAACAAGTCGCTCAAGGAAATCGAGGAAAGCTCGAAGGCGGCGATCGAACAGTCGCGACAGGTCGCGACCACGACCGTCAGCGAGTTGCAGGAAACCAGCAAGATCCTGCGCACCGACACGCTGGCGCTGTTCGAGCGTCTGCGCGAAGGCAACATCCTGCTTCAGGAAGTGCTCACCGGTGCCCACGAGAACCTCAACAATCTCGAGCGCACGCTCGTCACCCGCGTGGCGGACTTCGTCGCCACCATGACCGACGTGACCAACCGCAACGGCGCGTCGTCGCAGGCACTCGCCGAGCAGCTTGGCATCTTCAACAGCACCACGTCAGGCGCGCTGGACAGCCTCGGCTCCCTGGCCGTGCAGTTCGACAGCCACGGCCGGGCGCTGGCGGAAGCTGCTCAACTCATTGACACCAGCAACGCCAGCACGGCGGAATCCGTCGCGCAGCGCAACACCCAGCTTGAATCGCTCATCAACACCATCGATCTTCGCACGCTCGACATGGACGAGCGGCTGCATCGCTTCACCACCCTGCTCGACCAGTCGCTGGATGCCGCCGAAACGCGCGCCCGCGACATCGCGCAGGTCGTGGCCGAAACCGCAGGCGAAAGTTCCGCCTCCGTCAGCCGCCAGTTCGAGGCCGTTCGCCTAGCTGTCGAAGACGAGCGCCGCCAGACCATCGAGGCGATGTCCGAAGTCTACGATCAGGGCACGCGCGACGCCGACATCATGTTCCGCCAGTCGGCCGACAAGTTCGCGTCCATCGTTCACAGCATGAAGCAGATGGCCGGCGAACTGCACACCGAACTGGAATCGACCCGTGCAGAGTTGCGCAAGGGCGTTCTCGATATGCCGCAGGAGGCTGCCGAGAGCACCGCGCAGATGCGCAAGGTGATCGTCGATCAGATCGAGGCGCTCGCCGAATTGAACCGCATCGTGGCGCGTCACGGCCGCGGTCTCGACGTCTCGACCGCAACCGCCCGCGTGCGCGAGGAAGAGCCGGTCATGGCAACCGCAGGTGCGCGTCAGGAAGCTCGCCCTGCTCCGCGAGCTCCGCGCGAGAACGGCACCAATCTGCCGCCGCCGGATTTCGGACCTGCTCCCGGTCCGCGCCGCACCGACGCGCCTCCGGTCGCGCCGAACAGCGACGACCGCGATGGCTGGCTGTCGAACCTGCTGAACCGCGCTGACGGCGACAATGAACCGCCGCGCGGACGCGGCCCGCGTGCGCCGTCGGGCAATCCGCTGGAATCGCTGGCGCTCGACATCACGCGTCTTGTGGATCGCGATCTCGCATCTGAAATGTGGGAACGCTATCAGCGCGGCGAACGCAAGGCCTTCACCAAGCGTCTCTACACCCCGCAGGGCCAGAAGGCCTTCGAGGAAGTCGCCCGCAAGTATCGCGCCGAGCGCAACTTCAAGGCCACTGTCGATCGCTACATCAACGAGTTCGAGAAGCTGCTGGACGACGTCTCGCGCGACGAGCGCGGACCTTCGGCGCTTCGCAACCAGCTGATGTCGGAAACCGGCCTCGTCTATACGCTGCTGGCGCATGCAGCCGGACGGCTCGGTTAACGCCACACACGATAACGAGCGAAAAAACGGAGGCGAAAGCCTCCGTTTTTATGTGCCGTGTGTCTCGTCGTCCCGGCGCAGGCCGGGACCCATACGCCCTGGATTACAGGAAGAAAACTGGATGACGCTCTGCTGAATTTCGACGACAGGGGTTATGGATCCCCGCCTTCGCGGGGATGACCGAGTAAGTTACCTGCCCGCAAAAATATTCAGCGCCGCGTATTGCAAGAGGATAATCGTCTTGGCGTCGCGGATGTCGCCGCGCGACAACATCGCCATCGCCTCGGTGAACGGCGTTTCGAGGATTTCGATGTCTTCGCCCTCGTGGCGATTGCCGCCGCCCTCGCCCACACGATCCGCAGGCGAATAGCGCGCGGCGAACAGATAGAGCTTCTCGGTGACGGAGCCCGGGCTCATATAGGCCTCGAACACCCGCGTTACGTCGCGGATGCGGTAGCCGGTCTCCTCCTCGATCTCGCGGCGGATGCCATCCTCCGGTGTCGCGTCTTCGAGCTTGCCGGCAGGCACTTCGGTCAGTTCGCCCGCCTCGCCATGATAGAAGGCCGGAAAGCGGAACTGGCGGATCAGGATGATTGTCGCGCGGTCCGGATCGTAGAGCAGCACGGCGATGCCGTCGCCGCGATCGTAGGTCTCGCGGGTCTGCTTCTGCCATGAGCCGTCACGGCGTTTGAAATCGTAGGACGTGCGCTTGAGAAGCGACCAGCCCTGATGGAGGACATCGACGGCCTTGATGCGGACGCGGTCGTTCATGCGCCCGTTCAGCCGACTACCGCTGCTTTGCCCTGGCGTCGTTCGGATTGGCCGGCTTCTGATCGCCGCCGGAGGAGCCGAACAGCACGCGCGTCGGGTTGCGGTCGAAATTGTTCACCGCGCGGCTGACGTCGGCGAGCGTGCGGCGCGCGTCGATAATCAGACCTGCCGACCGCTTGTCGAGATTCTCGGCCAGTTCGCGGAACGACTTCGCAGCACTCGTGAGTTCGCCTTCCTTGCCCATCAAACCATCGACGCCGGCCATGATGCTGTCGATGCGCGTGGCGTTGTTGGCGAGACTCTTCGAGAACACCTGAAGGTTCGCCATGCTCTCGTGCAGGGCTTCCTGATTTTCGCTGACGAGCTTGTTGACGTTTTGCAGCACGCCGCGCACCGCCTCGCCGATGTCCTGAATGGCATTCGGATCGGCGTACAGCGTCGGCACGCCGTCTTCGGCAACCGGCACACCGCCGGCCTCGACGGTGCCGCCCTTCAGCGAGACCGAGGACACGCCCGTCAGACCTGCGAATTCGAGACCGACAGCGGAGTCCTTGCGGATCGGCGCGTTCTTGTCGACCGAGGTGATGACGACGACGCGCTTGGGGTCGTCGAGCTTGATCGAGGTGACTTCGCCGATCTTGATGCCGTTGAAATTGACGTTGCCGCCGGTGCGCAGGCCTGAGGCCGCGCCCTCGAACACAATTCTCAAAGGCGTGCGGGCGGCCGCGGCGCCGAGGTTCTGGAACCAGAACACGAATCCAAAGGCCGCGGCGATCACCGCCAGCGTGAACGCCCCGATCAGGACGTAATTTGCCTTTGTTTCCATAGACTTAGCTCCAACTCAAGGACGCAACAAATACTCAGAACCCAAAAAACACCAGTGACTATCGCCCGAAAGTCAACGATGCCCGCTTGCCGTGGAAGTAGGCCTGCAACCACGGATGCTGCGAGGCCATCATGTCGTCCAAGGTGCCTACCAAGAGAACCTTTCGATCCCCTAACACTGCGATGCGGTTGCAGGCCGTTTTAAGGCTGTCGAGGTCATGAGTTACCATGAAAACGGTCAGTCCCAAAGTTCGCTGAAGGGTCATCACGAGCTGGTCGAACTCGCCGGCGCTGATCGGATCGAGGCCCGACGTCGGCTCGTCGAGGAACACGATTTCAGGGTCGAGCGCCAGCGCACGCGCCAGTGCCACGCGCTTGATCATGCCGCCCGAAAGCTCAGAGGGGAAGCGATCGGCGACTTCCGGCTTGAGGCCGACCATCGCGAGCTTGGCGATGGCGATCTCGTCCAGCAGCCGCTCCGACACATCCATGAATTCGCGCACCGGAAACTGGATGTTCTGCCGCACGTTCAGCGAGGAAAACAGCGCGCCGTGCTGGAACAGCACGCCCCAGCGGCGTTCCACCGCGCGGCGCTGATCCTCGTTACAGGAATCCATGTCGACACCGAACACTTCGATGGAGCCGCTCATCTTCGGCATCAGTCCGATGATGGTGCGCGTCAGCACCGATTTGCCGGCACCCGACGCGCCGACGAAGCCCAGAATCTCTCCACGGCGAACGTCGAGATCGAGATGATTCAGAATCAGGTTGTCGCCAAAGCCGACCGTAAGATCGCGCACCCGTATGATCGCGTTGCCGGAAAAAGGTGCCATCGCGTCCTGCCGCCCTTAAATATTGATCGCCGCGAAGAAGATCGCGAACAGGCCATCCATGACGATGACAAGGAAGATGGATTTCACGACCGATGCCGTGGTGTGCTGGCCGAGCGATTCCGCGCTGCCTTTCACCGCCGAGCCTTCGACGCAGGCGACCACGCCGATGACCAGCGCCATCACCGGCGCTTTCACCATGCCGACGACGAAATGCTGGATTGAAATTGCCTCGCGCAGGCGCTGCAAAAACGCATCCGGCAGCACGCCGCCATAGCCCCATGCGACCAGACCGCCGCCATAGAGCGCGGCCATCGCACCCAGGAATGTGAGAATCGGAAGCGCGATGATGAGCGCCATCACGCGCGGCAGGATCAGCACTTCGGTCGGATCGAACCCCATGGTGCGCAGCGCATCGACCTCCTCGCGCATCCGCATCGAGCCGAGTTCGGCGGTGTAGGCGCTGCCGGTGCGGCCCGCGACCATGATTGCCACGAGCAGCACGCCCAATTCGCGCAGCACCAGCACGCCAAGCATGTCCACCACGAACACGTCCGCGCCGAACTTGCGGAAATGAAAAATGCCCTGCTGGGCGATGATGCAGCCGATCAGAAACGTAATCAGCAGAATGATTGGCACCGCGCGCCAGCAGACCTGTTCGAGCTGATGGATCAGCGATGTGAGACGAAAGCTCGTCGGATGCCGCGCCACGCGCGCAGCCGCATTGAGGATCGAGCCGGTCATCGCCAAAAGCGACAACAGCGTCTTGGCGACATCGACCACGCTGCGGCCGACGGATTCGAGCATGGTCGTCAGCGTCGCCGGTTCCTTCGGCGTCACCACGCCTTCCTTCACCCGGCTCACTTCATCGACGAGGCTTGCGTAATTCGGCGAAAGCCCGGCGATGCGCGGCGTGACGCCGCCGCTGGTGAGATTGCGGCGCATACGCTCGATCAGCCAGGCGCCGAACGTATCGAGGCTGACCACCTGCGACACGTCGATGATGATGCCGTTATTGGTGGCGTTGTCCTTCTCGGTGCGCTCGACGATCTTTTCCAGACTGGGCGCATGATGCACGGTCCATTCGCCTGTCGCCCGCAGCGCCAGAATCGAACCCATCGCGACCTGTTCCAAATTGGGATTGCCGTCTAGGACAAGCTCTTGCAACACCGGCTCCTGAAACGAATCTTCGCGCGCGCGACGGGGCAATCTAACACGAAGCACCTGACCTGTACGGGAATGCCCTTAAGAGCCATAATTGGCTCATTCCGGCAACCCCGCCTTACGTCCCGCCCGATCAGGCCCAGTCACGCCCAATGACCGCAGCGCCCGTCACCGTCGAAGCGCAAATCGAGCACTGGCCGATCGAAGGCGGCTTCACCATCAGCCGGGGCGCGAAAACAGAAGCCGTGGTGATTGTGGCGCGGGTAAGTCGCGGGACCCTGACCGGGCGCGGCGAATGCGTGCCCTATACCCGTTACGGCGAGACGCCGGAGACAACGCTTGCGGCGGTGCTGAGCCTGAACGGCAAATCATTCGACCGCATCGCATTGCAAACCATGCTGCCGCCGGGCGCGGCGCGGAACGCGCTCGATTGCGCGCTGTGGGATCTGGAGGCCAGGGAAAGCGGTCAGCGCGTCTGGGATATTCTCGGCCTTGGCGCGCCGAAGCCGCTCACCACCGCCTACACGATTTCGCTCGGCACGCCGCAAAGCATGGCCGAGGCAACCGCCAAAGCCGCGCATCGTCCGCTGCTCAAGATCAAGCTCGGGGGCGACGGCGACATTGAACGGATCAAAGCGGTGCGAAAGGCCGCGCCGCAATCCGAACTGATCGTTGATGCCAACGAGGCCTGGACGGGGACCAATCTCGAAGCGCATATCTCCGCCTGCGCGGATGCCGGCGTCACCATGATCGAACAGCCGCTGCCTTCGACGGATGACGCCGCGCTCGCGGCAATCAAACGCGCCGTGAAAGTGTGCGCCGACGAGAGCGTGCACGACCGCGCGTCGCTGAAAGGTCTTCGCGAACGCTACGACGCCATCAACATCAAGCTCGACAAGACCGGCGGGCTGACCGAGGCACTGGCGATGGCGAACGAAGCCCATGTGCACGGCTTCGAGATCATGACCGGCTGCATGGTCGCAACCTCGCTGTCGATGGCCCCTGCGATGATCGTCGCGCAACATGCGCGTGTGGTCGATCTCGACGGACCGCTGCTGCTGGCAAAGGATCGCGACAACGGATTGCGCTATGACGGTTCGACCGTTTATCCGCCGGATGCGGCGCTGTGGGGCTAGCTCAGGCCTTCGACGCCGACGAGCCGCGCTGAACTGCAAGCATCGCGGATCGCTTTCAGGCCCTGATAGGTTGGACCGTTGTAAAACGACTCCCATGCCGCAACCGAAGGAAATTCCAGCAATACAATTCTGCGCGGCGTCCAGTCGCCTTCATAGACCTTGTGCGCCCCGCCGCGCGCGAGATATTTGGCGCCGGCCTGTTCGAGCGCCGGTTTCACGCCGTCCATGAATTCCCTGTATTTCGCAGCGTCCCTGATTTCGACGTCGAAAATCACATAAGCGGTCATTCAAGTCCCTCCTCGCTTTCGATGCCTTGATGTGCGTCGAGCCGCTTGCGCCACAAGAGCATCACGACGCCGCCTGCGGCACCCATTGCTGCCATCGCAAAATACACGCCGCTTCCGAATTGCGCGTAGAGCAATCCCGACATCACCACCGTAATCGCGCTGACGATGCCGCCGAAGGCGACGAGATAGCCCTGCGCACTCGCCAGGAGATGATGCGGCACGCTTCGCACCAGAAGCGTATAGATGCCGACCTGCGTGATGCCGAACGACAGGCCGTGCATCGCCTGAACCGCGATCAGAACTTCAAGCCGCGGCTCCATCGCCGTGAGAATCCAGCGGATGATTGCGCTCGCGGCGCCGATGATGACGAGCGTCGTCGCCTCAAGCGTGAAGCGCGGCGAGATCGCGAAAATCACGATTTCTGCAATCACGCCGACCGACCACAACAGTGCGATGGAGAATCCGCTGAAGCCCATGCCTTGCCAGATGATCGACGAGAAACCGTAATACGCCCCGTGGCTGCCCTGGATGAGCGTATGCGCGCCGATCACCGCCCAGAACAGTTTCTGTTTCAACAGCCCGCTCGCGCGCGGCGCTTCGGCCGTCACCGGCGGCGCGTGCAGCGGCATCAGGCCGAGACTGACGAACGCGCTCAGCACAGCGGAGGCGACGATGATCCAGATCAGGTGCTGATAATTCACCACATCGAGCAGCGCGCCGCAGACCAGCGCGCCGACGATGAACGACGCCGAACCCCACAGCCGCATCGGGCCGTAATTGAGTCCGTAAACCACGACGCCTTTCAGCGCATAGCCGTCCGAGAGCGGCGACAGCGGCGTCCACACGCAGGCCAACAATGCGAACGCAATCAGGATCGGCAAAGGCTCGCGCAGGAATCCGATCACAACAAATCCGGCTGCTGTGAGAAACGCCATCGCGATCATCGCCTCGCGCAGGATGTTGCGCCTCTCGGCGAACGCCGTGATGAACGGCAGCACCGTGAAGCGCGACAGCGAGGGCATCGCGGTGATGATGCCGATCCATTGCGCGTCGATACCGATATTCTTCAGCCACACCGAGAAAAACGGCAGATAGGTTCCCAGCATGCCGAGCAGCGAGGCATAGAAAAGGCTTGTCCCCAGCGCAAATCGCCGGGCAACGGATTGCCGGGACTGGTCTTTTTGTGATTCCGTGGAGATCAAAGCTGTTTTGATTCGTAGTCGTTGCCGCAGGGTCCGGCGAGCGTATCATCCGCAGCGAGGATTCTGGCTAGAAAACCTATGGCCGATCAAGCCTTCGCCCTTTCGCCGATGACGGCCACCGCCAGCCTGCCGACGCAGGCGGATTACGACGCGATTGCCGGCGCGTTCATGGAGACGGCGCGCGGCCGCTGGTTTCTCGCCGAATATGCGCGGCGTAACCGCAACGCCGACACGATCGCGGTTCTCGAAGCCGTCGCGCGCATCGAGAAGACTCTCGCCGAACAAAAGCAGCAGGCAGCGCCCTCGCCGCAGACGAATGACGCTCGTGATCTGATCGCAGCCGTGAACGCCATTCTCACCGGCGCGCGAACGGCGGCGGAGACGGCTTTCGGCAATCCGGCGATGGCCGATGCGATGGCGCCAGCGCGAAAATGCGCGATGGTGATCCGCGAGATTGCATGGGGCCTGCGCGAGTCCGGCGCGGACTCTCGTATTTGCGGTTTGCTCGACGCGCAGGTCGAGGCCATCAACAAAGCCTGCGACGGATTTTCGACGAACGATCTGCGCGGCGGCGTTCTGGGCGCGTTCGATCAGGCTGCGAAAGAGATTGGCGAATTGGCCAAGGGTGTGCAGCCTGCGAAAAAACCCGATCCAGCACCTGCGAAACCTGTGAGTACCGTCGTGCGTCTCGAACCGCCGCAAGCGGTTCAGCCCGTGCCGCAACCTGTGGCGAAGCCGCCCGCGCCCTCTGCGAAGACAATCGAGGAGACGGCGCTGCACGCGAGCATCGGCGGCAGTCTCGGTGCAAGTCTTCTCGTCAGCGGCGTGGTTGCAAAACCTGTGAAGCCGAAGGCCGATCCGCTGGCGCCGATCCGGCGCATGACGAGCGCGGAGAAGATCGCGTTCTTTAGTTGAGGCGAATTGTCTTCCCCCTCTCCCACAAGGGGAGAGGGGAAAGATCGTCAATTCTGCTCGATCAGTTGCGCGAACAAATCCGCATCGACATTTCCGCCCGACAATACGATCGCGACCGTCTTGCCTTTCGCGTCCATTCGCCCGTGAATCAGTGCGGCGAGCGGCACCGCCCCGCCCGGCTCGACCACGAGTTTCAGTTCGCGGAATGCAAACGCGACCGCCTTGCCGACTTCCGCGTCGGTCGCCGTGACGCCGCGTGCGACGAGTTTGGAATTGACCGCGAAGGTGATCTCGCCGGGGATCGCCGCCATCAGCGCGTCGCAGATCGTCTTGCCGGTGTTGGCGTGCGCCTCGCGCTGTCCCGCCGCGAGCGAACGCGCGTGATCGTCGAAACCGTCGGGCTCTGCGGTCATCAGCGTGACGTTCGGAAATTTCGCGCGCGCGGCGATGGCAATTCCTGCCATCAGCCCTCCGCCGGATGCCGGTGCCGACACGATGTCCGGCGTCACGCCGAGCGCCAACAAATCCTCCGCGATCTCGCGTCCGGCCGTGCCCTGCCCGGCAATGATTTTCGGATCGTCGAACGGCGGCACGAGAGTCGCACCGCGTTTCGTCTGAATGTCGCGCGCGATCGCCTCGCGGTCTTCCTTGTAGCGGTCGTAAAGCACGACCTCCGCGCCGTAACCCTTGGTGCGTGCAATCTTCGACGCCGGCGCATCTTCAGGCATGACAATCACGGCAGGCATTTTGAGAATCTGTGCAGCCGCCGCCACGCCCTGCGCGTGATTGCCGCTTGAAAACGCGACGACGCCGGATGCGCGCTTGCTTTCGGGAATCGACGAAATCTTGTTGAACGCGCCGCGAAACTTGAACGATCCGGTGCGTTGCAGAACTTCCGGCTTGAGAAACACCCGCGCGCCGGTCAGCGCATCGAGCGCGGGCGATGTCAGAAGCGGGGTCCTGACCGCATAAGGCGCGAGCACCTTTGCGGCAGCGTCGATGTCGGAAATTGCCGGCAGAATGGTCATGCGCGGCTTGTATCGCGCTTCGCCTCGCCCTCGCAAGGCAGCGAAAAGCTATGCCGGTTCTGCGTTCGGCGGGATCTGGCCCCGCGCCATGCGAAGGCGGCGAACGAGCCGCTGCCGCCAGCGGCGCTTCACTTGAGGGGGCCGTTCGCGCGTGACGTTTTCGACGAACACCCGCGCGCAGGCTTCCCAGCTATGCTCCAGCGCGAATTCGCGGCAGGTGTCGCGCGAGATATGAAGTGCTGCGAGACACGCCGAGTGCAGATCGTGATTGAGCACGCCGACCGGCGCGTCTCCAATGACGTCGAGCGGACCTGATACGGGATAGGCCGCGACCGGCACACCGCTCGCGAGTGCCTCAAGCAGCACGAGGCCGAACGTGTCGGTCTTACTCGGAAACACGAACACATCGGCGCTCGCATAGGTCTGCGCGAGCTGCTCGCCCTGCATCGTGCCGAGGAACATCGCGTCGGGATATTTGCGTTCAAGCTCGGCACGGGCGGGGCCGTCGCCGACGATGACCTTGGTGCCAGGCAAATCCAGATCGAGAAACGCCTCGAGGTTTTTTTCGACCGCAACGCGGCCGACCGACAGAAACACCGGCCGCCTGAATCCGAGATCGACATCCTGCGGGTGAAACAGTTTTGCGTCGACGCCGCGCGACCACAAAACGACATTTTTGAATCCGCGTCCGCGCAATTCATCGACAAGCGCCGGCGTCGCCGCCATCACGGCATCGCTGGTGCCGTGGAAGTATCGAAGGACCGCCCATACCCACGATTCCGGAATCGGGAAACGCGCGGAAATGTATTCGGGAAAGCGCGTATGGAAACTCGTGGTGAACGGCACGTTGTTCTTGCGGCAATAGCGCCGCACCAGAATGCCGATCGGGCCTTCAGTCGCGATGTGGATGTAATCCGGCGCGGCCTGCTCGATCAGTTCCGCGATCTTCCACGGCCACGGCAGCGCGAGCTGAATGTCGGCGTAGCTCGGTAGCGAAATTGTCCTGAACGATTGCGGCGTGAGAAACGTCACGTCGATGTTCATCGATTTGGCGGCGTCCGCCATCATGTTGAGCGTGCGCACAACACCGTTGACTTGAGGGTGCCAGGCGTCGGTCGCGACCAGGATTTTCATCAGGCCGCCTGCACTTCGCGCGCCGGAACCGGCCGCGCATGGCGCAGCGGATCGGTCCAGGTCAGAATTTCGAAATGGCCATCGTGGTGCTCGACCAGCGCCGTGCAGCTTTCGACCCAGTCGCCGCAGTTCATGTAACGCACGCCGTTGAGATCGCGGATCACCGGGAAATGGATGTGGCCGCAGATCACGCCGTCGCAGTCGTGGCGCCTCGCTTCATTCGACAGCGTGTCCTCGAACGCGCCGATGTAGTTCACCGCATTCTTGACCTTCTGCTTCGCCCATTGCGACAGCGACCAGTACGGCCGGTTGAACAGCTTGCGGAAGGCGTTGACCAGCCGGTTCATCTGGATCGCGAAATCGTAGGCGCGGTCGCCGAGATGCGCGAGCCAGCGCGCGTTCTGCACCACGAGATCGAAAATGTCGCCGTGGATGACGAGATACCGCTTGCCGTCGATGCCTTCATGCACGGCCGTCTCAACGACTTCGATGCCGCCGAAATGCGTGCCGTAATAGTCGCGCAGGAATTCGTCGTGGTTGCCGGGAATGTAGATCACCCTCGCGCCCTTGCGGACGCGGCGGAGCATCTTCTGCACGAAATCGTTATGCGATTGCGGCCAGTGCCAGTTCACCTTCAGCGCCCAGCCGTCGATGATGTCGCCGACGAGATAAATGGTGTCGGCATCGTGGACGCGGAGGAAGTCGAGAAGGCGGTCGGCCTGCGAGCCGCGGGCTCCGAGATGGACGTCGGAGATAAACAATGTGCGAAAGTGGCGTTCGGGTGTGCTTTCGCTCACAACCTGTCTTTCCATGCGCGGGCCAATATCAAAGTTTCATGACAGTGCGATGACACGCACAACTAAATCCTAAAGACGCTACGCAACTTGCAGCGACGGAGTCCGCTCGAAAGAAATAAGCGAATAGATGCCGAACGGCGCAACTTTGCGTCGTTCCACAAGGCTCGTATTTTCGTTTGATTGCGCCCACGCCTGAAGCCGCGCGAAGGGAAATTCCGGACGCAGGCCGAGCTTGCGGGTCTTCTTCGCCGCCCAGCGTTCCAGCGCCGCCGCGAAGCCGACTTCCGAATAAAGATGATTAACGAGAATGATGCGCCCGCCCGGCTTCACCACGCGGTGACATTCGAAGAGCACGCGCTCCGGATTCTCGACCAGCGTAATGACAAATTGCGCCACCACGCAGTCGAACGCCGAATCCGCAAAACTCATGTTGTGCGCGTCCATCTGATGAACGGCTTTGACAAAGGGATATTTGCCGCCCGCCATCTTGGCGCGGGCCTTCTCCAGCATGGCTTCGCTCATATCGATGCCGGTGATCTCGGTGGTGGCGTCGTAATCGTCGAAAGAAAGCCCCGTGCCGACGCCGACTTCGAGGATTTTTCCGCCGATATTGCGCGCGGCTTCCGCAGCCGCACGGCGGCCCATCACCATCACAGGCCCGCAGACGGCGTCGTAGATCGGCGCCCAGCGCGCATAGGCGTTCTCAACAGTGGATTTTTCGAGGTCAGCAGTGGCCATGGGCGAATCCGGAAAAGAATCAATCTTCCCGGAAAATACCGTCACCATGCGACAGTGAGACGACAATGAAAGCGTCATTGCGAGCCAACGGGTCCGGCTCTGCCGGCCCGATGATAAACTCCGCGAAACAGTCCAGAGTCTTCACAAGGCTGGATTGCTTCGTCGCTGACGCTCCTCGCAATGACGATCACTCGAATCTGTGGAAGTGATGCACCGGCCCGTGGCCGTGCCCGACGCTGAGCCTGTCGGATGCTGCGATGGCAGCCGTGACATAGGCCTTGGCGTTGCGAACCGCGTCTTCAAGGCTCTCGCCCTTCGCCAATCCAGCGGCGACAGCCGAGGACAGCGTGCAGCCGGTGCCGTGGGTGTTCTTGGTATCGATACGCATCGCCGCCAGACGCTCGACCGAATCCTTCGTCACGAGGAAGTCGACGCTCTCCGCGTCCTTGCCATGACCGCCCTTGATGAGCACGGCGGGGCAGCCAAATTCGAGCAGCCGTCGTCCTTGAGCTTCGATCTCGCCTTCGCTCGACGCAATGGCCGTTTCGAGCAGCGCCGCCGCCTCCGGCAGATTCGGCGTGACGATGGAGGCGCGCGGAAACAGTTCGCGCTTGAGCGCATCGACAGCATCCGGAGACAGCAGCCGGTCGCCCGATGTCGACACCATCACCGGATCGACGACAACGTGTTTCGGTTTCCAGCGGTCAAGGCTTGCGGCGATGGCCTCGATGATGTCGCGCCGCGACACCATGCCGATCTTCACGGCCTTCACGTCGAGATCGGCAAACACCGCATCGATCTGCGCGGTGACGATGCTCGCAGGCGCGTCGTGAACAGCCGTGACGCCCTTGGTGTTCTGCGCGGTCAGCGCCGTGATGGCGGAGGCGCCATAGACGCCGAGCGCGGCGAATGTCTTGAGGTCGGCCTGAATTCCAGCACCCGCGCTGGAATCGGAACCCGCAATGGTCAACGCAACCGGAAGGCTCATGAATTCACTGTTCTCGCTGCACCGCGCCCCGATGCGTCTTTATATAGAGCGTGAGCGCCCTTGCGGCCATGCCGGGTTTTTGGCTTGATGACGGCAATCAAGTTATCCGGGAGACGCAGCGATGGTGCCCTTTTTCGTCCAGATCAAATGCAAGATGGGGCAGTCCTACAAGGTCGCCAATGCGCTCGCCGAAGCGGAGATCGCCTCGGAGATCTACTCGACGGCGGGCAACCACGATCTTTTGGTGAAGTTCTATGTCGACAGCGGCACCGACATCGGCCATTTCGTCAATGAAAAGGTGCAGGTGATCCCGGGCATCCAGGACACCTACACCATCATCACCTTCAAGGCGTTCGGGACTTAGGGAAATTCAACGCTAGTCCGGAGCGTCATGCGCGGGCTCGACCCGCGCATCCATCTAGAAAGAAACGAGATGTTTTGAGGCGATGGATTGCCGGGTCAAGCCCGGCAATGACAAGTTCTCTTAAACCCCGACTCGCCCCGGCCTTACGACTTTTTCTTCGGCGGCCTGGGCGGACCGTCCACCGGCACCAGCGACTTCAGATACGTCGCCATCGCCGCACGATCCTCATCGCTGAGCTGCGACGTATTCTTGATGACATGCGCCATCGATCCGCCGGCGGTGTCGCCGTCGGGCGTCACGCCATCGCTCAGGAACGAGGCGATGTCCTTCTCGCTCCAGTCCTTCAGACCCTTCTGCGTGATGTTCGGCACCCAGCCGCCCGGATGATCGGGGTCCGGTCCGCCGGCGAAACGCTGCGAGCCGACGATGCCGCCGATCAGATTGCGCGGGCTATGACACTCGGCGCAGTGGCCGAAGCCGTTGACGAGATATGAGCCTCTGTTCCACGCGGCGGATTTCTGCGCGTCGCCAATGAACGGACGATCGTCGAAGAACAGGAATTTCCAGCCGCCGACGAGACGGCGGATATTGAACGGAAACTTCACGTCGTGATCGCGCACCTTGCCCGACACCGCCGGCAGGGTTTTCAGATAGGCGAACATGTCGCGCACATCCTCGATCTTGCCGTGGGTATAGGATGTGTAAGGAAACGCCGGATAATAGTGCTGGCCGCTAGGCGAGGTGCCCTTGGTGACGGCGGTGACGAATTCCGCCTCGGTCCAGTTGCCGATGCCGTTGTCTTTGTGCGGCGAAATGTTCGGCGCATAGAACGTGCCGAAATCCGACTTGATCGCAAAGCCGCCGCCGAGCGCGGTGCGGTCCTTTTCGCCGGCGACCGCGTGGCAGGAGGAACATCCGCCGATGTTGAAGATGGTCTGGCCGTTGGCGAGGTTCGGCGTGTAGGCGGGCAAGGCGCTTGCGGAGACGACGCCAGGAATGGTGACGAACCAGAACACCGCAAGGCCCACCGCCGCAGCGGCGACGGCGAGTAGAAAAAGTTTCTTCAACATATTCGTCCCCAAACCAAAACGGCCGTGAACTAATCGGCCCCGGCCGGTGTTGCTATCATGCCATCGATTTTATCCCGGGAGAACATCATGAAAAATATGACGTTTGCAATTACGGCAATCGCTTTTGGCACCTGCGTCGCACTCGCAGGTCCGGCATATGCCGAAAAAATGACGATGAAAGTGCCGCTGACGAGCGCCGCCGAAGTACCGCCGAACACCAGCGCCGGCAAAGGCACTGCCGATGTCACCTATGACACGGCTTCCAAAATGCTGACCTGGAAAGTCACCTATTCCGGCCTCACCGGTCCGGCCACGATGGCGCATTTCCACGGACCGGCCGCAGCAGGCGCCAACGCGCCGGTCGTCGTGCCGTTCAAGGATGCCGCAAGCGGCGCCGAAGGCAGCACCACGCTGACTGATGCACAGGCCGCCGACCTGATGGCGGGCAAGTATTACATCAACGTCCACACCGACGCGAACAAGGGCGGCGAAATTCGCGGTCAGGTCGTCAAGTAACGCGCACCACGCTGGAAACGAAAAAGGGCGGATGCAGCAAAGCATCCGCCCTTTTGTTTCGGATTGGGCCGAACGGTTAGCCGTTCTTGACGCGATAGGTCTCGTGGCAGTTGCCGCAGGCCTTGGTCACTGCGGGAGCCGCAGCCTTGAACGAATCCAGATCCTTCGACGATGCCTTGGCAGCGGCGACCGCGTCCGCGAACGCCTTGATCGCAGCGGCGTATCCCGCCTTGTCTTCAAACAGCTTCGGCGACGGAGAGAAATCGCCCGACGCTGCTGCGCCCTTTTCGCTGTCGGGATAAAGCGTCGGCAGCTTGGCGGCGGTGTCGGCCATCGCCGCGAGTGCCGCATCGATGTCGGCCTGAACGTAAGGCTTGTCGCCCTTCATGGTCGGCAGCAGAACGGTCGCGAGCGCCTTGCCGTTGGCCTTCATTGCAGCGACGCCGTCGGGCGACGCCATTACCGCGCCTGCGCTGGCAACAAGCAGAACCGCAGCCGCAATCGAAATACGCTTCATCGAAATTTCCCCCGGAAGTTGGAGCCTTTATGGCCTTAGAACGGGTCTAAAACACCATCCCCGCCGAGTCTTGGCAAGGCCACAAATTTTACCCGTTCACGGGAATTTTCTTTGAACCTATTTCGTCCCCGCGCGAGCGATGGCCATCCACACCCGCTCGGCGGTGGCCGGCATATCGATGTGCTCGACCCTGTATTCGCGCCACAGGCCTTCCGAAATCGCGTTCATCACCGCCGGACATGAGCCGATGGAGCCCGCCTCGCCCGCGCCCTTCACGCCCAGAGGGTTGGTCACGCAGGGCACGTTATGCGTCTCGAAATGGAAGGACGGCGCGTCGGCCGCGCGCGGCAGCGCGTAATCCATGAAGGTGCCGGTGACGAGCTGGCCGTCCTTGTCGTAGGTCGCCTGCTCCATCAGCGCCTGACCGATGCCCTGCGCGACACCGCCGTGAACCTGTCCCGCCAGCAGCAGCGGGTTCAGCGTCACGCCGAAATCATCGACGATCACGTAATTGACGATTTTGGTGACGCCGGTTGCCGGGTCGATCTCGACCTCGGCAATGTGCGTGCCGTTCGGGTAGGTGCCGTCGGCCTGCGTGAACTTGTCGGTGCCGGTGAGTTTCGACGGATCGTTGCCGGCTTTCTTTGCAAGGTCCGCGAATGCAATCGCCTTGTCGGTGCCCGCCACGCGCACGCGGCCGTCGCGGATTTCAAGATCGCCCGCGCTTGCTTCGAGGGCTTCCGCCGCCAGCGATTTGAGATTGTCGCCAAGCTTCCTGGTTGCCTTCTGCACGCTGACGCCGCCGGTCGGGATCGCGCTCGATCCGCCGGTGCCGAGACCGGTCTTCACAATGTCCGTGTCGCCCTGAATGACGTGAACCTTCTCGGGCGGCAATCCGAACTGTTCGGCGACCACCTGTGCGTAGGCGGTCTGATGGCCCTGCCCGGTCGATTGCGAGCCGATCAGCACGGTCACGTCGCCATTGGGATCGAGACGAACGCTGGCGGTCTCCTCACCCATCGTGCCGCAGATCTCGACATAGGTGGACATGCCGATGCCGCGCACGAGCCCGGCCTTCTTGGCGGCCTTGGCGCGCTTCGGAAATTCCTTCCATCCGATCACGTCCATCGCGCGTTTCATATGCGCGGTGAAATCGCCGGAGTCGTAGACCTTGCCGGTCGCCGTCTTGTAGGGCAGCGATTTTGCCGGAATGAAATTCTTCTTGCGGATCGCATCCGGCGTCATGCCCAGTTTGCGCGCGGCGACATCGACGAGCCGCTCCAGCACATACGCCGCCTCGGGACGGCCCGCGCCGCGATAGGCGTCGACCGGCACGGTGTTGGTGAACACGCAGCGCACGCGGCAGTGGAACGCCTGCAAATCATAAAGGCCTGGCAGCATGTCCGCGCCGCCGTAGGCGATGTAGGGTGCGAAGGTCGACAGATACGCGCCGAGGTCGCTCATCAGATCGACGTCGAGGCCGAGGAATTTTCCGTCAGCCGCCAGCGCCATGCGCGCGGTCGTGACATTGTCGCGCCCCTGCGCGTCGCCGACGAAATGGTCGGAGCGGTCCGCGATCCATTTGACGTTTTTCTTGAGCTTGCGCGCGGCGAAAGCAGCCAGCGCATATTCGCGATACGGGAACAGCCGCGTGCCGAATCCGCCGCCGACATCCCTGGCGATGACGCGCATTTTTTCGGTCGGAATTTTCAGGATGTTCTGGCACAGGATGTCGCGGATGCGATGGCTGCCCTGACTGCCGATGGTCATGGTCAGATGATCGGCCTTCGCGTCGTATTCGGCGACAACGCCCCGCGGCTCCATGAAATTCGTCACGACGCGCGGATTGACGATGGAAATTTCCGCGACCGCATGCGCGCCCTTGAAGGCGGCTTCGGCCTTCGCCTTGTTGCCGACGGATTCATCGAACAGCACGTTGTTCGGATATTCGGGACGCATCAGCGGCGCGCCGGATTTCACGGCATCGGCCACGCCGATGGCGGCGGGCAGCGGCGACCATTTCACGTCGATGGCTTCGATCGCATCACGCGCGCGATCGACGGTGTCGGCGACAACGAACGCCACCGCATCGCCGACGTGAAAGACCTTGTCCTTCGCCAGAATCGGATAAGGCGGCGACTTGAACGGATTGGCCGGAAGCTGGAACAGGCACGGCAGCCCGCCGAGATCGGTGACATCCGCAGCGGTGAGGATCGCCGCCACGCCGGGTTTCGATTTGGCCATCGACGTGTTGATCGTGAATGTCGCGTGCGCGTGCGGCGAGCGCAGCACCAGCGCATGAAGCGAACCGGCCGGCGCGTGATCGTCGGTATAATGTCCGCGCCCGCGAATGAGCGGATCGTCTTCCTTGCGGGTGACGCTCTGGCCGACGCCGAATTTCACTGCCATTTTATTCAACTTTCGGAATTCAATGATGTGTGGAGTTCCGCGCATATTGCAGCGGATCGGCGGCGCGCGCAAACGGCTTCGCCGTCACACCGGGCGGATCAGCGATGCAATCCAGCGCCTTCCGAACAGCACCAGCAGCGAGGCGGCATAGACCACGAAACCGATTGCCGCCAAAATCAGCAGCGCGGTTTCGTCGCGCAGCGATGTCATGCCTGCAAGCGCAGTACCGAGCCAGCGCGCGGAGAACCAAAGCGAGGCGGCAAGCACCAGTCCGCATAACAAAAGTTTGAACAGCGCAATCAAAAACGCGCGGCCGATCTCGAAGAATTTGCGGCGGATCGCGAAGATGAGAACCAGCACGAGATTGATCCACGCGCCAACGGCTGTCGCAAGTGCGAGGCCGACCTGCGCCAGCGCGCCCACCAGCGCGAGTTTCAAGGCGACGTTGACGGCGACACCCGTGAGCGCCGCGATCACGGGCGTGGTCGTGTCCTTGCGGGCGTAGAAAGTCGCGACCGCGCTTCGGATCAGCACGAAAGGAATCAATCCAATGGCGTAAGCCGCAAGCGTCGCGGCGGCGGCTGCCGCATCGGCTTTCGTGAAAGCTCCGCGCGCAAACATCGCGCGCATGATCGCATCCGGTACGGTGAGAAACGCCGCGACGAAGGGAATTGAAAACAAGAGCGTGAACTCGAACGCGCGTCGCTGCGAGGCCATCGCGCCCGCATGATCGTTTGCCGCCATCCGCCGCGACATTTCCGGAAGCAGCACCGTACCTATGGCGATGCCGATCACGCCGATGGGCAGTTGATTGAGGCGATCCGCGTAATAGAGTGCCGACAGCGCGCCCGCCGCGAGGAATGTCGCGATGATCGTGTCGGCGAACAATGCGATCTGCGTGCCCATCGAGCCGACGGTCGCGGGACCGAGCGCGCGGAAGAATCCGCGCACGTCCTCGTCCCATTTCCAGCTTGTGAATGTCGGCAGCACGCCATGCTTCCACGCATCTCCTGCGAGCAGGAAATATTGCAGGAAGCCGGAAATCAGCACGCCCCACGCCGCCGCATGCCCGGCGCTCGGAAAGAACGCGGCCAGCGCCAATGTGGCCATCATCGAGATGTTGAGGAAGATTGGTGCTGCCGCCGCACTCGCAAAGCGATGCATGACGTTGAGCATGCCGCCGTAAAGCGTCACCAGCGTAATCAGCAGCAGATAGGGAAAGGTGATCCGCGTGAGCGAGATCGCAAGGTCGCGCTGCGCCGGATCGTCAGTGAAGCCCGGCGCGAGAATGCTCATCGCCTGCGGCATGAAGACAAGCGCCAACACCAGCAGCACGACCTGCGACGCGAACAAGATTGTAAAAATACGATCGCCGAACAGTTTGGCGCTCGGCGCGCCGCTCTTGCCGACAACATGCGCATAGGCCGGCACGAAGGCAGCGTTGAACGCGCCCTCGGCGAAGATCGCACGGAAATGGTTGGGGAGACGAAGGGCGACGAAGAACGCGTCCGCCACCGGACCCGCACCGAGGATCGCGGCAAGCATCACGTCGCGCGCGAATCCGGTGATCCGCGAGAGCAGCGTATAACCGCCGACGGTGAAGATTCGCCCGAGCATGAGATTATCTTACATGAGGATGCAAAGACGACGAATAAAACGCGATGACAACATCACCCGTCATGGCCGGATTTAGTCCGGCCATCCACGTCCTTTTCTACCTCGTCATTGCGAGGAGCGCAGCGACGAAGCAATCCATTCGCGTTATCAAAAAATTGGATTGCTTCGCTTCGCTCGCAATGACGTGCGAGGGGCCCCTACGCCACCGCGTCGCGCACAGCCTTGATGACGCGATCCTGCGCCGCTGCGTCCAGATAGGGATGCATCGGCAGGCTGATGACGTCCTGCGACAGCTTCTCGCTGACCGGCAATCCGCCGTCCGCCACCGGATAGTGCTTGTAGGCGGTCTGCTGGTGCATCGACTTCGGATAATAGATCGCCGTCGGAATGCCCTGCGCCTTGAGCGCATTCGCGAACGCATCCCGGTTATGCCCCTTCGGCAGGCGGATCGTGTACTGCGCCCAGGTCGAAACGTTGCCGTCGGTAACGCGCGGCGCGGTGACGATATTATGCAGCGCATCGAAATAGCGTTGCGCCACCTTGTTGCGCGCGGCGATTTCCCCGTCGAAGATTTTCAGTTTCTCGATCAGCACGGCGGCCTGAACGGTATCGAGGCGAGCGGTGAGGCCGATGCGGACGTTGTCATATTTCTCCGCGCCCTGCCCGTGCACGCGCACGCTGCGGAGTTTTTCCGCGAGATCGGCATCGTCGGTGAAGATCGCGCCGCCGTCGCCGTAACAACCCAGCGGTTTCGCCGGGAAGAAACTGGTTGCGGTCGCAAGCGCCAGCGTGCCGAGGCGCTTGCCTTTATAGCTCGCGCCGAAGGATTGCGCGGCATCGTCGAGCACGAACAGATTGTTTTCTTTCGCGACGTTTGCAATGGCGTCATGATCGGCGCTCTGCCCGAACAGATCGACCGGAATTACAGCCTTCGGTTTCAGGCCGAGCTTCTTGGCGGTCGCGATGCCCTTCTTGAGCGATTCGGCATCCATGTTGAACGTGGTCTCATTCACGTCGACGAACACGGGCGTTGCACCCGCAAGCGCCACGACTTCTCCCGTGGCGCAGAATGTGAACGACGGACAGATCACCGCGTCGCCTGGGCCGATTCCCTTGACCATCAGTACCATCAGGAGTGCATCTGTGCCGCTGGCGCAGGCAACGACATGCTTCGCGCCGCAATAAGCCGCCAAATCCGACTCAAGCTGCATGACCTCCGGGCCGTTGATGAACTGGCAGTGCGTCAGCACTTTCGACACGGCGGTATCGATCTTGGTGCCGAGACGGCGGCGCTGTTCGCCGATGTCGATAAACGCAACGGGGTCTGGACGCAGATGCTGGTTCATTTGCTCTTGGCCGTAATTCCGGGATTGAAAATTAGCTCGCGACCGCGCGCGGGCCTTTGCGCAACGGTGCCGCGATGGCGCCAGCCGGCGCTTCGAGGCACTTGATCGCAATCTCGAGCGAAGCAACGCCCTCCTCGCCGGTGACGGCGGGCGCATTGCCGGTGCGGACGGCATCGAGAAACGACATCAGTTCGGCACGCAGCGGCTCGTCGTGACCGACGGACAGATGGCGCATCGAATAGCTGCCGTCGCGCTGGAAGCCGAAGCACTCCGTCACCTGACGCGTCAGAAGATCGCCCTGCACATATTTGCCGCGCGTCGCCACCGTGACGTTGCGCGCCTTGAACGGCGTCAGCCAGTTGGTGTTGATGTGCGCGAGCACGCCGGACTTGGTGCGGAATTGAAGCAGTGCGATGTCCTCGCGCTCGGCGACGGCGCTCGCAAGCTGCGGCTGCACATCGACGATGTCGGATTCGGTGAACCAGCGGATCAGATCGATGTCATGCACGGCGAGATCGATGACGACGCCGACATTCGACATGCGCGGCGGGAACGGGCCGACGCGGGTGATGCCGATGGAAAGAATTTCCTCGTCCTTGATCGCCTGCTTGATGGCGGCGACCGCCGGATTGAATCGCTCGACATGGCCGACCATCAGCGTCACGCCCGCCTTCCTGGCGGCGGCGACGATCTCGTGACCTTCTTCTGCGGTGGACGCGATCGGCTTTTCGACCAGCACATGAATCTTGCGCGCGATGCAGGCGAGCGACACGTCGCGATGCAGATGCGTCGGCGCTGCGATGCTCACCGCATCGACACCCGCATCGAGCAGTTCCTCGACAACCTGATAGGTCTTGCAGCCGACGATTTCCTCGGCACGCGCGCGATGCGCAGGCAGCGGATCGACGATGCCGACCAGCGTCACGTCCGGCAATCCGGCCAGCACGCGGGCATGGTTGGTGCCCATCACGCCTGCGCCGATCACACCCACACGCAGCGCGCGCGCAGCGTTTGCGTTCGTCGTCGCAGACTTTGCTGAACTCATCGGACTGAAACCTTAATCGATTGAATGCGCGGCCCCCGCCGCGCCGGGAGTTGTCGTAGCACGCCGTCACATGTGTGGCGAACGGCGGGGTGCAAAGCACGGACACGTTTTGAGTCAGATAGTTACATCGCAGATGGAAGTTAACTATCTGAAATCACGAGCGTTTATAGTCATCCTCGATGCGGATGATGTCATCCTCGCCGAAGTAGCTGCCGGTCTGGACCTCGATCAGCTCCAGCGGAATCTTGCCGGGATTTTCCATGCGGTGCGTCGCACCGATGGGAATGTAGATCGACTCGTTCTCGTGCACCATTTTTTGCAGGTCGTTGACCGTCACCAGCGCAGCGCCGCGCACCACGATCCAATGCTCGGAACGATGGTGATGCTTCTGCAAAGACAATCGCCCGCCGGATTTGACGATGATGCGCTTGACCTGATGCCGGTCGCCGATGTCGAGCGACTGATACGACCCCCAGGGACGATGCACCTTGAGATGATCCTCCGTCACCTGCGGCGCTGTCGTCTTCAGTTTCGTGACGAGGCGCTTCAGGCCGTTGGCATCCTTCTGCCGCGACACGAGAATGGCGTCCTGCGTGGCGACGACGACGAGATCGTCGACGCCCTCAAGCGCGATCAGCGCCTTGTCGGAGGAAACGTTGCAGTTGCGCGAATCCTCGAACACCGCGACTGCGCCGCCCTGCGCGACATTGCCGTCATTGTCCTTACCGGACAATTCCCACACCGCATGCCATGAGCCGACATCCGACCAGCCGCACGACACCGGAATAACGGCAGCCTGCCTGGTCTTTTCCATCACCGCATAGTCGATGGAGATGGCTTTGGCTTTCTCGAACGATTCCGCAGGCAGCGTGATGAAGCTGAGATCGCGGCCCGCGCCCTTCACGGCGTCGCTGACGGCGGCGACGCTCGGCGCATCGACGCTCTTGTATTCATCGAGCAACGTCTTCGCCGCGAACATGAAGTTGCCGCTGTTCCAGAGGTAGCCGTCCTTGACGTAGGTCGCCGCCGTAGCCGCATCCGGCTTCTCGACGAATTTCGCGACCGACATCACGTCGCCGGAAATTTTCGCGCCGGGCTGGATGTAGCCGTATTCAGTGGCAGCGCGCTCGGGCCGCACGCCGAATGTGACGATGCGCCCAGAATTGGCGACGTCGAGCGCCTTGCGGCATGCATCGACGAAGGCGGGTGTATCCTGCACGACATGATCGGCTGCGAGCGCGAGCACGACAGCCTTGGCATCGCGCGTCAGCGCGAAGGCCGCGCCCGCTGCAATCGCCGGACCTGAATCGCGCCGCGCGGGCTCAAGCAGAATGTCCGCCTCGAGATTGATCTCCGCGAGCTGCTCCAGAACCATGAAGCGATAGGCCGCATTGGTGATGACGATGGGCTTTGCGAAGAGCGAGGGATCGCTAACGCGCAGCATAGTGTCCTGAAACGTCGAGTTCGCGCCGAACAGCCGCAGAAACTGCTTCGGGCGGTTCTCGCGCGACGCAGGCCACAGCCGCGTGCCCGCGCCGCCGCACATGATGAGAGGGATGATTGTGTCGCTCATGCGCAAACCATGTCAGAGCTGGTGATAGTCACGGTACCACGCGGCAAAGCGCGCGACACCGTCTTCGATCGAGGTGGACGGCGAAAACCCGACCTCGCGCTTGAGATCGTCGATGTCGGCATAGGTCGCCGGCACGTCGCCCGGCTGCATCGGCAGCATTTCGGTCTTGGCTTTGCGGCCGAATTCCTTTTCCAGAACCGCGACGACCTTCATCAGTTGTTCGGGATGATTGTTGCCGATGTTGAACACACGCCAGGGCGCGGTGCTGACGGACGGATCGTCGCCCTTCGCGCCGGGCTGGCCATGCGGCGGCTTTTCGATCAGGCGGATCACGGCTTCGGCCACGTCATCGACGAAGGTGAAGTCGCGCAGCATCTCGCCGTGATTGAACAGCTGGATCGGCCTGCCCTCGACGATGGCCTTGGCGAAAATGAACATCGCCATGTCGGGACGGCCCCACGGGCCGTACACCGTGAAGAAGCGAAGGCCGGTCGATGGAATTCTGTAGAGATGGCTGTAGCTATGCGCCATCAGCTCGTTGGCTTTTTTCGACGCCGCATAAAGACTGATCGGATGATCGACATTGTCGCGCACCGAAAACGGCAGCTTCGCGTTGGTGCCGTAGACCGACGATGACGACGCATAGAGCAGATGCTTGCAGGCGTTATGCCGGCATCCCTCGAGGATATTCATGAACCCTTCGAGATTGGCGTCGGCGTAGGCGTAAGGATTTTCGATCGAGTAGCGCACGCCCGCCTGCGCCGCCAGATGAATCACCGTCGCGAATTTGTGGGTGTCGAACAGCGATTTCGTTGCCGCGCGATCCGCGAGGTTGAGCCTGGTGAAGCTGAAGTTCGGATCGTTCTTCAGGATCGCAAGCCGCGCTTCCTTCAGCTTCGGATCGTAATAGTCGTTGAGACTGTCGACGCCGACAACTTTCTTGCCGGACTGCAACAGCCGCTGTGCGACATGAAAGCCGATGAAGCCCGCCGCGCCCGTGACCAGAACAGGTTTTTCGGACATCACAGGCGCCACAGTTCGATGTCTTTCGGCTTGGTCGCGCGGTCGAGACGAATCTTGACGTCAAGCACGAGGCCCTTGCCGCCGGCGAGCAGTTTCTCGATCAGCGGCCAGCCGGCGTCGAGATATTCTTTATGTGCGACAGCCATCACGATGGCGTCTGCGGGCTTGAGCGCGTCGAGTTTCGTCAGCGTTACGCCATATTCATGCATCGCGTCGGCCGGATCGGCCTGCGGATCGGCGACCTGCACTGTCAGTCCGAAAGATTCCAGTTCGCGGATCACATCCACGACACGCGAATTGCGCGTATCCGGCACGTCTTCCTTGAAGGTGAGACCGAGCACGGTGACGATTCCGCCGGTCTGCTTGCGCTTCAGCAGGCCGCGAATGCATTCGCGCGCGATGCGCTGGCCCATGCCGTCATTGATGCGGCGTCCGGCGAGAATGACTTCGGGATGATAACCGGCCTTCTCGGCGCGGTAGGTCAGGTAATATGGATCGACGCCGATGCAGTGACCGCCGACGAGACCCGGCTGGAACGGCATGAAATTCCATTTGGTGCGCGCGGCGGCGATGACATCGCCCGTGTCGATGTCGAGCGCCTGAAAGATCAGCGACAATTCGTTCATGAAGGCGATGTTCAGATCGCGCTGCGTATTCTCGATCACCTTCGCGGCTTCCGCCACTTTGATCGACGGCGCGCGATGGATTCCGGCGGTGACGACGGAGCCGTAAACGTCCGCAACGACATTCAGCGTCTCGGCGTCCTGACCCGACACCACTTTCATGATGGTTTCGAAGCGGTGTTGTTTATCGCCCGGATTGATCCGCTCCGGCGAATAGCCGACCTTGAAATCGCTGCCGCACTTCAATCCCGAAACTTTTTCGAGGATCGGCACGCAGTCTTCTTCGACCGCGCCGGGATAGACTGTGGATTCATAAACGACGATGTCGCCCTTCTTCAAAGCGCCCGCGACGGTGCGCGAGGCCGCGAACATTGCGCCGAGATCGGGCCGCCTCGCCTCGTCGATGGGCGTCGGCACGGTGACGATGAAAAAATCGGATGCAGCAAGCGCCTTCAGATCGCTCGTGAACGACAGCGACTTGTGCGCGAGATCGCCCGCCTCGACTTCATGCGTGCGGTCGTGGCCGGATTTCAGCTCAGCGATGCGCTTGGCGTCGATGTCGAATCCGACCACCGGCACCCCGGCGCGCGCGAACGACACCGCAACCGGCAATCCCACATAGCCAAGACCGATGACCGCTATTTTGCGTCCGTGTGCCAATTTGAACTCTTGTGAAAAGCGTAGGCGTTCTTGCGCCGAAAAGGCGCTGGTTACGCCGGGTTTTCGAGGTTGATTTGCCCCTCTTTAGCCGCCGCCATGCGGAGGCTGCAAGTAGGGGCGCCTTGCCTATTGCCAGATCGGTCCCAAGGCCATACCAAGACCATGAATTTTGCCGTCAAAACCCTGATATTCAGGGCTTTTGGCCCCTCTTCCCGTCTTAACGATACGGCCCGGAATGCGCGGATTTCTGCTTCTTGCCGCTCGGATATTGGTCTCGGCGGCACTGCTCTATTTTGCGTTCCGCGGCATCAATTTCGCCGCCATTCAGACGCGCCTGTCCGCCATCGATCCGTTCTGGATTTTCCTCGCGGTTCTGGCGACAATTTTTCAGATTTTCCTCGGCGCGTTGCGCTGGCGCGAAATCAGCGCCGCATGCAGCGCACCGCTCGGTACCGGTCAGGCGTTCCGCTACAACATGATCGGCGCATTCTTCAACCAGACGCTGCCATCCACCATCGGCGGCGACGCAATGCGGCTGTGGCTCGTCAAGCAGACCGGCGCGGGCTGGCGTGCGGCCACCTATTCGGTGCTGGTCGATCGCGCCATCGGCCTGATCGCACTCGCCATCATCGTCATCGTCAGCCTGCCGTGGAGCTACGACCTCGTCGCTAATCATCGCGGACGCATCGCGCTGCTGCTGGTCGATATCGGTGCGCTCGGCGCGGGCGTCGGCTTTCTGATCGTCGGTTATATCTCATGGAAATGGCTGACGACGTTCTGGCCGACCAAACATGTTCACGCCTGCTCGGTGATCGCCAATCGTGTGATCTTCAATCGCCGCAGCGGCCCCAAGATCGCGGTGCTTTCGATCTCCATCCACGTCATGGCCGTCGTCATCGCGTGGTGCGCGGTGCGTTCGATCTCGGCACCTGCCGCGTTCGAGCAATTGTTCATGCTGGTGCCGCCGATCATGCTCATCACCATGCTGCCAATCTCGATTGCCGGGTGGGGCGTGCGCGAAGCCACCATGATGGTCGCGTTCGGCTATGCAGGCCTCGCGCAGACCGACGGCACCATCGTCTCGCTGTTGTTCGGCGCGACATCCTTCGTCGTTGGTGCCATCGGCGGATTGATCTGGATTTTCAGTGCGGAAAAGACATCGGGAAGCCCTGAAGATGCCCCCGACGACGTCTGACACCGTCTCGCCGCAACGCGCCGCCGCGGCGCTTTCTTTCAAAATCTTTTTTGCCGCGCTCGTTGTGCGCTGGATTTATGTGCTGGCCGTGTACGGCTGGATGGGCGACGCCGGCATGAAAGGCGTCGATTCGATCGAATATGCGCGCAATGCCGTTGCATTCGCCGAGGCGCTGAAATCGGGCATGCTCACTCTCAATGAGGCGCTCGGCACCAATCCCTACACGATGCCGCTGTTTCACTGGCTCGCCGGTCTGCCGTATCTCATCTTCGGCAACGCGCATGGCGCGCTGGCCTATGTGCTGTTGCAGGGCGCATTCGATGCCGCGACCTGCGTCATCGTTTATCGGATCGCTTTGCAACTTGCGCCGCGCATCGCGCTGGCGGCTGCGATCGTCGCAATCCTCAATCCGACTCAAATCGTCATGAGCGGATTGTTCTACGCCGACACGCCCTTCACGACATTCGTCGCGTTGAGCTTTCTCGCCGCGCTGAAATGGGCCGATGCGCCGAACCTGCGCAACAGCGCGCTGCTTGGCGTATCGCTCGGCATCGCTGCGCTGATCCGCGCCATCATCGTGCCGTGGGCCTTCTTCGCGCTCGCGTTATTGGCGATCTACGCACTGATTCGCCGCGCCAGCATGAGGCGCGTTGCGTCGCTTGCGCTCGCGCTCGTTGTGCTCGGCGGCTGCGTCGGGACGATCCTGTTCAAGAATTATCGTCACTACGGAACGGCCGGCATATCGCCACAGAGCGGAATTTATCTCGCGCTATGGATCGTGCCGTTCGCCAAGGAGATGCAGGACCGCACGCCGTATGCCAAGACTGCCGAGGAGATGGAAAAGAAACGGCTTGAGCGTTTCGGACCGCTTCCGGCGAACTATTACGAACAGTCGCGGCAATACACCGAAATCGGGCGCGAGGCGCTGAAAGACATTTCTGCGATTGCGCTCGTGAAATCCTGGATGTCGGGAATAGCGATCAATCTGACGGCGCCCGCGATCTTGCTGTCACCGCCGCTGTCGCAAATTCCGCGCACCGGTTTCGTCGATACGCCGGGAAGTTCTTTTCCCGAGAAAGTATTTAACTACGCATTTCGCTCCGGCAACGCGATCTACAGTTCGTTCCTGATCGCGGGCTTGGCCGGCCTGACGATCATGCGCGCCGCTCAATCGATCGGCTTTGTGTCGCTGGCGCGGCAGGCTGCATTATGGCCGGCGCTGTTTCTGATGTTGTCGTGGTTCGGATATCTGCTGGTCGTGAGCGGGCCGATCGCGTCGCCGAAATATCGCCTGCCGCTCGAGCCGCTGTTTAACGTCATGACAGGAGCCGGATTGATCGCGCTGTTCGACTGGCGAAAGAAGAAGTCGGAAACATCATAAGCGATCAGCCCGCCTTCTTCTCGATCACGATCAGCATCCGGAAACCGAAGAAGCGCCCGAGCATGCGCTCGATACGCCGCTCGATCCACAGTGTCGCGCGCGCCATCGGCTCGGTCATCAGCTGCCACCGCTTGAAGCCACCGCTCGCAGGGTACGCGACGAAGGCGAACCAGTCGGCATCGCGGATCGCGAGTTGCGGAAACTTTCGATGAAAGGCATCGCGGTATTTCGTGACCAGCAATGTCGGAATCGCCTGATTAGACGCATAGGGATCGCGCGACGCATCCGGCGCGCCCTCGATCAGCGGATCGGCGCGAAGGTCGACCGGCTCATGATGCACGAGGTAAAATGGGCGGCTGCCGATGCTGATGCCGGGCTCGACCATCACGATACGGCCGCCTTCGCGCAGCACGCGGCTGGCCTCGCGAAACAGCAGCGAGGGAAATTCGATGTGATGCAGCACGTCCAGCATGACGATGTTCGACAGCGCGCCGTCCGCGAACGGCAGTTTCTGTGCGTCGGCAACGAGGTCGAGCCACGGCGCATACTGGATGTCCGACGACACCAGATCGCCGATCCGCTCCTTCAGATTGCCGATGCCGCCGCCGATCTCCAGCGTCGTACCCGGCACGCAGCGCGCCGCGATGCGCGCGAAAATGTCGTTATATAGCGTGCGCAGAATCGGCTTGCGCTGCCACGCCGCGCGATAGGTATTGAGCGCGTCTGTCATGACAACCGTTCCATCGCTTCAGCCCGGCCCTTTCATCGTGCCGCAAAGATCCGCCAGCCGTTTACACGCATTGGCACGTTGGCTAAAAGAGCCATCGCAATATTCCTGAATCAGAACATCGATGAAAACCGCCCACAAGATCGCCCTTGCGCGCATGGCCTACCATGCCGTTCACATCGGGCGGGCAGCCTTCGGGGAAACCGATTCCGCAATCGCCGTTCGGGACGGCGTGACATACGATCTCGATATCGGTCAGGGAATCGACTTTGCGATCTATCTCGGGAATTTCTTCGAGCGCGACACCCGGCGCGCCCTCTCCGACCTGACTGTTCCCGGCTCGACTGTGCTCGACATCGGCGCCAATATTGGCGCGCATACGCTTCATCTTGCGCGCTGCGTCGGCCCGAACGGCCGCGTGCTCGCATTCGAGCCGACCGATTACGCGTTCCGCAAACTGTCGCGCAACCTCGCGCTTAACCCCGGACTCACGCAGAGAGTTTCGCTCTATCACTGCTTTCTTGCCTCGCATGACGGCGACCGGATTCCGCAAGCCATCTATTCAAGCTGGCCGCTGACCGACCGCGCGAGCGGCGTGTTCGCGGGCGACGATGTCCACGCCGAACATCTCGGCCGGGCCATGCGCACCGATGCGGCAAAATCGCGGAGCATCGACAGCGTTCTGGCTGAAAACGGAAACCCGACGGTCCATCTCGTCAAACTCGATGTGGACGGCTTCGAGTGCGAAATTCTGCGCGGCGCTCAGGAAATGATGTCCGGCCACAAGCCGATTTTCGTGATGGAACTGGCGCCCTATGTTCTCGACGAGCGGGGCGCCTCGCTCGGTGAACTGATCGGCCTTTTCCGTCCTCACGGATACAAATTCTATCACGAGCGGACGAAGGCGCGGCTGCCGGATGGCGTTGAGTCGTACAAGCAACTCATCGAAGTCGGCGAAAGCATCAATGTGATTGCGCGCGCCGGCTGACCTGTCGTCAGCCCGCTAGACCGCCTTGATCTTGAAGAAGGCGAAGACCACCATCTGCAACAGCATCCAGCCGTGGCTGAAGCGCGAAATCTGCGTCTCACCATATTCGCGCGCGGCGTAACGGATCGGCAGATCGATGGTTTTCAGATTGAGCTTCGACGCACCGAAGATCAGATCGAAATCGCCAAACGGATCGAAATCGCCGAAATACGCCTTGCCCTCGCGCAGGCGATAATAATCGGTGCGCCGCATCACCTTGGTGCCGCACAGCGTATCGGTGTAACGCTGATTGAGCAGCCAAGAGAACAGATATGAGAAAATCTTGTTGGCGATGAGGTTGAGGAAGCGCATGGCGTCGTCCTCAAGCGGATAGACCAGCCGCGAGCCGTTGATGAACTCACCCTGTCCGGATGTTATCGCGTTCCAGAATTTCGGAAGCTGCTCCGGCGGCATCGTCAGATCGGCATCGAGAATCATCAGCACGTCGCCGCGCGCGACATCGTAAGCGGTGAACACCGCGTCGGCCTTGCCCTTGCCGGGCTGGCGCATCAGCTTGATGTCTTTGGCCGGATATGCCGCCTTGACCCGCTCCATCTCCTCATAGGTGCCGTCCTGGCTGTGGCCCTCGATAAAGATGATTTCGATGTCGTCGCAGAATTGCGGGATGCGCTGCACGGCAGGCTCGATGTTGCCGCGCTCGTTGCGCGCCGGAACGACAACCGTAACCGATTTCAATTCTTCAATTGCGGATTGCAGCGAGCGAGACACCAGATAGTGACGCAGCGCGAAAAAGCGAAATCCGGGAAGGATGCTGATAAAGCGATTGATGAGCCGCCCGAGATCGAACAGCGCCACCGGCATCAGCACACGCTGCTCGGATTTCACCGGATCGAAATTGGCGAGCGAGGCAAGCGCGCGCAGATCGGCGGGCGACAGCGCGTTCTGCGGCGGATACGGCATGCGCTGCCCGGTCTTTTCCGCGAGCTTGAGAACAGGCTGCCACAGATGCGAGAAATAACCGACGATCAGGCGCGTATGCCGCGCGCACAACGGATGCAACTGCTCGAAGAATTTCTGGATGTCTTCGATGGCGCCGATGGTGTCCATCACCAGAATGAAATCGAACGGCTCATCGAACTCGGAGAACGTCGAAGCGTCTTCCGCGTCTCCCACCTTGAAATTGAGATGCGGATGCAGCTTGCGCGCCTGCTCGATCATGCCGGGGCTGAAATCGATGCCGACCCCGTAAGACGGCTGAAGTGCGGCCAGCGTATCGCCGGTGCCGCAGCCGATTTCGAGCACGCGCGCGCCTGCCGGAATCAGGAAGTGCAGATATTTTTCGTCCTCACGATGAAAGAACTGCGCCTTGCCGCGCCAGCGTTCGCGATCGGCCGCGTAGGCTTCGGAGTGTTGAAGGATGGCCGTTTTGCGCGGAGACATTTGAGTCATGTGAACAGCAATTCGATTGAGATTGAGGTTACGATGCGGTGCGGGCCCATTTATCGGCCCAGCTTTCTGCCATCAGGATGTTCCACAGCCAAGAGCCATGATTGCGCGTTCCGCGCAGATGTTCCTGCCACACGCTCTGCACGCGGGCGGCGTCGAACCAGCCCTGCGCATTCAATCGTTCGCTCGCGAGCAGATCGGACGCCCAGCCTTTGAGCGGGCCGCGCAGCCACGCATCGAGCGGAATGCCGAAGCCGGTTTTCGGGCGATCCGTGAGCGCCGTCGGCACATGGCGCCGCAGAACCTGCCGCACCAGCCACTTGCCCTGGCCGTCGCGCACTTTCATATCGGGCGGAACGCGGGCGCTGAACTCGGCAACGTCCTTGTCGAGAAACGGTACGCGCGTTTCAAGACTCACTGCCATCGCGGCACGATCGACCTTCTGAAGAATATCGTCCGACAGATAACTGAGCGCGTCGGACAGCGTCATGCGATCCAGCGGATCGATCTCATATCGAACATTGGCCATCTGCGCGTTGAACCAGCTTTTTGGCTCCGTGCCGCCAATCACAGCTCGGGACGGATCGTCATCGATGGAACTGAGCCGCCGGTACATCTCGTCGAAAGTTTTCGAATCGATGATCCGGCCGATTTTCGCAGCCTGATCGCCGGCGCGCAAAACCCGAAACCGGCACGGAAGAATTTTACCGGCCAGCGCGCCGATTGTGTTGGCAGGCTCCGGCGCGATCAGGCCGATCAAAGCCGCAAGCGCGTTTTTGACAGGCCCCGGCAAATGCCCAAACCGCGCGTGAAGCCGTCCGCCCCACACATGGCGGTTATAGCCGCCGAACAATTCGTCGCCGCCGTCGCCCGACAGCGAAACCGTGACACTCTTGCGTGCCAGCGCGGAGACGAGATGCGTCGGAATCTGCGATGAATCGCCGAACGGCTCGTCATACATCCCGGCGAGCTTCGGAATCACGCTGCGCGCATCTTCGGGCGACACGATCATTTCGGTATGATCCGTCGCAAGATGCCGCGCGATGCCGCGCGCGTGCTCGGCCTCGTTGAACTCGGCCTCCGCGAATCCGATTGAAAATGTGCGAACCGGGCGCGGCGATTGCTTCTGCATCAGCGTGACAATTGTCGATGAATCGATACCGCCGGACAGAAAAGCGCCAAGCGGCACATCCGACAGCGACTGCCGGGCGACCGATTGCGACAACAATCTCTCAAGTTCGTTCGCCGCTTCGATTGAATCGGACACGCGATTGTTCTGTGCGGCGGCGACCTTGTCACGCATCGACCAGTAAGGCTGCGGCGTCGGAAGCTCCCCAGAATTATCGGCCTTGAATACGACGAATGACGACGGATCGAGTTTGCGAATACCCCGCCAGATCGTCCACGGCGCGGGGATATACGAGTAACGCATGAACGATGTTAGCGCATTCCGGTCCAGCGTCCCGTTCCAGCGCGGATGCGCCGCGAAGGCTTTGAGTTCCGACGCGAACACAAGATCGCTGCCGATCCATCCATAGAACAACGGCTTCTCGCCGAAACGATCGCGGCAGAGGGCGAGCGTCCGATCACGCGCGTCCCAGATCGCGAAGGCGAACATGCCGATGAAGCGTTCGAGCGCGCCTTCGACGCCCCACTGCCTCACCGCGTAAATAAGCGTCTCAGTGTCGGAATGGCCGCGCCAGTTCGGCGCAGCGTTTGCCGCTTCAAGCTCCTTGCGGATGTCGAGATGATTGTAAATCTCGCCGTTGAAAGTGACGCTGAAGCGGCCGCAGTCGCTGTGCATCGGCTGTGCGCCCGCCGGCGTCAGATCGAGAATCGACAGGCGGCGATGTCCGAGACAGATGCGGCCTGACGAATCGGACCACGCGCCCTCCGCATCGGGCCCGCGATGCGCCAGCGTCGAGATCATGTGTCCGACAATCTCGCCGGGATTGTCCCGCGAGTTATCAGCCCGCATGATGCCTGCGATGCCGCACATCAGCGCGCACCCCTCGCCGTCATGCGCTCAGCTTCGCCTTCGCGGGACGCGCGCCATTCGCGCCCGCCAGCACATCGAACACCGTCTGCATGCGATGTGAGTAAGTATGCTTTGACATCACAAGCTCATAAGCCGCGTCGGCGATCCGGCTACGCTCCCTTGAATCGCGGAAGCGCACCAACACGTCGTCGATGTTGGAAAAATCAGATTCAAGCGCGAGATAATGCTCGTCCGCTTTCAAAATGTCGTTGAAGCGGCCGCGAAACATGATCTGGCAAGTCTTCGTGCCGGCCGCATCGAAATGCCGCGAGCTGATGCATTTTCCGGTCGGCTGCGAAGGCGCGCGGCCTGCAAAGAACTTATTAAAAATCTCGTTGTAGTCGAGCTGCTCGTTGACGAGCGCCTCGTGGCGGAACGGCCCACTGGTCATCGCGCGCCGTGCGATGGACTTCATCCACCACGGTAGCCGATGACCGAATTTGCGCAGCACCGAGTCGTTGCGCAGAACGATGCCCTTCGTCTCTTTCGCAAGCACATAGCTGCGGATTGCGTTCATTGTCGTGTCGTCGCGCTCAAGAAATGCGGTGCCGGCTTCGGTCGCAACGGTTCCCTTGCAGCGGTTGAGGTAGTCCGCCCAGCCCTTGCGATCTAGACGTTCGTCCGACACCTCGACTTTCAGCCCGCGTGGCGCGCCATTGTCCGCAAACCATTGCAGCAGACGGTTGCGATCGTCGTCGCCGAGATACGGAAGATAGCGCACCGCGCGCACGCCGATGTCGAGCGGGCGCGACGACGATTCGCTCGTCGGCTTGTAAACGCCGGGATTGACCGCATGCGGGATTGCGACGACGCCCTTTGCCGCGACATCGCCGAACAGATAGTCGCCGGCCTCACGCAAAAGCTGTGTCGCCACATATTCGGGATTCAGCCGCGCGAACAGTTCGCGTTTCTCCGCGATGGGCGAGCCGGGAAGGCTGACTTCGTTGCCGACGAATGTGAGCAGCGGCACATTGCGCGATGCCAGCGCATCCACATGCGGCAAGAGATAGTCGACCGTGTCGCCGTTAGTGGAATGAAGCAGCACGACGGCATCGACGTCGCGCAGCAATTTCTGGATCTGCACTTTCGCGTCCGACGCGACAATGTTGACAGTAGTCGCATCGAACTGCGGCGCGGCTTTGAACGCATCGAGCCAATCGTCGAAATAAGACAGCCGGTCGGTGTAATTGGCGTAGCCGACCAGAAGACGCATGCGGCTTTCCGCCATCACGCAGCCTTTATGATCTCTGCGATCTTGTGGGCAGCGCGGCCGTTGCCATATTCGCCAATGTCGTGGCGCGCAGCGAAGTCGCCGCCCTTCCACAATCGATTCCAGCCATGCGTGACGGTCTCGACCCATTCGGTCTCATCACGCAGCGTCGTGCATGGCACACGATGAAAATACGCTTCCTTCTGCAATCCTCCAGAGTCGGTATAGACCGCCGCCGCGCTGGCGAGCAGTGTCGCCATGTCGAGATAGCCGACAGGTCCGATGACACGCAGCCTGCCGAGCGGGATACCGAACTTCTCGGCTGCATGGCGCGTGCGCGGATGCAGCGGCAGAACAATCGGGAATTTCATTGCCTGGTTGTTCAGATAGTCGACGACCGCGCGCAGCGCAGCCGCATCGTCGGTGTTTTCGGCGCGATGCACCGTCGCAAGCGCGTAATGTTTAGGCGACAGCGACATATCCGCAATAATAGCAGAGCGATCCTTCGCGCGTTTCGCCGCGAACATGGTGGCGTCATACATCACGTCGCCAACATGGTGGACGCCGGTGCGGATGCCCTCGGCTTCAAGATTCTCGACCGCCTGCACAGTGGGACAAAACTGTAGTGCCGCGACATGATCGGTCAGAACGCGGTTGATTTCTTCCGGCATGCGGCGATTGAACGAGCGCAGGCCCGCTTCGACATGCGCAATCGGAATATGCAGCTTGGCGGCAGCAAGCGCACCGGCAAGCGTCGAATTGGTATCGCCATAGACAACGACCCAGTCCGGCTTCTCTGACACCATAACCGGCTCGATGGCCGACAGCATTCGCCCCGTCATGTCGCCGTGACCGCCGCCGTGAATGTCGAGACGATGGGCTGGCGGCGGAATATCCAGTTCGTCGAAAAACACCTCCGACATGTCGGCGTCGAAATGCTGGCCGGTGTGAACCATCACCTCGCGCAGACCATCGGTCTCGCGAATCGCGCGGCTGACCGCAGCCGCCTTGATGAACTGCGGGCGCGCGCCGACAACGGTGAGAATCTTGCGCGTCACGCGCTATATGCCTTCACCTGCGGCACGAAACGCGCGTGCTGGTTCATGCAGGCCAGAATTCGCGCGCGGTTATCGCGCGTCCATTGCACGGTTTTCGCCAATCCGTCCTGATGCGCGACGGAGGCCTTGAAACCCAGCATTTGCAGGGCTTTCGAAGGGTCGCCGAACCGCTGGCCGGAGCGATCCCAGTCGCGTGCCGGCGTCAGCGCAATCGGCGTCTTGTTGCTGGCAAGCGCATTGATGCGCTCGGCGAGATCCTTGATCGTGGTCTCGGCGCCTGATGCGAGATTATAAATTTCGCCCGGCTCGCCGCGCAGCGCCGCCGCCATCAGTCCGCGCGCCATATCCTCGACAAAAATGAAATCGCGCGATGCGATGCCGCCGTTCTCGACCGGCAGTGCCTCGCCGTGCAGCGCCTTCCAGATGAAGGTCGGCGTCACATTGCGCCACACGGTATGCACGGTGCCGCGCCAGCGTCCCGCGCCGAGAATTTCTCCCGGGCCGTACACGTTCTGGAAACGCGCCTTCACGAACGGCAGTTTGTGGCGCGTGAAATAGTAATTGCCGTACATCTCGCCGACAAGTTTCGAGATCGAATACGGGCTGTCGTGAAACAGCGAGACCGGGGCGTCTTCGGTCGTCGCCTCCGCGCCATCGAACGTCTTCTCTGCGACGGCGCAACCGGCCGCCGCATAGACCACCTTGCGCAGCGAGGTCATGTCCTTCAGACGCTCGAACAGTTTCAGCGTCGTGATCGTGTTGTTGGCGTGATCGGCGAGAGGATCGGCAATCGACGACTGGTTGCCGTGATAGCAGGCCAGATGGAAGACGTAATCGAGATCGCCGGGCAGCGCCGCCAGAACGTGATCGTCGGCAATCGAACCGAGACGGAAATCGACATCATTGCCTTCCGGCACGTTCGAAATATCCGCCGACAGAAGGTTGTCCACGATGGTGACACGGGCCGGTTTCTGCTCGCGCAGCAGCCGCACGAGATTGGAGCCGACAAAGCCGGCGCCGCCGACAACCAGCACCTTGGCGCCGGCAAATGTTTCATTCGCCATCACGAGGCCTTTTCGTTTACGGGTTTTGTGGCGTGCATGTTGAGATTCCACCCCATCAGCCGCGCTGGCCAGCTCTTGCTCGATGGCGGAAAGTATCGCTCGGCAAATTTCACCAGCGGCGGCAACATGAAGAATTGCTTCCAGCTCAGAAGCGTCAGGAAAAACTTCCGATCTGTGAAACGACGGAACAGCTTCGATGCCTCATCGCGGCTATAGACTAGCGCAAGCGGACATTCGTCGCCGTCATTCATGTTGAGTGCTTCCTGCTGCGTCTTGCCGCGGAACTTCGGATCGAGCAGACGGCGCAAGCGAAGCAGAACGAGATTCTTCCAGCTATAGCGATGATAAAGCATCACGATCAGACGGCCGCCGGGCTTCAGCACGCGGTAGATTTCATCGACCGTCGGCTGCGGATTGGAAATGTGATGCAGCACGCCCATCGAGCAGATAATGTCGAAGTGGTTGTCCGGAAACGGCAGATGCGTGCCGTCGATCTCGATGAAGGTGCCCGGTAACTTGCCGAGCGCAAATCGTTTTCGGGAAAGATCGATCGCGGTTGCGGTGAGATCGACGCCGGTCACGTCCGCGCCGTTACGCGCATATTGATAGAGCACGTAGCCGTTGCCGCAGCCGATATCGAGAACCTTCAAACCTTTCGACGTCGAATAGCCGTGAATTTTTTCGGACAGATCATACGGCTCGCAGCCGTCTTCCTCGCGCAGCGCGTCAAACTTGCGGAAGTAATCCGCCGTGCCGAGTTCGGCAGCGATGCCGGAGGCCGCGACCGGATTCTTCTCCCAGAAGTCCTTGACGCTTTCGATCTTCACATTTGTGGAGGACATGTTGCGTTCAGTGCTTCGCGGAGAGATGGCTGTAAACGTCGCTAACGCCGTGCCTGTCGTACCACGACAGCATCCGCGTCATCGTCTCGGCAAACGGCACCTTAGCCTTCCATCCAAGCGTCTTTGTCGTCATCGACGGATCGGGCACGACCGCAGGCACATCGTCGTCGCCAACCGGCACGACTTTCACGCCCGGATCGGGCGGAAGTCGAAGATGCGTGCGCACGGCATCGTACACATCCTTGATTGTGCGCCCCTCGCCGCTCGACACGTTGAAAATTCCGTTCGGCGCGTTGTCCTCCATCACCAGATTGACAGCACTGAGAAAATCCGACATGTCGAGAAAGTCGCGCTGCGCGTCGGTACAGAAACACGCCTGCCCAGCCTTGAGACGCTTGTAGAATGTCGGGATCGGCCCGATAGCCAATCGCGGCCCGCACACATTTGCCAGCCGCAACGACGCGAACGGCAATCCGCTCATGGCGAGGTACTGCTCGCCTGCGACCTTCGAGATTCCATAACTCGTGAACGGCCGCAGCGGCTGATCGACCGGAATGGGAACGGTGTCAGGCCGCCCATAACAAAGCACGGTCTGGAAATTGAGAATGCGCGACACCTTATGTTCACGCGCGGCGTCGACGACATTGATCGTGCCGGAGACATTTGTGACTGCGTCTTCCTGCCAGTTGGCCGGGTCTTTATACGATGCGGCCGAATGCACGACATGCGTCGGCTTGAACTCTGTGAACGCCCGCGCCACAAGATCGCGATCCGCAATCGAACCTTCGACCAGCGTCAGCCCCTTGACCGGCGGCACCACCTCGCGCTTGCCGGTCGCGAAATTGTCGATCGCAAGAATCTCGTGGCCCTTCGGCAGCCAGTGCTCGATCAGGTTCGAGCCGAGGCAGCCTGCGCCGCCGGTAATCAGGATGCGCATTGAGTCAGACCTCAGGACCGCGCGATCTTCAGATGCGTGTAGCCGCCCTGCACGCCGTCGCGCTTCCATCGCTCCACTGCGGCTTCGGCAATCTTGGTCAGCGGCGTGAATTCGACATTGCCGAAATCCTTGAAGGTGCGCGACGGATCGAGAAGGATCGAGGCGGCATCGTCGGGACCGAGCGGCTTCACTTCCGGCTCCGGATAATCGTTGAGCTTCATCGCCGATACGACGGCATCGTAAAGTTCGCGGATCGAGACATCCTTACCCGAAGAGAAGTGATATGTGCCCTTGCCGGTGCCGTCGGCGGCGCGCACCACGACATTGGCAAGGTCCTTGGCGTAGCAGAAATCGCGGCGGGCCGGCGTGACGAAGCATTTTTTTCCGCCCGACAAGCGTTCGTAGAAAATCGGCAGCGGGCCGGAGACGTTACGCTCGCCGATGACGTTGGCGAGGCGGAATGTCACCCAATCGACGCCGGAGAACTGCACATAGTGCTCGCCGCAGGTTTTCGAGATCGCGTAGCTCGAATTCACCGGATTGATCGGATGATCGAGCGTGATCGGCGATTGCGTCGGCCTGGTGCCGTAACATAGCGCGGTCTGGAAATAGATCAGCCGCGACGCGCCGTGCGTCTTCGACGCTTTCGCGATGTTGGCGGTGCCGGCGGCATTCACCAGCGCGTCGGTGCCCCAGTCGTCGGGATCTTTATATGACGCCGCCGTGTGAATCACGACCTGCGGCTTGAAATCCGAAAACAGCGCATCGACGACTTTCGCATCGACAATCGTATCCTCTACGAGCTTGAGATTTTTGTGCTCGGCGAGATTGTCGCGCCGGCCCGTCGAGAAATTGTCGATGGCGAGAACCTGATCGCCGCGCGCGAGCAGCATATCGGTAACTGTCGAGCCGACTTGTCCGGCGCCGCCGGTGACGAAAACTTTCATCGTTGCCTCATGTCGTTTTTCTGAATGCCAAATTGTCGGCGGCGGTCAGTTGACCATCGCCCTGAATTCCGCCGCGCGATCGTGGAAACGCTGGTGCCACAACTCCAGACTGAGCAAGCCCCACGTCTTGCGCGAGAACTGCGAGGCGAAGCCGAAATTCGCCAGCACCACGTCGCTGTTGAAATACGGCCGGTGCCGCGCCTTCTGCTGCGCGAAAACATCCCGCACATAATTTTGTAGCGGCCCCTGAAACCACTCCTTCAGCGGCACCGGGAAGCCCATCTTGTCGCGGCGCTCGACAACGCTTTTCGGCAGCGTATCGCGATAGGATTCCTTCATCAGCTGCTTCATCTGCCCGCCCTTGAACTTCACGTCGGCAGGAACGGTTGCGAGGAACTCCACCAGCGGATGATCGAGCAGCGGCACGCGGCTTTCAAGACCATGCGCCATGCTCATGCGATCCTCGACATGCAGCAGCGCCGGCAAGAGACACTTGAAATCGAAATGCGTCATCTTGTCGAAATAGGCTTCCTTGCGGACGTTGTCCTGATTGTTGAAAATCGCGCGGAACGCATCGAACACCTGCGTCTTGTCGAGCGAGGACCAATCCACCTCGCCGACCATGTCGGTCGAGCGGTCGACGAGCCGGAAATAACGCTTGTCGAGATCGTCGAACAATCCCTCGCGCCAGAATTCCTTAATCATCGGCTTGTATTCGCGAAGCAGACCGAGATTGGGAACGATCGACTCAATCGTAACGACGTAGTTGCCCTGCTTGTAGGTGCCGTCCATCGCAGCCTTGATGCTCTGCTCGAAATAGGCGACCAGATAGCGCGCATAACCGCCGAGGAGTTCGTCGCCGCCCTGCCCGCCGAGCACGACCTTCAGATGTTTCGCCGCCAGCGCCGACACCATGAACTGCGGAAACGATCCGGGGCCGGCCACTGGGAAATCCAGGTGATAGATCACGTCGTCGATATGATTGCGAAAATCGTCCGCCGTGATGTTGGCAATATGCAGCGACATGTCCGCAATATCCGTCACCTCGCGCGCGTAGCGGCTTTCGTCGTATCCCGGATACTCCATAAACCGGCCGTGGAATGCGAGGCGATTGCGATGGTCATGCTTGGATGCAAGCAGCGCGACCAGACTGGAATCCATGCCACCAGACACGTACCCGCCGACCGGCACATCTGCGCGCAGATGCACGTTCATCGAGTCCGCGATCAGTTCGCGAAAACGATCCTCGAAATAGCGCGGCGTGCGTGTGAAATCGACCTCGTAGTTGACGTCCCAGTAACGCGCAATCTTGATGTCGCCATTTGTCACGACAAGCGAATGCCCCGGCAACAGCTGATCGATGCCGTTGAACAGCGTCTTGGTGCCGATGGTGTATTGAAACGTCAGATATTCCGCGAGCGCCGATGAATCGGTTTCAATCTCTGGCAGGAACGGCAACAGCGCCTTGGCCTCCGACGCGAAGTAAAGAACGCCGCCCTGCTGCGTGTGATAGAACGGCTTGATGCCGAACCGGTCGCGCGCGGCGAACAGCTTCTTGTTGCGCTCGTCCCACAATGCAAACGCAAACATGCCGCGCAGATGCAGAACGCAGTCTTCGCCCCACTTCTCATAGGCGGCGAGGATGACTTCGGTGTCGGAGGTCGAGCGGAAATTCCAGTTGGCCGAAAGCTCGTTGCGCAGTTCGATGTAGTTGTAGATCTCGCCGTTATAGGTGATGACCGTGCCGTTCGGCGCATGCATCGGCTGCGCCCCGCCGGGCGACAGATCGATGATTGCAAGACGCCGATGCACGAACCCCACGCGGCTGTCATTTGAAAGCCAGTCGCCGGCGCCGTCCGGGCCGCGATGCGAAATCAGCGACGACATCGCGCGCAGCGAGCCCGCCGGACGCGGGCAAGGGCTGTTGGTCAGCGAGATGAAACCGGCAATTCCGCACATAGAACTTTAGACTTTTCTCTCGATGGACCGATCAGCGCGGCGCGGCGCGAAACGGACGAAGAAAATATTTGAGCCAGGCATGGACCGCCTCGCGCGTTTCGGGCCGCGCGTGACCGAGAATGCGCGCAAACAGCAGGCGATAGCTGCCTTCCGTCGCGCGGCGGCGAAACCAGCGCGCGCGCGTCGTCAGCGTCGGGCTCGTCTGCCTATCGAATTCTCTATCCGACAGCGGCGCAAGCTGCGCTTTCATCTGCGGCTGGAAGACATCCGACAATACTTCATCGAATTGCCGCACGAACGCGCCGAACGTATTGGCGGGATTGCCGGCAATCTCGCGATAGGCATTGTCGATAATGTCCTGCGCACGCTGCGGGTCTTTCAACACCGCGACGATCTCGGCGCGATTGGAATGATCCTTTTTCAACGCAAGATAGTGGCGGCCCGCAATCATGCGGCCGGAATAGTCGCCTTCATAGAGAACCATCAGGGTTCGCAGCGCCGCCGCCTCGAAGCATCGCGGCGAGATCTGGTTAAGGACAATCTTGCCTTCGAGATTCTTGAAATAGAGATTTTGCAAGGTCTCGAAGTCGACACCCGGTTCGCGCGCGGCATGCGCATCGACGGCACGCTGCACGTCGCCGGTGAAATCGAACACCGATGCGCCGCTTTCGACACCAAGCATCGCCTTACAGCGGCAGACAAAGTCGATCCAGCCGTCACCATAGAGACGATCTTCCTCGCGGAAGGAAATATCCAGTTTCAGTCCATCGGCAGAAGCGTCGTCGCGAAACCGCGACCCGATCCGGTATTTCTCCTGACCCAGATCGCCCAGCCACGCTGGCACTTTTCGCGCACGATAACCGACATCGATCGGGCGTTCGGAATAAGACGGCACCGCGCGATCGAGCAGCGCCTCCGGTACATATCCGGTCAGCACATTGATCTTGACGACACCGGGCAATTTTTCCGCTGGATAAACTTTCTCGATCTCGGGCTCCGGCACGCAGGTGAACAGCACGTCGATGCCGATCTCGCGCATGGCGGCGATGGCCTCGTTCACCCGGCGATACTCGTCCTGAATGAAAAACGCCTTGAGACCGCGATAGCGCCCCAGCGCCTGCCGCAAATTCGCGCTAACCGAATTGTTGTCGAAGCTCGTCAGCGAGTAGTGAATAGCCACCGCGTCGAAATGATCGAGGTTCAACGCCGGCGGAAGATCGCCCAGAATCGACACGATCCGAATCTTGTGACGCGACTGCGCAACAAGCGAATCGATATGATCGCGCACGGTCGCCGCGATATCCGAGCGGTAATCGCACAGCAGAAGAATATTGAGGCGGTTCACGCGGCCTTGACCTCGTTCAACTGCCGGTCGGCCTGCAACGCATCGTAGACCCGCTCGAAACGAGCCGCGCACACTTCCGCTGAATGCCACTTCACCGCAAACTCGCGGCTGGCACGTCCAATCGATTTTCGCTTTTCCGCGCTGTTGAGAAGATCGCGCAGCACGTCGTAAATCGTCGATTCATTGGCGGAAACCAGCGGACAGGTTTCGATCGAGTCGAGGCGGTCTTCGCCAACCGGCTCGTCCTTGTGCATGTAACAGACGGTGGGAACGCCGAGCATCATGCCTTCGCGCGCCGTCGCACCATAGCGACCATAGTTGAGTTGATCGACGATGACATCCGCCTGCACCTGAATGAAGCGGACCTCGGTGCTGGGAACGTCGGTGACGAATTCGAGCCTCACTTTGACGCCCTCGGCGCGCAGCCGGTCGATTGCTGCGACAACAGCGCCGGTGCCTTTCAGATTGCGTTCGCCGTTTGCACGGAAGGAAAAATTTCCGACCGCGTGGTAGACGATCAGTTCGTCCGCCTCGCGATTGAGGCGATATTTTTCCGGAACATCGATGTCCGGACGCCACAGACCGGAATCCAGCGCGGTTGTCAGCGGTTCGCGGAAAACCCTGGGGCCCTTCTGATAGTCGAGCGCCGGCGTGCCTTCGCTCGCGACCAGATCGCACAGCATCTGAAATTTGTGACCCCATGCCAGGTTGCTGCGATCATTGCAAACCTGCGGATTGTTCTGCCAGACGCAGCGGTCGCAACAGCCGCTCCATTTGTGCACCGACGTCTGCGAAACACCGTCGAGGCAACCCGACACCGAATAGCCGATTTTGACGCCGGCCTGTTTCAGCTGCATCACGTCGAACGGCCAGTGATTGAAATCGCTGGAATAGTCGAACTCAGATGGCGACAGCGCGAGCTGGCCGCGTCCGTAGAAATGCACCATACCGAAGCGGTCGATCGCTTCGGTGAGAAACGCGTCGATCTTCCTCTGCATCTCGAAGGGATCGGCGTCATAAAGACAAAGATCGTTGCCGTGATAGAAGCCCGCGTGCTCGCCGTCCGGCGCTTCGATGCTCACCGAGATCGCATCCCATCCGCGCTTGCGTAGCGCCGCCGCCAGATAGAAGAAATTGTAGTAGCTGTTGTGAAAGAACGCGACGCTGCGCTTGGCGCGCGAGTGCGCGCCATGTGCGCCTTCGCCGCGCGCGGCCTGGTTTTCGAGCACGGCGATCTTCGATTTCAATCCGGCAAGATGCGAGGTCCGAATCAGCGACAGCGGACCGAAGCGAAGCCCGACGCCGCGGCGCAGCGCCTGATACTGCTCCGAAAACGCTTTTGAGAGAAAATTCTTCACACGCGCCGTCCGGGGCCAGCCGTATCGTCGGCAATCAGTTTCACATTCGCCAGCGTGCGCTCGCGCGATTGCCAGTGATCGACCACGGCCTGACGGTTGTCGCGCAGCACCTTGCGCCATTTGTCCAGCATGTCGAGCGGCTGCGGCGTCCACCACATCGGATGGATCAGAAGCTGAAGGCGCGGATGTATCGCGCGCGCGAAAATATCGAGCGGATGATCGTGACGCCAGTTCATGTTGGTGTCCGACACATAGAAATACGGTGACATCTGCGCGGCGTTGTAGGTATTCACGAGACCGGGAAATGCGATCTGCGCGTCGAGAATGGTCTGCGTCGGCTGATGAAACGAGACCGCCTCGATCCCGGTGCCGAATTCGCTTTCCAGCCAGCGCGTCTCGCGCTGAACTTCGTCCACCACGAATTCCGCGCTTTTGCCCTCGCATCGTTCGCCCATGAAATGCAGGCTGATGCTGTGACCGTCGCGCAGCATGCGCGCGACCATCGCTGTGCCCTCGACGGAAAACAGATTGTAGGCGGTCGAGCGCGTCATCAGAAAATAGGTCGCTTTGATGCCGAGCGATTTTTCGACATCGAGCATGCCGCCGCAGCCGAGCAATTCCGAATCGACATCATGACGCAGCAAGCAGCTGCGATCGGCGCGCTCCTTGCCGATGTCGCCGAACGAGACGAACTTGTAGCCGCCGTCCAGCCCCGCACGAAGCACCGCCTCGTAGGACTTCAGGTCGAAGGCTGTTTTAAGATTGTCGCTCACGCCTTCGCCTTGCCGAGCAGTTCGGCGATACCGGCTGCGACGCCAATTTTTGGCGCGCCGAGCGCGCGCGACATGCGCGCGATGTCCGCCACCAGATGATTGGGCTTGGTAATCTTGTCCACATTGAAAACCGGGGCGCGGCCGACCTGATGGCCGATTTCCTCGCCGATAGCGCGCAGCGTCGTCACTTCCGGTCCTGCGATATTGAAGACGCGGCTCTCGGTGAGTTGCAGCGACTGCCGGATGGCGTTCACCGCATCATCGACGTGAATCGGATTGAGACGCAGCCCGTCGTCGCCGTGCAGGAAAATCGGATTGCCGTCGCGCACATTCGAGGCAAGGCGCGGCAGCAGCATCGGCGCAGGCTGCCCCGCGCCGTAGACGAAGAAAAACCGTAGCGTCGCAACATTGATCTGCCCGGCATATTGCTGGGCAAGCAGTTCTGCGGCGCGCTTGGCGGCGAAATAGAATCCAAGCTGGTTGCGCTGATCCGGCAAGTCGCCGGTCTCGCTGACGGGCTGCTCGCTCGTGCCGTAAAGACCGCCGGTCGATCCCAGCACGAAATTGCGTGCGCCCGCTTTGTGACTCCAGTCGAGCAGACGCATGGTCGCGCCTGTGGCGACCGCATAAACATCCATCGCCTGATTTGGGAAATCGCGGAAGTGCGACGATTGCGCCAGATGCACGACGGCGTCGATCTTTTCAGGCAGCGCAACGCTCCAGTTCGGCGCGGCGAGATCCTGCACCAGCCATGTCACATTCGCGGCAGGCTGCGCGGGCGCCTTGCGCACGAGCGCAAAAATCTCGTGCTCGCCGGCAAGACGCTTAATCAGCCGTCCGCCGACGAAACCCGCGCCACCCGTGATGAGAATTCGCATAATCTCTAACCTGCCTGTGAACCGATCAGCTTCGCCGCGCCCTGCCCGCAATTCATCAGCGCGTCGATGGCGGACATTCCGGGAATGAATTCGCCGCTGCCGATCTGCGGATAGGCAGGCGGCGCGTAGTCCTGATACTGCACCGCGATACCGCGGCTCGCGAACACGTCGTCGTCCTGATAGCCGCCCGCGCCGTGACCGGCGAGATAGGTGTCGCCGCCGACAGCCGTGACGAGATTGGCGAGCAGTTCGTTGCTGTTCCCCCCGGCGTTCAGCGCGCTCGCTCGCACGATCTTCGCGGACGAAAGGCCGAGAACTTCGGCAACGGCAATAATGCCCGTCATGTTGATGTCCGCGAGCGAAGCGGTGCGCAGGTCAAGCATCCTGTCCACGATACTCATCGCCAGATCGAAGAACTTCGCTTTCGCATAGGACTGCGCAATCGTGCTTCTGATCTTGCGCCGCCATTTCGGTTCATCGACGACTTCGGCCTGATCGATGCGGTTGCGCGCGTCATGGCCGCGCCGCAACGGCATGGTGATCCAGGCAGGCGCTCCGTTGACGATCATGCGCACGCGATTGGTGTAGTTGCCGCCGGTCAGTTGCAGCGGCACGGAATCCAGAATGACGAACTTGTCCGCGCGCGCGAGCTTGTCGAAGAACCCGAGCCACGGCAGAAAATTCGGCTGATGAATGGCGACGACGGTCAAATCGCGCCAGCCGACGTTTCGACACGTTTCAGGAACAACTCTTCTTCGGCAAAGCGGATCAAAGCCGACAAGATTTCCGAATTTGCCGAAGGATTGTTCACGACCGCTCGCGCAGTACCGTTGCGATAGTCCACGGATGCCAGACCCGCGCTTGTTCCACTCACGTCGAAAGCGAACGACGCGTTGGCAGACTCGCGCGCGCTATCGGCGGCAAACGACGTGCGCGGGGTCAGAACCGCGCTTCCATAACGCCATTCACCGACGATCCGGCTTTTGAGTTCGGCCAGCTTCGGAAGCGACAACCAGCGGTCTAGAACTTCGGTGCGGCCGTTCCCTTCATACCAGGCGCCGGGATGCGGCGCGACCAGCGCACGAACGAGATTGTAGATCCGCCGCAGCGGCCAATGCCACTCGAACCGGCCATCTTCCGGACGGCGGCGGTGCCAGTGATGGGCCTGCGATTCGTCCTGCGGCTTCGCGTCGATTTGTCCGGCAAGCACGAGCGGCAACTGCTTTTTCAGAAGAACATCCGTCGCCCGATTGATCCGCGCGCGCGCGTCGATCCATGTGTCCTCGAAATGCAGCGGCACGCTTTCCCGATCGACGATTGCGCCGGTGTCGATGCCGGCGTCGACGCGGTGCATCGTCACGCCGCTCTGGCATTCTTCATTTATCAACGCCCATTCCGTGACGTTCGCGCCACGATATTGAGGCAGCAACGCGCCGTGAACATTGATCGCGCCGCCGCGCGGGATCGCCAGCACATCTGGCGACAGGATCATCGAATAGGAGTTAATCAAAATCAGATCGGGGTCGAACGATTTCATATCCGCGAGAAACGCGGAATAGTCCGCCGACTTCGCTTTCGGCTGCACGAACATTTTTTTGCCACCTGCCGCCGCCAGCCGCTCCATTTCGGCACTTTGAGCAGGCCGGATCGATGCGCGCACGATGGCCAGCGCCTCCACGCCATCCGCAAGATGCGGAAGCATTTGCGGCACTCCCTGCGGATCGCCGAACAGAGCTATACGCCGGAACGCCATCAGACTTCGGCGAGCCTCCGGTATTCGCCGACCAATCGTTGCGCCAGCCTGTCATTGTCATGCAGTTTCAGGATCGAGGCGCGAGCGATGTGGCGCTTGGCTTCAAGCTCGGCCGGGTTGGCGATGTAATGTGCGATGGTGTCGGCAAGACGCGGCAGCGTCGTGAAGATGAAACCGGAAGCGCGCAGTTCGTCGGTCATGAATTCATCGCGCACATGAGTCACGGTCGGAACCCCGCACGACATCGTCTCTATCTGCGCGTTGGCGTAGTAGCCCATCTTCATCTTGCCGATCGCAAGGTCCGCGTTGGCAATTTCCGCAAGCACCTGCGCGTGCGGAATGTCATTGAGCCAGCGGAAATCGATGTCGTGGCCTTTGGCCTTGAGCGCGTCGATGGCCGCGACAATCTCGGCGGTGCCTTCGATTCCCGGCTGATTGGTGATGTGCACGATCGTGAACGGACGACCGGAAAGTGGCGCGTTGCGTTCGGCGACATCCGCCGAGAAGAACGGAAAGTGCGTGGCGTCCGGCAAAAAGTCCTTCATGTCCGGCGTCGTCACCAGCGTCGCGTCGGCAAATTCCTCGGCCCACACCCGCCGCCGCGCCGCGCTCAATGTCTGGCACACGTAAGGATGATGATCGCACGACTGGCAGATATTGATGTCGGGATGAAGCTGCATGTTACGCGTGCGATCCCGCGCCTCGCAGCCGCGAAAATGCGCAACGAGCTTCCGATTCATGCTCTTGAGCAGCGGAAGCTCCCAGCCGGTTTCCGAAATCGTATACATGAAATGCGCGTGCACGACCTGATAGCGGGCGACCGTTGTCCAGAACAGCCAGAACTCCTGCAACGCGCGCAGCGGCGGAATCGGCGACGGCACGAAATTGATGTCGCACTGATTCCAGTGCGGGCTTCGTCCGATCGCAAGATAGTCGGCCTTGATGCCCTGTCGGCGCAGATGCCGCACCGTTTCGAAGGGGATGTGCACCATGTAGGAAATGTGCAGAACGGAATTCGGTATGACACGCCTTGCGAGCGTGAAGGCAAGCAGCCGGTTGACCGGCCACAGCACGGCGCGCACCAGCATCGCGAACGGCTGCAACGCCGCCTTGATCGCCTTGCGGATCAATGAACGGCCTGCGCATTTCTGACGCCCGACGCCGCACGCCACAGTTCAAGGCTCAGCAGCGCCCAGACCTGCCCGACACGCTCGTGCTTGCCTTCGTAGAATTCGCGCACGATGCGGCGAACCTGTTTGCCGTCGAGACCCGCGCCTGACAAAGCCTCGTTACTGTCAAGCAGATCGCGCACCAGCGGCCTGAGCGGGCCTTCCAGCCATTTTTGCAGCGGGATGCCGAAACCCAACTTCTTGCGGTCGAGAAACGCGCGCGGAAAGAAACGCTCCGCCGCGCGCTTGAGAAGATATTTTCCCGTGACACCGCCGTTCGTGCGTAGCCGCAGATCGAGCGGCAGCGAGAACGCGAACTCGACGATCTTGTGATCGAGCAGCGGCACGCGCACTTCGAGGGAATGTGCCATGCTCATACGATCGACCTTGGCGAGAATGTCGTCAGGCAGATAAGTCGCAACGTCGCGCGCCTGACACCATGTCACTGGATCGGTCCTCGTATCCATGCGATCCGGCTGCTCGGGTATCCGCGCGCCTGTGAGAGCGGCGCGATCAGCCTCGCCGAACGTATCGCGCTGGCGATGATGCTCGTCGAGCCAGGTGCCGGAGCGCGCCGCCGCGAATGTCCCGAGCCGCGAATTGCCCGCGATGTTCGAGACCGCCTGATAGATCGGCGCGAGCGCCGCATTTCTGCGCGCGCGCGCGACCGCAGGATAGCTGTTGTAGCCTGCGAACAATTCGTCGCCACCATCGCCCGACAGCACCATCTTCACGTCGCGCGCGGCGACCTGCGACACCAGCCACGTCGGCAGCGCGGACGAATCCGAAAACGGTTCGCCGAAGCGTCCCGCAAGCTGCTGCAAGAATTCCGGCGACATATCCGGCGACAGGACTTCCTGACGATGTTGCGTCTTCAGCCGGTCGGCGGCTTCCTTCGCATAAGGCAGTTCTGAATAACGCTCGTCGTCGAAGCCGATGGAGAATGTCCTCACGCCGCCGCCGAGCGCCTCGCTCATCAGCGCGGTGACAAGACTCGAATCGACGCCGCCTGAAAGAAATGCGCCGAACGGAACATCGCTGCGGACATAGAGCTTGATCGTATCGCGCAGAAGCGCGTCGAGTTGTTCGAGCGCCGCGCCTTCTTCGACAGGACGCAGCGAGGGATCGAGTTTCCAGTAGCAGGTCTTCTCGATCTTGCCGCTCGCAACATCGATGCTGAGGAAATGCCCCTGCTCCAGCTTGAACACGTCTTTATAGATGCTGTACGGCGCAGGCACGTATCCGTAACGCAGATAGAGCGACATCGCGTCGGGATCGATTTCAAGCTGCCCGTCCGGCGCAATCGCATTGAGTTCGGAGGCGAACGTCACGCCGTTCGGAGTCACGCGATAGTAGAGAGGCTTGATGCCGAGCCGGTCGCGGACCAGAAACACTTTATTGATGCGCGGATCGTGAATCGCAAACGCGAACATGCCGCGAAACCGCGCAAGCGCGTCAGGCCCCCATTGCCGCCACGCGCGCAGCACGACTTCGGTATCGCAATCCGTTGCGAAATTCGTTTCACCGAGCTCGCGCCTGATCTCGACATAATTATAGACTTCGCCGTTATAGGTGATCGCAAGGCCGCTATCGCGATTGACCAGCGGCTGCTGCCCGCCGGCCGGATCGATGATCGCCAGTCGCCGGTGTGCAAATCCGACTGAACCTGCGACATGCACGCCGTCGCCGTCCGGCCCGCGATGCTTCATCGCAACGGCCATGCCGCGCAGCGCAGTCTCCTGCACCGGCGCGCCGTCGAATCGGATGATGCCGGCGATGCCGCACATAGCGTTACAGCTTGAATTCCCTGACGACGTAGTCGGTGAGCATGCCGATGCAGTCCTCGACCGAGTGCTTTGCCGTATCAATGGTCATTTCCGGCGCGAGCGGCCGCTCGTAAGGCGCCGAGACGCCGGTGAACTCGGCGATCTCTCCGGCACGCGCCTTCTTATAGTGTCCCTTCGGATCGCGCTCCTCGCAAACCTCGACCGGCGCGTTGACGAAGATTTCGTGGAAATTCTCGCTCGCGCCGGAACGGATCCAGTCTCGGTCGTTGCGATAGGGCGAGATGAACGAGGAGATGACGATGGTGCCGGACTCGGCGAACAGCTTCGCAACCTCGCCGACACGGCGGATGTTTTCCGCGCGATCCTTCTGCGAGAAGCCGAGATCGGATGCGAGGCCGTGACGGACGTTGTCGCCGTCCAGCACGTAGGCATGCATGCCACGCCGCGTGAGTTCGTGTTCGAGCAACAGCGCAAGCGTCGATTTGCCTGCACCCGGCAAGCCGGTGAACCAGAGAATGCCGCTCTTGTGGCCGTTCATCTTCCAGCGTTCCTGCTGGGAAATGCGGTGGTCGACCTGCTGGATGTTGTGTGAGCGAATGGCGTGCGTCGCCGACTGGTCTGGGAAGCCGGCCATGTCGATCAGCCCGCCGCCGACGATGGAAAAATCCTCGATCAGCACGCAGCGGCCGATGTTGGTATCGGTCATGAACGGATCGAGCGCGATCATGCCACGCGAGCGGAACACGACGACGCCGACGCCGTTGCGCTCGAGCGTCTTGCTGTCGCTTGAAGCCAGATCGTTCACATCGACGATCTTCTCGACGGTCTCAACCTGCACGACATAGTGTGCCGTGCCGATCTGCATGCGGTAGCGCGATCCTTCCACAAGCGGCTTCCGGCCGAGCCAGAACAGATTGGCGCGGAAGATGTTGGTAAGCATCGGCCGGCTGGTCTCGAGGCTCGCAACCTGTCCGCGCTCGACAAAAATTTCGGTGTCGAGCGTGAGGCCGACGGATTCGCCGGCGCTCGCGCTGGTCTTCGCGTCCGCATGCCACGTCTCGATGGACTTCACGCGCGCGGTCTTGCCCGAGGGCGAGAACACCAGCTTGTCGCCAACTTCCACCGAGCCGCGCTCGATGCGTCCGGCGACGATGCGGCGCTCGTCGAATTTGTAGACGTCCTGCACAGGAAGCCGCAACGAGCCTTTGGCGTAGGCGTCGAATTTTTTGAAATTGTTCAGCGCCTCAAGCAGTATCGGACCCTTGTACCAGCCAATGCGTGTCGAGCGCACTGCGATGTTGTCGCCGTCGCGCGCAACGACAGGAACGACTTCGACGCTGGCGCGATCGAAGCCGAGCGAACCGAGATAGGTCACGACTTCGCCGCGCACTTCATCGAAACGCTGTTGTGAAAATTCGGCCAGATCCATCTTGTTGACGGCGACGATGACCTGACGCACGCCGAGCAGTTGCAGCAGATAGCCGTGGCGGCGCGTCTGCTCGCGCACGCCCTCGACCGCGTCGATCACAAGCACGGCGCCTTCGGCAGCCGACGCGCCCGTCACCATGTTCTTGAGAAATTCCTGATGCCCCGGCGCGTCGATCACAAGATACTCGCGCGTCGACGAACTGAACCTGATCTGGCTGGTGTCGATGGTGATGCCCTGATCGCGTTCCGCCTGAAACGCATCGAGCAGAAACGCCCACTCAAACGGCATGCCGCGTTTCGACGACATCTGCTTGAGGGCTTCGAGCTTGCCTTCGAGCAAGCCGCCGGTGTCGTGGATCAGGCGGCCGACCAGAGTCGATTTGCCGTGATCGACATGGCCGACGATCACGACGCTGAATTGCGGCAGCACGCCGACGCTCTCAGTTGTCTGAAGATTCATAGGTAGCCGTCAACCCGCAGCCGCTCGAAACTGTCTTCGGCCTCGTGGTCCATCGCGCGGCCGGAACGCTCTGACACCGTGGTCTTGCGCAACTCTTCGATGATCTCGGCGACCGTCGAAGCATTGCTATCGACCGGAAAGGTGATGTCCTTATCGCCGAGCGAACGATAGCGTTTGCCGTTCTTGGCGAAATACAGATCGACCACAGGGATGTTCTCGCGCTGGATGTAGCGCCAGATGTCGAGTTCGGTCCAAAGCAGAAGCGGGTGAATCCGCAGATGCGTGCCTTCGGGATAGTCGGTGTTGTATTGGTCCCAGAATTCCGGCGGCTGATCGCGGAAATCCCACTGTCCCGCTTCACCGCGCGGACTGAACGTGCGCTCCTTGGCGCGCGTGGCTTCCTCGTCGCGGCGGATGCCGGCGATGAGCCCACCAAACTTGTATTCTTCCAACGCGGATTTCAGACCCGCCGTCTTGCGCGCGGCGGAACGCGCGGCAGGCGGCAGCGTCGGATCGATGCTCTCGACCGGCGGGCAGAACACCACGCGAAGATCGAGATTCCATTCGATCTTGTAGCGTTCGCGGAACGCGTACATCTCCGGCATCTTCTTTTCAGTGTCGATGCTGACGACCGGAAACGGCACGTTGCCGAAAAATGCCTTCTTGGCGAGCCAGACCATGACGTTCGAGTCTTTGCCGAACGACCACAGCATCGCGAGATTCCCCACGCGGCTGAACGCCTCGCGGAAGATGAAGACGCTGTGATTTTCCAGTTTTTGCAGATGGTCCATAGAGTGCCTAAATTGCCGCTCGTCAGATCAGCTCATTGAGTAACGCACGCGCGCGGTCGAGCACGAGGATGCCGAACGCGAGCGCCGCAACCGTCATCGATACGAAGATGATCCAGCTGATCGGATGGAACGTTGCGTCGAACACGTCGCGGAACGCCGCGATAATGTGAAAAAACGGATTGAACTGAAGCAGCGACCAGATTGCAGGACCGGCCATCTGCTCCGACATCACCACCGGCGACATATAGACCAATAGCCCCAGCATCACCGAAATGATCTCGCGCAAATCCTTGAGCAGCACGCCGACCATCATCAGCGCCCAGGCCGAGCCGAGAATAAAAAAGACGAGAAGCGCAAGCGGGATCGGAAGCAGCAGCAGCGTCCAGTGCAGGCTGCCGTTGATCGCGGCCAGCAGAAGATAAACGACGAAAGCAATCGAAGGCCCGATCATCGCCGACAAAAGACTGGTGACGGGAAGAATTTCGAGCGGATAGACAACCTGCTTGAGAACCTCGACACGGTCGCGCACCAGCGACGGCGCTTCCTCAAGCGCCTTCGACAGAATCTGCCAAGGCACCATGCCGGCCAGAACATAGACGGCGTAACCGAAGCGCCCACCGGCATGCTCGAAGCGCACGCCGAACACGAACGTCACCACCACGACCAACGCTGCGACCTGAATGAACGGCCGTATCAGAAGCCACGCGATGCCGAGCAGCGCGCCCTTGTTGGAGACCATCAGTTCGCGCTTGGCCATTTCGCGCGCGAGCATCCAGTTCGTCGTGATGGCCTTGAACGTGCGCGACACCGGCGAACGCGCGGGCTTCGCGTTCGGCGCCGCGTTTTGACCGAGCGTTGTCATGCGTGTTGCGCCCTCGTCACGGCGTCCTGAACAAATCCGTAATACTTCGGAATGAAGGCTCTGTAATCGACCGCCTGCTCGCCGAAATCCGACATTGCGCGTTGCAGCTTGACGAAGCTCTCGTCGCTCATATCCGCGAGTTCGCGCATGCGGGCCACGACTTCATCCGTCTGCACGGCACGCAACATCGGCGCCTTGCGGCCGTATTGCTTCTCGACGATTTCGGGAACGGCGCTGCTCACCGTCACCGCGCCCATCGCCGCCGAATCGCGGCCGATGCCGGACAATTCGCGCAGATGCTCGCTGCACTCGGCAAACAGCACCGCGTTCGGCAACGACAGATAGGTCGCAAGCTCATGCATGCCCAGATGAGGCACCCAATCGATATGATTCTTCAGCGGGCTCTTCTCGACGAGCGCCAGAAACTGGTCGACCTCATTGCCATGCTTGCCCATGACCAGCCGGATTTCGCCGCGCTCGACTTCCGGCAGCACGCACTCCAGCGCCTTCAGGTAGCGTTCCGCGCCCTTGTAGATCAGCGAATTCGGATCGCTGAAATTCAGCCGCGAAAACCACATGAATACGCGCCGCGCGTTGCCGTATCGCTCCATCAATTCTTTCCGCAGCTGCGGGCGAACGCGTTTGCGCGCGCCTGCGCTGTCGCTTGGAAATCCCAAGAATTTCCTCTTGCCAAGAAGACCGAGCTTTCTGAGCGCGATCGTATGCTCCTCGAATGAGTCCACGATAAAATCGAGACGCTTGAGGGCCGCGCGAGCGAGCCCGGCGATAATGAGATTGTAGTGCAGCCGGCGGTGCCCCTGCGACAGCGCGTAGTCCGGCTTGAACGGAAACGGCACGTCCCCAAGTTCCGCGCCCGTACAGATCAGGCCGCGCGGCACCGGCAAACGCAGCGACGAGATGAGACTGGCTGTGCCGCAGACACCGACGAAATCGTAAGCCGCGCCGATCCGGCGGCCGATCTCGCCGGGACGCAGCGCTATCTTCCGCGCATCCGCAAACGGCACGTCCTTTACGAAACCGGGCATTTCAATCAGATCTGGATCCAGATGACGCGGATCGCCGCGATACGGATCGATCGGCTGGATGACCCACAGATCGGCCTCGACACCGAACTCGCGCGACCATTTTGTCATCTGGTAATTGACGTTGTCGTCATTGCCGAGAAAAAGCAACCGGAGCGGACGGCCGTTCAGCGTATATTGAGACATGAGGCTTTAGATCGGAAACGGCATCTTCGGACTGTTGTAGCCGAGACGCTCCAGCATCCGCTTTACGGTCGCATTCGATTTCAGGAAGCTGATTTCCTCGGGCGTGAACGTGCTGGCGTATTTGTTGTCGATCTTGAGCCCCGGCCCCTGCTCGTAGAATTTGCGGCGGAATTCCGGAACGCCCTTGTCGCCGCCGTTCCAATTCTTCTTGGTCTGAAAGACCGCGCCGTTGTTGCCGCCAATCTGATGGAATTCCGCGCTGTAGAAACTGTCGAGCTTCGGTTCGTAGTTTAGACCGAGCGTGTTGAGAATCGGCTCGACGGTCCCGCGCTGACTTTCAACAAGGCGCTCGTAATGCACGATATGAAAGTCCGCCTCGCCGGCATCGCGCGGCAGATTGCGAAGAAGGCTGTCGTAGTAGCGGTCGAGCACGCCGATCCATTCAACCAGCAGAGCCTTGCGCGCGTGAGCCGGGCTGAATTGCGAGATCAAACGCGAGACGCGGCTTACAGGTTTCGCACCCTCGATATTGATCATGCAAGACGCAAGATAACGGATCGGATGTTTCACCATCAGGACGTAAGCCGGTTTTACATCCGTGTTTTGGCCACGCGAAAGAATATCCGTGAACCAGTCCATCGATTTGGACGTATCCACGATGATGTCCTTGCGGAAAATGCTTCTGGTCAAAGGATAGAAATTGTCCTTCTGAATTCTGTTCCGCGCGTTTTTGTCCCAATGCTTGCAGTCAAGGCCGCAACTCGTGCACGAACCACTTGCGGGAAGATCTCGGTGCAACAAAAGCCCGATCATCTCGCCGCCCGCATAAATCTTGGAATGCGCGCCGAGGATCAGATTGAGCACCGTGCTGCCCGAGAAGCTCGTGCCGAGCACAGCGATCACACGCAGCGGCTTGGCCTGCGGCTTCGATTTCGCGCGCGGCTTCACAGCCGTCTTTTTCACTGAAGATTTCATGATTCTTTTTTGACGTTGATGGAGAAAGGCATCCAGAACAGCGGCCCGCGGCTGAGCGAGTGCGCCTTCCGCGAGGAGAAGAACGGCGCGACATTGCGGTATTCGCACAGCACCTTGAAGCCATCGCGGTTGGTGTAGAGCTTGATCCAGAGCGAGTAGGTGTTGTTGATGAGAAGCATCGGATCGACGCGCAAATCGATATATCCTCGCCCGTCGAGATCGAACATCGACTGCCGCTCCGTCCGCGTCTGTGGATCGACATGCCACGAACTTTCCAGTTCGGCGACATACTGATTTTGCGGCTGGAGAAGAATCCCGCACAAAACACCAACCTGTGTCAACGGCCCAGCGGTGCACTTGTAATGCATGCGGATGGTCATCGGCTCGCCGGCATAAAACCCAGTGTTAACCTCGCCGTCCTTGTCGAGCAGCGTCACTTTCTCAAGAATGACGTCGCCGCTGCCGCTGATCATCGTCAGTTCGGATTCGTGCTGCGGGGCGACAATCCCCTTCTCCTTCTCGAACGTCCAAGCATAATACTGGCGCACCATATCCGCAGGGCTGCCCTGCGCGACGATCTGTCCGCCGACCATGAAGACGCCGTGGTCGCAGAGTTCTTCCACCTGCGTCGGATCGTGCGACACGAAAATGACTGTCGCGCCGCTCTTGCAGATTTCGTGAATGCGGCGGCGGCATTTGCGGACGAAATAGGCATCGCCCGCGGCCAACGCCTCGTCGATGATGAGAATTTCCGGCTCGATCGCCATCGAGATCGAGAACAAAAGCCGCGCGCGCATGCCGGCCGAGTAAGTGCGGAACGGACGGTCGATGTAGTCGGCAAGCTCCGAAAACGAGATAATGTCGTCGATCTTGCGGTTGATCTCGTCGCGATCCATTCCGAGCATCAGCGCGCCGAAATAGATGTTCTCGCGGCCGGAAAACTCCGGATGCACGCCGACGCCATGCGACAGAAGCGCGGTGACTTTTCCGGCGACGTCGATGGTGCCCCTGTCGATCGAAAGAAGCCCGGCGATGCTCTTGAGCAGCGTCGTCTTGCCGCTGCCGTTCGGACCGACGATACCGACGACTTGCCCGCGCCGCACTTCCAGTGAGACGTCACGCAGCGCGGCAAAGCGCGTGAAATAGTTCTCGCTCTTCCAGAACAGCAGCCGCTCCTTCAGCGGGCCGGTGATGAAGTTGTCGTAGATTTTGTAGTTTTTTGTGACGTTGCGGACACTGATGACGACCGGCGGCAGGTGCGCAGCGTCCGGCGCGCGCGCATCCTTGACGGATGCCGCAACAGATTTCGCCGTCACGGAATTATCGAGGGCTTCGCTCATGTCGTGCCCTGCGCCGCCATCGGCCGGCAGAACTTCATGTAGAAGCTCTCCGGCACGCGATTGAGCTTCATCAGCACCCAGAAGAACGGACGCAGCCGCTCGAACACAGGCTTGTAGGTCTTGAACTCTCGCCAGGTCGCAACCGGAAGCGTCATCACACGCTGAAATTCCGCTTCGCTATAGCCCAGACGTTTCTTGACCATCTCGACGATGCCTTCGGGGCAATGCGGCGGCTCGGCCAATTGCGTGAGCGCGGTTTCGCGATCCAACTGGCCCGAGCGAACGGAGGCGGCATGGCCCAGCATTCTAAAGTCGTTTCCGAATCTCTTTGGCATCAGATAGGCGTGATAGAACGCGGTAAAGCGGTTTTCGAGATGGTGGCCGCCATACCAGACCCAGCCGTATTTTTCCGACAGCAGTTTGCGCGCATCGTCCTTGTTGTAGGGAAGATACCACAGGGGCCGGATGCGCTTGACGTTCCGCAATGTCGTCCATCTGACAAAGCGGCCGAGAGTCAGGTTTGGATACGTCTTCATCGGCAGCCTGCCGTAGGCTTTATGCACGCTCTCGATATATTTGCCGTCCATATAAAGCCAGCCGAGCGGCGAAATGCCCTCGGTGCGGAACGAATGACCCTCAAGAATGTACTGAACGCCGAATTTCTCCGCAGCCATATATAATGTCGTGGTCAGGGCAATATCGGTCGGCGCTTCGACGTCCTGGACGCCGGACAGCATGAACGAACGATAGATATCCTCATATTCCTTGTTGTTGGCAACGAGCGTCCACAGATCGACGCCGAGCTTGTCGAGCACGTTGTAAATGTTTTGCGTGGAGATCGGCGAATTCCAGGTGTTGTCGAAATGCACGGCGAGCGGGCGCAATCCCATTTCAATCGCCTTGTGCAACATGTATGACGAATCGCAACCCCCGCTGACGCCGACGATACAATCGTACTTCTTGCCCTTCCCGGCACGCTTGATTTCTTCGGCGATGCCCGCGAGAATCTTCTCGCCTTCAGGTCCGGTCGGATAACGCCTGTCGAGTTCGTCGTGCATCTTGCAATAATTGCAGACGCCGTTGTCGTCGAAGGTGATCGACGGCACTTCGGAATCGTACACGCAGCGCGAGCAGATTTGCAGATTGGGCTTCAGCGGACTAGCGCGCATGGAAGCCGCCCTTCAGTTCATCCTGGGTGGGATAGTTCACGACCACGCTGCGATTGGATTTCTGATAGACGAAAATGCTGCCTGCCGCCGACGCCGACGCACCGCCCTCCTTGATCGCGCGATGCAGGTCATCGCGCGTGCCCGCCCCGCCGCAGGCAATCACCGGAATTGTCACCGCCGACGACACCTTGCGGATGAGATCGAGATCGTAGCCGGAGAACGTTCCCTCGCGGTCGATCGACATCAGCAGAATTTCGCCGGCACCAAGTTCCTGCATGCGCAACGCGTGCGTAACCGGATCGATGTCGGTCACGACAGTACCGCTGCGTGCGGTCACGCGCTGTTTGCCGCCGCGCGTGACGACATCGACCGACGCCACGATGGCCTGACTGCCCGCGAGATCGGCGGCTGCCGTAATGAGTTCGGGATGTTCGATGGCGGCGGTGTTCAGCACCACCTTCTCCGCGCCGACTGCAAGAATGGCTCTCACATCCTCGATGCTGCCGATGCCGCCGCCGTAACCGAACGGCACCTGCGCTTCGTTCGCAATCTGCCGCAGCAGGGTGAAATCGGGGCCGCGGCGCTGGGTGGCCGCCTCGATGTCCAGCACCAGCACTTCGTCAGCTTCCAGCGTGCTGAAGATATTCACGATGTTGATCGGATCGCCGACATAGTTCGGCTTCTTGAACTGCACGGTCTTGACCAGCGAATGATCGGCCAGAAGTAGCGTCGGAATGAAGCGGGGCTCGATCATCAGTGCGTCATCCGCAGAAAATTACGCAGCAGTTGAAGCCCGCCCGCGCGGCTCTTTTCGGGATGGAATTGCGCGCCCACGATGTTGTCGTGCTGGATCACCGCCGCGAGCCGGTCGCCGTATTCGACGTCCGCAACGATCTCGTCCGGCTTTTCAGTTTTGTAATGATAGGAGTGCACAAAATAGAAACGCGCCCCGGGCTCGATGCCCTCGAACAGCGGCATCTGCCTGTCCCACTGAACCTTGTTCCAGCCGATATGCGGCACTTTCAAATCACGCGAGGCGATCTTCAAGGTGCGTCCCTTGAGCCATCCAAGTCCCGCGATCTTGCCTTCCTCGCTGCTCGCTCCGAGAAGCTGCATGCCGAGACAGATGCCAAGCGTCGGCGTCTTCTCGACCGTGGCCTTGCGGTGAAGAACGTCGCGCAGCTTGCGCTCATCGATGGTGCGCATGGCGACATCGAAACTGCCGACGCCGGGCAGAATGATGTGCGATGCATCTTCGATGTCGCGCGGCGTGCGGCCGATGTGCGGCTTGCCGCCTGCCCGCACGACGGCGCTCTCGATCGAACCGAAATTCGCGATGCCGGTGTCGAGGATGACGACATTCATCACCACGGCGCGAATCTCTTGTTCGACGATTTGCGTAGCAACGGCATTGCATCCTGCCCGTCGATTTCGGCGCTGCGAACGACGATGCATCCCTCGCCCGCGACGACGATGGGATCGGATTCATCCGGAAGCCGTGCGATCTGCCCCGGCATGCCATGCACCGGCACGCCGCTGAACAGCTCGGCCTTCCAGATTGTCAGGCGGCGGCCCTCAAATTCGGAAAACGCACCCGGATACGGCTTTGCGACGGCACGCACCAGACGGTCGATCCGAGACGCCGGCTGGCGCCAATCGACGCGGCCATCGTCGGGCACGCGCTGGAGACAAAACGACGGCGACCCGGATTGCGGCCGCATTTTCATGCTGCCGTTCGCAATGGCCGCGATGCATTCGGTCGCCAATGCAACGGAAGCCGATTCAACTTCCCTGACCAGTTCGGTCGATGTCGTCCGGTCGCCGATGACGATTTCCTTCTGACCGTAAAGCTCTCCGGCATCGATCTCATCGTTGAGCGCAAACATGCTGACGCCGGTTTTGTCCGCTCCGGACAGGATCGCCCACGGCAGCGGTGCGCCGCCCCTGAGTTTCGGCAACAACGATGCATGCAGACCGGCTGCGCCTTTCTTGAACAGATCACGCAGCTTTGCAGGCACCAGATGATACCAGCCTGCGGCGAGCAGAAAATCACCGCCGGTCTTGCGCGCGAATGCTTCGATGTCTGCCGTCCCGTCGAATTGCAGATGCGGAACCGAATTGGCTTCGCACCAGGATGCCATGTCGGCGTATCGATGATTCTGCACGCCGGACTTATTGTAGGAAATCGCAAACGACTTGCCGAGGTGGACGACGCCGGACAGCGCGATGCCGCGCTCGGCGAGAGCGTTCGCAATCGCAAGACTCAAATCGGTGCCGCCGAGCAGGAAAACCTTCATTGTGCTGTCGCCACCCGCTGCGCGCTCGCGAGAAACGTCCTGCACCACTGCTCAAGACTGAGCAGCGACCAGATCAGAAGGCGGCGGTTCTCGCGGCCCTCGAGATGTTCCGACACCAGCGCGTGAACGACCTTCGCATCGAAGAAATCGAAGATCGCCGCGTTGTTGCCCATCAGCGTGTCGCGCACGTAATCGATGCTCTCGCCGCGAAACCAGCTGGCGTCCGGCGCGGAGAAGCCCTTCTTCTCGCCTCCGGTAACGGACGGCGGCACGTAACGCTCCATCACTTTGCGCATCAGTAATTTTCCATCCTTGGTCTTCTGGAAAAACTGCTTCGCCTTGTCCGGCTCGTTTTCGTTGACGCGGATCACGTCGCTTAGATTGCCGAGCTTCATCGACACCGGAAGCCGCATCGAGAAATCGACAAGGTCGTTGTCAAGGAACGGCACGCGGGTCTCAAGACCATGCGCCATGCTCAATTTGTCTTCGACCAGCAGAAGGCCATGCAAAAACGTCTTGGCCTCGAAATAAAGTGAGTGATTGACGTAATCTTCCGGGCGGCTGAGTTCGGAGGCGTGATGCTTGAACACGTCGCGGAAAATATCGCGGGTCCAGACATGCTTCACGTCGTTCCACACCGGCGCGAACAGCGGCTTGATCTCGCTGTTGGAAATCAGGCGCTGCCAGAACGAATAATAGCGATCGACATAGTGCTCGAAATCGTCGTTCACCACCGCACGGTAATAACGCCACGGATAGCCGCCGAGCAGTTCGTCGCCGCCCGCGCCCGACAGCACGACGGGGCCGAACTTGCTGGCAAGCTGTGCGGCATAGAAATTCGGATAGCTCTGGCCGACGCGCGGCTCCTCGATGTGCCAGGCCATGCGCGGCAACGCGCGCTCCATGTCGCCGGCCTTCAGCACCATTTCGTAGTGCTCGGTCTTGTAGAGATAGGACATATGCTCGGCGACGCTGCGCTCGTCCATGCTCAGTTCGAGACCCGAGGCCGAATGCAGATCGAATCCGACCGTGAAGCTGCGGATGTCCCTGATCTCGCGCGCGGCCAGCGCCGTCACTGCGCCGGAATCGATGCCGCCCGACAGATACGATCCCACCGGAACGTCACTGATGAGATTGCGGCTGACGGCATTGGTGAACAGCCGGTCGAGTTCTTCGGCATATTCGTCGATCGACGCTTTATGTTCCGGCTCCTCGAATGCAAAATCCCAGTAGCGTTCGATGTGCGACGAGCCGGTCGCCGCGTCGATTTCCATATAGCTTCCGGCAGGCAGCAGCTTCGCGTCCTTGAACAGCGTGCGGTCGGTGAAGAAATTCTGGAACGTCATATATTCCAGCAGACCTTCGAGGTCGGCTTCCGCATGCATCGCCGGATGCGCGAGCAGCGCCTTGACTTCGGAGCCGAACAGAAACGAGCGGCCCTTGCGCGTATAGTAAAGAGGCTTGATGCCGTAGCGGTCGCGCGCCAGCGTCAATTGCTGCGTCTTGCGATCCCAGATCGCGAACGCGAACATGCCGTTGAAACGCGCGAGCGAATCAACACCCCACTGCGCCCATGCGGCGAGCAGCACTTCGGTGTCGGAGCGCGAGCGGAAGCGGTGGCCCTTCGCTTCGAGTTCCTTGCGCAGCTCGAGAAAATTATAAAGCTCGCCATTGTAAGTGATGACGAAGCGTTCGTCGCTCGTCGCCATCGGCTGGCTGGCCGCATCCGACAGATCGATGATCGACAGGCGGCGATGACCGAGGCCGACACCCTTGTCGAAGAAAGTGCCGTCGCCGTCCGGACCGCGATGCGCGATCGACGCCGTCATGCGGTCGAGAATCGCCGGCGAGACCGCCTCTCCGGAAAAATTCAGAACGCCGGTGATGCCGCACATGGCGGTTCAGCTAACCTTCGTCTTGCGCGCAATGATGGTGATGCCCGCTTCCTCGACGATCTCGCGCTCGATATCGAGATTAAACTCTTCGCACCAGGAGCGGACCTCCTCTGGCGTCTGCCGGAACGAATTTTTCGGAGCGTACCAATCGAAATTGACGTGATTCATTTCCTCCAGCGACCATTCGGGGCGATAATACGCTTTGAAGATATGCCAATAGAATAGACGTTGGAGATCGATCTTGCCGGCTGGTATTCCGAGCAATTTGATTGTTTCCGGGACGTCCACTTCAATGTTCAGTTGGCCCAATGTCTTGCCCAGCTTCGTAAGCGGCATCAACGCTTCCCATGCTTCGTCTGGTGTCGCCGTCTGCAACCGTTCCCGAATGAAGTCATCGGTAAATTCGCGAATAGGGCTCTTTTTGTTGTAGACGTAAAACATAAGGCGGCCGTCCGCTTTCAGCAGCTTTGCGACCGATTCCAAGGCGCGCTTTGTCGAGTCGGTGTGATGCAGCACACCTTCCGAGAAAATAACGTCAACTGAATTTTTCTCGAACGGCAGCTTTGTGAGATCCGATTGAATAAATTGGCCCCGCACGCCTCGCTCTCCAAAACGCTTCGCTGCGACTTCGGCTGCCTCTGAAATATCCGCACCGATATATTGGATGCTGTTCAACCGATCCCCAAAGAGTTCCAGCGCGGATAAACCGGATCCACATCCTGCATCGAGCAAAATCTGATTTTTCCCCGAGTTAAAAAGCCAACTCATTGATGCAGGATCTCCGTAACGCTGAAAAAGCCAATCTCGTATTGCCTCAAGCATCAGGGGGTTCTCGTAACTCTCCCGGCGCTTCCATTTGAAACCGAATGAATCTGCCGTCTGTTGCTGACTGCTTGTCGCAAGTTGCGTAGAGCGCAGAAGCCCTCGCTCCATGATGAAAGATTGCCCTCGCACATCAATCGTCTTGCCTTCCTCCGGAAGAGACTGACCGAGTAGCCGTGCGAGTGCGCTCTCTGACTGCAAAATGCTAGTATTGGACATGTGTGGATAGGCTCGTGTTAGATGCTGCGGAGAGTGTCTGCGACATATTTATAGTCGTCGTCGGTCATTCGGTTGTGCAGCGGGATCGCCATCGTGTTGCGGTCGCAATCGCGCGCGCCGGGAAAATCATCGGCGGCATAACCGAAACGTTCGCGATAGAAGCCGAGCATGTGAACCGCATGCGTGCCGGGCCGTGTCGAGATGCCCTTGTCCTGCAATAGCTGCATGATGTCGTTGCGCGGCATCGGCGCTTTGTTCGGATCGACGTAAGTCACATAGGACTGCCACGCGTGGCGGCCGGCCTCTGGTTCGTCCGGCTGACGCAGCCACGAAATGCCGGACAGTTCATTCTTGTACCATGCCGCCCATTTCGCGCGCTCGTCGATGAAACGGTCGAGCTTGTCAAGCTGCACGAGACCGACCGAACCCTGAAGATCGGTCATGCGATAATTGAAACCGAGCAGATTGAATTCCGGCAGAATGTAAGGCTTCGCACCGTGATGACGTTCCTGTTCCGAAACCGATGCGCCGTGATTGCGCAGCATCGCGCAGACTTCGGCAACCTTCGCATCGTTGGTCGTCACCATGCCGCCCTCGCCGGTCGTGATCGACTTGCGCGGATGAAACGAAAACACGCCGACATCGCCGAGCGCGCCAGCACTGGTGTTGCCGAGCGAACCGCCGGCGGCGCAGGCTGCGTCCTCGACAATCTTGACGTGAGCCGGCAATTTTCTGCGAAGCGCGGGAATATCCGCGCAAAGACCGAACAGATGCACCGGAACGATAGCCTTGGTGCGCGGCGTGACGCACTTCACCGCGTCCTCAATGTCGATATTGTAAGTCGTGCGATCCACGTCGCAGAACACGACGGTCGCGCCGCAATAGAGCACGGCATTGGCGGTTGCGACCCATGTGAACGCAGGCACGATGACTTCATCGCCGGGACCGACGCCGAGAGATGCAAGCGCGAGATGAAGGCCGGTCGTCGCGGATGTGCACGCCAAAGCATGTTTGACGTTATGACGCTCGGCGAATGCGCGCTCGAACGCATTCACTTTCGGCCCATGCGTTAGCCAGCCGCTTTCGATCGACTCGCGCATCGCGCGCCATTCGTCCTCGCCGGTGACGGGCTGGGCGATCTGAATTGTACGTTTCGGCATTGTATCCATCAAGGCGTTTAGGCTTCGACTTTCGCCCGTCGCGCGGCGACCTGATCCATATGCGCCTTGCGCCATTCGATCAGGCGCTTCAATCCGTCGTCGAGATCGATGGTCGCGGTGAATCCGATTTCTTCCGATGCGCGCTTCGGCGAGCCGATGCGATTACGCACCAACGTGGCCTGGCTGCGCGGCGCGTAGTTGATCGGCTGGTTGGAGCCGGTGAGATTGAGAAGTTTCTCCGCGACTTCTTTCAGCGAAGTGCGCTTGCCGGTGCCGACATTGTAGCACTGGTCGGTCGCCGTGGATTTCATCGCGCACAGATTCGCGCGCGCACAATCTTCCACCGCGACGAAATCGAACGCTTCGGAGCCGTCGCCGAGAATCGTCGGTCCCTCGCCCTTGTCGATGGCGTCGAGCATTTTCATGATGACCGCGATGTAGGCGCCGCGATAATCCTGACGCGGGCCGTAGACGTTCATGTAGCGCATGCCGACATAATCGAGGCCGTAGCGGAAGTGGTAGGCACGCGCCATCGCCTCACCGCAGATTTTCGTGGCACCGTAGAAATTCTTGTTGTTGAACGGATGGTCTTCCGTCATCGGCTCTTCGACCGCGTCGCCATAGACCGATGCCGAGGACGACCACACCAGACGCTTGACGTTGTTGCGGACGCAACCGTCCAGCACGTTGAACATGCCGCGCACATTCACCTCGAAGGCCGTTCGCGGGAACTCATGACATTGCAGCAGCCAGAGTGCGGCGAACTGAAACACGCCGTCCGCGCCTTTCAGCGCGGAGTCGAGAATATCGGTCTGCGTGATGTCGCCGCCGGCCTCGAAAATCCTGACGCGCGGATCGCGCATCGCGTCGGCGAGATTCTCATGCGTGCCGCGAACGAAATTATCGTAGACGACGATCTCGGCGACATCCTGCTTCACAAGCTGATCGACCGCGTGCGAACCGATCAGTCCCGCGCCGCCGATCACGACAAACTTTTTTCCCCGAACGTCCAAGGCGCCCTCCCTACCCGATCAATTCCAGTTGCGCAGATGACACTTCGCGGTAACGCTCGCCGCTGCGCGGGCAGACGAGATCACCCTTCAGCCGCTCACCCTGCCGGCTCATCCAGCCGATGCGTTTTGCGGGATTGCCCGCCATCAGCGCGAACGGCGCAACGTCTTTCGTCACCACAGCGCCCGCGCCGATGAAGCTGAACTCGCCGAGCGAATGACCGCACACGATGGTCGCGTTGGCGCCGATGCTGGCGCCGCGCCCGATCGGCGTGAGGCGAAACTCATCCTTGCGCGAGACGCCCGCGCGCGGATTGTTGACGTTCGTAAACACGCAACTCGGCCCGCAGAAAACATCGTCGGCAAGCTCAACACCCGCATAGAGCGAGACGTTGTTCTGAATCTTGCAGCCGTTGCCGAGTTTCACGTTCGGGCCGATCATCACGTTCTGGCCGATGGAGCAGTTCTCGCCGATCACGGTGCCGGGAAGGATGTGGCAGAAGTGCCAGATCTTGGTACCGCGCCCGATGACAGCGCCGTCATCGACGTAGCTCGATTCATGAATCAGCGCGCCGGGAAAGCGCGCGTCTTCACGCATCTGGCTCACGCGCGCTTCCTTGCGAAGGGATGCACCGGGCTGCTGCCGCCGTTGATCGGCGCGTTGCGGAATGTCGAGACGATGTCGATGGACGGCCTCACTTCCTCGATGCCGAAGCCGCGACCCGCGACGATTTCCTCATAGGAACGCGTGTGCAGATCGGTGAAGCCTTCGGAAAATTCCACCTCGTCGTCATCGACGGTGATAGAGCGGAACGTGGTCTTCTTGCCCTTGACGTTCTCCGGCAGATCGTTGCGGTCGACCGACAGAAACCAGCTCACATCCGCGCGCTCGCATTCGAGAAAACCCGCCGCGCGCTCCGGCTCGCGCAGATGCGCCTCGTTGCGCTTCACGCCGCCGAACACGAAGCTCAGCATGTCGAAAAAGTGCACGCCGATATTGGTGGCAACGCCGCCGGATTTGGAATCCTCGCCCTTCCACGAGGCGTAATACCAGCGGCCGCGCGAGGTGATGTAAGTCAGATCGACCTTGTGGCGCTCGTTGCTCTTGGCGAATTTTTCGCGCAACGCAATGATAGCCGGATGCAGTCGCAGTTGCAGGATGGTCGAAATGCGCTTGCCGGTGTCACGCTCGATCTCGGCAAGGCCGTCGATGTTCCACGGGTTGAGCACCAGCGGCTTCTCGCAGATCGCGTCGGCGCCCGAGCGCAGCGCGAAGCGGCAATGCGCGTCGTGCAGATGGTTCGGAGAACAGATCGAGACATAGTCGATTTTCTCGCCGCGGCGGCGCAGCTTGTCCATGTGCCGATCGAACCGCTCGAACTCGGTGAAGAAATGCGCGTCGGGAAAATGGCTGTCGATCACGCCGACCGAGTCGTTCGGATCGTAGGCGACCTTCAGATCGCCGCCAATCGACTGCATCGCCTTCATGTGACGCGGAGCGACGTAACCCGCGGCTCCGATCAGTGCAAACGAGGTCATGTGGACATTTACCTTTAGAAAATTGCGACGAGGTTTTCTCAAGCTACCGCAGTCCGGGTGACTCGAGCGTCACCAGACCGCGCAATCGAATTCGCGTGCAAAACTCGCACGCACCGCGCCAGTTCAGGCCGCGGCCACCATGTCGGCCTCGAGCGAGACCCGAACCTTCCGGCCCAAGAGATCGAGCAGGATCGCAACCCGATCGCGATCCGCGAGGCCATCGAACAACCCGAGATTTTCCGCGAATGCGCCCGCCAGCACGCGCACCTTTTCGCCGAGCGCGAATTTCGGACGCTGATCGAGTCTCACAAAACCGCTGTCGTCCTCGCGCGCCTTGAGCACGTCGAGAATTTTTTCACCGACGCGCGCGGGGTCCGATCCGTTGAGAACCAGATGCGAGACGCCGAATGTCGATTGAATGGCGCGCCAGCGTTGCGTGGCCATGTCGATGCGCACGAACAGATAGCGCGGAAACAGAGGTGCGGCGACCTTGTCGATCTTGCGGGCGTGGCTGCGGCGCTTGAGATAGCGCGGCATGTAAATCTCAAAACCCTGACGCAGAAGATTGCGCGCGGCTTTCGCTTCGGAATTCACCTGCGTCTGCACCACGAACCATTCGGAGCCGGTCATCTGCGTCATTGCACAACTCCTTTCGGAGGTGTGTTGAGACCGAGCAGCTTCGGCGCCAGCACGCGGTTGACGCCGTAGACTTTCACGGCCTCATCGTATGTCGCGCGCGCATTGCGGACGTCGGTGATGACGATCGCATCGGCCGGTGCCGTCAGTTCGCCGAAACTTTTGACCATGCTGCGGCCGACGAAGGACGGCGCATCCGCGTCCGCAGCCACGACCGCAACGATGGAGACGCCGCTTTCGACGGCGGAGAGGATAGCCACTTCGGCGAGATCGGATTTTCCGGCGAGAACGAGATTGTGGAAGTTGCGCGCCTGCGCGAGCTTGAAAATCTCGGCGCAATCCGCCTTCGCCTGCCGGAAGAACGAGAACGACGACGACAGATATTCGACGGTGAGGCGGGACTTCTCGGTGAAGCCCTGCGGCGTGAGGTAATAGGCGTAGCGGCGAGCGGGCGCGGTCGAGACCTTGAGCAGGCCTTTTCGCACGCAGCGTTTGAGGTAGGCGTTGACGAGGCCGAGCGCGATGCCGAGTTCGGCCGCGAGATGGCGCTGCGACTGCGATCCGTCGCTTTCGACCGAATTGAGCAGGCTGAGAACGATGCGTTCGTCCTCGCCCTCTTCACTTGGCAATGTACGCGCCATTTGGAGTCGCCTTCCCGGCCGGTTTGGTACCGCGTTCAGGCGATGAACGTCAACAGCTTTGTTCACCTTGTGAACATACTAAGATATTGATTTTACTACATGTATTCGAGTGAATTTAACCGTGATTGGCGGTTTTGGGGCGATCTGTCGAGACAGGAGCGGGAATCGGCCGGAAAGCAGCTAAAAAGCTCTGTCCGCCACCATTCCGGCTGCGAAAATCCGTCCGCAAGCATCGACCCGCCGCAACAATTGAGCCCGCGTGAAAAAGACCCTTCTCTACGTCACGACCCAGGATTGGGTCTTTATCGGCAACCGCCTGCCGATGGCACGCGCCGCGCGCGACGCCGGCTTCGACGTGCATGTGGCGACCCATGTGCAGGACAAGGGCGATGCGATCCGCGCCGAGGGATTCACGCTGCATCCGATTCCGTTCCGGCGCGGGCTGTCGCCGCTCGCGATCCTCTCCACGATCCTCGCGCTGCGCCGGATCAAACGCGATATGAAACCCGATCTCATTCATCACGTCGGCTTGCAGATTTGCGTGCCGGGCGGATTGTCGTCGCTCGGCATGACTACGCCGCAGATCAACGCCATGACCGGCCTCGGCCACACGTTCACGGCGGACACGATGAGCGCGCGGGTTTTGCGCGTGGTGATTTCAGCGGTGCTGCGATTTCTGCTCAACCGCGACAACTCCATCACGCTGGTGCAGAATCCCGACGATCGCCGCGTGCTCGAAGACGCAGGCATCGATGCACGGCGTATCGCGCTTATTCCAGGTTCGGGCGTCGATACGGACAGATTGCAGCCGATGAAGGAGCCCGATGGCCCGGTTACCGTCGGCTTTGCCGGACGATTGCTTGCGGAAAAAGGAATCCGCGCGCTGGTCGAAGCGCATCGCATGCTGCGCGCGCGCGGCGTTGACGTGAATCTCCTGATCGCGGGCGAACCCGATCCGCGCAATCCCGCTTCGGTTTCGTTGGATGAAGCGAAAGCGTGGAACGATGAGCCAGGCATCGAATGGCTTGGGCATATCGACGACATTTCGGCGCTGTGGAAGCGCGCGCATATCGCCGCCCTGCCCTCGCATCGCGAAGGCCTGCCGATCAGTCTTCTGGAGGCGGCGGCGTGCGGCAAGCCGATGATCGCGACCGACGCGCCGGGCTGCCGCGAGATCGTGATTGACCGCCAAACGGGATTGCTGGTGCCGGTCGAGAATGCCAAAGCACTGGCGGAGGCGATTGCCGAATTGATTGCGTCGAAAGAGCTACGCGAACGCTATGGCGCTGCCGCGCGCAGGCTTGTCGTCGAAAAAATGTCGGCAAAAGCAATCGGCACGCAGACGGTCGCGCTTTACGAGAAGGCGCTGACTAGGCCGCGCTGAGTTTTGCGGTCCGCTTGCGCTGCCGCTCGAAGCGCCGCTGCCGCCAGCGATCCACCGGCGTATCGACATAGAGATAAAGCACGGTCGACAAAGCCAGCGTGCCTACCATCATGATCGTGCCGCTCACTAGCGTCACCTGGCCCTTGAAGACCATTTCAACGATCCAGATCACCAGCATGTGGCAGATGTAGATCGGATACGACAATTCACCGAGATGCGTATCCTTCACTTTGCTGCGCGTGAGCGCAAACAGCCACGGTATCGCCAGTGACGCGACAACCAGAAATCCGACCGATCCGGCGCGCGACAATCCGTTCCAGCGATTGATGAGCAGTGCCGCGCCGATGCAAAGAATTGCGATGGCGAACAGCGCGATGTTGTTTCCGTTCGGCTTTCCATCCGCATTCGCACGATAGACGCGATAGCCGAGCGCACCGGCGAGAAACAGAGCAAGCTCCGAGGGAAAAAAGCGATACGACCATGGATCGCCCTCAAATCCGTAGGCGAATTGCAGATAGAGCCGCAGCGCAAGACTCGCAGACAGCAGCGCGGCAATCGCGAATGTCGAGCGCCGCACGATGAACGGCGCGATCAGATAGAATGAAATCTCGATGCCGAGCGTCCAGGCCTGCGGGATCGGTGCCAGCGGATAAAGCTGCATAGGTGCCGTTGCAAAGCCCGGCCACGGAATCAGCGCGCCGTCTTTGAGCGTCAGAAACGAGTAGAAATCCTGACCGAAAATCAGAAGCTGCGATGCGCCGAGAAAGAGCTTCGCGGAGAATTCGCTCGACGCAATCGACCGCCACGCCTCGACGAACGGCAGGACGATGCCGAAGCGCGCGGCAACGATGCCGGCGACAAGGGTCGCCGCGAGCACGGCCAGATAGGTCGGGAACAGCCGCGCGAAACGATTCGACATGAACAGCGTGTAGGATGACGGACCGTTGTATTTTTCGTTCAGCACCAGCGCCATGTAGAAGCCGGAGATCACGAAGAAGGTCTGCACGGCGGTGTCGCCCGGCACCAGCGGAAACTTGAGAAAATTCCCCGCGTGCCCGTAAGCGACGGACAGAGCGAGAAGAAATCTGAGCGCGCCCATTGCTGTGCCCTTGCCCTCACGTTAGAAACGCGGCCGGTTGACGGCGGGCCTGTCCGCTGCGCAACACGCGCCGTTTTATTGCCAGCAAGCGCACTTCTTCACAAGCCGGACAACGCGATGCGCGATCCACAATCCTCAAATGTCGATACCGCCGTCGCGGCAGGGTTCGGCCATGAATGGTCGACCTTCCGGCAGACCGAGCGAGAGTTGTCGGCGCAGGACCGGAAAAAGATTTTCAACGACTATTTCGCGATTTTTCCATGGGAGCGCCTTGCGGCAAACAGCACCGGCATGGATGTCGGCTGCGGGTCGGGACGATGGTCCGTTCTGGTCGCGCCGCGCGTCGGTCATCTGCATCTGCTCGATGCCAGTAAAGAGGCGCTCGATGTCGCGCGGCAGAATTTGTCGGCGGCACACAATGTCACGTTTCATCGCGCCAGCGTCGGCGACATTCCCCTGCCCGATGCGTCGCTCGATTTCGCCTTCTCGCTCGGCGTGCTGCATCATGTTCCCGATACGCAAGCGGCGATCAACGCGGTCGCAGCGAAACTGAAATCCGGCGCGCCGTTCCTGATCTATCTTTATTATGCGCTCGACAACCGGCCCTTCTGGTTTCGCGCGCTGTGGAAAATCAGCAATGTGTTTCGCGTGGTGATTTCACGCTTCCCTGAAAAGCCGCGGCTTTGGATCAGCCAGATCATCGCAGTCATCGTGTACTGGCCGCTGGCGCGTCTTGCGGCGGTGGTGGAGAAGATGGGTTTGTCGGCAGCCGCGCTGCCGCTCGAATACTACAAGGACCGCGATTTCTACGTGATGCGAACCGATGCCTACGATCGTTTCTGCACCCGGCTCGAACAGCGTTTCTCGCGCGCGCAGATCGCTGACATGCTGACAAAAGCCGGCTTCGGCAACATCCGCTTTTCTGACACCGCACCGTTCTGGTGCGCGGTCGGCATCCGGACGTAATGCGATGATGCGACCGAGCACATATCTTTTCATTCTCGCGACGCCGGTTCTGGCCGCGATACTCTGCGCGCTGCTGATCGTGCTGCTGCGGCCGTTGCTTTTGAAATACGCGCTGGCGCGGCCGAACGCGCGCTCGTCGCACAAAATTCCGACTCCACAGGGCGGCGGCGTCGCGGTGATCACTGCGGCGCTTGCCGCCGTCATGCTGGCGAGCCAGTTCGCAGGCCTGCGCCTCGATGCCGGATTGCTCACGGTGTTCTCTGCAACCGCGTTTCTCGCCTGCGTCGGCGCGGTGGACGATCTGCGCCCAATCCCGGTCGTGCCGCGTCTGCTGCTTCAGGCCATCGCGATTGCCGCCGTGCTCGCTGCCCTGCCGAAAGGATTCCAGCTGTTCGGCGTTCTGCCGTTCTGGGGCGAGCGCATTCTGCTGCTGATCGCGGGATTGTGGTTCGTCAATCTGACGAATTTCATGGACGGTCTCGACTGGATGACGGTTGCGGAAATCGTGCCGGTCACGGCGGCGCTGGCGCTGTTCGGCCTCGCTGGAAACCTTCACGGCAACACCACGATGACCGCGATGGCGCTGTGCGGCGCACTGATCGGCTTTGCGCCGTTCAATCGTCCGGTCGCGAAACTGTTTCTCGGCGACGTCGGCAGCCTGCCGATCGGCCTTCTCACCGGATGGTTTCTGCTTCAGCTCGCAGGTAACGGTTATCTCGCCGCGGCGATTCTGCTGCCGCTTTATTATCTGGCTGATGCGACGATCACGCTGTTCCGGCGCATCGGCAATGGCGAGGAAATATGGGTCGCGCATCGCACCCATTTCTATCAGCGCGCAACCGACCACGGTTTCACGGTGATGCGCGTCGTGACCGAAGTGTTCGTGCTCAATGTCGCGCTGGCGATTCTGGCGGCGATCACGATCTACAGCAAATCGGCGCGCACCGACGCCATCGCGCTCGCGCTCGGCGCCATCATGGTCGCGCTGGTGCTGATACGATTCTCGCGAAAGCGCGCCTAAGCCGCGCCCGCCTTGAATTCCGGAATCGCCTCGGTCAGCACCGCGACGATCACGCCGCGCTGTTCGCCGCCCACCGCCTTGTCGAGCGTCGCGAGCCAGCCCTTCAATGTCTCCATCGGCGGCTCGTTCGGGCGCGCGGCGACGATGCCGGCGATGCCGATGTCGGATGTCGGCTCCTGAGTGGCGAACAGGATTTCGTTGAGGCGTTCTCCCGGCCGCACGCCGGTGAACACGATGTCGATGTCGTAACCCGGCTGCAAACCGGACAGGCGAATGATGCGCTCGGCGAGATCGACGATCTTCACCGGCTGACCCATATTGAGCACGTAGACCGACACGTCGGGCCGTTGCGGGGTGAGCGCATGCGTCGCCGCCGTGATGACGAGATCGCAGGCTTCGCGAATGGTCATGAAGTAACGCACCATGTCGGGATGCGTCACGGTGACGGGACCGCCCGCCTCGATCTGCGCCTTGAACTTCGGCACCACCGAGCCGTTCGACGCCAGCACGTTGCCGAAGCGCACCGAGATCAGCCGCATCGGCGTCTTGCCCTGCGCACGCGTGAGAAGCTCGCGGTCGAGCGCCTGGCAATACATTTCGGCGAAGCGTTTGGTGAGGCCGAGCATCGACACCGGCTCGATGGCCTTGTCGGTGGAGATCATCACCATCGCTTCGGCGCCGGATGCGGCGGCGGCGTCCGCAACATTAACCGAACCGAAAATGTTGGTCTTGACGCCCTCGCTCCAGTCGCGCTCCAGAATAGGAACGTGCTTCAAGGCAGCCGCATGAAACACGATGTCGGGCTTGAACGCCGTCATCAGGTGAATGATGCGGTCTCGATCCCGAATATCGGCGATACGGCCTTCGATGGCAGCATCGGGAAATTTCGCGATCAGATTTTCCGTGATGGCATGCAGCGCGGGCTCGGCATTCTCCACGATCAGAAGACGCGACGCGCCGAACGTCAGAGCGCGCTCGCAGATTTCCGAACCGATGGAGCCGCCGCCGCCGGTGACGACGACCGACTTGCCTTTGACGAAACTCTCAAGCCGGCGGTAATCGATCTTCACGCTCGGCCGCAGCAGAAGATCCTCCACGGCGACAGGCTGCAAACGCGGCGTCTCCGCGCCGTCTTCCAGCGACGGCAAACGGCTGACCGTGAGACCCAGACGCCGCGCGCGCGTCAAAACGGATTCCGGCGACGCGTCGGCCTCGAAGGCGGACGGCATCATCACCAGACGCTGGATCGCCTGCTCGCGCCGCTCGAAATCCGCGACGATGTCGGCGAGATCGTCGATGCCGCCGAGCACCGAAATGCCGCGGATCGACTGGCCGCGATCGGAGATCGACGGCGACAGCACGCCAATGGGCCACATGCGCTTCACCGCGCCGCTTTCGACGCCGCGCAGAAACACTTCAGCGTCCGCCGCGCGCCCGACCAAAATTGTCGGCGCGGCATGAAGGCTGCGCGCCTGATTGAGCGTGCGCGAATAGCGGAAATAGCGATACGCCAGCCGCGCGCCGCCGAGCGCAAAAATTTCCAGCACCCAGTAGATGACGATGGTGGTCTTGCCGAAGAAGAAATTGCCGTAGAAATTCGGCGAAATGAAAATGTAGTCGAGCACCGTCAGCGCCAGCGCGAGCACGGTCGCGACCTTGACGATGTTGAACAGGTCGGGAAGCGAGATGAAGCGCCACTTCGTCACCGTCAGCTTGAAGATGTAACAGACCACGACACTGAGCAGGATGAAGTACGGCAGGATTTTCAGGAGCAGCGGCAGCCGCTCCATGAATCCCGTGCCCTCAAAGCGCAGATAGAAACTCGCGACCACGGCGGCAGCCGTCGCCAGCGCGTCATGCAGCGCGATCAGGAAATTGCGCCAGGTCAGCAGTCTCAGGCCTTGCAGGAATCGTTTCATCGCAGCGCCCACCCTGCGGGCTCTTTGCCGCCGCGAAACACCATGCCGCCGCAAACACCGACTGCGAGAACGTAAAGCCAGCCTTCGGTGAAGTCGAACAGATGCGAATTGAAAATCGAACTGGCGATATTCTCGACGACGGCGACGAGACCGATCCATCCGGCAAAACTGTCCGACCATGCGAACAGCCGCAGATGCGCGACCCACATCACGTAAAGCGCGAGCACGCCGAGCGCGCCCCACTGCACAGCGACATTTAAGGTCTGGTTGTGCGGATTGCCGATCACCTCCGCCGACGCGCCGGTCTTGCCGACGGCATCGCGCTCGAACAGCGTCCGGATCGAACCCGTGCCGTTGCCGATCAGCGGCGCGGCTTCGATGAATTTCATCGACTTCTTCCAGTATTCCAGTCGCAGGCCTGTCGAGGTCGGCAGATTCTGCTCTTCATAGCCTTTGAGTTCGCCGAAACCATAACTCACGCGCGCGCGCAACTCGGGCGACATTGTCCAGGCAGCGGCGGCGGCAACACACGCCAGCAGCAGCGTGAGCAATACGCCGTTGCGCGAAAAATGCCTGAACGCGAAGACCGTCAGCAATATCGGCGCGCAGATCAGCGCCGTGCGCGAGGAAACGACGAACACAAGATTGGCCGCGAAGATCGCCGCGAGTGCCGCAAGTCCGTAGGCGATTTTGGTTTCGCCTTTTTCCAAAAGCAAAATCACCGCGCCGAACAGCGCGAAGATGCAGAAGGTGAATTCCTGACTCTGCGCGATGTAATTCTTCACCGGCACGCCCGGCCAATAGGACCATGTGAAGCCCGCGAAATACAGATACCACGACAGCACCATCACGACGCTGCACGACAGAACGAAAGCTGCGGCGACCCACAGCCCGCGTCCGGATCGCTCGATCTGATAGACGAGCAACGGGATCAGCAGCAATTTCGCGACGGGTCCGAGCCCGTGCATGCGCGCGGGCCACGGAATGTCGCTCGCCCACGCCAAGCCGATCACAGCGAGCGCAAACATTGCAACAGGCGCGATGTTCTCCGGACGCTTCAAGGTTTCCAGAAACAGATTTTTGTCGAACGCCGGGATCAGGCACACCACAAAGGCGACGGCGAAAATCGCAACCAGCGACGTCGACCACGGCAGCGACAGCGCGAGCAGAACGGCGATGACGTCGGCCGTCCGAATCCACGCGTTTCGATCACGCAAGGCGCGCAACAGAAATCCAGCTTGCGAGTGAGATGCCGTTCCGGCCATGCGTCGTTCTCGAATGCGCGCCTGTTGCCTTCAGCCGTCCGTTGCGGACGCGCCGCCGGCCCGTTGGCCGCCACCTTTGCCCCAGTCCCGCATGGCAAGCAATGTCGCGGGAATGGACCTGGCGGCTATACGCGGTTCGGCACGAAAAATCCAGAATAGCCAGATATTTAGGTGAATATCCGGGGTGCCGATTAAGCATTGGAAGTGGCGCGGCCGCGTGCCAATTTGGGCATCCTGAGCCGCCCTGCCGATCAATTCCGACAAAGACACATGCCCGCCAATCCCGCCGTCGATTTTCTCGCGCCTTTGTTCGTGCCCGGCAACCGGCCCGACCGGTTTGCCAAGGCGGCCGCATCGGGCGCAGATGGCGTCATTCTCGATCTGGAGGACGCGGTGGCGGGGCCGGACAAAGACAACGCGCGCAACACCATTGCGACCTCGCCACTTCCGGCAAATGCGATGGTGCGGATCAATGCTCACGGCACGCACTGGTTCGATCAGGACGTGAGCGCCGTCAGCCAACTCAAAATCGGAAGTGTGATGGTGCCGAAGGCGGAATCCGCCGAGCGCATCCGCACCATGCGAAACGCGCTCGGCGCATTGCCGGTGATCGCGCTGATCGAATCGGCGGAAGGTGTCGCCAATGTGCGCGAGATTGCGCGCGTGGCGGATCGCCTCGCCTTCGGCTATATCGATTTCAGCGCCGATGTCGGATGCAGCATGGACAAGCACGCGCTGCTGTTCGCGCGCAGTGAAACCGTGCTGGCATCGCGGCTCGCAAAACTGTATCCGCCGCTCGAAGGCGTCACGCCATCCTTCGACGATCCGCAACTCGTGGAAGACGACGCGCGCTATTCGGCCTCGCTCGGCTTCGGCGGAAAATTATGCATCCATCCGAAACAGATTGCGCCGGTGCTGGCCGGTTTCCGTCCGCCGCAACATGAAATCGACTGGGCGGCAAAAATCGCCAAGTCCGGCGACGGCGCAGTGTCGGTCGACGGCATGATGGTGGACGCGCCGGTGCGGCTGCGCGCCGCGCGCATTCTCGCCGCCGCAAAAGCGTGCGATGCGGTTTCGCGAACGGCATGATTTGAATCGCATTCGATTCAATTCGCGCGGACAGGCGGGAAAATAGCCCGGAATTTTCACGCATCGATTCGGCAATGATTTTCCATGTTCGGAACGAGCCGCGGCGCATCCCGACGGCGTCCTTGAATGCGCCTTTGGCCGGCCGATAATTCGCAAGAGATCACGGTTTGAGGATCGGGCGATGCTCAAGATCGCATGCGGAATACTTGCAAGCTCGGCGCTGTTTTATTTCGCCTCGAACCGCGATGCGCCGTCGTGGACGCGGCCGTTCTGCACCTATGGCGATATTTTCTGTCAGAATCCGCAATGGCTGCTCTATGTCGGCGCGCTCTCGCTGCTGTGGGCGCTGTTTCTGAAGATTGACAGAATCTAAACGATGGACGGCGGGCGACAGACAGAGGCCCAGCGTCGGCTCATTCTTAAACATCACGTGAAGAGGCGGTTCTTGGACTAAGGAATTTGTAACCATCAATCGGTATCAACGTAGCGACATATCGACACAGGCAGTTGCACCATGCCGATGACCTTATTGTGCAAGTTCCGCCGCGATAAGCGCGCCAACGTCGCGGTGATCTTCGCGCTCACCATCATACCCATTCTGGGCGGGGTGGGCTGCGCCGTCGATTACAGCATGGCGACGCGTCTGCGCAGCAAATTGCAGGCAGCGGCGGATGCCGCAAGCGTCGGCGCAATCGGCAAGAACGGTCCCGCCTATGCTGCGGCAGGGTCTTCAACCGACGGCACAATCGCCGTCGGCGGCCCGGACGCGCTGAAAATCTTCACCGCCAACATGGCCAACGAGAGCGGCTACACGCTCAACAGCAACACCGCCACCGTCGTCAAATCCGGCAGCACGCTGACCTCGACCGTCAGCTTCAGCGCAACCATCAACACGACATTCATGCGCGCACTCGGCCAGAACCAGATGACCGTGACGGGCACGTCGGTCTCGACCGCGACCATGCCGGTGTTCATCGACTTCTATCTGCTGCTCGACAACTCGCCGTCGATGGGCGTTGCCGCAACCCCGGCAGATGTCGCCAAAATGGTCAACAACACGCCCGACCAATGCGCATTCGCATGCCACGATGTCAGCGATAGTAACAACTACTATAATCTCGCGAAATCGCTCGGTGTGACGACGCGTATTGACGTTGTTCGGTCAGCCGCGCAAAGCCTTATGGATACTGCGGCCGCAACCGAAGTGTTCAGTAATCAGTTCCGGATGGCGATCTATACATTTGGTTCATCGGCAGCAACTGCCGGGTTGACGGCGGTCGCGCCGCTAACGTCAAATCTTTCGACGGCGAAAACGCAGGCCGGAAATATCGACCTGATGACGGTGAACGGCCAGAATCAGAACAACGACATGGATACCGGCTTCACGACCATCATGCCGCAGATCAATGCGGCGATCCCGACACCTGGATCAGGAACGTCCTCCGCACCGCAGAAGTATCTGTTCTTCGTTTCCGACGGCGTTGCCGACGAAGCAAACCCGGCGTGTCTGAAGCCAACACCCGACGGCACGCGCTGCCAGTCGCCGCTCAATCCGGCGCTGTGCACGGCGATCAAGGCGCGCGGCATCCAGATCGCCGTACTTTACACGACCTATCTCTCGCTGCCGACGAACGCCTGGTACAACCAGTGGATCGCGCCATTCAATACCGGCCCCTATGGCCCATCGCCGAACAGCCAGATCGCGCAGAACATGCAGTCTTGCGCGTCGCCCGGATTCTATTTCGAGGTCAGCCCGACCGACGGCATTTCGCAGGCGATGAACACGCTGTTTCAGAAGGCGGTGGCGAAGGCCCACATTTCAAGCTGATAAGAGATTATTGCGCTCAAAGTAAAAGGGCTGCCCTTGGGCAGCCCTTTGTCGTTGTGCCGATGCCGTCGCGTGAACTCAAGTCCGATAGATCCGCTTGAACTGCCGCTCGGCCGACGCCATCGCGCCCTTCAGATCGTCGCGGCCGGTGCAATAGTTCGCAAACATATCGACCACGACAAAATCGGCGATGGCAGCCGCCGCACTTTCGTTGAGCGTGCCGACGCCAGCCGGCGTGTTCGCGAGCTTTGCGACATCGCGATACGGCGTATTCTTCGGATCGACGGTCCAGATCGGATTGGCGTCGTAGCCGAGCAGGAAGTGCGACAGATATCCCTGCGCGGCCTCGATCCACGGATTGAACTGCGGCGGCTCCATCAGGAAGGCCGTGAATGCCTTGCAGGCCTGCGGATATTTCGTGAAGTTGAAAATCAGGATCGGGAACGCCAGATGCTGTTCCTTCACCTGCCCGCTGAGACCGACCGGCAGATGCGCGTGGTCCATGTCAGCGGCGATCGCGGGATTTTCCTTCTTCGCCGCGACATAGATCGAAATGCCGTTGGTCGTCAGATGCAACTGACCGGCGAGGAACGCCTTGTTGTTCGACGAGTCATTCCACGACACCACGCCCGGAATGAAATTCTCATAGAGCGATTTGACGTAATCCAGCGCCTTCGCGGTTTCCGGTGAATTGATGACGACCTTGTTGTCCTTGTCGACGGTGTAGGCATTGTGCGCCCACATCGCCCAGGCGAGCCAGCCGTTGGCATCTCCCGTGGCGTGGCCGAGCGCCATGCCGGCCGGTGTGCCATTCGCCTTCAGCCCCTTGATGAGTTCGCGAAAGCCGCCGAGGTCTTTGGGAAATTCCTTGAAGCCGCATTTCTGCATCGCGGCCACTCTGTAGTTGACGAGACCGCCGCTCGCCGCGACCGGAATGCCGAGCCATTTGTTGCCGCGCTTGCCGTAGGCGACGCCGGACGGCGCCCAGCCGCCGCAGACCTTGCCGAGGTGATCGGCGACATCCGTTACATCGATGCATTTTTCCGGAAACAAAAATGGCAGCGAGTAAAGCCCCCACACCATGTCGAGGCCCTGCCCCGTATTGGCGGCGACCGATGCCTTGGGCTGAATGTCGTCGAAGGACTCGTTGGAGACGTTGATCGTCACGCCCGTTGCCTTCTGGAACGCATCGACGATCTTCATGAACGCCACGTCTTCGGCTTCGACGAATCGTTTCCAGCGCAGGAAATTGATTTTCGCGCCCGGCTCCGGTTTCCACTGCGAGGCCTGCGCCCATGCCTTGGCGTGTCCGAGCAATTGATCGGCGGACATCGTGGCTGCGGCGGCGAGCGTCGCGGCACTCCCTTTGAGCAAAGATCGTCGATCGAATGTCGTGTCAGTCATCGTGCCTCGTCTCCCTGTTGGCCGATCCGTGAGCCGGCCGGCCTGTTGCTCCCATCGCGGCATTTTCTTGCGCGGCGGTTATGGGTCCGCCGTCGTCAGTGGCGCGATGCTACCGCATCGCTTTTCCGCGCAAAGGAAATCTTGCAGGTCATGGCGTCCGCCTTTCGCAGCAGGCACCTTCGTCGCAGCGCAAAAGATTGAAGCGTGACCGGCCCGATTTGCGGTGACACTCTGCTGCACTGCGGCTAATGAAACTGCGGATATTCCCGCAACGGATTTGGGCTTCATGACATCGGCATCGGATCAGCGGCCACGGATCGTCGTCCTTCTGCTGCTGGCGCTGGTGGCGATGCTCACTGTCGTCTCGCTCGGGATCGGGCCGGTGCGGCTCGCCCCGCACGCGGTGATCGACGCGCTGCTCGGCGGCGGCACCGACGTGCAGCAGACCATCGTGCGCGAGATACGGTTGCCGCGCACGATTCTGGCGATTGCCATCGGCGCGATCCTCGGCCTGTCCGGCGCGGCGCTCCAGGGATTGGTGCGCAATCCGCTCGCGGCACCCGAACTGTTCGGCGCGCCGCAATCCGCCGCCTTCGGCGCGGTGCTGATGATCGCGCTCGCTTCAGCCGACGTGCGCTCCTACGCGCTTCCGGCGGCGGGCATCGCGATGGCGTTCGTCTCGGTGTTTGTGCTGCTCGGTGTCGCGGGCCGCAATGCAAGTCTGCTGCTGCTGATACTCGCGGGCCTTGCGATTTCAAGTCTTGCGGGTGCGGCGACGGCGCTGGTGATGAACCTGTCGTCAAATCCGTTCGTGGTTCTGGAAATTTCGTTTTGGCTTCTGGGTTCGCTGGAAGACCGCAGCTTCCGGCATGTGATCCTCGCGCTGCCCTTTATTTTAGCGGGCGCGATATTGCTGATGAGCCGGCGCAGCGCATTCCGTGCGCTCAGCCTCGGCGAGGAAACCGCGCAGAGCCTCGGCGTCAATATCGCGAGCCTGCGGTTGAGCGTGATCGCGGGCGTGGCGCTCGGCGTCGGGGGCGCGGTCGCCGTCACCGGCACCATCGGTTTCATCGGACTTGTCGCGCCTCACCTCATGCGTCCGCTCGTCGGCCACGATCCGGCGCGGCTTCTGGTGCCGAGCGCGCTGGCGGGTTCGGCGCTGTTATTGGCCGCCGACATCGCGGTGCGGATCATTCCGTCGACCTCGAACATCAAGGTCGGCGTGCTGACCTCGATCATCGGCGTGCCGTTCTTTCTCTATCTGATCGTGCGCGAGCGCCGCGCGCTCGGCGGAGGCGTGGCATGACTGCCGCCTCCTCGCTGACGATCCAGAATCTCTCTGTTGCGCTCGGCGCGCGGACGGTGGTCCATCATGTTTCGGCTTCGCTGAAAGGCGGACATCTCGTCGCGCTGGCCGGGCCGAACGGCGTCGGCAAGACCACGCTGCTGCGCGCGGTTGCGGGGCTCATTCCGTCGAACGGCGACATTCGTCTCGACGGCACGACGCTGTCGAAATTGTCTCTCCGTGAGCGAGCAACGCGTTTCGGTTATCTGCCGCAAGGTCATGCCGTGCACTGGCCGCTCTCCGTGCGCGATGTCGTCGCATTGGGACGTTATCCGCACGGTGCGACCGATCCGGCGCGATTGCCGGAGAAGGATGCCGCCGCCGTCGCACGCGCCATTCAGGCTGCGGACGTAACGACGCTGGCGGATCGCCGCGTCACGGAACTGTCCGGCGGCGAGCGCAGCCGCGTGGCGCTCGCCCGCGTGCTCGCCGTCGAAGCGCCGGTGATTCTTGCGGACGAACCGACCGCCTCGCTCGATCCGCGCTATCAGCTCGACATCATGAACGTGCTGCGCGCCGTGGCGGACACCGGAACGCTGGTCGTCGTCGTGACGCACGATCTTGGTCTTGCCGCGCGCTTCGCCGACACCGTGCTGGTGCTGTCCGACGGGCGCATCGTCGCGCAGGGCGCGCCCGATCAGGCGCTGTCCGAAACGATTCTCGAAGACGTGTTCCGCGTCGACAGTTTCCGGACGCAATTCCGCGACAAGAGCGTGGTCGTGCCGTGGACGCATCTGTGACGATGAAACGCGTCGTAGCAATCGCACTGATCTTCGCGCCGATCTTGGCGCACGCGGACAATCTGCCGAAAGTCGCGTCGATCAATCTGTGCACCGATCAGCTCGCGATGGCGCTGGCCGATCCGCAGCAGATTCTCGGGCTTGGCCCGTTCGCGCGCGATGCCTCGCAATCCTTCGACGCCGAGAAGGCAAAACAGTTTCGCCGGTTGTCCGGCGAAGCCGAGGACGTACTCGCGCTTCGTCCCGACATCGTGCTGGCCGGCGACTACACCAAGCGCGAGACGCGCGCGCTTCTCAAAGACAAGGGCCTGCGCGTCGAGGAATTTTCCTTCGCGCGCTCCGCCGATGAGGTGAAGAGTCAAATTCGCCGGATGGGCGATCTTCTGAGACAGCCGCAACGCGCGGCGGACGACATCGCCAAGATCGACACCGCCATCGCGGACGCGCGAAAGGCTGCGGCGGCAAAACCCTATCGCGTGCTGCCGGTGTCGCGGCGCGGCTGGGTGACGGGCGGCGACAGCCTCGCCAATTCACTGCTCGCCGAAGCCAGGGTGAAGAATGCGGCCAGCGAACTCGGTCTCGGATTCGGCGGCTTCGCATCGCTGGAAACGATTATCGCTTTACAGCCGGACCTGCTGCTTGTTTCGAGCAACGAGACCTTCGCACAGGACGAAGGCGAAGCATTTTTGCTTCACCCTGCGCTGGAAAAGTTCTATCCGCCGCAAAAACGCATCGCCCTGCCGGATCGCCTCACCGTATGCGGCGGTCCGATGCTCGCCGACGCGCTGAAAAAGCTGACCGCCGAACTCCAGCGCGTTGCGCGCCCATAGCGTTTTCAAGCGAAGTGGATGCCGGTTCGCGTTAAAAAAAAACGCGTAAAAACCTAGAGCCGCGTCAGCTCCGCATCAGCTTTTCTTGCCGTCTTTGCCGAACTGCTTGAGGAACGCGGTGAGGTCCTTGACCTCCTGTTCGTTCTTGATTCCGGCGAACGACATTTTGGTGCCGGGAATTTTCGCCTTCGGGTCTGCGATATATTCGGCGAATACTTTTTCGTCCCAGGTGATGCCGGAATTCTTGTTGGCGTCCGAATAGCTATAGCCTTCGATCGTTCCCGACTTGCGGCCGAACAATCCGTTCAGAATGGGACCGACGCCGTTCTTGGCGGTCTCGCCGACCTGATGACAGGCGCGGCACTTGTTGAAGGATTTTTCGCCTGCGGCAGCATCCTGCGCATTGGCGGCGAACGAACCTGCTGCGAGGAAAATGGCGGCGGCAGTCAGACGGACGATCATGGGCGTGAGCCTTTCAAAAAATTTCAACCGACTTTCAGATAGGAAAATCCCTTGGCCTGCAACGCGGCAACTGTCGCCACGCCCGACGGCACGAAGGAGATGAACGGCGCATCCTTCACCTTCGCCTTGTCGATGTTCAGACGCTTGAAGGTGATCTCGCACAGATAGACCTTCAGGCCGTTCTTCGACAACGCCGTCAACCGCTCGAATATTTCCGGCGGAATGACCTCATCCTTCCATGGCGTGCCCTCCAGCGTCGCGAGGAAGAATTTCACGCCGACCGAATGCACCACGAGCGCCAATTGAAGTCCGAACGGATCGGAACCGTACACCGAATAATGGTTGGAAATGTTGTTCAGCGTCTGATTGAAGCGCGGGTGGTCGCCATAGTCGCAATGATAAAGACAGGCGACATCGGCTTCCTTCTTGATGTCGGCCATTTTCAGTTCGGCGGGAGCCGCGTGGGCGGACGCAGCGATCAGCCCGCCTGCCGCACCGAGAATCACGCCGCGCCGCGTTGTCGAACCGTTACGATCTGTCATGACGATCTCCTGTTCTGCTGCGCTTTATAATCCATTCGCAGGCGAACCCAAAGCCGCTTCGCTCATTCAACCTTGGGGCCGGACTTGCTGTCCGGCGTCACGTCGATCGACATGGCGCGGCCGATCACCTTCGGCGCCGCCGGCTTGCAGTTCTTCATGCAAGGCTCCTTGCCCCAGAACTGCTTTTCGGCGGTCTCGCGGTCGTCGTCGTAGAACGCGGACGCGTTCGGCATCTTGATGGAGGTAAAATTCTTCTCGTTCAGTTCAAAGTTCGGGTCTTTGACGATGTCATTCATGCTGAGAAGATAGGCCGTCAGAGCATAAATGTCGTCGTTCGACAGCGACTGCGCGTTGCCATACGGCATCGCGCGCTTGATGTAGTCGAACACGGTCGAGACATCCGGCCAGAACGAGCCGATGGTCTTGTCCGGCCGATCCGCCTTCAGCGTATCGAGCCCGCCGGCGAGAACCGGCCAGCGCCCGACGCCCTGACCGAATTCGCCATGACACGCCGCACATTGCGCCTGAAACAATTCGTCGCCCTGCTTCACTGTGCCCTTGCCGGGAGGAAGTCCCTTGCCATCGGCGCGCACATCGGTGTCCCACGCCTTGATTTCTTCCGGCAAGGCCATACGGCCGAGATTGAGTTTCGGCGCGGGCTTGGCATCGCGCGACGCGACATGTTGTGCCACGACATCGTGCGATTTGAATCCGGCGATGCCGACGGTCAGCAGTGCGGCGGCAACGAGACTAGCCGATCTCGACATTTTCAGTCTCCCCGTTGGCGCGGACCAGCCAGGTCTGAATGCCGTTATTGTGGTAGATCGAATTGACGCCGCGCACCTTGCGAAGCTCTTCCTTGGTCGGCTGCACATAGCCGGTGGAGTCCATCGCGCGCGACTGGATCATCATCTCCTGACCGTTCCAGTCGAAATCGACATAGAAGCGCGTCAGCGATTTATCGATCACGGGTCCGTCGATGCGCGCGGTTTGCCAGTTGCGTCCGCCGTCCATCGACACATCGACGCGTTTGATCGTGCCGCGCCCGGACCATGCCAGACCCGAGAGCACGTTGCGGCCCTTGAATTTCAGCGGCGCCTGCGGCGACGGATTCGTCACCACCGACTTCGCATCCATGATGAAGGTGTGCTTGCGCGAGCGGCCATCGGCGAGCAGGTCGGTATATTTCGAGGTTTCCTCGCGCGTCTCCCACGGCTGATCGCCGGCCTCGATGCGCCTGATCCACTTCACCCACAGATTGCCTTCCCAACCGGGAATGACGGCGCGCAGCGGATAACCCTGCTCGGGCCGCAGCGCCTCGCCGTTCATCGCAAACGCAAGCATGCAATCGTCGAGCGCCTTCTCGATGGGCAGCGAACGGTTCATGCCGGCAGCATCGCCGCCTTCCAGCATCAGCCATTTCGCATTCGGCTTGATGCCGGCCTCATCCAGAATCGTTTTAAACGTCACGCCGGTGTACATCAGGTTGTGAACCATGCCGTGCGTGAACTGGCAGCCGTTGAGCTGCGCGCCGCGCCACTCCATGCCGGAATTTGCCGCGCATTCGAGAAAATAGATTTTATTCACGCGCGGCATCCGCCTGATGTCGTCCATCGTGAACACCAGCGGTTTGTCGACGAGACCGTTAATCATCAAACGGTGACTGGCCGGATCGATTTCCGCGACACCGGAATGATGACGCTCGAAACACAATCCCGAGGGCGTGATGATGCCGTCGAGCGCATGCAGCGGCGTGAAATTGACGGAAGATTCCGGCGAAGCCGTGAGCCACGACACATCGCGGCGGATCACGTTCTTCTCGAATTTCGACGGCACGCCGTAAGGTTTCTTGTCCACGCCGTCGCCGAGATAACGCTGCCAGTCCTGCGTTTCGGTGATGAGCGGATCGGGCTTCGCATTTTGCGCGAATGCATTCCTCGCAGAGAGCGCGCCTGCGCCGGCGAGAGTCGCCGCGCTCAGAAATTTCCGGCGATTGAGTTTCGAGGAGTCAGTCATGACTCACCTGTGCAGTTATGCCGATATGTGAATATGTCGGGTACGAAAACACGCACAGAACGCTGCGCTTTCGTCATTGCGAGGAAACGGGCCGTCTCGGTCATCGCGACGTCATTGCGAGCGAAGCGAAGCAATCCATCTCCTGCGATGTTGGATTGCTTCGTCGCTGACGCTCCTCGCAATGACAAATGAACTGAACGCATCGCATCAGGCTCCCGTGACCTTCACCGCGTCGTTCGGCGCGACGCGCACCGTTCCCTGCTTCTTGACGTGCGCGGCGACGACATCCCAGATCGGCGGACCCTGCGTGCCTTCGTTGACGCTCGCCCATCCCGACACCGTGTAGGTTTTCGCAGCGTCGATCGGCTTGCCGGATTTGAGATGCGTCATGTTCGAGATGCGCGATCCCATCGACTTGGAAATATCGATGGCGTAGCCCATGCCGCCGACGCGAACCATGTCGCCGCCACCCTGGAAGTACGGATCGGGGTGGAACAGATTGTCGGCAACGTCTTCGAGAATGTCTTTCAGCTGCGCGCCGGTGAACTGATTGCGATAGCAGGCGGGATAGGTGATCGCGGTCGCATTGGTGAGATGCTCGAACGTGATGCTTTCGCCGGGCAGCAGGCTCGCGCCCCAGCGGAATCCCGGCGACAGCGAAATCTCCGCATCGCGCTCGCTCAACATCGCGTTGCAGATCAGATCGTCGAACGTGCCGTTGAAATTGCCGCGGCGATACAGCAGCGAATCCGTTTTGCCGATCACGCGCGCCAAATCTTTCGCGTAAGGCGCGCGCACCTTCTCGACCAATGCCGTCATCGCCGGGTCGGGTTTGATGACATCGGAGAACACCGGCATCAGCTTGAAGCGGATGTTCTCGACTTTCTTGTTCTTTACCTCGATGTCGAGGCGCGACAGGAATTTGCCGTGCGAGCCGGATGCGATAAGGAGTGTACCGTCGACGATGACCGGAATCGGGATCGCGTCGTGGGTGTGCGCCGTGAGAATGATGTCGATGCCCTTGACGCGGCTCGCCGTCTTCTTGTCCACGTCGAAGCCATTGTGCGAAAGAAGAACGACGATGGCGGCACCATCCGCGCGCGCCTCGTCGACCTGCTTCTGCATGTCCTCCTCGCGGATACCGAATTCCCATTTCGGAATCATCCAGCGCGGATTGGCGACGGCGGTGCGCGAAAGAGCTTCGCCGATGACGGCAATCTTGACGCCGCCGCGCTCGAACACCTTGCGCGGCGCGAACACCGGCTCCTGCCATTCATTGTCGCGGACGTTCTGCGCGAGAAACGCGATGGACGATTTGTCGGCAAAATCTTTGACGCGATCCGCGCCGTAGGTGAATTCCCAATGACCGACCATCGCGTCGGTCTTCAGCGCGGTCATGACATCGATCATGTCCTGCGCCTTGGATTGCAGCGACGACCAGCTTCCCTGCCAGCTATCGCCGCCGTCGAGCAGCAGCACATTCTTTTCGCCACGCTCGGCACGCACCGTATTCACCAGCGTCGCAATGCGATCCATGCCGCCCATGCGGCCATAGTGTTTCGCCAGGGACGTGAAATCGTCGGCGGTCAGAGAGTAAGCATCTGCCGAACCGTTCGCGATCTGGAAATATTTCCGGAACTCGGCGTCCGTGATGTGCGGCGGCTGGCCCCTCGCCTCGCCGACGCCGAGATTGACCGAAGGCTCGCGGAAATACAGCGGCATCAGTTGCGCGTGCGTGTCGGCGATGTGGAGGATCGTGACGGTGCCGAGCGGGTCGAATTTCAGAATTTCGGCTTGCGTCAATTTCTGCTGCGCAGCCGCGCGGCCGAGCGGTCCAAGCCCGCTCGATGTCACAAGCGCCGAGGCAGCCGCCGTCGCTTGCAGGAAATCCCGCCGTGAAATCGTCATGTCTCTATTCCATCTCCTCATCCTGAGGAGCGATCCGCACGGATCGCGTCTCGAAGGATGAAGTCACGAGTTGAGCCTCATGGTTCGAGACGCGCTGACGCGCTCTTCACCATGAGGATCGCTTAAGCCACAGTCAGCTTGTTGGTCGCCTTGTATTCGGAGCCGTCGTCGTCCTTCCAGATGAAGGTGAAGTCGCCGGTTTCCGCAGCCTTGTAGAAAAACGACTGATACGGATTGGCCGAGATCGCCGGATTCCAGTCCGCCTCGAACACCGTCTTGCCGTTGAACTGCGCGGTGAACTTGTTGATGATCTTGCGTGGAATTGTCGCACCCGACGCATCCTTGCGCTGGCCGGATTCCATTTCGTGCGAAATCAGCGTCTTGATTTCGATCATCTCGCCGGGCTTGGCGGTTGCGGGAACGCGAACGCGCGGGGTTGGTGCTGCCATCTGAATGTCCTCGCCTGATTTTTTTCGTTAGCCGCCGCAGCCGCCGATGGTGACTTTCACGTTCGACTTCGCCGTATACAGCGCGCCGTTCGACATTTCCGCGACGCAAACGATGTTCTGCGTCTGCGCAAGTCGCATGCGCGTGGAGGCGGACGCTTTGCCGCAGGCCGGCGTGAAACGATAGGTCACAACGCCCGGCAGCGGATTGCCGTCGGCAAACACATGCACGGCTTTCACATAGTCCGCATCGGTCATCGGGCTGTCGATTTCGATGTTGATCGGCACGACGAGACCGTTCTCGGCGATCTCCGGCACGTCGAGCTTGATCTTGCCGCTGTCCATCTTCTTGTCGCCGTAGAGTTTCGAGATTTCGGCGGCCACCGCCTTCTCGTCGGCGAACGACATGCGCGGCGCGAGCACCGCAGCAAGGCCCGCGATGGCAGCGAACGTCAACGTTTCGCGGCGCGTGAGTTCGGCATTGCGCAAATTCATTCCGTATTCCTCCGCTGGAAGCTCTGTTGTCTTCCTTGACGATAGTATCGCTTGACGATTCCGTTTGCGATCCATCATGATCCTGAAACATCATTATATTGTTTTTTTTGAATGTAAAGATGTCACGCTAAACGCTGCAAGAATCGCACAAGACGATTCCGCAAGCTGGGAGGAATCCATGAAATACGCCGCGCTCGGTTCGGCATTCGCCGCACTTGTGATTTGTTTCTCGGGACTTGCTGCACATGCACAAGACGCCAGCGAGAAGGAAATCGAACGCTACCGTCAGATGCTGTCCGACCCGATGTCGAACCCCGGCTATCTCGCGGTCGATCGCGGCGAAGTGCTGTGGAAGCAGGCACGCGGAACCAGGAACGTCTCGCTTGAGACCTGCGATCTCGGCGAAGGCGCGGGAAAGCTGGAAGGCGCTTACGCGCATCTGCCGCGCTATTTCAAGGATGCCGACCGGGTGATGGACCTCGAGCAGCGCCTGCTCTGGTGCATGGACAAGGTTCAGGGTCTCGACACCAAGGACGTGATTGCGCGGCGCTTCTCCAGCGTCGGCAAGCCGTCCGACATGGAAGACCTCGTCGCCTTCATCGCCAACAAATCGAACGGCATGAAGATCGACATTCCGCAGAAACATCCGAAAGAGATCGAGATGGCGGCAGTCGGCGAGGCGCTGTTCTTCCGCCGCGGCGGCGTCAACGATTTCTCCTGCTCGACCTGCCACAGCGACGAAGGCAAGCGCATCCGTCTTCAGGGCCTGCCGAACCTTTCAAAGCCCGGCAAGCCGGCGCAGGAAACCATGGCCGGCTGGCCGACCTATCGCGTGTCGATGGGATCGATCCGCACCATGCAGCATCGGCTGTGGGACTGTTATCGCCAGCAACGCTGGCCGGTGCCCGAATACGCTTCCGACAGCCTGACCGCGCTGACCGTGTATCTGCAAAAGCAGGCGATGGGCGGCGAGATCAACGTCCCTTCGATCAAGCGGTAAGGAGCGCAACATGAAAACGACGATGAAATTTTCCGCCGCTCTCGCCGTCACAGCACTCGTTGGCGTTTCCTTCGGCGCGATCGCGCAGACGAAAAAGACCGAGCCTGCGAAGAAAGCCGCCGCCGCGCCCGCTGCGAAGAAAGCCGATCCCGCCGTGGTCGAGGCTTATCTCAAGAACACGTTCGGCAAGGCGCCGCCCGAATGGCAGGCGCGCATCGTGCCCGACGACACACTGAAAACATGCAACGCCGGACACAACGAGGTGTCGTCGAAAGATGCCGACGCCATCGTCAAGCGCGAACTCGCACGCGTGGTTTATCCGGCAGACGGAAAACTTCTGGGCGACTGGAAGGAAGGCAAGAAGGTCGCCAACAACGGACGCGGCGGACAATTCTCCGATCCGGAAGGCACGGTCGCGGGCGGCAACTGCTACGCCTGTCACCAGCTTGAGAAATCCGAAGTGTCGTTCGGCACACTCGGCCCAAGCCTGACGAACTATGGCAAGGACAGAAAGTTCGATCCGGCGGAAGCGAAGAACGCGTTCACGAAAATCTACGACTCGCAGGCCGTGCTGGCGTGCTCCAACATGCCGCGCTTCGGCGCCAACAAGGTTCTGAACGAGAAACAGATTCAGGATCTGGTGGCGCTGCTGTTCGATCCGGAATCGCCGGTCAACAAGTAACGGAGCGTTGCGATGACCATGCGTTCAGTTCTGGCGGCGGGATTTATTCTCGCCGCCTGCCCGGCTTTCGCGCAGGACGCGACGATCGCCTACAAATCGCTCAGTCCTGAGCTTGCGCTCGATCTGGCGAAAGCCACGTTCGCCGATTGCCAGAAGAAGGGCTTTCAGGTCGCAGTCGTGGTCACGGATCGCTTCGGCAATCCGCTCGTGATGCTGCGCGATCGTTTCGCCGGCTCCCATACACCTCCCACAGCACAAGGCAAGGCGTGGACGGCGGCGAGCTTCCGCACCAACACGCTTGAGCTTGCGGCGATGTCGCAACCCGGCTCGCCGCAATCGGGCCTGCGCAATCTGCCGAACGTGGTGATGATCGGCGGCGGCATCACGGTGGAAGCCGCAGGCACGATGGTCGGCGCCGTCGGCGTTTCCGGCGCACCGGGCGGCGACGCGGATGAAGCCTGCGCCAAAGCCGGCGTCAGCGCGGTGAAGGATAAACTGGATTTTTGAGTTGTAGATTTAAGTTTGTCATCACCGGGCCTGCTCCGGCCACGCGAAAAAATCAGCAACAGGATGGTTTGCCCGCCTGCTGAACCGGTGGGCAAGGCACCGAGCCGTAAGAGCAGAAGACGCAGCAGTCCCCGGCCAGCGGTTTGAGTTTCAAACCGCAGCCTTTGCACACATAGAAAAACTGGCAGGCATCCGTCGGCATCGTTTCGACGGCCTGATGCTTGCACGCGGGACAGGTGAGGGTCGATTCCATCTGCATGGGCTTTCTTTAATCAGTCACACAAGCGACCGCAACACCTTGACATTTTCCGCAATATGATTATATTCCTATTATCCCGTTCGCGAGGGGCGCTTCATGAGGCGTCTTGAAGTGGGGCGGGAGGCGGGCCCGCGCGCATGTTTCGCAAACATGCGTCCGGGAGGTTGAGGGTCGCCGACCGGGCCAACTATGTGGCTCTGCCTTCGGTGGCTGCACGCGGTGCGGCTGAAGGGCGGCGAAATCCGCCCGGATAAACATTGGTCGAAAGACCGATGGATCCCGCATCCGGAAGAGCGGTCCCTCCGCCAAAAGTCCCGCAGCAGTCAAGCTTGCGCAGACTGCGTAAACTTGTCTGCGCGTGGCGCGCCGAAAGGCGATGCGTTTCTCAAACTTCGCTGTCGCAGGCGAAGCGAGAGAAGCGAGCCAAAACCGTTGCGCCTTTCGGCGCGTTATGCCCCTCACCTCGCACGCTGCGGGAAATATTCGCATGCACGAAGGAAGCTGTCTGAAAAAAATCAATCGGAATTTGGACGTGATGCGGCGACATCCTCAATGTCGTCCCCGCGAAAGCGGGGACC
>JBFLVM010000003.1:0-770827 GCA_040758515.1 Pseudomonadota bacterium | reverse complement strand
GAGGAGTGACGCACTCTTCGCACCCGGGAGGCCCCGGTTCGCCGACCGGCTCCACTACGGGAGCCTGCCTTCAGTGGCTGCACGCGGCGCGGCTGAAGGGCGGCGAAATCCGCCCGGATAAACGCAACGTCGAAAGCGTTGCGGATCCCGCGCCCGGAAGAGCGGCACCGGGGACAGAAAAGCCGCCAAAGCAAGTCGCAGACTTGCGTAAACTTGTCTGCGGTGGAGCGCCGTGAGGCGTTACGCGGTACACGCGATGTTTCGCAGACATCGCGCGCATCGCGGCACTATCGAAGTCGCGCCTTTCGGCGCTCCGCTCCCTCTTGTTGAGGGACGAATTGAAAACGGTTTCGGACATGGCTGAACGGACGCCCGCGAAAACGCGGGGAGATCACTGCGCTTGTTTAAGAGGAGAAGAATGCGAATGAAAAACTTTTCAACGTCGTCCCCGCGAAGGCGGGGACCCATAACCCCTAAGAGAAGAAATGAGGAAGGACACTGGCAACAGCGTTGAACAGATCGCTCAGGGCGTATGGGTCCCCGCCTTCGCGGGGACGACGGGAGAGGACACAACATGAATGGTTCTAGCGTTCGCAATGACGGCTCGATCGAGCGTCAACTCTACGCCGTGCTGACGCGCATGGCGCAGCTGTGCAATCTGTCGGCGGAGTGCAGCCTGTCCGATTGCCGGCGCGCGCGAAAATGCATCGGCACCGAGCGGCGCTGCGTGTGGACTTTGCCCCGCGAGATCACACTCCCGCGCGAAAACGTGACGGAGTGGCGCGAGCTTGTGGCGCGGCGCGCGCGGCATCTTGCAGCACTTGCGCGAAAATGACGCGGCGGCGCCAGTGAAAATTTCGCTTTGTAAAATCGGCCTGGCAACTTGTGCGGCCTCAAAGCGTTCCTATGTAGCGATGTTTGCCCATTCCGGGCGGTTTCGAGGATCAGGCGCATGGCGCGTGGCGATATGGGTGAGGAAATTCTGGAGCCGGTGCGCGACAGGCCGCGCAGCGCCGGGCCCAGGCGCGCGCCGATCATCGATCAGGACGGCAATGACGCGCGCGCACGTTCCGGCTTTGCGGGCCGCATGAATCAAAGCGGTTTCACGCAAGGCCTCGATTTCGAGAATATCTCGGCCTCGCTCGGCGACATGCAGTTCGGAAAGCTGACGCGCGAGCAGCGTTTCGCGCGGCTCGATGCGCTGGCAAAGCTGCTCGATGTCGCCTTCGTGCTGCCGGGCACCAAAATCCGCTACGGCGTCGACGGTCTCGTCGGTCTCATTCCGGTGGTCGGCGATATTCTGACCACCGCGATCTCACTGTGGATCGTGCGCGAGGCGCGTTCGCTCGGCGCGCCGCGTCATGTGGTGGCGCGGATGCTCGGCAATGTCGCGCTCGATGGCGTGGTGGGACTGGTGCCGTTCGTCGGCGATGCGTTCGATGTCATGTTCCGCGCCAATATCCGCAACATGCGAATTTTGCGGAGATGGATGGAGAAGCAGCCGCGAATGGATATTTAAATATTAACGCGCGGAGGCGGTGCGCTTGGCCTTTGGCGCGGCCTTTGCGGCGGTCTTTGCAACCGGCTTCTTCGCAGGCGTCGCGGCGACAGGCGCAACGGCAGGTGCTGCGACTTCCTCGACCACAGGCGCGGGCTTCGGACGGTTGCGCTTCAGCGGAAATTCGGCCGCTTCATAAAGCGTGCGGATACCGCTCTGGTCGAAACGGGCTTCGTCCACCTGGAGGTAGGCGCCGTTCAGCGAATCGGCAGGCAGTTGCTCGATCGCAAATTGCACGGCCTCGGCTGCGGTCGGAAAACGGCGGTACGCGAAGCCGGCGCGTTTCTTCTTGCGGATCGCCGCAGGAAACAACTCAGCTTCGGTATTGTAATTGAACGCAGCCATGACACCGGGCCTTCTTCGTTTTGGTTTTCGCGGACATGACGGGCGCGGCGCGGATTTGGGGTACCGCTGCGGCTCGCGTCATTTATTCCAGAACAGCCCCTAATATAGGCCATTTTTTGCCAATTGCGACCCGACATTGGGAGCATGATGAACGGCGGGCGGGACTTTAGCCGGGTCCGATAAATGCTTGAAATTCAAGGCTCTAACCGCATCCAGAGGCGAAAAAGCCCGCAGCCTGGATGCTGCGGGCTTACGCATTCGGGCAGATGGGATGCGACCGGTTCCAATAAAGGGCAGAAGCGCGGAATTTACTCGGCGGCCTGCGCCATGCGGACTTCGGCAATCGGCACAACGCGCATCTGCGCCCGATACGCCTCGATCCGCATTGAAGCGTCCGACGTGAGAACGATTTTCTTCACCGGCGCTTCTTCCTGTTCGCCGCCTGCGCCGCGCCGAACCGCGTATTGCCACGCATTCATGGCGCCGCCGTTCTGCAAGACCTGCGCGAGGCTTGCGGCATCGCTCGTATGGAGACGTGCGAGTTCGTCCTTCGTCAGGCCGACAACGAATTCGCTGTTCGAGGTCGTGACCTTGAACAGCTTCACCTTATCCACGGTGAGTGCAGGGTGAGATATAACGGTCTCGGCAATGAGACCGGCAAGGCCGAGGCCGAGGAGAATATGGGTCGAGCGGGACATGGTGGATTCCTTCGAGTGAACGGGCGATTTTTTTGTTTTTGAAGCCGGGGGCCAGACCATAAGAATCCATGCGGCCGGATTGTGGCCGCATGGATGTTAAGGTTTCGATATAGGAACGTTGTTACTTCGGTTGAAGTTTCAGTGCCGCGGAGTTGATGCAGTAGCGCAGCCCTGTGGGGCCGGGTCCGTCCGGAAACACGTGACCCAGATGGCCTTCGCATTTTGAACACAGAACTTCAGTGCGAACCATCCCATGCGTGACGTCCGTTTCTTCGTCGATCGCGCTTTCCTTCGCCGGTTGCGAGAACGCCGGCCAGCCGCAGCCTGAATCGAATTTCGCATCCGACTCAAATAATGGCTGTCCGCATCCTGCACACACATACGTGCCCGGATCGAAGGAGTGATCGTACTCGCCGGTGAAGGGCCGCTCGGTCGCCTTCTCGCGCAGCACGGCGTATTGCATCGGCGTCAATTCCTTGCGCCATTCGCTTTCGGATTTTTCGATTCTGCCGGAGCCGGTATTCGTTTTTGTGTCGGACATGCGATGCTCCTTTATTGTTTTGAATATAACGCAAAATGCGAGAAGCGGCGACCGTTGGGCCGCCGCTTCGTATTCGACAGGCCGGACAGATTTTAGTTGCCGGCCTTGGCTTCGCGCACCAGCACCGGTTTCTCGCGATAATTATCGGCAAACATCTTTTTCAGATTTTCGACCTTCGGCAGATCGTTGAACACGATATAGGGCTGGTTCGGATGCAGCGTCAGGTAATCCTGATGATAATCTTCCGCAGCATAGAAACCCTGCATCGGCTCGAGCGTGGTGGCAATCGATTTCGGATAGACCTTCGCGGCATTCAGCTGCGCGATGTAATCCTCGACGGCCTTGCGTTCGGCAGGGTCGGACGTGAACACGGTCGAGCGATATTGCGTGCCGGTGTCCGGTCCCTGACGATTGAGCTGCGTCGGATCGTGCACCACGGAGAAATAGATCTGAAGCAGCTTGCCGAAGCTGACCTGCTTGGGATCGTAGGTGATCTGCACGGCTTCCGCGTGGCCTGTCGTTCCGCGTCCGACGGTTTCGTAATTCGCCGTTCGTGCGAGTCCGCCCGAATATCCGGACACGGCCTGCGTCACGCCCTTCGTGTGCTGATAGACGCCTTGCACGCCCCAGAAACAGCCGCCCGCAAGCACGAGCGTTTTGGTGCCGTTGCCAGGCGCGATGTCGTTCGTCGGCGCGGGAATGACGAAGGCTTCCTCGGCGGCGCGCGAAGGCACGGCGACAAACCACGACAGCGCAAGCACGCAGGCTGCGGTCAAAGCGATGGCGGTCTTGCTGAACAGGAAGTTGCGCATGGGCTTTCCTTTGCGGTCGTCGAATCGCCGTGGGTTGCCAGAGATACGGGACGATGAGGGCGTTGTTACAGTCCTCTGGCCACACTTATTTGTGAAACGGGACATGGAATTTTCGGCAGAGCAGACGAATGGAACGAGGCGGCGTCAAACACGATCGCGCACAGTCGCGCTGGAGAATATGGGCGGCCGGTCGAGACAATCAAAGACCGATCCGAAATGATGTGCGGTGGACAAGTCGGATTTTTCCAGCGCGCGGAAAACACTCGCCTTGACAAATTCCGCCACAGGAACAAATAGTGAACAAGAAAACGGAAGGAGAGTCGCGATGTTTCAGCCCTCAAAACAGCATGATCTCGATCGCTACGACCGCGCCGTCGACAGCGCCATCGCCACCTGCGGCGGCGATCTGCGCGGCGCATTGAAAGCACTCATCATCGCCAATGAATTTCTCGAGGAAGAACTGCGCCGTCTGCTCGGCGAGGGTGAGGCGGAATTCGTCGCGCCGGAACGCAACGTCGCCTGACCGCGAAGATCAGGCGACGTTGCAGTTCGCGTCACTTCTTCATCAGTTCTTTCGCGACCGCCATATAGAGCGGCAGCGTGACCGGATCGTTGGCGGCGTTCGCGGCCATCGGATGCGAGGCGTAGCGCACGATCACCATTTCGGCCTTCGGATCGACGTAGATGTTCTGTCCGTAAATGCCGCGTGCCATATAGGCGTTGTTCTCGTTGTGCGTGATCCACCACATGTCGCGATACGACCAGCCTTTCAGCAGCGTGTAGCCTGCCTTGGCGAAGTTCGCCTTGTCGCCGCCTTTCTCGATGTCGGCAACGGCTGCGGCCGGAATGGCCTGCTTGCCGTCGACCATGCCCTTGTTGCGCATCATCTCGCCGAAGCGTGCGAGGTCGCGCAGCGTGGTGTTGAATCCGCCGCCGCCGGATTCCGTGCCGATGCTGTCCACCATGAAGTAGGCGTCCTGATCGGCGCCGATTTTGGACCAGACCTTTTGCGACAGAAGGTCGGCAAGCGAGAGATTGCTCGCGCGCTTGACGATCCACGCGAGTACCTCGGCATTCGACGTCTTGTAGGCGAATGCGTCGCCGTGATTGCCTTCCTTCTGAAGCGTCACAAGAAACTCGAAAAATGTTTTCGGCCCCGCGTAGTCGGGACGCGCAGGCACCATTCCTCCGGCGCGCGCGTAGTCGAACACCTCGGCCTTCGGGTCGGAGTAATTCTCGGAGAACTTCACGCCGATGGTCATGTCCATGACCTGACGCACGGTCGCGTCGCCGTAAGCCGTGTCTTTCAATTCGGGCACGTATTTCGTGACCAAGGCATTCGGATCGAGCTTGCCTTCGACGGCGAGAATCGCGGCCAGCGTGCCGACGAAGGATTTCGTCACCGAGAACGCGATATGCGGACGATCCACCGCACCTTCGCCGAAATATTTCTCGAACACGATGCGGCCCTTGTGCATCACCAGAATCGCGTCGGTATAGGTCAGCCCCAGCGCGTCGGCGAAATTGACGGTTTTGCCGTCGAGCGTCTGGAACGTGATCTTGCCGAGATCGCGCTCGGCGCGAAGCAGCGGTAGCGCGCGTGGTTGACCGCGCGAGACGTTCGCCGTCGGGACCAGTTCGCGAATGTGGCTGAATGCCCAGCGCGTATTCGGGAAGCGCGAGCTCGATCCGTCGCCGAAGCGGATGATCTTGTCGGGCGGCGGCGGGAAACCCTGCATCATGCCGCGCGCCTTCGGATCGCTCTGCGCGGCATCCGGAATTGCCGGCGGCGCGGTCTGGGCGGAAGCGACGGACACCGAAATGCTTGCAAGAGCGAGCAGGGCGAATGCGCCGCGCGCGGATGTTGCGATGCTGGTCATGGCTGTTTCCTCGTTCGTTTTCCTGTTGCCGGGCGGTTCTATTCGGCCGGCTTGCCCGGCGTTCGTATGTCGCGGCGATCCTTGACGACGCCAATGGTGACGCCCATTCGTTCGATTTTCGCAACCACCTTGCCGCCGAGGTTGCGGTCGCAGTTCATATGCGTCGGCGCGATGTAGAAATCGGCATAGCGCCAGTCCCACATCTTGATCCATTGCAGATTGGGCCGCGCGTATTCTTCATACGACACGCGCTCGCCGCAGACCGCAACGCGATAGTTCCTGGTTTGGGCGGTCGCAGGTTCGGTGCGGTCGAGATAGTCGTGAAGCTCATCGACCGCTTCCGGCATGATGTTGACCCAGTAGTCCGTCACAAACCGCCGCGATGCGCCTTCAAGCCCGCCGACAAGCTGATTGTAATAGAGATATTCGTAAGGATGCAGCGTGTAGAGCTTGCTCGCCGTCAGCGCGTAAAGCGACGCAATGACGGCAAGCCCGGCAATCATCGCGCGGCGATGCCACCGCGCCAGAATGCCGATGAATGCGCTGACCCCCATTCCGGCGAGAATGGCGATCGACGGAAACACGAACATGAAATGGCGGCAGCCGTCGATTGCCGGTCCTTCGGTGACGACCTGACACAGCACAGGAAAAATCGCCGTGAATGCGATGAGACCGATCTCGCGATGGCGTGCAGGGTTGCCGTCCGCTTCGCGCGCGAAGACTTTCGTGAACAGCAGGCCGAGAGAAAAGACGGCGGCGCCGAGTGTCAGAAGCGGCAGCCGGATCGCGATATAGGTCGGCACGTAGTAACTCGGCACATCCGCCATCTCGTAGAAGCGGCCGAACAACACCGTGCGGATGTGATAATGGAAATCGCCGAAACTCAGCAGGCCGCGGATCGGATTGAGCGGCGACAGCGCGGACCACGGCCACGCGCCGATCATGATGACGTAGGCGATCATCATTGCGGGCAGAAGATGCAGCGCCGAAGTGAGAACGAATCCGGTGCGGTCGCGAACGTGCCCGATGACAGGACGAGGCGTGCTCATCAGAATCGCGATGCCGAAATAGCCGACGAGCAGAAGACTGAGCGATTTGATGCCGAGCGCGGCGCCGGTCATAATGCCGAAGCCGATTACATCGCGCATGCGCGGCGCCGGAAGATCGCGCGTCGCGCGGATCAGGAAATACATCGCGCCGGCCATGAATGTGGCCTGCGGGATTCCCTTGGTGTCGTTGAACATCGTGCCGTACCAAGACCCGCAAAGCGCGAGTGCGACGACCGTGAAGAAAGCGGCGCGCGCACCCGAAATCATCCGTGCGGTGAGGGCGGCAAAGCCGATGCCGCCGATACCGATCAGCGCGCAGACAAGATGGCGCAGCTCATATTGATCGAACGGCAGAATCTTGCCGAGCAGAATCAGGCCGACATCGAACAGGCCGCCGTAGAGATAAAGATTGTCCAGCTTGAACAGCGACTGGTCGGTGAAGCCGCTCTTGTAATAGGCGATGATGAGTTCGCCGTAATGGTGCTGCACGCCCTCGTCGTTGGAGATCGCATAGTCGTCAAAGGTCGCGCAGGCCAGAATCAGCAGCGACAGCATCGCAATCAGCGAGGCGAGATCGTAGAGGTCGCGCGCCGCAAACCATCGTGCGACGCGTCGCAGACGGCTGCCGAATCCTCCAGCCGCAGCGAATTCGCGGCTGGATTCATCCAGCCGGCCTGTCACGAGATCGGTCATGATTGCCCCGGCATTCCCTGGTTTTGAACGCCGGTTCTTGGGCCCGGCTTGGAACCGACCTTAGTGAAAAACGGCGCCTCGGCTCAAGGAAATTGCGTTTTGCGGTGCGGCAGCGGAGGCCTGTACAAAGTCTTAGACGACCACCGTTAACCGCTTCGCCGCGCGCGTGATGCCGGTATAAAGCCAGCGCGCACGGCTGTCCTGAAACGCAAAGCTCTCGTCGAACAGCACGACGTCGTCCCACTGCGAGCCCTGCGATTTGTGAACGGTGAGCACATAACCGTAATCGAATTCGTCGTAGGGCCGGCGTTGTTCCCACGGAATGTCCTCGATGCCGCCGCCGAAGCAATCGGCGCGCACTGAAACCTTCGTGACCTTTGCGCCGAATTCCTCATCCGGCGACAGCCGCATGGTGATGATCTGCGATTTGGATGCTGCGCGCGACTTCACGCGCCACAGCCCGCCGTTGAACAGCGCCTTCTTGCGGTTGTTTCGCAGGCAAACCAGCTTGTCGCCCGCGACCGGCAAGGGATCTTCGATGTCGTTCTTCTGGCGCACGCGCATGTTGTAGGAGCGGCGGGTGTTGTTGCGGCCGACGAGAATCTGATCGGCTTCCATGACGCGGCCGGGATCGAGTGCGTCGCGCCGCACGACCTCGCTCTCGCCGAACGTGCCGAGATCGAGCGCGCGGCCTTCGCGCACTGCCATCGACATCCGCACGATCGGGTCGTCCTGCGCCTGACGATGCACTTCGGTCAGCATCGCATCCGGCTCCGCATTGGTAAAAAATCCGCCACCCTGAATCGGCGGAAGCTGCGCGGGATCGCCAAGCACAAGCAGCGGACACTCGAACGACATCAGATCGCGGCCGAGTTCAGCATCCACCATCGAACATTCGTCGATCACGATCAGCTTGGCCTTGGAGGCGGGCGCATCGTCCCACAATTCAAAGCTCGGCTGCTCCTCGCCCGACTCGCGCGTGCGATAGATAAGAGAGTGAATAGTCGAGGCGTTGTCGCAGCCCTTGTTTCGCATCACCAGCGCAGCCTTGCCGGTGAAGGCCGCGAATTTCACCGCGCCGTCGACGCCGTCCGCGATATGGCGCGCCAGCGTCGTCTTTCCCGTTCCGGCATAGCCGAACAGGCGAAACACCGGCGGCGTGCCGTTTTTGCCCGGCTTGGCCTTGAGCCAGTCGGCGACGGCGGACAGCGCCTGATCCTGATGCGGGGTGAAGGTGGTCATGTCGAAAATCGAAGGGAGCTTCCGGAGGCTGATCTGCATAACCGACTCGGCGGCGATTAGGGAAATAAATGACTGCCGAACCGTGAACGGCCGTCGCACTTGTGCCCTTCTGTTATGTATATTTGCCGCAGGTTCGGTCAGGACATCGCCATCATGGAACGCCTGCTCCTTCAGATCGCGACAGTTTTCGGCGCGCTGGTACTGCTGGCCATCGGGCTGTGCGGCGTTTTCCTCGGCGTGCAGTTTCTGCACGGCACCGGTAACACGGTGATCGACAATTATTTCCGCTTCCTGTCCGCGATTGTGGCCGGCATCGGCGTGTTGTTTCTGACCACGGTCCCGCATATCGAGCATCGGACGCGGCGATTTCGCATTCTCTGCTTTTTGATCTTTCTCGGAGGCCTTGCGCATTTCTACGCATTCCTGATGCGCCCCGTTCCGAGCAACGGCACGATCTTCGGCTTGTTCATGGAGCTGATCTATGTGCCGGTGCTGTGGCTTATGCAGCGGCATGTCGCCAAACGCGCGGCGTCCAAGCCGAAATGATGCGCATGCTTAAGCGCATTGCGGTTCTCGCCGTGATCCTGTTTGTGGTCACGGTGTTCGGCCTGTTCGCGTTCAATTTCTATCGTCGCGCGGTTGCGACCGATGACCCTGAGCGTCCGCCGGTCATCTTCCAGCGCAGCGATACGCCCTCGCGCGCCTGAGCGGTTGCACCGCGACCAAACGGCTCTATAAATCGTCCTCAAGAAAAAAGAACAATCGGGAGCGTTCATGAGTTCGTTCGATTTCGTCCAGGGTCTGCCGCCGCCTGCGATCAAGTGGACGGGATTTCCCAAATACAATTTCGTCGGCGGCAACAACGATGCCGATCAGGTGCCGGTCGGACAGCTCACCGCCGCGTCGAACGCGGTGCTGGTCCGCGAAGGCGCGACGCTTGCGACCTATGGACTGAACAGTGGCCCGCTCGGCTATCGTCCGTTGCGCGAATTCCTCGTCGGCAAGCTCAAGCGCGATGCCGGCATCGTCTGCACGGCGGATGAAATTCTCATCACGTCTGGCTCGTTGCAGGGACTCGATCTGGTGAACGGGATTTTACTGTCACCGGGCGACACGGTGCTGATCGAGCAGGAATGCTATCAGGGATCGATCACGCGGCTGACGCGGCGTGGAATCAAGATCGTCGGAATTCCGCTCGATGGTGAAGGCATGCGGATCGACGCGGTTCAGAATGCGCTGGCCGATCTCAAGGCGAAGGGCATCAAGCCGAAATACATCTACACCATTCCGACGGTGCAGAATCCGACCGGCACGATCCTGAGCGAGCAGCGCCGCCGCGATCTCCTGAAACTCGCGGACCAGTACGGCGTGCCAATTTTCGAGGACGATTGTTACGCCGACCTGATCTGGAACGGAAAGCGTCCGCCCGCGATCTACGCCATGAGCAAAGCGAACAACGTCATTCACATCGGTTCGTTCTCGAAGTCTGTCGCGCCGGCCTTGCGCGTCGGCTATATCGTCGCGCCATGGGATGTGCTGTCGCGAATTCTCAGCATCAAGACGGACGCGGGTTCGGGCGCGCTGGAGCAGATGGTGCTCGCCGAATTCTGCGCCGCGCATTTCAACGATCATGTGCCGAAGCTCACGAAGGGTTTGCGCGTGAAGCTCGATGCGCTGATGGATGCTCTGGCCGAACAGTTCGGTACGGCGGCTGAGTTCGACGACCCGAAAGGCGGGATTTTTCTCTGGGTCAAGCTGCCGGACAATGTCGATACGATGAAGCTCTATCAGGCGGCGCTCGCGTCAGGCATCGCGATCAATCCCGGCACCGAGTGGTCGGTGAATGCCGCGCACAGCAAGAGCCGCCTGCGGCTGTGTTTTGCCTCGCCGTCCGTGCGGGACATTCGCGAGGGGGTCGCGGCGCTCGCCGAAGTGTGCCGCAAGGAGTTCGGCGTGCCGGAGCGCAGCGCGAATATCGAAAAAGCGCGCGCGTAAAGAAAAAGCCGGCGCTTTCGCGCCAGCTTCAAGTTTGCTCACACTTTTGTTGGTCGGTGTCAGGCGGCGCCGCGCAGTTCGCCTGCGCCCGGCGGCGGAATAGGCGAGCCATCGTCGGCATATTCGTTGAGCTTGTTGCGTAGCGTGCGGATCGAGATGCCGAGAATGTTGGCGGCATGGGTGCGGTTGCCGAGGCAATGCTTCAGCGTCTCGAGGATCAGATCGCGTTCGACGTCGGCGACGGTTCGTCCCACGAGCGCGCGCGTGACCTGTTCGGCGGCCATCGTCGCGTGCGCAACGGCAGGCGCGGTTTTCGACAGATCGAGCCGGTCGCCGTCGGGCGACAGGATCGCGTCGGGGCCGATTTCGTCGCCGCTCGCCATCAGAACCGCGCGGTGGATGGTGTTCTCCAGTTCGCGGACGTTGCCGGGCCAGCGGTTGGTTATCAGCACCTGACGTGCTTCCGCTGAAATCGGCCGCAGCGGCACGCCATTGGCGTCTGAATATTTCTTCGCGAAATGCTGCGCCAGTTCGAGAACGTCCTGGGGACGCTCGCGCAGCGGCGGAATCTTCAGGTTCACGACGTTGAGACGAAACAGCAAATCTTCGCGAAACGAGCCGTCTTTCACCGCGTCGGCAAGATTGCGGTTCGAGGTCGCAATGATGCGGATGTCGACCGGCACGGGCTTGGTGCCGCCGACGCGATCGATCACACGCTCCTGAATGGCGCGCAGCAGTTTCGATTGCAGGCGAATGTCCATTTCGGAAATTTCGTCGAGCAGCAGCGTGCCGCCGCTGGCTTCCTCGAACTTGCCGATGCGGCGTGCGACCGCGCCGGTGAACGATCCCTTCTCGTGTCCGAACAATTCGGATTCCAGCAGATGCTCGGGGATCGCCGCGCAATTGATCGAGATGAACGGCTTCTTCGCGCGATTGGATCGCGTGTGGACGTAGCGCGCCAGCACTTCCTTGCCGGTGCCGGATTCGCCGGTAATCATCACCGACGCATCGGAGCCCGCGATCTGCTGCGCCAGCTTGATGAGCTTGGTCATCGATTCGTCGCGGTAGATCAGATCGCGCGAGTCGTTGGCGACTGCGGCCAGGACGGCGGCGATCAGTTCCGGGTCGGGCGGCAGCGGAATGTATTCTTTTGCGCCGGCGTGGATTGCGGCGACCGCAGCGCGGGCGTCGGTCGTGATACCGCAGGCGACGATCGGCACGTGGATGTGTTCGGCTTCGATCCGCGTCACGAGATCGCGAATATCGAGCGCGACATCGACAAGGAGAAGATCCGCACCCTTGCCGCCGCGCAGAACAGCCATCGCCTGTTCGGCGTCTTCGGCGTGCGTGACGGTTGCGCCATTCTGCATGGCGATCTTCGTTGCGGTGGTGAGTTGGCCCTTGAGGGTGCCAACGATGAGAAGCCGCATGGTTTGCTCCTGTTATTGTCCCCGCGTCATTTTCGACACCGGGTTGTTAGATTCAAAATTCTAGGCGCGTTCCGTCTTGATGATTTCCGTCATGGTGACGCCGAGCTTGTCTTCGACCAGCACGACTTCGCCGCGCGCGACGAGACGGTTGTTGACGTAGATGTCGATGGCTTCGCCGACGCGCCGGTCGAGTTCGAGCACGGTGCCCGGACCGAGCTTGAGCAGTTCAGCGACATCCATGCGCGAACGGCCGAGCACGGCAGACACCTGCACGGGAACGTCGAACACCGCTTCGAGATCGGCGGCGATGCGCGCCCCCGGATCGTCGTCGGCGTACATCGTCTGATCGTCGATGGCCGGTGTGTCCGCAGCGTTCAGCTCGGGAAGCGGGACGTTGGTGTTTGTGTCACTCATGGTCGGTCCTCACGGCCGCTTGTATGTCGGCCTGATTGCGGGTCGCCAGATAGCGCCCGACGAGCTCGTCGATTTTGGAGTCGATGGATGTGCGATCCAGCGTCACGCCGCCATCGGCCCATTCGATTTTGCAGTCGCCGCCTGAAATCTGCGGCTCGGCGAGAATAACCAGCCGGCCCTCGAAGCCGCTGCGCTTGGCAAGCTGCTCGATGCTTTGGCGTGCTGTGTCGTAGAGATCGTCGTTGATGCGAACCACGATATGCGGGGTGGATGTTAGATGGCGGAAGCAATCCTGCACCAGCGCCACGATCTCTGTGAGAGGCTCGGCCGCCATCAGTTCGCTGCACAGTTTGCGCGCGACGGCCATCGCCACTTCAATGGCTTCGGTCTCCATGCGGCCTTCGATGCCGGAGAAACGCCCGGCGATGCCGTTGATGCCGATGCCGATTTCTTCGAGCGCGAGCGCCGAACGCCGGTCGCTTTCGATCCTGGCCTCGCGCTGCGCGGCCTCGAAACCTTCGCGATAGCCGCGCACTTCGGCGTCCGCGACCTGCTGGGCGATCTCGGCCGATGTCGCGGCGCGCTCTTTTGCAGAGGCGGGTGCCGCGAAGTCCGTGTCGAAAAGAAATTTTGCGGGTGCGCCCATCAGTACACCAGTTCGTCGTCAGCGCGGTTTTTCTGCAACATGATTTCGCCTTTGGCCGCGAGATCCTTGGCGAGATTAACCAGCAATGCCTGTGCTTCATCCACGTCGCGCAGCCGAACCGGACCTGCGGCGGCCATGTCGTCGGTCAGCATCTTCGCCGCGCGGCTCGACATGTTGCCCATGAAGAACTGGCGCACCGCGTCGTTCGCGCCCTTGAGCGCAATGCCGAGCTTGTCCTTGTCGACATGACGCATCAGCGTCTGCGCGGACGCGGAGTCCAGCTTGACCAGATCGTCGAAGGTGAACATCAGCGCCTTGATGCGTTCGGCGGATTCGCGGTTGTCTTCTTCGAGCGAGGTGATGAAGCGGGTTTCGGTCTGGCGGTCGAAATTGTTGAAGATTTCCGCCATTACTTCATGGGCGTCGCGGCGGCGGGTCTGCGACAGGTTCGACATGAATTCGGTGCGCAGCGTCTGCTCGACACGCTCGATGACTTCCTTCTGCACGGCTTCCATCTTGAGCATGCGCCCGACGACATCGAGCGCCATGTCTTCCGGCAGAATCGCCAGCACTTTCGCGGCGTGTTCCGGTTTCAGTTTGGAGAGGACGACAGCGATGGTCTGCGGATATTCGTTCTTGAGATAGTTCGCCAGAACCTCTTCCTGCACGTTGGAGAGCTTCTCCCACATGTTGCGGCCGGCGGGGCCGCGAATTTCATCCATGATGCCGTTGACGCGTTCCGACGGCAGATATTGCTGCAACAGCCGTTCGGTCGCGTCGAAATTGCCCATCAGCGCACCTGACGCCGACATGCGCGAAACGAATTCGAGCATCAGATCTTCGACGACGTCGGCTTCGACGGTGCCGAGTTGCGACATCACGAGCGACAGTTCACGCACCTCGTCGTCGTCGAGCATCGACCAGACCTTGCCGCCATATTGTTCGCCCAGCGCCAGCATCATGATCGCGGCACGTTTCGGCCCGCTCATCTGCTTGCCGCGCGGCCGTCCCGCCTGACGGCTGGCAAGCGCGGCAACCACGCCTGCAATGTCGCTGGTGTTCGGAGCCGGGAGTGCGGGTGCTGTTGCCATGTCAGATCACACCGGTTCTGCAAGCCACTGACGAATGATGGATGCGGTTTCTGTCGGATTGCGCTCGGCGAGTTCGCCGACGCGGTGAACGGACTGCGCGTGCACCTGGCCCTGCACCTGAGCGACATCGATCATCTGGGATGTCGCGTTATGCGTGAGCTGGGTGACGGCAGGTGCGGCAGCTTCGACCGGCACCGGCAAGGCGGCTGGTTTGGCGGCTGCGGGATCGGCGGCGAGAACGCGCTTGACCAGCGGGCGAACGACCATGAACAGCACGATCAGACCGAGCAGCGACATCACGCCAAGCTCGATGAAATACATGATGTCGTCTTTGGTGAACTGGAACATGCCGAGCAGGCCCTTCGATTCCTGCACGGGAATGACCGAAGGCTCGTCGGCGAATTTCAGATTGACGATCTCGACCTGATCGCCGCGCTTCTGGTCGAAGCCGATGGCGGAGCGGACCAGCGCACCGATGCGGTCGAGTTCTTCCTTCGGGCGCGCGGCGTAGACGACTTCGCCTTTTTCGTTCTTGTTGTAGGTGCCATCGACGAGAACCGCGACCGAGAGACGGTTGACGCGCCCGGCTTCGGTGACTTCGGTCTTGGTGACGCGGGAAATCTCGTAATTGTTGATTTCCTCGCTCTTCTTGCTCTGGTCCTTGGGGTTCGGAGCGCCGCCGGCAGAAGTCTGGTTGCCCGGCAATTCATTGTTGACGGTGACTTGACCGTCATTTGCATTCGCTGTGGCCGACGATTCTTCGCGCGTCTGGCTCGAGCGCAGCACGCGGCCTTCCGGATCGAATTTGTCGGAAGTCTGTGTCACCTTGTTGTAGTCGAAATCCGCCGAGAGCTGCACGCGCGCGCGGCCTGCGCCGACGACGGACGAAACAATGCGCTCGACCTGATCGCGCATCCGCTTCTCATAAGAGGCGCGGCGCTCGTCGCCATTGGCGCCGTCGACCGAGTCGGCATCGGCGCCGCCATTGGCAAGCAACTGACCGGTCTCGTCGACGATGGAGACGCGCTGCGCCTTCATGCCGTTGACGGCGGAGGCGACGATATGACGGATGGCGCGGACCTGTGCGGGCTCAAGCTGGCCACGTACGCGCAGGACGATGGAGGCCGACGGCTCCGGCGTTTCGCGGGAGAACAGCGGCCGTTCCGGCAGCACCAGATGGACGCGGGCGGCCTGGATGCGGTCGATCGCCTTGATGGTGCGGGCGAGTTCGCCTTCGAGGGCGCGCAGATGATTGATGTTCTGGACGAAGCTGGTTGAGCCCAGCGCGTCGGACTTGTCGAAAATCTCGTAGCCGACGCCGCCGCCTTTCGGCATGCCGCCTTCGGCGAGCTTCATGCGCAGCTTCGTGACCCGGTCCTTCGGCACCATGATGACAGCGCCGTCGTTCTTTAGTTCGTAGGGGATCGCCTGGCGGTCGAGTTCCTTGATGATCCCCGAGGAGTCTTCATAGGACAGATCGGTAAAGAGGGTGGTCATCTGCGGCGTGGTGACGCGCATGATGACGAAGCCGAAAAAGCCGACGAGCGCGAACGTCACGGCGGCCATTGCCGCCATTCGCGCCGCACCCAGACTTTTGAGGAATGACAACAGACCCTGCAACGAACCAGCCCCAAGATTCGGCTACATGCCGACTGGGCAAGAATTGCCTAGGTATGGTTTCCAGATGGTTAACGCGGGTTAACGGCGGCCGGGAATTCGCTGAAATGCCAAAAGCCGGCCTCCCGTGAAGGGACCGGTTTTCGGAAAATCGTCTAAATGAAAGAAAAAGGTCTTACTGGCGATATTGCTGGATACGCGTGGTGCGCAGGCCGGCAAGGCCATGCTGGTCGATGGAGAACTGCCAGGACAGGAATTCGTCGACGGTCAGCGTATAGCGGCTGCACGCTTCTTCCAATGAGAGGAGACCGCCGCGAACAGCGGCAACAACCTCGGCCTTACGGCGGATAACCCACCGTTTGGTGCCGGGCGCTGGAAGATCGGCAATCGTCAGCGGACTGCCATCTGGCCCGATGACGTACTTGACCCTCGGGCGGTGGGGTTCTGTCATGGTGTACTCACAAACTCGAAAACTACTGAACGCATGGAACGAACTCTTGGGAATAACGTACCCGGCTGGGCTTAAAATTTGCCTAAGTTCATGTGTCCAATACAAATCTCGTTGAACGCGAAAAACCCGCTCTCGCAATCGAGAGCAGGTTTAGATTTGATTCATATTTGAGATGTTGCGCTACGACGACGAAGTCGATGTCGTTGTGTTATTGCGGATCACGCGCTTGATCTGATCGACCGTATAGTTGTTGCCGCCCATCGACAGCAGAGCGGGCGAGGCGGTGAGATCGACCGAATCGACCACGCCTTGGATTTCCGTCGAAACAGTCACCGGCTGGCCCTGCGAGTCTTTGGCGGTGACGGTCATCTTGTAGTTGCCCTGCGGCCATTTTGTGCCGTCATTGCCCTTGCCGTCCCACACGAAGCTCGAATTGCCGGACTTCAGCGAATAACCGCCATTGTAGACTTCCTGTCCGGCCGAGTTCGAGATCGTGATTGTTGCGTTGGCATCCTTCGCGGCGTTCAGATTCCAGGTCGCCGAGCCGTTGAAGGCCACGGTCGAGCCATCGACCGCAACGGTGGAGCCGACGAAGTTCAGCGCCTGCGTCGCCTGCGCGGTCTTCTGAAGCGACACCAGCGAAGCGAGTTGATCGTTGGCCTTGAGCTGCTGTTCGACCTGCGCGAACTGAACGAGCTGCGCGGTGAACTGGTTGGTATCCAGCGGGTCGAGCGGGTTCTGGTTTTGCAACTGCGTGGTCAGCAGTGTCAGGAAGGTCTGGAAGTTACTCGCAAGACCTGCCGTCGAATTCGAACTGGTGGTGCTGGTCGAACTGCTGCTGCTGGTGGTCGTCGTCGCTGCTGCGGACGTCACCACCGACGGCATGGTTGCATCTACGGCCATGACTGTCTCCTCAAACCCTGATGTCGATGCCGCTGCTCGACGAGAGCCCGCGTCCGTAAGTCTGCCCGGCGATCTGCGCGGGCACGGTGTCGTCTTCGCTGATAATCAGGCGATGCGAATTGCGGCCCGATCCGTCGTTGCTGTCGTTACGGCCCGATGACTGGTCGCGCAGGCTGAATTGCAAACCGCTGTCGCCGGTCTTCAGGCCCGCGTCTTCGAGCGCCTGCTGCAATTTCGGCGCGTCCTGACGCAGCATGTCGAGCGTAGAAGGTTTCTCGACGGTCAGATGCGAGGTGACGTTGCCGTGCTTGTCCACGTCGAGACGCACGTCGATGCGGCCGAGTTCGGCGGGATCGAGGCGGATATCGAAGCGGCTGTTGCCGCCGGCGGCCTTCAGCGCGATGTCTGCGGCGAGACCGCTGACGGGCACCGGCGTATTGGCCAGCGTCGTATTGAGTTGAGGTGCCGCCGTGGCAGTCAGATTCGGCGTCTGGGTCTGCAAAGGCTGCGTCTGCTGGGTCTGGACCGGCGGAAGATTCACGTCGGGCAAAGCGGGGCGCGCAATTGCAGGAGCGCGGTGTTCGGCCGTCGCGGTTGCCGGCGTTGCTGAAGCGGCCTTGTCCTTGGATTCCGCTGGCGCGGCATCCGTCTTGTCGGCATGCGCGGCGATGTTGTCGCTCCCGTCCTTGCTGTGTTCGGCTCCGCGTGGGGCGTGAGCTTCGGCGGTCTGGCCGGGCAGGGTAACTGCGGGGGTGAAGCTCGCTTTGACGTCGGTCTCGGCCGCCGCCTTGTCGGCATGCGTTGCGACGGGCGCTACTTTCGGCTTGCCCGGTGCAACCGGCTGCGCCACGGCGGAATCGGCGATCGCTACCGTTGCGTCAACCGAAGCATCGCCGGTTACGGCCAGCGTTTGTGCTTGAACGGCGGTTGTCGCGGCTTTGGCCGTCTGGTCTGTCGCAGCTGGGGCCGAGTCCGTCGTTGCGGCCGGGGGAACGGTCGAAGATGCCGGTGCAGCGGCTGCTGGCGTTGCGGCGCTCGCTACGGCGTCAGCTTTGATATCGGAAGCAGTTGCGGCGGATGCTGTCGCAGTCGCCGCTACCGATTGAGTTGCGGCGGTCTGCACGGCTGCGATCTGGCCGTCGGTTTTTCCGGCCGAGGCCGTAACCTGAGCGGCTGTCGTCGCAGCGACAGGCACAACAACGGCGACAATGGCGGACGCGTCGGGCACGACAGCAGAAACAACCGGTGTTGCGGCCGATGAGGTCTTGGCGTCGTCCGGCTTGCCGTCGGTGGTGGGTTTTGTCGCGGTCGTGCCGGATCCGTCGCCTGCGGCAGCAGCGATCATGGCGGCGGCGGAAATTTGAACCGCGCCAGTCTTCGCCGTTGCATCAGCGATGGTCGTGTCTGCGGCTAGTACGGGCGCGCCGGTTGCAGCCGCATTGCCGATGGTTTCGTCGGCCTGAATCTCGGCCTTGTCGGTTTTCGCGTCAGCCTTGGAATTCGATTTTGCGGCATCCTTGGCAGCGGCTGCCGATTTGGCCTTCGATCCGCCTTTGGCTGCGGCTTTGTTGTCAGACTTGGCGTCCGAATTGGAGGCGTCGGCTGCCGGCCGGGGTTTGCCGTCGCTCTGGCCGTCCGGGCGCGTGTCGGGCCGGTTGTCGGTCTTCGAGGAGGTGTCGCCGCCGTTGAGCCGCTGCGTCTGCGGGTCGTTGGGGGCCGGTGTGTCGCGCTGCGAATCCGGCGCATTGCTGTCCACCAGCGCCGAAAAGCCGTCGGAGGAGGACGGCTGGGATCGCGTCTGTTTCGAGCGCGCGTTGAGAGTGGCTGCGGAAGCGGCGTTTTCTTGGCTGACTCGGAACACTGGCGGCCTTTCACGGTGATAAGCACCCAAATATGAGCAAGGACCGGGCCATCGGCTGTCATAGAAAAATATCAATTATATCAATTGTTTAAATCAAAGCAGAGGCACGATTTTGCCGGTTTTATCCGGAGCGATTCTGCCCGGCGGCAAGATTTGCCCGCCCGGCAAGTCCGATTGCCTCGCTGAGAGCGGCTCTATAATAAAGGCCATCATTCGAGATTACGGGTTGAGGGCGGTATTCTGCCGCCGCAACCGAGATTGGCCGCACCATGCTCAACAGCCTCGATCTTGAGGGACGCCCCGAAGAGACACGGGTCGTCGTCGCCATGTCGGGCGGCGTCGATTCCTCGACCACGGCTGCGCTCTTGAAGGCCGAAGGCTATGACGTGGTCGGCGTCACGCTGCAACTCTACGATCATGGCGAAGCCACCCATCGCAAGGGGGCCTGCTGCGCCGGTCAGGACATCCATGACGCGCGCGATGTCGCCGCCCGCATCGGCATTCCTCATTACGTGCTCGATTACGAAAGCCGCTTTCGCGAATCCGTCATCGAAAGTTTTGCCGAGAGTTACGTTCACGGCGAGACGCCGGTGCCGTGCATCGAATGCAACCGCTCGATCAAGTTTCGCGATCTGCTTTCGACTGCGCGCGAACTTGGAGCGAAGGCATTGGCGACAGGTCATTACGTCGCCTCACGCCGCCTGAGCGATGGCTCTCGCTCGCTGGTCTGTGCAGCCGACGCCGAGCGCGACCAGAGCTATTTTCTTTTTGCAACGACGCGCGATCAGCTTGCCGATGTGCGCTTTCCGCTCGGCGACATGACGAAGCCGCAGACCCGCGAGCTTGCGCGGCGCTTCGGTCTGTCTGTCGCGGACAAGCACGACAGCCAGGACATCTGCTTTGTGCCGACGGGCCGCTACACCGAAGTGATCGAGCGGCTGAAGCCGAATGCGCTGGCGCCCGGCGACATCGTCGATCTCGACGGCAGGGTTCTCGGCAAGCACAACGGCATTGTCAATTTCACGATTGGTCAGCGCCGTGGCATCGGCATCGCGGCGAGCGCGCCGCTTTATGTCGTGCATCTCGATGCGGATGGGCGGCGTGTCGTCGTCGGCCCGCGCGAAGCTCTGAATGTCAGCAGCATCGTTCTGCGCGACATCAACTGGATCGGCGACGGCGATCTCGACAAGGCCGTCGCGAACGGTCTTGAGATTTTCGTCAAGGTGCGCTCGACGCGACCGCAGCGGCCGGCATGGCTGCGCAAGACGGGCAGCGACTATGTTGTCGAACTCGCCGACGGCGAAGAAGGCGTGTCCCCCGGACAGGCCTGCGTGTTCTACGATGCGCCGTCCGGACAAGCGCGCGTGCTCGGCGGCGGCTTCATCAAGAGCGCGTCGCGCGCGATGAATGCGCCCGCGAATTTACGCGAAACCATCGCCGGTTAGAACGATGGCAGAGGACATCAACCGCGCCGGAGTGGCGAAGGCTTATGCCGCGTGGGCGCCGGTCTACGACATGGTGTTCGGCAAGGTTTTCGACGAGGGCCGCAAATCGACCATCGCGATTGCCGACAATATCGGTGGGCGCGTTTTGGATGTCGGCGTCGGCACGGGATTGTCGCTGTCGGACTATTCGCGAACGACCAAACTGCACGGCGTCGATATTTCCGAGCCGATGCTGCGCAAGGCGCAGGAGCGCGTCCGCACGTTCAACCTCACCAATGTCGAAACGCTGTCGGTGATGGACGCGAAAAATCTCGCATTCCCCGACAACACATTCGATGCGGTGGTGGCGCAATATGTCATTACGGCTGTACCCGATCCTGAAGCGACGCTCGACGATTTCATTCGCGTGCTGAAGCCGGGCGGCGAGTTGATTCTCGTCAATCACATCGGCGCGGAAAGCGGCCCGCGCAAGATTTTCGAGATGGGCTTTGCGCCTCTGGCACGGCGGCTCGGCTGGCGGCCGGAGTTTCCGTGGGAGCGGCTGGTGAACTGGGCCGCGAAACATGGCGGTGCCGTATTGGTCGAGCGCCGTCCGATGCCGCCGATGGGGCATTTTTCGCTGATCCGCTACCGCAAGACGTGACGGGCGAATTCGCCGCGGGGAACATCGGCGCTTTGAGGCCGTTAAGTTCCCATGCGGATCAAATCACTATGTCTGGCGATGGCATTTCTGTTGGCGGCAGGCGAAGCATTCGCGCAAGCGCCGCCCACGCCAAAGACGCCTGCGTCTGAAACCGCTCCGCCGAATCTCGATCGCTATGGTGCGCAGAAATGCGCGCCGACGCAGGCGATGCCGAATGACGGCACGATCGCGCCGCGCGACAACACCATAACGGGCCAGGCAACCGAGACGCTGGGCGACAAGCTCGCGAAATCCGACGGCGTTCTTTGTCCGCCATCGAATGTCGATCCCCAGATGCACACGCCTGCGCCGAATGTCGGCAAAATGCCTGTGATTCCGCCACCCGGAAGCCCCGGCGGCGATCCTTCAATCCGCCCCAAATGAGAGGACGCGCGGGCCTGTCGTTGCTTGACAGGTATTTGAACGGCTCCTTATATGCCGCCGGTTCGCAGCCGTTTTCGAGAAAACCGGCAACGGGCATTTGGCGAGGTAGCTCAGCTGGTTAGAGCACGGGAATCATAATCCTGGGGTCGGGGGTTCGAGTCCCTCTCTCGCTACCAAAACCTTTTCCGCAAAATCGCGACTAACATATCGACAGGCTCTTTCGAGCCTGCTGAACTTTGTCCGGGGACGAATTGCGGGAGGCACAACAATGAAGAAAATCATCCTGGCTCTGGCGGCAGCTTGCATGACCGCCGTGTTTTCACATTCTAGCTTTGCCGAAGGCGCGCTTGCAGTGGGAATCCCGCAGGGCGATCCGAACAAGGGTTTCCGGTGGAGCATTCAAATCAACAATCCGGATTCGGCGTCGTCGGCGATGAAAGATTGTCGCGCGGCCAGAAACCCCGCAACCGGCAAGGCCTGCATGCTGATCGGCACTTTCAGCGATCAATGCGTCGCGGTCGCGGCAAACGCCGACGGCAGCGATCCGGTGACAGGTGCAGGCTGGGCGATTGCGCCTGACTCTGCGACAGCGACCAAACGCGCCATCGACCAGTGCAACGCGAGCCGAAATGGCACAGGCCGTCCGTGTCAGCTCGATGGAGAGAAAAGCATGCTTTGCGATGGAAGCGCCAAGTAGGCTGCTTTGAGCCCGCAAGCTGTGCCCGAGATTTATCGCGTGACGTGAGCGGACACGGCGAGCCATTTGCCGTTCTGCCTGGCCCAGACATCCGTATAACGTCCAGCGCCTTCGCTTCCGTCCGGCATCCGGTAGCTCGTCCGCGCGTGAATGATCGCAACATGCCCATGATGCGGATCAGCACATCTTTGGCTTTGAGGTTTTTGATCGCGACCGGCTTTTCGGTCTGCTTCAGGAATTGCGCGCGATCGACCAGCGAGCGGTCGGGATTGGAGCAATAGAACTCTTTGGCCAGGATTTCGTCGAAACGCTTCACGTCGGAATTCTGGACGGAATCGATATAATCGCGGTTGAACGCGACAAGCGTCTCCTGATCCGATGCCATATGATCTTGCTCCCTTCGATGCGATCCGTTCTAGTGTGCGGATTGAATTTACTTATTAGCGATTTGCGGGATCGTTCTCAATGGACTTCGCACTCACAGCACAGCAGGAGTCCATTCGCGATGCGATTGAAAAAATCTGCGCGCGCTTCGACGACACCTATTGGCTGACGAAGGATCGCGGCGGCGGCTTCCCGCACGAGTTTTACGACGCGATTGCAAAGGCCGGCTGGCTTGGCATCTGCATTCCTGAAGCATTCGGCGGCGCGGGCCTCGGCATTGCCGAAGCCGCGATCATGATGCGGACGATCTCCGAGTCCGGTGCCGGCATGGCCGGCGCATCGTCCGTGCATATGAATGTGTTCGGTTTGAATCCCGTCGTCGTGTTCGGCACCGACGAGCAGCGCAAGCGGATGCTGCCGGGAATTGTCGAAGGCCGCGAGAAGGCGTGTTTCGCCGTGACCGAACCGAACACCGGGCTCAACACGACGCAGTTGAAAACGCGCGCGGTTCGCAAGAGCGATAAATACGTCGTCAACGGCCAGAAGGTGTGGATTTCCACCGCGCAGGTCGCGCACAAGATTTTGCTGCTGGCGCGCACAACGCCGCTCGAAGACGTCAAGACGCCGACGCATGGCTTGAGTCTCTTTTATACGGACTTCGATCGCGCGCGCATCGCCGTGCATGAGATCGAGAAGATGGGCCGCAAGGCCGTCGACTCGAATGAATTGTTTATTTCCGATTTTGAAATTCCGGTTCAGGACCGGATCGGCGAAGAAGGGCGGGGTTTTGAATACATTCTGCACGGCATGAATCCGGAGCGCGTGCTGATTGCGGCTGAAGCAATCGGACTGGGCAAGCTCGCGCTGTCGCGCGCGGCAGATTACGCCAGGCAGCGTATCGTCTTCAATCGTCCCATCGGGCAGAATCAGGCGATTCAGCATCCGCTTGCGAAAAATTGGATGGAGCTTGAAGCCGCGTGGCTGATGACGATGTTGGCGGCATGGCAATACGACAAAGGATTGCCGTGCGGACCTACGGCGAATGCTGCGAAATATCTCGCCGGTGAAGCAGGCTTTGACGCATGTCAGCAGGCGGTGATGACGCATGGCGGCTTCGGTTACGCCAAGGAATATCATGTCGAGCGTTATCTGCGAGAGGTGATGATCCCGCGCATCGCGCCGGTCAGCCCACAACTCATTCTCAGTTTCATTGCCGAGAAAGTTCTGGGCCTGCCGAAATCCTATTGAGCCGCAAAAAAGACCGGCCATGAAGGCCGGTCGATTTTCACTCTACAAATCTGATTAGAGTTTCTTGTTCGCCGCATCCGCCGCGCGGTTGATCGCGGACTTTGCGGCATCCTTCGCGCTGCCGACGGCCTGCTGGCCGTGGCCCTTGGCTTCCTGAATGGCGCCTTCGCCTTTCAGTTTTTCGGAGCCCGTTGCATCGCCGAGAGCCTGCTTGGCCTTGCCGATCGCTTCGTTAGCCGCACCTTTTACCTTGTCGGCTGTCGCACCCATACTAACTCTCCTTTTGTGAGATGCAGATTCAACGCGCCGATTGACCGGATGTTCCTGATCTGTTGAGTTGGAACAACAATTCAAGAAAGAAGAATATGTCTGGAACACACGATCACACGCACGATCATGACACGCGCTGGAAACATGATGGCGTTCGCGTCATTCCCGGCAATCAGCTCGATCCGAATGTTCCCTCGACCGCGGGGATGGACCGAAAGGCCGCGATCAATTTTGCGCGCGTCGGCGCGCAGAAATTATGGGCCGGTACGGTGACGATCAGGCCCGATGCGAAAACCGGCGCGCATCATCACGGTCATCTTGAAAGCATCATCTACGTTGTGCGCGGCAAGGCGCGGATGCGGTGGGGCGAGCATCTGCAATTCACCGCCGAGGCCAATCCCGGCGATTTCATTTTCATTCCGCCCTACGTGCCGCATCAAGAGATCAACGCAAGCCGCAATGAAGTTCTGGAATGCGTGCTGGTGCGCAGCGACGGCGAAGCGATTGCGATCAATCTCGACATCGAGCCGGTCGAGAAGCCGGAGACGGTGCTGTGGGTCGATCCGATCCATCGCGATCCGGCGGAAAAGAAATAACAGGCTTCCTGGCGAGCGGATTTGCGATGAGCGATTTTCACTTCTATGAGCCCAAAGACGGTCATGGCCTGCGCCACGATCCGTTCAACGCCATCGTCGGCCCGCGTCCCATCGGCTGGATCTCGTCGCAGGACTCCAAGGGCCATGTGAATCTGGCGCCCTATAGTTTCTTCAACGGATTCAACTATCACCCGCCGATCATCGGTTTTTCCAGTATCGGCTGGAAGGATACGGTTTCCAACGTTCAGGAAACCGGTGAGTTTTGCTGGAATCTCGCGACCAGGCATATCGGCGAGCAGATGAACATGACGTCGGCGAGCGTGCCGCATGAGACCGACGAGTTCACGATTTCAGGGCTGACCAAGGTTGCAAGCCGAAAGGTGAAAGTGCCGCGTGTCGGTGAAAGCCTCGCTTCATTCGAGTGCAAGCTGACGCAACTGATCCAGCTTCAGGGCACGAATGGCGCAAAGGTCGATGCCTGGATGGTGTTCGGCGAGGTCGTCGCTGTTTACATCGACAAGCGGCTGATAAAGGACGGCGTGTATCAGACAGCCGAGGCGCATCCGATTTTGCGGGCCGGACGGATGGGCGATTATGCCGAAATTCGCCCCGACATGATGTTTGAGATGGTCCGGCCGCGTTAATGCGGCGGCTTCGCTCAACAAGACTTGATGGCTTTTTGCTCTGTTTGTCCGCTGTCCTCGGAACCTAGACTTCCGGCGCAGGTTATTGGCGCGCATAGTGTTTTGAGGATTTTGCTTCATTCACCGCTTGCTCCGCAGACAGGTTCCCGCCGCCCGCCAATGGCGCTAGCATCCTCAAAGCTGTTGCGAATCCGATTGCCTTTGCGACCTCGATCAAAAGGATCGTCCCATGAGCTTCTCGTTTCGCCGTGACATCATCACAAAACCGATCTTCGCCTGGGCTCACAAGGCGCTGCCGCCGATGTCGGACACCGAGCGCGAGGCGCTGGAAGCAGGCGATGTGTGGTGGGACGCGGATCTGTTCACCGGCAATCCCGACTGGTCGAAGCTTCTCGCGAATGCACCGGCCACACTGACGGCCGAAGAAAAAGCGTTTCTCGAGGGCCCGGTCGAACAGCTTTGCAGCATGATCGACGACTGGAAGGTGAATTGGGAGTGGCGCGATCTGCCACCGGAGGTCTGGGACTTCATCAAGCGCAACAAATTCTTCGGCATGATTATTCCGAAGCAGTTCGGCGGTCTGGAATTCTCGCCCTATGCGCATTCGGAAGTTGTGCGGAAAATCTCGTCGCGATCGGTGACGGCGGCTGTCACGGTGATGGTGCCGAACTCGCTCGGACCCGGCGAACTGCTGATGCGCTTCGGCACCAAGGAGCAGCAGCAGAAATGGCTGCCGGGTCTCGCCGAGGGGCGCGAGATTCCGTGTTTCGGCCTGACGAGTCCCGAAGCAGGCTCGGACGCCGCCTCGATGATCGACACGGGCGTGATCTGCAAAGGCACATTCAACGGCAAGGAGACGCTCGGCCTGCGTCTGAACTGGCACAAGCGTTACATCACGCTCGGCCCGGTCGCGACGTTGCTCGGTCTTGCGTTCAAGGCGTTCGATCCGGACGGACTGCTCGGCACTGAGAAGGAATTGGGTATCACGGTCGCGCTGATACCCACCGATCTGCCCGGCGTCACCATCGGTCATCGCCATCTGCCTGCGATGCAGGTTTTTCAAAACGGCCCGAACTGGGGCAAGGATGTTTTCATTCCTCTCGATCACATCATCGGCGGCCAAGAGCGCATCGGTCAGGGCTGGAAGATGCTGATGACGGCGCTCGCGGCCGGACGCGGCATTTCGCTGCCGTCGCAATCGGCGGCGGGCGCGGCCTACTGCGCACGCGTGACCGGCGCCTATGCGCGCATCCGCGAGCAATTCCATGTGCCGATCGGAAAATTCGAGGGCATTGAGGAGCGCCTCGCACGCATCGCAGGCACCGCCTATCAGGTCGATGCCGCACGGCGGCTGACATGCGCGGCGCTGAATCAGGGCACCCATCCGGCGGTGATTTCCGGAATCATGAAACTTCACGCCACAGAACGATTGCGCATCACGGTCGATGACGCGATGGACGTTCACGGCGGCAAGGCGGTGATCGACGGCCCGCAGAATTACATGGGCGGACTCTATCGTTCGGTGCCGGTCGCGATCACGGTCGAGGGCGCAAATATTCTGACGCGTAACCTGATTATCTTCGGGCAGGGCGCGACGCGCGCGCATCCTTATCTGCTGGAAGAGATCAACGCCATCGGTAATCCCGACCAGAAGCAGGGGCTAGCGGACTTTGACAAGTATTTCTGGAAACATGCGGGTCACGCCGTCATCAATATTTTCCGTGCGTGGGGACGAAGCTGGACCGGCGGTCTCTTTGCGCCGGCACCCGATGCAGGCGCGGCGACAGGCTTCTATCGTCAACTTTCGCGGCATGCGACGGCATTCGCACTGTGTGCGGACATGGCGCTGTTGACGCTCGGCGGCGCATTGAAACGCCGGGAAATGCTGTCGGCGCGCTTCGGCGATATTCTGTCCGAACTCTATCTTCTCTCTGCGGCGTTGAAGCGTTGGGAGGATGAAGGCCGTCAGGACGCGGATCTGCCTGCGCTGCAATGGGTGGTGGCGGACGGCATCCAGACCATCGAAATCCGTTTTGCGGAAATCCTCGCCAACCTGCCGAACCGCTTCGTGGCGCTGTTCCTCAAGCTGATCGTGCAGCCGCTCGGCGCGAATTCGCGCGGACCATCGGATGAAGTCGTCCATCAATGCGCGCAGATGATTCTTGCGCCCGGCGCGGTGCGCGACCGCCTGACCGCCGGTCTCTATCATATCGACGACGACGGCCCGCTGGCCCGGCTCGAACGCGCGTTCCTCGCCGTCACCGCCAACGAGCCTATCGAAAAGAAAATGCATGCGGCGCATGTCCGCGATCCCGACGAGGCTGTAAAGAGCGGCGTCATCACTGCCGACGAAGCGGCAAAACTGAAATCGGCGCACGATGCCGTCAGCAAGGTCATCGAAGTCGATGACTTCGCGCCTGAAGCTCTGTCGCCGATCTACAAGAAACGCGCTGCCTCGACGCAGGCGCCTGACCGGGCGGCGAGCTGATGGCGCGTCCGGTTTATATTATCGACGGCGCACGCACGCCGTTTCTGAAAGCGCAGGGTGGGCCCGGACCATTCACTCCGGTCGATCTTGCCGTGCAATGCGGCCGCCCGCTGCTGGCGCGCCAGCCCTTCGCACCCGATGCGTTCGATCAGGTCATTCTCGGCTGCGTCAACGTCATTGCCGACGAGATGAACCCCGCACGCGTCGCCGCGCTTCGCCTCGGCATGGGCGAGCGCATGGTTGCCTTCACCGTGCAGATCAATTGCGGCTCCGGCATGCAGTCGATCGATACGGCGTATCGCTATATCGAAGCCGGCAAAGCGGACATGATTCTGGCGGGCGGCGCAGAGGCGTTGAGCTATGCGCCGCTGGTGTTTCCGCAATCGGGCGTGCGCTGGTTTGCGAAATTCGCGACCGCCAAGACTCCTTTCGAGAAGATCGCCGCGTTTCTGAAAGTACGCCCGTCCTATTTCAATCCGATCATCGGACTTGAACGCGGGCTGACCGATCCGGTGACGGACCTCAACATGGGCCAGACTGCGGAAGTGATCGCGCATCTGATGGGCGTGACGCGCGAACAGGCCGACGCTTATTCTGTTGAAAGCCACAAGCGCCTCGCCAACGCTCAGGAAAACGGTTTCCTGAAAGGCGAGGTCGAAACCGCGTTCTCGTGCGACGGAAAATTCTACGATCACGACGACGGCGTGCGGCCCGACTCATCGATGGACAAGCTCGCGAAGCTCAAGCCTGCTTTCGAGCGGCCTTGGGGTCAGGTGACGCCGGGTAATTCATCGCAGATCACCGACGGCGCATGCTGGACGATTCTGGCATCCGAAGATGCCGTCGCCAAACACGGCCTCAAGCCGAAAGCAAAAATTATCGACAGCGCATGGGCAGGTCTCGATCCTGCCATCATGGGATTCGGCCCGGTGCTCTCGTCCACCGATCTGATGAAGCGCAACAATCTCAAACTGGGCGACATCGAGACCTGGGAGATCAACGAGGCGTTCGCCTCGCAATTGCTGGCTTGTCTTGCGGCATGGAATGACGACAAGTTCTGCCGCGAAATTCTCGGTCTCGATGGCGCGGCGGGCGTGCTCGATCAGTCGAAGCTCAATATCGACGGCGGCGCGATCAGTCTCGGCCATCCGGTCGGCACCAGCGGCAACCGCATCGTGCTGCATCTCGTCAACGCGATGAAGCGGCTCGGCACCAGACGCGGCATCGCCACCGAATGCATCGGCGGCGGCCTCGGCGGCGCCATGCTTATCGAGACGGTTTAGGAGAACGTCATGGATTCACGGATCATGGACGCTCTCAAGGACCGCGTGCTCGAACTCGGCCCGAAGGCCGTTATCGGCGCCTACAAGAACTTTAGCTTGACGCGCGACGAAGACGGTATCGCGTGGCTGCTGTTCGATCGCGCCGGCGCGAGCGCCAACACGCTGTCCGGCGATGTGATCGCCGAACTCGATCAGGTCGTCAGCGCCCTGGAAGGCGACAGGCCGGCCGGATTGGTGGTGCGCTCGGCCAAGACCTCGGGTTTCATCGCCGGCGCCGACGTCAACGAATTCCGTGGCGCGACCGATCCGCGCCAGGTCGAAAGTGAAATGAACAAGGCGCATGCCGTCGTCGACCGGCTCGAGGCGCTGAAGATCCCGAGCGTGGCCGTGATCCACGGCTTCTGTCTGGGCGGCGGTCTCGAAATCGCACTCGCCTGCAATTCGCGCATCGCCATCGACAATGCGCGCTTCGGATTTCCCGAAGTGATGCTCGGCCTGCATCCGGGTCTCGGCGGCACGGCGCGCTTCACCGAACTGGTCTCGCCGGTTGAGGCCATGACCATGATGCTGACCGGCAAGACCATCGACGCGCGCAAAGCGAAATCGCTCGGCCTCGTCGATGCTGTCACTCAGGAACGTCACGTCCGCAATGCCGTGAAGGACGCGATCTTCGGACGCTTGCGGCCTCACAAGCAAAGCCTGCTCGGTCACATCGTGAATTTCGCGCCGGTGCGCGGCATTCTCGGCAACCGGATGCGCGCGCAGGCGCGCAAGTCCGCACCCGAAGAGCACTATCCCGCGCCCTATGCGCTGATCGATCTGTGGGAAAAGCACGGCGGCAGCAAATCCGCGATGCTGGCCGGCGAGAAAAAGTCGTTCGCCAATCTGATGGTGACGCCGACCGCGCAGAATCTCATTCGCGTGTTTTTTCTGCGCGAGCAGATGAAGAAGCTCGCCGAAGGCAAGAACGCTATTGAGCACGTCCACGTCATCGGCGCGGGCGCGATGGGCGGCGACATCGCGGCATGGTGCGCGAACGAAGGATTGCGCGTCACGCTGGCCGACATGAAGCCGGATCCGATCGCAGGCGCGATCAAGCGTGCGGCGGAGTTGTTCGGGAAGATCATCAAGAAGAAAACCGATCAGCGCGATGCACTCGATCGATTGATTCCCGATCTAAACGGGCAGGGCGTTCGCAACGCGGACCTCATCATCGAGGCGGTGCCGGAGAATCTCGGTCTCAAGCAGAAGGTCTATGCCGGTATCGAGCCGAATATGAAGGAAGGCGCAATTCTCGCGACCAACACCTCCAGCATTCCGCTTCAGGATTTGCGCACCACGCTGAAAAACCCGCAGCACCTGCTCGGATTGCATTTCTTCAATCCGGTATCGCGGCTGCAACTCGTTGAGGTCGTAAGCCATGACGGCGTCGATCCGGCGTCGCTCAAGAAAGCAATCAATTTCGTCGGTGGCATTGATCGCCTGCCGCTGCCGGTGAAAAGCTCGCCGGGCTTCCTCGTCAACCGCGCGCTGACGCCCTACATGCTGGAGGCGATGGTGATGCTCGACGAGAAAGTGGCGAAGGAAACCATCGACGCCGCCGCTGAGAAATTCGGCATGCCGATGGGGCCTATTGAACTCGCCGATCAGGTCGGTCTCGACATCTGTCTTGCCGTCGGCGACATGCTGCGCTCGAAGTTCGGCGATCAGGCGTTGCCGCCTGCGCCCGACTGGCTGCGCGACAAGGTCAAGAACGGCGACCTCGGCCGCAAGACCGGCAAGGGCTTCTACGAATGGAAGGACGGCCACGCCGTGAAGACGCCATCGGAAGCCAAGCCGACGCAAGAGATGATCGATCGGCTGGTGCTGCCGATGTCGAATGTCTGCGTGGCGTGTCTGCGCGAGGGCATCGTGGACAATGGCGATCTGGTCGACGGCGCGATGATCTTCGGCACGGGTTACGCGCCGTTCCGCGGCGGGCCGGTGAACTATGCGAAGGCGCGTGGCGCTGCCGATATTGTCGCCACGCTGGAAAACCTGCGCGCAAAATTCGGCGAACGGTTCAAGCCGGACGCGGGCTGGAGCCGGTACAAATAATTTTCTTAAGCGATGGAATTTGTTGAATGACCGATACGCCTATTCACGCAGCACCCGCACCCGATGCACCGAGCGGCGAACTCTCCACGCGCAATCTGGCGATGCCGGCCGACACCAACCAGAACGGCGATATTTTCGGCGGCTGGCTGATGAGCCAGATGGATTTGGCCGGAAGCATTTTCGCCTACAAGACGACGAAGACGCGCAACGTCACCGTCGCTGTCGAGGCCATGACATTCCGCAAGCCTGTTTTCGTCGGCGACGTGGTGTCGGTTTACGCCAATACGGTGCATGTCGGGCGCACGTCGATCTGCGTGCATCTCGAAGCATGGGTGCAGCGGCGTAACGTGGAGAAATCCATTCTCGTGACCGACGGCAACTACACTTATGTCGCGGTGGACGAACAGGGTCATCCGACTCCGATCAATCAGAATCCGGCGTCCGTCTCGGCCTGATTTCTGGCGCGCAAAAAGCGTCGGGTTAATTCTTGCAGGATTTGGCGTTTCCCCGCTCCATTTTTGTCCGGCGTTGCTCCCTCGCAGCGCGTCCATCGCTATTTTTGGGCGTGTATTGCGCGCGATTTCGGTTCCGTTCATTCTGCCTCCGTGCGCGTTGAACCGTTATCCGCCTGTCGTACAAAGCGCCTAGAGCTTCGGCGCGTTGCACATGCGTGAGCCACGGTTTGCCTTCGGGCCGATCAAATTGCCGCAGATTGGCAGGGTTCCGAGTTGGCCCGCCGCATGCATAGGAGTCGGGAGGAGGGTGTGAGGATATGCCGCCCAAGTAAGTCGACGACCGTTCGAGAACGGACGAAACCTTTTGTGCCATCCGGCGTTGGTGCGCCGGATAAATCCTAACCGGTTGGGCAACGGACAAAAGAAATGTCGGACACCTACATCATCGAAGTCAGTTCGGAAGCCGCAGGCATTGTCGTGCGCGAGAAAAAAGGATTCCGCTTTTTCGCGGCGTCCCACCGCTTCAATTCGCTGGACGGCCGCGTGTTTTCCAGCGCACGCGAGGCGGAGCGGGCCGCGGCGCGGTTTCTGGCCGTGGGTCACGAGGCGGTTGTCGCTTAGATCAGCTATGAACTCGAACGCGAAAAAGGCCGGGACATGTCCCGGCCTTTTGCTTTCTGTTTTGCGCGTTATGCCGCAGGCGCCCTGGCGTCCGCGAGTTTCGGATAGTCGGTATATCCCTTCGCGCCGCCGCCGTAGAACGTCGCCTTGTCGGGTTCGTTCAGTAATGCGCCGAGCTTCAACCGTTCGACGAGATCGGGGTTGGAGATGAACAGCTTGCCGAACGCGATGAGGTCGGCCTTGTCCGCATTCAACCGCTCGTTCGCCAGTTTGAAGTCGTAGCCGTTGTTGGCAATGTAGGTGCCTTTGAATCGCTTGCGCAGGCTGTCGTAGTCGAACGGTGCAATGTCGCGCGGGCCGCCGGTCGCGCCTTCGATGACGTGGATGTAGACGAGTTTCAGCGCGCTGAGGCCGTCCACGATATGATCGAACAGCGGTTGCGGATTGCTGTCGGAGACGTCATTGGCGGGAGTTACCGGAGAAATGCGAATACCGGTTCGATCCGCGCCGATTGCTCCGGCGACAGCCTTCGAGACTTCGAGCATCAGCTTCGCGCGATTCTCGATTGAGCCACCGTAAGCGTCGGTGCGCTTGTTGGCGCCGTCCTTGGCGAACTGGTCGAGCAGATAGCCGTTGGCGCCGTGGATTTCGACGCCGTCGAATCCGGCCTCGATTGCGTTCGCGGCGCCGCGCTTGAAGGAATCGACGATGCCCGGAATTTCATTCAGCTCGAGCGCGCGCGGCTCGGAGACATCGGCAAAGGTACCGCCGACGAAGGTCTTGCCTTTTGCGCGGAGTACGGACGGCGCAACGGGAGCTTGTCCGTTTTCCTGCAAATCGATGTGAGAGATGCGGCCGACATGCCAGAGCTGAAGGAAAATCTTGCCGCCGCGCTCATGCACGCGGTCGGTCACTTTTCGCCAGCCTGCGATCTGATCCTTCGTGTAGATGCCGGGCGTGTCCTGATAGCCCTGACCCTGCTGCGACACCTGGCTTGCCTCTGTGACGAGAAGCCCCGCGGATGCGCGCTGGCCGTAATACTCGACGGCGAGCGGGTTCGGCACGAAGCCGGCAACGGCGCGGTTGCGCGTCAGCGGCGCCATCACCGTGCGATTGGCAAGTGTGATCGGGCCGAGCTTGTAGGGTTCAAAGAGTTTTGAAGTTGTCATGATCTTTTCCAGTGCGGTCAGGGTCGATGCAACTGCATGTAAAGCCATGCCGCGGCGGCTTCAAGTCACGGGCGCTTGAACATGGCTCACATGCAATACGCGTTCTGAAAATCCGGTACGCCGGGAAAAGTCAGCCCACCAAGGCAAAAGCCCGGAGATGAAATATCTCCGGGCTTCTTGATCGTGCAGTTCAGGCGACGCCGAGAAAATCGCGTTTGCCCAATTCGACGCCATTGTGACGCAGAATGTCGTAGGCGGTCGCGCAGTGGAAAAAGAAATTCGGAAACACCGAATGGTTGAGAAACTGCTGGCCCGACAGCGTCATGGTTTTGTCGGGACCGATATTGAAAGTGATGTCGCGCTTCTCCGCGCCTTCATACTTTGCGATGGGCAGCGCCTCGATGTTGGACAATACCTTCTTGATGCGGGTCTGCAACTGCTCGAACGTGGTTTCGGTATCCGGCATCGACGGCAATTCGGTTTGTGTGAACCGCGCGCAGGCCTTGCCGGAAAAATCGCACGCAAGCTGAACCTGACGCGTCAGCGGATACATCGCCGGATGCAGCCGCGCATTCAACAGCACGCCCGGCTCGATGTTCTTCTCCTTGGCGTAGGCTTCGCCCTTCGCAAGGATCGCAGAAAGCGCCGTCAACTGGCGGATGAAAACCGGCGCCGAACCTTCGTAAAATAACATGGGTGCCCCTGATTGATTTTCTGTGTTTTCGACGAAGGGCAGCTAGTTTCTTCTCCGGAAATAACAAGGCGCAGAAAAACTGAGATTTGCGCTTGCTATTTCGGAATCAGCGCAGGCCGCCGCGCATCCGCGACAGCAGGTCTTCGGTCGGCCACGAATCCGCCGGCAGGCCGTATTTGACCTGCATCGTCTTCACCGCGATGCGGCTCTGCTGGCCGAGCACGCCATCGATCTTGCCGACGTTGAATCCCTGACGCGCAAGAAGCTGCTGCAATTCCTTGATCTGCTCGAACGGCAACTGCACGACCGGCGTCGCAGGCTTGGTCATCGGCTTTGCGCCCGCGATGCGGGTCGCGAGATAGGCCGCGGTCGTGGCGTAGATCAGCGAGTTGTTCCATTCGGTATAGGCGCCGAAGTTTGCGTAAGCGAGAAATGCAGGCCCCGTTCGTCCCATCGGCAGCAACACCGATGCGGGAAGATCGTCCTTCGGCAGCGGCCGCCCGTCGGCCAATGTTACGCCCCATTGCGCCCATTGCGAGCGCGGCAGCTTGACGGTGAGATCGGCTTTTTCCCACGGCAGGTTCGGCGGCACACGAATCTCTTGCAGCCACGGTTCGCCGCGCCGCCACTTCAATCCCGTCGCGATGTAGTTCGCCGTCGAGCCGATCACGTCGGGGGCGCTGCGCAGCAGATCGCGATGTCCGTCGCCATCGTAATCGACCGCGTAGTTGAAATAGTGTCCGGGCAGAAACTGCGTTTGTCCCAATTCGCCGGCCCATGAGCCGATCATCTGCTCGGGCGTGAGATCGCCGCGATCGATGATTTTCAGCGCCGCGATGGTTTCGTCGTGAAACATCTGCGAGCGGCGGCAGTCATAGGCGAGCGTCACCAGCGAACGCAGCGTCGAGAGCTTGCCTTGAACGGCGCCGAAATCGCTTTCCAGAGCCCAGAACGCGGTGATGACCGGAGCAGGCACGCCGTATTCCCTTTCTGCGCGCGCGAAATATTGAGCGTATTGCTGGATCAGCTGTTGCCCCTTCGCGCGGCGGCCTTCGGAGGCCATACGGCCGGAGAACTCGGTGAAAATCTGGCCGAACACCCGCTGGCCGCGATCGCGATTGACGATGGAGGGATCGTAGACGAGGAACGGCGATGCGCTGGCAATCGCTCGCTGCGACACGCCGTCCTTGATCGCGTCCTGTTTCAGTTCGGCGAGGAAACGGTCGAAATTCGTTCCGGCGCGGCAGGCTTGAGTTTGGGCGAAGACGTCAGTGGCGAAGAGCGATGCGGCGGCACCAATAAGAAAGATGCCTGATAAAGCAAAACAGCGCCGCATGAGAGTTTCTCCCTATGTCATGGCCGGGCTTGACCCGGCCATCCATCTTTTTGAATCGAGTTCGATTTGTGCTGCGATGGATTGCCGGGTCAAGCCCGGCAATGACGAATAGGGTTTTGCTCACAGCTCCCGCGCATTGCTGAACGAGAACGACGACACGCGGCGCGTAGTCTCGTCGAGGATCAAGGTGCGGGTCAACGGCGGCTCGGCACGCTGGCTGCAATTCTCCCGCTCGCACAGGCGGCAGTTGACACCAATCGGTGTGCCCTGAATTTTTTCGAGATCGAGACCGCTGGCATAAACCAGCTTCGACGCGTGGCGGATTTCGCAGCCGAGCCCGATGGCGAAGCGCGGCTGCGGTTGCGGATAGGGCGCGGCAGGACGCCGCACCATCTGCGCGATGGAGTAGTAACGGCTGCCATCCGGCAATTCGACGACCTGTTGCAGCATCCGGTCCGGCGTGTCGAACGTCGAGTGCACGTTCCACAACGGGCAGGTGCCGCCGAACTTCGAAAACGGAAACGTGCCGGACGAGAAACGCTTTGACACGTTGCCCGCGTTGTCGACGCGCAGCATGAAGAACGGCACGCCGCGCGCGTTCGGCCGCTGCAACGTCGTCAGGCGATGGCAAATCTGCTCAAAGCCGACGCCGAAACGCTGGCCCAGCACCTGAAGATCGTAGCCGAGCGTTTCGGCCGCAGAATGAAACGCCTGATACGGCATCATCACGGCGGCGGCGAAATAGTTCGCGAGCGTAATGCGGTAGAGCTTGCGTGGCGCATCGTCGAGCGGGCCGCCGCGCGCGACGATGCCGTCGATGGTCGCGCTGCTCTCCGACAATCCGATCTGGATCGCGAGCTGGAAGGCGCGGCCGGGCGCATCGACCAGTTCGGAAATCAGCAATTGCCGGCGATGGCGGTCCCAGCGGCGTAACGTTTCGCGCATGACATCAACCGGCATGATTCGAACGGTCGTCGAATGTTTTTCGCGAAGCCGCGTCGAAAGTGCAGCGAACAGGTCTTGCGAGGACAGATCGATCTCGTCGCACAGCTTTTCGGCGGCCGTTTCGAGTTCGGGGAAATAGTTGCGGTTGGCTTCGATCAGGTCGCGCACGCGTTCGATCGGATTGCCCTCGTAGCGCGTGCCCGCGCCCTCGTCGCGATCGGCGAATTGGGCTGCGACCATCGTCTCGCTGCGGCGGGCTTCGGTGTAGGCGGCATAGAGGCGCTGGAGCGAATGGGTGACGCCCGGACAGAGTTCGGCGAGGTCGCGCAGCTCCTGCTTGGGCAGGTCGATCTGCCGGAACAGGGGGTCGGAGAAGATTTCGTTGAGTTCGGCAAAAAACCTGTCCTCGTCGGCGGTCGCCAAGTCTCTCAAATCGAGGTCGTAGGTCTCGGCTAGCCGCAGCAGAATCTGCGCCGTCACCGGGCGCTGGTTGCGCTCTATGAGGTTGACGTAACTGGGAGAAATCCCCAGCGCCTCGGCCATCTGGGTTTGCGACACCCCCAGCTGCTGCCGGATTCGCCGGAAGCGGGGGCCTACAAACAGCTTTTTTCCGGAATCGGCCATGCGCTAATTGTGACAAAATTTACAACATAACATCTGTGACATGTCGTGATGATACAACATATCACCATTCAATTACAAGCTATCTGTACGAATAACTGATTCCGGCGTTTATCTCCCGTCACGTTTCGCAGACGAAGTGTCACGAATGTGAGGGACAAATGAACTACCAGACGCGCAACAATGAATACGCAATCCAGGGCCCGTCCTCGTATCAGGGCGAGATCAAGGCCGCTGAAGCCCTGCTCAAGGACAAGCAGACCTGGAACGGCGTCACGGCCGAGGCCGTCGCCCGCATGCGCTTGCAGAACCGTTTCAAGACCGGTCTCGATGTTGCGCGTTACACCGCTGCGCTGATGCGCGCGGACATGGCTGCGTATGACGCGGACCCGACCAAATACACCCAGTCGCTCGGTTGCTGGCACGGCTTCGTCGCCCAGCAGAAGCTGATCTCGATCAAGAAGCATTTCGGCGGCAAGACCGACCGCCGCTATCTGTATCTGTCGGGCTGGATGATCGCCGCGCTGCGTTCCGAATTCGGTCCGCTGCCGGATCAGTCGATGCACGAGAAGACCTCGGTGCCGAAGCTGATCGAGGAACTCTACACCTTCCTGCGTCAGGCCGACGCCCGCGAACTCGGCAACATCTTCCGCGAGCTCGATGCGGCGCGTGAGGCCGGCGACAAGGCCAAGGAAAAGGCGCAGATCGAAAAGATCGACAATTTCCAGACCCATGTCGTGCCGGTGATCGCCGACATCGACGCCGGCTTCGGCAATGCCGAAGCGACCTATCTGCTCGCCAAGAAGATGATCGAGGCCGGCGCATGCGCGCTGCAAATCGAAAATCAGGTCTCGGACGAGAAACAGTGCGGCCATCAGGACGGCAAGGTCACTGTGCCGCATGACGTGTTCCTGGCGAAGATTCGCGCCTGCCGCCATGCGTTCCTCGAAATGGGCGTGGAAGACGGCATCATCGTCACCCGCACCGACTCGCTCGGTGCAGGTCTGACGCAGCAGATCGCTGTCAGCCACAAGCCGGGCGATCTCGGCGACCAGTACAACAGCTTCCTCGATTGCGACGAAGTCGATGCATCGAAGGTCGGCAACGGCGACGTCATCATCAGCCGCAACGGCAAGCTGCTGCGCCCGAAGCGTCTGCCGAGCAACCTGTACCAGTTCCGTGCAGGCACGGGCGAGGACCGCTGCGTGCTCGACAGCATCACCTCTCTACAGAACGGTGCTGACTTGCTGTGGATCGAAACCGAGAAGCCGCATATCGAGCAGGTTGCCGGCATGGTCGATCGTATCCGCAAGGTCATTCCGAATGCGAAGCTCGCCTACAACAACTCGCCGTCGTTCAACTGGACGCTGAACTTCCGCTGGCAGGTTTACGATGCCTGGAAGGACGCGGGTAAGGACGTCAGCAAGTACAATCGCGCCGACCTGATGAAGGTGGAATACGACGAGACGCCGCTGGCCATCGAGGCCGACGAGCGCATCCGCACCTTCCAGGCCGATGCGTCGAAGCGGGCTGGCATCTTCCACCACCTCATCACGCTGCCGACCTATCACACCGAGGCTCTGACGATGGACAACCTGTCGAAGGACTACTTCGGCGATCAGGGCATGCTCGGCTACGTGAAGAAGGTGCAGCGCGCGGAGATCCGTCAGGGCATCGCCTGCGTGAAGCATCAGAATATGGCCGGCTCCGACATCGGCGACGACCACAAGGAATACTTCGCCGGTGAGGCAGCCCTGAAAGCGGGCGGCGCTCACAACACGATGAACCAGTTCGGCTAACGACAACTTTCAACTGAAGGAGGCTCACATGAGCGGCAGCAATTTCTGGGTGATTGGCGGCGAGTTCGGCTCGATGAACTTCCACAAGCTCGTGGAAGGCTCGGCTCAGGTTCAGGGTCCGTTCAAGACCCGCAAGGAAGCGGAGGACTGCTGGAAGGAAGTGTCGGAGCAAAACCGTCACCGCGCCGGCGTCCGCTTCTCGATCGTCGAAGAACCGCAGCGCGCCATCGCCTGATCGAATTCATCTCCCGGGCGGAGTTCGTCGCTCCGCCCTAAACTCTCAAGCCCTGTCCGGACCCCCGGATGGGGCTCCTTTTTGGCCCTGGGTCCTGTTTTGCCGCCCTTGCGGGCCTAAAAGTTACTGATAGGTTAAGGGGATAGGAACATAGGTACACAAGCGATGTCCGACCAGAATGCGGAGAGCAATCCGACCAGCGGGGAAGCCCCCCGGCTGCGCGATGCGCTCCGCAAGGCCCGCATCGAAGCCGCCGACCGCACCGGGGTCGTCGTCGATCTGCGCGACGCCGAAGTGGCCCGGCTGGAAATTCTCTCCGAGGCGCTGGATCCGCTGTTTGCCGAAATCCCGTCCGATGTCGATCTGTTCGACCGGGGCATCAGCCAGGGCGACACGCCGCGCCTCTGGATCGACGCTGTCGCCCATATTTCGATGGGCCGCGACAAGCGCATCTATCGTTTCGTGCAGGACACGCGTTTCGGCCGCACGGTGATCGCCGAGTCCCACGACGTGCCGGTGATGGTCGATGCCGTGACCGATTACATCGCGCGCCGGATGATCGAGCGCGAGCACGCGCTTGTGGTGCCGACCGCACCGAAGCAGCCGGTTGCCGCACCAAAAAAGCGCCGCGGCGGGTTCTGGATCTTCGTGCTCGGTGTCATTGTCGGTATCGCGGGCCTGTTCGGCGCGGCGATGCTGATGTCGATGCGCGGACTTTAAATCAATCGTTCGGTCTTGATGTCGCCAAGCGTCATGCCGCCGGTAAATCCACGCACGCGACGATCGCAGCGCCAGCCGTTTCCGGTTTGCTCCACTGAGAAAAGATTATAGGCCGCCGGCTGGTTGTGACCGCGCGCGATGGCCGACGCTGACGGCACGCCGATCGCCGGAATTTTTCTATCCGGCCCGTCGAGCCAGATCGTTGCATGGCGATGGTCGTGACCGTGAAGCACGAGATCGACGCCGTATCTTGCGATCAGCGACAGCAATTCGTTCGAGTCCTGCAAGCGAGCGGCCCATCGTCCCTTCGACGTCACCGGCGGGTGGTGAATGAGAAGAACGCGAAACACGCTGTCGCTTGCGATCTGCGACAACAGGCGTTCCAGCGCGTGGCGCTGTTCATGGCCAAGCCGTCCCGTCGCCATGAAAGGTGCTGTAGGCACGGCGGTGGAGACACCTATCAGCACGAGCGGCCCGCGGCGTCTGACAAAGGGAAAAGTCGCGGGCGTCGAGCTGGCCGCGTCGTCGCCGCGCATATAGTCCGCCCACGCTGTCGGGAAATGCTCGCGGATGCCGCTGACATAGGCATCATGATTTCCCGGCACCAGTGAAATGTCTTTCGGCGATCCGACGCTTTCCAGCCACTGCCGGGCGGCTGCGAATTCCAGCGGCAACGCGATGTTGACGAGATCGCCGGTGATCGCGATGTGACCCGGCTTCTGTGCGTGAATATCGGCGACAAGCTCATCCAGCACTTCGCTGCGATGGATGGCGTGCCGCTTGCGCTTCCAGTTCATGTAGCCGATGGCGCGCTTGCTTGCGAGTTCGCGCAGCCGCGCCTGCGGCATCGGGCCGAGATGCGGATCGGATAAATGCGCGAGGGTGAAAACCGTCATGACATGCTGTTTGGCAACATGAACGGTGCTATGCAAGGCCGATAGGTACCTTCGCTGGACAATCCGGATGAGCGCGCAATCCCTGAGGCAGAAATTCGAGCCGCTGATCCGGCGTGTGTTTCATTTCTATTGGCGCTTTGCGCGAGGCATGACGCTCGGCGTTCGCGCCGTGGTGCTCGACGGCCAGAACCGCGTCTTTCTGGTCAAGCACAGCTACGTCTCCGGCTGGCATCTGCCGGGCGGCGGCGTCGAGACCGGCGAGACCTGCCTCGATTCGCTGACCCGCGAACTAAGGGAAGAGGGCCAAATTGAAATGACCGGCGAGCCGCAATGGCACGGACTGTTTTTCAACCGGAAGGTTTCAAAGCGCGATCATGTCGCGGTCTATGTGGTGCGGGACTTCATGCAGGACGGGGCACCGGAACCGAACCGCGAGATTATCGAATCCGGTTTTTTCGATCCGGCCGATTTGCCGCCGGATACGACCCGTGGCAGCCGGCTGAGGCTTGCCGAAGTGCTCCAGAACCAGCCCCGAATGGAGGACTGGAGTTAGAGATCGTTAGTTTTCGGCCCCTATGGTTCGGACCTGAAAACCACCAATTCAGGGCTTCCATGAGCGCCGCAACCGATCTCAAACGCCAGCTATCCGAGATGCGCCCCGGCGGCACGCGGGGCGATTTGGCTGGCCTTGCCGAGGCGCTCAATCGCTTTATCGAATCGGATCGCACCCGGCCGGAGATCGCGCAGCCGCGCGTGGCGGTGCTGGTGCCTTGTTACAATGAGGAAGCCGCCGTCGGAAAAGTCGTCCGCGATTTTCGCGCGTCGCTGCCGGACGCGCAGATTTATGTCTACGACAACAATTCATCTGACGGGACTGTTGCGGTCGCGCGCGCTGCCGGCGCAGACGTGCGCAGCGAGCGGCGTCAGGGCAAGGGCCATGTCGTGCGCCGGATGTTCGCGGACATCGATGCCGATATTTACCTGCTGGTCGATGGCGACGCGACCTATGACGCTCCGAGTGCGCCGAAGATGATCGACAAGCTGATGACCGATCAACTCGATATGGTCGTGGGTTTTCGCGTCGATCAGGAACAGGCTGCCTATCGCCGAGGCCATCGCACCGGCAACTGGATGCTGACGAGCTTCCTCGCCTCAGTGTTCGGTCAGGCGTTCACCGATATTCTCTCCGGCTACCGCGTGTTCTCGCGCCGCTTCGTTAAATCGTTTCCCGTGCTGTCGGACGGCTTCGAGATCGAGACCGAATTGACGGTGCACGCGCTTGAGCTTGCATTGCCGGTGGCGGAAATCGAGACACCTTACTATGCGCGCCCCGAAGGATCGTTCAGCAAGCTCAACACCTGGCGCGACGGCTTCCGGATTCTCAACACCATCCTGAAACTCTACCGTTCGGAAAAGCCGCTGCGGTTCTTCAGCATGATCGGCGCGTGTCTGATGCTGGTGTCCGTCGGACTTTCGATTCCGGTCGTGTTGACCTATCTCGAACTTGGCATCGTGCCGCGTCTGCCGACTGCCGTTCTGTCGATGGGATTGATGATCCTTGCGGTTCTTTCGGTATCGTCGGGGCTGGTGCTCGACACCGTGACGCGCGGGCGGCGCGAGATCAAACTGCTCGCCTATCTGTCCCAGCCCGCAGTCGGCAAATCCTGACGCTTTATAGTGTGCGAGGCGATGGACCCCGAGCGCGTCAAATGCTAATTCGCGCTCCAACATGACCGATCTGTCGCTGACCATATCGACCGAAACCGCCAACGATGAACAGGCCATCGAGCGCCTGCATGAGCGCACGTTCGGGCCGGGCCGCTACGTTCTCAGCGCGTATCGTCTGCGCGAACAGATCGGTCACATTCTTGGTCTGTCGTTCACGGCACGCATCGGCACGCTGCTCGTCGGATCGGTTCGGATGCTGCCGATCTGCATCGGCGATACACAGGCTTTGCTTCTCGGGCCGCTGACGGTGGAGCCGCCCTTCCGCAGCCGCGGAATCGCGAAGGCGCTGATTGAGCGCGCGCTGAAAGACGCGAAGGCGAAAGGGCACCGGCTTGTCGTTCTTGTCGGCGATGAATCCTACTACGGCCGCGCGGGCTTCAAGCCAATTCCGAAGGGCACCGTTACGATGCCAGGCCCTGTCGATCCGGCGCGGCTACTGGTTTGCGAACTCGCAAACGGCGCGTCCGGCAATATCGCAGGCGCTATCCGTCCGGACTGGGCGACCGTTTCCTGACCGATCAGAACTTCTGCGACAGTCCCGCAAAAAATCCGCGCCGCGGCCCGTATTGGGGCGCGAACACGCCGATGCCCGATCCGTCCCTGATCTGATAGATACTGTCGAACGCGTTGACGACGTCGAAGCGGACCGTGAGCGGCTTTGTCGATCCGGGCGAGAAGAATTCGTGCGAGATGCCGAGATTGGTCTGCGAGTACCACGGCAGCACATCCGTATTGGCGAACCCTGCGCGCAACCCGCTGCCGAAAATCACGTCGGCGCTAAAGCGCGTGCCTTTCCATAAATAAGACGCACCCGCCGATCCCGAGTAAATCTGTGCGTGATCGGTGTAGATGTAGTTGCTCGCGATATAGGCCAGTTCATCCGGCGCGAACAGATATTGGTTCGAGACGACGTTCGTCGCCTTCTGCTGCGCGATCGCGAGATTGGCGTAAGCGCGGAATCCGCCATCGACATAGGAACTTTTGAATTCCACGCCCATGTTGGTCGCGCGGTCGTAGTTGAACGCGGTCAGAACATAGGCGGCGCCGAATTGACCGTCGTCGAGCAGATTGCGCGCGATCTTGTAATAGGCGTCGACGCCGAGCTCGAGATTTTTCGTGACCTTCTTCGTCACGCCGACATCGAAATAATGCGAACGCTCAGGCTGCACCGGATCGTTCTGCATCACGGCCGGCGTCTGCGTCGAGGGCGGGTTCGATACCAGTGCAAGATTTGTGGGCGCGGCGAGAACCTGTTGCGGCGGCGTGAAGTAACGGGCGTAACCGGCGTGAAAGGTCGTGTCCTCGAACGGCTTGTAGGTCAGGCTGATGCGCGGGCTCAACTGGTTGGCATCGACATATTGATACATCTGGTCGAAGCGCAGGCCGGTGTTGAGCGTGAGCTGGTTGGTGATTTTCCATTCGTCGGAAATGTAGGTGCTGAACAGATAGCCGGTCTTGGCGCTGACATCGCTGATCGTGAACGGCGTGTCGGTGGTCGTATTTCCGAACCCGTCGACAGGCAGAAGGCTCGACGTGTTGTTGACCAGCGTTCGCTCGCCGCTCGCCTGAAAACCGGCACGTATCGTATGGGCATCCGTCAGGCGATAGGCGGCGTCGCCTTGCACTCCGTTGATGAAGCTGCGGCGAAAGACATTGGACGCGACACCGTTGAAGGCGAGATCGCCGACAGGGTCCGGCGTGAAATGAACCGTGCTGTAGCGGTTGAAATAGGCCAGTTGAAAATCGAGCCCGTTGATCGATTTCTGATAGGCCAGCACGCCGAACTGGCTGTTCTCGATCTGGCGCTGGTTGAGGTTCGCCGAGTCGAACGGATAGGTCACGAAATTGTTGCCGCCCGCAGATGTGCCCGGCGGCTGGCCCGGATTGTTCGGTATCTGATACGCGCTTGTCGATGTGCCGCCGATGAAGGACAGGCGTGACGTCTCGTCGATCGTCGTTGAGACATACGCGAAGCCTTTGCCCTGATCGGTATGATCGTGAATCGCGCGATTGGCCGGTCTCGGATTCTCCAGTCCGATGTCGCTGCCGAAATAACGGCCCGAGAAAAAATACTGCGTGTTACCGGCAGTGCCGCCGTAGTCGAAACTCGGCGTGACGGTCCCCCGGCTGCCGCCATAGATGCTCGCGGTGCCGCTGTTGTTGAACGCATCGTTGCGGGTCTGAATATCGACGACACCCGCCGTGCGCAGTCCATATTGGGCTGGCAGCGCGCCGGTAATCAGCGAAAGATTGCCGACAATGCCCGTGTCGATGATCTGTCCGAATGCGCCGACACCGTCCGGCAGCATGATGCCGTTGATGCGATATTGAACGTTGGCATGCTCGTTGCGGATGTGAAGATCGCCGCCTGCGGCGGAATCCTGCGTGACGCCGGGTGTTCTCAGCAAAACTTTGTCGAGCGAAGCCTCGGTACCTTGCGGCAGCGATTGAATTGTCTCTCGGCTGAGCGTGGTGGGTGCGGTGCCTGCGGGAAAGACAATGTTGCTTCTGGCCGCATCGAGCTGCTGGTTGCGGTTCGCCGTCACCTGTTCGTCGCTGGGCGAAGGCTCGGTGTGAATAATGACACGCGTGCGCTTTCTTTGCGCATCGGGATCGCGCCGCGGAGCAGTGACGTTGATTTCCGGCAACTGGTCCGCAGAGGAGACATTTGCAGGGGGCGAGTTGGTCGAGTTCGCAGTAGGCGCGGGCGGCGTTTGCGAATGTGCAACGCCGCTGACCGACGAAAGAAGGATCAGCGAACAGCTTCCAAGAAGAAGTGCGCGCCTCGTGGAGAAATCGGACATTTTGACATTCCTGACACCGCCGAATCCGCCTCAACGAGGGTTCTGGATTCCGGACGGCTGCTCGCCGATTGCGCGAGCCGGACCCGATCTGATCCCGTGTTCGGCGCACAAGCGTGCGTTTAAACGGGACCGGTGAAAGGCCGTATGTCAGGCGATGGGTGGTGCGCGGGACTGGAAGCCGAGCGCGGTTGTGCTCGCGCCGCTTGCGACAGCGACAAGCAGAACGTCCGATGCGGCTGTCACCACCGGCAGCGGCAGAACCGGCGGCGTGGAATCGATCAGCGTATTGGCGATCGCGATGGTGACACAGACCGCGCACAGATCGGCGCGGTTGTCGGTGTCGTTACCGGAGTCGGGGGCAGCCGAAGACAGAAGACCGGCAACAGCTTCTTTGCCCGCAAGGGCGCGGTCGGCGTGAATGTGACCGAACGACAGGCCAAGCTGCAACGCCAGCGCGAACAGCGCGACGAATGACAGGCTTTTTGCCTTCGATCTCAGCCAAACCATCGACTTACGCCCACCCAAAAACATCCGGCCAAAGCGTTCGGGAACAGATGTTATAATATAACATCGCCGTTCCAGGCGTGGGTGTCAACGGCCTTCGCGCAACCAGGTCGATGCGAATGCGCCGAGCAGAAGCAGCAGACCGATCAGGCCTGAGAAAATCGGCAGCACGCCGATTCCGCGCACCACGCTCACCTCGCGCATTTTCAGACCGAGCCAGCCTTCGCCGCGAAATACCGACGACGCGCGCACGGCAAGGACGCGCGGAAGTTCGATGCTGCCGTTATCGGAAATGCGCCGCGCGTCGCCGCCCGTGGCTTGCACAAGCGGCCGCAGCGCCTCCGTCGTCGATGTCACCTCCGAGAATTCTTTCGGATTGATCGGCCCGACATTGATGAGCGCCTTCAGCGTGCCGTCGGTTGCCTGCCAGAGCCCAAGCTCGTCGGCGCCGGTTGCCGCACGCCATTCACCGCTGTCGCCGGATTTGAGATCGAGTTGCCGCGTCGCGCCGGATGGCGATGTCACGGTCACAGGCTGCGCCGTGTCGGACATCGTCTGCCGCACAACGACAAGATCGCGGCCTTCGGTCTTCAGCCGAAGCGCCTCTTCGTCGAGATCGGGTTGCTTCATCAGCCAGTGCGAAATCCGCCGCAGCAGATCGAGATGCGGGCCGCCGCCTTCATAACCGCGCGCCCACAGCCAGATCTGATCCGACAGCAAAAGCGCGACGCGGCCTTCGCCCTGCCGCGACAGCAGAAGCAGCGGCTTGCCGTCGGCACCTTCCATCACAGGCGGAACGGTTGTGTTGCGGGTATCGACGAGACGGAAGAAACGGCTCCAATGCGGCGGCTCGCTGCTGGAGCCTTCGAGACCGCGCGTCACGGGATGTCGCTTGCCGATGTCGCTCAGTCGCGCCGTGAACGCCTGTTCGGAGACGCCGACCGGCTCGGCGGGCAGAACGGCGTCGAGCGGCGTGCGCCAGATGCTTGTGGGACTCGCATAGTCCGGCCCAGCCGAGACGAGTACTGCGCCGCCGTTGCGGACATAGCGCGCGATATTGTCGAAGTAGGAAATCGGCAATACGCCCTGACGCGCGTAACGGTCGAAGATGATGAGCTGAAACTCGTTGATCTTCTGCTGGAACAGTTCACGCGTGGGAAACGCGATCAGCGACAATTCGTTGATCGGCGTGCCGTCCTGCTTCTCCGGCGGGCGCAAAATCGTGAAATGAACGAGATCGACGCTGGCGTCCGACTTCAGAAGATTGCGCCAGGTGCGCTCTCCGGCATGCGGTTCGCCGGAAACGAGAAGCACGCGCAGCTTGTCGCGGACGCCGTCGATGGACACCACAGCGCGGTTATTGACCGGGGTGAGTTCTCCTTCGAGCGGCGATGCCTCGATCTCGACGATGTTGGCTCCCGCGTGTGGAATTTCGAGCGTGACGCTGACTTGCTCGCCGCTTGAAACCGCGCGTTCGCTGAGCACGTCGCCGTCGCGCCGCACAGTGACGCGCGCGCTTTCGCCGGTAACGCCCTGATCGTCGAGACGATAGGTGATTGTCTGCGCCTGACCGACGATGCCGAAACGCGGTGCGGCCACAATCGCGATGCGCCGGTCGCGCTCGTCGCTTCGTCCTGTCACCAATGCATGAACAGGCGCGTTGAAGCCGACGCCGGCCGCATTTGCCGGAATATCGTGAACGCGTCCGTCGGTGATGAGGAATGCGCCTGCGACGCGGTCGGTCGGGACATCCGACACCGATGAGGCCAGAGCAGAGAACAGCTTGGTGCCGTCGGTTTCGCCGTCGGCCTGACCGGCCTCGACGACGCGGACTTCGAGTCCCTTGATGTCCTTGAGTTTGGCGACGAGCGCATCCCGCGCCTGATCGGTTTCACGCGTGCGATTGCCGAAATTCTGGCTCGGGCTTCTATCAACGACAACAGCAGCAATCGATGTCAGCGGTTCGCGTTCTTCACGCGTAAAAGAAGGATTGGCCAGCGCAAGCAATACAAGCGACAGCGCCGCAACGCGGACAGCCGCTCCGCGCGCACGCGCGATCAGCAGAACGGCGGCAATAACAACAATCGCGCCTAGTGCAAGATAAAGCGCGAAGATCGGAACGAGTGGAGCGAATGCGATACCGTAGGTCAATCGTCTCTCCTGTTATCCTCATGGTTCGAGACGCATTGCTCCGCAATGCTCCTCACCATGAGGTCTTCATCCTGAGGAGCGCGCTTTTGCGCGCGTCTCGAAGGATGAGAACGCATCACTGCCCCAGCCGTTCGATGAGGGCAGGCGCATGGACCTGATCGGCCTTGTAGTTGCCGGTCAGCGTGTACATCACGATGTTGACGCCGGCACGAAATGCAAATTCGCGCTGTCTCGGCTCGCCCGGGGTCAGCGGCAGCATCGGCTGGCCGTCAGGGCGCATCGCCCATGCGCCGGCAAGATCGTTCGACGTGATGATGATCGGCGATACGCCATCGCCGCCGCGCACCGGGCGTTCCGCATTCTCGTCGTCTTCCGTGCGCGGGAGCGCCTCGACCCAGGTTTGTCCCGAATTAAAGCGGCCTGGAAAATCGCGCAGCAGGTAGAATGTCTTGGTCAGGACATGCTCGCGCGGCACGGGCTCAAGCTCCGGGATGTCGAGCGAGGAAAGGATATTGCGCAAGGTCAGCATGCCCGGCGTTTGCGACTCGCCGCTTGGACCCGGAGGCGCTTCCACCGCATCGCGCGTATCGAACAGCACTGTGCCGCCTTGCTTCATATAGGCGTCGAGGCGGTTGATCGCGTCCTGCGATGGCGTCGGCGCGCCGGAAACGACCGGCCAGTAGATCAGCGGAAAGAATGCAAGTTCGTCGCGCGCGGGATCGATGCCGACCGGCTCGCCGGCTTCGAGCGCGGTTCGCTGCGCGAGAAACAATGTCAGTCCCGACAGCCCGGCTTTGACGATGGAATCGACGTCGGCGTTGCCGGTGACGACATAGGCGATGCGGGTCTGCGCCACAGCCTTGATCGCGAAGTCGTCGTTCGGCGCTGCGGATTTCGCAGCCGGTTTGGCGGTCTGCGCGAGCGCAGGACCGTTGAACGGCGTTAGCGATGACAGCGCGAATGCAACGGCGACAATGGTGGCGAAGCTTCTGCGCCTGAGCAATGCGGCCAATCCGCCGCCGAGCAAAGCGACGATAACGGCATCGGCCAGAAACAATATCAATGCCGCCGAGAGCAGCATGCCGCGCAGATCGCGCGGTTCGGAGTTGGTGTAAGTGGCGCGCCGCGCCTTCAGCGCCGATGTGTCGAGCGGCGCGAGGCGATCGGCGGCGGCAAGCGCGTTCACCGCGAGCGGCCCATCGGCCGGTCCATAGAAACCCGGAGGATGATCGAGTGTCGCGCGGTCGCGGAAATCGGCGCGGATCGGTTTTGCAGTCGCAGGCGGAGGCGCGAAAGCGCCGAACCCGTCCAGCATGCGAACCGGCGCAACCGTCTCCGTGGTCGCGTCCGCCGCTACTCCCGCGCCTTCCTTTGCTGTGTAGCCGGACATATCCACGACTCGCCGCAGCATTTCGACAAAGGTGCCAGACAACGGCAAATCCGACCAGCGCATATCGGCGCTGACATGGAACAGCACGATCACGCCCTTGTTGCGGTGTTCGCCGGTCACGAGCGGCGTGCCGTCGGCGAGCGATGCCCAGCTGCGCGAGGCCAGCGCCGGGTCCGGCTCCGCAAGCACCTGCCGCGTGACGGTCACTTCCTTCGGCACGGGTAAGCCTGCGAACGGGCCGTCGGCAGAGAACGATGCAAGGGTTTGCGGCTTCTCCCACGTCAGCGTGCCGCCAAGGCTGCGTCCGCCGCGCCTGAGCTTGACGGGAACGAGATCGTCGTCGCCAGCCGCGAGCCTCGGCCCCGCGAAGCGCACCAGCACGCCGCCCTGATCGATCCACGCGTTGAGACGGTCGCGAATATCCGGCGTGAGTGTGCCGACATCGGCGAGCACGATCATCGGCAATTTCTGATCCAGCAATTGCCCGATGGCGACTGCGGGCGCGCCGCGCTCGGCGAGACGCACATCCGCGAAGGGTGCCAGCGCACGCGTGAGATAGAATGTGGAAGCAAGCAGCGGCTGAGCCGTGTCGCTGGTTGCGCCGGTGACAATGCCGATGGCGCGCCGCCGCCAGCGTTTGTCGAGCAATTGCACTGCGCCCGCCGAACGCTCGCCTGCGATCTCCAGCCGCGTGATGTCGTTGCGAAGTTCGACAGGAAGCTCGAAGCTGGTTTCCGTTTCGCTATCTTGCGTGCCGAACGAGAAGTTTGCCTCACCGATAGGCGATCCCTTCTGGTCGAGCGCGCGCACGAGACCGGTGTCGGCGGTCCCCGCCGCCGCACGCACAACCTTGACCGTCATCTTTGCGGCGGCATTTTCCGCAGCCGCCAGCGCGTGGGCCGTCGGCGTTCCACCCTCGACAATCGTCAGCGTCCGGTCGCCGATGGTCTTCGCAAGACCTTCCACGAATTCGCTGCCGCGTCCGGTATCGACGCCATCGCTCAACCAAACAATGCCGTCGACCGCCGCCGCCCCGAGAAATCGTGCGAGGACAGGCAATGATTCCACGCGCTCGACGGCGTAGGGTTTAGGTGCCAATTGCCGAAGCGCGACGCGCGCGGTGCCGGGCGGCATCAGCGTGATGTCTTTGGCGGTTTCTGACAGAGGGACGAGCGCGACAGCGCGGCGATCCGATTCCGCATTCGCGATCAGTTCATCCGCCGCCTTGACGCGCGCATCCCAGCTTGCGGCTGCGCTCCAGCCATCGTCGATCAAGAGCACGAGCGGCCCATTGGCGCGTCCGACGCCCTGCGACGGATTCCAGATCGGACCGGCGGCGGCAAGAATGACAAGTGCGGCGGCAAGCAGCCGCAGCGCGGTCAGCCACCACGGTGTCTGCGACGGCGTCTCTTCCTTCGGCGCGATTTCAAGCAACAGCCGCGTCGGCGGAAAATCGATCCGCCTCGGGCGCGGCGGCATGACGCGCAACAGCCACCACAGAAGGGGCAGGCCGAGCAATCCGATCAGCAGCAGCGGCTCGGCGAATGTCAGCGGCAGTCCGGCCATCATGCCTGCTGGCCTGCGTTGCTGCGCGCGGACTTGCGATTGCCGGACATCGCGTGCGCGCCGGCGCCCATGCGCGCATGAACGGCGAACAGCAATTCGGTCGGTCCCCGGTCGGTCCTGTGAACCGTGAAGCTCCAGCCGAAATGTTCTGCTTCGGCACGCAACGCGGCGCGGTGATTGGCGACCAATGCCTGATAGTCGTCGCGCCATTTTTCCGCGCGTCCCGCAGTCACGCTGCCGAGCCCTTCGGAATCGACGAACTCGACGCGGCCGGAATAGGGAAAACTCTCCTCCGCCGGATCGACGATCTGGACGACATGACCGCGCGCGCCATTGGCGGCGAGCTGTCCGATCGCGCGCCGGAATTCGGCAACCGGACTCCACAAGTCAGAGAGCATCAGAACTTCCGAAAACGCGGCAGGCGAAAAATTCGGCGGCAGGCTCGGCCGCTCTCCGGTGTCGTGCACGATTGCCTGCGCGATCGTCTCGATCACGTTGCGGTTGGCGGTCGGCCGCATCAGTCCCGGAAGTCCGACGCGCTCGCCGCCCTGCACCAGAACTTCGGCGAGTGCAAAAGAAACAACGAGCGCGCGGTCGAGCTTGCTCCACTCGGTCAGATGCGAATTGAAATCCATCGAGGGCGAACGGTCGATCCACATCCACACGGTATGCGAGGCTTCCCACTCGCGCTCGCGAACGTAGAGATGGTCGTCGCGTGCGGATCGCCGCCAATCGACATTGTGAGAGGGTTCGCCGCTGGCGAAGCGCCGGTACTGCCAGAAATTCTCGCCGGTGCCCGCGCGCCGCCGCCCATGCAGTCCATGAATGACGGTTGCGGCAACGCGCCGTGCTTCGAGGATCAGACGCGGCACGCGCGCCGCCAGCTTGCGGCTTTTGCCGACCGCTGCGCGAACCTCGTTATCCTGTGCGTTATCGATGCGCGGCTGCGCCATTCTTTATCCGATCCGCGCCTTCAGTTGCGCGATCACATTGGACACGGTTTCGCCTTCGGCGCGCGCGGCGAATGTCAGCGCCATGCGGTGCTTGAGAATTGGCTCGGCCAGATCGATCACGTCGTCGATCGATGGCGCGAGGCGTCCATCGAGCAGCGCACGGGCGCGAACTGCGAGCATGAAGGATTGGCTGGCGCGCGGACCCGGTCCCCATGCGATCAGTTTGCCGGTTGCACCGCCTTCGTGGCCGGGCCGTGCGGAGCGCACCAGCGACAGAATAGCTTCTACGACGGAGTCGCCAACCGGCAGCCGGCGCACAAGCCGCTGCGCGGTGATGAGCGTGTCGGCCGTCATTGCCGATTTCGCGGCGGTCTGCTCCGCGCCCGTCGTCTCGAACAAAATGCGCCGCTCGGCGTCGCGATTGGGATATTCAACATCGATCTCCATCAGGAAGCGGTCGAGCTGCGCTTCCGGCAATGGATACGTGCCTTCCTGTTCGAGCGGGTTCTGGGTTGCCAGAACATGAAACGGCTTCGGCAGATCGTGACGCGCGCCTGCCACCGTGATGTGCTGTTCCTGCATCGCCTGCAACAGCGCGGATTGCGTGCGCGGGCTGGCGCGGTTGATTTCGTCCGCCATCAGAAGCTGCGCGAAAACAGGCCCCGCGATGAAGCGGAAGGATCGCTTGCCGGCTGCCGATTCATCCAGCACTTCGGCGCCCAGAATATCGGACGGCATCAGGTCCGGCGTGAACTGCACACGCTTGGCATCGAGACCGAGCGTCACGCCGAGAGTCTCGACCAGTTTGGTCTTGGCCAGACCCGGCACGCCGATCAGGAGCGCATGTCCGCCCGACAGGATCGTGACCAGTGCATTCTCGACGACGCGCTCCTGCCCGAAAATCACCGCCGAAATCGCTTCCTTGACGGCGCGGATGTTGCCGGAAATCTGCTCGGCCGAACGGACGATGACGTCTTCGAGTTTCTCGACACTTTCGTTGCCGGCCATTTCACCGCTCCTTGCTTTCGCGCGCCGATTCGCGCTCCCTATTGCGGGCGATTCCCGCAATCCGATTTGCGTCCGGCCCATGCTAAACTCATGCAAAGGCCAAGTATTCCGCTATATATTCATCGTCCCCACATTAAGGCCCGAAGGGATGACCCCGGATCACGTTGTGGCGAGTAGTTCCTGCCGTGGTGGCAGTTTCATCGTTAACTTCAGCGTATCGAACGTGCATCGATCATGCCAAACAGCCGCTGAAACGTCGGGTTAAAGAATGGCGAACCAAGGGCAAAAGCAGCAAGCCAATTCCGCACAGCGGCTCGAAGGGCTGACCCAGGCGGCACGCGGGGCTGCGGCAAAAGGTCTGCCGCCGGTTCATCTGTGGAATCCGCCGTTCTGCGGCGATCTCGACATGCGCATCGCGACCGATGGGACCTGGTTTTATCTCGGCACGCCGATTGGCCGTCATGCGCTGGTGAAACTGTTTTCGACGATCCTCAAACGCGAAAACGGAAAGTATTTTCTCGTCACGCCGGTCGAGAAGGTGGGAATCCGCGTCGATGACGTACCTTTCATGGCCGTGGAACTGATCGAGGAAGGCGAGGGCGCATCGCGCAGACTGAGTTTCCGCACGAATATGGACGACTGGGTGCCCTGCGATCGCGAGCATCGCCTGAGATTCGAAATGGCCGCCGACGGCGGACTAACTCCCTATCTGCATGTGCGCTCGGATTTGTGGGCCAAGGTCACACGACCGCTCTATTATGATCTCGTCGAGATGGGCGAGGAGCGGGTCGTGGAAGGCTGCGAAATGTTCGGCGTGATCTCGAACGGCGAGTTCTTTGCAATGGCTGACGCGGCGCAAGCGAGAGAAGTTACGTGACCGACAGCGATTTGCACCACGCCATCGCCAAGCTCGATGCGCCGCTCAACATGACGTCGCAGGAATTTTTCCAGCGTGCGCGCGAACGTCTCCGGTTCGATGTGCCGCCGGGGTTGACCGATCCGAACATCCTTGCGCCGACGGGGGACTTCGGCACCGACAAAATGCTTCAGATCATTGCGAAGGAAAAGCCGGTTCGCCCGGCGGCGGTGCTGATCCCCGTTGTCGAGCGGGAGATGCCGACGGTTCTGCTCACCACGCGCGCGGCCCATTTGAACGAGCATGCGGGGCAAATATCTTTTCCCGGCGGCAAGATCGAATCGTCGGACAATTCTCCGCTCGACGCCGCGCTGCGCGAAGCGAACGAGGAAGTCGGTCTCAAGCGCAACTTTGTCGATCCGATCGGCTATCTCGACGTCTATGCGACGGGTTTCGGATTTCGCATTATACCCGTGGTCGCGCGTGTGCTACCGGGATTCGATCTGTCGATCAGCGCCGACGAGGTTGATGATGTGTTTGAAGTGCCGCTGGCGTTTCTGATGGATCCGGACAATCACAAGGTCGGTACCAAGGAGTTTCGCGGCATGCAGCGGTCGTTCTACGAAATGCCGTTCGAGCAGCGTTACATCTGGGGCGCGACGGCGGGAATGCTGCGCGCACTTTACGAACGGATTTATCTATGATCCGTCCCGTTCTGACTGAGATCGGAATTTTTCTGATCCCGTTCGCGGTCTACGCGGCCTATCTGTTCGCGACACGCGCCGGCGTGTTCGATCAGGTCCATTGGCCGATGCATCTGATCGCAAAACTGATGCTGGGCGCGCTGGCCCTCGTCATCCTCAGCCTTGTGCTGCTGGCGAATTTTTCAGGCGCGCCGCCGGGCAAGACCTACATCCCGGCGCATATCGAGAACGGCAAGCTCATTCAGGGCGTCGAGAAGTGACGGCGGCGCGCGTCTTGCGGGATGCACCGTGGCTGACATCCGGCCCTGCGGCACGGGTTCTGGCGATGCTCAACGCAGACGGCGAGGAAGCGCGGGTTGTGGGTGGCGCCGTGCGAAATGTCCTGATGGATTTGCCGGTCGGCGAAATCGACATTGCAACGACGGCGGTTCCCGACGAGGTGATCCGCCGTGCGCGGCTGTCTCATGTCAAAAGCGTTCCGACCGGCGTCGAGCATGGCACGGTGACGCTGGTGATCGACGGCAAGCCGTTCGAGGTTACGACGCTGCGCGAAGACGTCGAGACTTACGGGCGAAAGGCGAAAGTTGCATTCGGCCGCGACTGGGCGCGCGATGCGATGCGGCGCGATTTCACCGTCAACGGCCTTTCGCTCACGCCCGATGGCGTTGTCCACGACGACGTCGGCGGCCTGGCCGATATCGCCGCGCGCCGCGTGCGCTTCATTGGCGAACCTTCGCAGCGCATTGCCGAAGATTATCTCCGCATCCTGCGCTTTTTCCGCATTCACGCAGCTTACGGAAAAGGCGAGCCGGATCGCGACGGGTATCTCGCATGCATCGCCGCGCGCGACGGCCTGCCGGGTTTGTCGGCCGAGCGGATACGCACCGAGATTCTGAAGCTCGTTGTCGCGAAGGAGGCATTCGAGGCGCTGGTGGCAATGGATGACGCCGGATTGCTGCTGCGCCTGGTGGGCGGCGTGACCTATCACGGTGCGCTCAGGCGAATGATCGCGATTGAGGGCAAACTCGGTCTGGAAGCGGATCCGATCCGGCGGCTCGGTGCGCTGACTGTCGCGGTAACGGAAGATGCAAAGCGCGTAGCGCAGCGTCTGAGACTGTCCAACGCCGAAACCAAAAACCTCGATTCGATGGGCCACCGCTGGTGGCGGCTGGTCGGCATGGACAATGCTGTAGCACGGCGGCGGCTGTACCGCCTTGGCACGGCGCGCTACCGCGACCGGATCATGCTGGCCTGGGCACGGTCGGGGCCGCGCACGGATGAAACACTCTGGACAGAGCATGCGACGTTGCCGGACCGCTGGACGCCTCCGCCATTTCCATTGAAGGCCGCGGATTTTGTCTCGCGCGGAATTGCGGAGGGGCCGGCGCTCGGCCATGTGCTGGCTTTGGCGGAGGACGCGTGGCTCGCGGCAGATTTCCCGCTCGATCCGGGCGCATTGAAGCGTCTTTCCGACGAGACGGTCGCGCGCTTCAAACACGATCACAGGCTATGAGCCAAACAAAAACCCCGGACCTAAGTCCGGGGTTTTCGATTGTCGAAGTTGGCTCAGTGGCGCTTAGCGCAGCAGGCTGAACCAATCCCACTTGTAGTTCAGGCCGACCTTGGCGGTGTGGATGCCGCCGAAATGCGAGGTCGAGGTGAGGCCCAGGGTCGGCGCACCGTAGGTGAAGTTACGGTCGAAGCCGAGATAGAGGTACTCAGCCTTGACGCTCCATTTCGGGTCGAACGCATATTCCCAACCGCCGCCGGCTGCGTAGCCGAGTTCGTACTCGTGGTTGGTGAAGCCGACGCCGGCCGGTCCGGCGAACACGCCGGTGTCGAAGCGCGCGAGCACGACGCCGCCCTTGGCGTAGAACAGCGACTTGTCTGCCACGTAACCGAAGCGAGCCGTCCACGCGCTGTAGAAGTTGCCGATTTCGGCGGTGCCGAAAGCCGGTCCGGCAGGAGGAAACGTTCCTGTGCCCTTCATGTGGATGTAGCCGGTTTCACTTTCGTAACCGATCAGCCAGTTCGGAGCGAACTGGTAATTGTAGCCGCCCGTATAACCGCCGATGACGCTGGAATTCATGTTGTACGAATTAACCGGGGTGACAGCGAACGGGTTAGTGTTGCTGTAGTTGTTCGTGCTGAATGCGCCGCCGACATAGCCGCCGATATACGAGCCGGTCCAGGACCAGACCGGCGCCATCGGAGCAGCCTTGGTGTAAACGGGCCGTGCAAGGTCGGCAGCCGATGCAGCGCCTGTGAAAGCAAGGCTTGCCGCCGCAACCATCAAAAGAGAAATCTTACGCATCGGTAGCCCCCAAAAATTCCTTGGCGGCGCGATCCCGCCGCATCTATGGCAACAGAAATACTGGGCGGGTCGAACAAGCTCAATCGATTCCCGATCATTCGCCTGCACCGCACCCGGTTATCTGACCGGTGTGCTGTATCGGTAACAGAAAGTCCCGCAGATTAAGTATCTGGATACCTTAAACAAAAACCCCGGACGATGGCCCGGGGTTTTCGATTTTCCTGATGAGTTCAACCGTCCTTAGCGCAGCAGGCTGAACCAGTCCCATTTGTAGTTCAGGCCAACCTTGGCGGTGTGAATACCCTGAAGACTTGCAGTCGCGGTTTCCTGCGAGACGCCGCCACCGCGAATGGCAGTCGAGAATCCGATCAGCCCGCCGGTCGTGCTGCTCGATCCATCGAAGCCGAGGTAAAGGTATTCCGCCTTGATGCTCCACTTCGGATCGAAGGCATATTCCCAGCCGCCGCCGACCGCGTAACCGAGGCGATACTTTTTCTCGGTCAGGACGACAGGAGGAGCGCCGGTATTGAAGATGCCGTTTTCAAACTGCAAGACGGTAGCGCCGCCCTTTGCATAGAACAGCGACTTATCCATCACGTATCCGACACGCGCAGTGTACGCGGAATAGAGGTCGCCGGCGCTGGTGTAGGCCACGATGGTCGGCGCACCCGGATAACCGTTTGAGCCTTTCATACGCAGATAGCCCGTTTCGCCCTCATAGCCGATCAGCCAGTTCGGAGCGATCTGCCAGTTGTAACCGCCCGTGTAACCGGCGATCCAGGTCGAGCCGAGATTGTAGCAGGTCGGTCCACCGCCGAAGAGCGGCGCGCCCGCGCCGTTGACGGGAACGCTGACGCAAGGATCCGACCACGCGCCGCCGACGTAGACGCCGATGTACGAGCCCGTCCACGACCAGACCGGAGCGACCGGCGCCTTGGTGTAAACCGGCTTTGCTGCCATGTCGGCTGCCGACGCAGCGCCGGCGAATGCCAAGCTCGCTGCCGCAACAACGAGAAGAAAAACCTTACGCATCGAAGCCCCCATACCCTTAGTCGGCGCGATTCCGCCGTTTCGGTTCTGTGAAAAAGTAACGGGGTACGGAGCGAAGCTCAATCGAATCAAATGAAGTATCGACGCACCGAGAGCTTTATGGGCCGACTGTGTTGTATGGGTAACAACGCACCGGCAACGGAAAACTCCGGTTTTTAAAGGCCTTAGTCCGAAATTGGCCGTTTACGGCCACTTCACCTCGGGCGGCATCGACGAGAGGATGGAATCGACGTTGCCGCCGGTCTTGAGACCGAAAATCGTGCCCCGGTCATAGAGCAGATTGAACTCGACATAGCGTCCGCGGCGGACGAGCTGCTCCTCGCGATCCTTCGCCGTCCATTTCGACTTGAAATTTCGCTGCACCAGCGCCGGGTAAATCTGCGCGAAGGTGCGGCCGACGTCCTGCGTGAACGCGAAATCGGCGTCCCAGTTTCCGCTGTCCAGCCAGTCGTAGAAAATTCCGCCGATGCCGCGCGGCTCCTTGCGATGGACGAGATAGAAATACTCGTCGCACCAGGTTTTGAACTTTTCATAAGGAGCGACGGCTGCATTGGCGTCGCAGGCGGACTTCATCGCCGCATGAAAATCGGCCGTGTCGGGATCGTCCTGCGTGCGGCGGCGATCGAGGACAGGCGTTAAGTCCGCTCCACCGCCGAACCACGATTTTGTCGTCACCACAAAACGGGTGTTCATGTGCACGACCGGCACATTCGGATTGCGCGGATGGACGATGAGCGAAATTCCCGATGCCCAGAAGCGCGGGTCGTCGGCGGCGCCCGGAATCTGCGCGCGGAATTCAGGTGCGAACTCGCCGTGGACCGTCGAGCAATGCACGCCGGCTTTCTCGAACAGGCGGCCGCGCAAGATCGACATCACGCCGCCACCGCCGGGTTGTCCCGTATGATCCGTGCGTTCCCAGGACTTGCGCGCGAATTTCGCGGCCTCGCCCGGATAGAGCGGTGAGGGCGCGTCGGCTTCGAGCTTTTCCAGTTTCAGGCAAATATCATCGCGCAGCGTCTCGAACCATTCGCGCGCCTTTTGCTTGCGTTGGCCGAGGACGCTATCGGCCATTGGATTTCACTTGGGATTGAGGCCCGAAATAGGTGCAGCTCTCGCCACAGCTGTCGCGGTGAACGCTCACCCGGACGACGTGGCCCGTATGCTGAACGCTGTCCCAGATGAAACGCGACAGGTTTTCGAGGGTTGCCGGCCCGATGGCCTGAATGCGGTCGAGCAGCTTGTGATCGAGCCTTTTCCGGATTTCGGCGAGCTGTTGTTCGAGAATGCCGACATCGATCAGCATTCCCGTTTCGGGATCCGGCGTGCCGCGGATCGTCACCTCGGCGCGGTAGGAGTGACCGTGAATCTCTTCGCTGGTTTCGCCAAGCGTCGTGCCGCGCAGCGAATGCGCGGCCTCGAAGCGAAACGATTTGGTCAATTCCCACATATCTTCAGCTACCTTTACATCGTCATTGCGAGGAGCGAAGCGGCGAAGCAATCCATCTTTTGGATTGCCTGGTTGAGTGGATTGCTTCGCTTCGCTCGCAATGACGGAGTATACTACCTTATCCCGAGCGATTTATGCGTTTGCACGCTGAGACGCCACTGCGGATGGCGCAGGCAATAGTCGATCGCGGCCTTTGTGCTTTGCGCTATGTCAGGTCCGTCCATCGGCTGCAACGAGAAATGCTCGAAGGCGAGATCGGCGAAGTCCTCCGGCGCATTTTCAGCTTGCGGAAAGACGAGTTTCAGTTCGTTGCCTTCGCGCACGATCAGGTCGGCATTCGCCTTCGGACTGACGCAAACCCAGTCGAGGCCGGGCGGAGGCTCAATCGTGCCGTTGGTTTCGACCGCGATCTCGAACCCGCGCGCGTGAAGCGCGTCGATCAGCGCCGCATCGACCTGAAGCAAAGGCTCGCCGCCGGTCAGAACCGTGTAGCGATGATCGGGCGGGCCATTCCACTGACTATCGACTGCGTCTGCCAATTCATCGGCTGTCGCGTAACGTCCGCCGAGTGTGCCGTCGGTGCCGACGAAATCGGTATCGCAGAATTTGCACACGGCACCGGCGCGATCGTCCTCGCGTCCGCTCCACAGATTGCAGCCGCTGAATCGGCAGAACACGGATGTGCGTCCGGCCTGAGCGCCTTCGCCCTGCAATGTCAGGAAGATTTCCTTGACCGCGTAGCTCAATATCCTGTCCTTCTCCCGCTTCTGTCCTCATCCTGAGGAGCACGCGCTTGCGTGCGTCTCGAAGGATGGCTGTCGATCCTCACGGTTCGAGACGGCGCTGACGCGCCTCCTCACCGTGAGGTGTATGCGCTGCGCGGCCCGCCGTCTGCCGCAGCGCCTCGCCGAGCGCCATCGCCACTGTCATGGCCACGTTCAGCGATCGCATGCCGGGCGCGATTGGAACGACGAGCCGCTCATCGGCCGCGTCATGCACATGATCCGGCACGCCTGCGGATTCGCGCCCGAACAGCAGCACATCGTTCGCGCCAAAACTCTGCTCAAGATAGGGGCGGGACGCCCTGGTGGTGAACAGCATCAGCCGTGCGCCGGCCGCTTTGCGCCACTCCTGAAACTTCTCCCACGATTCATGACGCAGGATCGCCACCTGATCCAGATAGTCCATTCCGGCGCGCCGGAAATGCCGATCGGAAACCGGAAATCCCGCCGGCTCGATGATATGCGCCTCTACGTTCAGGCACGCGCAGAGCCGCAGGATCGTTCCGGTGTTCTGCGGAATGTCCGGCTGATAGAGGGCAACGCGCATTGGAATAAGCCTCTCGGCTTGTGGGAAAAGTCCAGAAATTTATCGGCGTCCGGAAGATTTAGTGCATCGCACTAAAGTGTGCCGATAGCGGGCTTGCGCTCTTTCGGCAAGGGTGCCAATAGATCGATTCTAGACCGTATGTTCTGCCCGGTTGAGTGGGACAAATGGTGATTCAGCCACCGCGGAGCCAGCGGGGTACCGGCACCTTTTGCCGGGATGCCCGCCGCGCAAATCGCAAGCGGTTCTGCCGGCCGCAGTTCGGAAAGGGTTTGCAATCGTGACGTCTTCCTCTTCGGCCGAGCCGACACGCCGAGATTTCCTTTTTGTTGCAACCGGCGCGGTCGGTGCAGTCGCGGGCGTTGCCGCAGCCTGGCCGCTGATCTCGCAGATGAACCCGGATGCCTCCACGATCGCGGCCGGCGCCCCCATTGAAGTGGACCTGACGCCGATCGCCGAAGGACAGGACATCAAGGTGTTCTGGCGCGGCAAGCCGATCTACATCATGAACCGGACCAAGAAGCAGGTTGAAGAAGCCCGCGCGGTACCGGTCGCAAGCCTTCCCGATCCGCAGAGCGATCAATCCCGCACCAAGGAAGGTCACGACCAGTGGCTCGTCGTGATCGGCATCTGCACGCATCTCGGCTGTATCCCGATCGCGCATGAAGGCAGCTATGACGGTTTCTTCTGCCCGTGCCACGGTTCGCAATACGACTCCTCGGGCCGTATCCGTCAGGGGCCTGCGCCGCTCAATCTGGCCGTCCCGCCCTACGCATTCCTCACGGACACAAAAATCAAGATCGGCTAAATCTCCGGCAGATCGTCTCGCACTCACTTTCAGGTTTTTCAGGATCGCATCATGAGCGGACCATCCGACTACCAGCCGACCAATCCAGCATTGAAGTGGATTGAAAAGCGTCTTCCGATTCTCGGCCTGGTTCACTCCTCGTTCGTCGCGTATCCGACGCCGCGCAACCTGAATTACTGGTGGACGTTCGGCGGCATCCTGTCGCTCATGCTCGGCGTGCAGATCGTCACCGGCGTTGTGCTGGCGATGCACTACACTCCGCATGTCGACTTTGCGTTCAAGTCCGTTGAACTTATTGTCCGCGACGTCAACTACGGCTGGCTGTTGCGCTACGTGCATTCCAACGGCGCATCGATGTTCTTCATCGCCGTCTACATTCACATGTTCCGCGGCCTCTACTACGGCTCATACAAGGAGCCGCGCGAGGTGCTGTGGATTCTCGGCGTCATCATCTACCTCCTGATGATGGCGACGGGTTTCATGGGCTACGTGCTGCCGTGGGGCCAGATGAGCTTCTGGGGCGCCACCGTCATCACCAATCTGTTCGGCGCGATCCCTTACGTAGGCGACAGCATCGTCACGCTCTTGTGGGGCGGCTATTCGGTCGGCAATCCGACGCTGAACCGCTTCTTCTCGCTGCACTATCTGCTGCCGTTCGTGATCGCGGGCGTCGTCGTTCTTCACGTCTGGGCGCTGCATGTCGCAGGCCAGAACAATCCGGCCGGCGTCGAGCCGCAGACCGCGAAGGACACCGTTCCGTTCACGCCTTACGCGACCATCAAGGACGCGTTCGGCATGTCCTGCTTCCTGCTCTTCTTTGCCTGGTTCGTGTTCTACATCCCGAACTATCTCGGCGATCCGGACAATTACATTCCGGCCAATCCGGCCGTGACGCCCGCGCACATCGTGCCTGAATGGTATTACCTGCCGTTCTACGCGATCCTGCGTTCGATCCCGAACAAGCTGGCAGGCGTGATCGCGATGTTCTCGGCGATCATCGTGCTGGCGTTCCTGCCGTGGCTCGACAGCGCAAAGACCCGCTCGTCGAAATATCGTCCGCTTGCGAAGCAGTTCTTCTGGTTCTTCGTCGCGGTTTGCATCGGTCTCGGCTATCTCGGCGCCAAGCCGCCGGAAGGCATCTACGTCATCGCCGGCCGCATCCTGACGTTCTGCTATTTCGCATACTTCCTGATCGTGCTGCCGCTTCTCAGCCGCATCGAGAGGCCGCGCGCGTTGCCGAACTCGATCGCCGACGATGTGCTTTCCAAATCGGGAAAGAAAGCTCTCGCGTCCTTGCTGTTCGCTTTCGTTGTCGGCGGGTCGCTCATGCTCGGCGGCACGGGCAAGTCGCTCGCGGCTGACGATTCACACGGCGCAACGCCGCCGTCGCTGAAATGGTCGTTCTCCGGCCCGCTCGGAAAGTTCGATCAGGCGCAGCTTCAGCGCGGACTGAAAGTTTACAAGGAAGTCTGTTCGGCTTGTCACGCGCTGTCCTACGTCGCGTTCCGCAATCTCGCCGATCCCGGCGGGCCCGGATATTCGGTGGCGCAGGCGTCGGCTTTCGCGTCCGACTACAAGGTTCAGGACGGCCCCAACGACAAGGGCGAGATGTTCGAGCGTCCGGGCCGGCCCGCAGACTACTTCCCCTCGCCATTCCCGAACGAACAGGCGGCGCGCGCCTCGAACGGCGGAGCCTATCCGCCGGACCTGTCGCTGATTGCAAAAGCGCGCGGCTACGAGCGCGGCTTCCCGCAATTCCTGTTCGATGCGTTCACGCAATTTCAGGAAAAGGGTCCGAACTACGTCGACGCGCTGCTTCAGGGCTATGAGGACAAGGCACCGGCCGGTTTCACGCTGCCGGATGGCTCGTACTACAACCACATCTATCCGGGCCACGCGATCAAGATGCCGAAGCCGCTCAACGACGGGCAGGTGACGTTCGACGACGGCTCGCCGGCGACGGTTGCGCAATACGCCAAGGACGTCTCCGCATTCCTGATGTGGACGGCGGAGCCGAAGCTGGAAGCGCGCAAGCGCCTCGGCCTTCAGGTGATGGTGTTCCTGATTCTGCTCACCGGCTTGCTTTACTTCACCAAGAAGAAGGTTTGGGCCAACGCGCACTGAGCGTTGCGGTTCTTTGACGCAATCGAAAAAGGCTCCCGTCCGGGAGCTTTTTTGCTGTGTGTATTCTCGCTGTCATTGCGAGGAGCGCAGCGACGAAGCAATCCAGTCCCTTTGATGCTGTTCTGGATTGCTTCGCTGTCGCTCGCAATGACGCGGTGAATGCACTGGCACTGTTTCCGCCGCTCCACTAACCTTTGCGGGGATAAGGCCGGGGACATTCAATGGGCGGCGCGCAGATCGACGGCATTCTGCTCAACATCAATCCGACGGGCCAGCTTGTGCTCGGCGGCGTGCTCGCGCTGATTATCTATGGCGTGGCGCTCGACCTGAAGGTTGCCGACTTCGTCGAAGTGTTCCGCAAGCCCGTCGCGCCTTTGTCGGGGCTGCTCGCGCAACTGGCGCTGCTGCCTGCGGTGACATGGGCGATCACCATGCTGCTGAAACCGCAGCCGAGCATTGCGCTCGGCATGATGGTGGTTGCCGCCTGTCCGGGTGGAAACATTTCAAATCTCATCACCCACATGGCGCGGGGCAATACCGCGCTGTCGATCTCGATGACCGGCGTATCGAGTGTGCTCGCCATCGTGACGACGCCGCTCAATATTCTGTTCTGGGCGGCGCTCAATCCGGATACTGCGGCGCTGCTGCGTCAGGTCAGCATCGAGCCGCTGTCTTTCCTCGGACAAACGATGGCGATCCTCGGCATTCCGATGGCACTCGGCATGCTGACTGTCGCCTACCTTCCGAAGCTCGCGGATTTTCTCCGCCGTCCGTTGCAGATTTTATCGTTCCTGTTTCTGGTCGCCTTCATCGGCGGCGCGATGCTGACAAACTCCAAATATCTCTCGACTTTCGTACTGGCGATTCTGCCGTTCGTCATTCTGCACAATGCGATTGCGGTCGGACTCGGCTGGGGCACCGCGAAGGTTTTGCGCCTGAGCGATTTCGACACCCGCGCGCTGACCATCGAAGTGAGCATGCATAATTCCGGTCTTGGTCTGGCGCTGATCCTCAATCAGTTCGACGGCGTCGGCGGCGCGGCTCTGGTGGCGGCAGGGTGGGGCGTGTGGCATCTGATCTCGGGCTGGGCGCTTGCCGAATGGTGGAAGCGGCGCGATCCTCACCGCCACGGCAAAACCGCATGACGTCTTCGCGCGATCAGGAGACAGGCGGCGGCGTGCTCGTGACGGGTGCTGCCGGATTCATCGGGCACTCGCTGATTGAAAGATTAGCCGGCGAAAAAAGCACGAATTCGGAAATCGTGGCGCTGGACGTGCGCGAGGTCGCGCCCTCCGACCGGCTTCCGAATGTGACCTATGTGACGGGCGACATCCGCGATCCGGCGCTGAAAGATATATTCAAGCAGCACAGCCCGCGCACCGTCGTGCATCTGGCCTCCGTCGTCGCGGTCGGCGGCGACCCGCAACGCGACTGGGAAATCGACGTGCTCGGCACCAAGAACGTGCTGCTGGCCTCGCTCAACGCCGGCGTCGAGCATCTGGTCGTAACATCCAGCGGCGCGGCCTATGGCTATCATGCCGATAATCCCGTGCCGCTGCATGAGGACGATGCGCTGCGCGGCAACGAGGATTTTCCCTACGCGCGCAACAAGCGCGAAGTGGAAGAGATGCTCGTTGAGTGGCGCGAGCTATATCCCGATCTCGCCCAGACCGTCTTCCGTCCCTGCACGGTTTTGGGTCCGACAACGAACAACCAGATCACAGCACTGTTCGAACGCCCGGTGGTGACGGGGATAAGCGGTACGGCAACGCCATTTTCCTTGATTGCGGATACCGATGTGGTGGACGCACTGGTTCAGGCGGTGAAGCGGCCAAAGCCTGGAATCTACAACCTGTCTGGAGACGGTATGCTGAGCTTGCGCGACATCGCAAAGCTCAATCACAAGCCTTATGTGGGAATTCCGCCATCGGTCCTGAAGTCGGCGCTGTGGTTATTGCATGCGATGCGTCTCACAGAGCTCGGCCCGGGCAACGTCAAATTCATCCAGTATCGCCCTGTATTGGCGAACGACAAGCTCAAATCCGAATTCGGATTTTCGCCTAAGCACAATGCGGTGGAAGTGTTCGAACGCTATCGCGCGGGCCGCGCGGAGTTGACGAAATGACGACGCTCGTCATCGGCGCAGGACCGGCGGGATTGGCCACTGTAAAAAGTTTGAAGGAAGCCGGACTTCCGGTTCAAGGCGTCGAGAAAAATTCCGATGTCGGCGGGCAGTGGCTCTATGGCGCACCGCCGAGCGCGGTCTATGCCTCGACGCATCTGATCTCGTCCAAGGGCACGACGGCTTACGCGGATTTTCCGATGCCGCAGGATTGGCCTGCCTATCCGCATCAGTCGCTGGTTTCGGATTACTTCAAGTCGTTCGCCAAGTATTTCGATCTTTATTCCAGCATCGAATTCAATCGCGAGGTGCGATTGCTTGAGCCGCACGGCGAAGGCTGGCGCGCAACATTCAACGATGGATCGGCGCACGATTACACCAGCGTCATCATCGCCAACGGCCATCTCAGCGATCCGCTGATGCCGAAGATTGCGGGCACGTTCGGCGGCAAGGTCATGCACGCCAAGGACTACAAGACGCCGGATATTTTCGACGGCAAGCGCGTGCTTGTCGTCGGCATGGGCAACACCGGTTGCGACATCGTCGTCGATGCGATTCATCGCGCCAAGAAAGTTTTGTGGAGCGTGCGCGGCGGCAATCACTTCACGCCGAAATTTCTTGCCGGCAAGCCCGCCGACGAAGGCAATCACAAGGCGAAGTTCGTGATTCCGAAATGGCTGCGCTCGCGATTGCACGAACCGGTCTTGCGTTTTCTGGTCGGGCCGCCCGAACGCTTCGGTCTGCCGAAACCCGAACACCGGCTCTACGACCGCACGCCGATCGTCAATTCACTGGTGCTCCAGCATCTGGGGCAGGGCGACGTTGCCTTGCGAAAGCCGATCAAGGAATTTCGCGGCAGCAAGGTCGTGTTCAGCGACGGCGCCGAGGACGAGGCCGATCTTGTTCTGCTCGCCACCGGATACGAGATTACGTTTCCGTTTCTTGCCGATCTGAATGCGTTGAGCTGGCAGCATGACGCGAAAGCGCCGAGATTATTTCTCAACGTGTTTCCGAAGGACGACAACGGCCTGTTCGTCGCGGGATTGCTGGAAGGTGCGGGCGTCGGCTGGCCGGGACGCGCGCTGCAATCCGATCTCATCGCGGCCTATCTCAAGGCCAAGCAAAGCAATTCCGGCGCTGCGTCGGACTTCAGACACCGCATAGAGGCGTGGCATGCCCGCGCGCCGGAAAAGGATCGCGGCGGGCACGGCATCTTCGTGGACTTCCTGCAATACAAGCGCGATCTGAAACGCGCGATTGCGCGTCTCAGCGTTTGAACAGCCCCATCACCGCGGCTTTCGCCAGCGTGTTGAAGTGAAGCTGAAAGCCGACCACGGCCGCCGATGTGTCGGGCGTCGCTTTGATCTCGCCGCCGACCGCATGCACCGTGAAAAAATACCGATGCGGATGATCGCCCTCGGGCGGACAGGGGCCGCCGTAACCGGGTGCGCCGAAGTCGGTGCGTGTCTGTAACGAGCCGTCCGGCATTTTTCCGCCCGCGCTTCCGGCCCCCAAAGCAAGTTCAGTCACGGACGCGGGAATACCGATCGCGACCCAGTGCCAGAAGCCGCTGCCGGTCGGCGCGTCCGGATCGTAACAGGTGACGGCAAAACTTTTGGTGCCCGCAGGCGCGCCGGACCATTTCAGGTGAGGGGACTTGTTGCCGCCCGCGCAGCCGAAACCGAAATCGGACGACAGGATGTGGTCCTTTCCGAGATAGTCGCCATCCTTGAAGCTGTCGCTTGTGACCTTGAAAGTCATTTGTATCTCCCTGTCTCGCTTAAGATGCAACCTAGCGCGGATCGGGCTACGAGAATCAAATTTATATTGTCATCACCGATGTCGTCCCCGCGAAAGCGGGGACCCATAGCCCCTGCGCGTAGAGTTTGAGAACGGAGCGACCATTCTCGATCAAAATTGAATGCGGTGGTTATGGGTCCCCGCTTTCGCGGGGACGACGAATGAATTTGTCTGCGCCGCTTGACATTTTCCACGATATGATTATATTCCTATTACTCCCGTTCACGAGGGGCGCATCATGAGGCGTCTTGAAGTGGAACGGGATGCGGGCCCGCGCGCATGTTTCGCAAACATGCGTCCGGGAGGTTAAGGGTCGCCGACCGGGCCAACTACGTGGCTCTGCCTTCGGTGGCTGCACGCGGTGCGGCTGAAGGGCGGCGAAATCCGCCCGGATGAACGAAGGCTCACAAGGCTTTCGGATCCCGCACCCGGAAGAGCGGTCCCTCAAACGGAAATCCCGTAAATGGCGCGCCGAAAGGCGATGCGTTTCTCAAACTTCGCTGTCGCAGGCGGAGCGCGAGAAGCGAGCCAAGACCGTTGCGCCTTTCGGCGCGTCATGCCCCTCACCTCGCACGCGCGAGAACGTGACGCATGCGCGGAGGAAAAGCTGTCTGACAATTGAATCCGAGGCATTCCCTGGCCGCCGCGATGCGCCCTTGACATGATCGTCCGCGAATGATGATTTGCGCGCCATGAACAAGCCGTCCCGCCCAGCCCGTCTTTGGTGGCGCACCTCCTGAGAGGTGGCCGGACGATTTTGCGTGAATAATCGTGAGGCCGCCATGCAGAGGCGGCCTTTTGTTTGTCCTGTATGGCGTTCCTCGATCAAGTTGCTTAAGAGGACCAGATGAACAGGACGCTTTTTTCACTTGCCCCGCACAGCGAATTCAAGACCGCACGCGGTCTGGACGTTTCGCGCGCCGTCGAGACATTCTCGGGCGGTGTTGCGCTCGACAAACTGATCGAGCGCCTCGACAGCCGCCGCGGCGTCATGCTGTCGTCCGGCACCACGGTGCCGGGGCGCTATGAGAGTTTCGATCTCGGTTTTTCCGATCCGCCGCTGAAATTCGAATCCGCCGGCACGGATTTCATCATCGAAGCGTTGAACGAGCGCGGCGCGGTTCTCATCGCATTTCTCGCCGAAACGCTGAACGAGCCGTGCGCCACGCTGACGGAAAAATCAGCAACGCGCATCGAGGGCGTGGTCAAGCGCGGCGATGCGCCTGTTGACGAAGACCAGCGCACCCGCCGCGCATCGATCATGTCGGTGGTGCGCGACATCATCGCAGCCTTCGCCTCTCCGAACGATCCGCTGCTCGGCCTGTTCGGCGCATTCGCCTACGATCTTGTGTTTCAGATCGAGGATCTGAAACAGAAGCGCGCGCGCGAAGCCGACCAGCGCGACATCGTGCTCTATATTCCCGACCGCATTCTTGCCTATGACCGCGCGACCGGACGCGGCGTCATTCTCGGCTATGAGTTCGCGTGGAAAGGAAAATCCACCAAAGGCCTGAGCCGCGAAACGCCGCAGAGCGTTTACGCCAGGACCAAACGCGAAGGCTTTGCCGATCACGCGCCCGGCGTCTATCAGGCGACTGTAGAGACGGCGCGCAAGGCGTTCGCGCGCGGCGATCTGTTCGAGGCGGTGCCCGGGCAATTATTCGCCGAGCAATGCGACCGCACTCCGGCTGAAGTGTTCCAGCGCCTGTGCGTCATCAATCCGTCGCCATACGGCGCGCTCATCAATCTCGGCGAAGGCGAGTTTCTCGTCGCCGCCTCGCCGGAAATGTTCGTCCGCTCCGACGGCAAGCGGATCGAGACCTGCCCGATTTCCGGCACCATCGCGCGCGGCGCGGACGCTATCGGCGACGCAAAACAAATTCAGGAATTGCTGAATTCGGAAAAAGACGAGTTCGAGCTTAATATGTGCACGGACGTCGACCGCAACGACAAGGCGCGGGTTTGCGTGCCGGGTTCGATCAAGGTTCTCGCGCGCCGTCAGATTGAAACATACTCGAAGCTGTTTCACACCGTCGATCACGTCGAGGGCATGCTGCGTCCCGGCTTCGATTCCATCGACGCGTTTCTCACGCATTGCTGGGCCGTGACCGTGACCGGCGCGCCGAAACTCTGGGCGATGCAGTTCGTCGAGGATCATGAACGCTCGTCGCGGCGCTGGTATGCCGGCGCTCTCGGCTTCATCGGCTTCGATGGCAGCATCAACACCGGCCTGACGATCCGCACCATCCGCATGAAGGACGGCCTCGCCGAAGTGCGCGTCGGCGCGACGTTGTTGTTCGACAGCGATCCCGTTGCCGAAGAAAAAGAATGTCAGACTAAGGCTGCCGCGCTGTTTCAGGCGTTGCGCGGCGATCCGCCGAAGCCGCTGTCGGCGTTCGCGCCGGATTCGAGCGGCTCCGGCAAAAAGGTTCTCTTGATCGATCATGACGATTCATTCGTGCATATGCTGGCGGATTATTTCCGGCAGGTCGGCGCGGATGTCAGCGTGACGCGCCACACGCACGCGCTCGAACTGCTCGAGAAGAACAAATACGATCTGCTGGTATTGTCGCCGGGACCGGGACGCCCGGAGGATTTCGGCGTTTCGCGCTTTATCGACTCTGCTTTGGAAAAGAAACTGCCGGTGTTCGGCGTCTGCCTCGGTGTGCAGTCGATCGGCGAATATTTCGGCGGCAAGCTCGGTCAATTGCCGTTGCCGGCGCATGGCCGTCCTTCGCGCGTGCAGGTGCGCGGCGGCACCTTGATGGGCAACCTTCCCAATGAGGTGGTGATCGGCCGCTATCATTCGCTCTATGTCGAGCGCGACGGCATGCCGGATGTGTTGCAAGTGACGGCAAGCACCGAAGACGGGATTGCGATGGCGATCGAGCACAAAACATTGCCGGTCGGCGGCGTGCAGTTTCACCCCGAATCGCTGATGTCGCTTGAAGGAAATGTGGGACTGCGGATTGTGGAGAATGCGTTCCGCCTCGGACAGTCAGCGAATAATTGAGCTATAGAAACCCCGCCGGATTTTGAAAGCGAAGACGATGAACCTCGAAAACGATTTGAAAGCCTCTGTCCGCACGATTCCCGATTATCCGAAACCCGGCATCATGTTTCGCGACATCACGACGCTGCTTGGCAATGCGCGGGCGTTTCGCCGCGCGGTCGATGAGCTTGTGCAGCCTTGGGCAGGTTCTAAAATAGATAAGGTCGCGGGCATGGAAGCGCGCGGCTTCATTCTCGGCGGCGCGGTCGCGCATCAGGTCTCGGCCGGTTTCGTGCCGATCCGCAAGAAGGGCAAGCTGCCGCACACGACGGTGAAGATTGCCTATTCGCTGGAATACGGTATCGACGAGATGGAAGTCCACGCCGACGCCATCCAGAAGGGCGAGCGCGTCATTCTGATCGACGATCTGATCGCGACGGGCGGGACTGCGGAAGGCGCGGTGAAACTGCTGCGCCAGATCGGCGCGGATGTCATCGCGGCCTGCTTCATTGTCGATCTGCCGGAACTGGGCGGGGCAGCGAAACTGCGTGCGCTGAACGTGCCGGTGCGCACGCTGATGGCCTTCGAGGGCCACTAAGCCTTACATCTTATGCAGAATCAGGGTGAGTTCCAGTTCGCGGAAGCTCGTGTAGTTGGCGCGAATCCATTTGTGCAGTTCGGATGACTGGTCCTGCGTCGAGCGTAGATAGTCCGTGAACGAAAAATTCGTTCGCCCGATCACCGATTTCAGGAAAGCGGGAAGGGCTGCGATCTCAAGCGGGCGCGCATCGCCATAGGCGTCCGGCAGCGCGCTTCCGCGCAAAACAAATTCGTTTTCCACCGGCACGATCGGAACGCGCGGGAAATTCTTGTGCAGCATCGACCATGCGCGGATCGATGCGCGGTCGCTGCCGGCAAGAAACAGGAGAATCGGCTCGGTGCCCTTCCGTTCAGCTTCCTTCATGTAGCCGATTTCGGAAACAATCCTGAAAAAATCGTCGAAGGCGTGAAAACCGAGATCGACCACCTTGGCGACGCCGTCGTTCAGAACGATGCGATCCATCAGCGCCATCTGCCCGAACGTATCGGTAATCAGTGCGGTCTCGGTCAGTTCAGGGAGATAGTCGAGCAGCGATGGTTCGCGCAGATTGATGTCGAACGCCGTCACCGCGCCGTTCTGCAACAGCAGAAATTCCGTCAGAAGCCGCGCGAGAATGGTTTTGCCGACATCGGGGCGGGGCGAGCAGACGATGTAGACGGGCGTGCGGCGCATCGCGCTTTATCGGTCAGTTCTCGCCAATGATGCGCGGAATGCTCTTTTCCTTCGTGCCGATGATTTCCGGCAGCTTGATGCGATCGAACTCGGCCCAGACGTTGCCGAGCCAGTGACGCACATAGCCGCGCAGCACGAATGAGTAGTTCGCCGGCTCGTCACGCGTGCCCTTGTTGGCGACGAATTTAAGGAACGGCACCGAGGCGACTTCGACCTGCTCATAGGCCATTTCGTTGAGCTTCGGGATCGCGATTTCGGACGCATTCTTGATGCGCCGGAAATAGGAATTGTAGGTCGCCTGATCCCACTCGAAGAAGCTCGTGTTGTTGATGAAGTTCTTCACCAGAAAATACTTTGCGCCGTCCATGAAATTCGCGGTCTCGGCGATTTCATCGAGCGAGGCGATCGAGGGGCCGAGGATGTGAAAAACCGCGAAGGTGATCTGGCCCGATTTGGCGGCGTCGAGGAAACCGATGTCGCGCAGAGCGGCGAGGGTTGGGGACAGAAGTCCTGCGCGCACGTCGATCACGGTCACGGCATTGCCGGATGTGTTCAGCGTATCGAATATCTTCATCTGGTCGGACGTCGAATTCATATCGACGATCTCGGTGACGTCCGGATGAAATCGCTTCAGGGTTCCGCGCGGCGATTCCGTGTCGAAGGCACGCGCGGGGATATTGTTCGCGGTGAAATAATCGAGAACGGTGCGCGAGACGGTCGTTTTGCCGACCCCACCCTTGTCCGCACCCACCACGATGACTGCCGGCTTCGCCATAAACTTTCCTAACGCGCTACGCCACTCACGCCTGACGCGAACGATACGATACTATCGGAGCCCGATGTTGCCCGAAAAACGCCCTGCATGGCGCGCGTGCAGCACTGCTTTCAGTCGGAACATGGCAGAAACAAGGGAGAATTCAATTCCTTAGGTCTGCCTTAGGGTTAATCCTGCGGGTTTCGTTAACGCGCCAAATGAGGAATTTGGCCTTTGTTGCTTGGAAATGCCCGTCTCGCGCACGAAAAATCCCGCCTCTTGGAAGAGGCGGGATGGTCCGTCAGCAACCGATCTGCGGATCAGGGCTTGGCGAGATGCCAGGCGCCGTTCAGGAAACCGTCGCCGTTGACGTCGCCCGGAGCCATATCCTTCTTGAAGGTGTAGAGCGGCTTGCCCTTATAGGCCCACATCTTCTTTCCGTCGTCGCGCACGACGATGGACATGTCGGCCGCCGGTTTGGCATCGTCGGCGGCCGCGAGCACCGGCCAGTTTTCGGCGCATGGGCCGTTGCACATCGATTTGCCGCCGGCGTCCTTGTCGAACGTGTAGAGCGACATACCCTTCGCATCGACGAAGATCTTGCCCTTCGATGAGTCGGCCGTCTTGAGCGCCTGAGCCGAGGCGGCTGTTGTCAGAATCAAAGTCAAAGCCGCAACTGCGGCGAATGTGCGGGACATCGCGGTTCTACTCCTGATGGATGATTTTACGGACGCGAACGCGTCACTGAATCAAACCCGCGATCTAAAAATTATTCCGCTGTGAAGATTTTCTCCGGGATCGCATCGCCCCAATTTAATTTTCGCGCGATGGAATAATTCTGCTTGTCACGATGCGGAACATTTTTCGTTCCGGCGCCGCCAGCCGCGCAAACCTTCATCGTCACCGCAACTTTCGAGATTTTTGGCTGCGCCAGCACGCGCGACGGGCGCTCGCGAACGGGCATGCGTGACAACGCGACATAGCTGAATTTTTCGTCCTCGAAGGGTACGTCGGCACCTTTGATCTGCTTGTGGGCGCGCGACCGTGCGAGACGCTGCGAGAAGTGGCACCAATCGGGGGCTTCAAGCGGGCAAGCCAAATCATGCGGGCAGGGTGCCACGACATGCGCGCCTTTCGCGATCAGGTGCGCGCGCAGACCGATGATGCGCGCATAACCCGCCGGCGTGCCGGGTTCGACGATCAGCAGCGTGTCTTTGGTCCTCGACCACATCGCGTCGGCGAGATTTGTGCGCGTGGTGTCTCCGAGTTCGCCGGCGACGTAGCTTGCAACGACAAGATCGGCCGGTTGGGATGTCGCAAGAAGGGTGGCGGCGTCGCCTTTCATATAGTTTGGAGCGGCGATTGCCGAACTTGCATTAGCGAGCTCTAAGGCGAGCGCGCGCAATGAATCGTTGGAATCGATCAGCGCAAATTCTTCCAAGGACGAAAACGCTTTCGCGGCAGCCCACGTTGCCGTTCCCGGTCCCGCGCCGACATCGAGCAGCGAGTTGGGCGCGAATTCCGGGCGGGCTTCGGCAATCGCGTTCAGGCAGGCACTCAACGCGGCATAAGTAGCCGGCATCCGAACCAGCGCATAGGCGAGAGCGTCATCCTCTGATCTGATGCTTAAGGAGTTGCCGCCGCTGCGATAGACATCCGAAATCGAGCGGGCGCGGCGTGCGGCATCGCTGCGCGACAAGCCCTCGATTCTGCGTTCGAGAGCAGCCTTGAGTTCGGCGGGAAGTTCGGACATGGAAACCTCAGGCCGCGCTCGGCCCAAGGAACTATAAGGCGATTATGCCACGTTCTGGTCGAGAATTTTAACGGCGCTTTCCAGATCGACGGAGACGAGCTGCGACACGCCGCGCTCCGCCATGGTGACGCCAAACAGCCGGTTCATGCGCGCCATGGTGATCGGGTTGTGCGTGATGATGATGAAGCGCGTCTCGGTTGAGCGGGTCATTTCATGCAGCAGGTTGCAGAAGCGTTCGACATTGTGATCGTCGAGCGGGGCATCGACTTCGTCCAGCACGCAGATCGGCGCAGGGTTGGTAAGGAACACTGCGAAGATCAGTGCGAGCGCGGTCAGCGCCTGTTCGCCGCCGGACAGCAATGACAGCGTCTGTGGCTTCTTGCCGGGCGGCTTGGCGATGATTTCGAGACCTGCCTCGAGCGGATCGTCGCTCTCGATCAGATGCAGTTCGGCTTCGCCGCCGCCGAACAGTTCCTTGAACAGCCGCTTGAAGTGGCTGTTGACCACCTCAAACGACGCGAGGAGGCGTTCGCGAGCTTCCTTGTTGAGGCTCTGGATGCCGGTGCGCAGCTTTTTGATGGCTTCAACAAGATCGTCGCGCTCGGTGGTCAGCGTGAGATGCTGCGCCTCGACCTCGCGCAGTTCTTCCTCGGCGCGCAGATTGACCGCGCCAAGCCGTTCGCGGTCGCGCCGCATTTTTTCCAGATCGGCTTCGATGTCGGGAAGCGGCGGCAAGTCCACGCCCGGCGCGATTTCGGCGAGAGCCGCCACGCCCTGCGGTTCGACTTCCAACATGTCGCGGATTTCGCGCTCGATATCTTCGAGGCGGCGCCTGGTTCCGTCCATACGTTCTTCGGAGCGTGCGCAGGCTTCGCGCGAGGCCGACAACGCGTCGAGCGAAGTGCGCGCTGCTTTGTCGGTTTCGGCCATCAGAGTCTCGGCTTGCGCCAGCGCGTCGGCGGCCGTTTTGCGTCCGGCTTCAGCGGTCTCGATTTCGGTGATGAGCGCGCGGCGCTTTTCGGCGAATGCCGCAGGCGCGTTTTCCAGTTCGGCCCGCTCGGCCTTGACGTCCTGAATACGGGTTTCAATCGTCGAAATTTGCGAGCCTGCGCCTTCCTTGCGGGTCTGCCACTCCTTGCGCTCGGAAAGGATTGCCTGCACGCGGCGGTCGGCGATCTCGGCCTCGCGGGCGAGCGCCTGCGCCTCGGCGCGGATGTCGGCGGCGTTCTTGCGGTCGCCTTCCATGCTTCCGCGCGCCGTCGCAAGCTGCGTTTCGGTCGCAGCACTTGCCGGAAGTTCGCCGAGTGCGGACAGAAGATTACGATGCGTGCTGTCTGCCTCGGTGCGATCCGCTGTCAAACGTGCATGGGCCTCGTCGAGCGCCGAGCGTTTTGCGGCGTGCCGTCCGATTTCGCGCTCCGCCGCGACATGGCTTTCGCGTGCTGCATCTGCCTCACGCTGTGCGGAGCGTGCAGCCTCGCGTGCGGCAGCATCATTGCTTGCTGCAACTTTCAGAGCTTCTTCGGCGGCGTCCAGCGCCTGCTTCTTTGCGGTAGCGTCCTTACGCGCTTGCTCAATTTCCGCTTCGATGTCGTTAAGCCGAGCGCGCTCGGCAAGCCGTCGTGCAGCGCCGGTCGGCGCGTGAGCGCCGGCGACGAAACCGTCCCATCGCCACAGATCGCCTTCCTTGGAGACGAGACGTTGACCTGCTTTCAGCCGCGCAACGAGTTGAGGCCCGCGCTCCTTGCCGACCACTCCGATCTGAGCCAGGCGGCGCGCGAGTTCCGGCGGTGCCTTCACATGCGCTGAAAGTGCCTCAACGCCTTCGGGCAGCGATGGATCACCTTCGACGACGCCGACGCTCGACCATCGCATCGGCGCCGATGGATCGACCGGCGCGTCAAGATCGTCGCCGAGCGCCGCGCCGAGCGCCTTCTCGTAGCCTTTGCCGACGCTCACGCCGTCGATGATCGGCGGCCAGAGATTCTTCGTTTCACCGTGAACGAGTTTCGAGATCGTCTTTGCTTCGGTCTCAAGGCGCTGCAAACGCTTTTCCGCATCCGACAGCGGCGTGCGTGCAGCGTCGAGTTTTGCGCGCGCATCAACATGAGCGGCTTCGCCGGTCTGCGCGCGCGTCTGTGCCTGTTCCAGAGCCTTGTGCGCGGCGTCCATGGTTTTCGCCAGCGCGCCGAGATCGCCGAGCCCGGATGTTTCCGAGGTCAGCTTCTGAACATCGCCTGTGACGGCTGCGATCTCATGATCGAGCTTGGCGATGCGATCCTTGTGCGTGCGGATGTTGTTTTCGATCTGCGTCCGCTTGGCGGCCAAATCCGCGAGCGAGGTCGTCAGGTCGGAGAAGGTTCGCTCCGCCGTGGCTAGTTTTGACTCGGCCTCGGAGACGCGTGCGTCCATGCCGGTCCGCTTTTCGACCTGCGACTTGATCTCACCCTTGAGCGTGCCGTCTTCAGTGTCGAGGCGTGCCAGCGCCACATCGGCATCGGACAACTGCCGTTGTTCGCGTTCGATGTCGGCGGCGAATTGCGTCAGGCGGCGGTCGAGTTCGTTGACGCGCTCCTTCGCGCGCTCTTCTTCACGGTCGAGCAGTTCGCGGGCGTTGGTCAGGCGTTGAAGACCCGCAGCGGCCCGTGCCTCATTATCGCGAAGCCCCGGCAGTTCGGATGCGCGCACCGCCTGAATGCGTGCGGCTTCCGCCTGTTCGCGGGTTCGCTCGGCCTGTTCGCGGACATTGAGGTCGTGGGTTTTGCCTGCTTCCGCAACGTCGGCATGCGCCTGCACCCAGCGCAGATGAAACAGCATCGCCTCGGACTTGCGGACTTTTGCCGCCACTTCACGATAACGGATCGCCTGACGCGCCTGTTTTTTCAGACCGTCGATCTGGCCCGCGAGCTGGCCGATGACGTCTTCAACGCGAGTGAGATTGGTTTCAGCAGCCTTGAGCCGGAGTTCTGCCTCGTGGCGGCGTGCGTGCAACCCGGCGACGCCTGCTGCGTCTTCCAGAACGCGGCGGCGCTGATCCGGACGCGCCTGAATGATTTCGCCGATCTTGCCCTGGTGAACGAGTGCCGGCGAACGTGCGCCGGTGGCTGCGTCCGCGAACAGAATCTGCACGTCGCGCGCGCGAACATCCTTGCCGTTGATGCGATAGACAGAGCCTGCCTCGCGCTCGATCCGGCGCGAAATTTCCAGTGTCTCCTGATCGTTCAGGGCCGATGGCGCCGAGCGATCCGAATTGTCGATGGTCATCGCGACTTCGGCGTGGTTACGCGCCGGGCGATTGCCGGAGCCCGCGAAAATGACGGAATCCATGTCGGCGGCGCGAAGCGACTTGTGCGAGGTTTCGCCCATCGCCCAGCGCAGCGCCTCGACGAGGTTCGACTTGCCGCAGCCGTTCGGCCCCACCACGCCTGTGAGACCGGGTTCGATCAGGAAATCGGTCGGCTCGACAAAGGACTTGAATCCGTGGAGGCGAAGACGCGTCAGTTTCATGCGATTGGTACTCTTTGGGCGAAGGCTAAATTCCCTCGCCGGGACAAGGCTGTAGCGCGCCTATCCATCATAACTGAGTCGCGGGATGCGCCTCGAACCGCCAGACAATGGCGAGACGGACTGTGGAGAGCAACGGGCCGAAACGGCTTTTCCCAAGGGAAATCAATTGGAAATCGGATGTTGTTTCTCAAACGATTTCAGCGGGATCAAGGCCGGTTGGGAGGCAGGAAAATCGCCAGTTTCCCGGCCCGCAAGCCGTTTAGCTCTTCAACAGCGGCTTGATGAGTTTCTCGAATGCATCGAACGAGGTTTCGCCTTTCACCGGCGTGCCGTTGACGAAGAAGAACGGCGTCGAATTCACCTTCAAAGTCTCGTTGGCGTATTTGAGATCGTCGATGATCTTCTGCTTGGTCGATGGATCGTCGTCCACACAGGCCTTGATCTGCGCTTCGCTGAAACCGGCCTGCTTGCCGATACGGTTGATCGTCGTCAGCGGATCGTTCGCCAGTTCAAGCTGCTGCTTGAACATGATGTCGATCAGCGCGAAATATTTCGGCGCGTCGCCCTTGGCGATGCAGCGCGCGGCGGCGGAGGCGGCGAGCGCGATCTTGTCCAGCGGAAACTCGCGGAAGATGAAGCGCACCTTGCCGGTGTCGATATAGGTTTCTTTCAGTTTCGGAAAAACGTCCTTCGTGAACGCCGCGCAATGCGGGCAGGTCATCGAGGCATATTCCACGATTGTGACGCTTGCATCCTTCGGGCCGAGCGTCATGTCGCCGAGCATCACGGGCTTGGCGATTTCTTCCGCTGTTTGTGCGTGGGCCTCGCCGAACAGGCGCAGAGGCGAAATGCCGAACATGGCGGCAAGGCCGGTCAGCGTCAGGACGGCGGAAAATGCGCGGCGCGTGATATTCAACGGTCTGCTCCAGAGTTCGCAAACATGCACATTGGCGCGCCGTCTGCAGAGGTGTTCGCTATCTTGAAACCGGAAATGTGGCAATGGCGCGCCGGCGGCGCAATTGCGTCAATTTCGCTTGATCGCCGCGCCCAGCCGCGCCAGCGCGCTTCGCAGGCCGTCGTCGGTCACGCCGGTCAGGCTGGCCGCTTCCTTTGCGATGGCGGCGGCATCCGGACCTTTGGGTGCCACCCGAGACGATTTGCGCGTCAGCGGGGCCTGCCGCAAGGCGATGCGACCGACCGCATTCCAGCCGAGGAAGCGATTGACGCGCTCCAGAATGACATCCGACGTATGCTGGATTTCCAGCGCCATCGGGCCTTCGACGCGAAGGATCAAAGTCGCCGGTTCCGCCGGTTCGCCTTCGACCGGCCGCGGCCACTGGATTTTCAGCGGTTCGGAGTGGGCGGCAACATCCGCGCCTGCGATCTCGGCCCAGCGCGTCACCAGTTCGCGCGACGCAAATCCCTGCTTCTCGAAAGCCTCGCCGAAGACTTTTCCGAGAAGTGCGGACAACGGCTTTGCGCTGATGCGGTTGGACTTGTTCATCGTGAACGGCTTTGCGTACAACAGAGGCCATGAGCTTATCAGGCGCACTCGCGCGGCGAAACAAAGCCGCGCCGGAAAAATCGCCGGACGCGGGCGCTGATCGCGCAGCCTCATTGCTCGCCTGGTACGACCGGCATCGGCGCCGATTGCCGTGGCGCGCGCTCAAAGGCGAACGTTCCGACCCCTATCGCGTGTGGCTGTCGGAAATCATGTTGCAGCAAACGACCGTCAAAGCTGTGGGACCGTATTTCGAGAAATTCATTGCGCGCTGGCCGCGCGTCATGGACTTGGGCGCGGCCTCGCTCGACGACGTTCTACGCATGTGGGCGGGTCTGGGTTATTACTCGCGCGCGCGCAACCTGCATGCCTGCGCCGTCGCAGTGCTGCGCGAACATGGCGGCGCATTTCCGGATACGGAGGACGGGCTGCGCGCCTTGCCGGGCATCGGGCAATATACCGCCGCAGCCATAGCAGCCATTGCTTTCGATCGTCGGACCATGCCTGTCGATGGCAATATCGAGCGCGTGGTCTCGCGGCTGTTTGCCGTCGAAGAACAATTGCCGAAAGCGAAACCGCGGATTCAGGAATTAGCCGCGACATTGCTGGGGCCTTCCCGCGCGGGCGATTTAGCGCAGGCTCTAATGGATATGGGTGCCACGATCTGCACGCCGAAAAAGCCGGGGTGCGCGCTGTGTCCGTTCAATGAGAGTTGTGTCGCGCATACACGCGGCGATCAGGAAACGTTTCCGCGCAAGGCACCGAAGAAAACCGGTGCGCTACGCCGCGGCGCGGCGTTCGTCGTCACGCGCGGCGATGAACTTCTGGTCCGTAGCCGCCCTGAAAAAGGATTGCTCGGCGGCATGACGGAAGTTCCGACATCGGATTGGATTGCAGAACAGACGGACAAAGCTGCGTTGAGACAGGTGCCTGCGCTGAAAACAGTCTCGCGCTGGCATCGCAAGGCAGGCGTCGTGACTCATGTGTTCACGCATTTCCCGCTTGAGCTTGCCGTCTACACGGCGCGCGTTCCGCCGCGAACGAAGCCGCCGTCAGGAATGCGCTGGGTGAAGATCGCGACGTTGAAAGAGGAAGCCTTGCCGAACGTCATGCGCAAGGTGATCGCGCATGGACTGGGCGATTAGCCTGCGCTCGACATGATCGGCGCGTGCGGCGAGGGCACAATCGGCGGCTTGGCGTTGAGCGCATCGACCTGAAAGCCCGCCACGCGCTTGTAGTTGTTGGCGATGTCTTCCAGTTCCTGCTGCGACAGTACGTCGGTCACGATCTCAAAGCCGTTCGGCGCGCGTTCCTCGACCATCTGCATGACCTGTTCGGGTCCGTTGCGTCGATTGAGCATCACAAGATCGGTGGTCGCGGGACGGCGCTCGGCTTCATAGGCCTGCAATGCCGCAGGCGTTTCGCCATGATTGAGAATTTCGCGCGTGATGACGCGCGCATCGAGAATCGCCTGCGACGCGCCGTTCGAGCCGATCGGATACATCGGGTGCGCCGCATCGCCCATCAGCGTGACATTGCCGAACGTCCAGCGATCGACAGGGTCGCGGTCCACAAGCGGATATTCGTAAGAATGCGGGCAATTCCGGATCAGGCCCGCAACATCGAGCCAGCCGAATTTCCATTTCTCGAACCAGGGCAGAAACTCGTCGAGATTGGCGGTGCGGTTGTAATCCTCGCGGCGCCATTTGTAGTCCGGCGGCAGATGACGCTCGGCGACCCAGTTGACGAGATGCTTGCCGTTCGGCAGCGGCGCATTCGAGATCGGATAACAGACGAATTTCAGGATTTCGTGCCCGGCCATAATCATTGTGCGGCCGGACATGAATGCATCGGCTTCCGTGATGCCGCGCCAGAGGATGCGTCCGTTCCAGAGCGGCGGACCTTCCTGAGGATACAGCTTCTCGCGCACGGCGGAGTGGACGCCATCGGCCGCGATCAGAAGCGTGCCGTGATATGTACCTGCGTCCTTGCCGGTCGCCTTGTCGATGAACGTCGCGCTGACGCCATCCGGCGTGTCGGCGAAATTTGAAAGGTGATGGCTGGTGAGAACGCTGTCCTCGCCCAGCCGTTCTTTCACGGCATCCAGAAGAACCTGATGCAGGGTGCCGCGATGAATAGAAATCTGCGGCCATTTGTATCCGGCCTCGATGCCGCGCGGCTCGGTCCAGATCGGCTTGCCGTGTTTTGAGAAGTAGGACAGTTCTTTGGTGCGGACGCCTGCGGCGTCGAGCTTGTCCAGGAGGCCGAGATCGATCAGTTCGCGCACCGCATGCGGCAGCACATTGATACCGACGCCGAGAGGTTTGAGTTCGGCGACGCTCTCGAACACGCGGCAGTCAATGCCGATCTGATGAAGGCTCAGCGCGAGCGTCAGCCCGCCGATCCCGCCGCCTGCGATAAGAACAGTCATGCTGCGCCCCGGTTACTGGAGGCGTCATGACATGTGAATTTTGATTGGGCAACCGGGAGGCGACTAGCCCGCCGCCATCTCGCTGCGGATTTCGGCGCGCAACTCGTCGATCAGTTTGAGACCTTTTTTGGTCTCCACATGCCAGAACGTCCAGCCGTTGCAGGCTTCCGCGCCTTGCGCCAGCGCGCCCATCCGGTGGATGGAGCCCACCTTGTCGCCGAGCATGATCGCGCCGTCGGCGCGGACCAGCGCGCCATGTTTTTTCTTGGAATCGACGAGCTTGGTGCCGGGAGAAATCATGCCGCGCTCGACCAGTTCCGAAAATGCAACGCGCGGTGCGCCACGCGCCGTCATGAAGGGTGCGAGCGTTTCTTCCGCGAGCGGTTCGATCTCCGCGATGCGCTTTTCGGCAGCAGTCGCATAGGTGCGGTCGCGCTCGAAGCCGACATAATTGCGGCGCAGGCGCTTGGCGACGGCGCCTGTCGTGCCGGTGCCGTTGAAGGGATCGATGATGACATCGCCCGGTTTCGACGACGACAGCAGCACGCGCGCCAGCAAGCCTTCCGGCTTCTGCGTCGGGTGAACCTTCTTGCCGTCCTTGCCCTTGAGGCGTTCGTCGCCGGTGCAGAGCGGGATCAGCCAGTCCGAGCGCGCCTGCACGTCTTCGTTGGCGGCTTTCAACGCTTCGTAGTTGAAGGTGTAGCCCTTGGCGTTCTCGTCGCGCGCAGCCCAGATCATCGTCTCGTGCGCGTTGGTGAAACGGCGGCCGCGAAAATTCGGCATCGGATTCGTCTTGCGCCACACGATGTCATTGAGAACCCAGAATCCGAGATCCTGCATGATCGCGCCGACGCGGAAGATGTTGTGATAGGACCCGATCACCCAGATCGTGGCCGACGGCTTCATCAGGCGGCGGCAGGCGAGCAGCCAGGCGCGCGTGAATTCGTCATAGGCGGCGAAGGACGAGAACTTGTCCCAGTCGTTATTGACCGCATCGACGTGGGATTCGTCGGGGCGCTTGAGATCGCCCTTCAGTTGAAGATTATATGGCGGGTCTGCGAAGACCAGATCGACCGAACCGGCCGGAAGTTTCGACATTTCTGCGACGCAATCGCCCACGATGATGCGGGACGACAGCGGAGACTCGAAATTAGTGCGGGGCGCCTTTGCAGACGCCCCGCGACGCGACACAACCATGACTCAAACTCTGACTCAGGCGACGCAGCCGGCGACGCGGGACCAACAATCCGACTGTCATCACCATGAATGTCCAAGGTAAAAATGCGCTTAATCGGCGCTGGCTTTATCGCTAGGCAACAATTGCCTAGCGCGGTATGAATTATTAACTGAACGTTTCGCAGCGATGCTGCGTTGGTATTTTGAATTGCCGCCGATTGGGAGAATCCGATGCGTTACGATGATTTCCGCCGCAGCGATAATATCGACGATCGCCGCGACGACGATGGCGGCGGCATGGGCGGGGGCGGTTTCGGTCTGCCGATGGGCGGCGGAGGCGGCCTCGGCATCGGTACCGTCATCATCCTCGGCCTGATCGGATGGGCCGTCGGCATCGACCCGCGCATTCTGATCGGCGGCGCGGAAATTCTCACCGGCGGCGGCAGTCAGGCGCCGAGCTATCAGACCGATCGCAAGACGGGCCCTGCGAAAGCCGGCGCTCCGAGCGACGAAATGGGCAGCATGATCGCCGGCGTGCTCGGCGAAATCGACGACCGCTGGACGGAAATTTTCCAGGCCGACGGCAGATCGTATCGCGGGCCGCGTATTGTGCTGTTCAGAAACGCCACAAACGGCGGACGCTGCGGCATGGCGCAGTCGGCGATGGGTCCATTCTACTGTCCGCCGGACCAGCAGATTTTCCTCGACACCGGATTCTTCCGTGAGGTCGAAACGCGCTTCCATGGCTGCTCGGGCAACGCGTGCAAATTCACCGCCGCTTACATCATTGCGCACGAGGCGGGTCATCACATCCAGAATCTGCTCGGCATTCTGCCGAAGGCGACGGCGATGCAGCAGCGGGCCGGCAGCAAGGCGGAGGCGAACGCAATTCAGGTGAAGATCGAATTGCAGGCGGACTGCTTCTCCGGCGTGTGGGTGAACCGCGAAGCCAAGAAGCGTCCGGGCTTCCTTGAAGGGGGCGACATCGACGCGGCGTTGCAGACCGCAAGTGCCATCGGCGACGACACGCTTCAGCGTCAGGCAACAGGCCGCGTTGTGCCTGACTCGTTCACCCACGGCTCGGCTGCGCAACGCAAGCAGTGGTTCATGACCGGCTATCAGAACGGCACGGTCGCAGCCTGCAACACGTTCCAGTAAGCGAAGTGACCGCAGCGCCGGATACAAGGCCGTTCATCCCGCTCAATATCGCGGTGCTGACGATTTCCGACACGCGTTCGCTTGCCGACGATAAATCCGGCACGACGCTTGCGGATCGTTTGACGACCGCAGGCCACAAGCTCGCAGCGCGCGACATCGTCACCGACGATGTCGAAGCGATCCGTGCGAAAGTGAAGGCGTGGATTGCCGATCCGGACGTCGATGTCATTATCACCACGGGTGGCACAGGCTTTACTGGCCGCGACGTCACGCCGGAAGCCATCGAGCCGCTGTTCGAGAAGCGGATGGACGGCTTCTCGATCGCGTTTCACATGATGAGCCACGCCAAGATCGGGACATCGACAATTCAAAGCCGTGCTACCGCAGGTGTGGCCGGGGCGACATATATTTTCTGCCTTCCGGGATCGCCGGGCGCGTGCCGTGACGGATGGGACGGTATCCTCGCGCATCAGCTCGACTACCGGACGAAGCCCTGTAATTTCGTCGAGATCATGCCGCGCCTCGACGAGCATCTCAAACGCGGCAAGGCGAAAGCCTGAGTGGCTAGAGCGTAAGCTCCCACGTTTCGCCCACGAGATCGCGCCCGAAGCTGCGATGCGGCTTGCTCTCGATGCACATAAAACCTGCACTCTCGTAGATGCCGCGCGCGGCAAGCAGCATGCTCTGCGTCCACAGCGTGATCCTGCGATAACCGCGCGCGCGCGCGAATGAAGTGCACTCGTCGACCAGGCGTTTACCCAATCCCGTGCCGCGCGCCGCAGGATCGACGATGAGAAGCCGCAGCTTTGCAACCTCGTTCGTGTGCTTCACCAGAAATACCGATCCGGCTTGCTTGCCATCCATATCGGCGATCCAGCATCGCTCGCATTGCGGATCGAAGTCCTTGAGAAATTGCGCGACGATTTCCGCCACGAGTCCCTCGAACGAAATATCCCAGCCGAACTCTCGCGCATAGAGCGCGCCGTGCTGCTGTACCACCCAGCCCATGTCACCGGGACGATGATTACGCAATGTGATTTCGCGCCGGGGATTTTCGTTGTTGAGAAGCTGTTGAACGGTCGTTATTGCGCCGACAAGCCGCCGCTGCTCGCCGGCCTGAAGCCTGTCGAGCATGCGGCTTGTCATTTCATGCGAACGCTTGTCCAGGCGGGCGAACGCGGCGCGCCCTTTGGCTGTTAGTGACAGGACGAACTGCCTGCCGTCGTCGGGGCTGGGTTTCCGCGTCAGCAATCCCTGTTTCGCTAAAGCCTGAACGATGCGGCTCATATAGCCGGGATCGAGACCGAGATCGTCTCCGATGGCTTTCGCCGTCGTGCCTTCGCAATTCGCCAGTTCAAACAGGACGCGCGCTTCGGTCAGCGAAAACGGGCTTTCGAGCAGTTGCCGTTCCAGCACGCCGATTTCGCGCGTGTAGAAGCGATTGAATTGTCTCACCACAGCGACGCGGGAGTTGCGCTCGCTTTTGTTCTGAACGGCCACAGCCGGAAATCTCGCCGAAATTGCTTTCCGGCGATGTTGGCCAATTAGTTGACGGAGTCAAATAGTTTTAAGCAGCCACGAAAATTTTGGTCCGCAGCACCGAGCGCCCGGTCCGGCCGATCTTCGAGATCAGCTTGGCTTCGGCGCGCCGCTTGGCCGACGCATAGCCGCCGAGACGTTCATAGTGGTCACGGGAAATCAGCAGTCCCTGATCGAGCGACGGGCCGGAAATGAATCGCGTCAGACCCTGAAACCGGTCAAAAATTCTCGGGTCTTCGTAGGGCGAGCGCGCGTAACGGAAAACGCCTGCCCGCTGCCGTCCGCTGCCCGAAACGCGCTGGATAAATTGGGCGGCCTCGTCGATCCAGCCCGAATCGAGGACCGCACCGGCGGTGAGAAACATCAGCCAGGGCGAACGCGTGGAGTTTGCACCGGCGGCAAGGGCTGCGGCGCGGGGCCCGTCGAACTTGAGATAGTCGCAGCCTGCAAAGTCGGCGACCTGCTCGATGATGTCCGAACCCGGACGATCGACAAGAACGACATCGCGGACGATCCCCGAAGCAGCACCCGGAACCAGTGCCGCAAGCGTTGCGACGACCGGCTGTTCGATGCCTTCGGTGGGTATGACGACGCTTATCATGAAGGGTTGCGAGATTTGACGGACCTGCCGGGCGGCATCGTTATCACCTTGTCACATTCAGAACAGTGCTCGCTTCAAACAGTCGCGATTTATCTGCGCACATGGTTTGTGGACGGGCTCCAATTAGTTCTTGTTTTGTTCTCGTTCGATGTTATCTTGGTTGCATGAGCAGAGCATCCAATGCCCTCAAGCACCCGCCGGCCAAGGCGCCCTCCGACCCGGCGGGTGCGCCCCCTCCCTTTGCCCAGATCGAAGCTGCCGTCGAAAAGCAGCGCCGCCGGGGCCGCGGTGCGCAATCCAACGCCAGCGGGCGCTACGAGGCCGAGGCGCGGGTCGCCTTCGACGACGGCTGGCAGGGTCTTGAGGAGCTTCCTCCGTTCAAGACGACGGTTGCAATCGACACGTCGCGCAAAGTCATCACCCGCAACGATTCTCCGGACATCGGTTTCGATCGCTCCATCAATCCCTATCGCGGTTGTGAGCATGGCTGCGTCTATTGCTTCGCGAGGCCGACCCACGCCTATCTCGGGCTTTCGCCCGGTCTCGATTTTGAGACCAAACTGTTTGCGAAACCCGAAGCGCCGCAACTTCTCGAGAAGGAACTGGCAGCTCCCGGATACGAGCCGCGGATGATCGCGATCGGCACCAACACCGACCCGTATCAGCCGATCGAGCGCGAACGCAAAATCATGCGCGGCATTCTTGAGGTGCTCGACAGAACGTCGCATCCCGTCGGCATCGTCACCAAGTCGGCACTGGTTGCGCGCGACATCGATATTCTCGCCCGTATGGCCAAGCGCAATCTGGCGAAGGTTGCGATCTCGGTGACGACGATGGATGCAAAGCTCGCGCGCACGATGGAGCCGCGCGCGTCGACGCCGCCGAAGCGTCTTGAGGCGCTCAGGCAATTGTCCGATGCGGGCATTCCGACGACCGTGATGATTGCGCCCGTCATTCCCGCGCTCAACGATTCGGAGATCGAGCGGATTCTCGACGCGGCTGCCCATGCTGGCGTCAAGGAAGCCAGCTACGTTCTGCTGCGGCTGCCGCTCGAAGTGCGGGATCTTTTTCGCGAATGGCTGATGGCGAATTACCCCGACCGCTATCGCCATGTCTTCACGCTGATCCGCGACATGCGTGACGGGCGCGATTACGACTCGCAGTGGGGAACCCGGATGAAGGGAACCGGCCCGATGGCGTGGATGATCGGGCGGCGTTTCGAGATCGCCTGCGAAAAGCTCGGGCTCAACAAGCGGCGCTCGAAGCTGACGACAGAGCATTTCGTGCGTCCGCCGCGCGCCAACGAGCAGTTGGCTTTGTTCTGAGCCGCATGAATTGCGGGCACGACAATAATTCTTGCTTGCGGTGAAACGCTGCTGACACCAGCATCCCGGCGATGAGTCGGGAAAAATCAGCAGCAAAGCCAGGTTCGAGAGTGAAAGAGCGCGCAGTCATTTCTGCGCCTTCGTTCCGGCGCGAGCGCGCGCTGATGAAGAAGGGCATCTGGCCCGTTGCGGGTTGCGACGAAGCGGGACGGGGACCGTTGGCCGGACCTGTCGTCGCCGCAGCCGTCATTCTCGATCCGAAACGCATCCCGAAGGGTATCGACGATTCCAAGAAGCTGACGCGCGAGCGGCGCGAAGAAATTTTCGAGGACATCTGCGCGACTGCGCTGGTGTCCGTCGCCATAGCGCCGCCGTCGCGGATCGACCGCGACAACATTCTGCGCGCGTCATTGTGGGCGCTGGCCCGTGCCGTCAACGGCTTGCCCGATATGCCGAGGCATGTGTTCGTCGACGGCCGCGACAAAATTGCGGTAAGGGGAGAATGTGCTGCGGTCATCGGCGGTGACGGCATCGTTCTGTCGATTGCCGCAGCCTCGATCGTGGCGAAGGTTTCACGCGACAGGCTGATGTGCGCCCTCGCGCGCGACTGCCCCGGTTACGGCTTCGAGCAACACATGGGCTATGGCGTACCGGCGCATCTTGAAGCACTCGATCGGCTCGGTCCCAGCGCACACCACCGCCGGTTCTTTGCACCGGTCGCCGCGGCGAGGCGGAAACATCACGGGCCTGACCCCGATGAACTTTTGGGCGACGCCCAGCTGCCTTTGGATGCCCTCGCGGCCACCGCCTGAGCTACGCTCGGTTGCCTGATTGGCTGCTGGCCTTTATCAAGCGGGATCGGACATCTCTCGCTCAACCGGCGTCATGCGTTTCACATCCCTGATCGTTGAACTGGTACGTGCGCGGCCCCGGCTGGTGTTCTGGATCGTCGTGCTGCTTCAGGCCGCGATCTGGTTTGCTCTGCCGACGCTGTTTTACGACAGCCCGCCCGGCGATCTGGCAACCGTGGTTGCGTTCGGGCGCGAATATCAGGTGGGCAGTCACCTTGGGCCTCCGCTCGCGTTCTGGGCCGCCGACATCGCATTCCGGCTCGCGGGCAATCATATTTTCGGCGTCTATCTGCTGGCGCAGATTTGCTTTGTCGTGACGTTCTGGGCGCTGTTCGCCCTGAGCCGTGCCATCGTCGGCGGTCAGCAGGCGATCCTCGCCGTGCTGCTCACCGCGACGATCTGGGCCTTCACATTTCCCGGCGCCGAGTTCGGGCCGCTGGTTCTGGCGCGTCCGATCTGGGCGCTGATTCTGCTGCACGCCTGGCAGGTGATGGGGCAGCACAAACGCAATGCGTGGTTTGCGCTGTCGATCGAGATCGGGCTTCTGTTTCTCACGACCTATGCCGCCATGCCGCTGCTGGCGATGCTGATTGTATTTGCGCTTGCGACCCGGCAGGGGCGGCGGGCGATCCTGTCATTCGATTCGCTGTTCGCAATTCTGGTTGTTGCGGTGCTCGTGCTGCCTTACGGCGTCTGGCTGCTTCGCGCGAATGGCTTGGCAATCGGCGCGGTACCGGCACTTTCAAATCTTGCGGTCAAATTCACCAGCTGGGCCGAGCTTCTGAGCGCCCTGCTGTTTTCGCTTACGGGAATCGCGGTGCTGCTGGTCTTCAATTCGCGCAGATTGAATCGCCGGCCGGAAGAAGCGCCTGTGATCTATCGCCCGCCGGTCGGTTCTTTCGCCCGCCAGTTCGTTTACGTATTCGCGCTCGCGCCTTTGTTCGTTCTCAGTCTCATAGCTGCGCTCTATGGACGCGACAGGGCGATCGGCGGCGACGGCATCGCGTTGATGATGATGGGCCTTGCCGTCGTCGTTGCGGCGGGCGACCTCATTTATCTGCGCCGGCAGCAGGTGCTGCGAGCCGTCTGGCTTGTCATCATGGCCTTGCCGGTCGTTTTCTTTCTCGGGCTGAAATTCATTCAGCCGTGGATAAGCACGAGCGAACTGAAAACATCTTATCCAGCAGATGCGATCGGACAATTCTTCGAGGAGAGCTACGAGCGCCGTGTCGGCCGTCCGTTGCAGTCGGTCGCCGGCGATCCGCAACTCTCGACGCTGATCGGCTTCGCCTCGACAGCGCGGCCGCATGTGCTGTTCGATGCGGCGCCCGAGTTGACGCCGTGGCTTACGCCTGCGCGGTTCAGCGAGACGGGAGGCGTTGTTGTCTGGCGCGCCGCCGATACGGCAGGCACACCGCCGGATGAAATTATGAAACGGTTTCCCGGACTGGTGCCGGAAGTGCCGCGCGCCTTCGATCGCCTGATTAAGGGCCGCCAGGCCGTGTTGCGGATCGGCTGGGCCATCGTCCGCCCGGACAATGCGTCTGAGCCCGCGAAGTAGTGGCGGCTTCTAGTTTGCGTTCGTTTGCGAAAGCGCCTTCCTGATGGCGCGAAAATCCTGCCAGGCGAGACGCTTGTAAATCGGCTGCCGCAAAAGATAGGCGGGGTGGAACGTCGCCATCGCGCGGATCTTTCTCGTGCCGGTGTCGTAGTCGTGCCACTTGCCGCGCGTTTTCATGATGCCGTCCTTCAACTCGAGCACGGCCTGCGACGAAGGCTTGCCGAGGCAGACCAGAACATCGGGATCGACGAGTTCGATCTGCCGCTTGATGAAGGGCAGGCAGATTTGCGTTTCCTGCGGCGAGGGATCGCGATTTCCCGGCGGACGCCACGGAATGATATTGGCGATATAGACCTTGCTGCGGTCGAAGCCGACGGCGGCCAGAATGAGATCGAGCAGCTTGCCCGATGCGCCGACGAACGGCAGTCCTTCGATGTCCTCGTCGCGGCCCGGCGCTTCGCCGACGATCATGAATTTTGCCTGCGGATTGCCGTCGGCGAAAACCAGACGCGTCGCAGTCGATTTCAGCGCGCAGCCGTCGAATTTTTCAAGGAGCGCACGCAGTTCGTCGAGCGTTTTTGCCTGCGGCGCCAGTTCGCGTGCGGACGCGATGGCGAGATCCGGAGTTGGCTCCGGTTTCGCGGGCGGCCGGGACGGCGCCGGGTTCGCATTGCGAAACAGCGGAGGCTTCGCCGGTGCCTGTTCCTCGGCCGCCGCCTCGTCGGAGAGACGGTTGACCGGCTCGTCGGACAGCGCGCAGTCCACGCCCGTCTCCGCATAGAAGGCGAGAAGATCGCGCGCTGAAATGTCCGGCAGTGCTGGCATACGTCATACTCTATGACAGATCGCGGCAAGCTGCATGGTTATTCGCCGCCAAATCCAAAGCAGAGTTGCATGCAAAACCGGGTTGTTCTTGCGATCAAAATCGGGAAGAACGATATTTAGAAACGTTCCGAGACGACATTTCGAGACATCAGCATGAGCACCGAACCCCTTCCGCCACGTGAATCGATGGAGTTCGACGTTGTGATCGTCGGCGCCGGCCCCTCGGGCCTGAGTGCTGCGATCCGGCTCAAGCAGATCAATCCCGATCTGTCGGTCGTCGTGGTCGAGAAGGGATCGGAAGTCGGCGCGCACATTCTCTCCGGTGCCGTGATCGATCCTGTATCGCTCGACAAGCTCATCCCCGACTGGCGCGACGATGCGGATTGCCCGCTGAAAACACAGGTCAAGGACGACCGCTTCTATTGGATGACAGGTTCAGCCGCGATCCGTCTGCCGAACATCATGATGCCGCCGCTGATGAACAATCATCATTGCTACATCGGCTCGCTTGGCGATGTCTGCCGCTGGCTCGGTCCGCGCGCCGAGGCGCTCGGTGTCGAGATCTATCCGGGCTTCGCGGCGGTTGAAGTTCTCTACAACGACAAGGGCGAGGTGCGCGGCATCGCCACCGGCGACATGGGCGTGGCGCGCGACGGCTCGCACAAGGATTCCTACACGCGCGGCATGGAGCTTGTCGGCAAATACACGCTGTTCGCCGAAGGCGCGCGGGGCTCGCTTACCAAGCAGCTGATTGCGAAATTCGCGCTCGACAAAAACAGCGAGCCATCGAAATTCGGTATCGGATTGAAAGAAATCTGGCAGATCGATCCTGCGAAACATAAAAAGGGATTGATCCAGCACTCGTTCGGCTGGCCGCTGAACAATTCGACCGGCGGCGGGTCGTTTCTGTATCACTACAATGAAAATCTCGTCGCGGTCGGCTTCGTCGTTCATCTCAACTACGACGATCCGTATCTGTCGCCGTTCGACGAGTTTCAGCGGTTCAAGACCCATTCGTCGATCGCGCCGCTGTTCGAGGGCGCCAAACGCATCTCTTACGGCGCGCGCGCGATCACCGAAGGCGGGTATCAGTCTGTGCCGCGCCTGACATTCCCCGGCGGCGCGCTGATCGGTTGCGCAGCAGGCTTCGTCAACGTTCCGCGCATCAAGGGCGTTCACAATGCGATGGGTACCGGCATGCTGGCGGCGGAGCACGTTGCTGCTGCACTCGCGTCCGGCCGTACCAACGATGAATTGGTCGACTATGAAAATGCCTGGCGCGGCTCTGCCGTCGGCAAGGATCTTTTCAAGGTCCGCAACGTCAAGCCGCTGTGGTCGAAATTCGGCACCGTGATCGGCGTCGCACTCGGCGGCCTCGATATGTGGGCCAACACGCTGTTCGGTTTTTCGCTGTTCGGAACGCAGTCGCATGCCAAGCCCGATCGCAAGACTCTCGATCCGGCGAAAACACATTCGCCGAATCCTGCGCCAAAGCCGGACGGCAAGCTGACATTCGACAAGCTCTCGTCGGTGTTCCTGTCGAACACCAACCATGAGGAGGATCAGCCGATCCATCTCAGGGTCGCCGACATGAATTTGCAAAAGACATCCGAGCACGATGTCTTTGCCGGTCCGTCGAACCGTTACTGCCCCGCCGGCGTCTACGAATGGATCGAGGAACCCGCAGGCCCGCGCTTCCAGATCAACGCGCAGAACTGCGTTCACTGCAAAACCTGCGACGTGAAGGACCCCAACGGAAACATCACCTGGGTTCCTCCCGAAGGCGGCGGCGGGCCGAACTACCAGTCGATGTGAGCACGAATGCGCGAGGATCGGGCTTCGCCACGTTCCCGCCATACTAGCTGAAGAGCGGATCGGCTGGAGTTTTGGGTCGAATCCTTGCGGATGGAGCGTAAACGGGCCATTGTCCCGCCGCGGGCCCAATGGGACGCGGATCATTGAAAATCATGGAGCCGGCGAGCGTGGTCTTTTCTGTTCGATTGAATCGCGTGGCCGCCGCCACCTTCGCTGTTGCAGCTAGCGTTGCGCTGTCGGCTCCGCTGAGCGCACAGACGCGTACCAACCCCGGCGAGGAAAGCCGTCAGTCTGCGGCCTATCCGACCAGCCGCGACCTTCTCGGCCTGACGGTTTCCGGCAGCTATCTCGCCGCACGCCACGCCAGCGTCGATCGCGATGCGACTGCCGCATCGGCATTCTATCGCGCCGCCTTGCGATCCGATCCGAAGAATGCCGAACTGCTTGACCGCGCGTTCATCTCCTCGCTCGCGGACGGTGACATCGAGGAAGCCGTAAAACTCGGTGAACGCATCCTTGCGGTGGACAAGAACAACCGCGTCGCGCGCCTCGTCATTGGGGTGCATCTTTTGAAGCAAAAGCAGTTCGCGTCCGCCCAGCAGAACATCAATCAGTCGGTGCGCGGGCCGATCACCGATCTTGTCGCGACATTGGTGTCGGGATGGGCTGCCTACGGCGGCGGCAATACGCAGGCGGCGGTCGCCAGCATCGACAAGCTCGCCGGACCCGAATGGTACCCGATCTTCAAGGACCTGCACACGGGCCTGATCCTCGAGCTTGCCAACAAGCAGAAGGAAGCAGGCGTCCGGCTCGAGCGCGCCTACAAGCTCGACGATTCAGCCTTGCGCGTGACGGATGCTTATGCGCGCTGGCTTTCGCGCAACAAGGACGCCGAAGCGGCGACGGCCGTCTACGAGAATTTCGACAAGAAGCTCGCGCGCCATCCGATCGTGATGGAAGGAATTCGCGAGACCAAGGCGGGCAAGAAGCTCGCGCCGCTCGTCGATTCCGCGCAGCAGGGTGCAGCGGAAGCACTTTACGGCATCGGCGCATCGCTGACGCGCCGTGGCGGCGAAGACCTTGCACTCGTCTATCTGCAACTTGCGCTGTATCTCAACCCCAATCACTCGCTCGCGCTGCTGTCGCTCGCCGACCTCTATGAGACGGTCAAGAAGCCGCAGATGGCGGTGAAAGTTTACGAGCGCGTTCCTGCGACCTCGCCGATGAAGCGCAATGCGCAGATTCAACTCGCGACCGATCTCGATTCGATCGACCGCACCGATGAAGGCATCAAGATTCTCAAGACCGTCATCACCGACGATCCGAAGGACCTCGAAGCCATCATGGCGCTCGGCAACATCGAGCGCGCGCGCAAGAAGTTTGCCGATTGCGAGAAGACTTACTCGCAGGGAATCGACGCGACCGGGCCGGATGCGAAGCCGAACTGGCTGTTCTACTATTTCCGCGGAATCTGCGGCGAACGTTCCAAGCAATGGGCGACGGCTGAGAAGGATCTGAAAAAGGCGCTGGAGCTTCAGCCGGAGCAGCCGCACGTTCTCAACTATCTCGGCTATTCGTGGATCGATCAGGGCATCAACCTGACCGAAGGCATGGCCATGATTAAGCGCGCGGTCGACCAGCGGCCGGACGACGGCTACATCGTCGACTCGCTGGGCTGGGCCTATTATCGCATTGCCGACTACGACAACGCGGTGAAGAACCTCGAACGCGCGATCGACCTGAAGCCGGAAGACCCGACGATCAACGATCACCTTGGCGATGCCTATTGGCGCGTGGGGCGGAAACTCGAGGCCGGATTCCAGTGGGCGCATGCGCGCGATCTCAAGCCCGATCCGGAAGAATTGCCGAAGATCGAAGCCAAGCTCCGCGAGGGGCTGCCTGACGACACGTCGAACGCCGCCTCCGCCGACAAGAAGAAAGAAGACGGCAAGGGCGGTTAAGGGTGGTTGAGCTTTCACGGCGGTTGCGCTTTATACCGTCGTGACATGTCTCTCCTGACCGATACCGCGCGCGCGAAAGTCAATCTGACCCTGCGCGTTCATGGCCGCCGCGCGGACGGCTATCACGAACTCGAAAGCCTCGTTGCGTTCGCCGATTGCGCGGACATGCTGACGCTTGAAGCTGCATCAGGTCTGAAATTGACCGCGACCGGCCCCGGCGCGCCGGAATGCGGCGACGGCGACGACAATCTGGTGATCCGGGCGGCGCGTGCGCTCGGCGAGCGTATTGCCGGATTGAAGACGGGACACTTCACGCTTGAAAAACATCTTCCGGTCGCGGCCGGAATCGGCGGCGGATCGGCTGATGCCGCAGCGGCGTTGCGGCTTCTCGCCCGCGCTAACGGCGTCGATCTCGCAGACGCGCGCTTGATGGAGGTTGCGCGTGCGACCGGCGCGGATACTCCGGTGTGTCTGCAATCGCGCGCCTGCACGATGACCGGCGTCGGCGAAAATCTTTCGTTTCTGAATTTGCCGGCATTGCCGTGCGTGATGGTCAATCCGCGAATTGCTGTGGCGACCAAGGACGTGTTCGCCGCGCTCGGTCTTGCGAAGGGCGAAGCGTTTGGCGAGGGCCGGCAATCGCCGTCATGGCCAAGCGGGACCGCGACAGTAGACGAGTGGTGCGAAGCGATTGCGGCCGGCACCAACGATCTCGAGCCGCCGGCGCTGAAGGTCGAACCCGCCATCGGTGTCGTATTGGTGGCGTTGCGCGCGTCCGCAGGCATCCGGCTCGCAAGGATGTCGGGCTCAGGCGCGACATGTTTTGGAATTTTCCGGAATGCGGGCGATGCCGAACAGGCAGCGAAAGCGATTTCGCAACAGCATCCCGGCTGGTGGGTTCACGCAGGCACGCTGAGCTGATTGCTTAGTGCGAACGCGCCAGGCAAAACGCGACAACTTGTTCCAGCGCAGTCTTCATCGGTGAAGACGGAAACAGCGCCAGCGCATCGACCGCCATCGCACCGTAGTGTTGCGCGCGGCTCATCGCATCTTCAAGCGTGCGGTGTTTTGTCATCAGCCCGACGGCGTGGTCGAGATCGCTGTCGGCAATCTCGCCGCGCTCCAGCGTGCGGACCCAGAATTCGCGCTCGACATCGTTGCCGCGCCGGAATGCCAGCACGACAGGCAATGTGATCTTGCCTTCGCGGAAATCATCACCGACATTCTTGCCGAGCTTGGCGGCCTTGCCGCCATAGTCGAGTACGTCATCGACCAGCTGAAACGCGATACCGAGATTCATACCGACCGAACGGCAGGCGGTCTGTTCAGCCTTCGGGCGGTTGGCGATCACGGGACCGACTTCGCAGGCGGCCGCAAACAGTTCAGCCGTCTTGCCGCGCACCACCGCGAGATATTCGTCTTCCGTCGTCGCCGTATTTTTGGCCGCCGCAAGCTGCATCACTTCGCCCTCGGCGATGGTCGCAGCGGCGGACGACAGAATATCCAGCGCACGAAGCGATCCGACCTCGACCATCATCCGAAACGCCTGGCCGAGCAGAAAGTCGCCGACCAATACGCTGGCCTCGTTGCCCCACAGCATGCGCGCCGACAGCTTGCCGCGCCGCAATTCGCTTTCGTCCACGACGTCGTCATGAAGCAGCGTTGCCGTGTGCATGAATTCGACTGCGGCAGCGAGCTTGATATGGCCCTCGCCGGAATAGCCCGTGAGATTGGCCATCGCCAGCGTGAGCATCGGGCGCAGCCGCTTGCCGCCGGACGAGATCAGATGGTTGGCGACTTCCGGGATCATCGTGACTTCGGAGCCGGTGCGCGACAGGATGGTGGCGTTGACGCGCTCCATGTCGGGCGCGACAAGCTCCACCAATTGATCTATCGATGGTGTCGAGTGGCTCTCGAAAGGAACTATGACTGCCACACCGGGCCTCCGGAAAATTACCGACCCACCATAGAAACTGCGGCGCGGGGCGGCAAGAGCGCAGAAACGCCCGAGAATGTTCGATAATTGCGGAGATAAAGTTGCGAGAGTTGCTGCGAACCAACGACGCGGTGCTGTTGTCTGCGGTGGGTGCCCTCTTGGATGGGGCCGACATCGATCATCTTTTGCTCGACAGCAATATGAGCATCCTCGAAGGATCGCTCGGCGTCATCCCCCGCCGCATTCTGGTGCATGACGACGACGATGCCGCGGCCCGCAAGATTCTGTCCGAGGCGGGTCTCGCCCACGAACTGCGCGACAATGAGCGTTCCTGAGACCACAGAAGATCTGTTCCTCGACGGCAAGCTGCGGCTTCGCCAGCCGAAACGCGGACACCGGGCAGGGCACGACGCGATTCTGCTTGCGGCTGCGGTGCCTGCGAAGGCCGGCGATCGTATCGCGGATTTTGGTGCGGGTGTCGGTGCGGCCGGACTCGCGGTGGCCAGACGCGTTCCGGGAATCGCGTGCGTGCTCGTCGAGCTTGACGGCGCACTTGCGGAACTTGCGCGCGACAACGCGCGTCTCAATTCTCTGGCGGCGAACGTAGTTGCCTTGGACATAACAGCGTCAGCTGAAGCGTTCGCAGCGGCAGGTCTCGGTCCCGACAGTGTCGATTTCGTTCTGATGAATCCGCCGTTCAACGACGCATCGCGTCACCGGACGTCGCCGGATCCCAAACGAGAGGCAGCGCATGTCGCCAAGGACGATACGCTGGCGCGATGGATTCACGCGGCGCGCAGAGTTCTGAAATCTGGAGGCGCGTTGACGCTGATCTGGCGTGCCGATGGATTGGCGGATGTTCTCGCCGCGCTCGATCGCGGCTTCGGAGACATCTGTGTGCTGGCCGTTCACCCCGGCCCGATGAAGCCTGCGATCAGGATTCTGGTTTCGGCCATCAAGGGCAGCAACGCGCCGATGTCGGTGCGGAGCGCGCTGACGCTCAATGACGAAAACGGATCGCCGACGCTGGAGGCAAGAGACGTTCTGAGCGGCCAGCCGATCTTGCTCAGGGTCTAAGGAAAGCGGCCTGCGAATTAGGCAGCGTTGCCTATCGGGTCAGCGGCTTTGAATTGGCTTCCGGGACGTAAGTGAAGTGAATTGCAGTGAAAAGTGCGCCAATCAGCAGCATCAGGAGATAGATTTTCATTGTCTCGCCTTCTTAGGCTGCGCCATTGCAACCAACTGGATATTGCAATGCAAACTGTGTTCCAGTTATGAAACAGGTAATCGGGGACGCCCCGAAGACCGATGGAACACACGCTATTTCAAATAGTTAGCTTGGCAGACAGGGTTCATCGCGAAATCGGGGACCCCGCCTGCTCCCCGCCTCAATGCCCGTTGAGGGTTAATAATTGGATAATGCAAAGGACATTTCATGGCTGAGGACGACAGCAAGACCGGCTTGCTAGGCCGGCTGCGCGGTTTGCTTCCCGCACGCTTTGCGGGCCGGCCGGTTGTGCCTGTGGTCAGACTTCACGGCACCATCGGCGCGGTGACGCCGCTGCGGCCGGGAATGTCGCTCGCCAGCGTGGCGAAGCTGATCGAGAAGGCTTTCGCGACCAAGGGCGCGAAGGCGGTGGCGATTTCGATCAATTCGCCCGGCGGCTCGCCGGTGCAGTCGCGGCAGATTTATCAGCGCATCCGCCAGCTGGCGCAGGAGAAGAAGCTGCCGGTGCTCGTGTTCGTCGAGGATGTGGCTGCATCCGGCGGCTACATGATCGCCTGCGCGGGCGACGAGATATTCTGCGACCCGTCATCCATCGTCGGCTCCATCGGCGTCGTCGGCGGCACGTTCGGATTTCAAGACCTCATCAAGAAAGTCGGCATCGAGCGTAGGGTCTACACGTCCGGCGATCACAAATCGCAGCTCGATCCGTTTCTGCCGGAGAATCCCGAAGACGTCGCGCGGCTGAAAGCGATCCAGCGCGAGATTCACGACACCTTCATTGCGCTGGTGAAGGACAGCCGCAAATCGCGGCTCAAGGGCGAGGAAGACTATCTGTTCACCGGCGAATACTGGGCCGGCGAACGCGCCGTGAAACTTGGGCTGGCCGACGACATCGGCGACCTTCGCAGCGTGCTTCGTGCGCGGTATGGCGATAAGGTTCAGACGCCGTTGATTGCGCCGGCCGGCGGGCTTCTGTCCGGAATGATGGGCCGCAAACCGGGCGCGGGTTCTTTGCTCGGATTGACAAGTGCGCCGGAAGACCTGATCTCGGCCATCGAAGCGCGCGCGCTATGGGCGCGTTACGGACTCTAACGGGCGGAGCGAACGAAAAATGCCACCGCTGATTCTCATCGTTGCGGGCGTTGTCGGCGGAGCGATGCTGGTGCGCTTTGCGGTGCGCGAGGCCCGGCGCGTCAATCGCGAACTCGACGAGGCGCGCGAAGCCAAGCTCGACGAGCGCAACGGCATCCAGACCTTGCGCCGCGATCCGCAAAGCGGCGCGTTCAGTCCGGAATAAACAAAGCCGGTCTTGCGTGGGGCACCACGCGAAAGACCGGCGAGCAAACCTGGAAGTTTCAGCCTAGTCTCTAGCGGCGTTGACGCAGATCGTTGCTCATCATCGTTGCGAGCGACAACAGAATCATTACCGCGCCAAAAATCTGAAAAGCGACCATGTGAATCCCCGCTGTTTCGATTGCCGGTTGACCCGGCCTTCTCGTTGCAATGGCCCAAAGCAATAATTGCGAGGTGCTAACAAACGGCAAGGTTCGGACATGATGTTGATGCAGTAGTAAAGCGGGCGTTTTTCCGGTCGTTAAAATTCTCCCGAATGGCCTGGCCGGCGGCGCATCTCCTTGATTCCACGGGCCTGCGCCGATACGGTCCGCGCGCAAATCACCCTTTCCGAAGTGTTAAAGCCGCCTCATGGATTCGCTGCCACCGCACATGCGCCCCGAGCGATCGTTTCAGGGTCTGATCCTGACGCTTCAGCGTTACTGGGCCGATCATGGCTGCGTGATCCTTCAGCCCTACGACATGGAAGTCGGCGCGGGCACGTTTCATCCGGCGACGACACTGCGCGCGCTCGGCCCGAAGCGATGGAACGCGGCCTATGTGCAGCCGTCGCGCCGGCCGAAAGACGGACGCTACGGCGAGAATCCAAATCGCTTGCAGCACTACTATCAGTTTCAGGTGATCCTGAAGCCGTCGCCGCCGGACATTCAGGATCTGTATCTCAAGTCGCTCGCCGCAATCGGCGTCGACGCAAAGCTGCATGACATCCGTTTTGTCGAGGACGATTGGGAAAGCCCGACGCTCGGCGCATGGGGCCTCGGCTGGGAATGCTGGTGCGACGGCATGGAAGTGTCGCAGTTCACTTATTTCCAGCAGGTCGCCGGCGTGGAATGCGCGCCTGTTGCAGGCGAACTGACCTACGGCCTCGAGCGGCTTGCGATGTACGTGCAGGGCGTCGATCGCGTTTACGATCTCAACTTCAACGGCCGCGAAGGCGCGGAGAAGGTGACGTATGGCGACGTGTTTCTGCAAGCCGAGCAGGAATATTCGCGGCACAATTTTGAGCACTCCGACACTGCGATGCTGTTCGAACAGTTCAAGATGGCGGAAGCGGCCTGCAAGAAATATCTCGAAGCGGGCTGGAAGGACGGCAAGCGCGAAGCGCATCTGATGGCGCTGCCGGCTTACGACCAGTGCATCAAGGCATCCCACGTTTTCAATCTGCTCGATGCGCGCGGCGTGATCTCCGTCACGGAACGTCAGAGCTATATTCTGCGCGTGCGCGAACTGGCGAAAGCCTGCGGCGAAGCGTGGGTCCACACCGACGCGGGCAGGGCGGCCTAACATGCCTGAGTTGCTGCTCGAACTTTTCTCCGAAGAAATCCCCGCGCGCATGCAGGCGAAGGCGGCGGATGACCTGAAGAAAATGGTGACGGACAAACTCGTCGCCGAAGGTCTCGTCTATGAAGGCGCGAAAGCGTTTGTGACGCCGAGACGTTTGGCGCTCACCGTTCACGGCATTCCCGCGCGCCAGCCGGATTTGAAACAGGAGCGCAAGGGCCCGAAGGTCGGCGCACCCGATGCGGCCGTGCAGGGATTTCTCAAAGCGGCCGGATTGAAGTCGCTCGATGAAGCAAAAATCCAGAAAGACCCGAAGGGCGACTTCTACATCGCGCTTCTGGAAAAGACCGGGCGTCCTTCGATTGACGTGATCGCGGAGATTCTTCCCGTCGTCGTGCGCACGTTTCCCTGGCCGAAGCAGATGCGCTGGGGCGAATTGTCGGCGAAGCATTCTTCGCTGTCGTGGGTACGGCCGCTGCATTCCATCGTCGCGACCTTCGGCATCGAGACCGAAGAACCGGAAATCGTGAAGTTCGATCTGCCGGGCGTCGAAATCGGCGACGCCACGCGCGGTCATCGCTTCATGGCGCCTGCGCCGTTCAGCGTGCGCCGCTTCGACGATTATGTGTCGAAGCTGGAGAAGGCGAAGGTCGTGCTCGATCCGCAGCGCCGCAAGGACATCATCCTGGCTGACGCGAAGACTCTGGCCTCGGCGCAGAACTACGAACTGGTCGAGGATCAGGTGCTGCTCGACGAAGTCGCCGGTCTCGTCGAATGGCCGGTCGCGCTGATGGGCGAATTCGACAAGGAATTTCTGTCGATCCCCGATGAAGTGATCCGTGCGACGATCCGCAACAACCAGAAATGCTTTGTGGTTCGTGATCCGAAGTCGGGCAAGCTGGTCAACAAGTTCATCCTCACCGCCAATATCGAAGCCAGCGACGGCGGCAAGGCGATCGTCGCCGGCAACGAGCGCGTGATCCGCGCGCGATTGAGTGACGCGAAATTCTTCTACGAGAGCGATTTGAAAAACTGGAAGGGCAAGTCGGCGGACGATCTGCTCAAAAAGTTCGACCAGATCGTGTTTCACGAAAAGCTCGGCACGCAGGCAGAGCGCATCGCGCGCATCACGCGATTGGCTGTCGAACTCGCCCCGCTTGTCAAAGCCGATCCGAGAAAGGTCGAAGCGGCGGCGAAACTCGCCAAGGCCGATCTGCTGACCGAAGTGGTCGGCGAATTTCCCGAGCTTCAGGGCCTGATGGGCAAATACTACGCGCTGGCGAACGGTGCGGATGCAAGCGTCGCTGCGGCGTCGGAAGATCACTACAAGCCGCAGGGGCCGGCCGATCGCGTGCCGACCGATCCGGTTTCGATTTCTGTCGCGCTTGCTGACAAGATCGACACGCTGGTCGGATTCTGGGCCATTGATGAGAAGCCGACGGGGTCGAAGGATCCCTATGCGCTGCGACGCGCGGCGCTGGGACTGATTAGATTGATTCTTCAGAATAGCCTGAGTTTGCACTTAAAACCCGTGATAGCGAAGGCTTACCAAGCGGCGGAAGAAAACTTTAGAGGTCCGGCCGAGATATTCGGTAAGGACGATACAACCGAGTCGCTTTTGGCTTTTTTTGGGGATCGCCTTTCAAATGTTTTGAAAGATCAGAACGCTCGCTTCGATCTCGTCAACGCCGCGATGTATGTAGGTGCGAAGATCGAGTGGAACGATCCGATCTTTGAACAGGACGACCTTTTGATGGTCGTGCGCCGCGTCGAAGCACTCGGAAAATTTCTCGACACCGACGACGGCAAGAACCTGCTCGCTGGCACCAAGCGCGCGTCGAACATCCTTTCCATCGAAGAGAAGAAGGACAAGCGGCAGTTCTCCGGCGCGCCGGACGAGAAGCTGTTCAAGCTCGACGAAGAGAAGAAACTCGCCGCCGCCATCGCGCAGGTCAGAACCGAAGCGGGCGCCGCCGTTGCGAAAGAGGACTTCGCCGCCGCGATGAGCGCGATGGCGAAATTGCGTCCCGCAGTCGACGCGTTCTTCGACAAGGTCAAGGTCAACGACGACAACAAGGCGGTGCGCGAGAATCGCCTCAAGCTCCTGAACGAAATCCGCGACGCCACGCGCGCGGTCGCGGATTTCTCAAAAATTCAGGACTGATGGCGGTAGCAACAATATTAAAATTGTCATCGCCGGGCTCGACCCGGCGATCCATCCTTCAATGATTATGGATGCGCGGGTCAAGCCCGCGCATGACAGTTTTGAGCGATCAGTCGATCACCTGCATGATGCGGCGGGTGCGCGGTTCGACTAGGATCGGCCGTTCGTTCACCACCGTGTAGCGATAATCGGTCGCGCCGTATTGCTGCGGCACATCGTAATAGGTCACGCCGGTGTCGGGCAGAACGGTGCCGACTGAAACTGGCCCGTCAACCGAGTATGACGGCAGACGCTCCTCGACGACGTATCGGCGAAAGCGCGGCACTTCATCGCGCGCGATCACGCCGACCGTAGGCCCGCCGAGACCGACGGTCGCGCCTTCCTCGACGATGACGCGCTGCTGCGCTTGAGCCGCGACCGGGATCGCGGCAACGCCGGCCAGTAGTGCAAGTGCAAGGACTGATTTCCGCATGGTTTAACTCCTGCGCTGTGACAGGCCGGCAATCCGCCGGACCAGCGAAGGCAACGATGCGCGCTTTCCATCGTTCCTGCGCCACACGTGGTTTCATTGCGGCGTTTTCATGCGCGCAACGCGGAACCAAAGCCGTGTCATATTCGTCTGCTCATGCCGTGTCCGGGACATCGCGCATACGCGCTTGCCGCGGAATTTCATTTGTCCATTCCTTGGAGATCACCGATGACGATACCACCGCATGTTCAGCCGATCGTCGCGCTCATCGCGGGCGTCCTGATTCTCATCATGCCGCGCCTGCTGAACTTCATTGTCGCAATTTATCTCATCATCATCGGCATCATCGGATTGGGCCTGATTAAGTAACGCAAGATGTCGGATTGTTTCAGAGTTCCTCCGCGTTGCTCGAAGGCGCAGTTTTTCTGAAACAATCCGTAACCGTGCGTGATCGGAAACGCCGATATTCACTGTCGGCGCTTGCACTGCAACAGGCAGCCGTGGTGTAACGCGGCTGCCTTTTCACTCATGCAGTGTTTGGAAGCCATGGCCAAAGCCTCGTCGAAAAAGTCCGCCGCGAAATCCTCCAAATCGAAACCGGCTGCGAAGTCCGCGCGCAAATCGTCCGCAAAGCCCGCGCCGAAAAGCGCCGCGAAATCGTCGCCTGCGGCTAAGTCAGGCAAGTGGGTCTATTCGTTCGGCGACGGACGCGCCGAAGGCAAAGCTGGCATGAAGGATCTGCTCGGCGGCAAGGGCGCCAATCTCGCGGAGATGGCCAATCTCGGTTTGCCGGTGCCTCCGGGTTTCACGATCCCGACTTCGGTCTGCACTTACTTTTATGCCAACGGCAAATCCTATCCAAAAGAACTGAAGGCGCAGGTCGAGAAGGCGCTCGATCTCGTCGGCAAGATCGCGGGCAAGAAATTCGGCGATCCGAAAAATCCGCTGCTGGTGTCCGTGCGCTCCGGCGGACGCGCGTCGATGCCGGGCATGATGGACACCGTTCTCAATCTCGGCATGAACGACAAGACCGTCGAGGCGCTTGCCGCGCTCTCCGGTGATCGCCGCTTTGCCTATGACAGCTATCGCCGCTTCATCACGATGTATTCGGATGTCGTGCTCGGTTTCGAGCATCATAATTTCGAGGACATTCTCGACACGTACAAAGATAGCAAAGGCTATTCGCTCGACACCGAACTGACGGCGGACGACTGGGTCAACCTCGTCGGCAAATACAAGGATGCGGTCGCGCGCGAGACCGGCAAGGATTTCCCGCAGGATCCGCACGCGCAATTGTGGGGCGCCATCGGTGCCGTGTTCTCGTCGTGGATGAATGCGCGCGCGGTGACGTATCGCCGCCTGCACGATATTCCGGAATCATGGGGCACCGCCGTCAACATCCAGTCGATGGTGTTCGGCAACATGGGCGAGACGTCCGCGACCGGCGTTGCCTTCACGCGCAATCCATCGACCGGCGAGAAGCGCCTCTACGGCGAATTTCTCATCAACGCGCAGGGCGAGGATGTCGTCGCCGGCATCCGCACGCCGCAGGACATCACCGAATACGCGCGCAAGGAATCCGGCTCCGACAAGGCATCGATGGAAATTGCGATGCCTGCTGCCTACAAGGAATTGACGCGCATCTACACGCAGCTCGAAAAACACTACCGTGACATGCAGGACATGGAGTTCACGGTCGAGCAGGGTAAATTGTGGATGCTGCAAACCCGCAACGGCAAGCGCACCGCGAAGGCCGCGCTGCGCATCGCGGTCGAGCTTGCGAGCGAAGGCCTGATCTCGAAGAAGGACGCGGTGACGCGCATCGATCCGGCCTCGCTCGATCAGCTGCTGCATCCGACCATCGATCCGGTCGCTAAGCGCGACGTGATTGCGACAGGTTTGCCCGCTTCGCCGGGCGCTGCCGCAGGCGAGATCGTGTTCTCGTCGGACGAGGCGACGAAATTGCAGGCCGACGGCCGCAAGGTCATTCTGGTTCGCATCGAGACCTCGCCTGAGGATATTCACGGCATGCACGCGGCAGAGGGCATTCTCACCACGCGCGGCGGCATGACCTCTCACGCAGCCGTCGTGGCGCGCGGCATGGGCAAGCCCTGCGTGTCGGGCTGTGGCACCATCCGCGTCGATTACGGACGCGGCCAGATGACCATCGGCAACCGCAGCTTCAAGGCGGGCGATATCATCACCATCGACGGCTCGATCGGTCAGGTGCTGGCCGGCCGAATGCCGATGATCGAGCCGGAACTGTCCGGCGATTTCAACACGCTGATGGGCTGGGCTGATCAGGTGCGCAAACTCAAGGTCCGTACCAACGCCGACACGCCGGCCGACGCGCGCACCGCGCTGAAATTCGGCACCGAAGGCATCGGCCTGTGCCGCACCGAGCACATGTTCTTCGAGGAAACCCGCATTCGCACCGTGCGCGAAATGATTCTGGCCGAGGACGAGCAGGCCCGCCGCGCGGCGCTCGCGAAACTGCTGCCGATGCAGCGCGCCGACTTCGTCGATCTGTTCGAGATCATGAAGGGGCTTCCCGTCACTATCCGTCTGCTCGATCCGCCGCTGCATGAATTCCTGCCGCACACGCAGGCGGAGATCGAGGAAGTCGCGCGCGCGATGAACGCCGATCCGCGCCGTCTTGCCGATCGCGCACGCGAATTGTCCGAGTTCAATCCGATGCTCGGCTTCCGTGGCTGCCGGCTTGCGATTGCGTATCCCGAGATTGCCGAAATGCAGGCGCGCGCGATTTTCGAGGCCGCGGTCGAAGCTGGCAAACGCACCGGCAAGGCCGTCGGGCTTGAAGTGATGGTGCCGCTGATTGCGACCAAGGCCGAGTTCGATCTGGTCAAGGCGCGCATCGATGCAACGGCCCAATCGGTGATGCGCGAGACCGGCACGAAGCTCACCTACCAGACCGGTACGATGATCGAATTGCCGCGCGCCTGTCTGATGGCCGGCGACATCGCAAAGACCGCAGAGTTCTTCTCGTTCGGCACCAACGATTTGACGCAGACGACCTACGGCATCAGCCGCGATGACGCCGCGAGCTTCCTCGGCACCTATGTCGCCAAGGGCATTCTGGAGATCGATCCGTTCGTGTCCGTTGACCCTGACGGCGTCGGCGAACTCGTGAAAATCGGCGTTCAGCGCGGCCGCAAGGTTCGCCCAGGCCTCAAGATGGGAATCTGCGGCGAGCACGGCGGCGATCCGGCGTCGGTCGCGTTCTGTCACGACGTCGGGCTCGACTATGTGTCGTGTTCGCCTTACCGCGTGCCGATTGCGCGCCTGGCCGCCGCGCAGGCTGCATTGGGCAAGGTCGCGGCCAGCCAGGCGTAAGCGAAAGCGCCCGTAAATTCCGCGTCAGCATTGCCGTTGTCAGGCATTGTTGACGCGATCTTTACCACCTTGTTGCAGGCGAAATTTACCACCGATTGCGAAGTGATTTTGCAATTCGTATCAAATGCTTGCATGTGTCCCGCGGGCCCGGCCGATTAACCCCACAGCAACTTTAATTAGATATCAACACACTCGGTCGGGTTGCACTGAATGTGTCGCCCGGTCGCGTGTGTAAGCGTTAGTTGCGTGAGCGTAAAATGTTTATGTTGCGTAACGGGACGAAGGGCGCACGGTTTGCGCCCTTCGTCTTTGTTCTGGCCCTGCTTGCGAGTCTGAGCCCGACCGAAATGGGGTATCAGGACATTGCCGCCTTGCTGGCGCGTCAGCCGGGCGTCGCCGAACATTGGCAGCAGTTTCTGTTCGCGTCGTCGCGCCGCAGCCTGCAAATCGCTTCCTTCAACCTGCCGCGTCCGATTGGCACGCTCGTTCCTGAAACCGCGCCTGTCCGCCTTGCAAGTCTCGAAAGCCGGGGCGTGGATGTCACGGGCTCGCTTGGCGAGAATCCGCTCGGCCAGATGCTGCGCCCGTTGCAGAAATCCGATTTTCCCAAGGTCGTTCGCTCCGGCAAGGGCGACCGCCTTCCGATCCGCGCTCCGCAACCGGCAACGACAGAGGCTGCTCCTTCGGACGCCAATCCCGATCGCTCAATCGACAACGGGCCGGTCGTCAACGCCAAGACTGCCGAGGCGCACGCGCCGCTCGATGCCGAACTCGAAGCCGCGCTCAACGCGCCGCGTCTTCCGCAATACGACGCCGCAGGCTCGCTCCAGGGCCTGCCGAAAAATCATCCGCTCAATCCGGCCGCGTCCGAAACCGCCAGCGCCGATTCATCGCAGATTCCGGGAACCGAGACCTTCTCGTTCCAGACGTCCAGCCAGTATTTCGGCAATTCCGCGTTCGGTCCCAATAGCGAATCGCTCGAACGATGGCGTCCGGGCGAGGAGCCGACCATCGTTCTCCAGAACAACGATCCCGATATGAAGCTGGCTTCGCTGTCGCTCGATACCAACGACATTTCCGAAGGCGAAAGCGTTGCCGGCAAGGGGCAGGTCACGACTGAGAGCCAGCGTCCGCGCACGCCCGCCGAGCGGCTCGGACTGGATGCCGCTTCGCGCGCCAAGTCCGAGAAATGTCTCACCGAAGCGATTTATTTCGAGGCCCGGGGCGAAGCCGTGCGCGGGCAGATGGCGGTGGCGCAGGTCGTCGTGAACCGCGCGTTCTCCGGCTACTACCCGAACACGGTCTGCGGCGTCGTCTATCAGAACTCGAATCGGCATCTGGCCTGCCAGTTCACCTTCGCCTGCGACGGCATCCGCGATGTCGTCAAAGAGCCGGACATGTGGGAGCGCGCGAAGAAAATCGCGCAGGCCACGCTCGACGGGCGCATCTGGCTGCCCGAAGTCGGCAAGTCCACGCACTACCACGCCTACTGGGTTCGCCCGTCCTGGGTGAACGAGATGAAGAAGATGTACAAATTCGGCGTGCATACATTCTACAGGCCGCGCGCGTGGGGCGATGGCGCCGATGCCCCAAGCTGGGGCGATCCGGCGGAGACTGCCGCCATTTCTGCAAAACTTGCGGAAGCCGCCAAAAGCTCCGCCGAAATGGAATCGGCGAAACGGTAACGGTCACATCTCGATGTCGAGTGCGACATCGAAATTCGGCGCGGAGTGAGTCAGCGCGCCGCTCGACGCGTAGTCTACGCCGGTCTTGGCAATTTCTGCGATGGACTGAAGTGTCACGCCGCCGGAGACTTCCAGCACGACTTTATTGTCAGCGATCTTCACGGCCTCTTTGAGCGTTGCGATGTCCATATTGTCGAGCATGACAACGTCGGCCATTCCGGTCGAGAGCACGTCGCGCAACTGATCGAGCGTATCGACCTCGATCTCGATTTTTACCAGATGACCCGCGTGCGCCCGCGCGCGTTTCAGCACGGCCTTGACGCCGCCCGCGACCGCGATGTGATTGTCCTTGATGAGGATCGCATCGTCGAGGCCGAAGCGGTGATTGAACCCGCCGCCGCAGCGCACCGCGTATTTTTCCGCCGCGCGCAGGCCGGGCGTGGTCTTGCGCGTGCAGCAGATGCGAAGTTTCGTGCCTGCCGCCTGCTTCACATAGGCCGCGGTCAAGGTGGCGATGCCGGACAGACGCCCGATGAAATTCAATGCCGTCCGTTCGCCGGCCAGAATTGCGCGCGCCGGGCCGGAGATCGTCAGCAGCTTTGCGCCCTTCGCGACGGTCGCAGCGTCTCGCGCGTGCGATTCGATATGAACCTCCGGCGACAGCGCGTGAAACGCGGCAACTGCAAACGGAAGGCCCGCGATGGCGCCAGCCTGACGCGCAACCATGACGGCACGTCCCGGCGTGCGTTCGGGAACGGTTGCAATCGAGGTCACGTCACCCGCGCGGCCCAGATCCTCGTCGAGCGCGCGCATCACACTCTCTTCGATGGCGAGCGGCGAGAGAAACGCTTCCGGATAAATCAGCTCGGCGGGATTATGGACTTCCATTCTTTTATGCTCCGGCGGACGCGCGCCGCGTAAGGCTTCCGCTGCCCAGCGCCGCCGCGACCTTTCGCGCTTCGGCGAGCGTCGTCATGGTGCGGTGTTTCTGCCCGGGGTCTTCATTCGGAAAATCCGAGCGGAAATGCGCGCCGCGGCTTTCACGCCGCGACCAAGCGGACGCGGCAACAAGAAGCGCCGTCGTCGCCATGTTGCGAAGCGCGATATTGCCGGTGTCCTTCTCGATGGCGGCGAAGGTTTTTACGGCTTCCGCCAAACCGTCAGCATTGCGGATCACGCCGACATTCGCGCTCATCATCTGGCGCAGATTTGTCTCAGTTAGCGGCGGCATCGCGCAATTGCGCGGGACGGACGAGATCGCGGGTTTCAGTCTCATACCGAAATCATGGCCGTCGATGTCTTCGGCGATTCGTGCCGCATAGACCACGGCCTCGAGCAGCGAATTCGAGGCCAGACGGTTTGCGCCATGTGCGCCGGTCGATGAGACTTCGCCGCCGGCCCACAGGCCTTTCAGCGAGGTTCGTCCGTGTTTGTCCACCGCAATGCCGCCCATGTGATAATGCGCCGCCGGCGCAATCGGAATTGGCTGCGTTGCCGGATCGATGCCGGCTTCGATGCAGCTTGCATAGACCGTCGGAAATTTTTTCGCGAATTCCGCGCCGAGCGCCTTGGTGGCATCGAGAAACGCGCCGCGTCCGGCGGCGATTTCCGCGAACACGCCGCGCGCGACGATGTCGCGCGGTGCAAGCTCCGCCAGCGGATTGATCGCCAGCATGAAACGTTCGCCGTTCTTGTTGACCAGCGTTGCGCCGTCGCCGCGTAATGCTTCCGTCGCAAGCGGTGCAGGATCGCGCCCGACCATGATGGCGGTTGGATGAAACTGCACGAATTCGGGATCGGCGACGATCGCGCCTGCGCGCGCGGCGATCGCAAGACCGAGGCCGCTAGCCTCGGGCGGATTCGTCGTCACGGCGTAAAGATGTCCGATGCCGCCAGTCGCAAGCACGATGGCACGTGACGGGACAATAAGTGGTGCAGCCGTCGGATCACTTGCCGCGCGCAACTGCAATCCCGTGACGGCATCGCCGTCGGTCAGGAGCGCCTCTGCAACATAGCCTTCGACGACGCGAATTGACGGCGTCTTGCGGACCGTTTCGATCAAGGCGGCGATGATTGCATGACCGGCGCGGTCGCCCTGCACATGGACGATGCGCTTTGCGGAATGCGCGGCCTCGCGCCCGACGGCGAGCCTGCCTTCGAGATCGCGGTCGAATGGCACGCCGTATTGCAAGAGGTCTTCAATGCGCGCGCGCGCTTCCGAGGCCAGCCCGAATGCGACATCCTCGTCGACGATGCCGCCGCCAACCGCAATCGTATCGGCAGCGTGAGATTCCGGCGTGTCGCCTTCGGCAACGGCAGCCGCGATGCCGCCTTGTGCCCACGCGGTCGATGCGCCTTGGCCCAAAGGTGCAGCAGAGATCACCGTGACCGGACGCGGCGCGAGCTTCAACGCGCAGAACAAACCCGCAAGCCCGCCGCCGACGATAATGACGTCGTCGAATGTGCGTGGGACATCGTGAGACGTCTGGCTCATGGCATCTGCCAATCTGCCGGAAAAATCCGGCTCAGTTCTTCAGATTTATCATCCGCTCGACCGAGCGGCGCGCCTTGTCGATGATCGCCGGATCGACCGTCACTTCCTCGCGCAGATAGATCAGGCTGTCCAAGATCTTCGGCAGCGTGATGCGCTTCATGTGCGGACACAGATTGCACGGACGCACAATCTCGAGGTCGGGCAGTTCGGCCTGTACATTGTCGGCCATCGAACACTCCGTGACCATGACGACGCGCTTCGGCCTGTTGTTGCGGACCCAGTCGATCATGTGCGCGGTCGAGCCGGTGAAGTCGGCTTCGGCGATCACGTCCGGCGGGCATTCGGGATGCGCGATGATCTGCACGCTCGGATCGGCCGCGCGGTAACTGCGCAGCTCGTCGCCGGTAAAGCGTTCATGCACTTCGCACGCGCCTTTCCACGCGATGATCTTCACGCGCGTTTTCGACGCGACATATTTCGCCAGATACTGATCCGGCAGCATGATGACGGTGTCGGAGTTCAGGCTCTCGACGACATGAACCGCGTTCGATGAGGTGCAGCAGATATCGACCTCCGCCTTCACGTCGGCGGATGTGTTGACATAGGCGACCACCGGCACGCCGGGAAAGCGTTCGCGCAACAGGCGCACGTCCGCACCCGTGATCGACGATGCAAGCGAACAGCCCGCGCGCGAATCCGGGATCAGCACGGTCTTGTCGGGATTGAGAATTTTGGAGGTCTCGGCCATGAAGTGCACGCCGCACTGGACGATGATCTTTTCCTTCACCTTCGTCGTTTCGCGCGCAAGCTGAAGTGAGTCGCCGCCGATGTCGGCAACGCCGTAGAAAATTTCCGGCGTCTGATAATTATGCGCGAGGATGACCGCGTTGCGCTGTTTTTTTAGATCGTTGATCGCCTTGATGTAAGGCGCCATGAAGGGCCATTCGATTTCGGGAATGACGTTCTTCACCTTCTCGTAGAGATGCGCGGTCGCACGCTCGACTTCGGGCGTCCATTCGAGTGAGGGCATCGGCAGCGCGCGGGCGCGCTCGGCGTCCGTGACGCGCGCACGAGTCTGGCCGGTGGTGCGGCGATGAACCGGATTGCCAAAATCATCCGGACCGTAAATTCTAGAAATCGGCATCGCATACTCCTATGGACCTATTTATACTCAAGATGAGCATATCTAGGCTCTGAGAAATCCGGCCTTTCGGGCCGGCGTTCCAAACTCAGTCCGCTCAGGGACTAACGCGTCAGTGCGCCGAAGGTCCCAACCGCTTCGCTATATGTACTTATTCTCATAACGAGCAAAACTAATATAACAGGTCCGCATCCGCTTCGCCAGATGCGGCTGCCAAATTTTTCATCGGGCGCCGCATCGCTGCCCTGCGACGGCGATGCGGATAATCCGGGTTGGCAACGCCGTGCGGAGCCTTCAATGAAGGCGCAGCACATCGGCAAGAACACGGGAGTTGAGCGTGGCGAGCTTCAAGGCGATCCGGATCGACAAGGCAGACAAGGGTACGACCGCCACGCTGGCGCAGTTCGATGAAGCCGATCTGATGGACGGCGATGTCACCGTTGCGGTCGAATGGTCCACAGTGAACTACAAGGACGGGCTTGCGATCACCGGCAAATCTCCGGTGGTGAGACGTTTTCCGATGATCGCAGGCGTCGATTTCGCGGGCACCGTGATCGACTCCAAACATTCCGGCTTCAAAGCGAGCGACAAGGTGATCTCGACCGGCTGGGGTCTGGGCGAAACACATCTCGGTGCTTATGCCGAAAAAGCCCGCGTGAAGGGCGACTGGCTGGTACGTCTGCCATCCGGCATGACCGCGCGCGAAGCGATGGCGGTTGGAACTGCGGGATTCACCGCGATGCTCTCGGTGCTGGCACTCGAAAAGCACGGCCTGACGCCGAAAGACGGCGCGATGATCGTCACGGGTGCGGCCGGCGGCGTCGGTTCGGTCGCCATGGCGCTGCTCTCGAAGCTCGGCTTTCATGTCATCGCGTCAACCGGCCGTCCGGCGGAAGCGGATTATCTCCGCGCGCTTGGCGCTTCCGAGATCATCGACCGCAACGAACTCTCCGCCCCGGGCAAGCCGCTTGCGAAGGAACGCTGGGCTGGCGGCATCGACAGTGTCGGTTCCACGACGCTGGCGAATCTCCTTGCGATGACAAAATACGGCGGCGCGATTGCCGCCTGCGGTCTCGCGGCAGGCATGGATTTACCGTCGTCGGTAGCGCCTTTCATTCTTCGCGGAGTGTGCCTTTTGGGCATCGATTCCGTGATGTGTCCGATCGGTCCCCGAAAGGCGGCATGGGAGCGCATTGCCAAGGACCTGGACCACAAGAAACTCGCTGAAATGACTACGGAAATCGGGCTTGGCGACGTGCTCGAAGTCGCGCCGAAAATTCTGGCAGGTCAGGTGCGCGGCCGCACCGTGGTGAAAATCTCCTGAGGCGTTCAGACTTTGCAAACCATGCTGCTCCAATGTTGCCTTGGTTGGTATGGTAATCAGCGGGTTAAGCGAACGCCTTGACGCGGCCGTTCCCGATCCGCCAGTTCAGTGAGTTGGAGTCGCCATGTTTGCGCGTATCGTTTCCGGAGCTCTTCTTCTCGGCGCTGTTATGGCTCCCGCAAAAGCGGAAAACATGAATGCCGACGAAGCGCGCAAATTCGTCGCGGGCAAGCTCTTTGCTTTCAACTGCTTCGACGGCACCAAGGGCATCGGCAAGATCCTCGATGACGGCTCGGTTCAGGGCAACATCCAGCTCGGCGGCACCGGCCTGATGCGCGGCGCGCGCCTGCCGGCGAATACGCTTCAGGTGCGCGGCCAGCAGATTTGCGCCTCGATCAGGGGACTTCCGTTCGAGCCGTGCTTCAATCTCGACAAGAACAGCGAAGTCAGTTTCCGCGGCTCGGTCTCGGGTCTCGGATTTGCATATTGCGATTTCCGCAAGCAGGGCAATGGCCGCGTCTATCTAGCGCGTTCGGTGTCGCGTCCGCGTGCGATCCATCCCGAACCGACGCAATCGGCTGACGCGCGCGCGGAAGTCAAACCCGTGCAGAGCGAACCCGCTCTCGAACTGCGCCGCTCGTCCGCGCAGTAATCGCCGCTCTGATCGCAATCAGGTTTTGGCGCCGCCGTCAGCGGACGACGGCTTCTGCCTGAACAGCACGCGCTGATACAGCCAGCCGATCGCCATTAGCACCAATCCGAGCCCGATGAACGAGAACGCGCGGTAAGCACCCGTCAGCGCGCTCATGTCGATGACGAACACCTTGAGGACGGTGAGCGTAATCATCACCGCAGATGCAAGCCGAGCGCGCTGCGATGGCATCACCAATCCTGCAATCAGCAGCAGCACGCCGAAGGCGAGCCACACGACCGAATACGTGTATTGCTCGGCGTCGCTGGTTCCGCCGTGAGATAGATTCGTCCCCTGATAGAGGCGGCGGATTTCAAACGACATATAGGCAATCGCGAGCACGAGTGCGCCGCCTGCAATCGTGTTGACATAACCGGGTCGGCGCTGACCCGCCGCCGCGTAGGACAGCAGCAGTGCGAGCACCGACGGCAGCGCGTAACACAGCAGCAACTCGTTGATGAACTGGCCTTCGATTTGGATGGGCCAGATCGTCGGGTTTTCCAGGAAGAACAGGCCGAATAAAATCACAAGGCCCGCCGCCACCGTCAGCAGAGCCGCACCAATATTGTGAATGATGCTCCCCGACCTGACGCGCAGCCGCTCAAGCCCGATGGCCATCGCCAGCGCCACGCAGACCTGCAACCCGGTTTCGATCAGGCCCGGCGTGCGGCGATAGACGTCGCCATTGTTGACGTAGTGGCGGATTTCCGTGAACGCCAGCAGCACGGTGAACAGGATCGCAGCACTCTCGATGGCGCGCAGCGGCACGTCGTCGCCGCGCTGGCGCATGAAATAACTCGCGAGCCAGAACGACAGCGCGGGAATGCCGTAACCGAGCAGCAGCCAGTTGAATATCGGAGTCGTTCCGACATCGCTGCCGACAATGCGAGGCTCGTAGCCGATCCGCAGCACCACGATGCCGGCGAGAATGGCCGCGAGCCAGCGCAGAAACGGAATTGGCCGCTTCATGGAAATCCACGCCGTGCCGAGCGACATCAGTGCCAGTGCAATTGTCAGCCATCCCTTCTCAAGCGCGAAGGTGAAAGCGAGCGCGAGTGCGGCGAGCGTGCCGGTGGCGAACAATGCCGCCGAAATCGCCTGTCCCGGACGCGCATCGCGCTTGGTGAGAATTTCGGTTGCCGTTGCGAATATTGCGGCGAGAGCTAGGGCTGCGATCGCAAACGGAATCGAACGGTCAAGATGCGCGATGCGCGCATAGAGTGCCACAAGCAGCGCAACCGGCGTGAACACGCCCGTCGCCGCCCACATCACAGGCACGATGGCGGCGACGGAGCGGCCCTGTGCGAGAAAGCCTGCGGCTCCAAATGCTGCTGCGAAAAATGCGGCCGCTGCAAAATGCAGATTGATCGAGCCTTCGTCGGCCCGCGCTCCGATCCCCGGCATCGGCCCGCCCGCGACGACGGCGAGGTCCGGATTGGCGCGGATCGCCCACTCGGCAAAGACGATGAAGACAAACACCGCTGCTGCGGCGACCGCGCCTGTGGCGGATTCCGCGCGCCATGCCACGGCGAATGTTGCAGCCACGAGCAGCGTGAACACGATCATCGCCGGATCGGCGTGGCCGTTGTTGAGCACGAGCGCACATGCGCCGAACAGAATGACGCCGAGCGAGACGGATGAAATGGGCTCGATGCGGCCCGGCTCCGCCGAGGGGCCGAACATGAAGCCGGCGACGACGAGAATTGCAGCAAGAAGAAATCCGACAATCATGTCGAAGGCGTGCGGGGCGATCGCGTCCGCAACGCCGATGTCGAACAGCATCCACGCCGCGCCGAGACCGATCGTCGTCAGCGCAAGCCAGCGCCACATGCGCATCCGCGCCAGACCGAAGGCGGATGCGGTGACGACGGCGACATAAACGTAAAGCGACCAGTAGTCCGGCTTGCCCGACGAGACCAGAACCGGCGTCGCGAACGCGGCGGCAACGCCAAGTCCGGCGAGGGCAGGGCCGTGCAAGATTGCAGCCGCCATCGTGCCGAGCGCGACGATGCCGAGAAAAATGAAGGCGGACGCAGGGGCAAGAAATCCGTAGAGCGCGTAGGCGGCATAGACTGTTGCGAACGCGACCAGCGTGCCGGCGGCCGTAAGGATCGCTGGAATGTTCGCGGCCGGCAGCGGAACATCGGGGGTCGCTTTTTCCTTGCGGCGTGCGAACTCGCCCGCGCCGAGCAGTGCCAGCGCGAACAGTCCGCCGAGCAGCACACGCACGCCGGGTCCGAGCAGGCCGGCCTCGATCGAATATTTGACGAGAAACAATCCGCCGAGCGCGAGCGTCAATCCGCCGATCCATACCACCCATCGCGTGCCGAGTTTTTCCTCGAAGCCCGGCTTCGACGCGTCGTTCTGCGGCGGGGCAACGGCTGGCGCACGCGGGGCCTCCGCCATCTTTTTCTGGACGACGGTCTCATCGGCCTTTTCATCGTCCGGCGAAATCGGCGGCGCGAGCGGCGAACGCCGTGTTTGGGGCACGGGCGCCGGCATCGCCAGTCCAAGCGACGCCTCGATGACGTTGAGCCGCGATGCAATTTCTTTCGCGCGGTTGTTTGCGTTGCGTGCCGTCACCAGCGCGGCGAGCGCCAGAACGCCGAGGATAAATTCCATTCGTTCCCCCAACAGGCGTTCGCATGCGGCGGCGCCTTCTTAAATTATCTGCGGCCGCGAACCCGCAATCCGGGTGCAGGGCGCTCCTGCAAGACTTCACGGCGAAAACGAAACAACGCGGCAGGCCGTCCGCCGGTCTGAGTAGACATCTCGCCGGTCGGCTCGACAAGCGCACCGGCCTCGACCAGCCTGCGAAAATTCTGTTTATGGAGATGACGTCCCGAGATGGCCTCAACCGTCCGCTGCAAATCCGTGAGTGTGAATTCCGGCGGCAAAAGTTCAAACACGACGGGGCGATATTTCAGCTTGGCGCGCAGCCGTGCAATGGCGGTTGCAAGAATGCGCCGGTGGTCGAAACGCATCGGCACGCCGAGCGCAGGGACCGATTTGCGCGCAAGCGCCGCCGGACGGCCGTCGCGCCGCGATTCCTCGATCAATCCTGCTTCGTAGAGCAGTTCGTAACGGTCGAGGACGCGCTCCTCGTCCCAGTGTTCGCCTTCGGTGCCGAAATACAACCGCACGCGATCCTGACGGCCGAGTGCGCGCTGCGCGCTGGATTTTTCCGATTGCGCCGCCCATTCGTTCAGCGCGGGAAAAATATCCTTCTCGATGATCGCAGGCCGCTGCTCGCGCCAGTCTTCCCACGGAAAATAGCGGTACCACGGCTCGAATGTCGCGCCCGCAACCTGCGGCTTCGATGTGTTGTCGGCGGTGCGCGTCAGCGCGAGGTAGCCGACCGACGCAACATGCGCGTCGGTGTCGCCGCGCTGCGCGTGCCGCCCGCGATCGCCGAACGTGTAAAGCTGTTCGACATAGCCGAGCCGCAGTCCGGTCTGTTCTTCCACCCATGCGCGCAGGCCGATCTCGAAGGTGCGGTGAGAGACGGCATCGAAGGGGCCGAACGGAAGGCCTGCGAGCTTGTCGCTGTCGCTGCCGGACGCCGTCAGAATCAGAGGCTCGTTGCCGTCGAAGGAGACGATGGCCGCCGTCAGCCCGATTTCGATGGGGGTGAGATTTTTCTCGATCATCTATTCGAGTTCGACACGGAACGGACGGCCCTCGATCATCAGATTGCCGGGGCCGATTTCATCGAGCGCGCGAAGCATGCGTCCCTGCCGCCCCAGCGCGCGATCCGCGAGCTGCACGATCAGCCGGTTCGGATAAGCGGTGGGCGAAGCCGCGCGGATCTGTTTTGCAATCGAAAGTTCGTCGCGGGCCGGATTGAGCGCGCAGACGGCCATGAAGGCGCTTGCGGTCGAACGGCTGATGCCGGCGTAGCAGTGAATGACCAGCGGCGCGGCGCGATCCCATTTGCGTATGAAAGCGAGCGCCTGTTCGACATGGGCAAGCGACGGCGCAACAAAGCCTTCGGCGGGCTCGTTGATGTCGTCCATCGAAATCAGCAGGTGGTTTTCGTGAAGCACCGATGCGGGCCGGACCACCTGATCGACTTTCCCCATCACGGTGAGGATATGGCTTGCACCTGTCGCCGCGACGGTGGCGGGCAATGCGGCGAGCGAACAGACGTGAATCATGGCGGTCCTTTCCGCGCAATTATAGAACCGCACTTCGCCGAGTGCCATCGCCTGCGCGTGCTATCCCAAGAGGGAGCGAAATCGCGCCAGAAACTGTTTTTCGGCCTTTCCGGCGGACCAGGGCGTCATGAACTCGCTTCGCGTGGCGGGCGAGAGTTTCGGATCGCGGCCGAACAGCCGCTTGGCTTCAGCCTCGGCAAACCCTGCAAGGTGCGTCGCTTCGAGAAAGGCCGCGCCCCTGTCGGCGGCCTTGATCTGGCTTTCGAGTTCGTCCGGCAGAGAAGCGGGCAGGCCGAAGCGGACGTGGATCGCGGACAGGAGCCGCTTTTCGACGGCCTTGTAGGAACCGCCGATCACCGCCTTGAACGGCGAGATCATGTCGCCGATCACATATTCGGGCGCGTCGTGCAGCATCGCGGCGAGCCGCACACGCCGGTCGATGCGCGGCGCCTGCGCGCGCATGACGGCTTCGACCAGCAATGTGTGCTGCGCCACCGAGAAAATATGCGCGCCGTGGGTCTGGCCGTTCCAGCGCGCCACGCGCGCGAGACCGTGCGCGATGTCCTCGATCTCGATGTCGAGCGGCGAGGGATCGAGCAGATCGAGGCGGCGGCCGGACAGCATCCGCTGCCACGCACGCGCCGCCTGAGATTTTGCAGCGGATTTTTTCAAGAGCGATTCGGACTTCTTTTCGGGCGACGGGATACTATAAGTGAGGTTCGGCTTACTGTGTCAACGACAGGTACAAGGTGGCGGCTGCCAAAAAGAAAGCTCCGCGAAAACGCACGGTCAGCTTCAGGACCGCGCTTGAGCCGATCTATCTGTTCGCGCTCCTCAACGCTCTGCTGTGCTGGAGCGCATGCTGGCTGTTCTGGGAGCGGTTTGTTTTTTCGGCGACCGCCTTTGGATTGGGATGTTTTCCGATCGTGGTGGCGGTCTGTGCCTATCTGTTTCTGCTGACAAAGCGAAACGATCTCGGCTAGCTCATCGCCGCTTCGGCTTTTTCATTTTTCCGCAGGTGCCGTGGCAATGGCAGGTGACGAGATGATCGTTGACCATGCCGGTCGCCTGCATGAAGGCGTAAACAATCGTTGGGCCGACGAATTTGAATCCGCGTTCCAAAAGCGCCTTCGACATCGCGATTGAAATCGGCGTCGCGGCCGGAACGGACGCCGTTGTCTTGAAACCGTTGATCTTCGGCCCGCCGCCGACGAAGTCCCACAGGAATTTCGAGAACCCGTTTTTCTCGCCGGCCTTTTTGCCCTCGTCCATGATTTTCAGATAGGCCTTCGCGCTCGACACTGCGCCTTCGATCTTGGCGCGGTTGCGGACGATGCCGGCATCGTTCATCAGCGCAGTAATTTTCTTCGCGTTGTATTTCGCGATCTTCTCCGGCTCGAAATTGTCGAAGGCTTTGCGGAAATTGTCGCGCTTGCGCAAAATGGTGATCCACGAAAGGCCCGCCTGAAATCCGTCGAGGATCAGCTTCTCGAACAGCGCGCGGTCGTCATATTCGGGCACGCCCCATTCGGTGTCGTGATACGCCATATAAAGAGGGTCTTCGCCCGGCCACGGACAACGCATCTTGCCGTCGGCATGCTTGCGCGCGCTTCTCATGCCGACGCCTTGTCGGGCGCTGCTTTTACATCGGCCGGATCGGCGAGGCTGACGGCGATCCCGCCGGCGGTGAGCGGTAGCTTGGCATCGAGCGCATCGCCGGCGCGATCGATCCGCAAAAGCGCGAGGCCCAATTCATTTGCGGACGATCCCATCGTGCCGACCGGTTTTTCTCCGGCGACGATGGCCGTGCCGATCTCGGGCGCTCCATTCTCGACGCGCATCCTCACGATCCGCGTGCGCGCCGTGCCGCGATGCTCCATCCGCGACACAACTTCCTGTCCGACATAGCAGCCCTTGTCGAAATCGACGCCGTGCAGACGATCCATGTTGGCTTCATGCGGAAACGCGTCGTTGTAGATGAAATCGACACCGCCGCGCGGAACGCCGCAGGCGATGCGATGGGCCTCATACGACGTAGCGTCCGACAGTTGCGCGCCGATGGCAGCTGTTGCTTTTTCTGCGAGCTCTTCCGGCACCAGAATGCGCCATCCGAGTTTCTCGTTTCGCGGATCGGCGAAAGCGAGATCGGGTTTCATCGCAGGCTCGCCGTCCCATACCGCAAGCACGCCCATCGAATCGGAAAGATTTTCGACGCTGACTTTCGCGCGCAGCTTGTAAATGCCGAGACGGTCGGCGAGCGGCTTCGACAGAGCCTTGGCGCAGTCGAGCAGAAATCCGCCGCCTTGCCCGGCCGACGCCTCGGTGATGAGAAAGTCGGCGATGATCTTGCCCTGCGGCGTCAGCAACGCGCCGAACCGCGCCACGCCCGGTGCGACCTTTTCGACATCGGTCGTCACAAGGCCGTCGAGAAAGCGGCGCGCGTCTTCGCCGCTCACCTTGATAACGCCGCGATCGGGGAGAAATGCTGCCTTCATGGGACGCGTCTGCAAGCCTGTAGCCTCGAGTTTCTTTGGGGAAATTCGCCCAATCGGTACACGATTCCAAGCTAAGCCGCTAAGGTGCGTCTCACAAGTCCCAGCCATTGCGCACAATTCCGCGAGCATGAAACTTTGACGCAGACCTTCGATGTAATCTTGAAATCCGGCACGGTCGTCAATCAGGACGGCGAGGGCGTGCGCGACATCGCAATCAGGGACGGTCGTATCGCGGCAATCGGTTCGCTCGGCAACGCGAGTGCGGCCGAAATCATCGACTGCAAGGGACTGCATGTTCTGCCCGGCGTGATGGACACGCAGGTGCATTTCCGCGAGCCGGGCCTGACGCACAAGGAAGATCTGGAATCCGGCTCGCGCAGCGCGGTGATGGGCGGGGTGACTGCGGTGTTCGAGATGCCGAATACCGATCCGCTGACGATTACGGAGGCGGCCTTCACCGACAAGGTGAAGCGCGGCCATCATCGCATGCATTGCGATTTCGCATTTTTCATCGGCGGCACGCGCGAGAACGTCAACGATCTGCCCGAACTCGAGCGCGCGCCGGGCTGCGCGGGCGTCAAAGTGTTCATCGGATCGTCCACCGGCTCGCTGCTGGTCGAAGACGACGACAGTTTGCGGAAAATCTTTCAGGTGATCCGCCGTCGCGCAGCGTTTCATTCGGAGGACGAGTATCGTCTCAACGATCGCAAGAATTTGCGTGTCGAAGGCGATCCGCGTTCGCATCCTATCTGGCGCGACGAGGCTGCGGCGATGATCGCGACGCAGCGGCTGGTGAGGCTCGCGCGCGAGACGGGAAAACGGATTCACATCCTGCACATCTCGACCAAGGAAGAGATTGTCTATCTGCGCGATCACAAGGATGTCGTCTCATGCGAGGCGACGCCGCATCATCTCACGCTCGTCGGCCCTGACGACTATGTGCGGCTCGGCTCCAAGGTGCAGATGAATCCGCCGGTGCGCGATGCCTCGCATCGCGACGGCATCTGGTACGGTATCGAGCAGGGGATCGTGGACGTGCTCGGTTCGGACCACGCGCCGCATACGCTGGAAGAAAAAGCGAAGGTCTATCCCGCGTCGCCGTCGGGCATGACCGGCGTGCAGACGCTGGTGCCGATCATGCTCGATCATGTGAACGCGGGAAAATTATCGCTGGCGCGGTTCGTCGATCTCACCAGCGCAGGCCCGCAGCGGCTGTTCAATATCGCCTGCAAGGGCCGTATCGCGGCGGGCTACGACGCGGACTTCACCGTGGTCGACATGAAGCGCGAGGAAACCATCACCGACAAATGGATCGCCTCACGCGCGGGCTGGACGCCGTATCACGGCAAGAAGGTCAAAGGCTGGCCGGTCGGCACCATCGTGCGCGGCAGGCGCGTGATGTGGCAGGGCGAGCTGGCCACGCCGTCGAGCGGCGAGACGGTGCGTTTTCAGGAAACGCTGCGCTTCTAAAAATTATTGCTTGAACGAAACGACCGAGAATTCGCCGCTGCGAACCCGCGCCGCGAGACCTTCGACGAATTTTGCAACCGCATCCTCGCCATAGGTGCTGACGAGTTCGGCGAAGGCGGCAAACAGGCTTGCCTGCGCGAGGCAATCGCCGTCCACACCGTCATGCCGCGCTTCCGCCCATGCTTCGTTGAGATAATTGAGAGCAGCTTGTTTTTGCTCCTGATCGGGCAGGAAATCGCGGGCAGGCGACCAATGCGACGGATGAGACATGAACGGACAACAATCTGTAGCGGGCGCGTTCGGAAGGATCGCGCCTTTGGAATAGGCAGAGCATTAGCATGCGCGTTGGGCCGCGACAGGGACATCTTGAGGAAAGGTTAACGGCCCGGTGTCAACTTATCGGAAAATCCGGGGGTATTTTTCGCAGGCAAAAAAGCCCGCGAAAATCGCCTAATTGGCGTAGCGCGCGGTGAGGTCGCGCGAGATTTTCGACCCCTCGTCGAGATAGCGTTTGATGGCGACCGTCGCCGCCGGCGTGCAGGTGCGGTAGGTCTGCTGGAAGCCGTTATAGCCGCGGTTGAAACTCGCGATCATGCGCGTGCGGCGGTCGCCGGACGGCGTCTCCGCATCGACCAGCGCCTGCATCTCGGTGCGCCATTTCTGGCCTTCATTGGTTCCGCAAATCCCGCGCAGATAGTGAAGCGTGCCGAGAATTTCGGCGAGCCGTTGCAGGTCGCCGTCGAACGGCGCGGGTGCATCCGAAGGCGGAGGCGCAGGCGCCTGCAAGGGCGGCCGCACTTGCGGACGAGGCGGTTGCTGCTGCTGTTGCTGTTCGGGGAAAAAGAATTGAGCGCGCGCGGGCGTCGCTCCGGCGAGGGCAGCAAACACGAAGATGGCGGCAACGGCATGGCGCATGAAGGCCGCATATGCCCGCTCGGGCAGACAGAAGCAAGGCGACAACCGCTTAAAGCCGCTCACCGAACACGATTTTGCGTGCGGCTTCGATGGTTGCCTCAAGCCCGTGGGTGATCGGCAGGCTGCCGAGATGGCCGGGCGTCAGCCAGCGCGCATCGTCCAGTTCGTCGTTGAGCGCAACCTCATTGGCGACCCAGCGCGCGGCAAAAGGGAGAATGACGTAGTGGCCGGAGCCGCCGGTTTTCCCCGGCAGAGCCTCGCGAAATCCCGCGAGCGCGACGACATCGATCGACAGGCCGGTCTCCTCACGCACTTCGCGCGCGACGGCTTCAACAAGGCTTTCGCCGAATTCGACGCGGCCGCCGGGAAATGTGTAGACGCCTTTCGCCGGTTCGCGCGCACGGCGAACCAGCAGAATTTTTCCGTCGCGGAAAATGCCCGCGCTGACGGCCAGTTGCGGACGATTGCTGGGTTCGCCGCTCAACGTTGCTTCATGATGGAATCGACGTCAGCTGAGACGCCGGAGCCATTGATGAGGGAGCCTGCAAGCGTCACCAGCGGCTTGACCCAGCCGGTCGCCTGCTGCGCGAGGATGGCGCGGGTGCGGTCCTGTTTCGCTTCTTGCATCGCTGCACCCACCGCGCTGAGGATCGATGTCATCGTTTCGGTGAGGTGATCGAACTCGGCCCGCAAGGCGCTGTCGGTCGAATCGTAGGAGGCGATGGCAAGGTCGCGCGCCTTGAAATTGGAGGCCGCGAAATGCTCGCGATAGGTCGCAGGCTGCCAGCCGAGAAAATCGGCCGTGCATTCCGGCATGTCCGGGATCATCTCAAGCAGCATGATGGCTTCGTTGAAATGATTGAGATAGTCGGTTGCCAGACCCGTATGCGGATTGATGTTGGCATCGAGCAGCATGCGATGCCGCGCCTCGGTGCCGGGAATGCCGGCGCCGGGTTCGTCGTTTCCAAATGATGCCTTGGCAGCTGCCGGTCCCATCCCGCCAGTGTTGGCATTCATGGTTAAGAGGGTCTGAACGCCACGGGGCTTTCGGGCGGTTTCACCCAATAATTCGGACCTGTAGCGGTATTGCCAGCCGGGCGTCGGTCAGCTCAGGGCGTCGGCTCGCGTCCGTCGAGCCACTTCGCATAGACGATGCGTTCCTGCTCGTCATAGTCGAGCGTCTCGTAGAACGCCTGCGCGTGCGTATTGCCCCCGCGCACCATCAGATTGAGCTTTTCGATTTTGCGTTCGCGCAGCCAGTCTTCTGCCGCAGCCATGATGGCGCGGCCGTGGCCTTTCTTGCGATGATCCGGATGGACGGACACGTAGTAGACGCAGCCGCGATGGCCGTCATGCCCGACCATGACGGAGGCGACGACGGTCTTGCCGTCGCGCCCGACCAGTACAGCCGAATCCGGACCCCTGTTCGCACGCTTGAAGTCCGCGTCGGGATCGTTCCAGTCGCGCGTGAGTTCGCACCCCTTCCAGAGCGCGACGACGTCTTTCATGTCGCCGTCAGTCGCCGGCGTGACAGCAAGATTGCTTGCGGGCCGTGTTGCCGTGTCTGTCATAGCACTTTCCCCGGATTGAGAATGTTGAGCGGGTCGAGCGTGGCCTTGATGGATCGCATGATGTCGAGGGCGACGGGATCTTTGACATGCGGAAGTTCGTCGCGCTTAAGAACGCCGATGCCGTGTTCGGCGGAAATCGAGCCGTGATGTCTGGCGACGACGGCATGAACCGCGTCGTTCATGTCGTGCCAGCGCGCGAGATATTCTTTCGTGTCGGCGCAGATAGGCTGGCTGACATTATAGTGGATGTTGCCGTCGCCGAGATGTCCGAACGCAAACGGCCGCGCACCGGGGATCAGCTTCGTCACGGCGGCATCGGCTTCCGCGAGGAACGCGGGAACCGCCGCGACCGGCACGGAAATGTCGTGCTTGATCGAGCCGCCTTCATTCTTCTGAACCGGCGAAATCACCTCGCGCAGTTTCCAGAACGCGTTGCGCTGATCGAGATTGGCGGCGATCACCGCGTCCTCGACGATGCCGTTCTCCATGCCCTGCTCGAGAATGACTTCAATGGTGCTGCGGGCGTCGTCGCGCGGTGAGGAAATTTCCATCAGCACGTACCAGGCATGCTTGCCCGCGAGCGGCGCGCGGATGGATGGGCCGTGCTTCACGCAGAAGTCGATGGCGATCTGCGGGATCAGCTCGAAGCTCGTCAGACTGGATGCTGCCGTGTTGCGCGACAGGTCGAGCAGCTTGAGCGCGTCTTGGGGCGACGCAACCGCCGCGAAGGCCGTTTCAGTCGAGCGCGGCTTGGGAAACAGCTTCAGCGTCGCAGCCGTGATGAAACCGAGCGTGCCTTCCGCGCCGACGAACAGATCGCGCAGGTCGTAGCCGGTGTTGTCTTTCTTAAGACTTGATAGGCCGTGCATGATGCGCCCATCCGCCAGCACGACTTCGAGACCGAGCACGAGATCGCGCGCCACGCCGTAGGCGAGGGCTGCGATGCCGCCCGCATTGGTCGAAAGATTGCCGCCGATGGTGCAGCTTCCTTCCGCGCCGAGCGACAGCGGGAACAGGCGGTTCGCCTCCGACGCTGCATTCTGCGCGTTGGCGAGAATGACACCGGCTTCTGTGGTCATCGTATTGGATTGCGTATCGACGCTGCGGATTTTGTCGAGCCGGCGCATCGAGACGATGATCTCGCCGCGATGGGGCACCTGTCCGCCGACGAGACCTGTGTTGCCGCCCTGCGGCACCAGCGCGGTTTTCGTCTGCGTCGCCAGCTTGCAGATCGCGGAGACTTCGGCGGCCGAGCCCGGACGCAGCACCATCGGCGAATGGCCCTTGAACAGTCCGCGATCCTCAACGAGATAGGGCGCCATCTCGTTTGCATCGGTCACGGCATATTTCTCGCCGACAATCGCCGCGAAGCGCGACAGCACATCGGCTGGGATCGGCGGCTGAGGCTGGACGATGTTCAAGGTGCGGTCCTCAGTCTTGCGGAACGGCGGCGCGCCGCAGCCGGTCGTTGATCGCCTCGCCAAGTCCCGTATCCGGGATCGGCGCCACCGCGATGCGCCGTGCGCCTTTTGCATCGAGCGTGCGCAGATAGCTGAACAGATTCGCGGCCGCTTCCACCAGATCGCCCCGTTGGGACAAATTCATGGCATCGCTGCCCTGACCGGAAATTTCGGCGGGGCCGAAGGCGAGAAGCGCCTCGCCGGCTTCGACCACGCGTACATTAAGTCTCACCGGCGTGCGCGGCGCATAATGCGAGGCCAGCATTCCCGGCGCGAGCGGCGCGGACTGATCGGCTTCGATCTGTTCCGGCAGCCGCGCGAGGGGTTCGCCAAGCACAGCTTCGATGTCGGCGCTCGGCAATCCGCCGGGACGCAGCAGCGTCATCTCGCCGAAACATCCCACAATCGTGGATTCGACGCCGACCGATACCGGCCCGCCATCGACGATCAGATCGATGCGTTCGTTGAGGTCCGCCATCACATGCGCGGCGGTGGTCGGCGAAACATGTCCCGAAATATTGGCGGACGGCGCGACGACGGGTTTTCCAAGCGCGCGGAGAATATCGAGTGCGATGGGATGCGCCGGAACACGAGCCGCAATCGTGTCGAGACCGGCGGTTGCAAGATCGCAGACCGCGCAATCGTCTGTCTTCGGCAGCACCAGCGTCAGCGGACCCGGCCAGAAGGTTTTTGCAAGACGAAGACTTTTCTCATCGAAGCGTGCGATGGATTTGGCGGCAGCAAGATCGCTCACATGCGCGATCAGCGGATTGAACGACGGACGGCCTTTCGCCTCATAGAGCCGCGCGATCGCCTCCGCATTGGTGGCGTCGGCGCCAAGCCCGTAAACTGTCTCGGTCGGAAACGCGACGAGGCCGCCGTCCGCCAGACAATTCGCGGCCTCGCGGGACGCCTGGCCGTCGGCTGCGATGGTTTTCGTGGTCAGACCGAGTTTCATTCGAGCTTTCGGCATGCGGGCTGCGCAGGAATCGCCCCTTATACCGCTTCTTGCGGCGGGCGAATGCGGAGGCTATACCGCGCCCCAGTCGGAGTGTGGCTCAGTCCGGTAGAGCACTGCGTTCGGGACGCAGGGGTCGCAGGTTCAAATCCTGCCACTCCGACCAGTCTTTTCAATAGCTTAGCGATTCCCGTCCGCCGGAACCTGCCGCCGGATCAGCCCTGCACGATCCCCATTTTCTGATCGACGACCTCGACCGTGCGGTCGATCTCGGCGTTGGGCATGCCGATCTGGTGCGAGATCAGTTTCACCAAGAGATCGACGCGCTCGATGAAGGGCGCGCCGCTGGCGACCGCACGTGCGGCCGATGACGGCTTGAGCAGGCTTTCGGCGGCCTTGGCGTATTTCTCGAACGGCACGGCGTCCTGCGGATCGGCGCCGAGCTTCTGTGCGACCGCGTCGACGTGGTTGTAGATCGACTTCGACAGATTGAGGTCCTTGTGAACCGCGTCGCGGATCGGCTGCGGATCGGTCGGCGTGATGCAGCGGTAATTTCCGGTCAGCAACATCGACCATTTTGCCAGCGGCACGAACAGCGAGTCGAACACTTTCAGCTTCACCGGCACGTCCTTGCCGTCGAGCGTCACCGCGTCGATGTCGGCTTCGAGTTCACGCAGCAGCTTGTTGTTGGCCTCGTCCTCGAACGCCGCGGCCTTGAAGTTGGTCGGAAGTCCGACGAATAGAACGTTCGCCTTCTCTTCCGGCGGACGGAAGGCCTGCGGATCGGGCGAGCACAGCGTGACGAGACCCGGCTTGAAACGCTCCCAGACCTGCGGGTTGGTATAGGCCTCTTCGAGGTCCATGCCCTTCAGCTTCTCGATGCGCTTGAGATAAGGCAGCGGCGGCATGTTCATGATCGACAGGCAAGGCAGCTTGGCCTCGGCGATCTTGATCATCAGCACGCGGATCGTGTGGTTGGTGTATTGCGGCTCCTGCATCGCCAGCGCGACCATGTCGTAACGCGACAGGTCGACCTTGTCGGGCGAGGTGGCGTCGAGCTTGCCGGGCAGGTCGCGCGAGAAGATCGAGCGATGGTTCGGCTCGTCGCGCAGCTTGATGCGGACTTCGGTGCCTTCCTTGTTGATGAGCTCTGCCGTGTTCTTTCGGCAGACAAGGGTCACGTTGTGACCGGCCATCAGAAGTTTGGTTGCCAGCAGGGAGCCGTAGGAAGCTCCCAGAATGAGAATGTTGCGCGCCATGCCTGCTCGTCCGAAAATTGGTGGATTGCGATCCGGCCTCGGCCGGACCGGGCATGTCCGTCACACAAAAAGCGCGCCTTTGCAAACGAAAGGCGCAGGCAGTCTCTCAGATACTGAAATGAAATCGGCCGATTTCAGCGGCCGCCGAGCTTGGTCCAGATCTCGCCGCCGCAGAATGCGCCGAGACAGCCTTCGACATTCATCTGCGTGGCCGAGAGCAGCTTGACCTTGCTGTCATAGGTGCCGCCGTCATCGGCGTTGTAGATGCGGCCCTTCCAGCTGCCCGGTCCATTCTGGGTCATGCCGATAAACAGCTGCACGCCGATCATCGAACGCGAGCGCAGCGCGGGGTTTGGATTCTTGTCGTCGACCTGCGGCTGGCCGGTCTGAGGGTCGTTGGCATCTTTCAGCCAGACGACTTTGCCGCAGATGCCCTGACCGCACATGGAGACCTGAATCCGCGCGTCGCCTTTCTGGGTCAGCCAGAGGCCGGTCGGGGACGAGGAGGCATCCTGGGCGCCGGCTGCCGAAATACCGCTCAGGGCAAACGTAAAAACCGCAATACGCAGAAAATTCCAATTCATGATCCGACCTTACGCTACGAAACCGGCAATCAGTCGAGGAAACTACACACCGTCGTCGCATATTCAAACCGCCCGGTTCATGGCCGGACGGCCTTTCTTGACGATTGTTACCCGACGGACACCATCCGGTTCCGCCCGATGCCGGTTGCGAAGCGCAGATTGCAGATCGCGGGGCGGCAAATTGTCGTCGGCATAGGCTTTTGGTTGCGCTCGACGCGCGGAAAAAAATAGTGCTCTTGTCGATGCGGAAGCCTGCAAAGCGCAGGCTTCTCATCCAGACCGCCCCTCAGCCGCGAGCCCCGCCGAAGGCATGCACGAACTTATTGCCGATATAACTTTTTGCATTCTGGTCGCCTGGGGTCTGGGCCTCGCCGCACATTTTTCGCGCCAGCCGCTGATCCTCGCCTATCTGGTCGGCGGATTTCTGATCGGCCCGTTCGGCCTCGGCTTCGTCAAATCGCAGGAATCCATCGCCATCATTTCAGAACTCGGCCTGATCTTCATGCTGTTCATGATCGGGCTGGAGATCGATCTGAAGAAAATCATCCGCGCCGGCCGCGTCATCCTGTTCGCTGCGGGCGGCCAGTTGATCGGCGGCTGTCTGCTCGGCGTGCTGTTCTTCATGGCCATCGGTCTGCCGCTCGGCGATGGCGGATTCGACGCGCTCTATCTGACGATTGCCTGCGCGCTGTCCTCGACCGTCATCATCGTCAAAGTTCTCTACGAAAAGCGCGAACTCGATACGCTGCCGGGCCGCATCACGCTTGGTGTGCTGGTGCTTCAGGATATTTTCGCGATCCTGTTTCTCGCCGTTCAGCCAAGTCTTGGAAATCTGCAAATCAGCATCGTGCTGCTGTCGATCGCCCGTGTCGCCGGGCTGGTTGCGACTGCGCTCATTCTCAGCCGCTTCGTGCTGCCGAAACTGTTTCATCAGATCGCGCGGCGTCCCGAACTTGTGATGCTCGGCGCGCTGGCGTGGTGCTTTCTGATCGGCGAGATCGCCGAGCGGCTGCATCTGTCGCGCGAAATGGGATCGCTCGTCGCCGGCGTGTCGCTGTCCACATTCCCTTACGCCCTCGATGTCACCGCGAAAGTGACGACGCTGCGCGATTTCTTCATCACGCTGTTCTTCGTCGCGCTCGGCATGACGATCCCGATTCCGACGCCGGCCGTGATCGGTCTGGCTTTGATCGTCGCGCTGTTCACGGTTGTCAGCCGCATGGTGACGACATTCCTGCCGCTTTACGCGATGAAGCAGGGACTGCGCGCCAGTCTTCTGCCCGCGATCAATCTGGCGCAGATCAGCGAATTCTCGCTGGTCGTGATTCAGGTCGGCGTGTCGGCCGGGCACATCAAGACGCAGACCGCGAGTGCGTCGTCGTTCGCGTTCGTCATCCTTGCGGTGTTGAGCACCTTCGCTATCGGCCGCAGCGATGAGGTGTCGCGTCTTGCCATCGGCGGGCTGAAGCGCATCGGACTGCGCGACCTCGACCACAGTCACGACGGCGAGGCCGATCACGGCCATGGCGGCCACGGCGCGGCGCGGCGGATCGTCATTCTGGGCTTCTTCCGCGCGGCGAGCGCGCTCTTGGCGGAGATCGAGCGGCAGAACAAATCGCTGCTCGATCAGATCAGCGTCGTCGATTTCAATCCGAACGTGTTTCACGCGCTGACCGAGCGCGGCGTCCATGTCATCTACGGCGACATCAGCAATTTCGACACGCTGTCGCATGCCGGCGTCGGACAGGCGGAATTGATTATCCTCAGCGTGCCGGACGCGCTCTTGAAAGGCGCCAACAACGAGAAGCTCGTGCGCCATGTGCGTTCGCTCAATCCGAACGCGAAGATCGTCTCGACCGCCGACCTCTTGAACGACGTCAGCGATCTTTACGCCGCCGGTGCGGATTACGTGACGGTGACGCGCATCACCGACGCGCACGCGCTTTATGAGGTGATCGAGGCTGCCGACAAGCGTCTGTTGAAGGACAAGCGCGAGGAGATGGACCGGCTTCTCGACAAGCGCCGGGAAGTTCTGCCTTAAGATTTTCCTTAAGACTTGCCTTGGGATTGCGGCCTGCCGCTTCCCATCCCACATTGTTTGAAACGCGGCAGCCAGCCTGCGGGGCCGCTGTATGCCCGCCATGTGCGGTTCGGCGGTTGCGCCCGCGCCCGCGCTGCGCCATACGATCTGTACGACATTGAGAGTCTGTGTGAGATGGCCCATCCGATCCCAGAGGTTTTGAAGGCGTTTGCCGCCGGCGAAATGGTGGTCGTCACCGACGACGACGACCGCGAAGGAGAGGGCGATCTGATCGTCGCTGCCACGCTCTGCACGCCGGACAAGATGGCCTTCATCATCCGCCACACCTCCGGCATCGTCTGCGCGCCGATCACGGCTGACAATGCGCGCCGCCTGCGGCTCGATCCGATGGTGGCCAACAACGATTCCAATCACAGCACGGCGTTCACGGTTTCCATCGACTACAAGCCGGGCATGACCACGGGCATCTCTGCGGAGGAGCGCACGACGTGCTGCCGCGCGCTCGCCAATCCGAATGCGGGTGCCAGCGACTTCGCGCGCCCCGGTCACATCTTTCCGCTGATCGCCAGGGATGGCGGCGTGCTGCTGCGTTCGGGACACACGGAGGCTGCGGTCGATCTGTGCAAGATGTGCGATCTGCCGCCGGTCGGCGTCATCAGCGAATTGATGAACGACGACGGCACCGTGATGAAGGGCGAGCAGGTCGCGAAGTTCGCCCGCGACAACAATCTCAAGCACGTCACCATCGCCGACATGATCGCCTACCGGCAGGCGCGCGAGAAACTGATCGAGCGCGTCTCGACATTCACGACCGAAAGCCCGATCGGTCCGCTCGACGTGTACGCGTACCGCTCGCCGTTCGATCCGATCTATCATCTGGCGATGGTCTACAAGGGCGTCGGCGACGGCAAGAATGTGCTGACGCGGCTGCACAAGCCGAATGTGGTGCGCGACCTATTCAGCGGCCGCGACCGCGTGCGCGCCACGCTCGAACATTTCAAGAAGAACGGCAGCGGCGTTTTGATCTATCTGCGCGACGGCGCGGCCGGTGTGCCGGTGGCGCCGCTCGATGGCAATCATTCGGCGGAAGACGACCGCAACAAGCAGTGGCGCGAAGTCGGCGTCGGCGCGCAGATTCTGCGCGACCTCGGCGTGACCTCGATCCGCCATCTAACGTCGGCGGTTCACGATTACAAAGGCCTGTCGGGTTACGGCATCGAGATCGTCGCCAACGAGCCGTTCGAGGGCTGAGTGCGTCGCTTCGACGAGGTTCCCGTCATTGCGAGCGCAGCGAAGCAATCCAGTTTGGGATTATTGCTGGATTGCTTCGTCGCTGGCGCTCCTCGCAATGACGTAAAACTCGGCTAGGCAACCGTACATCCCGACCGTAAGATGCGAGATAAAGTTTGAGGAGGAACCCATGAGCAGCGCGCGCCCGCAGACCAAGGACAAGCCGGCAAAGGTCTCGTTTCAGTGGGACGATCCGTTCCTGCTCGACGATCAGTTGACCGAAGACGAGCGCATGATCCGCGACACTGCGCGCGCCTATGCTCAGGACAAGCTGATGCCGCGCGTCACGCAGGCCTATCTGGAAGAAAAATCGGATCGCGAAATCTTTAACGAGATGGGCGAACTCGGCCTGCTCGGCGTCAGCCTGCCGGAAGAATACGGCTGCGCCAATGCGGGCTATGTCGCCTATGGCCTCGTCAACCGCGAGATCGAGCGTGTCGATTCCGGCTATCGCTCGATGAACTCCGTGCAGTCCTCGCTTGTGATGTATCCGATCTATGCTTACGGCGACGAGACGCAGCGCAAGAAATATTTGCCGAAATTGGCGAGCGGCGAATGGGTCGGCTGCTTCGGTCTGACCGAACCGGATGCCGGCTCCGATCCGGACGGCATGAAGACGCGCGCCGAGAAAGTGTCGGACGGCTATCGCCTGACCGGCAGCAAGATGTGGATTTCCAACGCGCCGATTGCCGACGTGTTCGTGGTGTGGGCGAAGTCCGCCGCGCATGACAACAAGGTGCGCGGCTTCATTCTCGAAAAAGGCATGAAGGGTCTGTCCGCGCCCAAGATTGGCGGCAAGCTGTCGCTGCGCGCCTCGATCACCGGCGAAGTGGTGATGGATGGCGTCGTGGTGCCGGAGGAAAATCTGTTGCCGAACGTGTCGGGATTGGCCGGTCCGTTCGGCTGTCTCAACCGCGCACGCTACGGCATTTCATGGGGCGCGATGGGTGCGGCGGAAGATTGCTTCCATCGCGCGCGGCAATATGTGCTCGACCGCAAGCAGTTCGGCCGCCCGCTCGCCGCAACGCAGCTTGTGCAGAAAAAGCTCGCCGACATGGAAACCGAAATCGCCATCGGTTTGCAGGGTTCGCTGCGCGTCGGCCGGCTGATGGACGAGGGCAAGATGGCGCCGGAAATGATCTCGATCATGAAGCGCAACAATTGCGGCAAGGCGCTCGACATCGCGCGCGTCGCCCGCGACATGCACGGCGGTAACGGCATTTCCAGCGAGTATCATGTGATGCGCCACGCGCAGAATCTGGAAACGGTCAACACCTATGAGGGTACGCACGACGTGCATGCGCTGATCCTCGGCCGCGCGATCACCGGCATTCAGGCGTTTTTCTAGAATTTCCAATTGTCATGCCCGGGCTTGACCCGGGCATCCATCCGATAAATTGGTTTTCTCAAGCGATGGATTGCCGGATCAAGTCCGGCAATGACATTGGTGGATGCGATGACCTCAAGCACTGACGACGACGTTCCGTTCAACCGGAATTTTCCGCTTCAGCCCGGCACGGTGGACGACGTCGTGCCCGGCGTGCGGCGGCTTCTCTGCAATAACCCAAGCCCGTTTACGTTCACCGGCACGGTGAGCTACATCGTCGGGCGCGGCAAGGTCGCGATCGTCGATCCCGGCCCGGATGACGAGGCGCATGCCAAGGCGCTGCTCGATGCGGTGAAGGGCGAGACGGTGACGCATATTCTCGTCACGCATACGCATCGCGATCACTCGCCGAATGCCGAGCGCATCAGGGCCGCGACCGGCGCGACAGTTTACGCCGAGGGTCCGCATCGCAATTCGCGCGCGGCTTACGCCAGCGAAAAACGTTCCAGCGAATCCGGCGGCGACTGGGATTTCCGCCCCGATGTCACGGTGAAAGACGGCGACATCATCGAGGGCGAAGGCTGGCGGCTCGAGGCGATTGCAACGCCGGGCCATACCGCGAACCATATGGCGTTCGCGTGGCCCGAGAAGAAACTGATCTTCATCGGCGATCACGTCATGGGCTGGTCAACGTCCATCGTGGCCCCGCCCGACGGATCGATGGTCGATTACATGGCCTCGCTCGAAAAGCTGACCACGCGCGGCGAGCAATTGTATTTTGCCGGGCACGGGCCTGAAATTCCCGACGCCGTGCGCTACGTGAAATTTCTCATCCGTCATCGCAAGGCGCGCGAAGCGTCAATCCTGCATCGTTTGGGAAAAGGCGAGGCCGATATTCCGACCATTGTGCGCGCGAGCTATATCGGCATCGATCCGCGCCTGATGACGGCGGCGGGCTATTCCGTACTGGCACATCTGGAAGACATGGTCGCGCGCGGCGTCGTCGAGACCGACGGCGATCCGGTGATCGGCGGCACTTACCGCTTGAGCTAGACTTCGTCATTGCGAGCGAAGCGAAGCAATCCACTCTTTTCGTGGAATGCATTCCGGATTGCTTCGTCGCTTTGCTCCTCGCAATGACGGGTGAGGGTTATCGCTTGGCGGGCGGCGTCTTGGGCTGAGGCTTCGCGGGCGCCGCGGCTTTTTTCGCAGGGCGCGAGGCGCTGTCCACAATCTCGTTCATGTCTTCGGCAAATTTCGTGATGCGCGACGCGTTCGAGCCGAGGTCGTGCTCGAAGTAACGCGACGACGAACGGACATCGACGCGCGAGCCCTCTGCATCCGGAATAATGCGGATCGAGACATCCTCGCGAAATCCCATCACCGGCGTGCGCGCGACAGCTTCGATGCGGCCGATGCGCTGCGGAAGCTGCGGCGGCCGCTCGTCGATAATCAGCCATTTGCGGCGGTTGACGATCTGCAACGCGATTTCATAGGCGCGCTGCGGCGTCACTTCCACGATGATCGGTTCGACATCGGGATAGGCGCGCCGCTGCTGTTCGGCGGAATAGAGGCCCGCATAGACAGCCGGGTTGGCGCCGTCGCCGGCGCGCAGCCGCGCCAGCGCATCGAAACGCGGCGGATCGATCGGATCGGTGGTGATGTCGTGGATCGCCGGCAGCTTGCGATATTGATAATAGGTGTAGGCCGGATAGGCGAGAATGATCGCGTCGATCAGGAAGGCGAGCAGCACGATGCTCATGCCGCGCGAGCCGTCCTGCCAGATTGCCGCAAAGGCTCCGAAGCCGACAAGGATCGAGAGTCCCGCAAGCGCGAGCGCCCCGAAGAAGGTCGCGAGCGCCGGTTTGAAATCGAGAAATCCGAAGCGGACGATGGCGACCGACATGATTGTCGCGATCAGCGAGAACACTGCGAGCCTTCGCGCCGCGAGCGCAAGGCCTGAGGTCGGCTCCATGTGGTAGGCGGCGGAAATCCGGCGGGCCATAACGCGATTTAAGTCCTGCCTCGCTGCGGGCGCGGCGATGAATATTGTGTGGGTTGACCTAGCCCAATTTCAGGTCCGCAGGGAAGCGCCCATGCGGCAATGGCCATAAAAATAGCAGGGGGACCGTCACGCTTGAGCGAGACGATCCCCCGGCCTGCATTATCTGTTTCAAACTGGCGGGAAGAGCTTCCCATTCAGCCTGTCGCGATCAGTGCGTCACAAGCGGGCAAGCCTTGTTATCGGCGAGCTTGCCGAACGCCTCATCGCCGGACATTTTCTGCACCAGCTTGTAGTAATCCCACGGCGCCTTGGATTCCTCAGGCGTCTTGACCTGCATCACATACATCTCATGTTCCATCAGGCCGTCGGGGCGGATCTTGCCGTTGGTTGCGAACATGTCGTTGACCGTGGTGTTCTTCAGCTCGGCCATCACCTTGTCGGCATCGGTGGTGCCGATCTTCTTGACGACGTTGAGATAGGTCGTGACTGCCGAGTAATAGCCGGCCTGGTTCATGGTCGGCATTTTACCGGTTTTTGCGAAGTAGCGTTTTCCGAACGCGCGCGTTTTGTCGTTCAGATCCCAGTACCAGCCGGTCGTCAGATAAAGTCCCTGCGCCGTTTTCAGGCCGAGCGCGTGGATGTCGCTGATGAAGGCGAGCAGCGCGGCAGGCTTCATGGTCTTGCTGAGGCCGAATTCGTTGAATGCCTTGATCGAGTTCGTGGTGTCGTTGCCGGCGTTCGCAAGTCCGAGCACTTGCGCGCCGGAACTCTGCGCCTGCAACAGGAAGCTGGAGAAGTCCGACGTCGCGAGCGGTACGCGCACGGCGCCAACATTCGTGCCGCCATTGGCTTCGACGACCTTGTATGCAGCATCCTGAAGCTGCGTGCCGAAGGCATAGTCGGCGGTGAGGTAGAACCATTTCTTGCCGCCCTGTTTCACCATCGTCGTCGCCGTGCCGTTGGCGAGCGCGGTGGTGTCGTAGACGTAATGGAGCATGTAGGCGTTGCAGTCCTTGCCGGTGAGCGACGCGCCTGCCGCGCCGATGGCGATGAACGGCACCTTCTTTTCCTTCGCAATGCTTGCCATCGCCAGGCTGACGCCGGTGTTGGAGCCGCCGAGAATCATCGTCACGCCTGCGGTATCGGCCCATTCGCGGAATTTCTGCGCGCCGATGTCGGGCTTGTTCTGGTGGTCCGACACCATGAACTCGATCTTGTTGCCGAGCACGCTGCCGCCGAAATCCTCGATCGCCATTTTCGCGGCCTCGACGCCGCCGGGGCCGATCACGTCCGCATAAAGGCCGGACATGTCATCGATGTCGCCGATCACGACCTTATTTCCGGCAGCGTGTGCCGCAGTCGCCGAAAGGGTTGCTGCGAGCAACCACGGAATTGTTCTTTTCATTTTGGGCGTTTCCTTTTTGGTTTTAGGAGAGCCGCAAGCTAGGAACTTGGCCAAGGCGTTCCTATCCGCCTTTCGTCAGGACTTCTCACAAAAACGTTATATTGCGGCGCGCAATAAAAACGCCCTCCTCGCAAAGCGAGAAGGGCGTCCATTTGTTCTGTTCAATTATCAGGCAGCGGCGTTCGGGAACTTGTACGCCTTGAACTGATCGCGCAGCGCGGTCTTGAGAATCTTTCCCGTCGCGGTGTGCGGAATGGCATCGACGAACTGAACGTCGTCGGGCATCCACCATTTGGCGATCTTGCCGTCCATGAATTTGAGAATCTCATCCACGGTGGCTTTCTGGTCGGGCTTGAGCTGCACGATCAGAAGCGGACGCTCATCCCATTTGGGATGATGCACGCCGATGACAGCGGCCTCCAACACCTTCGGATGACCGACGGCGAGGTTTTCAAGATCGATCGACGAAATCCATTCGCCGCCGGACTTGATGACATCCTTGGAGCGGTCGGTGATGCGCATATACGCATCTGCGTCGATGGTGGCGACGTCGCCGGTGTCGAAGAAGCCCGCGTCGTCGAGAATGTTGCTGTCGACGCGGTAGTAGGCTTTCGCCACCGCAGGTCCGCTGACCTTGAGGCGGCCGAAGGTCGTGCCATCCCACGGCAACAGCTTGCCGTTGTCGTCGGTGATCTTCATCTGCACGCCGAAAGGCGGATAGCCCTGCGTTTGCAGAATGTCGAGAGCGGCATCGCCCTTGAGATCGTTGAACGGCGGCTTGAGCGCGCCGACGGTGCCGATCGGGCTCATCTCGGTCATGCCCCATGCGTGACGCGGCTCGACACCCATATCGACGAACGCCTTGATCATCGAGCGCGGCATCGCCGAACCGCCGCAGACCACGACTTTGAGATCGGGCAGCGTCTTCTTTTCGGTCGCCATGTATTGCAGCAGCATCAGCCACACCGTCGGCACGCCGGCGGTGTAGGTGACTTTCTCGGTCGACAGCAGTTCGTAGACGGACGCGCCGTCGAGCTTCGGTCCCGGCATCACGAGCTTGGTGCCCATGCTCGGCGCGGAGAAAGCTATGCCCCATGAATTCGCGTGGAACAGCGGCACCACCGGCAGCATGGTGTCGCGCGCGCGGGTGCCGAGTGCGTCGGTGTTGTTGGCCATCAAGGCGTGCAGCACGTTCGAGCGGTGCGAGTAGAGCACGCCTTTCGGATCGCCGGTGGTGCCGGAGGTGTAGCACATTGCAGCGGCGGTGTTCTCGTCGAACTCCTTCCACTTGAAATTGCCGTCGACTTCCGCGATCCAGTCTTCATAAGCGACCGCGTTCTTCAGCGTCGTCTTCGGCATATGCGCCTTGTCGGTGAAGACGATGTAACGCTCGACCGTCGGCATCTTGTCGGCGATCTTTTCCAGAACCGGAATGAAGGTGAGGTCGGTCATCATCACGCGGTCCTGCGCGTGATTGACGATCCAGACGATCTGATCCGGAAACAGGCGCGGATTGACGGTGTGGCAGATGGCGCCGATGCCCATGATGCCGTACCACGCTTCGAGATGACGCCACGTATTCCAGGCGATGGTCGCAACGCGGTCGCCGAGCTTGATGCCGTCCTTGTCGAGACGCTGGCCGACCTTCAGCGCGCGCGCGCGGATTTCGGCGTAGTTGGTGCGATGGATCGGCCCCTCAACCGATCGCGTCACGACCTCCTGCTTGCCATGCACAGCGGCTGCGTGATCGATGATCCGATGACACAACAACGGCCAATTTTGCATCAATCCAAGCATAACGAATTCCTCCTCAGTGATTTTTGTCTGGCATGTACCATGCCATTACTGCCCCGGAAGGGACTTGAATGAACTTTAGCGCGGACGGCGTGGCCCGCAAATGGTCTTCTGGCGTGGCTTTGGGCCGGAATCCGCTCGTGCCTATGCTTGCGGCAGCCGTCCTGATGCTGCTGCCGGAGATCGCGGCGGCCGAGGATTCTGTGCCGTTGCCGAGACCTCGTCCGGCGGATGCTCCGAAAGCCGAAGCTGCGACTGCCGATGAAGCCGCAAAATCCGGGCAGCAGCCGGACGAAACAAAGCCTGAGGCTTCCGCACCGTTAGAAGAGAAGCCGCCGGAGCCTTCGGCGTGCCGATTGGCGCTGACGGACACGATTGCGATTGCGCCGTCGATCCCCGCCATCAAGGGGCCCGGTGCGTGCGGCGGCGACGATCTGGTGCGGCTTGAGGCTGTGGTTCTGCCGGATGCGCGCAAGGTGCCGGTCAATCCGCCGGCCGTGCTTCGCTGCACGATGGCGACTGCGATTGCGGACTGGATTCGCGCCGACATGGTGCCGCTCGCAACAAGCCTCGGCACGAAACTGAGCGAACTCGACAATTTCGATTCCTACGAATGCCGCGGCCGCAATCGCGTGAAAGGCGCGCGGCTCTCCGAGCACGGGCTTGCCAATGCGCTCGATGTGCGAGGCCTCAAGCTCGCCGACGGCAGCGCGATCTCGCTCACCGATCGCAAAGTGCCGCGCGAGACGCGCGAAGCTGTTCTGCACAGCGTCTGCGCGCGATTCATGACCGTGCTCGGTCCGGGCTCGGACTGGTATCACGAGGATCACATCCATCTCGATCTCGCCGAGCGGCGCAACAATTACAGGATCTGCCAGTGGGGCGTTTACGATCCGCTGCCGGATGTCGCGCCATTGATGCCCGCCGAGCGCCCCGAAGAAGCACCGCCGCGTCTGACCGATGAAGAAAAGGCTGCGCTGGAAAAACCGCCGGTCAATTCATCCGCAAAGCTCGACGAGAACACGCCTGCGCCGGAGACCGTCGAGGAGGAGCCGAAGCCGCCGGCTCAGCCGAGCGAAAAGCCGTCGCGCAAGAAGCCGCGCAAATAGAGAAGCCGCGCAAATAAAAAGCGCCGGACATGCCGGCGCTTTTTCGATTCCGTTTGTGATGGAAGCAGCGATTACATCGTGCCGCCGCCCTGCAACGCCATCTTGGAATTGTAGGGCGAGTCGCCCTGCTTGGGATCGAGCACGACAACGACCGAGTTCATCTTGGCGCGGCTGTAGAGATCGATCACGTCCTCATTGGTGAGGCGGATGCAGCCGGATGAAATCGACGCGCCGATGAATTCCGGCTGGTTGGTGCCGTGAATTCTGAACATGGTGTCGCGGCCGCCCTGATAGAGATAGAGCGCGCGTGCGCCGAGCGGATTGTCCGGCCCGCCGGGAACGGAGGCGGGCAGTCCCTCGATGCGCTTATGGATGTCTGCGGTCGGCGTCCATTTCGGCCATTCCTGCATGTTGCCGACGCGTGCGATGCCGGAGAAGGCGAGAGCTTCTTCGCCCACCGTGATGCCGTAGCGGATCGCCTTGCCGCCCTCCAGCACGTAGTAGAGATAATGATTGTCGGAATCGACGACGATCGAGCCCGGCAATTCCTTGCGGTGATAGCTGACGATGGCGCGGCGGAACGGCGGCGCGACCCCGACCTTGTCGTAGGTCGCCTTCGCCAGAAACTCCTTGTCGCGCGGCTTCAGGCTTGCTTCCGGGGCTTTCTCGAACGACGTGCTTGTCTGCATGCAGCCTGCAAGCGCGAGGGCCGCAATCGCGACGGCAATTTTTGAACTGAGTGAGGACATTTCAAAACTTCCATATCGAGATTCCGCGCGCCCCCACGCCGAATCTCTCTCATCATGCTTCCGAAATCGTTAGCCGTTATTTGCTCTGAAACGCGCCGGGTTTCCAGCGTTTCGGCGCTCGTTTCGCTACGCAACACGGAGCCTGTGACTTTCGGGGTTCATGTGGCGAGTTGACGCACCCTCAAAGCCAATAAAAAAGCGCCGGATTTTCCGGCGCTTTCTGGTCTCTGCTGCGGGAGCAGGCAGTTACATCGTGCCGCCGCCCTGAAGCGCCATCTTGGAATTGACCGGCGAGTCGCCCTGCTTGGGATCGAGCACGACGACGACGGTTCCCATCTTCACCTTGCCGTAGAGGTCGATGACATCCTCGTTGGTCAGGCGGATGCAGCCGGAGGAGATCGACGCGCCGATATATTCAGGCTGATTGGTGCCGTGGATGCGGAACAGCGTGTCCTTGCCGCCCGAATAGAGATAAATCGCGCGCGAACCCATCGGATTGTCCGGGCCGCCCTTGACGAAAGTCGGCACGCCGAGCCGCGAAATCTCGCTCTTGGTCGGATGCCAGTCCGGCCACTCGGTCATGGCGCCGACCTTGGCGATGCCGGACCAGGCCATCGCTTCCTCGCCGACGGTGATGCCGTAGCGGATCGCCTTGTTTCCTTCGAGCACGTAATAGAGGTAGTGGTTGTCGGAATCGACGACGATGGAACCCGGCAATTCCTTGCGGTGATAATCGACGATGGCGCGGCGGAACGGCTGGGCGACCGGAACTTTGTCATAGGAAACCTTGGCCAGATATTCCTTGTCGCGCGGCTTCAGCGTCGCTTCCGACGTCGGCTCGTAGGTGGTCTGCATGCAGCCGGCCAGCAGCATGCCGGCGGCGAGAAGGGCAAATCTGGAAGCAACGCGGGTCATTGACGGGCTTTCGATCCAATTGTCGCGCGTCACCACGCCACATGGCCTTGGACGCACGATTCTGCGCAGGCCGCTCGCCACTATAAACGCCAGAAGTTTCCAACTTTCCAGTCATTCCGTGGTGATGTTGCCACGCAGCGTGCGGCTGTGACTTTGCTGCCGCACAGGCCGAAACCGGCCGGTTTTCCGGGCAAAAATCGCCGGTTCTGGACGCCTGCGGCCGGGGCCGAATGCCGCGGCGTCCCTTCATGACGGTCACGTAAACGCGAACTGGAACGCGGGAGGGCGGGGCCCACCGCCGGCGCGGGGCTTGCGGGAATCGGCGCAATTTGCGCTTTGGAGGCGGATGGACCACGACTGTCCAACGCGCCGCGCCGGAGTTGTCCATGCTGTCAGTGTTCGTCCCCACCGCCTCGCAGCTCAAGCGGCTTGAGACCATCGAGGCCGAGGACTTGCCGACCAACGCGGTGTGGATCGATCTGAAATCGCCGTCGCCCGGCGAGGACAAGGCGGTCGAGAAGCTCGTCGGCATTTCGATCCCGACGCGCGAGGACATGCAGGAAATCGAGATTTCCAGCCGCCTCTATGTCGAGAACAATGCGCGCTACATGACGGCAACGCTGATGTGCGCGACCGACTCCGGCAATCCGCGCACCACGCCCGTGACCTTCATCCTGACCGATCACCGTCTCGTCACCGTGCGCTACGACGAGCCGAAGCCGTTCGCGCTGATCGCGGCCAAACTCGCGCGCAACTGTTCGCCGAACCTGACAGGCGACGGCGTGCTGCTGGAATTGCTCGACGGTGTGATCGACCGCTGCGCCGATATTCTGGAGCGCGCCGGTGCCGACGTGGACGCGGTGTCGTCGCAGATTTTCGAGCCGTCCGCCGAGCGCGGGCATGCTGCGACCTACTCACAAATTCTGCTCACCATCGGCAAGAAAGGCGACCTCACCTCGAAAGTGCGCGAGAGTCTCGTGTCGATCGGGCGGCTGATTTCCTTCGTGCTGGTGGAGACCGACACCACGCGCTGGACCAAGGATCAGAAATCGCAGTTCAAGACCCAGCAGCGCGACATCGCCTCGCTCACCGACCACGCCTCATATCTGTCGAACAAGATCACCTTCGTGCTCGATGCGATGCTCGGCGTCGTCAATCTCGAGCAGAACAACATCATCAAGCTGTTCTCGGTCATGGCGGTGGTCTTGATGCCGCCTACTCTCATCGCCTCGATCTACGGCATGAACTTCAAGTCGATGCCCGAACTCGAACACCCGTGGGGCTATCCGCTCGCGCTCATCGCGATGCTGCTCGCAGCGGTCGGGCCGTATCTGTTTTTCAAGTGGAAGCGGTGGTTGTGATCGCAATTTTCGGTGGGCTGAAAAATGGTTTGCTCGACCATCTAGCCGCTGTTCGGTAAGATCGGACGATGGACCTTTTCAGAGCGGCAGGCATAAGCGCAGGTGAGAGCCGTGCATCGCGAACGCTTCGCGTTCCGTTGCTCAACTTCAAAGTTGTATCAAACAAACTTAAGGAATTCACATTCGACTTCAGTGAGCAGCAGCTAGCGGCCGCTGAAAGCTACGCGAAAAATGCGAAAGCTAAGAAATTCGCGAAAGAAAAAGAAACGGCCGTTCGTCCGCTTTTCTTCGACAAGGTTCTCGGCGAAATTCTTGGATACAAGAAATTTGAGTCTGAAGGCGGCTATTCGCTCGCGTTCGAGCATCCGATACGGCGCGGTTCTGTTGATGTCGCCCTAGGAAATTTTGGTTTAGACGACGCCAAAGACCAAATCATTGCGCCCTTCGAACTAAAGGGCCCCGGCACGACTGACCTTGATGCAATCATGCCGGGCCGTGGACGGAGTCCGGTCCAGCAGGCGTGGGACTATGCCATCGACGCGCCCGGTTCGAAGTGGGTGCTTGTCTCGAATTGCGTCGAGGTCAGGCTCTATGGATTTGGCCGGGGGCGCGATGCCTATGAAGTGTTCAATCTTGCGGAATTGGACAATCCCCGCGAACTTGAGCGGCTGTTCTACCTTCTTTCCGCCAAACACTTGCTCGGCGGATTGACTGAAGCGCTGCTGAAAGAAACCGACAACGCGTACAAAGATATCACCGGCAATCTTTACAAAAGTTACAGCTCGCTCCGCGAACGACTTGTCTCATTTGTTACTGGCGAAGCGGATGGCCCCAAGCTGCCGATGATTCAGGGTATTGAGGTCGCGCAAAAAATTCTCGACCGCATTCTGTTCATTGCTTTTGCGCAGCGCACCGATTTGCTGCCGGACCGGCTTCTCGATGGTGCCGCGAAAGAGGTGAATCGATATGTGCCCAAGCCGCTTTGGCACAACTTCAAAGGACTCTTCCAAGCAGTCGATGAGGGCAGCAAGCATCTCAATATTTGGGGATACAATGGCGGCTTGTTCGCGCCCGATGCTGTAACGGACGCGCTCATCATTCCCGACCCGCTCGCAACCGACCTCGCCAGTTTGGGCGAATGGGACTACCGCAGTGAAGTGCCGGTGACGGTGCTTGGTCATATCTTCGAGCAGTCGATCACCGACATCGAGAAATCCCGCGCGGTTGCGCGCGGCGAAGAAGCGCCCAAAATCACCAAGGCGAAACGACAAGGCGTCGTCTATACGCCGGAAATCGTTACGCGGTTTCTCGTCGAACATACCATTGGTGTTTGCCTCGATGAGCGGTTTGCCGCATTGCTGGTGAAATACAAGAAGCCGGAGCGTGCACGGTCGAGTACGGAACCGCTATTCGCAGATGGTGAAGATGAGGCGCAGCGTTCGTTCTGGCTAGATTATCTGAACGAACTGCGGAATATCACAATCGTCGATCCGGCATGCGGATCGGGAGCCTTCCTCGTCGCTGCCTTCGACCTTCTTGCGCGCGAATATCGCAGCGTGATCGAACTCTTGGCTGATCTTGGCGAAAAGATTGATTTCGATCCGTTCGACGAGATCGTGACCAAAAATCTATACGGCGTCGATATCAACGCCGAGTCAGTCGAGATCACGCGACTGGCTTTGTGGCTAAAGACAGCGCGACAGAATCATCGGCTTCAGAATCTTGAAGCGACGATCAAGGTTGGCGACAGTCTGATCGAAGACAAAAATTTCACTTCTCAGCCATTCAACTGGCAGGCTGGGTTTCCTGAAATTTTTGCCAAAGGCGGCTTCGATGTTGTCATCGGCAATCCGCCGTATGTGCGGATGGAATTCATCAAGGTATTCAAGCCTTATCTTGAAAAGAACTATGTTGTCGCCGCTGATCGCGCCGATCTTTACGCCTATTTTTTTGAGAAGGGAGTCAGGATTCTGAAGGAGGGTGGACGGCTGGGCTACATTTCGTCGTCGACGTTCTTCCGAACCGGCTCCGGAGAAAATCTGCGGACATTTCTTGGCGACAATATAGCGCTGGAATCGATCATCGATTTTGGAGACCTTCAGGTGTTTGAGGGCGTGACGACCTACCCCGCAATTTTGACACTTCGTAAAGGTGATCCGGGAACGGGGTCGCTGTCATTCCTGAAGATCAAGGATGCCTTGCCGAAGGATCTTGGCTCTGACTTCACAGACAGATCGACAGCGATGCCGCGTGCGCGACTCGGCAAAGGTTCGTGGCAGCTCGAAGATGATGCGCTTGCCAAACTTCGCGCGAAGATTGTGGCAGGCAAGAAAACGCTCGGCGAAGTTTATGGTGCGCCGCTGTATGGGATCAAGACTGGTCTCAACGAGGCGTTTGTCATCGATACTCGGACGCGTGATCGTCTCGTCAAGCAAGACAAGAATTCAGCCAAACTCTTGAAGCCATTTTTGCGGGGGGAGAACATCAAGCGTTGGCGTGTCGAGCCGGAAGGTCTGTTTCTCATCAACACGCCCAAGGGCAAGGTCGACATCGAGAAATATCCTGCGATCCGGGACTGGCTGCTACCTTTAAAGGATGACTTAGAAAATCGTGCGACGAAACAGGAATGGTGGGAGTTGCAGCAGGCGCAACTGGCGTATCAACCCATGTTTTCGACTCCCAAGATAAGCTACGGCCACTTCGCGGTGGAAAGGATTTTTACTTTCGATAATGAAGGGTTCTTTTCTAACGACAAGTCGTATTTCATTCCGAATGCAACTCGCGAACTCTTGGCCATACTTAACTCAAAACTTGCTTGGTCAATTGTCTCTGGCCTTTCGCCCGCTGTGCGCGGCGGTTTCCACGAAATGCGTGTTCAATATGTTGAGAAAATTCCGATTCCTCAAATGAAGTCCGGCGACAGAGTGTCACTCGCTAAATTCAGCGAGAAGTGCAGTCGTGCTGCTAAAAAACGACTCGAAGTGCAAAATGATTTTCGACATCGGATCGAGGCTGACCTTGCGCCTCCGGGGAAGCAGAAGCTCACCGGCAAGTTGGAAAATTTTTGGAAGCTCAACTTCACTGCATTTCGCGATGAGATCAAACGCGCCTTCAAGACCGAGATTCCAGTCAAGGATCGCGACGGCTGGGAAAAATATCTCGCGGAGAAATCGGCGGAGGTGAAGAGGCTCACGGCCGAGATTGAGGCCGCAGAGCGTGAAATCGACACCATCGTCTACAAGCTGTTCGATTTGTCGGCGGACGAAATCAAACTGCTCGAAGAGTCGTTAGAAGGGCAGTATTGAAAAGCTGGCTTGAAGTCGCTTGACAAAATCCTTCACAAGGACTATATTCCTATAACTCCCGTTCGCGAGGGGTGCTTCTCGAGGGCGCTTGCGAAGTGAAACGGGATGCGGCGCCCGCGCGCGAGGTTCGTGACCCCGCGTCCGGGAGGCTGAGGAGCCACCGTCCGGGCCAACTACGTGGCTCTGCCTTCAGTGGCTGGACGCGGACTGGAGCGGCGCAGACGAAAGTCCGCGCATGCGAACGCTTTTGGCTTCGGCCTTACGCGTTCTTACTCCTCGTCCCGGAAGAACGGTCCTCAGACAGAAAAGCCGCAATGGAGCGCCGTGAGGCGTTGCGCGCCGTGTCGTTCGCTTGTCGCAGGGCGGATGCGCGTCGCGATCACTATCGTTGCGCCTTGCGGCGCTCCATCCCCTCAACGGGACGGAAAAGACGAGGGCGCCCCCGCGCCGTCAAAACAACAGGGGCCAAGATGCTTGTCTTGAACGCCGCACATCTAACTAAAATGGAGCGAGGCATGAAACGCAGTCGCATCACATTCAGCGTCGTCCCCGCGAAGGCGGGGACCCATACGCGCCGCTCAAAGTTTTGTCGCCGCGATGCTCGCGTCTGCGTAACAACCGCGTCCGGTGGTTATGGGTCCCCGCCTTCGCGGGGACGACAAAAAAGACACTAAACGTGCTGGCCGCCGTTGATGTGGATTTCCGCGCCGTTCACGTAAGAACTCGTTTCCGTGCACAGCACGTAGATGATCTTGGCGACTTCATCCGGCGTGCCGAGGCGATCCAGCGGAATCTGCTCGTGCACAATCTTGTCGGTGCCCGGCGAGAGAATCGCGGTGTCGATCTCGCCCGGCGCAATCGCATTCACGCGCACGCCGACGCGGCCGAAATCCGCCGCCATCTCGCGCGTCAGCGAAGCAAGTGCCGCTTTCGACGTTGCGTAAGCCGCGCCCGCAAACGGATGCACGCGCGAACCTGCGATCGATGTGACGTTGACGACGGAGCCTTTGGCGGCTTTCAGCTCGTTCAAAAGCCCGCGCGCCATCATGATCGGCGCAAAGAAGTTGACGTTGAACACATGGCTCCATGTCTCGATGTCGGTATCGATGGAGCCGAGCCGCGCGCCGCCGTCCGCTTTCGGCGAGATCGCCGCATTGTTCACCAGCGCATGCAGTTCGCCGCCGATGCGCGATTTCACTTCCGCGATGGCGCGTTCGGTGTCCCTGTGGTCGGCGAGGTCGACTTGGATGTGATCTTCCGGTCCTGCGCCCCACGGACACTGTTCGGGAAACGGATGCCGCGAGCATGTCAGCACGCGCCAGCCCGCGCTGGAAAAGCGTTTGACGGTCGCGTGTCCGATGCCGCGGCTTGCGCCGGTGAGAAGCATCGTGCGTCGTGGCGCGTTGGAGTCGGAAGGCGAGAGAGGCATTTGGTTACTCGGTTACGGATAAAGCCGCGTCTTGCTCCAGCCTCGGCCGGAATCTTGGCCAGAGGAGTCGCGGGTGAATTCGATGCGGTCGTGCAGGCGAAACGGCCGGTCGTGCCAGAACTCGAACGATTGTGGCGCGATGCGCCAGCCGCTCCAGCCTTGCGGACGCGGCACATCGCCGACCGCGAATTTGGCAGCATTCAGCGCGATGGCTTTTTCAAAAGCCATGCGGCTTTCCAGCGGCCTGGATTGCTTGCTGGCATGCGCGCCGATCTGCGCCTGTTTCGGGCGCGTGGCGAAATAGGCGTCGGCTTCTTCCGGCGTGACGGTCGAAACCGTGCCGCGAATGCGGATCTGCCGGCGCAGCGACTTCCAGTGAAACAGCAGCGCAGCCTTGGGATTGGCAGCGAGTTCGCGGCCCTTGGCGCTGTCGATATGGCTGTAAAAGACGAAGCCGTCCTGGTCGTATCCCTTGAGCAGAACCATGCGGACGTCCGGTAATCCAGATGCATCGACCGTGGCCAGCGCCATCGCATTGGGGTCGTTCGGCTCGGATTTGACGGCCTCGGCGAACCATGCGGCAAACAGGCCAAAGGGTTCCGAAACCTCGGTAAAATCACCGGAAATTAACGGGTGTTTGATCTGCTCTGGACCGTTCATGTCTGGAGTGCCCGTTTGCCTCTCGCTGCGCCCATACGCGCTTTGCCGCTCAGTCGGTCCTTATATAGGGCACGCAGGGCCTGCGGCCTATCGCCGATGCGGCGGATGGCAGCGATGCTGGCGGTGGTTCTGGTCGGCCTGTCGGAGGGCGGTTGCAGCTTCCGGCTCGGCTCGATGTTCGAGAAGGACAAGGGCGATCCGTCCGATGTCACAGGCTCCATCGGCCCGGTCCGGATCAAGGACGACACCAATCTCACCGACACCGATATGGCGCTGGCCCGCAATGCGGCCTCCGACATTCTCAGCCGGGGCGGCAAAGACGCCAGCCAGCCCTGGGAAAATCCCGAAACCGGCGCGCGCGGCTCGGTCACGCCGCTGGCCACGACTTACGCATCCGAAGGCAAGGTGTGCCGCGATTTTCTGGCAAGCTATGTGCGCGGTGCCAATGAAGGCTGGCTCCAGGGCGAGGCCTGTCAGCAAGGGCAGGGGCCGTGGGAAATCCGCAGTATGAAGCCCTGGAAGCGAAGCTAGGCTGGAAACCAGGCTGAACCCGTTGCACGGCCGCATCGAAATCCCCAGATAACATCTGAAGGACGTTCGTCCGTTCTCAATTCCTCCAAGGAGACCGATCGATGCGCGACCCCTATGAGGTCCTGGGGGTGCCGAAGAATGCGAATGCGGCGGCGATCAAAAGCGCCTTCCGCAAGCTCGCCAAGAAGCACCATCCCGACGCCAACAAGGGTGACTCCAGGGCTGCCGAGCGTTTCGCCGAAGTGAATTCGGCGAACGAAATTCTCGGCGACGAGGACAAGCGCAAGCAGTTCGATCGCGGCGAGATCGACGCCGAAGGCAAGCCCCGTTTTCAGGGCGGTTATGACAGCTCGGGATTTCCCGGCGGCGGCTTCGGCGGACGTGGCGCGCGCGGCCGCGCAGGGCCGGGCGGTTTTGAATATTCGTTTTCGACCGGCGGCCCGGGCGGCGGAATGGGCGGCGCAGGCTTCGAGGACATTCTCAAAAGCATGTTCGGCGGCGGCGGTCCCGGTATGGGTGCCGGACGTAGCGCGCATTTCGAGGACCAGCCTTTCGCAGCCGATCTCGATCTCAACGTCACCATGAGCGTGTCTCTCGAGGAGACCGTGAAGGGCGGCACCCGCCGCGTTCGCCTGCCGACCGGCAAAGAACTCAACGTGAAGATTCCGGCCGGCGTCACCGCCGGCCAGCAGATCCGCTTGAAGGGCCAGGGCGAGACCGCCCCCGGCCACCCGCCCGGCGACGTGCTCATCACCGTGACGATCGCCCCGCATTCTTATTTCAAAGTTGAGGGCAACGATCTTCGCATCGAACTGCCGATCACGCTTTATGAAGCGGTGCTCGGCGCGAAGGTGCGCGTGCCGACACTGGACGGCGCGGTGCAATTGTCTATCCCGAAAAATACGTCGAGCGGACGCACGTTTCGCCTCAAAGGCAAAGGCTTGCCGCACAAGACCTCGCAGAATTTGAGCGAGTTCGGCGATCTGTTCGCGGTGACGCGCATCATTCTTCCTGACGGAAATGATGTGGAGCTTGAGGCGCTGATGGACAAATGGCGCGCCGATCATCCGTACAATCCGCGCAAGGATTTGGGCGAATAGCGCGATAAGGCGCAATTGTGTCGCCGCGCGGGGATAGCGATGTCCATCCGAGCCAACGCGCTGTGCATGTTCGGCAAATTCCGCACCACAATTTCGCCTTTGCGCGCAATGGCCAAAATGTGACGGACTTGGAATCGAATGGCGGGATTGCGGCGGTGTTTCGCGCCGATCAAGCGCGTATAGTCCGCGCCAATGAAGGAGGCTTTCATGTGCCGAAACATCAAGACGCTTTTCAATTTCGAGCCGCCCGCGACCGGGGATGAAATCCACGCCTCGGCGTTGCAGTTCGTGCGGAAACTTTCCGGCTTCAACACGCCGTCGAAAGTGAACGAGGCCGCGTTCAACCGCGCGGTCGAGGATGTGTCGGCCGCCGCGCGCACCTTGCTGGCGTCGCTGCACACGCATGCGCCCGCAAAAGATCGTGAGGCCGAGGCGGAAAAGGCGCGCGAGCGCAACAAAGCGCGATTTGCCTGACGCGATCCCGCGCTGTGCGATTGCGTTTTGACGGATGCGACTCTACGATTCGCTACGAATCGCGCCTGCGTCATTCCGCTTTCACATTTCTTGAAACATCGCCGGGGAGCTTCACCATGAGATTGTCATCCATCGTTCGCGCCTGTGCCGTTGCATTGATTGCGTTCTCCGCCGTCTCGCTGTCGTCAACAGCGCGCGCGGATTCAGGTCTCGTGACGCTGACGGTCTACAAAGGCGGCTGGATCATCGGCGGCTCGGCCGGCGGCGGCACGCTGACATTCCAGGGGCGGCGCTATCCGCTCTCGGTCGGCGGCATCGATTACGGTCTGGTGTTCGGCGGGTCGAAGACGACGTTCTCCGGCCGCGTGTCGAACATCTATCGTCCGTCGGATGTCGCGGGCGTTTACGGCGCGGCGGGTGCGGGTCTTGCGGTCGGCGGCGGCGCGCGCGCCATCGTGCTCACTAACCAGAAGGGCGCGGTGCTCGAACTGTCGGGACGCCAGTTCGGCCTGATGGCGAACGCCGATCTCAGCGGCCTTGCGATTACGATGCGGTAATCGTCGCGAATACGGACTGCGAAAGGCCGGGCGCGATGCCCGGCTTTTTGTTTGCTTGCGATGCGGCTGGAAGGATTCCGGCAAGCGCAGATCGATCACCAGAAGCGTCATCGCTACGCGAACACGCCGCCGGTCAAATGCATCGAGGCGGGATTTGGGGATCGTGACAAGCACTTAAAACCGAGGGGCCATGAAGGTCATTAAAACCAAAATTAATGATTGACAATAGGAATTAAAACCTATATCTGACTAAGTGACTTTTAGAGGCAGTTTGGATGAGAGACGCATTTAGGATCAAAAAAATCTCATGAACGCCAAGCATGAGTTGCTCGGCATTCAAGTTCGATTGAAGTTTGCTGAACTATTGCAAGCGGTCAAAGCAGGTTTCAATGAAGAACAGCCGCGTGACGCTAACGGACGATGGACATTTGCCGATGCGAGTGGAAATCCGCCGAGCGGAGACGCCGCTGGCGGCGATATTTTTGGGCAGATTTTCACTGCGGCTACGAGACTTGCTGCAGGTAGTCCGTCAATGAGTCAGTGCGTTGATCTTTGTTTGCCATTGCTATTGCGCCCGCAATCTCCAGGAAGTAACCGCAACGAATTTTCATTCCGCCGATGTTTAAACGCATGCCTCGGCCGCTTGGGCCAATAAGGAGAAAGAGATGGACGCTCAGGTTGCTCGGCATGTCATTCGCGCGTGCTTGCGAAGCACTGGAGAACTACAGCGATTGCTCGAGTTGCTGAAAGAGCAATGTCCGCCGGACGAATACCAGACTTTTGCAAAGGCGATCGGAATGGCACTCGCTTCGATTCATATCGAGATTGTCAATCGCGTGACGTCGCTGCATCCGGAACTTGAGGGCGAAATGGATACGACGATTTCAAAATATGGCCGCTATCTCTGACTTTTGTGTGGGATCGTGACTTTCAAAGCCGCTGAGTTACCCAATCCGCTGTGCCAGCCAAGCAATCGCTACTTCAACTCAAGCACCACAGGTCCGGCGACGGGATCGGTGACGCCAAGTCCGCCGCCCATATCTTCAAGCGTGTCGCGGAATGAATTCAGCGTCGCGATCATGTGCGGCCGCGCGGCGGCGAGCGCCTCCATGCTGTCCCACTCGGCGATGATGCAATAGTTGTGCTCGCCGGTCTTGACCATGTTGACGTGGCGCAGCCCTTTCCAGTCGTGGGCGACGTTTTTGTGTGCGTCGAGAAATTCCCGATCGCGGCCGGGCTTGACCTTGAAGCGTACCGCATTGAATGCCGTCATAGCGTTTCCTCCGGGCTTTCGCCCGGTAGAATGGCACGGCGGTGAGAAAAATCTACCTCTTTAAGTGCGGAGTCACGCCACTCGCTGCGCCAGACATAGCCAGTCCCACGGCTCGCGCGTGGTCGAACGCGGCTTGCGCAGGCCCTCGACGCTCCACGGATAGTGCACCTTTACGAGCTTCTTCACTTTGAAGCCGTTGTCTTCCATCGCGGCGGCGAATTCCTTAGCACTGAAAAATTTCTGCCACGCGCCGTCGCGCTTGACGAGGCCGCTTTCGGTCCGCTCGTCCGGCTGCTTGCCGAGTTTGTCCACCACGTCTTGTGACTCGATGGACGGCACCACGATCAGCGCATAGCCTTTCGGCTTGGTCACGCCGCGGATGTTCTTCCACGCTGCGTCGCGCTTCTTGGCGCTGCCCATCGTAATGACGTTGAGGCTCACGGTGAGATCGGCGCGCGGGCCGAAAAACTTCGCTGCGCGCGTCATGTCCATCGCGAACCATTCGGCATGCGCGATTTTTGCACAGCGGCGCTTGGCGCGCAGCACGATGCGGGCGGCAAAATCGAGCGCGAAAATCTTCGAGAATTTATTCTGATATTTCTTGACGAAACTTCCGACGCCGCAACCCATATCGACCAGCACCGGATCCTTGCGGCTCTTCAGCGCCGCGCGCACCAGTTTATCGAACTGGCGATTGGTTTCCTTGGTGACGATGTCGCACACCGTCGACTCGAATTTGGCGGCGTGCTTGTTCCAGTCATTGTGATTCACGTTGTTGCCCGTTCGCTTGAGGAATTTTTGAAAATTCAACGAACGCAACGCGCACATGATCGGCGCCGGCGCGCCGAATCACTTGGCTTGATTTTTGAACGAAATGATTCCGCGCCGCAATGCCAAATCGAATCGGAAAGGTTAACGAGCGAGCGTCACGTCTGCGCTTCGTTCATGCATTCAGCCACGCCACGCCTTCGATCTCGATCAGCATTTTCGGATCGGGCAGTGCTGCGACGACACACGTCGTCCTTGCAGGATAGGGCGCTGGACCGAACGCTTCGGCATAGAGCTTGTTCATCGTCACGACGTCGCTTGCGCGCGTCAGCAGCACGTTGACCTTCGCGAGTTGCCGCAACGACCCGCCCGCTTCATTGAGCGTGCGCGATAGGTTCGCGATGACATTGGCGAACTGCGCCTCGAACGAATCCGGCAGCTCGCCCTTCGCGTCGAAACCCGGAATGCCGGAGACGAACACGAAGTCTCCGGCGACGGTCGCGAACGACAGCGGCGGTGCTTTGACGCCGGGCGGTGGAGCGATGTGAGTGAGAGGCATCGATGATCCGGATTAAAAGAAAGCACAACAGCACAACTATTTGCGTCGCTGAGTGCCAATGATCGCAAAACTCTAACTTTCGAGATTTCGATTGTCGCCGAATACGACTACGCCAGCTAAGTCCTCTACCTCTATAACTTCGCGGGCTTGCCCATTAATGTCGTCTTGCCGACTTGCGGGATTTTCACGCCTACTCCTTTCAATGTCGATCAAAATATTGACGTACGCAGGCAGGGGTCTGACCGTCGGCGATATTTCAATCTTAGGTCGCTCCCATTGGATTGTGTCGCCGCTCACTTTCGGCTCTCCCTTGGGCTCGGCAAGAGAACTAATCGTCTTCACAGATGAGTCGACTAACGCTCTATTGTGAGATGAACACGCTAGTAAGTGCCACGGCAACATAAACTTTCTTAAATCCTTAAGCGCGTTTGATTTTGCAAAACTTACATCCTGCGCCAATGCTATCGAACATCCCCAAAAACTTGGGGGTCGGTACTTGTGCAGGCAGCCGGGATAAATTTGTTTAAAGTTGCCATCAGGATGCGAAAAATTATAAAAACAATAAAGTGGGATATGCGAATCTTCGTCCGCCTTCTGAATGAGTTTTTTTATTTGCTCTTCCGGGTCGACAGGAATTCCATTGCTTGATCCCGATTTAAAAAGGCTTTCATACCTTCCACTCGGAAATAGTTTCTTTGCCTGCACTCGATAACTAATGCCCTTCTTGCCGCTTACGAACCAAAAAAGCCAATCCGCGCCGTGAATAGATTCTTCCTGTTTCGTTGCCGGTATTACTAGAAAATCACCGGTCTGGTGCCTGCGCGCGATTTCATAGAGAACATTTTCCGTCAAAGTTTCTTCGCCTGTACGTTGTTTGAGCGCGGCCGCTCTTTTCATTCGATGCCAAACAACGCTCGCTTGGCTTCGAAATGTATCGCACAGGGGTTTCAAAGGCTTTCCTCAGTTTCTTTGCCTTTAGTGGACGTGATCTATTCAATCTCACAACACCTTATTGCTCTCTTTCACCTTCTCGGCGTCGAGATACACGCTCGATCCCATCTCCTTGAATTTCGCGCTCATTTGCGCCATTCCATCTTCGACAACGCCGCTGATCGTCATGCCTGCGCTGAGACCAAGCGCGGCCTTCTCGTTGTCGCCGAGCGAAGCTGCGTAGTCGCGCACGTCCTGCGTGATTTTCATCGAGCAGAATTTCGGCCCGCACATCGAACAGAAATGCGCGACCTTATGCGCTTCCTTCGGCAGCGTTTCGTCGTGATAGCTGCGCGCGGTATCCGGATCGAGGCCAAGGTTGAACTGGTCTTCCCAGCGGAAATCGAAACGCGCGCGCGAGAGTGCATCGTCGCGCAGTTGTGCTGCGGGATGACCCTTCGCGAGATCGGACGCATGCGCCGAAATCTTGTAGGTGATGACGCCGACCTTGACGTCGTCGCGGTTCGGAAGACCAAGGTGCTCCTTCGGCGTCACATAACACAGCATCGCGCAGCCGAACCAGCCGATCATTGCGGCACCGATGCCGGACGTGATGTGGTCGTAGCCCGGCGCGATGTCGGTCGTCAGTGGTCCAAGCGTGTAGAACGGCGCTTCGCCGCATTCCTTGAGCTGCTTGTCCATGTTGATCTTGATCTTGTGCATCGGCACATGGCCGGGGCCTTCGATCATCACCTGGCAGCCTTTCGCCCACGCGATCTTAGTCAGTTCGCCGAGCGTTTCGAGTTCGGCGAATTGCGCGCGGTCGTTGGCATCCGCAATCGAGCCGGGACGCAGGCCGTCGCCGAGAGAGAACGATACGTCGTACTTGCGCATGAGATCGCAAATTTCCTCGAAGTGCGTGTAGAGGAAGCTCTCCTTGTGATGCGCGAGGCACCACTTCGCCATGATCGAGCCGCCGCGCGACACGATGCCGGTGACGCGGTTCGCGGTGAGGTGAATATAAGGAAGCCGCACGCCGGCGTGGATGGTGAAATAATCGACGCCCTGTTCGCATTGTTCGACCAGCGTGTCGCGATACAATTCCCACGTCAGCTTGGTCGGATCGCCGTCGCATTTCTCCAGTGCCTGATAGATCGGCACGGTGCCGATTGGGATCGGCGCGTTGCGGAGAATCCATTCACGCGTGGTATGGATGTTGCGGCCGGTCGAGAGGTCCATCACGGTGTCCGCACCCCAGCGGATCGCCCACACCATCTTGTCGACTTCTTCTTCGACCGAGGACGTCACTGCGCTGTTGCCGATGTTGGCGTTGATTTTCGTCAGGAAGTTGCGGCCGATAATCATCGGCTCCAGTTCGCCGTGATTGATGTTGCAGGGGATGATCGCGCGGCCGCGTGCGATTTCAGAGCGCACGAATTCCGGCGTGATGAACGCAGGCACGTCCGCGCCGAAGCTCTCACCGTCCTTTAATGCGGCTTCCGCGCGCTCCAGTTGCTGCTTGCGTCCGAGATTTTCGCGCGCTGCGACGTAGATCATTTCCTTGGTGATGATGCCCTTGCGCGCGAATTCGAGCTGCGTGATCGGCGCGTCGCCGACACCGCGCAGCGGCTTGTGATGGGCCTTGAACGCAGCCGCCGCATGCGAGGCTGCGACATTGCCGTTATCTTCCGGCTTGATGGTGCGGCCTTCATATTCCTCGACGCCGCCGCGCTCTTTCACCCACTTGATGCGCTCGCGCGCCAGACCCGCGTTGACGTCGATGATGACGTTCGGGTCGGTGTACGGCCCGGAGGTGTCATAAACGGGAAGATTGGGCTCGTTCGCGGCCTTCGAGAGAATGATCTCGCGCAGCGGCACGCGAAGGTCGTTCGCCTCATCCGGCGCGACATAAATCTTGCGCGACGAGGCGAGGCCGCCGGTCGTGACCGCCGGCTTGATGTCCGCTGTGTTGATCTGCTTGTTCATGGTGTCCTCCCGTGCGGGGTGTTGTTCAGCGATAGCCGTAAAAGAAAAGAACGAATCCGATGGCCGCCCAGACGATTCCGGCGATCAGCGGCATCTGCGGATGTTTCAGCATCGTGTTGCCGCGTTCTGCGACGATGCGCGGCGCGAGCAGGCGGACTGCGCCACCGACGGTCAGCAACCAGCCCATGATCGTGATGAGCACGCGCCAGTCGAGCCGCCACACATTATGCACGATGAGAATCGCGATGCCTGCTGGCAGGATGATGAGGCCCGACAGGAACAGCAGCGCGCGGCTCGAGATGAATTCCTGCGACAGCTTGCGGAAGTCTTCCTGGTGGAGAATGACGGCAAGTCCGATCACGATCATGGTCGGGCCGATCAGCTTGGCGAGAAAAATCGAAATTGGCATGTCTGTTTCCTAAGCAGCTTGCGAGTAATGACCGAGCCATTCGCGCACCCGCGCGTCCGGATCGGCGTTCATGGTGACGTCGCTGACGACGGCGATGGAATTTGCACCCGCTGCGAAAATTTCCGCCGCATGTTCCAGCTTGATCCCGCCGATCGCGACGAGGGGAATATCGCCGATGGCGAGCTTCCACGCCGTGATGCGCTCGATGCCCTGCGGGGCGAAGCGCATTTTCTTCAACGTGGTCTCGAAGATGGGCCCGAGCGCGATATAGTCTGGCCTGTGCTGAAGCGCGTTGTCGAGTTCGTCCTCGTCATGTGTCGAGATGCCGAGCGTGAGGCCGGCTTTCTTGATCGCGGCGACATCGGCGGTCGCGAGGTCTTCCTGGCCGAGATGCAGATGTTGCGCGCCGCAATCGATCGCGGCTTTCCAGTAATCATTCACGACAAGCTTGGTCTGTGTGCCTTTGGTCACAGCGAGCGCGTCGCGCACCAGCGTCGCCGCCGCCGCGTCGTCGAGATTCTTCGCGCGCAATTGCACTGTGCCGACGCCGAGCTTTGTCAGCCGCGAAAGCCACGCGACACTGTCGACCACGGGATAGAAGCGATCAGGATACGGCATGCCAAAAAGGCGTCCCTACGACTGGAGTTGACGGAGAAGCGAAATCGCGCGCGCCCATCAGGCCGGATTCAAATCCGGCGCGGCCCGCTTCGATGGCTAGTTTGAACGCGCCGGCCATGCGAGGCGGATTTTCCGCTTTGGCAATCGCGGTATTCAGCAGCACGGCGTCGAAGCCCAGTTCCATGGCTTCGGCCGCGTGCGAGGGTGCGCCGATGCCGGCATCCACCACAAGAGTAATGTCAGGCAGGCGCTGGCGCAGCAGTTTCAGCGCATCGCGATTGACGATGCCGCGCGCGCTGCCGATGGGCGATGCCCACGGCATCACGACCTTGCATCCCGCATCGACGAGCTTCATTGCGACGCTCAAATCTTCGGTGCAATACGGGAACACCTCGAAGCCGTCTTTAATGAGGATGTTTGCGGCTTCGACAAGTCCGACGACATCGGGCTGTAGCGTCTCGTCGTCGGCGATGACTTCGAGCTTGATCCACGGCGTGTTGAACAATTCGCGCGCGAGTTTTGCAGTCGTCACAGCCTCGCGAACGGATTTGCAGCCTGCGGTGTTCGGCAGCACGGTGACTTTCAGTTCGCGGATCAGCGACCAGAACCGATCGCCGGTTTTGCCGCCTGCGGTCTCGCGGCGCACGGACACGGTGACGATCTCGCTGCCCGCGGCGCGGATCGAATCCTGCATGATCTTCGGCGACGGATAGAGCGCGCTGCCGATCAGAAGCCGCGAGGAAAATTCCTTGCCGTAGAAGTTCACGGTTTTGGACATGCTCATCCTCCCTGCCTCGGCGTGAGGATTTCCACCGCATCGTTGTCGTTGAGCGGGGTGTCGGCCCATTTCGCGCGCGGCACGACATCGTAGTTCACCGCGACCGCAAGATGCGCGCCTTCGTACTCGAGTTCTGCCAGCAACGCATCGACGCGGGTTGCTTTGGCTTCGATGTTTTCGCCGTTGACGATCAGGCGCATTGCATCACCTCATTGTCGATGAGGCCGCGCTGCACGTAATTCAGCGTCAGTTCCGCAAGCGCGGGCGCGAGTAGGAAGCCGTGACGGTACAAACCGTTCACCGCGATATGGTTCTTGTCGATTGCGATGCGCGGCAGATTGTCGGGCAGAGCAGGGCGTAGGCCCGCGCCGATTTCCACGATGCGCGCTTCGCCGAACGCCGGATGCACGGCGTAAGCAGCGGTGAGCAGTTCAAGCGCAGAGCGGACGCTGACGCCGGTGTCCTCGGATTCGATGGAGGTCGCGCCAAGCATGAAGCGGCCATTGCCGCGCGGAATGACGTAAAGCGGCCAGCGCGGATGCACGACGCGGACTGGGCGCGACAATTCGACGTCGGCCGTCTCGACGACGATCATCTCGCCCTTGACGCCGCGCAGGCCGGGGAACTTTTTGCGCGCAAAAAGTCCGCGACAATCGATGACGATGCCGGATTTGAATTCGTTCGCCACGACATCGCTCTGGAATTTTATTGTCGCGCCTGCGGCGCTCAGTTTCTCATGCAGCTTCGGCAAAACCGTGCGCGGTTCGACATGGCCTTCGCTCGCGAAGAACAATGCGTCCTTGAAGCGGCCATCCAGCGACGGTTCGAGTTTCGCAACCTCGTCTTTATCCAGTCGCTCGTAATCCGTCGTCAGTTTTGCGAAGCGGTCGAAGTCGGCGCGGTCGCGCGGATGCGCCACGACCAGCGATCCGTTGAACGCCGTCTCCGGCAGAACGTTGCGCCACAGATCGAGCGAACGAATGCCAAGCCGCGTCACCACGGGTTCGGTCGACTCGCGCTCGCACCACGGCGCGAGCATTCCGCCCGCCCAGTGGCTCGTCGCCTGCGTCATCGCAGCGTCGCCGCGCTCATGCAGCGTCACGCCGTAGCCCGCGCGCGCGAACGTCAGCGCCTGCCATGTGCCGCCAATACCGGCACCGATGACATGAACTGAAGATTCCCCCTGCGGGGTTTTCGAACTCTGAAGCATCCCTGTCCCTTCGCCGGCATGACCCGGATCAGGTTCAAAGGGTCACCGCGCGATTGCGGTATCTCAGCTCCACGACGGAGCACCCCTCGGAACGGCCTTTATGTTAGGCACGAGGAGGCCGGTGTCAATGTTTACGCAATGAATTCCGGCCAGATTGGCGGGGACCTCACATGATTGAGCGGTCCCGCAGACTGCGCCGAAGGCTCTTTATATGCCGATAGCCGCAACCGATAGCGCCATTCGCGACCGCTCGCTGCGAGGCATGCTTCCGCTCTATGTTGGCCTCGGCGTCTATGCATTGCTGCTGGTTGCCGGAAATCGCCTGCTCGCCGATCCGGACAGCTACTGGCAGATCACCATCGGGCAATGGATCGTCGATCACCGCGCCGTCCCGACGGTCGATACGTTTTCCTTCACCTTTGCCGGAAAGCCGTGGATCTCGACGCAATGGCTGGCGCAGGTTCTCTACGGGCAGGTCTATGCGCTCGGCGGATGGGCGGGCGTCGTTGTGCTCACGTCGCTGCCGATTGCATTGACCTACGCACTGCTTGCGCGGTTTTTGGAGCGCCGCGTCGGCGCGATTGCGACGCTCGTTCTACTTTCTATTTCGTTCGCGATTGCGCTTCCGCATCTCCTCGCGCGGCCGCATGCGTTGGCACTACCGGTGATGGTCGCATGGGTTGGCGCGTTGCTCGACGCATCCGAGCGTCGCGACGTGCCGTCGTTCTGGCTGGTTGCACTGGTCGCGCTGTGGGCGAATCTTCACGGAAGTTTCGTGTTCGGGCTGATGCTGGTCGCGCCGATTGCGCTCGATGCGCTGGTCAATGCCGGAACACCTTGGCGCAGAGATTTGCTGCTGCGCTGGATCGCGTTCGGTGTCGTCGCGCTGATTGCGAGCTGCATCACGCCTTACGGCTGGAATTCGCTGCTGGCTGCGCAGAACATTCTTAGCCTCGGCGATGCGCTGGCGATCATCCGTGAATGGGCACCGGCGAATTTCTCCAGCTTCGGATTGTTCGAGGCTTGTATTCTGGGCGGGCTCGCGCTCGCGCTTTTTACCGGCGTGACGTTCCCGCCGGTGAGGATTCTCATTTTGCTCGGGTTGTTGCACATGGCGCTGGCGCATGTCCGCAACGCCGATGTGTTCGCGCTGGTCGTGCCAATGGTGCTGGCCGCGCCTCTGGCGGCGAACTTTCCGAAATTCGCGAATGTCGCCGCTGCAACTCCGTTTCAACCGCGTTCGCTCGTCATGCCTGCGATTGTCGCCGTGATTCTGACGGCGACGATTCCGGTCGTCAGCACCTACGCGCCGAACAACTGGATTTCGCCGTCAACGGCGGTGACGATCCTGAAATCCTACAATCCGAAGCGCGTGTTCAACGATTACGATCTTGGCGGCTATCTGATCTGGCGCGGCGTGCCGACCTATATCGACGGCCGCACGGAATTGTACGGCGAGGACTTCATGGTCGAGCACAACGCGGCGAGCGCGCTGGCGAAACCGATGCGCTTCTTCGAACTGCTCGACCAATACAAGATCGACGCAACGATCCTGCGCCGCCAGACCGCCGGATCGAAATTGCTGGATCGCATGCCGGAGTGGCAGCAAGTCTATTCCGATGACGTTGCGGTGGTTCACATCCGCAAGTCGGCGTTTCCCGGATTTTCATCGCAGAAAAAATAAGGCCGGCTCGATATGAGCCGGCTTTGAGGTTGTCGCGCCAGATCGCTTAGCGATGATGGCGGTGATGACGATGCCGGATGTGGCGCACCGGCTGCTCCATCGCGAACGCGTCGAACAGGTTCGGCTGCGGTGCAGCCGATGCCTGCTGCGTCGGGAGCTGGCCCTGACGCTTTGCGGCGTAATAATAACCGGCAGCATAGTAGCGAACCGCCTGATCCTGATTGCCGTTCGCTGCCTTGTAAGCGCCGGCGAGATATTTCACCGCATAAGTGAGGTTGGTGTTCGGATCGAGCAGACCTTCTGCGGTGCCGGTGTAGCCGAGACCGCGCGCGGTGCCGAGACGGATCTGCATCATGCCGTAATTGCCCTTGCTGACAGCGCGCGGCTGATAGCGGCTTTCGCGCATGATGACGCGATGAACGAGTTCGACGGGAACGCCGTTGGCGGCGGCATGACTCGCCACCATCGACGAATATTCGTTCTGCTGCGCGGATGCAGAATCGATCAGCAATAGCGCCGCAGCTGCGGCGAGCAGTGGAGCCTTCATTTGGATGTGCCTTGGTCGGGAGGAATGGAATCTCGGCGGACATCGATGTCGGCGCGAGGCGAATTGCCGGGCTCAAAGGCCGGGAGCATGTGTGGGCCGTTGTAAGTTCAAATGTGCAGAGAATGTGGCCGTGGCGTCCCGTCAGCGAATAGCTGCTCTGCTGGCGGTCACGAAATGTATCGGCTGTATTGTCGCGTGAATCGTTCGATTGATTCGTGCAAATTGCGTTACTGCAAATTCGGAATCGATGTGACCGAAACGCTCATCGAGCCTTCGGCTTCCGCAATCACGCGCAGCGTATCGGAATCGAAGGCGATGCCGCCAAGCCGCACAGCGGAGACCGAGGCTTCGACACGGATGCCCTGATCGTTTTTTCGAAAATCCGAAACGATGCTGGCGATCTTCTGCTGCGCGTTGGTGGCGAATGTTTTCAGATCGATTGTTGCCCGTTGTTCGAGCGCGCGCTGAAGGAAGGGAATTGCGGGCTTTGCCGCTGCGCCGAGTAAACCGAAGGCCGCATCGGACTCAACAGCCAGATCGAGATCGGTGAGCTTGAGAATTTGCTGGCGCTGGTCGAGCGTGGGCCGCCCCCAGATGTGAATCGTCGCATCGCCGCCGACGCTGAAATAGCTCGTTTTCTCCTTGGCGTTGACGAGGAGAGAAATCAGCAGACGATCTCCCGACGCACTGACCGCTGCGCCCTTCACCGTGACATCGACCGATCCGCTGCCGTCTTCGGGAAACGTGCGGCCTTTCAATTGCGCTTCGACAATTTTGCTGACTTCGGTGAACGGAAGATCGATCGGAATTCCGATGTTGACACGCCCGCCATCGACCGGCGGGATGAGTTCGAGCGCGTTCGGAAACGGACAGTCCGGCTTTGTTTCGTTCGCGACCACGCGCGTCTCCGCCTGCAATCCGAGCACGAGGGTTGCGTTGCTGGCATCGATGCGCGGCTGCGCCGCGACGGCTTTGACCGGCCGCATTTCGAGCCACAGTGACGGCATGCCGGGTGCGGCGGCGGGAATCGAAAACGAGCGGCACATCTTGGCCCATTCGCGCCGCGCGTTGGTCTCCAACGATTTGTCGTTGCGCAGGCGCTGTTGAAGCAGCGCGATCTGCTCGTTCACCGTCTTGTCGATCAGCGGCTTCACCTGCGCTGGGACCGCCATCTTCGCCCCCGCGACCGTGAGACTGCTGTCGTTGAGCGAAACTTGCGCTGCGAGTTTCGGATCGATGCGCCAATTGGGAAGAATTTCCGGCCGCGCCGTCATCGCGACGTTGCCGCTGATCGCTGCGTTGGCGTTGAGATTCTTGATCGAGATATTTCCGACCTGTTTGGCGGCATTCGCGCCCAGGACATTGGTGAGCGCGTTGCCGAGCGCAGAGCCGCCTGCGGTCGATAATGAGCCGAGCACTGTCAGCTTGCCGTCGAGCGGCGTGGACAATGCCAGCACATTCTGCGAACCGAGCGTCGCGATCGGCCCGCGCGACACCGTCCAGTTGATGTCGGCATTCTGCAAGATTTGCCCGACAGGATTATCGGCCTTGCCGCCGAGGTTGCGCGGGGCGGCACGATCCAGCGCATCGCGCAGCGCGGTCAGCGATACGGCAATCGGCGTCATGATTTCAGAATTGCGCGACACCGGTGGCAGCGGCGGCAGTTTCGCGAGCACGGGTTTGGTCACGCCCTGCGGCCACAGCCAGTTCATCGCGAACAGACTCACGAAGAACGAGACGACGACGACCGCGAGGCCAAGCAGGATCGAGCTTATGCGCATACCGGCACCGCATACATAATGCCGACGATGCTACAGCCGCTGTCATCGCCGCGCCAGTGCGCCGCTAGAAACGGTGCTTGCCCGGTTTCTCTCCCGACGGCGGCGGCTTCTTCTGCTGCTTGGGCAGTCCGAGCGGTCCGCGCTGTTGCGGAGTCTGGAATTTCTGATTCTGCGGACCGCCCGGTCGCTGCTGCATGCCGGGCTGGTTCGGCAGACCTCGTTGGTTCGCCGATCCTGGCCGCTGTGTTTGCTGACCCGGTTGAGTCCTCTGCGGATCGTTAGGCCGCGCGCCCGGCTGCTGTTTCTGCTGACCCTGCTTCTGCAAATTGTTCTGCTTCTGGCCGGGCTGCCGCTGTTGTTGCCCCGGTTGTCCGGGCTGACGCTGTTGCTGTTGACGCAGTTGAGGATTGCGCTGCTGACGAAGCGTGCGCTGCTGCTGCACGATCTGGCGTCCGGCGGTCTGGAACGAATGAACCTGCCGCACGATGCCCTGGTCGCGCGCCATCTGCTGCGGCGAGATTTGGATCGGTGTCGCGGTGAAACGTCCGCCGGCACCGGGACGCACGAAGAATCCCGTAGCGCCTTGCGTGAGTGAACCGAGACGCGCGCCGTCCCGGCCGGTGACGTCGATATGTCCGACGCGGCCATCTGCATCGGGATAAAGTTTGATTCCGACATTGTTCGCGTTCGCATCGCCCGGTGCGGCACCCTGCGGGATTTCGACGAGGCCGGTCGTGCCGCGAATGCCGAGCGTCGCGGTCGGCGTGGAAATTTTCATGTCGCCGGTTTTCGCGACGGCGGCTGCGACGAAGGCAACGGTGCCGCGCGTCACGTTAAAAAGAGCGGCGTTGTCCTTGGCGCCTTCATCGTAGACGTAGTTATCCACCACGATGCGCGAATTGGCGGTGAGATTGAACGTCGTCTCGTCGTTGAAGGTGACGCCGAGCGAGGAATTTGCCGCCGTGACGAGGATGTCGTTCTTGTAGATGTCGTCCTGAACTTTCAGCGCACTGATATTGCTGTTGCGCGTGACGGTCGCGGTGCCTTGCACGGTTGCGACATTGCCGATGGGTTCGTCGGCGGCGGTTTGGTCGGTCTGCGCGGGTGTGGCAGGTTGCGCCGAGGTTTGTGCAAAGGAATACGGCGCGAAAGCGATGCCGGCTGCCATGACGAGCGAAATCAAAAACCAGCGGCGCTTCACAGTCATTTCCATTCAGTAAAATTCACGGGCAGGCAATTGAATTGAGTCACGGGTGAACCGCTCGTGAACGGCCTTGGCGTTCACGGCAAACAGCACGAAAATGGCGGGTCGGCAATTCGCCGCCCGCCACATTCGGATAAGATTATGTGATCCCGGCGTCCTAGAAGAAGCCGAGAATAATGGCACCGACAAAGACGATCGACACATAGGCCGTCATAACGCTCAGACTGTTCGCGAAAGTCATGGGATACCTCCCCAGTTTCCACGTTGCCGGACGCTATAACGCGCAAGCTAGCAGTGCGTTCCGCGCCGAAACAGTCAGCTTTGCTGTCGCGTTGCGGCCAACGTGGTTAAAAATCCTTGAATAACAATGCGTTGAAGAGTCCTTAAAGTTATTCGCCGAACGTGCGCGAATGGCGCGCAGGGTTGGCTTCGTTTGTGTCGGCTCCCTTGTCCTCGTCGCACTGGCCGGATGCGGCCGCGGTTTCATGACTGCGGAGCGCGAACCGTGGCGTGCCGAGGCCGAAAAGGCGTGCCTGAAATCCGGCGCGGTGAAAGAAACTGCCGAACTCGTTCGCATCGACCCTATCTCCGGTCCCGGAATGTGCGGCGCGGAGTTTCCGCTGAAGGTCGCGGCCCTCGGCGAAGGCAGTAGCGTTCTGGGATTTGCCGACGATCCGCGCCCGCCCGGAAACATTGCGGGTCAGATGCGCTGGAGTGTCGGGCCGCAACCCGCGCCTCAGCCGCAATCGCAATACGCGCCGTCGTCGTCCTATCCGTCGTCGCAGCCGTCGAACGCTGCGCCCGGCGGTCCGTTGTCGCTGAGCGCGCCCGGCATAGCGCCGCCGCCGGACGATGAAGATGTGGAAGCCTCGTCGGAGAGGCTGTCGTCGCCGCCGATGAGCCGCCCGCCGCAAACGCGCGCGCCATACAATTCGCAACCGAACTATTCGCAGCCTTACACACCGCCGCGTCTCGGCCCTTCGCGCGGTTCGCCCGTCAACAATGTCGGTCCTGTTGCCATCAAGCCGACCGCGACGCTCGCATGCCCGATCGTATCCGCGCTCGATCGCTGGATCACCGAGTCGGTGCAGCCCGCAGCCCAACGCTGGTTCGGTTCGCCGGTCGCGGAGATCAAGCAGATCTCGGCCTATTCGTGCCGCGGCATGAACGGCAATCCGAACGCGCATATTTCAGAACACGCTTTCGGCAATGCGCTCGACATCGCAGCGTTCACGCTGGCCGACGGCCGTCGCATTTCGGTGAAGGACGGCTGGAAGGGACTGGCGGAAGAGCAGGGCTTTCTGCGCGACGTGCAGGGGGCAGCGTGCCAGCAGTTCAACACGGTGCTCGCGCCCGGATCGAACGTCTATCACTACGATCACATTCACGTCGATCTGATGCGCCGTTCCAGCGGCCGTGTCATCTGCCAGCCAGCTGCGGTGTCGGGTGAACAAGTTGCGGCGCGAGTCTCGCCGCGCGGTTACGCGATGCGCGACAACGGCATCACCGGTTCGATCTCGCTGGCCGGCAAGCGCAAACCGCGTAAAGCCGTGTTCAGCAAGCAGGACGATGACGACTGGATCGAAGACGAGTCCAATATCAAGGACCGCGACTAGGCCGCATTATTTCTTCGCCCGGTACATGTTCAGGAAAATTTTTGTCGCGCTATCGACGACGCGCTCGATCTGCGCGGTCGATGGTGCCGGCTTTGCGTGAAAAATATATGGCTGAAACATCGTGGCCTGACACATCATCAGGAACTGCGGCGAGGCGAGGGAGCAGTCGTCGATCACGAGTTCTCCGGCCTTGACGCGCGCTTTGAGATAGTCCGCAAAGATGTTGAAGGTGTGCTCGATCACGTTCTGGTAAAAACGCTTGCCGATTTCCGGCATTCGTTCGGCGATACCCATGACGGTCCGCACGCTTGAATCGCCGCCTGGCCGGCACAGCAGTTCGACATAAGCGCGCCCGAAATCCCTAAGCGTCTTCTCGGCGGGCGCCGTCGGGTCGAAGTTGAAGGCGAGTTTGCCCAGTTCGAGCACGTCATGTTCGACAATGGCCTCGAACAGGCGGCTCTTGTCGGGGAAATAGACGTAAAGCGTGCCCTTTGAGACTCCAGCCGCGCGCGCGATCTCGTTCATGCTGGCGCCGTCGAAGCCCTGTTCCATGAACACGCGATGCGCGCCGTCCATGATCTGGCGGCGTTTGGAACTGTCATCGTCCTGTAAAATTGACGGCGTTATGAGGGCTTCGACAACCATTCGTTCAGCCTGGCTCAAGATGTGATCCCGGCGGTAAGGGGCCGTGGAGACCGCCGGATTTATTTACAATCTGTGTCCCGAATACCATTGACCGAACCGTTCGGTCAAGTTATTTTGACAGTGACAAGATGTCCCGCCGGCTCACGCGACGACGCGGCGGTTTTTTATGCGTTGAACTTTTGAGGAGGCCGGAATGGCCGCACCTGCCCGAGATCAGACCGCGCGCGTTGTTCGTCCGGAATCGGACGAATTAGCCGAGTTGCGGCCCGTGGCTCCGTCCGCCGAAAAGGAATCGCCGCGCCAGCCTGCGGAAAAGGCTCCGGCCGGACGCAAAACGGTCGATCTTCCCGGTGTCGACAAGGCCAAGGCGGCGGCGGCCGCAGCAGGCGCGAAGCTGAAAGGCAATCCGCGCGGCAAGGTTATCGTCGGCGTCGGTGCGGTCGCAGCACTCGCGCTGATCTATTTCGGCCTGCATTATTTGTTCGTCGGCCGCTATATCGTCACGACCGACGATGCTTACGTGCGCGCGAACAATTCGCTGCTCGGTGCCAAGGTGCCGGGAAACATCGCGAAGATTCTGGTCGGCGACAACAAGCGCGTCGGCGCAGGCAATATCATTCTTCAGATCGACGACGGCGATTACAAACTGGCGCTGGACAGCGCGCAGGCGAAAGTCGCGACGCAGGAAGCGACCATAGCGCGCATCGGCCGTCAGGCTGTCGCGCAGGAGAGCGCGGTCGAACAGGCGAAATCGCAGATCGCATCCGCACAGGCTGCGACGAAAAGAACCGAACTCGATTTCGCGCGTCAGCAGGAATTGAGCAGCAAAGGCTTCGCCTCGAAGGCGACTTACGATCAGTCTCTCGCCGGTCGCGATCAGGCGGTCGCATCGGTGCAGGGCGCGCAGGCGGCATACGACGCCGCCGTAGCCCAACTCGATGTCGTCAAGGCGCAGAAGGCGGAAGCCGAAGGCGCGTTGCAGGAACTGCGCGCGGCGCTGGCGAAAGCCGTTCGCGATCTGTCGTTCACCACCGTGCGCGCGCCGGTCGATGGCATTTTCTCCAACCGTCTCGTTAACGTCGGCGACTACGTGCAGGCCGGTCAGCGTCTCGGCAACGTCGTGCCGATCGACGAAGTGTTCATCGATGCCAACTTCAAGGAAACGCAGGTCGCGCGCTTGAAGCCCGGTCAACGTGTGTCGATCACCGTCGATGCGATCAGCGGCCGCACGATTGCCGGCATCGTCGATAGTCTCGCGCCGGCGGCCGGTTCGGTGTTCACGCTGCTTCCGCCCGACAACGCAACCGGCAACTTCACCAAGATCGTGCAGCGGCTGCCGGTACGGATTCGCGTTCCGATGTCGGTGGCGCGCGAGAATCTTCTGCGAGCGGGCATGTCGGTCGTTGTCAGCGTCAACACCAAGGGCGATCCCGAAGGCGTCGATCCGGTCGAAGCCCGTTAATCATCCAGGCGTGAGAGTCTGCTCATGGCTTCCGATGCAACAACCATGGATGGAGCGCCGCCGCTGAACCCGGCGTCCGAACGCGTTGACCCTAAGAGGCTGCTCGCGTTCTTCATCATGGTCTGCGGCATGTTCATGTCCATTCTGGACATTCAAATCGTGTCTGCATCGCTGTCCGACATTCAGGCCGGACTTTCGGCAAGCTCGCAGGAAGTGTCGTGGGTGCAGACGTCGTATCTGATCGCCGAAGTGATCGCGATTCCGCTTTCGGGATTTCTGTCGCGCGCACTCGGCACGCGGTTGCTGTTCGCGATTTCGGCCGGCGGCTTCACTGCCGCGAGCTTCATGTGCGGTCTCACCTCCACCATCGAGCAGATGATTCTGTGGCGCGCGATTCAGGGATTTCTCGGCGCCGGCATGATCCCGACGGTGTTTGCGTCGGCCTACACGATTTTTCCGCGCAGCAAACTGCCGCTTGTGACGCCGATCATCGGTCTCGTCGCGACGCTGGCGCCCACCATCGGCCCGACGGTCGGCGGCTACATCACCGACCTGATGTCATGGCACTGGCTGTTCTTCATCAATGTCGTTCCCGGTCTCGCCATCACGATGGGCGTCCTCATCCTGATCGATTTCGACGAGCCGCATCTCGAACTGCTCGAACATTTCGACTGGTGGGGCCTCATCACGATGGGCGGTTTTCTCGGCTCGCTTGAATATGTGCTCGAAGAGGGGCCGCAATACGAATGGTTTCAGGACACATCCGTGCTTGTCTGCGGGATCATTTGCGCGATTTCGGCCGTGCTGTTCTTCCACCGCGTGCTGACGGCGCGTGAACCCATCGTCGATATCCGCGCCTTCACCGACCGCAACTTCGCGCTTGGCAGCACTTTCTCGTTCTGCGTCGGCATCGGACTTTACGGCCTGACTTACATTTATCCGCGCTATCTCGCCGAGGTTCGCGGCTACAGCGCGGTAATGATCGGCGAAACGATGTTCGTCTCGGGTGCCGCGATGTTCTTCACGGCGCCGCTGGTTGGCAAGCTGATGACGAAAATCGACATGCGCGCGATGATCGCGGCAGGACTGATTATCTTCGCGATCAGCTCATGGCAGATGACGTGGATAACCCGCGACTACGACTTCTACGAATTGCTGTGGCCGCAGATTTTCCGCGGCGTCGGAATCATGATGGCGATGATCCCGGTCAACAACATCGCGCTTGGCACGCTGCCGCCCGAGCGGCTGAAAAACGCGTCGGGCCTTTTCAACTTGACGCGCAATCTCGGCGGCGCGGTGGGCCTTGCCGTCATCAACCAGGTTCTCGATGACCGCACCGATCTGCACATCAGCCGGTTACAGGATCGGGTGAACTGGGGGAATTCAATGGCGGTCGAAACCCTCAACAAGTTCACGCAACAGTTTCAAGGCATGGGCGACGCGTCCCTGATGGCGCTGAAGCAGCTGTCGAATATCGTTCACCGCCAGGCCGTCGTGATGGGATTCGGCGATGCCTTTTTTATCCTGACGTTTTTTTATCTGACGCTGAGCGCCCTGGTGTTCTTCGTCAATAAGCCGAACCTGCTCGGCCCGCCGCCGGACGCTCATTAGGCGGGCGCTTATTGTCCGTTGCCTCCGTTCATGCTTGAACGGCGGAATGATCGCCGCGCTATCGAACAGCTTTTCGCAGACATTCCTTCGCCGCCGTGTCGACAGCGCGAGCGCGCGCTGGATTGCGGGCGCGGTCGTTGCGGCTGTCATTGCATGGATCGTGGGGCTTGCGACGCTGTTGGCCGTCGCCAGCCGCGTGCACGACGACGTACCGCGCCTGCTTGCGATCAAATTGCCGCTCCTGAAATCGGATCCCGACCTGATCTTCGCCGGTGAAAGCCGCACGGCCTACGGCGTCGACGCGGGTCTCGCTGCTCAGTTACGTGGCGAAAAACCCGGCTCCGCCGTCAACATCGCTTATGACGCCGGCGAGCCGCTTGCTGTTCTCGGGGCGGCGAAAATCTATCCGGATGTTTTTGCAAAAGCGCATGTCGTGGTCAGCGTCGCACCCTTTATCTTTAATGAAGGCGTGCGTTCGGCCGGCGTGTATCCGCAAGACGTACTGTCGCGCTTGAGCGTTACAGAACAACTGACGTCATTCTTGCCGCTGCGCGTCGGCACGCTGATCCGTTACATCCGCGAAGCGTTTGCCGCGCGCCTCGCGCAGCAACAGGATGTCGCGCATGACGCGACCCCGCCCGTGAATTCCGGTCTCTCGGTCATCAATAGCACCCAGCGTGATGACCAATGGATCGCGCGGCTTGCCGACCATCCGCATTTCGCCAATTGGGATGTTACAGGGCCGAAAGCGAAGTTTGAAACCGGTGCGCTGTGCGATCTCGCGAAACGTTCTCGAAGGCTGACTGTCGTGATTCCGCCGTGGGCGGTGCGTTACGACCGCGCCGCCGATCCAGTTTGGCGCGCGCGGGAAGAACAGGTCGCGGGTCTTTTGAACGGCGAAGCCGACCGCTGCGGCTTTTCGGTTTTGGACGTTCAATCCGTGCCAGAGCTGAAAGCGCCGAACTTCGCAGACGAGATGCACGTCAATGTTTCGGGCGTGCCGATCTACACGCGCTATCTCGTCGAACAGCTGAAGCGATAGCGCATTCATGCTGTTCAGTTCCTTCACCTTCGTCTTTCAGTTTCTGCCTGCGACGCTGCTTGCGTTCGCTGCCGCGCGCCGTCATTCGCCGCGCGCAGGGATCATGGTTCTGCTCGGCGCGTCGCTTTTTTTCTACGGTGCGTGGAAGCCGATCTATCTTTTGCTGTTCGTGACATCTATCGCGCTGAATTTTTCGCTCGGGCTTTTGATGGCAAATCCCGAGCGCCGCCGCACCGTCGGCGTGCTCGGCGTCACGATCAATCTCGCGGCACTTTGCTATTTTAAATACACGAACTTCCTGCTCGACAATGTCAGCGCGATCACCGGCGTTCCGCTGCCGTTCTCCAACATCATTCTGCCGCTCGGCATTTCGTTCTTCACGTTCCAGCAAATCGCCTATCTCGTCGACGTGATGCGCGGCGCGCCGGTCGAGCGCGATCCCGTCAGCTACGCACTGTTCGTGTCGTTCTTTCCGCATCTGATTGCAGGCCCGCTGGTTCATCACGCCGAGATGATTCCACAGTTCAAGCGCGGACGTACCGGCCGCTCGTCGGTGCTCGCGGCGCGCGGACTGGCGATCTTCGTCGCAGGCTTGTTCAAGAAGGTCGTCATCGCCGACAACCTTGCGCAATTCGTCACGCCGGTGTTCGCGCATCTCGACGCAGGCGGCGGCGTCGGTGCCGAATGGGCGTGGCTCGCGACGCTCGCTTACACGCTGCAAATTTATTTCGATTTCTCCGGCTATTCCGACATGGCCGTCGGCCTTGCGCTGATGTGCGGCATCCGCTTGCCGGTGAATTTCCGCTCGCCGTACAAATCCACGTCGATCATCGAGTTCTGGCGGCGCTGGCACATCACGCTGTCGCGTTTTCTGCGCGACTATCTATACATCCCGCTCGGCGGCAACCGCCTCGGCGAGCAGCGCCGCCACATCAATCTATTGGTGACGATGCTGCTCGGCGGTCTGTGGCACGGCGCGGCATGGAATTTTCTGATCTGGGGCGGCCTGCACGGTCTCTATCTCGGCATCAATCATTTGTGGCGCGGTACGCGTGAAGTCTCTGCTGCGCTCGGCATGCGTTTGGCCTATTGGGCGCTGACATTTGCAGCCGTCGTGATCGCATGGGTGTTCTTCCGCGCGGCGACCGTCGGCGGCGCATGGCGTGGTCTGAAAGGTCTGCTTGGTTTGCAACCCGAACGAGCGTCGTTCGCGCCGCCGGATATTCTGCGCATCATGAATCTGCCGATTCTGGTTAGCGCCAACGATCTGTTGATGCTCGGATCGTTTGCGGTGCTGGTCGCGCTTGCGATTGCTCTGTTTCTGCCAAACGTGCCGCAGATTTTCCGCTATCGCGAATATCGCCGCGCGCCGGATGCGACGCCGCTCATGCGATGGAAGCCGACATTGCATTGGGCGCTCGCCGTCGGCGTCGCGTTTGCGATTGCGCTGTTCGGCATGTGGCAGCGGATGGAATTCTTGTATTTCCAGTTCTGAAGTGACAGAATTTATTCGTTGGCGACGCTAGCCAGCTTGTCTCTCTCTCTCTCTCTCTCTCTCCGGCTGTGGCTGCTCCCGGCGTTGTGCTTGCTGTTACAGCCCGGTCGTCGAAGGTTTATCCTAACAGAGTCTGCGTCAGTCTCTTCCGGGTAGACCCGACCAAATGGTTTCGTTACGATTACGGTGGGGAGCGTCATAACCATGAAGCATCTTTCGCTTGCGACTGTTGCTGTGATCTTGTTGGCGTTTGACTCTACACGCGCGGAGCAGATGGTCCCATATCAATCGGACTGGCGGACCATAGAAGCGGCTGACGGCTCGGTCTTCAAAATCGATCAGAAGTCGATCACTCATATGACAAACGGCTCAGCCGAGATGATTGTATATGCGGTGGAGGGCGATGATTACAATCCGACCAACGTGAAACGCCTCTTGTTTGATTGCCGCGGCCACTACCAAAATATTGACGGCGGCGGGATGGTCATGCAGTACGCGCCGCCGCGCTCAGTTGCCGGACAGCTTTCTGCCATCGCATGCGCGGGCGCGCGAGACAGTAGATTTGATGAGCCGCCAAAGAATGCACCAGCTCCTGAACCGCAGTGGACTGAATACTGTAGGGATTTTTCCAGCGATGCATGCGCGCGGATCAGGAAAGTTGTCGAAGCCAAGGTAACGCCAAGCTATTGCAAGCCGGGCTTTGCTGTCGTGCCGACATCGCTCTCTGATGAGCAACTTCGCATTTGCTATGTAATGCCGAAGCTCAAGACAGCTGCGGCTGTAGGGCAGTCCGCGCCGTCACAGCCGCGTTCGCCCGTCAGCCAAACAACTCCGGTTAAGTTGGCCTTTAGAGACTGCTTGATCGCTAACGCAAAAACAGGAAACTACACATCAAAGGATGGTGGAAAATCCGCTATCCTGCTCATGGGCCAAGCGTGCAAGGCAGAGTGGAATGCCTGGCTGGATGAGTGCATCGCCGAGGGCGGTACGGATGGCGGCTCGAACGGCTGCACTGTGCAATCGGGACTGCTCTCTCAGTCAACGCTTATTTTGTTGAACAAGTAACGCAATATTTCGGAGCGGAAATAGCGTCGCTCGCATTTTAAAGAAATCCCCAATCCGCAACATCGCGACTTCGGATTATAGTACCCGATCTGCATTTTGCGGAACACGACCCCTCCAAAAATGGTCGCCTAAATGGTGAGGGGTCCGGCGTGTTGCGCCGAACCCCTCGTTATTTTGCATGATCTGATCGGTAAACCGGAATCCACTTTTCCGGATCATGCGTAACATATCAGCCAGCCTGTAAGCCGGGTTCTGTAGGGCCTGCATGATTTGCACCATGCAGACGTGACGGCCATTCCTCTGGGACGCGAATTGCTCCGCGCCTCAAGCAACCTACCCGGACAGCGAGCCTGACATCGCTCCGCGGAGTTATCGTTCGAAAACGAACTCGCCGCTATGCCGTCCCTATTCGGTCTTGCTCCCGGTGGGGTTTGCCATGCCGTCTCTATCGCTAGAAACGCGGTGCGCTCTTACCGCACCTTTTCACCCTTACCTCGTCCGAAGACGCGGCGGTTCATTCTCTGTGGCACTTTCCCTGGGGTCACCCCCGCCGGATGTTATCCGGCACCGTATGTCGATGGAGCCCGGACTTTCCTCCCTCGCGACCTTTCGATACTTGCGAGAGCGGCCGTCCAGCCGACTGACGCCTGAGGACATGAGGGTTTCGGGCTCCCGCGTCAAGCCGCGGCGCATTCATTGCGGCGCTGTCGTTAACGGATCGGACGATTATGTGCGTTTACCCGCAGCAAATGCTTTGTCAGTTTCAAGGTCACGCCCCTGTGTCATTCCCATCGGACAGACCTCAACGAATACTACGCTGTCCAAAGTCTCGGAACACATGGTCTTTAGTCGAGTTCAGCCAAGCGCAATCGCATAGGCGCAAGCTTCTGCGTTGTTCGTGGCTAAGCAAGCTTTCCTTGCGTTCGTGATTGAATTGGTTACGACGAAGTCGTCTGCCATGTAAGCGTCGATAGCGATGCTCCTAGCACCCCATACTGCGGTCGATACAACAGCGGCCGCAGCCAAAACGATCCAACCACGCTTCTTCACGTCTGCTCCACTTTTCCGCAGTGTTATCTAGTCTGTCACGCGTTCAATGCCCTGCCTAGGGTCCCCGCCCTGCTCCAACGCCAAGGGATGGAAACAGTTTGTTTTAGTATTGTGACCAGCAATTCGTTCAACGTAGTCAACGTCGAATAATCCGCCACGCCGTCGATCTGTTCGTCACTGAAGATGTCGTTTTGCGGCCGCGCCATTCGTCTAGGGTTACGGCGAATGACGCCGGCAAATAAGGAGTGTCACATGCAGTACCTGTTGCTGATTTACCGGAAAGAATCCGATTTCGCAAAAATGACCGAAGCCGACGGCAAGCAGATGTCGGCTGACTACGGCGCGTTCACGCAGTCTATCGTCCAGAGCGGAAATTTCAAGGGTGGCGACCGGCTTCATCCGTCGTCCATGGCGACGACGGTGCGCGTGCGCGACGGCAAGACTCTCACCACCGACGGACCTTTCGCCGAAACGCACGAGCAGCTCGGCGGGTATTATCTGATCGACGCGAAGGACCTCGACATGGCGCTCGCCATCGCCGCGCGGATACCCGGAGCGAAGGTCGGTTCGATCGAGGTGCGCCCGGTCTACGCAATGTAGCTGGCATGACGCCGAACAATATCGAAAGAATTTTCCGCGACGAGACGGGCAGGGCGCTTGCGACCCTGATCCGCCTCGTCGGCGATTTCGATCTTGCGGAAGATGCGTTGCAGGACGCATTTGTGGTTGCGCTGGACCGCTGGGAAGTCGGCGGCCTTCCGTCCAATCCACGTGCGTGGCTCATCAATGTCGCGCGTAACAAGGCCATCGACCGCATCCGCCGCCGCAGCGCGCTGTTGGAGAAACAGGACAGCGTCGCTTACGAAGCCGAGATGAATTCGCCGGGCGTGCCTGATCCCGGCGAGGGAGTGGACAACGCCGCGCTTGACGACGACATGCTGCGCCTGATTTTTACCTGCTGCCATCCGTCGTTTGCGACCGATGTTCAAGTCGCGTTGACGCTGAAAACCGTATGTGGATTGAGCACGGCTGCGGTCGCGCGTGCGTTCCTCTCGTCCGAAGACGCGATGGCGCAACGCCTGACACGCGCGAAACAGAAAATTCGTCTTGCTGCAATTCCGTATGAGGTGCCCCCTCGTGACGCGCTCGACGAGCGGTTGCATGGCGTCCTCGCCACGATCTATCTGGTCTTCAACGAAGGTTATGCCGCGACCGCCGGCGACGATCTCATGCGTCCGGACCTTGCACGGGAAGCCATCCGGTTGTGCCGGCTGCTCGATGCCTTGATGCCGCAGCGTGCCGAGATCACTGGCCTGCTCGCGCTGATGCTCCTTCATGACGCGAGACGCTCCGGCCGCGAGACGGCGGAAGGCGACATCGTTTTGCTTGAGCATCAAGACCGCTCGCTTTGGAACAAGGGCCAGATCGCCGAGGGATTGAAGCTTGTCGAGCAGGCATTGTCGGTTCAGGGCCGTCCCAGTTCCTATGTCGTTCAGGCTGCGATTGCGGCTTTGCATGCGCGCGCGGACAAATTTCGTGACACCGACTGGCGGCAAATCGCCGGACTCTATGAAGTCCTGATCCGGATTGCGCCGTCGCCCGTTATCGAGATCAATCATGCCGCAGCGGTCTCGATGGTCGATGGTCCGCAGAAGGCGCTGGACCTGGTCGATGCGCTCGATGCGCGCGGCACTTTGCGCGGATACAAATTGCTGCCGGCGGTTCGCGCCGATCTGTTACGCCGGCTGGGCCGGCGCGATGAAGCGCGCGCCGCGTACAATCTGGCGCTCGAATCCACCGAACTCGAACCGCTGCGGCGACTTTATATGCGGCGGCTATCGCAACTCGGTTAGTGCGCTGCGCGGCTTGTTCGCCAGCAATTCCTCCAGCGTGGTCAACGTCGAATAATCCGCCACGCCGTCGATATTTTCGGGGCGGAAGTGACGCTGGAACGCTGCGACCACATCGACCGTTCTGTTGTCGTAACGGCCTGTCAGCGGCACGTTATAGCCATAGCGTGCAAGGGCCTGTTGCAGCGCCATTACCTCGTCGCCGCCGGCACCCAGCATTTTGGTTTCGCCGCGCGCGACGGGTGTCGGCTCCACCCAGTGTCCGACACCGGAATCGGCAAGCAGCCGCCACGGGAATTTCTCGCCGGGATCCTTCTTGCGGCCGGGCGCGACATCCGAATGACCGACGATGCGATGCGCGGGAATTTCCCGGCGAAGGATGATGCCCTTGCAGAGCGTGATGACTGCGGCGATCTGCCGAAGCGGAAAATCCGGATAGCCGAGATCGTGGCCGCGATTGACGATCTCGATGCCGATCGATCGTGAATTGACGTCGGCATCTCCGGCCCAATGCGAATTGCCGGAATGCCATGCGCGCTTCGATTCCGGCACGCACTGAACAATGTTGCCGTCTTCGAGCACGACATAGTGTGCGGACACTTCTGTGCCCGCTGTACACAGCCGCGACAGCGCGGAGGCGGCGTCCGCCGTGCCGGTGTAGTGCAGCACGATCATGTCGGGCGAGGAGACATCGTTGCGTTCGCCGAAATTCGGCGACGGGCGCATTTCCGAGACAACCAAAGTGTCGGGCTGGAAATTTCGAAACGATACGGACATGCCGGCTTGAACCCCTTGAATCATGGAGGACGCCGACGCTTCGAATCGATTTCGGGCAGACGCGAACGAACCTGATGGCTTTGAAACGTCCAAAACGGGCAAGAGCGGGGCATGGATGGGCCAACCTCAAGGCAAGTGGGACTGCGCGCCGACAGGCGGTCCCGCCTCAAACTTGTGCCAGATCGTCAACCATTCCTTAACGATAAACGCCGCTACTGAAGGGCGAAGAGTCGCGACGGAATCGGCAAAAAACCAGGACCGCTGCGGTTCCATTAATGCGCAAATCCCGGCGAAAAGTCCGATGTCCGGCCACAGAATGTCTTGCGGACCATCCAATCTGAGGCGAGTCATTGCGAGCGCCTCGGCGTTTCGCTCGATCTGGACCGCGCAGCGCGCAAGCCTCGGATTGTTCGGCCGCGAAGCGTCGGATCATCAGGGAATTGCGGGATGGCATCCCGCCGTATTTCACGCGAGGGGCTTCGACATGCCGCCCGAGGACGAAGTTGTCCGCCATGTTCCTGTGCTCGGCCGCGAGGCGGTCGAACAGCTCGCGCCGCATGACGGCGGCGTCTATGTCGATGCCACGTTCGGCGCGGGTGGATACAGCCGGGCGATCCTGAAAACTCCCGGCACGCGCGTCATCGGCATCGACCGCGACCGCACGGCGATTGCAGGCGGATTCGATCTCGTGAATTCGTCCGATGGCCGGCTCACGCTGGTCGAAGATCGCTTCTCCAATCTCGCCGATGTCTGCGCGGCGCAGGGCGTCGAGCAAGCCGATGGCATTGTCATGGATGTCGGCGTTTCGTCGATGCAGCTCGATCAGTCCGAGCGCGGGTTTTCGTTCCGTCTCAACGGCCCGCTCGACATGCGTATGAGCGGTTCGGGTCCGACAGCCGCCGATGTTGTTGCGCGTGCCTCGGAAGCCGATCTCGCAAACATCATCTATATCTTCGGTGAGGAGCGTCATTCGCGCGGCGTTGCGCGTGCCATTGTCGCTGCGCGCAAGGAAGCGCCCATCACAACGACGCGCGCGCTGGCCGACATCGTGTCGCGCGTGGTTCGTTCGAAGCCGAACGAGATTCATCCGGCGACCCGCACGTTTCAGGCGCTGCGGATTTTCGTCAACGAAGAATTGGACGAGCTGCACGCTGCGCTCGTCGCGGCGGAACATGTGCTGAAACCTGGCGGGCGTCTTGTCGTCGTCTCGTTTCACTCGCTGGAAGATCGTATCGTCAAGAATTTCCTCAACGAGCGCGGCAAGCGCGGCGGCGGTTCGCGGCATTTGCCCGAAACGGATCAATCGGCGCCGAGCTTCGAGATTCTCACCAAGCGACCCATCGTGGCCGACGACAGCGAAGTCTCGTCCAATCCGCGTGCGCGATCCGCGAAACTGCGCGCCGCGCGCCGCACCGATGCTCCGACGCTCTCCGAAACTGCGTCATTCGACTGGCCGCAACTCGCCGACGTGATGCGGGGAGGTTGAGCGTGCGTATCGTTCATCTGTTCGTGATCTGCGCGCTGGTTTTCGCAGCCGCCTATGTCTATCGCATCAAGATGGAATCGACCGTGCGCACCGAGCGCGTCATGCAGTTGCGCGCCGATATTCGCGAGCAGCGAGAGGCCATTGCAAGCCTCAAGGCGGAATGGGCGACGCTTGAAACGCCGTCGCGCCTGCAAAATCTCGCTACGAAATATCTGTCGCTGAAGCCGGTCGAGACCTCGCAATACGACCAGCTGAAGAACCTTCCGCCGCGACCGCCGAATTTTGTCAAGCCCGACGATCCCGATCCGATCGGCACGATGATCGACACCACGGAAACCGATACCGATAAGCCAAGTGTCACCGGCTCCGTGACTCTGCCGGAGGACCGGCGGTGAATGATTTTTACGGGGAAGCGAATCCGACGCAGCGCCCCGCCGAACCCTGGCGCAGCCGTTTCGTTCGCACGATTCTTTACGGGCGCAACGTCGACCGGTCTGCAAAAGCGCGCGCGCGTGTCGGCTTCGCCATCGCCGCCTTCATGGCGGTGTACGCGATCATCGGCAGCCGACTCGTGTTTTATGCGATCACCGGCGACGGCCACGGCACGCGCCGCACGGCTTCGCAGGATGCGATTGCGACAGCGCGACCGGACATCGTGGACCGCAACGGCGAAATTCTGGCGACCGATGTGAAGACGCCGTCGCTGTTCGGCGAGCCGCGGCGCATCGTCGACAAGGACGAAGCCATCGAATTGCTCACCGCTACGTTGCCCGATCTCGATGCGGGTGAGGTGCGTGACCGTTTGTCGTCACGCAAAGGTTTCGTCTGGCTAAAACGCGAAATAACGCCCGCGCAGCAGAAGGAAGTCTATCGTCTCGGCATCCCGGGCATCGGTTTCCTGCGCGAGAACAAGCGCGTCTATCCGAATGGTGCGGAGATGGCGCATGTCATCGGCCTTGTGAACATCGACAATCAGGGCATCGCCGGAATCGAGAAGTGGCTCGACAACAGCGGCCTCGCCGATCTGCATCGCGCGGGCTTCGCGACAGACCGATTGCAAAAGCCAGTCGAGCTTTCGGTAGACTCGCGCGTCGAACACGCGCTGCGTGATGAATTGCTCAAGGCGAAAGATAAGTTCAAGGCGAAGGCCGCCGCCGGTCTCGTCTCCAACGTCAAGACCGGCGAAATCGTCGCGATGGTGTCGGTGCCGGACTTCGATCCGAACAATCCGCGCGAAGCCAACGACCCTAGCCGCATCAATCGCCTGACCACCGGCGTGTACGAAATGGGTTCGACGTTCAAGGCACTGACACTGGCGATGGCGCTCGACTCCGGAAAAGCCACCCTCAACTCGCAGTTCGATGCACGGGAATCTCTGCGTTACGGCAAATTCTCCATCGGCGATTCGCATCCGCTTGGCCGCAGCATTTCGCTTGCTGAAGTGTTCACATACTCATCGAATATCGGCGCCGCGCGCATCGCACTCTCGCAAGGTGTCGACGCGCACAAGGCGTTTCTGAAAAAAATGGGCCAGCTCGATCGCCTGCGCACTGAGTTACCCGAAAGTGCCGAGCCCATCGTGCCGAAGCATTGGGGCGAGCTGAACACCGTCACCATCGCGTTCGGTCACGGGCTTTCGGTCGCGCCGCTTCAAGCCGTGATGGGCATCAACGCCGTCATCAACGGCGGCTACCTCATCCCGCCGACATTCCTGCGGCGAAGCGAAGCGGATGCGATGAAAGTCGCGACGCGCGTCATCAAGCCAGAGACCAGCGACAAGATGCGCTACTTGATGCGGCTCAACGCTGAAATCGGAACGGCAAAGCAAGCCAACGTCGAGGGCTATTATGTCGGCGGCAAGACAGGCACCTCGGAAAAGGTCGTCAACGGCCACTATGCGAAAAAGCAGGTGCTGACGTCTTTCACCGCTATCCTTCCGGCGGACAATCCGAAATACCAGCTTCTTGTCATGCTGGACGAACCGCAGGCGCTTCCCGAAACGCAAGGCTTTATTACATCCGGCTGGAACGCCGTTCCGACCGGGGGAAAGGTGATTGCGCGCATTGCCCCGCTGCTCGGAATTGCGCCTCGTTTCGATTTGCCGCCGTCCGACCGCCTTATTCTTGCGACATCGAGGGAGAGCCGGTAAGCGCATAGGAAATTCGCGCTATCGGACTGGGATGACATGACGCTGGGCGACCTTTTCAGTGGCGACGCCGTGGTGGACGCGCAGCATTCCGCTGTCGCCGTCACCGGTATTGCAGTGGATAGCCGCGCCGTGAAGCCGGGCGACGTTTTCTTCGCGCTCGCCGGTAGCAAGACAGACGGCACAAAATTCGTCGATCAGGCGATTGCATCAGGCGCCATTGCCGTCGTCGCGGATCGCCTTCCACAGAACGATAATCGCGTTGCGTTTATCGCCGCATCTAATCCGCGCCGCTCGCTTGCGTTGGCTGCTGCGCGTTTCTTTCCGCGCCAGCCGCAAACGATTGCCGCTGTTACCGGCACGAGTGGAAAAACATCCGTCGCTGCTTTCACACGGCAAATTTGGCAGGCGCTTGGTTTTTTGTCGGCGAGCATCGGTACTATCGGCTTGATCTCGCCGAAGCGCACGGTTTACGGCTCGCTGACCACGCCTGATCCCGTCGCGCTACATTGCTCGCTTGATGAACTGGCAGGCGAGGGCGTCACGCATCTTGCGCTCGAAGCCTCGTCGCACGGTCTCGATCAGTTTCGTCTCGATGGTGTGCGTGTCGCTGCGGGCGCTTTCACGAACCTGTCGCGCGATCACATGGACTATCATCCGACTATCGAACATTATCTCGGCGCGAAGCTACGGCTGTTCACCGATCTGATCGTGAATGGCGGCACGGCGGTGATCGCTGCCGATCACGAACATTCGAAAGCGGTGATCGAAGCGGCGCGTGCGCGCAAGCTCAAGATTTTGACCGTGGGACGCAAGGGCGAAGCAATCAAGCTGCACGATGCGTCTATCGATGGCTTCGCGCAGACGCTGACAATCGAATATGGCGGCAGCAAACGAAAGCTGCGCTTGCCGCTTGTCGGCGAATTCCAGATCGAGAACGCGCTGATCGCGACTGGGCTTGCGATTGCGACCGGTGGCGACGCGACGAGCGTATTTGCGGCAATCGAAAAGCTCGAAGGTGCGCCGGGGCGTCTTGAGCTTGTCGGCGAACGCAATGGCGCGCCGATCTTCGTGGACTACGCACATAAACCGGACGCGCTGGCGAAAGCACTGGACGCCTTGCGGCCTTATGCGCAACGCAAGCTCGTCGTCGTGTTCGGCGCGGGCGGAGATCGCGACAGCGGCAAGCGTCCTCTAATGGGCGAGATCGCCGCAAAGAACGCTGATGCTGTCATTGTGACGGACGACAATCCGCGTTCGGAAAACCCCGCCGCCATTCGCGCCGCAATTCTTGCCGCAGCGAAGGATGCCAAGGAAATCGGCGATCGTGCTGAGGCGATCCGTTTCGCCGTTTCAAATTTGCAGAAAGGCGATGCGCTGCTGATCGCGGGGAAGGGTCACGAGACGGGCCAGATCGTCGGAGAGAAGATCTTGCCGTTCAGCGATCACGACGCCGCACGTGCTGCACTCGCGGAGTGCGCCGCATGAGCGCGCTGTGGACTATTTCGGCGATGGCTGAGGCGATGCGTGCGGAGCGTAGCGGCGCGCTGTCAGACAATGTGACAGGCATTTCCATCGACAGCCGCACACTGACGCCGGGCGAAGCCTATTTCGCGATCAAGGGCGACGTGCACGACGGGCATGATTTCGTGAATGCCGCACTCGATCGCGGCGCGTCCGTTGCGGTGATCGCGAAAGATCATCGCGGAAAATTTGCCGTCGACGCCAAGTTGCTCGTCGTCAATGACGTGCTGGCTGCACTCGTCGATCTCGGCAAAGCCTCGCGCGCGCGGTTTGGCGGCAAGGTCATCGCGGTGACAGGTTCTGTCGGCAAGACATCGACGAAGGAAGCGTTGCTCACGGTACTTGGCGCACAGGGCGAGACGCATGCGTCCGCCGCCTCGTTCAACAATCATTGGGGCGTTCCTCTCTCGCTGGCAAGATGTCCGGAATCCGCGACGTTTGCCGTGTTCGAGATCGGCATGAATCATGCGGGGGAAATCGAACCCTTGGTGAAGATGGTCAGGCCGCATGTCGCCATCGTAACGACGGTCGAGCCCGTACATCTGGAATTTTTCTCCGGGATCGAGGCGATAGCCGACGCGAAGGCGGAAATCTTTTCGGGACTGGAGTCGCACGGCGCAGCAGTGCTCAATATCGACAATTCGCAATTCGCTCGTTTGAAGAAACAAGCCGAAGCCAAAGGCGCTCGCATTGTCTCGTTCGGCGCGAACGGCAAGGCCGATGCACGGCTGATCGACATCTCGCTGCATCCGACTTGCTCGGCCGTGCATGCGAATATTCTTGGTAATGACGTGACTTATAAGATTGCGGTTCCGGGAAAACACATCGCGATGAACTCGCTCGCAGTGCTTGCAGCTGCAACCCTTGCAGGCGCAGACCTCGCGCTCTCCGCACTCGCTTTGGCGCAGATCAAGCCCGCGGCAGGCCGCGGCGTGCGCGAAACGCTCGCAGTCGCCGGCGGCACCGCGGCACTGATCGACGAAAGCTATAACGCGAATCCCGCCTCGATGGCGGCTGCGCTCAATGTGCTCGGTCAAGCCGATGTCAGTGCGCGTGGAAGGCGTATCGCCGTGCTTGGCGACATGCTGGAACTGGGGCCGACAGGTCCGGCTCTGCATCGCGGGCTGTCCGAAGCCGTCGTCGTCAATAAAATCGACCTCGTTTTCTGCTGCGGCCCTTTGATGCAACATCTGTGGGAGGTGCTTCCTTCCGCGCAGAAGGGCGGCTATGCCAAGGACTCCGCCGCGCTCGAATCACAAATGGTTCAGGCGGTCGGCGCAGGCGACGCGATCATGGTAAAAGGCTCTCTCGGCTCGCGCATGAAATTGATCGTGACGGCTTTGCAAAAGCGATTTCCAGGAAAAGCCGCGCTCGACGACGCTGTCGTCTAAGTGCGGCTCAGGACGGTTTGAATGTTTTATTGGCTGAGCGATCTGGTCGGTACGATTCCCGGCATCAATGTGTTCCGCTACATCACGTTCCGTACCGGCGGCGCCATGGTGACGGGCGCGGCGGTCGTCTTCATGTTCGGGCCGTGGATCATCGATCATCTCCGGCTCGCACAGGGCAAAGGCCAGCCGATCCGTGCCGACGGCCCGCCGACGCATCTCGTCACGAAGAAGGGTACGCCGACGATGGGCGGCCTCATGATCCTCGCCGGTCTTGTTGTTGCGACGCTGCTGTGGGCGAATTTGAAGAATCCGTATGTCTGGATCGTGCTCGGCATCACGCTCGGTTTCGGTTTCGTCGGATTCTACGACGACTATCTCAAAGTGACGAAGCAGAGCGATGCAGGATTCTCGGCGCGCACGCGTCTGGCCGTGGAAGGCTTGATCGCGCTTGTCGGCTGCTCGTTGATCGTCTGGTTTGGCCGCGATCAGGCGGCAACTGCATTGGTCGTGCCGTTCCTGAAGGAGTTCACGATCAACTTCGGCTGGTTCTTCGTGATCTTCGCAGCGTTCATTGTCGTCGGCGCGGGCAACGCTGTGAATCTCACCGACGGTCTCGACGGGCTTGCGATCGTGCCGGTGATGATCGCGGCAGGCAGCTTCGGCATGATCGCCTATCTGTCGGGCAACGCCGTGTTCGCCGACTATCTTCAGATTCACTATGTGTCGGGTACCGGCGAACTCGCGGTGATCTGCGGCGCAGTGCTCGGCGCCGGATTGGGCTTCCTCTGGTTCAACGCGCCGCCTGCTTCGATCTTCATGGGCGACACGGGCTCGCTCGCGCTCGGCGGAATGTTGGGGGCGATTGCTGTCGCGACCAAGCATGAGATCGTTCTCGCCGTGATCGGCGGATTGTTCGTCGTCGAGGCACTGTCGGTGATCGTTCAGGTCGCCTCGTTCAAGCTCACCGGAAAACGCTTCTTCCGCATGGCGCCGATTCACCATCACTACGAGCAGAAGGGATGGACCGAGCCGCAGATCGTGATCCGGTTCTGGATCATCTCGGTGATGCTGGCGCTTGCAGGCCTATCGACCCTGAAGCTGAGGTAATCGTTGACCCCGGTCACGTCATTCGCGGGCAAGATCGTCGCGGTGTTCGGCCTTGGCGGGTCGGGGCTGGCGAGTTGCCATGCGTTGAAGGCGGGCGGTGCGGACGTCGTGGCCTGCGACGATAGCGCGCAGAAAATGGATGAGGCCGCAGAGGCCGGATTCAAGACGGCGAACTTACGCGACGTCTCGTGGTCTGATTTCTCCGCACTGGTCCTGACGCCCGGCGTGCCATTGACCCATCCGAAACCGCACTGGACGGTAGAGCTTGCGGCGAAAGCCGGCATCGAAGTCATCGGTGACATCGAATTGTTCTGCCGCGAGCGTCGACGTCACGCGCTGAGCGCGCCGTTCGTCGCGATCACCGGCACCAACGGCAAGTCGACGACGACGGCGCTCGTCGCGCATCTGATGCGCAGCGCCGGTTACGACACGCAGATGGGCGGCAACATCGGCACGGCAATTCTCTCGCTGGAGCCGCCGAAACCCGGCCGCGTGCATGTGATCGAGATGTCGTCGTATCAGATCGACCTCACGCCGTCGCTCGATCCCAGCGTCGGCATTCTTCTCAACGTCACCGAAGATCACATCGACCGGCACGGCACGATCCAGCACTACGCGGACGTGAAGGAGCGTCTCGTCTCGAACGTGCAGCGCGGCGGCACGGCGATCATCGGCGTCGATGACAATTTTTGCCGCGCGATTGCGGATCGCACCGAGCAACACGGCAAGCATGTCGTGCGCATTTCCGTGGAAGGCTCGCTCGATAACGGTGTGTATCTCGACGGCGAACGGCTGGTGCGCGCAAAGGACGGCACGAAAACCGAGATTGCGCAGCTTGGCGGCATCGGCTCTTTGCGAGGCCGGCACAATGCGCAGAACGCGGCGTGCGCTTCGGCCGCCGCATTGGCACTCGGCGTGGACGGCAAGGCGCTGCAAGATGGCTTGCGCAGCTTTCCGGGCCTCGCGCACCGCATGGAACAGATCGGCCGCAAGGGTCGCGCACTCTTTATCAATGATTCCAAGGGCACCAACGCAGACGCCGCCGCCCGCGCATTGTCGTCGTTCGGCGATATTTTCTGGATTGCCGGAGGCAAGCCCAAGACCGGCGGAATCGAATCTCTGCGCGAATTTTTCCCGCGCATCCGCAAGGCCTATCTAATAGGCGAGGCGGCTCAGGAGTTTGCGGCAGCGCTGGATTCCGTCCCCCACGAGATCAGCAAGGATTTGGAAACCGCTGTGCCCCATGCTGCGAAGGATGCGGAGGCGTCGGGGCTGAACGAGCCAGTGGTGCTGTTGTCTCCGGCCTGCGCGTCGTTCGACCAGTTTCCGAATTTCGAAAAACGCGGCGAGCGTTTCCGCAATCTCGTCATGGCTCTCGGCTCCGTTACACCCGTCAAGGAAGTGTCTCGATGATCTCCCGCGAACAGCGAACGCCTCTCAGCGAATGGTGGTGGACGGTGGACCGTCTGTTGCTCGCTGCGATCCTCGCGCTGATGCTCGGCGGGGTCATTTTGTCGTTGGCAGCAAGCCCGCCGGTCGCGGCACGGCTGGGTCTCGATCCGTTTCATTTCTTCAACCGCCATGTTATCTTCCTCATCCCGTCGATTCTCGTGATGATCGGCGTGTCGTTTCTCTCGGCACGGCAAATTCGCCGCTCAGCCGTGATCGTGTTCGCCATCAGCGTTGCGCTGATCGTTGCGACATTGCTGATCGGTCCCGAAGTGAAAGGCGCGAGGCGCTGGATCACTTTGCTCGGCGTCAACATTCAGGCGTCGGAATGCGCCAAGCCCTCGTTCGTCATTCTCGTCGCGTGGCTGTTCGCCGAATCCGCGCGTCGCCCCGAAATGCCTGCGACCTCGATGGCGATGGCACTGCTGATGGGTCTCGTCACGTTGCTGGTGCTGGAGCCTGACTTCGGCCAGACCATGCTGATCCTGATGGTGTGGGGTACGCTGTTCTTCATCGCGGGCATGCGGATCATCTGGGTGTTCGGCCTGATGGGCGCGTCCGCCGTTGGATTGCTTGCCGCATATTTCATGGTGCCGCACGTCGCGGGACGTATCAAAAGATTCATGGATCCTTCTTCTGGAGACACGTTTCAGGTCGATACCGCACTCGAGTCGTTCATGAAGGGCGGATGGTTCGGGCAAGGTCCGGGTGAGGGTACCGTGAAGCGTGTGCTGCCGGACAGTCACACCGACTTCGTGTTCGCGGTGGCGGCGGAAGAATTCGGCATCATTCTTTGTCTCGCGCTGCTTGCGCTGTTCGCCTTTATCGTGATCCGCGCGCTGACGCGGGCGTATCAGAGCGAAGATCTGTTCGCGCGTTTCGCGGCGGCGGGTCTTGCGATCATGTTCGGCATTCAGGCGTCGATCAACATGGCGGTGAACCTGCACTTGATGCCAGCGAAGGGCATGACGCTGCCGTTTATTTCCTACGGCGGCTCGTCGATGATCTCGCTCGCATATGGCGTCGGCATGTTGCTTGCGCTGACACGTCAGCGCCCGCGCGTCGAAATGGAATCGATCGGCGCAGCCAACGCGCCGAGTTTTGCTTAGAGCCATGAGCGACGCGCCCCTCATCATGCTGGCGGCGGGCGGCACCGGCGGGCATCTGTTTCCGGCCGAAGCGTTGGGCGTGGCGCTGATGAAGCGCGGCGCGCGCGTGCGGCTCGTGACTGACTCGCGCGCGATCCAATACGGTGGGCTTTTTTCCAGAGACTTGTTCGACATCGTGCCGTCGGAGACGGTGCGCAGCAAAACGCCGTGGGCGCTCGCGCGAACAGGAGCGATGCTTGCGGCCGGCGGCGTGATGGCGCTCGCATTGCTGCGAAAACAAAAGCCGCGCGCAGTCGTCGGCTTCGGCGGTTATCCGACGTTGCCGCCGTTGCTTGCCGCGAAACTGCTCGGCATTCCGACCGTCGTTCACGACGCCAATGCGGTGATGGGCCGTGCGAATAAACTTCTATCGCGCAGCGCCAGCGCAGTCGCGACATCGCTGCCCGGTGTGCTCGACCACGATGCTTCCCTGGCGGCGAAAACCACGATGACAGGCACGCCGATGCGTCCGGCGATTCTTGCTGCTGCCGGAGTTGCCTACAACGCGCCCGATGCGACTGGACCCCTGAGAATCCTTGTCGTCGGCGGAAGCCAGGGCGCGCGCATCATGGCCGACATAGTGCCGCCTGCCATCGAGCGGCTGGAGCCCTCTCTGTGGAGTAGGCTCATGATCGTGCAGCAAGTGCGCGACGAGGACATGGCGCGCGTGCGTGCTGTCTACGACAGGCTGAAAGTGAATGCGGAGCTTGCGCCGTTCTTCGCGGATTTGCCGGTACGCCTCGCGTCGAGCCATCTCATTGTGTCACGTTCCGGCGCCGGCACGGTCGCGGAACTTGCGGCCATCGGACGGCCGTCAATTCTCGTGCCGCTGCCCGGCGCGATTGATCAGGATCAGTTTGCCAATGCCGGCGTGTTGCAGGACGCGGGCGGCGCGATCCGAATTCCGCAAAGCGAATTCAAGCCTGACCGTCTCGCCTCGGAAATTTCCGCGCTCGCATCCGAACCCGCACGCCTCGCGGACATGGCGAAAAACGCCAAGGCCGCCGGCAAGCTCGACGCCGCCGAACGATTGGCCGATCTGGTCGTCAAGGTTGCCGGAATCTAACGTCTTTCCGCCTAAATTGATCTTGTAATACGAGGCCAATCCAAGGCATCCAGTACGCCCAACCCTAACCGGAATTCCTGATGAGACTGCCGCGCGAAATCGGACCCATCCACTTTGTCGGGATCGGCGGCATCGGCATGAGCGGCATCGCCGAAGTGCTGTGCAATCTTGGTTACACGGTGCAGGGCTCCGATGCGTCCGAGAACGCCAACGTCGTTCGTCTGCGCGAGAAGGGCGTCAAGGTCGCCATCGGTCACAAGGCGGAGAATGTCGACGGCGCGGATGTGCTCGTCGTCTCGACCGCGATCAAGCGCGACAATCCCGAACTGATAGCCGCACGCGGGCTTCGCATCCCTGTTGTGCGCCGCGCCGAGATGCTCGCTGAACTGATGCGGCTGAAAAGTTGCATTGCGATTGCCGGCACACACGGCAAGACCACGACGACATCGATGGTCGCGACTTTGCTCGACGCCGGCAATCTCGATCCGACCGTCATCAACGGCGGCATCATTAACGCCTATGGAACCAACGCGCGGCTCGGCGCGGGCGAGTGGATGGTCGTCGAAGCCGACGAGAGCGACGGCACGTTTCTGAAACTCCCAGCCGATGTCGCCATCGTCACCAATGTCGATCCCGAGCATCTGGATCACTTTAAAACTTTTGACGCGGTGCAGGAGGCGTTCCGCAACTTTGTCGAGAGCGTGCCGTTTTATGGTTTTGCAGTTATGTGCATCGATCATCCGGTCGTGCAGACGCTGGTCGGCAAGATCGAGGATCGTCGCATCATCACTTACGGCGAGAATCCACAGGCCGACGCGCGGCTTGTCGGTCTCGAACCGTTCAAGGGCGGCTCGAAGTTCAAGGTTGAATTCCGCAATCGCACGACTGATGTGCAGCATGTGATTTCTGACTTGATGTTACCGATGCCCGGTCGCCACAACGCGCTGAACGCGACGGCGGCGATTGCGGTCGCTCATGAAATCGGAATTTCTGATGAAACGATCCGTACCGCGCTGGCAGGTTTCGGCGGTGTGAAGCGGCGCTTCACCAAGACCGGCGAATGGAACGGCGTCACCATCATCGACGACTACGGCCACCACCCGGTGGAAATCGCAGCGGTACTGAAAGCCGCGCGCGACTCGACGAAAGGCAAGGTCGTCGCCGTGGTGCAGCCGCATCGCTACACGCGCCTGCAATCGCTATTCGAGGAATTCTGCACCTGCTTCAACGACGCTCATACGGTGATCGTCGCCGACGTTTATCCGGCGGGCGAGCCGCCGATAAAAGGCATCGACCGCGACAACTTCGTTCTCGGTCTGCGCTCGCACGGTCATCGCGAAGTCATCCCGCTTGAGAATTCTTACGCTCTTGCCGGTGTCGTTAGCGACATCGCGAAGCCGGATGATTTCGTTGTCTTGCTGGGCGCTGGCAACATCACGCAATGGGCTTATGCGTTGCCCGGCGAATTGAAGGCGTTGAAGGCTTGAGCTTTCCCGACATCAGCAGCGAATTGAAAGCCGCGATGCCGGATTTGCGCGGCCGGTTGCTCGCGAATGAATCTCTTGCGCCATTGACGTGGTTTCGCGTCGGCGGCCCGGCGCAGATTCTGTTCACGCCCGCGGATGAAAATGATCTCGCCTATTTTCTCTCGAAGCTGCCGAAAGAAATTCCGGTCTGCGTCGTCGGCGTCGGATCGAATCTCATCGTGCGCGATGGCGGCGTGGAAGGCGTTGTCATTCGCCTGTCGCCGAAAGGATTTGGCGAAGTGAAGGCCGAAGGCGATACAATTCGCGCGGGTGCGGCCGTGCTCGACAAGCGCGTTGCCGAAGTTGCGGCAGTAGCGAATATTGGCGGGCTGGAATTCTACTTCGGAATTCCCGGCACCATCGGTGGCGCGCTGCGCATGAACGCAGGCGCGAACGGTGGCGAGACGAAAGATGTGCTAGTCGAAGCAACGGGAATTTCCCGCGACGGCAAGAATCACGCATTCAGCAACGCTGACATGAAATTCGTCTATCGCAATTCCGGTATCGATCCGTCCGTGATCTTCACCTCTGCATTGTTTCGCGGAAAGATAGCGGACACAGAATCAATCCGTGCGCGCATGAACGAAGTCCAGAATCATCGCGAGACCGCGCAGCCGATTCGGGAAAAGACCGGCGGCTCGACATTCAAGAATCCGCCGGGCCATAGCGCATGGAAGCTGGTGGACGCGGCGGGGTGCCGTGGCCTGAAGGTCGGCGGTGCGCAGGTTTCCGAAATGCACTGCAATTTTCTGATCAACACGGGCGACGCGACGGGGCATGATATCGAAACATTGGGCGAGACGGTTCGCGCGCGCGTGAAGGAACATTCCGGCGTCGAACTGCGATGGGAAATCAAGCGGATCGGAAAAGCCTGATGGCAAAACACGTCGCGGTCTTGATGGGCGGATGGTCGTCGGAGCGGGAAGTCTCGCTGCGTTCGGGCAAAGCGTGTGCCGATGCGCTCGAACGCAAGGGCTACCGCGTCACCCGCGTCGACGTGAAGCGCGATATCGCCACTGTTCTCGATCGACTCAAGCCCGATGCGGCGCTGGTGATGCTGCACGGACATCCCGGCGAGGACGGCACGATTCAGGGCGTGCTGGAAACGATCGGGATTCCTTACACGCACTCGGGAGTGCTTTCTTCGTCGCTTTCGATGCAGAAGGATCTCGCCAAGACTGTGATGGCAACTGCGGGCGTCCCAGTCGCCGAAGGCATCACGATGTCGCGGCTCGACATCGCCAAAACGCATCCGATGAAGCCGCCTTACGTCATCAAGCCGGTGGCGGATGGCTCCAGCGTCGGAGTGTTCATCGTCACAGAAGACCACGCGCACCCGCCGCAGGAGCTTTTCCGCGACGACTGGGCGCACGGCGACCGGCTCTTGGTCGAGAAATACATCGCGGGCAAGGAATTGACCTCCGCCGTCATCAAGGGCGAGGCGAGCGAGGTGATCGAGATCGAGTCTTCGCTAAAGTTCTACGATTACGAGGCAAAGTATTCAAAAGGCGGGTCAAAACACATCCTGCCTGCACCTATTTTACCTTTTGTTTACCAGGAGGTCCGAAGGTTGACGCTGGCGGCGCATATGGCGCTTGGTTGCCGGGGCGTGAGCCGTGCGGATTTCCGTTACGACGACCGCATCGAGGGGACAGGCGGACTGGTCTGCCTCGAAGTGAACACCCAGCCCGGAATGACCGAGACGTCACTTGTTCCAGAGCTTGCAGCATATGCAGGCGTGACATTTGACGAGTTGGTGCAATGGATGGTGGAGGACGCCTCTCTCGATCGGTAGAGCAGAGGCATCAATCTGACCTGGGTAGCAAGAAGGCCGCACGGAAGAAGGCCTCGCGTTCCCGCGCCCGCGCTTCCGAACCAACCCTTCGTCCCGCTTCCCCGCCGATTTTCGACGAGCACGGCCGCAACAGCCGCATCGCTACGCTTGAGCGCATTCTGCCGCGCGGCGTCGGCATCGCTGCCGTAATTCTGCTGATGGCCGGCTCTGTTGGATTGGGCGTCATCAAAGGCGGCCAGGCCGACAATTTCTTCGCCGCCGTAAGCGACACGCGCAACGCCGCAGCGAATGCCGTCGGCTTCCGCATCACCAATGTTTCGATCATCGGCCGCAAGCAACTGACGCAGGATGAAGTGCTTGCAGTCGGCGGCGTCAACGGCCGCTCGTCGCTTTTGTTTCTCAACGCATCCGAAGTTCGCGATCGTCTGAAGTCCGATCCCTGGATCGGCGATGCGACCGTGCAGAAACTTTATCCGGGCAAATTGCAGATCGACATCACCGAGCGTGCGCCTTACGCGCTGTGGCAGCGCGACGGACAGGTGTCGGTGATTTCCGAAGACGGCACGGTGCTCGAGCCGTTCGTCGCCAGCCGCTTCGTCATGCTGCCACTCGTGGTCGGCAAAGGTGCGGAAACGCGCGCCAAAGATTTCCTCCAGATGCTCGCGTTCTATCCGCATGTGCGTTCGCAAGTGAAGGCGATGGTGTTCGTCGGCGAGCGCCGCTGGAATCTGCGCCTCACCAATGGCCTCGACATCCGCCTGCCAGAGACCAATCTCAACGGCGCGCTCGAGACGCTGACCAAGCTCGACAAAGAGGCCGATCTGTTCTCGCGCGACATCACCGCCATCGACATGCGCCTGCCGGATCGCTTGACCGTGCGTCTGTCGGAAGATGTTGCGAAAGTACGCGAGGAGCTTCTCAAGGCGAAGGCACCGAAGAAGAAGGCTGGTGACGCATGACCAGTCTCGATGGCGTCCAGACCCCGAAAACGCGCCAGATGCCGCCGAACAAATCGGCGCTGGTGGCCGCGCTCGACATCGGAACCAGCAAGATCGCCTGTCTAATTGCCCGGCTGAAGCCCTGTGCGCCAGCCGAAGATCTGCGTGGCCGCACGCACACCGTTGAAATCATCGGTCTCAGCCACATTCAGTCGCGCGGCATGAAGGCCGGAGCGGTCGCCGATCTCAATGCCTGCGAACAGGCGGTGCGGCAGGCCGTTGCGCTCGCCGAGCGCATGGCGAAAGTCCGCGTCGAGTCGGTGCTGTTGTCGGTCTCCGCCGGGCGGCTGCATGGGGAACTTGTCGAAGCGATTTCCGAAATTCGCGGCGGCGCCGTCACATCGTCCGACATGACGCGTGTCATGGGCACCGGCATGCGTCATGCTACGCCGCAAGGCCGCACGGTGCTGCACACAATTCCGGTCGGTTATTCGCTCGACGGTGTCAAAGGCGTTCGCGATCCACGCGGTATGGTCGCGCGCCAATTCGGCATAGATATGAACGTAGTCACCGCCGATACGACGGCGGCGAAGAACCTGATGCTCGTGGTCGAACGCTGTCATCTGAACGTCGAGGCGATGACGGCGGCGCCTTATGCCTCCGGACTCTCGGTACTGACCGGCGACGAAGCCGATCTCGGTGCTGCGGTGGTCGAGATGGGTGCTGGTACGACAACCATCGCGACCTATTCGGGCGGTCAGTTCGTCCACGCCAGCGGATTTGCGCTCGGCGGGCAACACATCACGATGGATCTTGCGCGAGGGCTCGGTGCATGCATTGCGGATGCCGAGCGAATCAAGACGTTATATGGCACCGCCTTGACCGGCGGATCCGATGCTCGCGACTCAGTCAGCGTTCCGGTCGCGGATGACTTTGACCGCGATGCATCGCAAATCGTTTCACGCGCCACGATCACGAACATCGTAAGGCAGCGGGTCGAGGAGACTTTTGAGATGGTCAGGGACCGGCTCGCGGATTCCCCCTTTGCGGCAGAGCCGAGGGCGCGAGTTGTGTTGAGCGGCGGAGCGTCGCAGCTGCCCGGAATTCCGGAGACAGCCTCGCGCATCCTCGGCCGTCCGGTCCGGGTCGGGCGCCCGCTGGGCTTCGTCCGTCTGCCGCCGGAAGCCAAATTTGCGTCCTTCGCGGTGCCGGCGGGCCTCTTGGTCTACCCCCAATTCGCTCATCTTGAACACGTCGAACCGCGGCATACGCGGCAGCTCATGACAGGGACAGACGGCGGCTATTTCGGAAAGGTCGGGCGATGGCTCCGGGAAGGTTTCTGATGGCCGGGACCGTCATCCTTACCGATCTATTAACAGCTTGGGCGTATATCCCGAGCTTCGGCGCGCGCGCGTAATTCGAGAGGCAACCATGACACTGGAATTCCAGAAACCCGATATTCGCGAGCTGAAGCCGCGTATCACCGTATTCGGCGTCGGCGGTGCAGGCGGCAATGCCGTCAACAACATGATCTCCGCCGGGCTTCAGGGCGTCGATTTCGTCGTCGCCAACACAGACGCGCAGGCGCTGACGATGTCGAAGGCCCAGCGCCTCGTGCAGATGGGCACGCAGGTCACGCAGGGCCTCGGCGCGGGCTCGCAGCCGGACATCGGCGCGGCAGCCGCTCAGGAAGTCATCGACGAAATCCGCGACCATCTGACAGGCGCGAACATGGTGTTCGTCACCGCCGGCATGGGCGGCGGCACCGGCACGGGTGCTGCTCCCGTCATCGCTGCGACCGCGCGCGAGATGGGCATCCTCACCGTCGGCGTCATCACCAAGCCGTTCCACTTCGAGGGCGTGCGCCGCATGAAGACCGCCGAGATCGGCATCGCCGAACTCGCCAAGGTGGTCGACACGCTGCTCATCATCCCGAACCAGAATCTGTTCCGTGTCGCCAACGAGAAGACCACCTTCGCCGACGCCTTCGCGATGGCCGACCAGGTGCTCTATTCGGGCGTCGCCTGCATCACCGATCTGATGGTCAAGGAAGGCCTCATCAATCTCGACTTCGCCGACGTCCGCGCGGTGATGAAGGAGATGGGCAAGGCCATGATGGGTACCGGCGAAGCCTCCGGCGAGAAGCGCGCCATGACCGCTGCCGAAGCTGCGATCGCCAATCCGTTGATCGATGACTCGTCTATGCGTGGAGCCAAGGGTCTGTTGATTTCGATCACCGGCGGTAAGGATCTGACGCTGTTTGAAGTCGATGAAGCCGCCACCCGCATCCGCGAGGAAGTGGACGAGCACGCCAACATCATCGTCGGCGCGACGTTCGACGAAAGCCTCGACGGCATCATCCGCGTCTCGGTCGTTGCGACCGGCACCGAACCCTCTGCTGCCGCGAAGTCGTCGACTCCATCCGCGACAACTTCAGCCGTTCCTGAAAAGAGCCGTTTGGCCGAACTCACCGCACGTCTGCGCGCCGACACTCAACGCGCAGCTGCAAAACAGGAAGTAAAACCGGCCGTTGCTGCTTCTCCGATCCGCGCCGAGCAGATCGACAAGGCTGCTCTTGCTGCCATCGCCGAAGCTGTCGCGCCGATCGAGCGTCCTGCTCCTGCGCAATCGGCAACCTATGGCGACGTCAGCGTCCGCCCGATTCCGCCGAAGCCGTCGCTGTTCCCGGATCACGAAGAGCCGATGGAGTTGCACGAACCGGCACCTCCGACGGCTTTCATCCCGCCGGCCGCCGAACGCCTGCCGCTGCGTTCCCCGCGTATGCCGGACTTCGATGAGTTGCCGGTTCCGGCCCAGAACGAAATCCGCCGTGCTCGTGGCGAGACCTCGGACGAGCATCCACAGAAGGCCCGCACGTCGCTGCTCCAGCGCCTCGCCAATGTCGGCCTTGGCCGTCGTGACGAGGAGAGCGAGGCACCGGTTTCCGGCCGAGCGTTGGCGCCTGAAATGTCCTCGATGCCGCCTCTGCCGACCCGCAAGCCACTCAAGCCGATCCCGCCGGAATTCGGTGGCGAGCCGGTTTCGGAATATGGACGCCGCCCTGCACCGCAGGGGCTCGATTCTCACGGCCGCCAGGCTCCGACACCTGTGCAGGTATCCGACGACCATTTGGATATCCCCGCCTTTCTGCGGCGGCAGGCCAACTGAGGTCCGTTACAATCGGTGACTTCGAGAAGCCCCGGTCCGAACGACCGGGGCTTTTTGCTGGCGACACCGTGCAATCGATTTCGTTCCAATAAGCCGCTGGAACTATTAGGGTATTTTTCTTCTGATTTTGCTACGAGATAGCCGCCGTGGGATACGGATTGGGCCGACGCGGCGGCGCGATTGCGGCGGCAATGGGGTAACAATCGGTAAACAAGCGTGAGTGGCGATTTCGGGTGCAGGGACTAAGGTCCGGCCACGTTGGGGGACGATCCGTGCCTCGGATCGTCAAGTTAGTGGGCTCAAGTGGGTATGAAATCCGGCCGTCAAACCACGCTGCGCGCGTCAGTCACGGTGACGGGCGTCGGCGTTCATTCCGGATCGCCCGTCTCGCTGACTCTCTCTCCCGCTGACATCAACGCCGGCTTCGTTTTCATCCGCACCGGTCTCGAAGGCGCCGACCGTGAGGTTCAGGCTGCCGCAGCGTCCGTGATTGCGACCGACTTCGCGACGGTGCTGGGCGACAAAGAAGGCCCATGCGTTTCCACTGCCGAGCATGTTCTCGCAGCTCTTCGCGGTATGGGCGTCGATAACGCCACCATCGAAGTCGATGGCCCGGAAGTACCGATCATGGACGGCAGCGCCGCTCCATTCGTTGCCGCCATCGACAGCGTCGGCGTCGTCCAGCAGAGCGCCCCGCGCCGCTACATCGAAGTTCTCAAGACCGTTCAGGTCGCGATCGGAAACTCCTTCGGCGAAATCCGCCCGCACGATGGCTTCCGCGCCGAAATCGAAATCGATTTCGCCAATCAGCAGATCGGCCGTCAGGCCTACAATTTCGATATGAACCCCGACAGCTTCCGCCGCGATATCTGCCGCGCCCGCACGTTCGGTCTGATGAGCGATGTTGCCAAGCTGTGGAGCGAAGGCTACGCGCTCGGTGCATCGTTCGAGAATTCTGTCGTGTTCGACGATACACGCGTGCTGAATGCAGAAGGCCTGCGCTACGCCGACGAATGCGTCCGCCACAAGGTTCTCGACGTGGTTGGCGACCTCGCGCTTGCTGGTTTGCCGCTGCTCGGTGTCTTCAAATCGGTTCGTGGCGGCCACAAGCTCAACCATGCTGTTCTGACCGCGCTTCTCGCCGACCGCCATGCCTGGCGCATCGTCGAAGCCGTCGAGCCTGTTGCAGCGGTTGCCAAGCGCCGTCCGCGCGGCCATGCTGACGTGACCGGCGGTCTCGTCGCCGCAACCTTCGCTCCGGACGTGTCCTGAGCCTCGTTTACGGGGCCTGAAGCGCCTTAACCAAGCCAGCTTTCATCTGCCGGAACCCGCCTTAATGCGGGCGAAATGTCCACCTATCCGGTTGGTTCAGATACTCATTTCGGCTAAATAACAGGGCCGGATCGCGCAAACCCGGGGCGGGTTTCGTATCCACAGCAGCCCATAAACTTACAGCGTGTACCCTCGTGTCGGTGCATCACTCAGGTCGGCCAGAATTCATGTCGCTCGAACCGCGTAAATTGTCCGATCGCCGCGGCCGTCTGCGCACGGCGTTCGCGCTGATGCTGCTGTCGCCGATGCTGGGCGGCTGCGGAGCCGGCGCGCTGTACGACAAGTTCTTCGCCAAGGATGAAACCTACGTCGATGAACCGGCGGACAAGCTCTACAACGAGGGCTTGTACAATATGAACGTGAAGAACGACACAAAAGCCGCCGCCAAGAAATTCGAGGAAGTCGACCGCCAGCATCCGTATTCGGACTGGGCGCGCAAGTCGCTGCTGATGTCGGCCTACGCCTCCTATCAGGGCGGTGATTACGACGAGTGCATTTCCTCGGCCAACCGTTATATCGCGCTGCATCCCGGCAGCCCCGATGCGGCCTACGCGCAATATCTGATCGCGGTTTCCAACTTCGACCAAATCCCGGATGTGTCGCGCGATCAGGGCCGCACCGAAAAGGCGATTGCATCGCTGGAAGAAGTCATCCGCAAATATCCGACATCCGAATACGCGACCTCGGCGAAGAAAAAGATCGAAGCGGCGCGCGACCAATTGGCCGGCAAGGAAATGACCGTCGGCCGCTATTACATGGGCAAGCGCGACTACACGGCAGCGATCAACCGCTTCAAGGTCGTGGTGACGCAGTATCAGACCACGCGTCACGTCGAGGAGGCGCTGGCGCGCCTGACCGAGGCCTATATGGCCATCGGCATCGTCGGCGAAGCGCAGACCGCCGCCGCCGTTCTGGGTCTGAATTTTCCGGATAGCCGCTGGTACAAAGACGCCTACAATCTTGTAAAGTCGGGCGGAGTCGAGCCGAGTGAGAACAAGGATTCTTACATCAGCAAGGCTTTCAAGAGAATCGGCCTCGGTTAGGATCCATTTCAAATGCTCGCCCGTCTATCGATCCGTGACATCGTCCTGATCGAGCGGCTCGACATCGACTTTCTCAAAGGTCTGGCGGTCCTCACCGGCGAAACCGGTGCGGGCAAATCCATTTTGCTCGATGCTTTCGCGCTGGCGCTGGGCGGGCGCGGCGATGCGGGCCTTGTGCGTCACGGCGCGGAGCAGGGGCAGGTCACGGCGGTATTCGACGTGCCGAAGGGACATCCCGCGACAGGAATTCTGCGCGAGAACGGATTTGAAGATAGCGGCGAGATGATTCTGCGTCGCGTGCAGATGGCCGACGGAAAGACGCGCGCGTTCCTCAACGATCAGGCGATCAGCGTTCAAACCTTGAAAGCCGTCGGTTCGACGTTGGTTGAAATTCACGGCCAGCACGACGAGCGCGCGCTCGTCGACACGGCAACACATCGCCGTCTGCTTGACGCTTTCGCCGGACTGGAGAGCGATGTCTCAGCCATCGAGAAATTATGGGATGCGCGCCGAACCGCGCGGGCGGCACTCGAAGAACATCGCGCCGGTATGGAGCGCGCGGAACGCGAGGCAGACTATCTGCGTCACGCATCCGAAGAACTGACCAAACTCAATCCGCAGGACGGCGAGGAAACATCGCTCGCGGAGCGTCGCACCGTGATGATGCAGGGCGAAAAGATCGCCGACGATTTGCGCGAGGCGCAGGCAGCTGTCGGCGGCCCCTCGTCGCCGGTGGCTGCGTTGTCCGCTGCGGTCCGCCGTCTCGAACGCCGTGCGGCGACCGCTCCTCAGTTGATCGAGCCCGCAGTGAAGGCGATGGACCTTGCGCTCAACGCGCTTGAAGAAGCCGACCAGCACCTCAATGCTGCATTGATCGCCGCCGACTTCGATCCGCTCGAACTTGAGCGCATCGAGGAGCGATTGTTTGCGCTCCGCGCGGCGTCGCGGAAATTCTCCACGCCCGTCGATGCGTTGAACGCGCTGGCGCAGAAATTTGCTGCCGATGTCGCGCTGATCGATGCGGGCGCGGATCAGTTGAAGGTTCTGGAAAAAGCAGCGTTGGCGGCTGACAAGGATTTCGATGCAGCCGCGCAGAAATTATCGGCGGCGCGCAACAAGGCGGCGGAGAAACTCAACAAGGCCGTCAATTCCGAACTGGCGCCGCTGAAACTCGATCGCGCGCAATTCTCCACGCAGGTTGCGAGCGATCTGGCTTCGCCCGGCCCGCAGGGAATCGACCGCGTCGAATTCTGGGTGCAGACCAATCCCGGCACCAAGCCTGGCCCGCTGATGAAGGTCGCGTCGGGTGGCGAGCTGTCGCGATTTTTGCTGGCGCTGAAAGTCGTGCTTTCGGATCGCGGATCTGCGCCGACTTTGGTATTCGACGAAATCGATACCGGCGTTGGCGGCGCGGTTGCGGACGCCATTGGCGCGCGGCTTGCGCGGCTTGCCGAGAAGGTTCAGGTGATGGCCGTGACGCATGCGCCGCAGGTTGCTGCGCGCGCGGACCAGCATTTGCTTATTTCCAAAGATGCGCTCGACAAGGGCAAGCGTGTCGCAACCAGCGTCGCGACATTGGCGAACGATCATCGCCGCGAGGAAATTGCACGCATGCTGGCGGGCGCTGAAATCACAGCCGAAGCGCGTGCGGCGGCGGAACGCCTGCTTAAAGCCGCGATGGCGTGACGTGGCGGCGCGCGCAAAGAAGACGACTGTTCCCGTCGAGAAGCTGACGCAGACGCAGGCGAAGGTCGAACTCGTGCGCCTCGCCCTTGAGATCGAGCGCCACAATGAACATTACTATCAGGAAGACGCACCGAAAATCTCGGACGCGGCCTATGACGCCTTAAGAAAACGCAGCGACGCCATCGAGGCGCGATTTCCAGGTCTCGTCACCTCGGACTCGCCGTCGAAAAAAATCGGTGCTGCGCCGTCGGGCCGTTTTGCGAAGGTGCCGCATAGCGTTCCGATGCTGTCGCTCGGCAACGCGTTCAGCGACGAAGATGTGAAGGATTTCGCCGAACGTGTCCGGAAATTTCTCAAGAGCGATGGCGAACTTGATTTCGTCGCCGAGCCGAAGATCGATGGTCTCTCGTTGTCACTGCGTTATGAAGACGGTGAACTCGTGCGCGGCGCCACGCGCGGCGACGGTTTCACCGGCGAGGATGTGACGGCGAATGTCAAAACGATTTCCGATATTCCGCATAGGCTGAAGGGCAAGAACATTCCCGCAGTCTGCGAAGTGCGCGGCGAAGTCTATATTCTGGGACGCGATTTCATCGGCTTCAACAAGCGCGCGGAGAAGGAGGGCATCCAGCTTGCTGCCAACCCGCGCAACTTTGCCGCCGGCTCGTTGCGTCAGAAAGACTCGTCGGTCACGGCGTCGCGTCCGTTGAAATTCTTCGCCTATGCGTGGGGCGAGATGAGCACAATGCCGGCCAAGACTCAGCACGGCATGATCGAATGGATGGAGAAAGCGGGCTTCGTGACCAATCCGCTGACGACGCTGTGCAAGAATACCGATGACCTCCTGAAATTCTATCGCAAGATCGAGCAGAAGCGAGCTTCGCTCGGCTACGACATTGACGGCGTTGTTTACAAGGTCGATCGGCTCGACTGGCAGGAGCGGCTCGGATTCGTCTCGCGCAATCCACGCTGGGCTATTGCGCATAAATTCGCGGCCGAGCAGGCGACGACGGTGCTCAACGACATCGAAATTCAGGTCGGCCGAACAGGCGCGCTGACGCCGGTCGCGAAACTCGCGCCCGTCACGGTGGGCGGCGTTGTAGTGTCGAATGCGACGTTGCACAACGAGGACTACATCAAGGGTATCGGCAATGATGGCGAGCCGATCCGCGACGGCGTGGATATCCGCATCGGCGACACCGTTGTCGTTCAGCGCGCGGGCGACGTGATTCCTCAAATCGTCAGCGTCGTTCTGGACAAACGGCCCAAGAGCGCGAAGCCCTACAAGTTTCCGACGGTGTGTCCGGCGTGCGGCAGTCATGCCGTGCGCGAGGAAGACCCGAAAACGGGTGAACTGGATTCCGTTCGCCGCTGCACGAATTCGCTGACTTGCCCCGCTCAGGCGATGGAGCGCCTTAAACATTTCGTCGCGCGCGGCGCGTTCGACATCGATGGCCTCGGCGACAAGCAGATCGAGGAATTTTTCGCGGGCGGCCTTGTGAGCGCGCCCGCCGATATTTTCACACTGAAGAAACGCGATGCGCGCGCGCAGAAGAAGCTCGCCGACCGCGAAGGCTTCGGCGACACGTCGGTACGCAATCTGTTCGACGCCATCGACGCGCGGCGTAAAATTTCGCTGCAGCGTTTTATTTACGCGCTTGGCATCCGGCATGCGGGCGAGGTCAATGCCAAGCTGCTCGCGCGGCACTATGGCTCTGTGGAGGCATTCCGGAAGGCGATGATCGCGGCGGGGAAGGGCGAGCAGTCAGAGGCGTATCAGGACCTCAACTCCATCGAAGGCATCGGAACGGTCGTTGCCAACGCCATCGTCGAGTTTTTCAAGGAGCCGCACAGTGTCGATGCGGTGGATGCCCTCTTGAAAGAAATCGAAGTACTCCCGGCCGAAAAGGTGAAATCGGGTTCGCCCATTGCCGGAAAAACGGTGGTGTTCACAGGTTCGCTTGAAAAATTCACGCGCGAGGAAGCGAAGGCCACCGCAGAGCGGCTCGGCGCGAAGGCGTCAGGCTCAGTGTCCAAGAAAACCGATTACGTCGTGGCGGGACCGGGCGCGGGCTCGAAACTTGCGGATGCGCAAAAGCTCGGCGTAAAAGTTTTGACCGAGGACGAATGGCTTGCGCTGGTCGGCGGAAGCTAGCCTAAAGAATTCCTGACTCTTGTTCTTCCGCGTCGAGCATTTCGTCTTCGCTGATGAACTTGTTTGTTCGCGGAACAAGGAAGTAGATCACGGCTGCGCATGCCGCCGAAATCGTCAGCACGGCTATGTTGAGCGGAAGCGGCGTCGCGAATTGTCCGCCGAGAAACGCGCCGAGCTGCGAACAGAGCGATCCGAATCCCATCTGGAGAAATCCCATCGCGCCTGAGGCGGTACCCGCTGCCTGCGGGCGAATGCTGATCGCGCCAGCCGACGCGTTCGACATCGCGAAGGCGTTGCCGAACATGACGATCATGTGCGTGCCGAACAGCCATTCGGGCTGCCGGTTCAGTCCGGTGAAACCCCAAATCAAATTGGCGATCGAGCCGAAAATTTGCAGCGCGAGTCCGAGCCATATCGTCCGGTCGAGTCCCAGTTTCGGCGATAGCCGCACCGAGACGAAATTTCCAAGCATGTACGCCACGCCCGATGTCGCAAACCACAGGCCATATTCGGCTGTGGAGCGCGCCATTTGGTTAACGACGATGTACGGTCCGCCGCCCGCGAATGTGAAGATGATCGCCGACGCCAGCATCTGACAAAGCACGTAACCGATGAACGCAGGGTTTGACGACAGCGCGCGCACGTCGTTGAAGAAGCCGGTGTCGCCGCTTTTGGTCATGACGACGCGTGTTTCGGGCAGACCCGCCGCGATGCTGATGGTGGCGAAGATTGCGGTTGCGGCCATGAAATAGAAAATCGCGCGCCCGCCGAAACTCGTCTCGATCAGTCCTCCAATCAGCGGACTGAGAAGTTGTGCAATCATCATCACGCCGATAACGAGACTGAGCATGCCGCCGACACGCTCGCGCGGATAGAGATCGCGGATCACCGCGCGGGCCATCACCATCCCGGTGCCGCCACCTACCGCCTGAAAAAATCGCGCGCCGATCAGTTGCGGCAGGGTCTGCGCGAAGACGCACGCAATCGTTGCGGCCGTCATGATAACAAGTCCCGCGAGCAGAACGGGTCGCCGTCCGAATTTGTCGGAAAGCGGCCCGGTCACAAGCTGCGAGCTTGCAAGGCCGACCATGAACAGCGAGACGTTCAATTGTACCGAGGTGACGTCAGTGTTGAAGACCTTGACCAGCATCGGAAGGGCAGGGACGAGAATGTAGAGCGACACCGGCGCGATGCCGTTCATCGCGACGAGCAGCAGAAGCAATTTCCACGATGTGCTGGTGGCGGCCTTTGCGGCTGCGATCTCGTTGTCGGTCACGTTATCCGGACTCTTATGGTCGTATGTGATGCATCGGCTCCGTGGCGCGGTCGAGCCACACTTTTGTGGCTTCATCGACCAGGGGACGAATTTCGTCGCGCACGCGTGCGTGGTAGGCGTTGAGCCAGCGCAATTCTACCTTGCTGATGCGATCTGGGTTTATCAGCCGCCGGTCGATCGGCGCGAGCGTCAGCGTCTCGAACGCATTCATCGATTTTTCCGCGCCGTCGATCTTTGCCTCGACGACAAGTTCGAGATTCTCGATGCGAATGCCGAACGCATCCGTTTTGTAATAGCCCGGCTCGTTGGAAAGAATCATTCCGCGCTTGAGTGGCGTGGTGCCGAGTTTTGAAATGCGCGCCGGGCCTTCGTGCACCGATAGATAGCTGCCGACGCCGTGGCCGGTGCCGTGATCGAAGTCGATCCCCGCTTGCCAGAGGAACTGACGCGCGAGCGTGTCGATCTGCGCGCCTGTCGTGCCGTCGGGAAAAACGGCGCGGGCAATGGCGATATGCCCGCGCAGCACGCGCGTAAAGCGGTCGCGCATTTCGTCGGTCGGCTCGCCAATCGCGATGGTGCGCGTAACGTCGGTCGTGCCGTCTTCGTATTGCGCACCGGAATCGATCAGCAGCAGATCTCCGGGTGCGATGCGGCGGTTGGATTTGCGTGTGACGCGGTAATGGACGATGGCGCCGTTTGGGCCGGTACCGGCGATCGTGGGGAATGAAACATCCTTCAGCGCGCCAGTATCGCGGCGGAAACTTTCCAATGCCTCGACCGCATCGATCTCGGTCAATGTGCCGCTGTGTGCTTCGCGGTCGATCCACGCGAGGAATGTCGCGAGTGCCGCGCCATCGCGCTTGTGCGCGTTTCGCGTGCCGGAAATTTCAGCCGGATTTTTCACGGCCTTGAGCAGCGCAACAGGATCGGGCCCGCGCAGCGGCTTGCCGCCTTCGGCGGTGACGAGTCGCGAGAGGGAATCAGCAGCAGTTGCCGCGTCGAGCGCGATGGCCGCACCCGTCTTCGCCAACAGCGAAAGGCGCGGCATCATCGCGTCCGGTTCTTCGACGGCCGCAACTTTTTCGAGATGATCGCGTGCACTGTTCGACAGTTTGCGATGATCGATGAAGATTGTCGGGCGGCCATCCTTCGGGATCATCGCGTAGGACAAAGGCAGCGGCGTGTGCGCGACATCCGCGCCACGAATGTTGAAGGTCCATGCCACCGCGTGCGAATCGGACAGCACCAGCGCCTCGGCACTGAGCTTGGCGATCTCTGTACGAATCCGTTTGAGCTTGTCCTCTTCGCTTTCGCCGGCGAATTGAAGTCCATGGACGGTGACAGGGCCGAGCGGCGGAGCAGGGCGCTCCGTCCAGATCGAATCGACCGGATTGCTCTCGACAGCGACGAGTTCGGCACCGGCTTTCTTGCAGGCCTTGGCGAGTTTCTCGGCTGCCGCCGAAGTGTGCAGCCAGGGGTCAAATCCGAGGCGGTCGCCCGCGTTAAGATTTTCCGCTAGCCATGTCTCCGGCGGTGGATCGATGAGCGAGGCGACATCCCATGCCGCGGTGTCCACCTGCTTGGCCGCCTGAAGCGTATAGCGCCCATCGACGAACACCGCTGCCTTGAGCGGCAGAACCGCCGCCAAGCCTGCCGAGCCGGTAAAGCCCGTCAGCCATGCCAGCCGCTCTTCGGAAGGGGCGACATATTCGTTTTGCTGGCTATCGGCGCGGGGAACGATGAACCCCGTCAGCCCTCGCCGCACTAATTCTTCGCGGAAAGCGGACAGGCGCGCGGTCAGCGCCACGCCGCCTTCCGGCTCTTCAAATGTCTGGAATTGAGCCTCGAACATGCGTGGACATTAGGGTCGCGGAGCAGGGGCGGCAATCGCCGGGCTTGCGGCCGTGATCCGCGAAAAGGGACTGGCACGATCTGTGCTTAGTAATTGCTGCCTATAGGGAAGGCTGTGCTGAGGAACCTTTTGCGACCGAAAATGCTTGGAATTAAAGGCCTCACGGAAATGCAGAGGGGTGTGTTTTTCAACTCAACGACGAGGGGAATAGGACATGCCGACGTTTATGTTTGAGAAGATTGCGCCGCCGGCTCGCCGGTTGGCTCAGGTTCAGGCCATCGCGGTGAACGAGCCGCGCGGCGTCATCGTTCAGATGCTTGATCGGCTCACCGCCAACCGTCTGGAGCGCGAAGCGCGCGCCATGCGCCGGGCGAAAAACGAGGTCAGTTTCACCGAAGCCGACATCACGCCGATGAGAACGCGCCCGACCTGACGGGACCTCAGCACTTCTGCATCAGCAAGCTGGTCCAGCCGTCGATCTGGATGCGCCGGATCAGCTTCAGACCGCTAGAACGATAGGCCGCGACGACACTGCTCGCCTGCGGCGGCAGCAACCCCGACAGGATGACGAATGCGGATGGCGCGAGGTGCGTTGCCATCGCGGGCGCGAGTGCACGCAAAGGTTTCGCCAGAATGTTCGCAAGGACGAGCCCGAACGGGCCGTTCGCGCTAAAGGCTGCCGAATGAAATCCAGTCGCATGAATTGTCTGCACGAGATTCCCGGCGCCGTTGAGTTTGGCATTTTCTCGCGCGACCAGAACAGATTGCGCGTCGATGTCGCTCGCCAGAACGTGCCGTTGCATTTTTTTGGCCGCAGCAATCGCCAAAACGCCGGTGCCGGTTCCCAAATCCAGAATCCGTTTCGGCGTGCGTTGGCGCAGCACGAGATCGAGCAGCGTGAGACAGCCGCGCGTCGTGCCGTGATGTCCCGTGCCGAATGCGAGCGCGGCTTCGATCTCGATCGAGATTTTGTTCGGAGGAATCCGCTCGCGGTCGTGATGGCCGTGCACGATGAAGGGTCCGGCCTGCACGGGCACAAGATCGGCGAGGCTCGCTTTCACCCAATCCTTCGTCTCCACGGGACTGAAGACGATGGTCTTCGCGGCGGCATCGCCCGCAGTTTGCGCTACCAGCGCGCGGATGATGTCCTCATCCGGCGGCTCCGCGAAATGCATGGTGATGTCCCAGCGTCCGCCGGGCGCTTCGAAGGCCGCAACCGCAAGATCATGCGACGGGTATGTTTCGGTGATGATGTCCACAACGCGGCTGGCGGTATGTTCGTCGCCAATGGCGAATGTTGCTTGGGTTGTGGGAGATGCGTCCTGCGGAGTCATGCGGTTCTAATGTGCTGAATTTAAGCTCTGTATCGCGCGGCTTTCACAGCCTGTCCATGCGTTTCGCTTGAGTATTCAGACACGTTATACCGGCTTTAGAAGCGGATTTCCCCGGACTTATGCGGCGCTTATCCACGGGCTTATCCACAGCTGCGATCTATACGAAAAACGAGCGGTGATCGCCGAGAATGACTTTCGCCGCGTTATGTCCCGGAGCGCCGGTGACGCCGCCGCCGGGATGCGCGCCCGAACCGCAATGATAAAGGCCCTTCAGCGGCCCGCGATAACCTGCGTAGCCGAGCATCGGCCGCGCCGAGAACAGCTGATTGAGCGACAGTGCGCCGTGGAAAATGTCGCCGCCGAGCAACCCGAAATCACGCTCCAAATCTAGCGGCGTCAGAATTTGTCGCCCCATCACGCTTCGCGCAAAACCCGGCGCGTAACGATCCACCATTGCAATCATCAGGTCCGCGACTTCTTCGCGATGCTCGTCCCACGATGAGCCGTCTGGCAGTTGAGGCGCGACGTGCTGACAGAAAAGGCTGGCAACGTGCTTGCTTTCGGGCGCGAGCGTATCGTCGAGTGTGGAAGGGATCAGCATTTCCACCACCGGCTCGCGGCTCCAGCCGAATTGCTTGGCGTCGAGCCATGCGCGATCCATGTAGCCGAGCGACGGCGCGAGAATAATTCCCGAGGTGAGATGATCGCCTTGGCCGGGCAGCGCCGTGAACGACGGCAGTTCGGAAAGCGCGACATTCATTCGGAATGTGCCGGAGCCGTTCTTCCAGTTTGAAATGCGTTTCAGAAATGGTTCGGGCAAAGCGTTCATGGGAACGAGTTTCGTGTATAGCAATTTCGGATTGACGCTCGAGACAATGTAGTCCGCGCGAATAGCTTTACCGTTCTCGGCGACAACACCGACTGCGCGATCACCTTCGACAATGATCTCACGCACACCTGCATCGGTCTCGATCTCGGCGCCTCGCGCTTTTGCCGCGAGCGCCATCGCTTGCGTGATCGCGCCCATGCCGCCGATGGCGTGGCCCCACAGCCCTTTCTTGCCGTTCACTTCGCCGAAGGCGTGATGCAGCATCACGTAAGCCGAACCCGCCGCGTAGGGACTGGCGTAGTTGCCGACAATGGCGTCGAAACCGAACAGCGCCTTGATGAGATCGCTCTCGAAACGCTCGTCGAGCATTTCGCCGGCCGAGCGCGTGAAAAGATCGAGAAGCACGCGCTGACTCTCAATATCAAGTCCGCGCAGGATGTTTGCGGTACCAAGCGCATTCAATGACTCGCGGATCGCGCGCGGCCCGAATCCTTCGACCAAATCCGGCGGCGCACGCAGAACGAATTGCCGCAGCACGTCGGCGATGCTTTCCAGTTCGGCATTGAAGCCGTCGATGGCAAGCGCATCGCGCTCGCTGAGTTTGGCAAGCGATTGGTGCGTTCGTCCTTCGCCGGTGAGGAGATAGCTGCCGTCCGGCGCGGGAAGGAAATTCTGCGCGCGCCGTTCCACGATGCGAAGACCGTAGCGATGCAACTGGAGATCGTCGATCACCTTTGAATTCAGCAGACTGACGGTATAGGCGGCGACCGAGTTTCTGAATCCGGGGTGGAACTCCTCCGTCACCGCCGCGCCGCCGACGACCTTGCGCCGTTCGATCACCTTCACGCGAAGCCCGTTCATCGCGAGATAGGCCGCGCACGTGAGGCCGTTGTGGCCTGCGCCGATGATAAGTGCATCGCAATCCGGCATAGGTCTGTCATAGTCGCGCAGAGCGGAGCGCGCGAGGATTTTCTATCACGCGCATGTTCTTGCCCGCTGCCGGTGGCTATGCTCCTATCTGGTGCCTCCGGCGATTTGCCGGGATTCGCCGGAGTCTTCATGTCAGCAATGCCGTCCGAAATCGCGAGCCAGTCATCCGGCGCGCGTAACAGGCTTGTTCTCGTCGTCTATACGGCATCCATTTTTACGAGCGCACTGCTGCTGTTCTCTGTGCAGCCGCTGTTCACAAAAATGGTGCTGCCGCGTCTCGGTGGATCGCCGGCGGTGTGGTCGGTAGCGATGGTGTTCTTCCAGTCGCTGCTGCTCGGTGGTTACGCATACGCGCATTATTTGATGACGCTCAAGAGCCGCGTCGCACCGGTCATCATTCATCTCGCGCTGCTCGCCGTCGCGATGCTGACCCTGCCGCTCTCGATTGCGAACGGATGGGGCGAATCGCCGGCGAGCGGTTACGCGTTCTGGCTGCTCGGATTGTTCGCCGTCTCGATCGGCCTTCCGTTCTTTGCGCTGGCGGCGAACAACCCGATGCTACAGGCATGGTTCGTTCGTACTGGCCATCCGGATGGGCCCGATCCGTATTTTCTCTATGCGTCGTCGAACATCGGCAGCTTTCTCGCGCTGCTGAGCTATCCGTTTCTGTTTGAGCCGATATTCACGCTGCGCACGCAGAATCTGATGTGGACCGCCGGTTACGGGTTGCTGATCGTTTTGATCGCCGCGTGCGGCTTCCTTCTTGTCCGTTCTCCGCCGATGTCGGTCGCGGCCATCGAAGCAAGCGATGGCGATGCGCCTCCGCCCACATCGGTCACGCGTGCAAGATGGATTTTCCTTGCCGCCGTGCCATCGGGGCTTCTGATCGCGGTTACGGCCCATATTTCGACCGACGTAGCGGCAGCGCCTCTGCTGTGGGTACTGCCATTGTCGCTCTATTTGCTGACATGGGTGCTGGTGTTTCAGTCACGTCCGCTGCTGCCGCACGATTGGATGCTGAGAGTGCAGCCGTTGGCCATCGCCGGCGGTGTCGTGTTGTTGGCGTTTTCCGGCGAGCAGAATCTTTTAGTGACACTCGGCGGCCATCTGCTGTGTTTTTTCCTGATCGCAATGGCCTGCCATGGAGAACTCGCGCGCACGCGCCCGGCGGCGCAATACCTCACAGGCTTCTACGTCGCGCTGTCGTTCGGCGGCATGGTCGGCGGATTGTTCGCAGGCCTGCTCGCGCCGTATATTTTTTCCTGGATTGCCGAGTATCCGATCCTGCTCGCACTGTCGGCACTCTGCCGTCCGGCGGGATCGTCTAATTCGCGCGCAGGCCTTTGGTTGTGGTTGATTGCTGTCGTCGCCGCGCTGACACTTGTTGCATTTTCATATCGAAGCGGCGGCATCGCCGACTATCTTGAAACGAATCGCGTGTGGGTGGTCACATCGGTCGCCATCGCCGCCATGATCCTTGCGGTGCTGTTCAGCATCGATCGCTGGAAATTCGCGAGCGTCGTTGCGCTCGGGCTTGTTCTCATCCGGCTCTATCCGGCGGACGAGGGTCGCGTCGATACGGTTCGCAGCTTCTTCGGCGTGCACAAAATCGTTGTCACGCCACACGGCCAGTATCACGTTCTGATGCACGGCACGACGATCCACGGCGCTGAGAAATTCCAGGAAGACGATGGTTCACCTACCAAGGGCCGGCCGGAACCGATCAGTTACTATCACAATGACGGCGGCATCGGCCGCGCGATCACCGCCATCCGCGAGCGCAAGGGTGCGCCGCTTCGCGTTGCCGTGATCGGCCTCGGCGCCGGAACGCTAGCGTGCCAGTCGCAGCCCGGTGAGACCTGGAAATTCTTCGAGATCGATCAGACCATGGTCGATACCGCGCGCGACCCGAAATATTTCACCTACATCCAGTCATGCCAGCCGGACATGAAGCCGGTGATCGGCGACGCGCGGCTGACTTTCGCAAAAGAGCCGGACGGCGTTTACGATCTGATTATCGTCGATGCATATTCGTCGGACGCTATTCCGATTCACCTCGCGACCGAAGAGGCGATGGAAATATACAAATCCAAGCTCGCGCCGCACGGCGCTGTGCTGATGCACGTCTCCAACCGGCATCTCGATCTCGTCAGCGTTGTCGTCGGCATCGCCGAAGAGAACGATTTGAAGAGCTGGGTGTATAACGAGGACTCAGGCCGCGACAGCGAATACATCTTCACGACAGAGGTGGTGATCTCCGCGCGCGAGGAAGCCGATGTCGGCAAGCTCGCGTCCGACGACAAATGGTATCTCACGGAAGCAACCGAAGGCCAGCGCGTGTGGACGGACGACTACTCGAATATTCTGGGAGCGGTCTGGCGGCGGCTGAAGAACGGCGACGAAGACTGATCGCACGTTCGGATCAATAGCCGCGCTGACCGTAGTAGTAACGCGGACGGATATAGCGTTCGCCGTCGTCGTCGTCCTGCGCGTAATACTGCTGGCCGGTTTGCGAATCGACATAGATGCGCCGCTGTTGTTGCTGCGGCCAGCGTTGTTCGTTCGACCCGTAGTAATAGCTGCGCGGATGAACTTCAGGTTGATAGGTCTGATCCTGATAGGTCTGGCTGGCATAGTCGCGATCAGGCGAGGGCGTGCGGGCACGATTGTTGCTGTAAATATCCTCGCTGTATTGGTCGTTGGTTGAATATTGCGGATTGGCGCGCTGCTGCGGCGCGATCTGCAACGGTTGGCCGTAGGCATCGTAGGTTGGTGCCGGGCGCGCCGCAGCCACCGCACTCGGTTTCGGATTTCGCGCCAGCGCGACCTGCGACGATCCCGTCAGCGTGACGGTGGTGTTCAGCACGCCTTGCTCTTTGACAAGATCCCAGAGCGTCTGCGCATTCGCGCGCGACAGCCGCACGCAGCCATGCGAGGCGGGCGTGCCGAGACGGTTCACGGAGTCCGTGCCGTGGATTGCGTGCCCCTGCTTGGTGAAGAAGATCGCGTGCGGCATCGGCGCATCGTCGAATTCCTTCGAGTAGTGATCCTCTTCCATGCGGAAAGTGCGGAAGCTGCCGTTCGGCGTCTCATGCGAAGGATTGCCGCTCGACACCGGCCAGTTGTATTTGGTCACGCCATCGACGGCGACGGTCATGCGTTGCTGGTTCTTGTCCACGGTGATGTCGACAGCGGCCTGCGCCGCGCTCGTCGCGAGCAGCATCAGTCCGGCAATTGGAATCAGCGTCGAACGCATGACTTCGGCCTCACCCGTTACTACAGCTCCAAAGTAGAACATCGAAGATGGCTTTTTAACCGCCAGGCGATCTTAAGGTTGATGAACGGCGGTAGCTCTTTCGTGAACAGAAGGAAACGCCACGGGGATCTTCTTGCATCAGGGCAACCTTCGCGTGTTTCGGATGTTGTCCAGCGGGCCGAGGCACCGCACAGGAGGCCTCCCAAGATGAACGCCGTGATTTCTCGACGACTTTCGCGGCCGCGCAACGGCGCTTTGCCTTAATTGGCGTGGCGCTGGCATTTCTTGCGGTACCAAGTGTTTCTCATGCGCGGGGTGTACTCAACGGCATGGCAGGCGGCGCGGCCGAAGGCTCTTACAGAGGCAGCCGGGTTGCCGGGCCGGTCGGCGGGGTTTTCGGAGGGGCAGCCGGCGCGGGCGTTATTGTCTGCGCTATTGACCGTTCAGCCGCGTGAACGGCGAATGCTCCGTTTGCGGGGCGTTTCGCTGCGCAATCGAACCGCGTTGTAATTTCTCTGGAGTTGAAGCAACCTGCGGGTCGCGTTCGCGTGAAGCCGGTCGGGCGTCGGCCGTGCAGGGAGGCTTCTCAAATGAAAATCAAATCGTCCATTTTTGCGGTTGTGTTGCTGGCAATTCCCGCCGCAGCCTTCGCGCAAAACAATCCGGTCAGCGGCGCCGTCGGCGGTGCCGCGCAGGGTTCATATGAAGGCAGCCGGGCCGCCGGTCCAGTCGGAAGCGTTGTCGGCGGCGCGCTTGGTGCCGGCCTCGGCGCAGTCAGCGGAACGGTCAATGGCGTGGTTGGAACGACCGAGCGTGTTGTCGAGCCGGTCCCTGTGCCGCCGCCGCAGAACCGCGGATATTTCGACAGCAAGGGTGTCTATCACCCGCAGTAAGGATTCGAATTCGGATCGATCGTCTCACGCCCCGCTCGCGGGGCGTGCTTCGTTTCGCTTCAGGTTTTGAGCCGATAGCCGGTCTTGAAGATCCACCACACGGCGATCATGCATATCGCGAGAAAAGCGAACGTCATGCCGAGGCTGATGCCGACGCTGACATCGGCGATCTCGAAGAAGCTCCAGCGGAACCCGCTGATGAGATACACAACCGGATTGAACAGCGCGATGGTCTGCCAGATTGGCGGAAGCATGTTGATCGAATAGAAGCTGCCGCCAAGAAACGTCAGCGGCGTAATGACGAGCAGCGGAATCACCTGCAATTTCTCGAAGCCGTCCGCCCAGATACCTATGATGAATCCGAACAGGCTGAAGGTCAGGCTCGTGAGGATCAGGAATGTGAGCATCACGAACGGATGCATGATCTTCAACGGGACGAAAAACCCAGCCGTTGCGAGAATGATGAGACCGAGGATCATCGACTTGGTGGCCGCCGCACCGACATAACCAAGAACCGCCTCGAACGACGAGACCGGCGCGGACAGCAGCTCATAGATGGTACCGGTGAACTTGGGAAAATAAATGCCGAACGATGCGTTGGCGATGCTCTGCGTCAAAAGCGACAGCATGATGAGGCCCGGCACGATGAACGTGCCGTAGGTTATCCCGTCAATCTGCTGTATACGCGAGCCGATGGCCGCGCCGAATACGACGAAATACAGCGCCGTCGAGATCACCGGCGAGATGACGCTCTGCATCAGCGTGCGCAGGGTGCGCGCCATTTCATATTTATAGATCGCGCGGACGGCGTAAAGATTCATGCGTGCACCAGGCTGACGAAGATTTCTTCCAGCGAGCTTTGCTTGGTGTTGAGATCGTTGAAGGCGATTCCGGCCTGCCGCAGATCGTTCATCAGCGTTGTGATGCCGGTACGCTCACCCTTGGTGTCGTAGGTATAGACAAGCTCGTGGCCGTCTTCGGCGAGTTCGAGTTTATATGCGGCAAGCGAGGACGGGATCGCCGCGAGCTTCTGTTGCAGATGCAGACTCAGCTGCTTCTTGCCGAGCTTCTGCATCAGCTTCTTTTTGTCTTCGATCAGAACGATCTCGCCCTTGTTGATGACGCCGACGCGGTCCGCCATCTCCTCGGCTTCCTCGATGTAGTGAGTCGTGAGAATGATCGTGACACCGGCCTCGCGCAATTCGCGCACAACGTCCCACATCGCCTTGCGCAGTTCGACGTCAACGCCTGCGGTCGGCTCGTCGAGGAACAGAATCTGCGGCTCGTGCGCCAGCGCTTTAGCGATCATCACGCGGCGCTTCATGCCGCCGGACAGCGTAATGATCTGGCTCTTGCGTTTGTCCCACAGCGAAAGATCTTTGAGAATTTTCTCAATCAGCGCGGAATTCTTCGGCTTTCCGAACAAGCCGCGGCTGAACGATGCTGTCGCGAATGGCGACTCCCATGCATCCGTGTGAAGCTCTTGAGGAACAAGTCCGATCAGCGAGCGTGCTTCGCGGTAGTTCTTGATGTTGTCGTATCCGCCGACCGTCACCGTGCCGCTACTTGGCATCACGAGACCGCAGATCGCTCCAATTAAAGTCGTCTTGCCCGCGCCATTCGGACCGAGCAGCGCGAAAATTTCGCCGCGCTCGATGTCGAGGTTGACGTTCTTGAGAGCTGTGAACCCGGACGCATAAGTCTTGGTCAGATTTGAAACAGAGATAATGGGCATGATAATTCTGATGCGGGAAGGGTTGCACAGATAGCGGCGCAAACCGCCGTGCACAAGGGCGTTTCGCCCACGCGCAGCTTCTATGCTTTTGTGACGAAACTATCGACGACCTTCTTCTCGCCCGCTTTCTCGAAGGCGATGGTCAACTTGTTGCCGTCGATCTTGGCGACCGTGCCGTAGCCGAACTTTTGATGAAACACGCGGTCGCCTAGCGTGAAATCCGATTCGGTGCCGGTCGATTTCGCGATTAGTTCGCCTTCGATCGTCATCGGCTTGCGGCCACCGGGGGCGCTGCGTCCGCCCGCATCGTAACGTCCACCGGTTTCGTCGAAGCCGCTGCGACCGCGATTGGCCTGCGCGCGCTGCCAGCCCGGCGTTGAATAGCTCGATCCGAACGACTCGACATTGTCGAAACGCGAGGCGCCGTAGCCGCCAGCGCCGCCCCATCCCGAGCCGCCTTTGGATTCGGTGATCTCGACATTGTCGGCGGGCAATTCATCGAGAAAGCGCGACGGAATTGTTGTGGACCATGAGCCGTGAATGCGGCGGTTGGTGGCGAAAAACAGTTTGGCGCGTTTGCGCGCGCGCGTGATGCCAACATGAGCGAGGCGGCGTTCTTCTTCCAACCCTGCGCGGCCCTGTTCGTCGAGCGCACGCTGATGCGGAAACAGGCCTTCCTCCCAGCCCGGAAGAAATACGTTGTCGAATTCGAGTCCCTTCGCCGAATGGAGCGTCATCAGCGATACGGCATCCTCATCCGCGCCGCCTTCACGATCCATCACGAGAGAGATGTGTTCGAGGAATCCATGCAGGTTCTCGAATTCCTCCATCGATCGCACGAGCTCTTTCAAGTTTTCGAGTCGTCCCGCCGCGTCAGCGGAGCGATCTTTCTGCCACATCTCGGTGTAGCCGGATTCGTCGAGAACGATTTCGGCCAGCTCAGTGTGCGGCATCACATCGCGCTGCGCGCGCCAGCGGTCGAAATTCGTCACGACCTCGCGCAGACTACCACGCGGCTTCGGCTTCAATTCATCGGTTTCGATGATCGAGCGTGCCGCTTCCATCAGGGGGATTTTGCGCTTTCGCCCGATGTCGTGAAGCAGTTGAAGCGTCGCGTCGCCAAGTCCGCGCTTCGGCACGTTGACGATGCGCTCAAAGGCGAGATCGTCAGCCGGTGAGTTGATGACTCGTAGATAAGCGAGTGCGTCGCGCACTTCAGCGCGTTCGTAGAACCTTGGTCCGCCGATCACGCGATAGGGCATGCCCAGCGTGACGAAGCGATCTTCAAACTCGCGCATCTGGAAGGAGGCGCGCACGAGAATCGCAATCTCGTTCAATTTGCTGCCCGCGCGCTGGAGCTGTTCGATTTCCTCGCCGATGCCGCGCGCTTCCTCTTCCGAATCCCAAGAGCCGGTAACGGTGACTTTCTCGCCATCGACATCCTCAGTCCGCAAAGTCTTGCCGAGGCGGCCTTCGTTATGCGCGATCAGATGCGAGGCTGCCGCCAGGATGTGACCGGTCGAACGATAGTTGCGCTCGAGACGAATGACTTTCGCGCCGGGAAAGTCGTGCTCGAAGCGCAGGATGTTATCGACCTCCGCGCCGCGCCAGCCGTAGATCGACTGATCGTCGTCGCCGACGCAGCAGATGTTCTTCGGCGCGGACAGCGAAGGGGCTGACGCACCGTCTGCAATTGCGACAGGTGATGACGGCGCCTGCGCCAGCAACCGCAGCCAGAGATATTGTGCGACGTTGGTGTCTTGATACTCGTCAACCAGAATGAATCTAAATCGGTTCTGATATTGCCGCAGCACGTCGGGATGTTCGCGGAACAGCCGGATGTTCTCGAGCAGCAGATCGCCGAAGTCCGCTGCGTTGAGAATCTTCAGCCGTTCCTGATAGGCAGCATAGAGCTTGCCGCCCTTGCCGTTACCGAAGACGGCGGCCTCGCCGGACGGGACTTGTGACGGCGTCAGTCCGCGATTTTTCCAGCCGTCGATGAGACCAGCGAGCATCCGCGCCGGCCATCGCTTGTCGTCGATGTTCTCTGCTTGCAGCAGTTGCTTGAGAAGGCGGATCTGGTCATCGACATCGAGCACGGTGAAATTGGACTTAAGCTGCACGAGTTCGGCGTGATAGCGCAGAATTCTTCCGCCGATGGAGTGGAAGGTGCCGAGCCACGGCATGCCTTCGACCGCTTGTCCCAGCATTTCGCCCAGACGATGCTTCATCTCGCGCGCCGCCTTGTTGGTGAAGGTGACGGAGAGAATTTCGTTCGGCCGCGCGCGGCCCATCGAAAGAATATGCGCAATGCGCGATGTGAGAACGCGCGTCTTGCCGGTGCCTGCACCCGCCAGCACAAGCACAGGCCCATCGAGCGTTTCGACCGCTTCGCGCTGCTCGGGGTTGAGTGCGGTCAGATATTGCGGAGCCAATGCTGCGCGCGCACGGGCCGCGATTCCGCCAGCGGCAGGCTGATGGCTCGGCACGTCGAGAGGCGGCAGTTTGTTCGGTTCGGTCATGCGATTCGGCTTGTATCCCACGATGGCATCGAGGGGACTCAAAAGGGAGCGTTCATAACAGGATTGTCGCAGATATAGGCGTTAGGAAGCGGTTTCGACAGGCGCATTGACTGAAGCGGACCCAAATGGCTTGCACCAATTTGTTCCCTGAAATCGCGGCTTTTTGTGGCTTTCACGACCCACGCCGGGACGGAACATTCAATCCGCAGTCGGATTGTTTCTGCGTATCGGGTGCCGAAATCCATTCGGCGCTTCAAAGGAAAACAAAACGCAGGAGCGGTTCATGTTGAGCTGGGTTGTTACATTTCTGATTGTGGCGCTTGTAGCGGGCCTTTTGGGCTTCGGCGGCATCGCCGGCGCGTCGATCGAAATCGCCAAGATCGTGTTCTTCGTCGCGATCGTACTGTTCCTGATTTCGGCCGTTGTGGGTCTGGCGCGCGGCCGGGGACCGGTCTAACCGCTTGAGCTCTTCGGCGTAGGCATGGCGATCCGCCTGCCGATGCCATCCGGCTTTTTAACGGCGCCGTGAGCCTGAACGATCGCGCGGATTCGCGCGGCAATGTCGGGGGGCCACGGTGCCGTTTTTCGTGTGCTCATATCGACGTGGAGCGACATGCCCTCGGATGTAGCCGAAAGCCAGCCCTCGGTCGCATGCCGCAATTCCTCGAAGGTGTGAATACGCTTGTCGTCGGCTTCCAGCATGTACACCGCAACCACGACCGGATCGCCGAGGTGAACCTCGCGCAGGTATCGAATGTGCGCTTCGGCCGAGAAGGTGGAGCAGTTGCGCTCTTTCATGTAGTCCGGCCCGACGCCGAATTCGGTCCACATCTGATCGATGCCGCGATCGAACAGCACATTGTAGTAGGCCATGTTGAGATGGCCGTTGTAGTCGATCCATTGCGGTTCGATTTGCATGATCGTGGTCAGAAAGGGTGCTGCGGTTTGTTGCGGCGCGTTCCCCGCTTGCATCGTCATTTCATTTCCTTAGGGAGTCATTCGTTCACTTGACCCGCTATACAACCTTTGCGACGGTTTGCGCCACACCGTCCTTATAGAAGCGATCTGCCGTGGCATTCTCCAATACCGCTCTCAAGCGTCCCGCGCCATCCGCCGTCGCTAGCGCCGTCGAGGCACTTGCCGCGCGGTTTGGCAACAATCTCATAACCTCGCAGGCCGTGCGCGAGCAGCATTCCCACACCACGACCTGGTTGCCGATGCAGCCGCCGGATGCAGTTGTGATGGCGCAATCGACGAGCGACATTCAGGACGTGGTGCGGATTTGTGCCGAGCGGCGCGTACCGGTCATTCCGTTCGGCACCGGAACGTCGCTGGAAGGGCAGGTGAATGCTCCTGCCGGCGGCGTGTGCATCGATCTGCGCGAGATGAATCGGATCATCGCCGTTCACCCGGACGATCTGGATTGCGTGATCGAGCCGGGCGTCACGCGCAAGGCCCTCAACGAACATCTGCGCGATCAGGGATTGTTTTTCCCGATCGACCCCGGCGCCGATGCGTCGATCGGCGGCATGGCCTCGACGCGTGCTTCAGGCACCAATGCCGTGCGCTACGGCACCATGAAAGACAATATCCTTGCGCTGAAGATCGTTCGCGCCGACGGCGAGATCATCTCGACCGGTACGCGCGCGAAGAAATCATCCGCCGGCTACGATCTCACGCATCTGTTCATCGGTGCGGAAGGCACGCTCGGAATTGTTTCTGAAATCACGCTTAAGCTGCGCGGCATTCCGCAGAGCATCGCGGCAGGTTCGTGTTCGTTCAAAACAGTCGAAGGCGCATGCAACGCGACCATTCTGGCAATCCAGACCGGCATCCCGCTGGCGCGCATCGAATTGCTCAACGCGGCGCAGGTTGCTGCATGTAACGCGTACTCAAAATTATCTCTGCCCGAAACGCCGCTGCTGCTGCTCGAATTTCACGGCACCGAAGCGGACGTTGCGGAACAATCCAAAATGTTCGGCGAGATCGCGAAGGAATGCGGCGGCGGGGCCTTCGAGTGGACGACGAAGCAGGAAGACCGCACGCGGCTATGGCAGGCGCGCCACGATGCGTATTGGGCGGTGCGTGGTCTGCGCCCCGGTGCGCAGGCGGTCGCGACGGATGTCTGCGTGCCGATTTCGCGGCTGGCGGAATGCGTGGCTGAAACCGAGAAAGATATCGCGGCCAGTAAACTTGTCTCACCGATCGTCGGTCATGTCGGCGACGGCAACTTCCACTGCTCGTTGCTGTGCGACGTGAACGACCCCGAGGAGATGCAGCGCGTCGAAGACTTTCTGCATCGCCTTGTCGAACGCGCGCAGGCGATGGATGGCACCTGCACCGGCGAACACGGCATCGGGCAGGGCAAGCAGAAATACCTGGTGAAAGAACTGGGGCCGGAAGCCGTGGAAGCCATGCGGGCGCTGAAGCAGGCGCTCGATCCGTACAACATTCTCAATCCGGGTAAAATACTGCCGCAGGGCTAGATGGCCATTTGGACTGCTGCGACTTCGCCACACTTGTCTTTCAATTGACGGCGAAGTCGCCGTAGCATCGGCACGCAGACATTTTCGCCGGGGAACGCTTTGCAGACGACTCTGCTTGGATTGGCGATAGCCTTTATCATCGCGCTGGTCGCGGCGTTGGTCGGGCCGCATTTCGTGGATTGGAATCAGTTCCGTCCACAGTTTGAGGCCGAAGCCAGCCGCGTTCTGGGCGCGCCGGTACGCGTCGATGGTTCGCTCGATGCGCGGCTGCTTCCGACGCCGACGCTGCATTTGCGGTCGGTTGCCGTCGGTGGCCCTAACGATCCGAAAAGAATCAGCGCCGAAAGGCTCGATGTGGAATTCAGCCTGAGTTCCGCGATGCGCGGCGAATGGCGTGCGAGCGAATTGTCCATCGATGGCTTCGCAGTCGGTTTCGGCATCGACAAGCAGGGTCGTTTCGAAAGTCCATTGAGGAGTAGTCAATTCAATTTCGGGGCGCTGACTATTGACCGCCTGAATCTGAATGGACAAGTGAAGCTGCACGATGCTTCGAGCGGAGCCTCACTGCAACTCGACAATTTCAAATTCAGCGGCGATGTTCGCGCACTTGCCGGCACGATGCGCGGAGAGGGCTCGTTCAACGTTGCAGGCGCACCGGTACTCTATCGTGTGTCGTCGGGGCAGAGTACCGACGGCAAGGGAACGCGGGTGCGGCTCAGCCTCGACCCCGGCGATCGCGCGCCGTTTTCCGATTTCGACGGCACATTGAGCTTCGATGCCTTGGTTCCAAAGTTCGACGGAACCGTAACGGTCGCGCGAACGGCGGATAGCCGTGACGAGGAAGCCATTCCGTGGCGGATAGTGTCGAAGACATCCATTGGTCCGGCATCCGCAACTTTCGAGCAAGTTGAGTTCGTCTATGGCCCCGAAGACAGCGCGCTGCGTTTCTCCGGAACGGGCGATATCCGTTTTGGCGTATCGCCGCTGCTCCATCTGGCCCTCTCCACGCGTCAGCTCGATGCTGATCGTTTGCTGGCAAAAACGACGAGCGCAGAGTCGATCGATCCGGTCTCAAGACTGCGCCGTGCTCTTCGCTTCGTACCGCCTGCACCGATTGCGACGCAGCTTGAAGTCAATGTGGATCAGGCGGCGCTTGGCGGCCGTCCGATTCAAAATCTTGTCGTGGAATTGCGCTCCGACAAGAGCACATGGGCCATTCCAAAATTCGAGATGCGCGCGCCGGGTGCGACCCAGATTGCGGCAACGGGCACAATTTCGTCGGCGGGCACCGCTGCTGCGTCCTTTGTGGGGCCTGTTTCATTGGAATCTGCCGACCCCGGTTCGTTCTTTGCCTGGTTAAAGGGTCGCGCCGATGCATCTCCCGACTCGCAGATGCCGTTCAAGCTGAGCGGCGCCGTGAAGATTGCCGCCGAACGGATTGCCGTCGAGGCCTTGAATGCCGATCTCGGCGGGGGAGTTGTGACAGGCAGCGTTGCTGTTTCGGATTTGACAGGTGGAAAAACGCGGCTCGATGCCGCACTCAAGTCAGACGGGCTCAATTTCGATGAAGGTCGCGGGGTCACGAGTCTGCTCGGTGACATCGGATCGAAGTGGCCAGATGAGACGAAAATCTCGATCGACGCTGGAATGGCAATTCTTGCCGGTCTGGATGTTCGGCCCGTCGCTTTTGAACTTGAAACGAGTGCCAAATCGATCTCGCTCAATCGGCTCAACATCGGCGATGCCAAATCCGTCAGCGTAACGGGCTCCGGCTTGCTTGATCTTGAGGGCGGAAGCGGCAAGCTGTCGCTCGATGCAAGCGCGGAGTCGCTCGAGCGCATGGGAGTGGCGATTACGCCCTGGCTTCCAGAAATTGTGAAGCGAATAAAGTCGGTGCCACAAGCGCAAGGCGGTGCGCGTGTTCGGATGTCGGTGAGTCTCAATCCCGAGCAAAATCAGGCGGCGACCAATGCGAGCGTTGCTATCGATGTGGAGGCCCCGCAGATCAAAGGTGCGATAGCACTGCAATCGAAGCAGTCTCGCGAGGCGTCGCGAAATATAGATCTGACAGCACTGCTGCGCGGCGACGGAAATTTGGACGTCAAGCTGGCATCGGACAAATCGTCCACGATGCTGTCGTTGCTTGGTCTCGATCGGATTCTTTCAGCGCAGGATGGCGAAGCAAAATTCGATGCAAAGCTGAGCGGCGCGCTGAACGGACCGTTGCGAGTGGACGCGAGATTGTTGGCGGCTGGTATCGACGGCGATGTCAACGGCACAATCGATCCCTGGCTTGATGCTCCGAAGGCAAACTTGAATCTCGCTCTTCGCAAGATGGACCCATCGACCTTGTTCGATCTGAAGCCGGCTGGCGTCGGCATCGAAAACCTGTCGTCGCGTCTGAGTGTGGCGGGAAAGACATTTGCGTTTGAAGACCTTGATGCAGTGTTCGGCGGTTCGCGGACACGCGGGAAGATCGCGATTGTCCGTGGTGACAATTTGAACGTCGATGCCGAACTAAGCATCGATGCACTCGATCTTTCGCCGGTTGTTGCGGCTGCGCTCGGAATTGCGGGACGAGGTGTATCCGAACCTTCCGGGCGAGGACTTCTGAGCGGCTGGCGCGGTTTGATGTCCTTTCAAGCATCGAAGATAAATCTGCCTGGCGGAAGCGAGGTTCAGAATTTTGGCGGAAAGCTGCGCGCGAACGGCCAATCGCTCGCGCTTGAAGGGAAGGGTAGTTTCGGCAGCGGCGAGATTTCGGCGAATGCCGATGCGCGTCAGACGCCCGAGGGAACGTCGATCCGCGCGAGTGCGAATGCAACGGATGTCGATGGTTCTGCGCTACGCTATCGAAGCCTTCTGTTTCCAGAAGGCAAAGCATCGTTTCTGGTGTCGTTCACGACACAGGGCCGCAGCGCGGCTGCGTTAAGCGGCGCACTGTCCGGTGCCGGTGTCGTGACGTTGAAGGATTTGCGCATCGCGGGACTCGACCCTCGCGCATTCGAGGCCGCAGTTCGTGCGAGCGACGGCGGGCAGCAGATTGATGATGTAAATCTGAAAACGGTCGTCGAACCGGTGCTGACGAACGGATCGCTCGTGGTTCCCGCCGGCCAAATTCTATTCACGATCAAGGATGGGCGAGTGCGTGTCGAGCCGACGGCGCTCGAGGCGCTGCGAACGCACGCGACGGTGTCCGGCGGACTCGATCTGGCTGCCGATCAAATGGATGCGCGTATCGTGTTGTCGGCAGCCGTGCTGAAACCCGCGACGCGCCGACCCGAAATCCGAATCGATTTCAACGGTTCGCCCGATAGTCCGATGCGATCTGTTGATGTCTCGTCGCTGTCGTCATGGCTGGTCATGCGCGCGATCGATCGTCAGACCCAGCAACTCGATCGGTTGGAGAGCGGCGATTCTTCAAGGCCGGAACCGCAGCCTATGTCGCTTGATGAAGGGCTGCCGCAGATCGAACCTATCCCGAAAGGCGAAGTGAGAATTCCGAAGCGCGATCCTCGGCGCGCCCTGAATGTGAAAAGCGCGCCATCATCTGGATTGCCGAACGCGTCTGTGCAACAGCCGTCGGCACCAGCCGCTGTTCCGCCTTTGCCGCCCGCGACAACGATCAGGCCGGCATCCGGCGCTGCGAAGCCCCGTCCCCCGGTCGTGCTGACGCCGCCGGCGTCTGGGACTTCGTCGTTCTGATCTATTCCGCCGGAACGATGCTCGGCGAAGTCCGGCGCTCGCCGATGAACATTGTGCTGATCGCGCGCGTGCGAAAATGATCCAGCACGAATAGCCGGATCGCCGACGATAGATTGTTGGTCTTGCGGTCACGGTCGATTGTGTCGATCTGGCTCGATAGCGTCATGCCGCGTCGCGTCGCGATATCCTTGAGGCTCGTCCAGAACGCGTCTTCGAGGCTGACGCTCGTCTTGTGGCCGCCGACGACCACGGAGCGTTTCACCACGGCGTATTCCTTCACGCTCGAATTTTCATTCATTGCGCCTGTCTGATCGATCAGCATCGTCTTCTCCTCTGGGCGTGCAAACCCGGCGCGCGCGGCGGCTTTGCCGAACGTTGTGCGGTTCGCATGCATTTCTAGGATTTTAGGCGGCGCTTCAGCGCGCCATGTCTCAGCGTACTCTTCGCCAAGTCACGGGTACATAGTAACTGATCGGAGCTGCCGGCGGTATTCGGTCGAAAACCTACGGCAGAGTCACGATCGTATGGATGCGGTCAGGTATTCTACTGACGATGCTCTTCGGAGCGATGACGCGAAGTATCGCCATGCAGAGGTCCGGATGCGCGAGAACGGAAGTAGTCGAGGACGAACAGCCGTATCGCCGACGACAGATTGCCCTGCTGCCGGTTGCCGTCGATCTCGCCGACCAATTCGGAGAGCGTCATGTTTCGCGCCGACGAGATTTCCTTCATTCCGTTCCAGAAAGCCTCTTCGAGGCTCACGCTCGTCTTGTGGCTTGCGACGACGATGGATCGTTTAACGACGGGTGACTTCATTTCGAGGCCCCGTTATCGATGCGATGGTTGTCGAGGGATTTTTTTGCGAAATCGGATTTCAACTCGTCTCGCTGTTTCTCAGCCTTGGTGCGACCGAATAGCGCACGATTGGTTTCTGCGTTCTTCCCAGCCTGATCGCGCAACGCGCGTTTTTTGAATCGTTTTAAGTTTACCAGGTCGCCCACCGTCGCTCCGTTATGTCTGATTCAGTGGCACAGGATTCAACTAGCATGCGTCACGCGGCGCATCCTAGACGTTCCATCTAAGTCTTTAGACGGAACGCAACATGAAATTTTGGCAATGAAAATTCTTAGTGGAAATTTCGCCGCATCTCACTAGCCGGGATGCGTCATGTTGTCCGGTTGCACGAGTCTGTCGAATTCGCCAGCAGAAACGAAACCGAGGCGCACCGCTTCTTCCTTAAGTGTCGTGCCGTTGGCATGCGCGGTCTTTGCGACTTTCGCGGCGTTGTCGTAACCGATCTTCGGTGCAAGCGCGGTAACGAGCATCAGCGAACGTTCCATCAGTTCGCGAATACGTTTCTCGTCTGCGCGAATTCCCAAGACGCAATGCTCTGTGAATGATCGCGCAACATCCGACATCAGCCGGATCGATTGCAGCATGCAATGCGCCATCACGGGCTTGTAGACGTTCAATTCAAAGTGGCCCTGGCTGCCTGCGACCGTGATCGCGGTGTGATTGCCGAATATCTGGCAGCACACCATCGTGACAGCCTCGCACTGAGTCGGGTTGACTTTGCCCGGCATGATCGACGAGCCCGGCTCATTCTCCGGCAAAATCAGTTCGCCCAGTCCTGAGCGGGGACCGGAGCCGAGCAGACGAATGTCGTTGGCAATCTTGAAAAGTCCCGTCGCCATCGCGTTGATTGCGCCATGCACGAACACGTAAGCATCGTTCGACGCAAGGGCCTCGAATTTGTTCGGCGCGCTGGTGAAGGGGAGCTTTGTAATCGCGGCGACGTGCTTGGCGAACTGCTTTGCGAATTTCGGCTTCGAGTTAAGTCCGGTTCCGACGGCCGTGCCGCCTTGCGCGAGAGGATAAAGCTCTTTCAGCGCCGACTGGATGCGCGCGATTCCGCTTTCGACCTGTGCGGCATAGCCGGAAAATTCCTGCCCAAGCGTGAGCGGAGTCGCGTCCTGCGTGTGGGTCCGCCCGATCTTGACGATTTTCGCAAACGCTTTTTCTTTTTGACGAAGCGCCGTGAGAAGGATTGTCAGCGCAGGAACGAGATCGTGAACGATGCGTTCAGCCGCCGCGATATGCATCGCGGTTGGAAACGAGTCGTTCGACGACTGACTCATATTGACGTGGTCGTTCGGATGCACCGGCTTCTTGGTGCCGCGTTCGCCGCCCATCAGTTCGCTGGCGCGGTTGGCGATCACCTCGTTGAGATTCATGTTGGTCTGCGTGCCGGAGCCGGTCTGCCAGACCACCAGTGGAAAATTATCGTCGAGTTTTCCGTCGATCACCTCGCGGGCGGCGAGGGAAATCGCGCGCGCGCGCTTGTCGTCGATCAGGCGCAAGTCGAGATTGGTTTTCGCGGATGCGAGTTTGACGATTGCAAGTGCCTTCACGATCGGCATCGGCATCGTCTCGACGCCGATCTTGAAATTGCTGCGCGACCTTTCGGTCTGCGCCCCCCAGTAGCGACCCGATGCGACCTCGATTGGGCCGAACGTGTCGGTTTCGGTGCGTGTCGGTTTTGTTGAATCGGTCATGCTGCCACCTGCGATAAGACCTCGACGGCGGAGCTTATGACTGCGCGGTTGCTGCGCGCAACCGTCGCAACAAAGTAGGTGTCAACTGATCGACTGAACGTGATTATTTTTTGCGGAACCGGTCGAGGCGCACCACCTCGGCACCTTCGCTCTTCTGCGAAGCGTCGCTGGATGCCGTATCGCCCTCATCGGCGGTCTTTGCGACCGCAAGCTGTTCGGCGGGCGGTGTGGCTTCCGCAGAATCGTCCGCTGTTTCAAATTGCAGTCCGAACTGCACTGACGGATCGAAGAAGCTCTTGATGGAACTGTACGGGATCACCAGCCGCTCGGGGATTCCATTGAACGACAGGCCGACCTCGAAGCGATCTTCGGTCACAACCAGATCCCAGAACTGATGCTGGAGGATGACGGTCATTTCCGTCGGGTATTGCGACAGCAGGCGCGGTGAAATCTTCACGCCGGGCGCGGTCGAGAGAAAGGTGATGTAGAAGTGATGTTCGCCCGGCAGGCCATTCTCCGCGGCGTCCTTCAAAACCTGACGCAGCACGCCGCGAAGCGCATCGCGCGCAAGAACGTCATAACGGATAAGATCGGTCGCCATTCGCTGTCCTCGGGCAGGCCAATTCTGCCGAATGAAATTGCTGCGCAGCCTCAAAGTCGCGACTCGCGCCGTTTGGGCGATGGTATCCCGCCGGACCGGCAAGGTCAGCAGGCGAGGGTGCAGATCAGGCAGTTTCCCAGCGGAGATGAAAGTGGAGGCTTCTGTTGCCAGGTGCCTCCGAACCCCGCCTGACGGGGCTTAATCCATCAGGACTTTAGACTTGGTCTTTCAAACTGCGTTACGCAGCCTGAGCAACCGGAGCATAGTTGTCGTTTGCAACTATTGCATAGCCCGATAACGGCGGAACAATACCGGGAAAAACACGCCCTTTACGCCCTCGTCGATCCTGTTTCGCCCCCGCCGAAGCCCGCCAGATGCTGGCGGCAAGTCCGGGCTTTGGTGGAGGCGCCGGGTGCTGCCCCCGGGTCCGAATGGTTTATTGCGACGGCAATTTATTTCCATAGCCGGCAAGCCGGCACGCTCAATATAGGCCGCAAAAGCTAACGAAAAAAGGTCTGGTTTCGGGCCGTCCGGCACCGATTCCGGTGGAATTGCCTCTCATGCATATGCGGCAACTGTGATTGGAGGTTGGCGCGGCGGAACCGCCATTCTATTCAGCATCATGGCCTCCGATTCTTCTCCAGCCGGTTCGTCCTCGCCATCCGATCTGAAAGCCGCGCCGCCGGGACTGTTTGAGTTGTTCTGGGCCTTCGCGAAGATGTCGCTTGCGGGCTTCGGCGGCGTTCTGGTCTGGGCGCGCCGCGCCATCGTCGATCAGCATAAATGGATGACGGCGGACGAGTTCAACGAGGCATTCGCGCTTTGTCACTTTTTACCCGGCCCCAACATCGTCAACCTGTCGATGGTGTTCGGCTCGCGCTTTCGCGGGCTCGCCGGTGGGATCGCCGCTTTCCTCGGTCTGCTCGGGCCGCCGATGGTGCTCGTCACCGTTCTTGCTGCGATCTACGCGCACTATGGAAATGTGCCGGCGCTCCAGCGGACGCTGGCCGGTGTGTCATGCGCGGCGATCGGTCTTTTTCTCGCAGTTATTTTCCGCATGACGATTCCGCTTTTGAAGCGGCGAAATCCCGTCGAGATGACGCTCTTGGTCGCGGTCTTTATTGCAACTGGATTGCTGCGGTTGCCCCTAACCTGGGTGCTCTTGATCGCGGTGCCTCTCAGTGTTGCGATCACCTACGCGATGCGGCGAAGGAGCGCGGCATGAACTCGCCCGTCTCGATGCTCTTCACGCTGGCGTGGACGTTTGGGCTGATGTCGCTGCTCGCCATCGGCGGCGCAAATTCGACGATTCCCGAAATGCACCGCATCGCGGTCGACGTGAATCATTGGATGAACGATACCCAGTTCGCCGACATGTTCGCGATCTCGCAATTGTCGCCGGGGCCGAACGTGCTGATCGTCACCTTGATCGGCTTTCATGTCGCTGGCGTCGTCGGCGCGCTGATCGCGACGTTCGCGATGTGCGGTCCGTCCGCTTTTCTTGCCTATTATGTCAGCAATCTTTTGATGCGTTCGAGCCACTCGCCCTGGCCGGCGCTTCTTCAGGTGGCGCTCGTGCCCTTATCAATTGGTCTGATGTGCGCCAGCGGGTTAATCCTGACATTGACGGCTGATCGCTCATGGGTTGCTGCGGCAATTACGCTCATTGCCGCCGCTCTCGCAATCGCAACACGTCTCAACCCGATCTGGGCGCTTGCCGCAGGCGGCCTTCTTGGTTTCGCTGGCGTTCTCTGACAAAAATCGCTAGGCAAGACCGAAAGCAGCCGGAAAAATCCGGCCAGAAAAAAGCAGACCGGAACCGGTCGCGGGGGAGGGCGGCAATGGCGGACACGTTGGGGCATGCGGCTGACCAGTCGCAGGCGTCGGGCTCGAATAAACGCGGCGCGATTGCCGTGGTTCTCCTCGCCTTTGCGCCGCAGATTCTCGAATTCATCGGTTCGATCGGCGCGCTGTTCTTTCATACTTCTGCGCGCAGCCCGATCACGGTTGTGACCGACCATGTGTCGGCGCTCGTGCTTGCGTTGCCGAACCTGACAAAATTTACTGTCTCGCAATTCGGGCCGGATCATTTGGCGTCGCTCGGATCGAGCGTTCTGCTGGCCCTGATCTATACTTATCCATTGCTCGCTGTCGCGTTGCTGACGCTGCTGGTCAAGTTGCGCGCCCCGCAGGATTACTTCGGCGGCGTCGTCCTGATGGCGATCGCGTTGTTCGCGCTCTGGGCATCGAGCGACCTGCAAGGCATGAAGGGTTTCTCGTTCGGTCCCGGAACGGCGCCGCGCATGTTCGGCGTCTTGCTAATGCTCCTTGGAATGGGCGTCGCGGTCACGGGATTGCTGACGGAAGGACCGCCGCTTCAAAAATATGGAATTCGCGGGCCGTTTTTCGTGACGGCCGCGATCCTGTCGTTCTCGCTGACGATCCGGCCCCTGGGACTCATTATCTCGGCGATGCTGAGTTTCGTGATCGCCGCGATGGGAACGGCGGAAACCAAATGGACAGAGACGATCATCGTCGGAATTCTGCTGACGATCGGTTGCAGTCTTCTATTCCCTTATGCGCTCGGGCTACCGCTCGAACTTTTCCCGCGCGTCTTCCGGTGAGGATGTAATGGAACTCTTTGCAAACCTTGCCCACGGCTTCGTTGTCGCGATGTCGCCGATCAATCTTTTGCTGTGTCTCGTCGGCGCGCTCGTCGGAACGCTCGTCGGTGTGCTGCCGGGTATTGGCACCATCGCGACCGTTGCGATGTTGCTGCCGATCACCTTTGGGCTGCCTCCCGTCGGCGCGCTCATCATGCTCGCCGGAATTTATTATGGCGCCCAGTACGGCGGTTCGACGACGTCGATCCTCGTCAATATTCCCGGTGAAGCGACATCCGTCGTGACAACGCTCGACGGATTCCAGATGGCCAAGCGCGGCCGCGCCGGCCCGGCGCTGGCCATCGCGGCAATCGGTTCATTCATCGCGGGCTGTGTCGCAACGGTCCTGATCGCCGTACTTGGTGCGCCGCTGACGAAACTCGCTCTTGCGTTCGGACCTGCCGAATATTTCTCGCTGATGGTTCTCGGCCTTATCTTCGCGGTTGTTCTCGCCAAGGGGTCCGTTCTGAAGGCGATTGCGATGATCGTGTTCGGCCTTTTGCTGTCGATGGTCGGGTCCGACATCGAGACCGGCGCATCGCGCATGTCCTTCAATGTTCCTGAATTAGCCGACGGTCTCGGCTTTGCGACCGTCGCGATGGGCGTGTTCGGTTTTGCCGAAATCATCCGCAATCTCGATGCGGGAGCGGAAATGGATCGCGATCTGGTTCAGCAGAAGATCACCGGCCTGATGCCGACCAGGAAGGACATGATCGACTCGGCCCCCGCGATCGCACGCGGCACGGTGCTCGGTTCGATTCTTGGCATTCTGCCCGGTGGCGGCGCGGTGATCGCGTCGTTCGCCGCTTACACTTTCGAGAAAAAAATCGCGAAAGACCCATCGCGTTTCGGGCGCGGCGCGATCGAAGGCGTGGCTGCGCCGGAAAGCGCCAACAACGCCGCCGCGCAAACGTCGTTTATTCCGTTGCTCACGCTCGGCATTCCGCCGAATGCGGTGATGGCGCTGATGGTCGGCGCGATGACCATTCACGGCATCGTGCCGGGACCGCAGGTGATGCAGAAGCAGCCCGATCTCGTGTGGGGCATGATCGCGTCGATGTGGATCGGCAATCTCATGCTGCTCGTCATCAATCTGCCGCTGGTCGGCATCTGGGTGCGGCTGCTGCGCGTGCCGTATCGGCTGCTGTTCCCGTCAATCGTGATTTTCTGCGCCATCGGCATTTACTCGATCAATAACGCTCCGATGGACGTCGTGCTCGCGGGCGCATTCGGACTTCTCGGCTATTGGCTGGTGAAGCACGACTTTGAGCCTGCGCCGCTGCTGCTCGGCATGGTGCTCGGTCCGCTGATGGAAGAAAATCTGCGGCGCGCGTTGCTGATCTCGCGCGGCGACTGGACGGTGTTCACCGTGCGGCCGCTGTCGGCCATTCTGTTGCAGATTGCGATTCTGTTGCTGGTCGTTTCGCTGCTTCCGAACATGCGCAAGCGCCGCGATGAAGTATTCGTGGAATCGGAAAACTGATGCCGGCTATCGTTCGCAGGGAATTCGACTGATGGACATTTGGTACACTTGGCTTGGATATCTGGGGTTGCTGGCGGGCCTGATCTTCTCGGCCTTCGCCGGGTGGCCGCCGCTTCGATCGGCGCTCGCCGGTTTCGTGGCCGGCATCGCCTTCGTCACATTCGTCAATGTGATGGATTCCAAGCCTGCCCCTGATTGCCTTCAGAACGCCAGGGGCTGGGACATCCTTCGCACGTACTCGCTGAAGTGCCCGGACCCGGATGACCTGGTGCGGCGTTAAGACCGGTATTGATGTGCTCCACGGTCCGCTAAAGCAGGTTCAGAACCAACAAGAATGGGGACAACAATGAAACGGCGAGTTTTTCTGGCGGGTGCGCTGACGGCACTTGCCGCAATTTCTTCCGCGCAGGCGCAGGACTATCCAACCCGCAACATCACGATGATCGTGCCGTTCGCGGCAGGCGGTCCGACCGACGTCATCGCACGTATCGTGTCGGGTCACATGGAGCAGACTTTAGGCAAGCCGATCATCATCGAAAACGTTGTCGGCGCAGGCGGCACGACGGCATCGACCCGTGCTGCGAAGGCCGCGCCGGATGGCTACACGCTCATAACAGGCCACATGGGCACGCACGCGGCGTCCGTGCCGCTCTATCCGAACCTTGCCTATCATCCCTCGAAGGACTTCGAGCCGGTCGGGCTGATCGCCGGCACGCCGATCCTGATCCTCGGCCGCAAGGATTTCCCGCCGAGGGATCTTAAGGAATTCGTCGCTTACGTGAAGGCGAACACTGACAAGCTGAACGTCGCGCATGCCGGCGTCGGTTCGGTGTCTTATACATCCTGTCAGTTGCTCAACGCGGTTCTCGACATCAAGCCGACGGGCGTGCCGTTCAACGGCACGGGCCCCGCGATGAACGCACTGGTCGGCGGACAGGTCGATTATATGTGCGACCAGATCGTCAACGCGGTGCCGCAGATTCAGGGCGGCACGATCAAGGCCTATGCAATCGCAACGCCGGAGCGCAATCCGTCGCTGCCTGACGTTCCGACCACGAAGGAAGCAGGCCTGCCTGCGTTCCAGGCGCAGGCATGGAACGCGATCTTCGCGCCGAAAGGCACGCCGGCTCCGATCGTCGCCAAGCTCAACGCGGCGCTTAGCAAGGCACTCGACGATGAGGGTGTTCGCAAGCGTCTGCTTGAACTCGGCAGCGTGATCCCGTCGCCTGCGGAACGCACCCCGGCTGCATTGGGCGCGTTGGTCACGAGCGAAATCGCGAAATGGACTCCGGTTCTGAAGCCTGTAACCAACTGATTTAGCGGACTTCTGAACAGCGCTGATAACGGGGCGGGACTTAAAGTCCCGCCCTTGTTGTTTGGGTCGCGGAAAGCCATCTTTCCGGGTGTATATTCCCGGCAGCGGCGTCCTGAGTCGTCGCATTCCATCCCGGCGGCCCGATGAACCAGTATCACGACCTTCTCGAGCGAATTCTCAGCGACGGCGCGGAAAAGCACGACCGCACCGGCACCGGAACGCTGTCGATTTTCGGGCATCAGATGCGGTTCAACCTCGCCGCCGGATTTCCGATGCTGACGACGAAGAAGCTGCATCTAAAATCGATCGTTCACGAGCTCCTCTGGTTTCTCGCGGGCGACACCAACATCAAATATCTGAACGACAACGGCGTGCGCATCTGGGACGAGTGGGCCGACGAGAACGGCGAACTCGGTCCGGTCTATGGATCGCAGTGGCGCTCATGGCCGGCACAGAACGGCGGCACGATCGATCAGATCGCGAATGTCATCGAGATGATCCGCAAGAATCCGGATTCGCGCCGCCTGATCGTGAGCGCATGGAATCCTGCCGAAGTCGACAAGATGGCGCTGCCTCCGTGCCACTGTCTGTTTCAGTTTTACGTCGCGAACGGAAAACTGTCGTGTCAGCTCTATCAGCGTTCGGCCGACGTGTTTCTCGGCGTGCCGTTTAATATTGCGTCATATGCTCTGCTGACGATGATGGTCGCGCAGGTGACGGGCTTGAAGCCCGGTGATTTCGTGCATTCGCTCGGCGACGCGCATCTCTATTCCAACCATCTTGAGCAAGCTCGCTTGCAATTGACGCGTCCGACGCGGCCTTTGCCGGCGATGAAGATCAATCCCGCCGTGAAGGATATTTTCGGATTCAAGTACGAAGATTTCACGCTGGAGAATTACGATCCGCATCCGCACATCAAGGCTGAGGTCGCGGTGTGACCGCAGGCGTTGCTTCCACCAACATTCCTGAAATTGTTTTTGTCGTCGCGGTCGCCGAAAACGGCGTGATCGGCCGCGACAATGCGCTGCCGTGGCGCCTTAAATCCGACCTTCAGCGTTTGAAAAAAATGACGATCGGCAAGCCGGTCGTCATGGGCCGTAGAACGTTTGAGTCAATCGGCAGGCCGCTTCCTGATCGCACCAATATTGTCGTCACGCGCGACGGAAGTTTCAAAGCCGACGGCATTGTCGTTGCCGCATCGCTTGACGATGCGCGCAAGCTAGCGTCCGAAGACGCGCTGCGGCGAAACGTCACTGAGATCATGGTGCTTGGCGGCGCGGAAATTTTTAAGCAGTGGATGGAATTCGCAGACCGGCTCGAAGTGACGGAAGTTCACGCCAAGCCCGACGGCGATACGCGGATTGATCTTGTCGATGCGGCGAAATGGCAAGAAGTTGCACGCGAACGGCACACGAAGGCCGAAGGCGAAAGCGCCGACTATTCCTATGTCACCTATCGTCGCAGAGCGCGGCATTAACCGCATTCGCCGATGTTTGCATTGACATATTTGCCCCGCACCATAGCTCTTTCGTGAGATACAACGCGCGTTGTAACGATCCAAGCCGTCCCCTATAAAGCCCTGCAAATGCTGCGAGGCAAAAGCCCGCACGGAGGAGACTGACAATGCCGTGGCAGAATCAAGGTGGAGGCCCGTGGGGGTCCGGCCCGAAGGGGCCGTGGGGCTCAGGTCCGCAGCCGTCCGGATCGCGGCCGCCCGATCTTGAAGATTTGCTTCGTCGCGGACAGGACAAGCTCCAGACGTTTTTGCCCGGCGGCAATTTCAGCGGCATGGGCATCGCGCTGATCGTCGTCGCCGCGCTCGCGATCTGGGGATTGTCCGGATTCTTCCGCGTGCAGTCGGAAGAACTCGGCGTCGTGCTACGGTTCGGCAAACATGTCCGCACCGTCGGCCCCGGCTTGCAGTATCATCTGCCTTATCCGGTCGAGACCGTGCTGCTGCCGAAGGCGCTGCGCGTTTCGACTCTCAGCATCGGCATGCGCATTATCGACGACTCGCGCCGCGGCGGCGGAACGACCATTCGCGACGTTCCCGAAGAGAGCCTGATGCTGACCGGCGACGAGAACATCGTCGATGTGGATTTCACCGTGTTGTGGCGCATTAAGCCCGACGGCGTCGGCGATTTCCTTTTCAACATCCAGAATCCCGAAGGTACGGTGAAAGCCGTTGCCGAAAGCGCGATGCGCGACGTGATCGGCCGTTCCAACATTCAGCCGATCCTGACCGGCGCGAGGACGACGACGGAAGCCGCCGTGCTCGAACTGATGCAGAAGACGCTCGACAATTACGGATCGGGTATTCTCGTTCAGCAGGTGCAGATGCAGAAGGTCGATCCTCCGTCGCAGGTGATCGATTCATTCCGCGACGTGCAGGCCGCGCGCGCGGATTTCGAACGGTTGCAGAATGAAGCGCAGACCTATGCAAATCGGGTCGTGCCGGAAGCCAACGGCCGCGCGGCGCAGATTCTTCAGGTCGCGGAAGGTTACAAGCAGCAGGCCGTCGCAGAAGCGAAGGGCCAGAGCGCACGCTTCCTGAAGGTGTATGAAGAATACAAGAAGGCGCCGGACGTCACGCGCCAGCGCATCTATCTCGAAACGCTCGAGCACGTTCTCGGCGGCTCCGACAAACTCGTCCTCGATCAGGGATCGGGCGGGCAGGGCGTTGTGCCGTATCTGCCTCTGAACGAATTGGGCCGCCGCAACCCACCGGCATCGCAGGGCGGAGGTAACCGATGAGAAACGGTTTCGCAGGCATTGCCGCGCTGTTCGTTCTGCTGGTCGCCATCATCGTCGGCTACAGCTCAATTTTCATCGTCAACCAGACCGATCAGGCGTTACAGGTGCGGCTCGGCGATCCGATCCGCGTCATCACCGAGCCGGGTCTAAACTTCAAGGCGCCGTTCATCGACACTGTTATCACGATCGACAAGCGCATTCTCGACCTCGAGAATCCCGCGCAGGAAGTGATCGCATCCGACCAGAAGCGTCTCGTGGTCGATGCATTCGCGCGCTATCGCATCAAGGACGCACTGCGCTTCTATCAGAGCATCGGTTCGATTCAGGCGGCCAACATTCAGCTGACGACGCTGCTCAACGCATCGCTGCGCCGCGTGCTCGGCGAAGTCACTTTTATCACCGTCGTTCGTGATGACCGCGATGCGCTAATGACCAAAATTCGCGATCAGCTGGATCGTGAATCAGCCACCTATGGCATTTCAGTCATCGACGTTCGCATCCGCCGCGCCGATCTGCCGGAACAGAACAGTCAGGCGGTCTATCAGCGCATGCAGACCGAACGTCAGCGCGAGGCTGCCGAATTCCGCGCTCAGGGTGGTCAAAAGGCGCAGGAAATTCGCTCCAAGGCGGATCGCGAATCGACCGTCATCGTCGCTGAGGCAAATTCCAAAGCCGAGCAAATCCGCGGCGAGGGCGACGGCGAACGCAACCGGCTGTTCGCTGAAGCCTATGGCAAGGACGCGGATTTCTTCGCGTTCTATCGCGCGATGTCTGCCTATGAGAACAGCCTCAAGGGTAACGACACACGGTTTCTGCTCCGGCCGGATTCGGAATTCTTCCGCTTTTTTGCCAATCCATCGGGCAAACCGGCTGGATCGAAATGACGATTCGCGCCTTTGAAGCGCCGGGAAAAACCGTTTGATTAAATCCGTCGGATTTCACGATTTTCTGGTCGGCTTCGGCATGCTGCTGGTGCTCGAAGGATTGCTGTTCGCGGCATTCCCGAACGCGATGCGCAAGGCGATGCAATCTGCAATGGCATCGCCCGATAATTTCCTGCGCGCCGTCGGACTGATCTCGGCGGTCGCGGGGTTGATCCTGATATGGCTGATGCGGCGATAGTTCGCGGCGCTGACGAGGTTGTTATGCGCGAAACCGCGTTTCCGCCGCATTCCGTGAACTAATCGGAACCATGCGGCGCTTGCGTCCGTATCCTTTTCGGGCGCACTCTGCGCTCAACAATACGGGCCTTATTTCGGAGACCATTCGACGATGTCCGACGCGATTCAAACTCTGACCCGCCGCCTGCTGCCTTTTGCTGCGGCGATCAGTCTTGCCGTGATTGCCGCGCCGGCGCAGGCGCGCGGACCCGATGGCATCGCGGATGTTGCGGAGAAGGTTATCGACGCCGTCGTGAATATTTCCACGTCGCAGAACGTCGATTCCAAGACGTCGGATAACGACAAGAGCGACGACAGCAAAGGCGGTCAGGATCGCGGCAGCAAGCGCGGCGCAAATCCACAGCTCCCCCCGGATTCGCCGTTCAGCGAATTCTTCGACGAGTTTTTCAAGAATCGCCGTGGGGGCCCGAACTCCAAAGGCAATACCGCGCATAAGGTGAATTCGCTCGGGTCGGGCTTTATCATCGACGCCTCGGGCGTCGTTGTGACGAACAATCACGTCATCGCCGATGCCGACGAGATCAACGTCATTCTCAACGACGGGACCAAGATCAAGGCAGAACTCGTCGGCCGCGACAAGAAGAGCGATCTGGCCGTGCTGAAATTCACGCCGCCGGAGAAGAAACTGACGGCAGTGAAGTTCGGCGATTCCGACAAGCTGCGTCTCGGCGAATGGGTGATTGCGATCGGCAATCCGTTCAGTCTCGGCGGTTCGGTGACGGCTGGCATCGTCTCGGCGCGCAATCGCGACATCAATTCCGGCCCCTATGACAACTACATTCAGACCGACGCCGCCATCAATCGCGGCAATTCGGGCGGCCCGCTGTTCAATCTCGATGGCGACGTGATCGGCGTGAATACGGCAATAATTTCTCCGTCCGGTGGATCGATCGGTATCGGTTTTGCCGTGCCGTCAAAGACGGTCGTCGGTGTCGTCGAACAATTGCGTCAGTTCAAGGAAGTGCGCCGCGGCTGGCTCGGCGTGCGCATTCAGCAGGTCACGGACGAGATCGGCGAAAGCCTCAACATCAGGCCGCCCCGCGGCGCGCTGATCGCCGGCGTCGATGAAAAAGGTCCGGCGAAACCGGCCGGCATCGAAGCGGGCGATGTCGTCATCAAATTTGACGGCAAAGACATCAAAGAGATGAAGGATCTGCCGCGCGCTGTCGCCGATACGGCTGTCGGCAAGGCGGTCGATGTCGTCGTCATCCGCAAGGGCAAGGAAGAGACGCGCAAGGTCACGCTCGGCCGTCTCGACGATGGCGACAAGCCGGTCGAGGCTTCGCTGAAATCCACCGCGCCGCCGGAAGCCGACAAGCCCGTGACTCAGAAGGCACTCGGTCTCGATCTTGCCGGTCTCAGTAAGGATTTGCGGACGAAATACAAGATCAAGGACAATGTGAAAGGCGTCGTCGTCGTCGGCGTCGACAATGACTCGGACGCCGCTGAAAAACGCCTCAGCGCAGGCGATGTGATTGTCGAAGTCGCGCAGGAATCTGTATCGAACGCAGGCGATGTCAAGAAGCGCATCGATCAGTTGAAGAAGGACGGCAAGAAGTCCGTTCTGCTGCTGGTCTCGAACGGCAACGGCGAACTGCGCTTTGTCGCGCTGGCGGTGAAGTAAGCTACGCGCTCACAAAGTCAGAACGTTTGTAGCCCTGCGCGTAGAGAAGCGCGGTGAGATCGCCATGATCGATCCGCGCGGCTGCGGCTGCTGCGACCGCAGGCTTTGCGTGATAGGCAACGCCAAGTCCGGCCTTCTGGATCATCGCAAGATCGTTGGCGCCGTCGCCGGCCACCAGCGTATCCAGATTGTCGAGATCGAATGTCTCGCGCAGGTCGTAAAGCGTTTTGAGTTTGGCCGCGCGTCCCAATATCGGCTCGATCACTTCGCCGGTGAGCTTGCCGTTTTCGACAACCAATGTGTTGGCGCGATTTTCCTGAAAGCCGGTCATTGCGGCGATCGCATTCGTAAACAGCGTGAAGCCGCCGGAGACGAGGCAGGTATAGGCACCGTGCGCGCGCATGGTGCGGACCAGTTCGACCGCGCCCGGTGTCAGCGTGATGCGCGTTTTCAGAACCTCATCGACCACCGAAACCGGCAATCCCTTCAGCAGCGCCACGCGTTCGCGCAGCGCCGGCTCGAATTCGATCTCGCCGCGCATCGCCCGCTCGGTGATCGCGGCGACATGCGCTTTCAATCCGGCGAAATCCGCCAGTTCGTCGATGCATTCCTGTCCGATCATGGTGGAATCCATGTCGGCGAGCAGCAGTTTCTTGCGGCGGTCGAGCAGGGGCTGCACCACCGCATCGACACGAAGCTCTTTCAGTGCCTCGCGCAGCACATCCGAAATTGTGCGCATGTCGTCGTTGCTGCTAAAGCGGATGTCGGCGGCGACGCCCTCGAACAGCCACTCGGCCTGTTCCGGTGACGGCAACGCCGCGCGCGCGGCATCGATCGCCGTACTGTCGAGTTCGGGTTCGGCGGGGTTGCAGATCAGTGTGGCGACGAGAGACATGCGTATTCGGTTGAAATGAGTGACACGCTGAGGGGCAGCAAGATCAAGGCGATGCTTATCGCAGGGCCGACGGCCAGCGGCAAGTCGGCGCTGGCGCTCGCGCTGGCGGAAGCATTGCGCGGCACTGTCATCAACACGGACTCCATGCAGGTCTATCGCGATCTGCGGATCATCACGGCGCGTCCGACACCGGAAGAAGAAGCGCGGGTGCCGCATCGGCTCTACGGATATTGCGATGCTGCGGTGAATTGTTCGGCCGGCACGTGGATCGCCGATGCGACCAACATCTTGCGCGAGGCGCAGTCCGAACGGCGCCTGCCGATTTTCACCGGCGGCTCGGGTCTTTACTTCAAGGCGCTGACGCGCGGCCTGTCGGCTGTGCCACCGATACCGCAGAGCATCAGAGACGGCGTGCGCGCGCGGCTCGAACGCGATGGCGTCGAGGTGCTGCATGCCGAACTTGCCGGGCGCGATCCGGACTCCGCCGAAAAACTCAACGTTCGCGACCGTTCGCGCATCGCGCGCGCATTGGAAGTCATCGAAGCGACCGGGCGCTCTCTCGGCGACTGGCATCGTGACGGTTTGCCGCCGTTGCTGCGTCCCGAAGAAACCGTCGCGGTTTTTCTCAATCCCGATCGCGGCGAGTTGTACGAGCGCATCGACGCGCGGTTTTCCCGCATGATCGAAGCCGGCGCGCGCGATGAGGTCGCCGCACTGGCTGCGCGGAAACTCGATCCTCTGCTGCCTGCCATGAAAGCTCATGGCGTCCCGGCGCTGATGCGTCATCTTCGCGGAGAGATTCCGCTGGACGAAGCGATCGGCATCGGCCGTGCCGATACGCGCCATTATGCGAAGCGGCAGTTCACATGGTTCAGGCATCAATTGCCGGAATTCACCTGGATCGAGCCAGATAAGGCTCCTACGTGGCTCTCCCATGCGCTTTCGCTCTCGCCGGATGCGCTGGAACAGGCTAGGATGGGTTAACCGATGCAGGGTTGACTTGTGGCCGTTGGGCCGTATAACCCGCGCAACCTTTGGAAACTGTCCGAACGCAATGCGAAATAATATTACCAAACTTCTTATTGTCGTATCCTGGCACATCGCCGGGGGTAGCTGACCGCTACCCGCGACAAGGCGATGTGCAAGGGCCTCTTTCTCGGGCCCTTTTTTATTGGGGCACGGACTTAAACGACAAGCTGATCCACCCGCGCCAAAGGCGCACCGGAGCGAACCATGAGCGACCAGAAGAAGAGCGAAGGCCACGACCCCAACCAGATGACAGGCGCCGCGATGATCGTTCGCGCGCTGGCCGATCATGGGGTCAAGCACATCTTCGGCTATCCGGGCGGTGCGGTGCTTCCGATCTACGACGAGATTTTCCAGCAGAGCGAAGTCGAGCACATTCTCGTCCGCCACGAGCAGGGCGCGGGTCATGCGGCCGAAGGCTATGCGCGCTCGACCGGCAAGCCCGGCGTCGTTCTGGTGACATCCGGTCCCGGCGCGACCAACATGGTGACGCCGCTGACCGACGCGTTGATGGATTCGATTCCGCTGGTCTGTATTACCGGGCAGGTGCCCACTCACCTGATCGGCAACGACGCGTTTCAGGAATGCGACACCGTCGGCATCACGCGCCCTTGCACAAAGCACAACTGGCTGGTGCGCGACGTCAACGATCTGGCGAAGGTGCTGCACGAGGCGTTCTACGTCGCGACGACGGGCCGTCCCGGTCCGGTCGTTGTCGATGTGCCGAAGGACGTGCAGTTCGCCACCGGCACCTATCATCCGCCGCGCAAGTCGGACGTGCACATCTCCTACAATCCGCGCGTGAAGGGCGATGCGGCGCAAATCCGCAAGGCTGTCGCGCTGATGGCGTCGGCCAAGCGCCCCGTCATCTATAGCGGCGGCGGCGTCGTCAATTCCAGCCCCGAAGCGTCGAAGCTGTTGCGCGAACTGGTCGAAGTGACCGGATTCCCGATCACATCCACGCTGATGGGCCTCGGCGCTTATCCGGCGTCGGGCAAGAACTGGCTGGGCATGCTGGGCATGCACGGTACTTACGAAGCCAACATGGCGATGCACGACTGCGACGTCATGCTGTGCGTCGGCGCGCGCTTCGACGACCGCATCACCGGCCGCACCGACGCCTTCTCGCCGAACTCGAAGAAAATCCATATCGACATCGACCCGTCGTCGATCAACAAGAACATCCGTGTCGATGTGCCGATCATCGGCGATGTCGCCAATGTGCTCGGCGATCTGTTGCAGGTGTTCAAGGCCGAAGCGAAGAAGCCGAAGATCGATCCGTGGCTGTTCGAGATCGGCCGCTGGCGCTCGCGCAACTCGCTCGCCTACAAGAAGAACGACGACATCATTCTTCCGCAATACGCGATCCAGCGTTTGTACGAACTGACCAAGGGCCGCGACACCTACATCACGACCGAGGTTGGCCAGCATCAGATGTGGGCGGCGCAGTTTTACGGCTTCGAGCAGCCGCATCGCTGGATGACATCCGGCGGCCTCGGCACGATGGGGTACGGATTGCCCGCCGCGCTCGGCGTTCAGGTCGCCCATCCCGATGCGCTGGTTATCGACATCGCCGGCGATGCGTCGGTGCAGATGACGATGCAGGAAATGTCCACCGCGGTTCAATATGAACTGCCGATCAAGATTTTCATCCTGAACAACCAGTACATGGGCATGGTGCGCCAGTGGCAGCAGCTTCTTCATGGCAACCGCCTCTCGCATTCGTATTCCGAGGCGCTGCCTGATTTCGTCAAAATGGCGGAAGCGTATGGCTGCGTCGGTTTGCAGGCGATCAAGCCCGCCGATCTCGATGGCGCGATTACGGAAATGATAAAGGTGAAAAAGCCGGTGCTGTTCGACTGCCGCGTGGCGGCGCTGGAAAACTGCTTCCCGATGATTCCGTCCGGCAAGGCGCACAACGAAATGCTTCTGCCTGCGGAAGCCAACGATGAATCGACCGCTGCGGCCTTCGCCGGCGGCAAGGCACTGGTGTGACGATGAAACAGGATAGCGCAGATCAGCCGGCCTCGGCCTATTTCATCGAAGAGCGTCACGATCCGAACGAGACGCACACGCTCTCGGTGCTCGTGCAGAACGAGCCAGGCGTGCTCGCGCGCGTGATCGGGCTTTTCTCGGGGCGCGGTTACAACATCGACAGTCTCACCGTGTCGGAAACCGAACACGCCAAGCATATGTCGCGCATCACCATCGTCACCACCGGAACGCCGATGGTGATCCAGCAGATCAAGCATCAGCTCGACCGCATGATCCCGGTCTATCGCGTCGTCGACATGACGACGATGGGCCGTTCGCTCGAGCGCGAACTGGCCATGATTAAAGTCAAAGGCATGGGCGACACGCGCATCGAGGCGCTGCGCCTTGCCGAAGCGTTTCGCGCGCGCGTGATCGACGCCACGACGGAAAGTTTCATTTTCGAGCTGACGGGCGGATCGGACAAGATCGATCAATTCATCTCGCTGATGGTGCCGCTCGGGCTTGTCGAAACCTCCCGCACCGGCGTCGCCGCCATTTCGCGCGGGCCGGATGGCATGTGACGTCAAATGAAGCCGAAGGACATTGTTCTGGCGATCGGCGTCGCGGTGACGTGGGGACTTGGATTCGTCGCGAGCCGGCTTGCGCTGAATGATCTGTCGCCCGTGCTGATGACGGCGATGCGGTTCGGCATCGCGGCTGTGCCGTGCGTTTTCCTGCGGCGCCCGAACGTGCCGTGGATGACGCTGATTTTTATCAGCGTCACGCTGTTTCTGGCGCAGTTTCTCGCGCAGGCTTACGGCATCGCGCATCACGTTCCGGTTGGCCTCACCAGCGTCGTCGTGCAAAGCCAGGCGCTTTTTACCGTGGCGTTCGCCGCGCTCGCGTTCAGCGAAATTCCGACGAAAGTTCAGATCGCGGGAATCGTCGTGGCAACGCTCGGTCTGCTGATGATCTGTCTCACCGTCGGATACGATTTCACCGTCGGCACGTTCGCGATCCTGATGATTTCGCCGATCAGTTTCGCAATGGGCAATCTGCTGTTGCGCAAGGCGCGCGGCGCGCCGATGTTCGAGCTGTTTTCGTGGCTCAGCCTGATCGCCGCCGTTCCGCTTTTTGTGCTGTCCTTTGCGACCGAAGGATTCGCCGGCGTGTGGCAATCGCTGACGCATATTTCGCTCGCGGGCGCGATCAGTGTCTTCCTGATCGGCGCGGTCACGACAAGCCTCGCCTATCGTGCATGGGGCGCGCTGCTGCGCGATTACACTGCCGCGCAAGTTGTGCCTTTCGCGTTGCTCGTTCCTTTCATCGGTGCTGCGTCGTCTGCCGTTGTGTTCGGCGAGACATTCGGGCCGCTGCGCCTTGCAGGCATGTTTACCGTCGTCATTGGAATTGCGATCATGGTGCTGTTCGCGAGACCGCGAGACGTTCCCGAAATCGCGGGCGGGGAGTGACGATGGTCTCCCAGCAACTCACCATTGCCTTCATCGTGTTCGCAGCGGCGATGCTGTTCACGCCGGGCCCGAACAACATCATGCTGATGGTGTCGGGTCTCAATTACGGTTTCCGCCGCACGCTGCCGCATGTCGCGGGCGTCACGCTCGGCTTTTCGTTTCTCGCCGCCGTGATCGGCTTCGGACTCGGCGCCGTGTTTGCCGCCTATCCGGTGCTGCACACGATCCTGAAATATGCCGGTGCGGCGTATCTTATTTATCTTGCGGTGATGATCGCCAAGTCCGCGCCCGCCGACACCGGCGATGGCGGGGAGGGGCAGCCCATGACGTTCATCGGTGCGGCGCTGTTCCAGTGGGTCAACGTCAAGGGCTGGGTCATCGCGGTGGGCGCGGTGACGGCCTATGCGGCGATTGCGACCTATCCGCTCAACGTCGCGATGCTGTCGATCCTGCTGTTTGTGGTTGGCGTGGCCTCGTCGATCACATGGGTGCTGCTCGGCACCTCGCTCCAGCCGTTGGTGAAGTCGCCGCGCGCGGTCCGCATCTTCAATATCGTAATGGCGGTGCTGCTGCTGGCGTCGCTCTATCCGGTTCTGAGGGAGCCCTGAGGCGATAAACACGATTTTACTTCACCTTGAAATGCATTAGACAACGCCGGAATTATAAGCGGGCCGGCGTGTCCGGGGATAACTAATCAGGCCACCGCGGCCGCCAGAACAGGACAAAGACCATGCGTGTTTATTACGATCGCGACGCCGACCTGAATCTCATCAAGGGCAAGAAGGTCGTCATCATCGGTTACGGCAGCCAGGGCCATGCCCACGCGCTGAACCTGAAGGACTCCGGCGTCAAGGATGTCGCGATTGCGCTGCGCAAGGGCTCGGCCACCGCGAAAAAGGCGGAAGCCGCGGGCTTCAAGGTAATGGAAGTCGCCGAGGCTGCGAAGTGGGCCGACGTGATGATGATGCTGACGCCCGACGAATTGCAGGGCGACATCTACCGCGAGCATCTGCACGACAACATGAAGAAGGGCGCGGCGCTGCTGTTCGCGCACGGCCTTAACGTGCATTTCAACCTGATCGATCCGCGTTCCGATCTCGACGTGCTGATGGTTGCGCCGAAGGGGCCCGGCCACACCGTGCGTTCGGAATATCAGCGCGGCGGCGGCGTGCCGTGTCTCATCGCGATTGCCAAGGACTCTTCCGGCAATGCGCATGACCTCGGCCTGTCTTATGCGTCGGCGATCGGCGGCGGACGCGCCGGCATCATCGAGACCACGTTCAAGGAAGAATGCGAGACCGACCTGTTCGGCGAGCAGGCCGTGCTCTGCGGCGGCACCGTCGAACTGATCCGCGCCGGATTCGAGACGCTGGTCGAAGCCGGTTACGCGCCGGAGATGGCCTATTTCGAGTGCCTGCACGAGATGAAGCTGATCGTGGACCTGATCTACGAAGGCGGCATCGCCAACATGAACTACTCGATCTCGAACACCGCTGAATACGGCGAGTACGTCACCGGACCTCGCATCATCACGCCGGAAACCAAGGCGGAGATGAAGCGCGTGTTGAACGACATTCAGTCCGGCAAGTTCACCCGCGACTGGATGCTGGAGAACAAGGTCAACCAGGCCTCGTTCAAGGCGACCCGTGCCAAGGTCAATGATCACCAGATCGAGGAAGTCGGCGCCAAGCTGCGCGACATGATGCCGTGGATCAAGAAGGGCGCGCTGGTCGACAAGACGAAGAACTGATCGCGCGCTTCGGCGGTCGTTGTGCTTTTCTCAGTGATTGAAAGATTCGTCATGGCCGGGCTTGACCCGGCCATCCACGTTTTCTCTTTGCCGAAAGCAAGACGTGGATCACCGGGTCAAGCCCGGTGATGACGATTGGGTGCGTTGGTGCATCGCGCGTCACTCCCAAAATTCCCGATTCAATTTTCAGACAGCTTCTCCTCCGCGCATGCGTTGCGTTCTCGCGACCGGCGAGGTGAGGGGCATTTCAGTCCGCCCCTCACAAGTGAGGGGCATGACGCGCCGAAAGGCGCAATTGTCTCGTCTCGTTTCTCTCGCTTCGCTTGCGACAGCGAAGTTTGAGAAACGCATCGCCTTTCGGCGCGCCACGCGCAGACAAGTTTACGCAGTCTGCGCAAGCTTGACTGCTGCGGGACTTTTGGCGGAGGGACCGCTCTTCCGGGTGCGGGATCCGAACGCTTGCGACGTTCGTTCATCCGGGCGGATTTCGCCGCCCTTCAGCCGCACCGCGTGCAGCCACCGAAGGCAGAGCCACATAGTTGGCCCGGTCGGCGACCCTCAACCTCCCGGACGTGACGCTGCGAACGTCACGCGCGGGCCCGCGTCCCGCCCCACTTCAAGACGCCTCATGAAGCGCCCCTCGTGAACGGGATGGATAGGAATATAATCCTGTCACGGGAAATGTCAAGCCCATCATTGCGAGGAGCGCAGCGACAGCATTTTCCTCGTCGTCCCGGCGAAGGCCGGGACCCATAACCCCTGTCGGATGTAGTGAGCTGTGCCGTTGCTGTGCTTCATCGTCGCCTCTTCGTTTAGGGAGTATGGGTCCCGGCCTTCGCCGGGACGACGCGTGTTTTGCGGGCGGCCTGTGGATCCAGCGGTCGGCGTCGGTGTGTGCCGCCCGCCTGAACGCCTTCTGAACATTCCAATCCGCCGCAAAAAATATGGGCGGGAGCGCCGCTTGCGCTCTGTGACACTTCGATTACAGTTTTATGACACGTTGCGGTCTCCGGCCGCGCGTTCGCCTCCTGGCAACCGCCAGCCAAGGCTTCGGGACAGAGCCGGGTGTAGTTCGCGTAAAGGCAATGTCGCCGCCGCAGACATCAGTGCCGCCGACCCCCGCGCCCATTCCCGCGCCAATGGCCAATGCCGGCGCGGGCGCTCTCGCTCCCATCGGATTTTGGCGTCTCTTTGCGGTCGCCGTTCCGCATCTCGCGGCACTCAGCCTTCTGCTCGAAACCGAAACTGAATTCGGCGCGCGGCTGTGTTTCATCCTGAGCTGGGGCTGCCTGAATTTCTTTTGGCTCACGCTGCTGCGCCGCCCCGCTTTGTCCGGTGCGATGTCGCTGACGATTGTCGTCATCCTCGTGCTGCTGTCGCGGCTCAAGCACGACATCGTGCAGATGACCGTGAACTTCGTCGATCTGATGATGATCGATCGCGACAGCATCGCGTTCTTCTTCACCATCTATCCGAATTTGCGCTGGTCCACGGTCGCCGCGGCACTTCTCATTCTGCCGCTGATGGTCGCGCTGTGGCGGCTCGATCCGTTTCGTGTTCGCCGTCTGCCGGCGGCTGCAATGTCGCTGTCGTGTCTGGCGGCGCTGACGTCGTTTTCGCTGGCCTGGCCGCAGGAAGACTGGCGCGGATATTACGACGACAACTATGTCTCGAAGTTCACCCGCTCCGGCGCCGTCGCGGTTTCGGATTTTCTCAACTACGGTTTCATGGAATCCGCGCCGTTTGCCACCGACCGGCTGAAACTGCCGCTGGAGGATTCGTGTCATCCGGCGGCGCGGCGTCCGCACATCATCATGATTCACGACGAGTCGAGCTACGACATCCGCTCGGCGCCGCAGATCAAGCTGCCGCCGGGATACGGCAGCCACTTTGTTTCGAGCGACGGCAAGGCGCGCAAATTTCTCGCCGAGAGCAACGGCGGATCGAGCTGGCTCACCGAATACAATGTGCTGACGGGATTGTCGTCGCGCTCGTTCGGCCGCTTCTCATATTTTGTCACGCGCATCGCCGCAAACCGTGTCGAACGCGGATTGCCGCTGGCGCTGAAACGCTGCGGCTACAGCACGCTGTCGCTTTACCCGGCCTACGGCTCGTTCATGGGCGAACGGTCGTTTCAGGCGACGACAGGCATCGAGAAATTCTACGACGCGAAGGATCTCGGCGCGAAGGGCCTCGAGCCGGACGGCTTCTTCTACGACAACGCGGTGAAGCTGCTGTCGCAGGAGAAACAAGGCACGCCGGTGTTCATGTATGTCTATCTCGGTGCCAATCATTTTCCGTGGGCGTCGCCGCTGCGGCCCGAACGCACGCCGGGCTGGAAGAATCCCGGCAACGAGCCGGTGATCGACGAATATCTGCGCCGCCAGACCATGAGCGTGCAGGATTACGGCGCGTTCGTCGCGAAGCTCAAGAAGCAGTTTCCGAACGAGCCGTTTCTGATTGTGCGCTACGGCGATCATCAGCCGGAATTCTCGACCAACATCATCGAGCCGAATCTGACGGAGGACGATGTCGCGAAACGGCTGATGGCCTACGATCCGCGCTACTTCGCGACCTACTACACGATCGACGCGGTGAATTTCAAACCGGCTGCGGCCGAGACGGCGATGGAGACCATCGACGCCGCCTATCTGCCGCTTGTCGTGCAGGACGCGGCTGGCATTCCGCTCGATCCGAGTTTCGAGGAGCAGAAGAAGATCATGCTCCGCTGCAACGGCCTGTTCTATTCGTGCAATGACGGCGCGGAGGCGCGGCGCTTCAACCGCATGCTGATCGACGCGGGGTTTATCAAGAATTTGTAGATCGTTGAACGTCACCCTGAGGTGCCGACGCGAAGCGGCGGCCTCGAAGGGCGACGTCCATCATTGTGTCGTCATCCTTCGAGGCTCGCGAAGCGGCTCGCACCTCAGGATGACGGGTTACTTCCCGATCTTCTCCCACAGCCAGCGCGCGACTTCGTCGGGCGAACTCGTGCCGTCGTTCGACGCCGCGCGCAGATTGGCTTCGCGCATCGCCGCGATGGAAATCTTGCCCAGTAGCGGCTGGAGCGATTTCATCAGGTCGTTGTCATCCGCGCGTTTCGGCGAGACCAGCATGATGGCGTCGTAGGGCGGGATCGCGTGCTTCGGATCGTCGAGCACGACGAGATCGTATTTCGCGATCAGCCCGTCGCTGGTGTAGCCGGCGATCACATCGACTTCGCCGGAGGCGACAGCGGCATACATGAAATCCGGCTGCATCTGCCGCTGCTGGCGAAAGGCGAGATTGTAATTCTGTTTCAGCGCCGCCCATTCCGGTCGGGAGAAAAATTCATAGTCGCCCGCGATCGTCATCGTGCCCGCGCGCGGTGCGAGATCGGCAATCGATCTGATGCCGAGCGATTCCGCGCGCCTGCGCGGCATCACCAGCGCATAGGCGTTCTCGAAGCCAAGCTCGCCGATGAGTGAAATTTTATACTTGTCCGCGAGCGCCGATTTGAGTTGTTTCAACAATTCGCCGCGCGGCGGCGTGTCGGTGCGCTTGAGCTGATTGAGCCAGAGCGTGCCGGAATAATCGACATAGACATCGATGTCGTTGGTTGCCAGCGCCTCGAAGATCACGTTGGAGCCGAGGCCTTCGCGCGGGCTTGCGGAAAGTCCCGCCGCCTGCAATCGCTGCGCGATCAGCGACGAGAGGATGTATTGCTCGGTAAATGTTTTCGCGCCGACGATGTAACTTGCCTTCGCGCGCCCGATCGAAGGAATCAGCGTGGCTACGATCAGCGCAACGATTCCGAAAAGTCCGAGCACGATTCGCATGCGGCTGCGGCGGGCAACGCCGTTCTCGGCCAGCGCCAGCAATTGATCGACGGCGAGCGCGAGCGCCGCCGCAGCGCCGCAGCCGAACAGCACGAACACCCAGTTCTGCGTCTGTAGTCCGGCGAAGATATAGTTTCCGAGACTGGTCTGACCGATGGGCGTGGAGAGCGTGGCCGTGCCGATCACCCAGACTGCTGCGGTACGGATGCCCGCCATGATGACCGGCAGCGCCAGCGGCAGTTCGACTATCGTTAAAGATTGCCGTGATGTCATGCCGACGCCTTCGGCAGCCTCGGTCAGCGCCGGATCGATGCCTTCAAGCCCGGTGATGGTGTTTCGTAAAACGGGGAGCATGCTGTAGAGCGCGAGCGCCAGCACAGCGGGCAAAAATCCGAATGCTGAAAATTTATATCCGAACCATTGCAGCGACAACGCCGCCAGCGCCAGCAGCAGCGGATAGAACAATGCGAGCAGCGCGAGGCCGGGGATTGTCTGCACGATGCTGGCGATGCCGAGCGTCACATCGCGCAGCACCGGACGCCGCCGCACGACCAGCGCCAGCGGAAAGCTGATCGCAAGGCCGAGCGCGAGCGCGGTGAGGCTGACGCGCACATGATTGCCGAGATAATCCGGCAGGCGGGTGAGCGCGTCGGCCCAGCGCGGATCGGAAAAAAGATTCATGGCGCGCTCTTCATGACGTGCTCTTGGCCAGCAACGCCTGTAACCGTTCGGCCTGCCGTCGCGGCGTGCCGAGCAACTGGCCGACATAGGAATCGCCGCTGTTGGCAAGCTGCGCGGCCGTGCCCTGTCCCTTGAGATGTCCTTTCTCCATCACCGCGATGCGATCGGCCAGCAGCACGGCTTCCGCCATGTCGTGCGTAATCATCACGGTGGTGAGGCCGAGCTTGCGGTGTAATGTTTTGTAATCCTCGCCGAGCGCGTCGCGCGTCAAGGGATCGAGCGCGCCGAACGGTTCGTCCATCAGAACGATTTTCGGACTAGCCGCGAGCGCACGCGCAACGCCGACGCGCTGGCGCTGCCCGCCGGACATCTGCTGCGTCAGCCGGTCGCGATGGCTAAGATCCAGCCGCACCAGATCGATCAGTTCATCGACGCGTGCGGAAATTTTCTGCGGATCGCCGCCGGACAGGCGCGGCGTGATGCCGATATTCTGCGCCACCGTCATGTGCGGAAACAGTCCGCCGTTCTGGAATACATAGCCGATGCTGCGGCGAAGCTGAATCGGATCGAGGCTCTGCACGTCTTTTCCCAACACACGCACCGTGCCGCTGTCCGGCGCGATCAGGCGGTTGACCAATCTGAGAAGCGTCGTCTTGCCGGAACCCGATCCGCCGACGATGGCGAGAAATTCGCCGGGCGCGACGGCAAGCGACACATCATCGACGGCCTTGGTCTGTCCGCGCGCGAAGCTCTTGCTGACATGCTCAAACGCGATGGCGGATTCTGTACCGGACATGACGCGATGATGAACCATGCACTTTGCGCTGTCGATGACCGCGACACTGGCGCGGACGGTTTCCGGCGTGTAGCTTCGCGGCGTCCCTCGGAGTGTTTCCATTCATGACGAAGAAAGACAGCGCATCGCAGCCGCTCGCGAAACAGGTGAAGCCATATGTCGATCCGTTTCGGGTGGACGGCTCGCGCGAATTCCATCTCAAGTCGCACAAACCAGGCGAGAGGGGCGGGCTCGACAAGGACGCCGCGCACAAGATCGTCGACCGAAATCGCGGCCGGATTCGCGAGCTTCAGGAAAAGCTCTACGCGCAGGACCGCTGGTCGCTGTTATTGATCTTTCAGGGCATGGACGCCGCCGGGAAAGACAGCGCCATCGAAAACATCATGTCCGGAATCAATCCGCAGGGCTGCGAGGTCTATTCGTTCAAACAGCCCTCGACGAAGGAACTGGATCACGATTTTCTCTGGCGCAGCACGATCTGCCTGCCGGAACGCGGGCGCATCGGCATCTTCAACCGCTCTTACTACGAAGAGATGCTGGTGGTGCGCGTCCACCCCGACGTGCTCGCCAGGGAGCGCATTCCCGCTCAACTCGTCACCAGAAGCATCTGGCGTGAACGGTTCGAGGATGTCGCCGCGTTCGAGAAATATCTCGCGCGCAACGGCACGGTGATCCTCAAATTCTTTCTCAATGTCTCGAAGGAAGAACAGCGCAAGCGGTTTCTCGACCGGCTGGAGCAGCCCGCCAAGAACTGGAAGTTCTCGCTCGGCGATGTTGCGGAGCGCGCGCTGTGGGACAAGTATCATGCGGCCTATCAGGATGTGGTCCGCAACACGTCCGCGAAGCATGCGCCGTGGTTCGTCGTGCCGGCCGATCACAAATGGTTCGCGCGTACCGTCATCAGTTCTGCCATCGTGACTGCGATGGAAAGCCTCGACCTGAAATTCCCCGACCCTGAGAAGGGCAAGGGCGATGAACTGAAAAAGGCGCGCGACACACTCGAAAAGGAAGGCCGCGCCGCCGCCAATATGCCGAAAAAGAAGAAGGTTGACGGCGCCTGAAAGCGGATACGGCCCCGCGCACTTGACTTGGGACGAAGCCTCCGTGATATGGCGAAGCGGCGGGCAGGCGCGCCGGGTCTGGACTGATTTCTGCGATGCTTTTCAATTCCACCGAATTCATTTTTGTCTTTCTGCCGCTCGCCGTCGTTCTGCATTTTCTCGTGGCGCGCCGCAGCCTCGCCGCCGCCGCGATCATGACGACGATCTCGTCGCTGTGCTTCTATGCGTGGTGGAAGCCGCCCTTCGTCGTGCTCCCGGTGTTATCCATTCTGTTCAACTTCTGGCTGGCGCAGAAAATCCAGCAGGCCGACAAAGCCAGCGCGCGACGCATGGTGATCGCGGGCGTCACCGCCAATCTGCTGGTGCTCGGCTATTTCAAATATTTCGATTTTCTGCTGTCGATCTTCGAGGGCCGCAACCCCGGCGTGCCGGACGTGCCGCTGGCGCTGTCGTTCACGACCTTCGTGCAGATCGCGTTCCTGATCGAGACCTCGCGCTGGCCGACGCGGCTTCACATGCCGACCTATGCGATGTTCGTGTCGTTCTTTCCGCATCTGATCGCCGGCCCGATCGTGCGCTGGAACGAACTCGGCCCGCAGCTTGCGGACAAAATCCGCTACCGCGCCGACTGGAACAATATCGCACTGGGTCTGACGATCTTCTGTCTGGGTCTCACGAAAAAAGTGCTGCTCGCGGACCGTCTCGCGCCGCATGTCGGCCTCGTGTTCGATGCGGCCGCCGCCGGTGTGCCCGTCACCGCCGCCGCCGCATGGGGCGCGTCGATTGCCTATTCGCTGCAACTCTATTTCGATTTCTCCGGCTATTCCGACATGGCGGTCGGACTGGGTCTTCTGTTCAACCTTCGTCTGCCGCTGAATTTCGCCGCACCTTTCCGTTCGACCAGCATCATCGATCTGTGGCGGCGCTGGCACATCACGCTGTCGCGCTTTCTGCGCGATTTCGTTTACGTGCCGCTCGGCGGCAATGAGGCGGGCCCCATACGCCGCTCGGTCAATCTGTTTCTGACCATGCTGCTCGGCGGGTTGTGGCACGGCGCAAACTGGACCTTCATCGCCTGGGGCGCGCTGCACGGCGTGGCGCTGACGATCAATCACGCCTGGCGCTCGCTCACCGGCAAGCGTGACCCGGCGTGGTACGGAAAACTGATCGGCTGGTTTCTGACGTTCATGACGTTCGCGGTCGGCATGACATTTTTCCGCGCGCCGAATTTCGCCACCGCATGGCACATGATCGAGGCGATGGCCGGGTTCGGTCACGCGCCGGCGGATGCTGCGCTCGCGGTCAACACCGACGCGTGGATCATCAGCAAGGGTTACGTGACGGAGGCATTCGTGCGGGGGTGGCTCGGCTCGCACTGGACCGTGGTCGCCTCGCTGATTACCGCAGGCATGCTGGCGATTGCGCTGTTCGTTCCCGACACGATGGAAATGGTGGACTATCGCGAGAACGAGCCGCATTCCAACTGGCGGCGCTCGGCGTGGCTGTTCGCGTGGCAGCCGACGCCGATCCGGCTGGCGCTGCTGGCTGTGCTGTTCGCGCTGGTGTTCGCAAATCTGAACAGTTTCACCGAATTTCTCTATTATCAGTTCTGATGGAATGACGATGACGCCGCGCAGATTTGCCATCGGACTGATGATCGCCGCAGCCGCGCTGTTTATGGGAACGGCGCTGGCGAATGTGCTGATCGATCCCGAGGCTGTGTTCGGCACGGAGTTATTCCCGCGCCGCCATCCGAACTACCGCTATCTCGGCGTGCGCGACTATCAGAAGAATGCAAGTCAGGTCGATGCGTTGTTCTTCTCGTCGTCGCGCGGCTACAGCATCGATCAGGCGCAGCTTGCCAAGGCAATGGGCGCAACCAGACTGCACGATCAGGCCGTGCCGTATGGGCTGATTTCCGATCATCTGCCGGTGCTCGAATATATTCTGCGCGACAAGGACAAGCGCGGCGAGAAAATCAAATCGGTGTTCCTGATGCTGGACACCGATCTGCTCGGCAAACCGGCATGGACCAATGTGAACATCGACTGCTTTCTGCCGCCGGAAGTCACCGGCGGCTCGAAGGTGCGGTTCTGGTGGCGCTATCTCACCGCCGTGCAATTCCTGACATGGCGCGACGGCATCAAGGGCGCGCTGTCAGGCGAGAAAAATCCCGATCCGAAATTCATTTCGTTTACATCGCTGGAGCAGGGCACCGGCAGCCGCGAGCGCCAGGCGAATTCATTGCCGCGCGTCGCGCCGCCCAGTCTTGGGGCGCTGTTCGTCAGCGAGGCGCATGCCCGCATCGCATCGTTGTTGAGCGACGAGCCCGGCGAGCAATTCCGCAAATACTGGATCACCAGCCGTCCCGACATCGACCGTCAGCTCGCGCTGATCTATCTGTTTGTCGAGCTTTGCCGCGAGCACGGCATCAAGCTGACGGTGGCGACGACGCCGTTGCAGCGCGCGAATATCAATCTCTACCGGCCGGGCGAACTCGACGCCATCGCCGCGCGCATCAACCGCATCACCGAGATATGGGATTTCGCTTCGCCGGGGCCGATCACCGACAAGGCCGGCGTCTGGCTGGACTACGCGCATTTCAGGCCGGAAATCGGCGCCATGATGATCGCGCGCATTTTCGGCGGCGATACGCCGGTCCCGCCCGGCTTCGGCCAGTTGAAGCCGCAGACCAGGGAATAGGTCAGAGCGGCTGACCGTTATTTGGCGTTGCCGGGGCTGGCATTTCTCGTCTAGAACGCCGGTCGAAACGGTTTGGAAACCATCCGTCAACGGTTTGGCCCGAACATGCGTTTCAGAGGATGTGGAATGGCGATTCGTGACGATCAGCGCGGACAGGACAGGGCGGCTTTTGCTGCCGGGTTCGGCGCGCCTGCCATTTCGCTGGGTTCCTCGCGTGGCAGCCTCCTTGGCGGCCTTCTGCTTCTTATCGGCCCCTGAGGGCCGTCTGGGCATTTGCGCCTGGGCACTCAGGGGGTTCGACGAAGCACCGAAACCCACAGCGCCTTATCAAGCGCATCTGACCGAAGGAATTTTCCCATGACCACCGCGAAACAGTCCGGCGCCACTGCGTCTGACAAAGACCGCGTCGTTATTTTCGACACCACTTTGCGCGACGGCGAACAGTGCCCCGGCGCGACGATGACCTTCGAGGAAAAGCTCGAAGTCGCCGAACTGCTCGACACGATGGGCGTCGACATTATCGAAGCCGGTTTCCCGATTGCCTCCGACGGCGACTTCGAGGCCGTGCGCGAAATCGCCAAGCGCACCAAGAACGCCGTGGTGTGCGGCCTGTCGCGCGCCGCGCACAAGGACATCGATCGCTGCGCCGAGGCGATCAAGCCGGCCAAACGCGGCCGCATCCACACCTTCCTGTCCACCTCGCCGGTGCACATGAAATACAAGCTCCAGATGGAGCCGGACGCGGTGCATGACATGGTGATCTCGCAGGTCACGCGCGCACGCAATCACACCGAAGATGTCGAATGGTCGTCGGAAGACGGCACGCGCACCGAGTTCGATTTCCTCTGCAAGTGCGTCGAGTCCGCCATCAAAGCGGGCGCGACCACGATCAACATTCCGGACACCGTGGGTTATTCGGTGCCGGAGGAATATTACGACCTGTTCAAGCGCGTGCGCGAGAACGTGCCGAATTCCGACAAGGCGGTGTTCTCCGTCCATTGCCACGACGATCTCGGCATGGCGGTTGCGAATTCGATGGCCGGCGTGCGTGCCGGTGCGCGGCAGATCGAATGCACCATCAACGGCATCGGCGAGCGCGCGGGCAACGCCGCGCTCGAGGAAGTCGTGATGGCGATGAAAGTCCGCAACGACAAATTGCCGTTCTGGACCAACATCGACACCACGATGCTGACGCGTGCGTCGAAGGTCGTCTCAGCCGCGACCTCGTTCCCGGTGCAATACAACAAGGCCATCGTCGGCCGGAACGCGTTCGCGCATGAGAGCGGCATCCATCAGGACGGCATGCTCAAGAACGCGCAGACCTACGAGATCATGCTGCCGGAAACCGTCGGCGTGAAACAGACATCGCTGGTGATGGGCAAGCATTCGGGCCGCCACGCCTTTATCCACAAGCTGGAGGAGATGGGCTACAAGCTGGCGCAGAACCAGCTTGAAGATGCGTTCGTGCGCTTCAAGGCGCTGGCCGACCGCAAGAAGGACATCTACGACGAGGACATCGAGGCGCTGGTCGATCAGGAGATCGCGCAGTCCCACGACAAGATCCATCTTGTCTCGATGTCGGTGGTCGCCGGCACGCGCGGCCCGCAGCGCGCCACCATGAAGCTCGATGTCGAAGGCAAGATCGTGATTGCCGAGGAAGAGGGCAACGGTCCGGTCGACGCGGTGTTCAACTGCATCAAGGCGCTGGTGCCGCACACAGCGAAACTGGAACTGTATCAGGTGCACGCCGTGACGGCAGGAACCGACGCGCAGGCGGAAGTGTCCGTGCGTCTGTCGCAGGACGGCCGCTCGGTGACATCGCGCGCGTCCGATCCCGATACGCTGGTGGCTTCGGCGCAGGCCTATCTCGGCGCGCTGAACAAGATCGTCATGAAGAAGCAGCGCGACGCGGGCGGAGAAATGCCCAAGGCTGCGGCAGGGCACTAGCCGTTCAGTTCCTCATCCTGAGGAGCGGTCGCATGCGACCGCGTCTCGAAGGATGGGTTTTCTTTTGCTCATGGTTCGAGACGCCGCTTTAAGGAGCGGCTCCTCACCATGAGGATTATGCAAACGCGGCGCATCAAATCGGTGCGCCGCGTTTTGCGTTGCAGCATCATGAAACAAAACCCCTGCGAACGGCGAATGGCCTTGACCGCCGCCGCCTGCGATGGTCCGGTCTGGCAAAATTGAAAAGCGCGGCATCAACGACCGCTCGGCTCAGCCATTCGGAGGAAACATGAAAAAATTCGTTCTCGCAGCCGCCTCGATTGCGGCTCTCGCCCTCGTCGGGCCTGCGTCGGCGCAATCGCCGATCGTCATCAAGTTCAGCCACGTCGTCGCGACCAACACGCCGAAGGGGCAGGGCGCGGAAAAGTTCAAGGAACTCGCCGAGAAATACACCAGCGGCAAGGTGAAGGTTGAGGTCTATCCGAACTCGCAGCTCTACAAGGACAAGGAAGAGGTCGAAGCCCTTCAGCTCGGCGCCGTGCAGATGCTGGCGCCGTCGCTGGCGAAATTCGGCCCGCTCGGCGTCAAGGAATTCGAGGTGTTCGATCTTCCCTACATTCTGCCGGACAAGGCCGCGCTCGGCCGCATCACCAAAGGCCCGATCGGCAAAAGCCTGCTCGCCAAGCTGGAGACGAAAGGCATCACCGGCCTCGCTTACTGGGACAACGGCTTCAAGATCATGACGGCCAACAAGCCGATGATCCACGTCGCCGACTTCCAGGGCCTGAAGATGCGTATTCAGTCGTCGAAGGTTCTCGAAGCGCAGTTCCGCGCGCTCGGCGCCATTCCGCAGGTGCTTGCATTCTCCGAAGTCTATCAGGCGATGCAGACCGGCGTCATCGACGGCAACGAGAATACGCCGTCGAACTGCTACACCCAGAAGATGCACGAAGTGCAGAAATACGCCACGATCTCCAACCACGGCTATATCGGCTATGCGGTGATCGTGAACAAGAAGTTCTGGGACGGCCTGCCGGCCGACGTGAAGCCGCAGGTGCAGAAGGCGATGGACGAAGCGACCGAATTCGCCAACAGCATTTCGCAGAAGGAAAACGACGACGCGATCGTGGCGATGAAGAAGGCCGGTACGACGCAGTTCCACGATCAGACCCCGGCCGAGAAGGAAGAGTGGAAAAAGGCCCTCCAGCCGGTTGTCGACGAGATGGCGACCCGCGTCGGCAAGGACCTGATCGAATCGTTCCAGAAAGAAGCGAACGCGAAGACCAACTAAGTCTTTCGCCATAATCTCGAAGTGGTCCGGGATTAGACCCGGACCACTTTTTTAAGCTAGACTTGTTTAGGCTAGATTTGCTTTCGGACCGCACGCAGAGGCGGCCGATGGGGTGGGGACAATCTTGAAAATTATCCTGCGGATTCTCGACCGGCTCGAAGAAGTCATCATCGCGACGCTGATTGCGGCCGCGACGCTGCTGATTTTCATCGCCGTCGTTCATCGCTACAGCACCACCATTTCGGTGGACATCATGAAATTCGGCCGCGCCCACGATATCGCGTGGCTGACCGCCGCCGGCACCGCAGCTTTCAACTTCGTGCGGCATATCAACCTGACCTGGGCGCAGGAACTGTGCATCTACATGTTCGTGTGGATGGCGAAGTTCGGCGCGGCCTACGGCGTGCGCACCGGCATTCACGTCGGTGTCGACGTGGCAACGCAGAAGCTCGCTCCGGAAAACCAGTACCGCGTCATCATTTTCGGATTGCTGTGCGGCGCGATCTTCACCTTCGTGATCGGCTCGCTCGGCACGAATTTCGTCTATCACATGGCGCAGACCGATCAGACCTCGCCCGATCTCGAATGGCCGGCCTGGATGATCTATCTCGCCATCCCGCTCGGCAGTTATCTGATGAGCTTCCGCTTCCTGCAAGTCATGGTCGGCTTCGCCCGAACCGGTGAACTGCCGCACCACGACCACGGCCATGTCGAAGGCGTGGCCGACGATACGCCCACCGTTCCGGGCATCGTCGCTCACGATGTTGCGGTCGCCGGAGCATCGCGATGAGCAACGCAGCCACCGCGATCACGGGCGGGCCGAGCTACAGGAAGCCGCCGTCCAATCAGATTTTCGGCGCCGTGGTTCTGATCGGCGTGCCGATCATGCTGTTCTGCCTGTGCCTCGGAGCCAAATTCGGACTGGTGACGATCCCGTCCGGTCCGCGCGCCATTCTGCTGTTCACGCTGCTTGTGTCGCTGATGCTGACCGGCATGCCGATTTCGATTTCACTCGGTCTGACAGTTTTGACCTTCTTCTTCACGATGACGGCCGAAGACCCGCAGGTCGTGGCGTTGAAATTGTTTACCGGTATCGAGAAGTGGGAAATCATGGCGATCCCCTTCTTCATATTGGCCGGCAACTTTCTCACGCATGGCGGCGTCGCGCGCCTGATGATCGACTTCGCGGCGTCGATGGTCGGCCACCTGACAGGCGGTCTTGCGCTCGCGGGCATCGTCGCCTGCGCGATGTTCGCGCTGGTCTGCGGCTCATCCGTCGCGACGGTTGTGGCTATCGGCGGCGTGATTTTGCCGGAAATGGTCCGGCGCGGCTATCCGATGCATTTCGGCGCGGGCATCATCACGGTCGCCGGTTCGCTCGGCATTCTGATGCTGCCGTCGATTCCGAAGGTGATCTACGCGATCTCGACCAACACCTCGATCGGCGCGCTGTTCGTTGCCGGTCTGCTTCCAGGTATTTTGCTGTCGGCGATGCTGTGCGGCGTCACATGGTATCTCGCCAAGAAGCGCGGCTATCCGAGCATGCCGCGCGCCACATGGGTCGAGCGGTGGGTCGCCTTCCGCAAGAGTTTCTGGGGCCTGATGCTGGTCGTCATCATCGTCGGCGGCATTTACAGCGGCCTGTTCACGGCGACCGAGGCGGCCGCCGTCAGCGCCGTTTACGCCGGCTTCGTGTCGCTGTTCGTCTACAAGGCGCTGAAGTTCAAGGACGTGCCGCGCGTGTTGCTGGCATCCGCCAATATGAGCGCGATGCTTTTGTATATCATCACCAACGCCGTGGTGTTCTCGTTCATTCTCGCCAACGAAAACATCCCGCACGCTATCGCCGACTGGATCATGGACATGAACCTCGGCTGGATCGGCTTTCTGTTCGTGGTGAACATCCTGCTGCTGCTGGCCGGCAATTTCATGGAGCCGTCGTCGATCATTCTCATCATGGCGCCGATCCTGTTTCCGGCATCGCAGCGTTTGAATATCGATCCCGTTCATTTCGGCATCATGATCGACGCCAACATGGAGGTGGGCCTCTGCCATCCGCCGGTCGGGCTCAATCTCTATGTCGCGGCGGGTATCGCGCGCATGGGCATCACGGATTTGACCAAGGCGGTGATGCCGTGGCTCATCACGCTATTGATATTTCTCGTCATCATTACGTATGTGCCGGAAATCACGCTGTGGCTGCCGCGCAAGCTGGGAATGCTGTACGGCGGATGAACGGCGGCGAATTACATTTTCGTAACACAGCCGGACTTTTCCAAACCGTAATTTGAAATCGCGCGGGCTGCTGCCATCTTCGTTGCAGAACGAAGAAGGAGTGCCCCATGAGAAAATCCGTCATTGCCGCCATCGCAGCCGTCGCCGTCATCGGTTCGACCGCCGTCTATGCGCAGCATCGTTTCCATCATCCGCGCATGAGCGCCGAGGATCGCGCCGCTTTCGTCGACGCGAAGATCGCCTCCGTTCATGCCGGGCTGAAGCTGACGCCCGATCAGGAAAAGAACTGGCCGGCGGTCGAGACCGCGGTGCGCGATTTCGCCAAGCAGCGTATCGACCGCGCCAATGCGCGCGCCGCTGAACGCGATCTGCGCCGTGCCGAGCGTGACCAGAAAGGGCGTGACGAGAAAGGCTTGGGCGATCGTGCTCCCGATCAGGCGGGAACCGCGCCGAACTTCGATCCCGTCGCGCGCCTGCGCGAGCGTGCCGACAACATGGTTGCGACCGCGACCGGCCTGAAGCGTATCGCCGATGCAGCAGACCCGCTCTACAAGAGCCTCGACGACGGTCAGAAGCGCCGCCTTGCGATGCTGACACGCATGGGCGGGCCGCGCGGCTGGCATCATCATGAGTTCGGCCCGCGTGACGGTTTCGGTCCGGGCCGCGACGACGGCCCGGGACGCGCAGGCGGCCAGGGCGGCTCCGAGCGGCTCTGATCCGCACCGCCACACAAGCGAAAACCGCCGGATTTCCGGCGGTTTTTTGTATCTGGCGCGTGTCAGAATGCGCCATGTTCCTGCCGGGAAAAGTGCCTGCGTTTGCTGGACACGGCAGAATCGCTTTGCTAAACGACGCCCTCTTAAACGGGTCTTGTCTGGATCCGGGCGCATAGCTCAGTTGGTAGAGCAGGTGACTCTTAATCACCGGGTCCAAGGTTCGAATCCTTGTGCGCCCACCATTCAAAGTCCTTGCAGCGCAAGTGCTTCCCAAAATCCGCACAAAGAACAAACTGCGGCCATGCGACTGCGCTGACGATGTTCAGTATTCACGCCGCCCGTGATGCCGACGCAGATCGGCGGCGCGAAGCTGGCCGGCGTCTATAGCAGTCGCGAACGCGATAGCGCGAACCGTCAGTTCATCTCTCTTCGGTGTCTTGATGAATTCGCGACACCTTACGACCGCGAGCGAACGACGTTCACGACGAGACTGGGCAGCGGGCGCAGAGCTTATTCCCGTCCGGGTCGAGCAGGTACGCCAGATAAATCGGATCGCCGTTTCTTTCGCGCCGTCCCGGCGGGTCCTCTACGCTTCTCCCGCCATTTGCGACGCCGGCCGAATGCCAGGCGTTCGCCATTTCCGGACTTTGCATATGAAATCCGATGGTGCCGCCATTAGCGGGAATGGCTTTCTTTCCATTGATCGGCTTGGTGATCATCAGCCGGTGGCCGTCCTTGCTGTAGACCAGCCGGCCCCGGACATCGAGCGTTCCCGGATCTCCTCCCATCGATGAAAAAATTGCGTCATAGAATTTTTTCGACGCATTGAGATCGTTCGATCCGATCATGACGTGGCTGAACATGCCTGAAATCTCCTGTCGCGGCAGCGACGAGACGATAGCGGAATTCGAGGACTTAAAAAGGGGGAGGCCGCACAGGGCGCTAAAGCGATTGCCTGCGGCTGACCTGCAAGTACCAGTCCTTCTGTTGTGAGAACTCAGTCGCAATCTCCAACAGCACCTTTGCAGCTTTCGAACTGGCCTCGGATTGAGAATGGTCGCGCGGCCGCGCAAGGGACCATTGTCGGACGAGTTCCTGACTGCGGAGCGGCTGAACGAACAGCTGCCCCCGCGTGACTTCCGCATGAACGAAGCTGTAGCAGTGAATCGTATAGCCGAGGCCGGCGATCACCAGCTGCTTCGTAACAATCGCGCTATCGACGCTTTCTCTCACATCGAGCGCCACGCCGTTTCGCTTCGCGACCGACTCGATTTGCTCGCGCAGAGTATTGCCGCGGCTGGGAAGTATCAGTGGGTATTGAGAGAGTTGCTGCAATGAAAGCGGCTTGTTGTCGGTGGACGCTTTGTCGGCAGGCCCAATCAGAAACATTGGCTCGATCAGTAGGGGAATGCTTATCAACGAGGCATCGCCTTGCTCCGCCGGGATCAGGCCAAAATCGAACTTGTGTTCAAGTAGCCCGCTTACGATTGCCGTTGTAAGGCCTTCGGATATGCGCAGTGAAATCTTCGGATGTCGTTCGCGCATTCGTTCGATCAGGGGCAAAGCGATGAACGAAGCGACTGACGGAATAAGGGCGACCGATACGTGACCGGACGGATTCCGGCTTTGTCTGCGGACTTCCTCTGCGATGTGCTCGAACTGCCTGATAAGGCTTTCGGCTTTTTCGAGAAGGAGAGTGCCGGCGTCCGTTAGACGAACGCCGCGAGCGTCACGATGAAAGAGCTCAACTTTGAGATCCGCCTCCAGCTTCCTGAGTTGGCGACTCAGGGCCGGCTGCGCGATATGAAGATGTTCGGCCGCCTTACTTATGCTCTTTAAGTTTGCGGCCGCAATGAAATATCTAAGCGATCGGATATCCATCCGTAACCGCTAGCAAAAACGATCGGTCATGCCAACGAGGCATACCCTCGGACTCATTCGGTATTTCTCCTACTTGCGATGGACTCTTAAAATTCGTCTCGACAAGGCAGCCGTTCGCGCGCGCAAAAGCACGTTGCGATGCGGCGCAGCCTTGCAAAACCGAACAAAGAGTCGGTTCCGAATTCAGGGAGGGAAACAATGCCGCGGATCGCTTTTCTTGTAAGTTTTCTTGCCACGCTGCTCACTGCAAACATCGGCGTTGCGAGTGCTGACAGCACATACCCGACACGTCCAATCAGCCTCATCGTGCCGTTTGCTGCCGGAGGATCGGTCGACGTCGTTGCACGCCTCGTCGCCGAACAGCTGCGCGACAATATCGGACAGCCAGTCGTCGTGGAGAATGTCACGGGCGCCGGCGGAACGATCGGTGCGACGCGCGTGTCGCGGGCAACGCCTGACGGGTACACAATCCTTATAGGCAATCTGGGAACTCAAATCGCGAGCACCGCCGTATTCAAGACACTGCCGTACAATCCGCTGACCGATTTCGTTCCCGTCATGACGGTCGCGTACTCGCCCGAAATCCTGCTCGTGAACAAGGATTCGCCCGTCAATTCGCTGAACGATTTGATCGCGCTTGCAAAGTCCAAAACAAGCCCGCTGACGATCGGCCACGCCGGAATCGGATCCATTTCTCATCTGGCGTTCCTGCTCTTCAAAAAGCAGTCGAACATCAATGCGTCGCAGGTTCCTTATCGCGGCGATATCGAGGCGGATCGCGATGTGATGGGCAATCGCATCGACGCTGTCTTCAACTGGACAAGTCTTGCGGCCCCGTTCGTGAAATCGAATCAGATGAAAGCCGTCGTTCTTCTTTCGCCCAAGCGAACTCCGATTTTGCCAAACGTTCCGACATCGACTGAGGCGGGAATGCCGCATCTGGTTGTGAACGCCTGGACAGGGTTGTTTTTCCCCAAGGGAACGCCTCAGCCGATCGTCGCCAAAGTCAATGAAACGCTTCAGAAGGCGTTTGCCAATGAGGCCTTCGTGAAGAAGATGAATGACATTGGGTTGGATGCGCCGCCGGCGGACGAGCGTTCGCCGCAGGCTCTCCAGCAATTGGTTAAATCGGAATACGAAAAATGGATCCCGCTCATTCACGAAGCGCAGTAGTCGCAGCGTTTCGCTGAGGCGGATTTAATCGAGGAACCAGCATGAACACGACAGTCCAGTCAAAGCCGACAGATCTTCTGGATCCGGCGGCGTTGGTAGATCCCGAACTTTACTTCGGTCCTTTGCGGGAAAACGACCCGGTCCACTGGAACGAACAAAGGAAGATGTGGATCATCACGAAGTATGAAGATGTCGTGTGGGCTTGCCGGCAGCCGCATCTGTTTTCTTCCGACAAGTTGGGGTTCAACGTCAAAGAACTGCCGGAGAAGGACCGCGCCTCGTACAGAGAGCGGTTCGGCGTCATCTACGACACATATCCTCACTGGCTGAGTGCCGTGGACAATCCATTGCACGACCATATTCGCCTGGTCGTGAATCAGGTGTGGACGCCGTCGCAGGTCGAGAAGCGGCGCCTAAGAATTCGGAAGTTCATCCACGATCTGCTGGATGAGTCGCAGAACAAAGACCAAATTGACTTCATCAAGGATTTCACGCTTCCGCTTCCGATCAAGGTCATCCTTGATTTTCTGGACTTTCCGCATGAAGACTGGACGGTCATCAAGAAATACTCGGACCTTTGGCTGACCTACCATTTTGGCGGCGGCACCGATCCGGCGCGATGGCAGTCGGGTGTCGATGGGATCAAAGGACTCATCGGCTACGTGGAGCCGCGCGTGAAGGAACGACGCGCGAATCCGCAGGACGACTACATTTCAGCTTTGATCAAGGCGGATTGGAAGGGCGCCCGTCTTTCCGACGACGAGATCATCGTCCATTGCGCCAATCTTCTGTTTTCTGGACACGAGACGACTACGAATCTTCTGGCCAACGGTCTGCACATGCTGCTGAGCCATCGGGATCAGTGGGATCGTCTGTGTAAAGAACCGGCGCTCGTTCCGTTGGCGGTTGAGGAGGTCGTTCGTCTCGAGGGCGCAATTAAGAGCATGCTTCGCTACGCGCTCGAGGATGTCGAGATTCGGGGAAAGACGATCCGCAAGGACGACTTGGTTCTTCTCGTGAACGTGGCCGCGAATCAGGATTCGGCGAAGTTCAGCTGCCCGCATCAGGTCGATGTCAGCCGGCGTCCAAATCCGCATTTGGGGTTCGGACAGGGAATTCACATTTGCCTGGGCGCGCCATTGGCTCGCGTCGAGGCGCACGAAACTTATCTTGCGCTGACTCAGAGGTTCCCCGGCATGCGTCTCGCCGCGGATACGTTCGAGTACCATGCAATCCTCAGAGGCCGCGCGCTAAAGGCGCTGCCCGTGAAGTTCAAGTGAGTGTCACGATGGGAAAGACAATCAAGACGAGCGTCGATCATCACAAGTGCGTTGGGTCGCGTATCTGCACGGCCATTGCGCCAAAAGCATTCGCGCTCAACAGCGAAGGACAGGCGCAACCGATCGACCCGCCGCACGAATCAATCGACGTTATTCGCATGGCCTCCGAGGGATGTCCGGTCAGTGCCATCACTGTTGAAGAGTCAGACTGACCGACCGTCAACGCTAACGGCGATGGCTTGCAATTTTGAACTGAGAGGAGCGGACCATGAATGCCGCCGCCAAATCTGAAGCCGAATTGCAGCCGGCGAACGTGACGTCCGCGAAAGAGCTTCGTCTGCGAGTTCGTTCGGTCACGAAATACGGCGAGGACATAAAGGCGTTTGAAGTCTTCGATCCAACCGGCAACGATCTTCCGCAGTTCGAAGCCGGAAGTCACATCGACCTGCACGTTCCCGGCGGAAGCCTTGGTGTGCGCCAGTACTCTCTTTGTGGTGATCCTGCGGATCGTGGGCGATACACGTTTGCCGTTCAACGTGAGCCGAACGGTCGCGGCGGTTCAAAGGCGATCCACGAAACCCTTCAGGCGAACAGCGAAGTAGCAATTTCCGGTCCCCGGAATCACTTCGCCTTGCGGCCAAATGCAAAGCGCCATCTGCTGCTTGCCGGCGGTATCGGCATCACGCCGATGATGTCGATGATCTGCGAACTCGAGCGCAATCGGTCTGAGTATCAGCTTCACTATTGCACGCGTTCGAAGGAGCGCACGGCATTCCTGGATCGCCTTCGCCCTCTCATAAATAGCGGCCGCGTTGTCGTTCATTGGGATGGCGGCGATTCCAGCAAAGGTCTCGATATCAATGGCGCGCTGAAAAATTTTGAGGATGGAACGCATCTCTACTACTGCGGTCCTCCGGGCTTCATGACCGTCGTGGCGTCGGCATCTTCGCATTGGCCTTCAGGCAACACGCATCGTGAGTTTTTCACGCCGTCGGCAAACGATCCGGCGCTGGTTGCTTCCGGCGACAAGACCGCTGAACACCACGAAGGAGGTTTAGGGCCCGCGTTCAAGCTCGAACTGGCAAAATCCGGGATGACCCTCGATATTCCGAGCGACCAGACCATTTTGCAGGTTCTGCGCGAGCACGACATTCAGGTCGAGGCTGCATGTGAGCTGGGCGTCTGCGGTACGTGTCGCACGCGCGTCCTTTCAGGAGAGCCGGATCACCGCGACTATGTCCTCGAACCGCAAGAGCATGAAACGGAAATGACGGTTTGCTGCTCGCGTTCGAAGTCTCCGCTTCTCGTGCTCGATTTGTGATGGCTAAACGAAATCCGGAATTGAGGGAAAACAAAATGGCAAGCCGCAAGGGAAATCACGTCGCAATGTTCATCGAGAACAACCACAACGACCACGAGGTCTGGTATCCGATCTATCGAATGCGCGAGGAGGGCGCGCGCGTCGTAGTCATTGGCCCGGAGAAGAAAGAGTACAAGTCGAAACTCGGACAATCCATCCACGCAGACATTGCCGCAGCCGAAGCTGAAAAAGAGCTTTACGACGCTATCATCATACCCGGCGGTTATGCTCCCGACCTTATGCGGCTAAGCCCGTCCATGATTTCGATCGTGGCTCAGCACGCACATGCAGACAAACCGGTGGCCGCGATCTGTCACGGAAGCTGGTTGCTTGCGTCCGCCGATATTGTCCGCGGCAAGCGCGTCACAGGCGCGCCGTCCATCAAGGACGACCTCGTCAATGCCGGTGGCCTGTTCGAAGATTCGGAAGTGGTCGTCGATGGAACGCTTGTGACATCGAGAAAGCCGGATGATCTGCCGGCCTTCTGTCGCGAGATCATCGCGCTCCTTCCTAATCGAAACAGTTTCCACGAGATCTGAAAGGCGATTGCCGTGTTGCAGGAAAAATCTCGGCCTCTCACTGAGTGAGACATCGTTTGTGGCGCCTCACAAAACAAGCAGGGATAATTAATTGCGTACTGTAAGTAATTAGGCTAGGCTCTCGGGTTAAGAGCCGGAAATCGGCCGCTTTACGAGGAAACAGGATGAGCCGGGAGCGCACTGCGCCGAATATCTTGCTGATCATGGCCGACCAGCTGTGTCCCCAGGCGTTGCCCTGTTATGGGCATCCGCTGGTCAAGGCGCCGAACCTTTCAGCGTTGGCCAATCGAGGAACGCTCTTCGAAAGCGCCTATACGAATTTTCCCTTGTGTGCTCCGGCCCGCGCATCCGTGCTCGCGGGAAAATACGCGAACGCGATTTCCGTCTGGGACAACGCGGCGGAGCTTCCCGCATCAACGCCGACTGTTGCTCATTATCTCCGAAAGGCCGGTTACGAGGCCACGCTTTGCGGCAAAATGCATTTCGTCGGTCCGGACCAGCTGCACGGGTACAACGATCGGCTTGTGACGGACATCTATCCTTCCAATTTCGCCTGGACACCCGATTGGACAGAAGGGCCGCGCAATCGTCCGACCGGCATCAACATGCGGGCTGTCATCGATGCGGGCTCGTGTCTTCGGACGCTACAGATCGACTACGACGATGAGGTCGAATTTTTCGCGATACAAAAACTCTATGATCTGGCGCGTTTCTCAGACAAGCATCCGTTCTTTCTGACGATCTCGTTCACACACCCGCATTCGCCATTCATCGCCCGGCAGGATTACTGGGATCTCTACAAGCACGACGAGATCGATATGCCGAAGGTCGCTCCTATTCCTCTGGAGGAGCAGGATGAGATGAGCAGATGGCTCCACTACGCGCATGGCGGCGATCTCGATGAAGTCTCCGAAGAGCATGTGCGAAACGCGCGCCATGCGTATTACGGCATGATCAGCTTTATCGACGCGAAAGTTGGACACATTCTCAAGACGTTAAAGGACGTCGGTCTCGACAAGGACACGTTGGTGATCTTCACCGCCGATCACGGCGAGATGCTGGGCGAGCGCGGAGGCTGGTATAAACAGTATTTCTACGAACCATCCGTTCGAATCCCGCTCATCATTGCAGAGCCAGGACAAACCACGTCGCGGCGAGTCGATGTGCCGGTTTCGCTAATCGACCTTGCTCCGACGTTTCTGGATTACGCCACAGCGGGTAAACCGTGGGAACCATCGACTCCAGTCGATGGACATTCGCTGCGGCCGCTCATCAGCGGAAAGTCGACGGCGGATATCGGCCCGGTTATTTCGGAGTACACCGGCGAGGGCGGCTGCGCGCCGTGCCGAATGGTTCGTAAAGGCCAATTCAAGTTTATCTACACTCACGGTTTCCCGGATATTCTTTACGATCTGAAAAGCGATCCGCTTGAACTGACGAACCTGGCTGCGAGGCCCGAGTACGCGAAGACCGTCGAAGACCTCCGTCACGATGCGTTCAAGGATTGGAATCCTTGGGATGTCAACGAAAAGGTGCTCGCCAGTCAGCGAGATCGTCGGCTCATTCAGACAGCAACCGGAGGCGAGCCGAATTGGGCGTTCAAACTTCGGCCTGACGACGATCGCCGATACGTAAGAAATTCCGGCGCCGTGCAGACCAAAGCGAAGGCTCGCTACCCATTCATCGCGCCGCCGCCAATCCGATAATGCAACCTACAAAATAAAAACAATCGAGGAGGAAGACCCATGCGAACGCTCAAGCTGATTTGCGCACTGATCCTTTGCTCCCTGTCGACGATGGCGCTCGCGGCCAACGATGCCTATCCATCGCGCGTCATCAAAATCATTGTTCCCTGGCCAGCGGGGGGCGTTGCAGACGTTCTCGGACGCATCTCCGCCGAAGAACTGTCGAAGTCGTTGGGGCAGACGGTCATCGTGGACAACAAGCCAGGGGCCGGCACCAACATCGGATCGGAAGTCGTCGCGAAGGCCGATCCGGATGGGTACACGCTGCTTCTCGGCAGCAGCAACAATGCCGTGAACATGACGCTTTACAAAACGATGCGTTATGACGTGGGCAAGGACTTTGTACCGATTTCACTGCTGGCGATGGTCCCGAACATTCTTGTCGTAAACCCAAAGGTCCCTGCGAAGAACGTCAAGGAGCTGATCGAATACGCCAAGGCTAACCCTGGCAAACTGAAGCTGGCGACGGCTGGAAACGGCAGCCCTGCTCACCTGGCGGGAGAGCAGTTCAAGCGGCTGGCGAATGTCAACATGCTTACCGTTCCTTACAAAGGAGCAGCGCCAGCAGTGACCGATCTGATCGGCGGCTTCGTCGACGTTATGTTCACCAACATTCCTGCTTCGCTGGGGGCCATCAAAGGCGACAGGCTCCGGGCTCTTGGCATCGGTTCGAAAACGCGTTCTCCGGCTTTGCCAGATACGCCGACGATCGCCGAAGCAGGACTGCCGAATTACGAAGCGGTCGCCTGGTACGCTTTGATGGCACCGGCCAATACGCCGAAACCCGTCATCGACAAAATTGCGAACGCCCTGAAGAATATGAAATCGCCAGATGTGCAGAAGAAGCTCATCGATCAGGGTACAGAGCCTGTCATTTCAACTCCCGACGTGCTGGCCAGTCAGATCAAGACGGATGTGGCCGGTTATCGCGAATTGATTCAAGCGACGGGAATTCAGATCGAATAGTGAAGACATAAGAGCTTTGGGAGCGAAATGAGAACCAATAGAAGTTCTCCGCGCTTCCGAAGTAACGGGGAAATGCGACGTTCGGAGGATGCGTTTTGTCGACTTTCAGTGAACACCGGCGCGACTACTATGGCGGCGGGCTGATGATGCTCATCGGCTTGGGTGCCGCGCTCGAGGCCCAGCGGTATGGTCTTGGGTCGCTTTCACACATGGGCCCCGGCTTTTTTCCGGTTCTCCTTGGCGTGATGATGATTAGCGTTGGCGCGCTCATCGCAGGCACTGCTTATCTCTCGACCGAGCCCGACGAAGAATCATTTCTACCCGCCCGGCCAGAATGGTTTGCCTGGGGCTGCATCATTGCCTCGCCGATTGCCTTCATCATTTTTGGCGAGTTCGCGGGACTACTGCCTGCAACGTTTGCCTGCGTTTTCGTCGCGGCAATCGGCGATCGTGAGACGACGCTTCCGCAGGCTGCGGGGTTGGGCGTGTTCATCTCAATACTTGGTCTGCTCATCTTCTCATTCCTTCTGAAGATACCGTTTCCGATCATTCGGGGAGTTTGGTGATGATCGAAACGGCGCTTGCAGATCTTTGGTACGGCTTTGGAGTCGCACTGGAACCGCACAACCTGCTGTGGTGCTTTATCGGCGTGTTCGTCGGAAATATGGTTGGCGTCCTTCCCGGGCTGGGGCCGATCGCCACGATTTCAATACTGCTTCCTCTGACATTCGGAATGAAGCCGGTTGCGGCGATCCTCATGCTCGCCGGTGTCTACTATGGCGCGCAATATGGCGGAGCCATCTGCTCAATTCTGCTGAATCTTCCTTGTCACCCGCCGCACGCCGTTACGTGTCTCGACGGGTTTCCCATGACAAGACAGGGCCGCGGCGGCGTCGCGCTTGGTGTCACCGTGATTGGCTCGTTCATCGGTGCGTCATTCGGCATTATCGAGATGATCTTTCTCGCGCCGGCGCTCGTTGAAATAGCACTTAAGTTTGGGCCGGCCGAGATTTGTTCGCTGATGTTCTTAGGTCTGCTGGCGGGATCGACGCTTGCGCGCGGCTCCGCGCTTAAGGGTGTGGCGATGACGATTTTCGGCCTGATGATCGGTATCATCGGCTCGGATGTTCAAACCGGTGCGCAACGATTCACATTCGGATTTCATCAGCTGTCTGACGGAGTTGAAATCGCGGCACTTGCGCTGGGCATTTTCGGTATCGCTGAGTTCATGAGCAGCGTGAACCAAATGGCGAAGGTCGATACGAAATACTCCAACATCGGCATACGGGACATGCGGCCCTCCAAGAAGGATCTGCAAGAGTCTTTCCCCGCGATGATCCGAGGTACGTTGATTGGAAGCCTCTGCGCATTGATCCCCGGAACCGGTCCGACGATCGCGTCGTTCGTCGCGTATGCTGCGGAAAAGAAAGTCTCCAGAAATCCGGAGACCTTCGGTCACGGTAACATCAAGGGCGTCGCGTGTCCTGAGACCGCAACTCATTCGTCGGTTCAAGGCGATTTCATTCCAACCATGAGTTTGGGCATTCCGGGTGACGCTGTGATGGCGCTTCTCTTGGGAGCACTGATCATCCAGGGAATCGTACCGGGCCCGACGCTTATTCATGAGCGTCCCGATATTTTCTGGGGGCTGATTGCGAGCTTCTGGATCGGAAACATCCTGCTCGTGATTTTGAACGTGCCCCTCATCGGGATCTGGGTGAAGTTGTTGCTGATCCCGTATCGCTATCTTTATCCAAGCGCGATGTTCTTCATTTGCATCGGCGTCTATTCGACGAACAACGATCTTTTCCAGGTTGGCACGGTCCTGTTTCTTGGCATCTTTGGCTACGTGCTCGTTCGGCTGGGATTTCATCCCGCGCCAATGTTGCTTGGATTCGTTCTGGGCCCGCGATTTGAAGAAAATTTCCGGCGAGCGATGCTTCTCGCCGATGGCGATGCAATGACGTTCATAGAACGCCCTATAAGCGCGGTTTTCCTTGCCCTCGCCATGGTGCTTGTTGTCACGCAAATCTATTTCTACGTTCGAGGAAAGAAAGGACTTACGTCGTCAGTACAGGAAGCGGTTAAGAGTCACCATTGAAAAAATGATGTTCTAGAACTTCCACGGAGGGTCAAATGGCAGAGCGAGATGATCTTGGAGATGGTTCTCATAAATCACGCCGTGCGTTTTTGAGCGACGCCGCGGCGCTTGTCGGAATTGCCGCAGCCGGCAGCGTTAGCGGGGCGGCAGTTGCTGAAGAGACTAAGAAGGCCTTGGACAATGGACCGCCAAATATTCCGGAATGGATGAAGGCGCCGGGCGCAGATGTTGGCAGTCAGACCTACGGCACTCCGTCTCCATTTGAAAAAAGCGTCATTCGGAACGTTCCTAAAAACCTGAAGCAGTACACGTCTTCTGCCAGCCGCACGCCGCTGCAAGAGCTCGATGGAATCATTACGCCAAACGGCTTGTTCTACGAACGGCACCACGGCGGAATCCCCGAGATCGATCCGGCGCAGCATCGCCTGATGATCCATGGCCTCGTCGACAATCCGCTGGTTCTCACCATGGATGATGTACGACGCTTCCCGTCAGAGTCTCGTATTCATTTCCTCGAATGCTCAGGCAATCCGGGATTTGAGGCGATTTACAGCAAGACCGCTTCGGATCTGGTGGGACTGGTGAGCTGCGCGGAATGGACGGGCGTCCCCATGAAGACAGTTCTTCAGGAAGCCGGCCTCAAGCCAAATGCGAAATGGGTTGTCGCAGAAGGTGCAGACGCCGCAGCACTCACACGAAGCATTCCGATTGAGAAATGCATGGATGATGCCATGCTTGTCTATAGCCAAAACGGCGAGCGATTGCGTCCTGCACAAGGTTATCCGCTGCGCGTTCTGCTTCCGGGGTTTGAAGGAAACATGAGCGTGAAATGGGTTCGCCGTCTTCACGTCACCGCCGAGCCGATTTATTCGCGCGAAGAAACTTCCAAATACACTGACTCGATGCCGGATGGTACTGCGCGTCAGTTCACCTTCTATATGGAAGCTAAGTCGATTATCACGCGGCCGTCGGGTACTCACAAGATCAATCAGGGCTTCAACGAGATTAGCGGCATCGCATGGAGCGGCCACGGCAAAATCGCAAAAGTCGACATCTCGGTGGACAATGGAAAAAGCTGGCAAGCCGCAACGTTGCAGAGCCCAGTGCTAACGAAGGCGCTGACGCGTTTTCGGCTACCCTGGAAATGGGACGGCAAGCCGACGGTCATTATGAGTCGCGCAACTGACGAAACTGGATACACACAGCCGACCTTTGCGGATCTGACGTCCGTGCGCGGTTTGAATTCCTTCTATCACAACAATGCGATCCAGCCTTGGAAGGTTGCAGAGAGCGGGGAGGTTACGAATGCCAACGTTAAAGCATAAGGCTATTGTTCTGGCCGCTCTCGTCTCAACCACTTCCTTCGCATTTGCAGAAGCCCGGTACGGAATAGGACGCCGTGCAACCGATGCTGAAATTGCGGCCTGGAATCTCGATATCGATCGCGATGGAAAGAGTCTGCCGGCCGGCAGCGGCAGCGTAAAACACGGAAAGGAAATCTACGAAGCACAATGCGCGGCATGCCATGGCGCGAGTGGCGAGGGCGGACTTGGTGACAAATTGGCCGGAGGGCAGGGATCTCTCGCGACCCCAAAGCCCATCAAGACAGTTGGAAGTTTTTGGCCCTACGCACCGACGCTATTCGACTACATCCGGCGGGCGATGCCGATGAATGCGCCGCAGTCGTTGAGCAACGACGAGGTGTATGCAGTCGCCGCTTACGTTTTGAATCTCAACGGGCTTGTTTCAGAAGACAAAACGATCGACGCAAAATCGCTGGCTTCGATAAAGATGCCGAACAGAAACGGCTTTGTTGTCGATCCACGGCCGGACGTGCCGGTCAAGCCGGTTGCGGGAGTCAATAAGAAGCCCAACTAGACCGGCTCCCGATGGGGCCAGCCAATTTGTCTTGAGTTTGTTATTGTATTTCTGCTCGTGCCGGGGGTCATTTTCAACGCTCCCGGCACGTTATATAACGACAATTCGAGTGAATCAGGTGTCTGATGTCTTTGAATAGCAGGGGTTTGCCTCGGCTGATACCAAGCCGATCTAATAATTTGGCGGTGTTTAATGAGGTCTTGTTTGATGCTCCGGTCCAGAGATCGGATATCGCTAAGCGCACAAACCTGACCGCCGCGTCAGTATCGAGAATCACCCGCCAATTGATCGATGCTGGCCTTATTGAAGAATTTGAGCACTACAAGACCGGCAGACCCGGCAGATCGCATGTCAATTTGCGGCTGCGGCATGATGCGGGTTATGTGGCAGGCATTTCGGTCAACGCATTCGAACAACGCGTCGCTATCGCAAACTTGCAGCGTGAAGTCATAGCAGACGTCCCGCTGCCTCGAGATCGAATGCTAAATCCGAAACGCGCGGCTGAGGTCGCGGCGTCTTATGTCAAGGATCTCCTGAAAAAGCACCGAATTCCACGCTCGAGGCTTGTGACCGTCGGAGTTGCGAGCGCGGGCGTCGTCAATTCCGAGGCGGGTGTCGTGATCTACGCGCCGTCGATTGGCTGGACGAATGTTCCCTTGGCTCGCGAAATAGAGAAGTCGCTCGGTGTGCCTGTGCGAATGCGCAGCATGGCGAACGCGCTGGCTGCTGCCGAATACAGATTTGGCGCTTCTTCCAAATTCCATGATTTCATCGTGGTGCATGCGACACTCGGAATTGGCATGGGGATCGTTTCCGATGGCCAGCCAGTTCGCGGCCACCGTAGCCATGCCGGCCTGATTGGTGAAACCCGAGTTACCGACAAGAATGGGAGAACGACGACTCTGAACGACGTCGCTGGCGGTGCTGCTCTCTATGCAAAGTGGGCGAACCTCAAGCCGCTCAGCCCCAGGGAAGTACCAGAGTCTCTCATCCTGGAATTGATAGAAGCGGCGAACTCCGGCGACAGACGCGCGAACGCCATTTGCGAGGACGGCGCAACTTATCTTGCAAATACCGTGACTACACTTGCGACTGCCCTGGATTCCGAAGCAATCATGCTTGTAGGACCGCTGGTAAGAATTGAAACTTATCGCAAACGCCTGGAGTCGGTATTTCGGACCTTGATGGGCAAGGAAATCGAAATCACCATGAGCGCACGGCGTGGCGTGGAGGCCGCTTATCTTCTCGCGATTAACGAACTTGCTGCGACCGGTGTTCACCTTAAGAAGCTACAGAAGTCTGCCTGAGTCGGCGCATCGATGAAGCGTCGCCAGAGAAGTCGGCCGGTGAGGATGGATCGTATGAGCAAAGAGCATTGGGATGGAGTTTACAATAGTAAACGTGAAAATGAGGTTAGCTGGTTTCAGGACACTCCCGCGCTGTCGCTTGATTTTATTGATCGCATTGGCGCAAGGCTTGATTCTTCCATCGTAGATGTGGGAGGTGGCGCTTCGCGGCTCGTCGATAGCCTCATCGCACGAGGCTTCAAGCATGTAACCGTGCTCGATTTGTCGGATGCTGCGCTTGCAGTTTCCAAAGCAAGGCTCGCCGAAAAAGCAAATTGCGTTGAATGGATCGTTGCTGACGTCACAAAGTGGAATCCGGATAAGTCGTATGACTTGTGGCATGATCGCGCAGCTTTTCATTTTCTGACAGAGCAGGCGGATCGTAAGTCCTATGTAGACCGGTTGGTCAAATCGCTTCGCCTCGGCGGACATGCGATTATCGGGACGTTTGCTCTTGACGGTCCCGAGCGATGCAGCGGGCTGCCGATCGTTCGCTATAGCCCGGACAGCCTGGCTGAAACACTTGGCAGCAATTTTCAGCTGATCAGCAGTCAATCAGAAGAGCACACGACCCCCTGGGGTTCGGTTCAGCGTTTCCAGTTCAGCACTTTTCTGCGGACTGGACGTGAATAGGTTGCGGAGCAGCTCGTAGATGGTGCGAAGCCGAGGTCGTTTCTGTCGCCTCAGCAAGCGAGCATTCGTTAACTACAAAACCATCCTTAAATCAGTACGGGGTTTCGACGCCTTTCGGCCTCGTTAGTACGACGCGTCGGAGCTGGCTTTTAAAGCGGATGACGGAGCCGCTGCTGCGAGCCCATGAAACTGTCGCCCAAGTGACAGTTTTGGCTGTCGCTATGACGCGCAGCCGATAGACCGCGATTGCGGATCAACCATAGTCGGCACAACGCGCCAAACAAGTGCGACGGGAGGCGATGCTGCCGCCAAAGGCGGTGTCGTTGCTGCAAATGGACGACTTCGCTGCCACGCAACAAAAGAGGGCAGCGGTCAATTCAAAATATAGCGGAGGAAGGGAAGGCAATGAGCACAAAACTTGCGGCCGATACGTGCCTTTGATCCGCCGCACTCCGCCGAAGATTAGGTCAGTAGAACCATCGTCTCCAACAGCGGCTACTGTTTGGAATTATCCAGTGTCACGGGATTTGCGAGCCATTCAATTTCGGGCTCGCTGCCGTAGCGAGATCGCATCATCGAACGCCAATTGTCGGTGAACAGCTTTTTTGCCGAGTCTTGCGAGTCCCAGATATAAACGGCGCCGCCGCGGCCGGGACTGTAGATGTAATGCTTGCTCTGTAGTCCGGCGGTTTGAGTATATCCGCCTGCATAGTTCGAGAACATCGTCTTAGCCGCATCGAGCGTCACGTCGGGTTTCAATTGGAATCTGACAATCGTGATGTACATCGAATCCTCCGCTTTTTCGTTCCAATTGTTGGGCTACATCAGCGCGGTTCGTTTTGCACCGCGAACATGCCGCCTACGGCTCGCGTCGCGGCTGAGCCGATCGAGATCAGGCGAGCCCTGTCGAGCAGGGCTGCGCCCATCTTCAAGATTTTTGGCTTCGAGAAACGTGACGTCGAACCCACAAGAACCAGGGATCCAATAATTTGATCGGAGCCTGACAAAAGTGGAGCCGCGATGGCAGACATCCCGGTAAAATTCTCGTCGATGCTCGTGGCGTATCCTCGCTCCACAATGAGCGCGAGATCTTCATTGAGGTCGGCTTCGGTTGTTTTTGTCAGCGGCGTCAGTTGTTGATAGGGAGGTGGGCCAAGAAATGCGGCTCGCTCCTCATCAGTCATCCTTTGCAGGATCAATTTTCCTGCGGCAGAGACGTGAAGCGGATTGTTGAGATGCGTGCTGTAAAAAGGCGCAAGCAACCCCGACGATCCCGCAAGATCGAGCAGCATTCGATCGGTACCTATGAAGACCAATAATGACGCGGTCACTCCGAAGAGCTCTCTGAGTTCGACCAGCGATTCATAACTGTCGCGGCGAATGGCATTCAGCGGATGATAGACGGAAAGCGGCAGGAATGACTTTCCAAGCGCGAAGTACTTTCGCGATGCAGAGCGGCCCACATAGCCTATATCGCAAAGCGCCTGTAGCAGACGGTGGACCGTGCTGTCGTGCAGTTGCACCACTTCTGCGATTTCGCGCAGCGACATCGGCTTGGCGGCCTCGACCAGAACGGAAAGCAAACCCAGACTTCGAGACAGAACACCGTTGTCGCTCTTGGTATCGATTTCCGTTGCCGCAGGAAGTTCGCGAGTCTTGGCCATTTTTCAAGCTATCCAATGGGAAATCAAAATTGATCTCTTAACCTCCAAAAACAATACCACGTGCTGTGATTTGTCTAGGCGGCTTCCTCGAGCTGCTTATTTATCCCTCACATTTGTATTCAGGCCGTCCGTATCTAGTGACTTCCGCCAATCAATCCGCTGATCTTTTGCCGAATTTCGATAAATCCCGGATCGGCAAAGTTCCGCGGGCGTTTCAGATCAACTTTGAAGTCAGCGATGATTCGTCCTGGATTTGCTCCCAGCACGATTATCCGCTCGGCTAACAGAATTGCTTCTTCAATGCCATGAGTGATGAAGACGACGGTGTGCTTATGCTGTTCCCAAATTCTCAGCACTTCCTTTTGCATGAACTCGCGGGTTTGCGCGTCGAGTGCTGCGAATGGCTCATCCATCAGGATGAGATCTGCGTCGACAGCGAATGCACGAGCTATCGAAGCGCGTTGTTTCATGCCGCCGGATAGCTGGTGAGGGTAGTGTTTCTCAAACCCGTTCAGTCCGACAAGATCAATAAGCTTTTTTGCCCGCTCATCCATCTGAGCCTTCGGGCGCTTTTTGATCTCCATTCCGGTGCGGACATTTTCAGTGACGTTGCGCCACGGCCACAGCGCGGGCTCCTGAAAGACGAAAGCCAGTTCGTGCCGGCTTAGATCGATCGGCTCCGATCCTATTTGGACCGCTCCGTCACTCGGCTTCATCAAACCCGCAAGGATCTTGGCCAAAGTGCTTTTGCCGCAACCGCTCTTTCCGAGAATGCAGACAAATTCGTTCGGCTGGATCTGGAAGTTCAGACCCTGGAATACTTCGTGCGCGCCGTAGGAGTGGCTGACGTTGACGTTGATGTCGCTCATAGGGTCACCTCATCTCGGTAGGCGAATGCCCATTTTTCAAACCGAAGCAGAACTTCATTCATGACGAATCCGGTCACGCCGATCACAATCATTCCAACGACGATTTCCGGCATTCTCAAAAGTTCAGCATAGTTGAGGAGCAACTTGCCCAAGCCGGTCAGACCGCCGCCGATCATTTCTGCGGCAACGATGCACATCCAGGCGACGCCAAGTCCGACGCGCATACCGCCGAGAATGTCAGGCAAAATCGAGGGGAAAACGACCTTTCGAACGATCCAGCCCCACTTTGCACCATGGATTCGCGCAACGTTGATGTGAAGCGGATCGACGCGGGGAACACCAATCATCGTTGCCAGGAAGATTGGAAAGAACGCGCCGAGCCAGATAATGAAGGCGTACCGCGAGAAGCCGGTCAAAATGACGAGCGCCATCGGAATCCACGCCAAGGGCGGAATAAAGCGCAGCGGCTCAATCAATACTCGCAGTGCCATATTCACGCGTGGAAACAATCCAAGAAGAATTCCGAACGGGACGCCGGTCACGGTTGCGATCGCAAATCCGCCAAGTACGCGTCCGAGTGAAGCCTCGATGTGAACCCAAAGAGAGTTGCCGTTGACGTCGCCATTGCGAATGAGCTCGACGCCGGCATGGAAAACTTGAAGCGGACCGGGAATAAAGGGAGAGGCGTAAATAGCAGCGACGATCTGCCAAATGATTGCTGCCCCTGCCAGCACGGCAATTCTGGCGAATATCATTGCCTTTTGTCCTTATTGGCGGGAAGTGGCGCTTTCGAACACATGTAGCTATCCTCTTTTATCGTAGATCAAGCGCAAACGCATTTGCTGAGGGGAAGGCTCTCACTGTTGAGAGCGTCGCTGTTGACGATCACTTGGCTGTTTATGAACTGGCGCCCAGTCATGAACTCAGCAGGGCAGTTGACAGCTTCTACGGCATGCAGCCGGCCCTGGTTTCCAAGGTGGTACACAGCAAATCCGTCGTTTGGCAGTTTTCGGCTGACACGTTGGGTTGCGCCGTTTGGCAACCCCGCGATCTGAAGTCTCATGTCAAATTGGTTCGACCAAAACCAAGGGACTTCAGGTTTCGGTCTTGGTTTCCCGCAGATCGCCGCAGCCGCTTGCTTGGCTTGCTCGAGCGCATTTGGCACGCTTTCAATTCTATGCAGGCCTTCTAACCCGCTCATAGGGCGTCGCGTACAATCTCCAACTGCAAAGATTTTGGTGTCGCTCGTGCGGGCATCTTCATCGACAATGATACCGTTGTCGCAAAGCAGGTTAGCGTCGCGAGCCAATGTATCGTTTGGAATTGCGCCGATACCTATCAGCAGCGCATCGCAATCGAGAATTTGTCCATTAGAGAGCTTCGCTCCGATCAGCGTTCCGCTTTCTCTGACGAGTTCGCACATCTGCGCATTGACGATAGATTTGACCCCGAGGTTTTGATGCTTGGTCAGAAAAAACTCAGCCAGTTCGGCACTGGCGACGCGTGCGAGAAGCCGGTTTTCAGCCTCGACAACGACAACATCGACGCCGAGTTTTCTGGCTGACGCGGCAACTTCAAGGCCAATGTAACCGCCACCGATGACGGCAAGCCGTTTTGCCAATTTCAACGCCGAGGCAAGTTTGCGCGCTTGATCCAGATTGCGAAGGTAGAACACGCCTTGCTCGTCTTTGGAGGCGTTGGGAAGTTCGCGAGGACGAGCGCCGGTTGCTATTACGAGATGCGTGAAGGGGGTCCGTTCGCCGGACTCACACACGATCGAACAAGTTTCGCGGTCGATCTTCGAAATTTTTTCGTTCAGGCGCAGTTCGATATGGCCGGTTTCATAGAATGATCGCTTGCGCAGGAATAGTTTATCGATCTCGGTTTCACCCGTGAGCAACTCTTTAGACAAGGGTGGCCGCTGATAGGGCAATTCCGGCTCATCCCCGAAAATCACGATTTGGCCGTCCCAGCCGGTCTGTCGCAGGCTCGCAGCTACGGAACCTCCGGCATGGCCGCCGCCAATAATGACGACGGTTGGCTCTCCCGACGGGTTGGATGTGCTGTTCATTGGCGCTGCGCTCCCAAAAGCATCGAAGCATACCTCGATTGCATTTTGCAATAAAATATTTGCATATAATGAAAAACAATGATAGTTTCTTACAAGAAAACTACCATATAATGAAATCCGGTGCTAAAAGCCTGTATTTCAAAGCGCGAATAAGGGACGCCGATGCCAAAGGCCGAATATCGAACGCCTCACAAGACCTTCACTATCGACGTTGAGCCCGAGACCAGCCTTATGCAGGCGGCGGTCGACAACATTATCCCTGGGATCGATGGGGATTGTGGCGGGCAAGCCGCTTGCGCGACCTGCCATGTCCATGTCGACGCCGATTGGCTGAAAAAGCTGCCCGCGATCGAGCCGCTTGAAGACGGAATGCTGAACACGGTTGTGGATCGCAAACCGAATTCTCGATTGGCGTGTCAGATCAGCATGAACGCAGATCTCGACGGCATCATCGTCAACGTGCCGATCGCTCAACATTAATTCACTGCCAGACGTGGCGCGTCTGGCGTCCGATGAATCCTAACTCGAGGTCATTGAGATGAGTCTTACAACCGAGGCCCCTTCAGCCAACCTGACGCGTCAGATTGCCGACATTCCGCTGGACCAGATCGACGTCAGCAACCCGCAATATTATGCCGACGATACAATCGGTGAATATTTCCGCCGGCTGCGGTCCGAGGCGCCGGTTCACTACTGCGCCAACAGCGCGTTCGGGCCCTACTGGTCGATTACGCGATATAAGGACATCGTCGAAGTCGATTCAAATCACCGAGTCTTTTCGTCGAAGATCAGTCTTGGCGGCCCGACCTTGATCGATGGTCGCGAGTCGTTTGTGCGCGATCGATTCATGTCGATGGATCCGCCAAAACACGACGATCAACGCAAGGTCGTGGCACCCGTTGTCGGGCCTGCCCATTTGTCCGAACTCGAGCAAGTCATCCGAGATCGCGCCGGCCAGATTCTTGATAATTTGCCAGTCAATGAGACGTTCGACTGGGTCGATCGCGTTTCAATTGAACTCACGACCCAAATGCTGGCGACACTTTTTGATTTCCCCTGGGAGGATCGGCGGAAACTTACGCGTTGGTCTAACGTCGCCATGGCGATCAAAGGATCCGGCGTTTACGAAACCGACGAGCAGCGTGAAGCGGAGCTGCAAGAGTGTCTCGCGTACTTTCAGCGACTCTGGCACGAGCGCGCAAAGCAGCCGCCCAAGCTGGATTTCATTTCCGCAATGGCGCATTCGGACGTCATGCGGGAAATGCCGCCTTATGAATTTCTTGGAAACGTCATTCTTCTGATTGTTGGCGGTAACGACACCACTCGGAATTCCATTTCCGCCGGCGTCTATGCGCTGAACAAATATCCGCAGGAATACGAAAAGCTGCGGAAGAATCCCGGCGTGGTTCCGAACATGGTGTCTGAGATCATTCGATGGCAAACGCCGCTCTCGCACATGGCGCGCACGGCAGTCGAAGATTATCAGATTGCCGGAAAGACCATCCGCAAGGGTGATCGCGTCGCGATGTGGTACATCTCAGGCAACCGAGATCCGGATGCGATCGAGGATCCTGATACGTTTGTTATCGATCGGCCGTCCGCAAGACGACACTTGTCTTTCGGCTTCGGAGTGCATCGATGCATGGGCAATCGGATGGCCGAGCTTCAATTGAAGGTCGTGTGGGAGGAAATCCTCAAACGTTTTTCAAAAATCGAAGTGATGGGTGAACCACGACGCACCTACTCCAATTTTGTCCACGGCTACGAAACCTTGCCAGTGCGCATCTCCAAGCGCGCATAGGGGGCTGCGGTGAGTTTGGAAGTGGGAAAATCCCCGGAGCGTTCGGCGTCGCTGCGCCCTTGGCTGTCGCTATCGCAGGAAGAGCGAGACGCCGCTTACGACGTCAATCTGGCTGTTTCGAATAGTGCCGATCTTATTGAAAAGCGCAATACGATGTCGTCCGCGTTTCGCGCCAGGCACGCGCGGAATTTGGATATTCCTTATGTGCCGAACTCGGATCGGTGTGCATTCGATCTCTATCCTGCCAAAGACCCAAATGCGCCTTGTCTGGTCTTCATCCACGGAGGCTGGTGGCAGCGCAACGGGCGAGAAAATTTCGCGTGCTGCGCTCGGGGGCTTGCCGCGTCGGGTTGGTCGGTTGCGATGCCGGGATACACGCTCGCACCAAATGCTAGCCTGACCGAGATCGTTCTTGAGATCGGATTAGCCTTGGATTGGCTTGCCGAGAACGGCCCATCCTACAGAATAAAAGGTCCGATTGTCATTTCGGGTTGGTCTGCCGGCGCGCATCTTGCTTCGTTGTACCTTCCGCATCCTGCTGTTGCGGCGAGTCTGCTGATTGCAGGGGCCTACGATCTGAGCCGCTTTCAGCACACGAAGTTTAACGATGCTGTTCGTCTCAAGAATCCTGAGATTTCGCTGCTCTCCCCGTTGCGTCAAACCCCGGAGGCAAAGCCGGTCGCAATAGCTGTTGGCACCAGCGAAGTGCCGTTACTCATCGAAGATTCGGTTGCGCTTCATCAGCATCGTCAACTTTCAGGCGTCCCGAGTGATTTCGTGGCGGTGAAAGACGCAAATCATTTCACGATCTTGAACGAGTTGGTTTCCGACCAAGGGCTGCTGGTGACGGCTGCAAAACGCCTCATCGGCGCTCTCAATCGTTAAGCGCAAAAATGCGAGTGCACACATGAAAGCAGCCGTTTTATTCAAGCCGAATTCTCCGCTCGAGATTATCGACATAAGCACTCGCAAGCCGAAAGCGCATGAGGTTCTGGTTCGGACATCCTTTGTTGGGCTTTGTCATACCGATCTGCACTTCATCGAGGGCCTGAACGAGCATCCATTGCCGCTGGTGCTGGGACATGAGGCGTCCGGGATCGTCGAGCAGGTTGGCTCAGAAGTTACTTATGTGAAGCCGGGAGATCATGTAGTCACGTGCCTGTCGGTGTTTTGCGGAGAATGCGAAAATTGCACCGATGGCCGGACTGTCCTGTGCAGCAATGTCGATGTCCGTATGCCTCCAGGAAAATCCGACCGGTTGGCCTGGGATCGTCCCGACAAACTCAATCAGTTTTTCAACCTTGGCGCATTCGCGGAGCAGATTCTCGCTCACGAGCATTCTCTCGTAAAAATCCGAAAGGATATGCCGCTTGACCTTGCTGCATTGTTAGGGTGCGGCGTTCTAACGGGAGTTGGCGCTGTCGTGAACACTGCGCGAGTCAAAGCTGGTGAGACGGTCGCTATCATCGGATGCGGCGGCGTGGGAATGGCGGCCGTGAACGGAGCCGCGATCGCCGGTGCGGGCCGCATCATTGCGATCGATATCGACAAGAATAAACTAGAGATGGCGAAAAATTTCGGAGCAACCGATTTGTTGGACGCTCGCGACGGCAGCGTTGTCGAAAAGGTCAAGGAAATGACCAACGGCGTCCTTCATCACACATTTGAGGCGCTTGGTCGCAAGGAAACCACGGAGCAGGCGTTTGCAATGCTTCCGCCCGGCGGAACGGCCACCATCATGGGCATGCTTCCGCAAGGAACGATGATCGAGTTGCACGGCCTGGATTTTATTCGAGAGCGCAAAATTCAGGGCTCTTCGATGGGGTCAAACCATTTCCGCGTCGATATTCCGCGGCTGATTAATTTCTATCTGCGCGGCAAGTTGCATTTGGATTCCTGGATTTCGGAGCGCATGCCTCTCGACAAAATCAATGAGGGTTTTGCGACAATGAAGCGAGGCGGCTCGATGCGCTCTGTCATCGAGTTTCAATCGTGGTAATCGTAGCAGAGAAGACACATGGGCATATCCAACCTTAGGTCGCCCGAGCGTTTCTACATTCCGGGCTCAGAGCATCCCGATGAATTTCGCGGGCAATGCATGCGCTGCGGCGTCTGCACGATTCGGTGCCCAACGTTTGAAATCCTTCGAGACGAGAAGGATGGCCCTCGCGGGCGAGTCGCGCTTGCCATTGAAGTTCTTGAAAGTGATGGTCCGCCGCGGGCCGAGGCAGTGAAGCATCTTGATCGCTGTCTCTCGTGTCTGGCGTGCTCCAACACCTGTCCTTTTGGCGTCGATCACACCCACCTTTGGGACCAGGCGAAGGCCAAAATTGAACGTACCTTCAAGCGGCCGCTTCTCACGCGCATTCTTCGCGAGACGCTTGCATTTACGTTGCCCTATGCCTGGCGCTTTCGTTTGTCGATGAAGGCTGCAAGCCTGGGTCGGTTGTTCAGTTTTGTGCTGCCGAGCAGTTTCAAGCGACTGGTCGAAATGGCGCCGCGGCAACTTCCGAAACACGAAGGCGCACACACCGGAACTTTCGCAGCCATCGGTCGGAAATCCATGCGCGTGGCTGTGCTTGCCGGATGCGCGCAGGACGTATTGCGCCCGTCGATCCACGAATCTGCAATTCGATTTTTGACGAAACACGGATGCGAGGTGGTCGTTCCGCCGGAAGTTGGATGTTGCGGCGCGCTGGTCTTGCATATGGGGCGGCCGGAGAGTGCCCGGCAGTTTGCAATGCGAGCCATCGAAGCGTGGGAGCGAATGATTGAGTTGGGCGGCTTGGACGCAATCATTGTCACTGCGTCGGGGTGCGGAACGGCTCTCAAGGGCTACGGGGATCTCTTCGAGAATGACGCGAACTGGAAGCGGCGCGCCGATCGAATAGCAAAGCTATCCAAAGATATCAGTGAAGTGGCATCGAAGCTCGATTTGAAGCCAACTCGCGACGTGTCGGAGCTGCGAACCGTATATCACAATCCTTGCTCGCTCGAAAACGGACAGAACATTCGTATCGCGCCGGAGCAATTGCTGCGGCGATTGGGTCTGCAACTCCTGAAACCTCCACGGAGCCCATCCTGCTGCGGCTCGGCCGGCACTTACAATCTGCTTGAACCTGAGATCGCGTCAGAACTCGGAAAGCGAAAGGCGTCGGCACTGACTGCGGTTCGACCGGACGTCGTCGTCACCGCAAACATCGGATGTCTTACCCAGATTGGCCTCTATACTGCGACGCCTCTCATTCACACCGTCGAGTTGCTTGATTGGGTGACAGGCGGACCGCGTCCCGTCGGGCTGAATCAGGAGATTTGCCCATGAGATTTCTTTTTTTATCTCGACGCCTTCGAGCAGAGACGTTCGATGCCGAAGCCTCCGACCCGAATGAATATGTTTTGGCCGTGGATACCGACCGCTGCATTGCTTGTGGCGCATGTGAAATGGCCTGCCGCATCGAGCATCGCGATCAAGATGAACTCATCGGCTCCACGCGTCCCATTCTTGTCGGTGGCGATGAAAACAAGGAACAGGGCAGAATGCTGTGCCTGCCGCATGCGTGCCGCCAGTGCGACGAGCCCTGCGAAGCGCACGATCCTTACAATTTTTGGTCGATCTGCCCTTCGGCAAAAGCCAAGGAAGCAACAGAGAGTTTTTGCGACACCTGCGTGTCACGCCTGGGCGAAGGCCAATGGCCTGCCTGTGCAACGCGCTGCACCATGAAGACGATCTATTTCGGCAAGCCGGACGAGATCAAGTTTCTGATCAATGAAAAGCGGCTGAACGAGTTGGGCGATGTTGAGTTTCTTGGATAGCAGACTGCTTGCGCAGTCCGGCGAGCTGAGTTCAGTCGACTATCGAGGCTTGCTCGCTCGTAGCGAGCTGATTCAATTCTCGGTTCGGGTGAAGCAATCGGATCTTCTCATTTCCGCGCGAAGCGATCTTGCGAAAGAGGCAAGAGAGCTTTTGCTGCATTTTCGCGGTCAACTCGAAGAGCATATTGAGAAAAATCCATCATTTTTAACGTCGTTTTCACCCGTCTCGGTCGACCCGGATGCCGCTTCGATCGTCAAGCGGATGGCACGCGCGGGACTAGATGCCGGCGTCGGCCCAATGGCGTCGGTCGCAGGAGCGATCGCCGAAGCCGTCGGAAAAAGATTACTTCAGCGTTCGTCGGACGTGATTGTCGAAAATGGAGGCGATATCTTTTGCTCAATGTCGCGACAGACGAATTTTCTTCTGCTAGCGGAGAAGAGCGACTTCGGTGCGCTTAACTTTGTGATTGAGACGAAGCATCGCTCGTTTGGAGTTTGTACGTCGGCCGGCTCAACCGGGCCATCGTTTAGCTTTGGCACCGCCGACGGCGTGATGGTCGCGGCAAAAAATGCCGCCTTCGCCGACGCTGCGGCGACCGCTATCGGCAATGTCGTTCAAACGGCAGGTGACGTTGAAAAGGCGATTGATCTCGCACGATCCTTCAATGTTATCGCCGCAATCGTCGTCAAAAGCGATCGCTTGGCAGCTTTTGGTGATGTCGTGTTGGAGCCCGCGTATGTCTGAGACAAAGACGATCGCGGAAATCAACGCAAAGCTGAAGCGTGGCGACGCCGTTGTGCTGACAGCGATGGAATTCAAGGCGCAGGTTCGGCAAGGCCGCAAATGGCGCGTCAGCGATGTCGACGTTGTGACCACGGCAACCCGAGCGATCATGTCCGGCACGAGTGCCGCAATTGTCATGCCGCTTCCGGAAGCTGGTCGCGGCGCAAAGCTGCGGAACCTCTGGCTGAACGGAGTGCCGTGCAATACCGGTCTCTCGCCCGACAGTGAATCTGATCTCATAGACGTCATCATAAATGGAACGGCTGAAAGCCGCGATCACCATGGCCGCTACGGAGGCGGCCATGTTTTGCGCGACATGATCGAAGGCAAGACCATCGAAGTGGAGGCTGAGACCACTGATGGAAAGTCAGTTTACGCGAAGGTCACGATCGATCAGTTTCCATTTGCGCGCTTGTACGCGACCAGAAACGTCTATCAGAACTATTCGGCCTTTACGAACTTCCGCAACGAACAGTCGTATCTCGGAATGCCGCAGTCGATCTTCTCGAGCCGGCCAATGCCGCGTTTGAAATCGATCACAACAAGCGGATCAGGCGAGCTCAGTCCGCTTGCGAACGATCCCGACGGCCATGTGCTGCGATCCGGCTGGAAGGTCCTGGTCAACGGTATGCCGGGGACGGTGATCGGATGGGGAACCCGCAGTCATCCCGGCGGACGCAATCTTTCGCTGGCGGCGGACATGAAGGGCATGGATCCGCAGTTCATGGGTGGCGCGAGAACGAGCCACGGCGTCGAGGTCACAAACGGCATCGCTGTTCCAATTCCGATACTCGACGAAACGGTCATCGAAAATCTAACCAACACGCTCGACGAGAGTCTGGAGATGAAGATCTCTGACATATCGGATCGTCAGCCGGTCGCGTCGGCAACATTTGATGATGTTTGGAAAGATGCATCTCTAAAGGTTCAGTTCCGCCCGGACCGCTGCATAGTTTGTTCGTTCCAATGCGCTGCCGAATACTACTGCCCGATGCAAGCAATCTCCTGGCGCGAGAAGACGATCTACCAGGACCTTTGCATTGCCTGCGGTGCGTGCACGGCGAATTGCCCAGGCGGAGCTTTCACGGGAGAAGATCGTCCTCCGCTCGGAGCGATCGGCGCCGTGCCTGCATTAGATACAAAATTGCCTGTGTCGTTTCGCATGTCGAATCGGCGCCGCGCCCTGATGCTCGCAGAAATGCTGAAAGACCAGTTGGTATCGGGGGCGTTCACGCTTTCCGGTTCTGATCTCAGCCTTGAGTTCGAGCAGAAGGAGATCGGCGCGGAAGGAACTTCCCCGTGACGCAGGCGGCCCGCACTATCGATGAAATCAATCGACGAATTGGCGCAGGAACCGCCAATGTCTGTTCGATTTCCCAGTTGACGGAAGGCGAGCGCGAGAACCTGGACATCGTCACCGTTGCATTCTCAAGCCCGGTCAGCGGCACTGCCGCGATGCTTTGCGTTCCGGTCGCAGGTCGCGGTGTTTTTACACGTGCCGAAGAAATCACATTGAATGGAGTGCCAGGCGTACCGGGTCCAGCGCCCAATGAGCGCCTCGGTCTTGTCGACACAATGATCTATGCGGAAAGTGAAGACGAAGTAACGCACTATTGTGGTGCGCAGTTATTTTGCGACTTGCTTCGTGGAGAAAAAATCGAAGTCGAGTGTACAGCGGTTGAAGGCACGCATTTTTCGGCCGTTACCGAAATCGCCGAGATGGAATTTGCGCGGGCGTATGCATTCAACGCATTTGTTGATCAAGGATTACCAATGTCGGCCTGGAAAGCGTTGGGCCGCGGCAGTCGTATCCTTTTCAATGAGGCGAATGGAATCATTCTCGGGAGAGGCACGAGAGATGGAATAAGAGATCAACGCTCTTGGTCGCTCGCCGCAGACATGTATCTCATGAATCCGGACGTCATGGAGTCAGCCGGCAAAAGCGCGCGGCACGGCATCGGAAACATGATTGCGGTCGCAATTCCCGTCCTGAATGCATCAATTCTCGACGACCTTTCAGAATGGGAGGTTAAGCGCGCGGGCGGCGAACATCTCATCGCTGCGTCTCAGTTGCTGAATGATCGGATTGCAGCGCGACAATTCTCTCTGACAGATACGGATGCACAGTTTTGAGCGATCTTGTTCCTCGCAAACGGCAGGCGACTTGGCGTCAGCACGATGAGATTCGTCGTTCCACGTGTGGAAATTGCCCGACGGGCTGCGGCGTAAAGGGCTTCCTGCATGAAGCCAAACTTGTCGATCTATTTGGTGACGAGGATCATCCCACCAATAAGGGCTCGTTCTGTCCGAAGGGCCTGCTTTCCTGGGTGTTGCAGGGGCATCCCGACAGGATAACGACCCCTCGGATTCGCGATCGTTTGGACGAGTCTTTTCGCGAGTGCAGTTGGAATGATGCGCTCGGCCGCATCGCAGATCATCTTGCAACCGATCCGGATGGGCTCGTCGTTGCGCACAGTGACGAGGGTGCGACATTCGGTTATCAGGTCGGGGCTTCGCAATTTGCGGGCCGCTTCAAAAATCACATCGGACCGGAGTCCTTTCAGACAACAGCCCTGTCGCCGGATGGCCGGCTGTCCTCAATGTTCGGACTTGCCGGTCGCAAGCTGCTGATGAACTCTCAGAGAGATTGGGCGTTCAGCAGAGCTATCCTGGTTGTTGGTTCTGACCTGGGAACGACCGATCCGGTCACGCTCGGCCCGCTTGTTGATGTTCGGGATCGTGGCGGAAGTCTTATCGTCGTCGACTCGAAGACGACCATAACCGCCGTCAAAGCGTCCTATCATGTCCGCGTGAATCCAGGTACGGAGTCCGTATTCTTAGCCGCGATCGCCAACTATCTGCTCATTTCCGGAAAAGTAGACAAAGCATTCCTCGCAGAAACAGTTAGCGAGCTGGACGAGTTTCAGAAATCGGTCAGCGATTTTTCGCCGGACAGGGCGTCCTCAATTTGCGGGATACCGGCTGAGGAAGTGGCTCGCGTCGGTGACGTGATCGGCAATGCCCATCCATTCCAGGTGATGTGCGGTGAGTGGTTAAGCCGATCGAAGTTAGACGATGATTTTCTTGGCCTTTGCGCTACGCTTGTTTTGCTTCGGGGGTCTGTCGGAATCCCCGGCGGCGGGCTCAACATTCTCGACGCATCGCCTTTCGAGTTCGAGACCGGGGGGCGTCATCATCTCGAAAATCTTGTTCTTGACGGAAATATCTCCACGCTGATGCTGCATGGCAATCCGCTCGCGCAAATGGGTGGTGGCAATCCGGTCCGCGATCGTTTGGGTCGCGTTCCGCTGGTCGTTCAGATGGGCGGATTTTATGATGAGACGGCTCGGCATGCACACATTCTTCTTCCGCTGACAACTTGGGTTGAAGAGGATGGGTTGAACCTGCGGAACAACGGGCGCGCCGTGCAATGGCGGGAGGCGCTGATTGCTCCTCGTGGATCATGCAGACCGGCTCTCGATGTTTGGCATGATCTTGCGACGTCTTGCGGGTTCAAACTTACTGAGTTCGATGGGTTGCGCAGTCAGGACCTCGCAAGAGCGGTCGCCGACAATGTGCTGGGCAGTGATCGGTTGACTCAGGCTATTCGAACGTCCGATCTCACACCGACCGGCAATTCTCCTGGCGGCATTCTTTGGCCGAGCGTCGATAGGGCTCAAAATATCTTTGAAGATGATCGATTTGGCCGAGGAGATGTTCGAGGAAAAAATATTCTGTTCAGGCGACACCATTGCTTCGCCGATTTCGCCACCCGGTTTCCGAACGGAGCTGAAAAGATCAACTTGTCGTCAGCGTTCATTGGGAAGATCGAAGAATTTGAACGGCAGTCTCTACCGGTGCGCGGTTCATTGAAAATGATCGTAACGGTCGGAGTCGACTTTATCCCGGGATGGTCGGGAGCGAAGCCGACACCCAATCGATCTGCTACTCAACCGATCGTGCGAGTTCATCCGGAGACCGGATTGCATCTCGGCATTATCACTGGCTCACTGGTGACACTGTCGAACGAGCTGGGCTCTGTCGTCGGTCGTGCCGAACTGTCAATGACCGTCGCCCCTGGCGTGATCTGGTGCATTGAGACCCCCGGTCACGGCGTGAGGGAGATGACAGCGTTTGGCCTGCTCGATGTTCCGGCTGATGGTCTGAACCGGCCGGCCTTTGCGCTCGTCGATATAAAGGCCAATAACGCCGCGCCCGATGACGCTTTCGCCTTGATGCTCGGTCGATAACTCCCTCGTTCTTTTTTGACGCAAAGCAGCAAATTCGTCGAAAAACCGACATTTATTTCGTTATGTGGACTAAAAATTTCATTTTCCGGAACGAGATTAGCGTATTTTGCAAATTTTCTTGACGGCTGGTTTGTTGCGAATATGCTCATCCTCGCGGTTTTCCGCACCAAGGGGAGGAAACAAAAAATGTGCCGTATATGCGGGAATGACTGGAGCGGTGACCTTTCGCGGCGACGCGTTCTGGGGATGTTTGGTGCCGCTGCTGCGGCAGGTGTAGCCGGTTCTGCGCTTTGGAGCCGTTCATCGAGCGCAGCAGAACTTACAAAAATTTCGATTGGCGATCTCGTACAGGCCGGTGCGCACAGCGCCGGGATGAAGGCCGGACAGCGCCCTGAAGTCGCGTCCAAGTTCGGACTTATCATTGAGCCGCGGCAGTACAACGCCGGCGCAAACCTGGTTCAAGCTCTGGCATCTGGCGATATCGTTGCGGGCGTTTGCGGATGCACCCCAGCCATCATGGCGCGCGCGCAGGGCGTCAAGCTGAAGATCGTCGCGAATTCCAACCGAGAGGGATCGAGCCTTATTGGACGGCAGGAGATCAAATCCGCCGCCGAACTCGACGGCAAGACCGTCGCCACACCGAACATCGCATCGGTCCAAGAAGCGGTTATGCGCCAGTACGAGCAAAAGCTCGGGATCAAGACGAAGCGCGCATTCGTCAAAGCGACCGACATGCCGATCATGCTTCGCAACAAGGAAATCGACGCCTACATCGTCTGGGAGTCGACGGCCACTGCGGGGCTTGCTGTTAGCACCGGGAAGATCTTGGCAACGTCTAAGGATATGGCCCCGAACCACGAATGCTGTAGCCTCATCGTTGCCGAGGATTTCCTCAACAAACAACCTCAGCAGGCCAAACAGCTGATCAATACGTTCGCCGAAGGCCGCAAGCAGATTTCGAATGACCAGGCTCTGCTGACGAAGATGGTCGCCGAGGCTGACGGCGTGTCTCCGGAAATAGCGGCTCAAGCGTTGAAGAACGTTGCTTATACCAAGGCGACGAACAACATCGATGAGCTTGTTCGATTGACGGAATCGCTGATGTCGACCGGCACGATCGAGAAGGGAAAAATCAGTGATCCTTCGGCGTTCGTAAAGGATTTGGTCGATAACTCCGTTATCGCCGCCGCGTGAACCTAGACACTGGTGCCGAGCCAATCGGCACCAGTGTTGGACTGTCTAAGAATTTCTTCTGACCATTTTGCGGGACCTTGCAGCAGTGAATGCGGCAAGGACGGACTTTTATTGTCTGCGATCAGAAGCGTCGAAACTCGATATAGGGAATGTGGATCATGCATGACGTTGTAATCGTAGGCGGCGGAGCAGCCGGTATCGCAGTTGCGTCGAGCCTGCTGAAGCGGCGACCGACTCTTGATATTGCAGTCATTGAGCCTGCGGAATTCCATTATTACCAGCCTGGCTGGACGATGGTTGGCGCCGGCATCTTCGATGCGCAATACACACGCCACAAGATGTCGAGCGTCATGCCGCCATCGGTGAACTGGATTCGACAGCCTGTATCGGGCTTCTCCCCGGAGACCCAGGAAGTCGTTTTGGATGATGGAACGTCGCTTCGCTATCGATCGCTTATTGTGGCTCCCGGCCTGAAGCTCGCTTGGGAAGCCATACCCGGGCTTGTTGATGCGCTCGGCCGAAATGGCGTGACGTCCAACTATCGATATGATCTTGCGCCCTACACCTTCCAGCTTGCAAGCAAACTCAAAAAGGGGCGCGCACTGTTCACCCAGCCGGCGATGCCGATCAAGTGCGCGGGTGCTCCTCAGAAGGCGATGTACCTTTCATGCGATATCTGGAAGGAAACCGGCGCGCTTAAAAATATCGAGGTCGAATTTCACAACGCGGGCGGCGTTTTGTTTGGTGTGCCCACATACGTTCCCGCGCTGATGGAATATGTGAAGGCCTATGGGATCGATCTTAAGTTTAGCTCGACCCTGACCAAGGTGAACGGAGCGTCGCGGATCGCGACGTTCGAATACAAGGGGCCGGATGGCAAGGTCGAAACGCGCGACGAAGAATTCGATATGCTGCACGTCGTGCCGCCGCAGGTGCCGCACTATTTCGTGGCATCAAGTCCATTAGCGGGAGCGGGCGGCTGGATTGATGTCGATCAGGCGACCTTGCGTCACGTCAAGTTTCCGAACGTCTTCGGCATTGGTGATGCAACCAACACGCCAAACGCAAAAACTGCGGCCGCCGCGCGCAAGCAAGCGCCCGTCGTTGCGGTCAACGTCCTTGCAATGCTCGATGGCCACGAGCCGGTTGCCACGTACAACGGATATGGCTCGTGCCCGCTTACGGTCGAGCGCGGAAAGATCGTGCTTGCAGAATTTGGCTACGGCGGAACGATCCTGCCAACATTCCCGCGCTGGATGATCGACGGGACTCGACCCACGAAGCGAGCGTGGTTCCTGAAGCAAAATGTCCTGCCGCCGCTTTATTGGCACGCGATGCTAAAGGGTCGTGAGTGGCTGTGTGAGCCCGAGCAGATCAAAGCCACGAGCTAGGACAAGCGTTGTTCGAGCCGTCGCAATTCGCGCTTGGAACGCTGGCGGGGTCGCTCGTCGGCGTGTCGCTCGGACTCGTGGGCGGCGGGGGGTCAATTCTGGCCGTTCCACTTATGGTCTTTGTCGTCGGCGTGAAAGATCCGCATATCGCAATCGGAACCAGCGCGCTTGCTGTCGCCATCAACGCATTGGTTGGGTTGCTCAATTATGCGCGCGCGGGATCGGTCAAGTGGCGCTGCGGGTTCATGTACGGATCCGCCGGAATTGTCGGTGCGTTTGCGGGATCGACAGCCGGCAAAGTCGTCGATGGGCAGAAACTCCTTTTCGTATTCGCGATCATGATGGGTGTCGTGGCGCTTCTGATGTTTCGCACACGTCGCGCGATCGGCGTGGCTGGAGCTGAATGCAATCGTGAGACGGCGCCGAAAGTTTTGGGTTACGGCGCCGGCACAGGAGTTGTGTCTGGCTTCTTTGGGATTGGCGGCGGCTTCATGATCGTGCCGGGTCTTATGGCGTCTACCGGAATGCCGATATTGAACGCCATCGGCACGTCCTTGATCGCGGTGACTGCGTTTGGCGTCACGACCGCAGTCAACTATGCCTGGTCAGACTTGATCAACTGGAACATTTGCGTGGCCCTCGTTCTCGGAGGCGCTGCCGGAAGTTTCATCGGCATGAAGATTTGCCACCTGCTGTCGGGCCGCTCGGGCCGGCTTCAGTCCGTGTTCTCCCTAATCATTTTTGTTGTTGCGCTCTGCCTTCTCTACAAGAGCGCCTCGACGATACTTCGCGCCTGATGAGGAGATAATCTTGATCGTCGTCGTGAATTCCGATCGCGCTACCTCCTCTTACGTTTCCAACGGGTCGCTTTCGCTCGTAGCCGACACAGCGCCGCCACTGGGCGAAGGCAAAGGTTTCAGGCCACACGATCTTCTGGAGGCCGCTCTTGCAAGCTGTATGGCAATTTCCGCGCGTCTGGCTGCTCGAGAGCACGGCATGTCCGTAAGTCGCATTGAGATTTCGGTTGCCATAGATCGTTCCAACAAATCCAAGGCAATCTTCCGGACGAAGCTGCAATTCAGCGATGACACAAGCGAGAGCGATCGAGAGATTTTGCGTGCTGCCGTACTGAACTGCAAAGTATGCCAAACGCTCACTTCTAAAATTTCAGTCGATGTCGATGTGAGCGAGAAGAGCAACTAACGGCACGTTGGTCGCGAAAGCGCGACGACTTGCCGAGTTGAACGCGCCGTTTCCGATCGGAGCAGCGCACATTGGGTATGAGGACGAGCACGTTCGGTCGGGGCCGAATCTCGAACGCGGTTCGGGAGCTGCTTCTCTCGCTCAATGAGACAACAACGAAATCCACGATGTTCCAGATTCTGAAACGCAGCGTAGTCGACGAGGACAATTCGACGATCGTGTTTCGCAGATTTATCTCAGCGAATGATACGGCTTCTTCAAAATTCCAAATTCCGGAACGTTATGTACGAGAAAATAAAAAATCGTGCAAATAAATGGTTCGAGCAGTGTATAGGTCGAAATACGAAGTCAGCGGACGTTCAGAATAATGACTGACAGCAATGTGAGCCTTCAAAATCGATTTGCTCGCCGACTGGAGAGTTGGGGAATCGGTGCGTCCGCGGCTCGCCGTGTTTCCGATCTGCCGTTTCTGCTTTGGCTTCCGCAAATAACGCAAACGACGTTCAAGGCGGACCTCCTCGCAGGATTAACCGGCGCGATCGTTGTTCTGCCGCAGGGTGTTGCTTTTGCCGCTATCGCCGGCATGCCGCTCCAATACGGTCTTTACGCAAGCATTGTTCCGACGATCATCGCGGCGTTGTTCGGCTCTTCATGGCACTTGGTTGCGGGGCCGAGCACAACCGCGTCGTTGGTTTTGGGCGCTTCTCTTTCCGCCTTCGCGCCACCGGGCTCAATCGACTACGTCCAACTCGCGCTGACCCTCGCCTTCATGGCAGGCCTTATCGAGCTGTCGCTCGGCCTCTTTCGAATGGGGACGCTCGTCAATTTCATCTCTCACTCTGTCGTTGTTGGATACACCGCCGGCGTCGGCGTTCTGATTATCGCAACGCAATTGCGAGAGTTTTTCGGTCTGAAGTTCGACGCGAGTCACGATTTCGTCGACACGATTTACAGAACTGCCCTCACGATTAGAGATCTTTCGATACCGACAACTATCGTCGCCATCGCGACGTTAGCCGTTGGCATTGCGTGTCGCAGATATGTTCGACACGTTCCTTATATGCTCCCGGCGATTCTCGCCGGATGCCTCGTTTCCGAATCAATCAACTTCTTTCGGCCCGGGTTAATCGAGACGGTGGGCGCGCTTCCCTCGCACCTGCCGCCATTGTCTGCTCCTAGTTTCGATCCCCACACGTTGAAAATTCTGATTCCGACCGCAATCGCTCTCGCTATTTCGGCGCTTAATGAAGTCGTTTCGATCTCAAGGGCGCTGGCCATTCGGTCAGAGCAGGACCTCGACATCAATCAGGAGTTTGTGGGGCAGGGCTTAGCGAACGTTATCGGCTCATTCTTCTCGGCCTATGTCGTTTCCGGTTCATTCAATCGAAGTGCCCTGAACTACGAATCCGGAGCGCGAACACCGCTGGCGGCAATTTTTGCTGGTTTGATCCTCTGCGGTCTTCTTGTCGTGGCAACGCCATTGGCTGCGTATCTTCCAAAATCGGCTATGGCCGCGTCCCTGGTGCTGATTGGCTGGGGCCTCATCGATTTTAAAAGCATCGCCCATCTTTGGCACCCGAGCCGTTCCGAAAGATGGATTTTTGCGATCACGGTATTTGCCGCGCTCTTCGTTCACATCCAGATAGCGATTTTCATCGGCGTTGCCCTTTCGTTGCTGGTCTATCTGTATCGTACGTCGCGGCCTCAATTGCGACCTCGGGTTCCGGACGCGGCTGACCCCAAAAGAAAATTCACCGACGTCCGTCCTGACCTTCCTGAGTGCCCGCAGTTTCGACTCTTGAGACTCGATGGATCCCTCTACTTCGGGGCGGTTACCAGTTTTCGCGATTCAATGCGCGATCTCGAGCGGCAGACACCTAACGCCAAGCAAATCGCGATCGTCATGTCCGGTGTCAATTTCATTGATCTCGCAGGCGCTGAGGCACTTGCGCTGGAGGCGCGAAAAATCCGAGCTCGTGGCGGCGCGCTTTATCTCGTTCGGTTGAAGGAACGCGCGCGCGAGTTTTTGCACAAGGGCGAGTATCTCGAGGACATCGGAGAGAACCGGATTTTCTGGTCGAAGACGAATGCGCTGCATGAGGTCTACCGCAATCTCGATTACTCGATATGCCGTCAGTGCCGCCTCAGAGTTTTTATTGAATGTCACACTTTCGGAAATGACCCGCAGGCGCCCAAACGAGATGACGTCGCGGAAAGTATCGCCACCCTGGGCGAGCAAGAAAGAAACGAACGGTAGAAAGAAAAAAATGCTCCAAGATCGCGCCATTGAACGCTCGCCTAGCGTTTCAGACGAAGTGAAATTTACGACCTGCTACATGTGCGCGTGCCGTTGCGGCATCAAGGTGCACATTAAAGACGGTCAGATCCGATACATCGAAGGCAACAAGAACCATCCCGTAAACAAAGGCGTACTTTGCGGAAAAGGCTCTTCCGGAATCATGCAGCACTATTCACCGGCAAGGCTTCGGAAACCTCTGAAGCGGGTCGGCGAGCGCGGCAAGGGAGAGTTCGTCGAAATCGAGTGGGATGAGGCGCTTGAACTCGCGACGAAATGGCTTGGCGACATTCGAGCGACAGATCCACGTAAGCTCGCATTCTTCACTGGCCGGGATCAAAGCCAATCACTGACGGGTTGGTGGGCAATGCAATTCGGTACGCCGAACTTTGCGGCTCACGGCGGATTCTGTTCCGTGAACATGGCTGCTGCCGGGCTGTACACGATAGGCGGCTCATTCTGGGAATTCGGCGAACCGGACTGGGAGCGAACACGCTACTTCCTCATGTTCGGGGTTGCGGAAGATCACGACTCCAATCCCATCAAAACTGGCCTCGGCAAGCTGAAAGCGAGGGGGGCGAAAGTTGTATCCGTTAACCCCATACGAACCGGCTATTCAGCGATCGCCGATGAGTGGATCGGAATTCGACCCGGGACAGATGGCCTTTTTGTTTTGGCCCTCGTTCACGAACTACTGCGCGCTGACAAAATCGATTTGGAATATTTGGTTCGCTATACGAACGCGCCTTGGCTCGTGATTCAGGATCCTGGAGCGTCCGATCACGGCCTCTTTGCCCGAGACTCTGACGGCGATCATCTTTGTTGGGATCAGAAGACGAAAGCCCTCGTAAAAGCAAAGCTTCCCAACATTTCGCCGGCCGTCGTCGGTCAGGTAAAGCTAGCGGACGGTCGAAATGCCGTTCCAGCATTTCAATTGATTGCTCAGCGATACGAAGGTGACGAGTACAGCCCGGACGCCGTTGCTGCTCGATGCGGCATCGATGCGGATCAGATAAGACGGATCGCAATCGAGCTCGCCGAAGCTGCATTCGATCAGCAAATCGAACTCGACATTCCGTGGACCGATTGGGCAGGACGAAAGCACGAAAAAATAATTGGCCGCCCAGTTGCGATGCACGCGATGCGAGGCATATCCGCGCATTCGAACGGTTTCCATACGTGCAGAGCGATACATCTTCTTCAGGTTCTTTTGGGATCCATCGAATGTCCCGGCGGCTTTCGATTTAAGCCGCCATTTCCAAAACCAATTCCGCCAGGGCCAAAACCTTCCGGCCGTGGTTACAAGCCGATGCAGCCTCTTTCGGGAATGCCGCTTGCCTTCACGATGGGACCGGAAGATCTATTGCTTGAGGACGATGGGACGCCAATCCGGATTGATAAAGCCTATTCGTGGGAGGCGCCGGTCGCTGCTCACGGGCTGATGCACATGGTCATCACGAATGCTTGGAAGGGTGATCCATACAAGATCGACACGCTGTTCATGTACATGGCGAACATGAGCTGGAACAGCTCCATGAACACCAAGGGTGTCATGGAGATGCTGACCGACAAGGATCCGGCGACTGGCGAGTACAAGATTCCCCATATCATCTATTCGGACGCCTTCGCGTCGGAAACAGTCTCATACGCCGACCTCGTGTTGCCCGACACGACCTATCTTGAACGTTGGGATTGCATTTCTCTGCTCGACCGGCCGATTTGCGAGGCGGACGGCCCGGCTGACGCAATCAGGCAACCCGTCGTCGAACCGGATCGCGATGTGCGCGCGTTTCAGAGTGTGCTCCTGGATCTAGGCGCGCGTCTGAAACTTCCGGGCATGACAAAGGATGACGGCAGTCCAAAGTTTCCCGGTGGATACCCGGACTATATTGCCAATCACGAACGATCGCCTGGCATTGGCCCGCTCGCCGGATGGCGCGGCTCGGACGGCAAAGAATTTGGTCGCGGCGCACCAAACAAAGATCAGTTGCAGGCATACGTCGATCATGAGTGCTTCTGGCACCACGAACTATCTGACGATCAAAAGTTCTATAAGTTCGCCAACCAATCCTATCTGAAGTTCGCAAATCACATGGGATTTGTCGGGAGTACGGATCAGATCGTTCTGCAACTCTATTCTGAACCAATGCAGAAGTTTCTGCTCGCAGCCGAGGGGCACGGAAAAGTTCAGCCGCCGGAGCATATGCGCGAGCGCATCAAAACGACTTTCGATCCGCTGCCAATTTGGTACGCGCCTTTTGAGGAAGCGTTGGTGGATACTGAGCAGTATCCACTGCACGCGCTGACCCAGCGTCCGATGATCATGTATCACTCCTGGGGCGGACAGAACGCCTGGCTGCGCCAAATCATCGGCCGAAACAAACTCTATATCGCGTCGAGAAAAGCCAAAGAACTCGATTTGGTTGACGGCGATTGGGTTCGCGTACACAGCCATAACGGCGTCATCAAGGTTCAGATCAAAACGATGGAGGGGGTCAACGCCGATACAGTCTGGACATGGAATGCGATCGGCAAACGTGCGGGGTCTTGGACGCTCGCGCCGGATGCGGCGGAAGCGAAGAGCGCGTTCCTGTTGAATCATCTTATCGGTGAGCTGCTGCCCAAAGACAAAATGGGCAAACGATACTCGAACTCTGATCCAGTCACTGGACAGGCGGCGTGGTTCGATCTTCGCGTGCGCGTCGAGAAATGCTCAGCGGGTATGGAAGTCAGCGAACCGCAGTTTCCAATTCTGCCGCGCCCGCCCGGACTGCCTGAAGCTCCGACGCTAAATCGATACGGCAGCATCTGGCGTAAATCTGTCGAAAGAGCAAAATGACCGATCTTCCAAAAGAATCATGCACCAAGAAACTCGGTCTCGTGATCGATCTCGATACGTGTGTGGGATGTCACGCGTGCGCTACAAACTGCAAAGAGTGGAATACAGGCGGGCATTCGGCGCCTTTGACTGACGTAAATGCCTATCAGGCAGAACAGCGTGGCGTCTGGTTCAATCGAGTTTTCACCTACGAAGTCGGCGAGCAGGGTTCTGGCGCGCGAACGGTGCATTTCCCAAAGAACTGCTTGCACTGTGAAAAGCCAGATTGCGTAACTGTCTGTCCGACGGGCGCGTCATACAAGCGTTCGGAAGATGGGATTGTCCTGATCGACCATGACATCTGTATCGGCTGCAAGCTCTGCTCGTGGGCATGTCCTTACGGCGCGCGAGAGCTCGATGAAGTCGAAGGCGTGATGAAGAAATGCACACTGTGCGTCGATAAAATCTACAATGAAAACCTGCCCGAGCAGGAGCGGGTGCCGGCATGCGTTTCGACATGCCCCTCTAAGGCAAGGCATTTTGGCGATTTTGCAGATCCCGAGTCTAACGTCTCAAAACTGACGCGTGAACGCGGCGGTTTCGATCTGATGCCGGAAACGGGCTATCGCCCGACGAGCAAATATCTGCCTCCGCGGCCCGGCAAGCGTACCGAAACTAAAACATCAAAACCCGTCGAAAAGCCCGCCCCAGACAAGGCTGGGAATTTCTTGCGATGGGTCGATCGCGCTCTGTCTCGTTGAGCTTCTGATATGCATCCAGCTTATTCCGTCATCATATTCACGACCGCATCAGGTGCGGGTTACGGGCTCATTATTCTGCTCGCAAGTTTTGGCATAGCGGGCGACCTGCCGCTTACGGCAAAGTTCGGTTTGGTCTCGCTGCTTCTTGCAACATCCTTGGTAGCCGTCGGCTTACTGTCCTCGACAGTACATCTGGGCCGTCCGGAGCGCGCTTGGCGCGCATTCTCTCAATGGCGGTCGTCGTGGCTCTCTCGCGAAGGCGTGGCGGCAGTCGTCACATTCTTGCCGATTGCAGTCTTCGGCTTTGGCTGGGTGTTTTTGAATCAGCTCGGGGGTGTCTTTCTTTATGCGGCTATTGCAGCGATCGGCATGGCTATCGTCACGGTGTCCTGCACGGGGATGATTTACGCGAGTTTGAAAACGATTCCTCAATGGAGAAATCCATTGGTTCTGCCTGTCTATCTGACGCTGGGCTTGGCGACAGGTGCACTTCTTCTCATTCCTCTGTCGGCTGCGTTCGGAAGTTTCAACCCTGCTTTCGCGGCATTTGCGTCCGCGTTTCTGATTGTGGGGTTGCTTGAGAAGCTCGTCTACTGGCGCATGATCGATCACAGATCGAATGGAAGCAACATCGGTACTGCGACAGGTCTGTCTTCGTTCGGAAAAGTCAGTCTGTTGGAGATGCCTCACACCGAAGAAAATTTCATCATGCGTGAGATGGGGTATCAGATCGCGAGAAAGCACGCCCGTCGCTTGAGGCATGTCGCAACGGCGACTTTGTTCGTGTTTCCCATTGCTCTGTGCCTGCTTGTCCTGGTTGCAGGTGAAGGCGCTGCCTTACCGATCGGTATTCTATGCGTACTTGTGGCTGCAATCGGCGTGGGTGTCGAGCGATGGCTCTTTTTCGCAGAAGCGACGCACGTGTCGATGCTTTACTACGGCCAAACAGTCTAATTGGCCGCTTTGCAAACTTTGGAGCACCTCGATGGCCGGCGTTAACAAGAGCAAGCAACCAAAAAAGAAAGCCAATGCACCATCAACCAATGCTCATATTGCCAAGCTCTCTGACTACGAGCTTTCGCAGTGGGCGGAACAGTCGTCTATCGCGACGACAGGTAATTTGCGAATTGCCAAAATCGGCATTTGCGTGTTCTGGCTCCTGGTCGTCGTCGTTTTGTTTATGAGATTCTTCTTGATGGATCCGGAAAGGCTAAATCCGTCGGAGGCGGCATCACCGGCGGATAAAACGCCAAGCCGCCCCAAATGATGGTTGAGATAACTGGAAGAATGAAAATAATTGCCGCAGCTGTTTACGCGAACGAGGTGTTTCCAACATCATTATTTGAATCTCTTGCCGTAGAGTGCCGGGCTAGAAGGATGGTGCTTACGGGCGTTTTGCAGTTTCCGGCATTCGAAGGCGGAGATCATCGTTGCGATGTGGTCTTGGAAGACTTGATGTCTGGACATCGGACCACGCTCTTCGACAACCGCGGAGCAGGCGCAAAAGGTTGCCGATTGGATCAAGCAGCATTTGCTGATGTGGCCGCTAGGATCGAAGGAAGCCTGGAAGCTGTTCCGGACCTTCTTATTCTCAACAAATATGGAAAGCTTGAGTGCGAGGGTGGCGGATTTCGCAATTTGATCGCAAGTGCAATCGAACGCGATATTGCTGTTACGATTGGTGTCCCTCAACGTAACTTGCCTCAATGGCGTGAATTTGTCGGTAGCCTCGCAGAAGAAATCCCGGCGGGCGATCCGGCTAGATTATCGGAGTGGGTCTTTGAGCGGATCGCTAAAGTCGACGCGTGATCGATCCCATCGAAGTTTGCCATTTTGCAATTTGTCTGCGACGCATCGATCTTGTTGAGGCGTATTTGGCAAAATCTACACGTAAGCGATTGGTTTTGCAGTTGAAGCATCGGACTCTTAGTCACCGGGTCCAAGGTTTGAATCCTTGTGCGCCCACCAGGCATTCAAAAAATCCGGCCGGTGGATCGCAAGCGCGCAATCGCCTGCGCCGATTTTTCACAGCCGCAGAAGTTTGCGCGCTTTAGTCTCAAATGCGCCGAGCGGATCGTAGCTGCCCAGCACGCGGCGATGCTCCTCGCCGGATTGCTCGACCTGCTGCGCCATCGATGCGTCGTTCAATGAATCGGAAATGAGGCCGTCGGAGATCGGCGCGTCCGTGTCGTAGGCGCGGACATATTTTCCGATGCCCGCGCGTGCGAGCGCCTGTCCGTTTAGTTCCTGTTCGATCTGGGAAGCCAATACAAGCTGCGGCACGCCCGCGGCTATCGCGTGCGAGGCAAGACCGCTTCCGCCGAAATGAATGACGAGTTTCGCCGAGGCAAGCGCGTCGGCGAGATCGAATGGCGTGCCGCGAACATCCGCGCCAGATAACGTCAGCCGCATGCGCCAGAACGCCGACAGGTCCGGCGCGTAGATCTGCATCTGTCTTGCGAAGGGACGGAAAGCGCGCAGCATGTCGCGGCGGAGCGGATAGCCGGGCGCGAGATAGACAAGGATTTTCTCGGCGCTGTTGCGTTTCGCGACCGGCGCGCGGTCGAATGCGGGACCATCGACCGGCGACGTGCGCTGCAAATCGTGAGGGTCGAGCAGGGGGAATGTCTCGACCAGATAGTCGTCCGCCGAAAACAGTTGTGGCAGCCGTTCCAGCGGCGCGATGCCGTGCGTGCTTGCGGCCTTGTTGACAATCGTCAGCAATCTGATCTCGTCCCACGCCGGAGCGACCGTCCGTTGCAGCAGGGGAAAGTGAATCATCTCGCTTGGCGGCACGGTGTAGCCGTTGCCCACGATCATCAGCGGCACGCGTCCGCGCCCGGCGAGAGAAGCGGCGGGCGCGTAATCGGCCACGACAAGATCGGGGCGGACGCGCTGAAAAATCTCGCTCCATTGCTTGAGTAACCCATCCAGCGCCGCTGCATCCGCAAGTCCCGCGTTTGCCAGACTGTCGCCCATCGTTGCCGAGGACATTGCGGCGCGCTGTCTCAATGACAGGGATTTCTCCGGCCACGCCGGGGCTTGAAGAATCTCGACGCCGAAATCCATGAGGCCGCGCGCCGCATCGGGATTGCGGACGGCGGCAACCATCCTGACGCCGTGTTGCGCAAGGCGCGCCGCATAGCGCCGCAGGCCCGCGATGTGGCCGAATCCGCCGCCCAGTTCCCACGCGAACAGGACGGTCTTCATCGCGCGGACGCCTGCGGAGAAAGAAGAATTTCAGCGGCAATTTTCACGGGCGGTTTTCCGGTTCGCAGACGATGACATACAACATTCGATGCGTCCGGTATTGTCTATCGGAGCGGATTGCGGTCATTTGCGCCTTCGTTTTTGAGGAAGCCTTCGCCGGATGCCATCGGACAATTCACCATCGTCGCGCGAAGAGGTGCGGACATTCTGGACCGGGCCGGCTCTGAGCTATTACGAAATCCTGTCGCTGAAGAGCTTCGTTGCCACCGGCGCGCGGGTGTTCGTCTATTCCTACGAGAAAGACCTCAACGTTCCCGACGGCGTCGAACTCGTCGATGCCGACGAAATTCTCTCGGGCGAGGTGCATGAGTTTCGCCACGCCAACGGCGACAAGTCGCTGGCGCTGCATTCCGATCTGTTTCGCTACGCCGTGTTGCAGCGTTACGGCGGCTGGTACGCCGACCTCGACATCGTCGTGCTGAAAGACAAGCTGCCCGACGCGAAAACCTATTTCGCGTTCATGGCGGATAAATTGCTGAATTCGGCAATCCTGAAATTTCCCGCGCATTCGGCCTTCATGGATACGATCATGCAGGAGGCGTGGCAGACGCTTCCCGAGGCGAGCGCGGATTACACGGACGCCGCGCGCGTGTCGGTCGGGCCGACACTCTTTACGCGCATGATCTACGAGCACGGCATGGATCATCTCGTGCTGCCGAAGGCGAAGGCCTATGAACTGGCCTATCACGAGACGATGGCGTTCTTCGATCCGAAGCGATGCGGCGAGGCGCTGGAGCGCCTTGCGGACGCCGACTTCACACATTTGTGGAATGAAGAATGGCGGATGATCCGCATTCCGAAAAATTTCGGACCGCCGAAGGGCTCGTTCCTCGACGTGCTGTTCAGGCGTTTCGGCATCGACATCCCCGACCGCGCGCGGCTCCAGCCCGAGGCGATCGAGGCGTGGATGCGCGAGCATCGTCTTTTGAAGGATATTCGCATCAAGCTCGGCATCGAGCGCATCGGCCCGTTCACGCTGGATGAGTTGGCCTACTCGATCCAGAATTTCGGCTGGGAAGCGCGCGACCACGTCTACCATCACTGGTACTACGGCATCGAATACGATCAGCCGAAATGGCCGAAGCATCCGCAAGCCTCGAATCCGCAGACGCTGCGCACGTTCTGGCACGGCGATTCGATCACACCGTATCAGCTTCTGTGTCTGCGTAGTTTCGTCGAACACGGCCATCGCGTCGAAGTGTTTTCCTACAATCTCAAAATGGCGGTGCCGAAATGGCTCGTGCAGCGCGATGCCGAGGAAGTTCTGCCGCAGGCCGACATTCTTCACGAGGTGGACGGACGCACCGCGATCCGCGCCAATCGTTTCCGCTGGGCGCTGCTGAAAAAATTCGGCGGCTGGTGGATTGATCCGGACGTTATGCTGATGAAGCCGGACCTGCCTGACGCCGAAATCTTCTTCGGCAATCCCGACGTGTTCGGTCAGGTGCCGACGGCGGTGCTGAAATTTCCGAAAGGGCACGCGCTGATCGGCGAGGCGCTCGCATTGTCACGCGCGGCGAGTGATGCGACGGAATCGGAGCGCGCAGGGTCCGAGATGCTGACGGGTCTCGTCGGCGAGCACGGCTTCGATCTCGCTCACGATTCGGAAAAATCGCTCGGTCCCGTCACCTGGTTCAATGTTCTCGATCTATTCGACCCGTCGAAGGCCGTTGAGATGGCCGGGCGGATCGGAAACGAGCGGTTTCTCCACATCCACAATGAAGTCTGGCGCAGGGCCGGAATTCACCCGTGGCTGGCGCCGCCTACGGGCGCATTCCTCGACGCGCTGTTCGGGCGCTATGAGGTCGGCATCCGCTTTCCCGCCCGGATGCATTTTCATCAAGTGAAACGGTGGGTTACGCACATGCAGAAAAGCATGCAGATCGACCGCGCGGCGCTCTAGCTGCCGCGAAAAAAGTTCCCGTGAAATTGCCTCAATTCGTCCCAAGATTCTTTTGCCTCCGCCTGTGCCAAATCGGCCACGGATTTCGGCGTTACCGCGTTGATTTGGCGGACCTTTTGTGGTGATTCAGGGGGACGCTGGGCAATTTGAAATTATGATTATGCCGGTTGGGCGAAAGACGTTTTTTTCGGTTGTGAGTGTCGCGCATCAGGCCTCGGCAGCGGTTTGCGCGCTGGCGGCTATCGCGGCCGCATTCATTGTCCAGTCCCAGTCCGTGCAGGCGCAGGCCGTCTCCGATCAGGAGCGTCTGTTCCAGCAGATGGTGTCGCAGCCGGCCAATCATGACGTGACATTCGCGTTCGTGCGGGCGGCGACGGCGCGCGGCGACTACGAAGCCGCCATCGGCGCGCTCGAGCGGCTATTGTTCTACAATCCGAACCTGACACAGGTGAAATACGAACTGGGTGCGCTGTATTACCGGCTCGGCTCGTATGAAATGGCCCGGCGCTATTTCAAGGAGGCGCTGGCCAGCCCGAGTCTGCTTCCGGCGACGCGCCAGCGGATCGAGGCTTACCTGCCCGATACCGAAAAGCAGCTTCAGCAGAGCAGGCTGTCGGGCTTCGTGCAGACCGGCATCCGTTCGCAGACCAATGCGAGCTTCGCGCCGAGCGGCAGTCTCCTTCGTCTTGGCGGCGCCGATCTCACGCTGCTGCCGAGTGCGCAGAGAAAAAGCGACATCAACTGGTTCGGTCTGGCCGGCGTTGCGCACGATTACGATCTGAACAATTCGCGCGGCGACATTCTCGAAACCCGCTTCGTCGGTTATCTGACCGCGCAGGACCGCTTCAGCAATCTCAATGTCGGCCTGTTCGACGTCTCCTTCGGCCCGCGTCTGATGCTGCCGGAACTGATGCCCGGCGCGTCGATCAAGCCTTATGTCGTCGGCGGCAATACGTGGGTCGGCGGCGACAATTATCTGTCGTCGGGCGGCGCGGGCGTCTCGTTGCGGCTGCCGTTCACGATGCAGTGGACCCTCCAGCCCGAGTTCGAATGGCGGCAGAACAGCTTCTCGCTCGGCAACACGGCAAATGTTTCGACCTTCAACTCCGGCTCAACCTATACGGCGGCGCTGTCGTCCACCTATCAGCTCGCCCAGCCGCTTCGCCTCGATATGCGCGGCTTGGTCCGCCGCGGCGATTCGACGTTCAGCTACCAGTCGTTCGATCAGTGGGGAGCGGAAGCCGCGCTGTTGTATGAATTCGCCCCGCCGATCGAGGGCATCATGCGCAACTGGAGCATCGCGCCGTTCGTCAAATATATCGCGACGCATTTCGATACGCCCAATCCGTTCATCGATCCGTTCACGACGCGCGCCGACAATCAGTGGAGCGTCGGCGGCATCCTGAACATGCCGGTCAACACCACATTCGGAATTTCCGCCGCCGTTCAATACGACAAGGTCAATTCGAACCTTCCGAACTACCGGCTCGACAACTTCTCGGTGATTATCGGACCGACCGCTCGTTTTTGAGATATGATCCGCTTCTGACAGAAGGCTGAAGGCCATGAACCGTCGTGTACGCTCATATCTGGCAAGATTCCTGACACTCTTGCTCTCGATCGTTGCGCCGAACGCTGTCGTCAAGGCGCAGAACGCAGGCCGCGTCGGCGCGGTGAACCCGGATGCCACCGGCACGCCGCCAGGCTCCGGATCGCGCATGCTCGCGATCGGCTCCAACGTCGTCTACAAGGAAAAGATCGAGACCACGCCGATGGGCTCGACGCAGATCATGTTCCCCGATCAGTCGACGCTCAATGTCGGCCGCAACAGCAGCATCGTGATCGACGAGTTCGTCTACGATCCGAACGCGGGTACCGGAAAAATGGTCGCCTCCGTTAGCCGCGGCGTATTGCGCTTTGTCGGCGGGCAGATCAGCCACACCGCAGGCGTTACGGTCAACACGCCGGTCGGCACGCTCGGCATTCGCGGCGGCGTCGCCAGCATCGTCTATCCGCTGACGTCGGCCTTCAAGGCGTCCGATCCGCAGAACCTCGGCAACGCTTCCGGCGAACTTGTCATCTGCAACGTCGGCACCTGCACCATCAAGAACAACTGGGGCACGGTGACGCTGCGGCAGGGCTTTGCGACTTACGTGACCGGTCCGAACGATCCGATCCCGGATCCGTTCCGGATTTCCGACGCGTCGTTGCAGATTGTCATGGTCCAAGTCACCAGCGGACCGACCCAGACCGGCGGCGTGCCAAATCCGCCAACCGATCAGATGACGATCCGTCAGGGCTATGGCACGACGATTATCACACCCCAGAACGGCGCGCCGGGCAACGATCCGCTCGGCTATTTCTCGATTTTTGATGGCGGCAATTCGGCTGCAAAAGGAAAATCGCAGTCGGGCCAGACGACGCAAACCGCGCCGAACTACTGAGATTTCACGGACAAAAAATCGCGGCCGGATCGGATCCGGCCGCGTTTTTATTTTAAGGGCGCCGCCGGCTGCGCTTGGCCGATTTTACCAAGCATTATCCGGAAGCATGCTTTGGTTTGCGGATCGTTTTGAAACGCGGGCCGCTTGCTTGGCAAAAGCCAGAACCAAGAATGTTTCCGATTTTTCCGGCGTCATCGGCGGACTGATGCCGCTGTGGATCGGCGCGGGCGTCTATCTCTTCGTGCTGGCGACCGGCAACAATCTTTTGCGCGACTCCGACATCTTCTGGCAGATCGAAGTCGGGCGCTGGATCGCCGAGCATCGCGCCGTTCCCTATACGGACGTGTATTCGTTCACGATGAAGGGCGCGCCGTGGATTTCGTCGTCCTGGCTGGCGCAGGTGCTTTACGCGGTCTCGTTTGACAAATTGGGCTGGGCCGGACCGGTCATTCTGTCATCGGCCGCCGCTGCACTGGCGTTCGCAATTCTTGTCTCTTGCCTTGTGCGATATATCGACAGCGCGCGCGCGATCATTATTGCGATGATCGTCTTCGTGCTGTCGATGCCGCATCTGTTGGCGCGGCCGCATGTGCTGGCGCTGCCACTGATGGGGGGCTGGTTTGCGGGCCTGATGTCGGCGGCGGAACGCAAGGCTTCGCCATCGCTCTGGCTGCTGATATTGATCGCGCTGTGGGCCAACATTCACGGCGGATTCGTGTTCGGTCTGGCGCTGATCGTGCCTGTTGCATTGGTTGCGGTGTGGGACGCCGATGCGAATGCGCGCAGGCCGCTTGCGTTGCGCTGGATCGCGTTCGCGTGTCTTGCGCTGGCGGCGTCATGCTGCACGCCCTATGGCTGGCGGACGCTTTTCGCTGCACGCAACATCCTCGATCTCGGCGAGGTGCTGACAATTCTCTCCGAGTGGCAGCCGGCCAATTTCAGCAAATTCGGAATCTTCGAGGCGTGCCTGCTCGGCATTTTCTTCGTCGCGTTGCGCGGGATGAAACTGTCGTGGTCGCGCATTTTTCTGCTGCTGGTTCTTCTGCATCTCGCGCTGACGCATGTTCGCAGCATCGAGGCGTTCGCGCTGCTCGCGCCGATCGCGCTGGTGCGGCCGGTCGCACAATATTTCAGGCAACCGAGGCCGAAGGCGGTGCCGCCGTCGCCGCAGCGATCCATAGTTATCGCGTCCGTCCTGGCCGCGTCGGTTGCGGCAACGGCGCTGTTCGCTTCTTACAAGCCTTACTTTGTGATCGCTTCGCAGGTGCCGGAGAAGGCGCTCGCGGCACTGAAGTCGCGCAATTCGACGCGCATCCTCAACGGATACGAATTCGGCGGCTACATGATCTCGCAGGGCGCAGCACCCTTCATCGACGGGCGCGCCGAGCTTTACGGCGAAAAGTTCGTGATGGATCACCATCGCGCGGCATCGCTGCAAGACCCGGATATATTGTTCCGCTTGCTGAACGATTACAAAATCGACGGCCTGCTGTTCAATCCGACCACGCCTGCGGTGCAGCTGATAGAGGGTCTCGGCGGCTGGCAGAAAATCTACGCCGATGACAGTTCGGCGGCTTACGTTCGCGTGGCTGCGAAATAGCGGCTACTCGGCAGCCTGCTTTCGACCAGACGGCGCATGCGCTTCGTCGCCGTCGCGCGATCCGCCGGTCCAGGCCGACAGTTTGTTCGAGAACTCGTCGAGATAAAGATAGATGATGGGCGTCGTGAACAGCGTCAGAACCTGACTGACCAGAAGTCCGCCGACCATCGCATAGCCGAGCGGCTGGCGGATTTCCGATCCCGTTCCGGTGCCGAGCATCAGCGGCACGCCGCCGAGCAGTGCCGCCATCGTCGTCATCATGATCGGACGAAAACGCAACAATGCGGCCTTCCGGATCGCGTCATGCGGCGACAGATGCTCGTCGCGTTCGGCGACGATGGCGAAGTCCACCAGCATGATGCCGTTTTTCTTGACGATGCCGATCAGGAGCACGATGCCGATCAGCGCGATCAGGCTGAAATCGAATCCGAACACCATCAGCGTCGCAATCGCGCCGACGCCTGCGGAAGGCAGCGTCGACAAAATCGTGATGGGGTGAATGTAGCTTTCGTACAGAATGCCGAGGATCAGATAGACGACGACGAGCGCAGCTGCGATCAACAGCGGCACTGTTCCGAGCGATTGCTGGAACGCCTGCGCGGTGCCCTGGAAGCTCGTGTTGAGCGTCGGCGGCGCGCCCATGTCGCGCGTCGCATTCTGGATCGCATCCGTCGCCTGTCCGAGTGCCGCGCCCTGCGCGAGATTGAAGCTGATCGTGATCGCGGGGAACTGGCCCTGATGGCTGATCGACAGCGGACGCACCGGCACCGTGGTCCATTTGACAAACGCGGCGAGCGGAACCTGATCGCCCGTCGTCGGCGACTTGATGTAGATTTTTTTCAGCGTCTCCGCATCGCCCTGAAGCTCGGGAAGAATTTCCATCACGACGTGATAGCTGTTGGTCTGCGTGAAATACTGCGCGACCTGACGCTGGCCGAACGCGTCATATAAAGTGTCGTCGATCAGCTGCGGCGTGATGCCGAAGCGCGAGGCGTTGTCGCGGTCGATGGTCAGCGTGAGCGTCGTGCCTTTGGTCTGCTGGTCGGTGGCAACGTCACGCAATACCGGCAGGCCCTGCATCTTTTCCAGAATCTTCGGCGCCCAGTCGTTCAGTTCGCCGAGATTGGCGTCCTGCAACGTGAACTCGAACTGCGTGCGGGTGGGGCGGCCGCCGAGACGAACGTCCTGCGCGGCTTGCAGGAAGGCGCGCGCGCCCTCGACCTTGTCGAATTGCGGCCGCAGCCGCGCGATGATCTGGAACGCGCTGGATTTCCGTTCGCTGCGCGGTTTCAACGTGATGAACATGCGCCCGACATTGAGCGCGTTGCCGCTGCCGCCGACCGCCATCGCGATACTTGCCACGTCAGGGTCGTTCAGGACGATCTGTCCAAGCTCTTCCTGTTTCTTCTTCATGTCGGCGAATGAAATGTCCTGACCGGCTTCGGTCGTGCCGGTGATGAGGCCGGTGTCCTGCTGCGGAAAGAACCCTTTCGGAATGGCCATAAACAGCACGACGGACAGCGCCAGCGTGGCGAAGAACACCATCAGTGTGATGAAGCGGTGGTCGAGCACGAGATCGAGGCCGCGCTCATACCAGCCGAGCAGTTTGTCGAAAGCGCGCTCGCTCCACTGATAGAACTTGCCGTGCTTGGTTTCGTGCTCGGCGCGCAGGAAGCGCGAGGCCATCATCGGCGTCAGCGTCAGCGACACGATCATGGAGACGAAAATCGCCATCGTCAGCGTGACGGCGAATTCGCGGAACAGGCGTCCGATGATTCCGCCCATCAACAAGAGCGGAATCAGCACCGCCACCAGCGAGACGCTGATGGAGACGATGGTGAAGGCGATTTCGGATGCGCCTTTGAGCGCGGCCGGAAATGGCTTCTCGCCTTCCTCGATATAGCGTGTGATGTTTTCCAGCATCACGATGGCGTCGTCCACGACGAAACCGACCGCGATGGTGAGCGCCATCAGCGACAGATTGTCGAGCGAATAACCGAACATCCACATCAGCGCGATAGCGCCGAACAGCGCCAGCGGCACGGTGATGCCGGGAATGATCGTCGCCCAGACGCTGCGCAGAAACAGGAAGATCACCATCACGACCAGCGCGATGGTCAGCATCAGCGTGAACTGCACGTCCTCGACCGCCGCGCGGATGGTCTGCGTGCGGTCGCTCAGGATGTCGACCTTGATCGCCGGTGGAATTCCGGCGAGCAAACGCGGCAGCGTCGCCTTGATCTTGTCGACGGTGTCGATGACGTTCGCGCCGGGCTGCTTGAACACGACGAGAAACACACCGCGCTTGCCGTTCGCCCACGCAGCCTGCTTGGCGTCTTCCGGTCCGGTGACGGCCTGGCCGATGTCGCGGATGCGCAGCGGCCCGCCGTTGCGATAGGCGATGATAACGTCGTTCCAGTCCTTGGACGCGGGCAACTGGTCGTTAGCGTAGATCGTATAGCTGCGGGTCGTGCCGTCGATATTGCCTTTCGGGCTGTCGACGGTCGTCAGCGACAACTGCGCGCGCACATCTTCAAGCGCGATGCCCTTGGCAACGAGTTTGGCCGGATCGATCTGGATCCGGATCGCGGGTTTCTGCTGGCCGCCGATGAGGACCTGCGCGACCCCGGAAATCTGGCTGATCTGCTGGGCAAGCTGCGCGTCCACGTCGTCGCTGACTTCGGTCAGCGGCAGCGTGTCGGAGGTCGCCGACATGATGAGGATCGGCGAGTCAGCCGGGTTCACCTTGCGATAGGTCGGCGGTGAGGGGAGGTTCTTCGGCAATTGTCCGCTCGCCGCATTGATCGCGGCCTGCACGTCGTTGGACGCGCCGTCGATGCTTCTATTGAGATCGAACTGGATCGTCACGGCGGAGGTGCCGAGCGAACTTGTCGAAGTCATCTGCGCGATGCCGGGGATCTGCGCGAATTGCCGTTCCAGCGGCTGCGCCACCGACGATGCCATTGTCTCGGGACTCGCGCCCGGCAAATTCGCGGCGACCTGAATGGTCGGGAAATCGACCTGCGGCAGTGGTGCGACCGGCAGCAGCGGATAGGCGACGAGGCCAACGAACAGAATGCCAGCCATCAACAGCGAGGTCGCAATCGGATACCGGATGAACGGTGCCGAAATGCTTTCCGTCGAAACCTCGTCGTGCTTGGTCACTTGCTCTCCGCCGGAGTTGACGCGGTGGTGGCAACCCGGTTTCCGACCAGCGTGCCGGGCTGCACGCGATATTGCCCCGACACGATGACGCGCTGACCCGATGTCAGGCCGCTTTCGACGACCGTCTTGCCGTCGACCGACTGGCCGACCTTGATCTTCTCAAGCTGCGCCTTGTTGTCAGCGTCTACTGAAAACGCGTAGAGGCCGTCATTGCCGTGTTGAACCACATCGTCGGGAATAAGCGTTGCGCTCTTCAGCGTATCGACGAGCAGCCGCGTGGAGACCGATTGTCCCGGCCACAGATTGTGGTCCTTGTTATCGAACACGGCCTTAAGGCGGATCGTGCCGCTCGTGGTGTCGACCTGGTTGTTGATAAGCGACAGTGTGCCTTCCGAAAGCTGTTTCTTGCCGTCCGCCGTGTAGGCGATGACCTTCGGCGGGCTCACCTTCATGGCGGCGCTGATCTGCGGAAGCTGCGCTTCAGGCGCGGTGAAGATCACCGCAATCGGCTCGACCTGCGCGATGATGACGATGCCGGTCTGCGTCGATGCGTTGACGATGTTGCCGACATCCACCAGACGCAGACCTGTGACGCCTGCAATAGGTGCGCGGATGGTGGCGTAATCGAGCTGCGTTTTTGCATTGTCGATGGCGGCCTGATCGGCGGCGATCTGCGCGTTGAGCTGCGCGACCGTCGAACGCTGCGTGTCCTTCTGCTGCGTGGTCGAGAATTCGCCGAGCTTGGTGTAGCGTTGCAGATCGAGTTGCGCGTTGGCGATGCTGGCTTCGTCCTGCGCTTTCTTCGCGGTTGCCTGATCGAGCGTCGCCTGGAACGGGCGCGGATCGATCTCTGCCAGGATGTCGCCTTCCTTGACGAACTGTCCCTCGACAAACGCGATTTTGTTGATCTGTCCGTCGACGCGCGTGCGGACCTGCACGGTATTGAATCCCTGCACGGTGCCGAGGCCGTTGAGATAGACCGGAAAATCGGCGGTCTCGACGGTGGCAAGCGTCACCGGAACGGGACGCGGCTGCGCCGCCTGCTTTTTTGCAGCGCCGTCGGAGGCAGGATGACCGAAAAAAAGCGCATAGCCGCCGACGAGGATGACCGCGGCTGCGGAAATCGAAGCCCAGCCTGCTGCACTTATTCTCTTCATGCGGTCTCCAAAACGCCTGCCGGGCGAATTGACATAATAATGTATCTGGGAATCGAAAGCCCTGCGCCAGTCCGGCCAATATCGTTCAAATCGGCAAGCGTAAACTCACTTCGGCTTGACCGGGTTCCGTAGTAAGAACCCGATTAACATTTGTTCATCTGAATCGGGGTTGATGCATGTCCGACGAAAAACTTGTTGTTTACGAAAAGCGCGGGCAGGCCTTCTGGATCACGATCAACCGACCCGACAAGCGCAACGCGCTAAATGCGTCCGTCATCGCGGGTATCGCCGACGGTTTTCATCGGGCGCATGCGGACGATGGCGTGCGCGTCATCGTGCTGACTGGGGCGGGTCCGAAAGCGTTCTGCGCGGGCATGGATTTGCAGCCGGGCGGCGGCTTCGCCTACGACCTGTCGAGGCCCAGTCTCGACTTCGCCGATCTGCTGCGTCTGGCGCAGAATTCCACCAAGCCTTCGATCGCGCGCGTCAACGGCGTGTGCATGGCCGGCGGCATGGGATTGCTGTGCATGACAGATCTGGCGGTAGCTGCGGACGATGCGGTGTTCGGATTGCCGGAGGTGAAGGTCGGCGTCTATCCGATGCAGGTTCTCAGTCTGCTGCAATCGATGGCGCCGCAGCGCATTTTGCGCGAATGGTGCATCACCGGCGAGCCGTTCAGCGCGAGTGATGCGAAGGATGCGGGCCTGTTGAATTACACCGTGCCCACCGCCGAACTCGACGCCAAGGTCGATTGGCTGATCGCGCGCATCGCCGACAAGTCGCCGACGGCGATCCGGCGCGGCAAATATGCGACGAAGATGCTCGCGACCATGTCGTTCGATCAGGCCATCGCCTATGCGGAAGCGCAGATCGCAACGCTGTCGATGACGCAGGACGCGAAGGAAGGCATGGCCGCCTTCGTCGAGAAACGCAAACCGGTGTGGACCGGCAAGTAGGCGCGATGGCCAAGGTCTGGATCGAAGCGGCGCTGAACGGTCCGTGGACGCGCGAGCGTCAGCGCGGAATTCCGGTCGCGGTCGAGGACATCGTGGCGGACGGAATCGCCTGCGCCAAGGCCGGCGCGGCCATCGTTCACGAGCATGCCTATGACGTCACGACTGGCCGCCAGAAGGACGACTGGGAAATCTACGCGCGGATCATCGAAGGCATTCGCGCGAAAGCCGATGTCATCGTTTACCCGACGATTCCAAGTCCGGCGCTCGGCCAGGAGCAGACGGCCAATCGTTTCGGCCATACGGCGGAGCTTGCAAAGCGCGGGCTGATCGAATGGGCGGTGATCGATCCGGGTTCCGTTCACATCGCGCGCTTCGACGATCTCACGCATGGCGGCGTCTATATGAATCCGCACGCCGATATTCTCGAAGGCATGCGGATTGCGCGCGCATACAATGTGCATCCGAGTTACGCGATCTACGAGCCGGGCTTCACGCGGCTTGGCGCGGCACTTGCGGCTATCGATCCCGTCGCGCCGGCGCCGGTGTATCGCTTCATGTTTTCCGACGAATTCGCCTGGGGTTTTCCGCCGCTTGCGAAATATCTCGATACTCATCTCGATTTGCTGGAAGCGACCGCACCTGGTGCGCCGTGGATGACCGCCGGACTTGGTGTCGATATCGAGCCGCTCATTCCGCACACGGTTGCGCGCGGCGGCCATGTCCGCGTCGGCCTTGAAGACGCGCATTGGGGATGTGCGAAGACAAACGCGGCACTCGTCGAAAACGCCGTCCGTCTCGTGCGCGGCGCAGGCGGCGAACCGGCGTCCGTTGATGACGTGCGGAATTCACTTCGCGATCTGGATCGGTCGCGCGGGCGCGTGCGGGTCTGACGTCAGCGGCCCTTGAACACGGGCGTGCGCTTTTCCATGAAGGCCTTGCGGCCTTCTTCATAGTCCACGCTCTTGAAGCATTGCTGCACGAGATCGTCGCAGCGTTTCATGTCGCGCTGGCTCTCGTCCTTCAAGGCTTCGCCGACGATGAAGCTGATCGAATCCACGGTGAGCGGCGCGTTGGCCGCGATCGTCGCGGCATAGTCCTTCACATAAGTCTCAAGCTCGTCATTGCCGACGACGCGGTTGGCTAGACCCATCGTGCGCGCCTCGTTGGCGTCGAACAGCCGTGCTGTGTAGAAAATTTCCTTGGTGAACGACGGGCCGACGACATCCATCAGCCGCTTCACGCCGGGATAGCCGTAGCCGAGGCCGAGTTTCGCAGCCGGCACCGCGAACTTCGCGTCTTCCGAACAGATGCGGATGTCGCAACAGCTTGCGATTCCCATGCCGCCGCCGACCGCGAAGCCGCGGATCATCGCAATCGTCGGCTTTGGGAATTCATGCACGCTGGCATAGGCGCGTTCGACCACTTCATTATATCTCGCGACACCGGCGTCCGAGGACCGCTCTTCGCCGAATCGTGAAATGTCCGCGCCGGCGATGAACGCCTTGTCGCCCGCGCCGGCGAGTACGACCACGCGCACCTCGGGGTCTTTGGCGTAGATCGCCAACTGCTGCGAACAGCCTTCCCACATCTCCAGCGACATCGCGTTGCGCTTGTCGGGGTTGCTGAAGATCAGATAGCCGACGTTGCCGTCCTTGCGGGAAATGATCTTGCCAGTCTGCGTCATGGTGTATCCTTGAGAATCGTCAGATGACTTTATTTTCCTTGAGCGCGGCGATCTCGTCGCCACTGAAACCGAATTCGGTCAGCACATTGTCCGTGTGTTCGCTCACCAGTGGCGGCCGCGCGGCCATGCGGCTCGGCGTGCGCGACAGCGTAAAAGGCTGCGCGACAAGCTGATGTTTCGCGCCGGGAACGGCTTTCGCAATTTCCAGATGTTTCACTTGCTCATCGGCGAAAACCTGATCGATGCTGTAGATCGGCCCGCACGGCACGCCCGCATTATTCAGAATGTCGATCCATTCGTCGGTCGTGCGTTTTTTCAGATGCGTCTCGATGGCCGCGTTCAGCGCATCGCGATGTTTCGAGCGCGATGCAATCGTCGCGTAGTCAGGATGTTTCAGAAGCTTGTCCGCGCCGATGGCTTCGGCGAAGCGTTGCCAGATCGCGCCACCGGTCGTCGCGATATTGATAAATCCGTCGCTGGTTCTGAACACGCCGGTCGGGATGCTGGTCGGATGATTGTTGCCGGCCTGTTTAGGCACATCGCCATCGACCAGCCAGCGTGCCGCCTGAAAATCCAGCATGAAAATCTGCGCCTGCAACAGCGAGGTCTGCACCCATTGGCCTTCGCCCGAAATATCGCGTTCAAGTAATGCCGTGAGAATGCCGAGCGCACAAAACAGTCCGGCGGCGAGATCGGCGACCGGAATGCCCGCGCGCATCGGTCCCTGTCCCGGCGCGCCGGTGATCGACATCAAGCCTCCCATTGCCCTGTGCAATCTGGTCGAAGCCGGGACGCTTCGCGTAGGGCCCGTCCTGACCGAAGCCGGAGATGCTCGCGTAAACCAGACGCGGATTGATCGCACGCAGGCTCTCATAATCGATCCTGAGTTTGGCCTTCACGTCGGGGCGATAATTTTCGACCACAACATCGGCCTTCGCAACCAGACGCCTGAACACTTCAAGACCTTTGGGGTCTTTCAGATCGAGCGTCATCGCGCGCTTGTTGCGATGAAGATTTTGGAAATCCGGTCCCTGACGCGGCCCGCCGGGCTGTTCGCTGTCGGCGAGACTGGCCGGGGCTTCGATCTTGATAACGTTCGCGCCCCAGTCCGACAGCTGACGAACAGCCGTGGGACCGGAACGTATGCGCGTCAGATCGAGCACTGTGAAACGCTCGAGAGCTTTTGACGCGCGCGGAAAATTCATGGACTAGCCGGTGCTGGCAGCGAGGCCGGCTGCTTCGATGCCGGCGACGGCTGCGGTCTCGTCGTTGTCCGACGTATCGCCGCTGATGCCGATGGCGCCGAGCAGCTTGCCACCCTTGTCGTGGAACAGAACGCCGCCCGGAACGGGAATCATCGCGCCTTTGGTCATCGTGCTGATCGCATCTACAAAATAGGGCTGCTCGTTGGCGCGCTTGAAGATCGCGCGCGAACCCATGCCGAGCGACAGCGAGCCGTAAGCCTTGCCGTAGGCGATTTCGTTGCGCATCAGGCTGGTGCCGTCTTCGGCGACGGATGTTTTCACGCAGCCGCGCGCGTCGAGCACGACAATCGACATCGGTTTCAGCTTCATGTCGCGGCACTTGGCAAGCGCCGCGTCGCAGATCTTGCGGGCGACGGCGAGGGTGAGATCGGTCATCGGATTTTCCTTTTACTGAATGTTTGACGCATTGCTGTCGAGGCTTATGGCAAGGACGCGCGCGACGTGCAACGCGTTTCGCCCCGATCCGTCCTTGATCTGATGGCGGCAGGAGGTGCCGTCGGCGACGATCAGCGCGTCTGCATCCGCCTTACGGATGGCCGGCAGCAGCGCGGCTTCCGCCATCTGCATCGATACGTCGTAAGTGTCCGCGCCGTAACCGAATGCACCCGCCATGCCGCAGCAACTCGATTGAATGGTTTCGACCTTAAGACCCGGGACAAGCCGCAGAACTTTTTCCACCGGCGCGAATGCGCCGAAGGATTTCTGGTGGCAGTGGCCGTGCACATGCGCGGTTTTGGCGATATGGCCGAGCTTGAGTTGAAGGCGTCCGGCTTCGGCTTCGCGCGCGAGAAATTCCTCGAACAGCAGCGCGTTCGCGCCGACGGCTTTTGCCGCGTCATCATTGCGCAGCGATTGCAATTCATCGCGCAGCGTCAAAAGGCAACTCGGCTCAAGTCCGACGATGGGAATGTCGCGTTCGGCGAACGGCCGCAGCGTCTCGACGACGCGGGCGAGTTCGGCGCGCGCCTCGCCGACGAGACCGGCGGAGAGAAATGTGCGGCCGCAACACAGTGGCCTGCCGTTGTCTGCGGCGCGGGGAATGTGGACGCGGTAGCCGCCGTCGATGAGGACGCGCAACGCCGCGTCCAGATTTTCACGCTCATAGGCGCGATTGAAGGTGTCGGCAAACAGTACGACCTCGCGCCCGTTAACGGGGCCGAACGCATCAGCGCCCGGCGCGAAAATATCGCTGCGGAATTCCGGCAGCTTGCGCGCGGCGCTGATGTTGGCAACTTTCTCGAACAGCCAGCGCAGCACGGTGCTCTTGTTACGAAGATTTGCGATGAACGCAAAGCGCGACGCCAATGGAGCATAGCGCGGCAGATAACCGACCAGCCGATCTCGCAGCGTGAGGCCGTGCTTGGCAACCCGCGCGGCGAGAACCTCGATTTTCATTTTCGCCATATCAACGCCGGTCGGGCATTCGTGGCGGCATGCCTTGCAGGAGACGCACAGCTTCATCGTCTCCATCATCTCATCCGACGACAGCGCATCAGGCCCGAGCTGGCCGGAGATCGCAAGCCGCAGCGTGTTGGCGCGTCCGCGCGTCACGTCCTTCTCGTTGCGCGTGGCGCGATAGGATGGACACATCACGCCGCCTTCGAGTTTGCGGCACGCGCCGTTGTTGTTACACATCTCGACCGCGCCCTGGAAACCACCGGCGGCGCCCGGATAGGCCGACCAGTCGAGTTCGGTCTTGAAATTCTCGATTCTGTAGTCCGGCGCGTAGCGAAACAGCGAGCGGTCGTCCATCTTCGGCGCGTGAACGATCTTGCCAGGATTGAGCGTGTTGGCCGGATCGAAGCGTTCCTTGACCTGCTCGAAATCTTGCACGATGCGCGGGCCGAACATGGTCTCGTGGAATTCGGAGCGCACGATGCCGTCACCGTGCTCGCCCGAATGCGAGCCTTTATATTCGCGGACCATCGCGAAGGTTTCCTCGGCGATGGCGCGCATCGCCGTCACGTCCTTCTCAAGTTTCAGATTGAGAACGGGCCGCACATGCAGGCAGCCTTCGGAGGCGTGGGCATACATCGTGCCGCGCGTGCCGTGCTTCTCGAAGATTTTATTCAGCCGCTCAGTGTAATCGGCGAGATGCGGCAGCGGCACCGCACAGTCCTCGACAAAGGACACCGGCTTGCCTTCCTGCTTCATCGACATCATCACATTGAGACCTGATGTACGGAAATCGGTGATCGCGGCCTGCGTCGCCGGATCGACGACATCGACTACGCCGCCCCATTTGCGCTGCGGCTTGTCCCAGCCGAAGCCGAGACCGTTCATGGTGTCGGCGAGATCTTTTAGCTTGCGCAGATTGTCCGATTGCTCGTCTTCGGCGAACTCAACGATCAAGAGCGCATCGGGGTCGCCTTTCACGACAGCTTCAATCGTTGGCCGGAACATCGCGATGTCGCGGCCGAGCGCGATCATGGTGCGATCGACAAGCTCAACCGCGATGGGTTTCAGCTTCACCAGATGCTGCGTGGCGTCCATCGCCTCATAGAAACTGCCGAAGTGACAGACGCCGAACACTTTCTGCCTGATCAGCGGCCACAGCTTCAGTTCGACACGCGTGGTGAAAGCAAGCGTGCCTTCCGACCCGACCAGCAGATGCGCGAGATTGTTGATCGGCTTCGGCGTCAGCGCATCGAGATTGTAGCCGCCGACGCGGCGCTGCACATGCGGGAAGCGCGCTTCGATCTCGCCTGCTTCTCTTTCACCCAAAGCCAGCATGTCGCGAAACAGATCGCGGCCCGGATGCTCGGAATTTTCCCACGCGCTGTCACGTTTAACTTCGCCGAAATGCAGCAGCGTGCCGTCGGCGAGCGCCGCATCCATCGCAATCGTGTTGTCGCGCATGGTGCCATAACGCAGCGAGCGCCCGCCGCAGGAATTGTTACCGGCCATGCCGCCGATGGTCGCGCGCGACGCGGTCGAGACATCGACCGGAAACCAGAGTCCGTATTTTTTCAGTTGCCGGTTGAGATCGTCGAGCACGATGCCGGGCTCGACCACGCAGGTGCGCTTCTCGACATCGACCGAAATCAGTTTGTTGAGATATTTCGAAACGTCGATGACGATGCCGTCGTTGACCGTTTGGCCGCATTGCGAGGTGCCTCCGCCGCGCGGGGTGACGATGCGCCCGTCGTCGCGCGCAATCGCCATCGCGCGCAGCGCCTCGTCCATCGTGCGGGGAATGACCACGCCGAAGGGAACGATCTGATAGAACGAGGCGTCGGTGGCGTAGCGGCCGCGCTCGAAAGAATCGAACAGCACTTCGCCCGTGATTTCGCGCCTCAGGCGTCTGGCAAGCGCGCTGTCCGATGCGGCAATCTGCTTGGTCATTTGTTGCACCGCAACGAAAGGATCGTTGGCCTGAAAATACTGGCGTTTTCGCGCGCAGGCACGGCGTGAAAACTAGTCCAGATTACTAGGGGTTAGAAGAAGCGTTTTTTCTGGACGGTTGGCATACCAGAGCATAGGTTGCCGCCAAAATGACGGGAGCGGCCTGAATGCCGAATACGACGATTCATACCGGACGGCATTTCCTTCAAATCCCAGGCCCCACCAACGTCCCAGATCGCGTCCTGCGCGCCATCGACATGCCCACGATCGATCATCGCGGGCCGGAATTTGCGCAACTTGGCCATGAAGTCATCGACGCGACCAAGAAGGTTTTCCGCACCAAGAACCCGGTCATCATCTATTCGTCGTCCGGCACTGGCGCGTGGGAAGCCGCGATGGTCAACACGCTCTCGCCCGGCGACAAGGTGCTGATGGCGGAGACCGGCCAGTTCTCGACGCTGTGGCGTGCTCTCGTGCAGAAAATGAAAGTCGAAGTCGATTTTCTGCCGGGCGATTGGAAACGCGGCGCGGATGCGAACCAGATCGAGGAAAAGCTGCGCGAGGACAAAGAGCACAAGATCAAAGGCGTGATGGTCGTCCATTCGGAGACCTCAACGGGTGCCGTCACCGACATTCCCGCCGTGCGCAAGGCCATCGACAATGCCAAGCATCCGGCGCTGCTGTTCGTCGATACGATTTCGGGTCTCGCCTCGATCGAATACGAGCACGACAAATGGGGCGTGGACGTTACGATTGCCGGCTCGCAGAAGGGCCTGATGCTGCCGCCGGGTCTCGGCTTCAACGCAATCTCGGACAAGGCGCTCGCCGCGCACAAATCTTCGTCGGCGATCCGCTCCTATTGGGACTGGGGCGACATCATCGAAGCCAACAAGAGCGGCTCCTGGCCTTACACGCCGGCGACCAATCTTCTTTACGGCCTCAAAGAAGCGATTGCGATGCTGAACGAGGAAGGCCTCGACAACGTGTTCGCGCGCCACAAGCGCCACGGCGAGGCGGCACGCGCCGCGCTCGCGCATTGGGGCTTGCAGAACCAGTGCGCCGATCCGAAAGCCTATTCGCCGATCCTGACTGCGATTGTCATGCCGGACGGCCATGACGCCGATCAGTTCCGTAAAGTGGTGCTGGACAATTTCGACATGTCGCTCGGCGCGGGTCTCGGCAAGATCAAGGGCAAGGTGTTCCGCGTCGGCCATATCGGTCACTTCAACGATCTGATGCTGATGGGCGCGCTGTCCGGCGTCGAGATGGCGCTGGACCTTGCGAAAGTGCCGCATCGCAGCGGAGGCGTCGTCGCGGCGATGGAAGTTCTGACCGGGCGGGGTGCGACACAGGCGTCGCGCGCAGTCGCCTGAGGTCGTATTGCATTTCGCGCAGGCTTGCGGACACTGACACGGCAAGAAGCACCGGCAAAAAGCCGGGCTCAAAAAAGATCAAGGGGAGGACGGAATGAAAACCTTCATGAAGGCGGCGAGTGTGCTTGCGATGCTGGCGGCAACGCCCGCGATGGCGTGGGAGCCGAGCAAGCCGGTCGAAATCGTGGTCGCGGCGGGCGCCGGCGGTGCCTCCGACCAGATGGCGCGCATGATGCAGGCGGCGATCCAGAAAAATAATCTGATGAAGCAGCCGATGGTGGTGTCGCTCAAGGGCGGCGCATCCGGCGCGGAAGCCCTGATGTACATGAAGGGCAGCGACGGTGACGCCAACAAGGTGCTGATCGCCTATTCGCTGATCTACATGCTGCCGCTGTCGGCGAAGATTCCGTTCAACTGGCGCGAGCTGACGCCGGTGTCGGTGATCGCGATGGATCAGTTCGTGCTGTGGGACAATGCCGAAGGCCCGAAGACGGTGAAAGACTTCATCGCCGCCGCAAAGGCATCCAGTTCGCCGTTCAAGATGGGCGGCACGGGATCGAAGCGCGAAGACCATGTGCTGACCGTGTTCATGGAAAAGAAGACCGGCGCGAAGTTCTCCTACCTGCCTTACAAGTCAGGCGGCGAGGCGGCGACGCAGCTTGTCGGCAAGCACACCGAATCCAACGTCAACAATCCATCGGAAAATCTTGAAGTCTGGCGCGCCGGTCAGGTGCGTGCGCTGTGCGTGTTCGACAAGGAGCGCATCGCCTACAAGGCCAAGGTGACGGATACGCAATCGTGGAACGACATTCCGACCTGCAAGGAAGAAGGCCTCGACATGCAGTATCTGATGCTGCGTGCGATGTTCCTCCCCGGCAAGGTGACGCCCGAGCAGACCGCGTTCTACGAGGACCTGTTCAAGAAGGTGACGCAGACCGCCGAGTACAAGGACTACATGGAGAAGCAGGCGCTCAAGCCCGTGTTCATGACCGGCAAGGACATGACCAAGTTTCTCGAAGAGGACGACAAGATCAACGCCGACCTGATGAAGGAAGCGGGCTTCGTCGCGAACTGAATGTTGCTTTCCCTCTCCCCTTGCGGGAGAGGGTGGGTTCGAGCGAAGCGAGAAACCGGGTGAGGGGTTCTTGCTGTTTCAGAGACACCCCTCACCCGGCTCGATTTCGTTTCACTCAATCTCGCCACCCTCTCCCGCAAGGGGAGAGGGATAAAACATCACCCGTCAGATCAGACTAGTCACTCGAGCGAAATGACCTGAAGCATGAGCAACTCAGACATTGAAATCGTTGTCGACGATCCGACGGCGCCTGACGAGAATTCGCCGGCGGTGACGAATGTCCGCACCGTCGAACTTGTGACGATGGCGCTGTTATTCGCGCTCGCGGTTCTGCTGGGCTGGGACAACTGGCGTACCGGCGCGTCGTGGGACACGACCGGCCCGCAGGCCGGTTATTTCCCGTTTTATCTCTCGATCATTCTGGGCGGCGCATCGCTGTTCGGCTTTGTCAGCGTGCTTCTGAAATCGGCCGAAGGCCGGGACACCTTCGTCACCCGCGCGCAGCTGCGCCGCGTGATGCAGGTGTTCGTGCCGACGCTGCTGTTCTGTCTTGCGATGCAGTGGCTCGGACTCTATGTCGCGAGCTTTCTGCTGATCGCGGGATTCATGTTCGTCATCGGTAAAATCGCCTGGTGGAAATCGCTGCTCACCGCCTTCATTTTCGTCGCGATCATGTTCGTGACCTTCGACATCGCCTTCGATGTCATCATGCCGAAAGGGCCGCTCGAAGCGGCGTTCGGGCGGTAGACGATCATGGAAGCATTCGGACTTCTGCTGCACGGCTTCACGGTTCTCTTCACCTGGAAGATTCTTGCGCTGATGATGGTCGGCCTCGTGCTCGGCATTTTCGTCGGCGTGCTGCCGGGCCTCGGCGGACCCAACGGCGTCGCGATTCTTCTGCCGCTGACATTCACGATGGACCCGACATCCGCCATCGTGATGCTGTCGTGCATCTATTGGGGCGCGCTGTTCGGCGGCGCGATTACATCCATTCTGTTCAACATTCCCGGCGAAGCGTGGTCGGTGGCAACCACGTTCGACGGTTATCCGATGGCGCAGCAGGGCAAGGCTGCCGAGGCGCTGACGGCGGCATTCACGTCGTCCTTCATCGGTTCGCTGGTCGCGGTGCTGCTCATCACGTTTCTTGCGCCGAGCATCGCCGGCTTCGCGCTGAAATTCGGGCCGCCGGAATTCTTCGCGGTCTATCTTCTGACATTCTGCTCTTTCGTTGGTCTCGGCCGCGAGGCGAAACATAAGACCGTCATCTCGATGGCGCTGGGTCTTTTGCTCGGCGGCGTGGGTCTCGACACCGTGTCGGGGCAACTGAGGATGACATTCGGATCGAGCGATCTGCTGCGCGGAATCAATTTCCTCGTCGCGGTGATCGGCCTGTTCGGCATCAGCGAAATTCTTCTGACGATGGAGGAGCGGCTCGCGCTGCGCGGTCACGCGGCGCGCATCAGCCTGCGCACAGTGTTGAGCGTGTGGAAGGACCTTCCGAAATATTGGGCCACATTGCTGCGCTCGTCCATCATCGGCTGCTGGCTCGGTATCACGCCAGGCGGCGCAATCGCCGCGTCCTTCATGGGCTACAACCTCGCAAAGCGTTTTGCGAAGGACAAGGATTCCTTCGGCAAGGGCCGCATCGAGGGCGTGTTCGCGCCTGAAACCGCAGCGCACGCATCCGGCACCTCGGCGCTGCTGCCGATGCTGGCGCTCGGCATCCCGGGCTCAGGCACCGCGGCCATTCTTCTCGGCGGCCTGATGGTGTGGGGATTGAATCCCGGCCCGTTGCTGTTTGTCGAGCACAAGGATTTCGTCTGGGGGCTGATCGCGTCGATGTATCTCGGCAACGTCGTCGGACTCGTGCTTGTGCTGACGACCGTGCCGATTTTCGCATCGATCCTGCGCGTGCCTTTCGCGGCGATTGCGCCGATGATCGTGGTGTCCTGCGCCATCGGTGCTTACGCGATTCAGAACGCGATGTTCGACATCTGGCTGATGCTGCTGTTCGGGGTCGTCGGCTACGTCTTCAAGAAGATCGGCATTCCGCTGGCGCCGTTCACGCTGGCGCTGGTGCTCGGCAGCCGCGCGGAAGATGCGTTCCGGCTGGCGATGATCGGGTCGGATGGAAGTCTCGGCGTGTTCTGGTCGAACAAGCTCGTCGGCACCATCACGACGCTCGCGTTCACCTTGCTGTTCTGGCCGCTCATCGAAAAAATCTTCAGCGGCATCGCGCGCCTGCGCCCGGCACGCGCGTAGAAGCTACGCTTTGGTTGCGCCGACGAGCTTGCAGGTGCCGTCGGCGGTCGCGGTGTCGATGTAGGGAAACTTGGATTTCTTGAAGGTCTTTTTCGCATTCGCGCCGAGCTTCAGCGCGATGGTCTGCTCGGCCTCGATCTTCTTGCCGCCGGTCTTGGCCATGTAGTCGCAGCGCAGGCGAATGCCGCTGAGGGCAAAATCGTTCTTGTTGTCGACGGTGATGTCGATCAGCCCCGCATTGTTGCTGCCGGGTTTGCGCCACATGTCGATGTTGAATGTCACCTTGTCGGCGGGGCCTTCGGCGCAGGCGATGCTGCAACCCAGCACGAGGGCTGCGAGCGACGAAGCAATCAACTTTGACATGTGCAATCCTGACGGCGCTTGAGCGATGAGGTTTCGCGGCTACTATAGCGATGCGGCCATTCGGCCCGCAACGAGGATTTCATGAACGACATCTGGCGTCTTTCGGCCTCCGAACTGGCCGCGCACATCCGGTCCAAAAAAATCTCGGCACGCGAAGCAACGGAAGCCGCGCTGCGGCGGCTTGACGCGGCGAACCCTGCGATCAATGCGGTGGTCGCGCACAAGCCGGAGGAGGCGCTGGCGCAGGCCGACGCCATCGATGCGAAAGTCGCAAAGGGCGCCGATGCCGGTTTGCTCGGCGGCGTGCCGGTCACTGTGAAGGTCAACGTCGATCAGGCGGGTTATGCGACGACAAACGGCGTGAAACTCCAGCGCGATCTGATCGCGGCGACCAATAGCCCCGTCGTCGACAATCTGCTCAAGGCCGGCGCGATTATTGTCGGCCGGACGAATACCCCGGCATTCTCGTACCGCTGGTTCACGACAAATCTGTTACACGGCGACACGAAGAATCCGCGCGATCCGTCGCTGACGCCCGGCGGCTCGTCCGGCGGTGCGGCTGCGGCGCTGACATCCGGCATCGGGCACATCGCCCACGGCACCGACATTGCGGGCTCGGTCCGCTATCCGGCCTATGCCTGCGGTGTGCATGGCCTGCGGCCGACGTTCGGGCGCATCCCCGCATATAACGCCTCGTCGCCGGAACGCTCGATCGGCCCGCAATTGACGGCGGTCTCAGGCCCTTTGGCGCGCACGATCGCCGACTTGAAACTGGCGTTCACGGCGATGTCGAAGGCCGATCCGCGCGATCCGTGGTGGGTGCCGGCACCTCTCGAAGGTCCGGCGATGCCGAAGCGTGCGGCGCTCTGCGTTCGTCCGGGCGGGCTGGAAACCGTGCCGGAGGTCAAGGCCGCAGTGCTCGACGCCGGCAAGCGGCTCGAGAAGGCGGGCTGGAGCGTCGAGGAAATTTCCGACGTGCCGTTCTTCGAGGAGGCGGCCGATCTTCAGGTGAAGATGTGGCTCGCGGACGGCTATCAGGCGATGCGCGATGCCGCCGAGCGCGAAGGCGATCCCGGCGCGCTGAATGTTTTGCGCTTCCATGAGAAGACCGCGCGCGCCCTCGACATGGCCGCGTTCTCGAAAATGCTGACGCGCCGCGCCACGCTGGTGCGCGACTGGCTGGTGTTTCTGGAAAAATATCCGGTGGTCGTGATGCCGGTGTGCGGCGAGTTGCCGTTTGCGTTCGGGCAGGATTTGAAGGGCGACGAAGCCTTTGCGAAAATCTGGCGCGCACAGATGCCGCAGATCGCATTGCCGTTTTTGGGGCTGCCGGGACTGGCCGTCTCGACCGGCCTTGTCGGGCGAACGCCGGTGGGCGTGCAGATTGTCGGGGGACGCTACAGGGAAGATTTGTGTCTGTCGGCCGGTGAAGCCATAGAGGCGGGCGGCACGCCGCCGAGCCCGATCGATCCGGCGAAAAGCTGAGGCAAAAACTAGCGGGTCTTGATGAGCGGACGGCGCTGCATCCGTTCGCGCGTGGTCATCAGCATTTTGCGGCTTTGTTTGACCAGAACCCGCCCGGTGGAAAGGTCGCGCTGGGCGATATTGAGAAGGCGATGGCCTTCATCGACGAGTTCGCGGGCGTGCTTCATCTGGTTCTCAAATGACACGACTGCCATTGCCGCTTCTGCGGTCGTCATGATCCGGCTCCTGTGGCCTGCCCGCCGATCCAACGTGCAGGTCGCCGGATCGTTTCACCTGCGAATCACAAGCATCCCCTTATATTTTTGTCGAGTCGAAATCAGGCCACCGTGAGGATATGGGCCCAGATTCCCACAGCCCCAATGAAGATACAGATGGCAACAAGCTCGGCCAGATCGCCGGCCGCCGAGCCGATGACGCGAAATGCCGCGCCGGTCGAAGTACGCTTAAAGGTACGCATAATCGTCGGTCCTTACAAAAAGCGCAGACCCCATCGGCCTGCCGCCCGTCAAGGAATTGGCAAGGCTTGTGCCAGCGAGGGGCCCGAGCCTTCGCAGGCACTTAGATGGTTAAAAATCCGGCGATAAGACCAAAGACGCGGAACTTGTTGCCGGTTTGCGGTTGGCGTAACGCTTCGTTGTGAATGAATCTGCCGGGTGGAGGGCGTTCGGGTGATCTCGTCGGCGCGGATCGTGGCGGCGTTTGCGCTGGTCGTCGCGTCAGGCGCGGCGCAGGGCGCTTCTCTCGAGCGCGGGCTTGCCATCGACGATGCATCCTCGCTGCGCGAACTCGATCTGCGCGAAAAATCACCGGGCGAACGCAGCCTGAGTCTGGGATCGATGCTCGGCGCGGCTTCCAATGCATCGAGCGCGGATATTTTCTCGCTGCCCGCGATGAAGCCGCTGCGCGCGGCGCTGGACCGCGAGTTCGGCGACTACGCCAAGCGCGGCGGTTCGCTTGTGGTGTTCGACCGCGAGGCGCTCTACGCCGGCGACACGCGGTTCATTCTCGCCGGAATCGTCAACCGCATGGACCGCGCCTATAAGGCACCGGAGACCTGCGGCGAAATCCGGCTGATCTATCGTCCCGTCGCGCGCTACGGGGAGCGCGCCAACGGCGTTGTTGTCTCCTCGCGGCTGCCGATGACGGTCAACGTCGTCCTCTATGCGCGTAACCCAAGCGATGCGTCATCATGCGCAGACATCGCGCGGCACTGGCTTGCGCTCGGCGAAGGGAATGCGACCGCGCTCACGGCGAAGGGCGGCGCGCTGGAATTCGCCGCGCCCGATCATATCGCCCGCATCGAGACCAACATCCAGATCGCGCATGCGTCGGCGAATCCAAATGATTTCGACGCCCGCGCCGATTATCTGCTGAAAGTATTCGACTACGATCCGGCGTCGAAATCGTTTACCGAAAGTGCGATGGAAAACCAGACCGACCGCGACAGGATCTTGGCCGATCCGGCGCTGGCCAACGATTTCCGGCAATGGTTGCTCGCGCCGGGAAATTTCACCGCGCTGGATCGCGGTGTCATCCTGATCCCCGACAAATATCTGGCGAAGCGCGCGATTGTTACGACGCCGGCGGCTGCGAGCAATACGGACGGAATTTTCGACGGCACTGAAGTCGTCGAGACGCTGGCAAAGTTTGCCTCGAAGAATGCGGTTTTGCAAAATATCAATTCGCCCGCGGGCTTTGCGCGGCGTCTCAACGACGTGACTTGCGCGGGATGTCATCAGACCCGCGCGGTCGGCGGTTTTCATTTTCCCGGCATCGACTGGTCGGGCGATGCGCCGGGTTTTGTCGTGACGCCGGCCTCGCCGCATTTCTTCGGCGATCAGCCGCGCCGCCGTGACATCCTCACGTCGTTCCGCGACGGACAGCCGCCGGATTTTTCGCGCGGATTTTCGGCGCGTCCGCAAGCGAGACGATCGGACGGTTTGCAGGGAACGACTTATATCGACGGCTGGGGCGCGCATTGCTATGCGGGCGCGCAGACCGACAAGAGTTTTTCATCGTGGACCTGCGCCGGCAATCTTGCGTGCCAGATGCCGCAAGGCGGCATCACGCCGGTCAATGCGGGACTTTGCTTTCCGCAATGATCTAGCCGATCACGCCCGCAGCGCGCATTTTCGCAATATCGGAGTTGCTGTAACCGGCTGCGCTGAGCACTTCGTCGCTGTGCTCGCCGACATCCGGCGCCATGCGCGGGCGCACTTTCTGTGCGCCCTCGACCCAGAACGGCGTGTTGATCGTCAGCATACCGTCATTCTCGAACGGCACCACCGCTTCCACTTCGCGCATCTGCGGATCGTCCGGAATGTCGGCCGGGATTCCGACGACGCCGAAAATCAGCCCGTTGCCGTCGAGTGTCTTGCGCCAATAGGCAAGCGGTTTGGTTGCGAAAACCCCGTCGAGAATGGCGATGAGTTCGGGCGCGTGACGATGCCGCGCGGTCTTGGTTTCGAAGCGCGGATCGGTGAGCAGATCCTCGCGGTCGATCACCTTGCAGAACACCGGAAACTGTTTTTCTTCGTTGAGCAGCGACAGGATGATCCAGCGGCCGTCCGCGCATTTGTAATGACACGTCACGCCGTTGAGCGCCTGCTGGCGCGGCGGGCGTTTCTGGAATGTCGCGCCGCAGAGTGCCGCCTGCGCGTAGATGCCGTTCGACCAGATGCCGTTCGCCATCAGGTTGGAGCGCACCTCCGTGCCCTTGCCGGTTTTCTCGCGCTGATAGAGCGCCGTGACGATGCCGCTGAACAGCGCCATCGCGCAGGGATGATCGCCCATGCCGGGCATTGAGCGCGCGGGCGTCGTCTCATCCGTTTCGCGCACGAGGTCCATCAGGCCGGAGCGCGCCCACCACGCATTGCTGTCGAAGCCGGGCTTGTCGGCTTCCGCGCCGGTCTCGCCGTAGCCGGTGAACGACGCATAGATCAAACGCGGATTGAGGTGATGCAGATCCTTGTAGGTGACGCCGAGTTTCTTGCGCACCTGCGGCGGAAAGTTTGTGATGAAAACATCCGCTTCCGCGACGAGCTTGCGCAGCACGGCCTGGCCTTCGGGTTTCGACAGATCGAGCGCGAGGCTCTTCTTGTTGCGGCCCTGAAGCATCCACGCATAGTTGTGCGTGCTGATCGGATAGCCGGGCAAATTCGGCAGATTGCGCACCGGATCGCCCGCGCCCGGCGGCTCGATCTTGATGACGTCGGCGCCGTAATCCGACAGCGCGGTTGCGGAGGAGGGCGCTGCGATGAAACTCGCGCAGTCGATTACCTTTAGCCCCTCGAAAATTCCAGCCATTGCGGCGTTCCCTTTGTTTATTGTCAGGGCCGCCGAGGGGATCGGAAGCCCTTTAATCGTTCTTGCGTTCGTCCGCGATCGCCTTGCCGTCGTTGGGCAGCGATCCCGGCGCGACCAGAGTGACATTGCCTTTCAGCTTTGTCACGGCGGCGAGCGTTGCCGCTACCGCATCGCGCAATGCCTCAGGCGCAGGGGACGCCTCGGCGTTCAGGGTCATCGCGTCCGATTCATTCTCGCGGGTGACGACAAGGCGCAGCCGCTTCAGTTCCGGATGGCGCTTTGCGATTTCCGCGATTTGTTCGGGCCGCACGAACATGCCCTTGACTTTGGTCGTCTGGTCGGCGCGGCCCATCCAGCCTTTGATCCGCATATTGGTGCGGCCGCAGGGGCTGATACCGCGCATCGCGGCGCTGAGATCGCCGAGCGCAAGACGTATCCAGGGATGATGCGGATCGAGCGAGGTGACGACGATCTCTCCGACATCGCCATCGGCAACGGGCTCGCCAGTGCCCGGCTTGACGATTTCGACGATGATGTTTTCGGTGACGATCAATCCCTCGCGCGCGGCGGATTCATAGGCGACAATGCCGAGATCGGCGGTGCCGAAACTCTGATAGGCATCGACACCGCGCGATTTCATGTCGTCCTGAAGCGATTTCGGAAACGCGGCGCCCGACACCAGCGCGCGCTTGATCGACGATGCGTCGCGCTTGGCGGTGTCGGCGGCGTCGAGCAGAATCTTCAGAAAGTCCGGCGTGCCGGAATATCCGCTCGGACGATAAGCCTCGATCAGCTCGAACTGCTGTTCGGTGTTGCCGGGGCCGGCGGGAATGACAGCGCAGCCCAATGCACGAGCCGACGTGTCGAAGATAAATCCGCCCGGCGTCAGATGATAGCTGAACGTGTTGAGCACGATGTCGCCGGGACGAAAGCCTGCGGCGAACAACGCGCGCGCGCCGCGCCAGCAATCGTTGTCTTTGGATTCCGGCTCGAAGATCGGTCCGGGTGACGTGAACAGCCGCCCGAACGATCCGGCAGATGAAGGCACGAAGCCGCCGAACGGAGGTGCTGCCTTATGCAGCGCAGGCAGTTCGGATTTTCGCAGCACCGGCAGTCTGGCGAGCGAGGCGCGATCTTTGATAGACGCGAGATCGATGCCCTTGAAACTTGCGGCATAGGCCGGCGCTTTCGCTGCCGCCTGCAACACGCCGGGCAGCCGCGCGAACAGGTCTGCGTCGCGCTCGGATGCGCTGCGCGTTTCCAGTTTGTCGTAGTGCTCGCTCATTGCTGTTGCTTCATCGCAGATGGTGCCGGTCGCTATGCCCTCTCCCCTCGTGGGAGAGGGCTGCGCGGAATGCGCTATTAGGTCGAATGGGTGAGGGGGCTTCGAACGCGACCCCTCACCCGGCTCGCTTCGCTCGCCACCCTCTCCCGCAAGGGGAAAGGGGAAAAGTTATAGCCACCGTTTCCTTCGCTTGAAGCTCTTGAGGTTCTTGAAGCTCTTGCGCTGGTCGCCCGCGCCACCGAGGTAGAACTCCTTGACGTCCTCGTTGTCGCGCAATTCATCTGCGGTGCCGTCGAGCACGACCTTGCCTTGCTCCATGATGTAGCCGTGGCTGGCGACAGACAGTGCGGCGCGCGCATTCTGTTCGACGAGCAGGATGGAGACGCCGAGGTCGCGATTGATTTGTTTAATAATGCCAAACACTTCTTTCACGAGAAGAGGCGACAGGCCCATCGACGGCTCGTCCATCAGGATCATCTTCGGGCGCGCCATCAGCGCGCGGCCGATCGCCAGCATCTGCTGTTCGCCGCCGGAGAGATAGCCGGAGAGGCCGGTGCGCTCTTTCAGGCGCGGGAAATAATTGAACACCATGTCGATGTCGCGATCGACATTGCTTCTGTCGCTGCGCGTGTAGGCGCCGAGTTTCAGATTTTCCAGCGTCGTCATGTCGGCGATGATGCGCCGGCCTTCCATCACCTGAAAGATGCCGCGGCGGACGATCTTGTCGGGATCGACGCCGTGGATGCGTTCGCCGTCGAAGACGATCTCGCCGCGAGTCACTTCGCCGTCTTCGGTTTTCAGCAATCCCGAAATCGCTTTCAGCGTGGTCGATTTGCCTGCGCCGTTCGCGCCGAGCAGTGCGACGATGGAGCCCTTCGGCACTTCCATGCTCAGGCCGCGCAGCACAAGAATGACGTTGTCGTAGACGACCTCGACATTGTTGACGGCGAGCAATGGCGCGGCGGATGTCGCGGTCGGTGTTTTGGCGAGTTCTGCGGTTGCGCTCATGGCGATGCTTTCATTGCAGTCTCGTCATTGCGAGGAGCGAAGCGACGAAACAATCCATTCTGGATTTCTGGATTGCTTCGCTTCGCTCGCAATGACGGTAGCACTCCCTCTCCCCGCAAAGCGGGGAGAGGGAGCAGTTCTTACCAGCCGAGCCATTCGGCCTTGCGCGGCAGATCGACCGTCTTGACCTTCTCGAGCTTGATTGTGCCGGCCTTGACGAGATCGGCGACAGGTGCGTCGGTCGCGCCCGAGACCTTCATGCGATAGATGTCGACCTTGGTGGTCGGGCGATGATCGGTCTCGGTCCAGGTCGATGGATTGCAGACGCCTTCCATGCCGGCAGGCACCCAATCCTTCTTCTGGTAGAAGCCCTTCCTGACGTTCTCGCCGACCGCGCCGCCGTTCTTGGCTGCCCATTCGACGGCTTCCTTCATGTAGAGCGCGGTGCAGACGCCGGCGATATAGTGCACCGGACGATAGGCAGTGCCTGCCGCGTCGGACATTTTGGAAATGTCCATCACCGTCTTCATGCCGGGCGCGCTGCCGCCCCAAGCTACGGCCGTGCGCAGCGGGAACACGACGCCATCGGCGGCGGCACCTGCGGCCTTGGCGGCATTCTCGTCCATGCCCCAGACGTTGCCCATGAACTGGACATCGACGCCAGCAGCCTTGCACGCGTTGAGCACCGAGATGTTGGAGCCGGCGGTGTTGCCGAGATACGCGTAATTCGCACCGGAGCTCTTCAGCGTCAGGCACTGTGCGCTGTAGTCGCCGGGGGTAAGTGCAAACACGATCGGCTCCAGCACCTCGAAGCCGAGTTCGGCTGCGATCGCAGCGCCGGCGGCCTTCGGTGCGTTCGGGTATGGATGGTTCGCACCCATGTGAACGAACTTCGGTTTGCCGGATTTGCCCTTGGCCTTCCAGTCGTCAGCGGCCCAGGTCAGCATGCCGCGCAGCGCGTCCGAATAGCTCGGCCCGTAGAAGAAATTATACGGAGCCGCTTCGGTCTTGCCGCCCGCACCCGTCGGGTCCGAAAGCGCAGCCGCGTATGAGGCGGACATATCCGGAATCTTGTCTTCGGCGACAAATTTCTTCAGTGCTTCGGTATCGGCTGTGCCCCATCCGAGAATGGCTGCGACCTTGCCGTCCGGGCTCGACCACTTCTTGTAGAGCGCGATCGCGCGCGGCACCTGATAGCCGTAGTCGTTGGTATCCAGCGTCACGGGCTTGCCCGCGATGCCGCCGTTCTTGTTGACGTAGGCGAACGTGTCGGCGACGCCCTGTCCGAACGGAGTTCCGACGTCGGACGTCGGGCCCGAATAATCGGCGAGGTGGCCGAGCGTCACCTGCGCCTGCGCGGCATTCGTCGATGCTGCCATCAGCAGAACGACAGATGCTGTACCCAGCATTTTCGTAATGGTCATAATTTTCCTCCGGTTTCCTCTGAAGTCTTCTTGCGAGGTCTTGTTGTTGTCAGTCCCGTTCCGACCTCAATGCGAGAACGGGTAAAGTTTCCAGTAAGCCTTGATCTGCCGCCACCGATGAGCGAGCCCGTCGGGTTCAAAGATCAGAAAGACGACGATGATGACGCCGATGGACATCTCGCGCAAGAATGAGATGTTGTTCTTGAAACCGAGATAGTGATCGATCGTGCTGCCGCTCATGGCGGAGGTAATCCACTCCATCGATTCCGGCAGCAGCACCATGAAGGCGGTTCCCATCAGCGTGCCCATGATCGAGCCGAGCCCGCCGATGATAATCATCGCAAGGAAGATGATCGAACGGTCGATGCCGAAACCTTCGTTCGAGACAACTTGATTGTAATGTGCGTAGAGACCGCCTGCGACGCCGGCGAAGAATGCCGCCAGGCCGAATGACAGCGTGCGGTATTTGGTGAGGTTGATGCCCATGATCTCGGCGGAGAGATAGTGATCTCGCACCGCGACCAGCGCGCGGCCGTCGCGCGTGCGCATCAGGTTCGTCACCAGCACGTAGCAGACGATGACATAGGCCAGCACGACGTAGAAGTATTGCTTGTCGCCGCGGATGACCTTGCCGAAGATCGAGAACGGCTCGGCGATTGCAGGCACGCTGCCGCCGGTGAACCATTCGGCGCGGCCGAAGAAATCGAGCAGGATGAACTGCGCGGCGAGCGTCGCGATAGCGAGATACAATCCCTTCAGCCGGGCCGCCGGGAGGCCGAAAATCAATCCGACCAGCGCCGTCACGACGCCCGCGAGCGGGATGCAGAAGAACACCGGGATGTGGTGGTTCGACAGGTATGCCGACGTAAATGCGCCGAAGCCGAAGAATGCGGCGTGTCCAATCGAAATCTGTCCGGTGAATCCGACCACGATGTTGAGGCCGAGGGCTGCGATGCCGAAGATACCGATCTGGATCAGCAGGCTCAGCGCGTATTCCTTCAGCACATAAGGCGCGAAACAAACAAGCACGATGCCGAGGATCAGCATGTTGCGGCTGGTCGTCGTAGGGAAAACCGTCGTGTCCGCCGCGTAGGAGGTGCGGTAGTCGCCGGCGGGGATGAGGGTTTGTCCAGCCATCAGATGCGCTCGATGTCCTTGGTGCCGAACAGGCCGTAGGGCTTGATCATCAGAATGATAATCAGCGCGTAGAACGGCGCGATCTCGAACAAATTGCCCCAGTGCAGATATTCGGCGTCGAGGAAGTGGGCGAAGTTTTCCAGAAGTCCGATGATGATGCCGCCGATCACGGCACCGCCGACACTGTCGAGGCCGCCAAGAATCGCGGCGGGGAAAACCTTGATGCCGTAGTTGGCGAGGCCCGCCGACACACCGTTGACGACCGCAACCACAACGCCTGCAACGGCAGATACCGTCGCCGAGATCGCCCACGCCATCGCGAACACGCTTTTGACGGAGATGCCGAGCGACTGCGCGACCTGCTGGTTGAACGCGGTGGCGCGCATGGCGAGGCCGTATTTCGAGACTTTGAAGAACCACGCCATGCCGGCCATCATCAGCACCGACACCACGAGGCTCATCACATAGACGGTTTGCACTTGCAGTCCGAAAATATTCACCAGCTGCGTGTCGAACACGCGCGGGAACGGCTGGAGATTGACGCCGAACATCCATTTCATCAGCGCGGAGAAAACTGTCGAAAGCGCAATCGTCACCATGATGACCGAGATGATCGGTTCGCCGATCATGGGCCGCAGAATCACGATCTGGATCGCGATGCCGAACAGGAACATAAAGACCAGCGTGATCGGCATGCCGAGATAGAACGGCACCTGATATTTCGTCATCAGCCACCAGCACACCCACGCGCCGACCAGCAGCAGTTCGCCTTGCGCGAAGTTGACGACTTGGGTGGCCTTGTAAATCAGCACGAACGACATCGCGACGACGCCATACAGCGTGCCGACGACAAGGCCGTTGATGAGAAGCTGAATGAGGAGTTGGGTGTTCATGCTGCTTGATCCAACACTGATGTCATCACCGGGCTTGACCCGGTGATCCATCTCTCGAAGATGATGGATACGCGGGTCGAGCCCGCGTATGACAATCCGATCTGTTGAGCCATCGCTCTCATTCCGCGGCCTCCGCTGTCGCGCGCGCAGCACCGAGATCGACGACTTCGAGCGTGGTGCGGATGCGCTGCGTCGTGCCGTCCTGGAATTTAATCACCGTATCGATGTCGATGTCTTTCTTGCCGCCATAGATCGCGTCGATGATGGTGGCGTATTTCTCGTTGATGACGCTGCGGCGGACTTTGCGCGTCCGGGTCAGTTCGCCGTCGTCGGCGTCGAGCTCCTTGTAGAGCAGAAGGAATTTGCGGATGCGCTGCGCCGGCGGCAGCGTCGCATTCACGGCTTCGACTTCCTTGCGCAGCAGATCGTAGACTTCGGCGCGCGAGGAGAGGTCGGTGTAGGTCGTGAACGAAATGCGGTTCTTCTCCGCCCATTTCGACACAATCGAAAAACGGATGCAGATCATCGCGGCGAGATAGTCGCGGCCGTCGCCGAGCACGACCGTTTCGGCGACGTAAGGCGAGAACTTCAGCTTGTTCTCGATATATTGCGGCGAGAAGCGGTCTCCGCGCGCGGTCTCCGCCATGTCCTTGATGCGGTCGATCACGACAAGCTGTTTCTCGTCGTTGAAGTAACCGGCATCGCCCGACAGCAGCCAGCCGTCGCGCATGTCGGCGGCGGACGTTTCAGGATTCTTGTAGTAGCCGAGGAACATGTTGGGGTGACGCACGACGATTTCGCCGACGCCGTTGGCATCCGCGTTGTCGACGCGAATCTCGATGGTCTCATCCATCGGCACGCCGGTCGTTTCGGGATTGACGGCGTCCGGACGATGCAGCGTGTAGGCGCCGAGCAGTTCCGTCTGTCCATAAAGCGTGCGCAGCGGCACGCCCATCGCACGGAAGAACTTGAACGTATCGGGACCGAGTGCCGCGCCGCCGGTTGCGGCCGAGCGCAGACGCGTGAAGCCGAGACGATCGCGCAACGCGCGGAAAACCAATGTCTCGGCAACCGCCGATTTCTTGCCTGCGTCGAGCGCATCGAGACCGGACTTCATGCCCATCTCGTAGAGGCTTTGCTTCATCGCAGACGCATCCATCACGCGTGCGCGAACGTCCGCCGCGATGCCTTCCCAGATGCGCGGCGCGAACAGCACGAAGGTCGGCGCGATCTCGCGGAAGTCGTTCATCATCGTGTCGGACTGCTCGACGAAGTTGATCTTCATCCGGCTGAGCAGGCCTTTGCCCATCGCGTAAACCTGCTCCATGATCCACGGCAGCGGCAATACCGACACATATTCGTCGGTGTGATCTTTCGGATCGGCGGAGAGATATGTCGCGCAGTGATTGAGTACGCGCCCGGCCGCAAGCATCGCCAGCTTCGGATTTGCCGTGGTGCCGGATGTCGTGCAGAGAATGGCGACATCCTCGCCCTTGGTCGCGTCGACCAGTGAATCGTAAAGCTGCGGTTCGCGCGCCGCGCGCTTCTGGCCCAGCGCCGCGATCTGGCTCGCCTCCATCAGGCGCGGATCGTCATACTTTCGCATGCCGCGCGGATCGGAATAGACGATGTGGCGAACGCTCGGAATCGCATCGCCAAGTTCGAGCAATTTATCGACCTGCTCTTCGTCCTCGGCGAACACGATCTTCGCTTCGCCGTAGGTGAGAAGATATTTCACTTCCTCGCCGAGCGATTCGCGATACATGCCGAGCGACATCGCGCCGATGGCATGCGCCGCCACTTCCGCCGCGACCCAATCCGGCCGGTTATCGCCGATGATGGCCACCACATCTCCGCGCTTGAGGCCAAGCTCGATCATGCCGAGCGCGAAATCGTGCACGCGCGCCTGATAGTCGTTCCAGGTGAAGGTGCGCCACAGGCCGAAATCCTTCTCGCGCAATGCGATCTCGCGGCCGTGCTCCTTCGCATTCAGCCGAAGCATTTTCGGGAACGTGTCGGCTTTTGCGGCGCGGGCGGCGTAGTCGATCATGCCGACGCCTCCAGAATCTTCTTGTCGTCGGGGTCGGTCAGCACGTCGTCGACTTCGCCAAGGTAAGCGCGCTTGACATGCGGGTCGCTCAGCACGTCGCCCGGCAATCCCTCGGCGATCTTCTTGCCGAAGTCGAGCACGGTGATGCGGTGGGAAATATCCATCACCACGCCCATGTCGTGCTCGATCATCATCACCGTCATGCCGAACTCTTCATTCAGATCGACGATGTAGCGCGCCATGTCTTCCTTCTCCTCGAAGTTCATGCCGGCCATCGGCTCGTCGAGGAGAATGAGGTTCGGCTCCAGCGCCATCGCGCGCGCGAGTTCGACGCGCTTGCGCAGGCCGTAGGGAAGCGTGCCGGCGACGGCCTTGCGAACCGACTGCAAATCGAGAAAGTCGATGATCTCTTCGACCTTGCGGCGGTGTTCGAGTTCCTCGCGCCGCGCGCCGAGCCAGTAGAGCGAGCCGGTAATGAAATTGTTCTTCAAAAGGTGATGCCGCCCGACCATGATGTTGTCGAGCACGCTCATGTGGTGGAACAGCGCGAGATTCTGGAATGTGCGGCCGATGCCGAGCGAGGCGCGCGCATTCGGCTTGAGGCCGGTGATGTTCTTGCCGTTGTAGAACAGTCTGCCTTCGGTCGGCGTATAGCGGCCGGAAATGCAATTGACGATCGAGGTCTTGCCGGCACCGTTGGGGCCGATGATGGAAAACAGCTCGCCCTTGTTCACGGCGAAGCTCACGTCGGTCAGCGCGCGCACGCCGCCGAAACGCAGAGAAACGCCCTGGACCTCCAACGCAACCGCCACTCAAATCCTCCCCGCTCAAGGGAGCATGATGTGATCCGAAAACCGTTTCGCACGTTTCGGCATCATGCTCGACGGCGCTTTTTGCGCTCTTTATCTTCGGCTGGCTTGTTGTGCCGATCCTATCGCGACCGGTCTTGGTAAGCCATTCTACTATTGGTGTTTTGTGCCGCAGGCCGAGACCTGCGAAATCGTCATTAGGGCAAAGCGCCGCGCCGAAATGTCTTGCGCCTGACAATTCGCTGAGCAAATTCGCCACACGCGCTGTATACCAACGGTGGTCTACCGCGCCGCAACATCGCATCGTCAAGAGTTCCGACTAGAGAGTTCATGATCGCCGTCGATTATCTCAAGCGTATCGCAACCTGGTCGCGCGGCCTGAACGATCAGGAAATCGAGATCGCCCGCAAGGGCGTCATCGAAAAGTCGTTTGCTGCGAACGAAGCGATCTGCATGCATGGCGACCGTTTCGACTATTGGACCGGCGTGGTCACGGGTCTCGTGCGGATCGGCAACGTCTCGCGTGACGGCAAGGCGATGAGCTTCACCGGTCTCACATCGGGCGCGTGGTTCGGCGAGGGCACCGTGCTGAAAAACGAAACCCGGCGCTACGACACCATTGCCTTGCGCGACACGCGGCTCGCGTTGATGGATCGGGTGACGTTCATGTGGCTGATGGACAACAGCGTGGCGTTCAACCGCTTCATGGTCGGGCAGTTGAACGAGCGGCTCGGGCAATTCATGGCCTTGCTCGAATACGGCCGCATGCTCGATCCGACCGCGCGTATCGCGCGAACCGTCGCCTCGATGTTCAATCCGATCCTGTATCCGGATCTCAATCGCTATCTCGACATCACGCAGGAAGAACTCGGCGCGATTTCCGGCATCTCGCGGCAGAACGCCAACAAGTCGCTCAAGGCGCTGGAGAAGGAAGGTCTGCTGCGCCTCGAATATGGCGGCGTGACGATTCTCGATCTCGACAGGCTGCGCAGCTACGGCGATTAAAGCGGAATCTATCTGAGCCTCATCCTGAGGAGCGCGCTTCTGCGCGCGTCTCGAAGGATGAGGAATGAACATGCCTCATGGTTCGAGACGGCGCGGAAGAAGCGCCTCCTCACCATGAGGGATCAGCCGGTTCGGTGTAGCGGCGCTAGACTTCTAGCCACTCTTTTCGGACAGCCGCGTTGGACTTGAGATCGGCGGGCGTGCCCTCGAACACGATCTTGCCGTGACCCATCACATAGAGGCGGTGCGAAATCCGCATCGCGATCGAGAGCTTCTGCTCGACCAGCAGAATGGCGACGCCGCGCTTGGCGATCTCGGCAATGAGATCGCCGACCTGTTGAACGATCAGCGGCGCGAGACCTTCGGTCGGCTCGTCGATCATCACAAGTTCGGGGTCGCCCATCAGCGTGCGGCAGATGGTCAGCATCTGCTTTTCGCCGCCGGACAGAACGCCGGCCGCCGTATCCGCGCGCGCTTTCAGATTGGGAAACATCTCGAGCATGTCCTCGAGCTTCCACTTGGTCGGCTTGCGCGTGTCCTTGATGCCCAGAAGCAGGTTCTGGCGCACGGTGAGGCCGGGGAAAATGTCGCGATGCTCGGGCACGTAACCCAGGCCGAGATGGGCTATTCTGTGGCTCGGAAGCCCTGCGATGTCGGTGCCCTTGAACTTGATCGACCCGACCGGCGGCACTTCGCCCATGATCGCCTTCACCGTCGTCGAACGGCCGACGCCGTTGCGGCCCAGCAGGCTGACGACTTCGCCGGTGTCGATATGCATATCGACGCCCTGAAGGATGTGGCTCTTGCCGTAATAGGCGTGAAGGTCCTGCACTTCCAGCATCAGGCTGCCTCCTCGCCGAGATAGGCTTCCTTGACCTTCGGATCGTTGCGGATCGCTTCGGGCGTGCCGCTTGCGATGATCTTGCCGTACACCAGAACCGAAATACGATCGGCGAGGCCGAACACCACGCTCATGTCGTGTTCGACGATCAGGAGCGTGCGGCCCTCGGTGAGGCGGCGTATCAGCGACACCGCGCGCTCGGTCTCTGCGTGGCTCATGCCGGCCGTCGGCTCGTCGAGCAGAATGACATCCGCGCCGCCGGCGATGGTGATGCCGATTTCCAGCGCGCGCTGTTCGGCGTAGGTCAGAAGACCCGCCGGAATGTCGCGGCGCGAGGTGAGGCTGATGTCCTGCAAAATCTGCGCGGTGCGTTCGCGCACTTCGGGAAGGTTATCGACGCTCTTCCAGAATGCGTATTTGTGTCCTGTCGCCCACAGCACGGCGCAGCGCAGGTTCTCCCACACCGTCATGTTGGCGAACACGTTTGTCACCTGAAACGAGCGCGACAGGCCGCGGCGGTTGATCTGGTAGGGCGGCAATCCCGAGACGACCTTGTCGCGGAGCAGAATCTCGCCCCTTGAAGGCACCATGTAGCCGCTGATGAGATTGAACAGCGTGGATTTGCCCGCGCCGTTGGGGCCGATGATCGCATGGCGCTCGCCCGCCGCGACCTTGAGGTTGACGTCGCGGATCACGGCGGTGACGCCGAAGCTCTTCTCGACGTTGCGAAGCTCGATTGCGGTGCTCATGACAGTGTCGCCTGTTCCGCCGGAGCCGTGGTGGCGCCATCCCAAGCCTGTGCGATCCATGTCCAGGTCTTGCGCGAAATGAAGTATCCGGCGATCAGCAGTGCCGCGGCGGCGCCCCATGTCACCGGGCTTGCGGCGTTGAACGGAATGCCGAACGCCTTGATATTCGGATCGTCGGTCGGGTTTGTCGTGTGGTGGACGACGCATTCGATGGCGATCATCGCCCCGGTCAGCATTGCGAGCGTCGGCACCAGCGCGACCGCGTACCACGGCAGCACCTTGCCGAGTGTGCCGTTGCGAACCAGCGGACGGTGCATCATCAGAAGGCCGGTGATGCCGCCCGGCGCGAACGCGACGACCGCAATGAAGAACAGTCCGAAATAGAGCTGCCACACCGACGTCACATCGCTCAGCGCCAGCGACAGGAAGGTGACGAAGATCGCGCCCACGATAGGCCCGATGAAGAACGCCACGCCGCCGATGTAAGTCGCGAACAGAACCGTGCCGGACTGCACCGCGCCGAGATAGGCGGAGTTGGCGATCTCGAAATTGATCGCGGAGAGCGCGCCTGCGATGCCGGCGAAGAATCCGGAGAAGCAGAAAGCGATGTAGCGCACCACATGCGGATCGTAGCCGACGAACTGCACGCGCTCGGGATTGTCGCGCACCGCGTTGCACATGCGGCCCCACGGCGTGCGGGTCAGCGCATACATCGCGATCATGCAGATCAGCGTCCACGCCGCGACGAGGAAATAGATCTGGATCTGCGGACCGAAGCTCCAGTCGAAGACCTTGAACAGCTTGGTGCGATTGGCCGAGACGCCGCCTTCGCCGCCGAAGAAGGTCCGCAGAATCAGCGCGGAGGAGGCGACCAGTTCGGCGACACCGAGCGAGATCATCGCGAACGCGGTGCCGGAGCGTTGGGTCGAAACCCAGCCGAGCAATACTGCGAACACAAGTCCCGTGACGCCGCCGATCAGCGGCACCAGGGGCAGGGGGATCGGCCATTTGTTGGCGCCGATGATGTTGATGGCGTGGATCGCGAGAAATCCGCCGAGGCCGTAATAGACCGCGTGTCCGAACGACAACAGGCCGGTCTGGCCGAGCAGGATGTTGTAGGACAGCGCGAAGATGATCGAGATGCCGATCAGGCTGAACGTGGTCAGCGAGCCTGCCGACGGAAACATCTTCGGCAGCAGAAAAAGAGCGACGGCAGCGGCGAGCCACATGCCATAGAATTTGATCTGCCCGGCGGCGGTGGGGCGCGGCGGCGCGACGGTTGCTGTCATGTCGGTCATGTGTCGCGCGTTCCCATGAGGCCCATCGGGCGCAGCGCAAGGATCAGCACCAGCAGTACATAGGGCATGATCGGCGCAACCTGCGCGACGGTGACGTTCCAGATGTCGGATAGCCAGGTCTTTGCAAGATCGGGGCTCAACGGGCCGAACATTTCGGCAAGCGAGCCGTTCATCGACACCGCGAAGGTCTGCAACAGTCCGATCAGCAGCGAGGCGATGAACGCACCGGGCAGCGAACCAAGCCCGCCGACCACGACCACGACGAAAAGAATTGGCCCGAGCAATCCCGCCATACTCGATTGCGTGACCAGCGCAGGCCCGGCGATGACGCCTGCGACAGCGGCGAGCGCCGTGCCGACGCCGAACACCATCATGAAGACGCGCCCGACATTGTGCCCGAGCGCGCCGACCATGTGCGGATGCGTCAGCGCGGCCTGCACGATCATGCCGATGCGGGTTTTCTTCAGCACGATCAGCAGGCCGACGAAAATCGCAATCGAAACCAGCAGCATGAACAGCTTGTAGGCGGGATAGTTGGTCGAGAACACCGTGAACGCCGGGAAATCGAGCGAAGGCGGCACCCGGAAATCCAGCGGGCTCTTGCCCCAGATGATCTGCACGATTTCTTCGATGGCGAATGCCAGACCGAAGGTGAACAGCAATTCGGCGACGTGACCGTTTCTGTGGACGCGGCGCAGACCGTAGCGTTCGACGCCGGCTCCGATCAGGCCCGCGAGAATTGGCGCGATGATGAGCGCCGGCCAGAAGCCGAACCAGTACGCCAGCTGAAATCCGAAAAATGCGCCGAGCATGTAGAAGCTCGCATGCGCGAAATTCAGCACGCCGAGCATGCTGAAAATGACGGTGAGGCCGCTGGCCATCAGAAACAGCAGCATCCCGTACTGGATGCCGTTCAACGTCGATATGACGACAAGCTCAAGCACGCGACCGCAACCCCCACACAGCAATCGAGAGAGAAACTGCGCCCGCCGGGTGATGCCGGCGGACGCAGCGTGTCGTGATCCGTTACGGACGGGTCATCTTGCAGGTGGTCGGAAGGACGGTTGCGTCGGTATCGATCTTCGCCGCACCCTTCCAGCCCCAGCCGGTCTTTTCCTCGTCGAACGGCTCCTTGTTCTTCAGCTCGCCGAACTGGGCGATGTACATCGGCTGGAAGAACTGGTGGTCGTCCTTGCGCATGGTGCCCTTGCCGCCGTTGAAGACCTCGAAGTCCATGCCTTCGAGAGCAGCCGCGACCTTGGCAGGCTCAAGCGACTTGGCCTTTTCGGCCGCGAGCTTGAACATGCGCATTTCGTTGACCGCGCGCGGATAGAACAGGCTGAATCCGTATTTTGCACGGAGCGCCGTTTCAAAGTCGCGCGATTCCTTGTGGTCGATATTCGCGTAGCCCTCGGCGATCTGGTAAACCTGATCGTTGAGGTTGCCCTGCTTGATCGCGGTCGGGCCGCCGGTGCCACCTGCGTAGTAGGTGAACCAGTTCACCTTCAGGCCGGAATCGGCGGCCGCCTTCAGCAGCAGCGCGAAGTCCTGACCCCAGTTGCCGGTGATGACGCTGTCGGCGCCGGAGGCCTTGATCTTGGCAATGTAGGGCGCGAAGTCCTGAACCTTCAGCAGCGGATGCTTTTCGTCGCCGACGATCTGAATGTCAGGACGCTTTTCCTTCAGCATCGCGATGGCCGCGGTGCGAACCGACTCGCCGAACGAGTAGTCCTGATTGATAAGATAGACCTTCTTAACCGCAGGCTGCGTCTTCATGTAGTTCGTCAACGCCGCCATCTTGATGTCGGAGTTGGCGTCCCAGCGGAAATGCCAGAAGCTGCACTTGTCGTTGGTCAAGACCGGATCGACGGCGGCGTAGTTGAAGTAAAGAACTTCCTTGCCCGGATTGCGCTCGTTGTACTTGGTGATGAAGTCCGACAGCGCGATCGCGACCGCCGAGCCGTTGCCCTGCGTGACGTAGCGGATGCCGGCGTCGATCGCCTTCTGAGCCTGAATGAGGCTTTCCTGCGGATTGACCTTGTTGTCGAGCGGAACGATCTCGACCTTCTGGCCAAGGATGCCGCCCTTGGCGTTCACCTCGTCGGCCAGGAACTGATAGGTCTTGAGGCCGATTTCGCCGACGCTGGCACCACCGCCCGACAACGGGTCGATGTAGCCGATCTTCAAAGTGTCCTGCGCCAGCGCGCCGCCGCCCATGACGGGAAGCGCGATGGCCACAGCCATAGCAAGTTTACGCATGTTTTCTCTCCCTGAATTCCCCTCAGAACAGCCAAGTATGAAGTCGGTCCGCCGGGCTTTTTTATCCCGTTCGATCCATGGCCATTTCGTGCGGCGGATACTGGTCCAAGCGCCTGCAACCCGCAAGCCCGGACGGCATAGTGAAATGGTCGCGGATGCTTAATTTGCTTGCGCGGACAAGCGCATGATAGGCAATTGACCGGAAATGCTGCATCTGCACTAACGGATGCAGCGTCTGTTTCATTCTGCGAAACAAGAGAGCCTCGATGGCGTCCGTGCCGTTCGATCTGACAGGCAAGACCGTCTATGTCGCGGGCCATCGCGGCATGGTCGGCGGCGCGCTGGTGCGGCGTCTGGCGAGTGAAGGCGTCACAATCCTCACCGCCACGCGCGGCGAAGTCGATCTGCGCGATCAGGCGGCGGTGAACGCCTGGTTTGCCAAGAATAAACCGCAGGTGGTGTTTCATGCGGCAGCGAAAGTCGGCGGCATTGTCGCCAACAACACGCTGCGCGCGGAGTTCATCTACGAAAATCTCGTCATCGCCACCAACGTCATTCAGGCGGCACATCATAATGGCGCGCAGAAACTGATGTTTCTCGGATCGAGCTGCGTCTATCCGAAAATGGCGGCGCAGCCGTTGCGCGAGGATTCATTGCTGACGGGTCCGCTGGAAATCACCAACGAGCCCTATGCGATTGCGAAAATCGCCGGCATGAAAATGGCGGAAGCCTATCGCGCGCAATATGGCAGCGACTTCATCAATGTGATGCCGACCAATCTCTACGGTCCGGGCGACAATTATCATCCCGACTACAGTCACGTCGTGGCCGCGCTGATCCGCCGCTTTCACGAAGCGAAAGAGACGAATGCGCCAAGCGTGGTGGTGTGGGGCACCGGCACGCCGCGCCGCGAATTTCTCTATGTGGACGACATGGCGGATGCCTGTGTGCATCTGATGAAGACTTATTCTTCGGATCAGCTTGTCAACATCGGCACCGGCGAGGACATCACGATTGCCGAGTTCGCGCGCGTGGTCGCCGAGACGGTCGGCTACAAAGGCAAGATCGAATACGACACGTCGAAGCCCGACGGCACGCCGCGCAAGCTGCTCGATGTCGGACGCCTGTCGAAGCTCGGCTGGCGCGCGACGACTTCGCTCAAGGATGGCATCAAGCTCGCCTATCGGGCGTTTTTGAAAGAGAAAACCTAGCGGCGGATCAACACCACGCCTGCGACCAGCAGCGCCGCGCCGATCACCTTCGTCATGTCGATCGGACGCACGCTGAGTCCGAGCCAGCCGAAATGATCGAAGGCGAGCGAGGCCAGCAATTGTCCCGCGACGAACAGCGCGATGAACGTCGCCGCACCGAGTTTCGGCACGAGGAAAATCGCAATCGCGATGAACACCGCGCCGAAAAATCCGCCGCTCCAGGCCCACCACGGCACCCGCGCCATCATGCCGAAGGCGGGGATCGGCTCGCGCATCGCGACGGCGAACACCACCATGCTCATAAGACCGACGAAATAACTGACGAAGCCCGGCCACACCACCGAGTCGAGCGCGAAGCGCAGATTGTTGTTCAGCGCCTGCTGCGTGACGATGCTGACACCGGCGAGCACGGCAATGAGGATCGGCAGCGCGAGTTGCATTTTGTTTTCCCTTATTGGAGACGTTCAGGCGGATTTTTTCTTTACCGGCTTCGCTTGCGTGGCGACCGTGCCGATGATGCCGTCGCGCTCCAATTCCGCAATTTCGGAATCGCTCAGACCGAGCAGTTCCTTCAGCACTTCATTGTTGTGCTGGCCGAGAGTCGGCGCGAGGCGTTCGATGGCATAGGGCATCTCTGAATTGCCTTCGCGATAGGACACGCCGGGCACGAGATGCGGGCCGACGAATTCCCGGTCCACCGATTGCCAGTGGCCTGTTTTGACCAGATGCGGATCGGCAGCGAGATCCTGCGGCAGTTTCGCGATGCCGGCCGCAATGCCGGACTTTTGCAGAGTGGTCATCGCAATATCGGGGCGCACGTCGGCAAGCCAGTGGCGGATCGCGACGTCGATGCGGTCTTCGTCCTTGCGGCGACCGCTCACGGTCTTGAGCGAAGCATCCTGCGCGAGATCGTCGCGGCGCATCGCCTTGCACAGCGCCTGCCATTCCTCATCGCTGCGCACGCTGATGCTGATCCATTGATCGATGCCCGCGCACGGAAAACATCCCTGCGGCACGAAGCGCGGATGACGATTGCCGATGCGCGGCGATGTTTTGCCGGTGGCGGATTGTTCGAGGATCGACGGCGCCACAAGCGGCAGCATGCATTGAACCTGCGACAGGTCGATATGCTGACCCTCGCCGGTGTTGCGCTGATGCATGAGGCCCAACAGCAATGCCGCCGCCGCATTCAATCCGCCGATAGGATCGCCGATGGCTGCATGCAGCATGGTCGGCGGATCGTCGGGATTGCCTGTCACGGACGGCAGGCCCGACGCCTGTTCGAGCGTCGAGCCGTAGGCGCGCACACCGCTCCATTTGCCGCTCATGCCGAAGGCCGGCATCGTCACTACGACGAGGCGCGGATTGATCTTGTGAATGTCATCGACGCCCAAGCCGAGGCGCGGCATCACGTCGGCGGCGTAATTGTCGATCACGGCATCCGCGTCTTTCATCAGCCGATGCAGCAGCGCGCGGCCTTTCGCCTGCGTGAGATCGAGCGTGATGCCGCGCTTGTTGCGATTGTTGTTCTGGAACCAGTAGGCTTTCTCGTAGACGCGCTCTTCATGATAGGGCGGGCGCGTGTCGGTGCCGCGAAACCAGTCGGGATACTGGCACGACTCCACCTTAATAATGTCGGCGCCGAGATCGCCCATCTGCCGCGTGGCATGCGGCCCGGCCCATCCCATCGTGAGATCGACAATGCGCACGCCTTGCAGCGGCTGCGGATCGGCCGGTGTCGCAGCGCGTGTCGCCGCGCGCGTGTGCGGCGGCAATGACGAGAGGCCGGTTTCACCCGCGAGCGGCGCGGGTCCGTTCGGCTTCGGCAGCGAGCGTGTCAGATGCTGCGGCAGCACCGGGCCCTCGAACGACGCCGTGCCGACCGTGACGGTGCCGAACGCGCCGCGTGCGCGCTGCACGTCCTGTTCAAGCAGTTCCTTCATGTCCGGCACGATGGCAAGCGGAATCCGCAGTTCGATTCCCTTCTCGAACCATTGCTGCGCGGTCTTCTTCGCCAGCACCGGTGTGATGATCGCCTTCAATTCCTCGGCATGCGTGAACCGCCCGATGGTCGCATTGTATTTCGGGTCGGCACCAAGCTCCGGCAATTCCATCATGTTGCAGAACGCGACCCACTGCGCGGGCGTCACAACGGTGACGCCGAGCCAGCCATGTTTGGTTGCGAAATTTCCGGACGGATAGCCGCGTCCGAAACGGTTGATGCCGGCGCGCGGCCGCGTGAAGCCGGACTCCAGCGCAAGACCCGTATCGAATTCGCTGATCTGCAACATCGCCTCTAAACTATTCACCGCGAAGCGCCGCGCGCCGGTCTTGTAGCCGTACAGTCCCGCAAGCGTCGGAATGAACGCGGTCAATCCCGCGACGACGCCGACCTGTCCGTCGCGCGGCAGGACGGGCGGGCCTTCGACAGGGCCGACAAGTTTCACCAGTCCCGCGAGGCTGCGGCAGACGGAATCGGTCGCGTGATAGTTGCGATAGGGGCCGTGCTCGCCGAACCAGGACAGCGCGGTGATCGCGAGACCCGGATCGTCGCGCCGCAATTCGTCATGCGACAGCAACGACGCCTTGATGTTTTCGTGATGACGCGAGTCGAGCAGCACATCTGCAGTGCGCAACAATTTCTTGATGCGCGCGGCATGCGTCGGCTTGTCGAGATCGGAGACGACGCTCTTTTTGTTGGTATTAAGCCAGGCGAAGACGATGCTCTCGTGCGTCTCGTCGCCGGCATCGACAGCCGGCGCGATGCGCCGGTCCGGATCGCCGCCGGGCCGTTCGATCTTGACGACCTCCGCGCCGAAATCGGAGAACAGCTTGCCGCAATAGCACAGCGCATCGCCCGAGCCGATTTCAACCACACGCAGATGGGAGAGGGGAAGAGGCGGCATGATTTGCTCTGTTGTCATGGCCGGGCCTGACCCGGCCATCCATCTTTTTCGATAAAGATTTTTGAAGCGAGATGGATCACCGGGTCAAGCCCGGTGATGACGATTAGTTCTATCGGGTCAGGCGCGGCGGCGCCTTGTTGAGATTGGCCGCCATCGCGCTGATGAGCGGCTTCATGAAAAACGAATCGTTGGCGGGATAGATGTCGGTGTGCAGCCCGTTGGCGCGCAACTCCTCGGAGACAACAGGGCCGACCGATGCAATAGGCGTGTCGGCGAGACCCTTACGCAACCTGTCTTCGCAGTTGTGCGCTTTCGCAACGTCGATCAGGCGGCGCACCTGTCCCGAACTCGTCAGCGCGATAGCGTCGACGCGACGGTTCGCCATCTCCTCGATTGCGGTGACGATGTTAGTGTCCGCCGCCTTCGCGTCATAGATGTAAGGCAGCACCGTCTCCACGCTTGCGCCCTGCGCGGTGATCGCACCGATCAGTTTTGAATGATCGCGGTCGGGATAAAGCTGCAAGCCGATGCGATGACCCTTTATATCCTCGCGCGCCAGCATCTCGGCGAGACCTTCTGAGGTCGGCTTTTCAGTAATAATCTGCGCCTCGAGTCCGATCTCGCGCAGCGCCTTTACGGGTTTCGGTCCGCGCGCGAATTTGCGCGGTTTGGCGAGTGCGGCGACGAATTGATTCTCGACGCCGATGCGTTTTGCGACTTTCAGAAGCCGCCGCAGACCTTCGCCGGTCATCAGCACGAGATCGTCGAACGGCTGCGCGATGAAGCCGCGTATCCACGCCTCGATAGGAGCGGGGTCGGGCGCGTCGTCGATCTTGAACATCGGGCATTGCAGAACATCCGCGCCCTGTTCGGCAAGCAGACGGGAAAACTGCGCTTCCTCGCGCGTTTCCAGAATCAGGATCCGATAGCCGTTCAATTTGCCGGGCATGACGTGTCCTTCTGCAAAGCAGATTATTGTGCAACGATGATGGTTGCTAGTTGTTTCATGGGTGCTCCGCCGTCATTGCGAGCGAAGCGAAGCAATCCGGCGATATAGGTTGGATGGATTGCTTCGGCGCAAGCGCGCCTCGCAATGACGTGGAACGGTTGGCGGATGACCCATGTGATGCTAGAGGATGGCCAAATTTCGAGCTTTTGAATCTTTCCGAATCGAACATCCATGTCCGAGCACCAGTTCGTCCTCACGCTATCCTGTCCCGACCGTCCCGGCATCGTGTCGGCGGTGACGACATTCCTGTTCGCCAACGGGCAGAATATTCTCGATGCCCAGCAGTTCGACGATGTCGAGACCGGCGATTTCTTCATGCGGGTGATGTTCGACACGGTCGCCGGAAACACCGACATCAACTGGCTGCGCGGCGGCTTCGGCATCATCGCGGCACCCTTTAATATGAGATGGACGATCCGCGACCGCGCGGTGCGCCAGCGCGTGCTCCTGATGGTGTCGAAATTCGATCACTGTCTTGCGGACATTCTCTATCGCTGGCGGCGCGACGAGATGCCGATGGTGCCGACCGCTATCGTGTCCAACCATCCGCGCGAAACCTATAGCGGCATCGATTTCGGCGGCGTGCCATTTCACTATCTGCCGGTGACGCGCGACACGAAAGCGGAGCAGGAAGCGGCGGTGTGGAATCTGATCGAAACCACAAAGACCGATCTCGTCGTGCTCGCGCGTTACATGCAGGTGCTGTCGCAGGACTTTGCCGGAAAACTATCCGGCCGTTGCATCAACATCCATCATTCGTTCCTGCCGGGCTTCAAGGGCGCCAAGCCCTATCACCAGGCGCACGAACGCGGTGTGAAGCTGATCGGCGCGACCGCGCATTACGTGACAGGCGATCTCGACGAAGGCCCGATCATCGAACAGGACGTCGAGCGCATCAGTCATCGCGACTCGCCGGAAAATCTGGTGCGCAAGGGCACCGACATCGAGCGCCGCGTGCTGGCGCGCGCGATGCGCTATCACCTTGAGGATCGCGTGATCCTCAACGGCCGCAAGACGGTGGTGTTTACCGATTAGAGTTTTTTCGGATAAGGCATGATCTTATCCGAAAACCGGTCCCCACTTTTCGGGATCATGCCTTAGCGCCGCGCCGCGCTCAGTTTCTCGAACGGACGCTTCTTGACCGGTGCGCTGGACGCGAGCTTGCGCGCCATCTTGCCGGGCACCTTGCGCGCATCCATCCGCAATTTCAGATCCTGAGAATTCAGTGTCGTCACCTGAATGAGCAGGCGGCCCAGAAATTCGGCGAGCTTGTCGGTCTCTGCGGACGTGAAGCCGGTCAATAGCCGCTGCTCGCGCGACAGCGCCACTTTGATAATCCTGTTGTGCAGCGCGAGACCCTTCCGGGTCAGGTTGATGGTGCGGCGGCGATAGGCATCGACATGGATCGAGACGATCTGCGCCTTCGCCAGCACCTGAAGCGTGCGGCTGACCAGCGCCTTGTCGAGATCGAAGAATTCGCAGATGCGCTGGGCCGAACAATCCGGCTCGTTGGCAAGCAGCGACAGGATGCGCCACTCGGTCACACCGACGCCGAACTGGCGGCGATAGGTGTTGGACGCCCCGGACGCCAGCTTGTTCGCAACAAACAGAAGCAGCGCCGGGATATAGCGGCTGTGGTCGATGCGCGGCTGTTTGTCAGCCATGTTGATTGTCCAATTCAAATTCCGATAGAGCGGCCCGCCGCCTTATCCGATAGTATAGTGTCTCGTTGACATATCAACCGTCAAACTATATCGGAGTCGGCAACAGAAACGCACAAGCGTCCGGCCGTTCACAGGGAGAGGAAACATGACGAATTTCAGCAAGATTGCGCTGGCTGCCGCAGCCTGTCTGGCGATCGCAGCCGCGCCTGCAAAGGCGCAGGACAGCGTGAAGATCGGTCTCATTCTGCCGATGACCGGCGGACAGGCTTCGACCGGCAAGCAGATCGACAACGCGATCAAACTTTACATGTCGCAGAAGGGCGACACGGTCGCGGGCAAGAAAATCGAAGTGATCCTGAAAGACGACGGCGCTGTGCCGGACAACACCAAGCGCATCGCCCAGGAACTGATCGTCAACGACAAGGTCAACATCGTCGCCGGTTTCGGTGTGACGCCTGCGGCGCTTGCGGTCGCGCCGCTTGCCACCGAAGCGAAAATTCCGGAAATCGTGATGGCGGCGGGCACCTCGATCATCACCGAGCGTTCGCCCTATATCGTGCGCACCTCGTTCACGCTGGCGCAGTCGTCCACCATCATCGGCGACTGGGCGGCGAAGAACGGCATCAAGAAAGTCGCGACGCTGACCTCGGACTACGCACCGGGCAACGATGCGCTCAACTTCTTCAAGCAGCATTTCACCGCCGCCGGCGGCCAGATCGTCGAAGAAGTGAAGGTGCCGCTGCAAAATCCCGATTTCGCGCCGTTCCTCCAGCGCATGAAGGATTCCAACCCCGACGCGATGTTCGTGTTCGTGCCGGCGGGGCAGGGCGGCAATTTCATGAAGCAATATGCGGAGCGCGGCCTCACCAGCATCAAGGTGATCGGGCCGGGCGATGTGATGGATGACGATCTGCTCAACGGCATGGGCGACGCGGCACTCGGTGCCGTCACCGCGCTTCATTATTCGGCCGATCACAATTCGCAGGTCAACAAGGATTTCGTCGCGGCCTACAAGAAGATGTTCGGCCAGCGTCCGGGATTCATGGCGGTCGGCGGCTATGACGGCATCCATCTGATCTACGAGGCGCTGAAAAAGACCGGCGGCAAGACCGAGGGCGATGCGCTGGTCGAGGCGATGAAGGGCATGAAATGGGAAAGCCCGCGCGGGCCGATGTCGATCGATCCCGACACGCGCGACGTGATTCACAACGAATACATCCGCAAGGTCGAGAAGAAGGACGGCGAACTCTACAACGTCGAATTCCAGACCTTCGAGAGCGTGAAGGATCCCGGCAAGACGAAGAAGTAGGGCTGGCACAATATCGATAACGTCATGGCCGGGCATAGCCGTCTGAAGGACGGCGTCACTTCGCTCGCCTATGTCCCGGCCATCCACGTCTTACGTCATTGCGAGGAGCGAATGCGACGAAGCAATCCATCTTTCCTTCGCTGGATTGCTTCGCTACGCTCGCAATGACGGCGTTTTGAAACACCGGCTCCCATGACAACGCTCTTCACCATCCTGTTCGACGGCGTTGCCTACGGCATGTTGCTGTTCGTGCTGGCGTGCGGATTGGCCGTGACGATGGGGCTGATGAATTTCGTCAACCTCGCGCACGGCGCGTTCGCGATGGCCGGCGGCTATGCCTGCGCCGTGCTGGTCAACCGCTACGGACTGCCGTTCTTTGCGGGACTGCCGCTGGCGTTTGTCGTCAGCGCGGTTTTAGGCATCGTGCTGGAGCGCACGCTGTATCGCTATATGTATGCGCGCAGTCATCTCGAGCAGGTGCTGTTCACCGTCGGACTCATGTTCATGTCGGTCGCGAGCGCCGACTATGTGATGGGATCGTCGCAGACCTTCATCCATCTGCCGGAGATTTTGCAGGGACAGATCTCGCTATTTGGCATCGGCGTCGGGCGCTATCGGCTGATGATTATCGTGATCTGCGGATTGCTGACGCTCGGTTTGCAGCTGATCCTGTCGAAGACGCGTTTCGGTTCGCGGCTTCGCGCGGCGGTGGACGATCCGCGCGCAGCATCCGGCCTCGGCATCAACGTGCCGCAGGTGTTCGCGTTCACCTTCGCGTTCGGATCGGGACTCGCGGGACTGGGCGGCGCGCTGGGTGCGGAAATTCTCGGCCTCGATCCGCATTTCCCGCTCAAGTTTCTGATCTATGTGCTGATCGTCGTCTCCGTCGGCGGCACGTCCACTGTGACCGGGCCGTTCCTTGCCGCATTGCTGCTCGGCATCGGCGATGTCGCGGGCAAATATTACGTGCCGCATCTCGGCTCGTTCGTGATCTACGCCATGATGATCGTGCTGTTGCTGTGGAAGCCGCATGGCCTGTTCGGCCGCACGGCGGCGCGCTGACATGACGGCGCAGCCTGCCATCGGCGACCGGTTGCGGCGGCTCTCGCGCTGGAGCGCGGGCGAAATTATTTTCTGGCTGGCGGCAGCCGCGACGTTTGTCGTGTTTCCCAATCGCTATCTCATTCTCACCGAGATCGCCTGGCTCGCGCTGTTCGCGCTCTCGCTCGATCTCATTCTCGGTTACGCGGGAATCCTCTCGCTCGGTCACGCGGCATTCTTCGGTGTCGGCGCCTACACGGCAGGGCTTCTGGCGCTGGGCATCGTGAAAGAGCCGATTGTCGCGCTATTCGTGTCGGGCTTCGTTGCGGCGATGCTCGGACTAGTCACGAGCTTCCTCATCATTCGCGGCGCGGACCTGACGCGGCTGATGGTGACGCTCGGCATCTGCTCGATGCTTTATTTTCTGTCGATCCAGTATTCGTCGCTGACCGGCGGCTCCGACGGATTGCAGGGCATCACCATCGAGCCGCTGCTCGGCCTATTCAGATTCGATATGTTCGGCAAGACGGCGTTTATCTACTGCCTCGTCGTTTTGTTTTTGTTGTTTCTGTTGGCGCGGCGCGTCGTCAACTCGCCGTTCGGCATGTCGCTGCGCGCGATCAAGAACAATCCGCTGCGCGCCGCCGCCATCGGCATTCCGGTCAATCGCCGCCTGATCGCGATCTATACGTTCGCCGCCTTCTACGCCGGAATCGCCGGCGGCCTGTTCACACAGACCACGCAGCTTGCATCGCCCGACGTGTTCTCGTTCGAGCGTTCGGCGGATTTGCTGCTGGTGCTGGTGCTCGGCGGCACGGGCTATCTCTATGGCGGGCTGATCGGCGCGGTCGCGTTCAAAATCTTGCAGGAGTTTTTTTCCACGCTGACGCCGCAATACTGGCAGTTCTGGATTGGGCTCGTGCTGGTGATCGTGGTGCTGATCGGGCGCGAGCGGATTCAGGCGGTGGTGCGCTGGCCCGCGCGATTGCTGGCGAGGGCCAGGCCATGACCTTCGCGCTCGAAACGGTCAACCTGCAAAAGCGTTTCGGCGGGCTTGCCGTCACGCGCGATCTTTCTCTCAAAGTGAAAACCGGCGCGCGCCACGCGCTGATCGGGCCGAACGGCGCGGGCAAGACCACCGTCATCAATCTTCTGACCGGCGTGTTGCAGCCGAATGGCGGACAGATTCTGCTCGATGGTGAAGACATCACGCAGGCGAGCGTTCACGCGCGCGTGGCTAAGGGCCTGTCGCGCACGTTTCAGATCAACCAGCTTTATCCGGACCTGACACCGCTCCAGACCATTGGGCTGGCGGTGTCGCAGCATTACGGCCACGGCGGCGACTGGTGGCGCAGGCTCGGCAGCAATTCCGACATCAACGGCGACATTGGTGAGCATCTCGTGCGCTTTCATCTGCTCGACGTGATGAATGAACCCACCGCGACGCTGCCTTACGGCAAGCAGCGCCTGCTCGAAATTGCGCTGGCGATTGCCACGAAACCGCGCGTGCTGCTGCTCGACGAGCCGGCCGCAGGCGTACCGGAAAGCGAGCGCCACGATATTCTCGCCGCCGTCGCGAGCCTGCCGCGCGACGTGACGGTGCTCCTGATCGAGCACGACATGGACCTCGTGTTCAGTTTTGCGGATACGATCTCGGTTCTGGTCAATGGCGGCCTGCTGACCGAAGGCTCGCCCGGCGATGTCGCGCGCGATCCGCGCGTCAAGGCCGTCTATCTCGGCGAGGCCGCCGATGCGTAGTCTCCTGAGCATCGAAAATCTCTGCGCGGGTTATGGCGAGGCCATCGTTATTCCCGGTCTCTCGCTGGAGCTTGCGGAGGGGCAGGTGCTGGCGCTGCTCGGTCGCAACGGCACCGGCAAGACCACGCTCATCAATTCCATCGTCGGTGTGACGCGGCGTTTCAGCGGCGTTGTGAAAGTCGGCGGCCATGACATCACGAAACAGCGGGCCGATCAGCGCGCCCGCGCCGGCATCGGCTGGGTGCCGCAGGAGCGCAACATTTTCAAATCGCTCACCGTCGAGGAAAACATGACGGCGGTGGCGCAGCCGGGTCCGTGGAACGTCGCGAAAATCTACGACATGTTTCCGCGTCTTGGCGAGCGGCGGAAAAACTTCGGCAACGAACTCTCCGGCGGCGAACAGCAGATGCTGGCGATCGGCCGCGCGCTGACGCTCAATCCGAAAGTTCTTTTGCTGGACGAGCCGACCGAGGGCCTCGCGCCGATCATCGTCGAGGAATTACTCAAGGCGCTCGGTCAGATCACGCGGGCCGGCGGCATCTGCTCCATCATCGTCGAGCAGAATGCCCAGAAAATCCTCGGCCTCGCTGACCGCGCGGTGATTTTGGAACGCGGCGGAATTGTGCATGATGCGTCCAGCGCCGCGTTGAAATCCGATTCTGCCGTGCTCGAGCGTTATCTCGGCGTATCGGGCGGATCGAACAGGACATAGCATCCGTCATTGCGAGGAGCGGAGCGACGAAGCAATCCAGCTTCTTGCTACTCCGGATTGCTTCGCTACGCTCGCAATGACGAATCGCGCTACTCTTACAGAATCTGACAATCAGACGGTCATCCGATGCAACGCTCAAGGCCGCCGTTCCGCGCCGACATGGTCGGCAGCCTGTTGCGTCCGCAACGCATCAAGGAGGCGCGCGCCAAATTCGAGAAGCGCGCGATTGACGCGAAAGAACTGTCGCGCATCGAAGACCTTGAAATCGAAAAAGTCATTCACAAGCAGAAGCAGCTTGGATTGCAGTTGGCGACCGACGGCGAATTCCGCCGCTCATGGTGGCATTTCGATTTTCTGAAACATCTCAATGGCTGCGAAATCTACAAGACCGAAGGCATCGATTTCAAAGGCATCAGGACGCGCGGCGAAAATATCCGCGTCACCGGCAAGATCGGCTTTCCGCCGAACCATCCGATGCTGGCGCATTTCGCGTTTCTGAAAAAACATTGCGATCTGGCGCAGATCGTGCCGAAGATGACGATACCTTCTCCGTCTGTTCTGCATTATCGCGGCGGGCGTCACGCGATCTCGAAGGACGCCTATCCGTCGATGGACGATTTTTTCGTCGATCTCGGCAAGGCGTATCGCAAGGCGGTGAAAGCGTTCTACGATCTCGGCTGCCGCTATCTTCAGTTCGACGACACGATCTGGGCGTATCTGTGCTCGGAGGAACAGCGCGAAAAGATGCGCGGGCGCGGCGACGATCCCGACGAGTTTCAGGAAATCTACGCCCGCGTCATCAATTACGCGATTGCCGAACGTCCCAAAGACATGACCATCACGACGCATGTGTGCCGCGGAAATTTCCGCTCGACGTGGGTTTCAAGCGGCGGCTACGAGCCGGTTGCGGAGACGCTGCTGTCGAAGGTGAACTACGACGGCTACTTTCTCGAATACGATTCCGAGCGCGCGGGAGGCTTCGAGCCGCTGCGGTTTCTGCCGAAGGGCGACAAGATCGTCGTGCTCGGATTGATTACGTCGAAGGCCGGCGCGCTCGAAGCCAGGGACATGCTCAAGGCTCGCATCAACGAGGCGGCGAAGTTCGTGGATATGAATCAGCTCGCACTGTCGCCGCAATGCGGCTTCGCCTCGACGGAAGAAGGCAACGTGCTCACCGAAGACGAGCAATGGGCGAAGCTGAAACTCGCGGTGGATGTGGCGAAGGACGTGTGGGGGTAACTCGTCATTGCGAGGAGGCGTAAATCATTTCGTCGTCCCCGCGAAGGCGGGGACCTATTCGCCCTGAGTCATCGGAAAGGACGCTGAGCCCTTTCATCTTAAATATCTTGATCCGGTGGTTATGGGTCCCCGCTTTCGCGGGGACGACCATGAGAGGTCTCTCGCCAAGCATGACGCATTTGTTTCACTTCGGATGCGGCAGCCTGAATCCGATGGCCAGACGATTCCACGTATTGATCGCGCCGATCAGGAAGGTGAGGTTGACCAGTTCGGCGTCGTTGAATTCTTTTCGCGCGGCTTCGTAGTCGGCGTCCGGCGCTTCGGTTTGCGAAATCAGCGTCAGCGATTCTGTCCATGCGAGAGCGCCGCGCTCGCGCGGTGTGTACAGCGAGGACTCGCGCCAGGCGTCCAGCATGTAGAGCCGCATTTCGCTTTCTCCTTCCTTGCGTGCGTCTGTCGCGTGCATGTGGATGCAGAACGCACAATGATTGATCTGCGACGCGCGCATTTTCACAAGTTCGATCAGCGATTGTTCGAGGCCGCTTGCCTTGATCGCGGCTTCGAGCGCGGACATCGCCTTGTAGGCGTCGGGCGCGAGCTTGAAGGGGGCGTGCAGGCGTTCGGTCATGGCGTGTCTCCGGTGTGGGCAGCGGGAATGGGCACGGCGCGCGGGATACCATCGGTGGGCAGGCGGTGCTACAGCGGGAGCACAATTCCGCCACTCAATTCCAAGTCCGTCAGATTTTCGCCTCATGACAAACGACGCGCTGCTGGCCCAGATTTCCGCCTATTGCCGCCAGGCGGGAATGGCCGAATCCACCTTCGGCCGCCACGTCGTCAACGACGGCAAGCTGGTCTCGCGTCTGCGCGAGGGAAAACACATCCGCGTCGATACGCTTGAGAAGATTAGAGCTTTTCTTGGGGACACCACCCCGGTCGTGAAGCTGCCGGAGGCTCCGATCGAGCGGCGCGATCCGGGCGGAAATTTTCGTTTTTTCGAGAATCGGCAGAAATATCTTCTCTTCGTCCACACGTGCTCGGAAAAGCGAGTGATCTCCGAACGGGTGGCGCTGGAGTTGTCCGCCATCCATCCGCGCCCGCCGGCCCTGCGGGTGTTCGACGCAGGGGTCGGCGACGGAACCGTGATGGCGCGCGTGATGCGCTCCATGCATTCGCGTTTCCCCCACATGCCGTTCTATGTCGCGGGCAAGGAAATCAGCCTCGAGGACGTCCGCCTGACGCTGGACAAGGTGCCGGATCGGCTGTTCGAGCATCCAGCGACCGTCTTCGTCCTCACCAATATGAACTACGCCGAAGCGCCCTGGCTGGCGCCCAAATCGCCGCAGGCCGCCGCCGCCATGATCTGGAAGGAGGTCGCGCTGACGGGCGATTCCTCCGGTGCATTCGAGGCGCAAATCGCTGATTTGAATGGGTTTTTGGAGGAAAACTGGCGCGCCAGCGTCAGTCAGCGATCCGGCATGCCGGTCTATGAACGGCCGATTGCGCTGGTGATCTACCGGGACGACCACCGATTCCTGCTGGATTCCATGATCCCCAGGGCCGGGCGGGTCGAGGCCAATTTCGACCTCGTCATCGCCTCGCAGCCTTATCGGGCCAAATCCTCGTTGAATTTCAGGGCCAAGCGCATCGTCGCACCGCTGGCCCGGTCGCTGCGGGCCGGGGGCCGGCTGATCGGGATTCACTCCTACGGCCACGATCCGGGAATGGAGATCGTTCAGGCCGTCTGGCCGGGAGAAAACCCTTTCTCGGTGAGCCGCCATGAGCTACTTCGTGCCGTGAAATACGAGCTGGGCTCGGCGGGGCGGGATCTGAACTTCAACGCATATGCCGATAATCGCTCGATTTTCCGCTACGACATGGAAGCCTTGCCAAACGAGGTGACGGGGCCGATCGGGTCGTCGACGGCCTTTGCAGCCTGGAACGCGGCAGTGTATGTCGCTCAGGTCGAAGACGACCGCCTGACGGAAGTCACGCAGAGCGGCCGTTATCTCGAAGCCACCAGAGACGTGCTGCGCAAGCATAACGGGCTTTGGTTTTACGACGAATCCTATGTCATATCGCGCCGCCGCGATTGACTTTATCCGGCAAAGTTCACGAACAGCCGCCGATTGAGAGCAGAGGAATTGGTTTGATGCGCGGGTCTTATATCTTCACGAGTGAATCGGTTTCTGAGGGTCATCCGGACAAGGTCTGCGACCGCATCTCGGACGAAATCGTCGATCAGTTTTTCAAAGCCGATCCGATGGCGAAGGTCGCGTGCGAAACGCTCGTCACCACCAACCTCGTCGTGCTCGCCGGCGAAGTGCGCATGTCGAAGCAGGCCGCAGGCCCCAACGAAATCATGAGCAAGACCGGCAAGGTCAACAAGGCGCTCGCCGAGAAGCTCACGCGCAAGGCCATCAAGGACATCGGCTACGCGCAGAAGGGCTTCCACTGGAAGAACGCCAAGGTGCAGGTCCATCTGCACGGCCAGTCCGCCGACATCGCGCAGGGCGTTGAAGCGGCCGGCAACAAGGACGAGGGCGCGGGCGACCAGGGCATCATGTTCGGTTACGCCACCAACGAAACGCCGGAGCTGATGCCGGCGCCGCTGCAATATTCGCATAACGTCTTGAAGCTGATGGCGGATGCGCGTCATTCCGGCAAGCAGAAGCTGTTCGAGCCGGACGCCAAGAGCCAGTTCACGCTCCAGTACGAGAACGGCAAGCCGGTGAAGTGCACAGCCGTCGTCGTCTCGACGCAGCATAAAGAGAAGGACGGCAAGAAGGTTCTGGAGTCGGACGACATCAAGGAACTGGTGATGCCTTACATCGAGAAGGTGTTGCCGCAGGGCTGGATGCCGCCGAAGGACCAGATTTACGTCAACCCGACCGGACGCTTCGTGATCGGCGGACCGGACGGCGACACAGGTTTGACCGGCCGCAAGATCATCGTCGATACGTATGGCGGTGCTGCGCCTCACGGCGGCGGCGCATTCTCCGGCAAGGATCCGTCGAAGGTCGATCGCTCGGCAGCTTACGCTGCGCGCTATCTCGCCAAGAACGTGGTTGCGGCTGGCTTGGCCGATCGTTGCACGATTCAGTTGTCATATGCCATCGGTGTCGCGCATCCGCTGTCGGTCTACGTCAACACCGACGGCACCGGCAAAGCCGACGAGCAGAAGATCGCAAAGATTTTGCAAGAGCTGATGAGTCTCACGCCGCGCGGCATCCGCACGCACCTGAAACTCAACAAGCCGATCTACGCCCGCACCTCAGCTTACGGTCACTTTGGCCGCGCGCCTGAAAAGGATGGCGGCTTCTCGTGGGAAAAGACCGATCTCGCCGAGCAGTTGAGGAACGCGGTGTAATTCTTACTTCCCCTCTCCCCTTGTGGGAGAGGGTGGCGAAATCGAGCAAAGCGAGATTGAGCCGGGTGAGGGGGCTTCAAAGCCCACCCCCTCACCCAATCGAGTTTTATTTCTGCCGTTAGTGCTGCCCTCTCCCACAAGGGGAGAGGGCGCAGTCCCGGCGCTCCGCAACCGAGATGGATTGGGAAAACGAAACATGACCACCGCCACCGCCAAAGCACCCGCAGGCTTTAACGACTACATCGTTGCCGACATCGGCCTTGCCGAATTCGGCCGCAAGGAATTGTCGCTGGCAGAGACCGAAATGCCGGGCCTGATGGCGACGCGCGAGGAATACGGCCCAAAGCAGCCGTTGAAGGGCGCGCGCATCGCCGGTTCGTTGCACATGACGATTCAGACCGGCGTGCTGATCGAGACGCTGAAAGCACTCGGCGCCGACATCCGCTGGGTGTCGTGCAACATCTACTCGACGCAGGATCACGCCGCTGCTGCAATCGCCGCTGCGGGCATTCCGGTGTTCGCCGTGAAGGGCGAGACGCTGAAGGACTATTGGGATTATACCGCCAAGCTGTTCGACTGGCACGGCGGCGGTCATCCCAACATGATCCTCGACGACGGCGGTGATGCAACGATGTACGTCCATCTCGGCCTGCGCGCCGAGAACGGCGACACGGCGTTTCTCGACAAGCCGCAGTCCGAGGAAGAAGAAGTGTTCTTCGCGCTACTCAAGAAGCAGCTGAAAGAGAAACCCAAAGGTTACTTCAAGGCCATCGCCGACAGCATCAAGGGCGTGTCCGAAGAAACCACCACGGGCGTGCATCGTCTCTACGACATGCAGAAAGCGGGAACGCTGCTGTGGCCCGCCATCAACGTCAACGACTCCGTCACCAAGTCGAAGTTCGACAACCTCTATGGATGTAGAGAGTCGCTGGTCGACGGCATCCGCCGCGGCACTGACGTGATGATGAGCGGCAAGACCGCGATGGTCGCGGGCTTCGGCGACGTGGGCAAGGGCTCGGCGGCGTCATTGCGCCAGGCCGGCTGCCGCGTGATGGTCTCGGAAATCGACCCGATCTGCGCGTTGCAGGCGGCGATGGAAGGCTATGAAGTCGTGACGATGGAAGACGCGGCACCGCGCGCTGACATTTTCGTGACGGCCACGGGCAACAAGGACATCATCACCATCGAGCACATGCGCGCGATGAAGGATCGCGCCATCGTCTGCAACATCGGCCACTTCGACAACGAGATTCAGGTCGCGACCCTGAAGAACATGAAGTGGGACAACATCAAGCCGCAGGTGGACGAGATCACCTTCCCCGACGGCAAGCGCATGATCCTTCTGTCCGAAGGCCGCCTCGTCAATCTCGGCAACGCGATGGGACACCCGTCGTTCGTGATGTCGGCGTCGTTCACCAACCAGACGCTGGCGCAGATCGAACTCTGGGCCAACAACAAGGACGGCAAGTACAAGAAGGAAGTGTACGTGCTGCCGAAGTCGCTCGACGAGAAGGTGGCGATGCTGCATCTCGCGAAGATCGGCGTGAACCTGACCAAGCTCCGCAAGGATCAGGCCGACTATATCGGCGTGAAGCAGGAAGGCCCGTTCAAGAGCGATCACTATCGGTATTGAAACCGGTCCTCATGGTGAGGAGCCGCGCAGCGGCGTCTCGAACCATGAATGGAATGCTCATCCTTCGAGACGCGCTTCTGCGAATCGCTCCTCAGGATGAGGTCCACGGCCGGTAAATGTGAAACTCAAAAAACCCCGGAGCTAAAACTCCGGGGCTTTCTTTTTCGCGAATCTATCGCCGGTCGCTGGACTGGCCGACGGTCGGGCGCATGCGCTCGGTGTCGAGCCTGTTGGCCATGTCGAGATGATGCTTGAGCGCCGGCAGCGTCTTGTTCGCCCAGGCTTTCAGTTCGGCATTGTCGCCGCTCTTGCCGTAACGCTCAAACAGCGAGACCGCGTCCTCATGCGCGCTCACCTGCATCGGATCGTAGACGGACGAGAAATCCTCGTTCTTGGAATTCTTCAGATCGTCGAGCTTGCTCTCGCCGCTCGATGGAATGATCTTCGGCAGTTCGGCCTTCAGCTTGCCGGTGGCGATCATCGCCTTGATGTCGGCGGAGGTCCTGGTGTGATCGGCCACCATCTGCGCGCCGAACTTCTTCTCGGCGTCGGTGCCGCGCATCTGCGCGATCTTGCCGGCCTCGATTTCGATCATGTCGCTTGTTGCAGCCTCGGTGACGAAATCCTGCGTGGTAGGCGCCACGCCGAGCGCGGAATTGACGCCGGTTTTCTCGGTGACGGATTCGGCGAGTGCTGCGCCGGTCAGCATCGTGGTCGCGGCGAAAATAACGAGCAGTTTTTTCATGGGCATGTTCCTCTGATCGGCGCGGCAAAGCCGGGCCGTGAATTCGTTGAACCCCGTGGCGAATAACCGCATGGGCGGCGAGGGGTTCCCGAGGAACCGGCACAATTAATCGGGAGAAAAAGAAACCGCCTACGTCTTCGGCGCGGATTTTTTGGCGCGCTTCTTCACCGGCACGTCAGCAGCGGCGGCACGTTCGCTCGCCTGACTGGCGGCTTCACTGGCGAGGCGAAGCTCGCGCAGCCGCGCCATGTTGTTGCGGACGGCGATGTCGTTCGAGCGCACCTCGGCCATCGCGATCACGCCTTCCTCGGCGGCGACGCGCATTCGCTCCTTGCGGGCGATCGACTCGGCACTCGGCTCTTTCGACATGGTGAATCCCCAAACGCTGCGTATTCGCTGCATATAGGCACGAAACCGGCGCAAACGAGGGTAAAGCCTCCGTGCGGACACAATTGAAACATTGCTTTCGCGCCGGAACCTGTTACAGAGCGCGCATTCGATTATCGCATTGCTTTTGTAAACGCCTTTCGGCCCTTTCCAAAGACATCGCTGAAGTTGGATGGTGTCGCGCATGTTGCGCGGCGCGAACTGGCGTTTTTGGAGAGATCAAATGCCAACAGGTACTGTGAAGTGGTTCAACGCGACCAAGGGTTTCGGCTTCATTCAGCCGAACGACGGCGGCCAGGATGTGTTCGTTCACATCAGCGCGGTCGAGCGTGCGGGGTTGCCGGGCCTCAATGAAGGCCAGAAGGTCAACTACGAACTGAAGACCGATAAGGTGCGCAACAAGGTCAGCGCGGAAAACCTCTCGGCTGCATAAGAATCGAAGTCGCAGGCTGCGCCGTGGATGTATCGGCGCGCTTAAAGACTTCCCGGTGTTTCACGGATGTACTGAAACAACGGACAGGAGCCTCGTCAGAAATGACGGGGCTTTTTGCTGTGTGGGGGACGTGGATTTTCAGGGCGTCACTTCAATCGTGTATTCGACGAAGATCACCAGCGCCTTCTCGCGCTCAAGCAGGTCCCATTCGACCGTGAACTTGTCCGTTCCGACAAAGCCCTTCGCCGGAACGTAGGCGACCGACGGCCCCTCGACGCCGGCCTGTCCGTGGCTCGGGCGCCTGGCGATTTTCGAGCCGACGTAAATCCTGCCGCCGCCGACATTGATGTCGACCGAGCAGGGCGTGTCGCGCTTGGTCGTCTTGATCGACACGGACGTGCAGCGCGGACAGAAGCTGTAGGGATAAAAGCGCCCGTGACAGACCTCGGCCCATCCCGGCGCGGCGGTGAGGATCAGGATCGCGAACGCGGTGAGGACGCGGAGGGTTGTAATGGCGGAAACTGCTAAGCCCACAGGTTTGCATTCTTCCAGTCGTTAGGAAAACCTGCCGACGACAAATTAATGATCTGCGAATTCGGAAATCCTTCTACGACTTGTTTAAAGCGGTCTTTCCAATGCGAGTTTGGATTTATTGACCTCAGAAGGTAGGTGCACATACAGGCCGTTCCGTACACTCGCGTTTGCGCCAGTGTCTTATTGTGGATATGGCCTAGATCAGGAGCTTGATTGGGCTTTGGCCATGCAGGCTGTACGACACTTGCTTTGTTCCACATTCGGCTGTGATGCGCGCATATGTTCCTTGCAACATTTAACGATCGAAGCCAGCTTTCCATAATGCCGAAAGTAGGAATGCTGAAGAAACTCGCAATGTTTGTTTGATCTTGTTTTCTTAATCCAGAAAACAAAATCGACATTGCACCGAAATCCCACAACTCAGCAGCAATCCAGATGGGCGGGTCTTCATTAGGATATTTGGTCTTGAAATGCTTCGCGAATTCTTCTTTTGAGCGCAAATATGCATCATCGTGAAGCCGAAGCCATTTTTGATGCTGCGTTTCCGTTGAACCTCGAACGACCCGCGTAATGAAATTTGGATGCAATGCTCCACGATCTCGGTGAGCATTTGGTCCGCGTTTTCCTAGTTCAAGAGTTATTTGGACACGCAGCGCGATTTCAATTCGCTCGATGGCGTCCGTTAACGCCATCCTGAGCTTCTTATCGAAGACGTATAGCTCTACAATTTCAGAAAACTTCGTACCGTCTCTAAAATCGTCCAACATTCTTGGACCGGTAGGAGTCGCAACAGATTTTCTGTACGGGTACCAATATCCGCTGAGTCGGTAGTACCCAATTCTATTCAAATATGATTGAGCAAGGGCGTCATCTGATACGATCATTCCTCTGCTCTTCATAAGAGCGAGTTGATCGACTACTGTCCGATATGGCTTATCGTAAGCCATTGAACTAGCGCCACAAAAACGAAGACCCACCCGTACACTTACGTGCAGAGGGGCGGGCCATGTTGCTCAATATATGAGTCGGCATGTGATTCAAGTCAATAGGCATATTTTCCGTATCACAACAAATATCTCCACCATTTGTTTACAAAGGACGAGTCGTCAAGCCTCTGTAGATTGACAAATCCCGAAATATGACTATATTCCTATCCATCCCGCCCCAATTTGAGGGGCGTTGCGCAACGTCACACGACGCGGGGCGGGATGCGGTGGGGCGCGGCAGCGTCAGGCCGGAGCGATGAGACGCAGGGCGCAAGCCCGGTGCGCGGCGCGTTCCTTGTACAAAGGGCGCGTTCAGACACCGGAGGCGCGTGAGCACTCATCATCCGGCAGGCGGCGGTGTTGCGCGTCCGGGCCAAGTCGTGTGGTCCTGCGAAATCCGGCACCTCTCTCCTTCGTCCAACCGGACAGGGCGAGACGCCGGAGACGACGGGGACGAGGGCTACGGCTCACCCCCGGGGAGAGCACGGAGCAACCCGACAAAACCACCGCGTGCGGAACGCCGGATAACCGGCGCTTTCGTGGTGACTACACTCGTGTGCTTTTTCACTTTTGCATGCGAGGCTGCGGATGCGCTCTGCGCGTCCGGCGTTCCGCGCGCCCTCATTTGAGGGCGGAGGAAGGCGAAGGGTTCTGGCGCGCCCGCGCCTTAAAGAACAGGGCTGCTGGCGCACATCTGTTTGAAACGCCGTCATTGCGAGGAGCCATCAGCGCGTTTACGCGCGTCTTGGACGCGCTATGGCGACGAAGCAATCCATCTGCTAATCGACGCGAAATGACTGGATTGCTTCGCTTCGCTCGCAATGACGACGAGAGACAAGCCCGGCCACGACGATTATGATACAGCCTCAATCGGGACACGCCATGCACGACACCACCAAGCCGAACAACAATCAGCCGCAAGCGCAGGAGCACGTCGATGTCCTCATCGTCGGCGCGGGATTGAGTGGCATCGGCGCGGCCTATCATCTGCAAACCAAATGTCCGCAGAAGTCGTTCGCCATTGTGGAAGCGCGCGAAAATCTCGGCGGCACCTGGGATCTGTTTCGCTATCCGGGCATCCGCTCCGATTCCGACATGTACACGCTCGGCTATTCGTTCCGGCCGTGGGTGGAGGAGAAATCCATCGCCGCCGGCCCGCGCATCCTGAATTATCTGCGCGAGACCGCCGCCGAACACGGAATCGACAACAAGATCAGGTTCAATACGCGCGTGGTGAAGGCGTCGTGGTCCTCAGGCGACTCGCAATGGACCGTGGAGATGGAGCAGGGCGGTTCGCGCGCCACGATCACCTGCGGCTTTCTCTTCATGTGCAGCGGCTATTACCGCTACGACGAAGGGTACCTTCCGCAATTTCCCGGCGTGGAAAAATTTTCAGGCCAGGTGATCCATCCGCAGAAATGGCCCGACGCGCTCGATTATAAAAACAAGCGCGTGGTGGTGATCGGCTCCGGTGCCACGGCGGTGACGCTGGTGCCGGAAATGGCGAAGGATGCGGCGCACGTCACCATGCTGCAACGCTCGCCGACTTACGTTGTCTCGCGGCCCGGCGACGATCCGTTCGCAAGATTTCTGCGCGGCATTTCGCCGAAACTCGCCTGGCACATGACGCGCTGGCGCAATGTCATGATGCAGCTTTATTTCTACAAGCTCTGCCGCCGCAATCCCGAGCGCGCCAAGAACATGATCCTCGGTGCTGCGAAGAAGGAACTGCCGGAAGGTTATGTCGAGACGCATTTCACGCCGCGCTACAATCCGTGGGAGCAGCGGCTGTGTCTCATTCCCGACGGCGACATGTTCAAGGCGATCAATGCGGGCAAGGCGGAGGTCGTGACCAGCGCGATCGATACGTTCACGAAAGACGGCATTCGCCTTGCCGACGGGCGCGAACTGCCGGCGGACATCATCGTCACCGCAACGGGTTTGAATTTGCAGGTGCTCGGCGGCATGCAGATTGTTGTGGACGGCAAGAGCGTCGATATGGCGCAAACGCTGAACTATAAAGGCATGATGTTCTCGGGTATCCCGAACATGGCGTCGATCTTCGGTTACATCAACGCGTCATGGACGCTGCGCAGCGATCTCACCAGCGAATATGTCTGTCGTTTGCTAAACTACATGGACGAACATCGTTTCACGCAATGCACGCCGGTGGCGGACGCGAGTGTAAACGCGCAGCCCTGGGTGGATTTTTCGTCCGGTTATCTGACGCGCTCCGAAGCGATGATGCCCAAGCAAGGCACGAAAACTCCGTGGACGCTGACGCAGAATTACGCGCGCGACATTGTCAGCCTGCGTTACGGCAAGGTCGATGACGGCGTGATGGCGTATCGCTAGCGCCGTTTGAATTTGACCGGGATTTTCAAGTACTGCACCCCGTTGTCTTCAGCCGCTGGAAACGACCCCGCGCGGATGTTCACCTGAATGGACGGCAGCAGCAGCGTCGGCGTCGACAGCGTCGCATCGCGGGCTTTTCTCATCGCGACGAATTCGTCCTCGGTGCGGCCATTCGCGAGATGCACATTGTGGTCGCGCTGCTCTTGAACGGTGGTTTCCCACGCATAGGTGGTGCGGCCCGGTGCCTTGTAGTCGTGACACATGAACAGGCGCGTTGAGGGTGGCAGCGACAGAACTTTCTTGATTGAACGATAGAGCTGATGTGCATCGCCGCCGGGAAAATCCGCCCGCGCCGTTCCATAGTCCGGCATGAACAGCGTGTCGCCGACGAACATGGCGTCGCCGACTTTGTAGGAAATATCCGCGGGCGTGTGGCCGGGCGTATACATCACCTCGACATCGAGATTGCCGATCTTGAATATCTCGCCGTCCCTGAACAGATGATCGAAATCGCTGCCGTCGGTTTTCAGATCGTGAATGTTGAACAGTGGCCGGAAAATGCGCTGCACATCCTTGATGTGTTCGCCGATTCCGATTTTCGCAGCCGTCATGGCCTTGATATACGGCGCGCCGGACAGATGATCGGCATGCGCATGCGTCTCCAGCGCCCAGATGATTTTCAGGCCGGCTGCATCGGCTTCAGCGATAATTTTCTCGACCGAGCGCGTATCGATCTCGCCGGAACGATGGTCGTAGTCCAGCACCGGATCGATCACCGCAGCCCGCTTTGTGTCGGGGTCCGACACCAGATAGCTGATCGTGTTGGTGGGCTCGTCGAAATAGGCCCGAATGTCCGGTGCAGCGGTCATCTTTGTCTCCCAACGGTCAAAACAAATTCGTCTTGACGAATATATTAGAAGAAGCTAAATTAGCAACATCTAATACGAAAGCCGAACCCGATGACCGCCGTTAAATTTAGCACAAGGCAATTCGAATCACAGGCGAAAGAAGTCGCAGGCCTGCTCGGCACGCTCGCCAACGAGAAGCGGCTGATGATCCTTTGCAAGCTCGTGGAATTCGGAGAGGCCACGGTTTCGGCGCTGGCCGCAGATGTCGGCCTGGCGCAGTCCGCATTGTCGCAGCATCTTGCCCGCATGCGCGCCGAGGGCATCGTAACCTTCCGCCGCGAATCCCAGATGGTCTGGTACCGGATTGCCGACGAGCGAGTCGAAAAACTTTTCGGTACGATGCATGCGCTTTTCTGCGCGCCGCCAAAGCGCAGGCGCCGTTCGTAAACCGCCGGGAGACGAGAATGACATTAGCTGCGATTACAGCCGGGAAGGCACGCGAGTTGATCGAACGGGGCGCAGTCCTGGTCGATATAAGAGAGATCGGCGAGCGCGCGCGTGAGCGTATCCAAGGTTCATCTCACGTTCCTCTGTCGGGCATCGGCAACGCCGATCCGCTGGCGATTGGAAATGGCCCGGTCCTTTTTCATTGCAAGTCTGGCGCGCGCACCGCAGCCAATGTCGGACAACTGAAGACGTATGCGAATTCGTGCGAGGCCTATATCGTCGAAGGCGGAATGGACGCGTTGCGCGAGCAGGGGCTGCCGGTGATTGTCGACAGAAGCCGGCCGATCGAGATGCAGCGGCAGGTTCAGATCGTGGCCGGAAGCGCGGGTCTCCTTGGAACGGCGTTGGGATTTTTCCTATCTCCGGTATTTTATATCGTCCCTGCATTCGTGGGCGCAGGTTTGCTGTTTGCGGGCATCACCGGTTTTTGTGGAATGGCGCGAATCCTGATGCGGGCGCCGTGGAATCGTGTTGCGGCAAGCTAACTTTGCAAGGCAGCACCAGTGCATCAAACGTGAACATGACAGGCAGCCGCGTCCCATGATGCAGATCGCATTGAATATGGCCGCAGGCTCCGTTGTCGGATTTTCACTGGGGCTGATCGGTGGCGGCGGATCGATTCTCGCGGTGCCGCTAATTCTCTATCTTGTCGGCGTCGGTGATCCGCATGTTGCGATCGGAACGGCAGCTGTTGCTGTGGCCGCGAGTGCTGCATTCAATCTCGCCAACCACGCACGTCAGGGGACGGTAAAGTGGCATTGCGCGCTGGTGTTTGCAGCTGCCGGTGTTGTGGGAGCATTCGGCGGATCGAGCCTCGGCAAAGTCGTCGATGGGCAAAGACTGATCTTCCTGTTTGCGCTATTGATGATCGTGATCGGCGTGCTGATGCTTCGTCCGCGCGCGGAAGCCGGAAACGCAACGGTCACGCTCACCCGCAGCAATACGCCGGCTCTGATCGCGCTCGGATTTATCTCCGGTGTGCTGGCGGGGTTCTTCGGCATCGGCGGCGGATTCCTGATCGTGCCGGGATTGATGCTGGCGACTGGCATGCCGATCTCGAATGCCATCTGTTCGTCGCTCGTGGCGGTCACGGCCTTCGGCCTGACGACGGCTGCGAACTACGCAATCTCGAACCTCGTGGACTGGCGGATCGCTATCCTGTTTCTGGCAGGCGCGGTGTTCGGCGGACTGGCCGGTGCGGAGCTGTCAAAACATCTGTCGGTGAAGCGCGGCGCGCTCAACAAGGTGTTCGCCGCTCTGGTTTTTGCGGTGGCTGCTTACATGATCTACCGGACTCAAACGGCGTCATAGACCCAAGCTGAACCATTTTGCTGCGGACGCACAGGCAACTTTGGGTCTAGCATCGGCATTGAATTGCTGCTGCACCAAGGAGTGCGGTCCATGCCGAATGACAATCACAGTCCCGACGATCGCTGGCGGCGCAAGCGCGTGCTGGACATTCTGTCGGTCGTTGCGGTGCTCGCGCTGATCCTGACAGGATATCATCTGCTGGAACGCACCGCCGCTCCGGCCAAGACATCGTTCATTGTCCCGAGCCAGAGCGTGCACTGGTAGCGCAAGTTACTTGATCGACACCTTCAGCGTGCCGATGCCGTCGATGCCGCATTCGATTCTGTCGCCGGGCTTGAGTGCCGCGACGCCGGCGGGCGTGCCGGTGAGAATAATGTCACCTGCGCCAAGCGTCACTTGCAACGAAAGTTTGGCGATGATCTCGGACACGTTCCAGATCAGTTCAGTCAGATCGCCCTTCTGTTTTTCGACGCCGTTGACGTTGAGCCAGATTTTGCCCTTCGCCGGATGACCGATTTCGGAGGCCGGGCGCAGCGCGCCGCAGGGTGCCGAGAAATCGAACGACTTGCCGATCTCCCACGGTTGCTCCTTCTTGCGCGATGCCATCTGCAAATCGCGCCGGGTCAGGTCGATGCCGACGCCGTAGCCGTAGACGTGATCGAGCGCGTTCTTCGGATCGATATTCGCGCCGCCGGATTTCAGCGCCACGACCATCTCGACCTCGTGCTGGAAATCCTTGGTTAGCGACGGATAGGGAATTTCCGCGCCTTCGCCGACAATCATGTCGGCATGCTTGGCGAAGAAGAACGGCGGCTGGCGCTCGTCATTACCCATCTCGCGGATGTGCTCGAGATAGTTGCGGCCTACGCACCAGATGCGGCGCACCGGAAAGGATTTGGATTCTCCGGCGACGGGGAGCGAGGGCATGGTGTGGGCGGGAATGACGTAGGACATGACGGTTCCGGATGCTGGAGTTATGCGCCTACAGCGATGGATGGGGTTTGCGTCTCGCGATGCTGAAGGCGGAAGAAGGATGCGTAGCGGCCATTCTTTCGCAGCAGGTCGTCATGACGGCCCTGTTCGACGATCTGGCCGCCTTCGACGACGAGAATATTGTCGGAGTGCATGATGGTGTGCAGGCGATGCGCGATGACGATGGTGGTGCGGCCCTGACACAGATGTTCGATGGCTTCCTGCACCAGCTTCTCGGATTCGGAATCGAGCGCAGCTGTCGCCTCGTCGAGCAGAATGATCGGCGCGTTCTTGATGAGCGCGCGAGCAATGGCGATACGCTGGCGCTGGCCGCCCGATAATTGGGTGCCGTGCTCGCCCACCGGCGTGTCGTAACCGAGCGGGAAGCTCATGATGAAATCGTGCGCACAGGCGGCTTTCGCGGCTTCGATGATTTGGGCTTCCGTCGCGCCGGGTTTGCCGAACGCGATGTTCTCGCGAATGGTGTCGCGGAACAGATAGACATCCTGCCCGACATAAGCCGACTGCGAGCGCAGCGACTGGCGCGAGACATCCGAGATGATCTGCTGGTCGATGACGATGGCGCCGAGCTTCACTTCATAAAGACGAAGCAGCAGCGCCAGCACGGTGGACTTGCCGCCTCCGGACGGTCCGACCAGCGCCGTGACCTTGCCCGGTTCGGCGACGAAGCTCATGCGGTTGAGCACGGTCTCGTTGTCGCGATAGGCAAACGTCACGTCACGAAATTCGACGCGGGCGTCCGTCAGCCTCAACGCGGGCTTGTAGCCGTCGTCCGGCTCGGTCGCAGGGCTGTCGACGATTTCGAGCAGCTTGCGCGCGCCGATCAGATAGGAATTCAGCTCGATGTTGAGGCGTGCGAGACGCTTGGCCGGTTCATAAGCCAGAAGAAACGCAGTGATGAACGAGAAGAACTGACCCGGCGTTGCGCCGGTCGCAATCACGCGGTAGCCGCCGTACATCAGCGTGCCGGCGATGGCGAAACCGCCCAGCGTTTCCATCAGCGGACTGGATCGGCTTTGTACCCGCGCCATCTTGTTGGCGTTGGCTTCCACCATGCCGATGCTCTTGTCGATGCGCGTCTGCATCGACTGCTCGAGCGTGAAGGCCTTGACGGTGCGAATGCCTTGCAGCGATTCCTGCATCGTCTCCAGAATGTCGGCGGTGCCGGTGAACTGATCGTGCGCGAGGCCGCGAATGCGCCGCACGAGCTTGCGGATAAAAAAGAGAGCAGGCGGCGCGATCAGCAATCCGAACAGCGACATCCACGGATCCTGAATCACCATCACGGCAGCAAGACCGACAAGCGACAGGAAATCGCGGCCGACGGCAGTGATGAGCAGGTTCAGAACCTGCGTGACGGACTGTGCGCCGGCAGTGAGCCGTGCGAGGAATTCCGACGAATGGCGTTCCGCGAAGAAGCCGACATTCTCGCGCATCAGCTTCGCGAACAGGCGGCGCTGGTTGTTGGCGAGAATAGCGTTGCTGATCTTGGAGAGGATAACGGTGTGGCCGTAAGTCGCCGCGCCCTTCGCCGCGAACAGCACGACGATGACGAGCGACAGCAGCACGATACCGCGCACGCTGCGATCGACATAGGTCTGGTTGATGACCTCGCCGAGCAGATAGGCCGAAGCGGCGGTCGCGCCGGCCGACACCGCCATCAGCGTGAACGCGACGGCATAGCGCCGCCAGTACGCGATGCCCTGTTCGGTGACGAGCCTGCGGATCAGCGCCCATGCGCCATAGGGATCGTCGGTGATCTTGCGTGGAAGTTCGGTCATCCGCGTTCCATCGAGGGGCGCAATATGCGGCTCCCTCGCGATTGATGCGAGATGTCCGTTTGCCCGCTATAGGGCAAATTTTCAAGTCAAATCAGGGCTATTAACGATTATGCGGAGACGGCGGCGAGCGCCTGATCGGGCCGCTGCGACAGCAGTTTTTCTTCCCATGCGAGCGCATGGCGCGCGATCGTATCGAGGCTGTCGTATTGCGGCGTCCAGTCGAGCGTTGACCTGATACGACTGGTATCCGCGATCATGGTCATGATGTCGCCCGGGCGGCGATCCGCGTAAGCGACCGCGAAATTGCGTCCCGACGCGCGGCGCACGGCTTCGATAGTCTCCAGCACGGAATAACCGCGGCCGTATCCGCAATTAAGCGTCGCCGAATGCCCGCCCTGATCGAGATATTTCAGCGCGGCGACATGCGCCTGCGCCAGATCCGTGACGTGAATGAAATCGCGGATGCAGCTTCCGTCGGCGGTTGGATAGTCGATGCCGAACACGTCGATCTTGGCGCGCTGTCCGGTGGCGGCTTCGACCGCGATTTTCAAAAGATGCGTCGCGCCGACCGTCGCAAGACCGATGCGCGCCTGCGGATCGGCACCCGCAACATTGAAATAGCGCAGCACGACGTAGTTCATGCCGTGTGCTGTCGCGACGTCGTGTAGCATGATCTCGGTCATCAGCTTCGACGAGCCGTAGGGAGACATCGGCCGTGTCGCTGCTTCTTCGGAAACAGGTGTGCGATCCGGGTTGCCGTAGACGGCGGCGGTGGACGAGAAGATGAAGCGGCTGACGTTGCACTTCACTGCCGCATTCAACAGATTGCGCGTCGTCATCGTATTGTTGCGATAATAGGCGAGCGGATCGCGCATCGATTCCGGCACGACGACCGAACCCGCGAAGTGGATGATCGCGCCGACATTGTGCTGCGCGATAACATTTCCGACGAGGCTTTCATCCGCAGCATCGCCGATAAACAGCGGGACGCCTTCGGGAAGGAATTGCGAAAAGCCGGTCGACAGGTTGTCGATCACGACGACGCTCATGCCGGCGTCCACCAGTGCGCGCACCGTGTGACTGCCGATATAGCCCGCTCCGCCTGTGACCAGGACCGTCATTCCAACGCCTCGAATTCGGTTGGCGCACGCTTTGAATCGTGGCCGAACGCCCGCATTTGAAGCGCGGAATTGGGTATAAAACCGAAACGCGCTCTCTCATTTCATCGCTTTTGCAGCCGGAAACTGCTTTATGGTTTCCAAATCGTAACGCGGATATTCGAGTTTCACGTCTGACTGGCCATGCCCGGTATATTGATAATAAAGACATCGTCGCTCGGCGACGTGGTGCATCAGATGCCGGCGATGACCGACGCGCGGCGGCATTTTCCGGATGCGCGCATGACGTGGATCGTGGAGGAGACGTTCGTGCCTCTGGCGCAGCTTCACCCCGCGGTTGACGATGTGATCGCCGTCTCCACGCGGCGCTGGCGCAAGCAAATTCTTCGCGCTTCGACATGGTCGGATATTTCGCAATTTCGCGCTCGTGTTAAAGCCATCGATGCGGACAAGGTGATCGACACGCAAGGACTGGTTCGCTCGGCGTTGATTGCAAAAATCACCAGCGGCGAACGTCACGGCTATGACGCCTCAAGCATCCGCGAGCCGGTCGCGGCCTTGCTCTACGACGTCAGGCACAAGGTTACGAAGGGTCAGCACGCGGTGACGCGCAATCGGATGCTGACGGGACTGAGCCTTGGTTATTCGCCGAACGCGCCGATCGACTATGGACTCGTCAAACCTGCGAAGGCGAACGGCGCGCCTTATGCCGTGCTGCTTCACGGCACGTCGCGCGCGTCGAAGGAATGGCGCGAGGTGGACTGGATCGGCACCGGCAAATGGCTGCGCGGGCAGGGGATGGACGTGCTGATCCCGTGGGGGACGGATGCCGAGCGTGTTCGCAGCGAACGGATCGCCGCTGCAATTCCCCGCGCACGCGTGCTGGAACGTCAGCCGCTCGATGAGGTTGCGAAGATCATCGCGAATGCATCGCTTGTCGTTGGCGTGGATACCGGGCTGCTGCATCTCGCGGCGGCTTATGCCGTGCCGCTGATTGGGGTGTTTCTCGCAACCGATCCGGGATTGACCGGTCCGGTCGGCAGCGGCTCGATTACTGTGCTGGGCGGGAAGGGCGTGTATCCGTCGTTCGAGCGCGCGATCGAGGCGGCGAAGAAGCTACCCAGTTCGTCATTGCGAGGAGCGTAGCGACGACGCAATCCAGTTCTATCTCGAAAGATGGATTGCTTCGCTCCGCTCGCAACGACGTGAGAACTAGGTTTGGCGCTGCGCCAGAATGTTGTCCACGAATGTCGCGAAGTCGCTTTCGTTGAACAGATAGCCGTTGATCCCAAGCGCCGCACCCGCATCGAGATCGCGCTGCCGGTCGCCTATGACGAAGCTGCGGTCCTTGTCGACCGGCCAGTGCTTCATCAGATCGCGCAGCATGCCCGGCGCAGGCTTGCGCCAATCGCATTCCTTGTTGTAGCCCGCAACGACGCCATCGGGATGATGCGGGCAAAACCGAAAGTCGTCGATGCGCGCGCCGTCGTGCATCAACTCACCGCGCATCCAATCGTGCAATGCGCGAACGGCGTCCTCACCGAACATGCCGCGCGCCACACCTGATTGGTTGGTGAAAACGAAAACGTAATAGCCAGCGTCGTTGAGTTTCCTGATGCCGGAGGCGGCGCCGGGCATCCACCGGATGCGGTCCTTGGTGCCAATATAGTCGTCGTCGATATTGATGACGCCGTCGCGGTCGAGGAATGCGGCAGGCTTGAGAGGCTTGTCTCTCACGGCTTTGCGCCGATCAGCGCATGCTCGACCTCATCGCAGATCGCGTGCATCGCCATCATGTGAATCTGCTGGATGACCGGCGTGTCGTCGCTCGGCGAAACGAACAGGTGGTCGCACGCCGCGCGCAGGCTTTCGCCTTTGGTGCCAGTAAATCCGACAGTCGTGATGCCGAGTTCGCGTGCCAGCTTCAATGCGGCAAGAATATTCGGCGAGCGCCCCGACGTTGTCAGCGCAAAAAGAATGTCGCCGCGCTGGCCGAGACCTTGCAGTTGGCGCGCGAAAATCTGCTCGAAGCCGTAATCGTTTGCGATGGCGGTCAGCGCGGATGTGTCGGTTGTCAGTGCGATCGCAGGCCATGCCTTGCGTTCCTGCTTGTAGCGGCCGACGATTTCAGCTGCAATGTGCTGGGCGTCGGCGGCGCTGCCGCCATTGCCGATCAGCAGCAGCTTTTTGCCGGAGCGCAACGCATCTGCCGTCGCCTTTGCGATTGTCTGCGTAACAAGCAACAGATCGCGGTCCTGCGCGGCCTTGGTCAGGCCGGTGAGCGAACTCTGGAAATGCGCCGTGATACGATCCGTGTTCAAGAGTCACCGCGTTCGTTGGTGTTGGCTTTCAGTGGTAGTCACGCCGCGTCCATCGCGCAAGCGAACGTCTCGATTGATCTTAACGCACTGCCTGCGTTTCCGCCTTCGCCATCACCCGATGCGCGGCATCGACGACGTCCGACGCCGGAATATCGCGCATGCAGTGATGGTCGTTATGGTGGCAGACCGGCTTGTGGCACGGCTGACACGGCAGATCGGTCGCGCGCTTGATCGTGGCGTCGAGCCCGTTCAGCGGCGCCCAGTGATAGGGGCTTGTGGGTCCGAAAATGCCGATGGTCGGCGTGCCGATACCAGCCGCGACATGCATCAGGCCGGAGTCGTTGGAAATTGCAACCTTCGCCGCAGCCATCGCGAGAATGCCGTTGCGCAGATCGGTCCCCGTCAGATCGCGCACGCGCGGCCCGCCTGCGTTCACGATTTCGGTCGCGATCGCTTTTTCGTTGGGGCCGCCGATCACCCACACGTCGAGTCCCTGATCCGCAAAATTCTTTGCCGCTTCGGCGAAATAGGTCCAGCGTTTCGAGGTGCCGACCGAGCCGGGCGCGAGTGCGACGGCATTGGTGTTACCCAAACCGTTGTTCTGCCGCCACGCCGCAACTTCAGCGGCTGGAACAACAAGTTGCGGCACCGGCCATTCCTTCGGCAGCAGCGTGTTGGCGGGCAAAGCGAGCATCGCGTTCTTGTCGATGAAACGCGGCATCGACAATTCGCCCCAGCGGAAATCATTGATAAGGCCGAAGCGGAATTCGCCGACCCAGCCGGTGCGCTGTGGGATGCCGGCGAGCGTCGGCGCAATCGCCGATTTCCAAGTGCGCGGCATGACGAGGGCGGTGCCGTAGCCTGCTTCGCGGAACTGTCTGGCGAGGGCCTGCTGCTTATCGAGCGCGAGACGGCCGCGCGGCAGGTCCCACACAATGCTGCGCCGGACACCGGGCATGTAGTCGACGATGGGTGCGCAAAGGGTGGTCGTGAGAAGGTCCACCGGCCGGTTCGGCCAGCGTTCTTTCAGCACGCGCACGACCGTGTGCCCGCGCACGAAATCGCCGATCCACATGTAAGGGATGACGAGGACCGGGCTGGTCTCGGAAGGGTCGGGCGAGACCCCGATGTCCGATAGGAAAGTGCCTTGAATCATGGTCCTGAAGGCGGTCTGCTCGTCCTGAAAGCCGGAATAGCCGGTTAGCGCGGCATCTCCGCCCCGTCCAGTCGCGTTTTCGGCTGGTTTGCCAAGGGCTTCGGTCTTCACCACGTTAACCGTCTTCGGTTGCCTGCCGCCCGGGAGTGGGGCAAAGGTGGCCCGCGTCGAATTTACGGGACTTATCAATGATCTTAGTGACCGGCGGCGCCGGTTTTATCGGATCGAACATCGTGGCCGCGCTCAATGATGCCGGCCGCGCGGATGTTGTCGTGTGCGATTTTCTCGGCGACGAGGGCAAGTGGCGCAATCTCGCCAAGCGGCAACTCGCCGACGTCGTCCCGCCTGCCGAACTGCCGCTTTGGCTGCATGGACGAAAACTCGACGCCGTCATCCACATGGGAGCGATTTCGGAAACGACCGCGACCGACGGCGATCTTGTGATCGAGACCAATTTCCGCCTGTCGATGCGGCTGCTCGACTGGTGTACGGCGAATGGTGTGCCTTTCATCTACGCGTCGTCGGCGGCGACCTATGGCGACGGCGATGAAGGCTTTATCGACGATAATTCTCTTGCCGCGCTGAAGAGCCTGCGGCCGATGAATCTCTACGGCTGGAGCAAGTCGCTGTTCGATCTCGCGGTTGCCGAACGTGTCGCGAAAAAACACAAGATGCCGCCGCACTGGGCGGGCTTGAAATTCTTCAACGTGTTCGGGCCGAACGAGTATCACAAGGGCGCGATGATGAGCGTGCTCGCCAAACGCTTTGATGACGTGAAGTCGGGCAAGAAGGTGCAGCTCTTCAAATCGCATCGTGATGGCATTGCAGATGGCGACCAGCGCCGCGACTTTATCTATGTCGATGATGTGATCCGCGTGGTGATGTGGTTGCTGGCGTCGCCGAAAACGAATGGTATCTACAACGTCGGTACGGGTCACGCGCGCAGCTTCAAGGATCTGATCGTGTCGGCTTACGGCGCGCTCGGCGCGAAGCCGAACATCGAATATATCGACATGCCTGAGCAAATTCGCGGCAGCTATCAATACTTCACGCAGGCGAGCGTCGATCGGCTGCTCGGCGCGGGCTACAATGGCGGCTTCACCTCGCTGGAAGATGCCGTCGGCGCTTATGTGAAGAATTATCTCAATCAGCTCGACCGCTACCGTTGACGATCATGTTTGACTTTGACGCGCTTTCAAAATCAATCGGCAGGCAGACGGTGCTCTGCGTCGGCGATCTGATGCTCGATGAATTCGTCTATGGCGAGGTGTCGCGTATTTCGCCGGAAGCGCCTGCGCCCGTGATTGCGGCCCAGCGCAGCGAAATCAATGTCGGCGGCGCGGGAAATGTCGCGCGCAATATCGCGGCGCTGGGTGCGAAATGTATTTTCGTCGGACTTGTGGGAGATGACGCGGCGGCGAAGGTTCTTACGTCAGAGCTTGCAACTGAAAAGCTGATCGAGCCGATACTCGTCGTGGACAAGGATCGTCCGACCACGCGGAAGGTGCGCTTCGTGTCGGAGCATTTCTCGACACACATGCTCCGCGCGGATTGGGAATTGGCTACGCCCGCATCTGAGACGACCGAGCGCAAACTGATCGATGCGGTGGTGAAAGCGCTGCCGCGCGCCGACATCGTGCTGCTGTCCGACTACGCGAAGGGCGTACTGACCGCGCGCGTCATCCGCCACGTCATCGACGAGGCGAAGAAACTCGGCAAGCGCGTGATCGTCGATCCGAAGAGTGCGAATCTTGCGATCTATCGCGGCGCGACATTGCTGACGCCGAACCGGAAGGAATTCGCCGAAGCAACACGCCGCAAGATCGCATCCGATGCCGACATCGTCGACGCCTCGATTGAGGCGCTGCGAACGGCCGACGCCGAAGCCGTTCTCGTAACGCAAAGCGAGCATGGCATGACGCTGGCGCACCGTGACGGCACGCTGATCCATGTGCCCGCGCAGCCCGCAAAGGTCCGCGATGTTTCAGGCGCCGGCGATACTGTGGTTGCGGTTCTCGCGGTGACGCTCGCCGCGGGTGTGAATTGGGAAAACGCACTGCGTTGCGCGGCCGCCGCTGCCGCCGTCGCCGTGAGCAAGCCGGGTACCGCGACGGTGTCTCAAGACGAACTGCGGCGAAAAATTCTGCCGCATGCCTCCCTCACGGCGGAAGAAAAAATCGCCTCAAGCGATACCGATCTCGATCTGCGCGTGAAGGACTGGCGCAGCGAAGGCTTGCGCGTCGGTTTCACCAACGGTTGCTTCGATATTCTCCATCCCGGTCACGTTCGCGTGCTGACACAGGCCCGCGCCGCTTGCGACCGGCTGATCGTCGGGCTGAACAGTGATGCTTCCGTTCGCCGCTTGAAAGGCGCTGATCGCCCAGTGCAGGACGAGCGCGCACGGGCGGAAGTTCTTGCGGCACTTGAGGCGGTCGATCTCGTCGCGATCTTCGCAGAGGACACGCCGTTGAAACTGATCGAACGCATCAAGCCCAGCGTCCTTGTGAAGGGCGGCGACTATACCCGCGGGCAGGTGGTCGGCCACGAGATCGTCGCGGCCAATGGCGGCGAGGTGGTGCTGGTCGATATTCTGCCAGGCCACAGCACGACATCGCTGGTCAAGCGGGCGCGCGACAACAAAGCCTGACTGCGTCCAGGCGTTTGTTTCGGTGCGGATTTCGGTCCCGAATGGGCCGCGCATGGCAGACCGGCAAGTCAATTCCATTGTAGAACTGACAAAATCTGCGCTATCAATTCGGCCAAAGCCTACGGAGGGACCTCATGAAGACAGCCATCACCGAACTGTTCGGCATCCAGCACCCGATCATTCAGGGCGGCATGCACTATGTCGGCTTCGCGGAAATGGCCGCCGCCGTCTCGAATGCGGGCGGTCTCGGCATCATTACCGGCCTCACGCAGAAGACACCGGAATTGCTGGCGAAGGAAATCGCGCGCTGCCACGACATGACCGACAAGCCGTTCGGTGTGAATCTCACTTTCCTCCCGGCGTTCACGTCGCCGCCCTATCCGGAATACATCGCGGCGATCCGCGAAGGCGGAATCAAGATTGTCGAAACCGCCGGCCGCAGCCCCGAACAATACATGCCCGCGCTGAAAGCCGCCGGCATCAAGGTCATCCACAAATGCACCTCGGTTCGTCACTCGCTGAAGGCTGAAGCGATCGGCTGCGATGCTGTGAGCGTCGACGGTTTCGAGTGCGGCGGTCATCCCGGCGAAGACGACATGCCGAACATGATCCTGCTGCCGCGCGCGGCGGAAGAACTGAAAATTCCATTTGTCGCCTCGGGCGGCATGGCCGATGGCCGCAGCCTTGTTGCCGCACTCGCGCTCGGCGCGCAGGGTATGAACATGGGCACGCGTTTCATTGCGACGAAGGAAGCGCCCGTGCATCCGAACGTGAAGCAGGCGCTCGTGAAAGCGACCGAGCTCGATACGCGCCTCATCATGCGCCAGTTGCGCAACACCGAGCGCGTGCTCGACAACAAGAATGTCGAAAGGCTGCTTGAGATTGAAAAGGAGAAGGGTGCGAGTCTCAAGATCAGCGACATCATGGAGCAGGTCGCGGGCGTCTATCCGAAGGTGATGATCGATGGCGACATGGACGCTGGCGCATGGAGCTGCGGCATGGTGGTTGGCCTCATCCACGACATTCCGACCTGCAAGGAATTGATCGACCGCATCATGTCGGAAGCCGAGGCGATCATCCGCAATCGTCTCACCGGTTTTCTCGACGGAAAAGTGCCGGCCGCTGCGAAGCAGAAGGTTGCCTGAAAAAGCAGAAGGCCGCTTGAGGTTCGAGGCAGACTTGATCCGGGTTCGTTCGCGAACCCGGATTATTTTTGTCCGAATGCATCCCGCATTTCGTCAATCGCAGCGAGCTTGGCGTGAAAGAGCGACCAGTCGTCTTTCTCCGCAATCGGTGCCCATAGCGCCTCCACCTCTCCGATCAGCATCGTGCAGGGTGATTGTCGTTTGAAGTAGGCGTGATCGAGATTCGCCGTCGGCGATGCCGAATAAGCAAAGAGCCGCTCACGAAGCGGCGCGAAGCTCTCGCTCGCGTATATATCTTTCGATGGGCTCTGCTCGGCGCGCGTTTCGCTCGCGGCTGCGCCGTACCAGTCGAAGAAGAATCGCTCGAACGGCATCTGCGATTGCGCGAGGAACATCCATACCACGCGCACGAGTTCGGAATCGCTTTCCTTACCCAGCGGCTGAAGCCCGAGCCGCCAGACCATTTTGCGCATGAATTCGTCCTGTAGCGCGGGTGCGAAAGTGTTAAGCGCGGCTTCGAGCGGTTCGCGCTCCGCGATGCTGAGCAGACACTCGGCAAGACGCGTGACATTCCAGAACAGCGCATCGGGCTGACGTCCGTAGGCGTAGAGTCCGGTTTCGTCAAAATAAGCTGCGGTAAAATTCGGCTCAAGCGTCGGAACGAAGCGCCACGGCCCGTAGTCGAAACTTTCGCCGGTGACGTTGGTGTTGTCGGTATTGAGTACGCCATGGACGAAGCCTGCGACCATCCATTGCGCGCCGACACGCGCAACGCGGCGGCAGACCTCCTCGAGAAATGCGATGGCGCGCGCCGAAGGCTCATCGCGCCACAGGTCCGGCATGTAGGTCTTGATCGTGTAATCGAGCAGCTTGGCGACGTTCTCCGGCTGCCGCAGAAACGCAAAACGCTGAAACGAACCGATACGAATGTGCGAATGACTGAGCCGCACCAGAACCGACGAGCGGGTCGGCGAAGGTTCGTCGCCGCGCACAAGCTCTTCGCCAGTCTCGATCAGGCTGAACGACTTCGACGTATCGACGCCGAGCGCCTCCAGCATGGATGTGGCGAGAACTTCGCGAACGCCGCCTTTCAATGTGAGCCTGCCGTCGCCGCTGCGCGACCACGGAGTCTGCCCGCTGCCTTTGGTGGTGAGATCGAGCAGGCGGCCCTTGTCGTCGCGCAGTTGCGCGAACAGAAATCCGCGCCCATCGCCGAGATCGGGATTGTAAACGCGAAACTGATGGCCGTGATAACGAAGCGCGAGGGGCTTCTTGAAACTCTCGGGCAACGGCTCGAAGCGGCCGAAATGCGTAATCCATTCGTCGTCGGTCAGGGTTTCGAGACCGACAGCCGCCGCGGCGCGCCGATTACGGTAGCGAATGATCGTATTCGGGAATTTCGCGGCCGATACTTCATCGAAGAAGTCCGAGCCAAGTTCGCCGTGACTTGTTGAGGCGCGATACGCAGTGGATACCGGCATCGCGCGTCCCGTCAGTGAATCTCGGCCGCGCGCGACAGAGCCTCTTTCAGCTTCTCGAGCGAGAACGACGAACTGCGCGCGATTGAGAGGATCGGCTCTTCGCGCCGTTCGCACAGTCTCGTGGCATCGACAAGTTTCGCTGCTGTCTCGAACGGAATGACGACCGCACCGTGTCGATCGGCATGAATGAGATCTCCGGAGTGCACGGTCATCCCGGCGACGCACACGTCATCGCCGAAGCCGTCAAGATGAACGTGAGCGTGCGACGGGCCAATGCTTCCGGCCAGCGCCTGAAATCCCGGCGCCCATTGCGGGATGTCACGGATCGATCCATCGGTCACAACACCGAGCACGCCGAGCGCCTTGTGAACGCTGCTCTGCACTTCGCCCCAGAACGCGCCGTACCCGATATTCGCGCCATCGAGGTCCTGAATGATGCTGATGCGCGGGCCGTGCCCGGTACCGCAATATTCGTAATAGGCCGTGCGCTGGGCGCGCGCATCCGCAGCCGAGAGGCTGGACGCGGATGTGGCGCGGATTGTTGCGGTGCGGGCGTAGCCGACCATCGGCGGCAGATCGGGAAACGGACAGACGAGCGGCTTGACGGTGTATCCGGTCAGCCGCCGCTCGGGTGCGACGATCTCCAGTGCGTTGCAGATCGTCGGCGTGTCGATTTTCGCGAGCGCCTCAAGCAGGGAAGCCGGAAGGGGATCGACAGTCGAGTGCTTCACAGGTTCTCTCCAAATTTTGATGGCGGCGAATTTCAACGGGGCTCAGTTAGGCCTGCGCCGCCCTAGCTCGCAAGTGTCAGGCCGGAGGGCTGTGTCGCGCGCAGACATATTGCTGGAATAACAATCCTGCGCTAGGCCGGATGGCGTTAAAAAAACAAAGAAACACCGGGGCATGGGAATGGCGACGAACAAGAAGAAGCTGCTGATTGTCGAATCGATGGCACCGCAGGGCTGGGCGCTGTTTCGCGAACGCAGCGATGTCGAGGCGATCGAGTTCTCGAATGCCATTTCCAAAGCGGACTTCAACGCAATGTTGAAGCAGCACGCCCCGGTGAATGGCGTTGCGCTTGGCGGCACCGCTTTCGGCCCGGATGAAATCGAATCCTCCGGCGAGATGATGGTCGTGGCACGTATCGGCGTCGGTTACGACGCGGTGGATGTATCCGCGCTCAGCGACAAGAAAATTCCGCTGATGACGACGGGCATCGCCAATTCGCCGTCGGTCGCCGAATGCGCGCTGTTCATGATGCTGGCATTGGCCAAACGCGCCGCTGAACTCGATGAGCTGGTCAAAAACGGAAACTGGAATACGCGGCTCAAGAAAATTCCTTACGACCTTCTCGGCAAGACGGCACTCGTTGTCGGGTTCGGCCGCATCGGCAGCCGGCTCGTGAAGCGGCTGGTCGCGATGGAAATGCGGGTTCTCGTATACGATCCCTTCAAGACCGCAGACGAGGTGAAGGCGGCGGGGGCTGACTATGTCACCGATCTCGACGCCGCCATTGCCCTTTCGGACTTCGTTTCGGTGCATTGCCCGAAATCGCCGGCGACGGTCAACATGTTCGATGCCGCGCGGCTTGCTCATATGAAGCCGGCGGCGTTTCTCATCAATACGGCACGCGGCGGTATCGTCAACGAGGCCGCGCTCCACGACGCGCTCGTCAAGGGCAAGATCGCGGGCGCGGGCATCGACGTGTTCGAGAAAGAGCCGCCGCCGTCCGACAATCCGCTGTTCAAGTTGCAAAACGTCATCACCGCGCCGCATGTCGCGGGCGTCACCCGCGAGGCGCTCGACCGGATGGGATTGCAAGCGGCAAAAAATATTCTCAGCGCACTCGACGGAAGCCCGATCCGCGAGAATGTCATCAATCAGGATGTGCTGACCTAGCCGCTCATGCCGCTGCAAAATCGCGTCACGCCTTTCGGAGAGATCGTCGCGACGGCGCATCGCGGGCATTTCATCGGCAACCGTGGGATCATTCACGATCCGGACACGCGAACGCTGCTGAACCGGCGCTGGTCGTCGAAAGCGTGGATTACATGCGTCTGCGAATTTCGCGGGCGTCGCCGCAAGGTGATGAGCACGAGAAGCTGGACTGAATTATTCTTCTGCGATGAGGCCACGTCGTTCGCGGCAGGTCATCGGCCCTGTTTCTATTGCCGACGTGCAGATGCGGTGAGATTTCGCGATGCGTGGGCGAAAGGAAACCGCGTGAGCGGCGTTTCAGCAAGAAGCATCGACGACGTGCTGCATGCAGAACGGCTCGATCGCCGCGCCAAGCGGCTCCATCCGCTCCGCACGCCGGTGTTACGTTTGCCCGACGGTGCGATGGTTGCGGAGGGAGACCGGGGTTATCTCATCAGGGAAGGCCAAGCGTGGCTGTGGTCGTTCGCAGGCTACAAGCGGTCGTCTACCGATTTGCAGAACGCAAAGTTGTTAACGCCGCCATCGACGCTGCGCGCGTTCCGGGCCGGATACCGGCCGGTCTTCGATCCCGGCGCGTTCAAGCTGAATTGAAGCCGAATCCTTTCGCTTAACTTTAACGGCACAACGCACGGCTTAACCATCGCGGCGTCTTTCGGTGGCCTTCGGCGGAACTGCGGATCATGTTCGCGGTTGCAGACCCAAGAAGGCCGACAAGGAGGCCGCAATGAAAATCGCAGTTCTCGCGGCCGCTTTCACCGCGCTCGTGACCAACGCCGGTTGGGATTACACCGGCTTCTGGGTCATCAAGGATACGCGCCAGCCGAAATGCAGCATCGTCACGTCAAACCCTGTGATCGACGGGCCGATCGGCCCTGTTTTGTGGGGCAGCGGTCCTTACAGCAGCGAGAAGGATGCCGAGCTTGCAAGGAGCACCATTGGCGCCTGCAATTGAATCAGGATGCCGGCGCCGTCAGCAGCTTCATTCGCCCTGCGACCGCCCTGACATTGCGCGGTGCTGCGAGCCAGATTGAAACGACGGATAGCAAGCTAACTCCGATTCCGATCGCGAACGCGGCGACATAGTCGCCGTAATAGTCGTGAAGAAGCCCGGTGATCCAGGGGCCGGCCGCGCCGCCCGACAGCGCGGCAAACATGATCGTTCCGAAAATTCGTCCGTAGTTCTTGCCTTGAAAAATTTCTGACACGACTGCGCCCATGATCGAGGTGCAGCCATAACCGAGGAAGCCCTGCGCGATCACCATGACGTACACCAGAAGCAGCGTCGGCTTGTATTGAAGTGCGATCAGAACTGCGAAGCAGATCGCGAACCCAAGCGTTGCGATCGTCCACACCCATTCGCGTCCGATCCGGTCGGACAAATGTCCGAGCGCAATCTGCCCCGGAATGCCGAACAGGCTGACGAGACCGAGCGCCCATGCCGCCGCCGTCGAGGTGAATCCGATCTCGACGAGATATTTGGTCTGGTGAACCTGAACCGCGTACCAGACGTAAAGCCCGCAGAAATATCCGAGCGCGAGCCACCAGAAGCGTGACGTGCGCATCGCGCGCGCCAGCGTCCAGTCCGTCGAGGTCCAGACGGCATCGACGATGTTGGACGGTGGAGCGGCAGCACCCGGAGCGGCCGCAGCGTCTCCGTCGGGAAGCAGACCCAAATCTTCAGGACGTTTGCGCAATAGCAGATTGAGCGGAAACAATACGACGAGAACGAGGATACCCATCGCCAGACTCGCCGAGCGCCAGCCGGTGAGATCGATCAGCGATTGCATCCACGGCAAGAGCGTGATCGAACCCAATCCCACGCCGGCAAACGCCAGTCCGACCGCCAATCCTCTGCGCCGGACAAACCAGTTCGGAAGAAACAGCGATTGCCCCGAATAGCCGAGGCAGATGCTGCCGCTGCCGACCAGCACTCCGATGGTCAGATAGAGATGCCAGGGCTCGGTGGTGAGCGGCGCGAGCAGCAATCCGCTCGCCATCAGGAACACACCAAGCTCCATCACCGTGCGCGGGCCGGTGCGGTCCATCAATATGCCCATCAGCGGGCTGAGAAGGGCGGAGACAAAAAAACCGAACGAGAACGCGCCGGCGGTGACGCCGCGCTCCCAATGGAATTCATCGATGATGGGAGAGAACAACAGAGAGAACGACGTGCGTGCGTTGACGCCAATTCCCATGCTGACGAATGTGACCGCGACGATGACCCAACCATAATAGAACGGCAGGCGGCGCATGCTCGGATCCCGGCAGGGTTTGAGTGACGGTCATCAATCAGGCGGATGTTGGTAGCCTGTTGCCGTCCGATTCCGCAAGGCCCACCGCCCACAATGCAAAGGCATAAGCGGTCGCAACCTCGTCAAGACGGTTGAACCGCCCTGATGCGCCGCCGTGGCCCGCACCCATATTTGTCCGCAGCAACACCGGCCCGCCGCCTGTCATTGTCGCTCGCAATCGGGCGATCCATTTGGCCGGCTCCCAATACGTCACGCGCGGATCGGTCAGGCCTCCCATTGCGAGGATCGCCGGATAACTTTGCGCCGCGACGTTCTCGTAGGGCGAATATGAGAGAATTGTTTGAAACGCATTCTTGTCCGTAATCGGATTTCCCCATTCCGGCCATTCCGGCGGCGTGAGCGGCAGCGACGCATCCATCATCGTGTTGAGGACGTCGACAAAAGGCACTTCGGCGACGATGCCGGCGAACAGTTCGCCCGCGCGGTTGGCGACCGCGCCCATCAGCATTCCACCGGCACTGCCGCCGTGGCCGACGATTTTCTTCACCGATGTATATTTCGCTGCGATCAATGCGCGCCCGGACGCTGCAAAATCGTCGAACGTGTTGGTCTTCTTTTCGCGCTTGCCGTCGAGATACCAGCCCCAGCCCTTGTCGGCGCCCCCGCGTACATGCGCAATGGCATAAACAAAGCCGCGATCGACCAGCGAGAGCCGGTTGGCGGAGAACGACGCAGGGATCGCGTGGCCGTAGGAGCCGTAGCCGTAAAGCAGCAACGGCGATTTCCCGTCCGGCTTGAAATCGCTCCGATGCAGAATCGAAACCGGCACCTCCGCGCCGTCGTCCGCGCGCGCCATGATGCGTGTTGTCGCGTAGTTCGCCGGATCGTGGCCTGAGGGAATTTCCTGGCGCTTGCGGAGAACGCGGGTGCGTTTCTCCATGTCGTAATCGAAAACCTCCGACGGCGTCGTCATCGACGAGTAGGCGAAGCGCAAATTCGCCGTCTCGAATTCGTAAGAGCCCATCGTGTCGAGAGAGTAGGCGGCCTCGTCGAAGGCGATGGCGTGTTCGTCCCCATTGCGAAGATCGCGAATGACGATCGATGGCAGCGCGTTGGCGCGCTCCAGCCGCACCATGTGGTTGGCGTAAAGTTCGACGTCAATCACATAAATGCCGGGACGATACGGAATGAGGTCGCGCCAATTCTTGCGGGCCGGATCGGCTAGCGGTGCAGCCGCGATCTTGAAGTCGATGGCGCCGTCCGCGTTGGTCAGAATGAAAAGCTGCTCGCCGCGATCATTGACGGAATATTGCACACCTTCCTCACGCGCTGCGACGAGGCGCGGCTTGGCGTCAGGATCGTGCAGATCGATAAGGCGCTGTTCCGAAGTTTCGTGATCGCCGCCCGCGATGATGCAGAAACGTCCGCTTGCGCTTTCGTGGATATGCGTGAACCAGCCGGTGTTTTTCTCTTCATAGACGAGTTGGTCTTCCGACTGCGCCGTGCCGAGCCGATGCCGGAAGACCTGCATTGGCCGGTGATTGTCATCGAGTCTAACGTAGAAGAATGATTTCGAGTCCGCACTCCATACGATTCCACCGGACGTTTCTTCGACGACATCCTGACTATCGGCTCCGTTCGCCCAGTCACGGACGCGGATCGCGAAATATTCCGAGCCGCGCGTGTCGGCGCTCCATGCGTGCAATTTATGATCCGGCGAATGCCGCGCGCCGCCGAATTTGAAGTATTCCGATTTTGCGGACTCGCCGTCGCCGTCGATAATGACATGCGCTTCTCCGCCATTGCGCGGCTGGCGTGCGATCAGTTCATGCTGGCCTCCGTCGCGGAATTTATGAAAATAGGCGAACGGCCCGTCGGGCGAGGGCACGCTGGAATCGTCTTCCTTGATGCGTCCGCGCATTTCGGCGACGAGCGTCTTCTGTAGCTGCGCCGTCGAGCCGAGCAGCGATTCGGTATAGTTGTTTTCGTCCTCGAGATAGGCGCGAATGTCCGGATCGAGAATCGACGGATCGCGCAGCACCTCCTGCCATTTCGGATCTTTCAGCCACGCATAGTCGTCGGTGACGGTGACGCCGTGCGCGGTAAACTGATGCGGCCGCCGCATAGCAGCGGGGGCGGGGACGGATTTGCGCTCGGTCATGAAGCTCGCTTCCAGCGAATTCGGGATGTTCAGCTATTGATCTTCGGTGCGGATACAACGCCTGCAAGTGCGAGCGTTGTGTGCAGCAACACATTCGCGCCGGCTGTGCAGTCGGCCTGCGTCGCGTCTTCGAGTTCGTTGTGACTGATGCCATCCTTGCAGGGCACGAAAATCATTGCCGCCGGTATCACGTCTGCGAGGTTGCAGGCGTCATGGCCTGCGCCGGATGTAATGCGACGATAGGAATAGCCGAGCTGCTTCGTCGCGCCTTCGACCGCGCCGACAATTTGCGGATTGAAGACCGTCGGCTCCTTGCGCCAGATTTGTTCGACGACGATCTCGACGTTTCGCCGCGCCGCGATGTCCTTTACGGCGTTTTGCAACTCCCGATGCAAAGTATCCATGGTAGCGGATTCCGGACTGCGGAATTCCGCCGAGAATTTCAGGTCGCCCGCGACCACGTTGCGCGATGGATTTTCGATGGTGACTTCGCCGATGGTGCCGACCGCATGCGGGCCTTGGGCTTTGGCAATTCTTTCGACAGCCAGCACGACTTCGGAAAACGTTGCCAAGGCATCACGCCGCAGCGGCATTGGTGTGGTACCGGCATGGCTTGCGAAGCCTGCGATCGTTCCGTTGTACCAGATGATGCCCTGACCGCGATCGACGACGCCGATGGTCTTCTCCTCGGCTTCGAGCAGCGGCCCCTGTTCGATGTGCAATTCGACGAACGCGCTGAAACGTCTCGCGCCGACCGCCTCCGCGCCGCGATAACCGATGGTGTCGAGCGCCGAGGCGACCGTGACGCCATCCGCATCCTTGCGGCTCAGAATATCGTCGGTGGTGTATTCTCCCGCGTAAGCCGCTGACGCCATCATCGCCGGCGCGAAGCGCGAGCCTTCCTCATTGGTCCAGTTGCAGATGCAGATCGGCGCATCGGTTTCGATGCCGGCGTCGTTCATCGCGCGAACCGTTTCGAGCGCGGCGAGCGTTCCGAGAACGCCGTCGAATTTTCCTCCCGTCGGCTGGGTGTCGAGGTGCGATCCGATGGCGACGGGCAGCTTGGACATGTCGCGGCCGGGGCGGATGGCGAACATGGTGCCCAGCGCATCGACATGGACCTCGCAGCCCGCGGCCTCGCAGGCATCGCGAAACCAGTCCCGAACCTGCTTGTCCTCGGCACCTAAAGTGAGCCGTCGGACACCGCCTTTGGGTGTGGCACCGAATTTCGCAGTCTCATGGATTGCGTTCCAGAGCCTGGCGGAATCGATCTGCAAATTGGATTTTGTGTTGGCCATACATATCGATAGCGCAGTTTTTATGCGGTCGAAAACAGCAGCCATGTCACAATTGCAGTGCAGCAAAACAATTGACTTAGATCAAAGTGAGTGCTTACTCACGACCATGAGCACATTGAGACTCACAGGAGATCTGCGTCGCGAGCAAATCCTCGACGCTGCGAGGCGCTGTTTCGCGCGCTACGGCTATGCCGGCACGACGACCAAGAGCGTTGCGGCTGCGGCTTCCATTTCCGAAGGGCTGCTGTTCAAGCACTTTCCGACCAAGGCTGCGCTCTACGCCGAGATTCTCGTGGAAGCATGCGAGGCCGATCCCGAGATGCATCGTTTGCTCGAACTCGAGCCATCGACGTCCACACTGGTCATTTTGATCCGCGACATGGTCGCGCATTTCCTCAGCGCACCGGAACTGCCGGATCAGGAGGAAGCCGAGCGTATCCGTCTATTGGTGTCGAGCCATCTTGGCGACGGCGAGTTTGCGCGGTTGCTGTTCGAGAAAGTCGGAAACCTGATCGGGCCGGTTTTCACGGCGTCCCTTGAGAATGCCATCGCGTCCGGCGATGCCAACCGCGTGGAAGGCGAGCCGCTCAATCTGTTCTGGCTGGCGCATCAGGCCGCGCTCATGATCGCGCTGACGAAGCTGCCCGCTATTCCATCGCTGCCGTATCCGGAGACCGGGATATTTCAGATGCAGGTGTGTCAGTTCGTCCTGCGCGGCATCGGACTGACCGATCGGGCAATCGCCGCTTATTTGAATGCTGAACCGTCGCATAAGATGACGGCTCCCCGAATTGCGGAAGGTGTATGACATGGACGCAAAGACTTCACCGTCTCAGAAAACGAAACTGGACAGCGAGAGCGGGCGTTCCGCGCCTGTGAACATGAGGCGATGGCTCATCATCGTCGGCGGTGCCCTGGCGCTGCTGGTGTTCCTGTTCGTCGGCTTCAATGCATTTCGCAGCATGATGATCGCGCGGTTCTTCGCCAACAACAAGCCGCCGCCGGTTTCGGTCAGCGTTGCTGAGGCAAAATCCGAAGTGCTGCCGCGTCTGCTGGTCGGCATCGGCGATCTTGCCGCAGTTCACCAGGTGGATGTCACGACCGACGTGAACGGCCGCGTGACGGAAATCTTGTTCACACCGGGCGCGCGTGTGAAGGCGGGCGATCCGCTGCTCCAGATTTTCGATGCTCCCGATCAGAGCGATCTTGCGAGCTACAAGGCGCAGACGCTCGCCGCATCGCTTGCACTCGACCGTGCGAAGGCGCTCGCGGCCAAGCAGTTCGGCCCGCAGGCGACCGTCGATCAGGCTCAGGCCGCTTACGATCAGGCGAATGCCGCCGTCGCCAAGACCGAAGCGATCATTTCGCAGAAGCGCATCAAGGCGCCGTTCGATGGCGATCTTGGCGTGCGAAAGGTCGAGCTTGGCCAGTATCTCAGCGCGGGCACGCAGATCGTGTCGCTGACCGATCTGTCGAAGCTCTATCTTAACTTCACCGCGACTGAAAAAGTCCGCGCTGTCCTCGATGTCGGCCAGACCGTGCGCGTTGCGGTCGATGCGTATCCAAACCGCACATTTGACGCCAAGATCACAACCATCGAGCCTCAGATCAGCGCCGACACACGCAACGTGCGGATTCAGGCGACGCTGGAAAATCCGGATCGCATTCTCAAACCCGGCATGTTTGCGACCACCAAGGTTGAACTGCCGTCGGAAGGTGCAGTCGTCACCGTGCCGGAAACGTCGGTTGACTACACGCTCTATGGTGACTCGGTCTATCTGATCGAAGAGACCAAGGGCGACGACGGCAAGCCGAACAGCTTCAAGGCCACTCGCACATTCGTCAAGGCCGGTGATCGTGTCGATGGCAAAGCCGTGATCCTCAGCGGCATCAAAGCAGGCGACCGCGTGGTTGCAGTCGGACAGCTTAAACTTCAATCCGGTTCAGCCGTGACGATCTCGGCCGATCCGCCGCCGCCTGTGCCAGCGCAGCCGCCACGCAACTGATCCGACAGGGAGCGCCGACTCATGGCCTTCACAGACCTCTTCATCAAGCGGCCCGTTCTGTCGCTCGTCGTCAGTCTGCTGATCTTGTTGATCGGCTTCAAGGCGGCGACCAGCCTCGGCGTGCGGCAGTATCCGAAGCTGTCGAACACCGTGATTACGATCACAACATCTTATCCCGGCGCATCGCCTGCGCTGATGCAGGGCTTCATCACGCAGCCGATCGAGCAGGCGGTCGCGTCGGCTGAAGGTGTCGATTACATCACCTCGTCCTCGGTGCAGGGCACCAGCACAATTCAGGTGTATGTGCGCCTCAACTTCGAGCCCGATTTCGCTTTGACCGAAGTCAGCGCGAAGGTGAACTCCGTCAAATATCTGATCCCGAAAGAATCGAACGACCCTGTCATCACCAAATCGACGGGCCAGACGACAGCCGTGATGTATCTCGGTTTTTCGAGCGAGGAACTCGGCGGACCGCAGATTTCCGACTATCTGACGCGCGTCGTACAGCCGGTGCTCTCCACCGTCGATGGCGTCGCATCCGCTGACATTCTCGGCGCGCAGACGCTGGCCACAAGAATTTGGCTCGATCCTGCACGTATGGCAGGCCGCAACGTTTCGCCGGACGATGTTGCCGCAGCTATCCGCGCCAACAACTTCCAGGCCGCCGCAGGTCAGTCGAAAGGTTTCTTCATCGTATCCAACGTCACGACCAACGCCGACCTGACGAATATCGACCAGTTCAAGCGCATGACCGTGAAGGCCAAGGACGGCGGTTTCGTTCGTCTTGAAGACATCGCCATCGTTGAGCTTGGCGCACAAAGTACGGATTCCAGTGTTTCGCTAAACGGCCAGCACGCGATCTTCATCGGCGTTCAGGCGACCCCGCAGGGCAACCCGCTCAACATCGTCACCGGTGTACGTGCGCTGTTTCCGGAAATCGAGCGCAATCTGCCGCCATCATTGAAGATGACGGTAGCTTACGATTCGACAAAGTTCATTCGCTCGTCGATCGAAGAGGTCCGGAGCACCCTGATCGAAGCCGTTGTCATCGTCGTCATCGTGATCTTCCTGTTTCTTGCGTCGATCCGCTCGGTGATTATCCCTGTCGTCACGATTCCGCTCTCGCTTGTCGGTGCCTGCATTCTGATGCTGGCGATGGGCTTCACGCTCAATCTGCTAACGCTGCTTGCGATGGTGCTCGCCATCGGCCTTGTGGTCGACGACGCCATCGTCGTTGTTGAAAACATCCATCGCCATCTGGAAGAGGGCAAGACGCCAGTCGAAGCGTCGCTTATCGGTGCGCGCGAAATCGTCGGCCCCGTGATTTCCATGACGATCACGCTGGCTGCGGTTTATGCGCCAATCGGCTTCCTCGGCGGATTGACAGGATCGCTATTCCGCGAATTCGCGTTCACGCTGGCAGGCTCGGTCATTATCTCCGGCATCGTCGCGCTTACGCTGTCGCCGATGATGTGTTCGGTGCTGCTCAAAGGTGGCGGGCATCAGGGCAAATTCGCCAAGAAGGTCGATGAAGTGTTCTCCAGCGTCACGCGCTGGTACGGACGCAAGCTCGACCGTTCGCTCGACTACCGTCCGATCACCGGTCTGTTCGCGCTGACGATCCTGTTCCTCGTGGGCTTCATGTATTCGTATACGTCGAAGGAACTCGCGCCGGAAGAAGATCAGGGCATCCTGTTCTCGGTGACGAAGGCGCCGCAATACGCCAACATCGACTACACCGATTTCTACGGCAAGAAGCTCGACGCGGCGTTCTCGAAATTTCCTGAGACCGATCTGCGTTTCATCATCAACGGCACCAACGGCCCGAACAACGGTATCTCCGGTATGATTCTGAAGCCTTGGAACGAACGCAAACGTTCGTCTCTGGCACTCAAGCCGCTAGTTCAGGCCGAGTTGAGCAAGGTCGAAGGCGTCAATGCATTCGCCTTCAACCTGCCGCCGCTCCCGGGCGGACCGGGCGGCTTGCCGGTGCAGATGGTTCTCAGTACGACGAGCGGCTTCCAGTCCGTCTATGAAGAAATGGAAAAGCTGAAAGCTGCTGCGCGCAAGAGCGGTCTCTTCATCGTCGCCGACAGCGATCTTGCTTTCAATCAGCCGGTGGTCGGTGTCGAGATCGACCGCAACAAGGCCAACGATCTTGGAATCACGATGGCTGCGGTCGGCAATTCGCTCGCGACATTGCTCGGCGGCAACTACGTCAACCGCTTCAACCTCGAAGGCCGGTCGTATCAGGTGATCCCGCAGGTGCCGCGCGAACTGCGGCTCTCGCCGGAGTCGCTCAACAATTACTACGTGCCGACAACGGGCGGAAAGCAGGTACCGCTCTCGACCGTCGTCAAGATCAAGACGAGCACAAACCCGAACGCGCTGACGCATTTCAATCAGCTGAATTCCGCGACGTTCCAGGCTGTTCCGATGCCGGGTGTCACGGTCGGCAAGGCGGTCGAATTTCTCGAAGAGCAGGCCAAGCAACTCCCGGCCGGTTATAGCCACGATTATTTAGCTGACGCCCGGCAATACGTGCAGGAAGGCAATCAGCTCGCGGTGACGTTCGTCTTCGCGATCGTCATCATCTTCCTGGTGCTGGCCGCGCAGTTCGAGAGCCTGCGCGATCCGCTGGTGATCCTCATCTCGGTGCCGATGGCGATCTCGGGCGCGCTGATTCCGCTGTTCTTCGGACTTGCGACCATCAACATCTACACGCAGGTCGGTCTCGTGACGCTGGTTGGTCTGATTTCCAAGCACGGCATCCTGATGGTCGAGTTCGCCAACGAGATGCAGGTTAACGAGGGCGTGGACCGGCGCACCGCTATCGAACACGCCGCGCGCGTTCGGCTGCGGCCCATCCTGATGACCACGGCGGCGATGGTCGCCGGTTTGCTGCCGCTGCTCACCGCGAGCGGCGCCGGCGCGGCAAGCCGCTTCTCGATCGGCCTTGTCGTGGTTGCCGGCATGTCGGTCGGAACGCTGTTCACGCTGTTCGTGTTGCCGGCGGTTTACACGGCCATTGCAACCGACCATCGGGCGAACGCCGAGTCCGAGCGCGCGAAAAACATCAAGGCTTACGAACTCAGCCTGACCTGATACGGCATGCGCCGTGTCGGGCCGGTTTGTATCGGGCCGACCGGCGTGTAGTCTGCGCTCATGGTGTTGAGCGTCCGCGATCTGCACAAATCCTATCGCACGTCCGGCGAGGAACTCGCCGTGCTGCGCGGTGTGAATTTAACTCTTGCCGCAGGTGAGACCGTCGCACTGACCGGCGAATCCGGCAGCGGCAAGAGCACGCTGTTGCATCTGATCGCGGGGCTCGATCGCGCCAACAGCGGCGAAATCGACCTCGATGGAAACATCGTTTCAAGCATGTCTGATGGCGAACGCGCCGCCATGCGCCGCGACCGTCTTGGGCTGGTGTTTCAGCAGTTCAATCTCATTCCAAGTCTGTCCGTCGCCGACAATCTCGTGTTTCAGACGCGCATTGCGGAGCGTTACGATTCCGTGTGGCAGGCTGAATTGACGGAGCGGCTGGGCCTGAACGAACTTCTCGACCGTTATCCCGAACAGTTATCCGGCGGGCAGCAGCAGCGCGTTGCCATCGGCCGTGCCCTTGCGGTCAAGCCGCTCGTTTTGCTCGCCGACGAGCCGACCGGGAATCTCGACGAAAAGACTGCCGACGGCGTCTTGCAGCTGACCCGCGACCTCGTCGTGCGGACTGGCTGCGCCTTTCTGATGGTGACACACAGCGCACGGCTGGCAACGATTCTCGACCGGCAGGTTCATCTCAGCGCCGGACGTATCGCATGAAGCGCGCGCTCTGGATTCTCAACGTGTTGCTCAGTCACTGGAGGCGGCATCGCGCGCAACTCGCGACGTTACTTGTTGGATTGATCTCGGCGACGGCATTGTGGAGCGGCGTGCAGGCGCTTAACCAGCAGGCGCGCAACAGTTACGACCGCGCTGCGGCGACGTTCGCCGGCGGCAAGACCGCGATGTTCGTCGGCCGCGACAGCCCGGTTATTCCTCAAGAGATGTTCGCGGAGCTGCGCCGCGCGAACTGGCCGGTGTCGCCGGTTGTCGAGGGTCGTGTGCGGATTGACGGGCGCTCATATCGCCTGCTCGGCATCGAACCGGTCACGCTTTCGGAAGGCGCAGGCACCGCTCCGATACTCGGACAGTCCGAGCTTGGAAATTTTCTGACACCGCCCGGCCGCACGCTCGCGGCACCCGAAACGATTGCCGATCTGAAATCGCGCGAAGGCGCAGCGATCACGATTGAAAACGTATTATCGCTGCCGCCGCTGTTTCGGCAAGAGCAACTTGCGCCCGGTGTTCTGGTCGTCGACATCGGCATCGCGCAGAAAATTCTGAAAATGCCGGACCGGATTTCGCGGCTGCTGATCGGCGCGCAGAATGTCGGATCGCGCAAGCCGTTCGACGATACGCGTCTTCGATATGTCGAGGCAGGCGCGCCGGGCGAACTGGAGCGGCTGACAGACAGTTTTCATCTCAATCTGACGGCGTTCGGCCTGCTGTCATTCGTCGTCGGACTTTTTATCGTCCACTCGGCGATTGGACTCGCGCTGGAACAGCGTCTTCCGATGTTTCGCACCTTGCGCGCGTGCGGTGTCTCGGCTGCGTCATTGGCGTTGATTCTCGTACTTGAACTCATCGCTCTTGCCATCCTGTCCGGTGTCATCGGGTTGATCTGCGGCTACCTGATCGCCTCCATTCTGTTGCCTGACGTTTCGGCTAGTCTGCGCGGACTTTATGGCGCGCAAATTCCGGGGCACCTGTCGCTTCATGCCGAATGGTGGGTTGCAGGCCTCGCGATGAGTGTCTTCGGTGCACTTCTCGCCGCTGCCGGCGGATTGATCCGGGTCTATCGCTTGCCGGTTCTTGTTTCCGCGCAACCTTACGCGTGGCAAGAGACGCAGCAGCGATGGCTGACATGGCAGGGCGTTGCCGCGTTGCTCGTCATCGGCGCGGCCTTCGCCGCGCTGTACCTCGGCGACTCGCTCGCGGCGGGATTTGGATTGCTCGCCGCACTTCTGTTGGCTGCGGCACTCGCGCTGCCCGTTATCCTCGGAGTTTTGCTCCGGCTCGGCCAGCGCGGCGCGAGCAAGCCAATGACGAAATGGTTCTGGTCCGACAGCCGCCAGCAACTGTCCGGACTGTCGCTCGCGCTGATGGCGCTGCTGCTGGCGCTCGCGGTCAATGTCGGTGTCGGCACAATGGTCGAGAGTTTCAGCAAGACTTTCACAAGATGGCTCGACGATCGGCTTGCCGCCGAGGTGTATCTCAATGCAACCAGCGATGCTCAAGGACGCGAGATCGTGGCGTGGCTGCGAACGCATCCGGAAGTAAGCGCCGTGCTTCCGGCGTGGCGAACGGATATTACGATGGACGGCTTGCCGGTCGAAGTTCTCGGCTTCGCCGATCACGCGACCTATCGCGAGCGATGGCCGCTGCTCGAATTCGTGCCGGATGTCTGGAACAAAATCCGTGAAGGCGACGCAGCTTTGTTCAGCGAGCAGCTTGCGCGCAGGCTCAAATTGCGCGCTGGAGATCGCGTCACGATTCCTTCGCCAGGCGGCGCGTGGCGGGTGGAAGTCGCAGGCATCTATCCCGACTATGGAAACCCAAAGGGGCAGATTGGAATCGACATTGGCGCGCTGTCGTCGCGGTGGCCTGACATCGCGCGAACGCGTTTCGGTGTTCGTGTTGAACCCGACAAAACCGCAAGTCTGATTGCTGCGCTTCGCGAAAAATTCGCACTCGGCGGCGACAGGCTGATCGATCAGGCCAGTTTGAAGTCAGAGTCGACGCGAATTTTTAACCGCACATTCGCTGTCACATCGGCGCTCAACGCCTTCACGCTCGGCGTTGCGGGAATAGCTTTACTGACAAGCCTACTCACGCTGGCAAACAGCAGATTGCCGCAACTTGCGCCGCTTTGGGCGCTCGGTGTCACACGGCGCAAACTTGCGGCCATCGAATTGCTGAAGACGATGTCGGTCGCGTTTCTCACCGCTTTATTGGCGTTGCCGCTTGGGATTTTGGTCGCGTGGTGTCTCGTCGCTGTCGTCAACGTCAAGGCGTTCGGATGGCGCTTGCCTCTCTACGTGTTTCCTTCGCAACTCTTTGAGTTGCTCGGGGTCGCGATGGTTGCGGCGCTGATCGCAACGATCGTTCCGATTTTGCGGCTGCTGCGATTGCAGCCTGCGCAGCTCGCGAAGATTTTTGCCGATGAGCGATAAACTCAAAATCAGCCGCCGCGCATTTATCGCAGCACCGCTGCTTGCTGTCGCAAAACCGCGCGAGACGGCTGCGCAGGGTTTCGCCGGCCTCGGCGGATCGTCGCAGGGCTTCGCGCCTGTCGTTCCGGGATTTGTTCTTGAGTTTCCGCGCGATCATGGCGCGCATAAAAATTTCCGCATCGAGTGGTGGTACGTCACCGCAAATCTTCAGGATGCATCCGGCGTCCGCTACGGCGCGCAATGGACCTTGTTTCGGCAGGCAACGATTGCAGGTGCGGACGATTCCGGCTGGGACAGCCACCAGCTCTGGATGGGCAACGCGGCGGTGACGAGTGCGGACAGGCATTATTTTGCCGAGCGCCTCGCGCGGGGCGGCGTCGGGCAGGCGGGGGTGGAATCAGATACGTTTCACGCCTGGATCGATTCATGGGACATGCGCGCAGGCGAAAAATTTTTGCCGCGCACGATCTCGCCGCTGACGATGTCGGCGGTGGGCGCGAATTTTGAATTTTCGTTACAGATGATCGCAACGCAGCCTCTCGTTCTTCAGGGCGAGAGAGGTTACAGCCAGAAATCCGAGCGGGGACAGGCATCGTATTATTTCAGCCAGCCATTCTTCCGCGCGAGCGGCCAGATCGTGTTCGACGGCAAGCCGGTTGAAGTGACCGGGCAGGCCTGGATGGATCGCGAATGGAGCAGCCAGCCGCTTGCGTCCGACCAGACCGGCTGGGACTGGCTCTCATTGCATCTGGATTCAGGTGAAAAGGCGATGCTGTTCAGGTTGCGGCAGAAGGACGGCGGCAATTTCCTCGCGGGCAACTGGATCGCGGCGGATGGACAGTCGATGCCGCTTGCGCCGGATTTGATTTCGATGGCACCGAAAGATTTTACCGAGATCGAAGGCCGCAGGATTCCGACATCGTGGGCCGTCGCGATTGCCGGCCGCGATCTGAACGTCGATATATGGCCGCTCAATCCAAAAAGCTGGATGGGAACGCGGTTTGCTTATTGGGAAGGGCCGATCTCGTTTCGCGGGAGCCATACCGGCGTCGGCTATCTCGAAATGACGGGATACTGAATCGTGAAACAGAAAAAATTCGGCGCGGCGAATGTGGATGTGTCCGCCATCGGGCAGGGCACCTGGTACATCGATCATGGTGACCGGAAGTCTGCGGTCGCGGCGCTGCGCCGTGGCATCGATCTCGGCATGACGCATATCGACACCGCCGAAATGTATGGCGACGCTGAACTTGTGGCCGCCGATGCCATCGACGGACAGCGCGACGGCGTTTTTATCGTCTCGAAAGTTTTGCCGAGCAATGCGTCGCGCAAGGGAACCATTCAGGCCTGCGAGCGATCGCTCAAGCGTTTGCGGACCGACCGGCTCGACTGCTATCTGCTGCACTGGCGCGGGCAGTATCCGCTTGAGGAGACGGTTGCCACGTTCGATGAACTGGTCCGCGCCGGAAAAATCCGCTCATGGGGCGTCAGCAATTTCGACGCGGACGATCTCGATGAACTGCTGGACGTCGCGGGCAAAGGCCGCATCGCCTGCAATCAGGTGCTGTATCATCTGAATGAGCGCGCCATCGAACACTCCGTGATTCCATGGTGTGAGGCGAACAACGTAGCTGTTGTTGCGTATTCGCCGTTCGGGCATGACGATTTTCCGTCGCCGCAGTCGCCCAAGGGTAAGGTACTGGCGCAGATCGCCGCGCGGCTCGGGGTGACGCCGCATCAGGTGGCGCTCGGCTTTTTGACTCGCCGCAAGTTCGTGTTCGCGATTCCGAAAGCGTCCTCCGCGCAGCATGCAGCGGAAAACGCCGCCGCCGGCGATATTGTTCTCAGCGCGGAGGACATCGCGGCAATCGAGAAAGCATTTCCGCTCGGCAAGGAGCCGTCGAGCCTGCCGATGATCTAGCGCAACGCCGACACGCCCTGCCAGAACAGGATCAGCGAGATTACGAGCAGCAACGCATAGGCGATCTGGTAGAACAGGTCGGTCGGTGTGCGCTTCACCAGCCAGATGCCGCAGAAATTGGCGGCAACCGCAATCGGCAGCAACAGCAGCGATGTGACGAAATTCTTCGGCGTGAACTGCGCGAGCGCGAAATACGGGCCGATTTTCAGCAGATTGACAACGGTGAAGAAGATCGTCGTGGTTCCGACCAGTGTCATCTTCGGCAGGCGTTGCGGCAGGACGTGAACCTGAAACGGCGGGCCGCCGCCTTGCGTCATGAATGATGTAAAGCCTGACACCGCACCCCAGATTGCGCCGCTTGCGGCTGTCGCCTTGTGCGGCTTGATCTTCTTCCGCCGCAGCCATGTGTTGGCAACGAATGCGAGGCCGATGCCGCCGACGAGGATACGGATCAATGCGTCAGACAAATAAGCTGCCAGAAGCCACGCGAGCGCCATGCCGATCACGGCACCGGGCAGCATGACTTTCAGATTCCACGCGTTCCAGTCCTTGCGATAGACGTAGGTCGAAATCAGATCCTGCGTGATGAGGATCGGCAGAATCAGCGCGGCCGCTTCGAGCGGCGGCAGATAAAGCGCCAGCATCGGCGTCGAGGCGATGCCAAGACCGGCAAAGCCGCCTTTGGCGAGCCCGAGCAGCACGACGGCCGGAATGGCGACAAAGTAAAAGACCGGATCGGTAATGATGGCTGGCAAAAACTGGCTCCGAAGCAGGCTTGCCAGTTAGGCCTCATTTCCCGATGCAAGATCAACTGCCATTCACGACTGCGGTACCGGACTTGCGCGCATGGCTCACCGGCAATAGATAACGCGCATGCCGCGATACTTTTTCAATACTCGCATCGACGATTCTTACGTCCCCGATCCCGAAGGCGTTGAACTGCGCGACCCAGATCAGGCGTGGACGGTCGCGCGCGTGACGATCACCGAATTGCTGCGCGAAGAGGGCCAGACGCCGCGGCTGCTGAACGCTGTTCTTGAAGTAACCGGCGAAGACGGCGAGATCGTGCTGGAATTTCCGTTCAGCGAAGTTCTGATGGACACGCCCGGCATGTCTCTCTCGAAGCATTAAACACGCAGCGCAGCCAGCACCTCGTCGGGACGTTCCGCCATCGACATGTGTCCCGCGCCGCGCAGAACGATTTCCTTCGATCCCGCAATCGCCGACGTCAGTTGCCTGCCGGACTTCAGCGGCGTCATCATATCGCGCTCGCCGAGAATGAGTGTCGTCGGTACTTTGACTTTCGCGGCGGCGTCCGCTGCGTTCTTGTAGGCATTGCACGCCGCAAGATCGTTGAACAGGACACCGGACGGATTGCCTTCGAGCAACCGCTGTCCGCCGCCCATCATCCACAATCCGGGCGAGAGCGAGCCGCCAAGTCCGGCTGTGTATCCAAAGCCCCAGATCGACACCATGTCGACGGCTGCGTGGTCGTTCGCTTTCGCGGCATTCAGCAAATCGTCCGACACGGGCATCGCAGCGCCGACGCCGATCAGCGACAGACCCGAGACTTTGTCCGGATGGCACGACGCTGCGTCGAGTGCGATCAGCGCGCCCATTGAATGACCGACAAGCCGCGCTTTCGACGCACCGGCGGCCTCGATCAGTTTGACGGTCCAGTCGGCCATCGCGTCGATTGAGGTGAGCAGCGCACCCTTCGAGCGTCCGTGTCCGGGAAGGTCTGGCGCAAGCACGCTGTAGCCGTGATGCGCAAACCAGCGTGCGAACAAAGCCCAGATCGAATGATCGAAGCCCGCGCCGTGCAGAAACACGATCAGCGGCAGTTTCAGATCGAGCGGCTTGCCGCCCGTCACCGCATAAACGTCGTGTCCGTCGACCGTCAGTTTCATGGTCACGCCTTTTGCGAGAAGCGAAGCGCCTGGCCGAGATCGCCGATGATGTCCTCGGCGGACTCAATGCCGATGGACAGCCGGATCAATTCCTCGCCGATGCCGGCTGTTTTCAACTGCTCGGCGTTCATCTGCTGATGCGTCGTGCTGGCCGGATGAATGACGAGCGTCTTTGCGTCGCCCACGTTTGCCACATGGCTGACGAGTTTCAATGCCTCGATGAATCTGCGGCCGGCATCGCGCCCGCCCTTGATGCCGAAAGTGATGATCGAGCCCGCGCCGCGCGGCAAGAGCTTCTTGGCGAGCGCATGATCCGGATGGCTGTCGAGCGTCGGATGCAGAACCCATTCGACGGCCTTGTTGTCTTTCAGGAATGTGAGCACGGCGGCTGCGTTGTCGATGTGCCGCTGCATCCGCACATGCAGCGTCTCAATGCCCTGTAGAATCTGGAACGCGTTGGTCGGCGAAATGCACGCGCCGAAATCGCGCAGCCCTTCCGCCCGCGCGCGCATGATGAATGCGGCGGGGCCGAATTCTTCGGCGAAGACGATGCCGTGATATCCGGCATAGGGCGTCGTCAGCGTCGGAAACTTGCCGGATTTCTCCCAGTCGAAATGTCCGCCATCGACGATGACGCCGCCGATGGCGATGCCGTGTCCGCCGATCCATTTGGTGATCGAGTTCATCACGATGTCCGCGCCAAGCTCGATGGGCCGCGACAGAAAAGGCGTCGCGAATGTGTTGTCGATCAGAAGCGGAATGCCCGCTCTGTGCGCGATGTCGGCGACGGCGGAAATGTCCAGCACTTCAAGGCCCGGATTGCCGATGGTTTCGCCGATGACGAGTTTGGTCTTCGGCCCGATGGCCTTGCGGATGCCGTCGAGATCGCGCGGCTTTACGAAGGTTGTGGTGATGCCGAAGCGCGGCAGTGTGTGCGTCAGAAGATTGATGGTTCCGCCGTAGAGCGATGCGGATGCGACGATATGATCGCCCGCGTCGAGGATCGTCGCGATGGCCAGATGCAGCGCCGCCATGCCGCTCGCCGTGCACACAGCGCCGACGCCATTCTCAAGAGCTGAGAGACGCTCTTCAAGCACCGCCGTGGTCGGGTTGGAAATGCGCGTGTAGATATGACCGGCGCGTTCGAGATTGAACAGCGAGGCCGCGTGATCGGCATCCTGAAACACATAGGATGTCGTTTGATGAATCGGCGTGGCACGCGATCCGGTGATCGGATCGGGATGCTGGCCCGCATGCAGGCTCAAGGTCTCGAATGCGGGAGGTTTCGGTGCAGCCATGTTGTATCTCGCAAGCGTTCCGAATTTTCTTTCACGCAAAGCGCGCGATTGCAAGTGCAGTCAGGACGCAGGCCGCGGATCGATCGGCGTCTGGCTGCGAAGCCCGAAAATACCTTCCAACATTCTACCCGCAGCGAGAACGCGGCCTTCGCTGCGCGGCGGCCCGACGATCTGCAATCCGATAGGAAGATTCTCGCGGTTGAAGCCGCAGGGAATCGACAGCGCGGGCGAACATATCAGCGTGATCGCCGATACGATGGTGAGCCAGCCGACATAGCTGTCGAATTTTACGCCGTTGCATTCGGCAAGATATCGCTGCTCGACGGGGAAAGGTCCGACGATGGTTGTCGGGCACAGCAAGAGATCGTAGGTCTCGAAGAACGCAAGTGCGCGATTGGTCAGCGTCACGCGCTGCGCCTCGGCACGCTCGATGTCTGCCATCGACAGCTTGAGGCCTTGCTCGATATTCCAGATCACTTCGGGCTTCAGCAGATCGCGATGCTGGCGCAAGAGTTTCGATTTTGTGATCGCGTAGTCGAAGGCGCGCAGCGCGTGGGCGCATTCGGCGGCTTCGCGCAGATCGGGATGCGCTTCCTCGACGATGACGCCCGCGTCCGCGAAACGCTGCGCAGCTTTGCGCGTGATGTCGGCAACTTCGGGATCGACCGGAGAAATTCCCAAATCAGGCGAATAGGCAACACGCTTCGGTTTTGTGCCCGAACGCGCGGCGACAAGGAATGACGTCGGCAGACGCGGCAATGACAATGGATCGCCCGCATGCTCGCCGGACATTGCGTCGAGCAGCAGCGCGAGGTCTTCAACGTTGCGAGCCATCGGTCCATCGGCGCTCAATGTGCGGTCGATCATTCCGTTCGGCGTATGCGCGACCCGTCCGATGCTCGGACGCATGCCGACGATGCCGCAGAAACTTGCCGGGTTGCGCAATGATCCGCCGACATCGGTGCCGTGCGCGAGCCATGCCGTACCGCTTGCAAGCGCGGCCGCCGCACCGCCCGAGGATCCCGATGCCGAGCGCGACAAATTCCACGGATTGAGTGTCGCGCCGAATACTTCGTTGAACGTCTGCGCGCCCGCGCCGAATTCCGGCGTGTTCGATTTCGCGTAAACGATCCCGCCATTCGCCTCGAGATTTTCAACGACGATGTTGGATTTTGCCGCGACATTATCCTTGAAGATCGGCGAGCCTTGCGTCGTCAGCACGCCGGCAACGTCCGTTAAATCCTTGATCGGCACCGGCATGCCCGCGAGCAATCCGCGTTTATCGATCGGTAGCTTTATTAAGCGGTCGGCATGAGCGCGCGCGCGATCGAAACAGAGGGTGGGGAGTGCGTTCACCTTGCCGTCGATCTCGGCGATGCGCGATTCGAGCGCGTCGAGCAGATGGTGGGGGGTGATGTCGCCGGAGCGGAGGCGTTCGACCAGTTGGCAGGCGGTGGCGCGAATGAGTTCGCTGGCGGGCACGGTTTCCTCGAATGTTCTTGTTGTTGTGCGGACTATAGCTGCATATCCGCGTGCGGGGATGAAAACAACTCGCGACGTCAAGCGAATTTGACAATGGCCGCGCCGCCCTCAATCGCCTAGCCTCAGTGGAGAATAAAAAAGGCGGGAGACGCGCGATGAAGAGCTTTCGAGTGACCGAATTCAACGGCCCCCTGGCGGAAGTCGATTCCGCAACGCCGCAGCCGACCGGCACGCAGGTTCTGCTCAAAGTCAAAGCTGCGGGCGTCTGTCACAGCGATCTGCACATCTGGCAGGGCGGCTATGAACTCGGTCATGGCCGCAAGCCGCTGTCGCTGAAGGATCGCGGTGTCTCGCTGCCTTTGACGATGGGGCATGAAACCGTCGGCGAAGTCGTCGCGCTTGGGCCGGATGCAAAGGGCGTAAAAGCCGGCGATGTGCGGCTGGTCTATCCGTGGCTCGGCTGCGGCAAGTGCGAGCTTTGTCTGGCCGATGAAGAAAATATGTGCCTGAAGCCGAATTCGCTCGGCGTCTACTGCGACGGCGGCTATTCCGATTACATCACGGTGCCGAATCCGCGCCATCTGGTCGATCTGAAAGGTCTCGATCCGGTGACGGCCGCGCCTTATGCCTGCTCAGGCGTCACAACCTACAGCGCCCTCAAGAAGCTCAAGCCGCATCTGAAACATCCCATCGTCATCTTCGGTGCAGGCGGTCTTGGGCTGATGGCCTTGTCGTTGTTGAAGGCGATGGGCGGCAAGGGCGCCATCGTCGTCGACATCGACAAGGAAAAGCGCGAAGCGGCGATGAAGGCCGGCGCACTCGCGGCTGTCGACGGTGCTGCGCCGGATGCACTTCAACAGATCATGACCAAAGCCGGCGAGCCAATCTACGGCGCGATCGATCTCGTCGGCAACGCGCAGACCTCGCAGCTCGGGTTCGATTGTCTGAGCAAGGGCGGCAAGCTCGTGATGGTCGGACTGTTCGGCGGCGGCGCGACATGGGCGCTGCCGCTGATTCCGATGCGCGCGATCACGATCGAAGGCAGCTATGTCGGCAACGTCAAGGAAACGCAGGAACTGATCGATCTGGTGATCGAGAAGAAAATCGCGCCGATCCCCGTCGTCACGCGCCCATTATCCAGAGCCGATGAGACGCTGATGGACTTGCATAAAGGCAAGCTGGTCGGCCGGGCCGTGCTGATCCCCTAGCGATGCAGGATCGCGTCCGGCGCGATGAAATAGACGCCGATGATGAAAGCGGCGGCGATAATCATTGAAACGACCAGTCTGGACATGACGCTCCCTTTAGTCTGACGCGTAAGCCTATTTCGGCTGTTTGGCAATCGGCAGCACGACCAGCATCAGGTCGGTGTTTTGCGGGTCCGGCTTGATCGTGAAGCCGAGGCGCGCATTGATGTCGAGCATCGTCTTGTTCTGGCCCATCACCTGACCGCGAATGGCACGCACGCCCTCGGCGCGGGCATATTCGATGATGAGCTGCATCAGCATCCAGCCGAGGCCCAGTCCCTTCAGATCGGATCGCACCAGAACGGCGTATTCGGCGCTCTCGAAATCCGCGTCCGTATGCAGGCGCACCACGCCCAGCATCTTGCCGGTGGTTTCCTCGATGGCGATGAACGCCATCGCGCGCGCGTAATCGAGTTGCGTCAGGCGCGCGATGAAGGGGTGCGTGAGTTCTTTCATGGCGGAAAAGAACCGGAGCCGGATGTCCTCGGCGCTCACCTGTTTGAAAAACTCAGGATAAAGGTGTTCGTCCTCGGGCCGAACCGGACGGATGAAAATGCCTCTTCCGTCCTTCAGCCGCGCATGCCGTTCCCATTCTTTGGGGTAAGGCTTGATGGCGAAGCGATAGTGGCCCGAACCGCGCACGCTTTCGCTGACCGGCGCGATGGTCATTCTCGCGTCGGCGGCGATCACGCCGTCCTTGTCGGCAAGCAGGGGATTGATGTCGAGTTCGCGGATTTCCGGCAGGTCCGCCGCCATCTGGGCGATCTTGACCAATGTGAGCGCCGCCGCGCCTTCATCGGCAGCCGGCACATCGCGGTAGCTCTTCAGAATTCGCGATACGCGCGTGCGCGCGATCAGGTCTTTCGCCAGATTGAGATCGAGCGGCGGCAACGCCAGCGCCTTGTCGTTGATGACTTCGACAGCGGTGCCGCCGCGTCCGAACACAACCACCGGTCCGAATGTCGGATCGTCGGCGAGGCCTGCGATCAGTTCGCGCGCCTTGGGACGCAGGATCATCGGATGAACGGTGACGCCTTCGATCAATGCACGCGGCTTCATGGCCCGTGCGCGCTGGATGATGTCGGCGCTGGCGTCATGGACTGCGCGCTCGCTGGTGAGGTTCAGCCGCACTCCGCCGACATCGGATTTGCTCAAAATGTCCGGCGAACTGATTTTGACGATGACGGTATTGCCTTCGGCCAGAAGCGGCATCGCGGCCCGCGCGGCCTGTTCCGGATCGCGGGCGAGAACCGCCGACGCAATCGGAATGGAATACGCCGCGAACAGTTCGGCGATCTCGACCGGATTGAGCCAGGTTCGTTTCTGCTTGAGCGCGTTTTGCAGGATGGCGCGCGCGGCTGCGGCGTCCGGCACGAAATTTTCCGGCAGGCTCGGCGGCGTCTGCATCGCGACATCGAGACCTTCACGGTAGCGCACGATATGCATGAAGCCGCGCACGGCGTCGGCCTCGTTGGCGAAATGCGGAATGTTGGCGGCACTGAACACGCCTGTCGCCGTACCGCTGTCGCCGACCCATGCGGCGAACACGGGTTTTCGGGAGTGAGTCTCGTCGCGATAACGCTTGACGGCCGCCGCCACCGACATCGCCGATTCAATCGGAGAGGCCAGCGTGTTCGGCGCGTTCATCACCAGAAGCGCGTTGTTGGCGGTGTCGCCGAGAATGTGTTCGCAGGCTCTCGCGTAACGCTCGCCGTCGGCGTCGCCGAGAATGTCGATCGGGTTGGCGTTCGACCAGCGTTCGGGCAGGAATTTGCCGAGGCTCTTTCGTACCTCATCGGACAATGGCGCGAGTTCGCCGCCGAGATCGATCAGCCTGTCCACGGCGAGCACGCCGAGGCCGCCGCCATTGGTGAGAATGGCGAGGCGATGACCGTGCGACGATTGCAGATGACCCAAAGTCTCGGCTGCGGAAAACAGTTCCTCCATGTCGAGCACGCGCAACAGGCCCGCGCGGCGGAACGCAGCTTCATAAACTTCGTCCGCGCCTGCGAGCGCGCCGGTATGCGTCGCTGCCGCCCGCGCGCCCTGACGATGGCGGCCGGATTTGATAACGACGACCGGCTTGACGCGCGCTGCGGCACGGGCCGCCGACATGAATTTTCGCGCATCTGTAATCGACTCGACATACATCAGGATCGCGCGGGTCTGCGGATCGAGCGCGAAATAATCCAGGAGATCGCCGAAATCGACGTCGAGATTTTCGCCCATCGACGCGATGGCGGAAAATCCGATGTTGCGGTTCGAGGCCCATTCCACCAGCGCGGTCGAAATCGCGCCCGATTGCGAAATGAGTGCCAAATCGCCGTCTTTCGGCAATCGCGATGCGAAGCTGGCATTGAGTTTCGCGCGCGGCACCAGCACGCCGAGCGACGGCCCGATCAATCGAAGTCCCGTGACGCGCGCGGTCTGCGAAATCGTCTCGGTAAACGATCCGGTTCCGAGGCCGAGACCTGCGGTCAGCACCATCGCGGACGGGCAACCGTGCGCGCTTGCGGCTTTCACCACGCCCTGAACGGCGGACGGCGGCACGCAGATGATCGTCAGATCCGGCACATGCGGCAGATCCTTGAAATCGCGCCGCGTCTTGATGCCTTCGATGTCCGGATATTTGCGGTTGATGATGTCGATGGGCCCGTCGAAACCGCCGGCTTTCAGATTGCGGAGCGTTGCGCCGCCGACCGAGTTCGGCTTCGGGCTGCCGCCGACCAGCGCAATCGAGCGAGGTGCGAATAGATGATCGAGGCGATACGTGCTCATCGAAATCCGTTTACCGCGAAGCTGTGGTCGATGCGTGACGCTCAACCGAGGCACTCAGCCGCATGGTTGCCAAGGCCGCCGCGACATTGCTGCAAAGCAATAAAATTCACCACGACCGGCATCCAATGGCAAGCGAGCCAAACAGCGGTTGGCATGGCGTTCAACATGCTTCTAGAGTGAAGCGATGATGGATGTGGACGCCAGCGGCAACAAACGGCTTCGGCCGCCGAATCTCGGACTTTTTCTCGCCGAAGGCCGAGGATTGTTTGAACTGAATGCGACGCTGATGCTGTCGCCTGCGTTGCTGGCTGCACCGCGCGGCGACGGTCATCCCGTTCTGGTTTTGCCGGGACTTCTTGCGACCGACGTCTCGACGCTGATCCTGCGACGGTATCTCGATGTGCAGGGTTTCTCGTCGCATCCTTGGGGACTTGGACGCAATGTCGGCGGCGTCTACAGCATGCGCGAAAAACTCCGCAAGCTGCTGATGAGCGTTCACAACACGACCGGCCGCAAGGTCAGTCTGGTCGGCTGGTCGCTCGGCGGAGTCTACGCGCGCGATCTCGCGCTGCATATGCCGGAGATGGTGCGCTACGTCGTCACGCTCGGCAGTCCGTTTTCCGGCGACATCACCGCGACCAACGCCAAGCGCGTCTATGAAATGGTGTCGGGCGAGACCATCGACGACGCCGACATCAGGGACATTCAGAAGCTCGCGGGCGATCTTCCGGTACCGACGAGTTCGCTGTTCACCCGCACCGACGGAATCGTGAACTGGGAAACGTGTCTGGTGAAGGAAAACGACACGGCGGAAAATATCGAGATCACGCTTGCGAGCCATATCGGCATCGGCGTCAACGCGGCTGCGCTTTGGGCGGTCGCCGATCGCCTCGCGCAGCATGAAGGCGAGTTTCATCCATTCGATCGTTCGGGACCGTTCGCGCTTGCCTATGCGCGGCCAGAACACGTGCGTGCTTAAGGAGTCGGTGCCAGATCAGAAGCGCCTCAAGGCGACGATTGGCTGTCAGAGGAGAGTAACATGAGTAAGGCCAAGAAGCTGTCGTCGATGGACGCGTCGTTCCTGTATCTCGAGACGCCCGAGACGCCGATGCATGTCGGCAGCATGGCGATCTTCAAGCCGCGCGAAGGCTACGAGGGAAACTTCTTCGAGGACTTCAAGAAGATGATCGCGGGCCGATTGCACATCGCGCCGATCTTGAAATCGCGGCTTGAGAAAGCGCCCGTCGACATCGATCATCCGAGCTGGGTGGAGGACGATCAGTTCGACATCAACCGCCACATTTTCCGCGCCAGCCTTCCGGCGCCGGGCAACCGCCACATCCTCGAACAGACGGTGGGGTGGATCCACGCGAAACTTCTCAACCGTGCACGTCCATTGTGGGAATTCTATGTCTTCGAAGGCATGGAGAACGGCGAGATCGGACTTTACTCGAAAATTCATCACGCCTGCATCGATGGCGGCGCGGGCGCGGCACTCACAAATATGGTCTACGACATTTCGCCGACGCCGCGCGAGGTGCCGCCGCCGACCGCGCGCGTCGTGCAGTCCAACGAGCCGCGCGACATTGCGGCCAACTTCGTCGATTCCTACACGACGCTGTGGCGCAAGCCGCTCGACGCGTCGAGCGCCAAGAATTTCGACCTGCCGCGCAGCGGCAAGAGCGACATCGGCTCGATCCTGTTCGACAACGCGATGTTCCAGCTTGAGACCGGGATGAAATTTCTTGGCAACGTGCCGGAAATGGTGAAAAGCGTCACCGACATGGTGAGCAAGATTTCCGATCCGAACACGCGCCGCGACATTGCGGGATTGATCTCGCCGCCGTCCGTGCTGAACAAGGCCGTGTCGTCCGAACGCAGCTTTGCGGCTGTTTCAATTTCTTTGCCGGACGCCAAGGCGCTGGCGAAGAAAGCGGGCGGCAAGCTCAACGACGTCGTGATGGCCGTGTCGAGCGGCGTGCTGCGGCGTTTTCTGATCGAGGAGGGCGCGCTGCCGGCGAAGTCGCTGACGGCCGGCGTTCCGATTTCATTGCGCGAGGAAGGCAACACCGAAGCCAACAATCAGGTGTTCGGCATGGTGTGTTCGCTGGCGACCGACATCGAAGACCCGAAGGCGCGCATGGAAGCGATTATCGCGCAGTCGGCGAAATCCAAGGAAATGTCGCATCCGCTGCGGGCGCTGATGCCGTCGATGTCGAACATCTCGATGCTCGGTGCGCCGATCGTCGTACAGGTCTTGGCGCTGCTTTACAGCCGCTCAAGCCTGTCGGACGTGCTGCCGCCTGCTGCGAACGTGACGATCTCGAATGTGCCGGGCCCGCGCCAGACATTATATGCGGTCGGTGCGGAGCTGCTGCACATCTTCCCGGTATCGATTGCGACGCATAGCCTTGCGCTCAATATCACCGTGCAGAGTTATCGCGATCAGCTCGATTTCGGCTTCATCGCGGGCGCCAACGTCATTCCCGACGTGAAGCATATGGCGGACATGCTGCCGGAGGAATTTGCGAAACTTCAGGCGGCCTATGCATTGCCCGAAACGATGTCAGGCGCGGCAAGCTGAGACGCGGCTTTCGCTATGATTGAAATGCCGCCGCTGCAATTTGCGAATGTCAACGGCATTCGCTTGGGCTTTTACGAAGCAGGTCCGAAGTCGGACACGACTCCAATCGTGCTGTGTCACGGCTGGCCGGAAATGGCGTTTTCCTGGCGTCACCAGATCAAGGATTTGAGTGAAGCGGGCTTTCGCGTCATCGCGCCGGATCAGCGCGGTTACGGCGCGACCGATCGTCCGGAGAAGGTCGAAGACTATTCGATCGAAAATCTCACGGCTGATTTGGTTGGATTGCTCGATCATCTGAAAATCAAGAAAGCAATTTTCGTCGGTCACGACTGGGGCGGGTTCATCGTCTGGCAAATGCCGCTGCGCTATCCCGACCGGGTGGCGGGGGTGGTGGGCGTCAACACACCGCATACGCCGCGCACGTCGGAAGACCCTATCGCGCTGTTGCGGAAAAAATATGGCGATCACCTCTACATCGCACAGTTTCAGGATCTGTCGCGCAAGGCCGACAAGATTTTCGACAGCCGCGTCCCTGAAGCATTCGATTTTTTCATGCGCAAGCCGATGCCGCGCAAGTCTGCGCCGGTTGCGCAGTCCGACGGGCCGCCGGCCGCAGGTCTCGGCGCGTCTCCGAAATTGAACATGGCGTTTCCGCAGATGGTCGCAGGCTATGACGCCAAGCTCGATCCACGCGAGAAAATTCTCTCAGCGGAAGAAATGCAGGTTTTCGTCGATGCCTTCAAGAAATCCGGCTTCACCGGCGGCATCAACTGGTATCGCAACATGACCGGCAACTGGCAGCGTTCGGCGCACATCGATCACACCGTGCGCGTGCCGTCGCTGATGATTATGGCCGAGCACGATGAGGTGCTGCCGCCATCGGCCTGCGACGGGATGAAAAAAATCGTCCCCGATCTGGAAAAACATCTGGTCAAGGGCAGCGGCCATTGGACGCAACAGGAAAAGCCCGGCGAGGTGAGCGCCACAATCGCCGAATGGCGTAAACGGCGCTTCGCCTGATGCTTGCATGCCAGAACGGCTGGCGGCCAAATCGCTTTGCAAAGGACGTGTGGCGCATTAGCCTGACGGTAAATCCGGCGTAGGCCGGGATAAAAAACAAATCACGTGGGTTTAGGAGACTGTTCCAAGATGGCGTCCTCCAATGCGCTGAATCCGATTCCGCATCCGCCGAAGCAGCCGGTGATCGGCAACATGCTGTCGCTGGATTCGACTGCCCCCGTGCAGGATCTGGTCCGCAAGACCAAGGAACTGGGTCCGATTTTCTGGCTCGACATGATGGGTCAGCCACTGGTGATCGTCGGCGGCTTCGATCTGGTCGATGAACTGAGCGACGAAAAGCGTTTCGACAAGGCGGTGCGCGGTGCGCTGCGCCGCGTGCGCGCCATCGGCGGCGACGGACTCTTTACGGCGGACACCACCGAGCCGAACTGGAACAAGGCGCACAACATCCTGCTGTCGCCGTTCGGCGGCCGCGCGATGCAATCCTATCACCCGATGATGGTCGATATCGCCGAACAGCTCGTCAAGAAATGGGAGCGCCTCAACGCCGACGACGAAATCGACGTCGTTCACGACATGACGGCGCTGACGCTCGACACCATTGGGCTGTGCGGTTTCGACTATCGCTTCAATTCGTTCTATCGCGAGGACTATCACCCCTTCGTCGGCGCGCTGGTGCGTTCGTTAGAGACCATCATGATGACGCGCGGCCTGCCGCTGGAAAACGTGTTCATGCGCGCGCGCCGCGCCGACATGGCCGAAGACGTGGCCTTCATGAACAAGATGGTGGACGAAATCGTCGCCGAGCGCCGCAAGAACGCGGATGCCGCCGCCGGTACCAAGGACATGCTCAATGCCATGATGACCGGCGTCGACAAAGTCACCGGCGAGCAGCTCGACGACGTCAACATCCGCTACCAGATCAACACGTTCCTGATCGCGGGCCATGAGACCACCTCGGGTCTGCTGTCCTGCGCGATCTACGCGATGCTCAAGCACCCGGACGTGCTGGCGAAAGCCTATGAGGAAGTCGATCGCGTGCTCGGCGCGGATGTCAATGCCAAGCCGACGTTCCAGCAGGTGACGCAGCTTCACTACATTTCCAAGATTCTCAAGGAAACGCTGCGGATGTGGCCGCCCGCGCCGGCTTACGGCGTCTCGCCGCTCAAGGATGAAGTCATCGGCGGCAAATACAAACTGAAGAAAGGCACGTTCGTCACTGTCTTGGTGATGGCGCTGCACCGCGATCCGAAAGTGTGGGGACCGAACCCCGACAAGTTCGATCCGGAGAATTTCAGCCGTGAGGTTGAATCGAAACGTCCCGCGAATGCGTGGAAGCCGTTCGGCAACGGTCAGCGCGCCTGTATCGGCCGTGGATTCGCGATGCACGAAGCGGCACTCGCGCTCGGCATGATCCTGCAACGTTTCAAGCTGGTCGATCACGAGCGTTACCAGATGCATCTGAAGGAAACGCTCACCATCAAGCCCGACGGCTTCAAGATCAAGGTGCGCGCGCGCTCCGACAAGGATCGCACGATTGTCGCGCGGCCCGGCGCTGCCGTTGCGGAAAGTGCAGGCGGAAGCGCGCCCGCGCGCGTGCGTCCCGGCCATAACACGCCGCTGCTCATTCTCTACGGCTCGAATCTCGGCACGGCGGAAGATTTGGCGCATCGCGTCGCGGATTTGGCCGAGGTCAATGGCTTCGCGACGAAACTTGGCCCGCTCGACGATTATGTCGGCAATCTGAAAGGTCAGGGCGGAGTCATCATCTTCTGCGCGTCGTATAACGGCGCTCCGCCGGACAACGCCACGCAGTTCATCAAATGGCTGCAAGGCGATCTGGCGAAGGACGAATTCAAGGACGTGCGCTACGCGGTGTTCGGCTGCGGCAACAGCGACTGGCTCGCGACCTATCAGTCCATCCCGCGCGTGATCGACGAGCAACTCGCCAAGCACGGCGGAACGCCTGCAATTCCGCGCGGCGAGGGCGATGCGCGCGACGATCTCGACGGCCAGTTCGAACACTGGTTCGCTTCGCTGCGCGAGATCGCGGTCAAGGAATTCGGCGTGCAGACGGGATTTGCGCGCGATGCCAATGACGAGCCGCTCTATAAAATCGAGCCGGTCGCCCACAGCGCGGTCAACACCATCACCGCATCCGGCGGCGCGGTGCCGATCCGGATTCTCGCCAACGATGAACTGCAAAGGCGCGACGGCGCCAATCCATCGGATCGCTCGACGCGCCACATCGAAGTGGAATTGCCGGACAACGTGACCTATCGCGTCGGCGATCATTTGAGCATCGTGCCGCGCAACGATCCCGTTCTGGTCGATGCGGTCGCGCGCCGCTTCGGTTTTCTGCCCGCCGATCAGGTGCGATTGCATGTCGCGGCCGGACGCCGCGCGCAATTGCCCACCGACAACGCGGTTTCGGTCGGTCGTTTGCTGACGGAGTTTGTGGAGTTGCAGCAGGTCGCGACCCGCAAGCAGATCCAGATCATGTCGGAGCACACGCGCTGCCCGATGACGAAACCGAAGCTGGAGAAATTCGCAAACGACGACGAGCACTACCGCGCGGAAATTCTCAACAAGCGCAAATCGGTCTACAATCTGCTTGAGGAACATCCGGCGTGCGAATTGCCGTTCCACACCTATCTGGAAATGCTCTCGCTATTGTCGCCGCGTTATTATTCGATTTCGTCGTCGCCTGCGGTCGCGGGCGAGAACAAATGCACCGTCACCGTCGGTGTGGTCGAAGGCCCGGCGATTTCCGGACGCGGCATCTATAAAGGCGTCAGCTCCAATTATCTCGCCGGCCGCCGCGCGGGAGATTCCGTGCATGCGATGGTGCGCGAGACCAAGGCCGGTTTCCGTCTGCCGGAAAATCCCGCGACGCCGATCGTCATGATCGGACCCGGAACGGGCCTCGCGCCGTTCCGCGGATTCTTGCAGGAGCGCGCGGCGATGAAAGAGAGCGGCAAATCGCTCGGTGCGTCGATGCTGTTTTTCGGCTGCCGCAATCCCGATCAGGATTTTCTCTACGCGGATGAACTGAAAAAATTCGCCAGCGACGGATTGACCGAACTGCACACCGCGTTCTCGCGCGCGTCGACTCCGAAAACGTATGTGCAGGATCAGCTCAAAGCGCAAAAAGACAAGGTCTGGAAACTGATCGAGCAGGGCGCTGTGATCTACGTCTGCGGCGATGGCAGCAAGATGGAGCCCGGCGTGAAGAAAACGCTGACGGACATCTATCGCGAGAAATCCGGTGCGGATGAGAATGCCGCCGCGCAGTGGATCGACAAGATGGGCACCGACAATCGCTACGTGCTCGACGTCTGGGCCGGCGGCTAGTTTCCTTCGCGCATGCCGATGCCGCCTGCTGCGCAAGAACGCGCGGGCCGGACGGTGGAGCGCGGGGAGGCGCCAGGATGTGTGCGAGACATCCTTAGAGACAAGCCTTGCGATCGGCTCGCCTCGCGCGGTTTGCAAATGAGTTTGCGAGACTCATCCGCGAACCGTGCGCGCCCGTCGGCGACAGGCGCTGCGCCTCCCGGCGCTCCACCGTTGTCTCAAGGCTTCTCGCAAAGGGTGATCGGTCCTCCGCGCGATTTCGTGCTAAGGAATATAATCCTAGATAGGAAAATGTCAAGGGTGCATCGAAGAAAGCGGCGAAAGCCAAATCGCGCATAGAGTTCGTCGTCCCGGCCAAGCGTAGCGCGAGCCGGGACCCATACTCCCTGGACTAACTGTTCAAAAATGGTGCGGCGATCTCGCTTGCACTCAACGCTTAGGGGTTATGGGTCCCCGCTTGCGCGGGGACGACGACAGAGGTCAGTGCCTCGTCACGCTGTGCGCGTGATCGGCTATGCCGCCAATCACCGCCGGCCAGAATTTCTTCGGCAGCGCATGGCCCATGCCTTCGATCAGCAGAATTTTCGCGCCGGGGATTGTTGCGGCAACGGCCTTGCCGTGCGCGACCGGCACCAGCGGATCAACAATGCCGTGAATGACCAGCGTCTTCGCCTTCACGCCGCGCAGCCGCGAGGTGCGGTCGCCGGAGGCGAGGATCGCACGCAACTGACGTCCGACACCCGCCGGGTTGAGGCCGCGTGCATAAGTTTTCTCGGCGCGCTCGCCGTCTTTCGCTTCCTCTTCGGGAAAACTGCCGGCGCGCAGAATTTTCCAGTTCGATGCGAAGCGCGAGATGTATTCGTCTTTTGTTTTCGGCGCGGGCGCGATCAGCATCGCCATCGCTTCCTTGGTCGGGTTTGGCAAGCGCGGATTGCCGCTGGTCGCCATGATCGAGGTCAGCGACAGCACGCGATCGGGGTGATGCATCGCGATTTCCTGTGCGATGGCTCCGCCCATCGACAGGCCGACGATGTGCGCTTTCTTGATCCCAAGAACATCCAAAAGGCCCATCACGTCATTGGCCATGTCCCACAGCTTGTAGGCGGACTGCGGCGCGATCTTGAAAATCCGCAGCTTGAGGAAATCCATCGCCGTCAGCGGCTTGCCGCCGCTCATCTTGGTCGAGAGCCCGATGTCGCGGTTGTCGAAACGGATGACGCGAAAGCCGCGCGCGGCGAGGTCGCGGCAGAAATCGTCTTCCCAGAAGATCATCTGCGCGCCGAGGCCCATGATAAGCACCAGCGGCTCGGCACTGGCGTCGCCGAAAATGTCGTAGCAAAGCTCGATGCCGTTGGACTTCGCCATTTTCGGCGGCTGATAGGAAATGTCGGTCACGCTCGTTCTCTCGCAAGTTCCATTGGTTAATTTCTATGGCATGCTTTGCCGCCGGGCAGAAGAGCCGCAAACCGCCGCAGCGCGGCAACGGGCGCCATCGCTGTTGACCGCGATTGCGGCAGGGTATGGAATGACAAAAAAGACGATGCGCCCAAAAAACCTAAAGCAGGCGCTCGCGGTGACGGGGAGGGTTTTATGGCCGACAAGCCGAACGATCCTGTGCAGTTGTGGCACAGCATGCTGGCGGAGATGGAAAAGGGCTTCAACGCCATGGCCACGCAGGTCATGGGTTCGGAGCAATTCTCCAGGACCGCGCATCAGTTGACCGGCGCGACTGTCGGTGCCCAAAAAACCATGGGCGACATGATGGAGAAGTATCTCGTCTCCATGAACATGCCGAGCCGCGCGCAGATGGTGAGCATGGGCGAGCGGCTTCAGACGATCGAGGCGCAGCTCAACGAGATCAAGGCCATTCTCTATCGCGCGTATCCCGAAGCGATGACCGACAGCGGCACCGGCGTGCCGCGTCCGCCACGCACCAAGCAGCCGCCGTCGTCTGAGAGCAATTCCGCATGAACGCCAGTGCTGCAAATTCGGCTGCGACGGCCGCGCCGTTTCCCGACGCCGACGACATCAGCAAGCGCATCCAGTCGGAAATCGAGCGCACGATCCAGCGCAGCATCAAGGGCGTCGAATATATTTCCTCGTCGGGACCGGCGCTCGGCTCGACGCCGAAGGACGTGCTGCTCTCGCGCGGCACCATGAATCTCTATCACTACCGGCCGCTGTCGGACGAAATCTATCGCGTGCCCATTTTGATTGTGATGGCGACCACCAATCGCGGTTACATCCTCGACATGGTGCCGGGCCAGAGCTTCATCGAATTTCTGCTGAAGAAGGGTTACGACGTTTACATGCTCGACTGGACCGCGCCGCGGCCGGACGAGAAGTCGCTGCGGATGGAGGATTACGTTCTCGATTTCATTCCGCAGAGCATCAAGAAGGTGCAGGAAGATTCCGGCGAGACCGATGTCAGCGTGATCGGCTATTGCTTCGGCGGCGTGCTGTCGCTCTTGTATCAATCGACGCATCCCGAAGGGCCGATGAAGAATCTGGTCTGCTTCACCACGCCGGTCGATTTCCGCGAAATGAAGCTGTTCCAGAACTTCTCGGATCGCCGCTATTTCAACGTCGATCAGCTGGTCGATACCATCGGCAACGTGCCGCCGGAAATGATTTTGTCTTCATTTGAGATGCTGCGGCCCGCCTCGCGTGCGGTCAGCCAGGTGACGCTGTGGGAAAACATCTGGAACGACGAGTTCGTCAAATCCTATCGCATGTTCGACCGCTGGGCGGTCGATACGCTGCCGCTGGCGGGCGAATATTTCCGCACCACTGTGAAAGATCTGATGTGGGACAACAAATTGTTCGACGGCACCATGAAAGTCGGCGGCAAGACGGCAGACATTTCCAAGATCAATGTGCCGATCTTGCACGCGGTCGCCGAGCACGATCACATCGTGCCTTACGATGCGGCCAAGCACCTCATTCCGAAGGTCGCATCCACCGACAAGACCGAAGTCATTCTCAAGGGCGGACATGTCAGCCTCGTGGCCGGCGCGAACGCCATCAAGCGGCTGTGGCCGAAACTGGATTCCTGGTTGAGCGAGCGATCGACATGAGCAGCAAACGTACCTATCCGCGCCGCGTAAAGACCGAGGCGGGCGAAATCGAATTCCGCCACATGACGGCGGCGGACGAAGCCGCCGTATTGGCCTTTGCGAAAAAACTGCCGGTCCACGATCTGCTGTTTATTCCGCGCGACATCAGCAATCCGAAGGTGCTGGCGGCGTGGATCAAGGAAATGGAGCGCGGCGGGCTGACGAGTCTCCTGGCCGTGAAGGGCAGCGAGGTCGTCGGCTGCGGCACCATCGTGCGCGATGAACTGTCATGGTCGCCGCATGTCGGCGAAATCCGCATGGTCGTCTCCAAGGACGTGCGCGGCACCGGCGTCGGCCGTTCGCTGTCGCAGGAAATCTTTGCGCTCGCTCTGGAGATGGGTCTGGAGAAGATCGTGGCGCAGATGACGGTCGATCAGCGCGGCGCGATCGCGCTGTTCGAGAGCCTCGGCTTCAAGGCAGAAGCCCTGCTGCGGGAGCAGGTGAAGGACAAGACCGGCAAGACCTACGACATCGTGGTTCTGGGCCATAATGTCGCGCAGGTCCGCGCCCAGCTTGAGGCTTATGGCGTTCCCGCTGCCGTAAGTTGAATAAAATCAGCCACTTAAGTTAATCACAGGTTCGTGATGACGCGGCGCAACATTCATGTTGCATCGCGTCATAGACTTTGGCATATAGCTCTCACCCCGGGCCATTCGGACGGGGCGAGCCAATCGCTCAAACACCTGAGGATGGAGACAAACATGACCAATTCTTTCAACACCGAGACCGTCATCAACAACGTCAAGACCGCTTTCCAGCCGGTCACTGACGCGATCAGCAAGCTCCAGAACATGGAAGTTCCTGAAGCTGCCCGCGACTTCGTCAAGAAGCAGGCTGCAACCGCGCAGACCCGCGCTGCCGAACTGCACGTCAACTCGGACAAGGTGACTTCGGCCATCGAGACCGCTGTTTCGGGTTCGGTTTCCGAAACCGCCAAGATCGCCCGCAACGTTTCGCAGGCTGCTCTTGCCGACGCGCAGGCGCTGTTCTCGACCATCGAGAAGCTCGCTTCGGCGAAATCGATCAACGAAGCCGTGCAGATCAACACCGATGCGCTCAAGGCGCAGGGCGAAGTGATCGTCGGCCGCGCGAAGGCCACGACCGAATACCTCGGCAAGGTGATTGCTGACGGTGCGAAGTCGGCTCAGGACAATTTCGCCAAGGTCACGAACTTCGCGAAGTCGGCCTAAGTTCAAGTTCAGTTCCGCATCCTAGCGAAGGCCCGCTAACGCGGGCCTTCGTCTTGTCGCCTGCGTCGTCTTTGAAACGGACGGTGTCCGGGTGCATTGTCGAATCCGGCGTGTTGCCGAATTTGGACCTGCGGTGAACAGCGATGGCCGACGCCGATAAATTCGTGCTGGTGGCAGATGGCGGCGATATTTCCCGCGCCGCAGAGCTGCGCCGCATCAAGTTTCTCGCTACGCTTGTGCTTGTCGCCTGCGTCGGCGTGCTCGTCGTTGCCAAAATCTTCGAGCGGCAATATCCCGCGCTCGGCTATCTCGCGGCCTTCGCGGAGGCCGCAACCATCGGCGGCCTCGCCGACTGGTACGCGGTCGTTGCGCTGTTCCGGCGTCCGCTGGGATTGCCGATCCCGCACACCGCGATCATCCAGCAAAACCAGCACCGCATCGCGGAGAAACTCGGCGCATTCATCGAGGTGCATTTCCTCTCGGCAGCGCCCGTGAACTCGAAGCTGCGCGAGGTGGATTTTGCAAAATTCATTTCGGACTGGTTGCAGGATACCAAGAAAAGCCGTGACCTCGCGCGCTTCATTTTGCGCCTGTTGCCTGCTGCGCTCGATGCCGCCGAAACCTCCGGCCTGAAGGATTTCGTCACGCGGCGCGTGCTGTCGCAGGTGAAGGACATCGACATCGCGCCGCTGGCGGCCGGTGCGCTGCGCGGTTTCTTCCGCGACCGGCGGCACCAGAGCCTGCTCAACGATCTGCTCGGTGCGCTCAACGACACCGTGTCGAAGCCTGAAACGCTAGACCTGCTGCGCGACAAAATCCGCAGCGAATTGCCGACACTGCTCAGGCTTTATCGCGCCGATGCCTTTCTGCTCAAGCGCATTGCCGCGTCCGCGACCTCATTCCTCGAAGAAGTCCGCAACGATCCGGCGCATCCGTTCCGCGACGAGTTCGACCGCATCCTGATGCAGTTCGTCGACAAGCTCGAACAGGAACCTGCCTATTCAAACAAGCTCGACGAATTGAAACGCGATCTGTTGGCGCGGCCCGAACTCGCAGCCCTCGGCAACGACATCTGGCAGAACGTGAAACAGTTCATCGACCGCAGCGCGTCCGGCGACAGCGACGTGCTGCAAAATCATCTGACCAATGTGCTGGTGGAAGCGGGGAGGCAGCTTGCCGGCGATAGCGAGATGCGCGGCGAAATCAACAACGGCATCGTCGTCGTGCTGCGCTCGTTCATCGCCGATCAGAAAAGCGGCGCGTCGCGATTCATTTCCGATCAGGTAAAGTCCTGGGACATGAAGCAGCTTATCGATCTGATCGAGATCAATATCGGCCGCGACCTTCAATACATCCGCTTCAACGGCGCGCTGATCGGCGGGCTTGCGGGTCTGGCCCTCTACAGCGCCGAAAAATTCATCAGAACGCTTTGAATCGGTGAGGATTGCCGAATTGTCGCAGTTGTTTGAAACGGAATGAAAGGTGCGGTGCAACGGTTGCACTTGAGAAAATAGCCCCATAGCTTTCGGGGGTTGGTTCGGCGAAAGCCCGAGTCGCGTGCGAAGAGTCTCTTGGGATCTTAACGCGGGATTGCCTGACAGGGATCTCGCAGCATGAAAGGAATTGAAATGTCTGCCGCAGCAACGCTTCAGCCGCCGTCGCGCACGCTCATGCTTCTCGAAGCGCGCGCCATCAATGAATTCGGTGCGTTCGTCGCAGCACTGCCGCTGCTGTCGATGACGGCGAAGGGCGACGGTCATCCGGTGATCGTGCTGCCGGGCCTCGTCACCAGCGATACATCGACCGGGCCTCTGCGCTCGTTTCTCAAGAGCCGCGGCTATGCCGTGAGCGGCTGGGGACTGGGCCGCAATTTCGGTCTGCGCGCCGGCATTCAGCAGGCGATGGTCGATCTGGTCGAACGCGAGAACGACGTTCATGGCCGCAAGGTTTCGCTGGTCGGCTGGTCGCTCGGCGGTCTCTATGCGCGCCAGCTTGCGAAGATGATGCCCAAGCGCGTGCGCTCGGTCATCACGCTGGGCAGCCCGTTCGCCGGAAGCCCGAAAGCGACGAATGCGTGGCGCGTTTACGAAGCCGTCAGCGGCAAACGCTCCGACCATGAAGAACCGAGCTTCGGCGGCAACATGGCGCGGACGCCGCCGGTGCCGACGACGGCGATCTTCAGCCGCACCGATGGAATTTGCGCGTGGCAAAGCTGCATGGAAAAGCCGAGCAAGCGTGCCGAGAACATCGAAGTGTTCGGCAGCCATTGCGGCATGGGACATCATCCTGCGGTGGTTTACGCTGTCGCCGATCGCCTCGCGCAGGCGGAAGGGCAGTGGAAGCCGTTCGAGCGCACCGGCTGGCGCAGCCTCGTGTTTCCCGATCCGGCGCGCTAATACGAAAAACCGAGAGTTCGTCATGGCCGGATTTATTCCGGCCATCCACGTCTTGTTGTTCCACTGCGACAGAAAAACGTAGATGCCCGGGACAAGCCCGGGCATGACGAGGAAGTGTTTGTGCTTACTTCTTCCCGCGCAGCTTACCGACGACACCGGTCGGGAAGAAATAGACGCTCGCGATAAAGAGAAGCCCGAGCCACAAGAGCCAGCGATCCGGATGCAGCAGATTCGGCAGCACCGGAATTCCGATTGCGGCGGTCGCTTTCGACGCCGTTCCCATCAGCGCCTGCAAATAGTTTTGGGCGAGAATGAAGATTGTCGCGCCGATGATCGCGCCGTACATCGTGCCCATGCCGCCGATCACGACCATCAGGAGAATGTCGATCATGATGGCGAACGACAGCGACGTGTCCGGCCCCGCGTAGCGCAGCCACAGCGCGTTGAGAATTCCCGCCGCCGCTGCAACGAGTGCCGCGATCACGTTCGCCCATGTCAGGTGAAACACGGTGCGATAGCCGAGCGCCTCGGCACGAAAGCGATTTTCGCGCACCGCCTGCAACACGCGGCCGAACGGCGAATTCACGATCCGCAACAGCGCGAGGATCATCGCAGCCGACGCGACGAATACGATGTAATAGGTCAGCGTGCGGCCATTGATCTCGAAGCCTGCGATATTTCCGAACACCGTTCCCGGACGCAGTAACTCAGGCAACTGGAAGCTGCGGCCGTCGTCGCCGCCGGTCAGCCACGACAGTTGCGAGGCCAGCACCAGAAATGCCGACGCCACTGCCAATGTAATCATCGCAAAGAAAATCGCCTGCACGCGCAGCGAGAACAGGCCGATGCCCAGCGCCAGCAATGCTGCGAGCGGCAGGCCGATTACGATGCCGGCTGCGACGCCGCTCCATGTCGGGCCCATCGCGTAAAGCGCAATCGCGATCGCGTAACTGCCGATGCCGTAGAACATCGTGTGCGCGAACGACACCGTGCCCGTATAACCGAGCAGCAGATCGTAGGACGCGACGAGGGCCGCGAAGATGCAGATTTTGGTTGCGACATTCATCGCCTTCGCGCCGGGAAACAGGAACGGCGCAAGCGCCAGCACCGCCACGATGACGACGAGGATCAAAGTGAGCACGCGGCTGCGCGGCGGGTCGCCGGAGAGGATCATCATCGATTTGTCACCGGATAGAGTCCGCGCGGCCGCCACATCAGGATCAGCACCATCAGCAGAATGTTGGAAATCAGCGCCAGCTTCGGCACCAGGAAGCCGCCATAGTTTGCAACCATTGCCACTAAAATTGCACCGATGAAGCAGCCGCCGATCGAACCAAGTCCGCCGATGATGATGACGATGAACACCAGCACCAGAAGATCGCCGCCCATCGAGGCGTGAATTTCCTCGCGATACAGTCCCCACATGATGCCGCCGAGGCCCGCGAGCGCGGAGCCTGCCATGAACACGCCGAGGAACAGGCGCTTGATCTTGTAGCCGAGCGCCTCGACCATTTCGCGGTTCTCGACACCGGCGCGGATCAGCAGTCCGATTTTGGTGCGGTTGAGAATCAGCATGATGATCGCGAACACGACGAGGCCGACGACGGTGGCGAGCACGCGATATTTCGCAATCGCAATGTCGCCGAGAATGAACGAGCCGCGCAGCGACGACGGCAGCGGCAGCGGAATCCGCTCCGGTCCCCACAGCGCGAACAGCGCCTGCTCGGCGACGATCAATCCGCCCATCGTGATGAGGATTTGCTTGAGGTGATTTCCGTAGACGGGAAGGATCAGCACGCGCTCGAACACGAGGCCGAGCGCGCCGGACACCGCCATCGACAACAGCGCGGCCGGCGCGAGCGCCGCGAGATTGAGCATCAGCGAATCCGCCTGCACGTAGGACGCCATCGGCACGAGGATCAGCGTCGCCACATACGCACCGACCGCGATGAACGCGCCGTGGCCGAAATTGAGCACGTCCATCAGGCCGAACACCAGCGTCAGGCCGGACGCCATGATGAAAATCATCATGCCCATCGCGAGCGAGGCGACCGTGAGCGTCACCCATGTCGAGGGCGAGCCGATCAACGGCATCATCGCGAGCGCGAGCGCGACGGGAAGCAGCAGCGGAATCCAGTCGCTCTTTGCTTGTGGCAACGGTTCGGCGGATTGAACCATCTCGGTCATTGCGAGGAGCACCCGCGACGAAGCAATCCAGTCTTTGAAATGCATCGGCAAGCTGGATTGCTTCGCTTCGCTCGCAATGACGAAAGAGGAAAATTCACTGATGCGCCTCCAGACTCAATCCCAGCAGCCGTTCCTGCAACGCGGTGTCTTTGGCAAGGTCGCTCATCGCGCCGCGATGCACGATCTTGCCGTTGTCCATCACCAGCACGCTGTCGCCGAGTTCCTGCGCGACGCGGAAATTCTGTTCGACCAGCAAGATCGTCGCGCCGCGTTTGCGGATTTCGGCAAGGCATTCGATCAGGTTCATGACGATGGCAGGCGCGAGACCCTTGGTCGGCTCGTCGATCAACAGCAGCTTGCGCGGCTCGACGATGGCGCGCGAAATCGACAGCATCTGCTTCTGTCCGCCGGACAGCGATCCGGCGCGCGACAGCCAGAAGCGTTTCATCGCCGGGAAGAAACCGAAAATCCATTCGAGACGCTGCGTGTCGAGCGGGCCGTTGCGCGCGGCGAGCACGAGATTTTCCTTGATCGTCAGATCGGAAAACACCGACATGGTTTCCGGCACGTAGCCGACGCCGAGTCCTGCGATCTCCGGCGTCGATTTTTTCTCGGTGCGTTCGCCGCCGAGCGTGATGGTGCCGGAGGAGGGCGGCGACAGGCCCATGATGGTGCGCAGCGTCGTCGTCTTGCCCGCGCCGTTGCGCCCCAGAAGCATCGTGGTCCGGCCTTCCGGCACGGCAAAATCCACGCCGTGCAGGATGTGATACTGCGCGATATGCGTGTGAACGCCGCTAAGTGTGAGGACGTCGCTCATGCTGCGGTCTTTCCGGGAGCGATGCCGAGATACGCCTCCTGTACGATGGGCGAGGCTATCACCTCGGCAGGCTTGCCGTCGGCGACGAGCGCGCCGTTGTGCAGCACGATGATGCGGTCGGCGAGCGAGCGGACCACGTCCATCTTGTGCTCGACCAGCAGAATGATTTTCGAGGTGTCTTTCTTCAGCCGCGCGATCAGATCGAGCACGACCGGCACTTCATCGACGCTCATGCCGGCGGTCGGCTCGTCGAACATGAAGACTTTGGGTTCGAGTGCCATCATCAGCGCGACTTCGAGCTTGCGCTGGTCGCCGTGAGACAATGCCGCTGCGGCCACCGCGCGGCGATTGCCGAGCGCGACCGAGTCCAGGATCGCGTCGGCGCGTTCGATCAGGTCTCGGCGCGTCATCCACGGCCGCAGCATGTCGAAATGTGTGCCGTTCGCCGCCTGCACGGCGAGGCGGACATTTTCCTCGACCGACAAATTCGGAAACAGGTTTGTGAGCTGAAACGCGCGGCCCAATCCTTTGCGCGTGCGCAGCGGCGCGGTGAGGCCGGTGATGTTTTCATTGTTCAGCAGCACGTCGCCTGCGGTGGGGCGCAACTGGCCGGAGATCAGATTGAAATAGGTGGTCTTGCCCGCGCCGTTCGGCCCGACAATGGCGGTGAGTTCGCCCGGACGAAACGCGCAACTGACCTTGTTGACGGCGACATGGCCGCCGAAACGGATGGTGAGGTCGCGGGTCTCGAGGGTGAGGGGCATGCAGCCATCATCAAGTTGTCGTCCCCGCGAAGGCGGGGACCCATACTCCCTGAGTATGGTTGTCCTACGGCGGGTTGCAACAACGCTCGGTGGTTATGGGTCCCCGCCTTCGCGGGGACGACATCGAATGTTGAGCAACGTCCGCGCTCAGCCTCCGACCTCTCCCCGCGAGCGGGGAGAGGTTCAAGAGTCTTACCGCTTGTTCTTGATCGGGATCGTCATGTCCCCGATCTTGAGTTCGCGCACCAGCTCGTTATCCGCCCAGGCGAGGTTCGGATCGACCTTGACGCGGAAGTGATACATGCTTTGCAGCGCCTGATGATCTTCCTTGCGGAACACCATCTTGCCCTTCGGCGTATCGAACTCCATGCCTTCCATCGCAGCGATCAGCTTTTCGGTGTCGGTGGACTTGGCCTTCTGAACCGCCGTCACCGCAGCCATCGCGGCAGCGAAACCGCCCGCCGTGAAGAAATCCGGCGGCGCGTTGAAACGCTTCTGGTGTTCGCTGACGAGCCAGTCGTTGATCGGATTCTTCGGGATACCGTAATAATAATAGGTGGCTCCCTCCATTCCGGGCAGGCGCTTGTAGGCGGCGAGCGCGGGCAGAATGTTGCCGCCGCTCGACAGTTCGATGCCGTAACGCTTCGGGTCCATGTCCTGAAGTTTGGTCAGCGGATCGCCGCCGCCGGCCCAGATCACCCAGATGATCTTCTTGCCGGGCTTGTCCTTCAAAGCGTCGAACAGGCGCTGGCCTGCGGCGGTGAAGTCCGTCGTGGTCGCAGGCACGTATTCTTCCGTCGCGAGCGTCGCGCCGGTCTTGCTCAGGGCTTCCTTGAAGGCTGCGACGCCGTCCTTGCCGAATGCGTTGTCCTGACCGAGCGTGGCGACGGTGACGCCGGCCTTTCCGATCGCGACTGCGTTCGAGATCGCGTCCTGCGAGGAGTTGCGGCCGGTGCGGAAAATGTAGCGATTCCATTTTTCGCCGGTGATGGCGTCGGCGACCGCCGGCTCCACGATCAGCACCTTCTTCATTTCCTCGGCGACGGGCAGCATCGCGAGCGCCGCGCCGGAGGCGGTGGTGCCGATGGCGAGATCGACCTTGTCGTCCTGATAGGCTTCGGCGAGCGCCGCCTTGGCCAGATCCGGCTTGCCCTGATCGTCCTTGGTGATGAGCACGATCTTGCGGCCATCGACCGTCATCGTGTTCTTGGTGGCGTATTCGAGGCCCATACGCAGACCGTTTTCCGTCTGCTTGGCGTAGGCTTCGAGCGGGCCGGTCTTGCCGTAGATCAGCGCGATCTTGAGATCGTCAGCCGATGCTGCGGTGGCAGCGAGTGCTGCCACGCCTGCGAGCATTGCGATTTTTTTAAGCATTGTGTCCCTCCTTCTTGGATCGTGCGGCGACCATACATAGGGGGATAGCAAATACAAATAATTTGATGATGCGCCTGCATCTTAATAGTGCGGGGGCTTCTCCGATGACGGCGCGGTGACAGCGCGGCTTTCGGCTTCCGCGAGGCGTTCGCGCAACTCGGCGACGCGGCGATTCAAGCCGTCGATCTCGGACCACTGCGCGGTGATCGTCTTGTTCAGCGTCTCGATGGTGTCGTCCTGATAGGCGACACGGGCTTCCAGCGCGTCAAGCCGCTTTGTGAGTGCGTCACTCATTTGCGTTGTCCTGGGACTGCTCGCTCATTTCGATTTCGGTGGCATCCGTTATGCCTTGCGATTTGTCGCGTTCGTTCAGCCCGTGCCCGAGCGCGATGCGCTGATCGAACACGAAGCATTCGCCGCGCCAGAGGCTTTGGCTTTCGGGAATTTCTTCCAGATATTTCAGGATGCCGCCCTTGAGGTGATAGACCTCGGTGAAGCCCTGCGACAGAAGGTACGAACTTGCCTTCTCGCAGCGGATGCCGCCGGTACAGAACATCGCGATCTTCCTGTGTTTCGTTTTGTCGAGTTCGCGCGCGGCGTAGTCCGGGAATTCGCCGAACCGGGTGATCTTCGGATCGAGCGCGCCCTCGAACGTCCCCATCTCCACTTCAAAACCGTTGCGCGTGTCGATTACCGTCACATCCGGCTGGCTGATGAGATCGTTCCAGTCTTTCGCATCGACATAGGTGCCGACCTTCGCATTCGGATCGACATCGAGATCGCCGATACGGACGATCTCGGTTTTCAGCCGCACCTTCATCCGGTTGAACGGCATGTCGGCGGCGGATGAGAATTTCAGTTCGAGATTGTTCAGGCGTCCGCCGAACAGGTCGCCGTGCTGCAACTGGTTCATCAGCGCGTCGATGGCGACGTCGGTGCCCGCGACCGTGCCGTTGATGCCTTCGCCGGCCAGCAGAATGATACCCTTCACGCCGAGCGCCACACACATGTTGCGCAGGGGTTCCCGCAGCGCCTCGAAATCGGGCAGGGCCGTGAACTGATAGAAGGCGGCAACTTTATGCGACATGACGGGCCTATAGCAGGGCGGAGCCTTGTACCCTTCGCATTCACGCCCGCAAAGCCTGAGGAAAAGGGCCCGGTTTGCTCGACAGGAACCCGCTGTTTCTGCATAAATTCTGCATTATTTCAGGCATATCCCGGTCCCGCCGGGAAATCTGCTAGATAGCCTCTGCCATTTCACAGAATCGGAACGCCCTTTGTCGCACGGACAGCCTTTCGACCCCGCCTCCGAAACCCCTGGAAAGCGCAATTTCAGCATCGCGTTCGGCCTCGAGCGGATCGGCCTGATCGCGCTGCAAGCGCCGCGGCTCGCAGCGGCAATCCTGCTCGGACTTTGTCTCATCGCCGTCTTCGGCATCCAGCGCATCAAGATCGACGATTCCCTGAGCCAGCTGTTTCGCTCCGACACGCCCGAATACAAGCAGTACGAGGAAGTGACAAAGCGTTTCCCGTCGAGCGAATACGACGTGCTGGTCGTGGTCGAAGGCAAGACGCTGCTGGAACGCTCCTCGCTCGAAAAGATGCGCGATCTCACCACCGATCTTCAATTGATCGAAGGCACGCGCGGCATCATCTCGCTGTTCTCCGCGCGGCAATCGCCGGAAGCGGGAAAACTTCCCGCCGCGTTGTTTCCCGAGCCTTTGCCCGAGGGCGCGGCCTATGACGATTTTATCAAGAACAAGGTTCTGACCAACGAGATCATCCGCGGCAAACTTCTGTCCGAAGACGGCACGCTGGCGCTTGTCGTGCTTGCGCTCGATCCGTCGATCGTCGGCAACAAGGGTCTGAACACGACCATCGCCGAAGTACGCAAGACGATGGCGGACGATCTGGCCGGCACGGGACTCAAGAGCGAGTTGTCCGGCGTGCCGGTGATGCAGCTTGAAATCCGCAACGCCGTCGAGCGCGACGGGTTGACCTACAACATCGCGGGCATTCTCGCCGGCTGTATCATCGCGATCGTGTTTTTCCGCCGCGTTTCGTTCATGGTTGTCGCGGCATTCCCGCCGCTGCTCGCCATTCTGCTGGCGCTCGGCACGCTCGGCTGGCTCGGCTTCAGCCTCAACATGTTCCTCAACGTGATGACGCCGCTCATCATGGTCATCTCATTCGCGGACTCGATGCAGCTGACATTCGCTGCGCGCGACAGATTGATCGCGGGTGAAGACAAGAGGGCCGCGTTCCGCAACGCCGTGCTGGTCGTCGGCCCGGCCTGCGTGCTGACCCACGGCACTGCCGCCTTGTCCTTCATCGCGCTGCAATTCTCCAATTCCGATCTGATCCGCGCATTCGGCGAAGCGGGGCTGATGGCGACGCTCATCGCACTGGTCGCGGTGCTGTCGCTGGTTCCGGTGTTCGGCGTGCTGTTCGTGCGCAACGAACATCTGATGGCGACCTCCAACGTCAAAGCTGCCGACAAGGGCGTTGAGGCGCTGCGCGCGTTCTGCGCGTGGATCGCGGTGCGCATGGTCGGCCGCCCCGGCCTGTTCAGCGCCATTGCGTTTCTGGTCGTGGCCGGGCTTGGCATCATCTACGCCAATCTCGAACCGCGCTATCGCCTGGCCGATCAGGTGCCCGACAAGGAGCAGGCCGTGCAGGCGTCGAGCCGCCTCGATGCCAAGCTCACCGGCGCCAACCCGATCGACGTGCTGATCGAATTCCCGAAAGGCAAATCTCTCTACGATCAGGATTCGCTCGACACGATGGCGGCCGTGCACTCGATTGTCGAAAAGCAGGCGGGCGTCGGTAACGTCTGGTCGATCGAGTCGCTGCGCCGGTGGATCGCCGAGAAAGTCGGGCGATCCGATCCGGCGATCCTGAAAGAGTATGTCGATCTGTTGCCGAAATATCTGGTGCGGCGATTCCTGTCCGAGAACGGCGACGCGATCGTCGTCAGCGGCCGTGTGCCCGACAAGGATTCGAGTCAGATTCTGCCCGTCGTCGAAAAACTCGACGCCGCGATGGAGCCGATACGCAAGGCGCATCCGGGTTACACGATTGCCGTCACCGGGTTGTCGGCGATTGCCGCGCGCAACTCCGCGCAGATGATTGACAAGCTCAATCGCGGGCTGACGCTCGAATTTCTGCTGGTCGCGATGTTTATCGGCCTCGCGTTCCGCTCGGTGGTGGTGATGTTCGCCAGCATTCTGCCGGGTATCTTTCCGGTCGTGCTGTCGGGCACGGTACTTTACGTGCTGGGGGAGGGCTTGCAGTTCGCAAGCGTCGTTGCGCTGACGGTTTCATTCGGTCTGGGGTTGAGTGCGACCATCCATTTCCTCAACCGGCTGCGGCTTGAGGAAAAGCCCGGCGTCGACGAAGGCGAAGCCGTGCAGCGTGCGACCGTGCTGGTCGGTCCGGCGCTGATCCTGACGACCGTGGTTCTGGCCTGCGGCCTTGTCGTGACGGTGTTCTCGGATCTGCCGTCGCTGCGGCTGTTCGGCTGGCTCAGCGCGTTCGCGATGATCGCGGCATTGATTGCCGACCTCTTCATTCTGCGTCCGACGGCGATGTGGCTCATCAGCACGGCCGACCGCATCAAGGCGGCGTGGGCATCGCGATAAGCGTGTCTTGAAATGAAAAGCCCGCGAACTGCGGTTCGCGGGCTTTCGATTGCCTTATGAGAAAGCGCGTCAGTTCTTCGACAGCGACATCGTCACGCCGCGCAACTCGCCCTTCGAGGCGATATAGATGTTCTGCTTGCTGCCGCGCGTGGAGACGTTGAAGGTTGCGGCATAGCCGTTGGTCGTCACGAGCGCGGTGATGTCCTGACCGGAAATGCTGCCGTCGATCGAGCCGTTGACGTTGCGTGTCGCCTCCGACCAGCTGCCGGTGATCTTGCTGCCCGCAGCCTCGACATTGCTCGCCAGCTCGAATTTGTAGCTGTCGCTGGCGCATTTGATGTTCTGATGCAGGCCGTTGCCGGCGGCATCGACCGTGTAGACGCCACGGCAGCGAATCCGCTCGGTGCCGGCATCCGCGATCGTGATGGTTCCGTTGCCCGACCATATGCCCGCATAGTCGTCGAACGCCCCGGCGTGGGCGGTGGAGCCCGACCCGAGCAGGGCCAGCGCCGAGACAAATCCGTAAAATTTGCAAACCTTAAAATTCAACAGAGACATTTCCAGATACCTGTTTTGGCTGTCGATCACCGTAATTGAAGTCCAGTACCATGTTTTTGTTCACTGCAAAATGGCGGCTAACACACGGTTCTTGGAAACTTGGTTGCACAGATGTCGCATAGGCCCCGCATCGCGGCACCTTGCGGCTGCCTGTTTTTTGGTCCCGTTGATCGGCGATCATTTTCGCTATGTCGATCTCGTTAAGGCCGTCAAAGACCGGGTTTCGTGCGGTGCAGCAGGCCGCGAGCGGCGCGGAACGATTTTTCGTGTGCCAGTGGACAAGCAGAAAATTCATCCCTCTAATCCCGATCAATAAGGCCAGCGGCAAACGCATGGCCATTTGGGAGGACGTAATGAAGCTGACGAGACGCGATTTTTCCGTGGGCGTTGCTGCAACCCTCGCGGCCCCTTCAATCATCAAAAGTGCAGGCGCCCAGGGCGCGACGATCAAGATCGGCATGGTGCTTCCGGTCACGGGATCGGCTGCCGAGCAGGGCAAGTTTGCGCTCAACGGCGCGACACTGGCGCTCAATGCCGTCAACAAGGCAGGCGGCGTGATGGGCAAGCAGGTGGAACTCATCACGGAAGACGACCAGACCACCAATCCGGGCGTCGTGCTCGCCTTCTCCAAACTCGCCGCGCAGAACGACATCGTCTGCTTCCTCGGCTCGATCCGCTCCACGCAGGTCCACGCGATGGCGCCGGACGTGCTGAAACTCGGCAAGCCTGTCGGCATCGGCGGGACCGATCCGAAACTGACCCACATGGACAACAAGTGGCTGTTTCGCTTCCGCCCCAACGACAGCTACTCAGGCAGCGTCATCGCCGATTTCGGCACCAACACGCTCGGCAAGAAGAAATGGGCGGTGCTGCATTCGACCGATGCGTTCGGAACGGCGGGCGGGCAGGCGCTGACGGAAGGCCTTAAGAAGCTCGGCGTCACGCCGGTGATCGATCAGGGCTACGCCAACCAGAGCCAGGATTTCACGCCGGTCGTGCTCGCGATCAAGCAATCGGGCGCGGACATTCTCGGCTCGTATTTCACCTTCGAGAACGATCTCGGCATTTTCGCCCGGCAGCTGCGCCAGCTCGGCGTCACCATTCCGTGGGTCGGCTCGCCGTCGATCGTCGGCGTGTCGTCCACGCGCCTTGCCGGTGCGACGCTTTACGGCACCTACGGCGTTGCCGATTACGCCGAGGAATCCAACCCGACCTCGAAGGCGTATGGTACGGCCTATCGCGCGGCCTACAATCTTGCGCCCGACAACCAGAGCGCATGGACCTACGACGCCGTCACCGTCTTCTGCAAGGCGATGAACGATTCCAAGTCCACCGATCCGGAGAAAATCCGCAGTGCCGTGCTGTCGATCAAGAAATTCGCCGGGGCTGAAGGCGAATATAATTTCGACGCCAACGGCGACGGGCTTCACGGCTACAACATCGTCAAGAACGACGGCGGCAACATCGTCTTCGACAAGCACATCGAGTCGGCGAACTGACAGACGGGCGGCCTTCGCAAGAAGGCCGCTGTCATTGCGAGCGAAGCGAAGCAATCCATCGGTTCATTACTGGATTGCTTCGTCGCTTCGCTCCTCGCAATGACAACCACTTCGTTTCTTCGGTTTCTGTCGCGAGCTCGTCATGGATCAGGTTCTTCAGCTTCTCTTCACCGGCATCGGCATCGGCTCGGTGTACGCGCTGGTCGCGCTCGGCTTCGTGCTGATCTTCCGCGCCACCAACGTCGTGAACTTCGCGCAGGGCGAGTTCTCGATGGTCGCCGCGTTCCTGATGGTGGTGTTCGCCGTCGATTTGCATTGGCCGTACTGGCTGTCGTTTCTGATCTCGCTCGGCGGCATGGCGCTGTTCGGCGTGATCTTCAATCTCGGCGTTTATTACCCGCTGCGGCACCGCACGTTTCTGCCGGTGATTATCGCAACCATCGGCGCGTCGATCTTTCTCGCCAATTCGGTGCTGGCGATCTACGGACCCGCGCCGCAGGTCTTGAACGGATGGTTTGAGACGCCGGGCATTCAGGCCGGTCCGGTCTATCTCGACAGCCAGTATCTGCTCATCATCTTTGTGACGATCGTTCTCGTCATCTTCAATTTCTGGTTCTTCGAGCACACCATGCTCGGCAAGAAATTGCAGGCGACATCGCAGGACAAGGAAATGGCGGCGCTGCTCGGCATTTCAGTCTCGTCGATGATTATGATTACCTTCATCTACTCGGCGGTGCTTGGCGGACTTGCGGGCATTCTCGTCGCACCCATCCTGTTCGTGTCGATCCAGATGGGCGGCACGATTGCGCTGAAGGCATTCGCCGCAACCATCATCGGCGGCTTCGGCGATGTCGCGGGCGCCATCATCGGCGGCATCGCGCTTGGCATCATCGAGACGTTCGGCGCGGCCTACGTCTCAGTGCCGTATAAAGACGGCTTCGCGTTCCTCGTGCTGGTCGCGTTTCTGGTGTTCCGCCCGCAGGGCATTTTCGGCGAGCGCGTGGCGGAAAAAGCATGAGCGTCTCGACCGGCAACATTCAGGCAGCAGCGCCGCGCGTGCGCACGACGCCGCTTCTGCTGCGGCATCTGCCTTACTTTCTTTTGGCGGCTGTTGCGGTGGCCGCCGCCGCAACGCTGCGCTTCGACGGCTACACGCTCAACATCCTGATGCAGGCGACGACGTTTGCGGTCGCGGTGTTCGGGCTCACGGTGGTGCTCGGCTTCTGCGGTCAGATCAATCTGGCGCAAGCCGCGTTCTTCGGTCTCGGCGCCTATGCTGTCGGACTTGGAACTGCGGACTATCAATTGAATTTCTGGATCGCGCTTGCGGGCGGCGCGGTGCTGTCGCTGATCGCCGGCGCGTTTCTCGGCGCGAGCACGCTGAAACTCGGCGGTCACTACCTCGCAATGGTCACAATATCGTTCCAGCAGATTCTCACGCTGGTGATGATTAACGCGATCTGGCTGACGCACGGACCCGACGGCGTCTCGCGCATCGGCAAGCCCGGACTGTTCAACACGCAGCAATCGTTTCTCGCCTTCTGTGTCGGTGCGCTGGCGCTGATCGGTTATCTGGTCTGGCATCTGCCGGATACGCGCATGGGCCGCGCGATGCGCGCGGTGCGCGACAATGAATTGGCGGCGAGTGTCGCGGGCATCGACGTGTTCCGCACCAAGGTCACGGCGTTCGCGCTGTCGGCTTTGCTGGGCGCGATCGGCGGCGGATTGTTCGCCGGCGGCTTCGCCTATGTCAGCCCGGATCAATTCTCGTTCGCGGAATCCATCGTGTTCCTGACGATGGCGCTGCTCGGCGGCGTCGGCTCGCCCATCGGGGCTGTGATCGGAACGGGATTGCTGATCCTCATTCCCGAATGGCTCCGTTTTCTGAAAAACATTCCGGGGCTTTATCTCGCCATCTACGGCCTGTTTGTGATCCTGATCGTGCGCTTCATGCCGGACGGCATCTGGGGTTTCGTGCAGGACATATTGAAACGCTGGCGCGTGAAGGTGCCGCCGATTCTGGCCGCGCCCGCGTTACGGCTGGCACCTGCGACCACCGGCGGCGACATGGTGCTTCAGGTCACTGGCCTGTCGAAACATTTCGGCGGGTTGAAAGCCGTCGATAATGTCGATCTGTCGGTGCGGCGCGGCGGCGTGCATGCGCTGATCGGTCCCAATGGATCGGGCAAGACCACGACGCTAAACATGCTGTCGGGCCTTTATAATGTCACGTCGGGCAAGATCGTGCTCGACGGCACGGACATCACCCACATGCCCGCGCATAGACGAACCATCGCCGGCCTCGGACGCACCTTCCAGAACATCCGTCTGTTCCGCACGATGACAGCACTTGAGAACGTCATGATCGGCGCGGAGCGCACCGGCAATCAGCTTGTGCAGCACAATGAAGATTCGCTGCGCGAACGCGCGATGTCGGCGCTGACATTCGTCGGTCTCGGCCCGCGCGCCAACGAACTGGTGTCGAGCTTCTCCTATGGCCATCAGCGGCTGATCGAAATCGCGCGTGCGCTCGCGGCCAATCCGACGCTGCTATTGCTCGACGAACCCGCCGCTGGATTGAATTCGAGCGAAAAGGTCGAGCTGCACGGTCTGCTCAAGCGCATCGCGGATCAGGGTCTCACTATTCTCATCATCGATCACGACATGGCGCTGGTGCGCGAAGCCGCGCAGCACATCACGGTGCTCAATTTCGGGCGGCGCATCGCGGACGGCGAGTCGCTGTCGGTGTTGCAGCAGCCCGACGTGATTTCCGCCTATTTGGGTACGGAGTAAGCATGGCTCTGTTGGAGATCAACGATCTGGTGGTGCGTTACGGCGAGATCGAGGCGCTGCGCGGCGTGTCGCTGAAAGTGGATGCCGGGCAGGTGGTCACGCTGCTTGGTTCCAACGGCGCCGGAAAATCAACAACGCTCCGCGCGATCTCGGGTCTGGCCAAGCCGACATCCGGCGACATTCTGTTCGACGGCAAATCCATCGTCGGGCTCGGACCTGAAGCGATCGTGCGGCTCGGCATCTCGCATGTGCCGGAGGGCAGGCGGGTGTTTCCGGGCCTCACCGTGAAAGAAAACATCATGCTCGGCGCGTCGAACCGGCGTGTGGCCAAGGCGCAGCTCTCGCGCGAGGCGGACGCGATGTTCGATCTGTTTCCCGATATCCGGCCCTTCACCGACAAGCTCGGCTGGACGCTGTCCGGCGGGCAGTTGCAGATGGTCGCTGTCGCGCGCGGGCTGATGGCGAAGCCGCGACTTCTATTGCTGGACGAGCCGTCGCTTGGTCTCGCGCCAGTCATCGTGCAGACTGTGTTTCGCATCATCGGCGAAATCCGAAAAGAGACAACGGTCTTGCTCGTCGAGCAGAATGCGCGCATGGGTCTGTCGGTGGCGGATTACGGCTATGTGCTGGAAACCGGACGCCTCGCGCTCGGCGGCAAGCCTGACGAGCTATGGAGCAACGAAGCAATCAGAGCCGCTTATCTAGGCGGCCACACGAAAGTCAGCGCCTGACATGGTTACAATCAAAGTCGAGAAGCTCACGAATTTCGTGAGCGATATTTTCGCCCGCGCCAAATCGTCGAAAGAAGAAGCGCAGCGCATCGCGCACTATCTCGTCATCGCCAATCTCACCGGCCATGACAGTCACGGCGTCATTCGCGTGCCGCAATATGTGCGCTGGGTGAACGAGGGCGTCACGGTGCCCGACCAGAAGATCAAGATCGAGGTCGATACGCCATCGCTCGCGGTGATCGACGGCGGCTTCGGCTACGGCCAGACGGTGACGCCGCAGGCGGTGAAAATTGGCATCGAGAAATGCAAGACGAATGGACTTTCGGCGATCACGCTGAAAAATTCCGGCCATCTCGGCCGCGTCGGCGACTGGGCGGAAATGGCGGCGGCTGAAAATCTGGTGTCGGTGCATTTCGTCAATGCTGCAGGTTCGGTGCTGGTCGCGCCGTATGGCGGCGTGGGACGCAAATTCTCGACCGCGCCATATTGCGTCGGCGTGCCGCGTCCGGGAAAAATTCCGGTCGTGCTGGATTTCGCCACCTCCATTGTCGCCGAAGGCAAGGTCATGGTCGCAAGCCGCGGCGGCAAGAAACTGCCGAAGGGCGCGCTCGTCAACGAAGACGGCACGCTCAGCGAAGACCCGCATACGCTTTACGGTCCTTACGAAGACGCCGGCCCGCGCATTCACGCGCAGGGCAAGGGCGCGATCCGCGCCTTCGGCGAGCATAAAGGCTCAGGTCTGGCGCTGATGTGCGAACTGCTCGGCGGCGCGCTCACCGGCAACGGTGCCACGGAAAGCGGCCGCCGCTTCGCCAACGGCATGCTCGCCTTCTATGTCGATCCCAAGGTTGTCGATCCGAAACATTTCTTCGACACTGAGGTCGCGCGCTATATCGACTTTGTGAAAAATTCGAATCTGGCCGAAGGCCATGATGCGGTTCTCATTCCGGGCGAACCGGAAGCCGCGATGCGCGCCGAGCGCACCAGGAACGGCGTGCCGCTGACCGAAGATACATGGGCTTCAATCGTCAACACCGCAAAATCCGTCGGCATCGACGAGGCGGCGGTGAAGGCGGCGACAACATAGAACGTGAATCGTCATACGCGGGCTTGACCCGCGTATCCATCGCTTCAGAAGATGGATTGCCGGGTCAAGCCCGGCAATGACAAGACGGCGACAAGTCAACAGAAGCACACGGAAAGAAAAACAATGACAAACAAGGTCAAGGACATCTGGAAAGCGGGCAAGGTCGTCGTCAATGCGTGGCTCGCGATCCCGTCGGGCTTCTCGGCGGAAGTGATGGCGCAGTGCGGCTTCGACTCGGTGACGGTCGATATCCAGCACGGCGTGCAGGACTACATGTCGATGATCGAATGCTTCCAGGCGATGCAGGCGCATCCGGTCGCACCGATGGTGCGTGTGCCGTGGAACGAGCCGGGCATCATCGGCAAGGTGCTCGACGGCGGCGCGCAGGGTGTGATCTGCCCGATGATAAATACCAAAGAGGAAGCCGAACGCTTCGTGCAATATGCGAAATATCCGCCGCGCGGCACGCGCAGCAATGGCCCGATCCGCATGGCCGTCTACGGCGCGCCCAGCACCTATCAGCAGACCGCGAACGAAGAGACGCTGTGCATTCCGATGATCGAGACCAGGACGGCGGTCGAGAATCTGGAATCGATCCTCGACGTGAAGGGGATTGCGGGCGTTTATATCGGGCCGTCCGATCTGGGATTCTCCTACGGTCTGCACCCGACGCTGGATCGCACCGAGCCGCAGATTCTGGAAATCTACGAGCGGATCGTGAAGGAGTGCGGCAAGCGCGGGCTTTATCCGGGCATCCATTGTTCCGGCCACGCCGGCGCGACGCTCGCGATCCAGCGCGGTTTCAAGCTGGTGACGCTCTTGAACGACAGCGGGTTGCTGGCGATGTCGGCGAGAAGCCATATTGCGGAAGTTCGCAAGAACGACGGCGCGAAGGCGTGATACAGTATCCTTGTCATTGCCGGGCTTGACCCGGCAATCCATCCTTGGCGATGTTTTTCTTTCGATGGACGCGCGGGTCAGGCCCGCGCATGACGACTGAGAAAGCTGAGATACCAATGTCCGCAGCACCCGTGATCCGCCTCAACCCCGACGACAGCGTGGTGATCGCGCGCGCGGCGCTGATGCCCGGCGTCGAAGTCGCGAAGGGCGTGGTGACGTCGGAGAAAATTCCCGCCGGACATAAAGTGGCCGTGAAGCCAATTGCTGTCGGCGAATCTGTGAAGCGTTACGGCCAGATCATCGGCTTTGCGACCAAGGCTATTCAACCCGGCCAGCATATCCATGTTCACAACATCGGTATGGGCGAATTCTCCAAGGACTATGCTTACAGCGTGGACGTGAAGCCGACGCCGAATTTCGATCTGCCCGCGACCTTCGACGGCATCAGGCGACCGGATGGCCGCGTAGCGACGCGCAACTACATCGGCATTCTGACGAGCGTGAATTGCAGCGCGCATGTCGCCGGTCTTGTGGCCGACGTGTTCAAGCGCAATCCGTTCACCGGCCACGATCCGCTGGCCGACTATCCCAATGTCGATGGCGTGGTCGCGCTCACGCACAAGACCGGCTGCGGTATGACGCAGCTCGAGCCGCTGACTGTTTTGAGACGCACGCTCGGCGGTTACGCGCGGCATGTGAATTTCTCGCACGTCATTATTCTTGGGCTCGGCTGCGAGATGAATCAGATCGGCGGATTTCTCGAAGAACAGCGCCTCGCGGGACGCTTGCGTTCGCTCGACATTCAGGACGTCGGCGGCTCGCGCAAGACGGTGGAAAAGGCCGTCGCTTTCGTGCGCGAGGTTCTCGCCGAGTCGAACAACATCAAACGCGAGCCGTGCTCGGCAAGCGAACTGATAATCGCGCTCCAGTGCGGCGGCTCGGACGGTTACTCCGGCGTGTCGGCCAATCCGGCGCTCGGTGCCGCCAGCGACATTCTTGTTCGTCACGGCGGCACCGTGATCCTCTCTGAGACGCCGGAGACATATGGAGCAGAGCACCTGCTCACGCGCCGCGCGGTCAGCCGCGAGGTCGGCGAGAAGCTCGTTGCACTGATGCGCTGGTGGGAGGACTACACTGAGCGCAACAATGCGGAAATGGATTCCAATCCATCGCCCGGCAACAAGGCCGGCGGCCTCACAACCATTCTCGAAAAATCACTCGGCGCGATGGCGAAGGCGGGCAGCACCAATCTCGTCGACGTTGTCGGCTATGCCGAACCTGTCACCAAAAAAGGTTTCGTGTTCATGGATACGCCGGGTTTCGATCCGGTGGCGGCGACGGGGCAGGTGGCGGGCGGCGCGAACATGGTCGCGTTCACGACCGGGCGCGGCAGCGTGTTTGGCTGCAAGCCGTCGCCCTCCATTAAGCTCGCGACCAACACGCCGATGTTCAAGCGCATGGAAGACGACATGGACGTCAACTGCGGCGCCATCCTCGACGGCGAGGAAACCGTTGAGCAGTGCGGCCAGCGCATTTTTGACCTCATGCTGCGGGTGGCGTCGGGCGAACGGACCAAGAGCGAGGCCTTCGATTTCGGCGCGGCCGAGTTTGCGCCTTGGGTATTAGGCGCTACGATGTAGCGACAGGAGTCGGCGGAGCCAGCCATGCCAGCCGTAGAACGCATCGATCCCAAGACCGTTTTCACTACCGACGAATGGGCGCAGCTGACATCGCGCAGTTCGCTTCGCGGGATATGGCTGGTCGCGCATTGCTGGAGCACCATCGCCGCCGCTGTCGCACTCGTGACGATCTGGCCGAACCCGCTCACCTGGCTGATTGCAGTGATGATCGTCGGCACGCGCCAGCTCGGCCTTGCGATCCTGATGCACGAAGCTGCGCATGGCGGCTTGCACGCGAACAAGGCAGTCAACGAATTCGCCGGGCAGTGGCTGTGCGCGGTTCCGGTCGGCGCATCGCTCGCAGGTTATCGCGCCTATCATCTCAAGCATCATCGCTACACGCAGCAGCCGGAAGATCCTGACCTGGGACTATCCGCGCCGTTTCCGATCTCGAAAGACAGTTTCTATCGCAAGGCGTTTCGCGATCTGACCGGGCAGACATTCTACAAGCAACGCTCTCCGCTGTTTCTCGAACTGTTTCGCAGCGCGCGGCCTGCTGTCGAGCAAGAGCACGACGACGAGCACGAGAATTTTCTCTCCAGCGGCGCGCAGGCGATGGTGAATTTCCTGTGCGTGAACGCGATCCTATTCGCGCTGTTCTGGCTGGCCGGCGCCGGCATCTGGTTCGTTGGCGTGTGGCTGGTCGCGATGGCGACGTGGTTTCCGCTGGTGACGCGTGTTCGCAACATTGCCGAACACGCCTGCACATCGACCGGCCCCGATCCGTTCAGTCATGCGCGAACCACGCATGCGAATTTTCTCGAGCGCGCATTCATCGCGCCCTACTGGGTGAACTATCACGCCGAACATCATCTGTTTATGTATCTGCCGTGTTACAATTTGCCGGAGGCGCATCGGCTATTGAGCGAGAAGGGGCTGATTGCGCGGGTCGATGTTGCGCCCGGCTATCTCGATGTCTTGCGCCTCGCGACGTCGCGTGTCAGACCCGCACAGGCGGCCTGACGGGTTTCGGATGAGCAAAGACAACAAGAGCGGACTGAAAAAAGGTCTTACCAGTTACGGCGACCCGGGATTCTCGCTGTTCCTGCGCAAGGCCTTCATCAAGGCGATGGGCTATTCGGACGACGCGCTGACGCGCCCGATCGTCGGTATCACCAACACCTACAGCGATTACAATCCGTGTCACGGCAACGTGCCGCAACTGATCGAAGCTGCGAAGCGCGGCATCATGCTGGCGGGTGCGATGCCGATGGTGTTTCCGACCATTTCGATTGCGGAAAGTTTTTCGTTTCCGACCTCGATGTATCTTCGCAATCTGATGGCGATGGATACCGAGGAGATGATCCGCGCGCAGCCGATGGACGCCGTGATTGTCATCGGCGGTTGCGACAAAACATTGCCTGCGCAGATCATGGCGGCTGTAAGCGCCGATCTGCCGACAGTCGTGATTCCTGTCGGGCCGATGGTCGTCGGTCATCACAAGGGCGAGGTGCTCGGCGCGTGCACGGATTGCCGTCGCATGTGGGGAAAATATCGCGCGGGCGAAATCGATGCTGTGGAAATCGAAGCGGTGAACGGACGCCTCGCGCCGTCCGTCGGCACCTGCATGGTGATGGGCACGGCGAGCACGATGGCGTGCGTGTCCGAGGCGCTCGGCCTGTCGTTGCCGATGAGCGCGACGATTCCCGCGCCGCATTCCGAGCGCGTGCGCATCGCGGAAGCCAGCGGCAAGCGTGCTGCCGAAATGGCGATGAGCGGCGGACCGAAGCCGAGCGAGCTGCTGACTCCGGCTGCGTTCAAGAACGCGCAGGTCGTTTTGCAGGCGATCGGCGGTTCGACCAACGGATTGATTCATCTGACAGCCATCGCCAACCGCACGCCGCACAAGATCGATCTCGCGGAGTTCGACGCGCTCGGCCGCGAGGTGCCGGTGCTGATCGATCTGAAGCCATCCGGCGCACATTATATGGAGCACTTCCATCACGCCGGCGGCATGCCGAAGCTGATGAAACAGCTTGGCGATCTGCTCGATCTGAATGCGAAGACCATCGAAGGCAAGACGCTGCGCGACGTCGTTGCGGGCGCGGAGGAAGTGCCGGGACAGGATGCGATCCGCTCGCGCAACGATCCCATCACGCCGGAAGGCGGAATGGCCGTGCTTCACGGCAATCTTGCGCCGCGCGGCGCGGTCATCAAGCAATCGGCGGCGACGCCGAAACTGTTGCAGCACACCGGGCGAGCAATCGTGTTCGAGTCGGTCGAGGACATGACGCTGCGGATCGATTCACCCGATCTCGACGTGAACGCGGACGATGTTCTTGTCTTGCGCAACGCCGGGCCGAAGGGCGCGCCGGGCATGCCGGAGGCGGGTTATCTGCCGATCCCGCAAAAACTTCTGCGATCCGGCGTGAAGGACATGGTTCGCATTTCCGACGCGCGCATGAGCGGCACGGCATTCGGCACCATCGTGCTGCACATCACGCCCGAGTCCGCCGTCGGCGGGCCGCTGGCCGTCGTGAAAACCGGCGACATGATCCGGCTCGATGTGGCGAAACGAAAGATCGACGTGCTGATCGACGAGGTCGAACTGACGATGCGTCAGCACGCGCTGCCGAAACCCGTAGCGCCGGGCTGGGCCAAGCGCGGCTACGCGCATCTGTTCAACGAGACCATCACGCAGGCCGACGAGGGCTGCGATTTCGATTTCATGCGCCGCGACGGAAAATAAGTTCGGCTTATTCAAATCATCGGGAGGTCACATGGCTAGCACCGCAGTTCTCGACGCAGGGGCGGATCGCCGCCGCCGCATCTGGGCGATTTTCGCAAGCTCCTCCGGCAATCTCGTCGAATGGTACGATTTCTACGCCTACGCGTTCACCGCGCTTTATTTCGCGTCGGCGTTCTTCCCGAAGGGCAACCAGACCACGCAGTTGCTTCAGACTGCGGCGGTGTTCGCCATCGGGTTTCTGATGCGTCCCATCGGCGGCTATGTGTTCGGTTTCATCGCCGACCGTTACGGCCGCAAGCGATCGATGATTATCTCGATCCTGATGATGTGCGCTGGCTCGCTCGCCATCGCGCTGCTGCCGACCTATGCGAGCATCGGAACGGCTGCGCCCGTGCTGCTGCTGCTGGCGCGGATGGTGCAGGGACTTTCGGTCGGCGGCGAATACGGCACCAGCGCAACGTATATGAGCGAAGTCGGGCTTCCCGGACAGCGCGGATTCTACGCCTCGTTCCAGTATGTCACGCTGATCGGTGGACAGCTTCTGGCGTCGCTTGTCGTGCTGATCGTGCAAACAACCATGACGGACGGCGAGCTTCGCGAATGGGGCTGGCGGATTCCGTTCTTCATCGGCGCGTTGTGCGCGCTGATCGCTTTGTATCTGCGAACATCACTGCATGAGACGTCATCGTCCACCAGCCGCAGCAGCGAGGGCGCGGGCTCGCTGCGTCACATTTTCAAATACCACCTCAAGCCGTTTCTGCTTGTGCTCGGTTACACGGCAGGCGGTTCGCTGCTATTCTATACGTTCACGACCTATATGCAGAAATATCTCGTCAACACCGCGCATATGAACGACCGCGTCGTGAACGTCGTGATGACCGCAGTGCTGTTCACCTACATGATCCTGCAACCGCCGTTCGGCGCGCTGTCGGACAAGATCGGCCGCAAGACCTCGATGCTGCTGTTTAGCGGCCTTGCGACGCTATGCACCGTGCCGCTGATGTATTCCATCGGCACCGTGCAAAGCCCGTATGCGGCCTATGCCCTGATTATGGCCGCGCTGTGCATCGTGTCGTTCTACACCTCGATCAGCGGTCTGGTAAAAGCCGAGATGTTTCCACCTGAAGTGCGCGCCCTGAGCGTCGGTTTTGCTTATGCGATTGCCAACGCACTGTTCGGCGGCTCGGCGGAATACGTCGCGCTGTGGTTCAAGGACTCCGGAGTAGAGTCGAGTTTCTTCTGGTACGTCACCGGCATGGCCGCCATCGCGCTGATCGCATCGATCCTGATGCCGGACCCGAAGATCAAGGGCTATCTTCACGGGCACCATTCGGACCCGGATTAGGCCCGTCATTGCGAGGAGCGTTAGCGACGAAGCAATCCAGCTTTTGATTTCAAGATGGATTGCTTCGTGGAGTTTATCATCGGGCGGCGCTTTGCGCCGACCCGCTGGCTCGCAATGACGTGCTGGCTAAGTCAATACGTCGCGCGGCCGCCGGAAATATCGAACACCGCGCCCGTCGTATAGAGGCATTCTTCCGACGCCATCCATGCAACCAGCGAAGCCAGTTCCTCGACTTTGAGGAAACGCGCGCGCGGAATTTTCGACAGCATGAAGTCGATGTGCTGCTGCGTCATCTGATCGAAGATCGCGGTTTTTGCGGCGGCTGGCGTCACCGCATTCACCGCGATGTCGGTGCCGGCGAGTTCCTTGCCTAATGATTTCGTCAGCGCGATCACACCGGCTTTCGACGCCGAATAGTGCGAGGCGTTCGGATTGCCTTCCTTGCCCGCGATGGAGGCGATGTTCACGATGCGCCCGTAATTGTTCTTCTTCATCGACGGCACGACCGCCTTGCAGCAGATGAAGGGGCCGTCGAGATTGATCCGCATCACCTGGCGCCACTCGTCGTAGCTCAGATCCGTCACTGGCTTGTTGACGCCGGCGATGCCGGCGTTGTTGACGAGAATGTCGATCTTGCCGAACGCCTTCAGCGTGGCGGCGGTCGCGGCGTCCACGGAAGCGGGATCGGCGGCGTCCACTTTGATCGCGCTCACGGCTGCGCCGATGTCCTTGGCGGTTTTTTGCGCCAGCGTGTCGTCGAAATCCCAGATCATCACCTTGGCGCCTGATGCGGCGAAGCGTTCGGTGATGGCGCGGCCGAAACCCTGCGCGCCGCCGGTGACGACGGCGAACCGTCCTGAAAGATCGATCTTGTTCATTGGTTGCTCCCGAAATCGCTGTTCCTCATGGTGAGGAGCGCTGACTTCTGCGCGTCTCGAACCATGAGAATGTTATGCCTATCCTTCGAGACGCGGCAAAGAGGCCGCTCCTCAGGATGAGGTTCGCGTTCAAACCGCTCACAGCGTCCAGCCGCCGTCGGCGATGTGCGCGACGCCGGTGGTGAACGAGCTTTCGTCGCTGGCGAGATAGACGGCAAGCGACGCCATTTCCTCCGCGGTGCCGAGGCGGCCCATCGGCTGGCGGCTGACGAACATTTCGCGTCCGCCCGCGCCCAATGAAGCCGCGCGGTCGAGCATTGACGGCGTCTCAATCGTGCCGGGGCAGATGCAATTGCAGCGGATGCCCTTGGTGATGAAATCGACCGCGACCGCGCGGGTCAGCGCCGCGACGGCGGCTTTGGTTGCGCTGTAGACGTAGCGATTGGGCGCGGCTTTGAACACGCCCGCAGCGGAGGCGATGTTCACGATCGATCCGCCACCGCCCGCGAGCATTGCGGGCAGAAACGCCTTGATCGTGCGGTGCATCGATTTGACGTTGAGGTCGAACGAAAAATCCCAATCCTGATCCGAACACTCCAGCACGGTGCCGTTATGAACGAAGCCTGCGGCGTTGAGCAGAATGTCGATCTTGCCGACTTTTTTCGCTATCGCATCGACAGCAGCAGTGTCGCGCATGTCGAGCCTGTAGGTTTCCTTCACGCCTTCACTCGCAAGCGTCGCGACGGCTTTTTCGTCGAGATCGGTCGCGATGACGGTCGCGCCTTCTTTGGCGAAGGCGACGGCGCAGGCACGGCCGATGCCGGCTGCCGCTGCGGTCACGAAGGCGCGTTTGCCTTTCAGTCGTCCGGACATGTCAAAAATTCTCCTTGGGTTCGTCATTGCGAGGAGCGGAGCGACGAAGCAATCCAGATTTGGTTTTATTTATGGATTGCTTCGCTGCGCTCGCAATGACGGTGTTAGCTCAATGATTATCCCGCGCGACGCCGATAGTGCCGGCGATGTTGCGATAGCGCGTTGCGAGTTCGAGACACGCACCGGTGGCCTGCTGGCCGACGGTGTCGCGATAGAGTTCCTGCCACGGCGTTTGATTCTTCGGATACGCAAAGCCGCCCTTGGCCATCAGATCCGCGTGGCGCTTTTTCAACTCGTCCGCCGAGATCAGAATGTTGGCTTCGCCCTTTTTCAGATCGATGCGAACCTTGTCGCCGGTCCTAAGCAATGCAAGTCCGCCGTTCGCAGCGGCTTCGGGCGAAGCATTGAGGATCGACGGCGAACCCGACGTGCCGGATTGGCGTCCATCGCCGATGCATGGCAGCGACGTGATGCCTTTCTTGATGAGAGCCGCAGGCGGCTGCATGTTCACGACTTCAGCGCCGCCGGGATAACCGATGGGCCCCACGCCGCGCACGAACAGCATGCAATGCTCGTCGATGTTCAGCGACGGATCGTCGATGCGGTGGTGATAGTCCTCCGGCCCCTCGAACACGATGGCGCGGCCCTCGAAGGCTTCGGGATCTTTCGGATTCGACAAATAGCGGTCGCGGAATTCCTTGGAGATCACGCTGGTCTTCATGATTGCGGAATCGAACAGGTTTCCGCGCAGCACGATGAAGCCTGCGTCCTTCACCAGCGGCTTGTCGTAGGCGCGGATCACGTCGTTGTCGGGCGAGGGCGCGGACTTGCAGTTCTCGCCCATCGACTTTCCATTGACGGTGAGTGCGCCTTCGTGGATGCGCTTGTGCTTCATCAGTTCGCGCACCACGGACGGCACGCCGCCGGCGCGGTGATATTCCTCGCCGAGGTAGAATCCGGCGGGCTGCATGTTCACCAGCAGCGGCACGTCATGGCCGTGCTTCTGCCAGTCTTCGATGGAGAGATCGACACCGATGTGGCGGGCCAGCGCATTGATGTGGATCGGCGCATTGGTCGAGCCGCCGATGGCGGAATTGACGACGATGCAGTTCTCGAACGCTTCGCGTGTGAGAAAGTCGGATGGCTTGAGGTCTTCCCACACCATCTCGACCGCACGCTTGCCGGTCTCATACGCAACCTGTCCGCGCTCGCGGTAAGGGGCAGGGATCGCCGCGCATCCGGGCAGCGAGAAACCGAGAGCCTCGGCGAGCGAGTTCATCGTCGAGGCGGTGCCCATCGTGTTGCAATGACCGACGGATGGCGCGGAGGAGGCGACGATCTCCATGAACTGCTCGTAGTCGATCTTGTCGGCGGCGAGGTCTTCGCGCGCTTTCCAGACCACGGTGCCCGAACCTGTGCGTTCGCCGTTCCACCAGCCGTTCAGCATCGGCCCGCCCGAGAGAACGATGGCCGGAATGTTCACCGTCGCCGCCGCCATCATGCAGGCCGGCGTTGTCTTGTCGCAGCCGGTGGTCAGCACGACGCCGTCGAGCGGATAGCCGAACAGGATTTCGACAAGGCCGAGATAGGCGAGGTTGCGGTCAAGCGCCGCCGTCGGCCGCTTGCCGGTTTCCTGGATCGGGTGCGTCGGAAATTCCATCGCAAGGCCGCCGGCCTCGCGGATGCCTTCGCGCACGCGATGCGCGAGTTCAAGGTGATGGCGATTGCATGGCGACAAATCGTTGCCGGTCTGCGCGATGCCGATGATGGGCTTGCCGGACTGCAATTCGTGGCGCGTGAGCCCGTAATTGAGATACCGCTCCAGATAGAGCGCCGTCATTGCCGGATTGTCGGGATTGTCGAACCAGAGCTGGGACCGGAGTTTGCGCTTGCCGCCCTTGGCGTTGTCGTTGGCTGTCACCGCTGTCTCCCGCGCTGCATTCGCAGCTTTCTGATCGCATTCATTCGACTTTAGGCGAGTGAAAAAGACAGCGCTACCATTTTCTGTCAAGGCAGATTTGCAGCCGATAGGGAACAGCTTCGGTCAGCGTCGGCGCGGAGCGGAGCTTTCGCGCGCCATCAGCTCATAACCGAGATTGACGACCGGCGTATCCGGACGCGGCCCGTCGATGGCGCCGATCAGCATGGTGATGGCGTTGCGGCCCATCTCGTAGCGATTGGTGCGGACGCTGGTCAGCGGCGGCACGGTGGCCGCCATGAATTCGAGATCGTTGAAGCCGACAATGGCCATGTCGTTTGGGACTGCGATGCCCCGGCGCTGACACTCGAACAGCACGCCGAGCGCGAGGTCGTCGTTGACGCAGAAAACAGCGTCGATGTCGGACGCGCTTGTGAGCAGATCGCCGAGCAACGTGCCGCCGCGCGTCACCGCCGTTGCAACCGGCGTGGTCAGGACCAGGTTTGGGTCGAACAGGTTCGCGCGCCTCATGGCATCGCGGTAGCCTTCGAGGCGGCGCTGCACGCGCGGGTCCATGCGCGCGCCGATGAAGCCGATGCGCTTGCGGCCGCCCTCGATCAGATGAGAAATGGCCGAAAATGCTGCATCGTAATGCGAGAAACCCACCATCATATCGACGGGATCGGGTCCGATTTCCATGATCTGGACGATCGGGCAGTTCATCGCCTCCATCACCGCGCGCGATTCCGGTGTCTGGTTGATGCCGGTGACGATCAGCCCTGCCGGCGTCTGGGCCTGAAACAGCCGCAGCAGCTTCTCCTCCTGAAGGATGCTGTAACGCGTGTTGACGAACTGGATGCTGTAGCGGCTGCCCTCGGAGGCGTCGTAGATGCCGCGCAACACGTCGGAGAACACGTTGTTGGTGAGCGAGGGGATCAGCACGCCGATGACTTCGGTGCGGTGCGAAGCGAGCGCGCGCGCAGCGAGGTTCGGCACATAGCCAAGTTCTTTTGCCGCACTATCGACGCGCTGGCGCTTGGCCGAGGACAGCGCATCGGGATTGCGGAAGAACCGCGATGCGGTGATCGGGCTGACGCCCGCGAGTTTGGCGACCTCCGCGAGGCGAACCTTGCCGGATTGCGTTCGTTTGCCTGCCATTTCGCGCTCATATCACACGCAGAGGGGCGATCAAAGTTTTATTGACAGCGCTACCAACGCGTTGCTAGCGTCCGAGAAAATGCAGAGAATGCGGGCGAAACTCGGCTTTCGGCACCGCACCTGCAACGAGTGCTGCGACGGCTCCAAGCCGGACGACGCCGGGATACAGGGAGAGAGTTGAATGGCGTCGGTGCAAATCCACGACGTGCGTAAGTCGTTTGGCGGCTTTGAAGTTCTTCACGGCGTCACGGTCCCCATTCAAGACGGCGAATTCGTCGTGCTGGTCGGCCCGTCCGGCTGCGGCAAATCCACGCTGCTGCGCATGCTGGCCGGATTGGAAAACATCACCTCGGGAACGATCTCGATAGGCGAGCGCGTCGTCAACGACGTGCAGCCGAAGGAGCGCGACATCGCGATGGTGTTCCAGAATTACGCGCTCTATCCGCACATGACGGTGGCGCAGAACATGGGCTTCTCGCTCAAGCTGCGCAAAACGCCGCAAAGCGAAATCGACAAGCTCGTTCTGAAGGCGGCGGACATTCTCGGCCTTCGTAATCTGCTCGACCGTTATCCGCGCCAGTTGTCGGGCGGCCAGCGCCAGCGCGTCGCGATGGGCCGCGCTATCGTGCGCGATCCGCAGGTATTCCTGTTCGATGAGCCGCTCTCCAATCTCGACGCCAAGCTGCGCGTGGCGATGCGAACCGAAATCAAGGAACTGCACCAGCGTCTGAAAACCACCACGGTCTACGTCACGCACGACCAGATCGAGGCGATGACGATGGCCGACAAGATCGTGGTCATGCAGGACGGCATCGTCGAGCAGATGGGCACGCCGCTTCATCTCTACGATCATCCGGACAACAAGTTTGTCGCCGGCTTCATCGGTTCGCCTGCAATGAATTTCCTCGAAGGCAAGCTCTCGAACGGCGGCACGCCATGTGTGGAGACCGCCAACGGCAGCAAGCTGCCGCTGGCCGCATCGCGCTCAGGCCTCGAAGGCAAGCCGGTGATCTACGGCATCCGCCCCGAACATCTCGAATTCGCCGATGACGGCATCGATGCGGAAGTCGTGGTGGTCGAGCCGACCGGCTCGGAAACGCAGATCGTCGCGCGCATCGGCACCCAGGATCTGATTGCTGTCATTCGCGATCGCCGTCCGGTGAAACCCGGCGACAAGATCAAGCTGCGGCCCAACGCCAAGGCTGCTCACGTTTTCGACAAGGAGACCGGCAAGCGTCTCATCAACTGACGCAGCCGTTTATTATCGCAATCAACAGCCGGCGGGACAAACGAGGCCGGTACAACAGGGAGACGACAGACGATGGATAAGTTCACCCCAAACCGCCGCTCGCTTTTGAAGGGCGGCGCATCATTGCTGGCGGGCGCGGCCACCGTATCCGCCGATCAGCTGCTTGGTTTCGCTCAGGCATGGGCGCAGACCTCGCAGTGGAAACCTGAGGCCGGCGCGAAGATCAATCTTCTGCGCTGGAAGCGTTTCGTCGAAGCCGAAGATGTTGCCTTCATGAACATCATGGCCGCTTTCACCAAGGCCACCGGCGTCGAAGTCAATGTGTCGAACGAATCCTATGACGATCTTCAGCCGAAGGCGTCGGTTGCAGCGAACACCGGGCAGGGCCTCGACATGGTGTGGGGCCTCTACTCGCTGCCGCATCTGTTTCCGAGCAAATGCGTCGACGTCACCGACGTTTCCGACTATCTCGGCAAGAAATACGGCGGCTGGGCGCCGTCGGCTGCTGCTTACGGCAAATCCAAGGACGGCAAGTGGATCGGTATTCCGGTCGCAGCCACGGGCGCGCTCATCAACTACCGCATCGCCGCCGCCGAGAAAGCAGGCTTCAAGACCTTCCCGACCGACACCGCAGGCTTCCTCGAACTCTGCAAGGGACTGAACAAGAACGGGACGCCGGCCGGCATGGCGCTGGGGCACGCATCGGGTGACGCCAACACCTGGCTGCACTGGGCGCTGTGGACGCACGGCGGCTACCTCGTCGACAAGGACGACAAGGTCATCATCAATTCGCCGGAGACGGCGAAGGCGCTCGAATACATCAAGGAGCTTTATGGCACCTTCATTCCGGGCACCGCATCCTGGAACGACTCGTCGAACAACAAGGCGTTCCTCGCCGGTCAACTTCACTGCACGGTCAACGGCATTTCGATCTACGTCGCCGCGCAAAACTCCGCCAAGGAAATCGCCGCCGACATGGATCACGCCTACATGCCGATCGGTCCGGCCGGCAAGCCGACCGAACTGCATCTGCCGTTCACGATGCTGACCTTCAACTTCACGAAGTATCCGCAGGCGTGTAAGGCGCTGACGGCATTCATGCTCGAAGCCGATCAGTTCAATCCGTGGGTCACGTCGGCGAAGGGCTACCTCTCGCACTTCCTGCTCGCCTACGACAACAACCCGATCTGGACGCAGGATCCGAAGAACACCAAGTTCCGCGACGTCGCCAAGCGCACGCTGACGCCTGCCGGTCTCGGCACGCTCGGCGAGAACGCGGCAGCGGCGATCGCCGACTTCATCGTCGTGGATATGTTTGCCAATTACTGCACCGGCCGCGAAGACCTCAAAGGCTCGATCGCTTTTGCGGAACGGCAGGCCAAGCGGCTCTATCGCTCGTAAAACGACAATCGCCGGCGCGGATAAGTTCCGCGCCGGTGCCTTTTTCGCTCCATCATCTGCGCGTAGTCTTCGGGACAACGCGGCAAGGCCCAAACGATGACGACAATTCCAGCGCCCGCATCGGCCGGTTCCTTCGTCAGTTCGCAGTCGTTCTGGCAGCGGCTGAGCGCGAACCGCAACTGGCTTGCGCTGTGGTTCATGCTGCCGGCGGCCGGATTCCTTCTGATGTTTCTGGCCTATCCGCTGTTTCTCGGCGTGTGGATGAGCTTCACCGATGTGCGCATCGGCCGCAGCGGCGTTTTCATCGGCACCGAGAATTACGAATGGCTGCGCGACGACGCGGTGTTCTGGCTCTCGGTGTTCAACACGCTGCTCTACACGCTGGTCGCCAGCGCCATCAAATTCGCGCTCGGGCTTTATCTCGCGCTGCTGCTCAATCGCAGCATGCCGTTCAAGGCGCTGATCCGCGCGGCGGTTCTGATTCCCTTCATCGTGCCGACGGTGCTGTCCGCGATTGCGTTCTGGTGGATTTACGATTCCCAGTTCTCGATCATCTCGTGGTCGCTGCGCCATCTCGGACTGATCGATCACAACATCAACTTCCTCGGCGACTCCAACTGGGCGCGCGCCAGCGTCATTATCGCCAATATCTGGCGCGGCGTGCCGTTCGTCGCGATCACGCTGCTCGCCGGATTGCAGACGGTTTCGCCGTCGCTCTATGAAGCCGCCACGCTCGACGGCGCGACCAACTGGCAGCGTTTCCGCTTCATCACCTATCCGCTGCTGACGCCGATCATCGCCGTGGTGATGACGTTCTCGGTGCTGTTCACCTTTACGGATTTCCAATTGATCTGGGCGCTGACGCGCGGCGGCCCGGTCAACGCGACGCATCTGATGGCGACGCTGAGCTATCAGCGCGGCATTCTGTCGGGTCGGCTCGGCGAGGGCGCTGCGATTGCGACCGCGATGATTCCGTTCCTGCTCGCAGCGATCACGATTTCATGGTTCGGCATGCAGCGGCGCAAATGGCAGCAGGGGTCGGACAATGACTGACGCAACGCATCCGCCGGTCGCCGCTTCGTCCGCCAGCGACAACAGCGAGGGCATGAGCTACCTCGAGACGCTGCCGAGCAAGATCGTCACGCTCTATATCCCGCTGTTCATCATGGTGGTGATCTTGCTCTTCCCGTTCTACTGGATGGCGCTCACCTCGATCAAACCCGACGAGCAGCTGATCGACATGGAGACGTTCAACCCGTTCTGGGTTGTGAAGCCGACCTTCAAGCACATCTACAAGCTGCTGTTCGAGACCAATTATCCGCGCTGGCTGTGGAACACGATGTATGTCGCCTCGGCGGCGACGTTCATCTCGATCATTGCAAGCGTGCTCGCGGCCTACGCCATCGTGCGGCTGCGCTTCAAGGGCGCCAATATCGTCAGTGCGTCGATCTTCCTCGCCTATCTGATCCCGCCGTCGATCCTGTTCATTCCTCTGGCCACCGTGATCCAGAGCTACAACCTCTTCGACTCGCCGCTGGCATTGATTCTGGTTTATCCGACGCTGCTCATCCCGTTCTCGACGTGGCTCCTGATGGGTTACTTCAAGACCATTCCGTTCGAGCTTGAGGAATGCGCGCTGATTGACGGCGCAAGCCGCTGGCAGATTCTGACCAAGATCGTGCTGCCGCTGGCGGTGCCGGGACTGATCTCGGCCTTCATCTTCTCGTTCACGCTGTGCTGGAACGAATTCATCTACGCGCTGACGTTTCTGCAATCGACCGCGAACAAGACGGTGCCGGTCGCCATCGTCAACGAATTCGTCGATGGCGACATCTACAAATGGGGATCGCTGATGGCGGGCGCGCTGGTCGGCTCCTTGCCGCTGGTCATCCTCTACGCGTTCTTCGTCGAGCATTACGTTTCGGCCATGACCGGCGCCGTCAAGGAATAGTCTTCGTCATTGCGAGCGAAGCGAAGCAATCCATCCATCCATCTTTCTTAAATGCTGGATTGCTTCGTCGCTACGCTCCTCGCAATGACGGCACGAAAGGGAGCCTCTCTTGCATATTCTCATTCTCGGCGCGGCCGGCATGGTTGGCCGCAAACTGGCAGAGCGTCTCGCAAAAGATGGCAGGCTCGGCAAATCCGAAATTTCCAAGCTGACGTTGCAGGATGTCGTCGCGCCCGCGAAGCCCGCCGGCGCATCGATGCCGGTCGATCTTGTGACGGCGGACGTCTCGTCTCAGCCCGCCGTTGAAAAACTCGTCGCGTCCAAGCCAGATGTGATCTTTCACCTCGCCGCCATCGTGTCGGGGGAGGCGGAGGCCGATTTCGACAAGGGCTATCGCATCAATCTCGACGGCACGCGCTATCTGATCGACGCCATCCGCCATATCGGCGGCGGCTACAGGCCGCGCCTGGTGTTCACCTCATCCATCGCCGTGTTCGGCGCGCCGTTTCCGGAAAAAATCGGCGACGAGTTTTTCACGACACCGCTGACGAGTTACGGCACGCAAAAGGCCATCGGCGAACTGTTGATCTCGGACTATTCAAGAAAAGGCCTGCTCGACGGGGTGAGCATCCGCCTGCCGACGATCTGCGTGCGCCCCGGCGCGCCGAACAAGGCGGCATCGGGATTTTTCTCCAACATCATCCGCGAGCCGCTGTCCGGCAAAGACGCCGTACTGCCTGTCTCCGAGGACGTGATGCACTGGCATGCATCGCCGCGCTCGGCTGTCGGCTTTCTCATTCATGCCGGAACGATGGACCTGAACACGATTGGTCCGCGCCGCTCGTTGAGCATGCCGGGTTTGGCCGCGACAGTCGGTGAGCAGATCGCGGCGCTGGAACGCGTCGCCGGAAAGAATGTCGTCGCGCGCATCAAGCGCCAGCCCGATCAAACCATCATGGGCATCGTCGCCGGATGGCCGCGCAATTTCTCGACCGAACGCGCGCTGAAGCTCGGCTTTACGACTGCCGAAAAAACGTTCGACGACATCGTTAGAATTCACATCGATGATGAACTCGGCGGCAAATTCGTAAATTAGAAACCTAAAGCTGCGCCGTCGCTGCGCGGGTCGGTCGCGCCCTCGAACATGCCGTCGGCATGGCGAACGACAGCGCCCGCATGGCCCATGGTCGACGTGAAGTCTTCCAGCATCTCGATCTCGTGACCGGCGTCGCGCATGGCCTGCACCACTTTCGGATCGAAGCGCGATTCCAGTTTCAGCGTCACGGTGGCATCGCCCCACGTCTTGCCGAGCAGCCAGCGCGGGGCGGTGATCGCCGCCTGCAAGCCCTGTCCGTACATCGCGTAACGCGAAAACACCGCCGACTGGCTCTGCGGCTGGCCTTCGCCGCCCATATTGCCGTAGACCATGCGACGGCCGTCGTCGAACATCGCCATCGCCGGATTGAGCGTGTGGAACGGCTTGCGGCCCGGACGCAACGCGCGGGGACCATCGTCCTGTAACAGGAAACTCGACCCGCGATTTTGCCAGACGATTCCGGAATTTTCCAAAACGCAGCCTGAGCCGAACTCGAAATAGATGCTCTGGATGAAGCTGACCGCGATGCCGTTCTTGTCGATTGCGCCAAGCCATACTGTGTCGCCGGGATTGGCCGGATAGGGCCACGCCAGCGCCTTGGTCGGCGAGATGCGCGAGGCGAGTTCGTCGAGAATGTCGGATTCGAGAAAGCGTTCGGCCTTCTCGTCCATCAGCGCGGGATCGCCGACGATGCGGTCGCGCACCAGGAATGCCTGCTTGGTCGCCTCCACAATTCCATGAAGATATTCGAACGTCTCGGCTTCCTTGATGTTCAGCCGCTCGAAGATCGCAAGGATCATCAGCGAGGCGAGACCCTGCGTCGGTGGCGGGAAATTATAGAGCGTGGCTTGCCTCACTTTCACCGACAGAGCCTCGCGGCGCTTGGCCTTATGCGCGGCCAGATCCTCGAGCGCGACAGGCGAACCGCATTTTTTGAGATCGGCGGCGATCTCCCTGGCGAGTGCGCCGGTGTAGAAATCCATCGCCCCGTCCTTGCCGATGCGTTTCAGAGTTGCGCCGAGTCGCGGCATTTTCATCAGCTGGCCTTCCTTCGGCAGCTTGCCGTTCAGGCAGAACGTGTCGATGAAGCCGGGTGAGTCTTTCAGCTCTGCGAATTTCGTGCGCGTCAGTTCTTCCTGTGTCGCGGTGACGGCAAAGCCGTTTTCCGCCGACCACACCGCGTCCTCGACGAGACGCGATAACGGAAGTTTTCCGCCGATCTCCTTGTTGATCGCGACGACTTCGGCCCAGCCGGACAAAGTCCCCGCCACGGTGTTGGCCGACAGCGGACCGCGCGAGGGAATCGCGTTGAGACCCTTGCCTTTGTAGAAGTCGATTGTCGCTGCCTTGGCCGCCGCGCCGCAGGCATCCACCGCGACGGGAGCCTTGCCGTCCTTCGAGATCAGCCAGAAGCCGTCGCCGCCGATGGAGTTCATGTGCGGATAGACGACAGGCAGCGATGCGGCCATCGCCAGCGTCGCCTCGATTGCGTTGCCGCCTTCGCGCAGCACGCGCAGTCCCGCCTCGGAGGCGAGATGATGCGGCGAAGTCACCATGCCGCGAAGGGCGCGAGGCGTATTGAGCATGTGGGAGGGTCCGGCAGTTTGAAGCGTAAAACAACATGTCATTGCCGGGCTTGACCCGGCAATCCATCGATTTTGCGAGAGTGTTTTTTGCCAGATGGATGGCCGGGTCAAGCCCGGCCATGACGAATGTTGAGGTTGCGCGTGTGCGATTTCTTAATCAGCGCCGCTTACTCCGCTGGCGCCATCTTCGCGCCTGCGAACTTGCCGGAGAACCACGCCGACCGCCACGGCTTGAGCACGAACAGCGCCAGCAGCCCGGTCAGGATGTCCATTCCAATGATAATGGCGAACACCGGCATCCAGCTTCCGCTCGAATCGTGGATGTATGCCGCCACCGGGCCGCCGAGTACGGAGCCGATGCCCTGCGCCATATAGAGGAAGCCATAATTGGTAGTCGCGTTCCTGGTGCCGTAGGTATCCGTCAGGGTGGAGGGAAACAGCGAGAAGATTTCGCCCCATCCGAAGAACACCACGCCGGACAAAAGCGCGAACAGCAGCGCGTTGTCGCGGGATGCAAGCATCAGTGCGACGGCGATGCCCTCGAAGATGAAGGCGATACCCATCGTGTTCTCGCGCCCGATGCGATCCGAGACGTAGCCGAAGAACGGCCGCGTCAGGCCGTTTGTGATGCGGTCGATCGTCAGCGCGAACGGCAGCGCCGCAAATCCCCAGATCATCACATTGGCGATGCCGAAGTCCTTCATGAAATTCGCGAACTGCGAAATCACCATCAATCCGCCGGTCGACATCATCGTCATCATGACGAACATCAGCCAGAAGATCGGCGTCTTGAGCATCTGCTTCGGCTCGTAATCCTTCTTCGCTATCGTCACCATCGGCGCAATGCCGCTGACTTCGCCGGGCTTCGGATCGCGCAGACCGAGGGCTGCGAGGAAACCGACGGCGCCGAGAATGATGCCGAACGTCGTCAGCGTGCTCTGATAGCCGGACGATGCGAGCATGTCGGAGATCGGGAAGGTGGTTGCGATCGCGCCGAAGCCGTAACCGGCGGCGACCATGCCGGTGGCAAAGCCGCGCTTGTCCGGGAACCAGCGCACCATCAGCCCGACGATGCCGACGTATACGAGGCCGGTGCCGATGCCGCAAAACAAGCCATAGGTTGCATAGAGACCGTACAGCGAGGTGATGTTGGCGGAGAGCACCCAGCCGAGGCCGGAGAGAATTGCGCCGATGGCGATCAGCCATTTCGGGCCGAACCTGTCGATCAGCCAGCCTTGCAGCGGCGAGAAGAATGTCTGGAGCACGATCAGCAGCGAGAACGTGATCTGGATCGCGGGCAACGCCGCGCCCGTCGTGGTCTGGAACGATTTGACGAACAGCGTCCAGACATATTGCGGGCTGGAGATCGACATCATGGCGATCAAGCCAAGAACCAACTGAATCCAGCGCGTGTTCGCACCGGACTTTACCGTCGCAGCATTCATGACATTCTCCCTGTGTTTTCAACGAAAACTCAGCAAGGAGCGTGCCATAAATTATGCCACGGCGATTTTGTTAGTTACCTTATGTCGCAGGGATTTTGCGGAATAAAGACGCCAGCCCGGTGTTCTTTATACTTTGACCATTCGTTTGCCGCGATTTTCGCCAGCCAGCAGGCCGATCAGCGCCTGCGGCGTGTTCTCAAGTCCGCTGATGACATCTTCCTGAACTTTGAGCTTTCCGGCTTTGACCCAGGATTGCAGGTCGGCCATCGCTTGTTCGCGCTGGTCGTAGAAATCCGTCACGATGAAGCCCTGCATGATGAGGCGCTTGACGACGATCAGGCCGGGGATGCCGCGCGGTCCCGCAGCCGGTGCCGCGCCGTCATAGGCCGAGATCGCGCCACAACATGAAATGCGGCCGCGATTGTTCATTTGCGCGAGACAGGCTTCGAGAATGTCGCCACCGACATTGTCGAAATAGACGTCGATGCCGTTCGGCGCCGCGGCTTTCAGCGCCTTGAACACCGGCTCGCTCTTGTAATCGACCGCAGCGTCGAAACCGAGGTCTTTGACCAGCCACGCGCATTTGTCCTTGCCGCCTGCGATACCAACGACGCGGCAGCCTTTGATCTTGGCGATCTGTCCGACAATGGAGCCGACGGAGCCAGCGGCGGCGGAGACGACAACTGTTTCGCCTTCCTTCGGTTTGCCGACATTGAGCAGACCGAAATAGGCGGTGAGGCCGGCGATGCCGTAGACGCTCAACAGATGCGTCATCGGTTCGATCTTGGGGACTTTCACCAGATGCTTGGCGGGCACCGCCGCATAGTCCTGCCAGCCGGTGTCGCCGAACACGAGATCGCCCTCTTTCAGATTGGGAGCTTTGGACGAGACAACTTCGGCGACGCCGCCGCCGGCCATCACGGTGTTGGCTTCGACCGCTGCGCGATACGTCGCGCCCTGCATCCATGCGCGGTTGGCCGCATCGAGTGAAATGTATTTCACGCGAAGGAGCGCCTCGCCGTCCTTCGGCTCGGGGATTTTCCCATCCGTCATCTTGAAGTTCGACTGTGCGAGTTTGCCGGTCGGTTTTTCGACCAGCAGGATCTGGCGGTTGACGCTTGCACTCATGACATTCCCCCAATGGTTTTATGGCTCGGCGGCGGGACGTCGCAGAGCGGTAAAATGCGGCTGTTAAGGTCTGACGATAGCAGCGTTTTCCGCCCCGGTAAGGGCCTTCGAGACAGGGAACGAACCCAAGGAGCCAAGCGTTTTCAATGGGCTAGGGGTTAAAGCGACGTGCGGGCAGCTACGGCCGAATTGGAATTGCGCCCTATTCTGACCGAAATTCTGGCCCGTCCTTTGCACAACTGCATCGTGAGCAGGGGGGTTGATGAGAGACGTTGTAAGTCCAGCGAAGCGCCGCATTCTTTGTGTCTTTCCGCATTACACACCTTCATTTGGCACTTTTGAATATGCGTATGAACTGACTGACGGCGTGCAGGCCTTCATGCCGCCGCAAGGGCTGCTGCTGATCGCGGCTGCGCTGCCGAAAGGCTGGGAAGTCCGGTTCATCGACGAGAACATCCGCAAAGCGACCGATGCCGACTTTGCGTGGTGCGATGCCGTGTTCGTCAGCGGCATGCACATCCAGCGCCCGCAGATCGAAAACATCTGCCGCCGCGCGCATCAGCATGGTCTTTCCGTTGCACTCGGCGGGCCGTCGGTGAGCGCGTGCCCCGAGAATTATCCCGAATTCGACTATCTGCATATCGGCGAACTTGGGGACGCGACCGACGAACTATTCCATCATCTCGCGCGCGACACCTCGCGTCCGAACAAGCAGATCGTGCTGACGACCAAAGATCGTCTCGACATGACGAAGTTTCCTTTGCCGGCATACGAATTGATTCCGCTCGAAAAATATTTTCTCGGCAGCATCCAGTTTTCCAGCGGCTGTCCGTATCAATGCGAGTTCTGCGATATTCCCGCGCTCTATGGCCGCAACCCGCGCCTGAAATCTCCCGAACAGGTCTGCGCCGAACTCGACAAGATGCTGGCATGCGGTCTTTCAGGCTCGGTCTATTTCGTCGATGACAATTTCATCGGCAATCGCAAGGCTGCGCTCGAACTTTTGCCGCATCTCGTCGAATGGCAGAAGCGCAACGGCTTCGCATTGCAGTTCGCCTGCGAAGCCACGCTCAACATCGCCAAGCGACCGGAAATTCTCGAACTGATGCGCGAGGCATATTTCCTCACCGTGTTCTGCGGCATCGAGACGCCGGACCCGACTGCGCTGAAAGCGATCTCGAAAGAGCACAATATGATGGTGCCGATTCTGGAGGGCGTGCAGACGCTCAACAGCTACGGCATGGAAGTCGTATCCGGAATCATTCTCGGCCTCGACACCGACACGCCGAATTCCGGCGAGGGGATCCTCGAATTCATCGAGCAGTCGCAGATTCCGTTGCTGACGATCAATCTGCTGCAAGCCTTGCCGCGCACGCCGCTATGGGATCGCCTGAAGCGCGAAGGCCGCCTGAACGAGGACATGGGCCGCGAGTCCAATGTCGAATTCAAATTGCCCTATGAGGATGTGGTTGCGACCTGGCGCGACTGCATGGGCCGCGCCTACACGCCGGAAAAAATGTTCGCGCGCTTCGACCATCAGATGCGCCACACCTATGCGAACCGCATCACGCCGCCGAACAGCAGGCAGCGGCTGTCGCCGCGCAACATCCGCCGCGGCATCACGATGCTTGCGAAGATTTTCTGGCGCGTCGGCGTCAAGGGCGACTATCGCCGCGAGTTCTGGAAGTTCGCCTGGCCGCGTATCAAGGGGGGCGATGTCGAGCGGCTGATCGCGGCCGGTCTGGTCGCGCATCATCTGATCCTGTTTTCGCGCGGCGCGTCGCAGGGCACGCAGACGGCGTCATATTATTCGGCACCGTTGCAGGAAGTTGCCGAAGCGGCCGAATAGGCCGCTTCACGCCCATATAAGCCATTGATTTTCAAATATAATTTGGTTATCAGTGCCGCATTGTACGGCTGCGCGCCTATCTGCTAAATCGGCGCCACAAGAACAATCCTTTCAACGCCCCACAAAAGGCCGCGTGCGAGCGCGGACGACGGTTTTCAATGACCACCGCAGGCGAATTGCGGTCCGGCAAGGGCCACAAGGACGAGAACTTCCCGGTTGCGTCGTGGATCATCCATCCGCGCCACCGCGCGCTGATTCTCGCCTTCTACAATTTCGTCCGCACCGCTGACGACATCGCCGATCACGCGACGCTGCCGCCGCAGGAAAAGCTCGATCGCCTCGATCAGATGGAGGCGAGTCTCTTGGGTCGCGATGAGAAGGAGCCCGAAGGCGTTGCGCTGCGCGCCGCTTTCGCAACCCGCGCGATGGCGCCGAAGCACGCGCTGGATCTGCTCAACGCGTTTCGCATGGATGTCACGAAGCTGCGTTACGCGAACTGGGACGAACTGATTCATTATTGCTCGCTGTCCGCGATGCCGGTCGGCCGCTTCATGCTCGATGTCCACGGCGAGGATCGCTCCACTTGGGTCGCGAACGACAAATTATGCGCTGCGTTGCAGATCAACAATCATCTTCAGGATTGCGCCAAGGACTACCGCGCTCTCGACCGCGTCTATCTGCCGATGGATGCGATGAACACAGCCGGCGCAAACGTTGAGATGCTCGCGAAGGATCGCGCGACACCCGAACTGCTCAACTGCCTGCACGTGCTGGCGCGCCGCACCGAAACGCTGCTGGACGAGAGTCGCGGCTTTGCCCGCGAGATCAAAGACACGCGGCTCGGTCTGGAAGTGTCGGTCATCGACGCATTCGCGGACAGAATCGTGAATCTTCTGAAAGCGCGCGATCCCTTGAGCGAGAACGTGCATCTGTCGAAGCAGCAGATGCTGGCCTCGGCGCTGTTCGCGATGGCATCGGTTTTCTATCGCCGCGCAACCGGGCAGGGCGCGCTCTCGCGCAAAGCGGCATGAGTGCGATGACTGCAACAGACGACATGACACCGCAGGAGACCGCGTCGAACAGCTCGTTCTACGCGGCGATGCGGATTCTGCCGCGCGAGCAGCGCGACGCGATGTTCCAGATCTACAGTTTCTGCCGCAAGGTGGATGACATCGCCGATTCCACGGGGCCGCGCGCGGAGCGCCTTGCCGCGCTCGATCAGTGGCGCAAGGACATCGACGCGCTCTATGCGGGCAATCCGCCCGCGCATCTGAAAGACTATGTCGCGTCGGTGAAGCAGTTCGGACTGCGGCGCGAGGATTTCATTGCGATCATCGACGGCATGGAAATGGACGTGCCGGCGGACATCCGCGCGCCGAACCTGGAAACGCTCGATCTGTATTGCGACCGTGTGGCGAGCGCGGTGGGGCGATTGTCCGTTCGCGTGTTCGGCATGGGCGAGGAGGATGGAATTCTGCTCGCCAAGCATCTCGGCCGTGCGCTGCAACTGACCAACATTTTGCGTGACATCGATGAGGACGCAGGCATCGGCCGGCTTTATCTTCCGAGCGAAAGCCTCAAATCCGCAGGCATCATGTCGAACGATCCTTTGATCGTGGCGTCGGACGAGCGCCTGCCGCGCGCCTGCGAGGACATTCTGGCTTTGGCGCGCACGCATTTCGCCAAGGCGGCCGTCATCATGGAGCGCAGCCCGAGCCGCACCGTTCGCGCGCCGCGCATCATGTACGAATACTACCACGCCATTCTGGACCGGCTCGTGGCGCGCGGATTTGCGTTGCCGCGCAAATCCGTGCGGCTTAGTAAGGCAGCCAAGATATACATCGTTCTGCGGTACGCATTTTTCTGATGGCGAAAAAAACCCACATCATCGGCGCCGGAATCTCCGGCCTGACCGCCGCCGTCCGGCTGGCGAACGAAGGCTATGAGGTTCACGTCCACGAAGCCACGCAGCAGGCGGGCGGGCGCTGCCGCTCCTATTACGATGCGGCGACCGATCTTGTGATCGACAACGGCAACCATCTTCTGCTGTCCGGCAATCGTCATGCGCTGGCCTATGCGCGCGCAATCGGCACGGAAGCGGGACTCGTCGGGCCGGAACGCGCGCAGTTTCATTTTGCCGATGTGCGTGACGGCAAACGATGGCTGCTCGATCTTGGCAAGGGACGCATTCCGGCCTGGCTGTTCGACGACAAGCGCCGCGTGCCCGATACCAAAGTCGGCGACTATCTCGCGTTGTCGCCGCTGATCTGGGCCAGCACGAGTTCGCTCGTCGGCGACGCCATTCCCTGCAAGGGCACGCTTTATGACCGCCTCGTTCTGCCTTTGCTGCTCGCTGCGCTGAACGTCGATCCGCCGAAAGGCTCTGCCGGATTGGCCGGTGCCATCGTGCGCGAGACATTGCTGGCCGGAGGGCAAGCCTGCCGCCCGCTGATTGCCCGCGACGGTTTGAGCGCAGTGCTGGTCGATCCGGCGATCAAGCTGCTGCACGAGAAAGGCGGCACCGTCAATTTCGGCCATGAACTGCGTCAGGTTCTGATGGCGGGCGAGAATATCTCGACGCTCGAATTCGGCGACGACGCGATCACGCTTGCGCCAAGCGATGCCGTCGTGCTCGCGGTACCGCCGCGCGCGGCGTCGTCCATTCTGCTCGGTCTCAAGACGCCGACGAAATTCCGCGCCATCGTCAACGCGCATTTCCGCTTCGACCCGCCGGAGAACATGCCGCCGATGATGGGCGTGATCGGCGGGCTGGTGGAATGGTTGTTTGCGTTCCACAATCGGCTGTCGGTGACGATCAGCGACGCCGAACGGCTGGTCAGCGCGCCGCGCGAGGAGCTTGCGCGCGACATCTGGCGCGACATCTGCAAGGCCGCGCCGTTGAGCAGTGAAATTGCCGAAGGCCCGCTGCCGCCGTGGCAGATCGTGCGCGAGCGCCGCGCGACCTTCGAAGCGACACCGGAACAGAACGCGATGCGCCCCGGCACCGTGACCGAATGGAAAAACCTTTTTCTCGCCGGCGACTGGACCGATACCGGACTGCCGGCCACGATCGAAGGCTCGATCCGTTCCGGCGACAAGGCCGCCGATCACATCCTGAAGATGCGGTGACGATATGAGCACGATGACAGACAACCGGTTGGCCGCGATGAACGCGGACAAACTTCAGGACAGCATCAAGGCCGCGAGCGGAGCGGTGCTGGAGCGCCAGAAAGCCGACGGCCACTGGGTATTCGAGCTTGAGGCCGACTGCACGATTCCGGCCGAATATGTGCTGATGCGGCACTACCTCGCCGAGCCGATCAACAAAGAACTCGAAGCCAAGATCGGCAACTATCTGCGGCGCATCCAGAACGGCAATGGCGGCTGGTCGCTTTTCTACGGCCACGAGTTCGACATGAGCGCAAGCGTGAAGGCCTATTTCGCGCTGAAGACGATCGGCGACAGTCCGGACGCGCCGCATATGAAAAAGGCGCGCGAGGAAATGCTCCGCCGGGGCGGGGCGGTGAACAGCAACGTATTCACCCGCATCATGCTGTCGCTGTTCGGTGTGACGACATGGCGTGCGGCGCCGATGATGCCGATCGAGATCATGCTGCTGCCGCGCTGGTTTCCGTTTCATCTCACCAAGATTTCGTATTGGGCGCGCACGGTGATCGTGCCGCTGCTGGTGCTGATGAATCTGCGGCCGCTGGCGAAGAACCCGCTTGGCATCACCATCGACGAACTGTTCGTCGAGAATCCCAAGACCGTCGGCCCGCCGAAGAAGGCCGCGCATCAGAGTCAAATCTGGTTCACGGGTTTCGCGATTCTCGACGCGGCACTCCGTGCGACCGATCCGTATTTTCCGAAAAAGATGCGCGCCCGCGCGATCAAGGCGGCGGAAGATTTCGTCAACGAGCGCCTCAACGGCATCGACGGTCTCGGCGCGATTTTCCCGGCGATGGTGAACGGCGTGCTGATGTACGACGTGCTCGGCTATCCGAAGGATCATCCGAACTATGTGCAGGCGCGCAAGTCGGTCGAGGACCTGCTCGTCATCAAGGATCATGAAGCCTATTGCCAGCCCTGCGTATCGCCGATCTGGGACACCGCGCTTACCGCGCATGCGATGATCGAAGTCGGCGGCGACAAGGAAGTCGAGGCCGCGAAGAAGTCGCTCGATTGGCTCAAACCGAAGCAGGTGCTCGATGTCGCCGGCGACTGGGCGGCGAAGCGGCCCGATGTGCGTCCCGGCGGCTGGGCGTTCCAATACAACAACGCCTACTACCCCGATCTCGACGACACGGCTGTTGTCGTGATGGCGATGGATCGCGCGCGTGGCACGCTCGGCAGCGGCACGAGATACGATGAAGCCATCTCTCGCGGCACTGAATGGGTCAACGGTCTGCAAAGCATCGACGGCGGCTGGGCCGCGTTCGACGCCGACAATCTGGAATACTATCTCAACAGCATTCCGTTCGCCGATCACGGTGCGCTGCTCGATCCGCCGACCGACGACGTCACCGCGCGCTGCGTGTCGATGCTCGCGCAGCTCGGCCACAAGATTGAGACCTCCGAGCCGCTCCGGCGCGGCGTCGAATATCTGCGGAAATCGCAATTACCCGACGGCTCATGGTTCGGCCGCTGGGGCATCAATTACATCTACGGCACATGGTCCGTGCTGTGCGCGCTCAACGCTGCCGGGGTTGCGCATGACGACCCGTCCATTGCCAAAGCGGCGGACTGGCTGATTCGGATTCAGAACGAGGATGGCGGCTGGGGCGAGGACGGAACGAGCTATAAGCTCGACTACAGCGGTCATGAACCCCACGAAACGGTCGCCTCCCAGACCGCCTGGGCGACGTTGGCGTTAATGGCTGCGGGCAAGGTGGATCACCCCTCGACCCAGCGCGGAATCCAGAATCTCGTTGATACACAAGGCCAAGATGGCCTTTGGGCCGAGCCGAACTACACGGGCGGCGGGTTCCCGCGTGTGTTCTATTTGCGATACCACGGATATTCCAAGTTCTTCCCGCTCTGGGCGCTGGCGCGATACCGCAATTTGCGCAATACTAACAGTCGCTTCGTGGGGATTGGAATGTGACCAGAGCGGCGACTTCTCGCACCGCACATATCGCTGTTGAAGGGGATGAGTTACCGGTCCTGATCGTGACCGGTCTCAGGCAGGAGGCCCGCATCGCTTCGGGCCCCGGACTGACCGTCATTTGCAGCTCGAGCAATCCCGAACTGCTTCGCGAAATGATGACGTCGTTCGATCCCAAGACCATTCGCGGGATCATCTCGTTCGGCGTCGCCGGCGGTCTCGATCCGGAATTGAAGACCGGCGACATCGTGATCGCCTCGCGGATCGTCACCGCCAAGCGTCAGTGGGTGACTGAACCGAAGCTCGTGGAAAATCTCGTCGCCGTGCCGCGCAAGCGCGGCCGCATCGTTGCCGGCGCTCTTGCCGGTGTCGAGCAAGTCGTCACCGGACAGATCGGCAAGGAGGCACTGCGTTCGACGACAGGTGCTGACGCCGTCGACATGGAAAGCCACATCGCCGCGCGCTATGCGGAGTTCAACGGCCTGCCGTTCGCCGCCGTCCGTGTCATCAGCGATCCGGCGCATCGTTCGCTTCCGGCAATTACGACGAACGCGATCAAGCCGAACGGCAAGGTCGATATGTGGAAGGTGATGCGCGGCGTCGCACGCAATCCGCGCACGATCCCGCATCTGATTTCGACCGGCCGCGACTTCAATCGCGCGCTGCGTTCGCTGAAGGGCTGCCGTCACGCGCTGGGGTGATGTTTTCCCTCGTCATTGCGAGCCAACGGGTCCGGCTTCGCCGGCCCGATGACAGGCTCCGCGAAGCAATCCAGACAGCTATTGCTGATAGCCAGCAGTGGATTGCTTCGTCGCTGACGCCCCTCGCAATGACGTTGGAACAATAAAAAAGGCGCGAACATCGTTCGCGCCTTCTTCAATTGATGCTGCCGTATATCAGGCGGCGGTCGATGCGTCCGCTGCGGGAGCGGCAGCTTTGGCGGCTGCGAGCTTGGCGGCCTTGGCTTCCGCTGCCTTCGCCTCATCCGCGCGAATTTCAGACAGGCGCTTCTGCACTTCCGACGAGAACACGTACTGCGCCGGACGCTGCTTCGACAGATCGATTTCAGGCGCCATCGGACCTTCGGTCTTGATGCCCTGAATGGCGAGCTTGAGCGCCTTGAGCGGATTGGCGAGCGCCGCATTCGCAGCCGTCGGCTCGTAGCCGCAATGCGCCATGCAGTTCGCGCACTTTTCGTACTTGCCGGTGCCGTAGGAATCCCACTCGGTGGTTTCCATCAGTTCCTTGAAGGTCTTGGTGTAGCCTTCGCCGAGGAGGTAGCAGGGCTTCTGCCAGCCGAAGATGTTGCGCGCCGGCATGCCCCACGGTTCGCACTCGAAGTTCTGGTTTCCGGCGAGGAAGTCGAGGAACAGGCCGGAGTGCATGAAATTCCACTTCTTGCCCTTGCCGTAGGCGAACACCTTGCGGAACAGCTCCTTGGTGTTCTTGCGGTTGAGGAAGTGTTCCTGATCCGGCGCGCGCTCATAGGCATAGCCCGGCGACATTGAGACGCCGACGCCGAGTTCGGTCGTGAAGTCGAGGAACTTGGCGATTTCTTCCGCCGGATGATTGTCGAAAATCGTCGCGTTGACGTTGACGGTGAAGCCCTTCGCCTTCGCGGCCTTGATCGCGGAGACGGCGCGTTCGAACACGCCTTCCTGCGACACGGCCTTGTCGTGATGCTCTTTCAAGCCATCGAGATGCACCGAGAAGAACAGGTAGGGCGACGGCTCGAACAGGTCGAGCTTCTTCTCCAGCAGCAAAGCGTTGGTGCAGAGCGAGACGAATTTCTTGCGCGCGACGAGACCGCGCACGATCTCGCCGATCTCCTTGTGGATCAGCGGTTCGCCGCCCGGAATCGCAACCATCGGCGCGCCGCATTCTTCGGCCGCGTCCCAGCATTCCTGCGCGCTCATGCGGCGGTTGAGGATCGCATCCGGATAATCGATCTTGCCGCAGCCGACGCAGGCGAGGTTGCAGCGGAACAGCGGCTCGAGCATCAGCACCAGCGGATAACGTTTGTTGCCCTTGAGCTTCTGCTTGACGAGATACGAGCCGATCTTGATTTCTTTGAAAAACGGGATCGCCATAATTTATCTTTCTTGCATCGCGGGTGAGAGTTGCGGCTGGCGCGAAACCAGTTCGGCGGGCAGCCTGAATTCGATGTTTTCTTCGCGTCCCGGAAGAACCGAGACAGTAACGGGGCCGATGCGACGCAGAGCTTCGATCACGTCATCGACCAGAACTTCGGGAGCCGACGCGCCGGCGGTGATGCCGACGGTCTTGACGCCGTTCAGCCAGGCCGGGTTGAGCTGGCTGCCGTCGGCAATGAGATAACTCGGCACGCCTTCTTCGGTGCCGATTTCGCGCAGGCGGTTGGAGTTGGAACTGTTGGTGGCGCCGACCACTAGGATCAGATCGACGTGTTTTGACAGGTCTCTGACCGAAGACTGGCGATTTTGTGTCGCGTAGCAGATGTCGCGCGTGTCCGGCCCTTCGATGTCCGGGAACCGCTCTTCGAGCGCCGCGATAATGTCGCGCGTGTCGTCTACCGAAAGAGTCGTCTGCGTGATGTAGGCGATCGGCTCGTCGCTCGGAAAATCCAGCGCGGCCACGTCCTCGACATTCTGCACAAGCGTCACCGGACCCGGAACCTGGCCCATGGTGCCGACGACTTCCGGGTGGCCTTCGTGTCCAATCAGAACGAGGCGGCGGCCCTTGGAGACGTAACGCTTGCCCTGATTGTGAACCTTGGTGACGAGTGGGCAGGTCGCATTGAGAACGGGGAGGCTGCGCGATGCGGCCTCGTCCTCGACGCTCTTGGCAACGCCATGAGCCGAGAAAACCGTGATCGCGTTGGCGGGAACTTCGTGAAGATCCTCGACGAACACCGCGCCCTTCGCCTTCAGGCTTTCGACGACATATTTGTTGTGCACGATCTCGTGGCGCACATAGACCGGCGGACCGTACTTCTCCAGCGCGCGCTCGACGATCTCGATCGCACGCACGACACCCGCGCAGAAACCGCGCGGCTGCGCCAGCAGAATTTTCATCTCTGCTTTCTGGGGAGTGCGATCAAGCAAGCTGCACCGCTCCGATGTCTTTCTCGCGTCCGAGCGCCTCGAACACCTTGATGACGATGCCCTTGGCGTCGAGCCCGGCCTTCGCATACATCGCGGTTGGCGAATCCTGATCGATGAAGGAGTCAGGCAGCACCATCGAGCGGACCTTCAATCCCTTGTCGAGCGCGCCGTGGTCGGCGAGCGTCTGGAAGACCTGCGCGCCGAAGCCGCCGATCGAGCCTTCCTCGATGACGATGAGGACTTCGTGCTCGCGGGCGAGGCGTAGAATCAAATCGGTATCGACCGGCTTGGCAAAACGAGCATCGGCCACCGTCGTCGTCAATCCGTGGGACTTTAGAACGTCCGCAGCCTTGAGACATTCTTGCAGGCGGGTGCCGAGCGAAAGAAGCGCGACCTTGTCGCCCTCGCGCACGATGCGGCCTTTGCCGATTTCGAGCGGGGTGCCCATTTCCGGCAGTTCGACGCCGACACCGTCGCCGCGCGGGAATCTGAAAGCTGAAGGCATGTCGTCGATGGCAATCGAAGTCGCGACCATATGACGAAGTTCGGCTTCGTCGGCGGCGGCCATGATGACGAAGTTCGGCAGGCATCCGAGATAGGCAATGTCGAATGAGCCTGCGTGCGTCGGGCCGTCGGCGCCGACGAGGCCGGCGCGGTCAATTGCAAAACGAACAGGCAGCTTCTGGATCGCAACGTCATGCACGACCTGATCGTAGGCGCGTTGCAGGAACGTCGAGTAAATCGCAACCATCGGCTTCATGCCTTCGGACGCGAGGCCGGCTGCGAACGTCACGCCGTGCTGCTCGGCAATGCCGACATCGAAGGTGCGGGCAGGGAAGGCTTTGGCGAAAATGTCGATGCCGGTGCCGGACGGCATGGCAGCGGTGATGCCGACGATCTTGTCGTCCTTCTCGGCTTCCTTGACGAGCGTTTCGCCGAACACCTTGGTGTAGGACGGCGCATTGGCCTGCGCCTTCGCCTGCTTGCCGGTAGCGACATCGAACTTGACGACGCCGTGATATTTGTCCGCCGACGTTTCGGCGTGGACGTAGCCCTTGCCCTTTTCGGTGACGACGTGAACGAGCGTCGGGCCGACCTTGGAATCGCGGACGTTCTTCAGAATGGGGAGAAGCTGGTCCATGTTGTGGCCGTCGATCGGGCCGACATAGTAGAAACCGAGTTCCTCGAACAGCGTGCCGCCAGAAAGCATGCCGCGCGCATATTCCTCGGCGCGCTGCGCGCCCTTTTCCATGAACTTCGGAAGATGCTTGGCGACCTGTTTGCCGAGTTCGCGGATCTGGCGATAGGTGTTGCTCGATGTCAGGCGCGACAGATAGGACGACATCGCGCCGACCGGCGGCGCAATCGACATCTCGTTGTCGTTGAGAATGACGATCAGGCGCGAGTCCATTGCGCCGGCATTGTTCATCGCCTCATAGGCCATGCCGGCCGACATCGCGCCGTCACCAATCACTGCGACAATGTTGCGATCCTCGCCTGCGAGGTCGCGTGCTACAGCCATGCCGAGACCAGCCGAGATCGAAGTCGAGGAGTGAGCGGCACCGAAACAATCGTATTCGCTCTCGGCGCGCTTGGTGAAACCGGACAAACCGCCGCCCTGACGCAGGGTGCGGATGCGGTCGCGGCGCTCGGTCAGAATTTTGTGGGGATAGGCCTGATGGCCAACGTCCCAGATGACGCGATCGTTCGGTGTATTGAAGACATGATGGATCGCAACAGTCAGTTCCACGACGCCCAGACCGGAACCCAGATGCCCGCCGGTGACGGCAACGGCATTGATCGTCTCCGCGCGCAGTTCTGCGGCGACCTGTGGCAGATCGCTCTCCTTCATCTTGCGAAGATCGGCCGGTGACTTGATAGAGTCGAGCAATGGGGTCGATGAGGTCATACCAAGGCTTCCAGTGCGACAGGGGAACAGGACAGGAACATATTGCAGTGTAGCATTATGGCAGCTATTCAGCAGTAATTCTGGGGAACTGCTGATGTTATGCCACTATTGTGTGACTTAAGGGCATCGCTTGAAACCCGAACCAATTAACCCGCCCATCCGCTAGGCAGTTCCAACAAAGCACGCCCGGCCGCAAGACATAGAAAGAAAATCTGTGCTGACAAGGATAATCGTTTCACTTGTGCGATTCTGCACGCGGTTCGCATGGCTAGTCCTGACACTTGGGCTAATTGTGGCAGCCTCGTCGGTTGTTTATTCGGTCCGGCATTTCGCGATTAATACCGACGTCAACAAGCTGATTTCGCCCGATATCGACTGGCGGCAGCGGGAAATCGGCTTCGACAAGGCCTTTCCGGGCCGAAATGACCTGATTCTGGCCGTCGTGGAAGCCCAGACCCCGGAAATGGCCAAGCAGGCCGCCTCGGTTCTGGAACAGAAACTTATCCCCCAGAAAGACAAGTTCATCGAGGTCGCCCGGCCGGATGGCGGTCCGTTCTTCGCCCAGAATGGCCTGCTTTTCCTTCCGGCCCCGGAAGTCGCCAAGCAGACCGCGCAGCTCGTCCAGGGCGCGCCGATTTTCTCTATCCTCGCGGACGACCCGAGCATCCGGGGTCTGACCGGCGTATTGGAGTTCGGTCTCGGCGGCGCGGCACGCGGCCGTTACACCCGCGATTCGATGGCGCGGCCGCTGAACGTTGTTTCCGATGCGGTTGAGCAGGTGCTCGCCGGCAAGCCGGCATGGTTCTCGTGGCAGGGGCTGGCGAAGAACGAGCCGCTTTCAGCTTCCGACACGCGAGCCCTTCTTACGATCCGTCCCGTTCTCGACTTCAAGGCGCTTGAGCCGGGCGGCGCTGCGACGGCTGCGATCCGCAAGACGGTTCAGGAACTCGATCTCGCCGGAAATTACGGCGCGCGCGTCCGCCTCACCGGACCCGTCCCGATCGCCAATGAAGAATTCGCGACCGTTCAGGACGGCGCGTGGGAGAACGGCATCGCGACCGTTCTGATCGTGCTGTTCATCCTGTGGTGCGCGCTGAAATCGCCCAAGATCATCGTCTCGGTCTTCGTCACGCTCATCATCGGACTGTCGATCACGACGGCGGTCGCGCTGATGCTCGTTCAGGCCTTCAACCTTATCTCGATCGCATTCTTCGTACTGTTCGTCGGCCTCGGCGTCGATTTCGGCATCCAGTACAGCGTCCGCTACCGTGCCGAACGGCACGCGGCCGACCAGAAACGCACGGCGGATGGACTGCGCACGGCGCTGGTCAAGGCCGGCGAGTATTCGGCGGTGCCGCTGACGCTCGCCGCCGTCGCGACCGCGTGCGGCTTCCTCTCGTTTTTGCCGACCGACTACAAAGGCGTGTCCGAACTCGGCAAGATTGCTGGTGCCGGCATGATCGTCGCTTTCATCGCGGCCATCACTGTGCTGCCTGCGCTGCTGGAAATCTTGAACCCGCCCGGCGAGGAAGAGCCGCTCGGCTACAAGTTTCTCGCGCCGGTCGATGACTTTCTCGAAAAGCATCGCATTCCGGTGGTCGTTATCACGCTCGGGATCGCCGTCCTCGGTTTGCCGCTGCTGTATTTCCTGCACTTCGACTTCAATCCGATGAACCTTCGCAGCCCGAAGGTGGAATCGATTGCAGCCTATCTCGATCTGCGCCGCGATCCCAAAACAGGCACCAACGCCGTCGAAGTGATTGCGAAGTCGCAGGCTGACGCGCGCGAAATTCAGGCCAAGCTCGCCAAACTGCCCGAGGTGGAGCGCGTGCTGTCGCTGGAGACGTTCATCCCCGAGGATCAGCAGACAAAACTGGGTATTATCCGCAGGGCAGCGCCTGGATTGGACTCTGTTCTCAAGCCTGCAAAGCCGGGCACGCCGCCGACCGATGCCGACAATATCGCGGCCTTGAACGGTTCGGTGACGAGCCTTCGCAAGGCTGCGGGCGACGACAAGGGACCGGGCGCGGTTGCCCAGCGCCGGCTTGCCGACGGACTTGAAAAGCTCGCAAAGGCCGACAAGCCCGTGCGCGACAGAGCGGAAGCCACGTTCCTCAAGCCGCTCGATTTGGCGCTCGATCAGATCCGCAATCTGTTCAAGGCGCAGCTCATCACCGCGAAGAATCTGCCGGCCGATATTGTGCACGATTGGGTGTCGGCTGACGGGCGCATGCGCGTTGAAGCGCAGCCGAAGGGCGACCCGAACGACAACGACACGCTGCGCAAATTTGCGGCGGCTGTCCTGAAGGTTCAGCCGGATGCCATTGGCGGCCCGATTTCGATTTTGAAGTCAGGCGACACCATCGTCTCGGCGTTCATTCAGGCCGGACTCTGGGCATTGCTGTCGATTTCGATCCTGCTCTGGATCGTGCTCAAGCGCATCGGCGACGTGTTGCTGACGCTGGTGCCGCTTATTTTGGCTGGCGTCGTGACGCTCGAAATCTGCGTGCTCATTCATCTGCCGATGAATTTCGCCAACATCATCGCGCTGCCGGTTCTGCTCGGCATCGGCGTGGCATTTAAAATCTACTATGTCACGGCATGGCGGGCGGGGCAGACCAAGCTGCTGCAATCGAGTCTGACACGCGCGATCTTCTTCAGCGCGATGACGACGGCGACCGCATTCGGCAGCCTGTGGCTGTCGAGTCATCCAGGCACGTCGAGCATGGGCAAGCTCTTGGCGCTGTCGCTGGTAACGACGATGGCGGCGGCGGTGCTGTTTCAGCCGGCGTTGATGGGCGCGCCGCGCAAGATCGTGAAGCAATAGCCGCGCGCGCGGCTATTTCGGGAGCGTGGCTGCGATTTCCGGAATGGCGCAGATTTCAGCCGCCGCCGGATCGTTGCCGGCGGGGGCTTTTGCACCCTTCGGCGCGCTTTTGGATGCGCCGATCGGTGTTGGAAATGGCGTTGCGGCCGTTGTTTTGGGCGCTCCGGTTGTGCCGGTCTTCCAGCCGCCGGACGGGCCGTAGGTGAATCCGGACATGCCTGGCTCGACGCGTTTCCACGTCTGGCCGCCGCAAAGGACCATGGCGACACAGCCCTCGACGCGCAGATCGGTTGGGCTTTTTGCGACGATGGACGAGTCGAACAATTTGCCGCGGATCGGGTCGTAGATCTTGCCCTCCCACGTATCCTCTTCGTCCTTCGATTTCACCATGTTGATAAGAATGGGCATGCCGAGCGTCGTGCGGCTTCGCTTGGCGGCATCGGGATTGTTGGTGTCGTGTTGGCCTGGCTGTTTTTCCGAAGCGATCACGCCCCAAAGGGCTGAGCCGCAATCGACGATGCGGATGGTTGCCTTGCCGTCCTCGTCGCGCCATTCGCCTGTGGCGTCCCCGGCATGGGCAGCGCCCGTCGCGCCGAGAAAGATCATTCCATAAATAGCTATTTTTCGCATAAAACCTCGCGTGCGCTGCAACCGGTTTAAAGCATGAGAATCATTTACAGTTCCAGAGACAGGCAAATCGACGCATACTTTATTTTCGATTGACTAGGCGCCCAACAACCGAAGTATGTAGGCGATGATGAAGTCGAAATTGGACATTTCGGAGATGTTCGCGGATCGCCAATTCCAGCGAAACGCTCTGCATACGCGCTATCTGAATGAGCAACTGGTCCGGGTGCTCAAGACAATCGGGTACGATGTCGGATTTCAGCGCGGACACGGTCAGTATCTCTATGACCGGGACAATGAACGTTATCTCGACCTTTTGAGCGGATTCGGCGTTTTCGCGGTCGGCCGCAATCATCCAGTCGTCAAGGATGCGCTCAAAAGCGTCCTCGACGCCGATATGCCGAATCTCGTGCAGCTCGATCTGTCGACGCTCGCCGGAATTCTGGCCGAGCGCCTGATCGCGCAGGTGCCGTATCTCGACAAGGTCTTTTTCGCCAATTCCGGCACCGAATGCGTCGAAGGTGCGATCAAGTTCGCGCGCGCTGCGACCGGACGCACCCAGATCGTTTACTGCGATCACGCCTATCACGGCCTGTCCTACGGTTCGCTGTCGCTGACCGGCGACAAGAATTTCCGCGAGGGTTTCGGCCCGCTGCTGCCCGACTGCTCGTCGGTGCCGTTCAACGATCTTCCCGCGCTCGAACGCGCGCTTGCGACGCGTCAGGTCGCTGCGTTCTTCGTCGAGCCCATTCAGGGCAAGGGCGTCAACATGCCCGACAACGACTATCTTTCGGGCGTCGCGGCGTTGTGCAAACGCTACGGCACGATATTTGTCGCCGATGAAATTCAATCGGGCATGGGCCGCACCGGCCGCTTCCTCGCCGTCGAACACTGGAATGTCGAGCCGGACATGGTGCTGTTGTCCAAGGCGCTCTCCGGCGGTTACGTGCCTGTCGGCGCGGTGCTTATGCGCAAGGCGATCTTCGACAAGACATTCGACCGGATGGATCGCGCGGTCGTTCACGGTTCGACATTCGCCAAAAACGATCTTGCGATGGCGGCAGGCATCGCCGTGCTCGACGTTATCAAGAACGAAAAGGTCATCGAGAACGCCGCGGCGCGCGGCGAGCAGTTGATCGCGGCGCTTTCTGCGATGATCCCGCGCTACGAGTTATTGAAGAACGTGCGCGGCAAGGGCTTGATGATCGGTGTCGAATTCGGGCCGCCGAAGTCGATGACACTGAAGGCGTCGTGGAATCTTCTGGAGACGGCGAGCAAAGGATTGTTCTGCCAGCTCATTACGATTCCGCTGTTCAAGGAACACAAGATTCTCAGCCAGGTGTCGGGCCACGCCAGCCACACCATCAAGCTGATTCCGTCGCTGACAATCACCAGTGACGATTGCAAATGGATCGAGACGGCGTTCGATTCCGTGATAGGCGCGAGCCACCGTGTTCCCGGTGCGATCTGGTCGCTCGGCAAGACGCTGGTCGATAACGCCGCGCGGAAATCGGCGTAAGACGGAAAAACCCGCCGGCATTTCTGACGGCGGGATTTCACAAATTCAAAAGCGATTGAGACGAGTGGCGAGAGCCGCTTATTGCCCGTTGCTGTTGAGCACCTTGTCGCAGGCCTTGCTGATCTTCGCGCGGTTCGCTTTGAGGCAGCCCAGCACGATGAGATCGGCGTCGTTCATCACTTCGCGGCAATAGCGCGACACGTCGGGCGAACACGCGCGCTGTTCCTCGGGCGTTCCGCTGCGCTTTGGGTTGACCTGGGCGAATGCGCCGCTGACAGAGGCGACGAGAAGAGTAGCGGCGAGCAACGGTTTCAGCATTTTGATTCCTTGGAAAGCGCGTGAAGTTGGCCGGGACTATAAATAGGCTTGCCGAGAATGCCAGATACAAACTCTGCGGCGGCGAGTCCAATTCAAATTTTTGGCCGGGTGTGGCGGCATGGTCGCCACACTTAGTGCAGCGAGGCCGATGTTCGGTTCACGTTCATCTATGCGGGAACCGTCGGATTGCGGCGCATGAGAAGAAGCGCCAGCGCGACCGTGGGAACAAGCACGGCAAGCCCAAGCAGCATGATGTTCATCTGCGAGATCGGCATGATCCCGCCGCCGGGCGTGGCAATGATAAAGCCGCCGATAACCAGCAGCAGCCGCAGCGGCCATTCCATCATCCCGGCACGCCGCAGATCGCCGACATAGGCCTGATAGCCCTGGATGCCGCCGCAGATGAACACGATGCCGAAACATTGGATCGCCGTGAGCCCAATGGCTTCCCAATAGGGATTATCGCCCTGCAACAGCAGCGCGGGGTTCAGCACGAAGAAGAAGGGGATGAAGTAGATGATGCTTCCGACCCACATGCTTTCCCAGCCGGTCTTCATCGCTGGCGCGCCGGCTATACCGGCCGCCGCAAACGAGGCGATGGCAACGGGGGGCGTGATCGACGACAGCATGCCCCAGTAGAAGATGAACATGTGCACGGCCATTTTGTTGAGGCCGAGTTTTTCAAGCGCGGGCGCGACGAGAATGGCGAGGAAGATGTAGCAGGACGTGGTTGTCAGACCGAGCCCTAGGATGAGGCTCGTGATCGCGCACATGATGAGAAGCAGAAACGGATCGCCGCCGGCGATTTTAAGCAGATCGTTTGCGAGGCTTGAAATGACGCCTGTCATCGAGAATGCACCGATCAGCAAGCCGCAGCCTGCGAGAATGGCGATCAGCTCGACAAAGGTCTTGCCGTTCAATTCAAAGAAGCTGACCCAGCGCGCGCCGCCCCATGTCTTGCCGGGGCACAGTTCGTTCAGTGCCGCCAGCAGGCACATGCCCCAGAAGATCGGGTTTTGAACGTCGAACCACAGAAGCGTGGCAGTCGCGGCGAGCGACACAACAAGAACGAGCGTGTTGCGGCTGCCCCAGCGTCCCGGCCCGGACCATTGATGCAGAATGACGAGAAGTGCGGTCGCGTAGAACGGCGCGTGGCTCTCGCGCTTGAAGTAGAGCAGCATCACGACGAGAATGACGATAACGAAAAGGTAGTACCAGCCTTCCTTGATCGCATCCATGAATTTTGGAAGTTCCGCGCGCGGAATGCCTTTGAGGTTGCGGCGTGCGGCGTAGCTGTCGACCTGCGCGAACAGTCCGAAATAATAAAGTATAGAAGGAATTGTCGCAGCGATGGCAACGTCGGCGTAGCTCGTGTTCATGAACTGAGCCATGACGAACGCGGTCGCCCCGAGCACGGGCGGCGCAAGCACCGCGCCGGTCGAGGCGCACGCCTCAATCGCGCCGGCATATGAGGGTGTGAATCCAGTCTTTTTCATCACCGGAATTGTCATCGTGCCGGCTGTCAGCACGTTGGAGACGATGCTGCCGCCGACCGTGCCCAAAAGACCGCTGGCGAAGATACACACTTTCGCAGCACCGCCGCGAAACGTGCCGCACATCGCGAACGACAGATTGATGAAAAACTTTCCAGCGCCCGTCATCATCAACGCCGTGCCGAATACGAGGAAGCCGATCACAGTATCGGCGAACGCCTGAATCGGAATGCCAAGCAGGCTTTCGCCAGACAGCATGTGATAGGCAATCGCCTGATCGAGCGTCGATTGCGAGCCGCGAAACGGCCCGAGCCATTTGGCATCTGCAAACAGCGGATAGAGGGTGAAGGGCAGCACACTGAGCAGAAGACTCCAGCCGCCGGTACGCCGGAGTGCTTCCATCAGCACGAACCACATCACGAGGCCGGCAGCGAGCACGTCGCGAGGCGCACCGAACGATTCCCAACCGGATGCGGCAGCCTTGCGGATATTCGCCATCAGGAAAATCGAGGCGGCAAACGTCGCAGCGAACAGCACGACGTCGTACCAGGGGATGCGTTCCAGCGGCGCGCCTTCGCTTCCCGGGAAAATCAGGAACGTAAACGGCAGCATCAGTGCGATCAGCAGATAGAAATACTCGGTGTTGAGCTGCGTGAAATCGATGAAGAAGCGAAGCGAGAACTGCTGGTTGATGCAGAGCAGAATCGTCGCAATCGTCGCGACGATCAGGCCCCAGCGCCACGCGCCGTGCAGCGAGCGCACGCGCGTAACTTCGGATTCCTGAAGATCGGCGACGGCGGCATGCGGATCCGCCATCTCGATTTTGCCGGATGCCGGAACTGCCGCCGCGACCGCTTCCGCAAACCCCGTCGGCTTGTCGTGATGATCGGACGGTGACGCCATGGATGAACCCGCCGTTTATGATTGTCCGATCGACAGTGCAGCGAAAGCTATTCGAATCCGTTCGGCATGTTAGCCTTCGCCAGCGCGTCCGCACGCGCTTTCATCCAGCCTTCGAGGAATTTGTCGGCGTCGGCGGGCGCGTTTGAGGTGTTGTACGCCGTCCACGCCGCAGTCAGCACGCCCTGACGCTTAATCAAGTCATCATTCCATTTCTGGTCGGCGTCGGTCCAGTTGCCGGCTTCCTTCAGGGCTTTCGCGGCAGCGGGGTGGAAGGGAACGACCCATTTCATCGTCTGCTTCTTGGCTTCGAGCCCCAGCGCGCCGGGAGCGGAATCCTTGTAGGCATCGAAACCGTCGATCATCGATTTCGTCAGCGAGTAGACCTGATCCGCCGGTTGTGACGCGTAGACCGACGCGATCGGATATGGATAGGTGCTCGACTCGATCGGATTCTGCGGCGTGATACCGGCGCCGCAAGTGGCAAGGTGCGGATTGAAGAAGGGCGCGACTTTCTTCACGCGCGCCCATGCTTCCTTGTCACCGGGAGGCATCGGCGGCCAGACGATGCCGCGCGGCGAAGTCTCGGCTTCCTTCGCGGGGCCGGTGATCGTCGTGCCGAAGGCGGCGTCGACATCGTTGTTGATGAGGCCCTTCCACATCGCTCCATAGCTGGCGAATTCGACGATTTTCACGTCTTTCTGGGTGAGCCCGCCATAGGCCATGATGCCGAGCGCATTTTGATTTAGCGCAGGCGAGCCGACGACAAAACCGACGCGCTTGCCACGAAGGTCTTTCAACTCTTTCACACCCGTATCTTTCGCCACACCGAGCGTGCCGGCGTTGCAGTCGATTGTGCTCAGTGTGACCTGGATCGCCTGCGGGCCCCATTCCTTCGCGCCGAACTCGAAAACGCCTTCCTGAGCGAAATAGATTCCGGATCCCATCCAGGCGACCTGCGCGCGTCCGGCACGCAACGGCGCGAGGCGTGCGACGTCGTTGCCGGCGGGAAGCACGCGCACATCGGTGTTGTATTTGTCCTTCATCATCTTGCCGACGCCGACCGCGATGTTGAATCCGGCGGTACCCGTATCGTAGGCAGTGAACGCCAGTGTCGGCGGCAGCTTCACGTCGTCTGCGCGTAGGGACGACATCGAAAGCGTCGCCACGGCGGCGGACATTGCGGCAAGCGTGATGGTGCGGCTCGTCATGGACATTTTCTCCCGGATGCTTTCGCTATGCGAAATGCGTTTTGATTTTGCCGGATCATGTCATCGCACATCTGCAAGCGCAACGCCGCGCGCCGCTCGGATTCCGGCCATGACAGTTTGTCGCGCTACGACTTACGTCTCAAGAACGGCGACGGTTTGCCCCTCGGCCACGACATCGTCCACCGCAACGAGCATCGACTTGATCGTTCCGGCAGCGGATGACGGCACCGGAATTTCCATTTTCATCGCCTCGATCAATACGACGTCATCGCCGGTGCTCACGCGCGCGCCCTTGTTCGCGGATATGGCGCAGACGCGTCCGGCGAGTTCAGTGACGAGCTTGATTTCCGCCATCTAAGCTCCGCGTGCATCGCATCACGAATGGACACCGGGCGCGGGTCCGCCGTGTTGTGGCCCAAGATTGCGCGGGGTAACTTCTGTCGCAAGTGAAAATTCATTCCGTACAACAGAATGAAGAAACGGCGGCTTGCGTTGCATTGCGCAAGGCAGAGCGGAGCAGACCGATGAACTGGAAGCCCGAACTTGACGAACTCGCGCGCCGCGAAGTCCTCGCAAGGGAAATGGGCGGCGCCGACAAGGTCAAGCGGCAGCACGATCAGGGGCGCCTGACGGTTCGCGAGCGCATCGACAGGCTCCTCGACGGCAACAGCTTCCATGAAATGGGCGCGGTTTCCGGCATCGGCGAATACGACGAGAGCGGCGAACTGAAAACCGTGACGCCGGCGAACTGCGTATTCGGTCGCGGCACGATCGACGGCCGCACCGTTGTCGTCGTCGGCGACGATTTCACCGTGCGCGGCGGCTCGGCGGACGCATCGATCGCCGCGAAGCCGATCATGGCCGAGCGGATGGCTTACGATTTGCGTCTTCCCATCATTCGCGTGATCGAAGGCTCCGGCGGCGGCGGGTCGGTGAAAACCATCGAGACGAAGGGTGCCGCGAACCTTCCCGGCGGCATCGGTGGCAACGAATGGTACTGGTACACGACGTCCAATCTCGCGCAGGTGCCGGTCGTCGGTCTCGGACTCGGATCGGTCGCCGGCCTCGGCGCGGCGCGTCTGGCATCGTCGCATTATTCGGTAATGACGAAATCGTCGGCGATGTTCGTTGCCGGTCCGCCGGTCGTCGCGGCCCTCGGTCAAAAGCTCGACAAGCAGGAGCTTGGCGGCTGGCAAATCCAGACACGCGCAGGCGGCGTCGATCATGCTGTCGATACTGAAGACGAAGCGTTCGAGTGCGCGCGACGTTTCCTGTCCTATCTGCCGCAATCCGTGCATGAACTGACGCCGGCGATTGCTTGCGATGACGATCCCGAGCGCGCGGACGAGATGCTGCTCAACGTCGTGCCGCGCAGCCGCAAGCAGGTCTACAAGATGCGGCCGATTATCGAGTCGGTCGTCGACAAGGGCTCGTTCTTCGAGATGAGCGCGAATTTCGGCCGCTCGATCATCGCAGGCTTCGCGCGTCTTCAGGGCCGGGCGGTGATGCTGCTCGCCAGCGATCCCTTCATCTACGGCGGGTCGTGGACGGCGGACGCGTGCCAGAAGGTCGTGCGCTATGTCGATCTCGCCGAGACCTTTCATCTGCCGATTGTCTACCTGATGGACTGTCCCGGTTTCATGATCGGGTTAGATGCGGAAAAGACAGGGACGATCAAGCACGGCGTGCGTGCGATGGCGTCGGTCAATCAATCGACGGTGCCGTGGTGCACGATCATCGTGCGTAACTCGTTCGGCGTTGCAGGCGTCGTGCATCAGCCGGCAGGGCGGTTTTCGCTGCGCTACGCATGGCCGTCGGGCTATTGGGGATCGCTGCCGCTCGAAGGCGGCATTGAAGCGGCCTATCGCGCGGACATCGAAGCGGCGGACGATCCGGTGGAAGAGCGCAAGCGGATCGATGAACGTTTGAACAAATTGCGTTCGCCGTTTCGTTCCGCGGAAAAATTCTGGGTCGAGGAAATCATCGATCCGCGCAAGACCCGTTCGTTGCTATGCGAGTTCGCGCGATTGGCCGAACCGCTATGCAAACCCGGCGTCGCGAATTTCACCGCGCGACCTTAAGCGGATTTCGCATCTTCCAGAATCATCGCAGCACCCTTGTGGGCGATCATCGCGGTCGGCGTGTTGGTGTTGCCGGATGTGATCGTCGGCATCACCGACGCATCGACGACTCTCAGTCCGCCGATTCCATGAAAGCGCAGCCGCTCGTCGACGACGGCCATCGGATCGGTTGCGGCCCCCATCTTCGCCGTGCCGACCGGATGGAAAATCGTCGTGCCGATGTCGCCTGCGGCTTTGGCGAGCGATGCATCGTCATCGCCGACCGAATGTCCCGGCAGATATTCGTCCGGACGATATTTCTCCAGCGCATGCTGTTTCATCAGCCTGCGCGTGACTCTTATTGCATCTGCCGCTACCTGACGGTCGTCGGTCGTCGAAAGATAGTTTGGCGCGATGCTTGGTTTGTCGTCCGGCACGTTTGAGATGATGCGAACCGTGCCGCGCGATGTCGGGCGCAGATTGCAGGCGCTGATCGTGATCGCGGGAAAGCGATGCAGCGGATCGCCGAATTTATCCAGCGACAAAGGCTGGACGTGGAATTGAATATTCGCGCGCTCCTGATGTGGATCGGAGCGCGTGAAAATTCCAAGCTGCGACGGCGCCATTGTCAGCGGGCCGCGACGGCGCAACGCGTAATCGACGCCCATCATGCCGCGCTGGAACAGATTGTAATAAGTCTCGTTCAGCGTGCGGACGCCGCTCACCTTATAGATGGCGCGCTGCTGCAAATGATCCTGCAAATTTCGTCCAACGCCCTGGCGGTCCAGAACGGTGTCGATGCCGAGCGGCGCGAGCCAGTCCTGCGGGCCGATGCCGGAACGATGCAGCACCTGAACCGATCCGATCGAGCCTGCGCATAAAATCACTTCGCCTTTCGCGCGTGCTTCAATCGTCTCGCCGTTTTGAATGAAACGAATGCCGACAGCACGGCCATTCTCGACAATAATTCGGTTCACCAGCACGTTGGTTTCCAGCCGAAGATTTTGTCGCGACAACGCAGGCTTCAGAAAACCTCGTGCCGCCGACCAGCGTCGTCCGCGCTTCTGGTTGACGTGAAAGTAGCCAATGCCTTCATTGTTGCCGGTGTTGAAATCGGACACGCGGCGGATTCCCATTTCTTCGGCGGCGTCCGCGACCGCATCGAGCACGTCCCATGACAGGCGCGGCGCTTCGATCCGCCAGCCGCCGCCGGTCGCGTGATGTTCGCTGTCGCCGAGGAAGTGATCTTCGAGTTGCTTGAATGCGGGCAGCACGTCATCCCAGCCCCAGCCTTTCAAGCCAAGCTGCCGCCAGTGATCGTAATCCGCCGATTGGCCTCGCATCGAGATCATCGCGTTGATCGCGGACGATCCTCCGATCACCTTGCCGCGCGGATAGGACAGTGCGCGTCCGTTGAGGCCGGCTTCCGGCTCGGTCTTGAACATCCAGTCCGAGCGCGGATTGCCGATGGCGAACAGATAGCCGACCGGAATGTGAAACCAGATCCAGTTGTCCTTGCCGCCAGCTTCGAGAATGAGCACCCGCTTTGTCGGATCGGCTGAGAGGCGATTGGCAACGATGCAGCCGGCGGTCCCCGCGCCGACAACGATGTAGTCGAAATCTCCGTCGAGCCGCGTCGCCATGTCGGGGTCCGTTTCGCAATTGCTGCGCTGGTTTATGGCCATTGCCCGTGTTTTCGCAAGCGTCGGCGTATTGGGCGGCGGAAAACCCTATGCTAGCGTTACATCCGTCAGCCTTTAGCGTGAGTTTTTCTCCATGCCCATCGTCAATCGCGTCGCCGATCTGCAACCCGACATCATGGGCTGGCGGCGCGATCTGCACGCGCATCCCGAATTGATGTACGACGTGCATCGCACTGCGGCATTCGTTGCGGATCGCCTGCGCGAATTCGGCTGCGACGAAGTCGTGACCGGAATGGGCCGCACGGGAGTCGTCGGCGTCATCAAAGGCCGTAAGAAGGTCAATGGCGGCGATCTTCGCGCCGTGGGTCTGCGCGCGGACATGGATGCGCTGCCGATAGAGGAAGAAACCGGCGTCGATTATCGCTCCACCGTTCCGGGCAAGATGCACGCCTGCGGCCATGACGGTCATACGGCAATGTTGCTGGGTGCTGCGCGCTATCTCGCCGAAACGCGCAATTTCGCCGGCGATGCGATCATGATTTTCCAGCCGGCCGAAGAAGGCGGCGCCGGCGCGGCCGCCATGATCAAGGACGGGCTGATGGATCGCTTCAAGATCGATCAGGTTTACGGCATGCACAATTCGCCGGGGATGGCGATCGGAACTTTTGCGACGCGTGTCGGTCCCGCGATGGCGGCGACCGATCACATCCGAATTCATATCGAAGGCGTCGGCGGCCACGCCGCGCGCCCGCACAAGAGCATCGATTCGATTTTGGTGGGTTCGCAACTCATCACGGCCCTACAGCAGATCGTCTCGCGCAGCGTCGATCCGCTGGATGCTGCGGTGATTTCGATTTGCGAGTTCCACGCAGGCAACACCAACAACGTGATCCCGCAGACGGCGCGGCTTGAGGGGACCGCGCGTTCGCTGACCGCCGAAGTGCGCGATCTGATCGAGCAGCGCGTGAAAGAAGTGTGCGAGGGCGTCGCGAAGCTCACGGGTTCTAAAATTACGCTTGATTACGAGCGCAGCTATCCGGTGCTGGTCAATCACGCCGAGCAGACTGAAGTTGCGGCTAAAATCGCCACCGAGATTTCCGGCGAGGCCAATGTCAGCCTGGATATTCCGCCCGTGATGGGGGCAGAGGATTTCGCCTATATGCTGGAAAAGCGTCCCGGCGCTTTCATTTTCATCGGCAATGGCGAAAGTGCAGGGCTTCACCACCCGTCCTACAATTTCAACGATGATGCCATTGTCTATGGCTCGTCGTACTGGATCAGGCTGGTCGAGACGCAGCTCGCCGGTTGAACCGGGATTGCTGCTGAAATGGCGAGCTTGCTTTGAGCGTCTAGCCTCGAATCTTATTGTTTTTATTACCGAAAAAGCCATGAAAGAGTCCGGTTGACTCTCCTCTGTCTGTTAGCTTTATATTAGAACATATCATGAACAAATGACCGCGTCATTGGTTCTCTTAAAACCGGACGGGTTATCGAATTCAGGAGCGCCGCATCATGAATGCGCGCACGAGAACGCTTGCGGCTTTGCGCGGAACCATCGATCGCTTTGAGGGCGATGTGGACGGGCTGTCGCGCGTGGCGCTCGGCCATGCGGGTGCCGACGCGATGCTTCAGGGCGGACTGGTTCGCGGCGCGCTGCATGAAGTGTTTGCGGAGGCGGGGCGGCACACTGCTGCGGCGACCGGTTTCGTTGCGGCTCTTGCATATCGCGCGGCGAGGTCGCGTCCCATTCTGTGGGTGCGGCAGAATTTTCTCGACATTGAATCCGGCACGCTGTCGATGCATGGCCTCTCTGAACTCGGTCTCGATCCGCGCCGCCTCGTGAGTGTGCATGCGGCGGATGCAGAGACCGCGCTGCGTGTCGCTGCCGATGCAGTCGCCTGCGATGCACTCGGTTGCGTCGTGCTCGATGTCTGGGGCGAAGTGCGCGCGCTCGATCTCGTCGCCAGTCGCAAATTGACGCTCGCCGCGCGTTCATCCGGCGTCACGGTTTTGATGTCGCGCATCGCCGCGATGCCTTCGCCCAGCACGGCGGAGACAAGATGGATCGTGCGCGCGGCGCATTCGCCGCCGAACTTTGAAGTGTGGGGCATGCCGATGTTCGCCGTTGAACTTGTTCGCAACCGTCATGGCCAGACCGGCCAGTGGATCATGGAATGGAATTGTGATGCGTGCCTCTTCCGTGAATCGCAGACGCATTCTCAGCCTGTGGCTGCCGCGCCTGCCGATCGACCGCTTGAAACGCCAGCTTTCATCCAGCGGCGCGCTGGATGACGCGGAGCCTTGCGCGGTTGTCGCCAAGCTCAACAATGCGCTGGCGATTGTCGCGCTGAACGATGCGGCTGCGCGTTTCGGTCTCGATGCCGGTCAGCCATTGGCAAATGCGCGCGCGATTTGCCCCGATCTTCAGGTGTTCGACGCGGACGAATTTGCGGATGCAAAATTGCTGAGCGGCATCGCCGACTGGTGCGACCGCTTCACGCCGCTGGTTGCACTCGATCCGCCGCACGGCCTGTTTCTCGACGTCAGCGGCTGCGCGCATCTGTTCGGCGGCGAAACGAAGATGATGCAGACAGTGTGTGCTTCGCTCATCCGTCAGGGATTCGCCGTCAATGCGGCGATTGCTTCCACGCCCGTCTGCGCCCGCACATTAAGCCGTGCCGTCAGCGGCCGCATCGTCGCCGACGGTGAGGAAACGGATGCCGTCACTCCCTTGCCGCTATGGGCGCTGACATCGGATGAAACAATCACACGAGGTCTGCGCCGCGCCGGATTGAAAACCATCGACGATGTTGCCTCGCGCGCGCCGCATGAAATTACCGCGCGGTTCGGCACGGAGTTCACGTCGCTGTTGCAGCAGGCGTTGGGTCAAAGCGATGCGCCGATCTCGCCGCGCAAGCCTGTGCCGGATTACGTCGCCGAAAAGCGTTTCCCGGAGCCGGTTTCGACCGACACAGTCATTGCATCGGCGCTTTCAGGTCTGGCGCGCATGCTGATCGCGGCGATGGATCGCGCAGGCAAGGGCGCGCGGATGCTGGAGGCGAGTTTCTTCCGCACCGACGGCGCGGTACGCAGCATGTCGGTTGAAACCGGTCAGCCGGTGACCAAAGCCGATTTCATCGACCGGCTGTTTCGCGAACGGCTCGACGCGCTGGCCGACCCGCTCGATCCCGGCTTCGGTTTCGATCTTATTCGCCTGTCCGCGAGCCGCACCGAGATTGTCATTCAAGAGCAGCGCGATTTCGATACGCGCACGCAGGAGAGTGACGATGTCGCAGCATTGATCGACCGCATTGCCGCGCGGATCGGCAGCAGACGCGTCGTCGTGCATCTGCCGCAGGACACTCATATTCCCGAACGCGCCGAGATCGCATCGCCGGCGCAGCATTGTCTCGCTACGGCATCGCAGACCGCATGGCCGGATCGCTGCAAAAGCGAACCGCCGCTGCGGCCTCTGCGGATGTTCGAGCGGCCGGAGGAAGTCAGCGTCATCGCGGATTTTCCGCACGGGCCGCCCGCATCTTTCAATTGGCGCAAGGCCCAGCATCGCATCGTTCGCGTCGAAGGGCCCGAGCGGATCGCAATGGAATGGTGGCGGCAGCCTTTCGGCACTGACCCTGCTGAAAATCGCGAAGCTCGAACGCGCGATTATTTTCGTATCGAAGACGGCGAGGGCTGCCGGTTCTGGCTTTACCGCGAAGGCATTTACGGGCGGGAAGTTTCGACATTCCGCTGGTTCATGCAGGGCGTGTTCGCATGATCTATGCGGAAATCGGCGTCACCACGAATTTCTCGTTTCTACGCGGCGCGTCGCATCCTCAGGAATATGTGCACAAGGCCAGCCGCTATGGCCTCTACGCCATCGGGATTGCCGATCGCAATACGTTGGCTGGCGTGGTGCGTGCCTATGCGGAGCTTGGAAACAAGGATCGGAAGGTACGTTACAACCCCAAACTATTGATCGGCACGCGGCTGGTGTTCGAGGACGGCACGCCGGACATTCTGGTCTATCCGCGCGACCGGGAGGCTTATGGACGTCTGTGTCAATTGCTGAGCAAGGGAAAGCTGCGCGCTGAAAAAAGCGAATGCCATCTGCGCTTCGGCGATCTTGCCGAATTCGGCGAAGGCCAATTATGCGTTGTGATCCCGCCTTACAGGCTGGACGCAGGCAAAATCCTGCACACGCTCGAAGCTCTTGAAAAATTGCCGGTGGAGGGTGTGTGGCTGGCAGCCACGATGTTTTTTCACGGCGATGACAGGCGGCGGATGCGTCATCTGGAGAATGTCGCTTCGACCGGGCGCGTTCCGCTGATTGCGACCAATGACGTGCTTTATCATTTTCATCGCCGCCGCCTGTTGCAGGATGTCGTGACCTGCATCCGCGAGAAAACAACCATTCACGATGCAGGCAAAAGACTTGAGGCGCATGCGGAGCGTCATCTGCAACCGCATAAGGACATGGCGCGTCTCTACAAGAATTTTCCGGGCGCACTTGCGGAAACGATCCGTTTTGCCGATCGCATTTCCTTCTCGCTCGATCAGTTGAAATATCAGTACCCCGATGAACCGGTGCCGCCGGGCAAGACGGCGCAGCAGCATTTGCGCGATCTGACCGAGGCGGGAATCCGGAAATACTTTCCCGGAGAGATCGACGAAAAACTTCGCGCGACCATCGACAAGGAATTGCGCCTGATCGATGAACTCAACTACGCACATTATTTTCTGACCGTGCACGATGTCGTGCATTACGCGCGCACTCAGAAAATTCTGTGTCAGGGGCGCGGGTCCGCCGCCAATTCCGCCGTCTGCTATGTGCTCGGGATCACGTCTGTGAACCCGGCGGAGACGGATGTCCTGTTCGAGCGATTTATTTCCAAGGAGCGGCTTGAGCCGCCCGACATCGATGTCGATTTCGAGCATTCGCGCCGCGAGGAGGTGATGCAATATGTCTATCAGCGTTACGGCCGACACCGCGCCGCGATTGTCGCAACCGTCATTCATTATCGTCCGCGCAGCGCGATCCGCGATGTCGGCAAGACGCTGGGCTTGACCGAAGACGTGACCTCGGCGCTTGCGGACACGGTATGGGGAAGCTGGGGCAGCGGTCTCAGTGACGTGCAGGTGAAGCAGGCGGGATTCGATCCGAAGAATCCGATGGTGCTGCGCGCTGTCGAGCTTGCGGCCGAACTGATCGGGTTTCCGCGCCATCTGTCGCAGCATGTCGGCGGCTATGTGCTGACCCAGGACCGGCTCGACACTTATGTGCCCATCGGCAATGCCGCGATGGCGGATCGCACTTTCATCGAATGGGACAAGGACGACATCGACGCCTTGCGGATGATGAAGGTCGATGTGCTGGCGCTCGGCATGCTGAGTTGCATCCGCAAATGTTTCGATCTGATCGCGAAGCATAAGGGTGAGCATTACGAACTCGCGGACATCAAGTCGCAAGACGACGATGACGTTTATAAAATGCTTCAGCGCGGCGAATCTCTCGGCGTGTTTCAGGTCGAAAGCCGCGCGCAGATGAACATGCTGCCGCGCCTGAAGCCGCGCACGTTCTACGATCTGGTTATCGAGGTTGCGATCGTGCGGCCCGGTCCCATTCAGGGCAACATGGTGCATCCGTATCTGAAGCGCCGCCAGATGAAGCCGGAGGAGATCGCCTATCCTTATCCGAAAGGCGGCAATAAAAACGAATTGAAAGACATCCTGACCAAAACGCTCGGCGTGCCGCTGTTTCAGGAGCAGGCGATGCGCATCGCGATGGCGGCGGCTGAATTCACTTCGGAGGAGGCGAATGGGTTGCGGCGTGCGATGGCGACATTCCGCAATGTCGGCACGATGCCGAAATTCGAGAAGCGCATGGTCGGCCGCATGATCGAACGCGGCTACGATCCGGTGTTCGCGCAAAGCTGCTTCGACCAGATCAAGGGCTTCGGCAGCTACGGCTTTCCGGAAAGTCACGCGGCGGCATTCGCGCAGCTTGTCTATGTGTCGTCATGGCTGAAACACTATCACCCCGATGCATTCTGCTGCGGCTTGCTGAACTCGCAGCCGATGGGATTTTACGCGCCTGCGCAGATTGTCGGCGACGCGCGTCACAACGGCGTCGAAGTTCGCGAAATCGATGTGTCGTTCAGCTTCGGGCAGAACGCGCTGGAGGAGCGGACGGGCAGCCATCACGCGGTGCGGCTCGGTTTCCGTCAGATCGACGGCTTCGAGGTGTTCGAGCCGGACGATCAGCACATGATCGACAAGGGCATCGGCGCGCCGGCGCGCGGAAAGCCGCCTCAGCATTACTGGGACACGCGCATTGTCGCTGCGCGCGCACAGGGGCCGTTCGTGTCTCTGGAGGAATTTGCGCAACGCACCGGATTGCCGAAGCGCGCGCTGATCCTGCTGGCCGATGCCGATGCGTTTCGCTCGCTGGGTCTCGATCGCCGCGAGGCACTCTGGACGGTGCGGCGCTTGCCGGACGATGTGGCGCTGCCGCTGTTTGAGTTTTCCGCCGCGTGCGAGCAGCCGGACGAAGCGGCGCAGCCTTTGCCGCTGATGCCGCTGCATGAACAGGTCGTCGCGGACTATCAGACCATCCGTCTGTCGCTCAAAGGCCACCCGATGGAATTTCTGCGAACGAAATTCGCAGGCGAAGGGGTCGTGTCTTGCACTTACATTGCTCACGATAACGACAGGAAACGCGTGCGTTGTGCCGGTGTCGTGCTGGTGCGTCAGCGGCCCGGCAGCGCCAAGGGCGTCGTGTTCATGACGCTGGAGGATGAGGGCGGCATCGCCAATGTCGTGGTGTGGCCGAAGGTGATGGAAAAATTCCGCAAGGAAGTGATGGGGTCGCGGCTGATCGAGGTCGAAGGCGTCATCCAGAGCAGCCCGGACAAGGTCGTTCACCTGGTTGCGAACCGGCTGATCGACCGCTCCCATGAATTGCGCGCCCTGTCGCACGACCTCGTTGTGCAAAAATCCGTTCTGCCGCCGAAGACTGCGGCGCTGGAAACGATGGACGGCGAAATCCATCAATATCAGGATGCGCGCACCCCGAAAGCGCGCCATCCGCGCAATGTGCGTATTCTTCCGCGCTCGCGCGATTTTCACTGATCGTCTTGCAAGTGCCTATGTTCCGCGCGATCTTCCGGTGATTATGCAAACACCGCGCGAAATTCTTGCAGATGTGTGGTCGCTTGGCGGCGGCGATCCGTCTGCGCTCGATGATGTGAAGCTCACAGGTGTTGAGCCGATTCTGCCGTCGTCGTTTCGTGTTGCTGCGGCGGCGCAGGTTTCAGTGGCTGCGGCCGGACTTGCCGCCGCACAAATCCGGAAAATTCGCAGCGGCGAATCCCAGGCGGTGTCCGTCGATATGCTGCATGCGTCTATCGAATGCCGCTCGGAGCGTTATCTTCGTGTCGAGGATAAGCCGCCGCCGCCCGCGTGGGATGCGATTGCGGGCGTCTACAAAACGGGCGACGGCCGTTTCGTCCGTCTGCACACAAATTTCCCGCACCATCGTGATAATGTCTGCAAGGTGCTCGGCTGCAAGCCGGAGCGCGATGACGTGCAGCGCGCATTGATGGATTGGGAGGCAGAAAAATTCGAGACGGCGGCCTATGCCGGCGGTTGCGTGGTATCGGCGATGCGTTCGTATGACGAGTGGATGGCGACATCACAGGCGCAGGAGATCGCAAAACTCCCGCTGCTCACCATCGAGAAAATCGGCGAAGCCGACCCAAAACCCTGGCCGAAGGGGGATCGCCCTTTGTCAGGCGTGCGCGTGCTCGATCTGTCGCGTGTCATCGCGGGGCCGGTCGCGGGACGCACGCTCGCCGCGCACGGCGCCGATGTGATGCTGATCGCAAGTCCGAATCTGCCGACGATCCCCTGGCTCGTGATCGACACCGGGCGCGGCAAATTGTCGGCCTTCGCCGATCTGAAAACCGCGCAGGGCAGGGGGACGCTGCGTCATCTGCTGGCAAGCGCAGATATTTTCTCGCAGGGCTATCGGCCGCAGTCGCTCGCCGCACACGGCTTCTCGCCGGAGGATGCCGCGCGTATCAGCCCCGGTATTGTCTATGTGTCTCTTTCGGCTTACGGACACGAAGGCCCTTGGGCCAACCGGCGCGGCTTCGATTCCCTTGTGCAGACATCCACCGGATTCAATCATGCCGAGGGAAAAGCCGCCGGTTTGGACGGGCCGAAGGAATTGCCGGCGCAAATGCTGGATCACGCGACCGGGTATCTGATGACGTTCGGCGCAATGATGGCAAAGGCGCGGCAGGCGCGCGAGGGCGGAAGCTGGCATGTGCGCGTCTCGCTCGCGCAGACCGGACGGTGGTTGTGGAATCTCGGCCGGATCGAGAACGGATTGTCATTTCCGGATATGAAGGGCGACGACGTCAAACCGTATATCGAAAATATTGAGTCTGGTTTCGGCGCGATGATCGCGGTGCGTCATTCCGCCATCATGTCGAAGACGCCTGCGCGCTGGGCGCGGCCCGCAGTACCGCTGGGCTCGAATCGTGCGTTGTGGCCCTCACCGGAAGTTAACTGAAATTGTATCCACGCCTGCGTTTTTAGATTGTCCGCAAGACTAAAGTGGCACTATTAGCGGGACAGTTCTGCAATCACGGACGGAATCGCTTCAGTGCTTCAATATAAGGCCAAAGCAAACGAATTTATTCAGCGATTTCAGTCGCTTAATAATCGTCAAAAAGCGGTGGCTGCGGCAGTCGCGATCCTCGTCGGCGTCTCCGCGATCGGCCTCGTCAGGATGGCGATTGGATCGAAGGAAAATTCGGAAGTTTCAAGCCAGTCTCGCAAGGGTTTGCAGACCTATACGCCGACCCCGGCGGAGTGGGCGAGCCTCACGGTGCAGCCGGTCGTCGAGCACGCTTTCCGTGCCGAACTCATCACCGAAGGCAAGATTGCCGTCGATGAAGATCGTGCGACGCCTGTGTTCTCCCCCTATGCGGGCCGCGTCACCAAACTCCTTGCCCGGCCCGGCGATCAGGTGACGCAAGGCCAGCCGCTCTTCGTGATCGAGGCGGCTGACAACGTGCAGTCGCAGAATGATTTCATCGCAGCCGCGACCGCCATGAACAAGGCGAAATCGCAGCTTGAGCTTGCGCAGATCCAGGACAAGCGCGCTCGCGATCTCTACGAAGGCAAGGCGATTCCGCTGAAGGATCTTCAGACGGCGCAGGCCGCACTCGTCACGGCGCAGAACGACATGCGCTCGGCGGAGACGGCGCTGGGCGCTGCACGCAATCGCCTGCGCATGCTGGGTCTTTCCGAGGATGCGATCTCCGCGTTTCAGGAAAAAGGCCAGATCGATCGCGAAACGACAATCGTTGCGCCGATTGCCGGCACTGTGGTTCAGCGCAAGGTCGGCCCCGGCCAGTATGTCAACGCGGGCGCCAGCGATCCGGTGTTTGTGATCGGCGATCTTTCGACGGTCTGGATCACCGCATTCGTTCGCGAGACGGACGCGCCGAATGTGCAGGTCGGCCAGGAGATGGCATTCAACGTTCTGGCCTTTCCCGGCCGTACCCTGAACGGCCGTATCAATTATGTTTCGGCGGCCATCGATGCCACGACGCGGCGCTTGATGGTGCGCGCCACCATCGACAATCGCGACGGTTTGCTGAAGCCCGAGATGTTCGCCAACGTGACGATCTATTCCGCAGGCGACCGGCCGGCGCTCGGCGTTCCAAAGCAGGCACTGATCTATGAAGGCAGTCAGGTGCGCGTCTGGATCGCGCATGACGACAAGACCATCGAGTTGCGTCAGATCAAAACCGGACTGGCAAACGGCGATCTCGTCGAGGTGAAGGGAAATCTTCAGGCCGGCGAACAGGTCGTCACCCGAGGAAGCCTGTTCATCGACCGTGCGGCGTCCGGAAGCTAGGCTTGCTTTCCCTTTTTGAAAGATCGCGTCCTTGATCGACCGTCTCGTCGCCCTTGCCGTCCATCGCCGCTACCTGATGGTGATCCTGTTCGCGGTCACGATCATTGGCGGCGTCATCGCATTCGCGCAACTTAACATCGAAGCCTATCCCGATCCGACACCGCCGATGGTCGACATCGTGACGCAGAGCCCAGGGCTCTCGGCGGAGGAAATCGAGCGATACATCACGATCCCGATCGAGACGCAGGTCGCGGGCATCAAGAATGTCCGCACCATCCGCACGATTTCCCTCTACGGCTTGTCGGACGTGAAATTGCAGTTCTCGTTCGACTACACCTATGACGAAGCGTTGCAGCAGGTTCTCAATCGGCTGTCTCAGCTTGCGCCATTGCCGGGGAACGTCCAGCCGCAAATCTCGCCGCTCAGTCCGATCGGCGAAATCTTCCGCTATCGCCTGGTCGGGCCGCCGAACTACAGCGTGATGGATTTGAAGACGCTACAGGACTGGGTTCTGCAACGGCGTTTCAGGTCGGTTCCGGGCGTGATCGACGTGACCGGATGGGGCGGCAAGACCAAGACCTACGAACTTCAGGTCGATTTCAACAAACTGGTCGCCTACGGCCTGACGCTGCCGCAGGTTTTACAGGCCGTCGGCAACGCCAACATCAATGTCGGCGGCAACACGGTGAATATCGGTTCGCAATCCGCCGTGGTGCGCGGCGTCGGCCTGATCCGCTCGATCGACGATCTCGCGACCACGATGATTTCGCAGAGCAACGGCAATCCGGTGCTGGTGCGCGACATCGCCAAGGTGACTGTCGGTGAAAAACCGCGGCTTGGCATCGCCGGCATGGACAATGACGACGACATCGTTCAGGGCATTGTGCTGATGCGCCGGGGTGAAAAGAGCACGCCGACAATCGCCCGTGTGGAGGAAGCGGTTCAGGCGATCAACAAAGGCGGTATTTTACCGCCGGGTGTGCGCATCGAGCGTATCTACGACCGCAAGGATCTTATCGACACCACGACGCATACAGTTCTGCACAATGTCATCGTCGGAATTGTTCTCGTTGTATTTTTGCAGTGGATTTTTCTCGGCAATATTCGCAGCGCCGTCATTGTCGGCGCAACGATCCCGTTCGCATTGCTGACCGCTGTTATAGTTTTGGTGCTGCGGGGTGAGTCAGCCAATCTTCTTTCGGTCGGCGCCATCGATTTCGGTCTGATCGTCGACGGCACAGTGATCATGGTTGAGGCGATCTTCCGGCGCCTCACCCAAACAACCGAATTGTCTCCTGCCGAGGAGGTTGCGATTTCGGAAGACACCGTGATGGGCATGAAGAGCCACGCCATCCTCAGCGCCGCAGCTGACGTCTCACGATCGATTTTCTTTGCTGCAATTATCATTATTGCCGCGTTCCTGCCGCTGTTCACGCTGAGCGGCGTCGAAGGCAACATCTTCGGACCGATGGCGCGCACGTATGCTTACGCCTTGGCCGGCGGCCTTCTCGCGACATTCACGATCATTCCGGCGTTGAGCGCAATTATTTTACCAGCTCATATGGAGAACACTGAGACGCAACTAATGAAGTGGCTGCATCGGAGTTATATGCCGGTCATCGAATGGGCAGTCAGTAACCGCCGTGTTGTTATGTCAGCAGCTGGTGTTATCCTCGTACTTACTTTCATTGGCAGCCGTTTCCTCGGTTTGGAGTTTCTGCCTAAGCTCGAGGAGGGCAATCTCTGGATCCGTGCAACGCTCCCGCCAACAGTTTCGCTTGAAGAAGGAAACTCTTACGTCAATGAGATACGAAAAGTTATTCGCTCGCGGCCGGAGGTTGAATCGGTGGTGTCGCAGCATGGGCGGCCTGACGATGGTACCGATGCCGCCGGTCTCTTTAACGCAGAATTCTTTGCTCCCCTCAAGCCCGCGAGCGAATGGCCGACGACTAGCGATAAGGACAAGTTGACCGCTCAAATTCTGAATGATCTGCAAAAAAAGTTTCCGGGCGTCGAGTTCAACTTTTCCCAATATTTGCAGGACAACGTCGCCGAGGCGGTGTCGGGCGTAAAAGGCGAAAATTCGATCAAGCTCTACGGCAACGATCTCGTCGCACTCACCGAGACGGCCAATCAGATTAAGGCGCAGCTCGCCACCGTGCGCGGTATCACGGATTTGGCCGTGTTTATATCGCTCGGTCAGCCAACGATTCAAATCGATATCGACCGTGCACGCGCGGCGCGCTATGGCCTTGCGCCCGGCGATATCAATGCCACGATCCGTGTCGCTATTGGCGGCGACAGCTCCGGGGATCTTTACGAGCCCGGAAGCGACCGGCATTTTCCGATCATTGTTCGCCTCGCGCCGGAATATCGCAAGAGCGCGGAGGCGATCCAGAATTTGCGCATCGGCGCGCAAGGCCCCAACGGCATCACGCAAATTCCGCTTAGCGATGTGGCGTCGATCAATCTCGTCTCGGGTGCCGCCTATATCTATCGCGAGCAACAGGAACGCTATCTGCCGATCAAGTTCTCGGTTCGCGAGCGCGATCTTGGCAGTGCAATCAAGGAAGCGCAGGACAAGGTTGAGGCGAATGTCCTGCTTCCACCCGGCTCGCGCGTGGAGTGGGTTGGCGAATTCGGAAATTTGCAGGACGCGATCAAGCGATTGTCCATCGTCGTTCCGATCAGCCTGTTTCTGATCGCAGTCCTGCTCTGGTTCAACTTCGGCTCTATGACCGACACACTCCTGGCGATGAGCGTGATTCCCATGGCTGTGATTGGCGGCGTGCTCGGGCTTCTGCTCACCGGGATTCCGTTCAGCGTTTCAGCAGCAATCGGATTCATAGCTTTGTTCGGCATGGCCGTCATGGACGGCATTATTCTGATTTCGCAATATAACAACTTGATCGCTGAAGGATTTGATCGCGTTAAGGCGGCAGTGCGAGCCGGAGAATTGCGGATGCGGCCCGTGTTCATGACCTGCATCGTTGCCGGAGTCGGCCTGTTGCCTGGCGCATTGTCAAATGGAATTGGCTCTCAAGTGCAAAAGCCGCTGGCGGTCGTTGTTGTGACAGGGATGGCGCTTGCACCTTTCATAACGCTCGTCACGTTGCCGGTGCTGATTTCGATTTTCTCGCGCCGCGGGCGCTAGCCCCGAAGATTATTTTCCGTCCGGCGTTCTGACGCCGTGCCACGCATCGCGGACCTGATGATAGTGCACTTCGGGCAGATAGTCCGGCGTGTTGAGGCCGAGCGTTCGCACGTCCAGACGCCCCACTGCGCTCAACAGCGTATATGACGCGATGACGCGGTCGCGCTGCGCGAGAATCTGGCGTGAGCGGGCCGCGGTGAGGTCCTGCTGCGAGTTGAGTACGTCCAGTGTCGTGCGCTGACCGCCCTGCGCTTCGCGCCGAACGCCCTGCAACGCAATGCCCGCAGCCTTCACTTCGCTTTCGGCGGCAGTGAGCGCGACTTTCGTGCCTTCGCTCGTGATCCATGCGCTGATGGCAGCCGTGCGCGCCTGATTGCGAACCTGCTCCAGAACGAGCCGGCTTTGCGTCGCGGTTTCCTTTGCCTGCCTTGTCTGGGAGGCAGCGGTGCCGCCGTCGTAGAGCGGAACGGTGAGATTGCCCGTCACCGATAGCTGATCGGAGCCGAACGTTCCAAGCGTACTGTCGCTCTGACGGCTGGTGCTGGCCGATCCCTGCACGTTCAACTGCGGCAAAAGACTGCTCTCGGCCACGTTGATCGTGGTGGTCGCAACATCGACATCGTACATCGCGCCGAGCACGGCCGGATTTTCCTTTGCCGCCGTGTCGAGCGTTTCTTGCCTCGATCGCGGCACGAAGCGGTCGACTGTCTGCGCCGGCTGGAGCAGTCCCGGCGCCTTGCCGATCACCTGTTCGTAGGTGGCGCGGCTGACATCATAGGCAATCTGCGCGGCATTCAGATCGGCAAGACCGCGGCTCAGACGCGCGTCGGCCTGCGCGGTGTCGGTCGGCGTGACGTCGCCGGCATCGAGACGTTTTTTCGCAATGCCGAGTGTCTCCCGCAGAAACGCGACATTGCTCTTCTGGGTTTCGAGCAGCGCCTGATTGGCGATCACATTCATATAGGCGGTGACGGCGTCGAGCAGCACGCCCTGTCCGGTATTGCGCAACGCTTCGCGTCCGGACAGAACCTGAAATTCCGCGACGCGGACACTGTTCGCCGTCTTGAACCCGTTGAACAGGTTTTGCGTGACCGTCACGCCGATCGTCCACGGCTTCAGCGTTGCGGTCTGAACCGTATTGTCGGGAAGCAGATTGCGCACGGCCTGCAAGCCCGCGCTCAAACTGCCGACGATTTGCGGACGGTATCCGGCCAATGCCTGCGGCACGTTTTCGTCGGTCGCCCGTTGCTGGGCACGCGATGCGTTGATCTGAGGGTTCGACTGGTATGCGCTCACCAGCGCATCGTTGAGCACATCCGCGCGCACCGAATTCATCAGCCCGGAATGGCATAAAACCGCCAGCACAAGCCGTGTCGCAACTCCGCGCCACCCCACGCGGCCAATCTCTGAAACACGCCGAAACATTCGATCTCGCGACACCGTCAGAACGCCGATCTTCGCTGGCGTCCTTCATTTTTTACACTGTTTAGAGGGGGCGGATGCCGGGGGCAAATCGTTCCCCGCAGAAAAACCGGACCTGTGACAAAGTGCACTGAATTGTTATCGCGGTGCCCCGTATTTGCTTGACCGATCAAGGCGCTATGGTGAAATGATCGGCGAATGGCCTCAATTGCAAGCAGAACGCAGCTGGCTGCCACGAGATCGCCGTCAGCGGTGAGAATCTAGCGCCATGCCGAAGGTTTTTTCCGATCCGGAAGCGATCGTCGATGACATCATCCGCGATGTCGGTAAAAGGCTGGTCGTCGGACTGCCGCTTGGGCTCGGCAAGGCCAATCACATCATCAATGCGCTGTTTCGCAGCGCGGCAGCCGATCCGTCGATTCACCTGACGATTTTTACCGCTCTCACCCTCGAGAAACCTCAGCCGCGTACCGATCTCGAACGGCGTTTCATCGGGCCGGTGATCGATCGCCTGTTCGGCGGATTTCCCGATCTCGAATACGCCAAGGCGATCCACCGCAAGACGCTGCCGCCGAATATCGAGGTGATCGAGTTCTTCTTTCTGGCCGGCCAATGGCTTGGAAATTCATACGCGCAAGAGCGTTACATCTCGGCAAATTACACTCACGCGTCGTCTTACCTGATGACGCGCGGCGTCAACGTCATCGCACAGCTTGTCGCCAAGCGCGTCGTCGATGGCGAGACGCGTTACAGCCTGAGCAGCAATACCGACACCACGCTCGATTTCATGCAGGCGCGCAAAGCCGGCAAGACCGATTTCAAACTGATCGCCGAGGTCAATTCGGAAATGCCGTTCATGCCGGGCGACGGCGATTTATCCGGCGATGAATTCCACGCCGTGCTCGATAGTCCCGATTGCGATTTTCCTCTGTTCGCGCCGCCTTCGGAGCCGGTGAGCGACACCAAATATGCGATGGGACTTCATGCGGCCGGTCTGGTGCGCGATGGCGGCACGTTGCAGATCGGCATCGGGCAGGTCGGCGATTCTCTCGCGCAAAGCCTGATCGTGCGGCACCGCGATCCGAAAACTTATCTCGACGTTATGGCGCGCCTCGCGCCCGGAACGGCGCCGCCCGAAAGCGGACCTTTCACAAAAGGACTCTACGGCGTCAGCGAGATGTTTTTCGAGGCGTTTGTCGGTTTGATCGAGGCGGGCGTTCTGAAACGCGAAGTCGATGGCGCGGTGCTGCACGGCGCATTCTTTCTGGGTCCAAAATCATTCTACCGGGCGCTGCGCGAAATGGACGCAAAAGATCTTGCGCGAATCCGCATGGTGGCGGTGTCGTTCACCAATCAGGTTTATGGCAACGAAGACGCGAAACGCCGCGCGCGTGTCGATGCACGGTTCGTCAACAACGCGATGATGGCGACGCTGATGGGCGCGGTCGTATCCGATGGGCTTGAGAACGGGCAGGTCGTCAGCGGCGTCGGCGGGCAATACAACTTTGTGGCGCAGGCGTTTGCGCTTGAGGGCGCGCGCTCGATCCTCACGCTTGAATCGGCCCGCGGCATTGGCAGCAAGGCGTCGTCGAATATTCGCTGGTCTTACGGTCACACCACGATCCCGCGGCATCTGCGCGATGTGATCGTCACCGAATACGGCGTCGCCGATCTGCGCGGAAAATGCGACGAGGATGTGATCGCGGCGATGCTGTCGGTCGCGGATTCGCGTTTTCAGAATGATCTGATGAAACAGGCGAAGGACGCGGGCAAGCTGCCGAAGAGTTACGAGATTCCGGCGGCGCATCGCGAGAATTATCCTGAGCGCATCGTCGCAGCACTCAAGCCCGCACGCGACGCGGGTCTGTTACCGTCATTCCCGTTCGGCACGGATTTTACGGATGTCGAGCAGCGGCTGATTCCGGCGTTGCTTGCTGTGAAAAACGCCGCCGCGAATCCGCTGGATTTGGTCCCGCTCGCGTGGCGCGGTTTCTTCTCGCCGCCTGACGCAAGGGCGAGCGAAGCTCTCGCGCGGTTGCAACTCGATGCGCCGAAATCGCTGTCGGATCGCCTTTATCGCGCGCTCGTCAACGGCGCCCTCAGCGGTTCTTGAAGTTCGGCTTCCGCTTTTCGACGAACGCCGCCATGCCCTCAACCTTGTCTTCGAGGCCGAAGGTCGCGTGAAACAGATCGCCCTCGAGGTCCATGCCCTGCGCGAGTGTCGTCTCGAACACGCGGTTGACGGCGTTCTTAGCCATCGCCGCCACGGGCTGCGACATCGACGCGATTTTTTCCGCAATCGCCATTACTTCGCCCATCAGCTTGTCCGCAGGAAAAATCCGGCTGACCAGACCTGAGCGTTCGGCTTCGGCTGCGTCCATCATCCGGCCGGTGAGGCACAGATCCATCGCCTTCGATTTGCCGACCGCGCGCGTGAGCCGCTGCGTGCCGCCGAGGCCGGGAATGGTACCGAGCGTAATTTCGGGTTGGCCGAATTTCGCGGTGTCCGACGCAATAATGATGTCGCACATCATCGCAAGCTCGCAGCCGCCGCCGAGCGCATAGCCGCTGACAGCTGCGATCGTCGGCTTTTTGCAGGTCGCGACGCGGTCGCCGCCGATGTCCATGAAATCCTGGCTGTACATGTCCATGAATTTCTTGGGCTGCATTTCCTTGATGTCGGCGCCTGCGGCGAACGCCTTTTCGTTGCCGGTGATGACGATGCATCCGATGACCTTATCCGACTCAAGCGCGTCCACCGCCTTGGCGATTTCGCCGAACACGCCGAATGACAACGCGTTGAGGATTTTCGGACGATTGATCTGAATGACGCCGACCGCGCCCTTTTTCTCGACGAGGATGTGCTCGAATGCCGCCATGGTCCGCTCCCGATCCGCGCGGGCAACAATGCCTCAGCGCGCGTGGCGGCAATGTGCCTTCTGGCGATGGCGTTCGCAAGATGCCGCAAAAAACCCCGCCGAAGGCGGGGTTTTAGCGAATCGTCGTGCCTGCTTTGCGTCAGGCGATGAAGAGGCGTGCGGCGGAAGCCAGCGTCAGCAGGCTGCCGAAGGCAACGAAGATTTTTCCGATCAGTGAGGTGCTGCTCCAGGGCGTGCTGTCGTCGCTTCTGAACGCATGCCGCTCGCCCGAAGGCGCGGCCTTGATGATCCGGCCGGACGGCGGCGCGGGCGCGGGGACTGCGGAGGTGACATCATCCGATTTCACCTCGGTCTTGTCGTCCGAGACGGCGCGGTCCATGTCGTTGAGCTGATCGGCAGACGCGATCTGAACGCCGTTCATGGTGACGACCTCATTGTCGTCGGTTGCCGCCAGATTGCGTGCCTCGTCGTCGGCGGACGACAATGGATTTCCGGCGGTCAGTTCTGCGCGCGCATTTGCGACCGACGGCAATGCGGCGAGTTTGTCGAGCGCGTCGTCGGATTTTGCTGTCTTGCCGCGGCTTGCCGCGTCGGAGAGTTTGGCGCGAGGTTTAGCCTCTGCGGCTTTTGTTTTTGTTTTGGCCGCCGCGTGCGTTTTACGTTTGTTGAATTTTGAAAGCTCGACCGGCCCGTCCGCAGACTTTTTCACACCTGGCGTACTTGGCTCCGATTGTGCCGGCACTGAAAGGCACATCCATAGTCCGAGGCCCGCCGCAGCAACCGCCGTAAGCTTCTTGTCCCTGATCCGCATGGCAATCTCCCGTCGCCTTCCCCCGACCGGACACCATCCGCGCCGCGTGACCGCAGAACGGCGGAAAAAGGGATTCTTGCGGCGGCGATGCCCAGAAATTGCCTTTGTTCGTGGCGGCGCGATTGCCAGGCCGGGCCGTAACATCCTAGGAATTGACGCGTAATACCTAGACGGGAGCGCGCGTGCGCCAGCGGGATGACGAGTGGACCGGCCTGATGCGGTCGGCCAATGCGGGGGATAACGCCGCCTACCATCGCCTTCTGAAGGCTGTCACGCCCGTCTTGCGTGCAGCGGCGCGCCGTGGGCTGGCGCGTGCGGGTCAGCCGGTCGATCAATCCGAGGACATCGTGCAGGACATCTTATTTGCGGTGCATTTGAAGCGGCATACTTGGGACCAGAACGCACCGTTCGCGCCCTGGCTGTTCGCGATCGCCCGCAACAAGCTGATCGACGCGCTGCGCCGCCGGGGACGGAGAATATTCGTCAATATCGACGATTTCGCCGAGACACTGCCGGGCGCTCAGGTTGAAGAAACCGTTCCGGCGACGCAAGTCACCGCTTACCTGAACGGGCTGCCGCAGCGTCAGCGCGATGTTCTCCAGTCGATTTCGGTCGACGGCGTCTCGATCAAGGATACCGCCGCCAAACTCGCGATGACGGAGGGAGCGGTTCGTGTCGCACTGCATCGCGGCTTGACTAATCTTGCAAATAAGTTGCGAGGTGAGTGATGAAAACCGATGATCTCATTCGCGCTTTGGCCAGCGACGGGAAATCTTCCTGGAGAGTAGGCAATTTCCTCACGATTGCGCTGCTTGCGGCCGTTCCGATTTCCGTCATCGCGTTCTTTTTGGAAATGGGTGTGCGGCCGGACATCGCAACCGCCGTTCACAATCCCTTCTTCGGCCTGAAATTCGCGGTCACGATTTCGCTTGCGCTGTCGGCAATCGCGCTCAGTCTTCATCTGTCGCGGCCGGAAGCAACGCTGCGCGGTGTCGTGCTGATCCTTGCCGTGCCCGTGTGCCTGCTGGCCGGTGGCATCGCCGTCGAGATGATGTTGCCGCAAAAGGTGGCGTGGCTTGCCAGACTCGTCGGCACGAACTCGCGGATTTGCCTGACTGCAATTCCGCTGCTGTCGATCCCATTCCTTGCCGCATCGCTTGTGGCGCTTCGCCATGGCGCGCCGTCAAGGCCCGCATTGGCCGGCGCGTTCGCAGGGCTATTGTCGGCGGGTCTTGCCGCGACGCTTTATGCGTCTCACTGCACCGACGATTCACCGCTGTTCGTGGCGACCTGGTACACGCTTGCGACTGCGCTTGTTGTCGCGATCGGCGCGCTCGCCGGATCGCGCGTGTTGCGTTTCTAGGAGCGTCCTAGGCTGCGGGCTCGACTTGCTCGGTGCTCTGGCGCATCCGATGAAATCGCAAGACCTGCTGCGCCGTGGTCGCGCGCAGCATTTCGTAGCTTTCCCGATATTCGTTGATGTTCTTGAGGTCCGATCCCGACAAAGTGTCGCGCATCGACAGGATCAGTTTCAGCGTCGGCCACGACAGCCCAGTGACCTTGGCGAGGATCATCATTCCCTCGGAACGGGATTCGATCATCATGTTCTCGACGGTTGAGACCGGCACGTTGGCCATCATCGCGATTGCCGCATTGGTTTCGTCGAACTTACCTGCTTCCGCGAACGTCGCGATCTGCTCTTCGTCGAGCCGGCCGTCGGCGTGAAGCAACCGGACCAGCTCGTGCGCTGCCGCCGTTTCGGGACTCAATGCGCCGCGCTCGTTGCTGGCACGAAGCGCGATCTCCTTCACCGCGCTTGTGATATCGTCTTCCGACTGCGGATTGGCAGCGGCCAGCCGCGCTCGCACCGAGTCGGAGGCCTTCGCGATCAGTTTCAGATAGTGATGGCGCGGAATCGAGCGCCGCATGCCGAGGCACGTCGCCAGATTATCGTTGCCCGTAGCGCGCGACACGAGCGTGGTAAATCCGTGTTCGGAGAATTCCGCGCCCGGATTGTTGACCGCGCTTTCCACCACTTCCTCGTTGCCGCGCTCGACCAGAACGTCGGTAACGGCGCCGCTCAGAACCTTGCGCTTCGAAATCGCGAGCAGGTGCCCCTGGCTCTTGTTGCGCGCATTCTCGATCAGCGTATCGTCGCAGAGACGGTCGGATTGAGTCAGTACCGGCGCGGCCACCTCGATAACGTCGTCGAAGGCGAGGGTGCGGATCAGTTGCGGCGGTGCTTTCGAGATCGGTGCGAGACGGGTTGCGAGCAGAGCCTTGGCCGACGTCTCGATTTCCTGAATCAGACAATTGAAGACGTCGTCGAAAACGGCGATCTGTTCGTCCGAATAGTCCACCGCACCGTTGAGAAACAGATCGGTGACACGGCGCAGCGTCTCGACCCTGCGGGCAACGGTGCCGTGCTGGAGCGCATTCTGAAGTTCGCCAAGAAGATTGGGTGGAGTGGCAAGTGCGGTCGAACTCATGACTTCTGTCCTGAACCATTCAACTTGTGACCCGGCCGTTTTCTGGACCGGGCGAGGAATTCAAATCAAACCTGCACGACCTTGTTGCGGCCAAGGTCTTTTGCCTTGTAGAGAGCGGTGTCTGCGCGCGCCAGAATGCTGTCGGGTGTATCGTCGGCGAGCAGTTTCGTGACACCTGCGGAAATCGTCACCGTCATGCCGGTGGAAATCGCGCTCCAGTCGAGTTCGGCGACGATCATGCGCAGCCGGTTGAGCGTGCGCTCGGCGGCGCTCTCTTCCGTCTCCGGCAGAATCAGCAAAAATTCCTCGCCGCCGTATCGGCCGAACCGGTCGATGCTGCGGATGTTGGCGAACATGGTGATTGCGAAGGTACGGAGAACTTCGTCGCCAGTCGGATGTCCGTACTTGTCGTTGATGCGCTTGAACCAGTCGAGATCGATAAGGGCCACCGAACATGGCTGCTTGCTGCGCAGCGCGCGCGCAATTTCATCGTCCAGCATTCGCATGATGCTGCGCCGGTTGAACGAGCCCGTCAGCTCGTCGAGTTCCGCAAGCTCCTCGATGCGCTTGTAGGCTTCCTTGAGCTGAACGCCGCGCTTGTAAAGCGAGGCGCGCAATCCGGCGCTGAACAGGCCGAGCACCATGGTGCGGCCTAGCAGCAGCGCGATTTGCAGCATGGTGCCGAGACGTTCGATCGGGGTGTCGTGCGGCATGCCGATCGGTTTGTCGGTCAGCAGAAACAGCGCGGCGAGACCCGCTGTCGTGATCGTCCAGCCGAACGCGCTCTGGCGCGGCGTCGAGCGCAGCGAACTGAAGGTGAAGGTCGTGAAAATCGCGCAGAGGAAAACGATTCCGACTTCCGGCGCGATGTAGGTGAACGCCAGCAGGATCGAAACGCTCACCGTCGATTGCAGGACGATGAGGTAGTGGTCCTCGAAGCGGTCATTGATGTGCGCTTCCGACATCGCGATGAACAGCGCGACGGAAAGCAGACCGCAGGCGCCGAAAGCTGCTGCAAGCGAAACCGTGGTGACGCCCGCATAGGCGTAAACCAGCAGAACCGCGACATCGAGGATGTAACTGATACCGATGTTGATCTGGATCTGGCGGCGCTGTTTCGTGCGCCGCGCCAGGACCGAAGGTGTCAAAACTCCTCCGACGCCGTCCAGCTCGTCGGCGTGCCGATTGTCGATTGCTGGGGTCGCGCCGCGCATGGATTCGCCGATTGGAGATGCCTTTTGGGAACTTTACCGGGCAAAGCCTTTAGTTTTGGTATCTTTTGGGACGAGCCCAATTGGTCAGAAGTCCATGACATATTGAAATAAAAGAGAAATTTCGGCTGGCCGAATCCGGCTTTTGGCGCTTGAGGCGATAATTGGCCGCGTGCGAACGTCACTGCGTAACCGGAGCGCGAAGGGTGCCAGCGGGCGCTTGCTCCTGCACGCGATTCGAGGGCATTTTGAGCTTCTAAGGCTCGCGCAAATCACTTTCCGTGCGGATTTGGCGATCGTCCTCATGGTTTTTATCGAACCTTGGCCCAGTCGCCCGCGACCAACCCTGCGAGACGGACATTGAGTGCAACAGTTGCGGCATCGGACGAAGTTCTGATCGCCCGTATCGCGCAAGGTGACCGGCTCGCAATGCAGGTGCTTTACGGAAGGCACCATGTGCGAGTGTTTCGCTTTTCGCTGCGGCTCGTGAGGAACGAGTCCATCGCGGAGGATCTCATCAGCGAGGTGTTCCTCGATGTGTGGCGGCAAGCCGGCAAGTTTGAAGGCCGGTCGGCTGTCTCGACGTGGCTATTGGCGATCACGCGATTCAAGGCGCTGTCCGCTCTTCGCAAGAGGAAGGACGCGGAACTGGACGATGAGGCGGCGGCCGCGATCGAGGATACCTCCGACAATCCGGAGACCGCCGTCGCAAAAAAGGACAAGAGCAAGGCGTTACGAACGTGTCTGACTGCGTTATCGCCAGACCACCGGGAGATCATCGATCTCGTCTACTACCACGAGAAGTCCGTGGAGGAAGTGGCCGAGATCGTGGGTATTCCGGAGAACACCGTGAAGACGAGACTGTTTTATGCACGGAAGAAACTGGCCGAGTTGCTGAACGCAGCCGGGATCGAACGAGGATGGCCATGATGGCATCGGGTACGAGCGGGGGCGCTCGAACGCAGATTTCGGATCGGGAGCCGACAGAGCTTGAGGCGCTGTTGCCGTTTCATGCCGCAGGGACATTGAGCCTGCACGACAAGCGCCGCGTGGATGCTGCGCTTGCCAGCGATCCCGATCTGGCGCGTCAATACAAGGCAATCCAGGACGAATACGCCGAAACCATTCTGCTGAACGAGAGCTTGGGCGCGCCGTCGATGCGCGCGATGCAGAAGCTGTCGGCGATGATCGATGCCGAGCCTCCTCGTAAGGCGTCTGCCGTATCCAATCTTGTTTTCAAAGTCGGCGGGTTCTTCTCGACGCTGTCCGCGCGCGCCTTGGCGCTTTCGGCGATCGCTGCTGTTGCACTCTTGCTGGTGCAGGCCGGTGTTATCGGCGCGCTGCTCAAAAATCGCGGCGACGGTTTCGAGACGGCCTCGTTCCAGGCACAGACGGCCGCCGGCACATACGGTCTTTTGCGTTTTGCACCGAGCGCCAACATCAACGAGATCAGCCAGCTCTTGATTACCTACGACGCGACGATCGTTTCGGGACCGAAAGCGGGGATATTTCGGATCAAGTTCGGTCAGAAAGTGCTATCTAAGGACGACGCTGCGCAATTGCTGGCGCGCCTTCAGAACGAGAAGATCGTCAATCTCGCGGTCGCGGCGGAATAAGCGGCAAAGATCGCTCACGGGAATCGGGATGACCGAAATGCGGACGCCAAAGCAGCATTCCCGAAATCGCAGTTCGCATCGCGGCAGACGAACGCTCGTGACACTGACGGCAACCGCCGCGCTTCTGCTCAATCTCGGAAATCCGCAGGTCTGTGCGCAAGGATATGGCTACGGGTATGACGGCGGCACGTCATATGCCCCGCAAGCCTCCTATCAGCGGTTGCCGGACGACAACTCCTATCAGCCGCGCCCGCGCCGTCCGCGGCCGGTGCAGCCCGTTGTTGCCGACATCGCCACTGACGACAGTTATGTGTCCAAGGAAGTCCTGATCGAGGTCGATGGCAAGCCGACGGAAGAGCAGGTCGATGGCATCGCAAAGCGTCACCGCCTGACACGCACGCAATCGCAAAGTTTCCCGCTGACCGGCAGCACCTATTTCCGCTGGAAGATTTCCGACAGCCGTTCTGTCGATGACGTTGTGCGCGAACTGCTCGCTTCAGGCGACGTCAAATCGGCGCAGCGAAACAACGTTTTCAAGTTGCAGCAGGGCGCTGTCGTACCGGGCGATACTGTCAAACCCGAAGGCGACCCGGCGCAATACGGTCTCGCCAAACTGCGATTGCCGGAAGCGCACGCGTTGTCTCTGGGCGCGGACGTTACGATTGCAGTGATCGATTCGGGAATCGATACGTCCCATCCCGAACTCGCCGGGCGCATCGCCGGCAGTTTCGATGCTTTGGGAAGCAAAGAAGGTCCGCATATTCACGGCACCAGTGTTGCGAGCACGATCGTGGCTCACGGTCGCCTGATGGGCGCGGCACCTTCGTCGAAACTGCTCGCGATCCGCGCCTTTGGATTGCAGGACAACGCGCAGGACACTGACGCCAACAGCAATTCGTTTGTTCTCATCAAGAGCCTCGATTTTGCCGTGGCCAACCGGGCGCAGATCATCAACATGAGTTTTGCGGGTCCGAGAGACAGAGCAATTCAGCGCAGTCTCGCCGCCGCCGCAGCCAAGGGCATCGTGCTCATTGCCGCTGCGGGCAATGCGGGGGCGAAGTCGGGGCCGCTGTTTCCGGCCGCAGACAAGAATGTGATCGCGGTCTCGGCGACCGACCAGTCCGATCGTCTGTTCTCCGCCTCCAACCGGGGCAGCTACATCGCGATCTCGGCCCCCGGCGTCGATATTCTGTCGGCAGCACCGGATGGGAAGTATCAGATCCTGTCCGGCACATCGCTATCCGCCGCTTATGTCAGCGGTGTTGCCGCATTGATGATTTCGCGCAGTCCCGAGATTGCGTCATCGGATGTTCGTGCCACCCTGCTATCGACGGCGCGCGATATCGGGCCGCCCGGCCGCGACGATCAGTTCGGAGCAGGGCAGGTGGATGCGCTCAATGCCGTATCCGCCGTCGCGATGCCGATTGCGACGGCTTCCGATCGTCCCGCAACGCGACAGTAGGAAGAAAGAGGCGCCCGAAAGATCAGGCGAGGTTCATATCGCCGGGAGATAACCCACTGAAACACTTGACCGCTTCCTCGCCCTTTATGAGGATGGACCAAATCCGGATTACTTATTACCCAAGTTCATTTCGATGAGGATAGTGCAATGAAAACTCTCTCAGCTCGGACCGGCATCGCCGGAGCGGCCATTGCAACGCTTGTTCTGCTTGCTGGCCTCGTACCCAGTGCACTGTACGCCCAATCGCTGGAGGACAAGATCGGTTCTGCCCTCCAGGCTAAGAAGCCGCTGACGCGCGGCCTCACCATCGATCCGCAGGCGGCAGCCGATAAGCAGGCCGTCGATAAATTGCGGACGCGCTCGATCAGTGTCGAGCCGGCAGCCCCGCCGACACCCGACGAACGCGCCCAGATTGCAGCCATCTCGCGCGACAAGCCCGCGATCGATCTGGAAATCTACTTCGACTACAACTCCGCCAATATCAGCCCGCAGGCGGCGCCGGCGGTCGCGGCTCTCGGCAACACGCTGTCGAAGGATCAGTTCAGAGGAACCGTGTTCTTCATCAACGGCTACACCGACGCCAAGGGTAGCGCCGAGTACAATCAGGATCTGTCGCAGCGCCGCGCCGATTCCGTTCGCAGGGTTCTGATCGAACGCTATCGGCTGCCGCCCGACACGCTCGTCACCGCAGGCTTCGGCAAAGACAATCTGAAAAACCCGGCCAATCCGTTCGCGGACGAGAATCGCCGGGTCCAGATTGTCAATACAACCGTCACGGCGAGCCATTAGTCGATTGAACCTGCCGGGCATAACCTGCGACCAATGCTCGGCAGCATTGCGCCGAAACGAATGAATTTTGAGGGAGACGTCTTATGAGCGGATTTCCGGGGTTTCGCGTGCGCGCTTTGGGCATCGCGGCAGCCGCAGGTTTCGCAATCGCCGGGACGTCGTGGGCGCAGGACGCCAAACCGGCCGACACGCCGGCTGCACCGGTGGTCGCGGCGCCATCGACACCCGCGCCGGTGCTAGCATCCGCTCCCGCCGAGGTCATCGCCCCGCCGACCGATGCCGTTGCCAAAGCTGCATTCGACGTGCTTCAGCGCAACTGCGCGCGGTGCCATCAGAACGGGCAACTTGTTTCGCGCGAACGTCCCGCCAAGAACTTCGGCGACATTCTCAAGCTCAACGAGATCGCGGCGAACCCGAACTACGTGCTGCCGGGAAACCCGCTCAACTCGAAACTCTATAAGCAGATTGCCGACAAGGAGATGCCCTACGACGTCAACTACGAGGGTGAAACCAAGTATGGCACCGTCTCGGAAGCCGATCTCAAGGCCTTGCAGGACTGGATCACTGCGCTCGGCGCCAAGGCGACGGCAAGCTGCGAGTCGCACAAGTTTATCGAGCCGGAGGACATGGTTTCCTACATGGTGACCGATCTCGACAAGCAGCTGAAGCAGCGCCAGCCCACCACGCGCTATCTCACGCTCACGCATCTCGCCAACATCTGCACCGACCCGGATGCGATGAAGGTGTACCGTCAGGGTGCGATCAAGTTCCTGAACTCGCTCGGGCGCTCGTCCGACGTGGTCAGGCTGGAAGCGATCGATCCCGAAGGCACGATCCTGCGCTTCAACCTGACTGACTTGGGCTGGAGCACTGCGGACTGGGACAACATCATCGCGATCTATCCTTACAATGTGCAGCCGGACTCGGAATTCAGCCGCACACTCGCGACCGGCACCAAGACGCCGATGCCATATGTTCGCGCCGACTGGTTCACGTTCACCGCCTCTCAGCCGCCGCTCTATGACGACCTTCTGAAACTTGGCGCCAACTTCCAGGAACTCACGAAGGATCAGGGCATCGATATCGCAGCCGACATCGCCAATTTCGTTGCCCAGCGCGCGGCATTCCAGAAGTCGGGCGTCAGCCAGAACAACCGTCTGATCGAGCGGCATCCGTCGCGCAGCGGTTATTTCTGGACCTCGTATGACTTCGCCGGAAACAAGGACCATCAGAGCCTGTTCGACTTCCCGTTGGGGCCGAGCGCCGATGGTTTCCATCACGACGGCGGCGAGACGATCTTCAGTCTGCCGAACGGATTCCAGGGCTACTACCTGAGCAGGGGCACCGGCGAGCGGCTCGACAAGGGACCGGTTCAGATCGTCCGCGATCCCGCGCGCAAGGACTTCAGCGTCACCAACGGCATCTCCTGCATGGGCTGCCACGACCAGGGCATGCGCAAGGCGAAAGACGATATCCGCGATCTCGTTCTGACAGGACGCGCGTTCCCGAAGGATGTGCGCGATCAGGTGGACGGACTTTATCCCCCGCATGACAAGATGGACAAACTTATCTCGGACGATGGCCTGCGCTTTACCGAGGCTCTGAAGCGGGCAGGTCTTGAGCCGACGCTGAAGCTGAATGGCGTGGAGATGATCAACGCGCTGGCCAAGCGTTACGAGGACGACCTCGATCTGACGCTGGCGGCCGCCGAACTCGGCATCAATGTCAGCGACTTCAAGCAGGACTCCGGCGACGTGGACCAGAAATTCCGTCCGCTGATCCGCCGCCTGTCGCAGGGCTCCATTCCACGCGATCAGTGGGAGAAAACCTTCATCGAGATCGCGCCCGACATTACCGATCTTCAGGTCGTGAAGATTGCGGGCGCAAAGGCGCCGCCTGTGCTGACCAAGCCGGTAGGCAACAAGGATGATCTGTCGCTCACGTCGGATCAGGATAGCTACAGGGTTGGCGACACGCCGGTGTTCACCATCGTTGCGCCCCGCGATTGCTTCCTGACGATCACCGACATCGATGAAAAGGGCACCGGCACTGTCCTGCTACCGAACGCATTCCAGCAGGATAGCAAGATCCGTGCGGGTGTTCCGGTACAGTTTCCGGGCGCAGGTGCGCCTTTCAAATTCCGGATGAAGGATCCCGGCGTCGAAACGGTGACGGCGGTGTGTGCCGCGCTCCCGAACGGCGGCGACCAGATCCAGCACGACTTCAAGGCCAACCAGTTCACGCCGGTGCCGAACTATACGAGTGCAGTGGCGCGTTCGATCGTCGTCGAGGCGGCCGGCCCCCCAAGGCCATCGGCGATAGCGGGCGTGACCAACAGCGGCAATGCAGCCGTCGGCGGCCCGCCGGTGCCGCCTGCGGAAGGGTCGCGCGCCTCGTTCCGCGCCGCGATCAAGTTGCAGGTGCGCTAGCGCAATCCGGGGCCGGACTAAAATCCGGCCCCGGCGCTTTTATGGTTAACGCGTCACGGAATTTTTGTGATCCGGTGCCAGTTTGAACTGGCGAAGCCGCGCGCGGGCGCTTAGCGTTGCGCCATATTTTTCTTGCAGTCCATTTTGAGTGTTCGGAATTTCAAATGACGAACGCAGCCGATGGCGAGCGTGGACGCACTCTGGTTGCGCGCTGGCGGATTCTGGCGCAGCGCAGGCTCGATCATCTCGTCGATCTCTATCAGAGCGGCCGCTGGAAGCTCTATCACCAGGAAGGCGAGTTTCTCGCAATGGTGCAGGAAGCGCGTAGCGCGCTGAAGGCCTGGGAGGCGCTTGCGCCCGTGGACCCCGTTCATGACAAGGTCGCGGAAGTCGCCGCTGCGCAATTGGCCGATGACGTGCCTGGCGCAAATCCTCTAGCGAATGGCGTTGCCGCCGAGCACGATCTGCGCAAATCGTGAGGACGTCTCGCTCCCGAGGTCGCCGGTGACGGCCTTGGCGTGATCGAGACCGACAATGGCGCTGCGTCCCGATCCCGAAATCAGATTGTTGTTGACCAGCGCCGATCCGGCGCCGGGCACCACTGACACGCCAATGCCGATGAACGCTTTCCGCACCACGTTGCCTGTAATCGCCACGTCGCGCAGATAGGCGCCCCATCCGGCGACGATGCCGAAGGAGGGCGCGTTCTCGATGACGTTTCCGGAAACCGCCGTATCCGCTTCAACCACGATGCCGACGCCGCCGTCATCGTCGGGTGCGGTTCCGATAGGGCGCTTCGGAAGAATATTGCGAATGATGTTGCCCTGCACAACGCTGAGGCGTCCGCCTTCGTTGAAATTGCACACCGAGACGCCGGTCGCGCAGAGATCGACGGTGTTGTTGGCGATCACCGCGCCCTGAAACGAAAACTCCGAATAGAGCGCGACTTCCCGCACATCGCTGATGCTGTTGTTGACGATCTGGATATTTGAGGCCGAGTTGCCGCGCACGCCCGAATAGTCGCAGTTCTTGATCCGGTTGCCGCTGACAATGACATTGCCGGCGCGGAATGCATTGATGGCATTGCCGTACTGGCCGGAGCCGCCCGGGCCGGCCTTGATGTCCTCGATGCGATTATTGACGACGATTGTGCCGTCGTCGCTGATCGCGTTGCGCAGAATTTCGATGCCGTTGTCGTTCGTATCCAGAATCGTGTTTTGCGCAACAAGCAGTCCGAGCGCATCGAACGAGACGAGGCCCGTCACCGCCGTCTTGCGCATGATGTTGCCGGAGACTTCGCCGGACACGCCCTCGAACCAGATTGCGCTGCCGCCGCTGGAGACGATCTCGCAATCCTGAATTCGGACATCGAGGCTGTTGAGAAAATGGACGAGACCGCGCCGGGGTTCGAGCCTGATGCCGCTGCCGTCAAGCGTAAGCCCGATGAGAGAAATTCCGTTCGCGCCCTGGCTCGTTATCAGCGACGCTCCGCCGGAGAATTTAAGGATAGTCGCACCGCGCACGCCGGCCAGTTGCCCGCCTGCGGGTAGCGTCAGCATGCCGGTGCGGTAGATGCCTGGCGGCAGCGCCAGCGGCATGTGCGCGGCGGCAGATTCGTCGATGGCGCGCTGGAGAATTCTGGTCTGATCGTCCGGCGAATTAGGGCGCACGCCGTATTGTGTGGCATCGCGGCCGAGAACCGAGATCAGAGGTGCCGCCCGTGCGGATTCAGGCGCGCCGACGATTGCACCGGCTGCGGCAGTTGCAGCGGTGACGTTCAAAAGATTGCGGCGGCTGATGTCCATAAGCGAACTCCTGCCGACGATCTAATGCAGGAATGCGGCGGACGATGCGCGCGAAAGGAACTGCGAGCGCGATTGTTCGGTGTGTGGTTAAATTTGAGCGTTAAGACACTGTTGTTTTGCGAGCTTAACCATGTCCATCAGCACGGCTTCGCCGGCGTCGACGAGTTGCTCGAACGTTACCGATGGGTCGCCCTTCTTTCGGCGGTGAGTGTCGTCGCGCGGCACCAGCGGAACATGCACGAAGGTTGCAAGGCGCGGGCCGTTGTTCAGGTGCGTCGCCTCGATCGCGCGCCAGCTCAGATAGTTGCATAGGTAAAATCCCGCACTGATCGACGCGCGCGCATCGATTCCCGTGTCACGCGCGGCGCGCTGCAATTGATGTGTATGCGGGCCGAAGCGGCGTGTTGCGTCCGGGCCGGTCTCGATGTTGCGGTGGCGCATCTGCGAATGGTCCGCGTCCGGCCAGATCTGCGTGATGGTATTTCGCGCCCGAGTTTCGATGCGCAAATAACGCGTTCGCGTTGCAAGGCCGAACATCAGTATCGCGTCAGGTTGATGGGCTGCAATCAACTGCGGCAACTGCCGATCCACCGCACCATACGTCACCGGAAAAACATGGCCGGTGCGCTCGACATCCATGAGAGCCGGGCGGCGCAGGCGAACAAGACGTCCGACAAGTTTTTCGGTCGGATTGAACGGCGCGCCGGGAAACGGTTTGAAGCCGGTGATGAGAATCCGAGTAGGATCGTTCATTTGTCCAGCAGTGCCGAAATCGTGTCGGCGGCGACAGCCGGCGTCATGCGGCCGCCTGCGACGGCTGTTTCCGTCTGCTTGACCTTGGCGCGTATCGTCGGGTCGGAACGCAGTTTCGATTTCAACCGGTCTTCAAGCATTGCCCACATCCACTTCACCTGCTGCTCGCGGCGGCGTGCGGCAAAATCTCCGGAAGCGTTCATGGCCTTTCGGTGGTCGAGAATTTTCTGCCACATCGTGTCGATGCCACTTCCGGTCAGCGCGGAGTAGGTGATGACCGGCGGATGCCAATGCTCCGAGCGCGGCGTGAGGATATGGAGCGCGGCGTTGTATTCGGCGGCGGCGGATTTTGCGCGCGCGATATTGTCGCCATCGGCCTTGTTGACGGCGATCATGTCGGCCAGTTCGACAAGGCCTTTCTTGATGCCCTGAAGTTCGTCGCCGGCGCCCGGCAGCATCAGCGCGAGAAAGAAATCGGTCATGTCGCAGACAGCAGTTTCGGATTGCCCGATGCCGACCGTCTCGACCAAAATAACGTCAAAGCCGCCGGCCTCGCACAGCAGCATCGCCTCGCGGGTTTTGGCCGCGACACCGCCGAGTGTGCCGGAAGAAGGCGAGGGGCGAATGAAGGCGTTGTCTTCCGCAGAAAGCCGTGCCATGCGCGTCTTGTCGCCGAGGATCGAGCCGCCGGTGCGCGCGGATGACGGATCGACGGCCAGCACGGCAACCTTGTGGCCCTTGCCGATCAGAAACATTCCGAGCGCATCGATGGTGGTGGATTTGCCGACGCCGGGCGAGCCGGTGATGCCGACGCGCACAGCCTTGCCCGTCAGTGGCAACAATTCCTGAACGAGATCGCGCGCGGTCGCCTGATGATCGGCGCGGCGGCTCTCGATCAGCGTGATAGCACGAGCCAAAGCGGCGCGATCGCCGGAGCGCACGCCACTCGCGAGTTGGCTTCCGGCTTTTGCGGTCTTCATGAGGGGCGAAGTTCTCGCTGGTGCACGCTCATTCGGCTGCGGCACTCGAATGGCCGAGCCGCACATTGAGTTTGCGGATCAGCTCTTCGGCGGCCTCCGAAATGACGGTGCCCGGCGGGAAGATTGCTTCGGCACCCGCCTTGTAGAGCGCGTCGTAGTCCTGCGGCGGCACCACGCCGCCGACGATAATCATGATGTCCTCACGGCCGCGTGCTTTCAGCGCAGCTTTCACTTCCGGGACGGCAGTGAGATGGGCGGCGGCAAGAGACGACAGCCCCAGAATGTGCACGTCGTTCTCCACCGCCTGCCGCGCGGCCTCGTCGGCGGTCGCGAACAGTGGCCCGATATCGACGTCGAAACCGACATCGGCGAATGCGGACGCGATGACCTTCTGGCCGCGATCGTGTCCGTCCTGACCGATTTTCGCCACCAGAATGCGCGGTCGGCGGCCTTCGGCGTCCTCGAATGCATCGATCAGCGTCTGCAATTTCTCGACCTTGTCGGACATGGTGGCGGCCTCGCGTTTATAGACGCCGGTGATGGATTTGATTTCGGCGCGGTGGCGGCCGAACACCTTTTCAAGTGCGTCGGAAATTTCGCCGACGGTCGCTTTCGCGCGGCCTGCATCGATGGTGAGCGCCAGAAGGTTGCCTTGGCCGGTGCGCGCGCTTTCGGTCAGCGCGTAAAGCGCGGCATCGACATCCGCCTGTTTGCGCTCGGATTTGAGGCGCGACAGCTTGTCGATTTGCAGGCGGCGAACGGTTGAATTCTCGACCTTCAGAACTTCAATCGGCGCTTCGTTGACCGGCCGATATTTGTTGACACCGATCACGGACTGTTTGCCTGCATCGATCCGTGCCTGCGTTTTGGCGGAGGCTTCCTCAATACGCAGTTTCGGCACGCCGGCCTCGATGGCTTTCGCCATGCCGCCGAGTGCCTCGACTTCCTGAATGTGACCCCATGCTTTCGCTGCGAGATCATGAGTCAGGCGCTCGACATAGAACGAGCCGCCCCATGGATCGACGATGCGTGTGGTGCCGGTTTCCTGTTGCAGAAAAAGCTGCGTGTTGCGCGCAATGCGCGCCGAGAAATCGGTCGGCAGCGCCAGCGCCTCATCGAGCGCGTTGGTGTGCAGCGATTGGGTGTGTCCCTGCGTCGCGGCCATCGCCTCGATATTGGTGCGGATGACGTTATTGAACACGTCCTGCGCCGCAAGCGACCAGCCGGATGTCTGGCAATGCGTGCGCAGCGACAGCGAGCGCGCGTCCTTCGGGTTGAATTCCTTCATCAGCTTCGCCCAGAGCAAACGCGCTGCGCGCATCTTGGCGACTTCCATGAAGAAGTTCATGCCGATGGCCCAGAAGAACGACAGCCTCGGCGCGAACTTGTCGATGTCGAGACCCGCCGTCATTCCGGCGCGGACATATTCGACGCCGTCGGCGAGCGTATAGGCGAGTTCGAGGTCCTGCGTCGCGCCGGCTTCCTGCATGTGATAGCCGGAAATCGAAATCGAATTGAACTTCGGCATTTTCTGCGAGGTGAACGCGAAAATGTCGGAGATGATGCGCATCGAGGGCGAGGGCGGATAGATATAGGTGTTGCGCACCATGAATTCTTTGAGAATGTCGTTCTGGATCGTGCCCGACAGTTTTTCCGGCGGCACGCCCTGTTCTTCTGCGGCGACAACGAACAGCGCCAATATCGGCAGCACCGCGCCATTCATGGTCATCGACACGCTCATCTGATCGAGCGGAATACCCGCGAACAGCGTGCGCATGTCATAGATGGAGTCGATCGCAACACCGGCCATGCCGACATCGCCGGAGACGCGCGGGTGATCGCTGTCGTAGCCGCGATGGGTGGCGAGATCGAAGGCGACCGAGAGACCTTTTTGGCCGGCGGCGAGATTGCGGCGATAGAAGGCGTTGGAATCCTCCGCCGTCGAGAAGCCCGCATACTGGCGCACGGTCCAGGGCTGATTGACGTACATGGTCGGGTAGGGGCCGCGCAGATAGGGCGCGATACCCGGCCACGTATCGAGAAAGTCGATGCCTTTGAGATCGGCTTCGCTGTATTGCGGCTTCACCTCGATGCCTTCGGGCGTCATCCACGGCTTCGCATTGCTGCGCTCGTTATCGATGGCAACGGGCTCGAACGGAATATCGACGAAATTCGGAATACGGGTCATCGCGCACCCATCTTAGCATAGGCGGCGTTCAGGGTCGCTAGCGCGTCCGCGCCGGCCACCACGAAATCGTTAACGCCTGCGGCGCGCAGCCCTGCTTCCAACTCGCCGGGCCGCCCTGCCAGATAAATATGTTTGGCTCCTGCCGCGTGAAGGACTTCGGCGGCGGGGATTGCTTGTTCCATGTAGACTTTGTCTGACGAGCAGAGACATGCCAGCGCCGCGCCGGATTGCTTGAAAGCCGAAGCGAGAGATGCGGCGTCGCCGTCATTTGCTGTGGTCTCGATGCCGCCGGCTTCAAAGAAGCTCTTCGCAAATGTCGTGCGGGCGGTGAAATCCGCAGGCGTTCCAAGATTGGCGAGAAACACCTTCGGACGCGCACCTTTGTCCTTGAGCATTCGATCGGACGCATCGCGCAGCGCCTCGAACGGTTCGGCATGGCGGTGCGGCGTCAAAGCAGTGAACTTGATTTTCTCCTCACCGTAAGGAACGAGCTTGACCGGTTCGGCAGTGACAATATCGGCGATCTTCTCGCCGAGATTTGGGAATTCGCTTACGCCTGTGATAGCATCCTTACGCTTCGCAATATTGGTATTGTGCGCAGTGCGCGCAGCGGCAACCTTGTCCTGAACGAGGTTTTTCTCCAGCGATGCAAACGCGCCGCCAGCGCGCTCGATCTCCTGAAACAGGACCCACGCAGCGTGACAAAGTTCTTTGGTCAATGCCTCGATGCCGCCGGAACCGGCTGCTGGATCGGATACCTTGTCGAGATTGGATTCTTCCAGCAGCACGAGTTGGGTATTGCGCGCGATGCGCCGCGACAATGCGTTCGGCAGCCCGGCGGCCAGCGTGTGCGGAAGCACGTCGATGCTGTTGGCTCCGCCCAGTCCGGCTGAGAACGTTGCGACAGTGGCGCGCAGCATGTTCACGTCGGGATCGCGCTGCGTCAGCATCCGCCACGCTGTATCTGCGGCGATGAACAGCGGCTTCGACGAGAGACCGCAACTTTGTTCGACACGCGCCCACAGCAATCGCAGCGCACGAAATTTGGCGATTGTCAGAAATTGATCCGCGTCCGCACTCATGCGCGCGTAGATCATCGAGCGCGCATCGTCGAGCGCGATGCCTGCGGCCGCAAGCGCGCGCAGATAGTCGACACCGACTGCCAAAACCCACGCCAGTTCCTGCGCCTCGGTTCCCCGCGCATCATGGATCACGCGCCCATCCGCCGCCGCGAACGGTCCGTGAAATCCGAGTTTTGCAAGCTCCGAAATTTTCTCACCGAAGACTTTGGCCGTCGAACTCCAGTCGCCGGTATTTCCGCCGCGAACGGCTGCGCCGCCGATGGGGTCGAAGCCGAAGCGGACGTTGACGGCGGACGGCGCGATCTTTCGCGCGCTCAATATCTCGGCGAGATGCTGACCCATGTCGCGCGATTGCGGGCCAATCTCGAATTCAAGCGCGATGCCTGCATCGAGAAAAATCCCGTCGAGCGCGCGCGCCAGCGCATCTTTCGACGGCGGCAAGCCGAAGCCCCGTGCGCCGTTGGCGCCGGCGAAAATGACGGCCAGACCCGTCGCGCCGTTCTCGAGATCGTCGAGCGCCTGCGCGTTCGCCTGCGCTGCGTCGGGATGATCGACGCGTTGCATGATCTGCCACGGCGCCGTTGCCGCGCGGCCGGGAATGACCTTGCCGTCGCGCGCGCGCTCATAGATCGGATCGATCTTCAGCCCGTCATAGGTTTTGCCGATCAGCTTCTCGAACGCAGCGCCTTTCAGAACGCCGTCGACGAGCCTGCGCCAATCCTCACGCGTGGCGGGGGCGAAATCGGCGGCGAGCCGCAAATGGTCAGTTTCCGTGGACATTCAAAGGGTTAACTCCGCCGGCCCGGCTGGGCTGCGGAGAGAAAATGCCATGCTGTTGCAGCCAAGCCAAACGGAAGTTTGGCCCTTTGCGCCCGGTCAATGCAGGGGTGCGAGCCTCTCGATGCCTTCGGCCGAAAGCCCGGTGAGTGCCTCGCGCGCCGTTCGTCCCGCAATGAGACGGTCGGGCGCAATTTCCGCGAGCGGCACAAGAACGAAAGCACGCTCGAACAGGCGCGGGTGCGGCAAGGTCAACTCCGGCTTGTCGAGCCTCGCATCGTCATAGGCGATGATGTCGAGATCGAGCGTGCGCGGGCCCCATCTTTTCTCATTGGCGCGGTCGCGGCCGAACTTCTTTTCGATCTTGTGCAGCGTGAACAGAAGTGCGTGGGAGTCGAGACTGGTTTCGATCTCTATACAGGTGTTGATAAATCGCGCCTGCTTTTCATCGCCCCAGGGCGGTGTGGAATAGTCGGACGACCGCGCGATAAGCGTGGCCTGCGCCATGCCACAGATGTTGGCGACGGCCTTGTCGAACGTCATGCGGACGTCGCCGACATTTCCGCCGAGCGCGATCAGGACGCTGGCCATTCGCCTTACGGCCGTGTGCGGTGGATGACGACACCGACATCGTCGAAGATTGCGGCAATCGGCGCGTGCGGTTTGTGGACCGTGACGGTCACGGCTTTGACGCGCGTGAACGCTGCGAAGATGGAATCCGCAACTGCGCCTGCTGCGCGTTCGAGAAGATAGTAGTTGTGCCCCTTGAATGCGGCGCTCGCCGTCGCAACCACGTCCGAATAGGAAACCGTGTCGGCGAGCTTGTCGCTGCGAGAGGAGTCCGACAGGTCGATCGACAGTTCGAGGTCGATGACGAAACGCTGGCCGACCTCTGCTTCATGTTCCATCACGCCGTGACGCGCGTGGATCAGAAGGCCCTTGATAAAAATGATGTCGCTCATTGTGTGTTTCCGATCGCAGCCGCAATGCGAAGTGCCTGCACCGTCTCGGCGACATCGTGCGCGCGAATGATCTTTGCGCCGTTCTGCACTGCAAGCAGATGCGCGGCGATGGAGCCGCCCAGGCGTTCGCTCGGCTCCGACGGCGTCACATGGCTTATGAAGCGTTTGCGTGACGCGCCGACGAGCAGCGGCAGTCCGAACGATTGCAGTTCTGCCAGCCGCGCGAGCGCGGTCATGCTTTGCTCCGGCGTCTTGCCGAAACCGATGCCGGGGTCGAGCACGATATTCGCTTTGTCGATGCCGGCCTCGGCGGCGATGTCGAGCGAACGCTCGAAGAAATCTTCGATGTCTTTGATAATGTCGAGCGACGCATCGACGGTTTCGCGGTTATGCATCACGATTACCGGCGCGTTTCGTTCGGCGATCACCTTGGCCATGGCGGGATCGCGCTGCAATCCCCAGACATCGTTCGCAATGGTCGCGCCTGCGTCGAGCGCCCAGGCGGCAACGCTCGCTTTCATCGTATCGATCGATACAGGTGTGCCGAGCGCGGCGACCTTCGGCAAGATTTCCAGAAGCCGCGACATCTCTTCATCGGCTGTCACCGGCCTGGCGCCGTAGGGACGTGTCGATTCTGCGCCGATGTCCAGAATGGCCGCTCCTTCGCCGATCATCCGCTTCGCCTGTTTGAGCGCGGCATCGGCCTCAAGAAATTTTCCGCCGTCGGAGAACGAGTCCGGCGTGATGTTGAGCACGCCCATGACGGCAGAAATCGGCCCCGCTAACAACTGTGCAAGTGACGGGGTGCGAGGTCGCGAAGGGGCTGTGGCGGCGCTGGAGTTGGCCATATCTCGGATGTGCGGTGTCGGCCTCAGGGAGTCAAGGCGGCGTGCAGAAAGGCCCGGTCAATAGCTGATTTTATGAGGGAGTTTGCCGGCGTTTTCGATCAGGCGTGCGACGGATTTCTCGGAGGGCAGCACGCGGACAAGTTTTCTCTTGTCGTTGGCCTCTCTCATCGCCTTGGCGAGCCGGCCCGGATTGCGCATTGCCAATTCGCGCACCGTATTGACGCCGGCCGCGCGGATCAGGCCTGCCTTTCCGGTGCTGATACCCTTCACGCTCATCATGGCGGCGATGTTCGCCCATGCGAGCAACTGTTGTTCGCCGATGCCTGTGTCCTCGAACAGCTTCAGGCGATCTTTCGCTGTACCCGCCTTTTGCAGAAATTTGTCCGTCGTGCGGATGCCGAGCTTCTTGAGCCTGGCGATGGCATACGGACCGAGCCCGTCGATCTTTGAGATGGGATAAGACATTGGATGTAAACTAACGACTCTAAGTAGAAACTAAATTCAGCTCGCGCGCAAAACGTCCGAAATCTTTCCGCCGAACGCAACGATACCATCCGCTTGACAAACAGTTTGACCCGCCGCAGCGCCGCCGATGTCGGCCGCAGCAGCCAGAAGTTCATTCAACCGAATCATGAAGCGCCCCGTCTCGTTCCGGTTGATTGCCGGATCGTTGTTTGTGATTTCACTGTGAGGAAGTGCTTTCGGAATTACAAGTCGTGCGACGCCATGAATGTGCGGTTCGATGATGATCGCTCGGCGAGTGTTGCTGCGATGCAAGCATCTCGCATTCGTTGATCGATTTGACGGAGAATAAAATGGAACAAGCGCAGCGCAGGCGAGAAACGACGCGTAAATTTCTGTTTTGTTTCAAAAGATGCGGCGGTTCGTGCTGTCGCGCTGCCGCTTGCGGCTGAAATTGACCATCGCCGATGAAAGATTCGGCTGATCGTCGTTCCCGATACCTTCAATCGTCTCAGATGAAGCGTTCACTTATGCTTCTCTGCGGCTATGCAACGGGTTGACCCGCTAGATGTAGCCTGCAAGATGTTTGCGGATGTGCCGAGCGCGGCCAATTCAGATGAGGCGGGCGAGATCGGCGGCCTGCGAGAGGCGATTCAATGGCGAAGTCACCTGCGTCGAAGACATCGAAGGCACCAAAGGCAGCTGTGGCCGCAAAATCCGCAGCAAGCGACAAGACGCCGGCGTCTGGCGACATCAAATCGGCCGATACCGACAAGGCGATCTTCATCGGCAGGGGTGAAGAGTCAGCTTTCCTGACGCTTGCGCTTGCAAATCGCCACGGACTCGTCACCGGAGCCACTGGCACCGGTAAAACCGTGTCGCTTCAGGTCATGGCCGAAGGCTTCGCGCGCGCCGGCGTGCCGGTATTCGCGGCCGACATCAAGGGCGACCTCTCGGGAATTTCCGCGATGGGCGAGCCGAAGGACTTTATCCTGAGCCGCGCGAAGGACATGGGCCTCGCGTTTCAGCCCGACAAGTTCTCAACTGTGTTCTGGGACGTGTTCGGAGAGCAGGGTCATCCGGTGCGCGCGACCGTTTCCGAAATGGGACCGCTTCTGCTGTCGCAGATGCTCCAGCTAAATGACGTTCAGGAGGGTGTTCTCAACGTCGCGTTCCGCGTTGCGGATCAGAACGGTCTCACGCTGATGGACATGAAGGATTTGCGTTCGCTTCTAGACGCGATCGTGCCGGGCACCGGTAAGGACGACGACGCCGACCCGCTGGCTCCGATTCGAAAATCGGCGCAGGCATTCGGCAACGTCACCAAGGCGACCGTGGGGACGATCCAGCGCGCGCTTCTGGTTCTCGAAAATCAGGGCGCCGACAAGTTCTTCGGCGAGCCTGCGCTCCAGTTGTCGGACTTCATGCGCAAAGACGCCAATGGCCGCGGCATGGTCAACATCATGGTCGCCGACAAGTTGATGACGTCGCCGAAGCTCTACGCGATCTTTCTGCTCTGGATGATGTCGGAATTGTTCGAGCAGCTTCCGGAAGTCGGAGATCCGCCCCAGCCGAAGCTCGTGTTCTTCTTCGACGAAGCGCATCTGTTGTTCGATGACGCGCCGAAGGCGCTGATGGACAAGATCGAGCAGGTGGTTCGCCTGATCCGCTCGAAGGGCGTCGGAATCTATTTCGTCACGCAGAATCCTATCGACGTGCCGGACAAGATTCTCTCGCAACTCGGCAACCGCGTGCAGCATGCGTTGCGGGCTTTCACGCCGCGCGACCAGAAATCTGTTCAGGCGGCGGCGCAGACGTTCCGCCCCAACCCCAAGCTCGATACCGCGAAGGTCATCACCGAACTCGGCAAGGGCGAGGCGCTGGTATCGTTCCTCGAAGGCAACGGCACGCCGGCGATGGTCGAGCGCGTGATGATCCGTCCACCGACGGCTCGCATCGGGCCGATCACTCCCGACGAGCGCAAGGCCATCATGGCCGCGAGCCCGGTGAAGGGGAAATACGATACCGCGATCGATTCTGAGTCCGCGTATGAAATGCTTCAGAAGCGCCTCTCGACGACGGCCGCGCCTACAGACGGCGGGTCTGGCGGCGGCGTTCTCGACAAGGTCGGATCGATTGTCGGTACCATCTTCGGCACCAACACGCCGCGCAACAAGCTGTCGACGGCGCAGGTGATCGCGCGAAATGTGACGCGCACGGTGACGAACAAGGTCGCGGGCGATGTCGTCGCAGGCCTCGGTAAATCCGTTGCGGGATCGATCGGAGGGTCCATCGGGCGGTCGATCGTGCGTGGAACGCTCGGCGGCATTCTGCGGCGCTGACGGAATTCGGAGGCAGGATCATGACGTCGGCTAGTTCTTTGCCAGCGGTCCTCGACCGCATCGATGCCGATTTCGACAAGAGCCTCGAGCGACTGTTCACCCTGCTGCGGATCAAGTCGATTTCAGCCGATCCCGCGTTTGCCGGCGATTGCAAAAAGGCCGCCGATCATCTGGCTGCCGACATCGCAACCATCGGCTTTGCGGCCGAGGTGCGTCCGACTGCGGGACATCCGGCCATCGTCGGCAAGAGCAACGGCGTCAAGGGCGGCGCGCATGTTCTGTTCTATGGCCACTACGATGTGCAGCCGGTCGATCCGCTCGACCTCTGGAAGCGGCCGCCGTTCGAGCCCGTCGTCACCGATCACGCCGACGGTCGCAAGATCATCGTTGCGCGCGGAGCGGAAGACGACAAGGGCCAGCTGATGACGTTCGTCGAAGCGTGCCGGGCGTGGAAGAATGTCACGGGCTCGCTGCCGCTCAATGTGACGATCCTGATCGAGGGCGAGGAAGAAATCGGCTCGAAGAATTTCGGACCATTCCTCGACAAGCACAAGAAAGACCTCGCTGCCGATTTCGTGCTCGTCTGCGACACCGGCATGTGGGATCAGAACACGCCCGCGATCACGACATCGCTGCGGGGCCTCGTCTATGAAGAGGTGAAGATCAAGGCGGCGAGCCGCGATCTTCATTCCGGCATTTTCGGCGGCGGCGCGCAAAATCCGATCCGCGTGCTGACGCGCATTCTCGGTGGCCTGTTCGACGACAATGGCCGGATCGCGATTCCCGGCTTCTACGATGGCGTGAAGGATCTGCCGCCGGATATTCTGGCGCAGTGGAAAGGCTTGAATCTGACCGCCGACAGCTTTCTCAAGCCAATCGGCCTTTCAGTTCCCGCAGGCGAGAAGGATCGTCTGTTGATCGAACAGGTTTCGTCGCGGCCGACCTGCGACATCAACGGTATCGTCGGCGGCTATACGGGTGAGGGATCGAAGACCGTCATTCCCGCCGAAGCGTCGGCAAAGGTTTCGTTCCGGCTGGTCGAAGGACAGGAGCCGGCCAAGATTCGAAAGGCATTCCGCGATTTCGTCAGGTCGCGCCTGCCTGCGGACTGCAAGGCGGAATTTCTGGATCACGCCGGCGCGCCTGCAATCGCACTCGATTGGGGCATGAAGCCGCTTGCGGCGGCGAAGCGCGCGCTGACGGACGAGTGGGGCAAGGAGGCTCTGCTGATCGGGTCGGGCGCGTCGATCCCGATTGTCGCTGACTTCAAGAAGACGCTCGGCCTCGATACGGTGCTGATCGGCTTCGGTCTGGAAGACGACAACATCCATTCGCCGAACGAGAAGTACGACCTCAAGAGCTTCCACAAGGGCATCCGCTCGTGGGCGAGAATTCTTGCGGCCTTCGCCGACGCGCCCCGTTAGCTTCGCTTGAGCTGATCGATATAGGCTGCGGTTTCCGGCGGGAGGCTGCGAAGGCCTTGCTTGCCGGCTTTCAGCAGGATCGGTTGCAGTTTCGACCCGACGAGATAGCCGGGCTCACGCCCCGCTGGAATGACGCGATCGAACACCAGCACAAGTGTCACAGCAACCAGACCGATGCGGACGGCGCCGAGAACGGCTCCCAGCAGTTGATCCAGCAGGCTTCGTGCGGGACCGACGGCTTCGTCAATCGAAAATCGCAGCAGCGCGCCCAGCACGTACCCGATGGCGATGAACACACAAATGAAGATGAATGACTTGAGGTCCGTTGAAATATCGAAGCTGCCTGCAAGACCTTTGGTGATAAACGCTGTCAGAAACACAGCAATCGGTGCGGCCGAGATATAGCCGAGAATGGTTGCCGCGCTTCGGATGACCCCAGCTCTGAAACCAACGACGATCGCGACGATGGCGATGAGGCAGATCGCAGCGTCAAAGGTGTTCATGCGCGGTATCCGGTGGATTTGCGTCAAGCACTACCGGGTGCGCCTTAGCGAAGTGTTGACGTGGGCGCGCAAACCTTAAGGGATGCCGCTTTGTGACAACAAAACGCCGCCCGGAATTGGGCGGCGTTTGGATTCGATGTCAGTGTAGAGGCTGACGACGCTGAACTTACGCTGTCGCGTGCCGCTGTCAACGCCTATGGGGCTGGAATTGCGAGCAGGCTTGCAATGCTGCTGCCGCGGATGTCGTAGACCCGCGCGAAGATCACGTCGTCGCGCTTGATTTCGACGACGACGGGCGCGTTGAGACCCTTGCAATAGAATTCACCGAGCGTCATCGCGAAGTCCGCCGCATGACTGTCCCAGCCGATCGTGAAGTCAGGCCCGAGTGCGACCTGCGCCGGGCGCTGAGGTCCGCAAACAGCGACACGCCATTTACGGTTGCGCGGCGGAATCTCCTGACGCTCGACGATCTGCTCGCGCAGTCCTTCGGATGCCTGCTTCAGAGCAAGTCCCCAATAGTCCAGCATGTAGCGATCGTCGGCGCCGCGCACAGATCCGGCGATATGATTGAAGTGGGTGTATTGATAAGGGTGCAGCCGGATCATTTCCGTCAGCGGCAGCGAAAGACCGAAGGCAATCAGCACGACGAAAGCTGCCTGCGCCTTTCGGCTGCGGCCCTTGAGCCAATCCGAGATCGATGCAAATCCGACCCCCGCGAGCACGGCCATCGGCGGAATCACAAACACGAAATGCCGGATGCCGTTGTAGAGCGCGGGCCGTTTCACCATCGCGATGATGAGCGGAAGCAATGCCGCGAGCGTCAGCAACAGCAGCACGGTTTTGCGCTTCGGATCGGATTGCGGTCTCCAGACAACGACCGCAGTCGTCAGAACGCCAGCCGCCAGCAGCGCAAGCATGACCTCAGGCAACTGCAAAGCAAACAGCGTCGGCAGATACGACCAAGGCATGTCGGGGACGGACACGATGGCGCCAGCGAACAATTCCTTCCACGGCTTCTCGAAGAAATGCGAGAAGTAGGTCAGCGCCTTGAATGGATTTGTCGTGTCGATGATCGACCACGGCCAGACCAGTCCCATGATGAGATAGCCGAGCAGAAGACCGGGCAGCAGCACGTAGGCGACATGTGCGAACCGGTGGGTTGCCTCACGCCAGCCATGTGTGCGGACATCGGCAAGCCACATCGGCATGAATGAAATCAGCGCATAGATCAGTGCGAGCCCGCCGAGAATCCGCGAACCGAGCGACAGTCCGGCACCCAGACCGACGATGAGAATCGTGTGCGGCGATGGCGCGGGATATTCCTGCGCCAGCCGCACAAGGCCGAGCATCAGGACGATCATCGCGACCGCGAAGGGCGCGTCCTTCGGGTTCATGAACATGTGCCCGTAGTAGATCGGGCAGAGCGCCAGGATCAGCAGCGCAGCCACGCCGCCGACAGGACCCGCGACACGCCGCGCCAGCCGCCATGTGACGCCAAGGCCGACGATGCCGACGATTGCGCCGAGCAATCGCCGCGTCTCGAAGAGTTCGAGCGGGATAATCTTATGCAGAAGAGCTGCGGCCATGTCGAAGCCGCCGCCGTACATGTAGAGATTTGCGAAGGTGAGTGCGCTGGTATCGGTGAATCCGCTGCGAAACATCTTCAGCAGCAGATCGGCATACTCGGCATGCGTGTAATCGTCCCAGCCGAGACCGTAGTCGCGGAAGGTCAGGCCTGCGACGATCGCAACCACCGCAAGCACGGCCAGAGCGATATCGTCACAAGTCTGCTCAATCGAACGCCGCGACGGCGTTTCGAAGGCCGATGTTGTGATGGATGACATGTCCGCTAGTAAACCTAGTATCCCCTGAACCGATGCTGAATGCAGCTCGGCTTTCTTCCCCGGGGAACAATGTATCGCAGTTGTTCGTTCAAGTAATTGGCAATTGTGGCACAAATCCCTGATGCATCGCAGCATTCGGCATTTAGCGTAAAAATCCCAATTTTTTCCGGTTTGTGTCGGGTTTCGGACGAATGATCGCCGCAGCCGTATCCACTGTAAGTCGTAACTTTCGTTACGCATTCGTACTGAGAGGCATGCGAAAATTACTAATTGGTAATGCTATCGGGATGACAATATCATGTTCGGACTGAGTAAGACGCTGCGAATGCAAATAGCGTCCGGGTGGAGTTTGTAATGATTGCGTTGTTGATCGGCGGAACGGTCGTTCTGTGCGTGGGCGTTCTGACGGTTGTGTTTGGAATCCCGATCAAGGAATTCAGCTTCGGAAACACGATGATTCTGGCAGGCGCGGTGGTTGCGTGCACCGGCCTCGTGCTGATGGGTCTGTATTTCGTCGGCCGTGAACTCCGCAATCTGACACGCAGACTTGAATTAGGTTTGCCTGTTCAGACGCCTGTGGCGGGTGCGCAGCGCGACGCTGGACGTGGAAGAATTGCCGCCGCCCCACAGATGCCGTCGCAGCCCAAAGCGATACGTCAGCCACCGCGCGATGAGATGCTTTTCCCGCGTGACCCGCAGACAACCGACTTTGACAGCTTTGACGCCGAGGCTGACCACGCGTCGCCCTTGCCGTCCGCCAGTTCGCCCTCGCTATCCGCCCCATGGCAGGATGAGCCGCCGGTTCGCACGCGGACTTCCGCCGATGTCGGCGAGCGGTCGCGCCGTGACGTTCCCTTCACGATGCGGCGGCGAGAAGATGAAATAGGCGATATTCCAGGCGCGCCGGACAGCCCGCCGCTTCGCAATGGCCGCAGCGCACCGCGACGGGGAGACGCTGCATCGGTCTCAATCGTTAAATCGGGCGTCGTGGATTCGATGGCCTATTCGCTCTATTCGGACGGATCGATCGAGGCGCAGTTGCCGGAGGGCATGGTGCGCTTTTCGTCGATCGACGAATTGCGCTCCCATCTCGACCAGCGTCACTGATTAGCCTTTCACAATACGGCGCGCTTTGCTTGTCACGCTCGCAGTATTGCGCCAATAATTCCCAAGTATAGACGTTGGCGCGCGGGCTGGATGCTTGCCGAAGTACGTTCCGGCCACGCGGCGGAAAGACGAAACCATGAGCGACAACGATTCCAAGGGGTTCGTGGATCTGACGGCATCGATCGTGTCTGCCTATGTCAGCAACAACACAACGACCGCTGCTGAAATTCCCGGATTGATAAGTCAGATTCACTCAGCACTTCAGCGTGTCGCCAATGGCGGTTCGGACGCCGCAGTTGAGCCGACGCGGCCGGCGGTGTCGCTGAAGAAGTCGATGACGCCGGACTATCTTGTGTGTCTTGAAGACGGCAAGCGTTTCAAATCGCTCAAGCGGCATCTCAAGACGAAATATAATATGAGCCCGGAACAGTACCGCGAGAAATGGGGATTGCCGGCTGACTATCCGATGGTTGCACCCAATTATGCGGTTACGCGCTCCAATCTTGCGAAGAAAATGGGCCTGGGTCAGCAGCGGCGCGGGCGGAAGTGATCCAGTGCGGTTCACCGTATAGGAATATTTCCACTGTTACTGTGATTTGAGAGTCAAGGCTTCTGCACTGAAATTATTTTCCGAGGACGGCTATCCCCGCCGGCAGATGCTCCGGCTAGGATGTAGGTATAAATTCCAGACTGCGTAGTTGACACCACAAACGCAATATGCTGTATTGGGCCATCAGGAGCGATGGCCATGGGTAAAAGCCTTCTCAAAGGTAAGCACTTTCACGACGAGACAGCCGCGCGGGCTTGGTTTGAGTCCGCACGCTGGCCGGATGGCCCTGTTTGCCCTCATTGTGGATCGATCAAGCACTACAAGAACAAGTCCAAGGTTGGCGTCTATCGCTGCGGCGAGAAGGAATGCCGGAAGGACTTCACCGTCATGACCAAGAGCGTCATGGAACGTAGCCATGCGCCCCTCACGTCATGGGCGACGGCTTTCCACCTCTATGCCTCGTCCAAGAAGGGCTTCACCGCCACTCAACTGGAGCGCATTCTCGGCTGCGAATACAACACCGCCTGGTTCATCCATCATCGCGTGATGGAAGCAATGCGCAGAGGCGGCCTCGTTGCCCCGATGGGCGGCGACGGCAAGATCGTGGAAGCCGACGAAACCTATTACGGCAAGACGGAAGAAACCCGCGTTTCTCCGCAGCGCAAGGGGCGTCCATACAATCCGCGCGGTTCACGCGGCCCGAAAGGTAAGCGCGCGATCGTCGCGCTGGTTGAACGTGGTGGCGAGGTTCGCACCTTTCACGTTGCTGTCGCAGATCAGGCAACCGTGCACGGCATCGTCACCGCAAACATCGCGAAAGAGACCCGTTTGCACACGGATGAAAGCCGCCTTTACACCGGCATGGATGCGCACTTTGCATCGCATGAAACGGTCCGTCACTCGACGAAAGAATATGCGCGCGGCGACGTGAACACGAACAGCGCGGAAGGATTCTTTGGAATCTTCAAGCGCGGTATGCGCGGAAACTATCAGCACTGCGCTGAAAAGAATTTGCACCGCTATCTCGCGGAATACGAATTTCGCTACAACACGCGGTCAATGACCGATGGAGAACGTGCGGCACTTGCTGTCAAAGGCGGTGAAGGCAAGCGCCTCACGTACCGCCAACCTCACTGAGCGCGATTTTTCTTACGTCGCACGCCGCTTTTTACGGTGGCGGCGGAAGCAGGGCGCCCGACCTTCCGCTTCTCGCCAGCGCGAGTCGGAATCTCTTTCAGTTGAGTCGGCGGCCCTGCGAACGCGGACTTGAGAAGCGTCGCAAGCCGCGATTCTTTTTTCGTTTCTGTCTTCGGCTTTTTCGTCATTAAGATTCTAAGCCCTTGAGAACGTTGCGTTTCGACTCGCCACAGAAATTCTGCGTTGGGAATGTTGAAAGGATTTCAAAGGTTTACTATATTGAACGTATGACGCGCCGCCGGTTGCAGCCGACGACGCGCCACGTTTCAAGCATCAGCTACCTTGTTGCATGATGCTTCTCCTATAAGCGCCGGGACCTTCCGTGACTGTCCCGGTTTAGTTGAGCGGCCCTTGCAAGCCACCCGTGACCGCCTTGTGCGGTCTGCCTGCTGCGCCGGTGACACGGCCCGAACGCAACAGGGATTTGGTAGGACGGACCGGAATCGAACCGATCTCTGCTTTGGCGGTGCCGTCGCACCGGGGGTAAGCTGTAGATTACCAGTTTCTACTACTCGTCCTGTCTCGGCGGCGGCCTTCGGGCCGCCGTTTCTATTCCTCCTCGTCCTTTCGCTGATACCAAGAGCGCATTCCGAACTGTCCTGTGGGGAGCTTCTCGAAGGTCTGCGAGTTCTTGGCGATCGCGATGGCCAGCGACCGTTTGCCGGTCGCGTCGCTTTCAGCGTTGAAAATAAAGCCGCCCTCTCTGAGGGCATCGTAAATCTCGTCAATCGTCGCCGGGCCGGTGCCGCCGTCGTCTGCATTACCGCGCATTTTCAGATACGCGGAAACCGCCGTCGCTAACGGCTTGCGATAAAACTGACCGGGGCTGATCCTGAGGCGACCGCCCGCTTGCGCGTCTTCGATGGTTGGATACCGGATAGGCAAGTTCGCGTAACCGCACAGTCGATTGACGGTGCGCTTCATCTCAGCAGTTTCCGCTTCCGCCTTGTCGATGTCATCGACGAGGCGATTGATCGCGGGGATTAGATCGCCGTCTTCGGCCATGTGCCTGCCCTTGTTCCGATAATGGAACGTAGGCATTCCGGGCGTTCTCCGCAAGTGGCGACGCAATGTGGCAGGCGCTCTAAAAATTTGATTTAGAAAAAGCCTTGCAATGCAGATACTTAGAGTGCGCTAAGGGGGATAATTTCCCCCACAATCCACTAGTGTAGGCGTAGCCAAATTGCAAAATCCGGTGAAAAACAGCCATTTTAGAGCGCCAACCGATTCCCCGCTCTATGGCTCGTGGTCTGTGGTGTCACCTACGCAAGCCCCTATAAATTCCTAGCGAGGCCGTTATGCTGCATCCCGTTCTGCATTCATCGAACCCTTCAGCCAAAACTATTACCGGGCGTGCCGAGCCGGAACGCCGATGCGTGCGGATCGTTGCCCTGATCGCTGCGGATTTTGGCGTGACAGCGGCTGAGATTTGGCAAGCATCGCGAAGTTCACCGGAAGTTGTATTTGCGCGTCAGGTGGCGATGTATCTCGCGCATACCTCGCTGGGATTGAAATTCGCCGAAGTCGGCAGTTGCTTTAGCCGCGACCGCACCACGGCAGCGCATGCTTGTCGCGTTGTCGAGGATCGCCGCGACGACATCTGGTTCGACTGCCGTATTGCTGCGCTCGAACTGGCTTGCCGCGTCCGGACTGAGGATGCGCGATGAAAAAGCAACGCCGCGCGCGCAAGGCAACGGTGCCGAAACCTCATTCACCTGTTGTGCCGACCAATGAAGCGATCGACGCGTTTCGTGCTCAGCATCTGGATCTGACCGCGCGCCATCTGATGACCGAGCATGGTACGATGCATGTTCTGGTCAATGACAGCGAAAGTCCGCTGGCGTGGCTCGCGAGCCGAAAGGGCCGTGACGGACGCCCGTTGATCGGCCCGGAGCAGTTTATCGCCGGTGAAAAGTTGCGCGCAGATTTCACGCGCGGACAGCTGTCGCCGCGCATTACATCAAGCTGGTCCGGCATCGGTCGCACGCGCGGTGCAATCGGCGGCGCTGGAGCAATGACCGACCTTGTCGTCGCGTCGCGCCAGCGCGTGCGATCGGCGCTCGAAGCATGCGGACCGGAATTCGCGGGATTGCTGATGGACGTTTGCTGTTTTCTGCGCGGCCTTGAAGACATCGAGCGCGAGCGCGGCTGGCCGTCCCGTTCGGCCAAGGTCGTGCTGCAACTGGCGCTTGATCGGCTTGCGAGGCATTACGGTTTCAAGCCGAATGCGAATAACAGTGCGCAGATTCGTACCTGGCTTTCGGATGACGTCGCGTTTACGACATAGCCGTCCGCCTACGACGCGGCCGAAAGCGTCTCGCGCGCATCGCGGCGAATCCGCTCGATCATCGCGCGCAAACCGTTGGAGCGCTGCGGCGTCAGATGTTCGCGAAAGCCGAGTTCGTCGAATACAGCGATCGGATCGGAATCGGCGATCTCGCGCGCGGTCTTGCCGGACTCCAGCGCCAGCAGAATAGCGATCAGCCCGCGCACGATATGCGCGTCGCTATCGCCCTTGAAATGCAGAACCGGCTCTTTTGAATTGCTGCGGTCCACTGCGCGCGTCAGCCAGACCTGGCTCGCACAGCCCTGCACTTTATTTTCGGAATTGTGGTCTTCCTCCGGCATGGGCTCGAGCGTGCGGCCAAGCTCGATGACATAGCGGTAGCGGTCGTCCCACTCCTCAAGCAGCGCGAAGTTGTCGCGAATTTCGTCAATCGTTGTCATGGCAGCCGAATCCCGTTCTGCCACGCTTATATGAGGTTGCCGGCGTCCAAAAGCGAGAGTTATTGCAGGATCGGGGCCTGCCATTCCATATGCAAATCCGCCGCGTGCTGCACATCGTGCGGAACTGCGGAATGCACGATGGCTCCGATCGAGCCCGTATGGTCGGGAGCTTTCTTCGCGGTCTTCCCGGTATTCTCCCGCGCCGGGCGGACATCCTGACGGCCGTTCAGGTCCTTCACGATCGTCTCTTTGACCGCGATGGTCTGCGGCGCCTTCTTTTCGACGACGCCGTCCGCCGCCTTTTTCTCGGTGATATATTCGTAGACCATCTTTGCACCGGCCTGCGCGCGCTGGCTGACCACAGTCGCAGCCTGACCGCCGATCTCGCATGCGGTGGGCTGGCGGGTGCAGAACTGGGCCATGTCGGAGACAGCGGCAGTTGCTGCCGAGACCGCGTCGGTCGCGGCGACCTGAGGTACCTTGCCGGTGTCCGGGCTTTTGGCGAGCGGCAACAGCGCGAAGACCACCATCAGCCAGAAAGCCATGCGAAGCAGAAAGAACATCGAAAACCCCGTCGTCGATTCCGTTGCGATTGAAGCCGCAATCGACCCTCTGCCTAACAGGCCGTTTTTAAAACTTGCGTATTTGCCGCGCCTCAAATCTGCATAAAATTTGAATCGTTTCATTTGCCGTAAATTTTCGATTGACGATTCTGGTCGGTTCGTAGCCCGGCGGGTCGGAAATTTTCGCTGCGCCGGAGCGTGCACACTTTTGAAACCATATTCATCGCGATGCAGAAACTTCGCGTTCACCATTCCGGATGAATGCGCGCGGAAACGCCTGCAAATCCTCGACTTCTGACGCCGGTATCTTTCCGCAGCGGCGCGCCTTAGCGTTCGCTTAAGTTCGCTCTGACACGATCAGCCAACGAAAAAAGGGGGCGTTGCGGCCACTGCCTTTGTTGGTGTGCCGAACGTGAGAATGACGTGACAGTGTTCGGGATCATCCGCGACCATCTGGATTCGCTGCTGCATCCGTCCGCTCGCCAGGACGCGATGACGAGCGCGCGCCATCGCGCATTCATCGCTCCGCGCCTGTTCGGAAGTCTCGCTGCGCTCGCATCGCTGCCGGTGTACCTCGCCGTGCGCGGCGCGCCGCAGGAAATCGAAGTGATGGTGTTCGCATGGCTGATCTCGCCGATCCTCATTTCATACTTCCTTTCGCGCACCGGCCGCTTTGAAAGCGCGCAAATCCTCTCGTCGCTTTCGCTGGCGGCGGTGGTGCTCGCTGTCTGCATCAATACCGGCGGCATTTCCTCGTTCGCGGCGATCTGGCTGATTGCAGTTCCGCTCGAAGCGGCGTTGTCGGCGTCGCGGCGCGTTGTCGGCATTGCGGTGGCGCTTGCGCTCGGCTGTGCGCTGATCCTCGTGTCGATCGAAGCGTTCGGAATGTTGCCGCCGAACAAGGTGCCGGCGGATATCAGTTCGTTGTTCGAGGCGCTCGGGATTGCGTCTGCGACGATTTATGCGTCCGCTCTGGCGTTCGGTGCGGAGGCATTGGCGCGCACCAGCAAGAATCTGCTTGTCGAAGAAGAAGAGCGTTATCGCCTTCTGACGCGCAATATCAGCGATGTGATTTCCCGGCATGGCCGCAACGGTGCCGTGCAGTTCATTTCGCCGGCAGCCGAGGCTTTGATCGGCGCCCCGAATGCAAGTCTGCTCGAACATGGCTTGTTCGATCGCGTTCATGTCGCCGATCGGCCGGCATATCTGACGGCACTCTCGGAAGCCGCTCGCAGCGGGGCCGAGCGAAGCGTGGAATTCCGGCTTCGCCGCGAAACTGTGCAGGAGGGCCGGGCTCGCCCGGCTGCTGCCGTGTTCATCTGGATTGAAATGCGCTGCCGCCCGATCGACGGCGCATCATATACTGCGGTCGATTGCGAAGTTGTCGCGGTGATGCGCGATGTGACGGATCGCAAGCAGCAGGAACAGGCCATCAACGCAGCCCGCATGGAAGCGGAGCGCGCCGGGGCGTCGAAGTCGCGCTTCCTCGCGACCATGAGCCATGAATTGCGCACGCCGCTGAACGCCATCATCGGATTTTCCGAAATGATGCTGCACGAGCAGGAGTTGCAGCTCGACGCGGCACGCCGTCAGGAATACGCCAAGCTCATCAATGAATCCGGGCAGCACCTGCTGTCGGTCGTCAACGGCATTCTCGACATGTCGAAGATGGAAAGTGGCAATTTTGAAATTCTGCCCGAACTGTTTTCGCCGCGTGAATCGCTTGTGAGCTGCTGCAATCTCATGGTGCTGAAGGCGCGGGAAGGCGGCATTGACATCGTCACGCGCGCGCCTGCGGATTTGCCGCAGATCACGGGCGATCCGCGCGCATTCAAGCAGATCGTGCTCAATCTCGTTTCCAACGCGATCAAATTCTCCGAGCGAGGCGGCAAGGTCACTGTCGAAGCCTGCGTCGAGGGTTCGCGGCTGGTGATGCGCGTGATCGATACCGGCGTTGGCATCGGTGCGGACGATCTCAAGCGCATCGGCGATCCGTTCTTCCAGGCCGGCAAGACCTATCAGCGCCGCCACGAGGGCACGGGTCTCGGACTTTCCATCGTCAAGAGCCTCGTGGCACTTCACGGCGGCGAACTGAGGGTCGATAGCGAGATCGACGAAGGCACCACGGTTGCCGTTGTGCTGCCCATCGTTTTCTCGCCGCCGCTGGCCGATTCCTCGAGCAATATCGCAACACTCGCGCCATTGCCGCGCGCTGAACCTCAAGACATGCAGGTGAAGAAACGTGCCTAGACAGATCATCGTGGATGACGAAAAGCCTCGCCGCCGCCGCCGGCGCGCGGTCGCGGTTGCTGTCGAACCCGAGCGCGGGTTCGTCATGCGCGTATTGCTTCATAGTCCAAAAGACACGCTGGCGGGCGCCGCAGCCTTGATCGTTGCGCTTGGCATTGTCGGAAATGCTGTCTTTCTTCAGCCGGGCCGTCATCCCGCGCCGATGTTCGGATTAGCCCCCGCAGCTTCGCCGTCCGCGCCTACAACCGCACCCCTAACAACGCAGGCGCCGATGCCTCGCGTGCGACCGAACGATGCCGAAGTGCGCCCCGAGGTGAAATCGGTTGAGACGCCCGTTGCTAAGCCGGCTGCACCTGCTGCGAACGCGACGCCTCGTCCCCCGGCAGCGATCCCTGCCGCGAAGAGCGATCCGGTCGGAGACCTGATTGTTTCGACCCGGCGTGTCGCCGCCATTCAGCGGGCATTGACCGAGTACGGCTACGGCCAGCTCAAGCCGACCGGTGTTGTCGGGCCTGAAACGACGGCTGCAATTCAGAAGTTCGAGCGTGATCGCAAACAGCCGATCACCGGCCAGATCTCGGATCGTTTGATTCGCGATCTCACCGTGCTCACTGGCCGGCCGATCGAGTGACCGCAGGCGCGCTGGCGCCGCGCATGGCGCTGGCCTAACGTCGCTGCATGAGACTCAAAACTGCAATCTGGGTGGCCGGTTATCTGCGCCGATGTCAGGGCGCGGGTATTTTCGGCGTTGTGCGCAAACGCGGCGCCGAAGAAGCAGGCGCGGTTTTCGTCAAAATCGCGCTGATGGACGGCAACGCTTTGCTGTTTGTCCCTGCACCGCAATCCGCTTACGACGACAGCCGGCCTGTCGAGCGCGTGTTTACCCAATCGCCACCGCAGCCCGCCGAGGAAAAGACCATCGACGCGCGCCTTGCGAAGGAAATCAATTTCGATCCGGACGTCTGGATCATCGAAGTCGAGGATAAGGAAGGCCGCCACTTCCTCGATCTTGCAAAAAGCTAGATCAGCCGCGCGACGTGTTGCGAACAGGCGCTTGCGTTGCGGGCTGGGTTGAAGACCGCGTCTGTGTCGTGGCAGGTCGTGCGCGCTGCCGTTCATCGTCGTAGAGACCGGAGCGATATTTCGCGCGCGCATTCGCAAGCGACGCACCGCGCCACGCCGACAGCAGGATCAGCGCGGAACGCTCGGTGATCTGATCGTACAGCCGCGCCAGGCGATAGACGTCCATCACCGACGAGCCGAGCACCGGATTGAGAAACAGCAATACACGCTGAAAAGCATCGGCCGGCATGTCGAGAACCCGCATCGCGCAGGCGAGCGGTTCGCCACCGCGATCTTTTACGATCTGATCGGCGACTTTCGCCGTTAGAATAAGCGCGTCGGCGAGTTCAGCGGTGAAGCCGGCAGCGTCACGCGCCATCGCGTGTTTTTCGAGGGCGGGGAGGGCGCGTGCGGCGCGGCGCGGATCGACGCGGGTCGAAGGCTTGAGCGGCGCGCCGGTCAGGCCGTGCAGGATTTGAAACCGCTCGGACGCACTGGCCGCAACGAACATGTCAATCAATTGCGATGCGTCGCTCGGCTTCATCGAAAGCGTCGGCGCGATCGTCGCCTGCGGTGCGGCAACAAATTCAGGTTCCGGCTCCGGCTCGCTTCGGCTGAGCGGTGGGCTTTCGACATAGTGAGATAGCCGCTCGTCGAGCTTGGTGCGAAGACCGAGCTTCCATTGCAGTTCGCGTGGCGTGTTGGGATAGATCGAGAGTCGCGCGCTGACGGCGGCGCGCGTCGCATCGTCCACCTCGTCGATCAGGCGTGACGCCAGTTCGACGAACTGGCGGTCCTCGTCGCGCGAATGCGAAGGCGTCTGCACATAGAGATCGGTCAGCACGCGTAGCAGCGTCGGGCGGATGTCGACGCCCTCGCGCCGGGAAAGAGTCATCAGGCCGTCGAAGCCGTGAAACATCGGGGGTGCCGTCATGCCGTATACGCAACTGGGGTGAATCTCGGCCGGACGTTATCCATCGCTTCATTAAGAAGCCGTTAACCATGCTTCGCCTTAATAACCCTGTGCTGGCGGTCCCAATTCGAGAAGGGCCGATCCGGCCCGGAGAGAGTGAAATGGGGATCATTGTTGAATTTCCGGCGGATGCAGCCTCGCGGCGCGCTGCGCGTGCTGTCGAAGGGGACGCGACGGCAACCATCCTAATTCTTCCGTCGATCCGCATCGAGCGGCACGCCGAAGAAACCTCGGGTGGCTCTGGGCCGGAGCAGGGCACGGCACCGGGCCGTCCTCGCAAGCGCCGGGCGCGCTCCTGAGCAAAAGCTCGATCCAGATCCGGCGATGTCCGCCGGAATAGAAGTTCGCAGCGGCAGTCAGGTCACGATGTGCAACCCGCTTTACATTCTGCCCTTCGTTGCGGGCCTTGCTTGTCCAAGCGGCGATTTCGACCGCACGCGCGACTCGTTTTATCATGAAGACATGCACGCCTGGGTCGGCGGCGAGGCGACGCAGAGTCTCGGCGGCATTCCTTCGCAGTTTCAATTGACCGACTACGAGCGCAATCTGCGCGATCTCGCCTACTACTTCATCCAGCCGCCGCATTCGCGTCCGGCGTGGAAAGCTGTGTTCGGCGAATACACCTCGATCCCCTCGCCGTGGCGTCAGAACATCGTCTTTGACCGCACCGCCTACGGACGCCGCATGATCGATGAGCCTCATCGTTCGCAGATTTCGGCCTATGCAGGCTTGATCGAGGACGTGCGCAACGACGGCGTCATGCTCGACCGGTTTCTGCCTGTCGCGATGCAGGTCAACGATCTCGACATCAAGCGTAACAAGGCGCTGAGCTACATCACAGAGCTTTCTCCGCGCGAATACGGCGATGTGCAGGCGCGGATGCGGGAGAACGTTCTCGTGGTCCAGTGGGCGCAACAGTGCCTGCAACAGCGAGTTGCGGCCTATCGCTGGGCGCTGGAGCGTCTCGTCATTCAGGCGCCGGATCCGATGGCGGCGGATGCCGACCGTCTTATCGCTCAATTGTCGGAGCGTGCGTCCGCAGCCTGGACAAGCGCGCCTGCGGTGGTCGGGCGTGTGCTGCGCGTCGGCGGGTAATCTAATTTTTCCGCTTATCGTTTTGCTTGTGGCGTATCCGTCTGCACACTGCATGTCGCAGCTGCGAGCGACGTTTGTGCCTGAACGAGCAGGCCGGGCTCCGGTGCAAGCGCCTTCATCACGATCAGACCGGTGATGCTCGGGGAATCGATGATGAGGCGGTCGGCAGAGGTGACGTCTTCTTCTTCCGGAAGGTCGTTGTGCTGGGCTTCGGTCATCAGGTCGAGTTCAATGACCTTGCGTCCGGCGGAACGGTCGTTGATCGCGTAGTAGGCGATTTCGCTTCGCGTATAGAACGACACCGACGTGTAAGCCTGACTGACCGGCACCGCGACCTTGATCGGTCCCTTCGAGAGATCGTAGCGGCAAACGGCGCTCGCGAATGCAGGGTCCATGAACGGCATCGGCGCGTCGTTCGGCGTCGGCTGCGGAATTTGCGCGACAGCGTTGACCGGCGTTTTGGGCGCGAGACGCGAATAGGCATCGAGCGACGCAACGCGCGGCAATGTCAGAACGCTGACAAGGTGCACAACACCGCCGAGCAGCACGCCTGCAAGAATAGCGAATACCCAGCGGATCATGAGCAGCCCGCCGTCGCGATGGAAGGCATCGGCGCGTCCTTTTGCGAACGCGTCGCGACGCCTACAGGCGTGTCGTAAAGGCGGAGCATGAGCTGGTATCGGTCGAGGCCGCCGGTGGGAATCCAGTTGCCGGCGCGCGAGCGTGCAGCGATCCGCAGTTCGAATGCGCCGTCCGACGAACGGACGATTTCCTGGCTCGTGAAGCCGTAGCGTTGCAGCGAGTTGGCGACGAGTTGCCCTTTCGGATCGTAAAGCGTCAGCGTCCAGAACCGCGCTGCTGGGGTCACGCCTTTGACGACGACGTCGCAGCGTCCGTCGAGTGCGCGCCCGGAATCGTCCGTTGTTGCCGTGAAGGTGACGCCGTCGCCGGTGCCGACGGGGAGTTCGCCGCTGCGTGCGATTGCCGCGCGCGAGTAGGGGTCGATTCCGCTCGTGCCGGTTTTCGGACGTGCGGTCCATGCGCCGATGGTCACGGTGCCGACATTGACGCCGCGCGTCGCCGTCGTCCATGTCAGGCCGAGTCCCACAGCGGTCGCCACAACCAGCGTGACAAGGGAGAGAATTATCAGCCGCACGGGAACAACGTCATGATGCGCGGATCAGTTTTTGCGCGGCGCAGATGCCGCAGTCTCCGGCGCGGCCGAAGCCACGTTTTCCGGGAACGTCACGGACGCCGGCGAGGCCGGTTTTGACTGTTCAAGCGACGACGTCTTGCCGGTTGTGACAGTCGCGGTTTTCGACGCATCCTCGAACAGCTTTTCGACGCGCACCAGAATGTTGGCGCCCTTGCGCGTGAGAATTGGCGGCGGTCCGGTATTCGCAACCACTGCACGAGCGCCCGGTGCTGTCGCGATGATCGCCGCTTGCGGCCGCCGCACGCCTGCGCCGATACCGGCGATCTCCTTGATCTCGACGCCCTGGTGAGCAACGACCATCACGTCGTGCCAGGTCTGGGCGGGCAGCGAGCCGCCGGTCATGCGGTTGGTGGGTGAGTAGTCGTCGTTGCCGTACCAAACCGCCATCGTGAAATTGCCGGTGTAACCGACGAACCATGCGTCGCGATATGAGTTGGTCGTACCGGTTTTGCCCGCAGCAGGAATTCCGTCGAGCTGCGCGCGCCGCGCCGTTCCTTCTTCGACGACGTGGCTCATCATGCCGGCCATATCGGCGGCAACGGACGCGGGAATGGCCTGCGTCGGTTTCGGGCCATCGCGATCCCAGCGCCAGACGAGATCGCCGGCACCGGTCCGAACCTCGAGCGCGGCGTGGGGGACAACGGATTTCCCTTTATTGGGGAAGGTCGCATAGGCGACGGCGTGTTCGATGACGCTGACTTCATCCGAACCGATCGGCAGCGACGGCGTGTCGGGCAGCGGTGCTTTCAGACCGAATTTGCGCGCAGTCGCCACGATCATTGCGCGTCCGGCTTTCGGGCCGCCTTTTCCGCCCATCGCAATCGACAGCTTTACCGGAATGATGTTGATCGAGCGTGTGATCGCTTGTGTGAGCGTCACCGGCCCTGAGTAGGAATGGCCGTAGTTCTGCGGGCACCAGTTGCCGATGCACACGGGTCCGTCGACCACAATCGACTTCGGCGTGAAGCCGTTCATCAGCGCCGTCGTGTAGACATACGGTTTGAAAGACGAGCCCGGCTGGCGCATGGCGTCAGTCGCGCGGTTGAACTGGCTTGAGCCGTAGTCGCGTCCGCCGACCATGGCGCGGACGCCGCCGTCGAGATCTGCCAGCACCAGCGACGCCTGCGTGGCGTGATAATCCCGGCCGAACTGCCGCAATTTGTTCTCGACGGTATCTTCCGCAGCCTTCTGCACATTCATGTCGATTGCTGTGCGGACGACAAACACGCGCTCTGTGTAGCTCTTCGGGAATGTCTGGACGAGCTTGCGCATCTCGTCGAAGGCGTAATCGAGATAGTAGTTCGGCGACACTTCCTCGCGCCGGTCGACCGCGACCGCGGGATTGCGGCGGGCGCCGAACACTTGGCCTTCGGTCATGAAGCCCGCATCGACGAGGTTATCGAGCACCACGTTGGCGCGTGCACGGGCGGCCGGCAGGTTGATGTGAGGCGCGTAACGCGTCGGTGCCTTGAACAGACCGGCGAGCATCGCAGCTTCGGCGAGGTTCACGTCGCGCGCGGATTTGTTGAAATAGAAATGCGCTGCGCCGTCGACGCCGAAGGTGCCGCCGCCCATATAGGCGCGGTCGAGATAGAGTTTGAGAATTTCGTTCTTGGTCAGGCGTGTTTCGAGCCAGACCGCAAGGAACGCTTCCTTCACCTTGCGTTCGATCGTTCGCTCGTTGTTGAGGAACAGATTCTTTGCAAGCTGCTGCGTGATCGAGGAGCCGCCCTGCCGCACGCCGCCGGCCTGCGCGTTGGTCACGAGCGCGCGCGCCGTGCCTGCGATGTCGATGCCAAAATGATCGTAGAAGCGGCGGTCTTCGGTCGCCAGCGTGGCCTTAATCAGATGATCCGGAAAGTCCTCAAGCGGAATGGAATCGTTGTGCTTGATGCCGCGGCTGCCGATCGGATTGCCGTAGCGATCGAGAAACGTCACTGCGAGGTCGGATTTTTTCAGCCAGTCCTCGTCGGACGTTTCGCGGAACGCAGGGATTGCCAGCGCGAGCATCAGGATCAGACCGACAAGTCCGATGGTTGCTGCTTCAGATGCGGGTTCGATGAAGACCCAGCGTTTCCACCGTCCGACATAGAACTTGTCCATGAAGGTCGAGAAACGCTCGTAAAGTTCGCGCAGACCGACAGCGGAGTTGAACAGTGAAGAATCGATGCGCGCATCGACGTCCAGAAAGAAATTCCGGAACCATTTCTTCAGTTCTTTGGGCACGATCTGGCGCACCGGAACCCTTGATCAGATGTCGCGGCGAATGACTCGCCTGAAGAAAAGCGCGGCTGAATTATGCGTATCGATTTGCGATATTCCCAAGGCGCTTTACAAGTTGTTTGAGCCGCTCGGGAATCCGCAAATCTTCTAGCCGACCATGGGGCATAAACCAATGGCGATGCTGGATTTTTTAACCCGAAGGTGAATCTTGGAAGGCATCAATTTTTGCCTTGGAATCGAAGCCGTCAATGACCGCAGCCAAGCGACCGCCGTCCGATCAGGCCGGATTCTTCTGGAAAACCAAGACGTTGGAACAGATGTCCGACGGCGAATGGGAAAGCCTGTGCGACGGCTGCGCGCGCTGCTGCCTCGAAAAACTCGAAGACGAGGAGACGGGCCAGATCTATTTCACCCACGTCAGTTGCAAATTGCTGGATGCTGGATTGTGCGCCTGCAAGGACTATCCGAACCGGCAGAAAAAGGTCGCCGATTGCGTGCGGCTGACGCCCGGAAATGTGCGGACCCTGAACTGGCTGCCGCCGAGTTGCGGCTACAGGCTCGTCGCCGAGGGGCGCGATCTTTACTGGTGGCATCCGCTGATTTCCGGCGATCCGAATACGGTGCACGAGGCCGGCGTGTCGGTGCGCGGCAGGGTGTGGGGCACCGAGGATGAATGCGAAGTCGCCGACCTTGAGGACCACATCGTGAAGTGGCCAAGCGTGATTCCCAAACGCGCGCGGCTGAAAAAACGTCCGCTCCCAAAAGCGTGATGCGCCGCTTGCGTGCAGCACCCATGCACTAGCGTGACTTATGAATCGCGCCGCCGCGCGTTACACATCGTTATCCCATCCTTTCTATAACCCGGCCTCATGAGCAGAATAGAACGACATGGCACGGACAGAACCGGCCTGGAGACGGTCGGGGAACGCAATTTGACCGACGACATCGGCGACGAAATTTCGCATATCGCGACCGAGGTGATCGACGTCAGTGATGCGCCGCCGATCGCGCCCGCGCTCGACAAGAGCGAAGTGCGCACCATCCTCGTCAGCCTGATGCTGACGATGTTTCTGACCGCGCTCGATCAGACGATTGTCGCAACCGCACTGCCGACCATCGGCCGTCAGTTCAACGACGTGAACAATCTGTCGTGGGTCATCACGGCGTATCTCTTGGCATCGACTGCGGTGTCGCCCGTATACGGCACGCTCAGCGACATCTATGGGCGACGCGCGATGATTATCGTGTCGATGGCACTGTTTCTGATCGGATCGGTCGCATGCGCGATTGCGCCGAACATGCTGACGCTGATTTTCGCGCGCGCTCTCCAAGGCATCGGCGGCGGCGGAATTCTGCCGCTGGTGCAGATCGTGATTTCCGACGTCGTGACGCCGCGCGAGCGCGGGCAGTATCAGGCCTATTTCAGTTCGGTGTGGGTGTCGGCCGGAATCGGCGGACCCATTCTCGGCGGCATGATTGCCGAGCACCTGCACTGGTCGGTGATCTTCTGGATCAATCTGCCGCTCGGCATTCTCTCGCTCGCGCTGCTGTTGCCGCGCATGGGAAAGATTCCGGTCTTTCATCGCAGGCGCAAACTCGACTGGATCGGCGGCGTCTTACTTATGGCTGCGGCCGTTGTGTTTCTGCTCGTTCTGACCTGGGGCGGCAATCGCTTCGCATGGGCATCGCCGGCAATCGTTGCGATGACCGGTTCTGCGATTGCGCTGGCGCTCGCATTCGTCTGGCATGCGCGCAACACGGCTGAACCGTTCCTGCCGATCCCGCTGATGGGCGGCACGGTCGTGCCTTATGCGATGATCGCGGGCGGTTGTGCGATGGGTGCGATGATCGGTCTCACGGTGCATCTGCCGCTCTACTACGAAGTCGTTTACGGATTGTCGGCAGCCGAAGCGGGCACCGCGTTGATCCCGCTCGTGGCCGTATCGGTGCTGGGCGCGTGGGCCGCAGGCCGCGCGATGGTTCGCATGGCGCGTTACAAGCGTGCGACGATTTTCGGTGCGACGCTCTCGGCGCTTGCGGCGTTCACGCTTGCAACTGCAACGCCGCTGCCGCTCGTGCCGATGCTCGCGCTATTGTCCTTGTTCGCAGTCGGTCTCGGCACCGTGTTTCCGCTGAGCGTGGTGTCGATTCAAAACGCTGTTGCGCGCACGCAGGTCGGCACGGCGACGGGCGCGATGAATTTCTTCCGCGCGCTGATGGCGTCGTTCTCGGTAGCGGTTTTCACGGCGATCCTTCTTGCTGTGTTGGGACGAAACATTTCGATTGGCGTCGAGCAGCACGTCGGCACCAAACACGCGATCTCAGCAACTGACATGGTCGCGGCGTTCCGCTATGTGTTCGCGGCGGCAGGCATGATGCTTGCAACGGCTGCTGCGCTCTACACCGTGATGGAAGAGCGCCCGCTCGCAGGTCCTGCGAAAAATATTCCGGCGGCAGAACCCGCCGAATAATCGCCGGCGCGCGCGATTTGCGCTGGCGCGCGCATCGCACAATCGGTTATCTCAGATCATCACGTTCGCATGGCGCGCGAACGCATTTTCAATTTCACACGCTGCATCTTCACGCGGCGAATGGAGCAGGTCATGTCGAAACCGTCCGCTGAACAGATCAAACTCGGTGCGGAAGCGATTGCGTTTTGTATCGCGCGCACGTTGATCGAACGCGATCCGTCGCTGAAGGCGCCGATGCGCGCCAATCTTCGCAAGATGTGGGAGCTGCTCGACGCCAGCGACGACGAGGGCGCCGCCGACATGGTGGAAAGCCTCACCAAAGCCTTGAACGATCCCGCTTTTTTCCGCCGCGAGGGCGCGCGCGGCTGACGCAATGGCGAAACGGTGACGAACTTGGAATCCAGTGGCGAAATTGTGGAGCACGTTTCGCAGCCGCATCATAACCTAGGCGTGAACGTGGAACTGCCGCGCGCAGGTTGAATAGCGCCGCGCGCGATGATCGAGTCCGGAAACCGGAATGGGAGGATCGATATGCTTCGCTTTGGTTCGGTGATTGGTTTTACGACGTTGCTGATTGTATTTTTCGCCGCGAACGCACCCGCAAATGCGGTCAGTTGCACCTACGAGACGTGCATGGCGGCTTGTCAGAAGGCCGGCGGCGGCAACAAGCAGGGCGGTTGCTCGGGCTGGTGCGACAAGACCATCCGTGAGCGCCAGCAATCCGGCGTATGCAAGGCTAAGTAATTGAATTTACGGACGCTGTAGTAGGAATATAAATCTAGGAAAAAAGTCCTTGACAGCGTGACGCTGCCGCACTAGGTTTGCGGCATGCTCGATACTTGCGTCTGAGGCCGTTGCGGCGCTCTCGCGGTGTCGGAACTCTATTCATCGCACCGCGTTCATTTCACAGACACGCGCGAACCGCGCAGGCAATGAAATGAGGGCGTCATGGCGACCGGGGCACCTGGCACAAAACAAACAGCGCGCACGCCGAAAGCAAAACCGGCGGCGGCGAAATCCGGCGGCCGCATCGTCGAGACGGCGCAAGAGGCGCGCAGCGCGGAACCGGGACCGTCGGTGCTGGCGCTGCTGACCGTGAGCACGGTCGCTGCCGTGTTCGTGCTCGGCATCGTCTGGTTTATTTTCTTCCGGACGTAAGGCGGAAATTGCAGTCCAATTGCGACCTCATCCTGAGGAGCAGGCGCAGCCTGCGTCTCGAAGGATGAAAGTCATGGTTCGAGACGGCGCTCCGCGCCTCCTCACCATGAGGGTTTTATCGTTGCGGACCTCGCCCGATGACAGCGTCCGAACTGTGTTGACCGGTTCAGCACGTCATTGAGCCGTCACCTGAGGCGAGCCACGCCCGAGGGCGACGGCTTTTTCATTGGATAAAACATGCCGAAAACGCTCACCTCCAAATCGGCAAAGACGCCGATGAAGAGCGGTGTGGTGCGTAAACACAAGGCAACATCCAAACCACGCACCAAAGTGACGAGCGAGCCGCCGCAAAATCTTGTCGTCGATGCGAACGACAGCGCCGCCATCGACTCGATTGCCAAGATGACGGCGAATTCGCTCGCATCGTCGCGCACGGTCAACAGGCGCTCCGCAGTGGACCGGCTCGACGATCCGCCGCCGGCCGATTCGCAATCGTCATTGGTCGAGCGCGTATCGAACGCCATTGAGCGTGAACTGTCGAAAATCGAGACCATCATCGGCGTGGCGCGGGTCGCGCCGGTGTTGCGGACGGAAGCGGAAAGCCGCGCCCGCGTGCTGGCGTCGCTCGCGCGCACGCTGAAAGAGATCATGCGGCTGCGCGAACAGGAGCGCGTGGCGGACGCCGAATTGAAAGCTGCCGATGACGCCATCCCAAGAGATCTCGGCGAGCTTCGATCCGAACTCGCGCGACGCCTGGAAATTCTTGTCGGCGAGGCAACGCGCCTACATCCTGAACGAACTGAATGAGCGCGAACTGGAATTGCTTGCCGCGAATTGGAAACTGTTCGCGCACGATCATCAGATTCCGCCGCAACTCGCGCCGAACGGCGCGCAATGGCTGACATGGCTTTTGATCGGCGGACGGGGTGCCGGCAAGACTCGCGCGGGCGCCGAATGGGTGAGGGCGCAGGCGCTCGGGCTTGCGCCGCTGGCCGATGCGCCGACGACGAACATCGCGCTGGTCGGAGAGAGCGAACACGACGTGCGCGAGGTGATGATTGAGGGCGTTTCGGGTTTGCTCGCCGTGCATCGCCGCGATGAACGTCCACAGTGGATTTCGTCGCGCAAGCGTCTTGAATGGAACAACGGCGCGGTCGCCTATGCGTTCTCCGCCGAAGACCCGGAAAGTCTGCGCGGCCCGCAATTTTCCTGCGCCTGGTCGGACGAGCTTGCGAAGTGGCGTTACGCGCAAGAGACGTTCGACATGCTGCAATTCGGCCTGCGGCTGGGCCATCAGCCGCGTCAGCTGATTACGACGACACCGCGCCCGACGGCGCTGATTAAAAAGCTGATGCTCGATCCAGCGAGTGTTGTGACACATGCGCCGACACGCGCGAATGCCTGGCATCTCGCGCCGAATTTTCTGCAAAGCGTGATGGCGCGCTATCGCGACACGCGTCTGGGGCGACAGGAGCTTGACGGCGAGATCATCGAGGAGCGCAGCGATGCGCTGTGGTCGCGTGCGCTGCTCGACAAATGCCGCGTGACGGATGCGCCTTCGCTCGCGCGCATCGTCGTCGCGGTCGATCCGCCGGCCTCATCGAGCAAGCGCGCGGATTGCTGCGGCATCGTCGCAGCAGGCATGACAGGCGATGGCGCGATTTATGTTCTTGCGGATGAGACGATTTCAGCTGCGACGCCGTCGGCATGGGCCAACAAAGCCATCGCGCTGTGGCGGCGGCTTGAGGCGGATTGTCTTGTCGCCGAAGTCAATCAGGGCGGCGAGATGGTGAAAGCCGTGATCGCGGAAGTGGATTCATCCGTGCCGGTTCTGCCGGTGCGTGCAACGCGCGGAAAATATCTGCGCGCCGAGCCTGTCGCCGCACTCTACGAACAGGGCCGCGTCAAACATGCGGGTCACTTCACCGCACTCGAAGACGAGATGTGCGATTTCGGCCCATTGGGATTGTCATCGGGCCGCTCGCCGGATCGTCTCGATGCGCTGGTGTGGGCGATTGCGAGTCTGAGTTTCGGCGCGCATGCGCCGCCGCGGGTGCGGGGGTTGTAGCATGATTCTGACATTCACGTTCAGGCGAGAAATTTCCGTAAACAACGATGTCGTCCCCGCGAAGGCGGGGACCCATACTCCCTGAGCCATCCGTATGAACGAAGTTGTATCGACCTGCGCGTCGTCACCACCGCATTCGGTGGTTATGGGTCCCCGCCTTCGCGGGGACGACTCAAAATAACGACCGCGCGTTCGTTATTTGCTTCTTCTTTCTCTCTCCAAAGAACGAACAACCATGCTGAATTTCAAAAATATCTTCCGCGCCCCCGAAGCTAAATCCTCGCGCACGGCGCAGGTGCTGGCGTTTCAGTCCGGCGGCCGCGCGCGATGGACTCCGCGCGATTATGCGGGGCTGGCGCGCGAGGGCTATCTCGCCAACGCCATCGTGCACGGCGCGGTGCGATTGATCGCGCAAAGTGCGGCGTCGTGCAGCTTTCTTCTTTATGAAGGTTCCACCGAGCGCGACGCGCATCCGCTGTTGCAGCTTCTCGCGCGCCCGAATGCGCGACAGGACGGCGCGAGTTTTTTCGAGATGCTCTACGCGCACATGCTGCTCTCCGGCAATGCGTATGTCGAAGCGGTCGCGCTCGACGACCAGGTGCGCGAGCTTTACGCGCTGCGGCCCGACCGCATGAAGGTTGTGCCGGGCGGCGACGGCTGGCCGGAGGCTTACGAGTATAATGTCGGCTCGCGCTGCGTGCGTTTCGATCAGAACGGCTCGCGCGTGCCGCCGATTCTGCATCTGACATTCTTCCATCCGCTCGACGATCATTACGGGCTCGCACCGATCGAGGCGGCGGCGATTTCTGTCGACGTCCATAACAGCGCGAATTCCTGGAACAAGGCGCTGCTCGACAATGCCGCGCGCCCCTCCGGCGCTCTTGTCTATTCGGGCCCAGAAGGCGCGGTGCTGTCGGATTCGCAGTTCGACCGATTGAAGCGCGAACTCACCGACACCTATCAGGGCGCGGTGAATGCCGGCCGGCCGCTATTGCTGGAAGGCGGGCTCGACTGGAAAGCGATGTCGCTGACGCCGAAGGATATGGATTTCCTCGACGCGAAGAATTCCGCCGCGCGCGAGATCGCGCTGGCGTTCGGCGTGCCGCCGATGCTGCTCGGCATTCCCGGCGACAACACCTACTCGAATTTCCAGGAAGCCAATCGCGCGCTGTGGCGGCAGACGATTTTGCCGCTGGCGTCACGCGTCGGCGCGTCGCTCGTGCAGTGGCTGTCGCCGCAATTCGGCGAGGGGCTTCGCATTGTCGTCGATACCGACAAGATCGATGCGCTTGCGTCGGATCGCGCCGCGCTGTGGGATCGTGTCTCGTCCGCGCCGTTCCTGACGCTGAACGAAAAACGCGAATCGACCGGCTACGCGCCGCTTGAAGGCGGCGACAGACTCGAATGACCGAGCTGATAAGGATTTTCACCGAGCGCGGCGATCTCGCGCATCTGGCGCTGTTTCTGTGGGCGTCTGCGGCGAGCGGCGCGCTGTTTTTCACCTTGCGAGAGCTGGCGAGCGCCTCGCGCCGCTTCGACGATTTCGTGCGCGAGCTTTCTCATTTCAACCGGCGGCTCGGCTGCCGCCAACAGGACGACGACTGATGGATACTCTGCACACCGTGATGCGCGCGATCGGCGCGGAGACGAAAACCGATAACGCGAAGCCCGATCATCTCACCGTGTTTCGCGAATTCCTCTCGCATCTCGACGAGATCCAACGCAAGGCACTCGTGAAGCCTGCGGCGAAAAAGCCGCGCGTAAGACCTGCGAGGCGGAAGGCGAAGAAAACAAAGTAAATTTCCGTTCGTCCCCGCGAAGGCGGGGACCCAGGCCGGAATTCAGTTCGGTGACGATGGATCCCCGCTTGCGCGGGGATGAGCGGGATTGAATTCCCAGTTTGTCAAAGAATCAAATCACTCAACCACGCATCTCGCGAGGCCGCTCATGCACGCGCCCATTTTATCCCTGTCGCGTGTGTCGCTGACCAGCGACGGCACGGTGGAAGGTTACGCGAGTCTGTTCGGCGAGGTCGACCAGGCGCGCGACATGGTGATGCCCGGCGCATTCACGCAGACATTACGAACGCGCGGACTGAGACGCATCCCGATGCTGTTTCAGCACGACCCGTCCGAACCCATCGGAATCTGGCTCGAACTGGTTGAAGATTTTCGCGGGCTGAAAGCGCGCGGACGATTGATCCCCGATGTGCAGCGCGCGCGAGAATTGCAGGCGCTGGTGGAGCAGGGCGCCATCGACGGACTGTCGATTGGTTATCGCACCGTGCGCGGCAAGATCGATCCGAAAACGCGCGTGCGCAAACTCTATCAGGTGGATTTGTGGGAAGTATCCATCGTCACGTTCCCGCTGCTCAACGGCGCGCGGGTGAGGGCGGTGAAATCCCGTTTGCCTCTCCGGCGCGACGGATTGCGTGGACGCGCGAACAATTCCGCATCATCGCGGATCACATCGCGATGATTTCGCGAACATCGTAAAACAGAAAGAGGACTTACATGAACGACTACATCACCGATGCTGCGCCGGAGCAGAAGGCCGGCATTTCCCGCGAACAGGTTTCCGCGCATGACGATCTCGTGCGCGCGTTCGAGGATTTCAAATCCGCCAATGACGAGCAGCTTGCCTCGATGGGCCGCCGCGCCGACGTGTTGCTTGACGAAAAAGTCGATCGCATCAACGGGGCGCTCGACGTGCAGACCAGGCGCATCGACGATCTCGCGCTGAAATCCGCGCGTCCTCTCCTTGAAGGGACTCGGCTCGATACCAGCCGCACGCGCATGAACGATACGCATGCACGCGAACACAAGAGCGCGTTCGAGGCTTATGTGCGCCAGGGCGACAACACGGCGCTGCGCGCGCTGGAAACCAAGGCGCTGTCCGCAGGCTCCAATGCCGACGGCGGTTATCTCGTGCCGGTCGAACTCGAACACAACATCGGCCAGCGCCTCGCCGCGATCTCGCCGATCCGTTCGCTCGCGACCGTGCAGGAGATTTCCGGCAACATTTACAAGAAGCCGTTCATGACCGCAGGCCCCGCGACCGGCTGGGTGGGCGAGACCGACTCGCGCTCGCAAACCACCTCGCCGACGCTCGATGCATTGTCGTTCCCGGCGATGGAGCTTTACGCGATGCCGGCTGCGACCGCGACGCTGCTCGACGATGCCGCCGTCAACATCGACGAATGGATCGCCTCTGAAGTCGAGCTGACATTCGCCGTCCAGGAAGGCGCGGCCTTCGTCAACGGCGACGGCACCAACAAGCCGACCGGCTTTCTCGCCTCCGACACTGTTGCTAATTCATCGTGGGTGTGGGGCAAGCTCGGCTATGTCGCCTCGGGTGCAGCGGGCGCGTTCGCGTCATCCAATCCGTCGGATGCGCTGGTCGATCTGATCTACGCGCTGAAGGCGGGGTATCGGCAGAACGGCGCCTTCGTGATGAACCGCAAGACGCAGGCTTCGATCCGCAAGTTCAAGGACACCGGCGGCGGCTATCTGTGGCAGCCGCCGGCGCAGTCGGGCGGACGCGCATCGCTGATGACGTTCCCGCTTGTGGAAGCCGAAGACATGCCGGACGTGACGGCGAATTCGTTCTCGATTGCGTTCGGCGATTTCAAGCGCGGCTACCTGATCGTGGACCGCCGCGGCGTCAACGTGCTGCGCGATCCGTATTCCGCCAAGCCGTATGTGCTGTTCTACACCACCAAGCGCGTCGGCGGCGGCGTGCAGGACTTCGACGCCATCAAGCTGATGAAGTTCGCGGTGAGTTAGGCGTTTCGCGTTTCAAATGGTGAACGGTGCGTCATTCGGCGCGCCGTTTTTTTGCTCATTGGAAATGGTCGGTTGCGATGACGGAGTCGAATGCATTCGCACGCCATCAGCGATTGAGATGGCTGCGGCCGGACGCGGCACGTTGGCTGCGTTCAGACGCGGCGCGTTATCTTTCACCGGGCACGAAAGTTACCGAAATCTTTCCGGCGCTCGACCGCAAGTATAGTCCAAGCCAGCCGCGCACGCCTGCCGGAAACGGCCGCGAGAGCGGCAGATGGACCAGCGAGCACTCTGGGACGGGCAGCGGAGGCGCGAGCATTTTTGCAAGTCCGATGGGCGGCGCCGACATTTCTGCCGGAGATGTTTCGAGCGAAAGCGATGGCCTGTTCAACATCGCGCCGGCTGAATTCGATGACTCCGGTCTCACGCAACTTGTAGGAGATATTCCGACGGGGGATAGCCCCGGCATCGGCCACAACCAAGGGCCGCCTCTTGAGCCGCCGGAGATCCCGACAGAACGGCCGGATAATAGTGCAGATCGAATGAAGGTTGTGTGGGATCTCGCACGTTGGGTCGCAAGAGTAAGAGGAATTCTTCCGGTTACGGCCGCTCTTGACGTAGCAACGGAAAATGCGGAATGGCTTCAGTTTCGTAAGGCCGCTATCCTGTCTTATGACGACCCTCCCAAGTCGCTTGAGGAGCTTCAAAGCAGAGTAAGCCCGACGAGTGAACGTGGTTATGAAGATCATCATATTGAAGAGCAGACGTTGCTTCGCAGGCTCGGATTTTCCTGGGGGAAAATTAATGTCCCGGATAACGTCGTGCGAATTCCTACGCTGAAGCACATCGATATTTCTGCTTGGTACGGCAGACCAAATGAAAGTTTTGGAGGACTTTCGCCGCGCGACTATTTGAGAGATAAAGATGCGGCTGAGCGCAGACGAGTTGGACTCGATGCACTGGCTTTGCATGGAGTGATGACGCCATGAAAAACCAACAGGCCCTTCGTCGCATGTCCATTGACGAGCTTGTAGCCCGCTTTACGACGATTGCGCTCAAGCAGTATGAAGTCATCTTTTACAATCAGAACACAAAATACAATCGACTTTTTCGCGACATGAATGCCGTGAAAGACGAGCTTAAGTCGCGCGCCGGGGATGAACGTCGTGCGCTGACATCTCTTTATTCTCACCCGAATATTCAGGTCCGGCTTGCGGCTGCTCACGCTAACTTGGCGATTGGCTATGCGGGAGCGCGGAATGTCATTCAGCAGATCGCGGATAGCAAAGATTATCCCTTCGCAGCCGATGCAGGGATGACGCTTTTGAATTTGGATAGAGGTGTTTACATGCCTGTTTGAACTAGCCTCTACACCACCAAGCGCGCCGGCGGCGGCGTGCAGGACTTCGACGCCATCAAGCTGATGAAGTTCGCGGTGAGTTAGCAGAAGTATCCTCATCCTGATGGGCGGCCGCGCAACGTGTTGCGTGGCCGCGTCTCGAAGGATGAGGCCGATGTTCTCACGGTTCGAGACGCGCAGCACGCCGCGCTCCTCACCATGAGGCTGTAGCCAACATCAAACCTCAATTCCGTCGAGACCGCGCATGTCCGCACGCGAGGATGCCTATCTGCGTCGCCGACAAGGGCGATGGCTGCGCGGCGATGCCCATCGCTGGGTTCGCGCCGATGTCGCCCGCTATCTCAAACCGGGAACGGATCTTGCTAAAGCTTATCCGGCACTCGACCGTAAATATAGTCCGAGTCAGCCGCGTGTGCCTGCGGGAAATGGCATCGAGAGCGGGCGTTGGACCGCACGTAACGGAGAACATGGACCGAACGCATTGGCGCCAGCCGGTAACGCATCGCCGATGGGCAATATCGATTTTGGCGATCTGATCGGATCGGGCGATCTCAGCGATTTATTCCAGATCACGCCAAGTGATCTCGACCTAAGGAATTTTACACAGCTCGCCGGGGATATTCCGGACGGCGACGGTGCCAAATTGCAGTCCAACGAGTCACCGGACATTCCGACGGAACGGCCCGCGACGACAGAGGGGCGAATGGGATTCATCAGGGCCGCAGCACAATGGGTTGCCCGCGTCGGCCGCTATTCGCCGTTGGTCGACGCATATTTCGCTGCGCTCGACCAAGTCAACGATATAAAAGGCCTGACTGACGCGATCAAATCAGCGAATGACCCGCCGCGAACACTAGAAGAATTGCAAGCGTATGTTGGTACGGATAGCCAGGGCGGTTATCATGACCACCACATTGTGGAGAAAACCGCAGGTTTGAATGCTGGATTTATGGAAGACGTGATCGATGGGCACGATAATTTGGCGCGAATACCAGTTCTGAAGCACATTGATTTGACAGCGGACTACGCGAGAATTCGTGAGCAGCCCGATGGTACAATCAGAAGTCTACGTGATTACCTTCAAGACAAAAATTTTGACGTTAGACGCTCTGTTGGATTGAACATGATGAAGCAATACGGAATTCTAAAATGACATCCGTTGATCTCTCGACACTAAGCATCGATCAACTGCTTGCGCGGTTTGTCGAACTTTGTCTTGACGACGAACAAGCGCACGATTTGGCGAAAGTTTCAGTCTCCAATCGTCTTGTTTATGAAATCAGCGACGTCAAAAAGGAATTGCAAAAACGCCCGGGCGATCAGCGAAGTGCTTTGATCGCGCTTTTCAAACATCCCAATCTTTATGTGCGCTACCACGTCGCAACGAATCTGATGAGCGTTATGCCGGAAGAGGCGCGGCGTCAGATGCAGGCGATCGCCGACTCGAAACAATATCCAATTGCCGGCAGCGCCGGCACTTATCTGTTGATGCTTGACTTGGCGGCGAAGGACGCAGAGGCGAGTAAATAGCTGGACACCACCAAGCGCGCCGGCGGCGTGCAGGACTTCGACGCCATCAAGCCGATGACGTTCGCGGTGAGTTAGCGGCGACAAAATCAGGATGGACTCAACCGGGTCCGTCCGCTTGTCGTTGCGGACTAGTGTGTGTTCGGCCGTCCCGGATAAGAGAAGCACCTGTCAGGACGCGCGTCTTTGTGGTCGTTGCCGCAGCCGCCGATTTCCATCTTGAAGCCGAGCGCCTGGCAGGAAGTGCCTGTCATTGTGTAACGGAAATCATACTTTGCCTGACCGCCGCGCGGATTGGTTCCGAGCATCGATAGGCTCAATTGATCGCCGCTCATCTGGGCGGTGGCATCGTAACGATTGCTGCCGACTCTGAAATTTTTTGTCTGACTGCCCGCCCGCAGCTGGTCCGTCGTGAAGCGCAAGCCGGTGTCGTGGTCGAGGTACAAAAACACGTCACGCCCGTTTGCGCCGATATACGTGTACAATTTGGTCCGAACGTTCACTCCTGTCGGAGTGCCGCATACGTCTCTCGAACTCAGTCCCTCGAATTGATAGGTGTAACCGGGAAGAAGTTCTGCCCGTGCAGCTGACGCGCCGAGCACAAGGCCAAAAAACATTGCAACGATCGAACCGCGTGAATGAATATGCATTCCAAACTCCCGGCTTTCTAAATTTAACTGAGTAGGGACGTATGCGTATCGCCGCCATCATCGCGTCGCGATCTTCCCTTTCACTGAATCGTACATGACAAATTCGAGTACCGGAAAACGCTGTAGGTGGCGTTCGCCTTCAATTGAAGGCTCCATTGCATGTATTCCTTGAAGCCCGGCTTGAGCCTGTTCACCATCTGAAAGGTGCAGGATTTTCCGTTCACGGTAATGGACGCGATGATGTCGTTCTGCGGCGCACTGACGCGATAGAGCAGCCGGTTGGGCCCGCCGACGCGCCAGCCATAGGTGTTGCCGCTCAGGCTGGTTTGCGCGCCGAGCGTGGTGCTGCCCTGCATCTGCACGCGCTCCGAGCCGACGCTCATGTCCTTGCTTTGCTCGATCGAGTTTCGCCCGTTGAGCACGAGCGTATCCTGGTTCGAGCTGGTGATGACCTGCTCGGGGCCAGGAGACGTGCGAACGGAATAAATATCGTATTTGATCTGGATCGTGGTTTTTTCCGCGGTCTGAGCCAGCGCCGGCATTGCGGAGAGCAGAAAAATCGAGAGCAGGGTTTTGAAAGCCATTCGACAACCTCGCTGAAAAATTGTCCTTCCAATGCGGTAAGAGCCGTCGGGTCAAAACTTGAAATGGCAGGCTACGGCCGGACAGACCTTATCACCGCCGTTAGCGCCGCGCGATCCCAGAACGGATCGGTCTTGCGGACAATCCGAACGAACGCGATGACATAATAAATCAGCGCGGGGGCCATCAGCACGAAGGCGGCGGCGATGTAGTGATACTTCGCCATGTCTTCCGCCGTGGTGCCGATGGCCCTTGCAAGAATGAGTATGATTGCTGCCGTGACGATGAACGGCCCAAGCAGCACGGCGTAACGGATCGCCATCTGTTTGAGCGGCGGCGGCAAATCGGTCTTGAGCGAATCGTCCACGACCGAGATCTTCGTCGCGCGGTCGCCGGGCGTGCCGCCTTTGCGCAGTTTGAGTGCAATCAGATAGGCGAGCAGCACGAGATAGGCGGGCCACTCCAGCCCCCAGGCGTTGACGATCTTGTCGTTGCGGTCGAGCGAATAGCTTTCGGAAATTCTGTAAGTCGCGTTGCCGTCTTTGGTGACGCGCGCGACCGTCAGCCGCCGCGCGGTCTCCGCGCCGAAAATGGAAGTCTTGCACACTTGCGCGACATTGAAATTCTTCGGCGGCGGCGGATTGAGATCGTTCGGAATGCCGGTCGCCTTGTAGCAGACGGTGGTGTTGATGCCGCCGCCCGCGAACTGAATGTGACCGGACGTCAGCGCGAACAGGGCCGCGGCTGCGATCTGAAACGGAATGAAGACGATCATCGCGTCGAGAAAAAGGGAAATGGCTCTGCGCCAGAAACCGGCGCGCAATCGTTCGGCTTTCATATGATGCCTGCAAATGCCTGAATGAAAATTTGGACGTGCGAGTGACGAACGAAAATGTTTCCGATTCGCCGCCGGAACGGTTCGGCGGCTCATCGCGTTTCTCCACAATAGAACGTGATCGCGCGCCGCTTCAATGCCGGCACCGCGCGGGATAGGCTGACGCGGGAGATTGCCATGATAGGAAACATGACCGGAAAAATGAAAGCCGTTCTCGCGTTGCTGGGATTTGCCGCGCTTGCGGGATTTTCCGCAGCGCCTGCACACGCGCGGGGAGGCGGCGCGAATCTTCTCAATTCACCGGGCTATCAGCGCGCGCTCGAGGAATCGCGCAAGGCGCGGATGCAGGCCTACACCGCGCCGCCTGCCGTCTATCCGGGACGCAAATGGCGGCATCGCCGTCACCATCATTAATCAGAACGCCGCGCCCCAGTCGCGCGCGGTTTTCACGATCCAGTCTTTATAAAGGGTCAGCGGCGTCACGCCGGTGAGGCCGCCGCAACCGTCGCTGTTGTTCGGTCCGGTCGACCAGCTCACGACGCCGGCGATCACGCTTCTGCCGTCCTGATCCTCGAATGCGGGCGCGCCGGAATCGCCGGTACATGCGCCCATGCCCGAACTTTTATTCTGCGTGACCGGATCGACCAGGCGCATCTGCAACGTGCCGGGGTTGCCGGTGACGGCGAGGTTGGCCGCGCGAACGGTGCCGACGCCGTCATCGCCGCCGGACGTGGTGACGCCGACGCCCGCGACGGTAAAACGCGCGCCCTGCTGAATCGGGATGCGCGGCGCGCCGAGAATGGCCGGCGACTTGTTCGGCACTGTAGAGGGAAGCTGCAACAGCGCGACATCGGCGGTGGCCCGATGCGCCAGCATCGTCTGCATGTTGAACTGCGGATGCGCGACGGCTTTCTGCGCGGTGATGAGTTTCGGCGGCTGCGTCGAGGGATCGATCACGCGGTAGTTCGTATTCGGCGCCACGCAATGACCCGCGGTCAGCACGATCTTCGGCGCGATCAAAGTGCCGGTACAGACCGTGCCGCGCGAGCCGATGACCGTGACCACGGAAAGCGCAACGGCTTCCGACGGAGCCGACCGCGTGCCGGTCATCGCGGAGGCGATGCTCGTCATCGAAGCGTAAGTGACCGCGCAGGAAAGCGCGAGGCGAGACAAAATCATCGCCAAGGATGAGCCAGCGCGCGGCGCGTTTGTCAACCGTAAACGGATCGACCGCAACTAACGTCATTGCGAGGAGCGGAGCGACGAAGCAATCCAGTTTCTGTTGGATTTGGATTGCTTCGCTTCGCTCGCAATGACGACTCTAAGGAGAACTCAATGTCCGCATATCCGTTGACCGCGCCAGCGGCCGAGCCGCTGTCGCTGGCCGATGCCAAGGCGTTTCTGCGCGTCGAGCACAGCGACGATGACGCCATTATTACGTCGCTGGTTGCCTCGGCGCGCAATCATGTCGAGGCGCTGACGCGAACCGGGCTCATCACGCAGACCTGGCGCATCGTGCTGGATCGCTGGCCGGACAACGGCCGTGTCGCGCCGAGACTGGGTCCGCTGCGGTCGCTGATCGCGGCGCGCGTGTTCAATGAATCGAATGTCGCAAGCCCCATCGATGTGACGAGTTTCGTCGTCGATCGCGCGGGTGGCGTGATCGCGGCTCCATGCTGGTCGCTTCCCGTTCCGGGACGCGCTATCGCAGGCATCGAACTCGATGTCGCGGTCGGCTTCGGCGACGCGGCGGCGGATGTACCCGCCGCGTTGCTGAACGCGATCCGCATGCTCGTCGCGCACTGGTACGAGAACCGCGGCCTCGTCGCCATCGGGCAAAGCGTTGCGATGATGCCGGCCGGTGTCAACGCCGCGATCAACTCCTATCGGGTACCGTCATTATGATCGATCCGGGAATTCTCAGAACGCGTCTCGTTGTGCAGCAGCCGATCGATACGCCCGACGATCAGGGCGGTGTCGTCCGTACCTGGTCGACATTCGCGACCGTGTGGGCGCAGGTGACGCCGCTCGCCGCGCGCGAGTCCATCGAGGCAGACGACGATGGTGTCACGCAGAAATATCGTATCGTCCTTCGCAGCATTTTGAGTCTTACGCCCGATCATCGTTTCAGCGACGGCGCGCGGATCTATCGCATCGCTGCGATCCGCAATCGCGACGCCGAGCGGCTGGTCGAAATCGACGCCGACGTTCGCATTTCCTAAAATTCGGATTTCATCATGACACTCGCCAACGTGGCGCTGCGCGCCGCGATCCATGACGCATTGATTGCCGACAGCGCGCTGAACGCGGCTCTCGGCGGCGGAAAAATTTATGACGAAGTGCCGCGCACCGCGACGTTTCCCTACGTCACGCTCGGCGAGGCGCGGCTGATCGACGCCTCGGCCGATGGCGGCACGACGCAGGAACATCAGCTCACGCTGCACGCCTGGTCGCGCAAGGGCGGGCACCGCGAGGCGCATGTGATTACAGGGGCGCTGTTGCAGGCGCTCGATGACGCGCCGCTCGAACTCGACGGCCAGCGTCTGGTCAATTTGAGATTTTCAATCGCCGACATCCGCCGCGAATCCGACGGGCGCACCTATCACGCGCTGGTGCGGTTTCGCGCGATCACCGAACCGCTTTGACGTGAGCGCCTCATGGTGAGGAGCGCGCACTCGCGCGCGTCTCGAACCATGAGCGGGTTCTACGATGCCTCGTCCTTCGAGACGCGATCCTGCGGATCGCTCCTCAGGATGAGGCTTCGACGTGAAAATGAAGGAGACAATGATGGGTGCCCAGAAAGGCAAGGACCTGCTGCTGAAAATGAGCGACGGCACGAGCTTCGTCACCGTCGCCGGATTGCGCAGCCGCAAGATCGCGTTCAACGCCGAGACCGTGGATGTGACGCATGCCGAATCCGCCGATCGCTGGCGCGAGTTGCTCGCGGGCGCGGGCGTCAAGCGCGCGTCGGTGTCGGGCAGGGGGCTGTTCAAGGACGCGGCGTCCGACGCGATGGTGCGGCAGGCGTTCTTCGATGGCGCGCTGAGTTCGTGCCAGATCGTGGTGCCGGATTTCGGCACCATCGAAGGCCTGTTCCAGATTTCGCAACTCGAATTCGCTGGCGACCATGATGGCGAGGTGACGTTTGATGTGTCGCTTGAGTCCGCCGGCGCGCTGACGTTCACGGCGATCTAAATGCCCAACAAACATCGCGGCGAGATCGAAGCCGAGATCGGCGGCAGGCGCCGCACGCTGGTGCTTACGCTCGGCGCACTCGCCGAACTGGAGTCGGCGTTCGGCGCGGACGATCTTGTTGCGCTCGCCGAGCGTTTCGGATCGGGGCGGCTGTCGGCGCGCGATCTGGTTCGCATTGTCGCTGCGGGTCTGCGCGGTGCGGGCGAAAATATGTCCGATGACGACGTTGCTGCGATGACAATCGACGGCGGCGTGCAGGCCTATGTGCGGCTCGCCGCCGATCTGATCGCTGCGACTTTCGACGACACGCAAACAAAGTGAAACCGTTTCCCTGGGCGCACGCCATCGGCTTCGGTCTCGGCGTGCTGCGGCTCGCGCCGAAAGATTTCTGGGCGATGACGCCGCGCGAACTGGCATTCGCGATCTCGGCTGCACGCGGGTCGGTGAGCGAGCCGATGGATCGCGCGTCTTTGGATGAATTGATGAGCGCGTTTCCGGACGTTCGGAGGTAGAGCATGGATACCACAAGCGACGACACCTCGCGCGCGCTCGGCGACATCGGCCTGCGCACACACGATCTCGCCGTCAGCGCGTCTCTCTTCTCGCGCGCGATGACGAGCGCGTTCTCGGCATCCGTCGCCGGCGGCAAGCAATTCGACGACGTGCTGAAAGGGCTGACGCTGCGATTGTCGGACCTCGCCGTAAGGCTGTCGTTCAAGCCGGTCGAGCAGAGCATCTCCGGAGGGTTGAATAGCCTTTTGTCCGTTCTCACCGGCTCGTCGTCGAACGGCGCGAGTCTCGTCGCGGCATCCGGCGCGATCAAGCCGTTTGCGTCAGGGGGAGTGATCGGCACGCCGACATATTTCCCGATGATGGATGGTGGCGTCGGGCTCGCCGGCGAAGCGGGGCCGGAAGCGATCATGCCCTTGAGGCGCGGACCCGACGGGCGGCTCGGCGTTGCAGGAAGCGGCGGCGGCAACAGCGTCACGATCCAGATCGCCACTCCCGATCTGGAGAGTTTTCGCCGCTCCGAAAGCTACATCACCGGACAGATCGCGCGCGCGGTGTCGCGCGGCCAGCGGAGTTTGTGATGCCGGAGAGTTTTCACGAAGTTCTGTTTCCGCTCGACATCGCGCTGAAAAGCGCGGGTGGGCCGGAACGCCGCACCGACATCGTCGCGTTCGGCTCCGGCCGCGAGGAGCGCAACGCGCGCTGGGCGCATTCGCGCCGCCGCTACGATGCAGGCTATGGCGTGAAAACGCTCGACGCCTTGCAGCAGGCCGTGGCGTTCTTCGAGGAACGGCGAGGGCAGCTCTACGGATTTCGCTGGCGCGACCGGCTCGATCATTCGTCGGCTACTTCCGGGTCGAACGTCACACCGCTCGATCAATTGCTGACCGGCGACGACACGCGCACGCATTATCAATTGCAGAAAATCTACGGCAGCACCTACGCGCCCTATGCGCGCGCGATTGCCAAGCCTGTGCCGGGCAGCGTGCGTGTCGCGGTCGGTGGCGTCGAAGTGACGAGCGGCACGGCATTTACCTGCGACACGGCGACAGGCGTCGTCACCTTTCTCTCCGGTCATATTCCCGCAGCAGACGCGCCTGTAACGGCCGGATTTCTTTTCGATGTGCCGGTGCGGTTCGACACGGATTATCTCGAAGTCGATCTGTCGGCATTCGCCGCCGGTGCGATCCCGAAAATTCCGCTGGTCGAGATCAAGCCATGAAACGGATTCCACCCGCGCTTCAGACAAAACTCGATTCCGGCGTCACGACACTGGCGCATTGCTGGAAACTGACACGGCGCGACGGCGTTGTGATGGGTTTCACCGATCACGACTGCGATCTGGTGGTGAACGGCGTGACATATCGCGCCGGGACAGGTTTCACCTCGTCCGAGGCCACCAGCCGTTTCGATCTGTCGGTCGGCGGCGCAGAGATTGCGGGCGCGCTCTCGGATGACGCATTGAGCGAGCGCGATCTTGCGGCGGGTCTTTACGATGCCGCGCAGGTGGATACCTATCTGGTCGACTGGAGCGACACGTCTTTATATGTGCTGATGTCGCGCGGCACGCTCGGTGAAATCAGGCGCGAGGGGCAGGCGTTCTCGACCGAGCTGCGGGGTCTCGCGGATTCGCTATCGCAACAGAGCGGGCGGCTTTACACCGCGCGCTGTGGTGCGGATCTCGGCGATGCGCGCTGCAAGATCGATCTGACGCGCAGCGATTTGCGCGGGGCGGGCGTTGTCACGGCAATCGAATCCACGTCAACCGTCATTGCCTCCGGCCTCGATAGCTTCGCCGAAGGCTTCTTTACCGGCGGCAGACTGGCCTGGACAGGCGGCGCAAATGACACGCTCGCCGTTGAGATCAAGGAGCATCGCGTCGTCGGCGGTCATGCGCGGCTGTCGCTGTGGCAGGCGATGCCGGAAGAGATTTCAATCGGCGATACGTTCTCGCTCACAGCGGGTTGCGACAAGCAGTTCTTCACCTGCCGCGACCGCCTCAACAATGTCGCGAACTATCGCGGCTTCCCGCAAATTCCCGGCAACGACTATCTGATCCGCGCGGCAAGTGCCGCCGGAATCAACGACGGCGGCTCGCTCTCCTCATGACGCAACTGACACGCAGTGCCATCGTCGCCGAGGCGCGCGAATGGATCGGCACGCGCTATCGCCATCAGGCCTCATTGAAAGGCGTCGGGTGCGACTGTCTCGGCCTCGTGCGCGGCGTCTATCGCAACGTCGCCGGCGTCGAGCCGGAGACGCCGCCGCCTTATGCGCCGGACTGGGCGGAAGCCTCCGGCATCGAGACTTTATATGACGCGGCGCTGCGCCACCTCGTCCAAGTGCCGCGAGACAATTTCGGCGCGGGCGATGTGCTGCTGTTTCGCTGGCGCGCGGGCTTCGTCGCCAAGCATGTCGCGATCGCAACAGGCGAGGGAACGATGATCCACGCCCACGATTGCGCAGCCGTGTGCGAGGTCGCGCTCGCGCCGTGGTGGCGCAGGCGTCTGGCTTTCGCATTTAAGTTTCCGGGCGTATTCGATTAGTTGCCGTCATTGCGAGGAGCTTATGCGACGAAGCAATCCATAAGGCTGGATTGCTTCGCTTCGCTCGCAATGACGACATTAGAGAATCTCACACGATATTCAGGCTCTCGGATATTTGGTTATGGCCGCACTCGTTTTGTCAGTCGCAGGCGGCGCGGCCGGTGCCGTGTTCGGCCCGGCCGGCGCCATCGCTGGCCGCATCGCCGGTGCGCTCGCCGGCAACATCATCGACCGTTCGCTGTTCGCGCAGAATAAAACTGCAACCGGTCCGCGTCTTGCCGATCTTGATGTGATGGCCTCGACCGAAGGCGCGCCGATCCCGCGCGTTTACGGCCGCGCGCGGTTGTCCGGGCAAGTGATCTGGGCGACGCGCCTTGAAGAAGTCGTTTCGACGCGCACCGATACATCAAGCGGCGGCAAGGGCGGCGACATCTTCAGCGGATCGACCACAACGACGACAACTTACTCTTACTACGCGAATTTCGCAGTTGGACTCTGCGAAGGCGAGATCGGCCGCGTTGGGCGCATCTGGGCCGACGGCGATCCGCTCGATGTGTCGGGACTGAACATCCGCGTTCATCGCGGCAGCGAAGATCAAGCTGCCGACGATCTGATCGTTGCGAAAGAAGGTGCGGACAACGCGCCGGCCTATCGCGGGCTGGCTTACGTCGTGTTCGAGCGGTTGCCGCTGGCGAGCTTCGGCAACCGCATTCCGCAATTGTCGTTCGAGATCGTCCGGCCCGTCGGGCGGCTCGAACGCATGGCGCGCGCGGTCACTTTGATTCCGGGCACGACCGAATTCGGCTATGAGACCTCCGCCGTCGTGCGCGTACTCGGCCCCGGACAATCCGCGCCGGAGAACCGTCACGTCACGAGCGCCGCGTCCGACGTGATCGCTTCGCTCGACGATCTTCAGGCGACGTGCCCCAATCTCGAGCGTGTCGCGATTGTGTGTGCGTGGTTCGGCAACGATCTGCGTGCGGGCAACTGCACGATCAGACCCGGCGTCGATAACGCCATCAAGATCACATCGGGCGCGACGTGGTCGGTTGCCGGCGTTTCTCGCGGCGGCGCTTATGTGGTGTCACAGATCGAAGGCCGTCCAGCCTATGGCGGCACGCCGTCCGACGACAGCATCCGCCATCTGATCGCAGAACTGAAATCGCGCGGACTGAAAATCACGCTCTATCCGTTTCTGGTGATGGACATCGCGGCCGGCAATGCGCTGACCGATCCTTACACTGGCGCATCGCCGCAACCGCCGTTCCCCTGGCGCGGACGGATCACCTGCGATCCCGCGCCGGGCGTTGCCGGTTCGCCGGATAACACGTCGGCCGCCGCGACACAGATCGCGCATTTCTTTTCGGGCGGGAGCTGGAACTACCGCAACATGATTTTGCACTACGCGAACTTGGCCGCGTCGTGCGGCGGCGTGGATGCTTTCCTGATCGGCTCGGAGCTGAAAGCGTTGACGCGCGTGCGCTCGGCGTCGGGCGTCTATCCCGCCGTGCAGGCGCTCGTCACACTGGCCTCGGATGTAAAGGCCATTGTGGGCGCCGGCACATTGGTGACTTACGGCGCGGACTGGACCGAATACGGCTCGCATGTCATCGGCAACGAAGTCCGGTTTCCACTCGATCCGCTGTGGGCGTCGTCTTCCATCGGTGCGGTTGGCATCGACTACTACGCACCGCTGTCGGACTGGCGCGACGATGCCGGTCAGCTCGACGCGCAGATCGCGCCGTCGATTCATGACCGCGATTATCTTAGCGGCAATCTCGGCGGCGGCGAAGCCTATGACTGGTATTACGCAGACGATACGGCCCGCGCGTTGCAATCGCGCAGCGACATTACAGATGGATTGGGCAAGCCGTGGATCTATCGCGCCAAGGATTTGTGGAACTGGTGGAGCCATCCGCACATCGAGCGCACCGGCGGCGTCGAGCTTGGCAGCGCGACGGCATGGACTCCCCAAAGCAAGCCGATCTGGCTGACAGAAGCGGGATGTCCGGCAGTCGACAAAGGCGCGAACCAGCCGAGTGTGTTTCCCGACATGAAATCGTCGGAAGGCGGCTTTCCTTACTTTTCAAACGGCCAGCGCGACGATCTGATTCAGCGCCGCTATCTCGAAACAATCATCGGTGCGTTCGATTCCGAATTTGGTGGCACGCTCAATCCCACGTCGGGCGTCTATCACGCGCCGATGATCGACGTATCGGGCTTGCATCTGTGGACATGGGACGCGCGGCCCTATCCGGTGTTTCCGAACGCGACTGACGTGTGGAGCGACGGGCCGAACTGGCAGACAGGTCACTGGCTGACGGGACGGCTCGGCTCCGCGCCGCTGGATTCTCTGACCGAGACGATCCTCGGCGATGCGGGCGTGACGGGCGTGAACACCAGCGACCTGCGTGACGCCTGCGACGGTTATGTCGTGGACCGGCCGATGACACCGCGCGCGATGATCGACCCGCTGGCCTTGTGTTTTGCGTTTGACGCGACCTCGAATGAGCGCGAACTCGCTTTCGTTCAGCGCGGCGGCGCGCCGGTTGCCGAATTGTCCGGGGACGATCTCGCCGACGATCCGAAATTCGCGCTCGCGACTCTGACGCGCAGCCAGGAAACCGAACTGCCGCGCGAGGTCTCCTTCAGCTTCACCGATGGCGCTGCGGACTATCGCCGCTCGGCCGTGACCTCGCGCCGGCTGGTCGGCGGCTCGAACAAGTCGCTGCATTCGGATTTCGCCGTGGTGACGAACGATGCTGCCGCGACGCGCCGCGCCGAGATCTGGTTGCAGGATTTATGGGCGGGCCGCGAGAGCATCCAGTTTTCCGTCGGCATGAATCGTCTCGCGCTTGAGGCGGGCGATGTCGTCGGCGTCACGATCAACGGGCGGCGGCGCCTGTGCGAGATCAGCGAGCTGGTCGATACGACGTCGCGGCAGATCAAGGCGCGCAGCATCGATCCGGAAGTGTTTTCCGTGCCGCTGTTTGCGCCGCGTCCGGTCGCGCCTGCGATTCCGCCGGCGCTCGCGCCGGTGCAGGCGCTGGTGCTCGATCTGCCGTGCATCGATTCATCCGATCCGCCGATTCTCACACGCTTGGCGATCTTCGCCGATCCTTGGCCGGGTTCGGTCAGCGTATGGCAATCGGCCGACGGTTTGAGCTTCCAGCGAACAGCGACCGCGCTCGCGCCGTCGATGATCGGCGAGACGCTCGACGATCTGCCGGCGGGTCCGACGAGCCGATGGGATCGCGGCAATTCGCTGCGGGTGCGTCTTTACGGCGGCGCGCTTGCGTCTGTCGCGGATACGCGCGTGCTCGGCGGCGCCAATGCTGCCGCGGTTCTGAATGCGGACAATGAGTGGGAAATTCTGCAATTCGCCAATGCCGAACTGACCGGCGAGCGTGAATATACGCTGACGCGATTGCTGCGCGGTCAGGCGGGCAGCGAATACGCCATCGCTTCGCCATTGCCTGCGGGCGCGCCGTTCGTCGTGCTCGACGATCATGTAATCCCGATCGCGCGCGGCTTGAACGCGCTCGACCGGCCGATCGATCTTCGCATCGTCGCGACGGGACGGAGTCACGACGATCCATCCGCACTTGCGTTGACGGTGACGCCGCAGGCAACCGCGCTGATGCCGCTGTCGCCGGTGCATGTCGGCGCGGAGCGCGACGGCGACGGCGTTCATTTTTCCTGGATTCGCCGCACGCGCCGCGATGGCGACATCTGGACAGTCGAAGTACCGCTCGGCGAGGACAGCGAGAGCTACGCACTTGATATTCTGTCCGGCAGTTCTGTTGTGCGGACGCTATCGAGCGCGGCACCGGCGGCACTCTATACGAATGCGATGGAGCTGACCGATTTCGGCAGCGTTCAAAGCGCGCTGCATGTCCGCATCACGCAGCTGTCCAGCACGGTCGGGCGCGGCCGTCCGACAGACATTACTCTTACCCTCTGAGTCACCATGACAGATACAGCCAATCTCGGATTGCCGTTCATCGACGGCAGCCAGGCGCAGAAGCACGTCACGCATAACGAGGCGCTGCGGATTCTCGACGCCGCGATCCAGATCGGCGTGCGCGATACGACGCTGACCGCGCCGCCATCGTCACCGGTGGAAGGCGAGCGCCATGTCGTGGCGAACGGCGCGACCGGCGCGTGGAGCGGGCAGGCGAAGACGATTGCGACTTATGAAGACGCAACGTGGCGCTTCCTGATGCCGAAACTCGGCTGGTGCGTATGGTCGGCGGCGGACAGCGTGATCTTCGTGTTCGATGGCACGCTATGGCGCGATCTGCGCGATCTGCCGGTTTCACTCGATACGGTCGGCCATCTCGGCATCAACGCGACGGCGACGAGTCCCAATCTTCTGAGCGTCAAGTCGAATGCTGCGCTGTTCAATGCGATTGCTGTCGCCGACAGCGGCACCGGCGATGTTCGCGTGCAGCTTTCAAAGGAGAGCAGCGCGAAGACAGCATCTATCGTGTTCTCGGATGCGTTTTCAGGGCGCGCCGAATTCGGTCTCGTCGGATCGGATGCGTTCAAGCTGAAAGTGTCGAACGACGGCGCAACATTCGTCGAGGCTTTCAACATCGACCCGTCGAGCGGCAATCTCACGCTGCCGCGCGGCGTCATCCTTTGCGGCGTGATCGCGCCGTCGCAGATCACATCGAACCAGAACGATTACGCGCCCACCGGATTCCCGGCGGCTTCGGTCGTCCGCATTTCAACCGATGCATCGCGCAATATCACGGGTCTGGCCGGCGGCGCGGAAGGACGAAAAATCATCATCGTCAATGCCGGCGGCAATCCTGCCGTGCTCAAGGACGAAAGCACAAGTTCGACGGCCGCCAACCGGTTCGGCTTCGGCAGCGATTTGACGCTCGCCGCCAAGCAGGGCGCGACACTTATCTACGACGGCAATGCCTCGCGCTGGCGGCAGATCGGCGGCCCATCGTCGTCCAGTGGCGGGGGCAGCGGTGCGACGGATTCCGAGCGGCAGAATTCGCTGCTCAACCTGATTTATCAAAGCAAAACCCTCGCCGGGTATCGGCGCCTCGTCAATCTTTTCGCCGACGGATTCAAGGCGAGCGACGGCATCAATGCCGGCTCGTCATCGAACTATTCGGCGGTCACGGCCAGCGGCTATGTTGCGCCGACGACATCGGGCGGCGATCTCCTGACGGCGCAGACCCTCAGCGCGAATAATGCGGGCTGGGACGGCTACACCATTCGCCAGCGCGTCAATTCCGCGCTGCTGTCGAGCGTGACCGGATCGAGCGGCACGATCACGATCTCGCCGCCGTCGAGCGGCGCCAATCTCGTCATCTCGGACGTTTACATCGGTTACGCCGCAGCTTCCGGCAACGCCTGGGATTTCGACGGCGGTCAGGTCCGCGTCCAGTTCAGCGGCAGCAACGGCGTGACGCTGACGGCCGGCGGTTCCGATGTCGTGTCGGATGCATTTACGCTGACGGCGGACAGCACGAAGAACCTGATCCTCGCCGTGCGCGTCACGAGCGGCGACATTCGCGTCAACAACGCACTGACAGGCGCAACCTTCTACAACAAGGCGGCGGTCAATGAAGCGAGCGCGTCCACGCCGTCGGGTTACAGCTCGACGACGTCGCGTCTTGGCGTGTTGAAGAAGGTGTCGTTCACCGGCGGCAGCGCCAACAACATGACGCTGGTGACGGCGGCCCAGACTGCCGACTCTTCCGTGAGCAACGGCCGCGTGCTGATCGAATACGACAACACGGCTTCGCCAACGCTCAACACCGATCTCACCGTCGAAGTGACGTGCAGCGGCGGCACCAGCTGGACGAGTGCAACGCTCACCGCCGTCACATCTTATGGTCAGGGTGGGCGTAAGGTCGCGGAGACCGCCGACACCGCGTGCACGAGCGGCACGTCGTTCGCCGCCCGCATCAAGACGCTGAATAACAAGAACGTGCTGATCTACGGCACGACGCTGACCGTTCGCTGACATCGCGATCAATCGCAACGCCGGCCCGCATTCGCGGGCCGCTTTCATATGGAGATTCGTCATGGACAAAATCGTGAAATTCTTCGCCGCATTGTCTGTGCCGCTCGAATGGATCGCCGGCCGTGTTGCCACGCATCCGAAGGCGGCGCTGATCGCGTGGGCGATTTCGCTCGGCATCGCGGTGTGGCTGTTCTGACATGGCGGCGTCGTCCTACGAGGTCGCGCTGACTCGTCTTTTGAAAGACGAGGGCGGCTACGGCGATCATCCGTCCGATCCGGGCGGGCCGACAAACTTTGGAATCACGCTGGCCGATGCGCGGCGCTACTGGAAGGGCAACGCCTCGGCTGCCGACGTGCGCGCGATGCCGGAAAGCGTGGCGCGGAAAATCTATCGCGAGCGTTACTGGAACGCGATGCGCTGCGACGAACTTCCCGCAGGCGTGGACTATGCCGTGTTCGACTACGGCGTGAATTCCGGAATCGGGCGAGCGGGCAAGGTGCTGCGGCGTGTCCTGAAGCTCGCCGATCCGACAGGCGCCGTAACGGACGATGTCGTTGCCGCAGCATCGCGTGCCGATGCAGTCGCGCTGGTGAAATCGATCTGTGCCGAGCGACTGGCCTTTCTCAAAAGCCTGAAGACGTTTTCCGTGTTCGGGCGCGGCTGGACGGCGCGCGTCAACGGCGTGCTGGCGGCGAGTCTGAAACTGGCCGGGCCGCAGCGTCCGCAATTGCCGGTGCCGAGGCAGACCGATGCCGCGCCCGGCAAAGCCGTGGTTCCGCCATCGAGCCCCGCAAGCACCGCAGCGACAGGTGCCGTGATCGCTGCCGGAGGTGCCGCGGCTGCAACGTCGCGAATTGAAATCGCGCTGCTGGTCGCCGGTGCTGCGGCTGTCGCTGCGCTGGCAATTTTTCTGATCTGGCGCCGGCGTCATCGCGCGGCGCAGGAAGCTGCCGTGAAAGGAGCCGCGAATGAACTGGGGTGATCTGGCAAAAAATGTGATCGCACTCGGCGCGCCGGTTCTCGGTACCGCACTCGGAGGTCCGCTCGGCGGCGCTGCGGGAAAGATTCTCGCCGAGGCATTGGGGGCAGCCGCGCCGACACCCGAAGCCGTCAATCAGGTTTTGCCGGCGTCGGACTCCGACAAAATTGCGGCAGCGGAGAACGCCTGGGCCGAAGCGGTGCGTGCGGAGGCGGAAGCTGCGGCAAGTTCGGTTGCTTCCACGCAGGAAACCATCCGCGCTGAACTTGCAGCTGAGGATCGCTTTCAACGCTGGTGGCGGCCTTTGTACGGTTTCGAGTTGACGGCCGAATGCGCCGGACTCTGGGTCATTCTTTTGCATGGATTCTGGGTCAAGGATCTCACCGCGATCAACACCATGATCGGCGCGAGCGGGCTTCTGGTGGCCTATTGGGGCTTTCGCTTCGGCGTGCTCGGCGTCTATGTCAGCGGCCGCACGCGGGAGAAAATGGCACTCGCAACCGGGCAGGAGATGCCCGGCACGCTCGACAAGCTCATCAACAAGGTTGTGAAGAAAAAGTAATCTCGTGCGGCGTCGCCGTTCATTCATCGTTCACCGCGCAACCGTTCATGTTAGTTTCCATGAAACCGGAAGTCCGGGGAGACTGATTTGCGCCTGCTTGTCGTTGAAGACGATCCCGATCTGAACCGCCAGCTCACAACCGCGCTGACGGATGCGGGCTATGTTGTCGATCGCGCGTTCGACGGCGAGGAGGGGCACTTCCTCGGCGACTCTGAGCCTTACGATGCGGTGGTGCTCGACATCGGCCTGCCGAAAATGGACGGCATTTCAGTTCTGGAAGCGTGGCGGCGCAACAAGCGCGTGATGCCGGTGCTCATCCTCACCGCGCGGGATCGCTGGTCTGACAAGGTGCAGGGCTTCGATGCCGGCGCCGACGACTATGTCGCCAAGCCTTTCCACCTCGAAGAAGTGCTGGCGCGGATTCGCGCGCTGCTGCGGCGAACCGCCGGTCACGCCCAGAGCGAGCTCACTTGCGGCCCGGTCGCGCTCGACACGCGCACCAATCGTGTGAGTGTGAACGGCAACCACATCAAGATGACGTCGCACGAATATCGCCTGCTGGCATATCTGATGCATCATTCCGGCCGCGTGGTGTCGCGTACCGAACTGGTCGAGCATCTGTACGATCAGGATTTCGACCGCGACTCCAACACGATCGAAGTGTTCGTCGGCCGCATCCGCAAGAAGCTCGACGTCGACATCATCCAGACCGTGCGCGGGCTCGGCTATCTGCTGACGCCGCCGGCGGCCGACGCGAAGCCGTCTGCGGCCGATGCGCGTTAGTGGTCTGAATCCGCAAATCCTCTTAGACTTCTCCATTCGCCGCGTCCGGCATGGAGAGCCTGTTTGAAATCCCGCACCAATTCGCTGGCGGCGCGCCTGTTTCTGTCGGCGACGGCGTGGGTTGTGCTGATTCTGCTGGCGACGGGCATCGTGCTGTCGGCGGTCTATCAGCGTTCGGTCGAGCGCGCCTTCGACCGCCGCCTGAATTTTTATCTCCGCACGCTGATCGCCGAAGCTGAGGCGCCCGACGATCCGGGCGACAAGGATAAGGACAAGAACCCGCCGGTGCAGTCGCTCGGCGAGCCGTTGTTCGAGCTGCCGCTCTCCGGCTGGTACTGGAAGATGGAGCGCGTCGACGGCAAAAAGCCGGAGGTGCGCGCCTCGCGCTCATTGTGGGATGCCTCGCTGCCGAAACTCGAAGAGCGCGGCGTCGAGCTCAATCAATCCGGCGTCCGGATCGCCTATGTCGACGGTCCCGAAGACCAGCATCTGCGCATGGTCGAGCGACCGGTCGATCTCGGCGCCGAGGGAAAGTTTCTCGCCACCGTCGCGGGGGACTCTACCGAAATCACCGAAGAGACCCGCACCTTCGATTATTATCTCGCTGGCACCTTCGCCGCGCTCACGCTCGGTCTTTTGCTGACCACGCTGTTTCAGGTGCGCTACGGTCTCGCGCCGCTCAAGCGCATTTCCCGCGCACTCGCCGACATCCGCTCCGGCCATGCTGAACGGCTGGAGGGCGAGTTTCCTAAGGAGATCGCGCCGCTCGCGCGCGAGACCAATGCGCTGCTCGACGCCAACCGCGCCATCGTGGAGCGTTCGCGCACCCATGTCGGCAATCTCGCGCATGCGATCAAGACGCCGCTGTCGGTGATCGTCAACGAAGCCGGGCAGCACGGCCACGATCCCTTCGCGCAGAAAATTCTCGAACAGGCCGACGTGATGCGCGATCAGGTCGCCCATCATCTGGAGCGCGCGCGCATCGCGGCGCGTCTCACCACCATCGGCACCGTCACCGAGGTCAATCCCGTCATCGAGGCGCTGCGCCGGACGATGGAGAAAATCCACCGCAACCGCGACCTCATCATCGATGTGGAGGCGCACGGCGAGGCGAAGTTTCGCGGTGAGCGGCAGGACCTCGAGGAGATGGCCGGCAACCTCGTCGACAACGCCTGCAAATGGGCGGAGGGCCGGGTATTCATCGAGGTCAATATCGAGGAGCCGTCGCCGGGCGATCTCGGTCCCACGATTCACATTATCATCGACGATGACGGCCGTGGCCTGACCCATGCCGAGCGGGCGCAGGTGGCCAAGCGCGGCCAGCGGCTGGACGAGTCCAAGCCCGGCTCAGGCCTCGGCCTCGCCATCGTCTCGGATCTCGCCACGCTCTACGGCGGCCAGTTGCGGCTCGGATCAGCGCCTATCGGGGGCCTGCGGGCAGAGCTGGAATTGCCGGGGGTGTGAGAAAACATGAATCCAGTCGCCTTGAAATGCAGGAATAAGTACCTACATACCAATTGACCGTTGAACTTGACCACCCTAGCGTGTGGTACGTGGGTGCTGCTCTTATTTTGTATGGGTTAATTAGGCTGGTACTGTGGTCCTTCGCAGTATTCGTCGGCCTCTTTCCAACTATGCAGGAGACTGGTGCAACGGTCGCGCTTTCGTCGTCGTTCTTCGACGCGGCAAATAAGGCGGAACATTTCCGCGACCTGCTTTTCGCGTTGGTCCCAGCTGCGTCGATATCGCTGTCGACGACTATCGAATATCTATGTAGTCACAGGGATCGCGGCGTTAGCCTCCTGACCGTAATAGGCTTGATACTTAACATATTGATATTGTTATCAGGTTTCGTCGGATTTCTTGTAATTCCTGACGACCAAGCCCTTGGCCGTGACTTATTTGCGCTGTATTCGAAGTTGATTATTTTGGGATTGGTTATCAGTTTGGTGTCAGAGTTGTGGACCTCTGTTTCAGGGGAAAACTTGCGACGGCGGAACGACCAAGAAGTGAAGCGAGTTAAAATTGCTCTCGCGAAACTTCGAGCGAAAGGGAGAAAGTGACATGGCTGTCAGTCTGGCAATTCTCTGGGGTGAAATCCTCCTTGGTGCTTTCGCAATAGCGATTGTGATTTTTAGACGCTATGGGTCTGCGGAAGCGAAGAAGAAGCTGCGGAATCACTACATCCATGTTTAGGATTTTCGCGTCCACTTAGATCGACGCCACGCAACTGCATGGGCGGCGTTTCTTTAGGAAGCGTCCCCCGGTGTCGGCTATGTCCGATCCGGTCCCATCCCGGAAATCCCTCCTCAAATACCATTCCCTAACGCGATCTTAACCACGTTGCGGCTATGACATCCGGTGGATACCGCGCGGCACCGGCCGCCGGTTAGCCACGGGTTAGCGTTGGGGCGCATGGGTCAGCCGACGATCGAGCGATTGCGGGATTATCTCGGCCAGCTGCCGCCGAAGGCGCAGGCCGTGCTGATGCGCGAGTTCGAGCGCGCCATCGAGCGCGGCGAGGACGTCGCCGTCGCCAACTTCGTCATCGAGCAACTGCGCTCCATCGTCCGCGCGCCGAGCGAGGATGCCACGCCGCGCACCGCCGATCCGATGCGGCTATTGTTTCGGCCGCTCGAACCTTTCCTTGTCGAGAACACCCCGTCGATCCGTCCGGGACAAATTCGCCGCTCGTCGCTTGCACCCGTGTGGATGTGGTGCGCGCGCGAAGGCATCCCCGACGACATCCGCAAATTCGAGGCGGCGCTCGCACATCCGCCCGGTACGCCGGACATCGACCGCGTCACCCGCGCGACGCAGATCGCGGTCTCCGAGGTCATCGCCAAGATCACGGCGCCCGGACCGGATCGCCAGCGACTTGGCCGTCTCGGCGCGCCGAGCGTGGTCGAAGACATCGGCCCGATCGGTGGCGTTCTGCGAGTGCGCGAGGCGCTCGATACGCTCGGCATCCGCCTGCAAGGCTATATGCGCGAGTTCGAGGAATCGCAGGTGCGCTCGGTTCTCGCCGCGCTCAACATGCCCTCGCTGGAATCCCCCCAAATTCTTCCCTTCGCGCTGTCGCTCGTCATGCAGCGGCTCGGCTCGCCCTGGCAGATCATCCGTCTCGGCATTTCGGTCGCCGGCTCCGACGACGAAGTTCGCATCGCCGGAACGCCGCTCGGCGTCACCGTGACGATGGCGATCCACGATCTGTCGCGCGTGACCAGCGAACTTCGCGGCGACATCAAGCGCGGCCAGTACAAAAACATCATCAATCACCTCAAGACGCTGCATGACGGCGTGCGCGGACTTCGCACCGAACTCGATTTCCGCACCGACTCGAACTGGGGCCGTCAGCTCGCGGCGATCCGCTCCGACATTTCCAACGGCATGAAATCGGAGATCGACGGCGTGCCGGGCCGGGTGCGGCGTCTGTTGCGTCAGGGGCCGGACAAGGATGTCACCGCCAACAGCAAGATCGATCCCACGGAAGTCGACGAGACCGCGGCGCTGATCGAATTCGTCGCGGTGTGCCGCAACTACGCCTCGGAACTCGCCATCAACGAAGTGACGCTGCGCTCCTTCACGGAGTTGCAGCAATATGTCGAGACGGCGACGGAAAACCTCGTTGAGTCGCTGCGCACGACAAATCCCGCCGTGCGTGCGTTCCGCAAGATGCAGATGCAGGCTGCGATCCGCTTCTGCGACGTTCTGTTCGGGCCCGACTATGCCATGCTGATGAGCAAGGCCGCCGACATGGCCCGCCCCGGCGAGCGTAAAACCGGCTGATCGTGCCGGTTGATCCGCCTCAAAATAATCCCACAAAATCGCGCTATTCCATGCCGCAAATGTCAATTGCGTGCCTGATCCAGCCATGGTGTAACCCGCACCATTCGGTGCCGAGCCGGTTCGGTACCAGTTTCCGGAACCCTTTCTGAATGGCGCTCTGGTTCGTCTTTGCCCTGATGACTGCGGCTGCCGTGTTCGCCGTGCTGTGGCCGCTCGGGCGTGGGGCAAAGACGCAGCGCGAAGGGTCGGAGGTCGTCGTCTATAAAGACCAGCTTGCCGAAGTCGCGCGCGATGCGGAATCCGGCCTGATCGCGCCTGCGGATGCGGACGCCGCGCGCGTCGAAATCAGCCGGCGTTTGCTGGCGGCATCCGATGCCGAGGCGAATGTCGCAGCGAACGCGAGCGTTTCGTTTCGCCGTGCGGTCGCATTGTTCGCGCTTGTCGCAATGCCGCTGATCGCGGCGGCTCTTTATGCGCGGCTTGGCTCACCTTCCATCGGCGACTTTCCCATTGCTTCGCGCGCGGCCGCTCCCGTTGCGAACGCGTCTCTCAGCCAGCTCGTGGCGCAGGTTGAAACCCATCTGGAAAAAAATCCGGCCGACGGGCGCGGCTGGGAAGTGCTCGCACCGGTCCTGTTCAAGATCGGCCGTTACGACGACGCAGCGCGCGCCTGGCGCAATTCGATTCAATATAACGGCGAGACGGCGACGCGCCGCGCGGATCTCGGCGAGGCGATGGCCGCCGCCGCCGGTGGTGTGGTGACGAGCGATGCCAAGGCCGAACTCGAACGCGCGATCAAACTCGACCCGAGCGAAGTGAAGGCGCGCTATCTCGTCGGCCTTGCCGCAGAACAGGACGGCCGCAAGGACGATGCCGCCAATATCTGGCGCGGCATGCTGGCGAATGCGCCGGCAGATGCGCCGTGGCGTCCGTTGATCCAGCAGGCGCTGGCGCGTGTCGGAGTTGCTGCGCCGAAACTGTCGGACGACACCATTGCTGCCGCCAAGGACATGTCCGAAGGCGACCGGACCACGATGATCCGCGGCATGGTGGAACGGCTTGCCACGCGGCTCAAAACCGAAGGCGACGATGTCGAGGGCTGGCTGCGGCTGGTGCGGGCCTATATCGTGCTCGGTGAACGCGACAAGGCGCAGAGCGCACTAAAGGACGCGCGCGGTGCTGCGGCGAAAGACGCGGGCCGGCTGAAGCAGCTGAACGACGGCGCGAGAGATCTGGGACTGGATGGATAAATGAGGATTCTGTCTGCGTCATTGCGAGCGAAGCGAAGCAATCCACCCTTAATTCTGGATTGCTTCGTCGCGTGCGCTCCTCGCAATGACGGTGGAGGCGCAAGAGCATGACGCGCAAGCAGCGGCGATTGACATTGATCGGAGGCGCGCTCGCGGTGCTGGCGCTGGCGGCGTTCCTCGTGCTGAATGCGCTGCGCGATTCCATCGTGTTCTTCTCGACGCCGTCATCCATCGCTGAAAAGCACATCGCACCCGGCCAGCGGTTTCGTCTCGGCGGCCTCGTGCGCGAAGGCTCCATCGTGCGCGGCGACAATCTCAACGTGAAATTCGACGTCACCGACGGCAGCGCGACCGTGCCGGTGAAATATCAGGGCGTGCTGCCCGATCTGTTCCGCGAAGGGCAGGGCATCATTTCCGAGGGCGCAATCGGTCCCGACGGCGTGTTCAAGGCCGATACGGTGCTGGCCAAGCATGACGAAACCTACATGCCGAAAGCCGTCGCGGACGAACTGAAGAAAAAAGGCCTCTGGAACGAGGGCGCACCGAAGAAAATCTCCGACACCAAAGGCGCGACGCAATGATCGCGGAGGCCGGACATTACGCACTGGTTCTGTCGCTGGCTCTGGCGCTGATCCAGTCCGTCGTGCCGGTGTTCGGCGCACGCATTCACGATGCTGCGCTCATGAATGTTGCGCGCTCGACCGCGCTGGCGCAATTCGCGTTTACCGGATTGTCGTTCGCGGCACTTGTGTTGCTGCACGTCACGTCCGATTTCTCCGTCGTCAACGTGTTCGAGAATTCGCATTCGCTGAAGCCGATGATCTACAAAATCACCGGCGTATGGGGAAACCACGAAGGTTCGATGCTGCTGTGGGTGCTGATCCTGTCGCTGTTCGGCGGACTCGTCGCGGCATTCGGCAACAATCTGCCGCTGACGTTGCGGGCACATGTGCTCGCCGTACAGGCATGGGTCGGCACCGCGTTCTACCTTTTCATTCTGCTGACCTCGAATCCCTTTCTGCGCATCGCCAATCCGCCGATCGAGGGCCGCGACCTCAATCCGATCTTGCAGGACATCGGTTTGGCGATCCATCCGCCGATGCTCTATCTCGGCTATGTCGGCTTCTCGATTTCGTTTTCGTTCGCGGTCGCCGCTTTGATCGAAGGCCGCGTCGATGCGGCGTGGGCGCGCTGGGTGCGGCCGTGGACGCTGATGGCGTGGATATTTCTGACGCTCGGCATCGCGATGGGATCGTACTGGGCCTATTACGAACTCGGCTGGGGCGGCTGGTGGTTCTGGGATCCGGTTGAGAACGCGTCATTGATGCCGTGGCTCGCGGGCACCGCATTGCTTCATTCTGCCGTCGTGATGGAAAAACGCGACGCGCTGAAAGTCTGGACGATATTGCTTGCGATCCTGACCTTCTCGCTGTCGCTGCTCGGCACATTCTTGGTGCGCTCCGGCGTGCTCACGTCGGTTCATACGTTCGCGAGCGATCCCGCGCGCGGGGTGTTCATTCTGATGATCCTGTGCCTGTTCATCGGCGGCAGCCTGACACTTTACGCGTGGCGTGCGCCGTCGCTCAAACAGGGCGGGCTGTTCGCGCCGATTTCGCGCGAGGGCGCACTCGTGCTGAACAATCTATTTCTGACCACGGCCTGCGCGACGGTGTTCATCGGCACGCTTTATCCTCTGGCGCTCGAGGTTCTCACCGATCAGAAAATCTCGGTCGGCGCGCCGTTCTTCAATCTCACCTTCGGCCCGCTGTTCGTGCCGCTTCTCGTTGCCGTGCCGTTTGGAACCATGCTGGCGTGGAAGCGGGGTGATATTGTTGCCGCCGCGCAAAGATTGTTGGCGGCGGGTATTCTTGCGCTCATTACGCTCGCGGTCGTGTGGGCATGGGCGCGCGGCGGCAGCGCGCTGGCGCCTTTGGCCATCGGTCTTGCGGTGTTCGTCATCGCCGGATCGGTCAGCGACATCGCCGAGCGCACGCAACTGTTTCGTCTGCCGCTGGCGACGGCCACGCAACGCGCGCGCGGTCTGCCGCGTTCGGTCTGGGGTTCGGCTTTCGCGCATGCGGGGCTCGGTATCGCGCTGATCGGCATCGTCTGCGAGACCACCTGGAATTCCGAACGCATCGCTTCGATGAAGCCGGGCGATGTGGCGAATGTCGGCGGCTACGAAGTTCGGCTCGACGATATTTCGCAGGCGCAGGGTCCGAATTTTCGCGAGCAGGTTTCGCGCTTCAATGTGACGCTCGACGGCAGCGCGGTCGGCGTCATGACGCCGTCGAAGCGCAGCTTCACCACGCGCGGCATGTCGACGACGGAGGCAGCCTTGCTGACGCGCGGTTTCAGCCAGCTTTATATTTCGCTTGGCGATGCCAACGCCGACGGCTCCATCGCGGTTCGTATCTATTACAAGCCGCTGGTGCTTCTGATCTGGCTCGGCCCGGTCTTGATGGCGTTCGGCGGAATGTTGTCGTTGTCGGACCGGCGTCTGCGCGTCGGCGCGCCGAAGCCTGCGAAATCATCCGGCTCGTTGCAGGCGGCGGAGTAGGGCGATGACGCCGTCATTGCGAGCGAAGCGAAGCAATCCATCTCTGCAACGACATTTGCTGGATTGCTTCGTCGCGTTGCTCCTCGCAATGACGATCTTCAATTCATTCGCCCACGCTGTACAGCCCGATGAGATCATGAAAGACCCCGCGCAGGAATCGCGCGCCAGAAATTTGTCGCGCGAACTGCGCTGCATGGTCTGTCAAAATCAGTCCATCGACGATTCCGACGCGCCGCTGGCACGCGATCTGCGCCTGCTGGTGCGCGAACAGATCGCAGCCGGAAAAACCGACGCGCAGGTGATGGATTTTCTGGTGTCGCGTTACGGCGAGTTCGTTCTGCTCAAGCCGCGTGTGGAAAAAAGCACGCTTTTGCTGTGGCTGATCCCGCCGCTGGTGCTGGCGGGCGGCGGACTGGCATTGTGGTTCGGCTATCGCCGGCGCAGCCGAAACGTCGATTATGAAACTGCGGCGATCCGCCTCACGGCCGATGAAGAGCGGCGGCTGAATGCACTGATTCCCAAGGAAACAGCGGCCAAACCGCGCCAATAATCTGGCATCCCAGACCCTAATTACAAAACATTAATTCCCCCGTCAGAGGCCGGTAAGGCCGCAGCCTCCATGTTCCGGAGCGACGGTGCCGCCTTCATGCGAGGGATTCGGTGCCACGAGATTCAAGTTTTTCGCACTCGCGCTCTGGAGACCACTCATGACCGACTTTTCCAACCTCCCTTCCTACAAGGCCCAGCGCCGTTCGCTGTTCTCGGCCCGCAAATTCGCGCTGATGGCGTCCGTCGTCGCGGGTCTTGGCGTTGCGACCTACGGCCTCGCCCCGCAGGGCAACTACGACGTGTTCACGACCGCCGCTCACGCGCAGGTCAACAAGGATGTCCGTCAGGTTCAGCAGCCGATCGGCTTTGCCGACATCGTCGAGCGCGTGAAGCCGTCGGTGATTTCGGTGCGCGTGAAGATTGCAGACAAGCAGGCCTCGAATGACTCGCCGGAAGACTCGCCGTTCCCGCCGGGTTCCCCGATGGAGCGTTTCTTCAAGCGTTTCGGCGGTCCGGACGGAATGCCGGGCGGCAAGGGCGGACGCGGCCGTGGCGGTCAGATGACCGGCCAGGGCTCGGGCTTCTTCATTTCGCCTGATGGTTTCGCCGTCACCAACAACCACGTCGTCGATGGCGCCGACAAGGTCGAAGTCACCGCCGACGACGGTACGATCCACACTGCGAAGGTGATCGGCACCGACCAGCGCACCGATTTGGCGCTCATCAAGGTCGATGGCGTGAAGGATATGCCGTTTGCAAAACTGTCGGACACCCCGCCGCGCATCGGCGACTGGGTGCTCGCGGTCGGCAATCCGTTCGGCCTCGGCGGCACCGTGACCGCAGGCATCGTGTCCGCACGTGGCCGCGACATCGGCAACGGCCCGTATGACGATTTCATCCAGATCGACGCGCCCGTGAACAAGGGCAATTCGGGTGGACCGACCTTCGGCACCAATGGCGACGTGATCGGCGTCAACACCGCGATCTATTCGCCGTCCGGCGGCAGCGTCGGCATTGCCTTCGCCATTCCTGCGAACACGGTGAAGGCCGTCGTCGATCAGCTCAAGAGCAAGGGCTCGGTTAGCCGCGGCTGGATCGGCGTCCAGATTCAGCCGGTCACGCCCGACATCGCCGACAGCCTCGGCCTGAAGAAGGCGGAAGGCGCGCTGGTTGCCGAGCCGCAGGCCAACGGTCCTGCCGCGAAGGCCGGCGTTGAATCCGGTGACGTGATCGTCAAGGTCAACGACATTCCGGTGAAAGATGCGCGCGAACTCGCCCGCACCATCGGCGGCATGGCTCCGGGCCAGACCGTGAAGCTCAACGTGTTGCACAAGGGCTCGGACAAGGTGCTGAGCATGACGCTCGGCGAGTTGCCGAACGCCAGGCAGGCGAAGGCTGACACCGATCAGGATAACGACAGCGGCGGCAAGGCCACCAAAGGAACGAGCGTTCCGAACCTCGGTCTGACGCTCGCGCCCGCAAACTCTGTCGCGGGTGCCGGCAAGGATGGCGTGGTCGTCACCAGCGTCGATCCGAACAGTCCGTCGGCCGATCGCGGCGTCAAGGAAGGCGATGTCATTCTCGAAATCGCCGGCAAGACGGTCACGACGCCCGGAGAAGTCTCCGAAGCGATGAAGACTGCGAAAGCCGACAACAAGAACAGCGTGCTGGTGCGTGTGAAGTCGGGCGATACGTCGCGCTTCGTCGCATTGCCGGTCGTGAAAGGCTAACTATCTAACCAGTCACCTTCGATGGAATACGCCCCCCTCCGTCGAAGGCCGCGTGGTCCCTCTCCAGTGATCGCGCATTCGGGCGGTGAAGTTTCCCCAGCTTCGCCGCCCGTTTTTTTCTTGAACCTTCGCCGCCTTGCATGAGGGCGTTCGTCGCGTCATGGTAACATCCAATCAGGCCATATCGGATTCACCCGAATCACACATGCGATTGCTCATCGTTGAGGACGACCGCGAGTCGGCCGATTATCTCGTCAAGGCGTTCCGCGAAGTCGGACACATCGCCGACCACGCCAGCGACGGCGAAGAAGGACTGGCGCTCGCCGAATCCGGCGGCTACGACGTGCTGGTGATCGACCGTATGCTGCCCAAGCGCGACGGTTTGTCCATCATCGGCACGCTGCGCGCCAAGGGCGACCGCACGCCGGCTCTCATTCTCTCCGCGCTCGGTCAGGTCGACGACCGCATCAAGGGTCTGCGCGCCGGCGGCGACGATTATCTGCCGAAGCCTTACGCCTTCGCCGAATTGCTCGCGCGCGTCGAAGTGCTGTCGCGCCGCACGGGCGGGCCTTCGGAAGAAATGACCTATCGCGTCGGCAATCTCGAACTCGACCGGCTCTCTCATGCGGTCAAGCGCGGCGGCACCGAGATCACATTGCAGCCGCGCGAATTCCGTCTGCTCGAATATCTGATGAAGCATGCCGGGCAGGTCGTGACGCGCACCATGCTTCTGGAAAACGTCTGGGATTATCATTTCGATCCGCAGACCAACGTGATCGACGTCCACATCTCACGTCTGCGTTCGAAGATCGACAAGGGCTTCGACACGCCGCTGCTGCACACCATTCGCGGCGCGGGCTATATGGTTCGCGACGGCCTCGGTAAGTCGTGACCGCATTCGGCAAGCTCGTCCGCACCACGGCATTCCGGCTGACGCTGGCCTATCTTTTCCTGTTCGCGATCTTTGCCGCGTCGCTGCTGGGTTATTTCGCCTGGAACACCCGGCGCATGATTACCGAGCAGATCGCCGAGACCGTCAGCGCCGAGCAGAGCGAACTCACCTCGCAATTCCAGAAGGGCGGCATTCGCGGGCTTGCCGCCGCCGTCGAAGCGCGCACTTTGCGTCCCGGCGCCAACCTCTATCTTGTGACGACGCCGCAGGGGCAGGGTGTTGCCGGCAACATCGCCTCGCTCGCGCCCGGCGTGATGGATTCGCCCGGCTGGGTGGAAACCTACTATCAGCGCCTTCAGGAAACCGACAACACGCGCCAGCATTTCGCGCTGGTGCGCGTATCCGAATTGTCCGGCGGATTCCGGCTGCTGATCGGCCGCGATCTCGAGGAGCGGCGGCGGCTGATCGGGATCGTCGCGCGCGCGGCCAACTGGTCGATCCTCGTGGTGATCGTTCTGGGTCTCGCCGGCGGCGTGTTCGTGGCGCGCCGCGTGCTGCGCAGGATCGATGCCATGACAGGAACGACCCAGCGCATCATGGCGGGCGATTTGTCCGAGCGCGTGCCGGTCGGCCGCAGCGGCGACGAGATCGACCGGCTTGCGGAAAATCTCAACGCCATGCTGGAGCGCATCGAGGCGCTGATGGCCGGACTGAAGGAAGTCTCCGACAACATCGCGCACGATCTGAAGACGCCTCTGACGCGGCTTCGCAATCGCGCGGAGGAGGCGCTCGCCAAATCCAACAATGAATCCGAATATCGCTCCGCGCTTGAGCGCACCATCGAGGAATCCGACGGGCTGATCCGAACCTTCAACGCGCTGCTGATGATCGCGCGCGCCGAATCCGGGCAGGCCCGCGACAATATGACCGAGTTCGATGCGGCCGACATCGCCGCCGGCATTCAGGAACTCTACGAGCCTCTCGCCGAAGACAAGGGTCTGACGCTTGCGGTCAGTGCCGAACCTGTCACCCTGCGCGGCAACCGCGAACTGATCAGTCAGGCGCTCGCAAACCTCGTCGAGAACGCCATCAAATACGGCAAGTCCCTGAAGCCGGATTCCGGACAGAATGCGCCCGATATTCTGATCGAAGCGCACGGCGACGGCGACGGTGTTGCGTTCAGCGTCACCGATCACGGGCCCGGAATTCCCGAAGCCGACCGCGCACGAGCGGTGGAGCGTTTCGTGCGGCTCGAAGCCAGCCGCACCCAGCCGGGCTCGGGTCTCGGTTTAAGTCTGGCCTCCGCCGTCGCGACGTTGCATGGTGGCGATCTGCGACTCGCCGATAGCCAGCCGGGGCTGCGCGTGACGCTGGTCATTCCCAACCGGGGTGTGGAACAAAAGGCTGCATGACTTCACCCGCGACGGGTCACGCGGATCGCTCAATTCTCGCTGCGCGTTTTGTCACCGGGCCGCAATTATCCGCGCCTGAAGAGGCTGCACGGCGGTTGGAGGATGCACTCGGCGACTTTGGGCCGGCGCAGGCGGACACTCTGCGCGATCTCGGCACGCGTTTCCCGCAGGCGCAAACAATCCTGCAAGGCATCGCGGAATCCTCGCCCTATCTGTTCGATCTCGTGCGGATGAATCCGGCGCGGACAATCGCGCTGTTTGAATGCGATCCCGATGCGCGGCTGGCGGCGCTGATCGACGACACAGCCGTGCAAGTTGCGTCATCCGGCAGCGAAGCGGACGCGATGATCGTGCTTCGCCAGATGAAGGCCGAGGCGGCGCTTCTGATCGCGCTCTGCGACATCGGCGGCGTGTGGCCGGTGATGCGCGTCACGCAGGCGCTGACCGACATCGCCAACGCGGCGGTGCAATGCGCGCTTCGCTTTCTTCTCAATCAGGAAGTCACGCGCGGAAAATTGCGTCCGCCCGATCTTGAGCGGCCCGAAGACGGCAGCGGTCTCGTCGTTCTTGCGATGGGCAAGATGGGTGCGTTCGAGCTGAACTATTCGAGCGACATCGATCTGATCGTTTTCTACGATCTCGACGCGCCGACGCTGGCGGATGGGATCGAGCCGTCGCCGTTCTTCACCAGGATCGCACAGGGCCTGTCGCGCATGCTTCAGCAGCGCACCGGCGAGGGTTATGTATTCCGCGTCGATCTGCGGCTGCGGCCCGATCCGGCTTCGACGCCGCTCGCGATCTCGACGGCGGCGGCACTCCATTATTACGAACGCGAAGGGCGGACATGGGAACGCGCCGCGATGATAAAGGCGCGGCCCTGCGCCGGCGATCTTGTCGCAGGCGGCGCGCTATTGCAGGAGATCGCGCCGTTCGTCTGGCGCAAGCATCTCGACTTTGCCGCGCTCACCGACGTGCACGATATGAAGCGCCAGATGCAGACCTATCGCGGCCAGACCGCGATTGCGGTCGAAGGGCACAACGTCAAGGTCGGACGCGGCGGCATCCGCGAGATTGAATTTTTCGCGCAGACGCAGCAATTGATCGCGGGCGGACGGCACCCGGAATTGCGCGTGCGTCCGACGCTTGAGGCGCTGAAAATTCTCGCCGCCAGCAACTGGATCACCCCTGAGGCGCGAGATGAGCTTACGGAATCCTACGAGTTTCTGCGCCGCGTCGAACATCGTTTGCAGATGGTCGCCGACGAACAGACGCAAGTCTTGCCGGGCGACATCGAAGGCGTTGAAAGATTCGCGGGCTTCTTCGGCTACGCCGATCGCGCTTCATTCGCCGCCGTTCTCATCGCGCATCTCGAGCGCGTGCAGGCGCATTACGAAAAACTGTTCGAGGGCGATCCGACGGGTACGGCTAAATTGCCCGATGTCGACTACAACGCCGGTCCCGACGATATGGGGCTCGCCGCGCATCTGGTGTCGCTCGGATTCAAAAAACCGAAGATGGTGGCGGAAGCCCTGCAACGCTGGATCGGCGCGGAATATCGCGTGTTCAAGGTGGACGCGACGCGGCAGGCGTTTGTCGAATTTCTGCCCGACCTCATTCGCGGACTGTCGCGCGCCGAAGAGCCCGACAATGCGGTCGCGGCGTTCGACAGTTTCCTCAAGGCTCTCCAGCGCGGCGGGCGGCTGATCTCGCTGCTCGCTCAGAACAAGGATCTCGTTGCGCTCGTCGCGCTGGTGCTGGGTGCCGCACCCCGTCTGGCCGACATGCTTGCGCGCCAGCCGCAGATCATGGACGGGCTGATCGACCCGCGCTTTTTCGGCGCGATGCCGGACCAGAAGGAATTGTCGCAACGTCTCGCCGCAACGCTCGCTGACGCGGACTCCTATGAAGAGTTTCTCGACCGGCTGCGGCTGTTCGGACAGGAGAGTCTGTTTCTGATCGGCACGCGCATTCTGTCAGGCACAGTCTCGGCGCAGCACGCAGGCGCTGCGTTCGCCGATGTCGCCGAAGGCATCGCACATACCGTACATGTGCTGGTCGGCGATCAATTCGCCCAACAGCACGGACGCATCGAGGGACAGGAGACGGCTGTCGTCGCGATGGGCAAGCTCGGCAGCCGCGAGATGACGGCCTCATCCGATCTCGATCTCCTGCTGATCTACGATTTCGACAGCGAGGAGCCGGATTCCGACGGACCGCGCTCGCTGCAAGGCTCGCAATATTTCGCGCGCTTCACGCAGCGCCTCATCAGCGCGTTCACCACGCGCACCAATTACGGCGTGCTGTACGATGTCGACATGCGGCTGCGGCCATCGGGCGGCGCGGGTCCGCTGGCGTCGCGTCTCGATGCCTTCGCGTCCTATCAGGAAACCGAAGCGTGGACATGGGAGCACATGGCGCTGACGCGGGCACGGGTGATTTCAACGACGCCTGCGTTCCGGGACAAACTTGAGAAAGTCATTCGCGACGTGCTGGTGCGCCCGCGCGAAATGGCGATCACCGCCAATGACGTTGCCGAAATGCGCCGCGCCATCGCCGAGGAGAAAGGCGAGGACGATGTCTGGGATCTGAAGAACGCGGCAGGCGGGCTGATCGACATCGAATTCATTGCGCAGTTCCTACAGCTTGTTCACGCATCGTCGAAGCCGGATATTCTCCACACCAACACGACGCAGGTGCTCGGCAACGCGCTGAAATTAGGGGTGCTGTCGCAGTCGGATGCGGATGTTTTGCGCGGCGCGGCGCGGCTCTATCAGAATCTGACGCAGATCCTTCGGCTTTGCGTGACGGGGAAATTCAAGCCGGAAACAGCGGGCGAAGATCTTTTGCGCGTGCTGACGCGGGCCGGGGACGCGCCGGATTTTTCTTCTCTGGAAGCGCGGGTGCGAGAGACGCAGACAGACGTGCGCGAGATTTTCTCGCGGCTGGTGGCGGGCTGAGTAGATCTGTTTCCGCCGGAATTCCAACGCCATTGCCCGGCAACGGCAGCATGACGCTGACAACGGTGCCGGCGCCGAGCGTGGAGCGCAGTTTCATCGATCCGCCGTGCAAATTGGCGAGCGATTTCGCAATCGCAAGTCCAAGTCCCGAACCGTGGTAGCTTTTCGTGAGCTGGCTTTCGACCTGTTCGAAAGGACGGCCGAGCTTGGCGAGCGACTGCGGCGCGATGCCGATGCCGGTATCGGCGATCATCAGCACAACCGAGTTGCCGCGAATGCGGCTGCGAACCGTGACCTTGCCGCCATCGGGCGTGAACTTCACGGCGTTCGATAGCAGATTGACCGCGATCTGCTTCATGGCACGGCGGTCGGCGACAACGGGAATCGCCGCTGCGATGTTGGCCTCAATCGTGAGGTTTTTGTTTTCGGCGCGGCCCGACACCACGCGTAGCGATTCGGTCAGCGTTTCGGCGAGGTCGAGAGGTTCGAGATCGAGTTTCATGCGTCCGGCTTCGATCTTCGACATGTCGAGAATGTCGTTGATGACATCGAGCAGATAATTTCCGCTGGTGAGGATGTCGCGGCAATATTCGTTGTATTTCTCTGAACCCAGCGCCCCGAACATGCCGCTGCCCATGACTTCCGAAAAACCGATGATGGCGTTGAGCGGCGTCCGCAACTCGTGACTCATGTTGGCGAGGAATTTCGATTTGGTCTGGTTGGCTTCTTCGGCGCGGGTTTTTTCTTCGGCGTATTTCTGGGCAAGTTCGGCGAGAAGCTGCGCCTGGCGTTCGAGTTCGGACTGCGAGCGTTTGAGGTCGATGACGTTGGCGGTGAGGCGCATGTCGTTGTCGACGAGCTTCTGTTCGTGTTTCTTGATTTGCGTAATATCGGTACCGACCGAGACGTAGCCGCCGTCCTTGGTGCGGCGCTCGCTGATGTGCAGCCAGCTACCGTCGTCGAGCTGCGCCTCGAATGTCCGCGCGCCGGGCGCGAGCGAACTCGGCAGGCGCGTGCGGATTTCCGGCATGCTGCCGACTTCGATCACGGTCTCGTAGGATGTGCCTTGCTTCACCGCAGAGTCCGGCAGCTTGTGCAGCCGCTTGAAATGCGAGTTGCACAGCACGAGGCGGTTCTCGGCGTCCCACAGCACGAAGGCTTCCGGGATGGTTTCGATGGCGTCGCGCAGCCGCAGATCGGCTTCGACGGTTTTCTCGGCAAGACTCTTCTGCTCGGTGATGTCGATGGCGATCCCGATCAAATGCGGGCCGTTGCCGCCGGTGCCCTGGCTGAGTTCGCAGCGGACGCGCAGCCAGACCCAGTGGCCGCTGCAATGACGCATGCGGAAGGTCTGGTCGATGTGATCGATCTTGCCCGACACCAGCCGGTCGGCGATCTCGAACAGGTCGATGTCGTCGGACATCACCAGCGAATTGACTTCGCCGAATGTCAGAAGGTCGCTGCGGCTTTCCAGCCCCAAGATCGTGAACATCGATTGCGACCAGAAAATGCGTCCACGCGACAAGTCCCAGTCCCACAATCCGCAGCGTCCGCGATTGAGCGCGGTGTCGATACGCGAACGCACGGCGTCATTGATGGCGTCGCCCTCGCGTGCGCGGGTCGATTGCCAATGAAACGCGAAGCCGAGAATGAGCACCACAAAGCCGGTGGTCGCGGACAATGTAATCTGCAACGCCGCGTCCGAGCGCGACGGCTGCTCGACCTGTTCCTGCACGACGATGACCTGACCGGGCAGCGACTTGACGACGCGCTGGGCGGCGAGGCCGCGCCCGCTCGACGGAAGGTTCACTTCGACAACACCGCCTTGCGCGCCCTGCGCGGTCAGCAATTGCGTCGCGCCGAGCACGTCGAGAATGTTGCCGGCGTCTTCGGCCGGCACCTCCACCGGAAGCCGCGCCACGATGCGCTGATCGGGGCCGGTGACGATGACATGCCGGCCGGCCGCAACGCCCCATGCCGGCACCATGCTCGGAAGAAGCCATTGCAGACGTTCGGCCGCCGATTTGTCCTGGCGGATCGAGCCGATGCGATCAAGGCGCTCCACCATCAGGTCGGCCAGCGCCGAAATATCGCGCTTCATCGACGCGCGCTTCTGGCGGCTCTGGTCCAGCACCTGAACGAAGGCGCCGACAAAAATGGTGATGAGAAATGCGATGATGAGGGTGGGGACTGCGCGGCGGAGGGTCGGTTCTGCGATCAGCAAACGCCTGTAGGCAGGCTTTGCGATGGACTGTGCCATTCCCTTGATCGAATCGGATTGGACACAGGTAGTCGCTGCGTGCGAACGCGCCATTCTCTCCGCCCCTCGGATTTTTTTGTTACGCCGCCCGTCCGGGAGGATTTCCCCGCCTCCCGAATCACAAACGATTTGAATCCACTTTTCCGACTCTGTCGAGAGTCAACGATTCGTTAATCCGAAATAAATCTTGTCCAACGCAGAATCGTGAGTCCGAAACGAGAACGCGCTGGGAGTCAGCGTGAATCGGCCACACCAAATCTAGCGACTGTTAACGCTCGGGTTCCGCGTGACTGATGACGCGCTTCACGCTCGGGAATGCGCGGCGCAATCCGCGCTCGATCTCATCGACCTTTTCATGCACGTCGATCACGCTCATCGACGGCGTTGCGCGGCAGTGGAAGTTAACGATCTCGCCGGCGTCGGTGTTGCGCACGCGCACATTATGCACGTCGGAGATCGCGCCGGTTTTGGCGGCGAGTTCGGCGAGACTGCGTTGAACGGTCTCGACGCGATTTGAATCCGCGTCCTCGCCATGCGGCAGTTCAGGCTCGAGCGGTTCGATGTGGGTGTCGACCTCGACCTCTTCGCCAAATTCGTCGCGGATGGCATGTTCGAGCCTGTGCGCAATGTCATGCGCCTTGTTCAGCGGCATCTCGCCGTCGACTTCAAGGTCGATGCTGACGGTGAGTTTTTCGCCGAGGTCGTGCACCGTCACATGATGAATGGCGAGGCCGGAGTTGCGCGCGATCACCATGATGCGCTCGCGCACGCTCTCGTTGTTGCGCGCCACAGGCACCGCCGCAAAGGTGAGGTCGGCGTCGTCGAACGCTCTGCCGACGGCAGCCTGCGCCTTCTGCTTGATCGCATCGATGCGGTCGATCGGATAGGTGCGCGGCACCTGCACGATGGCATCGATGAAATGCCGCGCGCCGACCATGCGCACCCGCAGCCGTTCGACGTCGACGACGCCGGGCACCGCGCGGATCGCGACCTCGGCTTTCTCGGACGCGCCTTCCGGCGCCTGATCGAGCAGCGTCTCGATAGTTCGCTTGCCGAGCTTGAGGCCGAGCAGGGCGATCAGCACCGCAACTGCAATCGCCGCTCCTGAGTCTCCCCACGAAAAGCCGAGCGCGGACAGTCCGAGGCCGATGATGACGGCGAAGGAGCCGAAGACGTCGGATGCAAAATGCAGCGCGTCGGCTTCCAGCGCCTGGCTCTTGGTGTCCATTGCGGTTCGATGAAGCGCGCGGGCGCGCCAGTAGTTCACTGCGATGTCCACCACCAGAACCACGAATGGAATTGCGGATAGCGTCGGCGGCGCGGCGCCTTCGCGCAGGCGCGAATAGGCTTCCACCACGATGCCGCCCGCCAGAATGTAAAGCAGCGCGATGACGCCGAGTGCCGAGAGGCTTTCCAGCTTGCCGTGGCCGTAGTGATGCTCGGCATCGGCCGGCTTGTCGGAAATCCGCACCACGATCCATGTGATGACGGTCGCGATCAGATCGACAGAGGAGTGCAGCGCCTCCGAGATGAGCGCGATGCTGCCGATGGCGACGCCGACGGCGAACTTCACCGCGGCCATGCCCGCGCTGGCGGCAATCGATATGGCTGCGACGCGTTGCTTGATGGCGCTCATGGGAATCCCGCAGATGAGCGGGTCTTGTCACGGCGGTGCATGAGGCGTCAATGCGCGAATCTGCGCATTGAATTGCGTCTCATTCGCAGCAAGCGCGAGTGATTAAAGTTTCAGAATAATCTTTCCGAAATGCCGGTTCGCCGACATGTATGTGACGGCTTCGGCAATGTCGCCGAACGGGAACACGCGGTCGATCGGCAGCTTGAGCTTGCCGGATTCAACCGCCGGCCAGATGTCCGCTTTCATCTTCGCGAAAATCTCGCGGATTTCCTCGATCGAGCGCGTGCGAAATGTGACGCCGATATAGCTGATGCGGCGCGCGGCATGCAGGTCGAAATCGAAATCGCCATGCGTGCCGCCGAGGCGCCCGACATTGACGATGCGGCCCAGCACTCTGGTCGCCGCGAGATTCTGGTTTGCTGTCTTGCCCGACACCTGATCGATGATGAGATCGACGCCCTTGCCGCCGGTGGCTTTCAGTATTTTCTCCACCCATTTCGGATCGCTGGAATCGATGGCGAGGTCAGCGCCGCATTCGGACAGGCGCGCACGGCGTGCGGCGTCGGTGGACGAACCCGCCACGAGCTTCGCGCTCTTGAGTTTTGCGATCTGCATCGCCATCAGCCCAACGCCCGAACTCGCGCCCTGAACCAGCATGCTTTGTCCCGCCTGCAATCCGCCGATGGTGACGACGGCGTTGTGCATCGTCGTCAGTGCAAGGGTAAGACTCGCGGCCTGCTCGTAAGTCATCGACGCAGGCACGGGCAGCAGCCGTCCAAAATCCGTCACCGCGAATTCGGCGTATCCGCCGCCGCCGGAACCCATCACGCGGTCGCCGACCTTCCAGCCCTTCGCGTCGGGTCCGAGTCCGGCGACTTCGCCCGCGAACTCCATGCCGAGCACCGTGCCGACGCCGCCAGCCGCGCCGTGGACATGGCCCGCGATCATTCCCAGATCCGCGCGGTTCATGCCGCAGGCATGAACTTTGATTAGAACCTGCGCGCCTTTCGGCGAAGGCTTGTCGATCTCGGCGATGGCCGCGCCACTGGCGCCATAGACAAAGGCTTTCATGGGAAATTCCGGGCTGTTATGCGGCTGCGCGATAACTATGTGAGCGGTGAGGCGGCCATCACTCTTGACCCAAATCGGCCGACCGCGCAAACCCTCACACATAATAAGCGCGTGACCGCAGGACCTCAGCGTGATTCAGAATGACATCACCGCGCGTTCGCCCTGAAATTCGAATTTTTTGCATTTGAGAGCAATAAACCGAATGCGAGGTCGTACTGAAAATCGTACCGTTTGTCGTACTTGCAGCCTATCATCCAAGGCAGATTGACACGCGTACAAGAGATTTGGGAAATGGCCGAGAGCCACAAAAAGATACGAGGGCCGGGACACGCGCTGACTTTCTTCAAAATTTTCGCGCCGGTGGGCCGGCAAATAATCGCCGTCTGCCTGACCCTCATCGGCTTTGGATTTGACGACGCATTTGCAGACAAGCGAGTTGCGCTGGTCATTGGAAACAGTGCTTACGCTAACGCGCCGCGCCTCGTTAATCCCGCAAACGATGCCAAAGACGTGTCTGCCGCCTTAAAAAGAATTGGCTTCGACGTCATCACAGGCTTGGACCTGGATCGCAGTGGAATGGACAGTGCGACTATCCGTTTCGCGCGCGCAGCGCGAGATTCTGACGTTGCGGTGTTTTACTACAGCGGTCACGCTATGCAGTTCGCTGGTGCGAACTATCTTATGCCAATTGACGCAAAATTGTCGGATGAAGCTGACCTGCGTCTAATGGTGAGAGCGGATGATGTTGTATCCGACCTTCAACAAGCGAAAAATTTGAAAATACTTGTGCTCGATTCTTGCCGTGATAATCCTTTAGCGGCGGAGTTAAAGCGGTCGATTGGACGCACCCGTAGCGCAAGTGTGTCTGACGGACTAGCGAAGATCGAAAGCCCGCAAGGTATGATCGTTGCTTATGCGACCCAGGCCGGTCGTACAGCTGACGATGGAGCAGGGCGAAATAGTCCTTACACGACGGCCTTTCTGCGGCACATTGAAGAGCAAAACGAAATTGGTGCTGTTTTCCGTAGAATCTCTGCTGATGTTTACAACTCGACAAATCGGTCGCAATTGCCCGAACTGTCGTTGTCACTGATTGGCGAGATTTATCTGAAGGGAATGCCGGCGACAAACTCGTCGTCCGATGCTGAGATTGCCGCGTTACAGGCCAGGCTCCGCTCAATGGAAGAGCAGTTAAGGCAAAAAGCCGCAAATGAAGCGCAGCCGCCTGACAAGCTGCCAGAAAATACGAGGCAGCAGGCAGCCCTGTCGTCCACCGGAAATTCGTCACCTGAGCAATCTAGTTTGCAAAGAGTAGTGCTTTATGAAGAAGACCCCAATAACGCGCAGGGAAAGCAATCCATAGGAAAGATCATTTGGCGATCCGGCAAGGACAGCAGAGGTTTTAACGTTCGAGGCGATCTGGAAATTCCAGATCGCAAAATAAAAGCCTCGCTAGTGTTTCGCCGAAACGAAGATAAAAGTTTGCCCGCAAGTCATACAATTGAAGTCCAGTTCAATTCGGAGAAGGATGGAGGAGTTTCAGTCGCAAACATCCCTGGCCTTCTTGTGAAGCAAACTGAACAAACGCGAGGCACGCCTTTAGCTGGATTGGCCGTCAAGGTCACAGACAACTACTTTCTGATCGGACTTTCCAATGTCGACAAGGACAAGGAAAAAAATATCGCGCTCTTGAGGGAAAAAATGTGGTTCGACTTGCCTCTTGTTTATGAAAATAAGAAGAGGGCAATTATTGCTATTGAAAAGGGAGCTGGCGGTAGCGACATTTTCAATTCGGCATTTGCGTCGTGGGGCGAATAATTCGCGCACTATGTAGAAGCAATAGGTAACGAACGAACCGGGGCCGCCTTAGACCGGCGTTGTAGCAGACGTTCCTGCCCCGCAGGCCTTCGTGGTGGACACAGCCGAACAAGCTGCTTATTCAAGACAAATGCTCAAATACTCACCATGGCGATTTTCCGTCGCCCCGATGATGGACTGGACCGACCGGCACTGTCGCGTGTTCCATCGCCTGCTGTCGCGCCGCGCGCGCCTTTATACGGAGATGCTGACGACGCCCGCGATCATCCACGGCGACCGCGCGCGGCTTCTGGCGTTTGACGCGAGCGAGCATCCGGTAGCGTTGCAGCTTGGCGGATCGAATGCGAATGAACTGGCTGAAGCCGCGAAGGTCGGCGAGAGCTTCGGCTATGACGAGATCAATCTCAATGTCGGCTGCCCGTCGGATCGCGTGAAGGGCGGCAATTTCGGCGCGTGTCTGATGGCGGAGCCGAAGCTCGTCGCGCAATGCGTGGCGGCGATGAAGGCTGCGGTGAAAATTCCGGTGACGGTGAAATGCCGCCTCGGCATCGACGATCAGGATACGGAAATCGCACTCAACGACCTCGCGCATGGCGTGATCGATGCCGGCGCGGATTCGCTCGCGGTTCACGCGCGCAAGGCTTGGCTGAACGGCCTGTCGCCGAAGGAAAATCGCGACATCCCGCCGCTTGATTATAGCCGCGTCTATCGCCTGAAAATCGCGATGCCGGACGTGCCGATTGCGATCAACGGCGGCATTGCGAGCATCGCGGCGGCTAAAGACCACCTGGTGCATGTCGATGGCGCGATGCTCGGGCGTGCCGCGTATCAGGAGCCGTGGCGGCTCTTGAGCGTTGATTTTGAACTGTTCGGCGAAGATGCGCCGCACGCAACGATGCACGACGCCATCGAGGCGCTGATGCCCTACATCGAGCGCGAACTGTCAAACGGCACGCGGTTGCATGCAATCACGCGCCATCTTGTCGGTGCATATCACGGCGTGCCGGGCGCGCGCGCGTTTCGGCGTTATCTTGCGGAGGTCTGCACGCGGCCGGATGCGGGACCTGAGCAGTTGCGCGGCGCGCTGCGGATCGTCGAGGCGCGAACGCCGCTTGCGGCGTAGGCTTTTAGTTTGAGCATGATCTATTCGGAAAACCGGTTCCCACTTTTCCGGATCATGCTCTAGGGATATCCGCGCAGTATCAGGCGGTCGGCGCGCACTTCCCAGCTTTCCAGCCGATTGAGAAAGCTCATTCCGAGCAGATTTGTTTTCATCTGTCCGCGCGGCACCACCAGCGCCGGGATCGAACGCTCGACCAGTTTGCCGACTGCGAGACGATCGAGCGTCAGTCGCGCGGCGCGAACGTGGCCGCCAGCGGTTTCCACATCGACATTGTAGTCGAGCAGTTCGAGCGGCAGGCCCGCGGCCTTCGCCGTCTCGTAGGTGAGAACGACCGATGTTGCGCCGGTGTCGATCACCATCGGCGCGGTGTGATCGTTGATTTTCGCGCGCAACGCGAAGTCGCCGTCATTGCTGCGCGAGATTTCGACGGAGCGGGACGAGTTCGCGTGCTTCCACTCCTTCAGGCGATCCCACGCTTTGATGTCGTCCCAACCCTTGACCTGTAGTGGCACCGCGCGCGCGACCGCGTCGCTCATGATCCGGAATTTGATCGGATCGTGAATCGACATCAAATATCCGACGGCGGACACGACGATGGCGGCGATGGCCAGCATGCGGATCATGCCGCACCTGTTCGGATCAGGAAGTTGCCTTGCGCTTCGGCGGCGATGGAATCGAAAGCCCCGCATCCGTCATGCGTTTCGCCAGCACATTCATAACAGCCAGCCGCGCGGCGCTGTCCATCGCGTGCCACTGCGCGATTTCGGCAAGCGTGCGCCCGCAGCCGAGACACAGGCTCGTTGAGGGGTCCATGAAGCAGACGGCGGTGCACGGCGTTTCTTTGTCCATTCAAACTGTGTGGCGGCATTTCGCCCGGCGCGCAAGCGAGCTTCCAACTGGCATGATCTTTACCGAAAACCGGCTTCCACTTTTCGGGATCATGTCTTTAAAGTCCGGTGCCTGCGGTCATGATCGGCTTGTGACGTGCGCGATGCTTGTCGCTGGTCAGCCGTTCCGGCGAGCTTTCCGGCTGCAACGGCGGCGCGTTCTCGCGCATCGGCGCCAGCGCCGTCATCACGCGTTCCGGCGGATAGGTGACGATCACTTCGGTGCCGACGCGCAGCGTCGACTTCAAGGTAAAGGTGCCGCCATGCATGTCGATGAGGTTTTTCGCAATCGGCAGGCCGAGACCCGCGCCCTGTTCGGCGGACTTGATCGAATTCGATCCTTGGCCGAACGACGACAGCACGATGGCGATTTCATCCTCCGCGATGCCCGAACCTGTGTCCTTGACGCTGAGATATTGTCCGCCCGATGCGGTCCAGCCTACCTTGAGCCAGATTTCGCCGCCCGGCGGCGTGAACTTGATCGAGTTCGACAACAAATTGAGAACCACCTGACGCGCGGCGCGCTCGTCGCCCCACAGCTTTGGCATGTCCTGCTCGAACACTTCGTGGATGGTGATGCCGCGGCTCGACGCGCGCAATTTCAGCAAGTGATGACAATCGGCCACCACATGCACGAGCGAGACTGGTTCTTCATTCAGTTCAAATCGTCCGGCCTCGATGCGCGACAGATCGAGAATTTCGTTGATGAGATTGAGCAGGTGGACGCCGGAATTGTGGATGTCCGCCGAGTAGTCTTTGTAGGCGGGCACCGTGTGCGCGCCGAAAATCTCGCTCTTCATCACCTCGGAAAATCCGAGAATGGCGTTGAGCGGCGTGCGAAGCTCGTGGCTCATCTGCGCGAGGAAGCGCGACTTCGAGACGTTGGCGGATTCGGCGCGGTGGCGTGCTTCGTCCGAGATTGCTTTTGCCTGTTCGAGTTCACCGATCAGCGCATCTTTCTCGGCGCGCGCTTCGAGCGTAGCCAGCGTCGTCGAGTGCAGGCGATGTGCGAGCAGGGCGAAATAGCCTTCGGCGGTCACGGCAAGCGCCGCGAGAATGTAGTCGTCGAGCGTGCCGCGCAGCACGAAGTTCATCGCGATGGCGACAGTCACGGGAACGGTCGCTGCGAACGCCGCAATCGGCAGGCCTGCCGCCAGCATGCTGGACACCGCGACCACCAGCAGCATCACAAACAGCATCAGCGTGTTGGAGACGACATCTATTCCTGACGGATGAATCAGGATCAGCGTCCACGCCAGTCCGTAGAGCAAATCGAGGACGATGAAACGCAGCCGCCATTTTTTGGTCAGCGCGGGATTTGAGGGGACGGCGAGAAATTTTCCGCAGTAGCGGATGACGATGGCGTGGATCGAGAGAATGCCGAGGGTCCAGATCGCGGCGCCGACTGTCGGAATCCACAGGCTCGACAGCATGCCGGTCGCGACCACGAGCAGGATCACGACGAGCGAGGCCGACAGTCGCGTCTGCGCGTATTGCCGCAAGAGTTCGTGGTCGAAGGCGGGGCGGGTTCCGGTCGTCGACGTCAGGCGGTCGCGCGCTTCGCGAACGCGCTGCGTTGACGCCCGCCGATTTCTCGCCGGCGCGTGGACGGAACTGTCCGTCGCAGCGGGCGCATCTTTCTTGTCGGCGGTCTCACTCATTAAAGCAACGAACCCTGCACAACGACGGGCGCGCCGTGCCGGGATGGGCGCGGAGGCGGTCCCGCTATTTGTCGCGCCAAATCGTTAAGAGGTACCTTAAACGTCAAGTTAATCGCATTAACGAAGGGTAAATTCCTTCACGCGCGAATTGCAAAGCCGCCTGATTTTACGCACTTAAACGAAAAGGAGCGGCACATCTGTGCCGCCCCCGCCGTTTTTATATTTGTTAAAGTTCAGCGTTGGAGCCGCGCCAGAAGGCTCGACGTATCCCATCGCTTGCCGCCCATCTTCTCGACTTCCGAATAGAAATTATCGACGAGCGCGGTGACGGGCAGGCTCGCGCCGTTGCGGCGGGCTTCGGCCAGACATATCGACAGATCCTTGCGCATCCATTCGACGGCGAAGCCGAAGTCGAACTTGCCGTCGTTCATGGTCTTGTAGCGGTTTTCCATTTGCCAGGACTGAGCCGCGCCCTTGGAGATCGTCTCGATCACGGCGTTGACGTCGAGACCGGATTTCTTGGCGAAGTGAATTCCCTCCGACAGGCCTTCGACCAGACCCGCGATGCAAATCTGGTTGACCATCTTGGTGAGCTGGCCTGCGCCTGCGCCGCCGAGCAGCTTGCACATCTTCGCGTAGGCGGCGATCACGGGCTCCGCTTTCTTGTAGGCGGCTTCGCCGCCGCCGCACATCACAGTGAGCGCGCCGTTCTCGGCACCCGCCTGTCCGCCGGACACCGGCGCATCGACGAACGCAAATCCCTTCTTGTTCGCTTCCGCATAAAGCTGCCGCGCGACTTCGGCCGAGGCCGTGGTGTGATCGACGAAGATCGCGCCCGATTTCATTCCGGCGAACGCGCCATCGGCCCCCAGCGTGACCGAGCGCAGATCGTCGTCATTGCCGACGCAGGCCATCACGAAATCCTGACCTTCGGCCGCGGCTTTCGGCGTGGCTGCCGCCTTGCCGCCGAACTTGTCGGCCCATGTTTTCGATTTCGCCGCCGTGCGGTTGTAGACCGTGACCTCGTGTTTGCCCTTGGTGACGAGATGTCCGGCCATCGGGAAGCCCATGACACCGAGACCCAGAAAAGCGACTTTTGCCATAGTGTGTACTCTTTGATTGTTGACCGGACTTGATTGTCGGCCGGGCTTGCGCCGGGCGCCTTGCGGAATAATGCGAAGGCAACAGCTATGCGAAGGAGCCTATCCGATGCAAGAGCGTTGACCGCAGCGTTCACGCGCGTATGAAGGCTTCGCATTCCAGCCGGAGAAAAGATTTGGCCGTCGATAAGAAACAGGTTGTCGCAGCCCTTGGCGCTATCGCAACGCCGCGAGGCGTGGCGCTTCCCCAAGCGGGCGTTTTGTCGGACATCGCAGTCACCGATGGCAAGGTGTTTTTCTCCATCAATGTGGACGCTGCCGAGGCCCGCGCCTGGGAAGACGTGCGCGCCAAGGCGGACGCTGCGGTTCGCGCGATTCCCGGCGTGGTGACGGCATTGGTCGCACTCACGGCCGAAAAACGCCCCGGTTCCGCGCCTGCGCCTCACACGCATTCGCACGGCGTCAAACCCGACGCGCAGCGTCCGCAAGGTGCACCTGCGGATTCGCCGATGGGCAAGCAGCAGGCCATTCCCGGCATCGCCAACGTTATTGCGGTCGCATCGGGCAAGGGCGGCGTCGGCAAATCGACCACCGCGCTCAATCTGGCTTTGGCATTGCGCGATTTGGGATTGCGCGTCGGCTTGCTCGACGCCGACATCTACGGGCCCTCGGTGCCGCGTCTGATCGGCGTCAATAAAAAGCCTGAACTCAACGCCGACAAGAAGATGATTCCGATCAAGCAATTCGGAATGCCGATGATGTCGATCGGATTTCTTGTCGCCGAAGAGACCGCGATGGTGTGGCGCGGGCCGATGGTGATGTCGGCGATCCGGCAGATGCTGTGGGACGTGGTGTGGGGCGAGCTCGATGTTCTCGTCGTCGACATGCCGCCGGGCACAGGCGACGCGCAATTGACGCTCGCCCAGCAGGTGCCGCTGCGCGGCGCGGTGATTGTTTCAACCCCGCAGGACCTCGCGCTGATCGACGCGCGGCGCGGCATCTCGATGTTCGCCAAGGTCGATGTGCCGGCGCTCGGCATTATCGAAAACATGAGCTATTTCGAATGTCCCGAATGCGGGACGCGCTCCGACATTTTCGGTCATGGCGGCGCGCGGCATGAGGCGGAACGTCTGGGCGTGCCGTTTCTGGGCGAGATTCCGCTGCACATGTCAATTCGCACAGCGTCCGATGCCGGAATGCCGGTACTCGAAAGCGATCCGAAGGGCGCGCATGCGGCGATCTATCGCGCTATCGGTGCACAGATCAAAGACCGGCTTGCGCGCGTTCCGGCTTAGGTTTGACGGGTATTTTCGAGCTATTGTGCGCTGCATCATCGGGCCGTTTCTGCCCGTTCGACTTTCGTTGAATCGGCGCGTTGTCGGCGCTTGCTTCGTTTTGCGAACAGGACATCCGTGTTAGAGACCGCCCACGGGATTCACGGAACAAAAGTCCCCTAAAAGGAGAGATGCCCTATGAAGCGTCGTGATTTTCTAAAAGTTTCGGCAGCCGGCGCAGCCGCTACCGCGGTTGCCGCACCGGCGATTGCGCAGTCGTCGCCTGAAGTGAAATGGCGTTTGACCTCGAGCTTCCCGAAGTCGCTCGACACCATCTACGGCGCCGCCGAATACATGGCGAAGCAAGTCGCCGAAATGACCGACAACAAATTCCAGATTCAGGTGTTCGCGGCCGGCGAAGTCGTTCCCGGTTTGCAGGCGCTCGACGCGACCTCGAACGGCACCGTCGAAATGTGCCACACCGTTTCGTACTATTATGTCGGCAAGGATCCGACGTTTGCGGTGTTCGCCTCCGTGCCGTTCGGTCTGAACGCGCGCATGCAGAACTCCTGGCTCGTTGAAGGCGGCGGCGGCCAGATCGCCGATGAGTTCTACAAGAAGTTCAGCGTCAAGGGCATGCCGTGCGGCAACACCGGAACGCAGATGGGCGGCTGGTTCCGCAAGGAGATCAAGACGCCTGCCGATTTGCAGGGTCTGAAATTCCGCATCGGCGGCATCGCCGGTCAGGTTCTTGCCAAGCTCGGCGTCGTGCCGCAGCAGCTCGCCGGCGGCGACATCTATCCGGCGCTGGAAAAAGGCACCATCGACGCTGCCGAGTGGGTCGGTCCGTATGACGACGAGAAGCTCGGCTTCAACAAGGTCGCGAAGTTCTACTACTACCCTGGCTGGTGGGAAGGCGGACCGACGGTTCACGCATTCGCGAACCTCGACAAGTTCAACGCGCTGCCGAAGAACTATCAGGCTGTTTTGACAAACGCCTGCGCCAACGCAAATGCGTGGATGGGAGCTCGCTACGATATGCAGAACCCGGCGGCGCTGAAGCGTCTCGTGGCCGGCGGCACACAGCTGCGTCCGTTCACCAACGAAGTGCTCGACGCCTGTTTGAAGGCGACGAACGAGTTGTGGGCTGAAATCTCGGCGAAGAATCCGGATTTCAAGAAGGCCATCGATTCGATGCAGGCCTATCGCTCGGATGAATATCTGTGGTGGCAGGTTGCCGAATACACCTTCGACAGCTTCATGATCCGCTCGCGCACCCGCGGCTGATCGCGGCTTTAACGCTCAAGATTTAGGCCCGCCCTGCGAAAGTAGGGCGGGCTTTTTGCATTGCGGCTGCGGATTTCACTTGGCGGCGGCAAATGGACTGCGCCATGCTCGCAGCCGGAACAATCCCCGCGAAGAAGGGATGCCAATCGCAATCAGAAAAATCCCAGGGAGAAATCGATGAAACGTCGCGAGTTTATCAAAGCCGCCGGTCTCGGCGCGGTGGGGACGGCGGTGGCAGCACCAGCCATTGCGCAGTCGATGCCGGAGGTCAAGTGGCGCCTGACCTCCAGTTTTCCGAAATCGCTCGACACGCTCTACGGCGCCGCCGAAGTGTTCTCGAAAGCGGTCGCCGAAGCCACCGACAACAAATTCCAGATTCAGGTGTTCGCGGCCGGTGAAATCGTGCCGGGCCTACAGGCGCTCGACGCAGCCTCGAACGGTACGGTCGAGATGTGCCACACCGCGATGTACTACTATGTCGGTAAGGATCCGACCTTCGCGCTCGGCTGCGCCGTTCCGTTCGGCCTCAACAGCCGCATGATGAACTCATGGCTTCAGGTCGGCGGTGGCGGCGATCTCTATAATGAATTCCTCAAGAGCTACAACGTGACAGCGATCCTCGGCGGTAACACCGGCTGCCAGATGGGTGGCTGGTTCCGCAAGGAGATCAACACTCCGCAAGATCTCGACGGACTGAAATTCCGCATCGGAGGATTCGCCGGAAAAGTGCTCACCAAGCTCGGCGTGGTCCCGCAACAGATCGCAGGCGGCGACATCTACGCCGCGCTTGAAAAAGGCACCATCGATGCCGCCGAGTGGGTTGGACCTTACGACGACGAAAAGCTCGGCTTCAACAAGGTGACGAAGTACTACTACTACCCCGGCTGGTGGGAAGGCGGACCGGCGCTTCATCACGTCGTCAATCTCGACAAGTGGAATTCGCTGCCGAAGAGCTACCAGTCGCTGGTCAAGACGGCGTCGTCGCTCGCCAACGAAACCATGATGGCGCGCTACGATTCCTACAATCCGGCTGCGCTGAAGCGTCTTGTCGCAAGCGGCACGCAGCTTCGTCCGTTCTCGTCGACGATTATGGATGCTTCGCTGAAGGCGGCGAACGAGGTCTATGCGGAGACGTCGGCGACCAATCCGGCGTTCAAGAAAATCTACGATCACATGGCGGCGTTCCGCGGCGAACAATATAGCTGGTGGCAGGTGGCGGAATACGCCAACGACAGCTTCATGATCCGCTCGCGCACGAAGATCTGATCTTCATCGCAACGAAGTTAAGAAAAAGCCCGGTCCTCGTCAGAGGGCCGGGCTGTTTCGTTGTGCCTGCGCGCCGGACTATTTGTTGTCCGTATTCGGCGGCGCGCCGATCTGCGGCGGCGTATCGAGTTGCAGCGGCGCCATCTCGATCTGAGGAATGTCGATCTTGATCGAGTTCAGATCGACATTCAGCGGCTTGTCGAGGAGTGCTGTGACTGTGATCGGGAATGCAATGACGAGGACCACCATGATGACCTGCAATCCGACCCACGGAATGGCGCCCCAGTAGATGTCCGAGCTTTTCACTTCCTTGGGCGCAACGCCGCGCAGATAGAACAGCGCGAAGCCGAACGGCGGATGCATGAACGAGGTCTGCATATTTACGCAGAGCATCACGCCGAACCAGATCAGCGCCGCATCGGCGCCGACCACCGGCGTCAAAATCTTCTGCGCAATCGGCGCGATCATCGGCAGGATGATGAAGGCGATCTCGAAGAAATCGAGGAAGAAGGCGAGGAAGAAGATGAACAGGTTGATGAAGATCAGGAAGCCCCAGACGCCGCCTGGCAGCGAGGTCAGGAGATGTTCGAGCCATACGCCGCCGTTCACGCCGAGGAAGACGACCGAGAAGCATGTCGAGCCGATGAGAATGAACACCACCATCGTGGTGATGCGCATCGTCGTCTCGTAGCCTTCCTTAATCAGCTTGCGAAGTTCGGGAATGCGCACAGCCTCGATGCAAATCCACGCGATGGCGACATAGGCGATCGCGAAGAACACGCGGAACGCGGTTTTGTTGCCGCCGTATTCGCCGAGGAACGTTCCGAGCACGGCTGCGACCGATCCGACGATCAGCACCTTCTTGCCCAGCGAACTGAACGAGGGGTTGTGAATGGCTGCGAGCACGATGGCGCCGACCGCGCCCATTGCGCCGGCTTCAGTCGGTGTTGCGAGGCCGAGCATCATCGTGCCGAGCACGACGAAGATGAGCACGGCGGACGGAATGATGCCCATCAGGCATTTGCGCCACAGCGGCCAGCCGGTCAGCGTGCGTGCTTCCTTCGGCACGGCGGGAACGTGGCTCGGCTTGATGATGCTGAGCAGAAATGTGTAGCCGGCGAACAGCATGATCTGGAAGACCGACGGGCCCCATGCGCCGAGATACATGTCGCCGACCGATTTGCCGAGCTGGTCGGCCAGAACGATCAGCACCAGCGACGGCGGCACGAGCTGGGTGATGGTGCCGGATGCGGCAAGCACACCCGTGATGTAGCGGATGTTGTAGCCGTAGCGCATCATCACCGGCATCGAGATCAGCGCCATCGCGATGACCTGTGCGGCAACCGTGCCCGTAATCGCGCCGAGGATGAAGCCGACGATGATAACCGAATAACCGAGACCGCCGCGGATCGGGCCGAACAGCTGGCCCATCGAATCCAGCATGTCTTCGGCGAGGCCGCATTTCTCGAGCACCGCACCCATGAAGGTGAAGAATGGAATTGCGAGCAGCAGATCGTTCGCGAGCACGTTTCCGAAAATGCGGCCCGGAATCGCCTGCATGAAGCTCAGCGTGAAAAAGCCCTGCTCGATCGCAAGAAAGCCGAACGAAATGCCGACGGCCGCGAGCGTGAACGCGACAGGAAAGCCGATCAGCATCGCAAGAACGAGGCCGCCGAACATCAGCGGCGGCATCAGGTCGAGAGGAATCATTGGGTCGGCCTCTCGTAATGCGTGTCGAGGAAGATGATGCCTTGAATGGCTGCGATGCGCTTGATGACCTCGCTCACGCCTTGCAGTGCGAGGAATATGAAGCCGGAGGGAATGACGAACTTGATCGGCCAGCGGATCAGGCCGCCTGCGTTGCTCGACGTCTCATTGACCAGATAGGACTGCATGAAGAACGGCCACGACAGATAGCAAAGCAGCAGGCAGGACGGGATCAGGAAGCAGAGCGTGCCGATCAGGTCGAGCCACATCTGCGCGCGCGGTTTGAGCATCAGATAGAAAATCTCGACGCGGACGTGCTCGTTTCTTTTGAAAGTGTAAGCGGCGCCGAACATCACCAGCACGGCGAACATGTACCACTGCAATTCAAGCCAGGCGTTGGAGCTGGCGTCGAAAGCATAACGCGACATCGCGTTGGCGGCGCTCACCACCACGGCGAGCAAAACCAGAAGATTGCAGACGTTGCCGATCTTCTCGTTGATCCAGTCAATCGTCGAGCTGAGGCTCAGTAGCGATCGCATTCTTCTCCCCATCGCCGCATCCCGCCGAAACGAAATGCCAAAAATCATCTTCGGCGCGGCTGCGCTTCAGCGCATCACCGGCGTCGAACGGCTGTTCCGAACGGGGAGGGGTCAACCGGAGCGGAAGCTCCAATTTCGCGTCGGACTTCTGTTCCAATGCGAGATTTCTGCTGCGAATTCCCAAGCCGGCAGCAACGGCACCCTCCCAGATCGCCGATTTCCTGCGTCTTGCGGACTAAATCGCAAGGGCCACTTCGTGCCAACAGGTTGACCGGCGCCGCACCATTTCAGCGCGTGGCTGACCAGTCAATTGGAAAATGGGTCAGTCTGTCGCAGGGGGAAAGTGGCGCATTACCGTCGCGCTTTGTCATACGGATTTCGGCGGATCTAGCCGCCGGTCACGCTCATGTGGCGGCTGACGCTCGGCCGGTTGTGGCGGCGGTCGATGATGAAATCGTGGCCTTTGGGTTTCAGCCCGATAGCCCGGTCGATCGTCGCGTTGAGCAGGTCATCGTTGCTCGACGCGCGCAGCGGTTTGCGTAAATCCGAGGCATCCTCGTGACCGAGGCAGGTGTGGATCGTGCCGGTGCAGGTGATGCGCACGCGATTGCACGACTCGCAGAAATTATGCGTCATCGGGGTGATGAAACCGAGCTTTCCGCCGGTCTCGGCGACGCGGACATAGCGGGCAGGGCCGCCGGTGGTTTCTTCCAGATCGGTCAGCGTGAATTGCTGGGCGAGTTTGGCGCGCACCATCGACAGCGGCACATATTGATCGATGCGGCCCGCGCCGATCTCGCCCATCGGCATGACCTCGATCAGCGTCAGGTCCATATCCTTGCCGTGCGCCCATTGCATCAGCGACGGAATTTCGTCCTCGTTCACGCCCTTCAATGCGACCGCATTGATCTTGACCTTGAGGCCCGCCGCGCGTGCAGCCTCGATTCCGGCCAGCACCTTGTTCAGATCGCCCCAGCGCGTGATGTCGCGGAATTTCGCCGCATCCAGCGTATCGAGCGAGACGTTGATGCGCTTGACGCCGCAGTCCGCCAACTCCGCCGCGTACTTCTCAAGCTGCGATCCGTTCGTCGTCAGCGTCAATTCATCCAGCGCGCCGGTCTTCAGATGGCGCGACAGCGAACGCACCAGCGACATCACATTGCGCCTGACCAGCGGTTCGCCGCCCGTCAGGCGCAGCTTCCGCACGCCTTTGGCGATGAATGCCGAGCAGAGCCGGTCGAGTTCTTCGAGCGAGAGCAGGTCGGACTTCGGCAGAAATGTCATGTCCTCGGACATGCAATAGAAGCATCGCAGGTCGCAGCGATCCGTCACCGACACGCGCAGATAGGTGATCCTGCGTCCGAACGGATCGACCATCTCGGAGGCGGGTTTAAGGACGGTGGTGGGAACGGCAACGTTCATGCAAAGCCCTTGATCGCCTGGTTCTGGAACCGTGCTGCGGCGTCCAGATCTCGGTTCAATCTAGGCCTTATGCGGCACTCAAACAACGCAGGCAAATGCTGCGATTGCGCGATCAGCGGGACGGCGGCGGCGGGAACGCCGTATCGTCCGATTGCGGGGCGACCGAAGGTTTCGGCTTTTTCGGCTTGGCGGGTTTCGCTGGTGCTGCCTTGCCGCCCTTTTGCGGGCCTGCCGGTTTCAATTCGGCATAGACGGGGTTCGGATCGACGACGGTCGTGGCGCTCTGGCCCTGCGCATAGTCGGGCGATCCGCTGGCATCGGGTTGCTGGCGGACGACGAGAACCGGCACGGTTTCAGACTGATATTTCGGCGCCGAGAAGGTCACGCTGAAACCGTCGGCTGCGGGAACCGACATCGAGCAAGGCGTTTTGCAGGTTTGTCCGGACGTGGTCTTCGCCTCGGCACCGACCGGAAGCGATTCAAATTGAACGGTGACGGCAGGCGGATCGGACTTGAATCCGCTGAACGACGGCATCGACATCGACGAGCATCCGGCGAGCCCGAAACTTGCTGCGACGACAAGGATTTTACGCATACAACACCGTCATCTCACGCGGCGAACCGCTTAAGTCCCCGCCAAACCATAGAAGCGTCACTACAGCGGCGCAACCAGCCGGGCCGTCATAGTAAAGAAAGGGTTAACAGGCGCGATCCAAAGTCTGGCGAAAATAACGCTGCGTTTTGAATGGGTTAGGTAGAACCAAAAGCAGCAGAAAGTTGCATGACGGCGTCCGGCAGTTCACGCATATGCGACACAACGCGGTCGGGCTTCAGTTCCGCGACGGGAACATCCGTATAGCCGAAGGTGACGCCGATCACCGGGACGCCCGCGCGCCGCGCCACGCCGATGTCGGGTCCGGAATCTCCCACCATGATCGACGAGGCGACATCGCCGCCTGCGCGCGCGATGGTCTGGCGCAGGATTGCCGGATCGGGCTTTGCCACGCCGAACGTGTCCGCCCCGCAGATGGCCTCGAAGCGCGAGGTCATTGCCAGTTTTTCGAGCAGCAGTCTCGACAATCCTTCGAGCTTGTTGGTGCAGACCGCGAAGCGAAATCCGCGCGCCGACAGTTTGTCGAGCGAATCGTAGAGGCTGTCGAACGGACGCGAGGCGTCCGCGATGTGATCGGTGTAGTAGGCGATGAAATCATCGGTCAGGCGATCGATCTGCGCGGTGGTCATGGTGCGGCCGTCGAGTTCGAGACCGCGCTCGATCAATTTGCGCGCACCTGCACCGATCATGCTGCGCGCGGACGCCATCGGCACGAGCGGCAGGCCCTCGCGCTGAAGCACATAGTTGAGGGCTGCGACGAGATCGGGCGCGGTGTCGACGAGTGTGCCGTCGAGATCGAAAACGATGAGCGGGGATTTGGCCATTGCCTCTCGCTAACGGGCGCGGGAGGTTCGGGCAAGGCCGCTTTTCGGCATTGCTAAATCCCGAAAAATGCCTGTTTCCAAGCCGGAAAAGCGGTTTCGCGGCCTATCCGAGTCGCGCTATATGCCCCGCTTTACCGGCATCGGCCGGTGTTTCCGGAAACCACCCATGTCCATGGACGATCTGAAGAGGCAGGCCGCCGCTCGCGCGCTTGAACTGGTCCAGGACGGCATGAAGCTGGGGCTCGGCACCGGCTCGACCGCCAAGCATTTCGTCGAACTGCTCGGCGAGCGCGTGCGCGGGGGGCTCAAGGTCGTCGGTGTCCCGACATCGGAAGCGACGCGTGCCGATGCGGAGCGTTGCGGCGTACCGCTGAAGACGCTGGACGACATCGACCGGCTCGATCTGACCGTCGACGGGGCCGACGAAATCGACCCGAACCTTGACCTTATCAAGGGCGGCGGCGGTGCCCTGCTGCGGGAAAAAATCGTGGCCGCAGCCTCCGACCGTATGGTTGTGATCGCCGACGACACCAAATGGGTAGAGACCCTCGGCCGGTTTCCCTTACCCATCGAAGTGATCCCGTTCGGGCTTGGGGCGACCCGCCGGGCCATAGAAAAGGCGTTTGCCGAAAGCGGCGTTTCGGGGCAAATGGAGGTCCGAAAAGGCAGGGATGGCCTTGGTTTCGTCACCGATGGTGGCCACTGGATACTCGACGCCCGGCTGGGGCGGATACCCGATTCTCCACGGTTGGCGATGTCGTTAAGTTCAATTCCCGGTGTCGTGGAGCACGGGTTATTCATCGGCCTCGCCAGCACCGCAGTGCTCGCCGGGGCTAACGGAATTCGCATTGTTGAACGGCCATAGCGCCGCAATTGAGGAGAATTGGAATGAAGAAACTTTCGATCACATTGTTTGCAGCCGTTGCTGCACTGGGCCTGGCTGTGACCGGCGCGATGGCTCAGGCGCCAGCCCCAGCTCCGTTGAAGCCGGTCTCCGCCGGCGCGCTTGCCTCCGCCAAGGAAATTCTGGAGGCGAAAGGTGCCAACAAGATTTACGCCGGCGCCATCGTCGGTTTGACCAACCGCATCAAGGACTCGCTGCTCCAGACCAATCTCAACTTGCAGAAGGATCTCGACGAATCCGCGCAGAAGGTCGTGAAGGAACTCAACGGCCGCGAGCAGGAAATCGGCGAGGAGATGGCAAAGATTTACGCCAACCAGTTCTCCGAGCAGGAATTGAAGGACATCGCGACTTTCTACAAGTCGCCGCTCGGCAAGAAGTCGATCGAGCAGGAGCCGGTGGCGCTTCAGCAGAGCACGGTCTTCATGCAGCAATGGGCCTCGAAAATCAGCGAAGAAATCGTCGCGAAGATGCGCGCTGAAATGAAGGCGCGCGGCAAGCCGGTCTCCGGCTAGTTCTCTCGATGGCCGATCTCGACGTCGATCTTTGCGTGATCGGTGGAGGTTCGGGCGGCGTGCGTGCCGCCCGGATCGCCGCCAATCACGGCGCAAAGGTCATCGTCGCGGAAGAATACCGGATGGGCGGCACCTGCGTGATCCGCGGCTGCGTGCCCAAGAAGCTGATGGTCTATGCCTCGCATATCCACCAGGAGATCGAGGACGCGGCGGGTTTCGGCTGGTCGATCCCGTCTGCGACCTTCGACTGGGCGACGCTGATCGCCAACAAGGACAAGGAAATCGCGCGGCTGGAAGCGGCCTACACCACGAATGTGGAGAAATCCGGCGCCAAGATCGTCAAGGCGCGTGCGGTGTTCGAGGACGCACATACGCTGCGGCTTTCGACCGGCGAGAAGGTCAACGCCAAATACGTTCTGATCGCCACCGGCGGCGCGCCCAACCACGGCGCGACAATCCCCGGCATCGAACACGTCATTTCATCGAACGAAGTCTTTCACCTCGCGAAATTGCCGAAGCGCATCGTCATTCAGGGCGGCGGCTATATCGCACTTGAGTTCGCCTGCATCTTCGCAGGGCTCGGCTCCGACGTGACCGTGGTCTATCGCGGCGAGAATATTCTGCGCGGTTTCGATGAAGACGTTCGCGCGCATGTCCGCAGCGAAATGGAAGCCGAAGGCATCACCATCATCACCGGATGCAATGTCACCAAAGTCGACAGGCACGGCGAGGTGTTCACTGCGCATCTGTCGAGCGGGTCGAGCATTGCCGCCGATCGGGTGATGTTCGCGATCGGCCGCCATCCGAATGTGAAGGGGCTGGGGCTGGAGAAGGCGGGTGTCGCTCTCAATCCGGTCAATGGCGGCATCGCGGTCAACGAATTTTCGCAGACCAATGTCCCGCACATCTACGCGGTCGGCGATGTGACGCACCGGATCAATCTGACGCCGGTCGCCATCCGTGAGGGGCACGCATTCGCCGATACGGTTTTCGGCAATCGGCCGACGCGCGTCGATCACAACGACATTCCGACTGCCGTGTTCTCGCAGCCGCAGGTCGGCACCGTCGGCCTGACGGAAGCCGAAGCCCGCGCGCAATACACCCACGTCGATATTTACAAAGCGAATTTCAAGCCGATGAAGGCGACGATGTCCGGCAATCGCAGCCGCGTGCTGATGAAGCTGATCGTCGATGCATCGACCGACCGGATTCTCGGCTGTCACATCGTCTCGTCGGACGCCGCCGAGATCGTTCAGGTGGTCGGCATCGCGATGAAGATGAAGGCGACCAAGGCGGATTTCGACTCGACGATGGCGCTTCATCCCACCTCCGCCGAAGAACTCGTGACCATGCGCACCCCGAGCGCCCGTCATGTGCGCCAGGCCGCCGAATAGGGCGCGCCCCTCGTGGTTAATCCGCCACGCCCTTCAACCTCTTGAATCCCAAAGCCGAATTGCAACTGGCGCGGTGTCTGCCGCCTGTGTATAACCCCGCGTCATCACACAGGTTTGGGTTCAGGAGTTTTAGCCATGTCCGAGCGATGGACGCCCGATAGCTGGCGCAAGAAGCCGGTTTTGCAGGTGCCGGATTATCCGGACGCGAAAGCGTTGGCGGATGTCGAGGCGCAGCTCGCAACCTTTCCGCCGCTGGTTTTTGCCGGTGAGGCGCGCAACCTGAAAAAGGCTCTCGCCCGAGTCGCAAACGGCGAGGCTTTCCTCCTACAGGGCGGCGACTGTGCCGAGAGCTTCGCCGAGCACGGCGCGAACAACATTCGCGATTTCTTCCGCGTGCTGCTTCAGATGTCTGTCGTGCTGACTTACGCCGCCGGTCTGCCGGTGGTGAAAGTCGGCCGCATCGCGGGCCAGTTCGCCAAGCCGCGTTCGTCGCCGACCGAAAAGCAGAACGGCGTCGAACTGCCGAGCTATCGCGGCGACATCGTCAACGACAACGCCTTCACGCCCGAAGCGCGTATCCCCGATCCGCAGCGTCAGCTGATGGCGTATCGCCAGTCGGCTGCGACGCTCAATCTGTTGCGCGCGTTCGCGACCGGCGGCTTTGCCAATCTCGCCAGCGTGCATCAGTGGATGCTCGGCTTCCTGAAGGATTCGCCGCAGTCGCGCCGCTACAAGGAACTGGCGGATCGCATTTCCGACGCGCTGAATTTCATGCAGGCGTGCGGTCTCGATCTGGCGAGCCATCCCGAACTGCGTGCGACGGATTTCTACACCAGCCACGAGGCACTGCTTCTTGGTTATGAGCAGGCGTTCACGCGCGTCGATTCCACGACCGGCGACTGGTACGCCACCTCCGGTCACATGATCTGGATCGGCGACCGCACGCGCCAGCTCGATCACGGCCATGTCGAATATTTCCGCGGCATCAAGAATCCGATCGGGTTGAAATGCGGTCCGTCGCTCAAGCCCGACGAACTCATCAAGCTGATCGACATTCTCAATCCGGACAACGAGCCGGGACGTCTCACGCTCATCAACCGCTTCGGTTCGGACAAGATCGACGCGCATCTGCCGCAGCTCATTCGCGCCGTGCAGCGCGAAGGGCGTTCGGTGGTTTGGTCATGCGATCCGATGCACGGCAACACCATCACCTCGACGAGCGGCTACAAGACGCGCCCGTTCGACCGCGTGCTCGGCGAAGTGAAGTCGTTCTTCACGATCCATGCAGCCGAAGGCACCCATGCCGGCGGCGTGCATCTGGAAATGACCGGGCAGGACGTCACCGAATGCATCGGCGGCGCGCGCGCGATCACGGACGAGGATCTCAACGACCGCTATCACACGGTCTGCGATCCGCGTCTCAACGCCGAGCAATCCATCGACATGGCTTTCCTGATCGCCGAACTGCTCAAGCAGGAACGCGCGGGCAAGGCGAAACCGATGCCGGCGGTCGCGGGATTCTGATGATCGCTAAGGTTCTGTCGCGGATGTGGAGCGCCACGCTCAACAGCCGCAAGGGATTGGTGTTTGCCTTCCGCTCCGAACAGGCCTTTCGGGAAGAGGTGGTCGCACTCGTTCTGGCGGTGCCGCTCGCTTTGCTGATCGGCATTTCGCCCGAACGCAAAATGCAACTGGTCTTCACCGTTCTGCTGGTGATGGTGGTCGAGCTATTGAACACCGCAATCGAAAAACTGGCCGACCGGCTGACGACGGATCACGACAAGCAGATCGGCCGCGTGAAGGACATGGGTTCGGCCGCCGTGGGCGTGACGCTGGTTCTCGCGCTCATGACCTGGCTGTTCGCCATCGCCGAGCGCATGGGGCTTATCTAGTTTACGCATGATCTGATCGGAAAACCGGTGTCCACTTTTCCGGATCATGCAGTCCCGCAATTGCGGGCTTATGCTCAAAAGGGCTAAAAGGTCGTATGACCGGCAAAACGCAATTCGTCGTCACGCTCGCGCAGCTCAATCCTGTCGTCGGTGACGTTGCGGGCAATGCCGCGAAGGCGCGCGCCGCGCGCGCGCAAGCCGGGAAGGAGGGCGCGGATGTCGTCGTGCTCTCCGAACTGTTCATCGCCGGCTATCCGCCGGAAGATCTGGTGCTGAAGCCGGCGTTTCAGGCCGCCTGCCGCGCCGAGATCGAGACGCTTGCGCGCGATACGAAAGACGGCGGCCCGGCGATGCTGATCGGCACGCCGTGGGTCGACGGCGGCAAACTCTACAACGCCTGCGCGCTGCTCGATGAAGGCCGCATCGCCGCGATCCGCTACAAGGTCAATCTTCCCAATTACGGCGTGTTCGACGAGAAGCGCGTGTTCGCGCGCGGTCCTGTTTCGGGTCCGGTGACGATCCGCAGCGTGCGCGTCGGAATTCCGATCTGCGAAGATACGTGGATGGAGGAATCCGCCGAGTATGAAAATGTCGTTGAATGCCTGCACGAGACCGGCGCGGAAATCCTGATCGTGCCGAACGGATCGCCCTACACGCGCGAGAAATACGACATGCGCATGTCGGTGTCTGTCGCGCGCGTTGCCGAAAGCGGTCTGCCGCTGATCTACGTCAATGAAGTCGGCGGGCAGGACGAACTCGTGTTCGACGGCACGTCGTTCGGTTTGAACGCCGACAAGTCGCTGGCGTTTCAATTGCCGTCGTTCGCCGAAAACATCACGACGGTGAAGTGGACCAAGGGCGAGGGCGGCTGGACCTGCAAGGGACCGACCGCGCCGCTGCTTGAGGGTGATAAGGCCGATTACGCCGCATGCGTGCTGGGCCTGCGCGACTATGTGACCAAGAACGGATTTCCCGGTGTTCTCCTTGGTATTTCCGGCGGCATCGACTCGGCGTTATGCGCGGCGATGGCGGTGGACGCGCTCGGCGCAGACAAAGTGCGCGGCGTGATGCTGCCATTCAAGTTCACCGCACAGGAATCGCTCGACGACGCGGGCAAGCTCGCTCACGCGCTCGGCTTCAAATACGAAACGCTGCCGATTGCGCCAGCGGTGCAAGGCTTCGAGAATATTCTTAGCCAGACGTTCAAGGGCTTGCCGCGCGACGTGACGGAAGAAAATCTTCAGGCCCGCACACGCGGCGTCTTGCTGATGGCGCTGTCCAACAAGACCGGCGCGATGCTTGTCACCACCGGCAACAAATCCGAAATGTCGGTCGGCTACGCCACGCTCTACGGCGACATGAACGGCGGCTACAATCCGATCAAGGACATCTACAAGACCGAAGTGTTTCGTCTGTCGAAATTACGAAACAGCTGGAAACCGGATGGCGCGCTCGGACCAGGCGGCGACGTCATCCCGCCGAACATCATCGTGCGTCCGCCGACGGCCGAATTGCGCGAGAACCAGACCGATCAGGATTCGCTGCCGCCATACGATATTCTGGACGGCATTCTCGAACGCCTCGTCGAGCGCGAGGACACGCTTGCATCGATCATCGCCGAGGGCTTCGACCGCGACACGGTGGTGCGCATCGAAAGGTTGTTGAACATCGCCGAATACAAGCGCCGTCAGGCCGCGCCCGGCGTGAAGGTGACGCGCAAGAATTTCGGCCGCGACCGCCGCTATCCCATCGTCAACAAATTCCGCGATTCAGGAAAGGCGCTGCCGAAGCCGGACGATGCAATGGTGACGAAGAGCAAGAGTGGATCGGCCGAAAACTTCGACGGGTAGCGTGGTTATTCCTCATCCTGAGGAGCCCGCTATTGCGGGCGTCTCGAAGGATGAGGATTTTTTCGCTTTGCCAGCTTCTGTAACGAATTCATATCGCCGCGGATAAAGGCTTCCTTCTTCGCGCGAGACCATTTCTTGAGCTTGCGCTCGTTCTCAATCGCGTCGGCGATCCTCTCGAACCATTCTGAAAATATCAGGACCACAGGCCTGCGCGGCTCCGTATAGCCCTTGAAGGCGCCGGTGTTGTGCTGGGCGATACGTATCTCAAGGGATGTGCGGGTCGTGCCCGTGTACAGGCTGCCGTCGGCGCACTGGACGATATAAAGATACGCGCCATCCGCCATTCTGACAGCCTCATCCTTCGAGACGGCTGCTACGCAGCCTCCTCAGGATGAGGCAACACGCCCGGTTGTCAAATATGAATAGCTATCTCGCCGGAATGAATGTCGGCCCGACCGAGCGGATCGGTTTTTCGCCGGACGCCGGTGTCGCCGCCGTGCTGTCGCTCGCAGCGGGCGCTGCTGTCGTCGCGGCTGGAGCCGTGGCGGGTTTTTTCGGCGCAGGGCCTTTCGGCGGCTGCGCCATCTTCTTCGAGCTTTCATCGGTTACGATGATGTCGCCCTGCGAGATCGAGTCGCGCTCGTCGATATGCTTCATCGCGTCCGACCAAGATTGGCCCGCCGCGCGGCAGCTGCAAGATTTGTCGAACGCCTGACGGTATTTGAACGCATTGGGCGAGGCCGAGTAGGGCTGGCCGCTGAGCGACACCGCCGAGTTCATGTCCTCGCCGGGATTTTTGTAGGAATAGAGCGTGACTTCGGCATTCGGGCAAAGCTGCTTGCAGGTTTTCTCGTCGTCGGCAAAGCGGCTCGGCACGGTTGCGAACGAGACCGGGAAATAAAATCCGTCGCAGGTGCGCGCGCAGACGGTGCGGTAGGTGCCGCCGGCCGCGCCATACTCGCCGCCGGGATTTGTCACGCCGCCGAACAGGTTCTGGAAAAATCCGCCGGCGCCCGCGTCACGCGCCGCATTCGCATATTGCGGGCCGCAATTGTTCTGCGCGAGTGCCGTGAGAACCGAGCGGCGCTGGCCGTCGCGATCCGGATTGCCGAGATTGCCCGCGCGCAACGTGCCGAGGCTCGAATTGATCTGATCGAGATTTTGCCGCATCTGCTGGATGCGCGTGTTGAGCGGCCCGCACTTCTCGGAATTGCCGCCGCCGAACATCGAGAAGAATCCGGAGCTGTCGCAGCCCTGGTTCCTGGCCTGCTGCTGCACGCGGTCGAGTTCCTGCTGCTGGCGGTTCTGCGCGTCTTCATAGCGGCGGATCTGATCGGCCTTGGCGCTGTCGCCGCCGGTTGCGTTCGAGTCGATCGACGACAACTGGCCGATGAGCCGCTGGCAAATGGGACTGCCCGCGCCGCCGGATTGCGGCTGCTGCTGTTGCGCGAAAGGCGGCGAGCCTTGCGCGAACGCATCGTGCGCAAACGCGAGCGCGCTCAACAGCGCAGCGCCCGCAACAACCCAACGATGGTCAGAAAAACTCGTCAAACTGTCCGGCCCGGATGCATGGCCGCGATACGGCCTAACGGAGGCTTCCCATACTAGCTTCCGGGGGCGAGGTCACGTCCAAACCGGGGCGCGGATAAGGCGGGGAACCGCAAAATCCGGTGAGATCAGCGTTGGCAGGTGATTGCGACATATTCGCCGCAGCCGTTGGGACCGCAGATGCCGCCGCCGGGTTTCGTGACCGCGCCCGTCACCTCATCGGGATCGATGCGGCGGTAAGCGGTGGCCTGCGAAAACTCGCGCGACTGGCAATAGGCCCGCGCGGCGGACGCGCCGCATTTTTCGCCGCCGGCGAGACATTTATCGACGCCGTAGCCATCGGCCTGATTGGCGATGATGAACACGCGGCTGTCGGCAAGGGACGGGGTCGCGACCAGGACAAAGAGGCAGGCGGAAAGCGCGGACAGGATTCGCATGAAGCACCTTTTCGGGATGCTTCATGGATACGCCTGAACTGTTAAAAATGATTAACTGCGCGGCGCTGGCCTTGAAATCGCGCCTTGACGCGAATGCCCCCGCTGGATCATTGTGGCGCGCATGAACGGCTCTCTCGTTATTATTTGCGGGATTATTCGCTAGCGATTCGCTGGCTGGAGCCGTCTTTTCTCAATCGAGATCATGGGACGACCCGGCCGCGAGTGCGGTGGTTCGCGCGTCCGCGTCATGTTTGCAGCACGTTCATTTGCGGACGCGCGGACCGAAACCGCACTCGAATCATAATTCTGGTGTCCCTTGAATTCGCTCGCTCGCTGGGGACGTCACTGAGACATGAGGCGAGCGAGCGAATTGGGACACCAGGCTTAAGGGTGCGATTTCTATGGAGCTCAAGCTCTACGATACGCTGACCAGGGAGAAGCGCGTCTTCACGCCGCTCGATCCTGCGAACGTGCGCATGTATGTGTGCGGGCCGACGGTCTATGACTTCGCCCATATCGGCAACGCGCGCCCCGTCATCGTGTTCGACGTGCTGTTCCGGCTGCTTCGGCACATCTACGGGCCGGATCGCGTCACTTACGTCCGCAACATCACCGACGTCGACGACAAGATCAACGAGCGCGCCGCGCGCGACTTTCCCGGCATGCCGCTGAACGAAGCGATCCGCAAGGTCACGGAAAAAACTGCAAATCAATTCCATGCCGACGTTGCGGCGCTGGGATGCCTGCCGCCGACATTCGAGCCGCGCGCGACGGATTTCGTTCTGCCGCGCGCCGACGGCAAGGCGGACATGACGACGCTCATCAGGCAGTTGATCGCGCGCGGTCACGCGTATGAAGCCGGCGGCGAGGTGCTGTTCGACACCTCGTCGATGAAGGATTACGGAGCGCTGTCGGGCCGCAAGCTCGACGAGCAGAAAGCCGGTGCGCGCGTCGCGGTGGACGCGCACAAGAAAAATCCCGCCGACTTCGTGCTGTGGAAGCAATCCTCAGACAACGAACCCGGCTGGGAGTCGCCGTGGGGCAGGGGCCGCCCCGGCTGGCACATCGAATGTTCGGCGATGAGTGCAGCATATTTGGGCGACGTGTTCGACATTCACGGCGGCGGTCTCGATCTCATCTTCCCGCATCATGAAAACGAAATCGCTCAGTCCCGCTGCGCGCACGGTACGCATGCGATGGCGAATTACTGGATGCACAACGGCTTCTTGCAGGTCGAAGGCGAGAAGATGAGCAAGAGCCTCGGCAATTTCGTGACGATCAATGAGTTGCTGGCGACGGATAAATTCGGCGGGCGGAAATGGCCCGGAGAAGTCGTGCGACTAGCGATGTTGAAGACGCATTACCGCTCGCCGATTGATTGGACCACTGCCTCCTTGGAGGAGGCATTTCAAAATATCGGGTCTTGGCACGATGCTCTGTTGCCGCACGGACTTTCTTACAAGGAAGTCGAATACGACGTTCCCGACGAGATTGCTCTGTTATTTGATGATCTGAGTTTTTCGTCGCTGATCGCGCAGATGCACGTGTGGGCGAAAGCTGCGAAAGCAAATGATTCCATAGCGGCAAAGAAACTTGCCGGTTCGGCAGATTTTCTAGGATTGAAGCGTTGGGCCTGGGATAAAAATCTTCAGGAGTTTTTGTTTAAGGTCGCCGTCGATGATGAGTTAAGTGCAAAATTTGACAAGATGATTGCTGATCGTGCCGTTGCGCGTGCCAACAAAGATTTCAAGCGATCAGACGAAATTCGCGACGAACTTGCTGCAATGGGCGTGGCGATCAAGGACGGCAAGGACGCCGACGGCAAGCCTGTGACCACATGGGAGATCGCGCGATGATGTCGCCGCTCGTCATTGCCGGGCTTGACCCGGCAATCCATCTCTCTTCGCAAGATTCATTCGTGATGGATGCGCGGGTCGAGCCCGCGCATGACATCGTGAGCGGCGAACGCTTGGTTGCGAATGCGCTTAGTCAAATATAGGAGATCGCGCGATGAACAGGCTGATCGAACTGCGCGACCGCTATTTCGTTCTCTATCTCGTCGTGAAGTGGCTGTTGATCGTCGCAGCGATTGCCTGCGCGCCGAAACTCGCCGGAGTGTTCTGACATGGAAAAGCCCGACACCCCGTTTCCGAAACACGCCATCTATTACGTTGCGCTCAAATGGCTTCTGATCGCGGGCGCAGCCGCGCTCGCGCTGAAACTGGTCGGTGTGTGGTGATGGCGCAGGCGATGCCCAAAGTCGGGTTGCGGCCGTATCTGCCTGCGGACACCTCCGTGCTTGCGTCGATCTTTGTCGCGAGTGTCGAGCAGCTGACCGGGGATGATTATTCCGAAGCGCAGCGCGAAGCGTGGGCCAGCATGGCCGAGGATGAAGATCAATTCGGCAAGCGTCTGGCGGGACAGCTCACGCTCGTTGCCACGCTGCAAAGCTCGCCCGTCGGCTTCGCATCGCTGAAGGGCGCGGATCATCTCGATCTGCTTTATGTGCATCCCTCCGCCGTGCGGCAGGGCGTGGCGACCTCGCTGTGCGATGCTCTCGAAAAACTCGCCGCCGCGCGCGGCGCGAAGTCCCTCACCGCCGAAGTCAGCGACACCGCGCAGCAGTTTTTCGCGCGGCGCGGCTATGAAGGCCAGCAGCGCAATTCCGTTTCCATCGGCGACGAATGGCTCGCGAACACGACCATGAAAAAGACGTTCGTCGCGGATGTCGCGCAGGCGAGGCCGCAATGAGCAAGGAACGGCTTTATCTTTTCGACACCACGCTGCGCGACGGCGCGCAGACCAACGGCGTCGATTTCACGCTGCACGACAAGCAGATCATCGCGGCGATGCTCGACGATCTCGGCATCGACTATGTCGAGGGCGGTTATCCCGGCGCCAATCCGTCCGATACCGAATTCTTCTCCACCAAGCCGAAGTTCGATCATGCGAAATTCACGGCGTTTGGCATGACGCGCCGTCCGGGCCGCTCGATCTCCAACGATCCCGGCGTCGCCGATCTGCTTGCGGCGAAGGCCGATGCGATCTGCTTCGTCGCGAAGTCGTCCGAATATCAAGTGCGGGTCGCGCTGGAGACGACCAACGAAGAGAATCTCGCGTCGATCCGCGACAGTGTGAGTGCGGCGAAGAAAGCGGGCCGCGAAGTGATGCTCGACTGCGAGCACTTCTTCGACGGCTATAAAGAGAATCCGGAATTCGCGCTAGCCTGCGCGAGGGCCGCATATGAGTCCGGCGCGCGCTGGGTGGTGCTGTGCGACACCAATGGCGGCACCATGCCGCACGAAGTCGAAGCCATCGTCGGCGAGCTTGCAAAGCACATCCCCGGCGATCATCTCGGCATCCACACGCACAACGATACCGAGCAGGCGGTGGCGAATTCGCTGGCGGCGGTGCGCGCGGGCGCGCGGCAGATTCAGGGCACCCTCAACGGTCTCGGCGAGCGTTGCGGCAACGCCAATCTGTGTTCGCTGATCCCGACGCTGAAACTGAAAAAGGAATTCGCCGACAGGTTCGAGATCGGCGTCACGCAGGACAAGCTCGCAACGCTGGTTCATGCCTCGCGCGCGCTCGACGATATTCTCAACCGCGCGCCGGATCGCCATGCGCCTTACGTCGGCGAAAGCGCGTTCGTCACCAAGACGGGCATCCATGCCTCCGCCGTGATGAAAGACCCGCAGACCTACGAGCACGTCGCGCCGGAATCCGTCGGCAATCATCGCCGCGTTCTGGTCTCCGATCAGGCGGGACGATCCAATGTGATCGCCGAACTTGAACGTGCAAACATTCCGTTCGACAAGAACGATCCAAAGCTCGCGCGTCTGGTCGAGGAGATGAAGGAGAAGGAGGCGGCGGGCTACGCCTACGAATCCGCCAATGCGTCGTTCGATCTGCTGGCGCGCCGCGTGCTCGGCAAGGTGCCGGATTATTTTCACGTCGTGCAGTTCGATGTGAATGTCGAGCAGCGTTACAATGCCAACGGCCAGCGCGTCACGGTGGCGATGGCGGTGGTCAAAGTCGATGTCGCGGGCGAATTGCTGATTTCAGCGGCGGAAGGCAACGGCCCGGTCAACGCGCTCGACGTGGCTCTGAGAAAAGACCTCGGCAAATATCAGAAATATATCGAAGGGCTGAAGCTCGTCGATTACCGCGTGCGTATCCTCAATGGCGGCACCGAGGCCGTGACGCGTGTGCTGATCGAGAGCGAGGATGAGCAGGGTGAGCGATGGACCACGGTCGGCGTCTCGCCCAATATCATCGACGCGTCGTTTCAGGCGCTGATGGATTCGGTCGTTTACAAGCTGGTGAAGTCGAACGCGCCCGCGTGAGTTGTGTCCTCATGGTGAGGAGGCGCGTGCGCCGTCTCGAACCATGAGGCAGCGGCGTCCTTCGAGACGCGCACCTTCGGCGCGCTCCTCAGGACGAGGATTTAGGTCAACGCGAAAATCATCGGGGGCTCTGCCATGATCGATCATATTTCCGTCGGCGTTTCCGATCTCGAACGATCCACCAAATTCTACGAAGCCGCTTTCGCGCCGCTCGGTCTCACCAAGCTGATCGCGCTGCCGAATACGTCAGGCTTCGGCAAGATGTATCCCGAATTCTGGATCAATTTGCGCGCGGGAATGCCGCCGGTGCCGAAGGGCAGCGGCACGCATATCTGCCTTCGCGCGAAATCGACGGCGGAGATCGATGCGTTTTACGCAGCGGCATTGAAGGCCGGCGGCAAGGATGACGGCGCACCGGGCCAGCGTCCGCATTTTCGCGTCAAATATTACGCAGCCTTCGTCACCGATCCGGACGGCAATCGCATCGAGGCCGTGACGTTTCTGAAAGACGACATGCCGTCCGCGTAAGACGGCTACAGCTTCGCCGCGACGCCGGCTTCCATCAGCTTGGTCGCTTCGGGGACTCGCGCAGCAGCTTCTTCAAGCCGGGGCAGAATATCCTCGACACGGTCGGCGGTGAGAATATCGACCGACAGATTGGCGCGGATGAACGCCGTGTCCTTCATATGCGCGAGCAGCGCCAAAAGCGGATCCCAGAAGCCGTCGATATTCGCCATGAGGATCGGCTTGGTGTGACGGCCAAGCTGCGCCCACGTCATCTGCTCGACCAGTTCTTCCAGCGTGCCGATGCCGCCGGGGAACGCAACGAACGCATCCGACCGCTCGAACATCATGCGCTTGCGCGTATGCATGTCGGGCGTGACGATCAGTTCCTGCGCGCGCTTCAATGCGCTTTCGCGCGCGGTAAGAAAGTCGGGGATGATGCCGGTGACTTGTCCGCCCGCATCCAGCGCGCCGGTCGCGACCGCGCCCATCAGGCCGATCGATCCGCCGCCATACACAAGTCCGACATTGTTGTCGGCCAGCGTCTTGCCGAACGCCACCGCCGCCTTCGCGAAATTCGGATTGGTGCCGGGGCCGGAGCCGCAATAAACGCAGACAGTATTTATTTTCTTTGCAATTTTCTTCATCAGGGGCATGTGGCATCGCATTGCGGCATCGTCAAGACGCCGTGACATGAATGGTCTGCGGGGCCGTTGAAACGCAGAAAAGAATGCCGCGAAGGGGTGCGGCAGGCGGTCAAACGATCTATATGAACGCCATGATTTTTGCCTCCGCACGATTGGCCTGATTCCGATGGCCGGTCATCATCACGCAGAGCCGCGGCTCGCGACCGCACAGAACAAGCCCGACCCTTCGGAAATTGCCGCCGAGAAGGCGACGCTGTTCGGCACGCTATTGCATCTGTGGCCCTACATCTGGCCGAGCGACCGCGCCGATCTGAAGATGCGCGTCGTGTTGTCGATGGTGCTGCTGCTCGTCGCGAAGGCTGCGACGCTGGCTGTGCCTTTCACATTCAAATGGGCGATCGACGCGCTGACCGGCGCGGACACTGCTCCCGTGCAGGCATCGAACTGGACGCTGTGGCTGATCGCATCGCCGCTCTTGATGACGCTGAGTTACGGCGGCATCCGCATCGTCATGATGGTGCTGACGCAGTGGCGCGACGGCATTTTCGCGAAAGTCGCGATGCATGCGGTGCGCAAGCTCGCCTATCTCACCTTCGTTCACATGCACGAATTGTCGCTGCGCTTTCATCTGGAGCGCAAGACCGGCGGCCTGACGCGCGTGCTGGAACGCGGACGAACCGGCATCGAGACCATCGTGCGCATGGTGATCCTGCAATTGGCGCCGACCATCGTCGAGACGGCGCTGCTGGTCGGCGTGCTGTTCTGGCAGTTCGACTGGCGCTATGTGCTGGTCGTGATCGCGACCGTCGTTGTCTACATGTATTACACCTACATCGCGACCGAATGGCGGATCGAAATCCGCCGCAAGATGAACGACTCCGACACGGAAGCGAACACCAAGGCCATCGACTCTCTGCTCAACTACGAGACGGTGAAATATTTCAGCGCCGAAGAACGCGAGGCGCAGCGTTACGACAAGTCGATGGAGCGTTACGAGCGCGCGAGCGTGAAAACCTACACCTCGCTCGCGATCCTCAACACCGGGCAGGCGATCATCTTCACCTTCGGCCTGACCGCGACGATGCTGATGTGCGCCATTGGGGTTCGTAACGGCACCAACACGGTCGGCGATTTCGTCATGGTCAACGCCATGATGATCCAGCTCTATCAGCCGTTGAATTTCATGGGCATGGTCTATCGCGAAATCAAGCAGGCGATCATCGACATCGAAAAGATGTTCGGCGTGCTGTCGAAGAATCCGGAAGTGAAAGACATCCCCGGCGCAAAGCCGCTGATCGTCAGCGAAGGCGTGGTTCGATTCGACAATGTGAAGTTCGCCTACGAGCCGGCGCGTCCCATTCTCAAGGGCCTGTCGTTCGAGGTGCCGGCGGGGAAAACCGTCGCCATCGTCGGCCCGTCCGGCGCGGGCAAGTCCACGATCTCGCGTCTGTTGTTTCGTCTCTACGATGTGAGCGGCGGCGCGATCACCATCGACGGCCAGAACATCCGCGACGTCACGCAGGCATCGCTGCGCGCATCCATCGGCATGGTGCCGCAGGACACCGTGCTGTTCAACGACACCATCCGTTACAACATCCGTTACGGACGATGGAGCGCGACGGACAAGGAAGTCGAGGAAGCAGCCGCGATGGCGCAGATCGACGGCTTCATCAAAGCTTCACCCAAAGGTTACGAGACCGAAGTCGGCGAGCGCGGCCTGAAATTGTCCGGCGGCGAGAAACAGCGTGTCGCGATTGCGCGCACCATTCTCAAAGGCCCGCCGATTCTGGTGCTGGACGAAGCCACATCCGCGCTCGACAGCCACACCGAGCACGAAATTCAGGAAGAGCTTGAGAAGGTCTCGCGCAACCGCACGTCGCTGGTGATCGCGCATCGGCTCTCCACCATTGTCGGCGCGGACGAAATCATCGTGCTGGATCAGGGCCGCATCGCGGAGCGTGGCACGCATTCGCAGCTTCTGGCCGCCAACGGTCTTTATGCCGGGATGTGGAACAGGCAGCGCGAGGCGCAGGAAGCCCGCGAGAAGCTCGCAATGATTGCGGACGAAAATGCCGCACCGAACCGCGCGCCGCCCAAGCTCGACGATGCGCCCGTTGAGGTTTTGCCTGACGACAAAGATCCGCTATCGGCACCGGAAGCTGCGGAGTAATTTCCCCTCTCCCCGTGTGGGAGAGGGTGGCTCGACAACGTCGAGCCGGGAGAGGGGTTATGGCCATAAGCCACGCCAAGGCTCTGCGGCAATCGATGACCGACGCGGAGCAGCGGTTATGGTATCGGTTGCGCGCGCATCGGCTTAAATCGTTCAAGTTCAAACGTCAGGCCCCAATAGGAAAATACATTGTCGATTTTATTTGCTTTGAGCGGCGTCTGATTATCGAAATCGATGGAGGCCAGCATGACGGGCAACTATCCGATGCGGAGCGGAGCCATTGGCTCTCCGATCAGGGGTTTCGTATTGTGCGGTTCTGGAATAATGAGGTGCTGAACAATACGGACGCGGTGCTCGGTCAGATTGTTGATGTGCTGAACGCGTGCGCGGTTTACCCCTCTCCCGGCACGCCGCTGCGCGGCGCGCCACCCTCTCCCGCAAGGGGAGAGGGGACAACAGGTCAGTAATAAAAATGTCGATTTCCAAATCCATTCGCGACCAGATTCCGCCGATCCATCAGGAAGGCTATCCGTTCATCGGCGGCTTTGCGCTTGCCAGTCTGATCCTGTTCTGGATCTGGGGACCGCTCGGCTGGATCGGCTGTGTGCTGACGATCTGGTGCGCGCTGTTCTTCCGCGATCCGGTACGCGTCACGCCCGTTCGCGAAGGCGTCGTAGTGTCGCCCGCCGACGGCCGCGTGTCGCTCATCTCCCAAGCCGTGCCGCCCGCCGAACTCGGTCTTGGCGATAAGCCATTGCCGCGCGTCTCCATCTTCATGAGCGTGTTCAACTGCCATGTGAATCGCAGTCCTGTTGCCGGACGCATCGACCGCATCGCCTATCGTCCCGGAAAATTCCTCAACGCCGATCTCGACAAGGCCAGCGAAGACAATGAGCGCAACTCGCTCGTGATCTCGACGCCGGCGGGAAAAATCGGCGTCATTCAAATCGCGGGTCTTGTCGCGCGGCGCATCGTGTCGTTCGTGCGCGAAGGGCAGGTGGTCGGCGCGGGCGAACGCTTCGGGCTTATTCGCTTCGGTTCGCGGCTCGACGTTTTCCTTCCCGAGGGCGGGAAGTTTCTGGTCTCCGAAGGCCAGACGGCGGTGGCAGGCGAAACCGTGCTGGCCGATTTCAAGCTCGGTGACGGCGGGCGGACCTACAAAATCGACTGACCGGATAGACCCCGGCTGCGGTTAACCAAGCCCCGCGTCGGATTTCGCCACAATGGCAGGGCAGGGTGAGGCCTGCTATATAAGGCCTCATGCCGATGTTCGCGAACAAGACACCGCCCGATCTGCGCCGCTACCGGTTTCGCCGGATTCCGGTGCGCCTGCTTGTGCCCAACGTCATCACGTTGCTGGCGCTCTGCGCGGGCCTGACCGCGATCCGCATGGCGATCGAAGGCCGCATCGAGCTTGCGCTCGGCGCGATCGTGTTTGCGGCATTTCTCGACGGCATCGACGGACGTGTCGCGCGCATGATTAAAGGTCAGTCGCGCTTCGGCGCCGAACTCGACAGCCTCGCCGACTTCGTCAACTTCGGCGTGGCACCCGCGCTCATTTTGTATTTCTGGCAGCTGCACGAACTGAATAACGGCGGCTGGATCGCCGCGATGATTTACGCGATCAGCGGCGCGCTACGTCTGGCGCGTTTCAACGCAACGATGGACGATCCCGACAAGCCGGCCTTCGCGGCGAATTACTTCACCGGCGTGCCGGCACCTGCCGGCGCGATCTGTGTGCTGCTGCCGATGTATCTCGTTCTGGTCGGACTGCCGCAACTGCCTGCGACGATCACCGCGCTCTACACACTCGCCATCGGATTCCTGATGGTCTCGCGGCTGCCGGTGTTTTCGGGAAAGAATGTCGGCGCCAAGGTCGAGCGCGAAATGGTGCTGCTGGTGTTTCTGCTTGTCGTGTTGTTCATCGCGATGCTCATCAGCTATCCGTGGCATCTCTTGAGCATGTGCGCGGTGCTCTATCTCGTGCTGCTTCCGCTCGGATGGATGTCGTACCGCAAGCAGGAAGCGCGCGCGCGTCTGGCAATATCGCCGGGCACGAGCGGCGCGGCTCCGGCGAACTTCAATCCCGTTCCGGGCGAGACCGGCGACGAGCGGCCGACGCGGCTGAACTGATTTTTCAGCTTCCGCCGCGCGAACGTGGTTAGCGAAACGCTAACGCGCATTGCGGCGATCCCGCCGCATTTCCGCCATTCGATTCCATGTCCGTCACTTTTTGGCCATTGCGCGCGGATTTCGCGCGTTTTGAAACTTCGTTCATCCAATTCGCTAACCTTTACCGGGCCTTAATGGCTCCGGCGCTAGGGTTCCGTCACGCGTCTCAGAACGGGGCGCGCTGTAGCGTTGCGTCGGGGTTTTCATGGATATCACCACCAGTATCGGTCTGCTCGCAGGCTCGTTCGTCATCGGCCTGATGATATTCATGGGCGGCGATCTGCACATGTTCATTTCCGAACATGCGATCATCATCATTTTCGGCGGTTCGATTTCCGCAACATTGATCCGCTTCCCGCTGGTGTCGATGCTGCATGGCCTGCCGCTCGGCGCGAAATTCGCATTCACCATGAGCCGCACGACCGCACGCGGTCTGGTCGATGAACTGGCGCGCCTTGCAGAGATTGCGCGCAAGCAGGGTCCGGTCGGTCTCGAAAAGGCCGAAACCGACGACGCGTTTCTCGCAAAGGGCGTCCGCTATGTCGCCGACGGCTACGACATGGAATTCATCCGCGACAATCTCGAGCGCGACCGCGACAATTTCCTGATGCATCTCGACGAGGGCAGCAAGATCTACCGCGCCATCGGCGATTGCGCGCCGGCCTTCGGCATGATCGGCACGCTGATCGGCATGGTGCAGATGTTCGCCAACATGACCGACCCGTCCAAGCTCGGCCCGTTCATGGCGACCGCGCTGCTTGCGACACTCTACGGCGCGCTGGTTGCGAACCTGTTCTGTCTTCCGATCGCCGACAAGCTGCACGGCAAGCTGCTCGACGAGGAGACCAACCGCACCATCATCATCGACGGCATTCTGATGATCCGCGACGCGAAATCTCCGACGCTGGTGCGCGAAATGCTGCTGGCCTATCTGCCTGAGAAACATCGCCATGAAGAGGGTGAGCCGGTGCCGGCGTAAAAAGTCGGCATTTTCCGGGGTGATTCAACATGGCTAAGAAAAAACGTGGAGACGCTCACGCCGGCGGTCACGGCTGGTTCGTCACCTTCGCCGACCTGATGGGCCTGATGATGAGCTTCTTCGTGATGCTCGTCGCGTTCTCGACGCAGGATCAGCAGAAACTCAAGATCGTCGCCGGCTCGATGCGGGAAGCCTTCGGCGTGCAGACCGAAGCGCGTTACTCGGGCGTGATCGAATCCGACGGTCTGCCGACGCGGCCGAAGCTGAAGAACACCGCGCACATTCCGCCCGAGGAAGCGTCGAATACGCCGACGCCGGATCAGGACGAGAACAGCAAGATCAACGGCGCGAAGCTGAAGACCGACCGCGAATTCGCGCTGGCGTCCGCCTCGCTGCGTCAGGCGCTTCAGGACATGCCGGAGATCAGCGAGATCTCCAAGCACATCCTGTTCGAGGAAACCAAGCAGGGTCTCAACCTGGAGATCGTCGATCAGGACGGACGCTCGATGTTCGCCGACGGTTCCAAGATGCCGCTGGAACGCACCAAGCGCCTGTTGCAGCGCCTTGCCGGTCCGCTGCGTTCTACGCCGCTGCGGGTCGCCATTGTCGGCCACACCTCGGCGGGCTTCGTTCCAAGCCAGACCGGCTACGACGGATTCGACCTGTCGTCGGATCGCGCCAACGCCGTGCGGCAGATTCTGGAGCGTGAAGGCCTGCCGACCTCCCACATCTTCTCGGTGTCCGGCAAGGCCGATACCCAGCCGCTGTTCCCGGACGATCCGACGCTGGCGGCGAACCGCCGTGTGACCATCACCTTGATGCGCGAAGACCCGCCTTTACCGCCAAATCTCAAGCCATAGCTCCTTACTATATTACCTTTGTAGAGGTTATGCGTTCCATGGTGAAAGCTGTTCCGCCGCAGGTGCCATTCGGTCGCCGGTGATATAAGAAACGCCTCCCAAGCCTTCTCCGCACTGCGGCGGCCGATTTATCCGTAAGGGCGTTGCTTCCAATATGGCTGCCAGTGAGACCACGACCGATACGCCCCATGAGGCTACGGCCCATACCGGCTTTTGGGCGCTAACGCTCGGGAGCATCGGGGTCGTGTTCGGCGACATCGGAACGTCGCCTCTCTACGCTTTCCGCGAAGCCGTTCATAACGCGACCCATGGCGGGCCGCTGACGCGCGAGATCGTTCTCGGCGTGCTGTCGCTGATCCTGTGGGCGCTGATCGTCGTCGTCACCATCAAATACGTGCTGCTGCTGCTGCGCGCCGATAACAACGGAGAAGGCGGGACGCTGTCGCTGATGGCGCTCGGCCAGCGCGCGCTCGGACGGCGAAGCACTATCCTGATGATACTCGGCGTCATCGGCGGATCGATGTTTCTCGGCGACGCGATGATTACGCCGGCCATCTCCGTGCTCTCTGCGGTCGAAGGTCTCAACCTCGCCGCACCCTCGCTGGAGCACTATGTCGTTCCGCTCGCGATCTTCATTCTGCTCGTTCTGTTTAGCGTCCAGAGCCGTGGCACGGCGATCGTCGCAAGCGCATTCGGACCCGTGATGATCGTCTGGTTCGCAACGCTTGGCGTTCTCGGCCTGATGCACATCAGCGACGATCCGACCGTGATGTATGCGATCAATCCCTGGTACGCGGTGTCGTTTCTGCTGACCCACGGTGTGATCGGCCTCGTCATTCTCGGCGCAGTGTTTCTCGCGGTCACGGGCGGCGAGGCGCTTTACGCCGACCTCGGACATTTCGGGCGCAAGCCGATTCAGGCGGCATGGTTCTTCTTTGTTCTCCCGTGTCTGCTGGTCAACTACTTCGGACAGGGTTCGCTGGTTCTGTCGCATCCCGAAGCGATCGAAAATCCGTTCTACAAGATGGCGCCTGAAAGCGTGCTCGTGCCGCTGATCTGTCTTGCGACCGCCGCGACCGTGATTGCAAGCCAGGCGGTCATCACCGGCGCGTTCTCGCTCGTCCGTCAGGCCATTCAACTCGGTCTGCTGCCGCGATTTGAGGTTCGCTATACTTCGGAAAGTCACGCCGGGCAGATCTATCTGCCGCGCGTGAATCTGCTGCTCCTGATCGGCGTTTTATTGCTCGTCGGACTATTCAGAACATCGAGCGGATTGGCGTCGGCCTATGGCATCGCCGTGTCCACCACGATGGTTGCCGACGGCATCATGTGCTTTGTCGTGATCTGGAAACTCTGGCACTGGCGTCCGCTGACTGCCGCTGCGCTGATCGTGCCGCTGGTCGTGATCGATCTGACGTTCTTTTCGGCAAATCTGCTCAAGCTGTTTCAGGGCGCGTGGGTGCCGCTGACGTTCGGCGTCGTGATGACCGGCATTGTCTGGACCTGGCGGCGAGGAGCCGCGATTCTCATCAGCAAGACGCGCCGCACGGAAGTGCCGCTGGGCGATCTCATCAGAAGTCTGGAGAAACGTCCGCCGCACATCGTCAAGGGAACGGCGGTGTTCCTGACCAGCGATCCGGACTATGTGCCGACCGCGCTGCTGCACAATCTGAAGCACAACAAGGTGCTGCACGAGCACAACGTTATTCTGACGATCGAGACGGCAGAGACACCCCGCGTGGAAATCGGCGAACGCGTCCGCATGGAAAACGTCTCCGATAAGTTCGCGAAGGTGCGTCTGCGCTTCGGCTTCATGGAATCCCCGAATGTGCCGAAGGCGCTTGCGATTGCGCGCAAGCTCGGCTGGCAGTTCGACATCATGTCCACGTCGTTCTTCGTTTCGCGCCGTTCGCTGAAGCCTGCCGCGCAATCGGGAATGCCGCGCTGGCAGGACCATCTTTTCATCGCGCTCAGCCGGTCGGCGAACGACGCGACTGATTACTTCCAGATTCCAACAGGACGGGTCGTCGAAGTGGGTACTCAGGTAACTATTTGATATTGTTTATCTATTATCGTTCTGCTCGCTCCGCCCTTGCATACGGGCAATTTGAGATTCGTCTAGCCAGATAAGGTCGCGCGGGGTTATACGCCTGCGCCAGTCCAGTCCGCTGTAACGATCGGGGCGCCCTTCATGACAACCGACAATGCCATCGCCGCAGCGGAAGCGCCGGCGGCAAACGGTCATGGCGAGGTCCATTCCACCGCCGGTTTCGCAGGGCTGATGATCGGCAGCATCGGCGTCGTCTATGGCGACATCGGCACCAGCCCGCTCTACGCGTTTCGCGAGGCGATCGTCGCCGCCGGAGCCACCGCGACGTCAGTGAACAGCGCGGCCGCCATTGGCGTGCTGTCGCTGATCCTGTGGGCGCTGATCGTCGTCGTCACGCTCAAATATGTCATCATCCTTCTTCGTGCCGACAACAATGGCGAGGGCGGTACGCTCGCATTGATGGCACTGGCGCAGCGCGCACTGGGTACAAGCGGCGGGATCATCGTCTTTCTCGGGATCGTCAGCGGAGCGTTGTTCTATGGCGATGCTGTCATCACTCCGGCGTTATCGGTGTTGTCCGCCATCGAAGGCATGAAGCTCGCGACAGCGGCTTTCGATCCGTATGTCGTGCCCCTGACGGTGACGATTCTTGTCATGCTCTTTGCCGTTCAATCCAGAGGCACCGCGCGCGTTGCAGCGTTCTTCGGGCCGATCATGGCTTTGTGGTTTGTAGTGATCGCTGTGGCGGCGCTGCCGCCGATCGTCCGACATCCGGAAGTACTGCTTGCTTTCAATCCTTATTATGCAATCAATTTTCTCGCCCAGCACGGCGTGATCGGACTCGTCACGCTTGGCGCGGTCTTTCTCGCCGTCACGGGCGCAGAGGCGCTCTATGCGGATCTCGGCCATTTCGGCAAGTTGCCGATTCAGACTGCGTGGCTTGCTATCGTACTGCCGTCGCTGGCGCTGAATTATCTGGGGCAGGGCGCTTTGGTCATCGGCGATCCGGCAACCGTCGAGAATCCATTCTTCCTGATGTATCCGGATTGGGCGCTGGTGCCGATGGTGCTGCTCGCGACTGTCGCAACCGTGATCGCCAGTCAGGCTGTTATTACCGGCGCATATTCGCTGACGCGACAGGCCATCCAGCTCGGCCTAATGCCACGCTTCGAGATCACGCATACGTCGGAAGTTCACGCCGGGCAGATTTTCATTCCGAAAGTCAATCTGCTGCTGCTCATCGCGGTCCTGATGCTGGTCATTCTGTTTCGCTCGTCGAGCGCGCTCGCCTCGGCTTATGGCATCTCCGTGACCGGAACGATGGTCGTGACGGCGATGATGGGTTTCGTCGTGATCTGGAAGGTCTGGAAATGGCAGCCGCTGGCTGCGGCTGCACTGATTGCGCCATTCCTTCTGCTCGATCTGACATTCCTTTCGGCAAACCTTCTGAAAGTGTTCGAGGGCGGCTGGGTGCCGCTTGCGCTCGGCGGTCTGGTCATGCTGCTGATGTATACGTGGCGGCGCGGCAGCAAATTGCTTTACGACAAGACACACAAACAGGAATTTCCGCTGCTTGACCTTGTCGGCATGCTGTCGAAAAAGCCGCCGCTGCTAGTGCCTGGGACGGCTGTGTTTCTGACCAGTAACCCGGAATTCGCTCCGACCGCGCTGATGCACAGTTTGAAGCACTACAAGGTTCTACATCAGAAGAATGTGATCCTCACGGTGGAGACGGCTCCGACGCCGCGCGTCGATCTTTCCGAACGCGTCAAGCTGGAAGAGGTCAGCGATCTGTTCGCACGGGTGACGCTGAAATTCGGCTTTATGGAGTCGCCGAACGTACCCAAGGCGCTCGGCGTCGCACGTAAGCTCGGCTGGCAATTCGACATCATGTCCACGTCGTTTTTCCTGTCGCGGCGCCTGCTCAAGCCAGCCACGCAGTCCGGGATGCCGCGCTGGCAGGATATTCTTTTCATCAAGCTGTCCCGTTCGGCGAACGATGCGACCAGCTACTTCCAGATTCCGACGGGCCGGGTGGTGGAAGTCGGCACCCAGGTCACGATCTGACGCGGCTTGATTTTCGACCTGTAAAAAGAGAGTTTGTGCGCCGTTCGCGCGTTTGCGGGAGGCAGTTTTGACGGGCCCAAATCCAACAGTTCATAATCTGTCGGCGGAAGAAGTCGCCGCCGGCATCGAGGATGGCCGCTATCTTCTGGTCGATGTGCGCGAACCGAACGAAGTCGCTGTTGAAGCCTATCCCGATGCGGTTGTTGTGCCGCTGTCCACGTTCGATCCGGCCGCGATTCCCGATCCGAAGGGCAAGATCGTCGTATTCGCATGCCGCTCCGGCAAGCGATCTGTAACGGCGTCGCTGGCCGCGCAAGCGGCGGGCTTGCCTTACGACTCGCATCTGGCCGGCGGAATCATCGGATGGAAGGCGGCGGGTTTGCCGACCAAAACCGGCGGCTGAATTCCGATGAACAGGATTTTCGCCGACCTGCCGAATACGATTTTCGACGTCATGTCGCAGGCCGCGCGCGACCTCAATGCGATCAATCTCGGGCAGGGGTTTCCGGAAGATCCGGGTCCGCTGGATGTGCGCGAGAAAGCCGCTGATGCGGTTCTCAACGGCTACAATCAATATCCGTCGATGATGGGCATCCCCGAGCTGCGGCAGGCTGTCGCGAAACACTACGCGCATTGGCACAAGCTGCAACTGGAGCCGATGAGCGAGGTGATGATTACGTCCGGCGCCACCGAGGCGCTGACCGGCTCGATCCTCGGCCTTGTCGAACCGGGCGACGAGGTTCTGCTGTTTCAGCCGATGTACGATTCCTATGTGCCGATCATTCGCCTTGCCGGCGGCATTCCGAAGTTCATCCGCCTTGAACCGCCGCACTGGCTGTTGCCCGAGGATGCGATCCGCGCGGCGATCACGCCGAAGACGAAATATGTGATCCTCAACAATCCGCTCAATCCAGCCGCAGTCGTCTATCCGCGCGAAAATCTCGAAATGCTGGCGCGCATTTGCCAGGAGTTCGACCTGATCGCGATTTGCGACGAGGTGTGGGAGCATGTTGTGTTCGACGGCCGCGACCATATTCCGCTGATTACATTGCCGGGCATGCGTGAACGTACTGTGAAGATCGGTTCGGCCGGAAAAATCTTCGGATTGACCGGCTGGAAAATCGGATTTGTCTGCGCCGCGCCGCCGATTTTGCGCGTGCTGACCAAGGCGCACCAGTTCATCACCTTCACGACCGCGCCCAATCTTCAGGTCGCTGTCGCCTACGGTCTCGGCAAGGCCGACGACTATTTTATCAACATGCGCGCCGATCTTGCGCGCAGCCGCGACCGCCTGAGCGATGGCCTGGCGCGCGTCGGTTTCCCCGTTCTGAAATCGCAGGGCACTTACTTCGTCAATGTCGATCTTGCGCCGCTTGGTCTGAACGAAACCGACGAGGCGTTCTGCAAGCGGCTCGTGCACGAGCACAAGGTCGCGACGATCCCTGTGTCGGCGTTCTATGAGAAAGACCACGTCACGTCCGTGGTCCGGTTCTGTTTTTCCAAAAAAGATGCAACGCTCGACGCCGCGCTTGAACGGCTGTCTCACGTCATTCACGCCTGAGGATGGCAGCGATGAAAAATCGAATTCAGTTTTTGGCTGGAGCTATAGCGGCACTGGCGTTTTCACAGTCGTCGCTCGCGCAGGAACGCACTGTCAATTTCTACAACTGGTCGAACTACATGGCGCCGGGCGTGATCGAGCAGTTCACCAAGGAAACCAGCATCAAAGTTGTCTACGACACCTTCGACGCCAACGAGACGCTGGAGACACGGCTGCTCGCCGGAAAGTCCGGCTATGACGTTGTGGTGCCGACAGCCTATTTTCTGCAACGCCAGATCATGGCTGGAATTTTTCAGAAGCTCGACAAATCGAAACTTCCGAATCTTGCGAATGCCTGGCCCGAAGTGACCAAGCGCCTTGCGGTGTACGATCCCGGCAACACTTACGCGGCGAACTACATGTGGGGCACGACCGGCATCGGCTACAACGCGAAATCTGCGCGCGACATTCTTGGGGTCGACGCGAAAATCGACTCGTGGGCCATCGTGTTCAAGCCGGAGAATCTCGCGAAGTTCAAGGATTGCGGAATCCATATGCTGGATTCGGCCGACGATATTCTACCCGCCGCGCTCAACTATCTCGGCATCGATCCGAACTCCACCAAGCAGGCCGATCTCGAAAAGGCTGCCGATCTCGTCAGCAAGGTCCGTCCCTATGTCCGCAAATTTCATTCGTCGGAATATCTGAGCGCGCTGGCGACCGGCGAGATCTGCTTCGTGGTCGGATGGTCCGGCGACATCAAGCAGGCGCAGAGCCGTGCGGCGGAATCAAAGAATGGCATCGAGATCGGCTACGCGATCCCGAAAGAGGGCGCGCAGATGTTCTTCGACAATCTTTCGATTCCAGCGGATGCCAAGAATGTCGCGGAGGCCTACGAACTGATCAACTATCTCTATCGCCCGGATGTCGCTGCGAAGAACTCCGACTTCCTGTCCTACGCGAACGGCAATCTCGCCAGCCAGAAGCTGATCGATCCGAAAATCTTCAATGACAAGACGGTTTATCCGGATGAAGCGACGCTGAACCGTCTTTTCGTCATCACGGCGCGCGACGCCGCGACCCAGCGCACCATCAATCGTCTCTGGACGCGGGTGAAGACCGGGCGGTGACTATCGCCAGCGGCGATGCAGCCAAAGCCATTGCTCGGGGTGTTCGCGCACCCAGCTTTCGATGACGGACGTGACGGCCTGCATGGTGCCCTGAATGTCGATCTCGCCGTCGGCATCGCGAACCGGCGTGACCTCTTCCGATAATTCGGCGCGGAAGCGATGATCCGGAAGGCGGATAATGCGTGCGCCGTGAATTGGCACTTCGATCTGCCGCGCAAGGCGCGCAAGCAGGGGATTGGCCTTGGTCGTCCGCCCAAAAAAATTCACATCGACGCCGCGGCCGAAATACTGATCGACCAGCATCCCGACATGGACGCCTTTTTGCAGCGCCTGCGCCAGTCGCAGCGGCGCGTCGTGCGTGGTCGCGATCATCGTGCCCATGTTCAGCGCGCGGATGCTTTGCACGGCGCGATCCACTGACGCGATATTGGGCCGGCGAAATAAAATGGCCGAGTCGAGTCCATAGGCGGGACCGGCGAGCGCGGGCAATTCCCAGTTTGCGAGATGGCTTGCGAACAGCAGTGCGCCTTTGCCGTCGTCGCGCAGTTTCAAAAAGCGTTCGACGGACTCCGGTGCGATCTCGATACGTCCGGTACCTGCACGATCCTGATCGAAATCCCAGATGCGGTCGATCTGCGCGAATTCGGAGCCGACGCGTCCGAGATTGTCCCACACGCCGGTCAGGATCGTTTCGATCTCTGCCGCAGACTTCTCCGGAAACGCAGCCTTCAGATTGGCGCGTCCGATTTTTTGTTCTGGAAGCCACGGCCCGACGGCGCGGGTGACGGACGCGAAGAAATCTGCCGTCTTGTCCGAATCGAAGTTACGCACCAGCCGCAGCAAGCCGACAGCGATGCCGCCGACAATGGCGCCCGTCACGGGTTTAAGCGCATCGCGCAGGATCGCCCGGGCACGGAGCAGCAGCCGTTGCATCAGAAGGTAATAACGATTTTGCCGAACACGTTCCGGCTTTCCATCCGCGTCAGCGCATCGCCGACTTTCTCGATCGGCACTTCGGTGTCGATGATCGGCTTCATGCCTGTCGCCATCTTGTCGAGGCTTTCGGCGATATTCTTCATCGTTGCGCCGAACGAACCGAAAATCCGGTACTGCTGCTGAAATAGCTGCATCAGGTTAAGCGTCGTTGTCGGCCCCGATGTCGCGCCGCATGTCACGAGCCGCCCGCCGCGCTTCATCGACAGCAGCGAGCCTTGAAACGTGTCCGCGCCGACATGCTCGAACACGACATCGACGCCCTTCTTCTTGGTGATCTTGCGCGTCTCGCCCTCGAAGCGATCCTTGCGGTAGTTGATGACATAATCCGCGCCGAGGGCTTTCACGCCCGCGATCTTGGAGTCGTCGCCGACGGTGGTGATGACGGTGCAGCCGATGGCTTTTGCCATCATGATGGCCACGGTGCCGATGCCGGAGCCTCCGGCATGAACAAGAACCGTTTCTCCCGGCAGCAACTTCGCGTTGTCGAACAGCATGTGCTGGACGGTAGAGAATGCAATCGGCGCACAGGACGCCTCGCGGTCCGAGACGCCGTCCGGCACCGGGATAACGAGGCGCTCGTTGAGATTCATCAATTCGCGCGCGAAGCCATCGACATGAAAGCCCATAATGCCGGCGACGTTTTCACAGAGATTATCACGGCCGGCCTTGCATGCCGGGCACACGCCGCAGGTCAGCGCGCCATACATCACGACTTTCTGGCCCGGTTTGAATCGCTTCACGCCTTCGCCGACGCTTGCGATCTCGCCGGACGCTTCGGCGCCGACGACGAGCGGCAGTTTGCGCTTGGCGAACGCCATGCCGCGATAGCCCCATACGTCGATGTGGTTCAGCGCGACGGCCTTGACGCGGATCTGCACTTCGCCGGCAGACGGCGGCGGTGGCGGCGGAATATCCGCAACCACAAGCTGGCGATCGGCAACGAGAGTGAGCGCACGCATCGAACCGTGCCTCCGGCACGAAAAAGGTCAAAATCTCGGCTGGGTATTGCCGGTTCGCGCGATGGCGTCAACCGGCGGAAGCCCTCAGATCGGCTCCCGCGTCAGGATCAGCGACGCATTCTGTCCGCCGAAACCGAAGGAGTTAGACATCACGGCAGAAACCTTGGCGTCGCGGGCCTTGTTCGGGACGACGTCGAACGGAATTGCAGGGTCCGGAACGTCGTAGTTGATCGTCGGCGGAATGCGCTGATGCTCCAGCGTCAGCAGCGAGAACACGGCTTCGACGGCGCCGGCCGCAGACAGGGTGTGGCCGACCATCGACTTGTTCGAGGATACCGGCACCTTGGTCGCGCGATCTCCGAACACGGTCGAGATGCCGATATATTCCATCTTGTCGTTTTCCGGCGTGCCGGTGCCGTGCGCGTTGATGTAGTCGATATGCTCAACGCCCATGCCGGCATCCGCAAGCGCGTTGCGCACGCAACCGATGATCGGCTTGCCGTCCGGGCTCGAACGCGTGCGGTGAAACGAATCGGCGAGTTCGCCGCAGCCCGCGACGACGCCGAGAATTTTTGCGCCGCGCGCAGTCGCGGCTTCAAGGCTTTCGAGCACCAGCGCGCCTGCGCCTTCGGCCATCACGAAGCCGTCGCGGTTTTTGGAGAAAGGCCGCACGGCCGCCTGCGGCGGATCGTTGTTGGTGGAGAGCGCCGAGAGCAGCGAAAAACGGATCAGCGCCTCGGGATTGACGGAACCGTCTGTCGCCACGCAGAGCGCCGCGTCGGCTTCGCCGCGGCGGATCGCTTCGACGCCGAGTTGAATGGCGGTCGCGCCCGACGCGCAGGCTGTCGAGAGCGAGATCGGCGAGCCTTTGGTGCCGAACGATTCTGCGATGTGATCGGCAACCGAACCGAACATGAAGCGATGATGAAATTGTTCGTGCTTGCCGCCGCCGCTGGCTCGCATCAGCGCATCGTAGTCTATGCCGGATTTCAGACCGGTCTCGCGTGCGATCTCCTGACGCGGATGCCATTCGACTTCGACCGGCGCAACCGCGAGAAACAACGGACCGGGGAAATCGCCCCTGGTGCCGATGTTGGATTGCGCGATGGCTTCCTCAGTCGCAACGTCTGCCAATTTCTCGGAGAGCACTGTCGAGGAGAACGGCTCGACCGCAATGAAATCGACGGCGCCTGCCATCGTTGTCTTGAGACCGTCGGTCGGAAAGCGTGTGATGGTGCGGATACCGGACTCGCCTGCGGTTAGTTTCGCCCAGTTGTCGGATTTGCCCGCACCTAGCGATGTCACAAGCCCCATGCCGGTGACGACGACGATAGGACGTCCGAACTTGTCGCGATTTGCTGACATCTTGCCCCCGTTCGCCGGCTAGATCGCTTCGACCAGCGCCATGCCTTCGCCGCGCCAGTGTCCGGTGCCGACAACGACAATCTGGGATGGCGGCACGGTCATTTCAACCTCGACGCCGGCAGGATCGTTGGCGGCGAAAAGTTTGCCGCGCGAAATGCAAAGCGCCGCCAGCGCAATGCCCAGCGGGAATTGCGCTTCCATTGTATGGCCGAACGCGGTCCCGGTTGCTCGAACCGGGACGTCGGCATGCTTCTTCAGAAACGCGCGCTCTTCGGATGTTGCTGTTTGCGCGCCGGTCGCGCCGGTCATGATGGCCGTGCTCTTGCCGAGCGCGCCGAGCTTCGACCACAGCTTGTCCAGAACGGCCGTGATCGCGCCTGCCGACTTTCTGCGCGCATGATCTGCGACGACACTCGATAATTTTGCGAACGGTTTCGCGCCGCGTGCCTGTGCGTGTTCTTTGGACTCGATCACGAGAAACACACCGCCTGAGCCAAGCGCAAATCCGTTCTCTCGCTTCCAGACCGATTCAAATTTGTCCTTGAGATTGAACCCGCCGAACTCATAGAGCATCAGCAAATCTTTTCGCTCGCCGTTTTGCGCGGAACCCACGAGTGCGATGTCGCTCTGACCCGCTGCGATGCGGGCAAGCGCAATCCGCGCGGCATCGACGCCGGCTGCTTCCTCACCCATGAAGGTGCGCGACGATCCGGTGACGCCGTGAACGATGGAGATGTTTCCGGCGAGAAGATTGGAGAGCTGCGCCAGAAACAAAGTCGGACGCAAATCGTTCATCAGCCGCTCGTTGAGAAAGCCGGGAGCGGCGTTGCCTTGGACGTCGGCATTGAGCACAGCAGAATCGACGGCGAGATCGCGTTCGCCGCCGCCGGCTGCGACGATCATGTCGGTGCGCCCGAGAATTTCCGTATTGCCCTTGATCCCTGCGGAGTCGAGCGCGAGACCTGCGGCGTAAGTGCCGATGCGCTGCCACGCCTCCATCTGGCGCTGTTCTTTTTTCGGAATTTGCCCGTCGAACGCGAGTTTGGCCATCGGGTGAACGATGTAGGGCGCGAACGTCGTCACATCCGCGTTGACTTGTTTGGCGTTGAGCGCGTCCCAATGCGCGTCGAGACCTTCGCCGAGCGAGGAGGCGATGCCGATACCCGTGATCCACGCTTCGCGCGGTGTTTTTGCCTCAGCCATGCGCGATGACCTCGCGCGGGAATCCCAGCTTCTTAGCCATCGCGTCCATATGTCCGCGAATGTCGGCATTCGGAAACGGCGTGTGACGGAAAGTCAGCGTCGCGTTGCTCTTCAGTTTGCCATCGACGCGAATCTTGGCGTCGGTCACGGCATAGCCCGATCCTTCATGCGTGAGCTTGGCGTCAATCGTCAGCAGATCGCCCGGCATAACGAAGTCGCGCATCTTCGCATCCTTGATAGCGGCGAGAAATGGCATGCGCTCGAATTTCAGAAGCGCGATCAGCAGCCAGCCCGAAGTTTGCGCCATCGCTTCGGTCAGAAGAACACCCGGCATCAGCGGATAGCCGGGAAAATGTCCTTCAAAAATGGTGTTCTCTTGAGGCACCTGTGCTTCAACCGTGATCGTGCGCTTGCCGAGGTCGAGGGCGGCGATGCGATCGATCAGTTGAAAATATTCCAGATGCATGGGCGCGCGTCACGCGCTCTTGGCGGCGACCAGTTCGTCGATGCGGGCAGCGAGGTTCTTCAGGACGAAGTACTGCTCGGTCGTGGCCTTGCCGTCATTGACTTCCTGAGTCCACTTTTCCAGCGGCAGCTTGATGCCGAACGCCTTGTCGATGGCAAACGCGATATCGAGGAAGTCGAGGCTGTCGATGCCCAGATCGTCGATGGCGTGGCTTTCCGGGGTGATGGTGTCGCGGGGGATGTCACAGGTTTCAGCAATGATGGTCGCGACCTGGTCGAATGTGGAAGCCATCGTTAAGCCTTTGATAAATTTGAGATAATTTTGATCGAGCAGCCGGTTCCGGAGGCCGGCATGGATGTTGACGCCCGTATATCGGAGGCCAGCCCTGAGTTCAATGGCGGCAGGCGGGATGCGGTCGCGCGCGGAAGGCCTATTCCTTCAGCGAGGAGATATGGGCGCAGTCACGGCGCCCCATCAAAACGCAGTCCTGCGTGTTGCGAAGGTCCGCCAGCTTCATCGCAAGCCATATGCCGGCGCCGGTCAGAAGCGCGGTAAACAGAAGTGCTGCAACGTTTGTTACCATCCGATGGCGATAGTCGTCCGGGCGCGTCCGGTCTCGTTGCAGAGAAGACGTTCCGTCACCGGTGACGCCGCCTTTCGCCGCCCCGTTCATTCTTCCAGAAGCACCGGATGGATTCGCCGTCGTCCGTGGGCGAAATCTGACTATTCGCTTTTCGCCGTCAGTCAGGTCGGGGCGGTGAATTGCCATGCCGGGAATCCGAAAAACACTCTTAGGGTATGTCTCACGCTGCGTTTGAATGTGTCACGCGAAAACACGAGATTCCAGCCGTGCACTAAAGATTGATTGGACGGCATCTTGTTACGGTTCCCCGGCGACAGCAATGCTTGTCCGAAATCCTGGAGGGCTGCATGGCAAACACTCGCGAACCCGTTCTGAAACCCGTTTCGATCCTGTCGCTCCGGCCGACGCAGATGACCGTCGGGATGCGCGAGGTCAAGGAAAAGCGCAAACGATGGCGGGCGCATAAGTCGAAAAAGCGCGCCGAACTTCTGGGGCGGCACATGATCCCTGTTGTCCTTGGGCCGGACAAGCGCAACTACGTGATCGATCACCATCATCTGGCGCGCGCCCTTCACGAAGAAGGAGAAAAGGATGTGCTGGTTTCGGTCGTCGCGGATCTGTCGATGGTCGATCGCAAGGCGTTCTGGGTCGTGCTCGACAACCATCGATGGGTTTATCCCTACGATGCGAAGGGCAAGCGATGCGAATATAGTGACCTGCCGAAAGATGTCCGTGGACTTAAAGACGATCCTTTCCGCAGTCTCGCAGGAGAACTCCGGCGCATTGGCGGCTTTGCAAAGGACACGACACCATTCAGCGAGTTTCTATGGGCAGACTTTTTGCGCCGAAGGCTCTCGAAAAAGTCCGTTGAGGCTGATTTCGAAAAGGCGCTGGAAAAGGCCCTGTCGGCGGGAAAAAGCAAGGACGCGGTCTATCTGCCGGGCTGGTGCGGTCCAGCCGAAGATGAGTGAGGCCTATTTGGGCTGGTGATCGTCCGGCTTTCCGCCCAGCAGACGGTGAAGCATCCGTTCGACCGGTCCACCGAACATCAGCAGCATAAGCGCGAGGGTGAGTGCGATGCCGACCAGTCTCCAATGTCCAAGACCGCATACAACGCCGATGCAGGCGGTGAACCAGACGCACGCCGCGCTGGTCAAGCCTCTCACCTTGTAACTGTCCGCGTGAACAATGACTCCAGCGCCCAGAAATCCGATGCCCGTGAGAATGCCCTGAATGATGCGGCTGGTCGCATCCGAGAGCTGGCCCGCTTCGACGCTTGCGGGATTTGCAAGTAGCACGGCCAGCGATGTCGCGAGGCCTACAATTCCCAGCGTGCGCAAGCCTATCGGCTTGCCGTGAAGATCGCGGTTGAGGCCAATCGCGCCGGACGCAAGCGTCGCGACGCCGAGACGCAGAACAATATCCCACCATTCGAGCAATTCGTTGTCCTCTCGGCTAGGATTTCGGCACGCGGCCCATCATGTAGGATTCGTCGTTGGGGCGCATGTCGGTGACACTCGCCATGCGGTTCGACAAGGCGAAGAACGCGGTGATCGCGGCGATGTCCCAGATGTCGCCATCGCTGAATCCGTGCTTGCGCAGTTCGTCGAAATCCTTCGCCGATGTTTTCTGCGATTCCAGACACACCTTGACTGCGAAATCCAGCATCGCATGTTGGCGCGGCGTGATGTCGGCCTTGCGATAATTGTTGGCGATCTGGTCGGCAATCAGAGGATTCTTGGCGCGGATCCGAAGCACCGCGCCGTGCGAAATCACACAGTAGTGGCACTGGTTGGCGGCGCTTGTTGCGACCACGATCATCTCGCGCTCGGCCTTGCTGAGGCCGCCGTCCTTTTCCATCAGCGCGTCATTGTAGGCAAAGAAGGCGCGGAATTCGTCCGGGCGGTATGCAAGCGCCAGAAATACGTTCGGCACGAAGCCCGACTTTTCCTGTACGCCGAGAATACGCGTGCGGATGTCGTCGGGAAGCGATTTCAGATCGGGAACGGGAAAGCGGCTGATCGGATGCTGGGTCATGCGTGGGGTCCGGCAAAGGAAGATCGCCGGACCTTAGACGAAGCCTGTTAGAGCGCAAAGCACTCCCGGACGCGGATCAGCCCCGCGTCAGCGCAGCGGTTTTTTCAGAAGCGAAAACCGATCCGGGTCGAGCCCCATCGACGGCTGAAGCATCGGGGCCTCTGCCACGCGGGGCGCAAGGCGCTCGCTGCCGCTGAACGTCGGGTCGTTCGGCGCTTCGCGATGCGAGGTCGCGCCACGCCAGCGTTCCAGCACGGAGCTGACGAAGTTGATGTCGTGGCCGGTATGTGCGTTCGGCGTTGTGGTCGTCGTGGCTTCAGTGCGCGGCAATTGATGCGCCGGCACTTCCTTGAATCGCAGGCGCGTCGGCAAGGCGACGCCTTCGCCGAATGCGAGCACTTCGCGGGTACCCAATGACGGCACGAACGACAGCAAATTGGCGGCCGCGTCAGAAACCGCCGAACGCAACAGTGCCTGGTCGCGCTCGTTGGCAAGACGCATGGCGAACAGCGTGTTGCATTGTGAAATAATGGTTGCATCGAGCTCTGCGGGGCGCTGCGTCACGAGCGCAAGATAGACGCCGTATTTGCGGCCTTCCTTGGCGATGCGCGACACGGCTTTGCGCGTCGGCCCGAAACCGACGCCGCGATCGGCGGACGCATAACGATGCGCTTCCTCGCACACAAACAGCATCGGCGACGCGCCATCGCTCCACAGGCCGAAATCGAATGCCATACGGCACAGCACCGAGACGACCGAGTCCACGACTTCAGCCGGAAAACCGGCGAGCTGCATGACCGTCATCGGTTTGCCGTTGGCCGGCAGGCGGAACAGGGTGCTGAGAACTTCCGCCATCGTGTCGCCGCCGACGTTCGCGTTCTCGAACATGAACGAATAGCGCGGATCGTTCTTCACGGTCTCGATGCGCGAGATCAGCTTGTGATAGACGATGCGCGAGGAGCGGTTTTCGAGCTTGCCCATGCGCTCGTCAATCAGCGAAATCAGATCGACGATGCGGTAGGGAACAGGCGTGTCGGCGGTGTAGCCTGCGGTCTTCGCATCGAGGCGCTTGAGGCCGACGCGATCCGTGCTCTGATATTGCAGGTATTGGGTTTTCGCGACCGGGATTAGTTCGACGAGAACTTCGAGTTCTTCCGGAACGCCGGGGCGCCCGCCGAAAATGACGTCAACGAATTCCTCGAAATTGAACAGCCAGAACGGCAGTTTCAAATTGCGCGGATTGAGGACGTTGGCCTTGGCACCGAAACAGCGGCCATATTCGTTGTGCACGTCGAGCAGAAACATGCGCAGATTCGGGCGCGCGATGAGAATTTCGTTCAGCAGCAGCGAGACGCCGGTCGATTTGCCGACGCCGGTCGAGCCGAGCACGGCGAAGTGCTTGCTGAGCATGTCTTCGATGTCGACATAGGCAGTGACGGACGGATCCTGCTGAAGTGTACCGATGTTGATTTGCTCGGCGCGAGACGGTGCGTAGATTGTTCGTAGCTGATCGGCTCCGAGGAGGTCCACGAGATCGCCGATCACCGGATAGCACGTCACGCCGCGCTGGAACTTCGCCGCCGGTCCCGTGCTGATTTCGCCGAGCAAATCCACCGCCGCGTTGGCGATATAATTTTCCGGCGTCGGCACATCCTCGCGCGTCACTTCGGTAATCATTGCCACGATGATCGTCGTGGCCGCTCGAATACCGAAGAACTGGCCAACGGTTGCGCGCATCGCGGCGAGGTTGATTCCGTCATTGGCCACAATCCCGATACGGGCTTGCGAGCCGCGAACAGAAATCACGCGTCCGAGGGGTGCCGCCGGTGTCGTCGTCAACATATTTGGATTTCGCCTGTCCGCGCCTTGCATCCCGACGAATATGAAAGGCGTAACTAGACAAACGGTTAAATGTGAAAGCGCGATTGTAAGCGTGCGCTGCTGCAATCGTCCCGTCCTGTGGGATGGAAATTCTGACAACTCCGAAAAGTCAGCATTTCAAGAGGGGTACTTTGATCTTGGTGACTGCTTGCGGAAATCCGGGTTAACCGCTTGTTAACCTTGGATTTATCGGGCTAAACGGAAGCCCGATCGTCAAGCCATAGCGGGCGAGAGTGCAAATCGCGGCTCCGGAAAGGCAGGGGTAGACCGCAACGCGCCGCCCCTTTATATCGGGCGCACATCGATTTGCCGCATCGGAAACGACGGGCCGGGCCGGATGGCGCCGCTCCGAAATCCCATCGGCATCGTTGGGGAATGGTGTAACGGTAGCACAACAGACTCTGACTCTGTTTGTCTAGGTTCGAATCCTAGTTCCCCAGCCAATCAGTGCGACAATCAGAGAATATTTTGCTTACGCGTTTGAAAGGCCCGCAAACCGCGGGCTTCTTCGACATCGGAGAGTCTCTGTACGCGCGAGATTCGAACTTTTTGTCCGAAATTTCCCGAAAGTCTCCGCCTAATCATTGAATAATTCCCGTTTTCTGGAGACTCGCTCCAGAGACCTGAGAATAATCCACTGCGCGGCTAGCATTCAGTTGTGTTATGGAAAAGTGCGGTTGCTAAAGGACGTTGTCCCAACAGGGCGCCACCATGAGTCTCAATCGTGTTTTATGATGAGCGTTTTTAGCGTCGAAAACTCGTAGAGAGCTTCAAAACCCTTCTCGCGTCCATGGCCTGATTTTTTCATTCCGCCGAATGGCAGTTCGATGCCACCGCCCGCGCCATAGGCGTTGACGTAGACTTGTCCCGCCTTCACGTGCCGCGCGACGCGCAGGGCGCGCGACCCGTCCTTGGACCAGATGCCAGCCATCAGCCCAAACTCCGTACCGTTGGCGAGACCAATTGCGTCATCCTCATCGTCGAACGGAAGAATTGAGAGTACCGGTCCAAACACTTCGTTCGTTGCGAGTTCATTGCTTCGTGGGACCGGCCCATAAATTCGCGGCGCAACGAAATAACCGCCGGCTGGTACGCCCTTCGCCACACTGCCCTCGGCAGCGATTGGTACGCCCTTTTCTTTCGCGCGCTCAAAAAATCCTTCAACGCGCTTTTTCTGACCTGCGCTGATAACCGGACCGAGATCGAGATCCATCTCCGGTGTTCCCGCCTGCAGCGTATTGAATTTCTTCTGCACGCTGTCCACCACGCGGTCGTACGCGCTGCGCTCCACGAGCAAGCGCGATCCCGCCGAACAGGTCTGCCCGGCATTCTGGACGACGGTGTTGACGATCACCGGTACGGCAACGTCGAGATCAGCGTCCGCAAACAGGACATGCGGCGACTTGCCGCCAAGCTCGAGCGTGCAGCCGATGTGGTTCTTAGCGGCAGCGATCTGGATCAGTGTCCCGACCTCCGGAGAACCGGTGAAGGCAATGAAATCGATATCCGGATGACTGGAAAGCGCAGCACCAGCATCTTCGCCAAGACCGGGGACAACGTTGATGACGCCCTCTGGAAAACCGGCCTCAGCCGCAAGTTCAGCGAGCCGGAGCGGCGTGAGACATGCTTCTTCCGCGGGCTTGATGACGGTCGCGTTGCCGACCGCCAGCGCCGGAGCGATCGTACGACCGAACATTTGTGCGGGATAGTTCCAGGGAATGATATGCCCGGTAACTCCGAACGGCACCCGCTCGGTCGGCACGAAGTAGCCGTTGAGAAAAGGTATGGTTTCGCCGTGCAGCTTGTCTGCGGCGCCGCCGTAGAATTCGAAGTAACGCGCCGCTGCAACAATGTCGGCTTTCGCCTGCTTCATCGGCTTTCCGGTGTCGCGCGCCTCTAACTTTGCGAGTTCCTCGGCGTTGTCGGCAATCAGGACTGCGAGCTTGCTCAGCAATCGTCCGCGCTCGGTGGCTGTCATGCGCGGCCATGGGCCCGATTCGGCAGCTGCACGCGCCGCCTTGACGGCTCTGTCGATGTCAGCTTTCCCGCCTGCGGCGATTTTAGCGAACACCATGCCGTCGGCAGGAGCGATCACATCAACGGTTTGCCCGGATTGCGCGGGCGCCCAGTAGTTATTGATGAACACGCCCTTCGCCGGTTTTGTTGTATGGATATTCATGCGGTCCTCCGTAAGTTCAGGCTGAGGCTTTATGTCGATTAGAAAACTCAGCGCGGATGTGACTTGAATGCTCGCCCAAGGCGGGTACGGGTCCAAATGACGGGGCCTCATTGTCGAACAGCGCTCCCGGTGCGAGGCAGCGTACCGGGCCCGTCGGCGTTTGCACTTCGACAAGACGGTTCTGCGGGTGCTGCGCCAGATCGTCCATCGTGCTCACGCGGCCATAGGCGATCCGCGCGCTTTCCAGTCGCGCGACGATGGCTTCGCGAGGCGCTTCGCCGAATGTCCTCAGGATAATTCCGTCCAGCGTTTCGCGGTTCGCCACGCGGATGGTGTTGTTGTTAAACCGCGCGTCGGCTGCAAGCGTTGCGTCGTTCAGAACATCACTGCAAAGCGCCGCCCATTCGCGCTCGTTCTGAATGGAGATGAGTACGGATTTTCCATCGCCACATGAATAGGCACCATAGGGGGCGATGGTTGGATGATTAAGACCGGCACGGTCAGGCGTTTTGTCGCCATAGGTGAACTGCAAATAAGGCACATTCATCCAGTCAGACAGCGCATGATAAAGTGACACGCTCACATGGCCGCCATGTCCACTGCGCTCGCGCGCAAACAGCGCCTGAAGCACGGCCTGAAATGCTGTCATGCCGGCAGCAATGTCGCAGACCGACACCCCGACGCGCGCTGAGCCGTGCTCGTTGCCGGTGATCGATGCCAGCCCGCTTTCGGCCTGTATCAGCAGGTCGTAGGCCTTTAAATTCTTGTAGGGGCCATCGTCGCCGTAACCGGAAATGGAGCAGGTGACGAGGCGTGGATACTTCGCACGCAAATCACTTGGCGCAAACCCGAGGCGATCAATCACCCCTGGCGCGAGATTTTGAATGAACACGTCAGCCTGCGCGATCATCGCGGAGAGCAAATCCGCATCGGCAGGCTTTTTCAGATCAAGGCAGATCGACTCCTTGCCGCGATTGAGCCAGACGAAATAAGCGCTTTCGCCGTGGACCAGATTGTCATAGCCGCGCGCAAAATCACCTTCCGGCCGCTCAACCTTGATTACGCGCGCGCCGGCATCAGCCAGCCGCGACGACACGTAAGGTGCCGCAACCGCCTGTTCGACCGAGACAATCAATATGCCTTCCAGATCGTGTTGCATCTTTGGCCTCTAGATCGTTCGTCCGCCGTCGACTTCGAGCAAAACGCCCGTGAGAAATTCCGCTTCATCCGACGACAGAAAGAGCGCGGAGGAGGCGACGTCCGACGGTTTCGAGAATCGTCCGAGCGGAATGGACGCGATGAACTTGGCGCGGACTTCCGGCGTGTCGGAGCCGAGGAACATCGGCAGCAGCGGGGTATCGCCCGCAACAGGTGCCAGTCCGTTGACACGTATTTTGTCCGGCGCAAGTTCAACGGCCATCGACTTGGTCAGCAAATTCGCCGCGCCCTTCGAGCCGTTGTACCAGGTGAGGCCGGGACGAGGCCGCAGTCCCGCCGTCGAGCCGACATTGAGCATCGAGCCGCCGCCCTGCGCGCGCATGATCGGCACAGCGGCATGCGCCATATGAAACAAAGACTTCACGTTGACTGCATAGACGCGGTCGAATTCGTCTTCGGTCACTTCAAGCATCGGTTTGTTTCGATGCGTGGTGCCGGCATTGTTGATGACGATGTCGAGACGGCCAAAGCGCGTGCGCGTCGCCTCGACGGCGTTGCGGACGTCGGCAGCGGATGAAACGTCGCATTTGATGGCGATGCTGGTCTTTCCCACTTCAGCGGACAGGCTGCGTGCGCCGTCTTCGTTGAGATCGACGATGGCGACATGCGCGCCTTCGTTGGCGAACACGCGAACGATTTCCGCGCCGAAGCCTGATGCTCCGCCCGTGACAAGCGCCACTTTATCCTGCAAGCGCATTTTTTCTTCTCCTTAAGCTATGCTGCTTTTGTTGAATTCGCTTCGCTGAGGTCGCCGCGCTCGATCACAAGCGTCCGGTCGGCGAAAGGCGACAGCAGTTCGGGATTTGATTCGGTAACGAGAATTGAAATGTCGTTTCGCGCTGATTTCAGCGCACGCAGCACCTCGCCGTAACGCGCGGCCAGAACCGGCGCGAGACCCTGAAACGGCTCATCGAGCAGGATCAGTTTGGTGCCGAGCATGAGCGCGCGGCCAAGCGCCACGATTTTTCCCTGACCGCCGGAAACCTGTCCGGCGGGCTGCGTCCGCATTTTTTCCAGTTCCGGAATCATGCCGTAGATCGCCGCGAGACGTTTTTCGATCTCGGCTGTTTCGAGACGTGCGACTTCCGCCGGCAGGCGAATATTTTCTTCCACCGTGAAGGCCGAAAACAGCCGCCGGTCTTCCGGCGCGTAACCGATCCCGAGACCGGGACGTTCATGGGGCTTCACGCGTGAAATGCCTCGGCCTTCGAACTCAACGGTGCCGCTCACGCGATTGGTCAATCCCATGATCGTGCGCAGCACGGTGGTTTTTCCCGCGCCGTTGCGTCCGACCAGCGCGACCGTCTGTCCCGCGCCGATTTCGAACGAGACGCGGCGAAGGATCGACGCGCCCTGAATGGAAACGACGATGTTCGAGAACGACAGCATGTCAGGCTCCGATCACTTGCCGCCGAACGTCGGCGTCGGCGAGAATATCGGCAGGCGATCCTTCTTTCTGGATGCGTCCGCCGTTCCAGACCGCGACGCGGTTGGCGTAGCGTGTCACCATCTCCATGTCGTGCTCGACGAAAATCGAGGAGACCGAGCGCGCCGAGAGCGCGGCCACCAGAACGTCCATCACAGTAAATTTTTCGACCGACGCGACGCCGGACGTCGGTTCATCCATCAGAAGCAGGCGCGGCCGGAGCGCGAGCGCGATGGCGATATCGATGAGCTTTCGCGTTCCCTCCGGCAACTCATTCGCCACGCGACCGGAAAATCCTTCGACCTTGAGGAGTTTGAGCAGGTCGTGCGCTTCGTCCTTCGCGGCGGAACTGCCAAGCGGCCGCGCGGTAAACCATCCGCCGTTGCGGGCTGCGATGGCCAGCAGCATGTTTTCAAGCACGGTCTGTTCGAGAAACAACTGCGGAATCTGAAACGCGCGCGCGATGCCGAGATTGGTGATCTTGCGCGGAGGCATGCGGGTGATGTTGCAGCCCTCGAAACGAACGGTACCGGACACGGGCGTCAAATATCCGGTGCAGATATTGAGAAACGTCGTTTTGCCAGCGCCGTTCGGTCCGATGATTGCAAGATTTTCGCCGGCATTGACGCAGAGGTTCACGCCGTCGGCGGCGACGATGCCGCCGAAGCGGATCGAAATATCGCTGACATCGAGAAGCGCCGTCATCGCTGCGTCTCCGATGCGACAGGGGCATCGTCGAGTGACGGTTCAACCGACTTATCCTTTCGTGTGAATAAATCTGCAATCAGACCAACGCCGCCGCGCGGCGCGAACAGAATGATGGCGATGATCACGACTCCCAAAATCAGTTCCCAGACGTCGGTCGCAAAGGCCGACGCGTAGATTTTCACTCCTTCAAAGACCAGCGCGCCCACGAATGCGCCGATGGGATAGGACGCGCCTCCAAGTATCGAAATGAAAACGAATTCGCCCGATTGAATCCAGTAAGCAAAGCTCGGGCTCGCGAGACCCTGTAACGCTGCCAGCAGAACGCCACCGATTGCTCCCGTGATGGCAGAGAAGATGTAGCCCACCAGCAATACGCGGCGCGCAGACGCGCCGATATATTCCAGCCGCGTTTCGTTCGTCTTGATCGCGCGCAAGGCCTGTCCCAGCGGCGAGTCGAAATAAATCAGAGTGCCGATGTTCGCGAGGAGCGCAAGGCCGATCGACAAAATGACCAGCGCCAAATCGAATCCATTGCGGTCGAGCGCGAGGCCGAAAATCGAAGGCCGCGCCATGCGCAATCCGTCAGATCCGCCGGTGAGCTGGAAGAATTTTTCGAGCACCGAATAGAGCACCATCGAGAAGGCGAGATTGAGCATGCCGAAAAAGATTTGCCGGTAGCGGACCAGGAACAGTCCGACGGCAATGCTCAGGATCGATGCAACGAAAACGCCTGCGATGAGCATCACGGCGATGTCCGTGCCGCCGAGCCATCGCGACGTATATCCTGCGGCATAGGCCGAAGCCGCGAAGAACATCGCGTGGCCGAATGACACCTGGCCCGCGCGCAGCAGGATCGTGATGCCGAGCGCGGCAAGTCCCTTCGACATGGCGATGACCAGGAACGTGCGAGTCCAAGGCAGCCAGACTGCGACGGCGGCGAGCGCGATTGCAGCGAGAGTGAGAGCGAGGACGTGGCGCCAGGTCATCAGATTCTCCGCGCCTGAAACGTGCCGAACAGCCCATGCGGCCGAAACAGCAGCACCAGCGACATGGTGAGATAAGGCACGAGCACATCGAATTCCGGAGCAGTGTAGACCGCAATCGATCGACCCAAACCGATCATGAGAGCGGTGATCGCCGCGCCCTCGATGCGGCCAAGACCCGCGGTGGCGGCAACCGCAAACGACAGCACGAGCATGTCGGTGCCCATGCCCGGCAGGATGGAGGTCGTCGGTGACGCGAGCGAGCCGCCCAGCGCTGCGAGAATTGCGCCAATGACGAATGTCGAGAGATAGACACGCGAGACATTGATGCCGATGGCGCGCGCTGCTTCGCGATCCTCGGCCACTGCTAAGATCACGCGGCCCGATGTCGTATGGCGCAGGAATGTCCGTAGCCCGAGAAGGACGACGACCGCGATCGCGGGCAGTAGGATGATCTGGTAACTCGTGTAAGTGATCGGTCCGATGTTGACATTGCCGAGCAGCTTCAGCGGTCCTGCCGCGAAATAGGGTTGCACGCCCCAGATCATGCGCTGCGCGTTGTCGAGAATCATGAAGACTGCAAAAGTTGCAAGAAGCTGCAACACTTCTTCCTTGTCGTATATCTGTTGCAGCAGCATCCGCTCGATGGCAGTGCCAAGAACAATGCCGACGACGCACGCAGCAATGAGCATCGCGGGAAACGTAAGCCACGGCGACAAATTTGCGGCACCAAGCCAGAGGCTCAGACTTGCCGCCGCATAGGCGCCCACCGCGTAGAGACTGCCATGCGCGATGTTCAATACGCGCAGCACGCCGAAGATCAGTGTGAGCCCCACCGCGACAAGAAATACGAGCGCGGCATAGGCGATGCCATCGAGGGCTGCGATCAGCAGAAGATCGGGTGTCATTACGTGAACCTAAAAAGATGAGCGGAGCGGCTGAAACGCCGCCCCGCAGTTTCAGGGATCACATCGGGTGCTTGAACGTCGCGACATCGATCTTGGTGATCGACGGATCGAGCGTCTTCAGCCAATCGACCGAAATCTTCCCAACCGGTGGCATGATCTTTTCGGCAGGATAGACCGCGATGTCGTCTATGATCGAGAACTTGTATTTCGGATCACGCTTGGTCGTGCCGAGAAGCTGATCGGCAAGGCCTTGTCCGTCTTCGCGGACCTTGATCGGGCGGCTGTAGGCTTCGGATACGATGCCGCGCGTGGCATCGGCGACCTGATCGCGGCTCGGCCACTGGCCGCCGTTCGCTTTCATCGCTGCATCATAGGCATTGCGGAGCGCGAACAAGGACTGCGCCATATGCCACACCGGGTAGATCGGATAGGCGCTGGTCTTGGTACGGAAAGCTTCGACGAACGCTTTGAAGTCCGGCTTGTCCTTATATTCGGGATTGAGGAAGTAATTGTCGCCGCGAGCGCCGACGATCACGCCCTCAGGCAGGTCTGCGCCAAGACGTTCGAGCGAACTTTCGGCAAGTGGCAGCACGAACAACGATTGCCCGATCAGACCGCGCTGGTTGGATTGACGAACGAATGTATCGAGATCGCCGCCCCATGACGTCGACAGGATCACATCCGGCTTGAGCGCCTGAAGTCGGGAAATTTCAGTCGAGAAATCAGCCGCACCGAGTTTCGGGAACAGTTCGGCGACGACTTTCACGTCCGGCTTGAGCGTCATCAGCGCCGTCGAGAACAGCTGCCAGCTGTCGCGGCCCCAAGCGTAATCCTGATTGACCACGGCGATGGTTTTCAGGTCTGGTTTTTTGCGCAGCAGATAAAGCACCGACGACAACATTTCGGCTGTGCCGTAGGATTGCGGGCGATAGACGTAGCGGAATTTGCTTTCCTCAAGCACGCGCTGAGTGCCGCAGTCCCACATGTAGTTCAGTATCTTGAGGTCTTCGGCGAGCGGAGCGACAGCCTGGCAGTTGCCGCTCGAGATGGACGCAAAAATCGCATCGACCTTTTCTTCCTGTACAAGACGACGGTATTCCGACAGCAGCGCCTGTGTCCCGGCACCTTCATCGATGAAGAACAGTTTGACCGGCACGCCGCCGATCCCGCCTTTCTTGTTCCAGTCTTCCACGATCATTTCCGCCGCGGCTTTACCGGGCACGCCGAAAACGGACGCGGCGCCCGACGTGAACGTCGTGATTCCAAGCTTGATTTCAGTAGGTTTGTCCGCTGCGAAGCCTGATGAAGTCAGACCCAGCAATACGGCTGCAGCCGCGAACGCAATCCGCTTTTTCATCGTACCCTCCCTCTTGATGGGCATTTTTGCCCACTGTTCTGATTGAGGCTACGATTGCAGATGTGGAGAGCAGCGGAAGAGGGCGGTTTGCTTGAGCCGGTATCGGCTTTGCCTATGGCACTATTCTTCGACAGATTTCGCGCGCCATTTCCGCCGCTGCAAAAGCTCGCGGATGAGCGACGCGCACAGTTTTTCAACTTCCAGGCTGGCGCGGGTCACGATGTGTTTTGGATTTCGTACGAGTGACACAACGCGTGTCATCATCGGGTCCCTGATCGGAACAATGATAAGGTCGCCACGCTCGACCTCATCGAGCACAGCCGCGTGAGCGAGGATAGTGTAGGCGCTTGCACGTGCCACGAGCGCCTTGATCTGTGACAGGGCGTCGATCTCCAGCACGACATTGAGCGATATATTCTTGGCGCGCGCAAATCGCTCGATCATTTCCCGAAGCCCATGCTTTCGGCTCGGCAAAACCAGCGGCAGTGAACCGACCGATTGTAGAGATATCGACTTGTCGATGGGTTCAGCCCAGTTGTCGGGAGCTGAAACCAGAAAGAGCTGTTCCTCAAACAAAGGCCGCGCGTTGAAATGCCGTAGCTGTTGCACGTCATACAGAAATCCGAGGTCGATCGAATTATCCGCAACCCAGGATTGGATATCGCCCGACATCGCCTCAACAAGACGCAGCGTGACGTTGGGAAAATCGTGTCGCACGGTCTCGGCCAGCGGCACACTCAAAATCATGCTCAACGACGAGGGCAATCCGATTGAAACCATGCCTTGCGGCTGGCCGCTGAAATGACGCACGTCTTGCTCTGCCAGCGCGATCTCATCGAGAATTTTCTGTGCGTGATGTGCAAGCGTCTGTCCGGATTCCGTCAAAGTAACGCCGCGCGGAGTTCTCAGCAGAAGCTGAACGCCAAGTTCTTCTTCGAGTTTCGCGACATGTTGGGATAACGAGGGCTGTGCCAATTGCAGTTTGGCTGCCGCGGCTGAAATAGAGCCTTCCTGTGCGATAGCAAGAAAGCATTTGAGTTGGCGAACGTCCACGTCTTAGCCCGCTTCAAAATTATCCTCACGGACAGCATGACTGAAATGTTTATATGCGTCGAACAGGCACATTGCTGCGATGCAACGTACGTTGTTTGCTAATTTCGCTTCCCGAACTGATCCCTACCGTAAAGCACGGTTGAAGACCGCGCTGGAGCGGCTTGAAATAATGCTAGCTTAGCTACTCCGCTGGAGACTCGGTTCGAACTAGACTGGATGAGTTCGAATCCTCATTCTGCAGCGGTTTACACCAACGGTCTTTTGTTTGGTGAAATCTTCCCAGTGGTATTCGCTACGGTTGTTATTTCGTTTCTGGCTGGAAGCTGGCGCGCCAGTCTGATGTTCTGGTCGTTACCAATCGTTGCAATTGCGTTGATCATTTTCTTTTTTCAACCACGAACGATTGGTTCTGCGACTTCTGTTCGCCGGAATTGGATGCCGGAGTGGAGAGCCTCGATCTTGTGGGAGATCGGCCTGATCATGGGCGGTGCAAATCAGCTATATTTTTGTACCAATACATTCTTGCCGGGGCATCTGCTGGCGGCCAAGCAAAGCGAATGGATTGGCCTTGCGTTGACTGCGCTCAATGTTGGCCAACTGCCGGCGTCGTTTTTGTTGTTCGCGTCTGCGGACTATTGGGAACGCAAAAAGTGGCCGCTGGTGTTGGCGGGGGTAATTGCGTTGTCAGGTGTCAGTGCGGTTGTTCTTGGCGCTTCAGCGTGGATCGTGGTGGGGGTGCTGCGTTAGTCGGATTTGCGTGTGCTTCGGTATTGACGATCACACTCGCGCTTCCAGCGCTACGTGTTGAACCGGACGAAGTCCCAAGACTATCAGCAGGGATGCTGGCAATTGGCTACGGGATTGCAATGATTTCGTCGGTTATTGGCGGACTGGCATGGGACGCCGGCGGAAGCCCGGCTTTTGCGTTCATCCCTGTTACCATTGCGGTGTTATCGATAGTCGTCGTTCCGCTTCTGACTGATTTTTCTGACCGCAGCCAAGGTGAACGCAAAGCTGCCGCGCGATGATCGCAGCAGGATCGTGGGTCTTTCGCGCTCTAACGACTTTCGATGGTGTGAATTCCGAGGCTAGAGATTATTCCAAAGCCAATCGGAAGTCCCATGATTGGGCACCATTCGATCAAGCCGCTTTCGCTAAGCTGCCTGCTGATCCGAGTGTACTCGTCGATGATATCATCAGCGGCTGAATCTTCTACCAGCGAAACCGGTCGAGCTTCGCCGCGGCGTTCGTAAAACTTCTTGAGATAGTGAAGCTGAAGTTCTTCGTCGGTCATTGGTATGCTCCTAGACTTTCGAGCTGTGATTTCTGCCAAAGAGATATCCGATCGCGCCGACTAGCACGAGCAGTACGCTGCTGACGAAATCCGCCGAAACCTGATTTGGCAACGCGCTCGCTTGAATAGTGTTCAGCGTGGGACTGCCAAAAACATACCAAAGCAGGCCGCCGATGGCCAAAGCTAAAATGGCGGTAACCGGCGTTGAATTGCCGTAAGGCGCGGCAGCAATGGCTGCTGATCGTGACGCCGACAAATGGGAGTCGCGTGGCCCTGTCTGCGTCGTGCTTTGTTTCGTTGAGCCGGAGGATTGCTGCGCAATCTCTTCGGCAAAACGGGCGAAAAACATTCCGGACATTTTCTTCGCAGTTGCATCAATCAAGCGGCCGCCAAGTTGCGAGAGTTTTCCGCCGACCTCCGCACGAACCTCGTAGTTCAAAATGGTGTCGTCGCCCGCATCGTCCAATTTGACGAGAGCCGTTCCTTTTGCGAATCCGGCAACGCCGCCTTGTCCTTCGCCGGTGATGCGGTAGCCGTGCGGCGGATCGATATCAGAAAGCGTAACAACGCCTTGGAACTTAGCCGACACTGGTCCGACTTTGATCACCGCGGTCGCCGTCATTTCTGAATCTGACGTCTTCACAAGATCCTGGCATCCCGGGATGCATGCCTTGAGGATCGCTGGATCATTAAGTGCTTTCCAGACAACCTCACGCCTGGCGGGGATTCGCTGCTGGCCACTCATATCCATGATGTCATCTCCAGTTTCCCGCGAGGTGATCCGCCGCCTGCGGCAGCGCAACAAAGGCCTGTTTGACTACCTTGACAGCTAGCATAATAGTCTAATAATGCAAGTGACTATGGTAGCTGTTGGCGGATTCGGCAAACTTGCCGTCAGCGACCGGACGCGTGTCGACTTGTGTGGACCGCGGTTGGCCGACTTAGATTTCTGAGGTGCCATGAAGCCGGCGGCGTTCGAATACGTGTGTGCCGAAAGCGTTGAGCATGCCGTCAAGGCGCTTGCCGGCGCCGGGGGCGACGGCAAGGTGCTTGCGGGCGGCCAGAGTTTGATGCCGATGATGAATTTTCGGCTCGTCAAGCCTTCGGTACTTGTCGATATCAATCGCATTCCTGGCCTCGATCTTATTCAATCGCGCGGCAATCGAATTGTGCTCGGTGCGCTCGTTCGTCATCGCATGACGGCATCCGACAAATTGATCGAAACACATTGTCCGGTTGTTCACGAGGCTATGAAGCACGTCGCCCATCTTACCGTTCGGAACCGGGGCACGTTTTGCGGAAGCATTTGCCACGCCGATTCGGCAGCGGAAATGCCCATGATCGCCTTGCTGCTGAATGGCACCATGAAAATAGCCTCGCCACTGGGCAGTCGCGTCATCACTGCAAAGGACTTTTTTGTCGGCTCATTGGTAACTGCATTGGAATCTGAAGAGCTAGTCACCGAAATTGAGATTGATTCTTTGCCGCAAGGTTCAGGGTGGGGTTTCGCCGAATTTTCACGTCGACATGGGGACTACGCGCTCGCCGCGGCCGCGATTACGTTGCAAAAAATCGATGGTGTCGCCGCAAACGTGAAAGTCGCCCTCATGGGGGTTGGCGAGGTGCCGGTTCGCGCCACCGTTGTTGAGAAAATGCTCGAAGGACGAGAAATCAAACAAACGCTGCTCGACGCTGCCGTTGATGCGCTTCGCGCAGAACTTGAGCCGACGACTGATTTAAACGCGTCTGCGGACTATCGGCGGCATTTGGCCGGTTCGCTGCTTCGAAATGTGGCCTTTGAAGCTTGGGGGAAGGCTGCTGCAGGTGGCCGCGCATGACACGGGTCGAGATTAACACGTCGGTCAACGGCATGGCTTACACGCGAAGCATCGAACCACGGCTTTTGCTCGCGGACTTTCTGCGGCACGAACTTGGTCTGACCGGAACCCATGTCGGATGCGAGCATGGCGTTTGTGGCGCGTGCACGATCCTGCTGAACGGGCGAAGCGCGAGATCGTGCCTTACGCTCGCCGTGCAAGCGAATGGTGCCGATATCGAGACGGTCGAGGGGCAGGGTACCAGCGAAAAACTCGGCCGCATCCAAGAAGCCTTTCGGACCCATCACGGCCTTCAATGCGGCTTTTGCACGCCAGGCTTTATCATGACGATTGCCGACATTTTAAAACACCATAATTTGGAGAACGACGAAGAAATTCGCGAGGCGTTGTCGGGCAACATCTGCCGATGCACGGGCTATGAGCATATCGTCAACGCCGTCAGAGAGCTTGTGAATGAACGGGGACCCTTGAAATGAGCGCATTTGATGTGTCCTCTGCCGAGATGCGGCCCAAAATGGTTGGGCAGCGTATCAAGCGCACTGAAGACCCACGCCTGTTAACTGGCGTTGGCCGATATGTCGACGACATCACACCGCAAGGCACGCTGCATCTTGCAATTCGCAGGAGCGATATTCCTCACGGCCGAATACGCAAAATCGACGTAGGTGATGCGCTATCTGTTCCGGGTGTAGTTGCGATTTTCGATTCATCGGATTTGGAAGGCGAAATCAAGCCGGCCGTTCCGAGTTCAACGATGAAGAATTATTACGCCACGCCGATTTGGCCATTGGCCCGCGAAAAAGTTCGTTACGTTGGCGAGCCCGTCGTCGCGGTTCTGGCAGAGAGTCGGTATGCGGCGGAAGACGCGCTTGAGTTTATCACGGTTGAGTATGGGCCGTTGCCGGTCGCCGTTCGGCAGACGGATGCGGTCGCGGCGGACGCGCCTTTGCTCCATGATGAAGCTGGCACCAACGTCATCATCTCTCGCGAGTTTGCGCGAGGGGATGTCGACAAAGCGATCGCCGAAGCGCCGGTCGTCGTCAAAGGCAAATTTCGCATGACGCGGAAGACCGCCGTATCGATGGAGCCGCGCGCCTATTTGGCGGAATGGGACCGTCGCCAACTATCGCTGACACTTCACTCGTCCACGAACATTCCTGGCATTATTCGCGACGTCCTTTCCGGTTGCTTCGATCTTCCTGGCACGCGTTTGCGCGTCGTCGCGCCGGATGTCGGAGGCAGCTTCGGCGGCAAAGGGTCTTTGTACCACGAGGAGATTTTGGTTTGCGCAATCGCCCGAAAGCTCGGCCGACCGATAAAATACACAACGGATCGCCTTGAAGATCTGTCGTCGACCAGCCAAGCCTTTGACGAACTAATGGATGTTGAGCTTGGCGTCGACCGCGAAGGAAGGCTCCTGGGACTACGCGCAGATGTCATTGGCGACGTCGGGGCGTATTCGATCTACCCGTGGACCGCTGCCCTTGAACCGGTCCAGGTGGTCAGCTTTTTACCCGGACCTTACCGGCTTGAACATTATAGAGGTCGAATTCGCGGAGTGCTGACTCCGAAGCCGCCGACCGGGCCGTATCGAGGGGTCGGTCGTCCATCGTCGACCTTTGCGATGGAGCGCCTCATTGAGATGGCGGCACGCAAGCTCGGGTTAGATCCGGTGGAGATGCGCCATAGAAATCTGGTTACGGCCGAGGAATTCCCTTATCGAACAGCCTCGGGCATCATCTGGGATAAGTCTGCTTTTCAAGATTGCCTAAAGGCTGCCTGCGATCACGTCGATTATGCCTCGCTGGTCCGGGAGCGCGATCAAGCGCGCGCGGAAGGTCGATGGGTGGGTATCGGACTTTCAAGTTATGCCGAGCTTACTGGCATTGGATCTCGTATCTCGGTTGCACCCGGAATGCCGATCAACACCGGAACGGAGACGTCCTCAATTCGTATCGATGCGACAGGCGCGGTGACTGCGGCCTTCGGAATCTCATCGCATGGCCAAGGATTGGAAACGACCTTGGCACAGGTGATTGCGGACGAGATGGGCTGCAAGATGGAAGACGTCACGGTCCAGCATGGCGACAGCGCATTGGTTCCGATGGCAACCGGGACCTATGCGAGCCGGTCAGCAGTTCTTGCCGGCGGCGCGGCGACAATGTCGTCACGGATTGTGAAAGCCAAAGTGCTAAGGGCTGCCGCTTATCTAATGAAACAACCGATCGAAGATCTTGAGGCCTCCGGCGGGATCATACGCTCAAGGTCGTCAAATATGTCGATGACCTTCAAGGAGGTCGCGCACGCCGTCTATTCGAAGATGGGAAGTATTCCGCGCGAACAACGCGAAGACCTCGTGGCGTCCGAAACCTATGATCCGTACCTTGGAACGGCCTGTTCGGCGACGCACTTGGCGATGGTTGAAGTTGATCGAAGCACGTATGGCGTGAAGATCGCACGATATGCCGTGGCCGAGGATTGTGGCCGGATTATCAATCCCATGATTGTCGACGGACAGGTTCAAGGCGGTGTTGCACAAGGTATCGGCGCAGCACTTCTCGAGGAAATTGTTTACGACGATCAAGGACAGTTCGTGACGGCGAGCCTTGCCGATTATCTTCTTCCTGTGGCGACCGACGTTCCAAAGATCGGTATCGTCCATGTTGAGGCGGATCTGCCGAACAATGTCGGTGGCTTTAGAGGTATGGGAGAAGGTGGAACAATTGGTGCTCCGGCGGCGATCGCCAATGCCATCTCGGATGCTTTATCGCCGCTAGGGATTGAAGTCGAAACGTTACCCGCCACGCCAGAGCGAATTTTCCAAATGGTGAGCGCCGTTCAGTCCGGCAGATCGGCCACGACTTGACGCAATTGCTATATGCCTGCATTTTCTATCGAAATTCACTCGCTAGCGCTTAGGCGCGAACAGTCAGTACCAACATGACACGGCCATCTGTCGCAATAAAAAAGTCAGTGGCGACACTTTCTAGGCAAGCGACGGCAGCCAAGAATGGCAAGAAATCGCTTCGGCCGACTGAGCGCAAATGCTCAATTGCGAGCACCGTTGGCATTTTGTCAGACGCATGGACCTTTCTGGTTATTCGCGAAGCGTTCTTCGGCGCCCGGCGTTTTGAAGAGTTTCGTTCTGGCCTTGAGATTACGAGGCAAACGCTCACTGAGCGTCTTCGGCGGCTCACGCGTGAAGGAATTTTCCGTGAGGCGAGCTATTCGGAAACGTCGAGCCGCGTTGAATATAAGCTCACCAAGTCTGGTGTTGATTTGTATCCAACATTCATGGCGCTGATGCAGTTCGGCGACCGTTGGCTGTCGAGCGCGGACGAAGGCCCGTTGCAATTGATCCATGAAGGCTGCAATGCAGTGAGTAAGCCTATAGTCGCATGTTCGTGCTGTGAGCGCAGGGTCGTCGCAAAAGAGACAAGCTACGAAGACGGGCCTGGAGCAGGGCGATCTCCAGTTGACGCATCAAAGCGCACGCGACGAACCGCTGATGACTTCATGCGAGGGCGCCCGAGTTCGGTGTCACAGGCGCTTGAGGTGATCGGCGACCGCTGGAGCTTTCTTGTCATTCGTGAGGCGTTTTACGGCGCCACGCGCTTTGATCAGCTGCAGGCGGAATTGGGCATCGCGTCAAACATCTTGACGGACCGATTGGCACGACTGGTTGAGCGCGGCGTGTTTAAAAAGAGGAAGTACCAAACGACGCCCGAGCGCTTCGAATATCTGCTTACCCCTATGGGTGCAGATTTGCACGGTCCGCTCATGATGATGATGGCTTGGGGCGACCGTTGGCGTGCCCAAGGCCAGCCCCCGATGCTTCTTAAGCATGATCTCTGCGGGAAGATCTTCACGCCGGTTGTGGTTTGCAATCGATGTGGGGAGCCGGTCCACGCTCACAATATGAAATATCGGATGCGTTATAATCCGGATAGGTTCGGCGGATCAAAGAGCGGCCGGGCGATTGTACCCGGCCGCGTTTGAGATTTACTTCTTAACGAGAGGGCACTTGCTCTCGGAAAGCGGACGGTAAGCCTGATCGCCAGGAATCGTTGCACGAAGCTTGTAGTAATCCCAAGCGTATTTTGACTCGGATGGCTTTTTCACTTCGTAGACGTACATGTCGTGGACGAAGCGCCCATCTTCTCGAATCCGGCCATTCTTGGCGAAGAAGTCGTTCACGGGCATTTCGCGCATCTTTGCCATCACGGTTTTCGCATCGTCCGTGCCGGCTGCCTTGATCGCATTGAGATAGTGCATGGTCGACGAGTAGTCGCCGGCGTCTCCCATATGCGGCATGCGCTTCATCTTCTCGAAGAACTTTTTCGAGAACGCGCGGGTCTCCTCGTCGCGATCCCAATAGAATCCATTGGTCAAGACCAGTCCTTGGGCGGTTTGCAGGCCCATGGAATCGATGTCGGTGACCCAAACCAAGAGGCCTGCAATCGTCTGAGTGAGGCCAAAATCCTTCGCCGACTTAACGGCATTAATAAAGGTTGTGCCGGAGCCAGCGATGGCGACGACTTTTGCCTTCGACGCTTGAGCCTGCAGCAAGAAAGACGAATGATCTGCGGTGTCAATCGGGTACTTGATCGAACCGACGACAGTTCCGCCGTTGGCTTTGACGACCGCGGTGGTGTCTGCTTCGAGCGCGGCACCGAATGCATAGTCGGCGGTCAGGAAGTACCAGGAATCAAGCCCTTCCTTGATCAGAGCCTTACCCGTACCCTGTGCAAGAGCATAAGTATCGTAAGCATAGTGAATGCTGTTTGGTGTGCATCCGTCGCCGGTCAGCCGCGATGATCCCGAGCCGTTGACGATTGCGATACGATTTTTTTCCTGGGCGACGTTCGTCACCGCCAATGCGATCGACGAGTTGATCAGGTTTGCGATCATGTCGACTTTGTCGACATCATACCATTCGCGCGCCTTGGCAATTGCAACTTCGTTGCGATTTTGATGGTCAGCGACAATCACCTCAATTGGCTTGCCAAGAACCTTTCCGCCGAAATCTTTGACGGCCATTTTTACAGCCGTGACCGATCCTTCGCCGGACTCGTGTGAAAACTGTCCCGACATATCCGTCAGAACACCAATTTTGACAACGTTATCAGATATCCCAGCCGTCTGTCCGAAAGCGGGTGTCAGCATTGTCGCAGCCAACAGCGCAGCAATAGAAAATACCTTCATCAAGTCCTCCCTCCTTATGAGCCCTGTAGACAGGCTTGCATAACTAGACTAATTTGTGGTCATGCTGTCAACTGCCGTGGCGGCGCAGAATGCATTGCGACGCACAATGGGGAGACGAGAACGGTGCAGGCGCTATCTAGTCACGCGGTATCAGGAGCGGACGCTGTGCTTCAGGCGCGCAACCTTCGAAAGGAATTCCGAGGATTCGTTGCGGTTGGCGGTGTCGACCTGGATATACGACGGGGCAGTATTCATGCCTTGATCGGCCCTAATGGCGCCGGAAAAACCACCGTCTTCAATCTGCTCACCAAATTTCTAAAGCCGACCGCGGGTCAAATTCTTCTTGAGGGTGCCGACGTCACATCCGAGCAGCCCGCCGAATTGGCGCGGTTGGGATTGGTTCGTTCGTTTCAAATCTCGGCAGTATTCGGTCATTTGACGGTGAGTGAAAATGTCGCAATCGCGCTCCAGCGCGGACATGTTTCGCCAATGAGGTTCTGGCAGTCGCACTCGCGGTTTGGCGACTTGACCGCACGCATTGAGACTTTGCTTGAACAAGTTGACCTTACCCGATTTGCCGACCACCGGGCTGGGGATCTCGCTTATGGCCGCAAGCGCGCGCTAGAGCTTGCAACAACTCTCGCGGCAAATCCGAAAATCATGCTGCTCGATGAGCCCACGCAAGGTCTTGGCCATGAGGATGTCGACCGGGTCACAGATTTAATCAAGCAAGTGGCAAACGGCAAGACGGTTGTAATGGTTGAGCACAACATGAAAATGGTCGCGAAAATTGCCGACCGCATTAGCGTTCTGCGTCGTGGTGAGATTATCGCGGAAGGGACATATGACGAGGTCTCTCGCGATTCTCAGGTCATCGAATCCTATCTTGGTTCGCGAACGCTCAAAGCGGAGCGTCGCCGATGACGACCGAAACTCACACGTCACCAATTCTAACAATCGATCATCTTCATGCTTGGTATGGGGAGTCACATATTCTTCACGGAATTTCCTTTGCGATGCAGCCCGGAGAAGTTGTTGCATTGTTGGGTCGAAATGGCAGCGGCAGGACTACGACACTTCGCGCGATCATGGGGCTTGTTGATCGCAGAGAAGGTCGGATTGAAGTCAATTCGAAGAATGTCATAACTTTAGCGCCGCATCTGATTGCTCGCTGCGGTGTCGGCTATTGCCCTGAAGAGCGCGCAATATTTGCGTCGTTGTCCTGCGAGGAAAATCTCTTGCTTCCTCCTCGACAATCGACCGGCGGGATGTCGCTGGAAGAAATCTACGAGCTTCTTCCCAACCTGGCTGAGCGTCGCAAGACCCCCGGCACGCGTTTGTCGGGCGGCGAGCAACAGATGCTCGCTATTGCCCGAATCCTGCGCACCGGCGCTCGCTTGCTGTTGCTTGATGAGATTTCGGAAGGACTAGCGCCAGTCATCGTCGACCGTCTGTTCGAACTTCTGACCGTGCTGCGGTCTCGCGGCTACACCATCTTGCTTGTTGAGCAGAATAAATATTTTGCAGAGCCTTTGGCTGATCGCTTTTTGGTTGTCGAACATGGGGACGTCATCATGCGCCTCTCGGCATCCGAATTTGCCAACCAGGCCGAGCAGGTCGATCGCGCGCTGGGGGTCTAGAGAACCATGTTCGGCATTTCTTCACAGGTGCTCCTCGGGCAGGTCACCATCGGACTGGTGAATGGCTGCTTCTACGCGATATTGAGCTTGGGCCTCGCGCTGATCTTTGGGCTTCTGAATATCATCAACTTCGCGCACGGTGCTCTTTACATGCTGGGTGCGTTCGGAGTGTTCCTCGCCATGCAGAAGGCGGGGATCGACTATTGGTGGTCGCTACTTCTGGTCCCGCTTGTTATCGGCGCATTCGGCGCACTAATTGAACGCCTGCTGTTGCGACGATTAACCGGGCTCGATCATCTCTACGGTTTGCTCTTCACCTTCGGTCTCGCTCTCGTTCTCGAAGGAATTTTCCGCGATATCTACGGCTCCGCAGGCTTGCCTTACCCCACGCCGCCTTCGTTGCAGGGCCTATTTGATCTCGGCTTCATGCGGCTTCCGATCTACCGTGTCTGGATTGTTGGTGCGTCCTTGGCGGTTTGTGTTGCGACCTGGGTGCTTATCGAGCGCACGCGTCTCGGTTCTTACCTCCGCGCCGGTACTGAAAATGCGAAGATTGTGCAGGCTCTCGGCATCAACGTGCCGGTGATGGTGACGCTGGTGTATGCGCTGGGTGCAGCGCTTGCTGCTATTGCCGGAGTGCTCGCCGCGCCAATCTATCAAGTCCAACCGCTGATGGGATCCAACATTCTGATCGTCACATTCGCGGTCGTTGTGATCGGTGGCCTCGGATCCACCGCAGGCGCAATTGCGACCGGTCTGGCACTCGGCGTTATCGAAGGACTCACAAAGGTGGTTTACCCGGAAGTCTCTTCGACCATCGTATTCATCGTTATGGCAATCGTTCTGCTTGTTCGTCCCGCCGGACTGTTTGGACGTGAAGCATGAAATCACCAACGAAGACGTCGACCAAACTATTGATCGGAGTTCTGCTGGCGGGCGCGATAGCGCCGCTCGCGGGTCTTTATCCGCAATTTCTGATGAAATGCGTAGCGCTGTCGATCTTCGCCGTGGCCTTCAATTTCTTCACAGGCAATTTGGGGCTGTTATCGATCGGTCACGCGGCGTTTTTCGGCATGGGCGCTTATGCGGCGGGCTATGCGACCAAGGCCTGGAATTTCACGCCGGAGTTTGCGCTGATTCTCAGCATGCTGGTCGGCGCAACGCTCGGCATTCTGATGGGCGGAATGGCTATCCGTCGCCAAGGCATCTATTTTGCGATGATCACGCTCGCCCTTGCGCAGATGGTTTACTTCGTCTGCGTGCAAGCGCCGTTCACCGGCGCAGAAGACGGCCTACAACGAATTCCACGGCGACCGCTGTTCGGGATAGTCGAGCTTTCAAACGATCTTTCCATGTACGCGTTTTCCCTGGCCGTTCTTGTTGTTGCGGTCTGGGGACTCCAGAAAATTATGGAAGGACCATTTGGACAGGTACTCTTTGCGATACGTGACAACGAACCGCGTGCTGTTTCGCTCGGATACGAGGTGCAACAGTACAAGCTGTCAGCATTTGCAATTTCAGCAGCGGTCGCCGGCCTCGCTGGTGGAATGAAAGCACTCACGCTCGGTTTTGCCGGATTGCCCGATGCGCACTGGACTCAGTCCGGCAACGTAATCTTGATGTGTCTGCTCGGCGGTCTCGGCACTCCGCTCGGCCCCGTCATTGGCGCGATTTTCGTCGTCGGACTCGAAAGTCGACTTGCTGGCCTCGGAACGATTCAACTTGGGCGAATCGCTTTGGACCTTTCGACAAAAGTGCCAATCATCATCGGCTTCATATTCATGATCTGCGTCTTGCTGTTCCGGCGCGGAATCGTCGGCGAGATCAAAGCCAGTCTCGATACGGCTAAGGCGAAATCGAAAACGTCGCCGGGAGGGCAGTAGTTTGGCAGACGTCGAAATCTCGGTAAAAGATCGAATTGCGGTTGTTACTCTGAATCGGCCGCAGCAACGCAACGCCATAACGCTTGCGATGTGGCAAGCTGTTGCAGCGATCTTCAATGACCTCGGTCGGGACAATGATTGCAGAGCGATTATTTTGACAGGTGCCGAAGGCAATTTCAGTGTCGGTGCTGACGTCGCAGAGTTTGGCCAGGTTCGTTCAAATAAAGATCAAAGTAATGCGTATGAAGTAGCGGTCGACGCGTCCTCCAATGCTATTGCCGGCGTTGGCAAACCAGTTCTGGCGGTGCTCGAAGGGTACTGTTTGGGGGGTGGCTGTCATCTCGCGATGGCCTGCGATTTTCGTTACGCGCATTCCAGCGCTTCGATCGGTATTCCAGCTGCGAAGCTCTCGATCGTGTATGGCGTGCGAAGCACACAGCGTCTGCTTGCGCTGGTTGGTGTCGGCCATGCGAAGCGAATGCTTTATTCGGGTCAACGCTACAGCGCACCTGACGCTCCCAGCGGATTGATCGATCAAATTTCATCGGATCCCTTGGCTGCGGCGAACTCGTTTGCGCGAGAACTCGCGCAATTAGCGCCGCTGTCGATTTCGGGTGCGAAGTCGATATTGAACGGATTGTCGATGGGAGAGGGGGCGCTGAATCTAAAGGCGGCCGATGCGCTTATCGATTTTGCTTCCGACAGCAATGACTATGAAGAAGGTCGCAAGGCATTCGCCGAGAAGCGCGCCCCCAACTTTAGTGGAACTTAGTGAGCGAGAATTAAGATGAAGATGCATGTGCTCTCGGGTGGCCGGTGTCGAATGCGGCGAAGCATTTACATTCCGGATGCAGACAAGAGCGAGATGATCGATCTGCCAATTTTATCGATGCTGCTGCGCCATCCTCGGGGCAATGTGCTGTTCGACACGGGGTGTCACCCGTCTGTTGCCAGCAAGCCTGAGGAGCGCTGGGGCGGATTGGCAAAGTTCATGACGCCTGTAATGGGACCAGACGACAACGTCATCAGCGGTCTGAAGGCGGTCGGTCTTGGTCCCAACGATATCGATGTTGTCGTCTGCTCTCATCTCCACACGGATCATTGCGGCTGCAACGAGTTTTTCAAGAAAGCGACCATCATCGTAAATTCGAAAGAGCTCGCGGCTGCAAAAGCGTCAGAAAACACAATGAGTGGCTATGTTGCGGCGGATTGGGAAAATTCGCTGGTCATGAAGACGATTGACGGACAGGAAGACATCTTTGGGGACGGACGCATCACGCTCGTACCACTTCCTGGCCACACGGTCGGGACGATGGGCGCGCTTGTCAGACTCGATCGCAGCGGAGAGTTTCTCCTTGCCTCCGACGCGGTGAGTCTCCGGGTGAACCTTGACCAAAACACAGTTCCTAAAAACACAAAAGACGCTGAACTGTTTCTCAGATCGTTCGCCGAAATACGACGGTTTGAGGCGAAGGGAGCGACCATCATTTGTGGCCATGATGACGCGCAGTGGCAAAGCCTTCGAAAGGGCGCTGACGCTTACGACTGACACCGCAAAACACCAAGCTGAAAAGAACAATCGAGGACTGAAAATGGATATGAATCTTAAGGGCAGAGTGGCGTTGGTAACCGGCGCAGGTCGAGACGTCGGACGCGAGATCGCACTGTCGCTCGCGGCGGAAGGGGCTGCCGTTGCGGTGAATTACAACGGCTCAAAAGACAGAGCTGCGGCAGTGGTCGCAGAAATCGAGAAGGCTGGTGGTAAGGCGAAAGCCTATAAGGCCGACGTCGCCAATTTTGATGAAGTCAATGCGATGGTTGCCCAGGTCGTAAAAGATCTCGGCGGCCTTAACATTGTCGTCAACAATGCCGGCATCGCGCTTCGAAACAGATTTGTCGAAACGACACCCGACGAGTGGAAGAAGCAAATCGATATCTGCCTTTACGGTGCAATCCATATTACAAAGGCCGCTGCTCCGCATCTCGAGAAAGGCGGCGACGGACGCATCATCGCGCTTGTCGGAGATTCATCGCGCGTTGGCGAATCCGGCTTGGCAATCGTCGCCGCAGCGCGCGGAGGCGTCATTGCATTGGTCAAGTCGCTTGCGCGTGAGATGGGCCGATTTGGCGTCACCGCTAATACCATTTCGCTTGGGTTGGTCGAAACCCCGCATGATTTGGCGTGGGTGAACGCAAACCGTGAGAAATTGACCAAGCTCTACCCGCTTCGTCGGCTGGGATTCCCGTCAGACATCGCGCCTCTCGTGACTCTGATTGCATCGAAGCATGGCGGCTGGATTACCGGCCAGACGATCAGTGTCAGCGGCGGATTCAGTATGGTGTGATGATCTTACAAGGACAACGACGATGCTGCAGACGAAATTGATTGCTTCAATCCCGGATCTCCTCAACCGCCATGCGAGTGAGCGCGGGTCAAAGATTGCGTATCGTGACGCATCGACCTCGGTCATCTATTCTGACCTCGCCAAGCGAACGGCCAATATGGCGGGCCACCTTGCTGACAATGGCGTTGCTGCAGGCGATACCGTGGCGATATTCCTCCCTAACTCTGTCGCTTGGATTGAGTCATGCTTTTCGATCAACCGCGCGTCGGCCGTCGGTGTTCCGATCAGCTATGATGCGACCGAATCCGAAGTTCTCTATCGACTACAGGACGCCGGATGTTCCGCAATCATCACCACTAGCGACCGAGCACCGCTTATCGCGAAGTTGAAGAAGGATGCTCCGGCTCTGAAGCTAACCATCCTCACCGGCGAGGCCAAAGATACTCTCAGTTTTGATCGTTTGGTCTCAACACCAGGAAAGTCTGCGCCGCGCGATCCGTCCGATATTTCCAATCCCGCCTTCATTATTTACACTTCGGGAACGACCGGCCGGGCAAAGGGCGTGCTCCTTTCGGTGCATAGCATGCTTTGGATTACGGCATCCTGTTGGGGGCCGATCAGCGGGCTTTCAGAAAAAGACGTCGTTCTGTCGCCGCTGCCGCTGTTTCATTCCTACGCGCTGAATTTGTCGGTGCTGAGTATTCTTGCGACCGGCGCGACAGAATTCATCATGGAGAAATTCTCAATCTCCGATGCCGTCAAGATGTTGAAGAGCGGGGAGTACACAATCTTTCCGGGCGTCCCGACCATGTTTCATTATTTTCTCGAGGCGACTAAGGATGATCCGGGACTGAAACTGCCAAATCTGAGACTGAGCATTTCGGCCGGCGCAATCATGCCGGCGACGCTCAATCGTCAGTTCGAATCGCGATTTGGTGTCAAGCTGCTTGATGGATACGGGATCACCGAAACCTCGACGATGGTGACGATGAATTGGCCGGTCGGCGAGCGCGTGATGGGATCGTGCGGATTGCCGATCCCAGGCCTTGCCGTAAGAATCATTTCCCCGGCGACGGGCGACGACGTCAATTTTGGTGAAGAGGGCGAATTGATCGTCCGTGGCCCAAACCTGATGAGCGGTTATCACAACAAGCCGCAAGAGACAGCTAGTGCACTGCGCAAAGGCTGGTACCACACCGGAGACCTTGCGCGAAGCGACGCCAACGGCTTCCTGACCATCACCGGCCGTCTCAAAGAATTGATCATTCGCGGCGGACAAAACATCGCGCCTGCAGAAATTGAGGAGGCGGTCAATCTGCTATGGGATGTGGTGGACAATGCCGTCGTCGGCATTCCGCACGAACATCTTGGAGAAGTGCCGGCGCTCTTTGTTGTGAAACGAGAAGGGTCTTCGCTGTCCGACAAGGACGTGCTGGATCATTGTCGAGAACGGTTGTCCTCTTACAAGGTGCCGCTCTCCGTCCATTTCGTGAAAGAAATTCCGCGCACAGGATCGGGGAAAATTCTCCGCTTCAAGCTGCGCGAAATTCTTATCCCGCCTGCAAAAGCTTCCTGATCGCTTAATTTTTCGAGGTGGGGTCTTTCGTTCCAGCAAGCGCACGGGCGCGTTCTTTCTTTTCTTCGACCTTCATGCTGCGCGCGATCTGAATCCGCTGGGCCTGCGGCGATCCCGCACCGTGCAGGCTCTCGGTGAGATATCCGACGGCATTGCGACCGATCGTCATGTTCTCGATCAGTCTCAGAATGCGCATGCGGTCGACAGTGTCGATATCGCTGCGACCCTTTAAAAACTTACGGACCAGTGGACCTATTTCGTTGTTCTGCAGATCGCGTTCCGAGGGCATGGTCACGACGAGTCCACCTGCAATATCCTGCGCCAATCGCGAGATCTCGAAGGGAAAGCGCGTCACATTGTGTTTGGCGACATTTGAAAGCATTTCGTCGTTGAGATAGGCGCCAGACTCCATCGGCTTGGAGCGATATGCGCCCGCCATGCAGCTCGAATAGATCGTCTCGTTAAGATGCGTCATCTCGACGAGTTTGTCCTTGATATGCGAGATCGTTTCGACGCCGTTGTGGGAGGCAGCTTCTGCTGCTGCTCCGATCAGAACGTCGCCAAGGCCGGTTTTGCAGACATAGGACGAGCGATGGTAGGTCGTGAAGCGTTCGACCAATGAGGACGCGAATGCCCATTCGCCATCCATGAAGACGTGATCGTGCGGGATAAATACATCGTCGAATACGATCAAGGCTTCCTGGCCTGCAAATTGCGCGTTTCCAGCATCCAGCTTCCCGCCGTCGAGAATGCGTGTGTCATTGGTTTGGCGGCCCACGACATAGGTAATGCCTGGCGCATCGACACGAATCGCGCCGACGATAGACCAGTCCCGATCCTTTTCAGTCATTCGCATGGTCGGCATCAGAATGAGCCAGTGCGAGTTGATTGCGCCAGTCTGGTGAAGCTTTGCCCCTGACACGTAGATGCCGTCGTCATCACGGCGCGTAACATGAAGAAACAGATCGGGGTCAGCCTGTTCGTGCGGAGCTTTCGAACGATCACCTTTCGGGTCGGTCATCGCGCCGCCAATCACGATGTTTGCGGTCTGCGCGCGTTTGAGAAAGGCCAAGAACCTCTTGTGATATTGCGTGCCGTTTTTGGCGTCGATGTCGAACGTCACGGAGTGGCACGCGCTGATCGCATCCATGCCGACGCAACGTTGAAAGCAGGTTCCTGTCCTGCGTCCCAATTCACGTTGCATCTCGTGTTTGTTGACGAGATCATCTGATCGAATTGGGACATGTAGGAATCGGTTAGTCTGGCAACCGGCAATATCACTTTTCACAGAGGCGAGGTTTGGTTGCTCTGTCGCGAGGCGATATGTTTCCGCCATCGCATTTATGGATGGATATATGACGGGATTGTCCACTGGTTCAAGCACACGCTCTCCCATGAAATAGACGTTCATGGTTCGGCCTTTTAGCGAAGCAATATAGTCATCGGCTGTTGCGATCGGGCGTTGGAAATCGTGCCATAGTTGATCGACGTTTTTCATGCGGATCCTCTCTGCCGCATTACTTGCATAACTAGACTGAGAAAGCCACAGCAAAATTGTCAGCGCCGACTTGGCGTCCTGTAAGCGAAGCCGTAAGTGTTTGTAATATAATAAAAAAAGTAGTTCGCTTCTCAGCGAGCTTCACTAAGAGCAGATCAGACAGATCGGTAAAATTCGGACGATTCAACCAAGATTATATTCCTATAGAGGGTTTCTTTGAGTTGCGAATTGAGATCCAGCGCGATAGCGGATATTGATTTCCACAATGAAGTGCTTGAGCTCAAAGCGAGTGAATATTCCCTGTTCACTTTAGGAATTTTCCCTGTTCAACAAACGGATCGTTCGAGGCTGCTGCTGGAAAATCGGGGCGACTTTGGTATCAAAGGGTAACCAAAGGGCCGGTTCGCTGAAAAATTCCCTGTTAGCAGGGAAATGAATGTAGAGACCGGTTATATATCCACTGGCCTCCCAGCCAATCAGTGCGACAATCAGAGAATATTCGTCGCATGACGTCAAAAGGCCGCGAACCGCAGGCTTTTTCGACATCGCATAGTCTCTGCGCCGGAGCGAATCCAACTATTCGCGCGAAAATTTCCGAAAGTCTCTGTTCGGCTTTTGAGTAATTCCCGTTTTCGGGAGGTTAGTCGCGGAGACTGGAGAATAATCCACGGGGCGGTGACTTCGCTCAACGCTGTGCAAAGACTTAACAGCTTCTCCGTCAAACAATTCTACCAGGCGCTCTATCGCCCCGATCTCGTCAAGGAGAAGCTGGCGGGCGATCCAAAAGGACTCGTAAAAGAGGCTGCTGCGGGACTTGACCTGCAAGAGGCGCTCGCGGCCTTTGTGTACGCACAGGTGAACGCGTTCAGTAAGCAAGCATTCTCGAAACGCCCAGAGCCGCAAATAAAACTCGCAACCGGCTATCCGCTCGTCGCACGAACTAAGGTTCTTGAAGATGAGAATGTTCAAATTGCCAGCGCCGAGGGCAGAACGGTCGAACTCGTCAACGATAGCAGCATTGTCGTAAAGCCGAATTTGGGAGCGGCTGTTGTCCGGGGATTGACATCGAAGACCAAAGTCGAGGTCTTGAAAGAGGAAAATGGTTGGTCGTTGACTGCGAAAAATGGAGTGCCTATCGGGTACGTTTCGAGCAGCGACCTTGCATCGCCGGAGCAAGAATAACTTGGCCGACTAATCTGTATTTCCGAATTCGGCGACTGATAAAGTTTGCCGAGAAATGGAGTCAGTCAGCAACTCGCGCACAGAGGCAGTATTGTTTGCAGGCGCATTACTGCTGTAGGCGTCCATATGAAACGGCTTTTTGAAATAGTGTGTTCATCGCCTGGGATATGCCCTGCGTAGGGCTGACCTCGAAATAGAACCCCGGCGATGCGCAGCTTTTCATATCCTGCGCGATAAGACTGTTCACTGAAGGAGCGTATGGACCAGCGTTAAACGGCGCAATCCATGTATTGTACCAATTGTTTGTCGGCAGGGCGAGATAGGTGGTGTAAAGGACGGCGATCTGAATTCCGCGGTTTTTCATCGCCGTGCAGTTTGCAAGCGTCAGAGGCTCCTGACAGCGCCCGCCCGTCGTCGGCTGACTGCACGATGACGGATAGTAGGCGTCGGCTACGCCGTCGGAAACGTAAAAAAGCCATTTCTGCGGAGATGTCGATGTCCCGGGCCCGGGCGTCGGAATGGAGGAATTTATTGCTGTAAAAATGCCGTCAAAATCGGTGCACTGGTCGCTATTGTAGTTCTGATACGGCGTCGTCATAAGGTCGATGCCGCTCGCCGCAGTGTTAACGCTGGACATATTTGAGTTCAGCGGGGAAATCGTGGTCAAGTCGACCGAACTGCATGACGAGCCGAACGTGTAGACCGCCATCCTGAATTGGTTGCTGACCGTTTCCGTTTGGGATGCGGTCGTGGTCAATTGCTGAACAGCTTGCCGCACCACGTCGATACGCATTGTTACGCCGAGACTTTTGGCCAGATTGTAATAGCTGTTCGAGTTGGAAAGATCGTGGCACGCAAATGCACATTGGTCCGGTGTATTGTTCACCATCGTGTTTATGTCCGAGGCCGTTGCGCCCACGCCCATCGATGGCGAGTTATCAAGCAGGAGATAGAAATCGGAATAGATCGGAAGGCCGACGGTTGCCGAAGAGGTGTCCGATACCGAAAGGGTAGGGAAGCCGATAATATTGAGAAAGTTTGTCTTCACCACGCTCGAGAAGCTCGACGTCGCAGTGCGGCCGTTCGCGCCATCCACGACGTTCAAATTTATCGTGGCTGTGAGGTGTTCAAAGTTTAACACGCCGTTAAAGTAAGCGATTGCATCGCTCTTGGCTTGGCTTGCGCTGACTGCCTGTTCGGATTTGCTGACGGCCAAGAGAACGGCGGAGTCCTGTGCCGCTTCAAGTTGTGTCCGAACCTTGTTGGCGATGGAATAATCGACCGCAGCGCCTACCACGCCCAAAATGGGCACGGCAGTGATTGCAAAAATGACTGCAATATTGCCCTTCTTGTCGGCGACAAATTCTCTGAAGGTCGCGGAAAGGTACTTGAGCATTGCAGCCGCTCTCGCGTTAATACTGATAGCGGGAGCATTTTAGCTGCAAAGCTGACGGGAACCTGACTGGCGCTCATTTCGTTACGCCGAACGAAATCGTGTTGAAGTTTCTATTAAGCGCCGAAGCGCGGCAACGCGAAAAGGCTCGCCGATCGCTCAAGAAGCGAAAAACGCCGGGGCGCGTATTGAGCGACCTACAATCTGTCCTGTTCGTCGTTGCCGATGCAGCGTCTCCAATCCGAACTGCCGCAATCGCGAGGCCATCCGCCGCCGAGCGCCATGAAAAGCGCGACTGTATCCGCCAGTCGATTTGCCTGCGCCTGCACACGGTTGATGGCGGCAGTCAGCAATGTTTGTTGAGCGTTCAGCACCGCAAGCTGATTGACTTGCCCGGCCTTGAGTTGCTGCTCGACAATATCGAGGCTGGTTTTCGCCGCATCTTCCGCCTTGATTGCCGCGCGTATCGCCGCCGCATCGAATTGTAGTGCACGAAGCGCGTCGGCGACGTTCTGAAGCGCAACGATGACCGTACTTCGGTATTGAGATTTGGCCTGATCGAGCGCGGCCTCTGCCGCCTTTTGCTTGTGATAGAGCGTAAGCCCATCGAAGATCGGTTGGGTTGCGGTTGCGGCCACGGTGTAGAAATTGGTCCCTGGCATAAAAGATTCCGCCAGCTTGTAGGCGCTCGATCCGCCGTTTGCAGCCACTGTGATATTCGGAAGCCTTGCGGCGACCGCAACGCCCACGAGTGCGCTTGCCGCATGCAGATTGGCGGCAGCGGCCTGAATATCAGGACGCCGCTCGACCAGTTGTGCCGGCAAAACAATCGGGATGTTCCGCGGCAATTTGAACTGTGACAGCTCGAATTTCTGCGAAACTTCGTCCGCGGAATTGCGGCCTGCGAGAGCGGTCAGCAAATCGCGCTGTTGCGCAAGTTGCTTCTGAAGCGGTGGCAGCGATTGTTCGACCACTGCCAGTGCGGCTTCCTGAGCGACGACATCGGCGCGTGCAATCTGTCCCAAATTGTATTGTCGCCGCAGGATCTCGAGCAGATTGCGTTCGATGGTGATGATCCGCCGGGTTGCATCGATCTGACCCCGCAACGACGCCTCTTGAATTGCCGCCGCCGCGATATTGCTCGTCAATGTCAGGTGTGCTGCTTGGAGTTGAAAGAACTGCTGCTCGGCCACAGCGTCCAGATTCTCCACCGCTCTGAAGTTTCCTCCCCAAACGTCGGGAACGAAGCTGACCGTGAGGGAATGCGTGTAAAGAGAATAGCCAATCTGGGATGTGGGCGGCAATGACGTGTTGTTCGAGAGAAGCTGGCTGGAAGGCGACGTGCTCGCTGCGACTTGCGGCAGAAACAAACCCCGTTGAGCAAGGGCGTTAAATTGCGCAACGCGTATTGCGGCATCTGCCGCGTCCAGTGTCGGACTGTTGGCGACCGATTCTTTGATGAGAGAGTCCAGCGCGGGAGACTGGAATCCGTTCCACCATTCGGGCGCGACCGTCGAATCGTGCGGCAGATTCTGCAAACGGAGCGGGCGGCCGAGAGTGTCGTCACGAAGATAAGACTGAGTATCGGGCGGCTCCGGTTTTATGTAGTTCGGCCCCACAGCGCAACCGGCCAAGACCATGCCGATCGTGATGAGCAGGCTCGCTTTTGTAAACGATAGCCGATCAAATCGGACAGCGCCTGCAACCGAAGGCAGCCTCACTGAAATCGCAGGATCGGTCGCGCGGCGCGTCATGATGCGTCGCTCCCGCGAGGCGCGGTAACGTCAGGTGCTACATCCGGCGGCTGTGCCGGTCGATTAAGAAAAATCTCGCGAAGCGCGGGTGCGACCACCAAAAGCAGAACTGGCCCGATAAACATTCCCCCAACGACGACCGTTGCGAGCGGACGCTGAACCTGACTTCCAATGCCGTGAGAGAGTGCGGACGGCAACAACCCTACACCGGCGGAAAGTGCAGTCATCAGGAGAGGGCGCATCCGCTGTTCCGCGCCCCGGAAGACCGCTTCGCCGGTTGGCATGCCCGAAGCGTGAAGTTCGCGGAAATAAGTAATGTTGAGAATGCCGTCCATGACGGCGACGCCGAACAGCGAAATGAATCCGATTGCAGCAGACACGCTGAAATCGAGGCCCGCGATAAACAAGGCAATTATGCCGCCGCCGATCGCAAACGGAATGCCTGCCAGCGCGAGCAAGCTGTCGCGAAGCGAATTGAACAGCCCATAGAGAAGGACAAGAATCATCAACAAAGTGAGAGGAACGACAACAAGCAACCGGCGCTTTGCATCCTGAAGATTCTCAAATTCGCCGGACCAAAGCATCGTGTAGCCTGTCGGCAATTTAACGTGCTTGGCAATTCTTTGCTGGGCTTCTGCGACGGTGCTGCCCAGGTCGCGGTCTCGAACACTGAATTTCACGGGGATGTAACGTTGGCTTCGCTCGCGATAGATAAACGAAGCGCCAGTGTCGATCGAGATACTGGCGAGCTCGCTGAGCGGCACATAGGCATTCGTTCCGTTGGGCGTTTGATAGCCAACTCTCACATTCCGGATTGCGTCTATGTCCTCGCGCGAACCCGGGTCGAGACGGACCGCAAGGGCAAATTGGCGGTCGCCTTCGAGTACCGTGGAAACGTTCGTGCCGCCGAGCGCAGCCTGGACCACTGTATTTACGTCGCCGGAATTCAACCCGTATCGTGCTGCTCGCTCGCGATCTACTTTGATGTTCAGATTGGGTTGCCCGACAAGATGGAAGATGCCGAGATCCGTTACGCCGCGGACCCCGCTCATCTCGGCCTTGATTTGCTCGGCTATTTTTTCGAGCGTCTCGAGCTGCGGGCCGACGATTTTGACGGAATTCGCTCCTTTCACGCCGGACAATGCTTCTTCGATATTGTCCTGAATGTATTGCGAGAAATTGAAGTTGATGCCGGGCAATTCGTCGTCGAATTCCTTTTGAATCCGTCGAGTCAGTTCCTGCTTCGTCAAGCCAGGCGTCCATTCGCCAAGCGGCTTTAGCGGCGCGAATAATTCGACGTTTGAGAACGGCGATGCATCGCTTCCGTTGTCAGGGCGTCCGTGCTGTGAAACCACCGTGATGACTTCGGGGTGCCGAAGCAGAATCTCGCGCATCTTGCGGGCGGCGTCCGTCCCCGCGTTGAGGGAAATGGTCGGGGGCATCGACGCGCGGATCCAGAAATTGCCTTCCTCAAGGGCCGGCAAAAATTCACTGCCGAGACGCGTTGCCAACAAAGCGCCAAACAGCAGAAAGCCGGCGGCGATGTAAACAGCCTTGCGCGTGTTCGCGAGGGCCCATTTGAGAAGCGGCGTATAAGACCCACGCAGCTTTTGAACGATCTTCGTTTCTGTTTCTTCCACCCGCTCCGGTAGAATGAGCGAGGCGAGAACCGGCGTTACAGTGAAGGTCGCAAGAAGCGCGCCCGCCAACGCGTATCCATATGTTCGCGCCATCGGTCCGAAAATCTGTCCCTCGACGCCCTGCATCGTAAAGAGCGGGATGAACGCCGTTACCGTAATCGCCGCTGTGAAGAAAATAGCCCGGTCAACTTGTAGGGAGCTGACGAGAATTAACTTCAGGCGGGTGGTCCAGTAAGCGTTGCCGCCCGTGTCCGATGAATTGCTGGCCGGATCCGGCCCCCAGAAGCCGTCCGCAATTTTCTTGAGGAGCGCATCTTTATCGCGCTCGCCAGCCTGAAGATTCCGGAAAATGTTTTCCATCAGGATGACGGCGGAGTCGACGATGATCCCAAAGTCGACGGCGCCGAGCGAAAGGAGATTTGCATCTTCTCCCCGCAACACCAGGATGATAATTGCGAAGAACAGAGCGAACGGAATATTGGCGCTTACAATAATTGCGCTCCGAAGGTCGCCTAGAAAAATCCATTGAATGAAAAAGACAAGCAGGCACCCGAAAAACAGGTTGTGAAACACCGTATGCGTTGTGATGTCGACCAGCGAGCTGCGGTCATAGTATGGAACGACTTTCACGCCGGGAGGCAATGTCCCGTTTGAATTGATCCTTTGGACTTCGGCTTCCACGCGCGGAATAATTTCATTTGTGTGCTGTGTGCGACCCATCACGACGATGGCGGTCGCTACATCGTCCTCCTTGTCGTGACCTGCGATGCCCAGCCGCGGCACATATCCGACCGAAACTTTCGCGATATTTTTTATTTGGATCGGCAATCCGCCGGATTGCGTCAGAACGATATTTTCGATGTCTTCGACGCGATAGCCTTTTGTCACATCGTCCGCGCCGCCGCTGTCGATCAGGCCGATACCCCTGATGTTGACGGATTGCTGTCCGACCGTGATCTCTCGGCCGCCAACATTGATATTGGAGTTTCCGATCGCGGCGATCAGTTGCGGAACGGTAATGTTGTAGGCTTCCAGCTTGCGATTGTCCGCTTCGACATTGAATTGCTTTGTCGTGCCGCCCCAACTGTTGATCTGAACGACACCGGGGATCGTCATCAGCCGCCGTGCGACAACGTAATCCTGCAAAGTCCGCAGATTGGTCAGGCCGAAATTGGGCGGACCGACGAGTTGATAGCGGTAGATTTCGCCGACCAGACTCGATTGCTGAATTGTAGGGACGAGATTGCCGGGCAGGCTGACGTTTTGCTGAAGGCTGATCGATGCCTGCGTCAGAGCGAAGAAGTAATCCACGCCATATGCAAAAGTAACGCGAACGAACGAAAGGCCGTAAAAGGACGTCGACCGGATATTGACGACGCCAGGGGTCGGATAAAGACCGACCTCCATTGGTATCGTGTAGTATTTCTCCATTTCCTCCGCGGAAAGGCCCGCTGCTTGCGCCGTAATTTCGAGGATGACTGGAGCCGGATTTGGATAGGCCTCCACATTCAACTTTGTGAACGCGAAGATGCCGCCAACGCAGAAGACGGCTAGCGCAAGTAGAATGATAGCCCGGCGGCTAAGACCGAAGACAACAATTGATTTAAGCACATCGAAATTCCACGAAGGGGCTAGCCGTCACTATTGATTTGCATCTTGTTGCTCAGAAAAATCCCGCCATCGCTTACGACAAGCTCATTGGGCGAAAGGCCGGACAGGATCTGAGCAAAGCCGGCCTGATTTGAAATGCCGACGGTCACAATCCTTCGCTGGAAATTTTGCCGGTCCGCAGTGACCCAAACGGTGAGCGTGCCGTCGCCTTCTCGGACAACCGCGTTCGCCGAGACGGCGGTCGATGTTACGGGAGAGCCGATGCGCGTTAGAAAGCTGGCGAACATCCCGGCACGGAGTAAGTGCTCGGGATCGGATATCTCCGAGCGGACAAGTAACCGGTGCGTTACGGGATCGATCGTGGATCCCACCGTGGTGACACTGCCGCGAAAGCTCTTGTCTGGATATGCCGGCACCTGGACTTCGAGCGGCTGGCCGACCTGATAGAGGATCGCATCGGTTTCAATAATATTGGCGATCATCCACATGGTCGATAGATCGGCCACGCTGAACGGAGCTGGTGAGTTACCCGGCTGCGTCAGAAAGCCGCTCGCCGCATTGCGCGCGATGATCCGCCCTGCGATCGGACTGGCGACGCGGAGCGTGGAATCGATTTTCCGATCTTGAAGGATCGTTGCGATATCATCATCCGACTTGCCGAACATGCGAACGGCGTCTTTTGCAGCTCTGAAATTGCCCTCTGCGGTTTGCTGATCCGACATCGCTTGATCGACGTCCTTTTGCGCGCTGCCGCCCGCTTTGAGAAGCTGGCTCAATCGCGCAAGATTTCGCGATTGAAGCTGCATTTGCCCTGCGCTGGAGAGCAGATTCGATTCGGCTTGCAGCAAATCGGGGCTATCGATGGTGAAAAGGACGTCGCCCTGCTTCACCTCGTCGCCAACGTTAAAGCGGGCATCGATGATTTTGCCCGGATATTGCGAGAAGACCTGGACGAGCTTGTTCTGGTTGAAATCGATCGTGCCGACAGAGCTCTTGATGGTCTGGAAATCGCGAAGCTGAGCTGGATCAATTTTGACGGCGTCCAGCTGTTTCCCGGTCAAACCGACGGCTGCCGATTGCCGGTCTACGGATACAATGCGGTCTTGAGAATACTTTCGCGGTGCGGCATCTGCCGGTTGTTGTACGAAAAATTTTGCCGAGAGCAGACATGCGCTGACCAGCAATATCTGGACGGTCGATGCTATCTTTGGCCGGTCGATCGTTCTGAAATAATTCATGATCTCAATCGCTGTCGATGCGATGTATTGGGTTTATGAAACTTCCATTGCGTGCGTCGGCGTCGTTGCACGGTGTCTTGAGCTAGCAAGTCAATCTGACGTGGACCTGACGCGGATACGGGCCTGGTCGTTATCTTTCATTCCGCTTGAAATCGGCACGAAAGACGGCTTTACCAATCGAGCTGGCATGGCTGCCAATGTGCTTCCGTAAGAGCGGCTCTGGAGCTTTGTGGCGATTTCTCAATTTCAGAGGACGTTGAAAAAATGCAGTCTGCGTCGTTCGTATCCTGATTCAGAATGACGATATCCCAGGCGATTTGTTCGATTGGTATTTTCGTGCGAAGTGAATTAACGGCGCGTTGGGCGTGCCATCGCGATGGAAGCGCGGATCTGGAAATTTTGAGAGCGATGAGCGGCGTCAACCGATTTTGGCGAATAACGGACTTCAGAACGTCATGCAGCATGATATGCCGCCGGAGTGATTTTCGAGGCTTAGAATGATTCTCCGCCATCATCCTGACGCTATCCTGACAATGCCGATTCACGGGGTATAGCTTTGGTTAAAGTCTGCCATGCGAGTGCTATTGGTTGAGGACAATGCCGAACTCGCCAGTCTGGTCAATTCGGGACTTGCGAAGTTTGGATTTTCGATCGACGTCGTGGCGAACGTGGCCGACGCGCGTTTAGCCTTGTCGGGCTTTCTCTATTCGGCCCTGATACTTGACATCGGCCTTCCCGACGAAAGCGGTTTCAGTTTACTGAAGTCGCTTCGCGATGTTGGGGACGCCATTCCCGTGATACTCTTGACGGCGAGAGGCGCAGTTGAAGATCGGGTCCAGGGCTTGCAGTCGGGTGCCGATGATTATCTTGTAAAGCCCTTCGCAATCGAAGAACTGGCTGCGCGCTTGCGCGCACTTCTGCGCCGACCGGGACAGCTACTGGGGCAATCGCTTTCGTTTAAGAACATCGTCTTCGATACCGAAGCGCGCCAGGTTTTCATCAACGGTGTCCCGGAAATTCTTTCCTCTCGAGAAGCAAGTGTTCTCGAGTTGCTGCTTCGCAGGCAAGGCCGGGTTGTGTCCAAAAAGGCGTTTGAGGATCAGCTTTTTGGGTTGTCGAAAGAAGGGTCGCCGAACGCAGTTGAGGTTTACCTTTCCCGTTTGCGTAAACAGCTCCTGGAACGAGGGGCCGACGTGCAAATTATGACGGTGAGAGGTGTCGGCTACATGATCTCCGAAAAGAAATGACATGTTCCAATTGAAATCGCTGCTTTCCAGAGTTGTCGTTTTCCATGTGATTGCGATCGCGCTGATTGCGCTTCTTATGTCAACGACACTTGTATGGCTGCTCAGTAAGGAGACTCGAAATTTTCACCAGCACTCCATGGTTTCTCTTGCGAAATCGGTGGGCGATCATTTGACGCAGTCTGCTGATGGAGCCGTTCATATTTCTTTGCCCGAGTCGCTGACCGCGCAGTTCTCTGAAAGGTACGGCAGATATTTTTATGCGGTTTTCAAGTCCGATGGCTCCTTCATCGGATCGTCGTCCAAATCGAGCATCACAACTTTCGTCAACCCGCAAAACCCGCCCGCCGAAACGGAGTTTGTGATCGGCAATCGGAAAGTGGCGGGCGTCAGCATGCCTTATGTTTTTCATGGCAAGACGTTCTTCATCCAGGTTGGAGAAGATCTGGAGCATCAGGATGTTATCACCGATGACATTGTTGCGGACTTCTATGTTTATGTCGGTTGGATTACCGCACCGATTCTCTTGCTGCTTCTCTTGATCGATACTCTCATCTTTCTCGGCGCCTTTCGGCCTTTGCGGAGAGCCTCTGAAGAAGCAAAATCAATCGGTCCTGCACAGACCAGCGTTCGGATTCTACAGAGATCGATGCCGAGCGAAATCCGCCCCCTGGTCGATGCATTTAACAACGCATTGGATCGTCTGGATCAGGGGTTTCAAATGCAACGGGCTTTCACCGCAGACGCTGCACACGAACTTCGCACACCACTTGCTGTTGTCCGGGCGCGTCTGGAATCGATCGACGATCTGCAATTGCGCGCAAAATGCATCTCAGACATCGACTCTATGGCCAGAGTGGTGGGGCAGTTGTTGGATATGGCTGAGTTGGATAATTCTGCCGTGCCTTCATCTGCCAGAGCGGATTTGCAGCGTGTCGGACACGATGTCGTTCAATCGCTTGCACCGTTAGCGATGAACGGAAATCGCTCTCTATCCTTCAGCGGCGAATCCATTCCAGTGTGGGTCGATGGCGATTCAGATTTGCTGTGGAGAGCCGTGAGAAATTTGGTTGAGAATTCTATGGTCCATACTCCGCCCGGAACAAGCATAGAGGTGCAAGTGGAGAAGGGTGGGATTCTTCGAGTGATCGACGACGGTCCGGGAATTTCGCCGGAAGATAGACAGCAGATCTTTCAGCGATTTTGGCGCCGAGATCGGTCGCATTCGACACCAGGTGCTGGTCTTGGGTTGTCTATCGTGCGTCGCACTCTGGATGTTCACCACGGAAGTATTTCGATCGCTGAGGGCCCCAAAGGCGGCGCGCTCTTTGAAATGCGAATCCCGTCATCATTTTCAGCAGAATAGAAAAGTCCGTTGATCGTCGTGCGACAAGTTCCGAATCGTGATTGGCAGTGACCGCTCTATTTATTGCTAAGAATTGAAAACTGTTTCTGGCAGCACATGATATCCGACCCCTCGGAACCCGAAGCGCGTCTCGAAAACTGTATCTATTTTGATATTCTTGCAGGTACGGGTACGATTTGCGGGCAAGTTTCGATCTCGGGACTGCTTCTTCGGGAAGGAGTTGAGACAATTCCGAGTCTTGAATGGTTGCTATATATATTCGGCCGACATCGGATTGAGATTGAGTCAATCGCGCAACGGAAGTTTCAGACGGGAGATCGTTGGCTGGGCGGCGCGTGGGTTACGAATTGCGATCTGAACGGCAATAAGCCCGCCTGATCACAGCTTACTGACATCGGGCTCGATTTTCGCCCTATTGATCGGCTAGCCGACTCTGTACGTGCGATAATTATCCGGTCGACCTCGGAGCAATCATCACTGGGGGTTGACAAATTTCGCCGAAGCTTTCGACATGCTTGCAGTATCCGATCAATTTCCCTTAGTTCTCGGTCCGGTGCGAACACCCCGTGATTCATTCATTGTTTCAATTTGAACCCGCTGAATTTCGGCGAGCCTTTGCCACTGCCGCGAAATCAGGTGATCGAGCTTCTCATGAAGATGTCGAATCTCAAGTTCGGCTTTGAGATTGACGCGATAGTCGCTCTCGGATCGAAGCCGATCTTTAGCTTCTTGCCGCTTTTGGCTCATCATAATGATGGGTGCTTGAATTGCGGCAAGCGTTGAGAGAACAAGATTTAACAGTATGAACGGATACTCATCGAATCGGCGAATGCCCGGCGCGATCAAGTTGAACCCCATCCACGCGGTCAGGATGATGAAGAACAGAATAATGAAAGCCCAGCTGCCACCAAAACTAGCGATATGATCGGAAAGGCGTTCGCCAAAGCTGCGTTGTTCTTCAAATTCTTCGGAAATGTTTTCCGCAAGTGTTTCGTGGCGGGCCATACTTTCCGCGACCTGCTGATCGAGTTTACTCAACTCACCATGTTCGGCCTCCAGCAGTTCTTCGACATACTTCGTTCGATAATGCGCAATTTCATCCAGCGAGATCAGGGCGTCAGATTGTATTTCAGGAAAATCCAATTTTATGCGGTCGGCCAGGGTGGGTCGAAGTGTATCGAGCGCAACCAGATCTTTCCGCTTATGTTCTTTGCCTGAGACCGCACAACGCTGCTTCAGCTTAGGGTTGCGGGATTGATCGCTCTGTTCCGCGTCACTCATACTTCAGCTCTTTCGATGAGACCATTTAACAAGCGTATCTGGCTATTTTGTTAGCGATTGTTGCCGAAATGATCAAAAGGGTGAGCATGGCCAGCGGCCAAGAGCTCATTTCAACTGTGATACCACTTTCCATGCCAAGTTCGCGCGCACTGAAATGCGTTGCGCGGTAAGCGTGCCAACAAGCCGTCCTGAAACTAGTTTTCCCTTGAACGTCGCTGTTGCTTGCGGCCGGTTGGATTCCGCCGGTGTGAAGTCCAAAGTTATGTTGTTATTTGAATCTACATTCCCGCTTCCAAAATAAGTGTGTTGCTGAATGCCCAAGGGTGGGTACTGGCAAGGGGGGACGACGTCTTCAATCATTGTAATTGAAAGGTTTGCTACCTGGATCGGGCCCGGCTTCGCGATGTCCATCCCAATAATGGGCGCTTTAAAAGTCACAGCGTATTTACAGAATGGTGGGCCGCCGAACTGAACTGTTTGCTCAGCGGTGCTGGAATATGAAGCAGGTCGGGACGACGGGGCAGATGCACCGGACGCAACTGCATTTGATCGGCAACGTTGCAAGCCGGCGACGCGGTGACTGGTTTCTGTAAAAGTGGCGGCCGTCGTTGCAGTCATGCACCAGCCATAATGTCTAGAATAGTCCGCGTGCCATCCGCTATTGTCGCCTTTGAAGCACCCCGGTATCGCTTTGTTTTCGTTGTATTGAGCGATAGCGAGTTTGGCGTAATCATCACAAGAACTGGCCGTATTCAAAATTGGAATCGCCTGATTTCCAGAGGGTGCGGGCACCTGTGATGGCGGTTGAGAATCGGTTGCAGCGACGTTGCGGCCACCGGGTGCTGGCGGTAGGGAGTTTGCTAGCTTGACGCGTGCGGCGCGAGCCAGGTCGGTATAAAAGCCTTTCGGGTAATTCGCCAAGAACGCGTCCCAAGCTTGCGTCGTGTTTATTTGGGCCGCTAGCTCATAGTCCTGACGCAACTGTGAATTTGGATCGAGCGATGTGACTTGCGCGGGAACATTGGCCGCCCCTGGCCTAGGAGCGCCGGGCACTAAAATTACGTCATCGCCACCAAGTGATCCGTAGACGAATGGTTCCTGGCCATTGTTCGTGACCTTCAGAACGTCATCCCTAACGTATCCAAGTGATTTCCGCAGGTCCTGACCAGGGACCGGAAGTCGCTTTAGAAGCGAAGTCGTAAATGGACTATGGGCGCCGGCTCCGTCGGAAGCCGTTGAGCCGGCCTTCGCCGCGTATGCAATCAAAGTGTTGGGATTTTGCGGCTCTACCTTTGCGAGCCCTCGCTCAATTCCGCGAGAGCTGAGACTTCGCTTCATGGTTTGCTGAAATGGGTTGTCGCGGCATGCGTCAAGGATAACGAGGCGAAGTTTCTTTGCCGGGTCCAGCGTTCTGACGATGCGATCGAGCGACAATGCTTCGTCTTCCACATCCGTGTCACGCTCTAACTTTGTATCGATTGGTAGAAGATAGTTTGTACCGTCGATTTCAATACCGTGGCCTGCGTAGTAGACGACCGCTATATCGGCATCGCTTACCTTGTCAGCAAAGTCGCGAACCATGCGACGCATATCCGCGATTGTAACGTCTTGTTTGCCGATAACTGTATCGAAGCCAGACTTCGTAAACATATCGGTGATCGCCGCGGCGTCCTTTGCCGGATTGGGCAGCGGGTTCACATTTTGATAAGCCGAATTTCCGATCACTAGTGCAACGCGCTTGTCAGCATATGCCGGTGCGGCGATGAGTGACACAAGCAGCGACACAGCAGCCAATGATACGAAGCCGCGCAACGCGATTAGCTCCAATAGCCGGAATGGCGACTACAAAACGCTCGCATTTTCCGCGAATGGTCTCAAGGGAGCTCGCAAGCATTAGTTCAGGATTGTATGGCGCAGGAAGCACCGAAACGGTGCCGCATTGCCCGGAATACGGTTTCGGGTCCTTCCGTACTCACCGTTGATCTTTCAGCAATTTTCTTGTTTTCGGACGATTTCGAAAAAGACCGACAATGTTGAGGGTAATGACGCGGGCAACAGTTGGCTGACAGGACTGAACTATCACTGCTGACATAAAAAGCGGATCGCGACGCAAATAGGAGTCCGACCAGCGCGCATTGACCTTGGCTTCGATCAGGATCGGCGTGCGTGTTCCGACGGCTCTCCGCCGGGCCTTGCACTTGCGAACGGTCAGCACTTTTTCCCGATAAAGACGATAGATATGGTTGATGCCGGACGGCTCGCCTTGGTTCGGCGGCAGGATGAACAGCCGCCGGTAGCCGAACCTGCGTCTCTGATTGGCGAGATCGCGCAGACGATTGCGCTGCTCAATATCGGGCGGTCGGTGTGAGCGATAGCGGATCATCTTGCGATCGGCGGCAACGAGAGTGCAGGCGCGGCGCTCGATCATCTGCAACACGCTACACAGATCGGCGACGGCCTCTCGCTTCGCGGCAGGCCCTACCATTTTTTGTGAGAAACTCCTTCAGCCTTCGCTCCGGCTTCGTGCTCGCCGAGAACCGCGATAATCTACTCTTCCGTGAACCCAATCCGCTTCATCGTCCGTCCCCTTCTTGAGGCCGGACTCTAACTCCGCGTGGAGTAAGAACTCAGCGGCAGGTCATTTACTCAAAACTTATTGCGCTGGATCAAACAGCCCTCGCAGGCTTTAAACGATTGTGATCGCAGATTCAGCTTTCGCGACGGAAAATGTTCAAAATGAAAAGCCCCATTTTTGGCGCAAGGACGCTTGCCGTTTTTGCCAATGGTTTCCGGCCATTTTTTCTTCTCAGTGCAACCTTCGCTGCCGTGGCAATCGCGCTCTGGCTGCCGGAGTTTTACGGCGACATTGCCATCCGAACGGCATTCACGCCCGTGGCGTGGCATATCCATGAGATGCTGTTCGGATATTTGGCGGCTGCGGTGACGGGATTCCTTCTTACTGCAATTCCAAATTGGACGGGCCGGCTGCCGATCCGTGGTCGCCCGTTAATGTTGCTTGCGGCCCTGTGGTTTGCGGGCCGGGCGATTGTTTCGATCTCGGAGCGAACGGGCTGGATCGCGGCCATGATGGTCGATTGCAGTTTTCTGCTCACGGTCTTCCTCGTGATCGTCCGCGAAATCGTCGGCGGAAAGAATCTGAAAAATCTCAAGGTTGCGGTAATCGTCGGTCTCCTTGCCGTATCCAACATCGCATTTCACATCGAAGCGCACCGGTCCGGAGCGCCAGACTATTCTACGCGAGCCGGAATCGCCGGCATGCTGCTGCTGGTGATGATTATAGGCGGCCGAATTATTCCGAGTTTTACGCACAACTGGCTCGCGCGGCAGTTGCCGGGCCGAATGCCGATTGCCTTCAATCGGTTCGATATAGCGGTAATCCTTGTGTCGGCCGTCGCGCTGCTGGCGTGGATTTTTTTTCCAGAGGCCAAGACGACTGCGGAAGTCTCTGCGCTCGCAGGCATTCTCCAATTCGTGCGCCTGGTACGCTGGGCGGGCGAGCGGACGTGGCCGGATCGTCTCGTGCTTGTTCTGCATGTGGCGTATCTGTTCGTTCCGGCCGGTTTCTTGCTGCTGTCGGCCAGCATCATTTTTGAGATTCCCCGAAGTGCAGCGGTCCATGCCTGGACCGTCGGCGCGATGGCTACGCTCACGCTCGCTGTGATGACGCGTGCCACCCTGGGACATACGGGGCACGCGTTAAAAGCGAATGCGGGTACGCAGATCGTTTACGGTGCCGTTGTCCTCGCCGCGCTGGCGCGCGTGGCGGCGGCGATATTCGGTTCGCAAAGCGACGCGCTATTGCATCTTTCGGCATTGGCATGGCTGGCGGCTTTCGCCGGCTTTATTGTGGTATTCGGTCCCATGCTGATACAGCGAAGAGAGCGTTAGATCCTGCAACATGATCGCCCAAGGGCGCTACGACGCAGGGTCATCGATCAGCTTTTGGGGCTTGGCAAATCCTTCGAGCGAGCTTTTGTTCTCGATAACAATCTCACGTCCCCGAATTCGGATTCCGTGATCGGTTAACTGCGCGAGGCTTCGCGACAGGTTCTCTCGGGTGGTGCCGATGTGCGAGGCGAGCGTCCCCCGGTCGAACGGAATGACGAGGCTCGCATCCGCCGCATGTCGATTGGCTTCGGCCAGCACCCAGTTTGCCAGCCGCTCGACGCTCGATCTTGCCATATGGCCCTTCAGCTTCTTCACCGAACTGCGATAGGCGAGAGCGAGTTCGCGGGCGACGACGCGCGCAAATGCGACGTCTTCGTCGAGCAGTTCTCGGACGAGCTTTGCTGGAATCAGAAGCACACGCGATTTCGCCAGCGTGCGTGCGGAATTCAGATAAGCCTGGTCAGCGATGATGGCAGCAAGGATAAATGTGGACACCGGCGTCAGCAGCGAAATCCCGGATTCGCCGTCGCCTTGTTGCGTGAAAATCTCCACAAGTCCTTCCAGCAAGACGTGAAGAAAGTCAGGCGCGTCGCCTTCGTGCAGCAGCACGGTGCCGACAGGAAACTGCTGAAGAAGCGCGCCCTTCAGCAAACGACTCATGCTGTCGTCCGGAACTTCCGAAAAGAGCGGAAGAGACCGGATCAGTGCTGTCTCGTTAGGCCGCAAGAACCCACCCCTGTGACATTTGACAAATCCCCACCGGCAAATTGCAGTTCAAGGCAATGTAAAAGTCAAAACTATCTATATCTTTTCATATAACTCACAGCCCTCAGCAAGGACTTTGATTCAGCGCAATTCGGCTCGCTCCAATTGAGGCGATGGCTTTTCGAGGAACCACTTTCTCGGGGAAGTCATCATGGCCGCCGCCGTCTCAAAGAGCGAACATGAAGGTCGGGCGCTTTGGCTCTCGACAATCGCCTTCACGATCTGCTTCGCGGTCTGGACGATCTTCTCCATCATCGGAATTAGAATCCGGCAGGACCTTGGACTGAACGACACGCAGTTCGGCCTGCTGATCGGCATGCCCATCCTCAGCGGGTCGTTGATCCGGCTGGCTCTGGGAATCTGGACCGATCAGTACGGCGGCCGGCGCGTCTACACAGTGGTTATGCTGGCGGCGGCCGTTGCAACATTCTTTCTCACATGGGCTCGCACCTATCCCGAATTTCTGATTGCGGCTTTCTTCGTTGGCATTGCAGGCGGCTCTTTTGCGGTGGGCGTTGCCTATGTGTCTCGCTTCTACCCCAGGGAAAAGCAGGGCACGGCCCTCGGAATCTTCGGTGCCGGCAATGTCGGCGCAGCAGTTACCAAATTCGTCGCGCCTTTCGTGCTCGTCGCCTATGGCTGGCAGACGGTCGCACAAGTCTGGGCGCTCGCCATCGGCGCAATGGCCATCATCTTCTGGCTGTTCTCCGAGGAAGATCCTGTTGTGCGGGCTCGGCGCGAACGCAATGAAAAGGTCAAGAGCGCATGGCTTGAGTTGGAGCCGCTGAAAAACATCCAGGTGTGGCGGTTCGCTCTCTACTATTTCTTTGTCTTCGGCGCGTTCGTCGCGCTGTCACTGTGGCTGCCGCAATATCTGATCAAAGTCTACGGCGTCGATATCAAGACCGCCGGCATGATGGCGGCGATGTTCTCGTTTCCCGCGAGCGTGTTTCGCGCGTATGGCGGCCATCTCTCGGATCGCTATGGCGCTCGCCGCGTGATGTACTGGACATTCTTCGTTGGTGTTGCCTGCACGTTCGTCCTGTCCTATCCGCCGACGGACTATGCGGTGAAGACCATCACCGGCAACGTCACCTTCCACCTGGAAACGGGCTTCATTCCGTTTACGGTAATCATCTTCGTGCTCGGCTTCTTCATGGCGCTGGGCAAGGCCGCCGTCTTCAAACACATCCCCGTCTACTACCCGAAAAACGTCGGCGCGGTCGGCGGTCTGGTCGGCATGATCGGAGGTCTCGGCGGTTTCGTTTTGCCGATCGTATTCGGCGCGCTCGCGGATTTGACCGGGCTTTGGACCAGCTGCTTCATGCTGCTGTTCCTGCTCGTATCCGGTGCATTGATCTGGATGCACGTTTCGATCCGGCAGATGGAACGCGGCGTCGTCGGCGCGGCTCTCAAGAAGCTGCCCGAGCTTCCGGAAATGGAGGCTATCCACAAGCCGGAGCACATCGGTGCTTTGTCCGGCGCGGTTTTGACCGATTGGCGGCCTGACGACAAAAAGTTCTGGGAGAAAACGGGCCGCGCTATCGCGCAGCGCAATCTCTGGATCTCGATTCCCGCGCTGCTGCTGTCTTTCGCGGTTTGGCAAGTCTGGTCGGTCGTCGTCGCGAAACTTCCGTCTGTCGGATTCAAGTTCACCACGGCAGAGTTGTTCTGGTTGGCGGCACTACCTGGATTGTCCGGTGCCGTGCTGCGCGTCTTCTATTCCTTCATGGTGCCGATCTTCGGCGGAAGGCTTTGGACGACGCTCGCGACTTGGTCGCTGCTGATACCGGCAGTCGGTATCGGTTATGCCGTACAAAATCCGGCAACGCCGTATCCGATCTTCCTCGCACTTGCTTTGCTGTGCGGCTTCGGCGGCGGCAACTTCGCCTCGTCGATGGCCAACATCTCGTTCTTCTTCCCGAGAGCCGAGAAGGGCAACGCGCTCGCGCTCAACGCAGGGCTTGGCAACCTTGGCGTCAGTGTCGTGCAGTTCGTCGTCCCGATCGTCATCACCGTTGGCGTCTTCGGCTGGTTCGGCGGCGATCCGGTGATGGCCGGGCAGGGACCGCAGAAGGCGCCGCTGTGGTTGCAGAATGCCGGCTTCATCTGGGTGCCGTTCATTGTCGCAAGTGCTTTTGCCGCATGGTTCGGCATGAACGACATCGCGTCGGCAAAATCGTCGTTCTCGGATCAGGCCGTAATCTTCCAGCGCAAACACAACTGGATCATGTGCTGGCTCTACACGGGCACCTTCGGTTCGTTCATCGGTTATTCCGCCGGCTTCCCGCTGCTGGCAAAAACCCAGTTCCCGAGCGTCGATGCCCTTCAGTTCGCCTTCATCGGTCCGCTGGTCGGTGCGCTGTCACGCTCGGCGACGGGATGGATTGCGGACAGATGGGGCGGCGCTCGCGTCACGTTCTGGGTGTTCGGCATGATGATGATCGGCGTGCTCGGAATTCTTTACTTCCTGAGCGTCAAGGATCAGCCGAATGCATTCTGGGGTTTCTTCGCAATGTTCCTCGTCCTGTTCTTCGCGACGGGCGTCGGCAACGCGTCGACCTTCCAGATGATCCCGAACATCATGCGCAAAGAGATGGATCGGCTGATGCCGAAGGCTGACGTCGCAGTTCGCAAGCAGCAGGCAGAAAAGGAATCCGCTGCCATCACCGGCTTTACGTCTGCGATTGCTGCCTTCGGTGCGTTCTTCATTCCGAAATCATACGGAACGTCGATCGATCTGACGGGCGGCGTGCAGGCGGCGCTGTGGGGGTTCTTCATCTTCTACGTAATCTGCATCGCTATCACCTGGTTCGTCTACACGCGAAGGGGAGGTCTGCTTTACGAGATTGAGCGTGGCAGCCGATTTTCCTCAATCGCACAACCCGCCCAGTAAGGAGAGATTTCAATGAGTCATTTCCTGGACAGGTTGTCGTTCTTTACGCGTAAAAAGGAAACGTTCGCCGGTGGTCACGGCGTCATGACATCCGAGGATCGATCGTGGGAGGATAGCTACCGCAATCGCTGGCAGCACGACAAGATTGTCCGGTCCACGCATGGCGTGAACTGCACCGGGTCGTGTTCGTGGAAGGTTTACGTCAAGGGCGGCATCGTCACGTGGGAGACCCAACAAACCGATTATCCGCGCACGCGGCCCGATCTGCCGAACCATGAGCCACGCGGCTGCGCGCGCGGCGCGAGCTACAGCTGGTATCTCTATTCCGGCAATCGCGTGAAATATCCGCTCGTGCGTTCTCGCCTGCTCAAGTTGTGGCGGAAGGGGCGAACGGCCATGTCGCCGGTGCAGACTTGGAAGTCGATCGTCGAAAATCCGGATAAGCGTGCGTCGTATGTTCAGAGGCGCGGCCTCGGCGGTTTCGTTCGCGCGAGCTGGGCCGAAGTCAATGAGATGATCGCGGCTGCGAATGCTTACACCGCGAAGACCTACGGTCCGGATCGTGTGTTCGGCTTCTCGCCGATTCCGGCGATGTCGATGGTCAGCTACGCGGCCGGTGCGAGATACCTTTCGCTGCTCGGCGGCGTGTGCATGTCGTTCTACGACTGGTATTGCGATCTGCCGCCGGCATCACCGCAAACCTGGGGCGAGCAGACCGACGTTCCGGAGAGCGCCGACTGGTACAATTCCGGCTTCCTCATCCTGTGGGGATCGAACATCCCGCAGACGCGTACCCCTGACGCGCATTTCTACACCGAGGTTCGCTACAAAGGCGCAAAGAGCGTTGTGATTTGCCCGGACTATTCCGAGGCATCGAAATTCGCCGACATGTGGGTGTCGCCGAAACAGGGCACGGACGCGGCTCTTGCGATGGCGATGGGTCACGTAATCCTGCGTGAATTCCACATCGAGAAACAAACGCCATACTTCACCGATTACGCTCGCCAATACACGGATATGCCGTGTCTGGTGCGTCTGGTGAAAACCGACGGGCGGCTTGTTCCTGAGCGGTTCGTGCGCGCGTCGGACTTTGCCACTTCACTCCAAGAGGCTGCGAATCCCGAATGGAAAACGGTCGCATACGACGAGACGACCGGTGCAATCGTTGTTCCTAACGGATCGGTCGGCTTCCGGTGGGGCGACAAGGGCAAATGGAATCTTGAAGAGAAGGAATCCGGCGGTCGCGCCACGAAGCTGCGCCTGTCGCTTGCCGATGTGAAGGATGATCTTGCCGAGGTTGCATTTCCTTACTTCGGAAATCGCGAGCACGACCATTTCCAGGGAACCGATCATCCCGATGTTTTGCTGCGTAAGGTCCCCGTCAAAAAGCTCGCGCTGAAAGACGGCGAAGCGTTGGTGGCGTCGGTGTTTGATCTGTTCGTGGCGAACTATGGCGTCGATCGCGGGTTCGGTGGGCAGCATCTTGGAAAGAGCTACGATGACGTCGAGCCCTACACGCCCGCCTGGGCAGAAAAGATCACTGGCGTGCCGCGCGACCAGATCATCACGGTGGCTCGCGAGTTCGCATTAAACGCGGAAAAGACTCGCGGCCGCTCGATGGTCATCGTCGGTGCAGGGCTTAACCATTGGTACCACATGGATATGAACTATCGCGGCATCATCAACATGCTGGTGATGTGCGGATGTGTTGGACAATCCGGTGGCGGCTGGGCTCACTATGTCGGTCAGGAGAAACTCCGGCCGCAGTCAGGTTGGACGCCGCTGGCATTCGCTTTGGATTGGGGACGCCCGCTGCGGCAGATGAACTCCACATCGGCCTTCTATGCGCACACCGATCAGTGGCGCTACGAGACCCTGAACGTTTCGGAAATACTTTCACCGACGGCGCCGAAGGGCGACTGGAGCGGTTCTCTGATCGACTACAACGTCCGCGCCGAGCGCATGGGCTGGCTCCCGTCCGCACCGCAGTTGCAGACCAATCCGATCGAGGTCTCCAAGCTCGCAGCCAAATCCGGCGTCGAAGCGAAGGACTATGTCGCGAAGTCGCTCAAGTCGGGCGACTTGAAAATGTCATGCGACGATCCGGACAATCCGCAGAACTGGCCGCGCAATTTGTTCGTTTGGCGGTCGAACTTGCTTGGGGCGTCCGGAAAGGGTCACGAGTATTTTCTCAAGCACTTGCTCGGCACTAAGCACGGCGTGATCGGCAAGGATCTTGGAGATCACTCCGCGAACAAGCCCAAGGAAGTCAAATGGCATGACGATGCCCCGCAGGGCAAACTCGATCTGCTGGTAACACTCGATTTCCGCATGTCCACGACGTGCATGTATTCGGACATCGTGTTGCCGACGGCGACTTGGTATGAGAAGAACGATCTCAATACCTCCGATATGCATCCGTTCATTCACCCGCTATCGGCGGCAATCGATCCTGTATGGGAATCGCGCAGCGATTGGGACATTTACAAGGGCATCGCCAAGGCCTTCTCGGAAGTCGCGCCGGAAATTCTCGGAGTCGAGAAAGATGTCGTGCTGACACCGATCATGCACGATACGGCAGGAGAGATTGCACAGCCTTTCGATGTCAAGGACTGGAAGCGCGGCGACATCGATCCCATCCCCGGCAAGACGATGCCAGCTGTGACCGTCGTCGAACGCGACTATCCGAACCTCTATAAGCGATTTACCTCGCTCGGCCCGTTGATGAGCAAGCTCGGCAATGGCGGCAAGGGCATGACGTGGAACACCGAGCACGAAGTCGATCAGCTCAAGCAGTTGAACGGCGTAGTTACGGAGGAGGGTGCCACAAAAGGCCTCGCGCGCATCAACACGCCAATCGACGCATGCGAAGTGATTTTGAGTCTTGCGCCCGAGACGAACGGCGAAGTCGCCGTAAAGGCATGGGAATCGCTGGAAGGCTTTACCGGCCGTGATCACACGCATCTCGCCCTTCCGAAGGAAGACGAAAAAATCCGATATCGCGACGTGGTGGCCCAGCCGCGCAAGATCATCTCGTCGCCGATCTGGTCCGGACTGGAATCGGAGAAGGTTTGCTATAACGCAGGCTATACCAACGTTCACGAACTGATTCCCTGGCGAACGCTGACCGGCCGTCAGCAGCTCTATCAGGATCATCTATGGATGCGCGCCTTCGGCGAAGGCTTCTGCGTCTATCGTCCGCCGATCGATACGAAGACGGTCAAGCCGGTCATCGATCGCAAGCCGAACGGCAATAACTCGGTCATCTTGAACTTCATCACGCCACACCAGAAGTGGGGCATTCACTCCACCTACACCGACAACCTGCTGATGCTGACGCTTTCGCGCGGCGGCCCCATCGTCTGGATGAGCGAGATCGACGCAAAAGCCGCCGGCATCGTCGATAACGACTGGATTGAAGCCTATAATGTCAATGGCGCACTCGTCGCCCGCGCTGTCGTCTCTCAACGTGTGAAGCAAGGCATGTGCATGATGTACCACGCACAGGAAAAGATCGTGAATGTCCCGGGCTCCGAGCAGACGGGTCAACGCGGCGGCATCCACAATTCAGTCACGCGCGCCGTGCTCAAGCCGACGCACATGATCGGCGGTTACGCGCAGCAATCCTACGGTTTCAACTACTACGGAACCGTCGGCTCCAACCGCGACGAATTCGTCATCGTCCGCAAAATGGCGAAAGTCGACTGGCTAGACACGCCTGCTCAACAAACCGGATCGAGCCTGGAGGCCGCAGAATGAAAATCCGCGCTCAAATCGCGATGGTTCTGAACCTCGACAAGTGTATTGGGTGTCACACCTGCAGCGTGACCTGCAAGAATGTGTGGACCAGCCGCGAAGGGATGGAATACGCGTGGTTCAACAACGTCGAGACTAAACCGGGCGTCGGATACCCCAAGGACTGGGAGAACCAGGCGCGCTGGAAGGGCGGCTGGAAACGCAAGAAGAACGGCTCAATCGAACCGCGCATCGGCGGCAAGTGGCGCGTACTCGCGAACATCTTCGCGAATCCCGATCTGCCGGAGATTGACGACTATTACGAGCCATTCACTTTCGACTACGAACATCTCCAGCAGGCACCGGAGACGAAGGCTATGCCGACGGCGCGCCCGCGCTCGCTGATCTCGGGCGAGCGGATCGAGAAGATCGAATGGGGTCCGAACTGGGAGGAAATTCTCGGCGGCGAATTTGCCAAACGCTCTCAGGATTCGAATTTTGAGGGCGTTCAGAACGAAATCTACGGTCAGTTCGAAAACACCTTTATGATGTATCTGCCGCGCCTGTGCGAGCACTGCCTCAATCCGGCCTGCGCAGCCGCCTGTCCATCGGGCGCAATCTACAAGCGCGAGGAAGATGGCATCGTTCTGATCGATCAGGACAAGTGCCGCGGCTGGCGTATGTGCGTATCGGGATGTCCGTACAAGAAAATTTATTACAATTGGTCGTCGGGCAAATCGGAGAAATGCATTTTCTGTTACCCGCGCATCGAGGCAGGCCAGCCGACGGTGTGTTCGGAAACGTGTGTCGGACGCATACGCTATCTCGGCGTCGTTCTCTATGACGCCGACAGGATCGCCGCAGCGGCAAGCGTGCCGGATGAGCAGGATCTTTACGAAGCCCAGCTGTCAGTATTCCTCGACCCGAACGATCCGACAGTGATCGCCGAGGCACAGAAGCAGGGCATCCCCGAGGCTTGGCTCGACGCGGCAAAAATCTCGCCGATCTGGAAAATGGCCATGGAGTGGAAGGTCGCTTTCCCGCTGCATCCGGAATATCGCACGCTTCCGATGGTTTGGTATGTGCCGCCACTGTCGCCGATCACTTCGGCGGCAACGGCCGGCAAGATCGGCCTCGATGGCAGCATGCCGGACGTCAAGTCGCTCCGCATCCCGATGCGCTACCTCGCCAATCTGTTGACCGCAGGAGACGAGAAACCCGTCACGCTGGCGCTCGAGCGCATGCTCGCGATGCGTTCGTTCATGCGGTCGAAAACCATTGATGGTGTGATCGACGAGGCCATCGCGCGCCGGGTTGGTCTGAAGCCGGAACAGATCGACGAGATGTACCACATAATGGCGATCGCGAACTATGAAGACCGCTTCGTGATCCCGACCGCACACCGCGAGCTCGGTGCCGACGCCTACGATATGCGCGGCTCCTGCGGCTTCACTTTCGGCAACGGATGTGCGGGCGGCGAAAGCGAGGTCAACCTGTTCGGGTCTCCTCGCAAATCGAAAAACCCGATGGAGGTCGCGTGATGAAGACGTTCAAGATACTCTCCGCGCTGCTGAACTATCCGACGGAAGACCTTGTGGAGGCGGCGCGGGAATTTCCTGAAATTCTCGACCGGGAGGCGCTGGTGCCCGCGTGTTTGCGCGAGCCGCTCGATCGCTTGATCTGTGAAATCGCGAACGGCGAAATCTATGATTTGCAGGAGCGTTACGGCTTGCTGTTCGATCGCAGCAAGACACTGGCACTCCATCTGTTCGAGCACGTGCACGGCGAAAGCCGCGAACGTGGTCAGGCGATGGTCGATCTCAAGGCGCTCTATGAAAACGAGGGATTTTTCATATCGGCGAACGAATTGCCGGACTACATCCCTCTCTTTCTGGAATTTCTCTCGACGCAGCCAATTGATTCTTCGCGCGAGTTGCTGAGGCAACCATCGCACATTCTGGCGGCGCTCGCCGAGCGGCTGGAGCGGCGTCAGTCGAGCTATCGAGCGGTTTTCGACGCGCTCATCGCAATTGCATCAGCTACTCCGGACAAGACGACTGTAGATGCGCTCCTGACCGAGGTCGACGCCGATCCGATGGATTTTGCGGCGCTCGACCGCGCATGGGAAGAGGAGGAAGTGCGGTTCGGTCCCGGCGCGCAGGGGCAAGGTGCCTGCGGGCAGGAAGGGCTGATCGCCAAATTGCGTCACGCCAGACGCGCAGTATCGCCAACATCTCATCAGTGAGTGCGACATGATCCAGACCCTCAACTCCATTGTGTTCGGCTGGTATCCGTACCTCTGCCTCACCGTCTTTCTGTTCGGCAGTCTCGTTCGCTTCGACCGCGAGCAGTATACGTGGCGAACCGGATCGAGCCAGCTGTTGCGCCGGCGTCAATTGATGTGGGGATCGAATCTTTTTCACGTCGGCATTCTGGTGATCTTCGTCGGCCATTTTGTCGGCCTTCTGACGCCGATCTGGATCTTCGACATGCTTGGTATCTCTCACGGCGCAAAGCAGATGCTGGCAATAGTTGCCGGCGGCGTCGCGGGATTGATGTGTCTCGTTGGGATCGCGTTGCTGACTCATCGCAGACTTTTCGACCCGCGTATTCGCGCCAATTCGTCGTTCGGCGACACGACAATTCTTTTGCTGTTGTTCGCGCAGCTTCTGCTGGGTCTTGCGACGATTCCCGTATCGTTCGGACATCTCGACGGTCATGAAATGGTGAAGTTCATGGCTTGGGCACAAGGTATCGTCAGCCTTCAGCCGGGGGCTGCGGCGAACGTGCTTGATGTTCACCCGATTTTCAAAGCCCACCTCGTGCTTGGCATGACGCTCTTCTTGGTCTTCCCGTTCACACGGCTGGTCCACATGTGGAGTGCGCCGATCTGGTATTTGGGACGGCGCGGCTATCAGGTCGTTCGCAGCCGCGACGGCCGCATTGCGCGCCCCAGTCAACCGGCGGAGTAGGGCGATGAGCTGTTCTCTCACGGAAGAATTACCGAAGCCGAAGACGATCTCCGTCAACGGCATTGTGATTCCGCGCGAAACGATTGCACAGGAAGTTCAGAACCATCCGGCCAAAAAGCCGATCGATGCATGGCAGGCAGCAGCCCGCGCGCTGGTGGTGAAAGAGCTTCTGCGTCAGGAAACCGAACGCCTGAACTTGCACCCGACGCCGTGCCGCGATGACGAAGGCCGTATCGAAACCTCGGACGAAGCGGCGATCCGCGAACTTGTCGCGCATGAAGTGAAGACGCCGGAACCGGATGAAGACGCCTGCCGGCGTTTCTATCAGAGCAACGCCGCTCACTTCCGTTCGGGGGATCTCTGCGAGGCCGCTCATATTCTTCTTGCGGCTCTGCCGGGCGATATTCAAGCGCGCAAGGCCGCGCGCGCCATCGCCGAGAAAATTCTCGAGGCCGTCAAAGCGGCACCTGACTCATTTGCAGATTTTGCCGCCGATCACTCCGATTGCCTGTCGTCCGCTCAGGACGGCGGACGGCTCGGGCAAATCTCGCATGGCCAAACCGTCGCGGAGTTCGACGCGGCACTGTCCCGGATGAACCCCGGCGATTTCGCAATCGCCGAGACACGTTACGGCTTTCACGTCATCAGGTTGGATCGGCGGGTAGCCGGGCGGTCCTTGCCGTTCGAGCGCGTGCGCGACCGCATCGCGGATTACTTGGCGACGAGCGTGAGCAATCGTGCAGTCGCGCAATACATTTCAATTCTCGCGGGACGGGCGCAGATTTCCGGCATCTCGTTTGGCGCGGCATCATCGCCGCTTGTGCAGTAGGGCATCATGCAGCTTGGTCAGATCATCCGAAATTTCAGCGACGAGACGACAGCCGGCGAAATTCTGATGTCGTGCAATGATCTTGTACTTTTCACACGCGTGGCGGAGGTCGCTGACCGCTTCGGAGAGGCGGTCGGCGAGTACGCTGCGGGTTCTGTACGCAGGTTCGCTAATCTTGCGGGCAGTGAGGATTGGCTGGGCTTGATGAACGTGCTTGAGCGGGCCGCCGATCCGGGGACCGGATGCCTTGCATTCATGGTGGATTGGTCGCTCAGGCAGGATGAGGTGCCGCAAGTTGCGGCGGCTGCAAGTTGCACATGTGGAAGCAGCGGAAGCTGCTCGTAGGGCCATGAAAGCCACTCGAACGCGCGTATCGCAGGACAAAGATCTGACAAGAATCGGGATTCTTGTGATTTCGGATCGTGCGAGCCGTGGCGAATATAGCGATCAAAGCGGCAAGGCCATCAATGAATTTTTGAGCAAGGCGGTCGCGTCGAATTGGATTGCGGTTTTCAAGATCGTTCCGGATGGCGCCGCAAGCGTCGCGCAAGCGTTGATTGAGATGTGCGATTCGGAGGATTGCGATCTAGTCCTGACCACAGGCGGGACGGGCCCGGCACTGCGGGACGAGACGCCCGAAGGAACACGGCTTGTCATCACGCGCGAGCTTCAGGGTTTCGGAGAGTTGATGCGTAGTGTGAGTTTAAAGGATGTGCCGACGGCAATTCTGTCGCGGCAGACCGCCGGTACACGTGGCCACTGTTTGATTGTGAATCTTCCAGGCCGTCCTTCCGCGATCGATGTCTGTTTGAATTCTGTATTTCCTGCCATTCCCTATTGTCTAGACCTTCTCGGCGCGCGCGCAATCGAGATGAACCCAGACATGGGGAAGACATTTCGGCCGAGCGTGTAATGGAGGTGTTGGAATGAAAAAGCTCATTGCCATAATTTACCCGAACGAAGAGTTTCCGGCGTCGACTTTTGAGGTGCTCGTACAAGAATGTCGGGCACGTGGAATGTCGCTCGCCGGCGTTTTGCAATTCCCTGCATTTAAGGGCGGGGACCATCGTTGCGATGTCATTCTCGAAGACTTGGCATCCGGGCACCGAACGCCGCTTTTTGAAAATCGTGGAACTGGCGCACGAGGCTGTCGCTTGGATTATGCGGCTTTGGCTGAAGTTGTCGCACGTATAGAAGGAAGCCTGGAGGCCGGGCCAGATCTTCTCATCCTGAATAAATTTGGCAAGGTCGAATGCGACGGGGGTGGGTTTCGCGATGTGATCGCCAGTGCCAGCAATCTCGGCATTCCCATTGTAATCGGCGTCCCGTCGCGAAATATCGATTGGTGGCGAAGATTTTCCGGAGGATTGTCGATGGAGATTTCGGCTGATGAAGCAAACGTCTGGCATTGTTTAATTGATCAACTCGCACATACCGACCCTCGACCGACTTTTCCTGTTGGCGCCCGATGATTTTAGATTGATTGTCGGTCGCGATCGGTTGATTAGCGCCTATTCGTTCGCGCCGTGTATGGCATCGACCACGGCTTTAGTGACATCTGACGTGCGCGCTTTGCCGCCGAGATCAGGCGTGTGAAGTGTTGGGTCAGCTGTAACGTGCTCAATGGCTTTCATCAGCCGCGCTGCCGCGTCTTTTTCACCCAAATGGTCCAGCATCATGACGGTGGACCAAAAGGTCCCGACGGGATTGGCGATACCTTTTCCGGTGATATCGAACGCGGACCCGTGAATGGGCTCGAACATCGAAGGGAACGTCCGCTCTGGATTGATGTTGCCTGTCGGCGCGATACCCAACGATCCTGCCAGCGCCGCAGCCAAATCGGAAAGAATGTCGGCGTGAAGATTGGTCGCAACGATCGTGTCCAAAGTTTCCGGACGCATGACCATCCGCATCGTCATCGCATCAACCAGCATCTTATCCCAGGTCACGTCGGGAAATTCGTCTGCGATCTCTTTTGCGATATCGTCCCACATGACCATCGCGTGCCGTTGCGCGTTCGACTTGGTAACAACCGTCAGCAGCTTACGCGGCCTCGATCGGGCCAAAGCAAACGCAAAACGCATGATGCGTTCGACGCCAGCGCGTGTGAACATCGAGACGTCCGTTGCAGCCTCCAGAGGCGAGCCTTGATGGACGCGGCCCCCGACGCCCGCATATTCGCCCTCTGAATTTTCGCGAACGATAATCCAGTTCAGCTCCTTGTCCGTGACGTTACGAAGCGGTGACGTAATACCAGGCAAGATGCGTGTGGGACGCACATTGGCGTATTGATCGAATGGCTGGCAGATCGCGAGACGCAGCCCCCACAGCGTTATGTGATCGGGAATGTCTGGGTGGCCAGCCGAACCGAACAGGATGGCGTCATGATCGCGGATTTGATCGCGGCCATTCTCCGGCATCATCCGACCGTGCTTCTTGTAGTACTCGCCGCCCCAATCGAAGCTATCGATCTCGAATTTGATATTGCCTTCGCGCTTGGCGATTGCCTGTAATGCTTCAATGCCGGCGTTGATGACTTCGGTGCCGATACCGTCTCCCGGAATGGCGGCGATCTTGTAAGTCTTCATCTTCAATGCCTTTATCTTGCTGAAGCCGTTTGCGCCCGCCCTTTGAGAAGCGAGCGTGAGACAATCACGGTTAGAACAGCCGAGAATGCCAGCAACCCGGCGACAAAATACAAACCGCCAGCAAAACTGCCGGTTTGATCTTTGATCCAGCCAATCATAGCCGGCCCGACGAACCCGCCGAGATTGCCGATGGAGTTGATCGTCGCGATGCCGGTCGCGGCAGCAGGCCCGACCAGGAACAGTGTCGGCATGCTCCACAGAGGAGGCTTAGCGGCACTGATGCCGATGTTGACAAGCGACAGGGCTGCTACCACCGCAACTACTGTTGTCGAGACGCCAGCAAGACAAAGTCCGGCAGCGGCAATTAGGCACATGATGACAACATGCCATGTACGCTCGTTTTGGGCGTCGGAATGCCAAGACCACAAATACATAGCAATCACCGCAATCGTCGGCGGCACAGCGTTCAGGAATCCAACTTCAAGATTCGACAGACCGAATCCTTTGATGATCTGCGGCGCCCAGATGCCGAGCGTGTAAAGGCCGGCCGAAGTGCCAAAATAGACGAGCGCAAGCGCCAAGACACGAATGTCGGCAAGCCCGCGCCAGATGCTGACATGCGAAACAGATGACAATCCAGCTCGCTCGGCATTCATCGTCTTGACGAGCCAATCGCGCTCGTCTGCCGCAAGCCACTTTGCGTCTTCGGGTTTGTCGGTCATGTAAAAGAGGACAACGAATCCGAAGATAACGGCAGGCATTGCTTCCAGCAGAAACATCCATTGCCAGCCTTTCAGGCCAGCGAGTCCGTGAAGTTCGAGCAAAGCACTCGACAGAGGCGAGCCGATGATGACTGAAATCGGCACCGCCGCCATAAACAATGATGTCATCGCCGCGCGGCGCCGGGCAGGAAACCAATAGCTCAAATACAATATGATGCCTGGGAAAAAACCAGCCTCTGCCGCGCCCAGGAGAAATCTCGCGACGTAGAAACTGTTTGTGTCCCATATGAACGCCATTGCACCCGAGATCAGTCCCCATGTGATCATCACGCGCGCGATCCATAAGCGTGCGCCGACTTTTTCGAGAATGATGTTTGAGGGGACTTCAAAAAGGAAGTAACCCCAGAAGAAGATGCCGGCACCAAAGCCGAAGACGGCAGGCGAAAGGCCGAGGTCCTTGTTCATCGTCAATGCCGCGAAACCAATGTTTACGCGGTCAATGTAGGCGATGAAGTAAAGCAGCATAACAAACGGTACGATACGCAGAGCGACTTTACGCATCGTGCGTGTTTCAAGGTCGTTCGACATCGTTGTTCCTCGCCAGCGTTTGATTTTTCACGCCTTTGGCAGCGTTTGTCGGAACGTTAGGGGGCGAAGGGTAAGAATCTCAATCCGGCCTAGATTATACAAAATTCTGATATAATCTCCGGCCTGAGGTCGGAATGGAATTGCACCAACTTCGCTGTTTTGTTGCCGCTGCCGAAGAGTTGCACTTTGGGCGAGCTGCGCAGCGCCTCGGCATGTTGCCAGCGACGCTTGGTCGCGAATTGCGCTTGCTGGAAAAAGATTTAGGGACGCAGCTTTTCATCCGCACGACCCGGCACGTCTCGCTTACACCGGATGGAGAAGCGTTCTTCGATGAGGCCCGCAATCTCGTTGCCAAAGCCGACGTCCTTGCCACCTCCTTCCGCGGGCGTGTCCGCAGCCACGCGTCAACTTTGAAGATTGGCGCAATCGATACGGCATCGGTCGGCTTGGTACCGATGCTTCTTCATGATTTTCGCAAAATGCATAAGGGTTTTGCTGTCGAACTTGTGGAAGACAAGACAATTCGCTTATTGCCGCGATTGCTGTCCGGGCGGCTAGATCTTGCTTTTGTGCGACCTCCTGAGCAACGCGATCGACGGCTGGAATTTGAATTCTTGTTTCATGAGACGGCGGTTGTTGCTGTTCCCACTCACCACAGGCTGGCAACACGTAAGCAGCTCGCAGTGGCCGATTTGGACAACGAGCCGATGATATTGCCGGAACGGCGCTCGCGGCCGCACAGCCATGATGTAACAATCAAACTATTTGGAGAGGTGGGTCTCAAGCCGCGTATCGCGCAACTCGCAGAAGAGAAGCAAACGATTGTAAAGCTTGTCGCAGCAAAAATGGGAATTGCGATTGTCCCGCGATGGACGTCTCAGATGTCCGTAGCGGGAGTAAGTTATCTTCCTCTTAAACTCTCGCGACGCAAACGCATCGAAACGCTGCCACTCGCTGCTGCTTGGGTTAGAGGTTCAAGAGATCCTGCACGCGATCAGATGCTTGCAATTCTTCGGTCCAAATTGGCCCGCTACAGCCGCCGCGCATAATTCCTGGATCAATCGCTCGTTACGGGATGCTAGTTGGATCGCGCTGCATTGATGAAACGTCAGTGCTGCGAGCCGGGTTGAGAAAATTCGAAAGTGCAAGATAGCCGCCAAAAGCGCGTTGCTTGTACTATCCAGGCGCAACCCAGGCGTTTGGCCAAGCGAAACTACACGTGGGGTCGCCCGGTGTGCTCGCGATCCTGCCGTCGTTGGTGGCTTGGACGCGGGTCATTCCCTGCTTGGCGCTTAAGGTTTCCCTGTTTCATGTAGTTACGTCTTGTGGTGAAACTGCTCAAAACGTTAGAGATTTCGACATTCGGTTGAGCCGAGACGCGGATTCGCTGAAAAGTTCCCTGTTAACAGGGAAATGCCGCAGAGACCTTTCCTATGTGCGCTGGCCGCCCAGCCAACACGATGCATGCTCCCGCGATGATCCAGCCACAGCGTTTGACCGGTCCGCTGACGCCGCTCGATGCCGCGCTCCGGCTTTTGCTGGATAGTGTGAGCGCGGTGACTCCGGCCGATGTGCCGATCGATGAAGCGTTCGGTTGCATCTGCGCGGAAACGCGTGTGTCGAAGGTGACGATTCCGGAATTCGATTTGGCCGCGACAGACGGATGGGCGTTGCACGCGCACGATCTTGTCGGCGCGACATCCTATTCGCCGCTCCAACTGACGACACCTCCGCCGTGGGTCGAGGCCGGCGCACGCATGCCGGAAAATTGCGACTGCGTTGTGGACTCGCGTCTCGTCGAGACAACGGGATCGATGTTTCAGGTCATAGGTGAGGCCGCTCCGGGGCAGGGCGTTCGCCGCGCCGGCGAGGATGTTGCCGCAGGCGAGGCGGTTGTCGCTGAAGGAATGCACTTGAATCACTTCAATCTCCTCGCCGTGAACGCTGCGGGTTTGAAGCGGCTGAAAGTCCGCCGGCCTCACGTCAGGATCATCGACGTGCCGTCGCGCGATGGCACATCTAACTCAGCGCAGTTTGTCACCGGATTTGCGCGCGCTCTGGGATGCCGCGTCACGCTGACGCGTACATCGGCTCGTGATGCGAAAGCTATCTTGGCTTCTATGGATGGTGAGCAATGCGATCTTCTGCTGACCGTCGGCGGCACCGGCTCGGGACGAACCGATGCAACGATCGATGCGTTGACATCGCGGGGCGGGGCGCTTGTGCACGGAATAGCTTTGCAGCCGGGGCAAACTGCGGCGGTGAGCGTTAAAGGGAATACCCTGATCGTCGCAATTCCAGGCGCGCCGGAGCAGGCGGTGGCTGTGTGTCTGGCGATTGTCCGCCCGCTGCTTGAAAGACTTTCGGCACGCGCGCCCCGGCAGGAGGGAACGATGCTGCCGCTTGCGCGTAAAATCTCATCCGCGATTGGTTTTTCCGAGGTCGCTCTGCTCGAATTGTCAGGCGGTCAGTGGATACCTGGACCGGCTGGCCATCTTTCGCTCGGCGCGGTTGCCAATGCGGATGCGTGGCTCCTCGTGCCCGGCGACAGTGAAGGCTATGCTGCGGGGACCGCAGTCGCCGGACTTCCGCTGCACGAAAAACGATTGCCATGAACAAGCCGACCGTCCCCGACAGCCGCGCAGGCGTCGAACAGGAACAGTTCCTCACCGTCCTGTCACGTGAGGAGGCGCTTGCGCGATTTGAGTCCGCGCTTTTTCCGCGCAGGCCACCGGCCGAGGAACGCCTGCTTACAGACGCGCTCGGTCTTGCGTTGGCAGGCGATGTCGTGTCGCAAGGCGATGTGCCGCCGTTCGATCGCTCGAATGTGGATGGCTTCGCCGTGCGTTCGTCCGACCTTGCCCGCGCCGGTGAGGGCTCCGCAGTCAGATTGAAACTAAACGGCGAAGTCATCGCCTGCGGCACCGCGCCAAAATTGCCCGTGACGGAAGGAACGGCGACCGCAATTGCGACCGGCGGCCCCATTCCGCGCGGCGCGGATGCGGTGGTGATGGTCGAACACACGCAACCTGTGGGCGACGGGGCCATCGAAATCCGGCGGTCGGTGTCGCCCGGCAATTTCGTCTCCTATGCGGGGTCGGACATCGCGCGCGGCGAAACAATTCTGCGTGCGGGCACTCAGATCGGTTCGCGAGAGATCGGGATGCTCGCCGCCTGTGGCATTGCGCGCGTTGCCGTCGTGAATAAGCCGCGCGTCGCGATTGTCTCCACAGGCGACGAACTCGTGCCTCCGGGCGAGATGCTGCGTCCCGCTGCGATCTACGACACCAACGGTGCAATCGTTGCCGCCGCTGTTGCGGAAAACGGCGGCGAGCCGTTTTTTCTCGGCGCGTTTCCCGATGACGAAGCGAAGCTCGAAGCGGTGATGCGCGATGCGCTTTCCAGATACGACATGCTGATCCTGTCGGGCGGCACGTCGAAGGGTGAGGGCGATGTGTCCCATCGCATCGTCGCGCGTCTTGGCAAGCCGGGCATTGTGGCGCATGGCGTCGCACTGAAACCCGGCAAGCCGTTGTGTCTTGCCGTCTGCGATAGCAAACCGGTCGTGATTCTTCCGGGCTTTCCGACGTCGGCGATGTTCACCTTCCACGACATGATCGTGCCGGTTTTGCGCCGTCTCGCCGGTTTGCCGCCGCGCAACGACGCGCATGTTACAGCGACTGTGCCGGTGCGAATTGCTTCGGAGCTCGGACGCGCGGAATTCGTGATGGTCTCGCTGGTGGAAGGCGACAGTGGCTTGATCGCCTATCCGTCGGGCAAGGGCTCGGGCGCAATCACGTCATTTGCGCAAGCTGACGGCTTTTTGAAAATCGACGCGCTTGCCGACCAGATGCCGGCGGGAACGCAGGCCGATGTGACGCTGTTCACGCCGCATGTGAAAGTTCCGGACCTTGTGATCGTGGGCAGCCACTGCACGGGCCTCGACATCGTCACCGCGCCGCTCGCGCGGGAGGGATTGTCGGTGAGGACGATCTCCGTCGGAAGCCTTGGCGGATTGGCTGCGGCGCGGCGCGGCGAATGCGATCTCGCGCCGATCCATTTGTTCGATGACAAGAGCGACACGTACAACACGCCGTTTCTGACGCCCGGCCTCGAACTGGTATCCGGTTATCGGCGCATGCAGGGCATCGTGTTTCGCGCCGGCGACAAACGCTTTGAGGGATTGAGCGCGCAGGACGCCGTCCGCGCGGCTTTGAAAGATCCATCCTGTCTGATGGTCAATCGCAATCAGGGCGCGGGCACCCGCATCCTGATCGACCGATTGTTGGGCGATGCGCGACCTGACGGTTACTGGAACCAGCCGCGCTCTCACAACGCCGTCGCCGCCGCCGTCGCCCAGCACCGTGCCGACTGGGGAATGACGATTGCACCGGTGGCGCACGCGGCAGGTTTAGGGTTCATACCTTACGCCGAAGAGCACTACGATTTCGCACTAGTGTCGGCGCGCAAGCAGCGCCCCGCCGTTCAGGCGTTCTTGCGTGCGCTTGCTTCATCCGAGGTGCGAAAAGCACTTGCGGAAGCGGAATTCCGTCCCGCGTAAATCAACCGCTATCGTCGAGCGCGGCTATTTGTTCCGCCGCAGCGATGTCTTCAACCGTGTTTGCGTTGAAGAACGGATCAAGCGGCTCGGTCGGCCACTCAACCGTCGCTAGCTTATAACGCGCCGTCCAGCGGTCGATCTTGCGGATGTCTTCGACCACAAGCGCGTGACGCAAATCGTTACGAAGCGCGACATTCCATAGCCCGACAACCGGATGCGTCTGTCCGCCGGAAGCAGCCGTGGCAAGTTGCGCGTTCTGCGCTATGCGCGCCTGCTGCAATCGCGCGACGAGATCGCGCGGAAGGAACGGGCAATCGGTTGCGGTGCTCAGAGCCCACTCGATGCCGGGGCGATGTTCCGCCGCCCAGTCGAGTGCTGCGAGAATTCCCGCAAGCGGTCCCGCGAACCCTTCAACCGTATCGGCGACCACGGGTAATCCGAAAGAAGAAAATCGCGCCGGATCGCCGTTCGCATTGAGAATGAGGCCGTCGCACTGCGAAGCAATCCGCGCAATCACGCGATCGAGAATGGTGCGGCCGCCGATTTTCTTCATCGGCTTGTCGCCGCCGCCCATACGGCGCGCGAGGCCGCCGGCAAGCAGCACGCCGAGTGTTGCGGGTAGCTTGTCAGTCATCGTCTCCGCCCTTGCGGCGGTGGCGCGCGGATTCTTCGGCGACGAAATCGAGATTCTGGTCGAACACGATCCGTTCCTGACCGGACAGCGCGATGAATCGCTTGCCCTTGGTGCGGCCGATCAGCGTCAGCCCGACTTGCCGCGCAAGCTCGACGCCCCATGCGGTAAATCCGGATCGGGAGACGAGAATGGGGATTCCCATCCGCACGGTCTTGATGACCATCTCGGAGGTGAGCCGTCCCGTCGTGTACATGATCTTGTCGGCGACATCGACATTGTGCCGCCACGCCCATCCGGCGATCTTGTCCACCGCGTTATGGCGGCCGACGTCTTCCATGTAGCAGATCGGCTCGCCTTCCTTGCACAACACGCAGCCGTGGATCGCGCCCGCCTCGAGATAGAGCGACGGTGCGGTGTTGATCGCGTGAGTCATCCGGTAGAGCCACGATGTGCGCAGCTCTGCTTTCGGCAAAACCGCGCCTTCGATGGCTTCCATCAGATCGCCGAAGGCGGTGCCTTGAGCGCATCCGGAGGTCAGCGTCTTCTTCTTCAGTTTTTCTTCGAAGTTTGTTCCGCGCTCGGTGTAGACGACGACCACCTGAAGATCGTCGTCGTAAACGACTTCGGTGACGACATCGTCCGGCTTGAGCATGTTCTGATTGAGCAGATAGCCGAGCGCCAGATATTCCGGGTAATCGTTGATCGTCATCATGGTGACGATCTCCTGCGAATTCAGATAGAGCGTCAGCGCGCGTTCGACCGGGACTTTGATCTCCACCGGCGCGCCGGTCTGATCGATGCCCGTCACGCTCTCGGTGAGCCGCGGATTCGCCGGATCGGGCATCACCTTCGGCACAGATTTGTTCTGCGCGGGTCCGCCCCCGGCTTTGACTTGAACGGTCTTCGTCATTCAATTTCTCAATCGCGCCATTTGGCCGCTGGCAGCCTGTCCATGATACCGAACTGGTCCGGTTCGCGCACTGTTCCTATATAGTGGATGAATCGGGCAATACCGCCAATTCACGCAACGTCAGGCAATCCAGTGGCGCAGCTATCAGACGACTGTTTCGCGTTCGGCGGCCCGCTGATGTCGGTCGATGAAGCTGTCGCGATCATAGCGGGTCGGGTGACGGCGGTCGCCGAGACTGAAACGGTCGATCTTGCCGGAGCCGATGGCCGGGTCCTGTCAACAAATGTGAGCGCGCCGCTCGCTTTGCCGCCGTTCACGAATTCGGCTGTCGATGGCTATGCGGTGCGAAGCGAAGACCTCTCCCGAGCCGACCGCGCATTTCCGGTCGCAGGGCGAATTCAGGCGGGTACCCTGTCATCGGATTCCATCGCGCCGGGAAAGGCTGTTCGCATTTTCACCGGCGCTCCGATGCCTGCGGGGTCGGACACCGTGTTCATGCAGGAGGATGTTCGGATCGACGATGAGGGCAGGGCTATTCTGCCACGAGGCCTCAAGCCCGGTGCGAATGTCCGGCCTGCTGGCGAAGATGTCGCCAAGTCTGAGAAGGCTTTGTGCGCCGGGCAGGTCTTGCGGCCGCAGGATGTCGCGCTCATCGCTGCGTTCGGCCTCACGCGCGTCGACGTGAAGCGGCGTTTACGCGTCGCAGTCTTTTCCACCGGTAATGAAGTCGTCTCGCCGGGAACGCCACGCGGCGCAGCGCAATTATACGATTCAAACCGTTTTATGCTCGCGGCCATGCTTCGGCGGATGGGCTGCGAAATGCGCGATCTCGGCATTCTGCGAGACGACAAGACAACGCTTGCTTCGGCACTCAAAGACTCGGCCAAATCCGCCGATCTCATCCTCACATCGGGCGGTGTTTCGACCGGGGAGGAGGATCACGTCAAGGCCGCGGTCGAGAGCGTGGGCTCGCTGGTCTTGTGGCGCATGGCGATCAAGCCGGGCCGTCCTGTCGCGATGGGCATCATCGGCGGAACGCCGTTCATCGGATTGCCGGGAAACCCGGTGGCGAGTTTCGTGACCTTCACCTATGTCGTTCGCCCGACGGTCTTGGCTCTTAGCGGCGCAACGCCGAAACCACTGGTATCGACGCCTGTTCGATCCGCATTTGCCTACACCAAGAAATCCGGCCGGCGTGAATATGTCCGGGTGAGTTTGCGCGCCGGCGCCGACGGCGTGCGTGAGGCGGTGAAATTTCCGCGCGAGGGCGCCGGACTGCTGTCGTCGCTTGTCGATACCGATGGTCTTGTTGAACTCCGCGAGGACACCACGGCGGTCGAGCAGGGCGAGACCGTGGGCTTTCTGGCCTATTCGAGCTTGCTCTAGTTGACGGCGCGTTGCGCCTCCGCCATTGGAACGTCATGACCACGACCAAGCTCGATCTCAAGGGTCTCAAATGCCCTTTGCCGGTGTTGAAGACGCGCAAAGCGTTAAATGCGCTCTCTGCTGGCGATCGGCTCGAAGTGCATTGCACCGATCCGCTGTCGGTGATCGATATTCCCAATCTGATCCGGGAGACCGGCGATCGCGTCGAGATCGCCGCGCGCGATGAAAAAAGCGTCGTGTTTCTGATCGAGAAACTGAAACCGGCCTAAGCCAGCGGTTTCAGCGTGACGTGCAATCCGTCCTTCGGTTTCGGAATTGGCCACATGTGCCAGTCCGGTCTGTAGCCCTGCTCGATCCCGACCTCGATGTTGCGGAGGAAATGCAGCGCGAAGCACTTCGCCTGCATGTACGCAAAGTGCAATCCGAGGCACATATGCGCCCCGCCGGAGAACGGCACCCAGGCAAAGCGATGACGCGCGCGGGTCGCTTCATCGGTGAAGCGCAGCGGGTTGAATTCGTCGGGATTATTCCAGTGCTCTTTCATGTGATGGGTGAACAGCGGATTCATGCCGACCAGCGTTCCGGCGGGAATGTCATAGCCCTTGAAGGTGAAGTCGCGCATGGCGCGGCGCGGGATCGACGGCACCGGCGGCTTCATGCGCATCGATTCCTTGAACGCCATTTCGGTGAGCGGCATCGCCTCCAGCTTCTCGAACGGCAGTGCTTCGCCGTCCTTTAGCCCGAGCGAGGCGACTTCTTCGCGCAACTTCTGCTGCCATTCGGGGTGCGCCGCCAGCATCGATACGAATTGAGTCAATGACGATGTCAGCGTGTCGTGCGCCGCCATCACGAGGAAGCTCATGTGATCGACGATGTCCTGCGACGACAGCAATGCCCCGTCTTCATGCGTGGCCCGGCAAAGCTGCGAGAACAGATCGTCGCCGCCATTCGCGCGCCGGATCGGAATCTGCTCTGAGAAATATTGAACGATGACTTTGCGTCCGTTGACGCCGCGCGCCATCTGCGTGCCGGGCCAGGGCTGACGGATGGGCGCGATCGATGCTGCGACCATGTCGATGAACGCGCGCGTCACCTTCTCGACATCAGGTCCGATGCCGGTGCCGAGAAACGAGGTGGCCGCAAGATCGAGCGTGAGCTGTTTCATCGCCGGATAGAACAGCATCGGGCCCGGCGAGGCGCGCCATTGCGCGACCCGTGCCGCGATCCCTGAATCCAGTTGCGCCAGATACGACTGCATCGGCCCTGACTTGAAGGCAACCGACATGGCGCGGCGATGCAGGCGATGTTCGTCGAAATCCAATAGCATCAATCCGCGCGGAAACAGCAAGCCGAGAATCGTGCCCCAGCCGTGGGTCGACGAAAACAGTTTGGTCTGATCCATCAGGATCATTTCGTTGGCTTCGGGACCGAGCAGCGATACGCTGGTTTCGCCCAGCACGCGCGAGCGATAGACGAGGCCGAATCTCTGCGACATCCGTTCGACTTCGCCCTTGGGGTCGGCGAGCACGCTCAGGGTACGTCCGATTACCGGCCAGCCTTCGTCGCCGGGAATATGCGCCAGCGCCGCGCGATTTACATTCTTGAATGGAATGGCGGCGGCGGAAGATGTCAGGCTTTGCATCGACATGCGCGATCCCCGGCTTTGTTCGGTGTCAATATCGCCGCGTTCAGGGCGAAGTTTTGACGGTCAGCGTGTCGCCTGCGCGCGACCTTGGCAAGGGCGGAAAGCGGAATCCGCGCTGCGGCGCGACAACGCTCTTGCTAGGGCCTCGCAGCTTGGCCTAAGCCGGGCCGGTGAATTTAACGGTTTGGATCGTGGTATGAAGGTGATCGGGCTGGCGGGATGGAGCGGTGCGGGCAAGACCACCTTGCTCACGCAGATCATCCCGCATTTCACCGCCGAAGGATTGCGGGTTTCGACCGTCAAGCATGCCCATCACAAGTTCGATGTCGACGTTCCGGGCAAGGATTCCTGGCGGCATCGCCAGGCAGGCGCCACGGAAGTGCTGATCGCGTCGGGCCGCCGCTGGGCACTGATGCACGAACTGCGTGACGATTCCGAGCCGCGTCTTACCGAATTGCTTGAGAAGATGGCGCGTGTCGATCTTCTCATCGTCGAGGGGTTCAAGGCAGATTCGCATCCCAAGATCGAAGTGCATCGGGCCGCCAACGGCCGGCCTTTTATGTACCCGGACGATCCGGCCATCGTCGGATTTGTATCCGACACGAAAGCGGACACGAAACTGCCATTTGCGCACATTGACGACATTCCCGCTGTCGCGCGTCTCGTGAAAGCGTCCGCGATTAAAATCGAGGATGTGTTCGCGCGCGAAGCCGCCGGAGCCTGACGCTATTCGATTGCGGGAATATCCAGCGAGAATCGCGCGGCGAGATCGGCGACTTGTTCTTTTGTGAGGGCGCGCGGATTCATTCCACGCAGCATCAGATAGAGCTTCGCGGTTTCTTCCAGTTCTTCGGTTGCAAAGACAGCCGCCTCGAGCGTCTCGCCTGCGACGACCGGTCCGTGATTGGACAACAGCACACATGAGTATCTACCGGCGAGTCTGCGTATGGCGTCGCCGACCGCAGCGTCTCCCGGAGCGTAGTAGGGCAAGAGCGCCGTCGATCCGCAGCGCATGACGTAATAGGGCGTCAGCGGCGGCAGTGCATTCTTGGGGTCGATCTCCGGCAGCATCGACAGCGCAACGCAATGCGCACAGTGCAGATGAACGATGGCGCGCGCGGCCTTGCGGGTTTCATACAGCGCCGCATGCAGCGGAACTTCTTTCGTCGGCGCATCACCGGAGATCGGGCGGCCCGACGGATCGAGCCGCGAAATCCGCGCGGGATCGAGAAAGCCAAGCGAGGCATTGGTGGGCGTCACCAGCCAGCCGCCGTCGTCGAGTCTGACACTGATATTGCCGGACGATCCCGGCGTCAGCCCGCGCTCGAACAGCGAGCGGCCGAATGTGCAGATTTGTTCGCGCAGTTTCGTTTCTGTCATCGCGATTCCCAATCGGCCCTTTGTCACACGCTTTCGATGCGGCTCAAACGGGTTTTTGCAGCGGCGGAAAGTCGTGTTACCAAGCGGTCCAATCGCCCAAACAATGGGCCAAGAAAGAAAAGAGGAAACGATGGCGGGCAAGGGCCGCATCGGTGTGATCGGGCTGGGGTCGATGGGTCTCGGCATGGCGCTGTCGCTCAGCCGCGCGGGTTTCGATGTTGCGGGCTGCGATGTGAACGAAGCCGCCGTTGCGAAACTCGTCGCCGAGAAGGGCCGCGGTGCTGTATCGCCAGCAGAAGCCGCGCGCGATGCGGATGCGGTTGTCAGCGTCGTGGTCAACGCTGCGCAGACCGAAGCGATTTTGTTCGGATCGAACGGCGTGGCCGAGACACTCGCGAAGGGCGCAGTCTTCATCTCATCCGCGACAATGGACCCCGATGTCGCGCGGCGTTTGGCGAAACAACTGGAGGCAACCGGACGGCTCTATCTCGACGCTCCGATCAGCGGCGGCGCGCAACGCGCTGCTCAGGGAGAACTGACAATTCTGGCGTCCGGCAGCGATCAGGCCTTTGCGAAAGCGCGGCCTGCGCTCGATGCGATGTCGGCAAAGCTCTACGAGCTCGGCAAGGAGCCGGGGCAGGGTGCCGCTTTCAAGATGATTAATCAGCTTCTGGCCGGCGTTCATATCGCAGCTGCCAGCGAGGCGATGGCGTTTGCCGCAAAGCAAGGTCTCGATATTCGCAAAGTGTACGAAGTCATCACAGCCTCGGCAGGCAATTCGTGGATGTTCGAGAACCGCATGCCGCATGTTCTCGATGGGGACTATGCGCCGCGCAGCGCGGTCGACATTTTCGTCAAAGACCTCGGCATCATTCAGGACATGGCGCGTAACGCAAAGTTCCCGGTGCCGGTGTCCGCCGCCGCCTTGCAGATGTTTCTGATGACGTCGGCTGCCGGAATGGGCCGCGACGACGATGCGTCGGTTGCACGCATGTATGCGCGCGTGACGAATACGAAATTGCCGGGCGACAAATAACGGGAATCGATCATGCCGCGTTTTGCCGCCAATCTCTCGATGATGTTCACTGAAGTGCCGTTCCTCGACCGCTTTGCGGCGGCGGCGGACGCGGGCTTCGATGCTGTCGAGTTTCTGTTCCCTTACGATTTTGCGGCGGACGATGTCGGCGAGCGGCTGCATCGCAATGGCCTGACGCAGGCGCTGTTCAATCTTTTCCCCGGCAATTGGGAAAAAGGCGAGCGCGGCTTCGCTGCGCGCCCGGATCATTTTGAAGACCTGAAGGCGAGTGTGCAGAAAGCTCTGCCTTATGCCGCAGCGACGGGTGTGAAACGTCTGCACATGATGGCGGGCATCGCTGACCGCCGGGACGAGAAGAACGTGAGTTCTTTCCGCCGCGCGGTGGCGTGGACGGCGGAGGCGCTGGCGAAACACAATCTCGACGTCGTGATCGAACCCATCAATCCGCGCGATGTGCCCGGATATTTCCTCAACGATTTCGGCTTCGCAATTGACCTGATAAACGACATGAAGCTGCCGAATCTGAAATTGCAGTTCGACATCTATCATCGCCAGATTGTGCACGGCGACGTGACGATGGCGCTTCGTGCCACGATGCCGCTGATCGGTCATATCCAGATCGCAAGCGTGCCCTCACGCAACGAACCGGCGGGCGAGGAACTGAACTATCCATTCCTGTTCGAAGAATTGGATCGTCTCGTTTATCGCGGTTTCGTCGGCTGCGAGTATCGGCCCAAAGGCAAGACGACCGATGGCCTCGGCTGGTTCAAGCCTTACGCAAAGACGAAAACCGGAGTGCGCGCGTGACACTGGCACTCGGATGCATTGCCGACGACTACACCGGCGCGTCCGATCTCGCCAACACGCTGACGCGCTGCGGATTGCGCACGGTGCAGACCATCGGCGTGCCCGACGACGCGCTTGACTTACCCGATGTCGATGCCGTCGTAGTCTCGCTCAAGAGCCGCTCGATCGAGGCAAGCGAGGCCGTCACGAAATCGCGCGCCGCCGACCGCTGGCTGCGCGGCCACGGCGCGGCACACGTTCTTTTTAAAATCTGCTCAACCTTCGATTCCACCGATGCCGGAAACATCGGTCCCGTCATGGATGCATTGCGCGACGATTCCGGCGACGCCATCGTGCTGGTGACGCCTGCATTTCCCGGAACCGGCCGCACGGTGTTTCAGGGTAATCTCTTTGTCGGCTCGGTGCCGCTCAATGAGAGCCCGCTAAAGGACCATCCGCTCAACCCGATGCACGATTCCAATCTGGTGCGTGTGCTGGCGCGGCAGAGCAAGGCAAAGATCGGGCTGATCGATCTCGCGACTGTTGCGCGCGGACCTGACGCAATCCGCAACCGCCTGAGCGAACTTGCGTTGAGCGGAAATGGCGCGGCAATCGTCGATGCAGTGTTCGATCCCGATCTCGAAATCATCGGGCAGGTTGCCATCGTGCATCGCCTGTCAGTCGGCGCTTCGGGAATGGGACTGGGTCTCGCGCGCGCCATCGTCGCGTCGAACGGCAAGAAAATGAACGCGTCCGCAAGCGACGCCAAGCCGGTCGGCGGTCCCGTCGCGTGTCTTGCTGGAAGCTGTTCGCAGGCCACGCTCTCGCAGATTGCGGAAGCCGAAAAATCGATGTCTGTGCTGCGTCTCGATCCCGAGAAAGTTGTCACCGGGAACACCGAAGTGGAGCGTGCGCTGGATTGGGCGCGTGCGTATATCGCGGACAAGCCTGTTCTGATAGCGAGCAGCTCGACGCCCGAACAGGTTTCTGCGCTTCAGAAGAAACACGGCCGTGACAGGGCCGGCCATGCCATCGAGCAGGCGATGGCGGCGATCTGCGAGCGGCTGGTGGATGCAGGCGTGCGGCGGATGGTGATCGCGGGCGGTGAGACCTCGGGCGCGGTCGTCGACCGTCTCGGCATTCCGGGATTTCTGGTAGGCGCGGAAATTGCGCCGGGCGTTCCAGTGCTGCGGGCGGTTGGCTGGCCGCGCGGCAATGCTGTGATGGCGCTGAAGTCCGGCAATTTCGGCGGACCGGATTTCTTTAACGACGCGATACGTCTGATGCCGTGAATCCGGCAGCCCGTTGGTTGAGCATTGTGTGCCCGCCGTTAGAGCTTGATCGTATCCGAGGCAGATGGTCTCCTTGCGCGTAGACCACCGAGGCTGCCGCAACGTGTCGATCACCGTCGCTCTGCATCACGTCACCCATTATCGATATGACCAACCCGTCAGTCTGGGGCCGCATGTCATCCGGCTGCGGCCGGCACCGCATGCGCGGACGCGTGTCTCGGCCTATTCGCTGAAGGTCTCGCCGGAAAAACATTTCGTCAATTGGCAGCAGGATCCGCAGGGAAACTGGCTGGCGCGGTTCGTGTTTCCCGAGCCGACGCGCGAATTCAAAGTCGAAGTCGATTTCATCGCCGATATGGCGGTGGTCAATCCGTTCGATTTCTTTGTCGAGCCTTACGCCGAGAAATTTCCGTTTGCCTATCCGCCCGATCTTGCCGCTGAACTTGCGCCTTATCTTATGACCGAGCCGCTCACGCCGCTGTTTTCTGAGTATCTTTCGACGATTTCGCGAGAAGCACCGAACACGGTCAATTTTCTCGTCGAACTGAACGCGAAGCTGCGCGAAAAAATCAAATATATCGTCCGCATGGAGCCCGGCGTCTGGACGCCGGAAGAAACGCTGAAGGCTGGTTCGGGGTCGTGCCGCGATTCTGCGTGGCTATTGATCCAGATGCTGCGTCATCTCGGGTTGGCGGCGCGATTTGTCTCCGGCTATCTGATTCAGCTTGTGCCGGACATCGATCCGCTCGAAGGGCCGCGCGAGGTTGAAGCCGATTTCACCGACCTTCATGCGTGGGCGGAAGTTTATCTCCCCGGCGCAGGCTGGATCGGTTTTGATGTAACGTCAGGCATGCTGACGGGCGAAGGGCATATTCCAGTTGCTGCGACACCGCATTATCGGACAGCTGCGCCGATCACCGGCGGCGTAAGCGGCGGCAAAGCCGATTTCGGATTCGAGATGAATGTGAGGCGCATCAACGAGGCGCCGCGCATCACCAAACCGTTCTCGGATGAGTCATGGAAACGACTCAATGCATTGGGTGAGAAGGTGGATGCCGATCTGAAAGCAGGCGACGTTCGCCTCACGATGGGCGGCGAGCCGACATTCGTGTCGGTCGACGATTTCGAGGCTGCGGAGTGGAACACTGCGGCGACCGGTCCAGCGAAGCGCGTTGTCGCCGATCGATTGATCCGCCGTCTTCGCACGCGTTTTGCGCCGGGCGGCCTGCTGCATTTCGGGCAGGGCAAATGGTATCCCGGCGAGAGCCTGCCGCGCTGGGCGTTCGGACTCTATTGGCGCAAGGATGGCGTGCCGATCTGGCGCAATGGCGATTTGATCGCGCCGATGGACGGTCCTCACGACGCGAAGATCGAACAGGCGCAGACATTCGCAACCGGCATCGCCTCTAAGCTCGGCTTGAATCCACAATACGTTCTGCCGGCCTTTGAGGACGAAGCGTACTGGCGCGCCAGAGAAAAGGAGCTTCCGCTCAACGCCGATCCGGAGGATTCGAAAATCGCCGATCCCGATGAGCGCGCGCGGATGGCGAGGGTCTTTCAGCGCGGACTGGATGTGCCGCACGGTTATGTGCTGCCGCTGCAACGGCATGCCAAAGCAAACCGCTGGCGTAGTGAAAGGTGGCGGCTGCGGCGCGGCAATCTGTTTCTGATCCCCGGAGATTCACCGCTCGGCCTTCGGCTGCCGATGAATTCGCTGGAGCACATTCCGCCCGAAGAATACCCGTATATCGTCGAGCGAGATCCGCTTGAGTCCCGCGATGAGCTTTCGGCGGCAAAACGCAGTTCGGACGACGCGCAGGCCGAAGACCTCGCTCCCGTTCGCACTGCGTTGGCGATTGAAATTCGCGATGGCATTCTCTGCGCATTCATGCCGCCGGTGGGAAATCTCGAAGATTATCTCGAACTGATCGCCGCCGTTGAATCGACGGCAGAAGAGACAAAACTTCGGGTTCATGTCGAAGGCTACGCGCCGCCTTACGATCCGTGCGTTGAGGTCATCAAGGTCACACCCGATCCCGGCGTGATCGAAATCAATGTGCACCCGGCGGCTGACTGGCGCGGCGTGGTCGATGCCACGACGGCTCTCTATCGGGAGGCGGCGCATGTGCGGCTCGGTGCGAGCAAGTTTCTCACCGACGGCCGTCACACCGGGACCGGCGGCGGCAATCATGTGGTTGTCGGCGGCGCAACACCGGCCGGCTCGCCATTTCTTCGCAGGCCCGATCTTCTGAAAAGCGTTGTGCTGTATTGGCAGCGTCATCCGTCGCTGTCCTATCTGTTTTCCGGAATGTTCGTCGGACCGACCAGTCAGGCGCCGCGTATCGACGAAGCGCGTCACGACGCGCTCTACGAACTTGAAATCGGAATGGCGCAGATTCCGCCCCGTGATGAGACCGCTCCGTTGTGGCTGATCGATCGCGTATTCCGTCATCTGCTGGTGGACATCACAGGCAACACGCACCGCGCCGAAATCTGTATCGACAAACTCTATTCGCCGGACAGTCCGACGGGACGGCTCGGCCTCGTGGAATTTCGCGCTCTGGAGATGCCGCCGGATGCGCGCATGAGTCTGGCACAGCAGCTCATCGTCCGCGCGTTGCTCGCGAAATTCTGGCGCGAGCCTCAGAGCGGAAATTTCGTGCGCTGGGGCACGGCGCTGCACGACCGCTTCATGCTGCCGCATTTCATCTGGGAGGATTTCAAGGACGTTCTGAACGATCTTGGGCAATCCGGTTACGGTTTCGAACCGGAGTGGTACGAGGCGCAGCTTGAATTCCGCTTTCCGGTATTCGGCCGTGTTCAGCACGGCGGCGTGTCGCTCGAACTGCGTCAGGCGCTGGAACCGTGGCATGTGCTCGGCGAGGAAAGTTCGGCTGGCGGCACGGTGCGACATGTCGATTCCTCGGTCGAGCGGTTGCAGGTGAAGGTCGGGAATTTTGTCGAAGGCCGGCACATCGTCGCCTGTAACGGACGCCGCATGCCGATGACAGGTACGGGACGGGACGGCGAAGCAATCGCAGGCGTGCGCTTCAAGGCGTGGCAACCCGCGTCAGGATTGCATCCGACGATCCCGGTCCACGCACCGCTGACCTTTGACATTATCGACACATGGAAAGGCCGCTCGCTCGGCGGCTGCGTGTATCATGTCGGGCATCCGGGCGGGCGCAGCTATGACACGCGTCCGGTGAACTCGTATGAGGCTGAAGCGCGCCGGCGCGCGAGGTTCCAGGACCACGGCCATTCGCCCGGCAACGCCGAAGTGCCGGCCGAGGAGCGTTCGCTGGAATTTCCGCTGACGCTCGATCTGCGGACAACGGCCAAAAAGCTCTAGATTCCAAAGTTTTAAATCAGAACGCTGCACGCCTGTTCTTGATAAGAAGGCGGCGTTCACGCCCTCGATACGATTTGGTGCCATGAAATCAGCCATAAATTTAATTTGCCCTGGCAGAAGGAGGCGGCATCCTGTCACTTGACGAGTTCTAAAAAAGAACTGTAGCTTGTCCCCCTAACGACGGTCGAAAAGGGCCGCTTGCAAAACAACGCGTGAAAGTCGGCAACGGTACCGCCTTGCCGGGCGATCGCTTCAAGGGGAGAACGGCATGCTCAAGAATCTCAAATTTGCTTTGCCATTGGCGTTGCTGCTGGCGTCCCCGGCGGTGGCCGAGAACGCGCCCGGCGTCACTGCGACCGAGATCAAGGTCGGCGGCGTCTTCCCGTTCAGCGGTCCCGCGTCGGTGATCGGTCTGGTCGGGCGCGGCGTGCTGGCCTATGTGCAGTCGGTCAACGACCGCGGCGGCATCAACGGGCGCAAGATCAACTACATCGCCTATGACGACGCCTATGCGCCGCCGAAGGCCGTCGAGCACGTCCGCAAGCTCGTGGAAGGCGACGAAGTCGCGTTCATGTTCGGGCAACTTGGCACGCCGGGAAATACGGCAGTCGCGAAATATCTGATCGGCAAGGGCGTGCCTGCCATCGGCATCGTCAGCGGCTCCAACAAGTTCACCAACACCACGGACTATCCATTGACGACGACGAGTCTCGTCAGCTTCGACACTGAAGGAAGAATCTACGCGAAGTATCTCAACAAGACTTTGCCCGGAAAGAAATACGCGATCCTCTATCAGAACGACGATCTCGGCAAAGATTATGTCAACGCGTTCAAAGCCAACATGCGGGACGAGTTCGATAAGCGCGTCGCGGTCGCCGCCTATGAGATCGCGGACCCCACGGTAGACTCGCAGGTCGTCAATCTGAAAGCGTCGGGCGCCGAAGCACTGCTTGTTGCAGGTACGCCGAAATTCGCCGCACAAGCGATCCGCAAGGCCGATGAGATCGGATGGAAGCCGCTTTTGATCGTCAACTATCCGTCAAGCTCAGTCGGCGGCACGCTGAAGCCGGCAGGGCTCGACAAATCGGTCGGTGTCGTTGCCGGCACGATGACCAAAGATCCGACGGATACCAAATGGGACAACGATCCCGGCATGAAGGCCTTCCGGGTTTTCGTCGACAAATATATGCCCGGCATCGACATCTCCGATACCAACTACATCTTCGGATACACGCAGGGCATGATCCTCGAGCAGATCATCAAGCAATGCGGCAACGATCTGTCGCGCGAGAACATTCTCAAGCAGGCGAAGAGTCTGAAAGACTTCGTTCTGCCGACAGTGCTTCCCGGCATCGTCATCAATACGTCCGAAACCGTCAATCAGGACTACACGCAGATGCGTTTGCAGCGATGGACCGGCACGAGCTGGGACCAGTTCAGCGACGTGCTCGATGCGAAGTCGGAATAGTGATTGACCAGGATCGAACAAATCCGGCCGGCGTTTCTGGCGAAGCGCCGGCTGTTTTACACATGTTTCTTCTGGGAGAGATGACGTGAAAGGTCTGATGCAGAACCAGCCGCTGCTGCTGTCGTCATTGTTGCAGTTCGCGGATCGCTTTCACGCGAAGACGGAAATCGTCTCGCGCACCGTCGAGGGTCCGATCCATCGCTATACTTATGCGGATGCCGCGCGCCGCACACGCCAGCTCGCCAGTGCGCTCCAGCGTTTCGGAATCAAGCAGAGCGATCGCATCGCGACGCTCGCCTGGAATAATTACCGCCATTTTGAAATTGAGCACGGCGTCACCGGACTCGGCGCGGTCTGGCATGCGATCAATCCGCGGCTGATTCCCGCGCAGATCGCCTACATCGCAAATCACGCCGAAGACCGCGTGCTGTTCTTCGAGAGCACGTTTCTGCCGATGGTGGAGAAACTCGCGGCGGAATTGAAGACCGTCAAACTGTTCGTGCTGATGGCGGATCGCGCGTCGATGCCGGCAAACAGCGGCATCGGGAATCTTCAGTGCTATGAGGACTTCATCAAGACGGGCGATCCCGATTTCGTGTGGCCGGTGTTCGACGAATTGTCGGCGTCGTCGCTGTTCTACACATCGGGCACGACCGGAAATCCCAAGGGCGTACTCTATTCTCACCGCTCGGACGTGCTGCATTGTCTGTCGATCAGCGGCGCCTATTCGATGGGATTTACGTCGAACGACACAATCCTGCCGATGACGCCGATGTTTCACGCCAACGGCGCGTGGGGCTTCACCCATGCAGCTCCGATGGTCGGCGCGAAACTCGTGCTGCCGGGCCCGATGCTCGATGCCGTCAGCGTCGCCGAGCTGATTTTCAACGAGGGCGTCACCGTTACGGCGGGTGTGCCGACGCTTTACACGAAACTGCTTCAGGAATTGCAGCAGCAGAACAGGGGCGCGGGATTACTGAAGCGGATTGTCGTCGCTGGCTCCGCGCCCGCGCCGAGCATGATGGAAGGCTTCGAGCGGCTCGGCGTGTCGGTCAACCATGTGTGGGGGATGACCGAGACCAGCCCGTGCGGGACGTCGCCGCAGCCTTCGCGCCGCATGGCGCGGCAGCCGGCGAAAGCGCAGCTCGCGCGCAAGACAATGCAGGGCCAGCCCATTTACGGCGTCGACATCAAGGTTGCCGACGAGAATGGTGCTGAAATGCCGCGCGACGGAAAAACCAGCGGACGATTGATGGTGCGCGGGCCGTGGATTCTCAGCGGTTATTATCGCGAGGAAAAACCTCTGCTGGAAGACGGCTGGTTCAACACCGGCGATCTCGCGGTGATCGACGACGACAATTACGTCCAGCTTACCGATCGGGCGAAGGATGTCATCAAGTCGGGCGGGGAGTGGATCAGTTCGATCGATGTCGAAAATCTCGCGGCGGGCTGTCCCGGTGTTGCGGAGGCATCCGTGATCGGCGTGCCGCATCCGAAATGGGAAGAGCGGCCGCTGTTGGTCGTCGTGCCGTCGCCGTCGAAACCGGCGAAGGCGAAAGACATCCTCAAATTTCTCGACGGCAAGATTGCGAAATGGTGGATGCCGGACGACGTTGTGTTCGTCGATGCGCTCACCTATGGCGCGACGGGCAAGGTGCAGAAAATGGAATTGCGCCGCCGTTTCGCGGGTCACTACACGGCGCAGAAAAGTGCGTAGCGGTCAGTCCACGCAGAGGCGGGCTTTCGCGATCTCAGGCGGCGCGGGTGCGGGCCTTTGCCTTGGCGGGCTTGGCTTTGACTTCGCCGGCCGGACGCGCGCCGGGACCGGGATGAACATGGACGTGCTTGGCATGCAGGGGATCGCCGCATTCCGAGCAGATCATCACGGGATTGAAATGCTTGCCGCAGTTCTGATGTTCGTGAAGCAGCGGGCGGCCGCGCTCATCGACCATGTGGGTATCGCCCCAGTGAACGATCGCCATCATCACCGGATAAAGGTCGAGACCTTTCTGCGTGAGGATGTATTCAAATCGCTTCGGAGATTCCTGATAGGGGATACGACGGAGCACGCCGAGACGCACGAGTTTCTTCAGCCGCTCGGCCAGCAGATGACGGGTAATTCCCAGGGCCGACTGGAAGCCTTCAAAGCGGCGCGTCCGCAGAAAACATTCGCGCAAAATGAGCAGGGTCCAGCGGTCGCCGATCACTCCGATGGTGCGGGCCATCGAGCACGGCTCTTCCTCAAGCGCATCCCATCTCATGCTAGTCTCCATTTGCGGACGTGCGGCGACTCTGGCCGCGACCGCATTCTAAATAGGTACCAAGTCCCGCGAAAGCCTCCGGCCAAGCGGCTCATTCGGAATAATGGTATCAGAAAGCCACCGGAATTGACAGTTCAATTTTAGAACTATAGGACAGTGAAGCGCAGCGAAGGCCGGAATTGGCAAGTTCGGAAAGCTCGGTCAGCGATCAGATTTTTGAGGAGATGTCGGGTGGCAAGTCCCTTGAAGGCAGAGTTCCAGTTCGATTTCGGCAGCCCGAACGCCTATCTGGCGGAAGTCGCGCTTCCGGGCATCGAGAAGCGCACCGGCGTGAAGTTCGACTACGTGCCGGTGCTGCTCGGCGGCATCTACAAAGCGACCGGCAACATGTCGCCGTTCGATTCCCTTCGCGGCATCAAGAACAAGCCGGAATACAACCAGCTCGAGACGCAACGTTTCATCAAGAAGTACAACATCACGAAATTCAAGGTGAACCCGTTCTTTCCGGTCAACACGCTGATGCTGATGCGCGGCGCGGTGGCGGCGAAGATGGAAGGCATGTTCGAGCCGTATTTCCGCGCCGCCTATCATCACATGTGGGAAGACCCGAAGAAGATGGACGATGTCGAGATTTTCAAGGCGGCGTTCAAGTCGTCGGGAATCGATGTCGACAAACTGTTCGCGCGCGCGCAGCAGGATGACGTGAAGAAGAAACTGATCGACGACACGACAGATGCCGTCAATCGCGGTGCGTTCGGATCGCCGACCTTTTTCGTCGGCAAGGAAATGTTCTTCGGCAAGGATCAGGTGCGCGACGTGGAAGAATCCATCGTCGAGCAGTTGGGCAGCGCGAAAGCCAAATCGGCCTGAACGCTTTCGGCAAATAAACAAAACGTCTCCAGGAGAAACGTCATGTCAGGCCCGCTCAGCGGCGTTCGCGTTCTGGATTTGACAGCCGTCGTGTCCGGCCCTTACGCCACGATGTTTCTGGCGGATCAGGGCGCGGACGTTCTTAAGATCGAGCCGATCAGCGGCGACGGCACGCGGCGCAGCCGGGCGCTGATCGATGCGGCAGGCGAATTCTCCGCGTTGTTCGTGTCGTGCAATCGCGGCAAGCGGTCGCTGTCGATCGACATCAAGAGCGACGTTGGACGCGAGGTGCTGGCCAAGCTCGCCGCGCAAGCGGATGTGCTGGTGCAGAACTTCCGTCCCGGAACGATGGAGCGTCTCGGTCTCGGGCATCAGGAATTGCGCGAGAAATATCCGCGATTGATCTATGTCTCTATCTCGGGCGTCGGCGATTCCGGCCCCTACATGAAGAAGCGCGTTTACGATCCGATCGTGCAGGCGCTGTCCGGCTTTGCGGATATTCAGGCGCAACCTGTCACCAATCGTCCGCAGATGATCCGCACCATCGTCTGCGACAAGACGACGTCGGTTTTCACCGCGCAGGCCGTGTCGTCTGCGCTCTACGCACGCGAAAAAACCGGCAAGGGCGATTACATTCAGGTCGCCATGCTCGACACCATGATCTCGTATCTGTGGCCGGAAGGCATGATGCAGTACACGGTGATCGGAAAGGAGCAGGGCGCAGCAGATCCGAAGGACCGTCCCGACCTCGTGTTTCAGACTTCGGACGGCTACGTCACCTGCGGCACGATCTCGGATTCGGAGTGGCAGGGCTTCTGCAAGGCGACGGGCGATCCGGAGCTTATTAAGGATGAACGCTTCGCCACGCCGACCGCACGCTTCGTCAACGCAACGGAACGCATCAACACGATGCAGGATTATATCCGCAAGCACACCACGGCCGAATGGCTGAAGCGGTTTGACGCCTGCGATGTGCCGTGCGCGCCGATCCTTCGTCGTGGCGAGATAGTCGACAACGAACAGGTCGTGGCACGCGGCCTGATCGAGGAACTGGATCAGCCGACCGTCGGCAAGGTTCGCCAGCCGAAGCCGGCGGCGATCTTTGAGGTGAACCAGGCCAAGATCGGTGGACCGGCGCCCCGCGTCGGCGAACATTCGCGCGCCGTGCTGCACGACCTCGGCTACACCGACGCGGCCATCGACAAGATGGTTGCCGACAAAAGCGTGCGGGTGGTCAAGGCAGGCTGATGCGCGACCGCGCGGCATTTTCATCCAAAATGACGCTGCCGGACACCGTCAAATCCCTTTTTTCAGCTTGAAATCAATCGGTTGTGCAGGCCGCTTGTCTTGATTTGCCCGAACGGCAACTGTAACGCCAACGCGACGGAATCGGCGTGACCAGTTTCAAGGTGCTGACATCGGCATGAGCGCGATCGACAAATATATTGTGCGCATCACGTTGCAGGCGTTTTTCATGGTGCTCGTCTCGCTGACGGGCATCATCTGGATCACGCAGGCGCTGCGCGGCCTCGACCTGATGACGAGCCAGGGCCAGACCATCCTCGTCTTTCTCGGTGTGACAGGCTTGGCGATTCCGTTGCTGGCGATGATTATCGCGCCGATCGCGCTGCTGATCGCCGTGATGTATACGCTCAATCGTCTGGCGACGGAATCCGAAATCATCGTGATGAACGCGGCCGGCTTGTCGCCGAGCCGCTTTCTGCGGCCGTTCCTGATCGCTACTTTCATCATCAGTCTTTTTGTCGCGTTTCTGTCGCTCTACCTCGCGCCGCAATGCATGCGCGATCTGAAACGCTGGCAGGCCGAAATCGGCGCCGATGTTCTCACCAACATTCTGCGGCCCGGCGAGTTCGCCAAATTAGGCGCACTTACAATTCGCATTTCCGAACGTCTTCCCGGCGGCGTACTCACCGGCATCTTCATCGACGATCAGCGCAATCCAGCCGAACGCATCGACATCATCGCCGAGCGCGGCGTGGTGCAGAAGAACGAGCGCGGCTCGCTGCTGGTGCTTCAGGACGGTAATTTCCAGCGATATGAAACCGGCAAGCGCGATCCGGCTCTCGTTGCCTTCAAGAGCTACGCGTTCGATCTGTCGCAGTTCTCCAACGTGGCGCAGAACCTGACTTACGGCACCCGCGAGCGCACGACATGGGATCTATTGGCTCCCGATCCGAACGATGCCGCCGTCAATGCCGCGCCCGGCGCGTATCGTGCCGAACTCCACGACCGGCTCCTGGGTCCGATCTATCCGTTCGTTTTCGTGCTGATGGCCTTCGCGATTCTCGGCCCCGCGCGCACCACGCGCCAGACGCGCAATTTCGCCATCGCCGTGCTGATCGTCGCCATCCTGGCCGTGCGCATCGCCGGGTTCGGTCTGTCGACTGTTTCCGCAGCGATACCGGGGGCGATTGTCGCGCAATATCTGCTATTGGCGTTGACCTGTGCGGTCAGTGTCGTGCTTATCATGCGCGGGCTTGTGATCGACACACCGACGCGGCTTCTGGATCTCGGCCGTGGAATCATGTCGCGGCTGAACGCGCTGCGGCCAATCTAAAGACAAAGGCTTTTGGGAATGTCCGGAAAAACTGCGCTGATTACGGGGATCACCGGACAGGATGGCGCATATCTCGCCGAATTGCTGCTGTCGAAGGGTTATTCCGTCCACGGCATCAAGCGGCGCACGTCGCTGTTCAACACCGACCGTATCGATCATCTCTATCACGATCCTCACGACAAGGGTTACGACTTGACCCTTCATCACGGCGATCTCACCGATTCATCGAGCCTGATCCGCATCGTGCAGGAAGTGCAGCCGGACGAGATTTACAATCTCGCCGCGCAAAGCCATGTCGCGGTGTCGTTCGAGGAGCCGGAATATACCGCGAACTCCGACGCGCTCGGCACACTTCGTATTCTCGAAGCGATCCGTATTCTCAATCTCGAGAAGAAGACGAAATTTTATCAGGCCTCGACGTCCGAGCTTTACGGCCTCGTGCAGGAAGTGCCGCAGAAGGAAACGACGCCGTTCTATCCGCGCTCGCCCTATGCGGTAGCCAAGCTCTATGCCTACTGGATCACGGTGAACTATCGCGAGGCGTACAACATGTTCGCCTGCAACGGCATCCTGTTCAATCACGAGTCGCCGGTGCGCGGCGAGACGTTTGTGACCCGCAAGATCACGCGCGCGATGGCGCGTATCAAGCTCGGCCTTCAGGAGAAGCTCTATCTCGGCAATCTCAACGCACTGCGCGACTGGGGCCACGCCCGCGACTATGTCGAGATGCAGTGGCGGATGTTGCAGCAGGACAGGCCGGAAGATTTCGTGATCGCGACCGGCAAACAGCATTCGGTACGACAGTTCGTCGAATTCGCGGCGCAGGAAGTCGGCATTTCGCTGCGCTGGGACGGCGAGGGCGTCAACGAAAAAGGCTATGACGCCAATAGTGGACGCTGCCTCGTCGAAGTAGATGCGCGTTACTTCCGTCCTGCGGAAGTCGAAACGCTGCTCGGCGATCCGACCAAGGCATTCCAGAAATTGGGGTGGAAACCCACCACGTCGTTCGGCGACATGGTCAAGGAAATGGTGCGGGAAGATCTGAACGAGGCGCAGCGCGACGAACTCGTCAAGCAGCACGGCTTCAAATATTTCAATTACAACGAATAGCTAAGCGGGGCGCTTGATCGGCTCGCCCGGCGCGGGCGGTACGTTCGCCGCGGCACTGCGCTGATAGGCGGGCCGTGCCCGCATGCGCTCGAGATAGGGATGCGCGTTGTCGCAGATGCCGACGCCGTAAGCGATGGCCCAGTCCAGACAGGTCGTCAGCAGAATGTCGGCGCTGGTGAATCTGTCGCCCATCAGATGCGTGCGGCCGTCCGACAGTGCGACTTCGACGTGCCGCAACTGCTGGCGGAAATATTCGCCGGCCTGTGCCACGACTTCAGGCGCAATTCCATAGAGAGGCCCAAGCGCGTCGGCGCGGTGGCGGCGCATCACGTAGAGGCTCGTTGAATCGAGTTCGGTGACGATGAAGAAACTCCATTCGAGCCACGCGGCATAGTCGCGCTGGCTCTCCGGAATCAGCGCGTTGTCCGGAGTGGAGTAGGTGCGCGACAGATAGGCGACAATGGCGGCACTCTCGCCGATGGAAAAATCGCCGTCCTGAAGCAGCGGCACCTTCTGGCGCGGGTTGAGCTTGGTGTATTCGGCGGTCTTGGTTTCGCCGGTGCGCGGGCCGATCGCCTGCGTGGTGTATTTCAATCCGAGCTCATGCAACGCCCAATGCGGCCGCACCGTGCGGCTGGTTCCGACGCCCCACAATGTCAGATCGGGTTCGGCCATTCACCAGGTCTCCACGGAGGGCCGCAGATCGAGTTCAAATGTCCAGCCATCCTTGTGCTGGTGATGCGCGAACCAGTAGGCGTCGGCAATCGATGTTGTCTTGGTGAGACTGTCTGCTGGAATATCCTTCGCTTCGATGCCCTTCGCCGCCTTCATGCGCTGATGGATCGCTTCGCTGTCCACCGCCGCGTCAATCACAAGATGCACGACGTGGATGTTCTTCGGGCCGAGTTCGCGCGCCATCGCCTGCGCGACCGCGCGCAATCCGAATTTTGCCGACGCGAAGGCCGCAAAGCCTTTGCCGCCGCGCATGCTGGCCGTTGCGCCCGTGAACAGGATCGTGCCGTGGCCGCGCGCCGTCATGTATTTCGCAGCCTCGCGTCCGACCAGAAATCCCGCAAAGCAGGCCAGCTCCCACGCCTTGAAGAACAGTTTTTCGGTGGTCTCGATCAGCGGCTTGTTGACGTTGGAGCCCGCGTTGAAGAGACACACTTCGATGGGGCCGATTTCCTTTTCGACTTTGGCGAACAGGGCCTGCACTTCGGCTTCCTGCCGAGCATCGACGCTGAAGGCGTGCATCGACAGACCTCCGGCGGTGAGTTCATCGACGAGCGCCTGGGATTTTGCCGCTTCGCGACGCGCGATGCAGACCTTGTAGCCGCCCTTGGCGAACCGCCGTGCGACGGCCGAGCCGATGGCATCGCCGGCGCCGACCAGCAAAACTGCGCAATTTTCAGCCAAGTGCCGCCTCCCGCACATAAGTTCTTATTTGGTACTTATAGTTTTATCCCGCAGTTTTGCGATTGTAAACGGGCAGATCATCGAAAGAAACAGTTTTACAGGCTTCAATGCTGCACAGCAAAATCAGCCGTGCTGTGGCTACCTGTCGCTCGCTCTTGACGGGTTCTGAAAAAGAACCATAAGTGGCGGCAACGCTTGGAGGGTGGCGGCATGACGGCTGTGGAATCGTTTGAGGTAGCCGAAATCCTCGCAAGCATTCCGCAGCGGCTGCATCAGGTCATGGACCGCTTTGCGGCCCAGACACCCGATCACCCGGCGCTCGTCGAGGACAACGACGTGTGGTCCTACGGCAAGCTCGCGGAGGCCGTTCCCAAGATTGCATCGGCGCTTCAGTCGCTCGGAATTCGCGCGGGCGACCGCATGATGATCGTCAGCGAGAACTGTATCGCGCTTGCGGGCCTGCTGCTGGCGGCCAGTTGCATCGACGCGTGGGCGATCGTAGTCAATCCGCGTCTGTCCGCCCGCGAACTCGATCAGATCCGCGATCATAGCGGCACGCGGCGGATATTCTTCACGGCGGCGGTGTCGAATGAAGCGGCAGCGCATGCGACCCGCAGCAACGCGGAGATCATGGACATCGGCCCGTTGAGCGGCATCGGTGTCACCGCGTTGAACGAGTCGGCAACATCTGAACCCGTCGAAGACAATGCGGCGAAGCAGGTTGCGGTGCTCATCTACACGTCCGGCACGACCGGCACGCCGAAGGGCGTGATGCTGACGCACGAAAATCTTCTGTTCAGCGCCATGACGACGGCGCGCTTCCGCAAGATGGACAGCCGCGACAAGCTCTACGTGGTGCTGCCGATTTCGCACATCGTCGGCATATCTTTATTGTTGATGACGCTGATGACGGGCGGCACCGTGCGCCTCGTCAGTAAATACGACCCGGCATTACTCGCGAAGGCGCTTGCGGAAGAATCGATCACGATCCTCAACGGCGTGCCGGCGACGTATCAGCGGCTGCTCGAATACAAGACGCTCGCGGGCATCGAAACGCTGAAAAAAGGACCGCTGCGCCTGATCGGCGTGGCCGGCGCGCCGCTCGATCTCGATCTGAAAACGCGCGTCGAGAAAGAACTCGGTCTTTCGCTTCTGAACGGCTACGGCATCACCGAATGTGCGCCGGGCATTTCCGGCGTGCGGTTCGATTCGCCGCGCGACGATCACTCGGTCGGCAAACTTCTCCCGGGTATCGAAGCGCGCATCGTCGGACGCGACGGCAAGCCGGTCGCGGACGGTGAGGTAGGCGAACTTCATGTGCGCGGCCGCAATGTGATGCGCGGCTATTACCGCGCGCCCGATCTCACCGCGAAGGCGATCGATCCCGACGGCTGGTTCAACACCGGCGATCTCGCGCGCCTCGAGGGCGACTGCATGTTCATCGCGGGCCGCACCAAAGAAATGATTATCCGCTCCGGCTTCAACGTCTATCCGGCGGAGGTGGAGGCGGTGCTGAATTCGCACGATGCGGTCGTGCAATCTGCTGTCGTCGGGCGTCCGGTCGATGGCAATGAGGAAGTTGTCGCCTTTGTGCAGCTTCTGAAAGGCGCCAAGGTCACGCCGTCCGAACTGATGGGATTTCTCGGCGCACAGCTTACATCCTACAAAAGGCCGTCGCAGATCATCGTGCTCGACGCATTGCCGGCGACATCCACCGGCAAAATTCTCAAGCACAAGCTCGCGGAATCGCTGCGCGCCTAGACTATTCGGCGGCTTTCAGTTCAGGCACGCGATAGGAGCCATCCGGCGCGAAGAGAGCGTCAGCGTTGCGCTGCGACACCCAGAGCGAAAACGGCGCGGGTCCGCAGACGAACATGAAGTAGTCGTAACCGGCGCGGCGCTCATTCGACATGATGTAATGATAGTGCTTGCGCCAGTAGTTGAAGCGCATGCGCTTGAATGTTTCTGGCGTGATCGTCTCCTGAAATGGAATTTGCCAGACGGTCGGATTGCATCGCCGGTCGCCGCATTCAATGACAACATCTGCAACCGGATCGAAATCGGTAAAATTCATGAAGTCTTCGCGGGCCTGGCAATCTGTCCACGAAATCGCCGGCTCGGTTGCGGCGGCGCGGATCGTATCGCGCAGCTTCTGTGCATCCGGATGCATCGCAAAAATCGGCATGATCGAACCGACGGTGACGACGGCGACATCGGCGCGCCGCGTGCCGAGGTCCGGATCGATGTCCAGCGCGCGTTTGACCGCCGTCAGCGCCAGCATCGCGCCCGCGCTATGGCCGACGACCAGAATCTCGTCGGTGTCGCCGGCTTTCGCAGATGTCACGATCCGCTCGGCGAACGTTTCAACGGATCGGTCAAAGCCGGTCGGTTTGCCGCGCGCGAATTCGCGCAAATACGGCCAGCAATTGTTGAGCTGATTGACGAACATGGCGCCCGCTATCGGACGCAACAGCGCGAAGATCGTAAATGCCCCAGCTGCTGCGGCGGAAATTTGCGCGAGCAATGAGAGGCCGCTCGCTTCGGCGAAGCGCGCGGCAGCCCATGCCCCCGCAATCGTCAGGCCGAGCCAGAGCAACAGCAGCACCTGCGAGTAGCTGAGAAGCACGCCCATCCGCCACGACGCGCGGAATACGCGCCACAATGAGCCCGCAGCAAGATCGCCGGCGATCCAGCGCAGCGCGCGGGCAATTTGCAGCCAGACCGGTTGCGCGAGATTGGTTCTGATCTGATGTTCGAGTCTCAGAAACTCGTAACGCGTGGAGACGTGCCAGTTCGCGCCGGAGGTTTCGATGTCCCACCCGGCGATGTCGTCAGAGTTAAATTGAACCTCGGTCAGCGTGCTGTCCACGTTCCAGGTCTTGCGGAAGCGAATCCACTCGCGCTTGAACAGACGGTAAAAGCCGCCGGCGCCCTTCGGTTCATAACCCTCGATGAAGAAAACGCGCCGGCGGTGAACTTGCACTTATTGTAATGTCCCGGTCTCGAATTTCAGGTTCGTTTTGTCCTGGATAGCTTTGTCTCTGATCGTTTTGTCGAACGCTTCGCCGAACGTTTCTTGGATTTTTTCGGGACTTTCTTGCCTTCCTTGCGGGCTTCCGAAAGTCCGATCGCGATCGCCTGCTTGCGACTCGTCACCTTCTTACCCGATCTTCCGCTTCTCAATGTGCCCTTATTGCGTTTTTTCATCGCGCGCTCGACTTTCTTCGACGCGCCCTTGGAATACCTACGTGCCATAAGAAATCCTCCGTTGCATGCCTAAGCATAAGCGGCGGCGAAACGGCAGGTTCCGCAACAGGTTGCATAATCTAGGGATTGCCGCTGCACGGACACATTGCGCGATATGACGCAGCCGCAGGCTGTCGAAGGGGAACGTCTCAGCCGCCGTTCGCAGCCGTCACGATCCAGATCGACCCGGCGAGCGGCACCTGATTGCCGGTGAGACGCGCCGCGAGGGCTGCGCGAATCGATTCAATTGCAGCCCTGGCGAGAGCGGGCGGCTGGCCGGCGATGGCGCGGCTCGCAGGTCCGATGGAGGTGGCAGTCTCCATTGCGGCATCGAGCCCCCTGCCGGTTGCAATATCGAACATGAGGTCGGCGCGTTCGATGGCAATCGACGAGAAGCCTGCGCCGGTGAGAATCTTTTTCACGCGCTCGTCGCTGGCGAAAGCAAACGGACCCGGATCGTCCGGCTTCACCTCGGGAAGTTTCGGCACATGCTTGTAGGCTTCCTGAAGCGGCAGCATCAGCATCGGGTTCTCGCGCGGCGTGCGCCAGCAGGCGAAGATGAGACGGCCATTCGGACGCAGCACTTTTCGCATATTCGCGAATGACGCGGTGGGGTCTGCGAAGAACATTACGCCGAAGCGCGAAAACAGCACGTCTGCGCTTGCAGCTTTGAAATTGAAGACCGTCGCATCGGCGTGCACGAAATCGACAGGCGCGCCGGGCGGGGTAAGTTCGCGCGCGCGTCCGAGCATCGGCGAAGAAATATCGAGGCCGGTGACGTGCCCGGACGATCCGGTCTTTTGCGCGAGAACAAATGTCGATGCGCCGCAACCGCAGCCGATGTCGAGAACGCGCTCGCCGGGTTTGATCTTTGCCCGCTCGATCAGAATGTCCAGCACGGGCGCAAGCACGAGATCCTGCACCTGCTGTTGTTGAGCCCAGTGATGGCCACCTTCACCGTTCCAATAGGCAATCTGGTCGGCGTTGCGTTCGTCAACGGCGGGGAGGGTCATGTTTGGCCTCGCGTGTCACCACGCGCGGAACAATACACTCGCATTGACGCCGCCGAAACCGAAACCGTTCGACAGCACATGCTCGATTTGCATCGGCCGTGCTGCGCCGCGCACGAGGTCGATGCCCTCCGCCGCCGCATCCGGACGATCGAGATTGAGTGTGGCGGGTGCGATCTGGTCGCGCAGCGCCAGCACCGAATAGATCGCTTCCAGCCCTCCGGCCGCGCCGAGCAGATGACCGGTTGCGGATTTTGTCGAAGTGACGGCAACACCGCCTTCGGTTCCGAACACCGACTTGATCGCGGCCAGTTCGCCGTTGTCACCGACCGGCGTCGAGGTCGCATGCGCGTTGAGATGCTGGACTTCGAGCGGCGAGATGCCCGCTTGCCGCAAAGCGAGTTCAATTGCGCGCCGCGCGCCGTCGCCGTCTTCCGGCCCCGCCGTCATATGATAGGCGTCCGACGTTGTGCCGTAGCCGACGAGTTCGGCAATCGGATTGGCTCCGCGGCTCAGTGCGTGATCGAGCGTCTCGATGACAAGAATGCCTGCACCTTCACCCATCACGAAACCGTCGCGGTCCCTGTCGAAGGGACGCGAGGCTTTGGCCGGCTGATCGTTGAAGTTCGTCGAGAGCGCGCGTGCGGCTGCAAATCCGCCGAGGCTGACGCGGTCGATGCAGGCTTCCGCGCCGCCGCAGATCGCGACATCCGCTTCACCCGAATGAATCATGCGTGCCGCATCGCCGATGGCCTGGACGCCGGCGGCACATGCTGTGACCGGCGCGCCGAGCGGGCCCTTGAAGCCGTGACGGATCGCGACCTGTCCGGCTGCGAGGTTCACGAGGAACGACGGCACCGTGAAAGGTGACAGACGCCGCACACCACGTTCATCGGTGGTGCGAACGGCTTCCACGATAGTCGGGAAGCCGCCTATGCCCGACGCGATGATGGTGGCCGTGCGTTCCTTATCGCGCTCGCTCTGCGGCTTCCAGCCGGACTGCGTGATCGCTTCGTCCGCCGCCATCATGGCGAACTGGATGAAGCGGTCCATCTTCTTCTGGTCCTTGCGCGGAACGGCGCGATCCGGATCGAACCCGGCTTCGGGGTCCTCCGCCGCATCCGGCACAACGCCGCAAACCTTCGCAGGCAGATCGCCGAGGATATTGTCGGACAGCGCGCGCAGGCCGGATTGGCCTGCGAGAAGCCGAGACCAGTTCGCTTCCACGCCGCAGCCGAGCGGCGAGACGGCGCCCATGCCGGTGACGACAAGGCGGCGCGTCGAAGGGGTACGCTTGACGTTGTTCATCTCGTCACCGTCGGTGCGACAATTGCCGCGCGGGTTGAATCAATGGAGTTTGCGTTCGATGGCGATGGCGGTCGCTTCGCCGCCGCCGATGCACAGCGAAGCAATGCCGCGCTGGACGTTGTTCTTTTCCATCGCATGTAGCAGCGTCACGATGATGCGTGCGCCGGTCGCACCGATCGGATGGCCGAGCGCGCAGGCGCCGCCGTTGACGTTGAGCCTGTCGCGCGGAATGCCGAGGTCTTTCGCTGCCGCCATCGGCACGACCGCGAAGGCTTCGTTGATCTCGTAGAGATCGACGTCGGAGGCTTTCCAGCCGACTTTTTCCAACAGCTTGCGGATCGCCGGGATCGGCGCGGTGGTGAACCAGTCCGGTGCCTGACTGTGCGTCGAATGGCCTTTGATCTCGGCGAGGATCGGCAGACCTTCCTTTTCGGCAACGGAGCGGCGCGTCAGAACGAGGGCAGCTGCGCCATCCGCGTTCGCGGAGGAGGCGGCGGGCGTGATCGTGCCGTTGGCACGGAATGCGGGCTTCAGATTCGGAATTTTAGCCGGGTCAACCTTCAAAGGATGCTCGTCGTTCTCGACGACACGCTCGCCGGCTTTTTCCTTCACCTTGATCGGCGCAATTTCCTTCTTGAACGAGCCGTCCTGCACAGCCTTGCGCGCGCGCGTCAAAGTTTCGACGGCGTAGTCGTCCTGATCCTTGCGCGAGAATTGATAGGCTTCTGCGGCAGCCTCGCCGAAATCGCCCATCGAGCGGCCGGTCTCGTAAGCGTCCTCGAGGCCGTCCATCAGCATGTGGTCGATGATACGATCGTGCCCGACGCGATAACCGGCGCGCGCCTTTTGCAGCAGATATGGCGCGTTGCTCATGCTCTCCATGCCGCCGGAGACGACGATCTGTGCAGAGCCCGCATTGATGATGTCGTGGGCGAGCATTGTGGCCTTCATGCCCGAGCCGCAGACTTTGTTGATCGTGGTCGCGCCGGTGGCGTCCGGCAATTTCGCGCCGCGCGCCGCCTGACGGGCGGGCGCCTGGCCTTGTCCGGCGGGCAACACGCAGCCCATGAAAACTTCGTCGATTTTGTCCGGCGAGAGTTTTGCGCGTTCGAGGGCGGCGTTGATGGCGTGCGACCCAAGCTGATGGGCACTGAAAGGCGACAATTCGCCCTGAAAGCGGCCGAGCGGCGTGCGGGCTGCGGAGACAATGACGACGGGATCGGACTGGGACATGCGCATCTCCTGTTACCGGCAGCACCTGAAGCGCCGTTAGATGATAAGTATCATATTAAAACTGACAAGGAATGCAATCGGCCATCCCCAGACTAGAGGCATAAAATAATGCCGCACAAGCCGGGGCGCGTTTGAAACGCTCATGCGGCAGCATGAGATTTTCTTAAGCCACCCATGAGCTATTTGCGCCGATTGACGAAGGCCTGCATCCGTTGCTGCGGCTCGCCGGTCAGATACGCCTTGCCGAACGCCTTGATGCTGACTTCGACCGATTGAGATAGCGGCAGTTCTTCCCATTGTTTGAGCAGCGCCTTCTGATTGCGCATCGCTTCGGGCGCGCATTCGGCAATCGCTTTCGCAGCCGAATCGATGGCTGCATCGAGTTCGGCGGCCGGCACGACCTGTTCGACAAGGCCCCAGTTCAGCGCGGTCTGTGCATCGATTGTCGCGGCGGTCAGGATCAGCCAGCGCGCGCGGCCCCAGCCGATCAGTCGCGGCAATAACGCTGCGTGAATCACGGACGGAATGCCGACCTTCACTTCCGGCATCGCATATTTGGAATCGTCGGACGCGATGCGAAGATCGCAGGCGGCCGCAACCTCCAACCCGCCGCCGAGACACCAGCCCTGAATGCGCGCGATCACGGGGGAGGGGAACGATCGCACCGCCTCGCAGACGTCGCGCAGGCCCTTGATGAATGTTTCAGCCGACATCTGATCGAGCGTCGCCATCTCCTTGATGTCCGCGCCGCCGATCATTGCTTTGGTGCCGCTGCCGGCGAGCACCAGCACGCGAATGCTGTCGTCTTTCGCTAGCTGGGCCAGCGCGTCGCAGATTGCGCGATTGACCTTTGAATTGAGAATGTTCAGCGGACCCGCGTTGCGAATGAACATCCGCACGATGCCGCCGCTGCCGCGTTCGATCTCGCAATAGTCGTTGATGGTCTGCATCGCGATACCGCCAGAAGATATGATCGCGATGGTGCGCGAACGACTGCGCGTCGTCAATCGCGGCGCATGGCAGCTATTTTGGCATCGAATGTGCAACTGCGAAGGCGTGCCGGCTGTTATTATATGACCGCAAACATCTGATGGACCGCCGATGCGCTATTCAAAAGACCACAAAAGCGAAACCCGCGCCCGGATCGTCAAGAACGCGTCGGTGTTGCTGCGCGAGAAGGGCGCAAACGGAATCGGCGTCGCGGAGTTGATGAAGGAAGCGGGTCTGACGCATGGCGGCTTCTATGCGCATTTCGATACACGCGATGCGCTGATCGGCGAAGCCTTCGCGCATGCGATGGATCAGACGACACGGCGATGGCGCAAGCGCGCCGAACAGGCGCCGGCAGGCCGGAAACTTGCCTCGGTGGTGAACGGATATTTGACGCCGGCCCATCGCGACGACGTCGGCAATGGCTGTGCGTTGCCCGCGCTCGGCGCTGAAGTGCTGCGTGCCAATCCGAAGACGCGCAAGGCTGCGGCGATCAAACTCGAAGAAATGATCGAGATGATCTCCGATCAAATGCCGGGCGCGGGGTCGAAGGCCGCGCGCCGCGATGCGATTGCAACGCTCGCCACGATGCTGGGTGCGCTGATGCTGGCGCGCATGGCGGGGACGGGCGTGTTTTCGTCCGAGATATTGGAAGCGGGACGCTCGGCGGCAGTCAGCCGCGCGCCTCAGCGCGGATTGAACAAGGCGCGATCGCGCTCGACGACCGCATAGATGTAATCGGCGACGGCCCGAATGCGGGCAAGATCCTTGTTGTCAGCGTGCATCAGCAGCCAGAAATTTCTTGAGATGGAAATCTTCCCGGGCAGAACCGGCGCAAGCTGCGGATACGCCGCCGCCATGAAGTGCGGAAGCACGGCGATTCCAAAACCCGACAGGGTCGCGTGAAGCTGCGCAATCAGATTCGCGCTGCGGAATTTGGCGGAGATTTTCGCCGACACCTGCGGCAGGTAATCGAGCTCGGGACTGTAGAGAAGTTCTTCGATGTATCCGACGAAACGATGACGGGAGAGATCGTCGCGGGTTTCGATCGGCGGATGGCGATCCAGATAGGCGGGCAGGGCGTAGAGGCCGAGACTGTAGCCGGTCAGTTTGCGCCCGACCGTGCGGTTTTCATTCGGCAGGGACAGGCTGATTGCGATGTCGGCCTCGCGTTTCGACAGGCTGAACAGCCGCGCGGTGGCGACGAGCTGGAGGTCTAGGTCGGGGTAAAGCTCGGCAAAACTGACGAGGCGCGATGCCAGATAGTGGCTGCCGAAACCGTCCGGCGCACCGATGCGCACCGTTCCGGTCAAATGCGACTTTGAGCCGCCGATCAATTCCTGATTGGCGACGATTGCGGACTCGATCTCTTCCGCGCTCGCTGCGACGCGATGGCCGGCTTCAGTGAGCACATAACCGGTCTTGCGGCGGTCGAACAGCTTTGCGGCGAGCCGGCTTTCGAGCCGGTCCACGCGTCGGATCACCGTGGTATGATCGACGCCGAGCTGCTTGGCGGCAGCCGATACCGTTCCGCCCCGTGCGATGGCGAGCACGAAGCGGAAATCGTCCCAGTCCAGCCCGGCGGCTTGATCCGGCATTAGCGCACATCTAACCTGTAATTTCTCGCAGTTGAATCTTATAAAATGCACGTCAAAAGGTCTTGTAAAGAAGCCTTATCGTCCCGGGAGAATACACATGCGGTCCATCGGTCATTTTATCGGCGGCAAAGAGGTCAAGGGCACATCGGGCCGCACGGCCGATGTTTACGAGCCGATGACCGGCGAAATTCAGGCCAAGGTTGCGCTTGCCTCCAAGGCTGAGGTCCGCGCAGCGGTCGAGAACGCCAGGGCCGCGCAAGTCGAGTGGGGCGCGACCAACCCGCAGCGCCGCGTTCGCGTGCTGATGAAATTCCTTGAACTGGTCGCGCGCGACAACGAGGCGCTGGCCGAACTTCTGGCGCGCGAGCACGGCAAGACCATTCCCGATGCGCGCGGCGATATTCTGCGCGGCGTCGAGGTCGTCGAATTTGCGCTCGGCATTCCGCAATTGATGAAGGGCGAATACACCGAAGGCGCCGGTCCCGGCATCGATCTCTATTCAATGCGCCAGCCGCTCGGCGTCGTGGCCGGTATCACGCCGTTCAATTTCCCCGCGATGATCCCCATGTGGAAATTCGCGCCTGCGATTGCGTGCGGCAATGCGTTCATCCTCAAGCCGTCGGAGCGCGATCCCGGCGTGCCGATGAAGCTGTGCGAACTGATGCTCGAAGCAGGCCTGCCGCCGGGCGTGCTCAATTGCGTCAACGGCGACAAGGAAGCGGTCGACGCCATTCTGGACGACCCGGATATCCGCGCCGTCGGCTTTGTCGGCTCGTCGTCGATCGCGCAGTATATTTATCAGCGCGCGGCGGCGACCAACAAGCGCGCGCAATGCTTCGGCGGCGCGAAGAACCACGCCATCATCATGCCGGATGCCGACATGGATCAGACCGTCGATGCACTGATCGGGGCGGGCTTCGGTGCGGCAGGCGAACGCTGCATGGCGATTTCGGTCGCGGTGCCGGTCGGCAAGACGACCGCGGATCGTCTGATGGAAAAAATGATTCCGCGCGTCGAGAGTCTGAAGATCGGCCCGTCCACCGACCCGAATGCCGATTTCGGTCCGCTGGTGACGAAGGCGGCGCTTGATCGCGTCAGGGATTACGTCGAGGTCGGCATCAAGGAAGGCGCGAAGCTCGCCGTCGACGGGCGCGGCTTCAAGATGCAGGGCTACGAGAAGGGCTTCTACATGGGCGGCTGTCTGTTCGACAACGTCACGAAAGACATGCGCATCTACAAGGAAGAGATTTTCGGCCCCGTGCTGTCGGTGGTGCGCGCCAAGGACTATGACGAGGCGCTCGCGCTGCCGTCGGATCACGACTACGGCAACGGTGTTGCGATCTTCACCCGTGACGGCGATGCCGCGCGCGATTTCGCAGCGCGCGTGAATGTCGGCATGGTCGGCATCAACGTGCCGATCCCGGTGCCGGTGGCGTATTACACGTTCGGCGGCTGGAAAAAATCCGGCTTCGGCGATCTCAATCAGTACGGCCCCGACTCGGTGCGCTTTTATACCAAGACCAAGACCGTCACCTCGCGCTGGCCCTCCGGCGTGAAGGAAGGCGCCGACTTCTCGATACCGACAAGCTGACGGCTGATGCAATTCGCGCTCAACGAGGATCAGGTCGCGGTTCGCGACATGGCGCGCGAATTCGCGGCTGAGAACATCGCGCCGTTCGCGCTGAAATGGGACGAGGAAAAATACTTTCCCGTCGAGGCGATGCGGGCTGCGGCGGCGCTCGGCATGGGCGGCGTTTACATCAAGGACGATGTCGGCGGCTCGGCGCTGACGCGTTTCGACGCGGCGCTGATCTTCGAGGCGCTGGCAACCGGGTGCCCGACGACATCTGCCTTCATATCCATCCATAATATGTCGGCGTGGATGATCGACAATTACGGGTCGGACGCGCAGCGAAAAAAGTGGCTGCCGAAAATCTGCACGATGGAAACATTGGCGAGCTATTGCCTCACCGAACCGGGAGCGGGATCGGACGCGGCGGCGCTTTCGACGCGCGCGGTGCGCGACGGCGATCACTATGTGCTCAACGGCCAGAAGCAGTTCATCTCCGGCGCGGGCGGCAGCGGACTTTACGTCGTGATGGTGCGCACCGGCGACAAAGGGCCGGGCGGGATTTCCACGCTCGTCGTCGAAGGCGATACCAAAGGCCTTTCGTTCGGCGCGATGGAACGCAAGATGGGCTGGAACGCGCAACCGACGGGTGCGGTGATCTTCGAGAATGCGCGCGTGCCGGTCGCCAATCGTCTCGGCGAAGAGGGCATCGGCTTCAAGATCGCGATGGCGGGTCTCGACGGCGGGCGGCTGAACATCGCGGCGTGTTCGCTCGGCGGCGCACAGTCCGCGCTCGACAAGTCACTTGCTTACATGCGCGAGCGCAAAGCCTTCGGAAAGCGCCTCGACGAGTTTCAGGCGCTGCAATTCCGTCTTGCCGACATGGCGACCGAGCTTGAAGCCGCCCGCACGTTTCTCTGGCGCGCCGCCGCCGCGCTTGATCGCAAGGACGCCAACGCGACAACGCTTTGTGCAATGGCTAAACGTTTCGGAACCGATGTGGGATTCAACGTCGCCAATCAGGCGCTGCAACTGCATGGCGGCTATGGCTATCTCGCCGAATACGGCATCGAAAAAATCGTGCGCGATCTGCGTGTGCATCAGATTCTCGAAGGCACCAACGAAATCATGCGCCTGATTGTGTCGCGCAAGCTGATTGAGGATGCTCGATGAGCGCGAGCGCCGCAGCGGTCCACGACACCGAAGGCGATCTGATCGTCCGCCGCGAAGGCTCCGCCGGAATTCTGCGGCTTAACCGGCCCAAGGCAATCAACGCGCTGACGCTGGAGATGACACGCGGCATCGTTACGGCACTCGATGAATTCGAGCGCGATCCGAAAATTGCGGTGGTCATTCTGGAAGGCGCAGGCGAGCGCGGGTTGTGCGCGGGCGGCGACATTCGCGGGCTTTATGAAAGCTCCAAAGCCGGCGGCGATCTCGGCCCGGTGTTCTGGCGCGAAGAATATATTTTGAACGCGCGTATTCCGGAATTTCCGAAGCCTTACGTTGCCTACATGGACGGTCTCGTGATGGGCGGCGGCGTCGGCCTGTCGGCACACGGCAGACATCGAATCGTCAACGAGAAAACGAAAATCTCGATGCCGGAAGCAGGGCTCGGATTTTTTCCCGATGTCGGCGGAACGTGGCTGCTCGCCAACGCGCCAGGCGAGATCGGCACCTATTACGCGCTGACCGGCGCGCCGATGAACGGGGCCGACGCTATCGACGCGAAGGCGGCGGATGTGCTGATCGATTCATCTTCGTGGCCCACGCTACGCGAATCCCTGACAAAAGCCGCACCGGGAATTGGCGACAGCGGTGTTGACGCTATCTTGCAAAAATTCTCCATCACGCCGAAATCGCAGATCGAACATCATCGCATCACGATCGACCGCGCCTTCGGCCACGAAGCGATCGAGGAAATCATCGCAGAGCTAGAGCGCGATGAATCGGATTTCGCGAAGACGACGCTAAAAGCATTGTCGGACAAATCGCCCACAAGTCTCAAGCTGACTCTGAAGCTGCTGCGAATGGCGCGCCAATCGAAATCGCTCAAGGAATGTCTCAACCGCGAATATATCGCCGCGCTTGCGGTTTTCGTCAGCGATGAATTTCGCGAGGGCGTGCGTGCCGCGATCATCGACAAGGACCGCAATCCGAAATGGTCGCCGTCGCGCGTCTCCGACGTGACATCGCAAATCGTCGACCAATACTTCAAGCCAAATCCGAAATATCCGCCGGTCTTCGCGGCGATCTGAATCAAGGAGCGATCAACATGGCAAATATCGCATTCATCGGCCTCGGCAATATGGGCGGCCCGATGGCGGCCAATCTCGTCAAGGCCGGACATAAAGTATCCGGCTTCGATCTCGTGCAGGCCTCGAAAGACGCCGCGAAGAACGATGGCGTGAGCATCGCCGCCTCCGCCGCCGACGCGGTGAAGGGCGCGGAGATTGTCATCACCATGCTGCCGGCGGGAAAGCATGTGCTGAGCGTATGGAAAGAACTCGTTCCGGTCGTCGGCAAGAACACGCTGATGATCGATTGCTCCACTATCGATGTCGAAAGCGCGCGCAACGCGCATGCCAACGCCAAGGAGCACAATCTGCTGTCCGTCGACGCGCCGGTGTCGGGGGGCACAGGCGGCGCGAAGGGCGCAACGCTCACCTTCATGGCGGGGGGCACCGACGCGGCGTTCGCGAAAGCGAAACCCGTTCTCGAAGCGATGGGCAAGAAGATCGTTCATTGCGGCGACGCGGGCGCGGGGCAGGCGGCGAAAATCTGCAACAACATGATCCTCGGCATTTCGATGATCGGCGTCGGCGAAGCCTTCGTGCTCGCGGAGAAATTGGGTCTGTCGCACAAGGCGCTCTTCGATGTGGCGTCGACATCATCCGGTCAATGCTGGTCGCTGACGACCTATTGCCCGGTGCCGGGCCCGGTGCCGACATCGCCTGCGAACAACGATTACAAGCCGGGCTTTGCTGCCGCGCTAATGCTGAAGGATCTGAAGCTGTCGCAGGAAGCGGCGAAGGCGGCCGGCGCGGTGACGCCGCTCGGCGGACATGCGGAATCGATTTACGAGGCGTTCGACAAGGCCGGTCACGGCGGCGTGGATTTTTCCGGCATCATCAATCACGTCCGGCATCTCACGCATAAATAGAGTGGCGCGATGACGACGTTCAAGGACGCACGCGCGTTTCTGCTGAAACACCGCACCGACTACGACACAGCGGTGAAGGACTTCCGCTGGCCGGATGCCGTGGCGTTCAACTGGGCGCTCGACTGGTTCGACGCTGAGTTGGCGAAAAACGCCGACAGCAAGAATCGCGCGGCGCTGTGGATTGTGGACGCGGCGACAAACGCGGAGACGAAAATCACGTTTGCGGAGATGTCGCGCCGCTCCAACCGGACCGCGAATTTTCTCCGCGATCTCGGATTGAAGCGCGGCGATCATCTTTTGCTGCTGCTCGGCAATGTCGTGCCGTTGTGGGAGACGATGCTGGCGGCGATGAAGCTCGGCGTCATCACGATTCCGGCGACGACGCTTTTAACCGGCGACGAGTTGCGCGATCGCCTCGATCGCGGCAAAGCGAAGGTCGTGGTCGCGACCGAGGATCAGGTCGCGAAGTTCGAGAATCTCGGCGGCGATGGCTTCACCAAAATCGTCGTCAGCGCGAAAGCCGATCACAAGGGCTGGCGGCGTTACGAAGACGCAGCGAAATTTTCCGACACGTTCACGCCGATTGGGCCGACCGGCGCACACGATCCGATGCTGCTTTATTTCACGTCCGGCACCACCGCGAAGCCGAAGCTGGTGCTGCACAGCCATCGGAGCTATCCGGTCGGCTCATTGTCGACGATGTACTGGCTCGGCTTGCAGCCCGGCGACGTGCATCTGAACATTTCATCTCCCGGCTGGGCCAAGCACGCGTGGAGTTGTTTCTACTCGCCGTGGAATGCGGGCGCGACGATCTTCATCTGCAACCAGCCGCGCTTCGATGCGAAGGGTTTGCTTGCCACCGTCGCGCGCTGCGGCGTGACGACATTGTGCGCGCCGCCGACGGTGTGGCGGCTGTTCATTCAGGAAAAGCTCGCCGACTATAAAGTGTCGGTGCGCGAAGTCTGCGGCGCGGGCGAGCCGCTAAATCCCGAAGTGATCGATCAGGTGAAGGCCGCGTGGGGGTTGACGATCCGCGACGGCTACGGCCAGACGGAGACGACGGCGCTTGCCGGGAATTCGCCGGGACAGAAAGTCAAAGTCGGCTCGATGGGCCGCCCGCTGCCAGGTTACAAAGTCGAAGTTGCGGACGCCGACGGCAATCCGTCGAAGGAAGGCGAGGTGCGTCTTGCGCTCGGCGCGGATCGTCCTGCCGGTTTGATGCTCGGCTATCAGGGCGACGATGGAAAGCCGCAGGGCGCGGACGGACAATTCTATCAGACCGGCGACGTCGTGTTTCTGGATGAGGACGGTTATCTGATTTTCGTCGGCCGCTCGGATGACGTTTTCAAGTCGTCCGACTATCGCATCAGCCCGTTCGAGCTGGAGAGCGTGCTGCTCGAACACAATGCGGTTGCCGAAGCCGCCGTCGTGCCGACACCCGATCCGATACGGCTTGCGCTGCCCAAAGCCTATATCGCGCTGGTGCCCGGCACGGACATCAGCCGCGACACGGCGCTGTCCATTTTCAAATATGTCCATTCTCGGTTGGCGCCGTTCAAGCGCATCCGCCGCATCGAGCTGGTGAAGGAATTGCCGAAGACGATTTCCGGCAAAATCCGCCGCGTTCAGTTGCGTCGGCTGGAGCACGACGACGACCGCAAGGACGCGCTGCGGGGTCAGGAATTCCGCGAAGAGGATTTCCCGGAGTTGAAAACGAGCGCCTCGTAAGTCTATAGATCGTCACGCCCGGGCTTGACCCGGGCATCCATCTCCAACAAAAGAATTTTCAAAATGATGGATTGCGGGGTCATAGGCGAGTGAAGCGACGCCGTTCTTCGAACGGCTACGCCCGGCAATGACGGTATGGAGAGTCCCTTGGGCGTGGCGATGAATCGCGAGGACTTTGTGAAGCTGGTCGGCACCGAGCTTGGCGTGTCCGAGTGGCATATGGTGGACCAGAAGCAGATCGACGCCTTCGCGCACGCCACCAACGATCACCAGTTCATCCATGTCGATCCCGATCGCGCCAAGCGCGAGACACCGTTCGGCGGCACCATCGCGCACGGATTTCTGTCGCTGTCGGTATTGCCGGCGATGGCCTACGCGACGATGCCGACGCTCAATGGGGCTGCGATGTCGATCAACTACGGTTTCGACAAGATTCGTTTTCTCACGCCGGTGCGTGCGGGCAAGCGGGTGCGTGCGCGCTTCGTCTTGAGCGAAGTCACGATGAAGTCGCCGAAGGAATTATTGGCGCGCACCGCCACCACGCTTGAGATCGAAGGCGAGCCGAAGCCGGCGCTCGTCGCCGACTGGCTCGGCATGCATTTCTTCAACTAAGGAGATCGCAATCATGGCAATTCGTTTCGACGGAAAAGTTGCGATCGTCACCGGCGCCGGCGCCGGGCTCGGCCGCGCACACGCGCTGGGATTGGCGAAGCTCGGCGCGCGAGTCGTCGTCAACGACATGGGCGCAGCGCGCGACGGCAGGGGCGGTTCGGTGAGCCCGGCACAGGGCGTTGTCGATGAGATCGTGAAAGCTGGCGGCGAGGCGACCGTCGATCCGGCGGATGTGTCCGATTTCTCGCAGGTGAAGGAAATGGTCGCACGCGCCACGATGAAGTGGGGCAGCGTGGACCTGATGGTCGCGAACGCCGGCATTCTGCGCGACAAGTCGTTCGCCAAGATGGAGCCTGACGATTTCGCAAAAGTCATCGCTGTGCATCTGACCGGCACGTTCAACTGCTGCCGCGCGGTGTGGGAAGGCATGCGCGAGCGCAATTACGGGCGCATCGTTGTCACGACGTCTTCATCTGGCCTGTTCGGCAATTTCGGTCAGGCGAATTACGCGGCAGCGAAAATGGGCATTGTCGGCCTGATGAACGTTTTGGCCGAGGAAGGCCGCAAGACCAACATCAAGGTCAATACGATTTCGCCGACGGCCGCAACGCGCATGACCGAAGGCCTGATCCCGCCGGATGCGCTCGCGCTCATGAAGCCGGAGGCGATCACGCCTGCGGTTTTGTATCTGTTGAGCGAGGACGCGCCGACGCGCACGATCATGGGCGCCGGTGCGGGCTCGTTCGCGGTCATCAAGGTTGTGGAAACGCAGGGTCTGAATCTTCCGCAGTCCGAATGGACGCCGGATGCCATCGCCGCGAATTTTTCCAGGATCGGCGACATGTCGACCGCGCGCGATCTCGGCGGTGCGTTCTTCCAGACCTGGAAATATCTCGAGCAGGCCGCGAAGGCGAACGGCATCAAGCTGCCGCCGATGGGCGGCGCATGATCCCGAAAAGCGGGCACCGGTTTTCGGACCAGATCATGCGCATACAAAATAACCCGTTGCGGTTATTTGTCGATCGAACACCTTGAACGCCGCTGTCATCGGAGCCGGACCTGCGGGGCTGATGGCGGCTGAAATTCTGAGCGCAGGCGGCGCGCACGTCACCGTCTATGACCGCATGCCGTCGGTGGGCCGCAAATTCCTGATGGCCGGACGCGGCGGGCTCAATCTGACGCACAGCGAACCGATCGCGAAATTCCTCACGCGCTATGGTGAGGCGGAGCCGCATCTGCGCGCGGCGATAGGGTCGTTTTCGCCTGACGATTTGCGTGCGTGGAGCGGACAGCTCGGCCAGCCGACATTCGTCGGATCGAGTGGACGCGTGTTTCCGAAATCGTTCAAGGCCTCGCCGCTGCTGCGTGCCTGGTTGCGGCGTTTGAGTGAGGCGGGAGTCGAATTCAGATTGCGCCATCGCTGGAGCGGATGGGACGGAAACGACCTAACATTCGAGACCGGCGAAGGCAGCGTTGTCGTGAAAGCCGATGCAACCGTGCTGGCGCTCGGCGGCGCGAGCTGGCCCAAGCTCGGATCGGACGGCGGATGGGCAGACATGCTGAAAACGCGAGGCATTTCAATCTCGCCGCTGCGTCCGGCAAACTGCGGATTCACCGTCGCCTGGTCGGATGTGTTTCGCGACAAATTCGCGGGCCAGCCGCTGAAAAATATCGCGCTGTCGTTCAGCAAACATTCTGCGCGGGGCGAAGCGATGATCGCGCGTGACGGCATCGAAGGCGGCGCGGTCTACGCGATGTCCGCCGCGCTTCGCGAAGAAATTCTTGCGAACGGTGAGGCAACACTCCGCATCGCGCTATTGCCGGACATCGCGTCTGACAAACTCGGCGTGCGGCTCGCTGCCGCGCGCGGCAAGCAGACGTTCTCGAATTTTCTGCGCAAGGCGAGTGCGCTTTCGCCCGCTGCCATCGGCCTGTTGCAGGAAGCGGCCATCGCGTCGGATCATAAGCTCGCGCAGATGACGCCCGATGAACTGGCCGCATTCATCAACGCCATGCCGATCAAACTCACAGGCATCGCGCCGCTGGCGCGCGCGATCTCGACAGCCGGCGGTATTCCTTTCGCCGAATTGGACAAGAATTTCATGCTGCGAAAATTGCCCGGTGTATTTATCGCGGGCGAAATGCTCGACTGGGACGCGCCGACCGGCGGCTATCTGTTGCAGGCGAGCTTCGCGACCGGGGTAGCGGCAGGGCGGGGCGCGTTGAACACTCTCGGCAACCGATAGAGATCTCAGCCCTTGCCCTTGAGCATCGCATCGCGCTGTTTCACGAGTTGCTCAAGTTCAGCCGACTGCTGCGCGATGCGATCCGCCGCGCGTTCCTCATTTGCGCTGCCCGCTGCACCAGCGGCCTGTTCGGTCAACTGGCGGATGTTGTCGCGCAGAATGGCGATCTTGTCTTCGAGACCGGGCAGAGAGAGCGTGGATGCCATCGTCATTTCTCCCAAGGATACAAAACACAATAGCAGATTGCGGCGTTCGTTCCACTATGCGCCGCTTTCGATTTCCTCGCGCAGCATTTCCAGCGCCAGCCACTTGTCTTCGGCGTCCTGAAGTTCAGCCTGCGCGCTGGCAGCGGCGGCTGACGCCGCATCGAATGCCTTGCGGTCCTTATGATATAAATCGGGATCGCCGAGGCGTTTTTGATATTCAGCAATGTCCTGCTGAAGTTTTGCGATCTTCGCGGGCAGCGTTTCGAGCGCATGCTGATCGTTGAAGGTGAGCTTGCGCTTTGACGCGGAAGGTGCCGAGGCCGAAACCGGCTTCGCGGCATCGCGCTGCGGCGCGGCCGCCTTGACGGATTTTTCCTTCAGGTCTGCGCCGCGCTGCGCCAGCATGTCGGAATAGCCGCCGGCATATTCGATCCATCTGCCGTTGCCGTCCGGCGCGATCACCGACGTCACCACGCGGTCGAGAAAATCCCGGTCGTGGCTGATGAGAATGACGGTGCCGTCATAGTCGCCGAGCATTTCTTCCAGCACATCCAAAGTTTCCAGATCGAGATCGTTGGTCGGCTCATCCAGCACAAGGAGGTTGGACGGTTTTGCGAGCGCCCGTGCCAGCATCAGCCGTCCGCGTTCGCCGCCGGACAGAACTTCGAGCGGCGTGCGCGCCTGCTCCTGCTGGAACAGAAAATCTTTCATGTAGCCGATGACATGTTTCGGCGTGCCGCCGACCATGATGCTGTCGCCGCGCCCGCCGGTCAGCGCATCGGCGAGCGTCGTTTTCGGATCGAGACTTTCGCGATGCTGATCGAGCGTCGCCATCTCGATATTCGCACCGAGACGAATTGTACCGCTGTCGGGCTGCTCTGCGCCGGTCAGAATGTTGACGAGCGTGGTCTTGCCCGCGCCGTTCGGGCCGACGACGCCGATGCGGTCGCCACGCGCGATGCGGATCGAGAAATCATCGACGATCTTGCGCTCGCCGAACGATTTGGAAACGCGCTTGGCTTCGGCGACGAGCTTGCCGGATTGCTCGGCCTCGGCAGCAGCGAGATTGGCCTTGCCGGTTGAGCCTCGATAATTGCGGCGCTGGTCGCGCAGCGCGTGCAGATTGCCGAGCCGCTTGACGTTGCGTTTGCGCCGCCCCGAAACGCCGTAGCGCAGCCAGTGTTCTTCCATCACGATCTTGCGGTCGAGCTTGTGCTGATCGCGTTCTTCTTCGGCAAGCACCTCGTCACGCCATTCCTCGAATGCGCCGAAACCCTTTTCGATGCGGCGCGTCTCGCCGCGATCGAGCCATACGGTGGCGCGCGACAGATTAGACAGAAAACGCCGGTCGTGGCTGATCGTCACCAGCGCGCTCTTGCGGCTTGCGAGTTCGCCTTCCAGCCATTCGATGGTCGTGAGATCGAGATGATTGGTCGGCTCGTCCAGCAGCAAAATGTCGGGCGAGGGGGCGAGCACGCGCGCCAGTGCCGTGCGCCGCGCTTCTCCGCCGGACAGATTTTGCGGGTCTTCGCTACCAGTGAGGCCGAGCTGTTCGAGCAGATATTGCGCCTGATAATGATCGTCGCCGGGATTGAGCCCCGCTTCGACGTAAGAGAGTGTCGTCGCGCATCCGGAGAAGTCCGGCTCCTGCGGCAGGTAGCGCACCGTCGCACCGGGCTGCACGAAGCGGGTGCCGCTGTCCGGCTCGACGAGACCCGCGACGATTTTCAGCAATGTGGATTTGCCCGAGCCGTTGCGGCCGATCAGGCAGACGCGTTCGCCTTCCGAGACCGCGAGTTCGACTCCGGCAAGCAATGGCGTGCCGCCGAAGGTCAGCGCGATGTCTTTCAACTGGATGAGAGGAGGCGCCATATCTTTTTGCTTTATGAGTCTTCTTATTTGTTTTGCGCGCGCTGGATGCGGCGGATGGTCTGGTCGAGTGCGGAGAGGAATGTCGAGCGGTCGCGCGGCGAAAACGATTTCGGCCCGCAGGTGATTTCGCCAGTCGAGCGCAGATCGGTCATCAGGTTACGCACCGCGAGCGTCATGCCGATGGATTCCTCACTGAACGGCTTGCCGTTCGGCGCGATCACCTCCGCGCCGTTCTTCACGCAACGCGCGGCCAGCGGAATATCGGCGGTGATGACAATATCGCCCTTAACGGCGCGTTCGGCGATCCAGTCGTCGGCGGCATCCATTCCGCTGCCCGCAGCGATGCGCTCGATCATTGGATCGTTCGGCACGCGAATGAAATTGCCGGCGACGACGCTGACGGGCAGCTTGTGCCGTTCGGCGACGCGATAGATTTCGTCCTTCACCGGGCAGGCGTCGGCGTCGATATAGATGCGGGTCTGATGGGTCACGTTGTACGATAGATATGCGTTCGGTGCGCTGCTGGTAGCCTAACGAAACGGAAATTGCGAGGCCGCTTGCCTTCATTGCCGCTTGGCGTAGCATCGCCGCCAACAACAAAACGCCGAGGAAACCATGAGCCTGCCGCCGCACCGGATCAAAGCCGTCAATCTTGCAAAAAATTCCGAAAACCGGATGCACGACGATACCGTCGCTAAAAAGTTCGGTTTCAAGGGCGGCCTCGTGCCGGGCGTCGATGTGTTCGCCTATATGAGCCACATGCCGGTGGCGAAATGGGGCCGCGCGTTTCTTGAACATGGTTTGATGGACGGGCGGTTCCTGAAGCCCGTGTACGAAGGCGAGATCGCCGAGATCACGGCTGAAGACAATGGCGATCATCTTTCCATCAAGGTCGAGAGCTGCGGCGAGTTGTGCGCAACGGGTACCGCGTCGATGCCGTCCGCGCCGGAAAAAATTTCGCTGGACGATTTCAAGAGCGTGCCGCCGGTCGCGGCGCGTGCGCCGGTGGATGCGAACTCATATCAAGAGGGCGCGTGGCTGGGCATTCCGCCCTACACGATGGGCAAGGCGGCGCTGCCGGATTATCTGCGCGACATCGGCGAAACCGATCCGCTCTATGCGCGCGACGGTCTGGTCCACACCGGCAATCTGTTGCGCATGCTGAACTGGGCGCTGATGGAAAACGCCATTCTCGGTCCCTGGATTCATGTCGGCTCGACGATGCGCTATCTCGGCGCGGCGGGCGTGGAGGATGTGCTGACGCTGCGCGCGAAAGTGACCGGCAATTACGAGCGCAAGGGCCACAAGTTCGTCGATCTCGACGGACTGATTATCGCCAACGGCACAACGCCGATTGCGCATGTCCAGCACATCTCGATCTATCAGCCGCGCGAGAGCATGGCGGCGTAAGCCGATTTTGCACTGCGATATTGCCGATGCGTCCGCAAAGCAGGCAGTTGCACGCGATATGGGCACTGGTAGACTCGTCAACGAACAGAGTTTGACGCGACGGCCGGTTCGGCTGCGCAGATATGGATTGGTATGGCGGAGGATTTACGTTTGCGCGACGGCTCGCAGCCGCGCGCGAACCCTTCTGCAACGGCACCCCACGAGGCCGGGCATCGCGCGCCTGAGCCGTCTGCGACCTATGCCGCGCTCGACCTCGGCACCAACAACTGCCGTCTTTTGATTGCGCGTCCGTCGCATGACGGATTCCGCGTCATCGATTCGTTTTCGCGCATCATCCGGCTCGGCGAAGGCCTGACGGCGACACGCCACATCAGCGAAGCCGCCATCGAGCGCGCGGTCGGCGCGCTGAGTGTGTGCGGCGACAAAATCCGCGCAAAGGGTGCCAGGCGCCAGCGCACGATCGCGACGGAAGCCTGTCGTGCCGCCGACAATTCCGATGCCTTCCTCGAACTGATCGAACGCGAAACCGGCATCAAGCTCGAAATCATCGACCGCGAAACGGAATCGACCTTTGCGGTGATCGGATGTTCGCCGCTGCTCGATCACGATGCGAAGGGCGCGATCCTGTTCGACATCGGCGGCGGCTCGACTGAAGTGGTGCGGATCGAACGTCCGGCGGGACAGCCTCATGCGCCGCCGGTGAAGGGGCCGTGGATTTCGCTGCCGCTCGGCGTCGTCACGCTGGCGGAGCGTTTCGGCGGGCATGTTGTCACGCGGGAAACATACGAGGCGATGGCGAACGAAGTATCCGCGCATCTGAAGCCTTTTGCGGAGGCGCACGGCAACGATCTCACGCACATGCATCTGCTCGGTACATCGGGAACGGTCACGACCGTGGCGGGAATCCATCTGGGCCTGTTGCGTTACGATCGCCGCAGGGTCGATGGACTCTGGATGAATGACGGTGAGATCGACCGCGCTATCGCGCAACTGATGGCGATGACCTACCAGCAGCGGGCGGACAATGCCTGCATCGGAACCGAGCGCGCTGACCTTGTTCTCGCCGGCTGCGCCATCCTCGATGCCATCCGCCGTGCGTTTCCGCTGCCGCGCCTGCGCGTTGCGGATCGCGGCCTGCGCGAAGGCATGCTGGTGGAAATGATGCGCGCCGACAGCGTGATGCAGAGTGCGTGACGCGCGCTCTAAATCGTCGTATCCGTAGCGAATGGCCAAAGACACCACCGGACGGCTCCACGTCACAGTCAAAAGTGCGGGCAAGCGCAAGCTGTCATCGAAGCTGTGGCTCGAGCGGCAGTTGAATGATCCTTACGTGGCGCAGGCCAAGCGCGACGGGTTTCGTTCGCGCGCCGCCTACAAGTTGCAGGAAATCGACGACAAGCACCGCTTCCTGAAAAAGGGGCAGGTTGTTGTCGATCTCGGTGCTGCGCCCGGCGGCTGGAGCCAGATCGCGGCCAAGCGCGTCGGATCGGCCGAGGGCAAGGGCAAAGTCATCGCCACCGATCTTCTGGAGATGGGCGAAATTCCCGGCGTGACTTTCGCGCAGATGGATTTTCTCAACGAGGCCGCGCCCGAAAAATTGCGCGCGATGATCGGCGGCGGCGCGGATGTTGTGATGTCGGACATGGCGGCGAACACGACGGGCCATCGCAAGACGGATCAGTTGCGCATTGTCGGACTCGTGGAGGAGGCTGCGGTCTTCGCATCCGAAGTGCTCAATCCCGGCGGCGTGTTTCTGGCCAAAGTCTTTCAGAGCGGTGCGGACGCGGAATTATTGGCGCAGCTCAAGCGCGACTTCACGAGCGTGAAGCATGTGAAGCCTGCCGCAAGCCGCCAGGATTCGGCGGAGCGTTACATGCTGGCGACGGGTTTTCGGGGTGGGTCGAAATAGCTGCTGTTCGTCATTGCGAGGAGCGTTAGCGACGAAGCAATCCATCGCTCTGGATTGCTTCGCTTCGCTCGCAATGACGATCACCCCAATTTCTGATCGCGGGCATCGTGCGTGGATTCGGCGGCGACGGCGTCAGTCGCCTTCGGCCCTTCGAGTTCGGCGGAAATCTTGTGTCCTGAAATTTCGGACCCCGCATCGTCCGGCAGTTTCCAGAACGAAAAGGCCGACGCCGTGGAAATAATTGCGACGATCACGAAGGCCGGCCAGAAATCGCTTGCGACCAGTTCGGAGCCGTGCCGCATCGCCATCGTCGCTTCGACCGCGAATGCGCCCACCGCAATGCCGGCCGAAATCGCAAGCTGCTGATTGACGCTGACGATTGTGCTGGCGCGGCTCATTTCCGGCGGCGTCACTTCGGCATAGGCCAGCGTGTTCACCGCGGTGAATTGCAGCGAGCGGAAAAAGCCGCCGACGATCAGGATAATCATGATGAGCAGAAGCGGCGTCGCGGGCGTGAACAGCGCGCAGGCTGCGATGAACAACGAACTGGCCGCAGCATTGATGACGACGATCTTGCGGAAGCCGAAGGTGCGAATGATGCGCGCGGCCAGCGTCTTCATGCCGAGCGCGCCGACGGCGGAGGCAAACGTCACAAGCCCCGATTTGAACGGCGACAGGCCGAAGCCGATCTGCATCAAGAGCGGCAGCAGAAAGGGCAGCGCGCCGACACCCATGCGGTACAGAAATCCGCCGGTGAGGCTGGCGCGCAATGTCGGATGGCGCAGCAGCGTGAAATCCAGCACGGGCGATGCCGTGCGCCTGGCGTGCCGCATGTAGAACCACATCGCGACAGCGCCCCCGCCGATCAGCCCCACCACGATCGGCCAGGGCAGCAATCCTAGTCCCGCGACCGACAATCCGAACGCGATGCCGGCAACGCCAAGTCCCGCGAGCACCAGCCCGACAATATCGAAACGCTCGGGATCTTCCGCGCGGATCGGGTCGATGTATTTCATCGCCATCCAGATGCCGACGAGGCCGATGGGAATGTTGATGAGAAAAATCCAGTGCCAGGAAAAATAGGTGGTGATGAATCCGCCAAGCGGCGGTCCCATCACAGGCCCGATCAGCGCAGGCACCGTGACCCATGCCATCGCATTGACCAGCGCGCTCTTGTCGATGGTGCGAAGGATGACGAGGCGTCCGACCGGAATCATCATCGCGCCGCCGAGGCCCTGAAGAATACGCGCGATGACAAAGTCGCTGACGGAATTCGATAGCGCGCAGCCGATCGAGCCGAGCATGAAGACGAAGATGGCTGCACTGAACACCGCGCGCGCGCCGAAGCGGTCGGCGGTCCAGCCGCTGGCCGGAATGAAGACGGCGAGCGACAGGAGATAAGAGGTGATCGCAAGTTTGAGGGTGAGGGGGCTGGTGCCGATGTCGGCGGCAATCGCAGGCAGCGATGTCGCGATCACGGTCGAGTCCATGTTCTCCATGAACCACGCGGTTGCGACGATCAGGGGTATCAGTCGTTGTTTCTGCATCGGCCGATTTTTGCCTGACTCGCTGGTCTGCCGGAAATGTGAAGGGACGTTCGATCCGCTGACTTAGGGCAATCTCGCCCGGCAGCGTCAATAAACTCGCCGTGATGGCAACCGTTCCGCCATGCGGTTCTGCCAGAGGTGCTGTCGCAGATGTCCCATGCGTAAAACCAGCGGATTTCGGGGCGAAATGCTTTGAAACGCTAATCCAGCATGCTATGGACCACCGCCAACCCCACCGATGGGCTTCGATTCGAGCGACGCAGAGTGCGCCCGCTCAATCCCGCACATCCTGAGGTTTTTGCCGCAGCGTGAACGCTGCGAGAATGGAGTTGGCGATGGCTGTCAGTCGGTTGGATCAGGGTATTCGCGAGGCATTCACGTTCGACGACGTGCTGCTCAAGCCCGGCCTCTCCGAGATCATGCCCTCCGACGCCGACATCCGAACGCATCTCACGCGCGCCATTCCGCTCAACATTCCGATCATGGCGTCCGCGATGGATACCGTGACCGAAGCCGCGATGGCGATTGCGATGGCGCAGTCGGGCGGCATCGGCGTCATCCACCGCAATTTCGATCCCGATGGACAGGCCGCGCAGGTGCGGCAGGTGAAGAAATACGAGTCCGGCATGGTCGTGAACCCGCTCACCATCGATCCGGAAGCCAAGCTCGCCGACGCGCTGATGCTGATGAAGGATCACGGCATCTCCGGCGTGCCGGTCGTCACCGGCGCGTCTCCGGGCAAGCCCGGCAAGCTCGTCGGCATTCTCACCAACCGCGACGTGCGCTTTGCGACCAATCCGGATCAGAAAGTTTCCGAATTGATGACGAAGGAAAAGCTCGTCACCGTTCGCGAAGGCGTGAGCCAGACCGAGGCGAAGAGACTCCTGCATCAGAACCGCATCGAGAAGCTGCTGGTGGTGGACGACCAGTACCGCTGCGTCGGCCTCATCACCGTCAAGGATATGGAAAAGGCGGTGGCCTATCCGCTGGCGTCGAAAGACGCGCAGGGGCGCCTGCGTGTCGCGGCGGCAACAACCGTCGGCGACGGCGGATTTGAGCGCACCGAAAAATTGATCGACGCAGGCGTGGATGTCGTCGTGGTCGATACCGCGCATGGCCACTCGATGCGCGTGCTGGAAGCCGTGACGCGCATCAAGAAACTGTCCAACGCCGTGCAGATCGTTGCGGGCAATGTCGCGACGAAAGAAGGCACGCAGGCGCTGATCGATTCAGGCGCGGACGCCATTAAAGTCGGCATCGGTCCCGGCTCGATATGCACCACGCGTATCGTCGCGGGCGTCGGTGTGCCGCAACTCACCGCGATCATGGATTCGGTGGAAGCGGCGAAGAAGGCGAACGTCCCCGTCATCGCCGATGGCGGCATCAAATATTCCGGCGATCTCGCCAAGGCACTCGCTGCGGGTGCCGACATCGCGATGGTCGGCTCGCTGCTTGCGGGCACCGACGAGACGCCGGGCGAAGTGTTTCTCTGGCAGGGCCGCTCTTATAAAGCCTATCGCGGCATGGGTTCGGTCGGCGCGATGGCGCGCGGCTCGGCGGATCGCTACTTCCAGCAGGACATCAAGGACACGCTCAAGCTCGTGCCGGAAGGCATCGAGGGGCAGGTGCCTTATAAGGGCCCGGTCGCCAACGTGCTGCATCAGCTTGCGGGCGGCCTGCGCGCCGCGATGGGTTATGTCGGCGCCAAGACGATCGAGGACTTCCACGACAAGGCGCAGTTCGTTCGCATTACGGGTGCGGGTCTGCGCGAAAGCCACGTCCACGACGTGACGATCACGCGCGAAAGCCCGAATTATCCGGGCGGCGGCTAATCGTTCCACACATATTGATTGCCCCACGCGCATTGAAACGCGCTACACTTCGCGCGCCGCGATTGTTTTGCTTTGCAAAATACTCTGACCGACCGGCCTGTTCGTTACGCCGCGTCAAATCAAGAAGAATATGGAAACGTCATGGTTGACTGGACGGAAGAAAAGATCGCCGAACTCTCCGATCAGGCGCTGAAGAATTTGCTTGAGAACGCCGAGCGCAAATCCGTCGCCGACGTGATCGAACGCTGCAAGGCCGAGCAGGCCAGGCGCCATGCGCTGAAACCGAAGCGCGAGACGAAGCCGCGCTCCGAACTGAAAGAGTTCGAATTCCAGGTCTCCGAACAGCTCGCCCGGGTCGGCAAGGATGTCGCGGGCAAATACGACCTGTCGGAAGCGACCGCGAAGGCGAAGTCCGAAGGCGTCAAGGGTTTCAAGTCGCACAAGCTGCTCGACTCGAAGGGCTTTGCGAAGCTCGGCGGCATGCAGCGCGACGGCTCGGTCGCGATCGAGCGTTACATTTCCTATCGGCGCGGCAACGACACGGTCTATCTCGGCGTTTTTCTGCCGAAGGGCGGTAACGTCGAGGATCACGAATTTCATGTGATCGCGCCAAGTGCGATGCTCGAAGGCGGCAAGCCCGTCGCGCAGATCCGCCCCAGCGCCACCGAAAAGCAGAAGCAGCCCGCAGACAGCGGACTTGCGTTCAAGGATTTGCCAAGCGCGGCCGACGCCTTCGACAAGGCGCTGGCGAAAGTAACGGCGTGAGCCTTCCGTCATTGCGAGCGAAGCGAAGCAATCCAGCTATGAGTGTGGATTGCTTCGTCGCGTTGCTCCTCGCAATGACGTAAACAAGGTTTCTGTTTCAGTACGAGGGGAGTATTTTTCATGGCCCAGTCAGCTAAACGAGTGGTTCTTGCATCGCGTCCCGTCGGCGAGCCGAAGCAGAGCGATTTCCGCATCGAGGATTATTCGATCCCGTCGCCGAATGACGGGCAGGTGCAGCTGCGCACGATCTGGCTGTCGCTTGATCCCTATATGCGCGGCCGCATGAGCGACGGGCCTTCGTATTCTGCGCCTGTGCCGATCGATGGCGTGATGGAAGGCGGCGCGGTGTGCGAGGTGATGGACTCCAAATTTCCGGACCTCAAGAAAGGCGACATTGTTCTCTCCCACACCGGCTGGCAGCAATATGCGGTCGCCGACGGCAAGGTGCTTCGCAAGATCGATCCGAAAATCGCGCCGATCTCGACCGCTGTCGGCGTGCTCGGCATGCCGGGCATGACGGCTTACACGGGCCTTCTGGAAATCGGCAAACCGAAAGCGGGCGAGACGGTGGTTGTCGCAGCCGCATCGGGCGCGGTTGGCTCCGCCGTCGGACAGATCGCGAAGATCAAGGGCTGCCGCGCGGTCGGCATCGCCGGCGGCAAGGACAAATGCGATTACGTCAAGAAAGAACTCGGCTTCGACGAGTGCATCGATCACCGCGATCCCGACATGGCTGCGAAGCTGAAGGCGGCGTGTCCGAAAGGCATCGACGTCTATTTCGAGAACGTCGGCGGCGCGGTGTTCGAGGCGGTGTTCCCGCTGCTCAATGCGTTTGCGCGCATTCCGGTGTGCGGGCTGATCGCCGATTACAACACGATCTTCGGCAAGGACACGCCGGCGCCGAAATGGGCGAATTCGATCATGCGCGCCATTCTGGTGAAGCGTCTGAACTTCCGCGGCTTCATCGTTTCCGACTTCAACGCGATGTATCCGGAGTTCATCCGCGACATGCCGGGATGGGTGCGCGACGGCAAGGTGAAGCACAAGGAGTTCGTCACCGAGGGTTTAGAAAGCGCGCCGGGCGCATTCATGGGACTGTTGAAGGGCGCGAATTTCGGCAAGCAGCTCGTGCGCGTCGGGCCGGATAAAGCATGATCCCGAAAAGCGGGCACCGGTTTTCGGATCGGATCATGTTCAATCAAAAGGCGTAACGCACTTCGAAAAAACCTCACCCTGAGGAGCTGTTTCCGTCAGGAAACAGCGTCTCGAAGGGCGAGGTTTTTCAAAAGTCCGCATCCTTCGAGACGCACGCAAGTGCGTGCTCCTCAGGATGAGGACTTTTGGTCGTCAGAAGCAGAGGTCGGTGACTTTCTGACCGGTCTTGCTCTTGATGGTGTAGGGACATTTCATCCGGTTCAGCGCCGCCCTGGCGTCGTCACTGCCGAGTGCTGCGGCCTTTTCGTAATATCGCTTGGCGGCGTCCTCGTTCTTCGGCCCGCCGCGTCCGGCGAGATTGAAATCGCCCGCGCGTTCCAGTGCGCCGATCTGATCCCGCGCCGCAGCCTTCTCGTAGAGCGCGCGTGCGGCGGCGTCGTCCTTCGGCCCGCCATCGCCTTGCTCCGTCATCAGGCCGAGCTGAAACATCGCATCCGCATTGTTGCCGTCGGCGGCCTGCTGAAACAGGCTGCGCGCCTTCACGTAATCGAGCGGCACGCCGTCGCCCGTCGCATACGCCATACCCATGTTGTTGAGCGCGACGGGATCGCCGCCCTGCGCCGCGCGCTCGAACATCTTGCGCGTCTCGCCGCTCTGCGCGCCGCCCTTGTCGAGCGAGGCGAGGCGCGACATCGCCGACACGCTGCCTTGGCCGGACGCTTTCCTGTAGGCGGCAATCGCCGCCTGCGTGTCGCCATTGGCCTCATAGGCGCGGCCGAGCTGAAAGCTGAAACGCCGCGAGCCTTTCGCCGCCGCTTGCTTGCAGAATTTGATCGCAGTCTCGACATCGCTTGGCGCAATGGTCACGACGCCTTTGACATCTGCGGGTTTATCCGGGTCGCTCGGAAACGCCGCGACGCGATCGCACAGCACGGCCTCGGCCGATTGCGCGAAGGCAACGCCACAGGCGGCCATCAAAATCGCTGCCGGCAACACTGCGTATTCTAGAAATTTGCCGGATCGTTTCGTCATCGCCGAGCTGTTTCACCGCACGCGCAAGCATAGCTTGCAACGATGGGGTGCGGAAGCGCCCGCCGGCAGAAACCGAAAACAAACGAAAATGAAAATTGTTACGTGATGAAATTTCGAGCGCCGCGTGCGCGGCTTAACCCTGCTTACGCGTGTCCTTGCCCGCGGCGGCTTCGATCTCCGCTGCTGTCGCGGTCAGTACGCTCGCGGTCCAGCCATCGATGACCGCGATCAGGCCGTCCAAAATCGATGCGATACAGGTCATCTGAACCTCCCTTTTGCCGGTGCCCGGCAAGCCGTTCCGGGCATGTGTCGCGTCACCGGAGAAAAAGGTTCAAACAGGCTGTCGATTGTCAGGCCGGGGACGGGCGGCTATAGCGGGTCCGGGCTTTCTCAAAAGGGGTATTTCACATGAGCGTGCAGATGGTGTTGGCGCCGGTTTTCGCGCTGGTCTTCCTGATTTTCGCGGTGATGTTGGGCATGTTCCGCGTTCGCACAAATGCGGTCATGACAAAGGAAGTGCGCGTCTCCCAGATCGCGCTCGGACAGGACGCCTGGCCCAAGAAGGCGACCCAGATCAGCAACACCTACATGAATCTGTTCGAGATGCCGGTGCTGTTCTTTGCGCTGATCGCGTTGGCGTTGCCGTTGCGCATGACCGATCTCGTCATCGTGCTGCTGTCATGGGTGTATGTGGCGCTGCGCTATCTGCACGCAGGCGTTTACGCGACGTCGAACGACATGCGCTACCGCTTCGGCTTTTTTGCCGCGAGCGCGACGGTGCTCTTGGCGATGTGGGTTTACTTCGCACTGAAGCTGTTTCTCGCGCTCTGATCGCGATAACTAAAGGAAGACAATGACTCCCGCCGCGCGGCTGTCCGCAGCTATCGAAGTTCTTGGGCTGATCGACGCGCAGCGCATTCCCGCGGTTGACGCGCTGAGGGATTGGGGCCGGTCGCATCGCTTTGCGGGATCGGGCGACCGTGCGGCGATTTCAGGTCTGGTGTTCGACGTTCTGAGACGTCGCGCATCTTCGGCATTTCTCATGGACGATGACACGCCGCGTGCGCGATTGCTCGGCATGCTCAAGCTCGAGCGCGGGTTGGATGCCGATGCGATTGCCGCGCTTTGCAACGGCGAGGGCCATGCGCCATCGCCGTTGAGCGATGCCGAACGCAATGCGCTGACTTCGCGCACGCTCGACAATGCACCTGCGCACGTCGCGGGCGATTATCCCGACTGGCTCGATCCACAGTTCAAGGCCATGTTCGGCGACGAGCGCGTGGCGGAAGCAACCGCAATGGCGAGCCGCGCGCCGCTCGATCTGCGCGTCAATACGCTCAAGGGCAAACGCGAAAAGGTTCTCTCATCGCTTGCTCATCTCGGCGCGAAGATAACGCCGTGGTCGCCGGTGGGATTGCGGATCGAACTCGGCGCCGACGCACGCAATCCCGGCGTGCATGCCGAGGAAGTTTTCATCAAGGGCGCGGTCGAAGTGCAGGACGAAGGCTCGCAGCTTGCGGCGCTGTTCACCGGCGCAAAGCCCGGCGAGCAGGTGATCGATATGTGCGCGGGCGCGGGCGGCAAGACGCTGGCGCTTGCGGCCATGATGAGCGGCAAGGGCCGCCTTATCGCAACCGATCGCGACAAGCGGCAACTCGCGCCGATCCACGAGCGGCTGTCGCGCGCGGGTGTTCACAATGCCGAGGTGCGCTCTCCACGCGGCCCGGACGATACGCTGAGCGACATCAAGGCGAGCGCCGATCTCGTCGTCATTGACGCGCCGTGTACCGGCACCGGCACATGGCGGCGCAATCCGGATGCGAAATGGCGCATGCGTCCCGGCGCGCTCGAAGTCCGCATCAAGGATCAGATCGCTGTGCTGGATCGCGCGGCACCGCTCGTCAAATCCGGCGGGCGGATCGCCTACATCACCTGTTCGGTGCTGCCCCAGGAAAACGGCGAGCAGGTTGCGGCTTTCGTCAAGCGTCACCCGGAATTCGCTGTCGTGCCGCCATCACAGACTGTCGCGGCACTCGGCGACAAGGCCGCCGATTTCACCGCCGCCACGCTGCAATCGGAGCAGGGCCTTCTGATGACCCCGCGCCGTACCGGCACGGACGGGTTTTTCGTGAGTGTGCTGAGGCGCAGTACGTTGTGAGGCGTCATCCTGAGGCGTGAGCCGCGTCAGCGGCGAGCCTCGAAGGATGACATCGCCGTCGCCCTTCGAGGCTCGCAAATGCTCGCACCTCAGGGTGACGGCTTTCCTGCCCCGAAAACCCTGTGGTTATGGGTCCCGGCCTTCGCCGGGACGACCCTGCGGGGTTGCGACTCTTCCGTTCGTCGCGTATTTCCTGTCCATGACAGCCCACAGCCAGAAAGCCTCCGCGACGCCCGATGTGGCCGCCGCGCATGAGAAGATTCTGATCGTCGATTTCGGCTCGCAGGTGACGCAGTTGATTGCGCGTCGTGTGCGCGAGGACGGCGTCTATTCCGAAATCGTGCCGTATCAGAAGGCCGAAGCCGCATTCAAGGAGATGAAGCCGAAGGCCGTCATTCTCTCCGGCGGCCCGGCATCCGTACTCGACACCGACGCGCCGTCCGCGCCGATGTCGATTCTCAACGCGGGCGTACCTGTTCTCGGCATCTGCTACGGCGAGCAGACGATGGCGCATCAGCTCGGCGGCACGGTCGAAGCGGGGCATCACCGCGAATTCGGCCGCGCGCTGATCGAAGTCACTGATAACTGCGCGCTGTTCGACGGCGTGTGGACCGTCGGCGAGAAGCATTATGTGTGGATGAGCCACGGCGACCGCGTCACCAAATTGCCGGACGGTTTTCGCGGCGTGGCGAAAGCGCCGGGCTCGCCGATCTCGGTGATCGCCGACGACAGGCGCAAATTCTATGCAATGCAATTCCATCCCGAAGTGGTGCATACGCCGGACGGCGCCAAGCTCATCAAGAATTTCGTTCGCAAGGTTGCGGGCCTCAAGGGCGACTGGACCATGCGCGCCTTCCGCGAGGAAGCGGTGGAAAAAATCCGCGCGCAAGTCGGCAAGGGCAAGGTGATCTGCGGATTGTCGGGCGGCGTCGATTCAGCGGTGGCTGCTGTACTGATTCACGAAGCCATCGGCGATCAGCTCACCTGCGTGTTCGTCGATCACGGCATGCTGCGCAAGGACGAAGCGAAGACCGTCGTCGAACTGTTCCGGCACCATTACAACATTCCGCTGGTGCACGTGGACGCCTCGAAAACGTTTCTCGATGCGCTTGAAGGCGTCACCGATCCCGAACAGAAGCGCAAGACCATCGGCAAGCTGTTCATCGACGTGTTCGATGACGAGGCGAAGAAGATCGGCGGCGCGCAATATCTCGCGCAGGGCACGCTCTATCCCGACGTGATCGAGAGCGTCTCGTTCACCGGCGGGCCGAGCGTCACCATCAAGTCGCATCACAATGTCGGCGGCCTGCCTGCGCGCATGAACATGAAGCTCGTCGAGCCGTTGCGCGAACTGTTCAAGGACGAGGTGAGGGCGCTGGGGCGCGAATTGGGGTTGCCCGATATTTTCGTCGGCCGTCATCCGTTTCCGGGACCGGGGCTTGCGATCCGTTGTCCGGGTGAGATCACGCGCGAAAAGCTCGACATTCTGCGCGAGGCGGACGCGGTTTACATCGATCAGATCCGCAAGGCGGGTCTCTACGACACGATCTGGCAGGCATTTGCGGTGCTGCTGCCGGTGAAGACCGTCGGCGTGATGGGCGACGGCAGAACTTACGAATATGTCGTCGGCCTGCGCGCAGTCACATCGACCGACGGCATGACCGCGGATTTCTATCATTTCGACATGGCGTTCCTCGGCGAGACCGCGACGCGCATTATCAACGAAGTAAAAGGTGTCAACCGCGTGGTCTACGACGTGACATCGAAGCCGCCCGGCACGATTGAGTGGGAGTAAATCATGGCACGCGTTCGCTGTATCACCGAGATGGGCATGGGCGTCGACGTTCACGGCAAGGACGCGACCAAGGCGGCGCGGCGCGCGGTGTCGGACGCCATTCGACACTCGAGCATCAGTTTCTTCCCGCTGCTCGGCAAGACGCGCGACGACATGTTCGTCGACGTGACCATCGGCGTGCCCAATCCCGAAGGCGTCGATACGGCGGCGGTGGCGAAGGAATTGCCCTACGGCAAGGTAACGGTGAAAGCCGTCAGCGGCGGTCTTGAGATTCCGGCGCAAAGCGGCGGCGATTCCATCGTGATTGCGAACGCCGCCGTCGTCGTCACCATCGACGACGGCAAGTAAGCTGCACGCACCGCCGTGATGTTATCTGCTGCGCCGGGCAGGGCGCTGCGGCTCGGCTTGCTCTGCCGCTTCCATCGCTTCGACATTGGCGAGCACGCGGCGCAACAGGCCGACCAGCGTGTCGACCTCACTTGCCGAAAGCCCCTTGGTCATCTCGACATTTCCCTGCCGCAGAACCGCGCGACCGGCCGGCAATCGCGCGCGCGCCTGTTTCGTTAGTGACACGAAACTGCTGCGGCGGTCCGCCGGATCGGGCTCGCGGCGGATTATGCCGTCGCGCTCCATGCGGGCGAGCATCTGCGCCATCGTCGGCTGTTCGACCTTGGCCCAGCGCGCCAGATTGCTTTGCGACATGCGCTCGCCGTCCTTCAGCGCGGTCAGCACCGGAAGCTGCGCCGTGGCGAATCCCAGATCGTGCAGCCTGATGTCGCCGATCCGCGCCAGTCCTCGCGCGATGCGGCTGAAATAATGGCCGGGATGGGCGGTCGGGTTCCAGCCGGAATCTGCCATTGCATAGGGTCCTATGTATAATATATAGTAGCCTATATAACAGGAGACGGCGGCCATGACAACCAAGCCTCGCATCGCGATCATCGGCGGCGGCCCCGGCGGATTGCTGCTCGCGCGTCTGTTGGTGCAGAGGGGCATGACGCCGGTGGTTTTCGAGCGGGATCGCGACGCGGACGAGCGGCCGCAGGGCGGTTCGCTCGATCTGCACGGCGATACCGGCCAGCGCGCGATGCGTCTGGCGGGACTGGAAAAGGAATTCACCGCCGCCGCGCGCCCGGAAGATCAGGGCGACCGGCTTTACGATCACAACGGCGCGCTGCTGTTCGATTGCGACGGCGCGGGCGACGACCGGCCCGAAATCGACCGCACGGCGCTCCGCTAGATCCTTCTCGACTCGCTGCCGCCCGGAATCGTGCGCTGGTCGAGCAAGGTTGAATCCGTCACACCGCGCGCGGATGGCGGTTGCGATGTGTTTTTCGGCGACCGCGCGGAAAGATTCGATATCGTCGTCGGCGCGGACGGCGCGTGGTCGCGCGTGCGTGCGCTGCTCACCGATGCCGTGCCGCGCTACGAGGGCGTGACGCTGGTCGAACTTGGCTTTGACGCGCGGATTCATCCTCGCGTCGATGCGCTTGTCGGAGCCGGAAAGATGTTCGCAGTCGGCGACAATCGCGTATTGATCGGCCAGCGCAACGGGCATCACCACATCCGCGGCTATGCGGGTTTGCGGATCGCGGAAAACACCGCGCGGGAATGGACGGCGCAGACGCCGGATCGCATCCGCGCGTTGCTCCACGAGGCATTCGGCGGATGGGCGTCATCGCTCACTTATATGATTGCGCAGGGCGACATCATCGGAGTGCGGCCGCTTTACGCGCTGCTGATTGGCTGTTCGTGGCAGAGCAGGCCCGGCATCACGCTGCTGGGTGACGCGGCGCATCTGATGTCGCCGTTCAGCGGCGAGGGCGTCAATCTCGCGCTTGCTGATGCCGCCGATCTTGCCGATGCACTCACATCGTCAGGCGGATGGCAGGCCGTCGCGGCCTATGAAGCGGCGATCACGGCGCGCGCGGTGCCGGCTGCGGAAGGCGCCGCGCAGGGTTTGAACGGCGCGATCTCGTCCGACGGCGTGCCTAATGTTCTTGCTCATTATCGCGAGCGCACCGAAAACTGACTGCAAATTTCGGCGTGCGCCTTGCGAGATGTGACGATGAAAATCGAATTTGCACAATCGGCGTGCAATTTCGGCGACGAAACGCCGCTTCGGAATAAGTTATTCATCTTTCGGCTGTAAATTCGTACCCATTATTAACGAATGGTTACTGCCGTCCGAATGACCAGCGCGACAGCTCCGAAAATCGATGCGCCGCCGCCGAACTCCACGGCGCTGCTCGACGATTTGTCCAACGGCATCGGCCAGCTCGGCGTCGAACTCGCCGACGTGCTCGGCAATCTGCATTACGTCGCCGAGCGTGTGTCGAAGCAGTCCGCGCAGTTCGGTCAATTGAGCGAGGCGGCCAACACCATGGTCGCGGCCAACCATCAGATCAACGAGACGACGCGAGCCGTGCAGGCGGCGACCGCGAGTGCGGTGAATGAAATCGGCGGCGCGCGGGATGCGGTGTCGTCGGCGGCCAAGCACACGTCGGACCTGATCGGCTCGGTCAGCCGCATGGAACAGCGGCTCGGCTCGGTCAGCACCGTGTTGTCGGAGGTCGCAAAGGTTTCCGGCGCGATCGAGACGATTGCCAAGCAGACCAATCTGCTCGCGCTCAACGCCACGATTGAGGCCGCGCGCGCGGGTGCCGCCGGCAAGGGATTTGCCGTCGTCGCCGCAGAAGTGAAAAGCCTCGCCGACGCGACACGAACAGCGACATTGCAGATCGGCGACACCGTCCGCAATCTCGACGCCGAAGTCAGCCGGCTGATCGAGGAGAGTGTCGACGCCGCGCGCCATGCCAAACATGCGGGCGAGGGCGCCGACCGGGTGCGCGACGTGATCGGCCGCGTGCACGACGATTTCTCTCTCGTTGGCCGCGATGTCGATGCAATTGCCGGCGCAGCCGGCGACAATCTCGGTCATTGCAATGCGGTGATCGCCGAACTGACGGACCTCGCCAAGGGCGTGGAGCTATCGTCGAAGGATTTGCAGGCCGCCGACGACCGCGTCGAGACCGTGCTGGAGACGTCCGAGGAATTGATACAGTCCATCGCCGACAGCGGCATGGAAACGGCGGATGGCGCGCTGGTGCCGGTTGTGATCGCGACCGCGAAGAAAATCGCCGACGCGTTCGAGGACGGCATCGTGCGCGGCGACATCACGCTCGACAAACTGTTCGACGAAAACTATCGCGAAATTCCCGGCACCGATCCGAAGCAATATATGACCGACTATGTCGCGTTTACGGATCGCGTTCTTCCCTCAATACAAGACCCGATCCAGTCCATCGATCCGCGCGTCGTGTTCTGCGTCGCGTGGGCGAAGGGTGGATACCTTCCGACGCACAATCCGAATTATCGCCAGCCGCAGGGCAAGGACCCGGTGTGGAATAACGCCAACTGCCGCAACCGCCGCCTGTTCAACGATCGCGCGGTGAAGAAGGTCGGCGCCAACACCAGGCCGTTCATGCTGCAAACCTACCGCCGCGACATGGGCGGCGGGCAGTTCGTGCTGATGAAAGACTTATCATCCCCCATCTTCGTGCGCGGCCGCCACTGGGGCGCGTTCCGCATGGGCTTCCGCCTCAAGTAGCGCGCCTAGACTTTCAGATACGCCGCCAGCTTCTCGACCGTCTGCTTGCCGAGTTCGACCGCGCCGAACTTCATCACGGCGTTGCGCGCCTCGATGGAAGGGAAGGTCGCGATTTTCGTCATGTGCGTGCGGCCCGATCCCAAATCCTTGAACGTGACCACCACGTCGAACGCATTCGGATCGTTGTCGATGTCCGAGCCGTGGCGATAGACAAGGCGCTGCGACGGCACGATCTCGCGATAGACCATGCGGTTGGGATAGTCGGTGCCATCGGGTCCATGCATCGTAAAGCGGAATTGTCCGCCGACGCGAAAATCCATCGCGATCACGGTGACGGTAAATCCATTCGGGCCGTACCAGACCTTCAGCGCGTCGGGATCGGTGTGGGCGCGAAACACCAGAGCGGGAGGTGCGGCGAATTCGCGCTCGGTCGTGATCGTCGGCTGATCGTCCGCCACGCTCGCCGTTGTCTTCATCGTCGTCATTCGCGTTACTCCTTCGACTGAACGTCTTTCAGATATTTGTCGAGCTTGCCGAAGCTCTCGTCCCAAAACTTGCGGTACTGATCGAGCCATTGCGCCGCATCCCTGATGCCGCGCGCGTCGAGCGTGCAGGGCCGCCACTGCGCATCGCGCCCGCGCTTGATGAGGCCGGCACCTTCCAGAACCTTCAGATGCTGCGACACCGCCGGCAGGCTCATGTCGAACGGCTTCGCCAATTCCATGACGGAAGTTTCGCCGCGCGCCAGCCGCGCCAGAATCGCGCGCCGCGTCGGATCGGCGAGGGCTTTGAAGGTGGTTGAGAGGTGGTCCATGAGACGATCTTTATTTAAGTATATACTTAAATAAAGGAAAGGCTGAAGTCAAGGGCGTTTCCTCTCGTTTTGAGAATTGGGGATAGCGGCGCAGATCGCCGCTCAGATCGCGCGGCGCATTCTATAAAGGACGTGACAAACAGGGGATTGCGGCGTGCCCATCACCATCTACGGCATCAAGAACTGCGACACGATGAAGAAGGCGCGCGCCTGGCTCGACAAGCGCGGCGTCGCCTATTCATTCCACGACTACAAGACTGAAGGCATCGACAAGGCGCATCTTGAGAAGTGGGCGAAGCAGGCAGGGTGGGAAACGCTGCTCAATCGCGCCGGCACCACGTTCCGCAAATTGCCCGACAAGGACAAAGCCAACATCACCGGGAAGAAGGCGCTGGCGCTGATGCTGGCGCAGCCGTCGATGATCAAGCGTCCGGTGCTGGAAGCAGGCAAGAAGCTGCTGGTCGGATTCAAGGAAGATGAATACGCGAAAGAGCTGTAGGCACCGACACTACGATGTTACGCACGCGGACAAGTAGGCAAAGCTGGCGAGCGCCTCAGTGCGCCTCATCAGCGGCTTTCTGCCTGAAGATTAAAATGCAACCGGCGATGAAAACCGTCAAAACGATTGACGCCGTATAACGGCTTAACGCAAGCCCGCCATTGGCGACCGGCTTGTCGAGAAAATCCCCAACGACTGCACCAAGCGGTCGGGTGAGAATGAACGCCGCCCAAAACAGCAGCGTGCGCGAAAGGCTGCTCCAGAAATATGCCGCAGCAATAATTCCCAACAACGCCGAAAAGATAACTGCACCGCCCGCATAGCCAAGACCCGCCGTATCGGCTGTCCAGTCTCCGAGCGCAGTTCCGAGCGTCTGCGAAAACATGATTGTGACCCAGTAGAATGTCTCGGCTTTGGGTGTCTTTATCGAATCGACGGAGACCGTCCCAAGCGTGACGTACCAGATCGCGAGCGTCATCAGTAACAGAGCGAGCAGAATCGACGAGCCTCCGGCATATCCGATGCCGAGCGAGCGATCGGCAAAATCTGCCAGCGTCGTCCCAACCGTCGTGGTGGCGACAATCGTGATCCAGTAGAGCGAAGGATGAAAGGCCTTCGCGCGAATTTGAAGCGCGACCGCGACAATAAAAACGACAGCGAAGATGAAGGTTCCGACGAGATACCCGAGATTCATCGACATGGAGATGGCATCGCCCCCCGTTTCACCCAGGGTCGTGGCGGCGATCTTGATAATCCAGAACAACAGCGTGACGGCGGGAACCTTGCTCGGCGTTTCAATGAGAGATTTGTGCATCGGCTTCTTTCGCGTTCAAACGTGACTGGACGAAACGGGTGAGCACTACAGATGTCACGCCGCGCTGCTTGTGGCCTACACACGTCCGCTTGAGACTCGGCGCAAAGTTTTAGAATCGATCCACGCACGTAACGCTCTGCAACATTTCGTGACAGAGCGAGCTATCCCCGCTCTCCGAACTGCCCTTATGCTGATCGATGTCCCGCCTCACTTTGAGGGGCGATACGCGATCGTCACATATCGCGGGGCGGGATGCGGTGGCTGCGC
>JBFLVM010000002.1:0-882500 GCA_040758515.1 Pseudomonadota bacterium | reverse complement strand
TCGAGCGGTGTGCGCGTGAGAATATCGCCGTGATTCTCGAAGCGCGTCAGGCCTTGCCAGGCGCGATCCCATTGACCGTCGATCCAGGTCTGCCAGCGCAGATTTTCCGGCCGCAGCATTTTTTCGTAACGGCACAACAGCATCGCTTCGAGCATGCCCTGCGTGATCGAATGCTCGGATTTCACCTGCCACTTTTTCGCGCCCGACGGCGGAATGAGTTTGCCGCCGGCGAGTTCGTCGAAATATTCGGCGATGACGTAGGAATCCACGATGGTGCTGCCGTCATCGAGAATGAGCGCCGGCAGTTTCCGCAGCGGATTGATTTTGCGCGAATACTCCTCGTTCAGCTTGTCGGGACTGACGGTCGCCGGCACAAGCTCGATTCTGTCGATCAGCCCGAGTTCGATGGCGCAGATCCGCAATTTGCGCGCGAACGGCGAGGCCGGAGAGAACGTCAGCTTCATGCCGCGATCACTTCCTGACGCTGCGCGCCGAGGCCGTCGATGCCGAGCGTGACCACGTCGCCGACATTGAGGAACAGCTGCGGCTTCATGCCGAGGCCGACGCCGGGCGGCGTTCCGGTCGTGATAATGTCGCCGGGCATCAGCGTGGTGATTTCCGACAAATAAGAGACGATCTTCGGTACGTTGAAAATCATCGTCGCAGTCGAGCCGGTCTGGCAACGCTTGCCGTTGACGTCGAGCCACATGCCGAGCTTTTGCACGTCGGGAATTTCGTCGGCGGTCGCGATCCACGGGCCGAGCGGGCCGAACGTGTCGTGCGACTTGCCCTTGGTCCATTGTCCGCCGCGCTCCTGCTGGAAGAAACGTTCCGACACGTCGTTGCAGACCGCAAAGCCCGCGACATGCTTCATCGCGTCCGCTTCCTTGATGTATTTGGCGCGCGTGCCGATGATGATTGCAAGCTCCACTTCCCAGTCGAGCTTGGTTGAGCCGCGCGGCTTCTCGATCGGATCGTTCGGGCCGGAAATGCTTGAGTTGGCCTTGATGAACAAAATCGGCTCGGTCGGGATCGGAAGGTTCGTTTCCTTGGCGTGGTCGGAATAATTCAAACCGATGGCGAGAAATTTATTAAAGCCGGTGACGGGCGCTCCGAAGCGCGGCGTGCCGTCGACCAGCGGCAGCGATGCCGGATCGAGCGCGGCCAGTTTCTTCAGGCCTTCGGGAGACAGCACGTCGCCGGTGATGTCTTTCACCTGCGCCGACAGATCGCGCACGCGGCCCGAGCGATCCATCATGCCGGGCTTTTCCTGGCCCTTGTTTCCGTAACGCACCAGCTTCATCGTCGTCGTCTCCCGTCGGTTTATTGTTGGATGCTTCTTGAAACAGCGCGCGGAGAAATTCAACCGCCAGAGCCGTTGTGCAGTGCGTTTTGATGCGGCGTGGCGCGGCTAATCGATCAATTTGAAGGCGTCGCCATTGCGCACGATATGGCCCGGATCGAAATGGCCGCCGAAAACAAGCGCCGGCGTATCGGCAAAACGCGAGAAAATCTGCTTGCGGGTCTCCACCGATGCGGCCTTGTCGTAGTCGAACTCCGACGACCAGTCGAGATGGTGCATCTGGCAGGGATGATGCGCGACATCGCCGATCAAGACGGCTTCCTTGCCTTCCGAGCGGATCAGGATGCACATGTGGCCGATGCTGTGGCCGGGCGACGAAATCAGCGAAATCTCGTCCGCGATCGGATCGCCGGGCGCAACGAGATCGGCAAAACCGGCTTTTGCAATCGGCGTGACCGACTCGGCGATGATCTTTTGTATGCCGGGGTTCGCGGTCGGTCTCTGGGAATACTCGAATTCGGTCTTGCCGAACTTGTAACGTGCATTCGGGAATGCCGGAATCCATGTCCCGTCCGCGATCTTCGTGTTCCAGCCGATATGATCGAGGTGAATATGCGTGCAGATCACGGTGTCGATTGTTTCGGCCGCGCATCCGGCAGCGGCGAGTTTTTCAAGGTAGGGCGTGTTCAGATTGTCCCAGAATTTGAACGGAAGTCCCTGCTTGGCGTTTCCGATGCAGGTATCGACGACAATTTTCTGCGTCGGCGTTTGCAGCAGCCATGACTGGATATTGAGGCGGAGCTTGCCTTCTGTTGTCGCGTAACGCGGCGCGAGCCAGGAAATTTTCCGGATTTCGTCCGGCGTTGCCTGCGGCAGGATGAACGCCGTGCCGCCGACTGTCTCCAGTTCGGTAATCCGCGTGATCTTCACGCGGCCGACCGTCCAGCTTTTCAATCCCGCTGCTGCCGGCGTCATCGCAGCACTTACATCGTGCCCGGATACGCGCCGCCGTCGAGCAGAATGTTCTGGCCGGTGATGAAGCCGGATTTCGCGCCGCAGAGAAACGCGCAGAACAGACCGAATTCTTCCGGGTCGCCGAAGCGTCCGGCAGGATTCAGTTTCGCGCGGCTCTTGAGATAATCGTCGACCGATATTCCGGCGGCTTCGGCAGATTTCGACGTCACCGGCCCACGCAGGCGATCGGTGTCGAACGGTCCCGGCAGCAGGCCGTTGATCGTGACATTGTTGACGACAGTCTTGCGCGCGATGCCGGCGACGAATCCTGTGAGGCCGCTGCGCGCGCCGTTCGACAATCCCAACACATCGATCGGCGCTTTCACGGCGGCGGAGGTGATGTTGACGATGCGGCCGAACTTGCGCGCCATCATGCCGTCGACCGTCGCCTTGATGAGTTCGATGGGCGTCAGCATGTTGGCATCGAGCGCCTTGATCCAGTCGTCGCGAGTCCAGTCGCGGAAATCGCCGGGCGGCGGGCCGCCTGCATTGTTGATCAGAATATCGGGATCGGGACAGGCTTTCAGCGCGGCCTCGCGTCCGGCAGGCGTCGTGATGTCGCCCACGACTTCGGTGACTTTCACCTTTGGGCTGAGTTTGCGGATGTCGGCTGCGGTTTTCGCCAGCGCCTCCGCGCCGCGCGCTGTAATCACGACATCGACGCCTTCATTCGCCAGTGCAATCGCGCAGGCGCGTCCCAAGCCCTTGCTCGCCGCGCACACGATTGCTTTGCGTCCCGATATTCCAAGATCCACTGAATTGCTCCATTCGCTGATTGGCGCGCCGTCTTAGCCGATCCGCGTGCGCGGGAAAATCAGCCTGCGCGCATCTCTGCCTTGATCATGTCGGCGGCTTTCTCGCCGATCATGATCGTGGGCGCATTGGTGTTGCCGCCGATCACCGTCGGCATGATCGAAGCGTCGGCGATCCGCAGGCCCTGTAGCCCGTAAACCTTCAGTTTCGGATCGACCACAGCCATCGGATCGACGCCCATCTTGCAGCTGCCGACCGGATGATAAACGGTATCGGCGCGCGCGCGGATCGCGTTGCGGATGTCCTCGTCGGTATGAACGTCGGCGGTAAACGCGTCCGAGGTTTCGATGGCTTTCAATGCGGGCGCGTCGAGCAGGCGCCTGGTCGTCTTGAAGGCGGCGACCATCGCCTCCATGTCTTCGGCGTCGCCGAAGAAATTCGGATCGATGGCCGGCGGCTGCATCGGGTCTGCGCTTTGCAGCCAGACGCTGCCGCGGCTTTTGGGCCGCAGCAGGCAGACGTGACACGAGAAACCGTTGGCGAAAAACGGCGTGCGGCCGTGATCGTTGACGACGGCCATGCAGAAATGAAGCTGGATGTCGGGCAACGGCAGATCGGGCCGCGTTTTGAGGAAGCCGCCGCATTCGGCGATGTTCGATGTCATTGCGCCGCGCCGTTCGCGGCGGAACTGGAAGATCGATTTGATGATGCGCCCGATGCCGGCGAATGTCAGTCCGGTGAAATAGGGCAGGTTGGATCGATACCCGAAGATGAAATCCGGGTGGTCGTGCAGGTTTTTGCCGACGCCCGGCAAATGATGCACCGACGCGATGCCGTGCTTTTGAAGTTCGGCTGAATCGCCGACGCCCGACAGCATCAGAAGCTGCGGCGTCTGGAATGCGCCGAGGCTGAGGATGACTTCGCGTCCAGCCTTGATCGTCTTTGTGTCCTTGCCCTCGCGATACTCGACCCCGACCGCGCGCTTGCCCTCGAACAGAATGCGGGTCGCGCGGGCATTGGTGATGACGCGCAGATTCTTGCGCGTCTCCATGAACGGATGGATGTAGCCGCGCGCCGCGCTCCACCGCTCGCCGTTTTTCTGCGTCACCTGATAGATGCCAAGGCCTTCCTGATCGGGGCCGTTGAAATCCTCGTTGATCTTGAACTGGGCCTCGCGTGCGGCTTGCAGATAAATCTCATGAACCGGATTGTCGGTTTGCAGTTTGGTGACGCTGAGCGGGCCGCTCTGGCCGTGATATTCGCCGCCGAGTTCGGTGTTGTTTTCCGATTTCTTGAAATAGGGCAGCACGTCCTTATACGACCAGCCGGTGTTGCCGAGCGATGCCCACTCGTCGTAGTCGGCCTTGTTGCCGCGGATATAGACCATCGCGTTGATCGCGGAGGAGCCGCCGAGACCCTTGCCGCGTGGCTGATAGCCTATGCGGCCGTTGAGGCCTTTCTGCGGAACGGTGTCGAACGCCCAATTGTTGACCGGATAAGGCACCATCAGGATCAGCGCGCCGGGCGTCGTCACAACCCAGTTGTCGTCCTTGCCGCCCGCTTCGAGCAGCGCGACAGACACATTCGGGTCTTCGGACAGGCGGCTTGCGACCGCGCAACCGCCCGAGCCTCCGCCAACGACAACATAGTCGAACAAATCCGACATTATTTCTCTCCCCAAATTCTTACGCCGGACGTTGATGCCGGTCGTACTTCGCCCGCAATTCCAAGACAGAATACTAAGACATAAAACGCAGCAGTTTAATCAGCCGCGCGATCTTGCCCCCATAGGGCGGATAGAGATCGGCGAGGCGATTGAACGGCGAGCGATAGAAGATCGGCTTCATCTTGCTCAGCGTGTTGAACCCCCACTCGCCGTGATAGGCGCCGATGCCGGATGCGCCGACCCCGCCCATCGGCTGATTGGCCTGCACGAAATGAAACAGGCAATCGTTCACCGTCACGCCGCCTGACACCGTGCGCGCGAGAACTTCATCGCGCGCGGCATCGTCCTTGCCGAACCAATAGAGTGCGAGCGGACGATCGTGCGCGTTGATGTAGCTGATGGCTTCACTTGCCGTTTCGCATGCGCTGACCGGAAGAATGGGTCCAAAAATTTCTTCCTGCATGATTTTCATGTCGGGCGTCACGCCGCTCACAATCGTCGGCGGAAATTTGCGCTTCGATTTCCACGCCGGATCGCTCGGCTTTGCGGCTTGCGTGATTTTTGCGCCTTGAGCGGCGGCATCCGCGAGCACGGCTTCCAGCCGCGCATAATGATTGTCGGACACAATCGAAGTGTAGTCCTTGTTGTCGGGGCTGGTGCCGAACATTTTTGCGATGTTCGCACTCGCCTTCGACACGAATTCATCCATCGACGCTTTCGGGATCAGCACATAATCCGGCGCGATGCAGGTCTGGCCTGCATTCATCAGCTTGCCGTAGACGATGCGCTCGGCGGCTTCGGAAATATCGGCGGAGCGATCCACAATGGTGGGAGATTTTCCGCCAAGCTCGAGCGTCACCGGCGTCAGATTGCGTCCGGCGGCTTCGGCGACCATGCGGCCGACGCGCGTCGATCCCGTGAAGATCAGATGATCGAACGGCAGGCTGGCGAATTTCTGCGAAATGTCGCCGTCGATGCCGGTCACGTACAATTCGGCGTCGTCGAATTTTTCGGCAATCAATTTTTTCAGCAATGCCGAAAACTGCGGCACCAGTTCGCTCGGCTTGATGAGCACGCGGTTGCCGGCGGCAATCGCCGCGATGGCCGGCGCGAGCGTCAGTTGCAGCGGATAGTTCCACGGCGCGATGATGCCGACGACGCCGAGCGGCTGCGGCAGCAGGCGGTTCTTGGCCGGGAAATATTGCAGTTCGGTCGCAACATGTTTCGCCGCCATCCAGCGATTGAGATGTTTCGTGGCGTGCTTGATCTCGGCCAGCACGAACAGCGTCTCTGCAATCAGCGTCTCGGTGGACGAACGATTGCCGAAATCGGCGGAGATCGCCTTGTCGAAGGCAAGCTCGTTTTCAACCACAAGCGCGCGCAGCCGCGCCAGACGATCGAGCCGCTCTTTCGCCGTGGCCGGCGCGCCTTCGCGCGACAATGCGATGGCGCGATGGAAAACATCCTGCATCGCATTGACCGATGCGCTGTTGACGGATTGGTCCATGTCGTCCTCCCTCGGACTTTGCCGGCCGATAGTGCGGGCGAGGCTGGTCCGCCGAGACCGTCTTGGCAAGGGCGGCGAGCGCCGCCGGAGCACGAATCGCGATCCGAATTCGGTTGAACGAGCCTGTTTTGCCGTCATTATTCGTGAAAAAGGCGGTGTACGGGCCTTTCCAAAGCGTGGTGTGGTTGATACATAACCGTCGCACCACGGACATTGTCCTGGCTGTCTTTTCCGGATCCATCGACGGTCGGATCGGCGCTTTCAGCGTTGAAAAATCGTCCGTCCGCGACCGCCGGAAGAGATTGCAAAAGTTTATCGCGGGGTGGAGCAGCCCGGTAGCTCGTCAGGCTCATAACCTGAAGGTCATAGGTTCAAATCCTATCCCCGCAACCAAATTGAAGAATGAAAAAGGCTCCTGAAATTCAGGAGCCTTTATTCTTTCACCGGTGCTTCATTCACCACGGCAATCCGCACAGATCGAGCACGCCGTCGCGCGGGCCGTAGCGCATGTCGAACACGTAAGGCTTCATCACGTCGAACAAAACGCGCTCGTGTCTGTCGCCGGCTTTCTGCTCGACATACATCTCGCCGCCGAACGCGTGCCAGCCGCGCTTTTCATAAAAAGCCTCGTTGTGAGGCCGGCACACCAGCACGGCGAAATCGATCGAGCGTTCGTCGCGCAGCGTCTGGATCGCGGCGGTCAGCGCAAGGCCCGCGTAGCCTTTGCGGCGATGGTCGGCATGCGTCGCCACGCCGCCGACGCCGCCGAGACGGACCTTGCGGCCTTTCCATGTGCCGATGCGCCGGTAGATGCCGACATGGCAGACGACCTCTTCGTCGTCCTCGATGAAAACCCGCAAATCGGGATTGGCCCATTGCACCGGGCCGGTCGGCAATATCATTGCGGCCTCGGGCGGAAAACTTGCCATTACTAACGGCTGGGCGCGGGGCCACGATGAGTCGCCTGTTTGAATGTCGATTTCGATGCTCATTTTGTCCGGCCATCATGTCGCGCGCGGATCAGCATTGCTTGCGCGCCGGATGGTAAAACGCCGATTCCGGTGCCAAATTGCAAGCTCTGAATTGGAGCGGATAAAGGCATGCGCGCGACTGAACTGACGGCCTCTCAGAAGTGGTCCATCCTGATCGGCGCTTCGCTGATGCTCAGCCTTGCGATGGGCATGCGGCAGAGCTTCGGGCTGTTTCAGCCCGCGATCCTGCACACCACGCAGATCACGGCCGCCGACTTCTCGCTCGCCACCGCCATCTCCAACATCGTCTGGGGCATCACCCAGCCCTTCGTCGGCATCGCCGCCGACCGCTATGGCACCCGCTACGTGATGATCGGCGGCGTGTTCGTTTACGCGCTCGGCATCGTCGTGATGATGATGTCGACGACGGTCGGCCCTTTCATCATCGGAATGGGACTTTGCATCGGGCTCGCGCTGTCATGCGTGGCGTCGAGCATCAGCATGACGGTCGCCTCGCGCGCCGTCTCCGCCGCCAAGCGCAGCGTGACGATGGGCGCGGTGTCGGCGGCAGGTTCGCTCGGTCTTGTCGTCGCGTCGCCATTGGCGCAGTCGCTGATTACCTCGTCCGGCTGGCAGATGGCGTTCGTCGGCTTCCTCGGTCTTGTTGCCGTGATGCTTCCGGCGGCATTCGCGGCTGGCAAGTCGGACAGGATCGACATCGAAAAGAGCGATGAACTCGACCAGACGCTCGGCGGCGTGCTGCAAACCGCGTTCGGCCACTCGGGCTACGTCATCATGGCGCTCGCATTTTTCGTCTGCGGATTGCAGCTCGTGTTTATCACCACGCATCTGCCGAATTATCTGGCGCTGTGCGGTCTCGATCCCTCGCTTGGCGCGTCCGCTCTGGCGCTGATCGGCCTGTTCAACGTGTTCGGTTCGTATGCGTTCGGCTGGCTCGGCGGAAAATATCCGAAGCAGCTGCTGCTGGGCGGCATCTATATCGTCCGCTCGCTGGCAATCGCCGCATACTTCACGCTGCCGGCGACGCCGACATCGACACTGGTGTTTGCGGCCGTCATGGGCGCGCTATGGCTCGGCGTCGTGCCGCTCGTCAACGGACTGGTCGCGCAACTGTTTGGATTGCGCTTCATGGCGACGCTCACCGGTATCGCGTTCTTCAGCCATCAGGTCGGCTCGTTTATCGGCGCGTGGGGCGGCGGACTGATCTATGAGCGCCTCGGCAGCTACGACTACGCCTGGAAGGGCGCCGTCATTATCGGCCTATTGGCAGGCTCGATGCAGATGCTGATGAATGTGCGTCCGCCCAAGGCCAAGGACGAGCTCGGCGGGGCCTTGCCCAACGCAGCCTGATATTGCGGCGCTATTTGGCGCGGCATATCGTCTGTTTCCAGGCGATGAAACCATCTATAAGTGGCGGCGTTGACAGATCGTCACCCATCATTCCGGATTTGATCCCATGACCTTTACGCTCCCGAACTTGCCTTACGCTCATGACGCGCTTGCGCCGTACATGTCGAAGGAAACGCTGGAATACCATCACGACAAGCATCATCAGGCCTACGTGACCAACGGCAACAACGCCATCAAGGGCACCGAATTCGAGGGCAAGTCGCTCGAAGACATCGTGAAGGCTTCGTTCGGAAAAAATCCGGCGGTCTTCAACAATGCCGGCCAGCACTACAACCATCTGCATTTCTGGAACTGGATGAAGCCGAAAGGCGGCGGCGACAAACTGCCGGGCAAGCTCGCCAAGAAGATCGACGAGGATCTCGGCGGTCTCGAAAAGTTCAAGACCGATTTCGCTGCGGCCGGCGTCGGCCAGTTCGGCTCGGGCTGGGCGTGGCTGTCGGTGAAGAACGGCAAGCTGGAAATTTCAAAGACGCCCAATGGCGAAAGCCCGCTGGTGCACGGCGCAACGCCAATCCTCGGCGTCGATGTGTGGGAGCATTCCTACTACATCGACTATCGCAATCGCCGCCCGGATTATCTGAAGGCGTTTGTCGACAATCTCGTGAACTGGGACTATGTCGATCAACTCTTCTCGAAAGCCGTGTGACAAGCTCAGAACTTGAGCCTATGATTTGCGGGATCGCAGCGATGCGGTCCCGCTTTTCATTTCAAACCGGCGATCTCTCCTCATGGCCTATCTTCTTGTCTTCTTCGGCGGCGGTCTTGGCGCATCGCTGCGGCATGCCATTAACGTCGGATGCGCGCGGGCCTGCGGCACGAATTTTCCCTACGGCACGTTCGTCATCAACATCACCGGCTCGACGGTGATGGGGCTGATCGCGGGCTATCTCGCGTTCAAGGGAGACGCTTCGCAGAACTGGCGGCTGTTCCTGATGACCGGAATTCTCGGCGGCTACACGACGTTTTCGGCGTTCTCGCTGGACGCCATTCTGCTTTACGAGCGCGGGGAGATCGGACTGGCCGCGTTCTATGTCGGCGGCTCCGTCGTGCTGTCGATCCTCGGTCTCGTCGCCGGATTGGCGCTGGTTCGCCATTTCGCATAACGCCGATTTCATTTGTCCGAGACATCATCACAGAAAGCGCCTCGCAAACGCCGCAAGCGCAAGCCGTTCGGCTGGTCCACCTTCATTATTCTTGTGCTCGTCGTCGTTAGCGCGGCGCTGGTCTATCGGCGCGACGGTCTCGACGGCGTTCTGAAAATCCTGTTTCACGATGTTTCGCTGTTCGGCGAAATCATGCCGCGCGTGTTCGCCGGATGCCTGCTCGGCGGTTTGCTCGCCGCAGTCCTGCCGCACGACAAGGTGTCGAAATCGCTCGGTCCTGAGTCCGGCCTGAAGGGACTTTTGATCGGGACGGCGTTCGGCGCGATTTTGCCGGGCGGGCCGTTCACTGCTTATCCCGTCGCGAGTGCCTTGCTTGCCGTTGGTGCGGATTTCGGCGCGACCATTGCGCTGGTGGTGAGCTGGACGCTGATCGGTTACGGCCGCGCGGTGGCGTGGGAGATGCCGATTATGGGCGCGGACTTCACGCTGTGGCGGATCGTGTTGTGCCTGCCGATGCCGGTTCTCGCCGGCGCGCTTGGCCGCTTCGTCTATGTCCGCGTCAAGGAGCGGCTGACGTCATGAATATGAGCGCGCTCATCATCGACATTCTGTTGTGGGGTTCGCTGATCGGCGTCGCCGTTCTTGCGTGGACGCAGGATCGCAAAGTCATGACGACGGCGTTGCGCAAGGGCACGATGGATTTCGTCTACATCGTGCCGCGCATCGCGCTCGGTGTGATCGGTTCGGGCTTCATCGCAGCCATCATTCCCTCGCATGTTATCGTCGGCGGATTGGGTCCCGATACCGGCTGGCTTGGCGTTGCGACAGCCGTGATCGCGGGCGCGGCGACGCCGGGCGGACCGGTGATCGGCTTTTCCATCGGTGCCGTGGCGATGAAAAGCGGCGGCGGCGCGCCGCAGGTCGTCGCCTATGTGGTCGCCTGGGCACTGTTTGCGTTTCAGCGTCTGATCCTGTGGGAAATTCCCTTCATGCCCGCGCGCTTTGTCTGGTTTCGCGCGGCGGTCTCGCTGCCGTTTCCGTTTCTCGCTGCGGCGTTTGCTATGCTGATCGGAAAACCCTGACTGTGCAGTGCCTTGTGAGGCGCTGGATCGGGCCTATGTTATAATATAACAGGGGCATGGTTTTCCGTCCCGAAAGGCACCGTTCGATGGCTCATGGCCATTCTCATTCACATTCTCATGGCTCGGCGTCGCCGCATCCGGCGCAAAAGCCGGATTGGTCCCTGCTGGGAATGACACTCGCAGCACGTCTTGGATTGGCGGCAGCGATCAGCGCAGGATTCTGGGCTCTCGTTATTCTGGCGGCGAGATAGGCATGTCCGGTCACATTCGATTCAGCGACGTGACGTTCGGCTACGATCGGCATCCGGCTGTCCATCATTTGAGCGGCGAGATTGCGGAGGGTGCGCTGCTCGCTGTCGTCGGCCCGAACGGCGCCGGAAAATCGACGCTGTTGCGCGGCGTCGCCGGTCTTCTGAAGCCGCTGTCCGGTTCAATCGATTTCGGCGCACACGATCCGCGCGACATCGCCTACCTGCCGCAGACCAGCGAAATCGACCGCAGCTTTCCGATCTCGGTGTTCGATTTCGCCGGAACGGGTTTGTGGCGCGCCACCGGATTCGCCGGCGGCGTCGGCAAAGCGGAGCGCAAGCGCGTGGCAGATGCATTGACTATCGTCAGTCTGGGCGGATTTGAAAACCGCGCCATCGGCACGCTGTCCGGCGGACAATTGCAACGCATGCTGTTCGCGCGTGTGCTCGTTCAGGACGCGCGCCTGATCGTGCTGGACGAACCTTTCAATGCGGTCGATTCCAAGACGTCGGCGGATCTGATGACAATTCTGCGGCGCTGGCAGACGGAAGGCCGCACCGTGCTGGCGGCTTTGCACGACCTCGATTTCGTGCAAAAGAACTTCCCCGAGACGCTGCTGCTCGCGCGGTCGGCCGTGGCGTGGGGCAAGACGCCGAAGGTTCTCAGCCGGAAAAATCTGTCCGCCGCGCAGAAACTCTGCGAGGCGTTCGACGATGGCGCCCGGCCGTGCCCGGACGCGCCTCATCCCAAGGCGGCTTGAGCGGCCATGATTTACAACATCCTGATCGCGCCGTTCGTGGAATTGGACTTCATGCGCCGCGCGCTTGTGGCGATGATCGTTCTCGCATTCGGCGCCGCGCCGGTCGGCGTGTTTCTGATGCTGCGCCGGATGAGCCTGATGGGCGATGCGATGTCGCACGCGATTCTGCCCGGCGTCGCCGTCGCGTTTCTGTTGTCCGGAGTGAACCGCATTGCAATGTCGATTGGCGGGCTGATCGCGGGCGTGCTGGTCGCGCTGCTCTCAGGTCTCGTGACGCGCGTAACGCCTGCGAAGGAAGATGCATCGCTCGCCGCGTTCTATCTGATGTCGCTGGCGCTCGGTGTGGCGATTGTCTCCTCGCACGGCACCAATCTCGATCTTCTGGAAATCCTGTTCGGCAATGTGCGGGCGCTGGACGCGCAGGTGCTGGCCATCGTTGCCGTCAACACCACCGTTTCCCTGTTTGCTTTTGCGATCATCTATCGCCCGCTGGCGATCGAATGCGTCGATCCGCTGTTCCTGAAAACGATGGACCGCGCCGGAGCTATCGCTCATCTCGCCTTTCTCGCACTCGTCGTTATCAATCTCATCAGCGCGTTTCTCGCGCTCGGGACGCTGCTCGCGGTCGGGCTGATGATACTGCCGGCGGCGATTGCAAAATTCTGGTCGCGCGATCTGACGCGGATGATCCTGATTGCTGTCGCAAGCGCAATCCTGTCCGGTTACATCGGCCTCATCGTTTCGGTTCGCGCAGACGTGCCGGCAGGCCCGGCCGTCATTCTCGTTGCCGGACTGTTTTATTTTCTGTCGCTGCTGCTGGGGTCCGAAGGCGGCATCCTGCGGCGGCTTCTGCCCGGCCTTCATCTTGAGGCGTGACAGCCAGAAACCATCTTGAATAACGTGCAGAGCACTTACATTCGCAGCGTCCACTACAATATAAAGCGTCAAATTCGATACGCAGACGATCCGGAGTCCCCATGCCCGAAGCAGCATCCAGCAAAATCCCCGTCACCGTCCTGACCGGCTATCTCGGCGCGGGAAAGACCACGCTGCTCAATCGCATCCTGTCGGAAAACCACGGCAAGAAATACGCGGTGATCGTCAACGAGTTTGGCGAGATCGGCATCGACAACGATCTCATCATCGGCGCGGACGAGGAAGTGTTCGAGATGAACAACGGTTGCGTCTGCTGCACGGTGCGCGGCGATCTCGTTCGCATCATCGACGGGTTGATGAAGCGGAAGGGAAAATTCGACGCCATTATTCTGGAGACCACGGGGCTCGCCGATCCGGCCCCCGTGGCGCAGACATTCTTCGTCGATGAAGATGTGCGCGACAAAACCGCGCTCGATGCGGTGGTGACGGTCGCGGACGCCAAATGGCTGAGCGACCGCCTCAAGGACGCGCCGGAAGCCAAGAACCAGATTGCATTTGCGGACGTGATCGTGCTCAACAAGACCGACCTTGTCAGCAAGGCGGAGCTTGCCGAAGTCGAGGCACGAATTCGCGGGATCAACCCTTACGCCAAACTGCATCGCACCCATCGCGCGCAGGTCAATCTGTCGGACGTGCTGGAGCAGGGCGCTTTCGATCTCGATCGCATTCTGGAAATCGAGCCGGAATTTCTCGAAGATGGCGGCCACGACCATCATGACCACGATCATCATCACGGGCATGACCATCATCATCACGATCACGGCCACGCGCATGGCGGCCTGAAGCACTATCACGACGAGGACATGCAATCGCTGTCGCTGCGCACCGACAAGCCGATCGATCCGGCGAAGTTCATGCTGTGGTTGCAGGATCTCGTCGCCAAGGACGGCGAAAAGATTCTGCGCTCGAAGGGTATTCTCGCGTTCAAGGGTGACGACGACCGCTACGTCTTTCAGGGTGTTCACATGATGCTGGAAGGCGATCATCAGCGGAAATGGAAAGCGGACGAGCCGCGCGAGAGCCGCCTCGTTTTCATCGGGCGCGAATTGCCAGAGCAGAAAATCCGCGACGGCTTCGCGCGCACCATCGTTACGTGATGAAGGATTTCACTCTGCCGCCGCAGCCTGAGTCGATCGTCTCGGTGACGGATCGCGTCACTCAGGTGAAACTGGATTCGCCTGCGACCGCTGTGCATTTTCTGGGCGACGTGGCGGTGTTCGTCGGCCCTGAAAACGGCGTGACCTTCGCGGAAGGAACGGACGATCCGAAATTTATCGCGGCGCAGATCGCGGGCATTCTTTGCTCAGCATCGGACGGTAAGCGCGTCGTGCTTGGCGGCGATGACGGCAAGATTGTTTCCGTCGATGCCAAAAGCAATGTGCACGTGCTAGCAACCGACGCCAGCCGGCGCTGGATCGACAACGTCGCGCTGCATCCCGACGGCGCAATCGCGTGGTCGGCGGGCAAGACAGCATTCGTGCGTCCGCCAAAGGGCGAGGAGAAATCGCTCGATGTTGCTTCGACCGTGGGCGGACTGGCGTTTGCGCCGAAGGGATTGCGGCTTGCGGTCGCGCACTACAATGGCGTGACGCTGTGGTTTCCGAACATGGCCGGCGCGCCGGAATTTCTGGAATGGAAGGGCTCGCATCTCGGCGTCACCTTCAGCGCCGACAATCGCTTCCTCGTCACCTCGATGCATGAAGCCGCGCTGCACGGCTGGCGGCTCGCGGATTCCAAACACATGCGCATGACCGGCTATCCGGCGCGGGTGCGTTCGATGTCATGGAGTACGGGCGGAAAATTTCTCGCCACCTCCGGCTCCGACAGCGTGATCCTGTGGCCGTTCGGCAGCAAGGACGGCCCGATGGGCAAGCAGCCGGAAATGCTCGCGCCGTTGCAGGCGAAAGCAACATTTGTCGCCTGTCATCCGAAGGAAGACGTGTTCGCCGCCGGATACAGCGACGGCACGATCCTGATGGTGCGCATCGAGGATGGCGCGGAGATTCTCGTTCGTAGGAATGCAGGCGAGCCGGTGTCGGCGCTGGCGTGGAATGCAAAGGGTTCGCTTCTCGCATTCGCAAGCGAAGACGGCGACGCAGGGCTGATGCCGCTTTAGCGCGGTTCCGGACTAGCCATCCTGTTTGCCGCCTGCACCGGCCGAGAAGATCGGTGAGCCGATTCAGAAATAATCTTGCTCAAAAAGAAAAAGCCGGGCGAAGGCCCGGCTTTTGCTGCATGCAGTTCGGCGATCATCGCACGAGGATATTCTTGAACTGCCACGGATCGCCGGTGTCGATGTCTTCCGGGAACAGGCCCGGACGATCCACCAGCGGCGTCCAGTCGGTGTAGTAACCTTTCACCGGCCCGAGATACGGCAACTGAATTTCCAGCAGGCGATCGAAATCCATTTCGTCGGCTTCGACGATGCCTTCGTTCGGATTTTCCAGCGCCCAGACCATGCCGCCGAGAACGGCGGACGTGACCTGCAAACCCGTCGCGTTCTGATAGGGCGCGAGTTTACGAGTCTCCTCGATCGAAAGCTGCGAGCCGTACCAATAGGCATTGTTGTCGTGGCCGAACAGAAGCACGCCGAGTTCGTCGATGCCATCGACGATTTCGTTCTCATCGAGGATGTGATGCTTCTCCTGCATCCTCGCGGCGCGGCCGAACATTTCATGCAATGAGAGCACCGCATCGTCCGCCGGGTGATAGGCATAGTGGCAGGTCGGCCGGTAGATGACCTTGCCCGACGCGTCGCGCGCTGTGAAATAATCCGCAATCGAGATCGACTCGTTATGAGTGACGAGGAAACCGTATTGCGCGCCGCGCGTCGGACACCATGTGCGAACGCGCGTATTGGCGCCGGGCTGCATCAGATAGATCGCAGCGCCGCAGCCCGCTTCGTGAGTGCGCGCGTTCTCGGGCATCCACTTCTCGTGCGTGCCCCAGCCGAGTTCGGACGGCTGCACGCCTTCCGACAGAAAGCCTTCAACCGACCATGTGTTGACGAACACGTCCGGCTCTTTCGGTTTCTTCGATCGCTGAGTATCGCGCTCGGCGATGTGAATGCCTTTGACGCCGGCCTGGCGCATCAGGTCGGCCCATTCGGCTTTGCTCTTCGGTTTCGGCGCATTGAGCTTGAGGTCGGAAGCGACGTTCAGCAGCGCCTGCTTGACGAAGAACGAAACCATGCCGGGATTGGCGCCGCAGCACGACACGGCTGTCGTCGAGCCCGCAGGCCGGGCTTTCTTCGCGGCCAGCGTATTCTCGCGCAGCGCGTAGTTCGAGCGCGCCTCCGGTCCCTTCGACGCATCGAAATAGAATCCGAGCCACGGCTCATTGACCGTGTCGATGTAGAGCGCGCCGAGTTCGTTACAAAGCTCCATGATGTCGGTGGAGCCGGTATCGACCGACAGATTGACGCAGAAACCCTGGCCGCCGCCTTCGGTGAGCAGGGGCGTGAGCAGCTCGCGATAATTGTCCCTGGTCACGGCCTTCTGAATGAAGCGCACATTCTGCTTTTCGCAATGCGCCTTGCGGCCTTCGTCCTTTGGATCGATCACCGTGACGCGCGACTTATCATAATCAAGATGACGCTCGATCAGCGGCAGCGTGCCCTTGCCGATGGAGCCGAAGCCGACCATGACGATGGGGCCGCTGATGCGCGCGTATTTCTTTGACGACATCAAATTCTCCAGACTGTTCGGGAAGGGGCGCTCAAATCTATCCAGCGCGATATTTTCTGATGTTTGGAAACGACAAAACGCCGATGAAATCAAGACCGGAAACAGCCCTTGACTGCCTTTCCGGCAGTCATTGCGTGGTCACACGACGTGATCGGGCTTTAGCGAGCAATGTACGTCGGGCGAGGTCTCGATTTGCAGCGTGGCGTGGCCGATTCTGAACCGGTGATTGAGTTCGTGGCAGGCCTCGACGAGAAACGCGTCGCCGGGATTGCCTCCGGGTGTTACCAGATGCGCGGTGAGCGCGGTTTCGGTCGTGCTCATCGGCCAGATGTGCAAATCGTGGATCGAGGCGACGCCGGGCAGGCTGCACAGATATGTGCGCACGGAGGCCGGATCGATCATCGACGGAACTGCGGCGAGCGACATCGCGGTGCTTTCGCGCAGCAGGCCCCATGTTCCCCAGACGATGACGGCGACGATGACGATGCTGAACGCCGGATCGAGCCACAGACAGCCCGTGAGCATGATTCCGATTCCAGTCAGGACGACGCCGAACGAGAGTGCCGCGTCTGCGACCATGTGAAGATAGGCGCCGCGAATGTTGATGTCGTCTCGTCCTCCCGCGAACAGCCACGCGGTCGCCCCGTTGATGACGATGCCGATGGCGGCGACGACAATCACGGTCATGCTCGCGATCGGCTCGGGATGCAGCAGCCGCTGGATCGCTTCGAGCAGGATCGCGCCCGAGGCGATCAGCAACAGGATCGCGTTCAAAAGCGCGGCGAGAATGGACGTGTTGCGCAGACCGTAGGTGAGGCGCGGCGTCGGCGGGCGCTTCGAGAGTACGGCGGCGATCCATGCCACCAGCAGGCCGAGCACGTCCGAAAGATTGTGGCCGGCATCTGCCAGAAGCGCCGTCGAATTCGACAGAAATCCGTAAGCCGCTTCGACCAGCACGAACGTCATGTTCAGCGCGACGCCGATGGCGAAGGCGCGGCCGAAATCCTTCGGCGCGTGAACATGTCCCGCGTGGTCGTGATCGTGATGGGAATGATCGTGATGCGAATGGCTGTGGCTCATGCCGCAACTTACCACCTGTCGCAGATGCAGGCGACCGCAGGAGTACTGTCATGTTGATGATACTTTATAACGTAGCGTGCTTCGGATGCCGGTGCCGGAACGCCGCGATCGCGGCGCGCCAACCTCGGAAATTACGACGGGCTGCGGACTCTCTTCACGCTCAACGAGCGCCATCCGCCTGCGGGAGTTTGAAACTCGATGGTCTGTCCGGCAGACAGGCCGATGAGTGCGGCGCCGACCGGGGTCAGGATCGATATCTTGCCCGCGCCGACATCGGCGGCATCTGGGTACACCAGCGTCACTGTTCGCTCGTCGCCGCTGACGTCGTCGCCAAATGTGACTTCGGAGTGCATCGTCACACTTCGCATCGGTCGATCCGCGGGAACGATCTCGGCGCGGTCGATTTCACGAGCGAGGAATTCCGCCGTCTCCGGATATTTGTCCGCAGCCACCTCGGCGAGCTGTCGCAAGCGATTGGCGTCGCGTGCGCTGATGGCGATAGAGGGAAGCCGCATCTGCGATTCGTTCGTCATATTTTTCACCATGAATTGGCCGCACGCCCGCTGCGGCGGGCGAGGAGCATTGCGGCACGCCTCATATCGGCGGAAATCGCCGCGTATGCCGGATGCGATGGATTTGTCGAGGGATCGGTCGAACTGAAATTTATCCCGGACGGCACGAACACGCGCGTCCGTCCGGGTCACGTTCCTGCGATGAGGTGACCGGAGCGAAGCAGCAATCGGTTGTTGCAAATATTCGACATGATGCTTTCAACGTAAGGTCGCTCCCGCGGAAGTCAACATGCGGGCTGCGACATGTTGGCGCGTTGAGCGGTCAGGCCGTGCGCTTCTTCGCCGTGACTTCGATCTCGACTTTCATCTCCGGCTTGTAGAGCGCGGAGACTGCGACGATGGCCGCGGCGGGGCGGATCTCGCCGAAGGTCTCGCCGCAGACGGCGAATACGGCATCGAAATCCTTGGCATCGGTGACGTAGTAGGTCGCACGCACGATGTCGGCCATATCGAAGCCGCCGTCCTTCAATGCACCCGCGATGATCTTGAAGCAGTTGCGCGTCTGCTCGGCCACGTTGGCCGGCATTGTTTTGGTGACGGGGTCCGAACCCGTCGTGCCGGCGACAAAGCACATATCGCCCTCGACGACGGCGCGGCTGTAGCCTGCGATTTTCTCAAACGGCGATCCGGACGAAATCAGGCGGCGGGACATGTTCAGACCTCATGACGGCAATGCGGGAATTTCGGATGCCCGCATTGCCGTGTCCTGAAGCTGAAATCAAGCCATCGAAACGGCTGTGAGCTTTGCCTTGGCGGCCGCACGCTGGCGCGGCTTGCGCGCGGTCATGCCGGTCGCAACGATCATGCCCCACGCGCCATCGAGCGCGCCCTCGCGCAGTTCGACAGCCAAGAGGCGCTCGCGCTCGAACGGGCCGGGCAGCGACAGTTCGCCGGTCTTGGCTGCGGTGAAGCTGAAACGCTCATAGTAGGCGGCGTCACCGCGCAGAATGATCGCCGCATGGCCGCGCGCTTTCGCTGCGGCCAAGGCGTGATTCATCAGCGCCGCGCCGATGCCGAGCGAGCGGAAGGCGCGATCGACAGCGAGCGGCCCAAGCACGAGCGCCGGAACGCCGCCTGCATTGACGTGCCAAAGGCGCACGGTGCCGATCACGCGGCCGTTGCGGGTCGCGGTGAACGACAGGCCTTCAGCCGGTGCGCGGCCCTCACGCAGGCGCTGACAGGTGCGGGCGTGACGGTTTGTGCCGAAGCTCGCGTCGAGCAGGGCTTCGCGCGCGGCAACGTCGGAGGCGCGCTCAGCGCGGATCGCGAACGGTGCTTTGTCCTGGCAGGCGATGGTCTTCAAAGTCTTCATGTGCGTTCAATCCCCACTTCCTGACTGAGGAAGTGTTGTCATTCCAACCGGAAGGTGACGGGATGGGAGCCGGCGAACCGGCTCCCGGTTTTCTCAGATGTGATACGTCTTCAAAGGCGGAATGCCGTTGAAGGCCACTGACGAGTAGGTCGAGGTGTATGCACCCGTGCCTTCGATCAGCAGCTTGTCGCCGATCTCGAGCGTGACGGGCAGCGGATACGGCACCTTCTCGTACAGCACGTCGGCCGAGTCGCAGGTCGGGCCGGCGAGAATGCACGGAGCCATTTCCGCACCGTCATGCGGCGTCTTGATCGCATAACGGATCGACTCGTCCATCGTCTCGGCGAGACCGCCGAACTTGCCGATGTCGAGGTAGACCCAGCGGTTGTCATCGTCGTCGCTCTTCTTCGAGATCAGAACGACTTCGGTTTCGATGATGCCCGCATTGCCCACCATGCCGCGGCCCGGCTCGATGATCGTTTCCGGGATCTGGTTGCCGAAATGCTTGCGAAGCGCACGGAAGATCGACCGGCCGTACTGCACGACCGGAGGAACGTCCTTGAGGTACTTCGTCGGGAATCCGCCGCCCATATTGACCATGGACAGGTTGATCCCGCGCTCGGCGCAGTCACGGAACACGGTCGAGGCCATCGCCAGCGCGCGGTCCCACGCCTTCACCTTGCGCTGCTGCGAACCGACGTGGAACGAGATGCCCACGGGCTCCAGGCCAAGGCGCTTGGCGAGATCGAGCACGTCGACCGCCATTTCCGGGTCGCAGCCGAACTTGCGCGACAGCGGCCACTCGGCGCCTGCGCAATCATAAAGAATGCGGCAGAACACCTTCGCGCCGGGGGCGGCACGGGCGATCTTCTCGACTTCGGCGGCACAGTCGACCGCGAAGAGGCGAATGCCGAGCGCGTAGGCGCGGGCGATGTCACGCTCTTTCTTGATCGTGTTGCCATAGGAGATGCGCTCCGGCGTCGCTCCGGCAGCCAGCGCCATCTCGATTTCCGCAACCGTCGCGGTATCGAAGCAGGAGCCGAGCGAGGCGAGCAGGTTGAGCACTTCCGGCGCAGGGTTGGCCTTCACCGCGTAGAACACGCGGGAGTCCGGCAACGCCTTCGCGAAGGTCTGGTAGTTGTCGCGCACGACCTCAAGGTCGACGACGAGGCACGGCTCGGTGTCGAGGCCTTTGCTGCGGCGGTCGCGCAGAAATTCCTGAATACGGTCGGTCATAGCACCCTCCGAAACGCCCCTGCGACAGGACGTCCAAACGTGATGTCCGATGTGAGCGATTGGGCCTTGCCGCACGATGGAGACGCGACAGAGCCAATACTCAAACCAGACTGTGCTGCCGTTGGATCGGTTGGGAGTTTCCCGCCCGCTCTGCTGGCAATGAAGGACAAGCCTTTTCAGTAGCCCGCGCCGGCGTTGGACTGCCGGTAGAGACCAAAAAAGCCCGATCCGTCGTTGCTTTAAGTCGCGTCCCCCGTTGAGAGCGGGGTGCGCCGGTTCGCCTCCGGCTGCCAGTCACGGTTGCAAGGAGAGAAGTCACCTTCGACGGCATCTCTGGAGAGAGATGCTGGCCGCTCGAGTCTCACGACTGAAACGACCCTCGGTTCTTCGTCCCCTTGGCGGCTGTCCGGCCTCTTGTCCGGATACCTACCGACTGACACACGACCACAGGCACGTGCGAAATTGGGCAAGAACGGAAATAAGAGTTTTGAGTCTGGGGTGCAAGTTTTTTTTTCTTAACGAGACGTAACCGCGCCGAGCGTGATCGAAATGTCGCGCTCGCGCCGCCTGAGATGAACGTGCGTTAAGTTTTCAACAGCGCGAGAGCGTCAAATAGTCCGCGTGAAGGGCTCGACGCGCTGAGCGCCGCGCACGAAGGCGATCATGATCGCCACGCCGATCAGAAACAGCACCGCCTGGATGATGTGAGCGCCGGTTTCGCCGACGCCGAACAGGATCGCGAGCGCCCAGCCGCCCGCGAAGGCGGCTCCGAACACCTCGGCGCCGATCAGAATCGCCGCGCTGATGACGGTGATGACGCTTGGCCAGGCGATCGTCTTGGCTCCGACTTCAAGTTTCTGGGCGCTCATCGGCTTTCTCTGGGTCCGGTCCTGTTTCGGGCGGCAACATCGGCGAAATCGGGGTCGCAATCAAGGCTGGCGCGTATTCCGCAAAAGTGGGTACCGGTTTTGCGGCCGGAATACGCGCTAAATCAATCGACAAGGGCGCAAAAAGGCCGCATGCGGTGCTATATCGGGGCATCGAGAAATAGCTGGAAATAGAGCCTTACATGTCGCATTCGCCGTCCGCCGCCGCCAATCCGCTTCTCGCTGCGTGGAAGACGCCGTTCGAGACACCGCCATTCGCCGAAATCAGGCCGGAGCACTTCCTCCCGGCCTTCGAGAGGGCCTTCGCCGAGCACACAGCCGAGATCGAGGCGATCAAAAACAACCCCTCGGAGCCGACCTTCGAGAACACGATCGTGGCGCAGGAGCGTTCCGGCAAGCTGCTCACCAAGGTCGGGGCGGTGTTTTACGACCTCGTCTCGGCTCACTCGAACCCTGCGCTGCTGAAGCTCGAGACCGAAGTGGCTCTCAGGATGGCCCGCCACTGGAATCCGATCTCGATGGACGCCAAGCTCTTCGCCCGCGTCTCGGTCCTGAAGGACAAGGCAGCCTCGCTGGGACTGACCCCGGAGCAGGCGCGGCTTCTGGAGCGCAACTGGACCGGCTTCCACCGCGCGGGCGCAGGCCTGAGCGAATCAGCCAAGGTCCGGACCGCCGAAATCAACGAGCGGCTGGCGCATCTGGCGACCGCTTTCAGCCATCACCTGCTCGGCGACGAGCAGGACTGGACCATGGAGCTGGGCGCGGGCGACCTCGCCGGCCTCTCCGAGAGCTTCGTCGCCTCGGCCAGGGCCGCCGCTGACGAGCGCGGCATGGCTGGCAAGATGGTGGTGACGCTGTCGCGGTCCTCCGTGGAGCCATTTCTGAAGAGTTCCAGCCGCCGCGATCTGCGCGAGAAGGTGTTCAAGGCCTTCACCGCGCGGGGCGACAATGGCAACGCCAACGATAACAGCGCGACTATCCTCGAGGTCCTCAGGCTGCGCGAGGAGCGCGCCAATCTGCTCGGCTATCCGACATTCGCTGCCTACCGGCTGGAGGATTCGATGGCCAAGACGCCTTCGAGCGTCCGCGATCTGCTGGAACGGGTCTGGAAACCGGCCCGCGCCCGCGCTCTGGCCGACCGCGATACGCTTCAAAGCCTCATCGCAGAGGAGGGCGGCAACTTCAGGCTCGCCGCCTGGGACTGGCGCTATTACGCCGAGAAGCTGCGCCAGCGCCGCGCCAATTTCGACGATGCCGCGATCAAGCCTTATCTCGCGCTCGACCACATGATCGAGGCGGCGTTCGACTGCGCCACGCGGCTGTTCGGTCTGAGCTTCAACGAGCGCAAGGATGTGCCGGTCTGGCATCCGGACGTTCGCGTTTGGGAGGTCAAGGACAAAACCGGTAAGCATCAGGCGCTGTTCTATGGCGACTATTTCGCACGGCCGTCCAAACGCTCCGGCGCGTGGATGACCTCGCTGCGCGACCAGCAGAAGCTCGACGGCAATATCCAGCCGCTCATCATCAATGTCTGCAATTTCTCCAAAGGCACGGGTGGCCAGCCGTCGCTGCTGTCGCCCGACGACGCACGCACGCTGTTCCATGAGTTCGGTCACGGCCTGCACGGCATGCTGTCGAACGTGATGTATCCGTCGCTCGCGGGAACGAGTGTGTTCACCGATTTCGTCGAACTGCCGTCGCAGCTTTACGAACACTGGCAGGAACAGCCGCAGGTGCTGCAAAAGTTTGCGCGGCACTATCAGACTGGCGAGCCGCTGCCAGAGGATCTGCTCAAACGCTTCATCGCGGCGCGCAAATTCAATCAGGGCTTTGCGACGGCGGAATTCGTGTCGTCCGCGCTGATGGACCTCGAATTTCATTCGCAGCCGGCAGCGTCGATCAAGGACGTGCATGCGTTCGAGAAGCAGGAACTTGAGAAAATCGGCATGCCCGAAGAGATCGTGCTGCGGCATCGGCCGCAGCAGTTCGGACACATCTTCTCCGGCGATCACTATGCGGCGGGCTATTACAGCTACATGTGGTCCGAAGTGATGGATGCGGACGCGTTCGGCGCGTTCGAGGAAGCGCACAATATTTTTGACCCGGCGGTCGCAAAGCGTCTGCACGATGATATTTACTCGTCGGGCGGGTCGCGCGATCCGGAAGACGCCTACATCGCGTTCCGCGGCCGCAAGCCGGAGCCCGACGCGCTGTTGCGCCGGCGCGGATTGTTGAACGAACCGGAGGCAGCTTGAGACATGGATGCGCTCGCCAATCGTGACGTGAAGATTGAAACGCAGGCGGCGAAGGTCGGCGTGCTGCTGGTCAATCTGGGCACGCCGGACACGGCGGATGCCAAAGGCGTGCGCGTCTATCTGCGCGAATTTCTGTCCGATCCGCGCGTGATCGAAAATCAGGGATTGATCTGGCAGGCAATCCTCAATGGCGTGGTTCTGCAAATTCGCCCCGCGCGAAAAGCGAAGGACTATCTCAAAATCTGGAACACAGAGAAAAACGAGTCGCCGCTAAAGACCATCACGCGCGCGCAGGCGGAGAAACTTTCAGCCTCGCTTACTCAATCGCATATCGTCGTCGATTGGGGCATGCGCTACGGCAACCCGTCGATCAAGTCGCGGATCGATGCGCTGACGGATCAGGGCTGCGGCCGGATTCTCGTGGTGCCGATGTATCCGCAATACTCCGCTTCAACCACGGCAACCGTAGTCGACAAGGTCGCAGACGCTCTGAAGGGCATGCGCTCGCAACCGGCGATGCGCTATCTGCCGCCTTACTACGACGATCCGGGCTATATCGATGCGCTGGCGGTCTCCATCGAAAAGCATCTCGCGTCGCTGTCATTCACGCCGGATACGATCATCGCGTCGTTTCACGGCATGCCGCAAAGCTATATCGACAAGGGCGATCCCTATCAGGCGCAATGCACTGCGACGATTGACGCGCTGCGCAAGCGCATGGGCCTCACCGAAAAAGATCTGATGCTGACGTTTCAGTCGCGCTTCGGTTACGCGAAATGGCTTCAGCCTTACACCGACAAGACCATCGAACAGCTTGCGAAAGACGGCGTGGAAAACATCGTCGTGGTGACGCCGGGATTTTCAGCCGATTGCCTTGAAACGCTGGAGGAGATCGCCGGCGAGAACGCGGAAATCTTCCACCATGCCGGCGGGGAGCAATTCTCCTTCGTGCCGTGCCTCAACGACAGCGATGAGGGCATGGATATGATCCGCCAGCTTGTGCTGCGCGAGCTTCAGGGCTGGATTTAGGTTTTCAAGACCTGCATCGTTAAAAATATTCGCCTGCGGCAAGTTGAACCGCGCCGTCTGTCACTTAGACAATGCTAGATAAGAGCCTGTGCGTATCTGACTGCGGAGGATTCATGTCCGGCTTCGATATTTTCACCATCGCCATTGTTCTGCTTGCAATCTTCACATTGTTTGCGGGCGTGAAGACAGTGGCTCAGGGCTACGACTGGACCGTCGAGCGGTTCGGCAAATACACCCGCACGCTCGAACCCGGCCTCAACATCATCGTTCCGTATTTCGACCGCATCGGCCGCAAGGTGAACATGATGGAGCAGGTGATCGACATCCCCGAACAGGAGGTCATCACCAAGGACAACGCGACCGTCACGGTCGATGGCGTCGCGTTCTTTCAGGTGTTCGACGCGGCGAAGGCAAGTTACGAAGTCGCCAATCTCAATCAGGCCATTGTCACGCTGACCATGACCAACATCCGCTCGGTGATGGGCGCGATGGACCTCGATCAGGTGCTGTCGCATCGTGACGAGATCAATGAGCGGCTGCTGCGGGTTGTCGATGCCGCAGTCTCGCCGTGGGGTCTCAAGGTCAACCGCATCGAAATTAAAGACATCGTGCCGCCCGCCGATCTTGTCGAGGCGATGGGCCGGCAGATGAAGGCCGAGCGCGTCAAGCGTGCCGACATTCTTCAGGCCGAAGGCCAGCGTCAGTCCGAGATCCTGCGCGCGGAAGGCGCCAAGCAGGCGCAAATCCTGCAAGCCGAAGGGCGCAAGGAAGCCGCCTTCCGTGACGCCGAGGCGCGTGAGCGTTCGGCAGAGGCGGAAGCGAAGGCGACGCTGGTGGTTTCCGAGGCCATTGCGAAAGGCGATGTCGCATCGCTGAATTATTTTATCGCCGACAAATACATCAAGGCGTTCGGGCAGATCGCGGATTCGCCGAACCAGAAGATCATCATGCTGCCGATCGAGGCGACCGGCATTCTGACTTCGCTTGCGGGCATCGGTGAGATCGCCAAGGCGACGTTCGGCGAGAGCGCAGCATCGGCTGCATCTGCCGCGCGCCGGCCATCGACCGTTCCGAACACCACGCCGCCTAAAACCTGAGGTCCATCGTCATGGCCGAGATGTTCTCAAGTCTGGGGACGTGGAACTGGCTCATCGCCGGTGTCGTGCTGATGGGCATCGAAACATTTGCGCCGGGCGTCTTCATGCTGTGGCTCGGCCTCGCGGCGCTGATCGTCGGACTGCTGACGTTTGCGGTTTCGTTGTCATGGCAGACGCAGATCATCGTCTTTGCGATCCTGTCGATTGCGATGGTGCCGTTATGGCGTCATTTTTCCAAACGCAACGAAAAGCCGACGGACAAACCGTTTCTCAACAGGCGCGCGCAAGGCCTGGTCGGACGTGAGTTCACGCTGGAGAAGCCGATTATCGATGGCGTCGGCACGGTGAAGATCGACGACACGGTGTGGCGCGTTTCTGGAGTGGATGCGCCTGCCGGAAGCCGCGTGAAGGTCGTTCACGCCGACGGTGCAAGCCTGAAAGTCGAAGCAGCTTGACGCTTACGCCACGCCAGCGCGCAGAATATCGTGCAGATGCACGATGCCGACCGGCTTTTTGTTTTCGGTCACGATCAGCGCGGTGATCTTCGACGAATTGAGAATTTCCAGCGCCTCGCTCGCAAGCAGATCGGGCGCGATGGTCTTCGGATTTTTCGTCATCACGTCATCGACCTTTGCGGTCAGCAGATCGGGCCGCATGTGACGCCGCAGATCGCCGTCGGTGACGATACCGGCGATGTCGCCGCGCGAATCCGTGATTCCAACGCAGCCGAATCCCTTGGATGTCATCTCAACCAGCGCGTCCGACATTTTTGTGCCGAGCGGTTTGAGCGGGACTTCGTTCTGCGCATGCATCAGATCGCGGACGAATTTCAGCATCGCACCGAGTTTGCCGGACGGGTGCAGCGTGCCGAAATCGAGCGCGGTGAATCCTCGGCTCTCGAGTAGCGCGACCATCAGGGCATCGCCGAGCGCGAGCTGCATGAGCGATGACGTCGTCGGTGCAAGATTGTGCGGGCAGGCCTCGCGCGCCTTCGGCAGCGTCAGGCAAATGTCGGCCGCAGAGCCAAGCGTGGACTCGGCCTCCGACGTGATGGCGATCAATCCAATTTTGAAGCGCCGCGAATAGGTGATGAGATTTTTCAGTTCGGCGGTTTCGCCGGACCACGACAGCGCCATAATGACATCGTCGGGCGTAATCATACCCATGTCGCCGTGGCTGGCTTCGGCTGCGTGCACGAAGAAGGCGGGTGTGCCGGTGGATGCGAAGGACGCCGCCATTTTCTTGCCGATGTGGCCCGACTTGCCGAGGCCCGTGACGATCAGGCGTCCCTTGGCATTGCGAATGAGTTCCACCGCTCCGGTGAAGGCGGTGCCGAGATCGGACTGAAGCGCGTTCGCCAATGCAGAAATGCCGCCGGCTTCCGCATCGAGGGTGCGGAGAGCGGATTCAATAGCTTGAGACGACGCGGAGGGTGACGCAGTCCGCGGTTTTGAATTGGCCATCGCTGATTCCAGAAGCGGCGGGACGGCGCGTTTCGCGCAGATCCAGCCTTCTTTCGTTGGCCCGATGCTTACCACGTCCCTCCCGGCCGAGCGACCCGCAGCCCGCTCGTAACGTCTGATTAACCATAATTGTTTTAGCTCTGTTAACGGCGTGCGCTTGCGCCGTGCGGCGGCGTTTCCTGTCGCAAGTTTCTGAATTCGTTGTGTTTTCGGCACGGTTCTCGAAGCCATTCGAGGGCCGGGAGGTAAATGCAAAGTGCCCAATCGGCGGCCAGCCGTAAGGTTGCGGGGTCATCGCCCGCGCGCGCCCGAAATGCGCGCGCTCTCGGCGTGCCTGCTGCTGGCCGCAATTTGCAGCACGTCCGCACAGGCCCAGACGCTCACAAGCAACATGCTCGCGCCGACGCGCGACGGATACGCGCCGCCCGATCAATCGCTGTTGAGAAAGACATCCAGCGACCAATCGCAGGACAATCTAAATCCCGACGACAGGCTCAAGGATAGCAAAGCGCCCTCGCGTATCGGCGCGCCGCCGACCTACGGCGTTCCGGCCGCGTCCGGCGCGTCGGACAGCGGCTTCGATTCCCTTAATCGAACGCGGAAAAAGCCGAAGCTGTTTCCCGGCGCGCCGAAACCGAAGATCGTCGGCCCCGGCAATCCTCCGCTTTCAGCCGAGAAAAAAACCAACGGCAAGGTTGCCGTTCCTGTCTCGGCATCTGTTGCCGGAACTGCTCTCGGACAACCTGCGCGCCGCGCGCTCAAGCCTGATGACGATCCGTTCGGCAATGTCGGATTTCACACCGGCTCGTTTCTGACAAAAGCCGCCGTTGAAGTCTGGGGCGGCTATAACACAAATCCGGGGCGCATCGAGCCGCCTCGCGCGTCGTCGTTCTACACGATCTCGCCGGAACTCTTGTCTAAATCGGAATGGTCACGCCACTCGCTGACCTTCGACCTGCGCGGTTCGTTCACCGGATACGACACGACGTTTCCGCCGACCGTGAACTGCAACTGCAACCCGCCGGAGCCGGTCCCATCGCCGGTGCCGACCAACATCGACACGCCGAGTTTCAACGGCAAGATCGACGGGCGCGTCGATGTCAGCCGTGACACGCGCATCAATTCCGAACTGCGCATGCGCGTGTTCACCGACAATCCGGGTTCGCCGAATATTCAGGTTGGATTGTCGAAATACCCGCTGGCGGCGCAGGTCGGCACAACCGTCGGTGTCGAGCAGGATTTCAACCGGCTTCAGGTTTCGGCCAGTGCGCTCGCCGACCGCACGACCTATCAGTATTCGCAACTGACGGATGGCACGTCGGGCAGCAACGACGACCGCAACTTCAATCAGGTCGGTGGTCTCTCGCGCGTCAGCTACGATCTGATGCCGGGCGTCAAGCCGTTCGCCGAAATCGAAGGCGATACGCGCACGCACGACCTGAAATACGATCGTGCGGGTTATCAGCGCGACTCGAACGGCGGTTATGCGAAAGGCGGCACGACATTTGAGTTTTCGCGGCTGCTGACAGGCGAGATCGGCATTGGTTACGCGACGCGTTCCTATGCAGATCCACGGCTGAATGACCTGAACGGCCTGCTCACCAATGCATCGCTGGTCTGGACGGCGAGCGGGCTGACCACTGTGCGGTTCGATGCAACGTCATCTATCGACGAAACCACACTGCCCGGCCTGTCGGGATCGAAATCGAACGACTATTCGCTCACCGTCGATCACGCCTTGCGCCGCTGGCTGATCGGCACCGCAAAGTTCGGCTACGGCACCACCGACTATGACGGCGCGCGTTTCGACAAACGCTATTTCGTCGAAGGCGACCTCGTCTACAAACTGTCGCGCACCTTCCACATCAAGGCGCAAGTCCGTCACGACTGGCTGGAGAGTTCGATCGCGGGTGCGAACTCGGACGCGACCGTGGTGATGCTGGGCCTGCGCATCCAGCGTTAACGAACGATTCACCAACGCTCGTTCGCATTAACGCAATCCTAACCATGTTTGTTCACCATGACGGAAGCGGCTCGGACCGCCCGTGCCACGCATATTCAGTAGAGGATTTCATGAAAAAGCTGCTTCTCGCTTCCGTCGCTCTCACCGTCGCTGCCACGGCGGCGATGGCCGCAGATGCTCCCGTGCGCCACAAGCGTTACGTCAAGGCGCCGGTCTACAAGGCTCCGCCGATGCCTTATATCGCGCCGGCCTATGATTGGTCCGGCCTCTATGTCGGCGGCCACGTCGGCTGGGGCCAACTGCGCGACACCGTCACCACCCAGGCGGCGGGCGGTCTGCTCGCGCTCGGCGCGGTCAACACCATCACCTCGGATCAGTTTATCGGAGGTTTGCAGGGCGGGTATAACTTTATGGTCGCGCCGCATATCCTTCTCGGCTTCGAGGGCGAGTTCACCTGGCTGACGCGCGGTTACTCGACCAGCATCGTCACGCTGGCTCCGCCGACCATCCTCACCGACACGTCGAATCCCGACTGGGTCGCGACCGCGGCAGGCCGTCTCGGCTACACCAACGACAATCTGATGATCTACGCCAAGGGCGGCGGCGCATGGCTCGATACCAAGTACGGCGCATCGCAGTTCCCGGCGGCCGGTGTTCCGTTCTCGACGAGTGTCGTTCGCGCCGGATACACGGTCGGCGGCGGTCTCGAATACGGCATCACGCAGAACTGGTCGGCGAAGGCGGAATACGCCTATCTCGACTTTGGCACCAATTCCTACAATGTCGGCTTCGGCGGCGCGACCACCGCGACCGGCATCAAGACCGACATGCAGCAGTTCAAGCTCGGCCTGAACTACCGCTTCAACGGTTTCGGCAGCATGCCGGTCCTCGCCGAACCGATCTCCACCAGGTACTGAGCGCGTAACTCCTGAAGACGATGAAGCCCCGGCAGAACGCCGGGGCTTTTTCTGTCCCGCCACTCGCTCAGTCCTGCGCGAAGGAAATCCGGTAGCAATAGCCGGTCTCGGCGAAAGTCGGCTCGAGCTTCGCATTCATCTGCCGCAGCGTCGCGGTGATGAGCCGTGAGCCGAAATTGTATTTACCAGGCGCGGACACTTTCGGCCCGTCGGATTCGCGCCAGTCGATGACGACCTCGCCGTTCTCGATAGACCAGCCGATCCTGATGCGGCCCTTGGCATCCGACAGCGCGCCGTATTTCACCGCATTGGTCGCCATCTCGTGAAACACCAATCGGAGACTGCGCGCGCGATCCGCGCTCAGCGCGACATCCGGTCCCATAAGGTCGATCCGCTTGCCGCCGTAAGGCTTCTGGACCGCCGCCACGAACAGGTCGCGCAGATCGGTCGGCGCGCCGTCGCCTTCGTCCAGAAGATCGTGATTGTCGGCAACGACGCGCATGCGATCGATCAATGTCTGCGCCGCGTCCTTGTCGGCAATCGTCTGGTTGACCAGCGATGTCATCACCGCGAGCAGGTTCTTGCTGCGGTGTTCGATTTCGCTGAACAGCAATTCGCGGCTGCGCTCCTGATCTTCGAGATCAAAGACAATCTGGCGGTGCATGATGGCGAGCGCGACGACCAGAAGTCCAGACAGAGCGAACAGGAAGAAGTTCGCGGCCTGAACCGGCGTCGGCTTGCTGAAATCGTAGAACGGTTCGATGAATGCCCACCACACCACGAGGATGGACATCGGGATCGCAACCAGTCCTGCGATGCGCCCGCCGAACAAAGCTGCGATCAGGACAGCGGGGAAGAACGTGGCGAACGGCAAAGTGGAACCGGCAAGGCCGAGAAGCACGCGCGCGATCGCGGCCGCGATGACGCAAACCAACGCCAGCGCGATCGCGCCGAACCAACCGAGTTCCGCGCGCCGATACGAAATCCGACGCCACCAGACTTTGACCATTTAACCTGCCCGGAAATAGTTTTTCATAGAACTGTGACAGCCGCCAGCGCGGCATTTTGCGCGGCTTCAATCGTGCAAAAAATCTCGTGCGGCTTTTGAGTAAAAGTCTAACAGGTGTGAACCGCCGCTGAATGCGGCCGGCTTTTTTGTCTGCGCGCCGATCCCGTGCGTGCCGATGGCCGCCGGGTTCCGTAGTTCCCACTATGCGCGCACGAGACTTGCCTCGTTCGCGCCCCTCAAAGCAATGAGGGGAAATGGAGCGCCGCGAGGCGCAACCTTGTTGTCGTCGCGCCGCGCCTTCACCCCGGCGAGAGGGCGAACACGAAACGCGCACCGCCTTGCGGCGCTCCATATCGCAGACAAGTTTACGCGCTCTCGCGCAAGCCTGACTGCTGCGGCTTTTCTGTCCGGGGGACCGCTCTTCCGGGTGCGGGATCCGGACGCTTGTGACGTCCGTTCATCCCGGCGGATTTCTCCGCCGTTCAGCCGCACCGCGTGCAGCCACCGAAGGCAGAGCCACGTAGTTGGCCCGGTCGGTGACCCCCGGCCTCCCGGACGTGTGGTTGCGAACCACGCGCGCGGGCGCCGCGCTTCATTCCACTTCGCGAACGCCTCCGGAAGCGCCCCTCACGAATGAAGCGATAGGAATATAAGCCTAGAAAAGAAGAAAGTCAAGCATTGAGAACGTATCAAGAACATCTTAATCTGTTGATGATTGGATCTGGACCGTACAAGGCAAATCACGGCCTTTATGGTTTCTCGAACGTATTTCGATGTGAGGAAGCGCGATGCTCAAAGTCACACCGCCGACAAGTGCTGCGGATGATCTTCTTCGCTTCGCGAATGGAAAACGCTTCTCGACTATCCTCGCCGATCCTCCTTGGCAATTTACAAACAAGACGGGAAAAGTTGCGCCGGAACACAAGCGACTCGCACGATACGGCACGATGAAGTTGGGCGAGATCGCTGCGCTTCCTGTGCAGGAGATATCGGCACCAACGTCTCATCTGTACTTGTGGTGTCCGAACGCCCTGCTGCCTGAAGGGTTGGCGGTGATGCAAGCATGGGGCTTCAACTACAAGTCAAACATCGTCTGGCATAAGATTCGGAAAGACGGTGGCTCTGACGGTCGCGGCGTCGGCTTCTACTTCCGCAATGTCACCGAGCTAATTTTGTTCGGCGTGCGCGGCAAAAATGCGCGCACGCTTGCGCCCGGAAGACGTCAGGTAAATTTGTTGGGTACGAGAAAGCGCGAACATTCGCGCAAACCGGACGAGCAGTACGACATCATCGAATCGTGCAGTCGTGGCCCATTCGTTGAACTATTCGCCCGCGGCACACGCGAGGGATGGACCACTTGGGGCAATCAGGCGGATGATAGCTACGCTCCGACCTGGAAAACGTATGCGCATCATTCCCGTGCGTTGGTTCGTGTCTAGGTGAGGTGTTCGATTGGAAGACGAGTCGAAAGCTGAATCTTTTTCGTTGCTGTCGGCTCGAGATTCCGACGATTTTAACGACGTTTTCCCATCCGGCTTCTCAGATCTATATGAAATTTATAGCTATCGAAACGCTGCGCGAATTCTTGCGACTGCATGCAAGTCTGACTTCGATGAAATCGTCGGCCGACTCATCGATTTCCGAATTGAGACAGACTTAGTTGTACGCCCGGGTAGAAACAAATCGGACATCGCCAAGAAGATCGAAAATGCTTTCAATCCAATTGGATGGATTGAAACTCGCATTAGAGGCGATTTGCATATTGAGAAGCAGTATTCTCAGGTCGTCGAGCGACAATTGAAGTCCGGGCCGAACAAAGGTTCGACCGTCTTTAAAAGGATGCCCGCGACTGCGAAGTTCAAACTATTGGGTGTCTTAGATGGCCACAAAGTCGACTTTGTAAAGAATCGTGTCGCTTTAGATTTTGAGTGGAACAGCAAGGATCAAACGTTCGATCGCGATCTGTATGCAATGCGCGCATTTTATGAATGCGGGATCATAAGCTCAGGTGTGCTTATAACGCGAAGTAGCGAATTGGCCCCATTGTTCCGCGAGATTTCTAGTCGTGTAGAAGTGAAGGATTTTAAGAGTAAGTTCGGCGCAAGCACAACTTGGATGGGTAAGCTCACGTATCGGTTGGACGCTGGCCGAGCAGGAGGCTGTCCAATCCTTGCGCTTGGGATCCGCCCATCAGTAATTTCAGATTTCGCGCAATGGAAACGGGCGAACCCTGTTATTCGCGCACCAGAATTTGATTTATCAGATGAAGAAGAAATCGAGGACGAGTAAGGTTCCACACCCCGCGATGATCGCACCCCTGCTTTTCGCGCTCCGCACTACCTCCCTACATCCTGTCCACATTCCGCCGCTCGCCCCGTTCCGCGCCGCCGTCATCCAAAATCCTGGAACAAAATTGTTGCCGTGCTGTTAGTCTCTTCAAGACATGGAGGGAACGCATGAACAAGATTCTGTTCGCGGGCGTCTGCGCGCTCGCCTTCACTGCCACCTCGACAGCGGCCGATGCCGGCCACCGCAAGCATTGGCGTCATTACGGCTATTACGGCGGATACTATTCATCCGGCGGCGCCGCGCATGCGCAGTGGCTCTATGGCGGCAATCCGGATGCCGGCGGTGGACCGCGCGGCTCGGTGCAGGCCACCAACAATCCGCGCGCCAGCCGCGAATATGGCGGGCGGTAATTCTCAAAATCGCGCAACAAAAAAGCCGCCCTGTCCGGGCGGCTTTTCGTTTGGCTCAATGCCGGGCGGGCAGGGACGTTCCTCTTGCAAGTTTTTCGGCCTGCCGTTCCATGATGCGTGCGATGAAACGGTTCATCGCGTCGCGCAGCGTCTGTTCCTGTCGTTCCGATAATGGTTTCATGGCTCACCTCTCCGCGAAATGAAACGGCTTTCGCGGCACGGCGTTCCCGGTTGCGTCAACAAAAAGCCCCGCGCGAAGCGGGGCTGTTCGCCGGCCATTTGCCGAAAACTCTAGCGCAGGCGGGTCGCCGGAGATGCGTTGTTCGACACCGGCTGAACCGTTGCCGGCTGATCGAACACGCTCTTGCAGCCGTCGCTGAGCTGTTTCTTCTGCGCGCGCATGCACACCGTCACCGCATCGACATCGGGAATCTTGTCGCCGCACAGGCGGAAGGCATCGTTGGTGCAGAGCCTCGCCTGTTCTTCGGTATAGGCATTCGCCGCCGACGCGCACAAAAGCAATCCAAGCACCACGATCGACTTCACGAAAACCTCCCCAGGTTGTCTCGCTCTCGCGATAATGACCGATGCGGAGGATTCGTGCCAGCGTTTCGTCGCCGTGCTTGTTGGATAGCCCCGCCTCGCACACGCTATTGCGCGGCGTAGTCGCGATCAAGCAACAGACGGAAACTCCGCGCGATATTTTGTCTCGCAGTTGCGAGGAAGATCGCGGCGGAGTCGGCGCGACGCTTCAATTTTTAACGGTTCCGCGACGGGATCGCAAAAATCAGAACGGATTTCCGCTCGCGATCGAGCAGGTCGCGGGGCCGGCAGAGACGGATTCGAATTCAACCGTGTTGCCGGTCGTAATGCTGCGGACAGTGACGGATTTCTTGCCCGGCGGCATGCCGGTGATGACCTGCGCGGTGCAGCTGGAGAAGGACGGATCGAACGTGACCGTGGTTTGCCGTGCGGCGCCCTGGAATGCATTGTTCGCCACAATCCGGTTGCCGCTGAACGACACGTTGCGCGCGTCACCTGCGGCGTTGCTGCCGCTGGTTCCGACCCGATCGACCGAGCCTGCGCCGCCGGGACTTCTCGCCGATCCGCGCGTGAACAGGCGGCCTTCGGTGCTGACGTAGAATACGGTCGAGAACGGAATGCCGACGGGTTTGAACTCAGGGCCGGCTTGCGAGTCGCGCTGGCTGCGGGTTTCCAGCCACGACACGGTGATCGACTTTCCGTAGAGCTGTTGCGGTGCTGCGGCCTGCGCGGTCGCTATCGCGGCGAGGGAGACGAGAATTGCTGCTGGAAGAACGCGCATACAGGCTCCGGTTTTTTCAGGCGCCTAAAGATACTTCTTCATCTCGGTGAGCAGATCGCGGCGCAGATCCTCGCGGTCCATCGCATAGGCGATGTTGGCGGCGAGGAATCCCGACTTCGATCCGCAGTCGTAACTCTTGCCCTTGAACTTGAAGCCGTAGAACGGCTGCGACTTGGCGAGGTTGAGCATGCCGTCGGTCAACTGGATTTCTCCGCCTGCGCCCTTCGGCTGGGTTTCGAGAATCTTGAAAATCTCCGGCTGCAATATGTAGCGCCCGGTGATCGACAGGTTCGAGGGTGCGGCTTCTTTCTTCGGCTTTTCGACCATGCCGTTCAGCTCGAACATGTCGCCCTTAGGCGCACCGACACTGACCACGCCGTACATGTGGACCTGATCCATCGGCACTTCCTCGACCGCGATGATGTTGGCTTTGTCCGCGCCCGCTGCGTTGGCTGCGTCGATCATCTGCTTCAGTCCGCTCGGCTTGTTCTTCACCAGCACGTCCGGAAGCAGAACCGCGAACGGCTCGTTGCCGACGATGTCGCGCGCGCACCACACCGCATGTCCCAAACCGAGCGGCGCCTGCTGGCGCGTGAACGAGGTTGCGCCGGCTTTGGGCTGATCGGCGGCGAGCAGCGAAATTTCCTTCGCCTTGCCGCGCTCCTTCAACGTCGCGTCGAGTTCGTACTGCATGTCGAAATGGTCTTCGATCACGCTTTTGTTGCGTCCGGTGACGAACACGAGATGCTCGATGCCGGCCTCCAGCGCCTCGTCCACCACATGCTGAATCAGCGGGCGGTCGACGACGGTGAGCATTTCCTTCGGCATCGCCTTGGTGGCGGGCAGAAAACGTGTGCCGAGGCCGGCAACGGGGAAGACGGCTTTGCGGATTTTCATTGAGGCTCTTTGCAGGTGAGAAAACAGATTTCGCAAGGTGGTAGCAGGTTTTGCGCGGCTGAAAAATGGCGGCGCGTTTTCATGCTTTCCTTTTTCCCCCCTCTCCCCTTGTGGGAGAGGGTGGCGAAATCGAGCGGAGCGAGATTGAGCCGGGTGAGGGGTGTAACCTTCAATAAGGTGAGAAACCCCTCACCCGCTTCGCGGCTCTCGCCGCTCAGCACCCTCTCCCGCAAGGGGAGAGGGAAGTAAAGCAAGGAGCAGAATCCGCGCCATTTCGCCGCCGGAAATCGCTCCTTCGTTAAGGGCGTGGAAACCCTGTCCGGGCCTTCCTATTTGCGGGATATGATGGGTGGACTTGCGATGAAGCGGACGGCGGGGAGCGGCGCAGGCCGCGTCATTATATTGGGCGTTGTAGCGGCTTCGCTGATGGCGTCGGATTTCGCGTGCGCGCAATCCTCGGCCGGGCGCGGACCTCTGACCGTGCCGCCTGCCGGGATCACCGGATCGATCCCGCAGACGGCTCCGCGCGCCATTCCGCCTGCGCGGCCGAACGCGATGCCGAAGCGTCTCGTGCAGGCGACGCCGCCGAAGGAGTGGAGCGGCGAGGACGGCCAGTCCAGCGATCCGCGCATGACGGCGGCGGCTATTCGGGAAGCTGCCGCGAATTTCGACCGCTGCGTTGCGGGCTTCGCGCCCGATGCCGCACGGCGTGGCGTATCGCAGGCAAATTTCGACCGGCTCACGGCGGACCTTTCGCCTGACCTTCGCATCATGGATCTGATGGACGCGCAGCCGGAATTCACCAAATCGGTGTGGGACTATCTCGACGTGCTGGTGACGGATGCGCGCATCGCGCGCGGCCGCGAAATTCTGGCGCAAAACGCCGCGACCTTCGCCGCTGTCGAAAAGGAATACGGCGTCGACCGTTACATCATTGCGGCGATCTGGGGCATCGAGTCGAATTACGGCACGCAGGGCGGCGACCGCAGCGTGCTCAATTCCACCGCGACGCTCGCCTGCATCGGCCGGCGCACGGCGTACTTCAAGGATGAGTTTCTGGCGGCGCTTGAAATTCTCAATCACGGCGATCTGACGCCGCAGCAGATGCGCGGCTCATGGGCCGGTGCATTCGGCGCGACGCAGTTCATGCCGACCGCGTTCAAGAAATTCGCGGTCGATTTCGACCACGACGGCAAGCGCAACGTGGTCGATTCCAATCCGGACATCATCGCCTCCACCGCGATGAAATTCAAAAAGGATGGCTGGAAGCAGGGCGACACTTGGGGCTTCGAGGTCGTGGTGCCGCAGGGCTTCAATTACATGTATGCGGATCGCTCCAAGGTGATGACGATCGCGCAGTGGGAACAACTCGGCATCAGGCGCGCCAGCGGCAAGCCGTTTCCGCGCGCGACCGATCAGGCGTATCTGACGCTGCCCAGCGGCGCAGACGGTCCTGGATTCCTGATGCTCGGAAATTTCCGCGCCATCATGCGCTACAATCCGTCCGAGGCTTACGCGCTCGCCATCGGACATTTCGCGGATCGTTTGCGCGGCGGCCAGCCGCTGGTGCAGCAATGGCCGCGTGACGAGCGCGTGCTGTCGCGCGACGAGCGGCTGGAGTTGCAGCAGCTTCTCGCACAGCGCGGATTCTATAAAGGCGAGCCGGACGGCAATCTCGGCAACGACACGCGCAAGGCGCTCCGAAGTTATCAGGTGAGTGCGGGTTTGCCTGCGGACGGGTTCGCATCGTCGGGCGTGCTGGATCGATTGCGCGGCGGCAGCGCGCCGCGCGCGAGCAGCGGCAATTCGGGCGGCGGATTCAATCTGTTCAATTTCGGTCGTTAGCTAATTCCGTCATTGCGAGCGAAGCGAAGCAATCCACGCCTTAGGTATGAATGGATTGCTTCGTCGCTTTCGCTCCTCGCAATGACGACACACGCAACGACGAGGCTCAACGCGAAATCACTTCGCCGTCTTCCTTGGTGAAGCTCGTCACCGGATTGTCGAGCAGATCGAGCACGGCTTCCGACGGGCGGCACATGCGCGTGCCTTTGCGCGTCTCGACAATGGGACGCTGAAGCAATATCGGATGCGCCAGAATCGCGTCGATCAGTCGATCGTCGCTCAAGGCCGGATCGTTCAATCCGAGTTCGGCGTAGGCCGTCTCTTTCCGGCGCAGCATATCGCGCACCGAAATACCCATCGCCGCTGCCAGTTCGCGCAGCTTTGCGCGCGACGGCGGCATCTTCAGATACTCGATCACAACGGGCTCCTCGCCGCTGGCGCGGATCATCGCCAGCGTGTTGCGCGAGGTGCCGCATTGCGGGTTATGGAAGATCGTGACGGTCATGGCGTCAGATAGCCGAAAATGGCGTTCACCTTCAAACCGGGTTTTGCCGGTTTGCCCGCAAAAACAATGCCGGACAGGGTCGCTTTAGGCCGCTTGTGGCGCTATTTTCGCCGCAACTTTCAGCCTTAGTGGAACCGATGGCAAAGCCGAACTCATTTTTGCGCCTTCTCACCGAACGCGGCACTTTTTCAGTGCTCGCGGTGACGGGCGCGATCCTGTTCGGCATCGCGGGTCCGGCGTCGGCGCAGTTTTTCAATTTCGGCGGCTTCGACCGCAGGCCCGCGCCGCCGCGCGGCGTTCCCGGCGGTCCGCCTCCGGGTCCTCCGCAGCAGGGCGGCTTCTTCTCGTCATTCGGCCCCGGCGATCCCAATCAGCCGCCGCCGGTGGTTGACTCGTCGCGCGCGCCGCCGCCGCCGAAGCGCGTCAATCCCGCGCCGCCGGAGAAGAATGTCCTCGTCATGGGCGACGCGATGGCCGACTGGCTGGCTTACGGCCTTGAGAACGCACTGAGCGATACGCCCGAACTCGGCGTGGTGCGCAAGGCCAACAGGCTTTCCGGTCTCATCAAATATCAGCCGCGCGGCGAGCCGTCCGACTGGGCATCTGCGGCGCGACAGATTCTCGCGACCGAAAAAGCCGATGTGATCGTGGTTATGCTCGGCCTCAACGACCGCGTGCCGCTGCGCGAGCCTGTCGCCGAAAAGAAGGACGACAAGAAGGATAAGAAGGACGCCAGGAAGGATTCCAAGAATTCCAAGGGCGCAAAGAAGGATGAGAAGAAAGACGAGCAGGCCAAGCCGAAGAACGAGACGCCCGACACCGCAGTCAAGCCCGACGACGAGAAGTCGGCCGCCTCCACAAAGCCGCAGGATGAAGCCGCCGACGACGACGATACGCCCGCCTCCATCGTCGCGCCGGAGACTGCGCCGCGCAACGCCAACGGCATCTACAATTTCCGCGACGAGCGGTGGGTCGAACTCTACACCAAGAAAATCGCCGAGATGATTTCGGTGCTGAAGTCGAAAGGCGTGCCGGTGCTCTGGGTCGGCCTGCCTGCGGTGCGCGGGCCGAAGGCGATGGCGGACGCGCTGTTCCTCGACTCGCTCTATCGCGATGCCGCCGCGAAAGCCGGCATCACTTACGTCGACGTGTGGGACGGCTTCGTGGACGAGCAGGGCCGCTTCATGCAGCAGGGCCCTGACTTCGAGGGCCAGACCCGCCGCCTGCGTTCCTATGACGGCGTTTATTTCACGACCTCGGGTGCGGTGAAGCTCGCGCGCTTTACGGAACGCGAAATCACGCGTCTTCTCGCCGCGCGCCAGCAGATCGCGCTGCCGAGCGAGTTGCAGTCGCCCGATTCGAACATCCGTCCGAGCGTTGCCGGTCCGCGTCCGCTGGTCGGGCCGATGGTGCCGCTGATCGCATCGAATGTCGGCACCACGGAATTGCTCGGCGGCACCGGCACGCGCCCTGCCGCCGTCGATGCGCTGGCTGCGCGCACGCTCGTCAAGGGCGAGCCGCTCACGGCGCCTGCCGGACGCGCCGACGATTTTTCATGGCCGCGCCGCGAGATCGGTGCGCTCGAAGCGCCGGCCGGCGATCCCAATATCGCGACCGTCGGGCCCGACGGGTCGATCGTGAAGCCTCAGCCGCCGAAGCCTGTTATTCCGCGTGCGCCGGGGCAGGCCGGTTTCGATCCGTCGCAGCCGCAGGCTCAACCGCAACAGAATCCGCAGGTGTTTCAGCCGGGCGCGCCGCAGCGTCCGCGTCCTCCGGCGCCTGTCGGAGCGCCGCGTCCGCAGGCCACTATCGCACCGGGTTTCTTCACGCGGTGAGTTGGTGTTTCCCTCTCCCCTTGTGGGAGAGGGTGCTGAGCCACGCAGTGGCGAAGCGGGTGAGGGGTACTGTTGTGAAAGATCCCTCACCCGGCTCGATTTCGTTCCACTCAATCTCGCCACCCTCTCCCACAAGGGGAGAGGGGAAGTATCGTCCAACTATCGCGGCAGCGTGGTCGATCCCATCAGATATTGGTCGATGGAAGCCGCGCACTGGCGGCCTTCGCGGATCGCCCAGACGACGAGCGATTGTCCGCGCCGCATATCGCCGGACGAAAACACTTTCGCAATCGACGTCTGATAGTTGCCGGTGCCGGCGCGGACATTACCGCGCTGATCGAGTTCGACGCCGAGCGTCTTGAGCAGTCCTTCGTGCACCGGATGGACGAATCCCATCGCGAGCAGCACGAGTTCGGCATCGAGTTCAAACTCGCTGCTGGGGACCGGCTTCATCTTGTCGTCGACATGCACGCAATGCAGCTTCTTCACCTTGCCGCCGTCGCCTGAGAATTTCTGCGTCAGCACGGCGTATTCGCGCTTGGCGCCTTCGGCCTGCGAGGACGAGGTGCGATACTTCAAAGGCCAGTTCGGCCAGGTCAGCGCCTTGTTCTCGTGCTGCGGCGGTTCGGGCATGATTTCGAGCTGCGTCACCGATAATGCGCCCTGACGAATGGAAGTGCCGATGCAGTCCGAACCCGTGTCGCCGCCGCCGATCACGACGACATGCTTGCCCTTGGCGAGAATTTCTTTCACGCCGCCGAGCGGCTCGTTGCCGACGCGGCGGTTCTGCTGCGGCAGAAAATCCATCGCGTAGTGAATGCCGTCGAGATCGCGTCCCGGTATGGGAAGATCGCGCGGCGCTTCCGCGCCGCCGGTCAACGCGACCGCGTCGTAGCTCTTCAAGATTTCCTGCGGATCGATTCCGTCCTTGCCGCCGACAGCCTTGCCGTAGTGGAAGGTCACGCCTTCGCCTTCCATCTGCTTGACGCGGCGGTCGATGATTGCCTTTTCCATTTTGAAGTCGGGAATGCCGTAGCGCAGAAGTCCGCCGGCCTTGGCAAATTTCTCGAACACATGCACGTCATGGCCCGCGCGCGCGAGCTGCTGCGCACACGCCATGCCTGCCGGACCCGAACCGACGACGGCGATTGTCTTGCCGGTCTTGGTCGCGGCGACTTCCGCCTTGAGCCAGCCATTGTCCCACGCGCGATCGACGATGGCGCATTCGATGGTTTTGATCGTGACCGGATTGTCGTCGATGTTCAGCGTGCAGGACGCTTCGCATGGCGCGGGGCAAATGCGTCCGGTGAATTCCGGGAAATTGTTCGTCGAGTGCAGATTGCGCGACGCCTCTTCCCAGTTGTTGTTGTAGACGAGGTCGTTGAAATCCGGGATCTGGTTGTTGACCGGGCAGCCGGGCGTGCCGGGCGCGACCGAGCCCGTGCCGTGGCAATAAGGAATACCGCAGTTCATGCAGCGCGCGGCCTGATCGCGCACATCCTTCTCGCTCAACGGTACGACGAATTCCTTGAAATCCTTGATGCGCTTTTCGACCGGCTCGTATTTGCGGTCGCTGCGCTCGATTTCAAGAAAACCAGTGGTCTTGCCCATTTACCCCAACGCCTCTTAGCTCACATCTTCCGCTCACCTCATCCTGAGGAGCGGCATCTTCGCCGCGTCTCGAAGGATGAGAAGCGTCTACTCCTCATGGTTCGAGACGGCGCACGCGCCTCCTCACCATGAGGATTTTCCTTATCTGCACATGATCTGATCCGAAAACCGGTCCCCACTTTTCGGGATCATGTGTTACGCCCCAATCGCGATCTTCGGTTCTTCCGGTTCGCGCGATTTCATTTCCTTCAGCGCGCGGCGGTATTCGACCGGCATCACCTTGCGGAACATCGGAAGGTACTTCTTCCAGTTGCCGAGAATGGTCCTGGCGCGCGCCGATCCCGTCAGCTTGGCATGACGCGAGATCAAGACATGCAGACGCGCGACGTCCTCGCCGAGCAGATTCCTGAACACGTCGACGCGGCCATGCGCTTCCAGATCGTTCAGCGCGCCGAACGCGGCCTCGTTGACCATTTCTTCGGACAATACAGGTTCGAGCTCGACCATCGCCATGTTGCAGCGTTTCTCGAACGTGTTGTCCTCGTCGAGCACGTAAGCGATGCCGCCCGACATGCCGGCTGCGAAGTTGCGTCCGGTTTTGCCGAGCACGGCGACGATGCCGCCGGTCATATACTCGCAGCAATGATCGCCCGCGCCCTCGACGACCGCGACCGCACCTGAGTTGCGCACGGCGAAGCGTTCGCCCGCGACGCCCTGGAAGTAGCATTCGCCTTCGATGGCGCCGTACATCACGGTGTTGCCGACGATGATGGAGTCTTCCGGCACGATTCCGGAAATCTTCGGTGGCCGCACGATGATTCGCCCGCCCGACAGGCCCTTGCCGACATAGTCGTTGCCTTCGCCTTCGAGATCGAAGGTGACGCCGCGCGCAAGCCATGCGCCGAACGCCTGACCGGCGGTGCCCTTCAGCGACACATGAATGGTGTCGTGCGGCAGTCCGTTATGACCATAAGCCTTCGCCACCGCGCCCGACAGCATCGCACCCGCGCTGCGGTCGGTGTTGTGGATTTCGGCCTCGATCTTCACCGGCGCGCCGCGGTCGATCGCTGCCTGCGCGTCCTTGATGAGCTTGCGGTCGAGAACCTTTTCCAGATGATGGTTCTGCGCCTCGGCGTGGAAGATTTTCTGGCCCGGCTGCGCGGGCTGCTTGACGAACAGCTTGGAGAAATCGAGGCCCTTCGCCTTCCAGTGCGACACGAGCTTCGACTGATCCAGCATCTGGGTCTGGCCGACCATCTCCTCGAACTTGCGATAGCCCAGCGCCGCCATGATCTCGCGCACTTCCTCGGCGACGAAGAAGAAATAATTGATGACGTGCTCGGGCTGGCCGGTGAACCGCTTGCGCAGCACCGGGTCCTGCGTCGCGACGCCGACCGGGCAAGTATTCAGATGACACTTGCGCATCATGATGCAGCCGGCCGCGATCAAAGGCGCTGTGGCAAAACCGAATTCGTCCGCACCCAGAAGTGCGCCGATCACGACGTCGCGGCCCGTTCTGAATCCGCCGTCCACCTGAACGACAATGCGCGAACGAAGCCGCTCACGCACCAGCGTCTGGTGCGTCTCTGCAAGGCCTATTTCCCAAGGACTTCCAGCATGCTTGATCGAGGTCAGCGGCGACGCGCCGGTGCCGCCCTCGAAGCCCGCGATGGTGACGTGATCCGCGCGCGCTTTCGCGACACCCGCCGCGACCGTGCCGACGCCGATTTCGGAGACGAGCTTCACAGAGACCGCGCCGTCAGGATTGACGTTCTTCAAATCGTAGATCAGCTGCGCGAGGTCTTCGATGGAGTAAATATCGTGATGCGGCGGCGGCGAAATGAGACCGACGCCCGGTGTCGAATGGCGCACCTTGGCAATCGTCGCGTCCACCTTGTGGCCGGGCAACTGGCCGCCTTCGCCGGGCTTGGCACCCTGCGCCATCTTGATCTGCATCATGTCGGAGTTGACGAGATATTCCGTCGTTACGCCGAAACGTCCCGAAGCGACCTGCTTGATCGCGGAACGCAGCGAGTCGCCGTTCGGCAGCGGCTTGAAACGATCCGCTTCCTCGCCGCCTTCGCCGGTGTTCGACTTGCCGCCGATGCGATTCATCGCAATGGCGAGCGTCGTGTGGGCTTCACGAGAAATCGAACCGAACGACATCGCGCCGGTGGCGAAACGCCTGACGATGTCCTTCGCAGGTTCGACCTGATCGAGCGGGACGGGTTTGCGCTTCTCGTCTTCGGCGGTCTTCACACGGAACAGCCCGCGCAGCGTCAGCAGGCGTTCGGATTGTTCGTTGAGGATTTTCGCGAAGGAGCGATAGCGTTCCTGCGAATTGCCGCGCGCGGCGTGCTGCAACAGCGACACCGACTCGGCCGTCCATGCATGATCTTCGCCGCGCGTGCGGTAGGCATATTCGCCGCCGACATCGAGCGCGCTTTTGTAGACCGGCGAGTCGCCGAAGGCTTCGGCGTGGCGGCGCGCGGTTTCCTCGGCGATTTCGGCGAGGCCCACGCCTTCGATGCGGGTGTGCGTGCCGACGAAATACTTGGCGATGAAATCGGCCTTGAGGCCAACGGCGTCGAAAATCTGCGCGCCGCAATAGGACTGATAGGTCGAGATGCCCATCTTGGACATCACCTTCAGCAGGCCCTTGCCGATCGACTTGATGTAACGCTTGACGATTTCCTTGTCATCCAGCTTTGCCGGAAGCTGATCTTTCATCGCGATGATGGACTCGAAGGCAAGATACGGATTGATCGCTTCGGCACCGTAACCTGCCAGGCATGCAAAGTGATGCACTTCGCGCGGCTCACCCGACTCCACAACAAGACCGACCGAGGTGCGAAGTCCGGTGCGAATGAGATGGTGATGCACGGCTGCGGTCGCGAGCAGTGCCGGAATCGGAATGCGATCCGAACCCGCGGCGCGGTCCGAAAGAATAATAATATTGACGCCGTCGCGCACGGCGGATTCGGCGCGCGCGCAAAGCTCTTCGAGGACCTGCTCGAGTCCGGCCGCGCCAAGCCCCGCGTGGAACGTGGTGTCGAGTTCGCGCGACTTGAAATGATTGTCGGCGACGTCGGCGATGGAGCGGATCTTCTCCATGTCGCCGTCGGTCAGGATCGGCTGGCGCACTTCGAGGCGCTTGGTCTGCGACTGGCCGTCGATGTCGAACAGGTTCGGGCGCGGGCCGATGATCGACACCAGCGACATCACCAGTTCCTCGCGGATCGGATCGATCGGCGGGTTCGTCACCTGCGCGAAGTTCTGCTTGAAGTAGGTGAACAGCGACTTCGGCTTGTTCGACAGCGCCGACAGCGGCGTGTCGTTGCCCATCGAGCCCGCAGCTTCTTCGCCGGTGGACGCCATCGGCGTCATCAAGATTTGAACATCTTCCTGGCTGTAGCCGAACGCCTGCTGACGATCGAGCAGCGACAGATTGGAGCGCATCGCCTTGGCGGGCACATCCTTGATTTCTTCCAGCACGATCTGCGTGCCGTTCAGCCATTCGCGATACGGATGGCTCTTGGCAAGCTGCGCCTTGATTTCGTCGTCGGGAATGAGACGGCCTTCTTCGAGGTCGACGAGCAGCATCTTGCCGGGCTGCAAGCGCCACTTGGTGACGATCTGGTCTTCCGGAATCGTGATCGTGCCCATTTCGGACGCCATCACGATGCGGTCATCTTTCGTGACGAGATAGCGGGCCGGGCGCAGTCCGTTGCGATCGAGCGTCGCGCCGATCTGCTTGCCGTCGGTGAAGGCGAGCGCGGCGGGGCCGTCCCACGGCTCCATCAGGGCTGCATGATATTCGTAAAACGCGCGGCGATTTTCATCCATCAGCGGATTGCCCGCCCAGGCCTCCGGCACGAGCATCATCATGGCATGCGCCATCGAGTAGCCGCCCTGCACCAGGAATTCGAGCGCGTTGTCGAAGCACGCGGTGTCGGACTGGCCTTCATAGGAGATCGGCCACAGGCGGCTGATGTCCTTGCCGTAGAGCTTGGAATGCACCGACGCCTGGCGCGCCGCCATCCAGTTGACGTTGCCGCGCAGCGTGTTGATTTCGCCGTTATGCGCGATCATCCGATAGGGATGCGCGAGCGACCATGCCGGGAAAGTGTTGGTCGAGAAACGCTGATGCACCAGCGCGAGCGCGCTCTCGAAATCCTTCTCGTGCAGATCGGGATAATATTTGCCGAGCTGGTCGGCGAGGAACATGCCCTTGTAGACGACCGTGCGGCACGACAGCGACGCCGGATAGTAGCCGGCGAGGCCGCGGTCGCGGCGTTGATAAATTGCCTGCGAGATCGACTTGCGAAGGATGTAGAGCTTGCGCTCGAAATCGTCCTCGCTCTTGATGTCCTTGCCGCGCCCGATGAACACCTGCATGCAATGCGGTTCGGTCGGCTTGACGGTTTCGCCGAGAGATTTGTTGTCGGTCGGCACGTCGCGCCAGCCGAGCAGCTTGAGGCCTTCAGCTTCCACCTCGTCGGCGAAGATGCTCTGGATGATTTTGCGCCACGACTTGTCGCGCGGCATGAACAGCGCGCCGACGGCATATTCGCCGGGATTGGGCAGCGTGAAGCCTGCGTCCTTCGCCTTGCGCGCGAAGAAGGCGTGCGGAATCTGCACGAGAATGCCTGCACCGTCGCCCGCGCGAGGATCGGCACCGACCGCGCCGCGATGTTCGAGGTTGCAGAGAATGTTGATCGCGTCGGACACGATCTGATGCGACTTCTTGCCCTTGATGTTGGCGATGAAGCCGACGCCGCAGGAATCCTTTTCCAGCGAAGGATCGTAAAGACCGTGCGCGGGCGGCCGGTAGGTCCACTCGCGGGCGGAGTCCTGGGAGAGTTCGGGTTGAGTCAAAGCGGGGGTTGCCTGCGCACCCATCTCGGCTTCGTCACGCTCGAACTCAAACCCACTCATCGACTGCCAACCTCAAGATCCTTGCCTCATAGAGGCATTCTAACGTCGCCCTTTTTGGCCGCACTTTGGGCGGTCGCGGCACCCTCTGAAAAAATCCGAACCCGGATTTTGGGGCCACCGCTCGCACAAAACGAGCCTAACTTAAGAAATCTCAGGCCCGCAGTCGCCGTTCTGGCAGCCTCAGGCCTTCATTCGTATCCAGCGGTGCAAACGCTGTGCCGGGCGACCCCGGAAATTACGACAGTAATACTGTCCTACCGGCCAGACTGCCAAACTTTTTTCTAGCACACAAGCGCAGGTGAGTCCCCGGCGCGCCGCTCAGACCCGCCTCGCCTTTGTGGCAAATCCGCCGCCGTCCGGCCCGAGCCGCGCCCAAGGATCGTCTAAGCCCCGCCCAATTCCAAAACGACCCTGCCGCTCGCGTTTTAGCCGTTCGGCGATCATCGCGGGCGGAGGCAGGGAGCGATGCAGATGCAGTTCATTCCGAGAGCGATCCGGTGCTGTGGAGCCACGGTCACAGCGGCGGTTTTTTTCATCGCAGGGCCGGTTTCGCAGCCGAAGGCAGCCGACGACCTGCCAATGGTCGGAGGCATCCGGATGCCGGAGGTCAATGTCGACGTGAATGTCGACGACGACATCGGCCCGCCGCCGCCTCTGCCGCGCCCGCGCTTCGCCTATCCGCGCGGCCCGTTCGCGGCGATGCCTCCGGCGCGCTTCGCTGCGCCTGTTGATGGCCCGGCAGTGCCGCCGCCGGAAATCGCCCGTATGCTGCGTTCGACCGGCTACTCGCTGCTCGGCCAGATCAACCGGCGCGGCTGGGTCTACACCGTTTCGGTCATCAATCCGCGTGGCGACGACGGACGCGCGATCATCGATGCGCGCACCGGCGCGATCATCCACTTCATTCCGGCGATGGCCGTCAATGCGCGGTTCGACGATGAACTCGGCACGATCTACGGGCCTCCCGGCCCGCCGACGATGCGCGAAGCTCCGCGCGCAATGATTGCGCCGCCGCCGCGCGCCGCGAAACGCGACGCCCCGCCGAAACTCGCCGACCGGATGCCGGCGAGCGCGCAGCCGTCGGCAACGGCGTCTGTTGTGTCGAGGCATGAACCGCAAAAATCGGAAGCCGCAAAATCGACAGCGCCCGCTGCCGTGACGACCGGCATCGCGTCGGCGTCGCAGGCGAATGCCGCGCAACCTGCGCCCGCACCGTCCCAGCCCGCACGCGAACTCAAGCTGTGGCCGACACAGGCGATGCCTGACGTGCAGACGCTGGAATAACAAAAAAGCGCCCCGGGGCACCGGGACGCTTTCTCACTTAGAGATTGGATGACGTCGCGGATCAGGCCGCGGCTTTGGTCGCGTCGTTCTCGATCACGGGCGAAGATGTCTCGCCGCCGCTGATCGGAATCACGCGCGGCTTCTTGGCTTCCGGAATCTCGCGGACGAGATCGACATGAAGCAGACCGTTCTCGAGCGATGCGTTTTTCACCTGCACGAAATCGGCAAGCTGGAACTGGCGCTCGAAGGCGCGCGAGGCGATGCCGCGATAGAGAACTTCCGACTTGCCGTCGCTGTTCTCGTTGGCGGCTTTCTCGCCCTTGATGGTGAGGGTGTTTTCCTTGGCGACGATCGAGATTTCATCTTTCGAGAAACCCGAGACCGCGACCGTAATCCGGAATTCGTTCTCGCCCGAGCGTTCGATGTTGTAGGGCGGATAGCCCGACGAGCCGTCCCCGTTCGCCTGATCGAGCAGGGAGAACAGGCGGTCGAAGCCGATGGTGGAACGATGGAACGGGGTGAGGTCGAAAGTACGCATGCAGTCCTCCAAAGTGAGCGACCAGCGCGTGTTGTCGGGCGTGACGGATTCATCGCGTGAACCGTAAACGCCTAAGCACAACGCGCCGCTCTTTTTCAAAGAGCAGACAACCCGCCGGATTTGGCCGGGTTTTCGTTCTGCGTACCGCCTAGAGAGGCCGGTACGAAACTGATATGGGAGAGGCAGTTCAGTCTTCAAGAGGCGGATTTTGGCGCAAGATTCATCTTTTTCGTCATGCCCGGCCTTGTGCCGGGCATCCACGTCTTGTTTGTGCACCCTTTAAGACGTGGATGGCCGGGACGAGCCCGGCCATGACGGTTGAGCATTTCAAGCAGTACGGTTCATGGATCTCATCTCCACTCCCTCCAATCCCGTCCCCGACGGCGTCGTCACCGGCACCATCAAGACGAGAGACGGCGCAGAACTGCGCTTCGCGCGCTGGCATCCGCCGGCCAACCGCAAGGGCACGGTCTGCGTCTTCACCGGCCGCGCCGAATCGATCGAGAAATATTTCGAGACGGTTCGCGATCTTCAGGCGCGCGGCTTTGCGGTGGCGACGATCGACTGGCGCGGGCAGGGACATTCGTCGCGGCAGCTCAACGATCCGCGCAAGGGTTACGTCTACAGTTTCGAGGATTACGAACTGGACGTCGAAACCTTCATCAGCGAGGTCGTGCTGCCCGACTGTCCGCCGCCTTACTTCGCGCTGGCGCATTCGATGGGCGGTGCCGTGATGCTGCGTGTCGCGCATGCGGGCAAACGCTATTTCGAGCGCATGGTGCTGTCGGCGCCGATGATCGACCTTCACGGCGCGAGCATGAAGCTGCCGGTGCGCGTTCTGATCCGCGCGCTGCGCTGGATGGGCATGGGCGGAAATTTCGTGCCGGGTGGAAACGCCGTGCTGATGGGCACCTCGGGCTTCATCAACAATCCGGTGACGACGGATGTCGTCCGCTACGCGCGCAATGCTGCGATCATCGAGGAAGATCCGACGCTCGGCATCGCTTCGCCGACGGTGGCGTGGGCGGACGCTGCGTTCCGCGCAATGGTCGAATTTCGCGGCAACGATTATCCGTCGCGCATCCGCCAGCCGATCCTGATGCTGGCGGCGAGCAACGATACGATTGTCTCGACGCCTGCCATCGAGGAATTCGCCTATCATTTGCGAGGCGGTTCGCATCTCGTCATCGCCGGATCGAAGCACGAAATCTTGCAGGAGCAGGATCGTTTCCGCGCGCAGTTCTGGGCGGCGTTCGATGCGTTCGTGCCCGGCACCGCGAAGCCGTTCTAGGCTAGCGCCTGCATGACGATTTCGCGCCGGTGCGGCTGCGCGCGATGTTCGATCGCATAGATCGCCTGCCAGGTGCCGAGCGCGAGTTCGCCGCCGATCAGCGGCACATGCAGCGTGACATTCGTCAGCATGGTCTTGATGTGCGCGGGCATATCGTCCGGCCCTTCGGAATTGTGCCGGTAGTTTGCGTTCGCGGGCGCGAACCCTTTCAGCGCCGTCATCAGATCGCGCAGCACATCCGGATCGGCATTCTCCTGAATCGTCAGCGACGCGGAGGTGTGGCGCATGAACAGCAGGATGACGCCGTTCTGAATTTTGCATTGTCTGGCGAAACGCCTCACGTCGGCGGTGATGTCGACAAAGCCTTCGCCGCCTGTTTCGATTGTGAGGATCGAGGTTTCGGTCATCTCAATGGGACAGCCGCGCGATCATTTCGCCGGCGAGATAGAAGCCAAGCAGCATCATCGCAATCAGGAACCAGCGGCGGAAGGATTCGGCATCCATCCGCGCGCGCAGCACCTGTCCGAGATACATGCCGGCGAACGCGCCTGCCATTCCGACCGCTGCGGGGATTGTCGTTGCGGCGTTGAGAAGGCCAGCACCAGTAAGGTTGAAGGCGAGTGCGACGGTGGCGGTGGTGAAAAACACGCCGAGCGCCTGCACCAGTTCGTCCTTCTCCATGCCGATGGCCTGCATGAACGGCATCGAGGGAATGACCTGCACGCCGGTCGCTGCCGAAATCACACCGGTGACGAGACCGACGATGCCGCCGATCCATTTTTCGTGGCGCATCGGCACGCTGAAGCGCACTTTTGCAAGGCCGATGATCGCGTAAATCACCAGCAGCAGGCCGAGCACGACCGTGCCGTAGGGCGCGTAAGGCCCGGTCATCAGACCCGCGCCGGACAGAATTCCGATCACGGTGCCTATCATCAGCGGCCACAGCCGCCGCATGATGTCGCGCAGATACGGCCCGACGAAGGTCTGCCAGATGTTGGTGACGATGGCGGGCACGATGACGATAGCGAGCGCGTGCGACGGCGGCATGCGCGTTGCGAGCAGGCCCATCGCCACAGTCGGAAGGCCGAGGCCGATCACGCCCTTGACGAAACCGGCGAGCATGAACACACCCGCAATCAGAAGCAGAAACCAGTAATCCATTTATTGCGCCAGCAGCTTGAGCGCGGCGTCGTGCACGCGTTTGTCGCCGGCTGCGACGATGCGGCCGCCGCTCTGCGCGGGCTTGCCGTCCCACGTCGTCATGATGCCGCCGGCGCCGCTGACGATGGGAATGAGGGCTGCGACATCGTAGGGCTTCAGTTCGGTTTCGATGATGAGATCGAGATGGCCCGCCGCCAGCATGCAGTAGGCATAGCAATCGCCGCCGTAGCGCGACAGCTTCACTTCCTTCTCGACACGGCTGAATTGCGCGCGATCTTTTTCGTTCATCAGGCGCGGACTCGTCGTGAACAGAACCGCGTCGTTGAGCGATGCGCATTTGCGCACCGAGAGTTTGCGTTTGCCCGACGGGCCGGTGTAGGTCGCCGCCCCGTTGTCGCCGGTGAAACGCTCGCCGATGTAAGGCTGGCTCATCATGCCGTAGGCGGGCGCGCCGTTATGCATCAGCGCGATCAGCGTGCCCCAGATCGGCATTCCCGAAATGAAAGATTTCGTGCCGTCGATCGGATCGAGCACCCAGACATATTCGGCGTCTTCGCGCTCCGAGCCGAATTCCTCGCCGACGATGCCATGCTGCGGAAAACTCTCTTTAATCATCCGGCGCATCACGGCTTCCGCCGCACGGTCGGCTTCCGTCACCGGATCGAGGTCGCGGCCGGATTTCTTGTTCTCGACGCTGAGAGAGGTGCGGAAGAAAGGAAGAATTGTCTCGCCGGATGCGGTCGCCAGTCGTGCGATGAAGGCGGTGAAATCGATGACCGTCACGGCATGTCCTTGGTCGCAGGCGCTACGGAGTTTAGCCGTGCGCGCTGCATATTGTGAGATCATGGCCGTATAGGACTCGGCCTGCATCGGCAAATATCGCGGAAGCGGGTCCCGTTGCGGGCAAATCCGTCGTTCATTCTTTAAGGGCTTGGTGAGGATTTGCAGCCGTTGATCGAGTAGTATTAGAATTTAAGTTCATTTCTTGTGGCAGTGAAGCTGCAATTTTGCTGTAGCTCGGAGACACAGATTTCCTTCAAGTAGCTGTAATAACTCAGTATTTGTCTCCTGTTGCGGTTTTGGCACTGCAATCCAGTTATGCGTTCCTGGCATACAAAATTCGACGGTTTTCCATTGATTTGGTTGCGGTGCAGTCGCATATTGTTGCGGTGCGATAACGCCTTGCGTTATTGCTGCCCTCCTTGGGCGTTTCCTCCCTAGACTTGGGCCACTTGCTTTCGCGAGTGGCCCTTTTTTCTTGAGGTAGTTTTCTGTGGGATGTCATGGCCGGACTTGTTCCGGCCATCCCGATTTAGTGGGCACGGTGCATCATCTCATCGAGATCACCGGGACGAACCCGGTGATGACATTTCTAGAAATCCAATTATTCCGCCGCCGCTTGGAACGGCCCGAAATTCTCCAGCGGAATCTCCGCCAATGCGTCTGCGAGCTTGACGAAATCGTCCGCGACCTTGGCGAAACGCGGTCCGCGTTCGCGCCGCCGCTCGTCCATGTAGACCGCGCGATTGAGCTCGAGCTGGATCGCATGCAGCCCGCTTGCCGGATTGCCGTAATGCTCGGTGATGAAGCCGCCGGCATAGGGCTTGTTGCGGCCGACCGAATAGCCGAGCGACTTGAACGTATCTTCGACAGTGTCCGTCAGCAGCCGCGCGCAGCTCGTGCCGTAGCGGTCGCCGATCACGATGTCGGGGCGCTTCGGCTCGTCGCGCGTCACGCCCACCGAAGGCATCGAATGGCAATCGACGACGATTGCAAGGCCGAAGGTTTTCTGCGTCTTGGCGATGAGGCGGCGGAACGCGCGGTGATAAGGCTTGTAGAGCGCCTCGATGCGCCGGAGCCCATCCTCGACATCGAGCCGGTCGTAATAGATTTCCTGGCCGTCGCCGACGACGCGCGGAATGGTGCCCAAACCGCCGGCCACCCGCATCGAGCGCGTGTTGGCAAAGCCGGGCAGGCGTCCGTTGAACATGCGCGGATCGAGTTCATACGGCTCGCGGTTGACGTCCACATAGGAGCGCGGAAAATTCACGCGCACCGCCGGAAAGCCGCGGCCGGGAAGAGCGGCGATCATCTCGTCCATGAAGGAATCTTCCGAGCGCGCCAGCGAAGCGCGATCGATACGCGAGGCGCTCAAGAATTCCGCCGGATAGACCGAGCCCGAATGCGGCGAATTGAAAACGATCGGCGCCCGCAGCGTCACAGGCTCGAACACGTCAAACGGCGGCGACAACTCCCCGTCGCTTCTTCTGTCCTCAAATTCCGTCATTGCCGCCCGCTGTCTCTGCCTGCCGGAAGCCGCCGAATCGTGCTCAAATAATTGCCCTGTGGGGCAACATAATTTGGCCCGAAAATCGCGTGTTTTCCGAAATCACATTGTCCCGCAACCCTAACGGGGTTGCCAAGAATAAGTTCGCCTTCACCTGAAATTTACACCTGTGAAGGCACATAGACGAACTGGAATACCTCTCATTTCACGGGATTCGACCGCTTGACCACGCACAAGATCCTCCTCGCCGAAGACGACAACGACATGCGCCGTTTCCTTGTGAAGGCGCTGGAGAATGCCGGTTTTCAGGTGCAGTCCTACGACAACGGATTGTCGGCCTATCAGAGGCTGCGCGAGGAACCGTTCGAGATGCTGCTGACCGATATCGTCATGCCCGAAATGGACGGCATCGAGCTGGCCCGCCGCGCTGCCGAACTCGATCCCGACATCAAGATCATGTTCATCACCGGCTTTGCCGCCGTCGCGCTGAACTCGGATTCCGAGGCGCCGAAAAACGCCAAGGTGCTGTCCAAGCCCGTTCACCTGCGCGAATTGGTCAGCGAAGTGAACAAGATGCTGGCGGCGTAACGCCGAATTCCTCATCCTGAGGAGGCGCCATCAGCGCGGTTACGCGCGTCTTCGACGCGCTATGGCGCCGTCTCGAAGGATGAGGGTGAGCGATGGCGATGGTTCGAGACGCCCGCTTCGCGGGCTCCTCACCATGAGGCCGGCGCGGGTTGCCAAAACAAGCCGTTTCCCGTCCTTGCGAAGGCCGATTCGAGCCGATATAGGGACGCATTCCTGCACCGATGGACTTTAGGGCGCGTAGCTCAGCGGGAGAGCACTTCCTTGACATGGAAGGGGTCACAGGTTCGATCCCTGTCGCGCCCACCATCGCTTCTTCTCCCAGGTTCCTTTCGAATTGCTGTGGCGGCGTTGCCGTCCATACATCTGCTTGGCGTTCGCATTCCGGCGAACGTCGCGCGGCGCATTTGCAGTGGTGGCAGCCTCACCGAGCGGATACGCTTTAGTCGTTCATCAAAGACATATTGAGGGAGGTTGGAATGAAATTTCGTTCTGGTTTTCTTATCGCTGCCTTTTTGACCGCTGTACCTTTCAGCCAGAGCTTTGCGCAACAGAGCAAGCTGCTCGGCGCATGGACGATTGTTTCCGTCAACGACGAGCGAACCGACGGCAGCAAGGCACCGCTCTACGGGGCGAACCCGCAAGGTTTTCTGATTTTCGATTCCGCCGGTCGCTATTCATTGCAGCTTTGCGCGGCGGAGCGGCCGAAGTTCGCAGCGAACGACCGGACCAAAGGAACGCCGGACGAATACAAGGCGGCCGTCCAAGGCTGCAATCCGCATTGGGGCCATTACACGGTCGATGAAGCGGGCAAGACGATCAACTTCAAGATTGAGCACGCAATGTTCGCGAATTGGGAGGGAACCGAACAAAAGCGTTCGTTCTCTATTGAGAGCGATACGCTGCGCTATACCGTTCCAATCTCTCCGGTCGGCGGGACCAATCCGGTCGTTGTCTGGAAACGTGCGCCTTAAGCCGAGTGCAATGCCCTCGTTTACCGGGGGCGTGCTTGCTCGTGAAGACAGGAGAATTGTTCAGGGCGCAGCCGTCTCGAACAGTTCTTTCTGGTCCTCGGCGGGCGCGGTCGGCGGCGATTTGAACTGCGGCACGAGCTTCTCAAGCTCCGGCATCAGCACCACGCTTTCCTGCTCGTTCGGATCGGTGCGCGCGATCACGGCGACCACCGTTTCGGTCTCGCTCGGATTGTAGGGCAGGTGCGGCACGTCCGCCGGAATGTAGAAATAATCTCCGGGTGCCACGAAGGTGTGATGTTCGAGTTTCTCGCCGTGATAGACGCCCGACGTTCCGCTTAACGCGTAGATCGCGGTCTCGTGCGTGGTGTGCTTGTGAGCATGCGCGCGTGAGCCGGGCGCAATGATGACGGTCTGCATGTGGATCGCTTTCGCCCCGACCGTGTCCGCCGAAATGCCGACATGATAGTCGAGCCCCTGCTTGCCGCGCACGCTGCCGCCGGATTTGACGAGACGGCCTTTCATCTCATTTTTTGAGTTCATCCTGAGTGCTCCCAAAACCGATCGTTTCGCGGAATCGCGAATTTGCCGGGAGACTAACGCGCCGGGTGTGGATTCGGTTTGGCCGCGGTATCAAATTTATGTGTCGCGAAAGCGCGACTATCGCGCGCCCGACTTCTTAGCGACGATCTCGCCGAACACATCCTTGTAGTCATGCGGCGGCGCGCGCCAGTATTGCGGCGGACCGTCCACGGTTGCGCCGAGTTCGGCGGCGGCGTGCCACGGCCAGCGCGGATCGTAGAGCATGCCGCGCGCAAGTGCGACGAAGTCGGCTTTGCCGCTGGCGACGATGTCTTCCGCCTGTTTGGTCTCCGTGATGAGTCCGACCGCGAAGGTGTTGACGCCGGCCTCTTTTCTCACCGCTTCCGAGAACTGCACCTGATAGCCGGGGCCGAGCGCGATCTTCTGCTTCGGCGAAACGCCGCCCGACGACGCATCGACCCAATCGACGCCGCGCTTTTTCAATTCTTTGGCAAAAGCGATTGTCTGCTGAATATCCCAGCCGCCGTCGACCCAGTCGGACGCCGACACCTTGATGCCGACCGGCTTATGGGACGGAAACACCGCGCGCACCGCATCGAACACTTCGAGCGGAAAGCGCATGCGGTTTTCCAGCGAGCCGCCGTACTCATCGGTGCGCCGGTTGGAAATCGGCGAGAGAAACTCGTGCAGCAGATAGCCGTGCGCGTTGTGAACCTCGATGGCGTCGATGCCGAGACGTTCGGCGCGTTTCGTTGTCTCGACAAACGCATTCTTCACGCGCGCCATGCCGGCCTTGTCGAGCGCGGCCGGCGGCGTCTCGCCGTCCTTCTGCGGCAGCGCCGACGGCGCCGACGCGATCCATCCGCCTTGCCCGACCGGAATCTGCTGGCCGCTTTCCCACGGCAGATGGCTCGATGCCTTGCGGCCCGCGTGCGCGATCTGCATGCCGACAGCGATGTTCGAATATTTTCGGATCGCAGCCATGATCGGCTTCAGCGCGGCTTCGGTGCGGTCGTCCCACAATCCGAGATCGCCGGGCGTGATGCGGCCCTCGGGCTCGACGCCGGTGGCCTCGATGATGAGCAGGCCCGCGCCGGACATCGCAAGATTCAGCAGATGCATCATGTGCCAGTCGGTCGCCGCGCCATTGTCGGCGGAGTATTGGCACATCGGTGCGATGACGATGCGGTTTGGAAGCGTGAGGTTCTTCAGCTTGAAGGGAGAAAACAGGGCGCTCATGAAAATTCCGATGCGTGAGACCGAAGGCGCTACTCTTCGACCATAATCGCATCGACGCGGCCTGGATAGAACGCGAGGTAATCCCTGATCTGCGCGACGGCCGGAAAAGGCGCCTCATAAGTCCACACGGCGTTCTTGCCGCGCTCGCCCGACGCGATGCTGTAATAGGCGCAGTCGCCCTTGTAGGGGCAGTAGGTCGCATGATCGGTGCGCGAAAGCTGCGTCATGTCGACATCCTTGCGCGGAATGTAATGCACCGGCCGATACGAGGCTTCGCGCAGCGTCAGCGAGGCGCGCGTGTCGGCGACGATTTTGCCGCCCGCCGTCACGACAATACGAGCCTTGCTCGGCTGAATCGTGATCGGATGGCTGGTGTCCGGCTGTTTGACGATCTTGTTCATGCGTGTCCTTGCTGCGAATTGCCTGGCTGACATGGGCCCGTCCGGCACTGTCACAAGCGCAATCCGCCCATGCATTTTGGTCATTTTGCTGCAAAATTCAGCGTTCCGCGTTAAGCATTCGCCGGTTCTAAGCGGTTCTTTTATTGCGGAAAATGACGCGATCCGATAAAAGCGACCCATCAACTTCGAGGACAAGATGGCCCACACATTTTCCGTGAATGAAGACGTTCGACACCAGATGCAGGGTCCGCAGGGCCGCGTTGGAAGTGGGCAATTGAATATCTACACCATCGTCAGCCGCCTGCCGCTCGAAGGCGATGGCCGTCCGCGCTATCGCATCAAGAGCAAGACGGAAAATATCGAGCGCGTCGTCACCGAAGACCAGCTCAGCCGCTGCGCGTAAGAGCTATCGCCGCGCGAACTTTGCGTAAGGCAAGCCGATGGCGCAACCGTTCATCGTTTCCATTCCGCACAAGCTCGGCAAGGACGAAGCCGTCCGCCGGCTGAAGGCCGGACTCGGCAGCGTCAAAAATCAATACAGCCAGATGGTGCAGGTCAACGAAGAGATCTGGAGCGGCGACCGTCTGGCTTTCAGCCTCACCGCGCTGAAGCAGAACGCCAGCGGCACCATCGATGTCGCCGACGATCATGTGAAGCTGGAAGTGACGCTGCCGTGGCTGCTCGCCGGCATTGCGCATGGCGCGCAGGCGATGATCCGCGAACGCGCCAACCGCATGCTCGAAAAGAAATAGGCGCTCTGCTTTCGCCGAGCCGCTTCTCTTTCGCCGGCCGCGCCTGTAACTCGATCCTTATCCATGACTCTGTTCTCCGAAGCGTGATTGCTGTGCGTTCAGCCGCCGAAGGCCGCCTGGGTTCCCGCTATTGCCGATGGCAGCATTATTCTTGCGCGCCGCAAAAATAAATCGGCGTGGCACGCGCTGGATTCGCATCGCGCGCAACGCTAGGGTGCGGCTCCTTTCGGAAGGCACTTCATGCGCAATTTCATCACTCCGTCCCGCTCGATCGCGGTGGGCGAACGCGGCATGGCCGCGACCTCGCATCCGCAGGCGACGCTTGCCGCGCTCGACATATTGAAGGCCGGCGGCAATGCGATGGATGCGGCGATTGCCGCGGTCGCGCTGCAAGGAGTCGTCGAGCCGCAGATGACGGGTGTCGGCGGCGATTGCTTCGTTCTCTACTCGAAGAAGGGCGGCGCACCGGTGTCGTTCAACGGTTCGGGCCGCACACCGGCGAAAACCGATCTGGCGTCTGTCGCCGCGCGCATGAAGGAGATTCCGCCGACAGCGCCGGAAGGCGTGACGATACCCGGCGCGGTCGATGCGTGGTGTGTGTTGAACAAGGCGCACGGATTGAAATCGCTGGAAGAAATTTTCAAACCCGCCATCGACGCTGCCGAAAACGGTTTCCGCATTACGCCGCGCGTCTCCGCCGACTGGAGCCGCAATCGCCCGCGCCTCGAGAGCAACGCGAACGCCAAGGCGCAGTATCTTCCGGGCGGCGCTGTCGCAAATATCGGCGACCGGCGCGATCAGCCAGCACTTGGCAAGACGCTGCGGAAAATCGCGCGCGACGGCCGCAAGGCATTCTACGAAGGCGAAGTCGCGGAAGAACTCGCAGCCGTGTTGCAGGCCCTCGGCGGCGTGCATCAGGTGTCGGACTTCGCCGCGCACAAGGGCGAGGACGTCACGCCGATCTCCACGACTTACGGCGGTCACGACATTCTCGAATGTCCGCCGAACGGACAGGGCCTCGCGGCGCTGATGATTCTGCGGATTCTCGAAGGCTTCGACATAAAGTCGTTGTCGGAAGCCGACCGCGTGCATGTGCTGGCGGAGGCGAGCAAGGCGGCGTATCGCGCACGCGATGCGTTCTTCTGCGATCCCGCGTTCGGCAAGGTCGATGCCAAGCATTTTCTATCCGACAACTACATCGGCAAGCTGCGCGGCAAGATCGACATGAAGCGCGCGACTGCAAAGGTCGATTGGGACGAGATCGAGCACACCGATACGGTTTATGTGACGGTCGTCGACCGCGATCTCAATGCAGTGTCGTTCATCAATTCGCTGTTCAATCCGTTCGGCAGCGGAATCTATGCGCCGAAGTCGGGCGTACTGTTGCACAATCGCGGTTATGGGTTTCGTCTCAAACCCGGTCATCCGAATGCGCTCGCGCCGAACAAGCGTCCGGTGCACACCATCATTCCCGGCATGGTGATGAAGGGCGGCAAATGCGTGATGCCGTTCGGTGTGATGGGCGGACACTATCAGGCGACCGGCCACGGCAATTTTCTCTCCAACGTGTTCGATCTCGGCATGGACATTCAGGCCGCGTCCGAATCGCCGCGCTCGTTTGCGTTCGATGGCGTGCTGTCGCTGGAGCCGACATTCGGCAAGGCAATCGGCGACGATCTCGCTTCGCGCGGCCACGACGTGAAATGGTCGGAAGTCGCGCTCGGCGGCTGCCAGGCGATCTGGATCGACCGCGAGCGCGGCGTTCTGCTCGGCGCAACCGATCACCGCAAGGATGGCGTTGCGCTGGGCTTCTAAGAAAAACGGGAGAGCCGCATGATCGATCTCAACGCATTGCCGTTCGACTCGGAGAAAATGTTGAGCGGCCTCAAGCCGTGGATCGAATGCGAAAGCCCGACCTACGATCCGCATGCCGTCAACCGCATGATGGATCTCGCCTCTAAAGAACTTGCCGCAAGCGGCGCGAAGGTCGAGCGCATTGCAGGGCGCATGGGCTTTGGCGATTGCGTGCGCGGCACGTTTCCGCACGCGAAGAAGACGCCCGGTGTTCTGGTGATAGGGCATTTTGACACCGTGCATCCTGTCGGCACGCTTTTGAGACTTCCGTTCCGCCGCGACGGCGACAAATGTTTCGGCCCCGGCATCATGGACATGAAGGGCGGCAATTACGCCGCGCTCGAAGCGTTGCGCCAGTTGCAGCGCGCCAAGATCGAGACACCTCTGCCGGTGACGTTTCTTTTCACCAGCGACGAGGAAATCGGCAGCGCCTCGACGCGCGAGACGATCGAGGCGGAAGCGGCAAAGCATAAGTACGTTCTGGTGCCGGAGCCTGCGCGCACCGAGGGCGGCGTCGTGACGGGGCGTTATGCGATCGCGCGATTCAATCTCGAAGCGGTCGGGCGGCCGAGTCACGCGGGCGCGTTGCTTGCCGACGGCCGATCCGCGATCCGCGTCATGGCCGACATGATTCCGGTCATTGACGCAATGACCACGAGCGACTGCACGTTCAGCGTCGGCGTCGTTCATGGCGGGCAGTGGGTGAATTGCGTCGCGAGTTCATGCACGGGGCAGGCGCTGTCGATGGCGAAGAAACAAAGCGATCTCGACCAGGGCGTGAAGCGGATGCTCGCTTTGAGCAAGAAAGACGCGCAGGGCGGCGAGTTCATCGTCACGCGCGGGGTGACGCGGCCGGTGTGGGAGCCGGACGGCAAGACGATGGCGCTCTATGAGACCGCGAAACGCATCGCGGCCACTCTCGGCGTCGATCTGAAACATTCCAGCGCAGGCGGCGGCTCGGACGGAAATTTCACCGGCGCGATGGGCATCGCGACACTCGACGGTCTCGGCGTGCGCGGCGAGGGATTGCACACGCTCAACGAACACATCTTCGTCGAGAGTCTCGCCGAGCGCGGACGGCTGATGGCGGGACTGCTCGCGGAGTTGAATTAAGTCGGCGCGGCTTCGGCGGCGGCGGGCAATTCGTCCGCGATCACAGGCGGCGGCGTCTCGACCGCAGGCACAGTCCCGCGCAACGCCCGCGCCGTCATTCGCCGCACCGAGGCTTCCGCGTCGCGCGCGATCTGCTTGCGGTCGGCATTCATGTCGTAGGCGACGGCCTCGCCCCAGCTCACCGTGACATCGACTGCGCCGTTGGCGAGAATGTTCAGAAGATGCGGCACGAGATCCATGTCGCCGTACCACGCAACTTTTTCGCGCAGCGCGCGTCCGACCGGCAGTCCGCCATAACGCACATAAGCCAGCGACACCGGCTGCACCGTCACGCGATCATGATGCGTCGCGTCGCCGATGACGTGATGCACAGCGCCGATCAGCGCGGAGCGAAATGGCAGAATGCGGATGCCGTCGCTCGATGTGCCTTCGGGAAACAGCAGCACGGCATCGCCGCCGAGCAGACGATCCGCCATCGCGCGTGCGTGGTCGCCGGTTTTATTGCGGCGGTCGCGCTCGATGAAAATCGTGCGCTGGAGTCGCGCCAGCCATCCGAACACCGGCCACGATTTCACTTCCGACTTGGCGACAAACGTCACGGGAGCGACCGCGCCCAGCACGGAAATATCCGACCACGAGACGTGATTGGACAGAATGAGCACGGGCTTGTCCTTGGTGAGTTTTCCGACCTGTGTGATGCGGATGCCGATGACGGCGCAATACAGCCGGTGAAACAGAACCGGCACGTCGCGTTGCAGCCGATTGCCCGTCACCATGCCGATGACGTGAAACGGCAGCAGCACGAGCGCGATGACGACAAGCGAGAGAAGAACGAGGATGGCGCGGATCATGAAATGTCTTGGCGAACTGTCTTAGCGAACTGTCTTGGCGAATTGGATTGCGGCGGCTGCTTATCACGTCGACAGGCCGCGGCACCAAAAAAAATGCGGCCCCGGCTGAAACTGCGCAAAGGGGTTCGCGCGACATTTCGGCGGCTGGGACCGCGAGGGCTGTCCGGCCCGCGACGGGTGCTGCGGATCGGATGCGCCGTCACGCTAGGCAGCCTATATAACAGCCGCGTGACAGGCGGTTTTTATCCACAGACGGAACCGGAAGCGCAGCCCGGCGCTTTGTAGCGGCTGATACCAATAGCTTTCCGTGCCCAATGACTTCCCGAAAGGACGTCCATGCCCACCTTTGTATCGCCGTATCTGCTGCCGTTCCTGATGCTGGTGGCGTCCAACATTTTCATGACCTTCGCCTGGTACGGCCACCTGAAGTTCAAGGACTACTCGCTACCGCTCGTCATCATGGTGAGCTGGGGCATCGCGTTCCTTGAATACTGGCTGGCGGTGCCGGCCAATCGCTGGGGCAGCGCGGTCTATACGGCCGCGCAACTCAAGACGATGCAGGAAGTGATTACGCTCATCGTCTTCGCCGGATTCTCGGTGCTGTACCTGAAAGAGCCGCTGGGCTGGAATCACGCGCTCGGCTTTGCGTTCATCGCACTCGGCGCGTTCTTCATTTTTCACAAATGGAGCTGAACGATCAGCAGCGCCGCGGCCACGACAATGGCTGCGGTGAGAGAGACAGTCACAACGACGGTCGGCGATTTCATTGACAGTCTCCAGCCCGTGGGCTTTCGCTCACAGCGCGATGCCGCAGTCCGGACGTGATGCCTGAATTTGGTTGCGGCGGATCAGCCGGCAATCGGTGCCGCCGCCATCACTTTGATTGACAGCGCGGTCAGCGCCACGACGAGGCACAGCGACAGCGTCACAACCGCGAGCGAGGCCGCCGCGGCATTGGTCAAATTGAACGCGGCAATACGCGCCGAACGGTTCTGAAATCCGATGTTCGTATCGTGCGAGCCACTCATGGCCGTCAATCCTTCAATCGCGGCGAATCACCGCGCGAATCAAATGTGGCAGGCATCGCTGTCAGGATTGCGGCGGCGCGCGCGTGCAAAATGGCGGAAGCGCGGCAAAAGGGTTAAGGATGTCTTAACGCGGAGAATTTCGCGGCGCTGTGGCTTTTCAGACTCGCAGCCTCACTGCGCGGCGTTTGCTTCGTGTTCGGGAATGTCGGCGCTCGCCATCATGGACACGAAACGCGGTTCCTGCTCGACGCGTTTCAGCCACGCGCGCACCGACGGAAAACCGGAGAGATCGAAATCGCACTGATTGGCGACATGCGTGTAGCCGTACATCGCAATGTCCGCCACCGTCAGATGACCCGCCGCGAAATAGTCGCGCGTCTTGAGATGGTTTTCCATCACGCGCAACGCCGCATAGCCGCGCTCCATCCAGTCTTCGAGCGAATGCGTTTGCAGATCGCGGCCGCCTTTCACCAGCACCAGCCAGAAATAGGCCGCGCCGACGCTCGGCTCGAGCGCATGCTGCTCGAAGAACATCCATTGCAGCGCCTCGGCGCGGTCGACGCGGTTTTCCGGCGCGAGTGGCGTGCCGATCGCGACATACCACAGGATCGCGTTCGACTCGGCGAGATAGCGGCCGCCTTCCACTTCAAGCAGCGGCACCTGGCCGCTCGGGTTCTTGGCGAGGAACTCCGGCGTGCGGCTTTCGCCGTGAAGAATGTCGACTTCGATGGCCTTGTAAGGGGCGTCGAGCAGCGCCAGCGCAAGGCGGACCTTGTAGCTGTTGCCGGATCGCTGCATCGAATAGAGCTTGTACATAGAGTGATGTTTCACGTCCCCGATCCAATAACAATGAGGTCGCACGCCGCACGCCGCAAGGGCCGGGAACTGGAACTGGTCAAAATGCACCGCAATACGGTGATTTCAAAGAAAAATAGTTTTCAGACACGGCTTTGCCGAATCACGCTTGAGCAAAACTGCGTGTGGCGCGGCTCATATGTCCAAGATCAGCAGCGGCCCGGCGCAGCGTGATCGCATAGAGCAGCAGCATCGCGATCAGCCCGAGCGGTATGAAGGTGACGCCCGCGATGCTGCGCGAAATCAGCGGCACGATCCATGCGAAAGCGAGAGCGGTGATTTCGTAAGGCTGGAATCCGCGCGCGAGGCCATGCCGCGCGAAGAACGCAATCGCAACCGCAAGCACCACCATGTCGTAATCGAGCATGTAGGGCGTTGCGAGAAGGGACGCGGTCGCGAGCGCCGATGCTTTCAGCTCGAACGCCGCTTCGCTGCGCCACAGCCATGCGATGCCGACAGCGAGCGCAAGCGCGAGCGAAATCTGCGCGGCATAGGCGGAGTGAATTCCGAAATCGAGGGCACGTAATGCAGAGAAAATCGACTGGATTTTCTCCCAGCCGGTGCCGCCCTGTTCGAGCACGACGCTTTGCGTGAACGCGGTTGAGTCCAAAAATGCTTTCCAGATGTCGATGCCCATCACGGCGAACGACGTCAGCGCGAGCGTAATGACGGTGACGATCGCCGCGACGATGGTAGACCAGCGTTCGGCTGCGAGCAGGGCTACCGGAATCAGCACGCCGAATTGCGGCTTGTAGGCGAGCATGCCGATCAGCATGCCGGAGACCCACGGGCGTCGATGCATCAGTTGCAGCGCGCCGCCGAGCAGTGCGGCGGTGAGAAATCCGTTCTGGCCGTGACCGATGTTGACGAACACGGCAGGGAAGGCGAGCGCGATCAGAAGTGTTTCCTTGCGCGGCAGGATCGCGCGCAGCACCGCGAGATAGCCGGCGAGACTCGCGGCCAGCCAGATCAGCAATCCCCACGCATAGGGAACGGCGGCGGCGATGATGGCAACCGCAAAGAAAAACGGCGGATAGTGCCAGCCGTAGAACGGCACATCGCGTCCGCCGAACGCGGCCTTCTCGGCGGCGTGCTGAAGCGACGGCACATAGGCGTCCGCCGCGTGTCCGGCCCAGGCCAGCGTGCCGGCCGCGTAGGTGTTGGAGAAATCCGTGCCGATGGGTTTGCCGTTCGGATCGATCATGCGGTCCGACATCGCAATCCATGCACCGAACGCGATCACGCAGATCGCGAGCAGAATCGCGCTGTAGTTGCGCACGCGCTCCGGAGTGAGCCAATCGCCGGATCGCAGCGACGAATTGAACGAATGCCAGAAATCGGCCATTTGCGGGCTTAACTTTATGAATGTTGCGCCGATCCTATGGCTTCCCTTTTAATGTTTCCTAAAGCGGCATCGGGAGTTTTGACGTTTGCGGCCTCTGTTCTTGCGATGCGGGGGAACGCGCTTTAGGGTGGTTTTGTCCGGCGCGACTTCGCGATTCCGGGCAAACCCAACAGGAGAAAAAGATGCCGTTTCTGTCCGCTGCGCTTGACCGTGTGAAGCCGTCCGCGACCATCGCGGTCACGGATAAAGCACGTCAGCTCAAAGCCGCGGGCCGCAATGTCATCGGCCTTGGTGCTGGCGAACCCGATTTCGACACGCCGGCCAACATCAAGCTCGCCGCCATTCATGCCATCGAAGCCGGCAAGACGAAATACACGGCGGTGGACGGCATTCCCGAACTGAAGGACGCGGTGGTCGCGAAGTTTCAGCGCGAGAACGGGCTCACCTACAAGCCGAGCCAGATCACGGTCGGCACCGGCGGCAAGCAGGTGCTCTACAACGCGCTGATGGCCACCTTGAATCCCGGCGATGAAGTCATCATCCCGGCGCCGTACTGGGTGAGCTATCCCGAAATGGTGGCACTTGCGGGCGGCACGCCGATCTCGATTGTCTGCACGGCGGAGCATGGTTTCAAATTGCAGCCGCAGGATCTCGAAAAGGCGATCACGCCGAAGACCAAGTGGATCATCCTGTGCTCGCCGTCGAACCCGACGGGTGCTGCCTACTCGCGCGCCGAGTTGAAGAAGATCACCGACGTGCTGGTGAAGCATCCGCATGTCTGGGTGATGACCGACGACATGTACGAGCATCTCGTCTATGACGACTTCGAGTTCACGACGCCGGCGCAGGTCGAGCCGAAACTGTTCGACCGCACGCTGACGGTGAACGGCGTGTCGAAGGCTTACTGCATGACCGGCTGGCGCATCGGTTACGCTGGCGGGCCGGAGCCGCTCATCAAGGCGATGGCGACGATCCAGTCGCAGTCGACCTCGAACCCGTGTTCGATCGCGCAGTGGGCCGCCGTCGAAGCCCTCAACGGCACGCAGGAGTTCATTCCGCTGAACAATAAAGTGTTCAAGGAGCGCCGCGATCTCGTGGTGTCGATGCTCAATCAGGCGACCGGCATTTCATGCCCGCGTCCCGAAGGCGCGTTCTACGTCTATCCGTCCTGCGCGGGCACGATGGGCAAGACCGCGCCGTCGGGCAAGAAGCTCACCAACGACGAAGAGTTCGTGACGGAGCTTTTGGAGACCGAAGGCGTTGCGGTGGTACAGGGGTCCGCGTTCGGTCTTGGACCGGCGTTCCGGATTTCCTACGCCACAAAAACGTCGGACCTCGAAGACGCCTGCAAGCGCATCCAGCGTTTCTGCGGAAACCTGCGGTAAGCGAGAGCCGTTCCGGACTTTCCTCACGATGCCGTGAGGGTAATTCGAGAAAGCGCCATGTTTTTGACATGGCGCTTTCCTTTTGTCCGCCCGCATCGAAATTCAATCATCGGGGAGTCCCAATTCATGCGTATTTCATTCATCGCAGGTGCGGTGTTCGCAGCCCTTGCCGCAACTGTGTCCGCAGCCGGCGCGCAGTCGACCGTCCAGGTCGGCACCATCTCGTGCGAAGGCGGACCGAATGTCGGCTACGTCGTCGGATCGATGACGCAACTGCATTGCGTTTTCCACGCGCAGGGCCGCCGGCCTGAGCCTTATCTGGCCAATGTGCAGCGCATCGGCGTCGATGTCGGCGTTACCGAGACGACCGGGCTGGCATGGGCAGTGTTCGCGCCGACCTATCGCGTCGGCCCCGGCGATCTGTCGGGCCGTTACGGCGGCTTCGGCGCCAACGCATCCGTCGGCGTCGGCGGAGGCGGCAATCTGTTGTGGGGCGGCTCGCAGAATTCCTACGCGCTGCAACCGCTCAGCCTTCAGGGCCAGACCGGCATCAACGCGACCGGCGGCATTCTGAGCGTCGAACTGCATCAGGATGGCATCTTCCCGCAGCGCCGCACGCATCGCCGCCACCGCTAACGCGGACGACATGAAGTTGGAAAGGCCCGCGCGAGCGGGCCTTTTTGTTGCGCGATTGCCGGAGCGGCAATTGAACAAACCGGCGCGGTATGACTAGATGCGCGGACAATTTCATTTTGCCGTTTACAACACCGGAGCCTGACCGATGCGCCGCATCCCGTCCTATTTGTGTTTTGCCCTCGCAGTTCTGGTTCTCGGCGCGGCTGATGCGAATGCACAGTCCCGCACCCAGGTCGGCGTTCTCGAATGCCGCAGCCCCGGCAGTGTCGGCCTCATCGTCGGCTCGGTGACGAATTTCGGCTGCGTGCTTCGCGTCACCGGAAACCCCGACGACCTTTACACCGCGCGCATCACCAAGGTTGGCGTCGATCTCGGCATCACCGGCGAGACCGGATTGTCGTGGGCGGTGTTCGCCCCGACCGTGCAGATCGGACCCGGCGCGCTCTCCGGCAATTATGCAGGCGTCGATGCGAGTGCGGCGATCGGCGTCGGCGTCGGCGGCAACGCGATGGTCGGCGGATCGAACAACACCTACGCGCTGCAACCTTTGAGCGTGCAGGGCCAGACTGGAATAAATGTCGCAGGCGGCGTGCAGAGCATGGAGCTTCGTCCCGGCCGCTATTGATCCACAATCGACGCCGGAGAGGCGTTATCCTCACTTTGTAATCGCCTTACGAAAGGCGTAACCGCTTGATGCATCAAATCACCGCCGAAGCGAAGCCGCCCGCGCCGCCGACACCTGACCTTTTTCTGCCGAAGATCGTTACTGTGCTGCGCGAAGGATATTCGCTTCGCGATCTGCGCGTGGATGCGGTTGCGGGATTGACCGTTGCCATCGTCGCGCTGCCTCTGTCGATGGCGATTGCGATTGCATCCGGCACTACGCCCGATCGCGGACTGTATGCGGCGATCTTCGGCGGATTTCTTGTCTCGCTGTTGGGCGGCAGCCGTTTCCAGATCGGCGGACCTGCGGGTGCGTTCATCGTTCTGGTCGCAGCGTCGATGGCGCGGCACGGCGTCGACGGCGTTCTGCTTGCAACGATGATCGCAGGCGCGGTTCTGATGCTGGCGGGCTTTCTGCGGATCGGCTCTTACGTGCGCTACATTCCCTATCCGGTGACGATTGGCTTCACCGCAGGCATCGCTGTCATTATTTTCGCGAGTCAAATCCGCGACCTGTTCGGATTGCATTTGAGCGGCGGCGAACCTGGCGAACTCATCGCGAAGCTCACAACATTGGCGCGCGCCGCGCCGACGGTGAATGTCATTGCCGTCGCAATATCGGTTGTGACCGTCGTCGTGATTCTCGGTTTGAAAAAAATCCGCCCCGCGTGGCCCGGCATGCTGATCGCGGTTGCATTGACCGCTGTCGCCGCCGGTCTGTTCGCGTTGCCGGTCGAAACCATCGGCACACGCTTCGGCGGCATCCCGCAGAATTTCCCGCTGCCATCGCTGCCGGACATTACGCCGGCGAAAATCATCGCGGTGTTGCCCGATGCGGCCATGTTTGCGTTTCTCGGCGCCATCGAGTCGCTGTTATCCGCAGTGGTGGCCGATGGAATGACAGGCCGCCGTCACCGCTCCAACAGCGAACTCGTCGCACAGGGCGTCGCCAATATCGGCTCGGCCGTTTTCGGCGGCATCTGCGTCACCGGAACGATTGCACGAACGGCTACGAATGTGCGCGCTGGCGCACGCGGTCCCATAGCCGGCATGCTGCATTCGGTGTTTCTGCTGGCATTCATGCTGCTGGCCGCGCCGCTTGCGAGTTACATTCCGCTTGCGACGCTCGCCGGTGTGCTCGCCGTCGTGGCATGGAACATGGCGGAGAAGCATGAATTCGCGCAACTGCTTCGAGCGCCGGATACGGCGGCCGTGCTGCTGGCGACATTCGTGCTGACGATTTTTATCGGCCTCGCCGAAGGCATCGCGGTCGGCTCATTGATCGGCGGCGCGATCTATCTCATTCGCAAGCGGCAGGGCAAACCGTCGTCGATTGCTTCGACATCGGACGACGAATTTATATAACATAGAGCGATGAATCAGAGCCCCGCCGCCTGTCTGATCGGTTGGCCGGCCGCGCATTCGCGCTCGCCGGTCATTCACAAATACTGGCTGAAGCAATTCGGCATCGACGGCGACTATCGCATCGAGGCGGTCGCGCCGGATGCCTTTGCGAGTTTCATCGCTGGGTTGGCGTCGCGCGGCTATCGCGGGGCGAACGTGACGATCCCGCACAAGGAGCAGGCGCTGTCGCTGTCATCGCCGGACGAACGCGCGCAGATGGTCGGTGCTGCGAATACGCTTTATTTCGACGGCGGCCAGTTGCGTTCGACCAACACCGATGTCGAAGGCTTCATCGGCAATCTCGATGCCAGCGCGCCGGGCTGGGACAAGACCGAAGATGTCATTGTACTGGGCGCGGGCGGCTCCGCGCGCGCGGTCGTGTTCGGGCTCATCGAGCGCGGCATCGCGCGCGTGCATCTTGCGAACAGAACTTCGGCGCGCACGGAGATGCTGGCCGCGCAATTCGGGAAAAAGGTTCAGCCGGTGGCGTGGGACAGGATCGACGCCGTGCTGCCGCGTGCGGGCCTGCTGGTGAACACGACTTCGCTCGGCATGAAAGGCCAGCCGCCGCTGGAAGTGAAACTCGATCTGCTTCCCGCCAATTCAACGGCCGCCGATCTCGTCTATGTGCCGCTTGAGACGCCGCTTCTCAAAGCCGCTAAAAAGCGCAAGCTGAAAACCGCCGACGGCCTCGGCATGCTGCTGCATCAGGCGGTGCGCGGATTCGAGTTGTGGTTCGGCAAAAGGCCAAGCGTCACGGACGAATTGCGCGCGCTGGTCGAGGCGGATTTGGGGAAGGCCTGAACGACAATCGCAGTTAGCTGTCGTCCCCGCGAAGGCGGGGACCCATAACCCCAGGACTATTTGTTTCGATCCGAAGTTGGATATTTCTTTTCAAGTTGCTGCGACAGGGAGTATGGGTCCCCGCCTTCGCGGGGACGACCGCTATTATGTGCTTGCGCTAACTCGCCGTGTTCTTACGCATTCGTCTGCATATAATCGGTCAGCACGCGGCGGTCGATGTCCTCGATGCGGTTGATGCCGGTGAGGCCCATCGTGGTGCTCAGCTCCTTGCCGATCAGGTCGAGCGCAAGCTCGACGCCGGCCTGTCCGTCCGCGCCGAGGCCGTAGATATAGGCGCGGCCGATCATGCAGGATTTCGCGCCGAGTGCGAGCGCACGCATCACGTCCTGGCCCGAGCGAATGCCGCTGTCGAACATGATCTCGGTCTGCGCGCCGACATCCTGGACGATCTCGGGCAGAATCGAAATCGACGACGGCGCGCCGTCGAGCTGGCGTCCGCCGTGGTTCGACACCACGATGGCTTCCGCGCCGGTTTTCACCGCGAGGCGTGCGTCGGCGACATCGAGGATGCCCTTGATGACGAGCTTGCCCGGCCAGATCGAGCGGATCCACTCGACATCCTTCCAGTTCAGCGAGGTGTCGAACTGCGAGGCGACCCATTCCGAGGTTGAGCCGAGATCGCCGGCGCCTTTCACATGGCCGGCGATGTTGCCGAAATTCCGGCTCTTGCCCTTGAGAATGCCGGAGACCCAGCGGGGCTTGGTGGCGAAGTCGATGAGGTTTTTCAGCGTCACCAGCTTCGGCGGCACCGACAGGCCGTTCTTGACGTCGGCGTGGCGCTGTCCGAGCACCTGCAAATCTACGGTGAGCACCAGCGCGCTGCATTTGGCGGCGATGGCGCGCTCGATCAGCGACTTCGCGAAGCCGCGATCCTTCATCACGTAGAGCTGGAACCAGAACGGCTTGTCCGTATTCGCCGCGACATCCTCGATGGAGCAGATCGACATCGTGGAGAGTGTGTAAGGCACGCCGACTTTCTGCGCGGCGCGGCAGGCGTGGATCTCGCCGTCGCCATACTGCATGCCGGTCGAGCCGACGGGCGCGAGGATCAGCGGCATGGCCGTTTTCTCGCCGAGGATTTTCGTCTCGAGGCTGCGGCTGGAAATATCGACGAGGATGCGCTGGCGAAACTTGAACTTCTGCATGTCGCTGATGTTGGCGCGCAGGGTCTCTTCCGCATAGGAGCCGCCGTCCACGTAGTCGAAGAACGGCTTCGGCACTTTGCGCTTGTGAATCTGCCGCAGGTCCTCGATGCAGGTGATGTTCTTCAACATGGCGTTTCCCCGTGCCGTCTTGTGTTGTTCGTTGCGGCCATCATCTATCATGGTTGAAGCCTGTGCCAACATGCGGCGCAATAGGGAGGCGTGGATGACCGATAAGGATCGCGCATCGAATACGGCCAAGACCACTGATGCCGAAAAGCGCAAACTCGACGCCGCGCTGGAGGAGGGGCTGGAAGAGACGTTTCCGGGCTCCGATCCGGTGAACGTCACGCAGCCGGCACCCTCCAGAGGCGACCATCACGTCAAGCGCAAGGACTGACGCGAAGCCTGCCACGTCGCCGCGGGCCGGAACACGGCCGTTTCCCGGACGTTATCCCTGTAAGTTTGGCAGGGGAGTGCGCGATGGCCGAGGCAGCGACAATGGCGAAAAATGAGAACAAGCCGAAAGACTTCGAAAAGAAGAAGCTCGATGACGCGCTGGAGAAGGCGCTCGAGGAAACCTTCCCCGCATCCGACCCGGTGAATCTCATCCAGCCTGCGCCGTCCAGACACGATCAGGACATCAAGCGCAGCGGCTGACGCGCGCGAATCCGAGAAATTTCAATGGTTTAGATGGCGCCGCAGGCGCGCTGCGGCGGTAATGATTCATCATATATTTTGAAGGAACGCTCACGCCTGACGCATTATAACCGGCTCCTTGATAGACTTGGGGTGCCCGCCGGAGCCGCTTTCCGCGCCCGGACGGAGCAGGGGAATTCATGGCGCGCAAATTTTTCGGCACTGACGGCATTCGCGGCCGGGCCAACGGACTGATTACGCCTGAGCTGGCGCTGAAAGTCGGTCAGGCTGCCGGTCTGGTTTTCCAGCGCGGCGACCATCGCCATCGCGTCGTCATCGGCAAGGACACGCGCCTGTCCGGCTACATGATCGAGACTGCGCTGGTCGCGGGCTTCACCTCCGTCGGCATGGATGTGCTCCTCCTCGGCCCGATGCCGACGCCGTCGGTTGCGATGCTGACCAAATCGATGCGCGCCGATCTCGGCGTGATGATCTCGGCCTCCCACAATCTGTTCGACGACAACGGCATCAAGCTGTTCGGCCCGGCCGGCTTCAAGCTGTCCGACGATGTCGAATTGCAGATCGAACAGCTGATGGACGAAAATCTCGACAAGCGCCTTGCACAAAGCGCGAGCCTCGGCCGCGCCCGCCGTATCGACGGCGTGCATGACCGCTACATCGAATTCGCCAAGCGCACGCTGCCGCGCGATCTGTCGCTCGACGGATTGCGCGTCGTGGTCGATTGCGCGAACGGCGCAGCGTATAAGGTCGTGCCGGAAGCACTGTGGGAACTGGGTGCGGATGTGATTTCCATCGGCGTCGATCCCGACGGCTTCAACATCAACAAGGATTGCGGATCGACCTCGCCGGACGCTCTGGTGAAGAAGGTGCGCGAGATGCGCGCCGACATCGGCATCGCGCTCGATGGCGACGCGGATCGCCTCATCATCGTGGACGAGCGCGGCCATGTCGTCGACGGCGATCAGCTGCTCGCCGTCATCGCGCAGAGCTGGAAGGACGACGGCCGTCTCGCCAAGCCGGGAATCGTCGCCACCGTGATGTCCAATCTCGGACTCGAGCGTTATCTGCACGGCCACGGCATCGAGCTTGTCCGCACGCCGGTCGGCGACCGCTACGTGCTCGAACAGATGCTCAAGCACGGCTACAATCTCGGCGGCGAACCGTCGGGTCACATCATCATGTCGGACTTCGCGACCACCGGCGACGGATTCGTCGCGGCGCTACAGGTCTTGTCGGTGGTGAAGAAGCTCGGCCGTCCGGTCTCCGAAATCTGTCACCGCTTCGAGCCGCTGCCGCAGATCCTGAAAAACGTGCGCTACGCCGCCGGCAAGCCGCTCGACAATCCGAAGGTTCAGTCCGCCATCACCGCCGCTGAAAAGCGCCTGAACGGCAATGGCCGCCTGCTGATCCGCCCGTCCGGCACCGAGCCTGTGATCCGCGTGATGGGCGAGGGCGACGACCGCGCCATCGTCGAGGAAGCGGTCGATCTGATCGTCTCCGCGCTCGGGCTTGCCGCCGCAGCCTGATTAATCCGGCAACGCAGCCATCGGCAATTGCGGCTGGTCGCTCTGCTTCTGCCGTCGTAAGTGATGCGTCTCTCCTTGCCGGAATCAGCCGTGAACAAAAACGTCATTGTCACCGAGGAAACGCTCGTCGCGCCCGTCGTGGTCGACGCCAGCAAATCGAAGCTGCCCGTGAAGCCCGCATTTGCGGTGTTGGGCGCTGTCAGCTTTTCGCATTTCCTCAACGACCTGATGCAGTCGCTGATCCCGTCGATCTATCCCATTCTGAAGGCGAACTACGCGCTCGATTTCGGCCAGATCGGCCTCATCACGATGGCGTTCATGTTCACCTCGTCGCTATTGCAGCCGCTCGTCGGCCTCTACACGGATCGCAATCCGCGTCCTTATTCGCTGGCGTTCGGCATGGCGTTCACGTTTGCGGGATTGATCCTGCTCTCGGCCACGCATCATTATCTGCTGATCCTCGTCGCTGCCGCGCTCGTCGGCACGGGTTCGGCGATCTTCCATCCGGAGTCGTCGCGGATTGCGCGGCTCGCGTCGGGCGGGCGCTTCGGATTTGCGCAATCGGTGTTCCAGATCGGCGGCAATTTCGGCTCGGCCATCGGGCCGCTATTGGCTGCGCTGATCGTCGTGCCGCTCGGGCAGGGCAGCGTCGCGTGGTTCTCGCTCGTTGCCGCGCTTGCGATTGCGATCCTCTGGCGGATCGGTAGTTGGTACAAACCGCGCATCGTGCCGCGCAGGGCCGCGAAGGCCGCCGCTCACGCCGGCACGCTGCCGCGCGGCGTGACGTTCTTCGCGCTCACCATTCTGGTCGTCATGGTGTTTTCCAAGACATTCTACATGGCGAGCATCGGCAGCTATTACACCTTCTATCTGATGCACAAATTCAATCTGCCGACGCAGACCGCGCAGCTTTATTTGTTCCTGTTTCTCGGCGCGAACGCAGCCGGCGTGTTCTTCGGCGGGCCTCTGGGCGACAGGTTCGGCCGCAAATATGTGATCTGGCTGTCGATCCTCGGCGCGCTGCCGTTCACCATCGCTCTGCCGCATGCCGACCTGTTCTGGAGCGCGATCTTGAGCGTGTTCATCGGCTTCATCATGTCGTCGGCGTTTCCGGCCATCGTCGTCTACGCGCAGGAACTCGTGCCGCACCGCCTCGGCATGATCTCCGGATTGTTTTTCGGATTCACCTTCGGCATCGGCGGCGTCGGCGCGGCCGTGCTCGGACAGATCGCCGATCTCAAGGGCATCGACTTCGTCTATCAGGTCTGTGCATTCCTGCCGGCGATCGGACTGCTCGCGGTCTTTCTGCCGAAGATGAAGCGCGCCGCGCATTAAGCGCGGCCAGCAAAAGTGGGCACCGGTTTTGCGTCCGGTCGCGCTTAAACGGTCGACTGCGCGCGCCGATTTCCGTCAACATTTTATTCATCGTTGTGACGCGCCTCGCGATTGCGCGCGTAAATGCGCGCCGCAATTCTTAACGTCGATTAAAAATCACGGTTAAGAATTAGGGTTAAGTGCCGCTTAAACATTTGGTGCCATCGTCCGCCTGTGAGTTTGTGAGTGAGGCCTTTGCGTCGTCTGCCTCACCGGACGAGAGGACCGAAAAATGCGTAGCGTAAAGTATCTGATCGCCGCCGGAGCGGCATCGCTGATTTCAACGGCTGCGCTTGCCGCCGATATGCCTTCGATCATGCCGCCCCCGCCGCCGCTTTACGTGCCGCCGCCGTGCTGCGAAGACTTCGGCGGATGGTACCTGCGCGGCGACATCGGAATGAGCAATCAGTCCGTGAAAAGCCTGTACAACATTCTGAACAATGCGCCGGGCACGAGGGTCAATCCGATCTTCTACGATTTCGACAGCGCCATGACCTTCGGCGGCGGCGTCGGCTACCAGTTCAACAGTTGGTTCCGCGTCGATGGCACGGTTGAATATCGCGGCAAGTCGAATTTCCACGGCCTGGAAATTGTTTCCTTCAATGGCGGCATCATCGGCACCGACGAATATCATGCCAGCAAGTCTGAATGGCTTTTGCTCGCGAACGCCTATGCGGATCTCGGCACCTGGTGGTGCGTCACTCCGTTCGTCGGTGTCGGCGTCGGCACGTCGCGCAACACGATCTCGAACTTCACCGACGTCAATACGCCAAACGGGGGCGTTGCCTATGGTTTGAATTCGTCACAGTGGCAGTTCGCTTACGCCGCCTATGCGGGTCTGTCGTACAAGGTCAACAACAGCTTCACCGTCGAACTGGCGTATCGCTATCTGAACATGGGCGATGGCATCAGCGGCGATCTCCAGACCTTTACCGGCATCAACGCTGTGTACAATCCGACGACGTTCAGGACGCTGACGTCGCAGGATGTGCGTCTCGGTGTGCGCTGGTCGCTCCAGCCGACGCCGGCACCGGTCTACGCGCCGCCGCTGATTCGCAAAGGCTGATCGGCCGATCGGGACGAATTGAAACGGCGCGGAATTTTCGCGCCGTTTTCTTTTTGCCGACAACGATTGGTTAAGGTTAACGCGCGATGATCCAACATGGTTAAGCGTTCATAACTGGAGTGTTGCGATGCGTCGGTTTGTGGTGGCTGCGTTGATGACGGTAACGGCTCAGGCCGTGCAGGCAGCCGATATGCCGGATCTGACGAACCTGCCAATTCTTCGCGGCGCGGTCCGCGACGGACTCAACACTTCGATCAAGAATTGGCAGGGCTATTATTTCGGCGGCCAGTACGGATACAGCAGCACGAATTTCGGAACGCCGGGCGTGCTGTCGGCGCTCGATAGTCTTGCAGGCAACACGTCGATCGCGGCCGTCAGCACTTTGTCCGGCATGCAGTTCAACGACAAGACGACGGTCGGCGCATGGGGCGGCTTTGCCGGTTACAACGCACAGTGGACCGACGTCGTGCTCGGCGTCGATGTGAACTACAATTTCGCCGGCCAGCAGGCTTCCTACGTCGTCAATCCGGCATTCAGGACGCTTGTCACCGGCCCCAGCACCTACAACACGACCACCTCCGGTGCCGCGACAATGAAGATCACCGATTACGGCTCGGCGCGCTTCCGGGCCGGCTGGGCGATCGATTGCTTCCTTCCTTACGCAACGGTGGGCGTCGCGCTCGGCCGCGCGGACATGACACGCACGATCAACGTCAACGGCACTGTCAACAATGGCGGCGGCCCAGTGCCCTACAGCGCAACCGGCCTCGAAACCAAGCCGGGCGCATTTCTCTATGGCTATTCGTATGGCGGCGGTCTCGATCTTGCGATGTATAAAGGCCTGTTCATGCGTGCCGAAGTCGAGGTCAATCGCTTCACCAGCGCGTGGGGCATGGAAGCGACCGTCACCTCCGCCCGCCTCGGCGCCGGCTACAAATTCTGATTTTCCGAATACCTTCCGCACTTGACGGAGTGGGCGCTGCTTGATCGACTCGTCTCATATCCTTGAGGCGGCTCAGGCATGAAGATTTACGGCGACTCAAATTCCGGCAACTGCCAGAAGGTGAAGTGGGTCAGCGATCATCTCTCGCTGCCCTACGACTGGATCGAAATCGACACCATGAAAGGCGGCAGCCGCACGCCGGAGTTTCTCAAGCTCAACGGCGCGGGGCAGGTGCCTCTTGTCGTTCTCGACGACGGCAGGCCGCTGGCGCAATCCAATGCGATCATCCGCTATCTCGCACGCGACAGCGGTCTCGTTCCGCAAAGTCCGTATCTTGCCGCGAAGATGGATGAGTGGCTGTTCTGGGAGCAGTACAGCCACGAGCCCTATATCGCTGTGTGCCGTTTTCAGATGGTCTATCTGAACAAATCTCTAGGCGACCTCGACACCGACAAAGTCAAGCGCGGCTATGCGGCGCTGGCGCTGATGGAGCATCAGCTTCATGCTACGGCGTTTCTCACCGGAAGCTCCATGACACTCGCGGATGTTTCGCTGCTCGCCTATACGCGCGTTGCGCATGAAGGCGGCTTTCATCTCGACGGTTATGCGTCGGTCAGGCGCTGGATCGGAGCCTGCGAAGAACATCTAAAACTTTAAGGCGGCTTCGTTCGCGCGTTTCGTGCAACAGGCGCGCGGAGTAGGGTGATGCGTCCCGTCACCTGAAAGAGCCGCATCATGACCTCGATCGATCCTGTCACCGCCGCGGGTGTTCTCGCCGCCACCGCCGCAACCGACGCCGTCTATGTGATGTTCACCTCTGCCGTCGTCGCGCGAAAGCGCGTGCCTGCCGCGAGCTGGAGCAGCGTCTGGTACGTTCTCTCCTCATATGCAGTCATCAGCTACACCGAGAACTGGGTGTATGTGGCGTTCGCCGCCATAGGCTCGTGGATCGGCGCGTATCTGACGATCACCTTCCTGCACCGTCCGCCCGGAGGTCCGCCGGTCGGCGCATCGCCCGAGTAAGTCATTGTTAAGCGGCGTTTCCTTGCGCGCATGCCGGGTTTGTGAATTCCGGCGGACGAAGTTTCTTGACGAAAACTCGACTCTTCCCTATTCACGGCGGCGGGACACCTCCCCCCAACGGGAGGCTTGCTATCTGGAAGGATAGATCATGACTGTCGCGAAGCCCGGCTCAAAGCCGACCGTACCGCATTTCTCCTCCGGCCCCTGCGCCAAGCGCCCCGGCTGGAACTCCCAAAATCTCAAGGACGCAGCCCTCGGCCGTTCGCATCGCGCGAAGGTCGGCAAGGCCAAGCTGAAACTCGCGATCGAGACGACGCGCGAGGTGCTTGAAGTGCCGGCCGATTACAAAATCGGCATCGTTCCGGCGTCCGATACCGGCGCTGTCGAGATGGCGCTGTGGTCGCTGCTTGGCAGCCGCCCCGTCACCATGATCGCATGGGAATCCTTCGGCGAAGGATGGGTCAGCGACGTCGTCAAGGAATTGAAATTGAAGGACGTCACCAAGCTCAACGCGGGCTATGGCGACATTCCCGATCTGTCGAAGGCCGATCCGAAAACCGACATCGTGTTCACCTGGAACGGCACGACCTCGGGCGTGCGCGTGCCGAACGCGGACTGGATCAAGGCCGACCGCGAAGGTCTCACGATCTGCGACGCGACCTCCGCAGCCTTCGCGCAAAAGCTCGACTGGCCGAAGCTCGATGTGGTGACGTTCTCGTGGCAGAAGGCGCTGGGTGGCGAAGCCGCGCATGGGATGTTGATTTTGTCGCCGCGCGCTGTCGCTCGGCTCGAAAGCTACAATCCGCCGTGGCCGCTGCCGAAGATTTTCCGCATGACCAAGGGCGGCAAGCTCAACGCCGGAATCTTCGAGGGCGAAACCATCAACACGCCGTCGATGCTCTGCGTCGAGGATTATCTCGATGCGCTGAACTGGGCCAAATCCGTCGGCGGATTGAAGGGACTGGTCGCGCGTGCCGATGCGAACACGAAAGTGCTCGCCGACTGGAAGGCGAAAACGCCGTGGATCGATTTCCTCGCCAAGGATGCGTCGATCCGCTCCAACACCTCGGTGTGCATGAAGATTGTCGATCCCGCCGTCACCGCGCTGTCGGCCGACGCGCAGGCGGACTTCTCCAAGAAGCTCGTGGCACTCGTCGAGAAGGAAGGCGCCGGTTTCGACTTCGCGCATTACCGCGACGCGCCTGCGGGCCTTCGCATCTGGTGCGGCGCGACGGTTGAAACGAAGGATGTCGAAATCCTGACGCAATGGATCGACTGGGCGTTCGCCGAAACCAAGGCTTCGCTCGCGAAAGCGGCTTAATGCTTCCCCTCTCCCCTTGTGGGAGAGGGTGCCCGAACGAAGTGAGGGCGGGTGAAGGGTCTTCCCAGCACCGCTTCAACCCCTCACCCGGCTCAATCTCGTTTCACTCGATTTCGCCACCCTCTCCCACAAGGGGAGAGGGGAAAACGGCTCCCAAATTCAAATTAGGATCACCCTATGACCAAACCCAAAGTTCTCATTTCCGACGCGCTGTCTCCCGCCGCCGTGCAGATCTTCAAGGATCGCGGCGTCGAAGTCGATTTCCAGCCGGACCTCGGCAAGGACAAGGACAAGCTCGCCGAAATCATCGGCAATTATGACGGCCTCGCGATCCGCTCCGCCACCAAGGCGACCGCGAAGATTCTGGAGAAGGCGAAAAACCTGAAAGTGATCGGCCGCGCCGGCATCGGCGTCGACAATGTCGAGATTCCAGCCGCCACGGCAAAAGGCGTGATCGTAATGAACACGCCGTTCGGCAATTCGATCACCACTGCCGAGCATGCCATCACGCTGATGCTCGCTCTCGCGCGCGAAATTCCCGCAGCTGATACCTCCACGCAGGCCGGCAAGTGGGAAAAGAACCGCTTCATGGGCGTCGAAATCACCGGCAAGACGCTCGGCATCATCGGCGCTGGCAATATCGGTTCGATCGTTGCGGATCGCGCGCTCGGTCTCCGCATGAAGGTCATCGCGTTCGATCCATTCCTGTCGCCGGAGCGCGCGAAGGACATTGGCATTGAAAAAGTCGAACTCGACGATCTCTTGAAGCGCGCGGACTTCATCACGCTGCACACGCCGCTCACCGACAAGACCAAGAACATCCTCGACGCTGCGGCGATTGCGAAAACCAAGAAGGGCGTGCGCATCATCAATTGCGCGCGCGGCGGTCTGGTGGATGAAGCTGCCCTTGCAGCCGCGCTCGATTCCAAGCATGTCGCGGGCGCTGCCTTCGACGTGTTCATCGAAGAGCCGGCCAAGACCAACGTGCTGTTCGGCCGCCCGAATGTGATCTGCACGCCGCATCTCGGTGCGTCCACCACCGAAGCGCAGGAAAACGTCGCGCTTCAGGTTGCCGAACAGATGTCGGACTATCTTCTGACCGGCGCGATTTCAAACGCAGTGAACTTCCCCTCGATCACGGCGGAAGAAGCGCCGAAGCTGAAGCCGTTCATCGATCTTGCCGAGAAGCTCGGCTCTTTCGCGGGCCAGTTGACCGAGACCGGCATCGCCAAGGTCACGATCACCTATGAAGGCGCGGTCGCGGGCATGAAGATCAAGGCACTGACATCGGCGGCGCTGAGCGGACTTCTCCGTCCGATGCTCGGCGATGTGAACGTGGTCTCTGCGCCGGTCGTCGCCAAGGAACGCGGCATGACTGTCGATGAAGTCGTCCGTGCGGCACAGAGCGACTATGAAAGCCTCATCACGGTGACTGTGACGACGGAGCGCCAGGAGCGTTCGGTGTCGGGCACGGTGTTCGCCGACGGCCAGCCGCGCCTTGTCGACATCAAGGGCATCCGCATGGATGCCGAGTTCGGCAAGTCGATGATTTACGTCACCAACGAGGACAAGCCGGGATTCATCGGCAAGTTCGCCTCGCTGCTCGGCGATGCCAAGCTGAACATCGCCACTTTCCATCTCGGACGCAACAAGCAGGGCGGCGATGCCATCGCGCTGGTTGAAGTGGATGGCGAGGTGCCGGCGGAAATTCTGCCGAAGGTGGCGGCATTGCCGCAGGTCAAGCAGGCGAAGGCGCTGCGCTTCTGAGCCTGAGCGTACTTGTACCCGAAGGCCGCCCGCTCGAATGAGGGGCGGCCTTTTGTTTTATCGCTCGCCGCCGGTGGCGGCGATAACGTCGGCAACCAGACGCGACACGCCCGCGATGTCGTATTGATTTCCTGAAATTCCGAACCGCGCGATCACGAGATTCTCGGACGGAATGACGATCACATACTGGCCCATGACACCGCTGGCATAGAACGCATCGCGCGGCATGCCGAGACTTGCACGATAGTTTGCGCCCTTGCTGTCGCCGCGATTGGTCCAGAATCCCGCGCCCATGCCGGCCCACGCCGACGGTGTCAGCGTCGACGAATATTTCACCCAGCCTTCGGGCAGAATACGTTTGCCGCCGATCACGCCGTCATTGAGATAGAGCAGGCCGAACTTCGCCCAGTCGCGCGCAGGCGCCAGCATCTGGCTCGATCCCTCCGGCGTGCCGGTGGCGTCGAACTCCAGCGTCACGCCGTGCATGCCGAGCGGGTCGAACAATTCGCGCCGCGCGAAATTCAGAACGTCTGCCGCATGTCCGCCGCTCGCGTCGCGGATCAGCCGCGACAGGATCAGGTAGTTGCCGTCGTGATAGTTCCAGAGCGTGCCTGGCGTGGCTTCGATATTGGCGCGTTCGGCGAATCCGGCCATGTCGCGCTCGGCGAATTTCATCCGGTTGACGGGATCGAGTGCGCTGAGAAGCGAAGCGTTGAGCGAACTTCCCATCGCAAGCCCGCTGGTGTGGCGAAGCAGCTGATCGATTGTAATCGGATGGCGCGGGTCGCCGGGGTCGCTCCACGCGGCGATCGGCGCAGGCTTGTCGAGAGCGAGCCTGCCGTCGCGAACGAGAATTCCGATCAGCGCGCTGGTGACGGATTTCGTCACCGAGAATCCGAGGATCGGAGTGTCCTTGGTGTAGCCGGGCGCATATCGCTCGCCGGCGATCTTGCCATTCTTGACGATCACGACGGCCTTGGTCTGGCGGTATGGCGGCTGGTCGTTCTCCTTGAACGCGCGATCGAGCGCATCGTTCAAACCGGGATTCGCCGTTTCAACGAGAGAAGCCCCGGCAATATCGGGCAATAGCTGCGGCCGCGACACGCCTGCCGTTGGCAGCGAGGCATCGACCGGACCGTCGCCGTGAACGAGAATGCAGCCCAGCCCATCGCGATAGACGGCGCGGCTTTCGACGCCTCCCAGCAGAGTGGCCGTCACCTGCCTTTTCGTTCTGTCGATGTCGGTGCCAATGGCCCATTCGATCAATCCGACGCCCGGCATGGCGCCGATCGTGTCCGACAGCAGCCGATCGGAATTCACGCCGGACACGAACGTGCCGGAGCAAATGACATTGGCAATGAATCCGGTGGCGACACGCGGCGCATCGCTTGCCCAGGCTGCTGCGGTCAGGGCGGTGCCGCACGCAGCCGCGGTCGCCGCCGCAATCAATAAAATTCGTTTCATGATCTGCTTTCCATCTGCCGCATCTAGAGATGCGTGGGATCAGAAAGCCCGGCGGCGGTTTGCCGTCTCGCCGAATTTGAAAATCGATCAGGCCGAATCCTGCAAGCGGCTCGCCGTTTCCGGAATCCGATATGGAAAGCGGCTAGACGGCCGTGGTGCTGATGCGGCGATATTCGGTCGGCGTTACGCCGGTTCCGGTTTTGAAGGCGCGATTGAACGGGCCGAGCGACTGAAATCCCGTGTCGAGCGCAATCGTCGTCACCGGCACTTCCATCTGTGCCGGATCGGCGAGCGCAGCCTTGGCTTCCTCGATCCGGTAATTGTTGAGGAAGACGTTGAAGTTGCGATGGCCGAGTTTCCGGTTGATGAGGCGCCGCAACCTGTATTCCGGAACGTTCAGGCGCGCTGCGAGCATGCCGATGGTGACGCCTTCGTGACGATAGATCCGTTCGCCCGAAATAAGCCGATCGAGCGCGTCGACAAGACTTCGGTCGGCGGCGTCCATCGGCAATTCGCCGTCGCGCACTCGCGCTGTCCGCGCGATGCCGTCCGCGCCCAACGCGAAGACCTCCTCGCCGGTCGTTCGCGTCAACGACCACACCACGCTGACCACGATGCCGGTGAGTATCGCCGCATTCACCACGCTGACGAGGAGCGGCGGACTCTCGCCGCGCAGAAAAAGTTGCAGCACAGTGTTGATCCCGCCATAGACCGCCGCCGATGCCACGGTCAGCACGCGCACGCGGCGGCGGCCTTCCACGAGATCGGCGGACCAGGACGAGATCGTCTGCACGACAGCCAGTGCAATGAACGCCAGCGCAATCAGACTCAAAACCGGTGCGCCGATATTGGCGCCGGCGGCATGTTGCGGCGCCAGCCACAGGCAGTTCACCAGACTGATTGCAACCAGTGCTGCCCACGCTGCCGCGTGCCACCAGCGCAGCGAGAAATCGTCATCGAACAGCGCGCGGGTGAACAGCCAGAACACGATCACATTGCCGGTCGAGATCGCGATCAACGCCGCGTGCCACGGTGTCATCGGCAAGCCAAATCCCGCCATCGAACTGATCGCGAAGGCTGCGGCTCCGATTGCAAATACCGAACCGAGGCGGCCGGCGGTAACGCGGCCGAAATCGCGCAACAGCAACGCCGCAAGCAGAATCAGCAGGGCCGCGGTGCCTGTGCGAAGCGCGAAATCGATTGTTGCAAGCTGCATCTCGTGTCTCGGCTGCGTGAGCGCATGTTCCGGACGATATTACAGCCCTCGCCATGCGCGCGCCAGTGGCGGCCCATCGTGTGGAGGAGCGGCTTCGCTGCCGCAAATGAAGGCGATGACGATTTCTACTGCGGCTCGATCTTGGCGTCCTCGACGAGCTTCTTCCACACCACAAGCTGCTCCTTCAGAAACGCGTCGAAACTTTCCGGCGAGCCGGAAAACGCTTCCATGCCGCGGTCGGCGAGTTCTTTCTTGATGTCGGGCCGCGCGACGATTTTCTGAATCTCGGCGTTGAGCTTGACGACAATGTCTTTCGGCAGATTGGCCGGGCCGAGATAGCCCTGCCATGAGGTGATGTCGAAGCCCTTGACGCCGGCTTCATCCATCGTCGGCAGATCGGGCAGCAGCGCAGAGCGTTTCTTCGTCGTCACCGCCAGCGCCTTGAGCACCTTGCCGTTCACATGCGGCAGACCTGTCGGCACATCCACGAACATCATGCTGATGCGGCCGGCGATCACGTCGGTCAGCGCCGGTGGCGAACTCTTGTAGGGCACATGCAGCATGTCGAGACCGGCGAGATACGCGAATGTCGCGCCGGACACGTAGGACGACGAGCTTCCGCTTGCGTATGTCAATTTGCCCGGCTCCTTCTTCGCCAGCGCAATCACGTCGGCGACGGAATTTGCGGGCACGCTCGGATTGATGACGAGCATGAACGGCAGATCGCCGGTGCGTGCAATCGGCGTGAAATCCTTGATCGGATCGTAGCTCAGAGTTTTCAGGAGATACGGATTTGCCGAATGCGTCGTGTTGGTGGTGACGAACAGCGTATAGCCGTCGGGCTCCGCGCGCGCGACGTAGCTCGCCGCAATCGAGCCGTTGGCGCCGGCCTTGTTGTCGATGACAATGCCCGCGCCGAGTGCCGTGCCAAGTTCTTTCGAGATCAGCCGCGTCGTGGTGTCGGTGCCGCTGCCGGCTGCGAAGGGCAGCACGAGCGTGATGTTCTTTCCGGGTTTTGGATAGTCGGTGTCGGCTGCGGCCATTGTTGCGAACAGCGCAAATGTTGCCGCCGTCGCGCATACATGAAATTTCGAGCTCATTATTCCTCCCGGCATTTTATGCCGGCAGGTTACGCTGCCCGAAATGAGCTTGGAAAGCCGGAGATTGCGTCGTCGCGCCGCAATAATTTCGTCACGCCAGCGGCGGCTCGCCGAGCGGAGGTGCGGTTGCGGCCGCAGATTTCTGCCGCGAGGCGATGAAAATTCCCGCCAGCACCAGCGCGTATCCGATCAGATGAAACAGCCGCAGCTTTTCGCCGAGAAACAGGATCGCCATCACCGAGCCGAACACCGGCACGAGATGAAAGAAGGGCGCGGCGCGATTGGGCCCGATCAGTTCGATGCCGCGATTGAAAAACAGATAGGCCAGCGTCGACGGAAAAATGATGACGTAGACGATGGCGAACATGCTCTGCGCGTCGAATGCGAGCCTGAAGCCCGTCGAGAATTCCCACACGCCGAGCGGAAACAGCAATAGCGCGCCGCAGCCGGTGGTGAACGTAATCAGCGACAATTGATGGATTTTCGGGCGGCGCGGCATCAGCGCGGAGTAAATGCCGAACACGAGCAGCGCGCCCATGAACATCAGGTCGCCGATGTTGAATTCGATGTCTTTCAACGCTGCAAAATCGCCGCGCAAGATGATGACCAATACACCCACAAGCGAAATCGCAATGCCGATGGTCTGCGCCAGCGTCAGCCGCACGCCGAACAAAATCAGCGACCAAAGCGCGACGAACAGCGGTCCCGACGACTGGATCAAGAGCGCGTTGAGCGCCTGCGTGTATTGCAACCCCCAATAGGACAGTGTGTTGTTGGCGGCGAATCCGGTCGCGGACAACACGATCAGCAGCGGAATGTGCTTCTTCATCACCTTCCAGTCGCGCGGCAGATGCGGCCAGGCGAACGGCAGCAGCATCACGAATGCGCCGGCCCAGCGAATACACGACAGCGTCACCGGCGGAACATGCCCCGCGACGAAGCGGCCGAGCACGATGTTTCCCGCCCAGAACAGCGACGTCAGGCTGAGCAGCAGGTAAGGCTGATCGGCAAGGCGGCCGATGAACGAGAGTTTTTCGGGAGAATCTGTCGAGATCGTCATTTGATTTTTCTTGGCGCGAATTTGCGCAAAATCACCGCCGCCGCACAACCGACAATCCAGGATTGCTCGGTTGCGTGAAACGGCCATCGGCCTGTCATTGCGAGAAGCGAAGCGACGAAGCAATCCATGCTTTTTAAGGTGGATTGCTTCGCTGGCGCTCGCAATGACGGCCTGAATCTTGCGCCCTGCGTTTCGTTTACGTCGGCGGCGCGTGCTCGACCGGATTTCCGCTGCTCGCGGCCGAAGCGCGGCGCGCGGCGATGTAAACGCCGGTCAGCACCAGCGCGTATCCGGCAATATGAAACAGATGCGGCCGTTCGCCGAGAAACGCGATGGCGAGCACGGAGCCGAATACCGGTATCAGATGAAAGAACGGCGCCGCGCGGTTGGGGCCGATCAGCTCGATCCCGCGATTGAAAAACAGATAGGCGAGCGTGGAGGGAAAGATCGCGACGTAAACCAGCGCCGCCATCGTCGCAGCACTCACCGTCATGTATTCGCCGCTGGCGATTTCCCACGCGATCAGCGGCACGATCAGCAGCGCGCCGCAGCCGGTGGTGAAGGCGAGAAACGAGAGCGGATGAATCAGCGGGCGTTTCGCGGCGAGCGCGGAGTACAAACCGAAGATAACCAGCGCCAGCGTGTAGCCAATGTCGCCCTTGTTGAACTGAATTCCCGACAGCGTATCCAGATCGCCGCGCAGCAGAATGACGAGCACGCCGATCATCGAAATCGCGATGCCGATCGTTTGTGCCCAGGTCAGCCGGACACCGAACAGCACGAGCGCAAACAGCGCGACGAACAGGGGCCCCGTCGATTGCAGCAACAGCGCGTTGAGCGCCTGCGTATATTGCAGGCTCCAGTAGCCGAGGCAGTTGAAGGTCGTGATGCCGGTGAAGGACAGCACGATCATCAGGCCGAGCTGCTTGCGGATCGCGGGCCAGTCCCTGGCGAGATATTTCCACGCGAACGGCAGCACGATCAGAAACGCCGCGCTCCAGCGGATGAAGGACAGCGTCATCGGCGGGATTTTTCCGGCGACGAAGCGTCCCAGCACGACATTGCCGGCCCAGAACAGCGAGGTCAGCGAGAGCAAGAGATAGGGCTTGCTCATCAGCCAGGATGTCGCAGATCGCGTGACGGGAGCGTTCATTTGCGGGTTTGTCGCGAGGGCGAGGACAGCGGATTCGATGTTGCGAGATTCATTCGTAATTTCAGTTATTTGCGGGAGCAGCGCGGGGCCGTCAACACCCGTTCTTGCTTGCGTCCCATGCGTGCATCCGTTATCCGATGTTACGCCCGGAAGAAGGGCGGACCTGCCGCAAGCCGCCGGGTTCTGAGCTTGATTTGCGGGTCCAGGAGACCGTCTCGAAATGGCTAATGTGGTTGTCGTCGGCGCCCAATGGGGCGACGAGGGAAAAGGCAAGATTGTCGACTGGTTGTCGGAACAGGCCGACATCGTGGTCCGCTTTCAGGGCGGGCACAATGCCGGTCACACCCTCGTCATCAACGGCAACACCTACAAGCTCGCATTGCTGCCGTCGGGCGTGCTGCGTCCGTCGAAACTGTCGGTGATCGGCAACGGCGTGGTGTTCGATCCGCAGGCTTTCGTGACGGAGCTTGAGAAACTGCGCGGGCAGGGCGTCTCGATCACGCCGGACAATCTGCGCATTGCCGAAAACGTCACGCTGATTTTGCCGCTGCATCGCGAACTCGATGCGATCCGCGAGAATGCAGCGAAGGCAAACGCCATCGGCACCACCCAGCGCGGCATCGGCCCGGCTTACGAAGACAAAGTCGGCCGCCGCGCGATCCGCCTGATGGATCTCGCCGATCCGCAGACACTGCCGCACAAGATCGACCGCACGCTCGCCCACCACAATGCGCTGCGCCGCGGTCTCAATCTTGATGAAATTGACGGCACGGCGATGATGAAGGATCTGATCGCCATCGCGCCGCAGATTCTTCCCTTCGCGGATTCGGTGTGGAATCTGCTCGATCACAAGCGCCGCGAAGGCAAGCGCATTTTGTTCGAGGGTGCGCAGGGCGCGCTGCTCGATGTCGACCACGGCACTTATCCTTACGTCACGTCGTCCAACACCGTCGCAGCGCAGGCCGCGACCGGCACCGGCATGGGACCGGGCGATGTCGGTTATGTGCTCGGAATCTGTAAGGCCTACACGACGCGCGTTGGCCAAGGACCGTTTCCGACCGAACTGACCGACGCGATCGGCGAAGAGATCGGACGCCGCGGCAAGGAATTCGGCGTCAACACCGGGCGCAAGCGCCGCTGCGGCTGGTTCGATGCGGTGCTTGTGCGCCAGACGGCGCGCACCAGCGGCATCAAAGGCCTCGCGCTGACCAAGCTCGACATTCTCGACGGTTTCGACACCATCAATGTCTGCGTCGGCTATGAGCTGGACGGCAAGACCATCGATCATCTTCCGGCAGGCGAAGGCGCGCAGGCACGCGTCAAGCCGATCTACGAGGTCATCGAAGGCTGGAAAGAGCCGACGGCGAATGCGCGCTCATGGGCGGATTTGCCTGCACAGGCCATCAAGTATGTCCGTAGGGTCGAGGAACTTGTTGGCTGCCCGATTGCCTTGCTTTCCACCAGTCCGGAACGCGAGGATACTATCCTCGTTCAGAATCCGTTTGAGGCATAACGATAATCTGGCAGATTAGAGGTCGGGACACTCCGTTTTCCGACACGATCGTGCTCTTTAGATATCGGGATTTTCGCAGAATCCTGCAAACTGGACGAGGATGGCCGACTACTACCCGCTCATAGCCCGCGCGATTGCCGGATTGGACCCAGGCGCGCCGGGAGAGGCCCGTCGTGCGCTTTACGAGCGCGCGCGAACGGCTTTGATCGCGCAGTTGCGCGGGGTGCAGCCGCCTCTGACGGAAGGCGAAATCACCCGCGAACGGCTGGCGCTGGAAGAAGCCGTGCGCCGCGTCGAGGCTGATGCAACCAAGCGCGCGCGGCCCGATTTGCGATCCGAAGCCACACGAACGTCTGCACCGCCGCCATCCGCCCGCCCGCCGGCCGCTCGTCCCGGCGATGCGTTGCGTGAAAGCGTGCGGCGTCCGACGATCACGGTCGGGCCGAACCGCGAGCGTGCGGATGCGCCCTCCGATCTGCCGCCGCGCTCGTCGCGGAATTTGCGCAGCGATAGTCCAACGCGATCCGAAGCGCCGCCGCGCGCTGAGCCGCCGCGTGCGCCCGCGCCTCCGCCGCGCGATCTCAGACCTGAGCCGCGCCGCAACGACACCCAGATGCTCGACGAGTGGACGCAGGATTCGCGTTCCGGTTCGCTTCCACAGAGGCGCTCGCTCGACGACGGACGCGCATCGCCCGGCGTTCGCGGATTGCGCGATGTCGTCGCCGATGCCGAAGACCTCGGACGCAGCGGTGCCGCGCGCGCGCCGCGCCGTCCGCCGCCGCCTCAACCTTCCGCGCGTCAATCGCGTGCGCCGAGCGATCTCGACATCGCGCCGCCGCGCGAACCGGCGCCCTACAGCTACGATGAATCGCTCGAAGAGGCGCAGGACTATCAGCCCGATCAGGGACGCATTCGCGTCGCAACGCGTGAATCGCGCGACGGTGACGTCAAGGTCAGACGCGGCTTTCCGGTCAGAGGCGTCATCTTCACCGGCATTGCGCTTATCGCGCTCGGCGGCGCGCTGTGGGTCGGGCCGAAGGTCTATCAGTTCGCGCGCGCGGTGATGAAGCCCGCGGCCAAGGTCGAAGACACGTCGAAGGACGCGAATGTCCGGCCGAAGATCACCGATCGCGTCGGTCAGGCCGGAGAGCAGACCGCGCCGGTCGCGCAGCGCGTCGTGCTGTACGATGAAGATCCGTCGGCGCCGCAGGGCAAGCAATATGTCGGCTCGGTGATCTGGCGCACGGAGCCGGTGAAGGTGCCGGCCGGCCAGCCGCCCGACATCGGCGTGCGCGCCGACATCGAAATTCCCGAACGCAAGATCAAGATGACGCTGTCGGTTCGCCGCAACACCGATGCCTCTTTGCCTGCGAGCCACACCGCAGAGCTGGCGTTTGTATTGCCGCCGGATTTCGGCACCACGGTCGCAAACGTTCCGGGCGTGCTGATGAAATCGAACGAGCAGTCGCGCGGCACGCCGCTGGCGGGACTGGCCGTGAAAGTCACCGACGGATTCTTCCTCGTCGGCCTGTCGAATGTCGAAGCCGACAAGGCGCGCAACCTTCAGCTTCTCAAGGAACGTTCCTGGTTCGACATTCCCATTGTCTATGCGAACCAGCGCCGCGCCATCATCGCGGTCGAAAAAGGCGCGCCGGGCGAGCGCGCATTCAACGAGGCCTTCACGGCTTGGGGTCAGTGAGAATCTGGGGTCAATGACGTATGATCCGGAAAAGTGGGAACCGGTTTTCCGATCAGATCATGCGTAGAAAAACTGTCGGGGCAGCAACATAATGAAGATCACGCTTGCCGGGTCGCGCCATTTCGGCGTCGAGACGTTGAACATGCTGCGCGCACACGGCGCCGATATTGCGCGCGTCGTTGTCGCCGATGGCGAGGACCGGCTCGCAGCCGCCGCCCGTGCCGCCAACATACCTGTGACAGTTCAGGCCTCGCCGAAACTGATCGAGGCGAATGAAATCGCGCCCGGCACCGATCTCATTATCACCGCGCACAGCCACGCCCGCGTGACCAGGGAGGCGCTCAAAGCCGCAAAGCATGGCGGCATCGGCTATCATCCCTCATTGCTGCCGCGTCATCGCGGCATCGCCGCGATCGAGTGGACCATCAGGGAAGGCGATCCGATTGCCGGCGGCACGATCTATCATCTCGCCGACAAGATGGACGCGGGTGCCATCGCCGCGCAGGAATGGTGCTTCGTCAAGGAGGGCGAGACCGCGCGCGAATTGTGGGAGCGCGCGCTGGCGCCGATGGGCTTGCGGCTGATGGCGCAGGTGATCGACTACGGCAAGGCGCATGGCAGCCTGCCTGCGAAACCGCAGGATGAGCAGTTCGCCACTCAGGCGCCGAAGATTGTGGAAGACGCTGCGCCGAAGCGCGCAACGGGCTAGTTGTCATTGCCGGGCTTGACCCGGCAATCCATCTTTTGAAGACAGATGGATACGCGGGTCGAGCCCGCGTATGACATTTGCGTGTTTGACGAAGATTTATTCACGCCGCTGGAACTTCTCCCGCGCGCACGGCGCTCGACAAGAGATCGCCCGCATCGGTGACGCCTTCGGCCGCTTCGCGCACGATGGTCTCCGCCATTTTCGCTTTCGTCGCCGGGGTGCGATTGGCTTCGGCAATTTGTTCTACGGCAATATCCAGCACCTTGCGCAGCGTGGCGACGATTTCTGGATCGAACGTTTCCGGCGGACGTTTCGTCATTCGCTAACTCCCCTTGAATTCCGCGCGGACCATCGTGCGTCATTGGGGCGGTTATGAGTCATGCCTATGAAAACCGCATGACTGACGGCGACGTGAAAAACTGCGATCCGCCGTCATTGGTATTTTTGAGGTATTTTTCGTGATAGGAATTTGCGTGGACACAAGGTCTGGTGTGTGACGCAAATGCGTCAGGTGTTGCTTTTGAATTTTTGTTTTGGAATTCGTCGAAGGGGCGTCATGAATCTATTTCGCAATTTTGCGCGGCGCGAGCTTGCGGCCGTGCTTCTGGTCGCGCTGATGTCGCCGCTTGCGGCGCAAGACGCGCAACCCAATAAACCCTTTCTCGACGCCAACGATTTTTACCTGCGCTCGGCGGGTTTCCGCGTGAAACTCGCCGACGACGCCGTGACCAAAAAGGCTCTGAGTGCGCTGCCGCCGCACAGGATGGTGGTGCAGAAAACCGCGGCCGGCACCTGGTACGTTTTCGCCGATCCGAAAATCTGCGTCTGCATTTTCGCCGGCACCAGGGACAATCTGGAATCCTACAAATCCATCGTCGCCAATCCGCTGCCGGGCGTGGACAACAACGTGCCGGCCGATCACCGCACGCAGGCGAGTTACCTGCTGGGCAACATGTCCGACATCGAGTCGGACACGCTGGCGGATTTTTTGCGGGATTATTTTTGAATTGAGGCTAGGAAAATAATCCTTGACATTTTTCTCAGTCCATATCATCTTCACGCCATCCCGCCTCACTTGAGGGGCGTTGTCCGGGACGCTTGATAGCGCGGGGCGGGATGCGGCGCCCGCGTGCGAGGAGTGACGCACTCTTCGCACCCGGGAGGCCCCGGTTCGCCGACCGGCTCCACTACGGGAGCCTGCCTTCAGTGGCTGCACGCGGCGCGGCTGAAGGGCGGCGAAATCCGCCCGGATAAACGCAAGGCGAAAGCCTTGTGGATCCCGCGCTCGGAAGAACGGCACCGGAGACAGAAATCGCCGTTGTGGAGCGCCGTGAGGCGTTACGCGGTGCGGGTCACGCGATGTTCGCAAACATCGTCCGCATCGCGGCACTATCGAAGTCGCGCCTTTCGGCGCTCCGCTCCCTCTTGTTGAGGGACGAATTGAGAACGGTTTCGGACATGGCTGAACGGACGCCCGCGAAAACGCGGGGAGATCACTGCGCTTGTTTAAGAGGAGAAGAATGCGAATGGAAAATTTTTCAACGTCGTCCCCGCGAAGGCGGGGACCCATAAACCCTGAGAGAAGAAATGAGGAAGGACATTGGCAACAGCGTTGAACAGATCGCTCAGGGCGTATGGGTCCCCGCCTTCGCGGGGACGACAGGAGCGGCAGCGGGGACGACCGGCGATGGGTCGCTTCGCTCCTCGCAATGACAAATCTGGCAACAAAAAAGCCGGCGTTGCCGCCGGCTTTCGTTGTTTGTGTGTCGCGAGAAATTACAGCGCGGCTTCCATCGCCGCATGTTCCTGCCTGGCGATCGTCGTCTTCACCGCTGCCTGCACCTTCTCGAAGGCGCGGACCTCGATCTGGCGCACGCGTTCGCGCGAGACGTTGAATTCCGCCGCAAGGTCTTCCAGCGTCATCGGGTCTTCAGCCAGACGGCGCGCCTCGAAGATGCGGCGTTCGCGCGGATTGAGCACGCCCATCGCGCCGGTCAGAGCCTGACGGCGATGATCGAACTCCTCGTGCTCGGCCATGATGGCTTCCTGATTGGGCGAAGTATCGACCAGCCAGTCCTGCCATTCGCCCGGTTCGCCGTCGTCGCGGATCGGCGCGTTGAGCGATGCGTCGCCGCCGAGACGGCGGTTCATATCGATCACGTCCTGCTCCGTGACGCCGAGCCGGGTCGCAATGGTCTTCACGTGATCGGGGTGCATGTCACCCTCCTCGAGCGCGGAGATCTTGCTCTTGGCCTTGCGCAGGTTGAAGAACAGCTTCTTCTGGTTCGCAGTCGTGCCCATTTTCACGAGCGACCACGAACGCAGGATGTATTCCTGGATCGACGCCTTGATCCACCACATCGCGTAGGTGGCAAGACGGAAGCCCTTTTCGGGCTCGAAGCGTTTCACCGCCTGCATCAGGCCGACATTGCCTTCCGAAACGACTTCGGAAATCGGCAGGCCATAGCCGCGATAACCCATGGCAATTTTCGCCACGAGTCTTAGATGGCTGGTAACGAGCTGATGCGCCGCGTCGCGATCGTCATGCTCACGCCAGCGTTTGGCGAGCATGTATTCCTGCTGGGGTTCCAGCATCGGAAATTTGCGGATTTCGGCGAGGTAGTGAGAGAGGCCGGATTCCCCATTGAGAACCGGCAGGGTAGCTGCACGGGCCATATTGCGCCCTCCATTGTTCAGGCTCCCGATAGCGGCGAGCCAGGCAGGCCAACCGCTTTGTCAAAGCCGGTGGCGCTGCAACGTTCCGCCGGGGACGATCCCCAGCGCAGGCGCAACATACACCCTCAGGGCTTGGAAAGGGAAGAACAAAACGTGGTCACGGACCTGTGACCGGGGTTAAATGTTTGTAACCATGCGGCTTTTTAGCGCACCGCAATTAGTCTCTGCTACGAAGGGCGGCTGTCAGAAGAAGCAAATCCTCCGGCAAAGGCGCTTCCCAGCGCAGAATTTCTCCGGTGGCCGGGTGCTCCAGTTGAAGCAAATAGGCATGGAGCGCCTGACGGCCGAGTTCCGAAAGGGCGGTTTGGGCTTTTCGGCCCAAATGGGCGGCCTTGGTCCTGAATCCGGAGCCGTAAACATCGTCTCCCATCAGCGGATGGCCGATATGGGCGAGATGGACGCGGATCTGATGGGTTCGTCCGGTTTCCAGCTGGCAGGCGATCAGGGACGCGACCGGCTTGCCGTCGATGCCGTTGAATGTCTCGACCGTTTCCCAATGCGTCACCGCTTCGCGGCCATTTTGGCGAACCGCCATCTTGTCGCGCGAATGAGGATGCCGGTCGATCGGCTCATTTACCGTGCCGCGCTGGCGGTTCGGCACGCCCCATGCGAACGCCATGTAGCCCCGTCTCATTGCGCCAGTGCGTCCATGATCGGCGAACTGCGCCGACAGCGATTGGTGCGCGCGGTCGTTCTTGGCGACCACCATCAAGCCGGTCGTATCCTTGTCGAGACGATGCACGATACCGGGGCGCTTCACGCCACCAATTCCAGAAAGACTGTCGCCGCAATGGGCGATCAGCGCGTTCACCAGCGTACCCGTTTCGTGCCCCGCACCGGGATGCACGACGAGGCCCTTGGGCTTGTTGAGGACGATGATGTCGTCGTCCTCATAGACGATATCGAGCGGGATGCTTTCGCCCTGCGGCTCGGGATCAGCGGCGGGCGGCAGATCGATTTCAATCGTGTCGCCGGCGCGCACATGAAAAGCAGGGTCGCGGACGACATTTGTCCCGACCGAGACTTGCCCTGCGAGGATCAGGGCTTTAAGCCGCGAGCGCGACAGGTCGGGGCTCCGCACCGCGAGGACACGATCCAGCCGCTGCGATCCTTCATCGCCCGCGACCGTGATTTTCTGGAGTTCTCCACTCGTCATGACCGAACCTGATGCGCCAGAACAGACGCCCGAGCAAGCCGCTCTGATCGCGCGGGTGCGCCGGATGATGCTGATTGCGGGGATGACCACGGCGATCGGATTGGCGGCCGTTCTGTTTGCCATCGGCTACAAGCTGTTCCGCAGCGACGGAAGCGTCCAGACCGCGGACGTGACCGCAACGCTGCCGAAGGGCGCGCGCATTATCTCGACCGGCGTTTCCGATGGACGGCTTCTGGTGACGCTGGACATCGCGGGCGTGACGGAAATCCGCTCGTTCGACGCCAAGACATTGAAGCCCGTAGCGAGGCTGAAATTCGCGACGGAGCCTTAGCCAAAAGCGCGTTTACGCGCGTCTTCGACACGCTATGCACCGTTCCGTCTTGCAGCATCGGCGTTTCAAGGCTATTGCCTGAAGCCAACGCTCCCTTCGTCTAGCGGTTAGGACGCGGCCCTCTCAAGGCTGAAACAGGGGTTCGATTCCCCTAGGGAGCGCCATCCGTATTTTTTACTCTTCAGGATGCGGCTATATCGGCCTGCTGTTCAACGCGTTTTTCTGTTTAATCACTCGCAAGCAAACGAGGAATTATCCCGGTGAAATATCTGTTTTCGACGGCGCTTATTTTTCTTGGATTGATCGCTTCGTCATATGCCGACGGCTTGCTGGGTAAAACTTTGCGCGGCACTTACGTCAACACTATTTGCAGTTCAAAATGTTCGAGCGGGCCCGTTATAAAATTTCATTGGTACATCAGCACACAAGGTCGTCTGTTTGAATATACGACCGGCAAGCTCATCCTCGATCAAGGCACAAAGCAAAACGGAGCAGTGCGCACGGTGCGCGGGGACACAATTTTCCTCGATACTGGCACCGTCACCTATGCGTTCTCTGCGTCTGGCTCGACCTGCGCGGTCACGGTCGTTAAATATCCGCCAAGGTATACATCTTTCACTGTAAGCAATGTGACTTGCAGCGTGACTGACGGCCCGCCAGGATAGTTTATTCACTCAGAATCTACTTTCCATTCTCTGATCTTCGCAGGCAGAATATCTGCGGGCGAAGGAATGCCGCGCGGAAACTTCTGAAGCGGCGCATCAGGGAAACGGCTTCGGGCCGGTGGGGGAAGCAATGACGATTGCTGAAAATTTTGCGCGCGCATGTCTTGTGGCGGCGGCGTTGTCTTTCGGATTCTTATTTTCTACCGGCGCTTCGGCGCAGTCGCTCAAATTTCATTTTCACTTCGATGGCACGATGACTTGCATGTCGCCGGTGCCGGTGAGCAATGCGCCGATCAGCGGCGACGGCGACGGAACATTGAATGAGGACGGCAGCGTGCAGGCGATCATCACGCAGGGTCTTCTGATTTTCAAGACCGCGCTCAATTTCGACAGCAAGCTCGGTCCGGGGTTGACGCAGGTTCCGGGCGGTACAGGTCAGTTGCGCGTGACAGGCCGCAGCGGACTGAAGTTCGTCTGGAATTTGCCGAACAACTCCATCATCGTGAACATCAGCGTGCGCGGAAATTCCTGCACGGCGACCTTTCAGTCGCCTCTGATGCCGGGGAAAACCAACTACACGTTCTTCGACGGCTCGATGTATCACACCTGCGGCAAACCGACGATGACATCGTCGAGTTGCGAGATACGGTGACGGATTTTGTCACGAAGCTTGACCGCAGCGCGCATGCGCTTATCTTAGTTGCGTCGTCAACAACGAAAGGAGGTGGTCCAGTGTCTCATTCTAAACGCTGTCACCTCGCTGGAGCCGCCCGCCGCGTTTTCTGAAATTTGGAGAACGCAGGTGAGGGCGGTCTCCGCCCAGGCCAGCGAGTTTTAGAGGGCGCGCTTCGCGAGCGATCGCGGAGCGCCTTTCTCTTTTGCGATTCAGAATCGCGGAGGCAGTTCGTTGCGGCGGACTTCGTCGCGATAGATCGCATCGAGATCGCCTTCGCGGGGCCGCCTGCGCCTGAACATCTGGCCGATCAGCCACGCCACGACACGCACGATGATGATCGCCACCGTGATCTGCACCCAGAACGATCCGCCGATGCCGCGCAGCGCGACCTCGAACTGGTCGCCGTAAGGATAAGGCAGAAATGTTGCGCCCTGTTCGATGCCGGTCATCGTGGTGCGCAGCCACCAGGTGATCCATTCGGGCTTATAGAAAAACGCCCAGCCGAAGCCGGCGAGGGTGACAACGGCTGTCCACGTTCTGAACACGTGAGTCGCAAGCCAGGTCCGAAATGGCGAGCGAGGGGCGGGATAGTGTTCGCGCATCTCGGTCAAAGCCTTTTTCAGCGTTCTGTTCCGCATCGCCTGGCCATGCTGGTGCGGCGGTAACGATTCCTCAAGAAATTATAGTTACCAAATCGTGAAACCATTTGGGGGCTACGTCCATGAGCGACCAGAATTCCGGCGGCCAGATCGATAAATCCAGCGATCATTCAGAGGCTTCGCTCGTCCCCGATTCGGGCGCGAACGCGCAGGCGGGAGCGAAGCAGATTGCAGGCCCCTCGAAAGATTCCCCGAAAGAGATCGTTCTCCAGCGGCTGACGCCGCATAGCTCGTGGGACGACCCGGCTTTCAAGACCGGCGTGGCTCCGGAAAAGGCGGCTGAGTCCTCCGCTGCACCGCAAGCAGGCCGCCGCTCGCTGTCTCTCGCCGCCATTGTCACCCTTGCAGCCGCCGTCGGCGCAGCAGGCGGTTCGGCAGCCACCTTCGGCATCGGCCATTTCAATGCGAAAAACGATGGAATTGCCGCTCTGGCCGCAGCCGATCAGGGCCGCGCGATGGAAAGCGCCATCGCCAGGGTCAACGCCGAAATCGCATCGATCAAGGCTGCCGCCGCAGCGCAGGCCACCAAGCTCACCAAGCTGTCGGAGACCACCGACAAGCTGCACGCGCCGGATGTGACCGGCTCGATTGCGACGGCGACTGCGACGCCGAACCGGCTTCCGGTGGTGGATGGCTGGACGCTGCGTGACGTCGGAGAGGGTGCTGCGCGTGTGCAGGGACGGCTCGGTATCTTTGAAGTCTATCCGGGCGATCCGCTGCCGGGCGTCGGCCGTGTCGATGCCATCCGCAAGCAGGACGGCCGCTGGGTTGTCGTCACCAGCCGCGGTCTGATCGTCGAGCGTTAAAGACTCCGTTTACCCTCGCAGCCCAACGAAAGCTGCGATCTAACGGTAAAATTTGAGCGTTCCGCTGAACGGAACGGCATGATCTTGCGTGCATGATGCAGCCTCTGAGGAAGAGGAAGCAGCATGTCCGGATACCGACTGACCAAACGCCCGCAGGCCGTCAATTTCTTCGCGATGGAAGTCACCGACACGTCGGGCGATTTTCCGCGCGCGGCGAACGACAATTCATGTCCTTACTGCGGCGGCGTTCTCGAGCCCGGCGACAAGGCTTCGGACTGCTCAGGTTCGAAAGTATTTCCCAGCGCGTCCGGCGCGTGGCCGATGACGCCGTTCCCGCAAGGCTGGGAAGCGTCCTGCTGATCGCGCTATTTCGCGCGTATCGCTCTTGTGCCGGTCAGGTAGAGAGCGAGAGCAAAAGCTGCGAAAGAAGCAACCACAAGACCGATCCCCAGCGTTGCGCTGGCGATTGACGCGGTGACGGCTACGCCAGCCGATGCGCCGCCCATCTGCATAAATCCCAGCAACGCCGATGCCGAGCCTGCGCGATCGCCGAACGGCTGGAGCGTAGTCGCGGTCGCGAGCGGCGTAATCATTCCAAAGCCGGACAGGAAGACCATCACCGGCAACAGGTAGCTCCAGATCGTATGCGCGAGAAAATGTCCGCCGAGCAGAATTGCGCCGCCGAACAGCGCAATCGACAGCGCCACGATGGTCGCCTGCGAATGGCCGATCATCTCGGCGAAGCGCGGCGCGAAGATTCCCGATCCGAACACGACGAATACCGTGCCTGCAAAGAAGAAACCGAGTTGCAGCGGGGTGTAACCGAGCCCGTCGATCAGAACGCGCGGCGTCACCGAGAACATTGCAAACAGCGCGCCCATCGACAGGGCGATGGTGCCGGCGGGTGCGAGGAAACGAATGTCTGTCGCGAGATCCCAATAGACTTTCGCAATCGCGAGCGGCTGCATCGAGGTCTTGATGTCGAACTTGTGCGTTTCGCCGACATATCGGAGGAAGGCCGCGATGACGGTCAGTCCGAAAAAGCCGACGGCCAGAAATTCCGTGCGCCAGCCGAACGTCGTGTCGAGCAATCCGCCGATCAGCGGCGAGAAGCCGGGCGCGGCTGCCATCGCGACGGTGATGAACGCGAACGCGCGCGTTAGTTCTTCACCGGACAAAAGATCGCGTGCAATCGCGCGCGATAGCACCGACGCCGAACACGCGCCGAGGGCCTGAATGCAGCGCCCGATGAGCATCGTGGGAAGGTCGTTGGAGAATTCGCACCACACGCTGCCGGCGACAAAGACGGCAAGCCCGAATACGACCGGCTTCCAGCGTCCGAAACGATCCGAAATCGGGCCGATGGCGAGCTGCCCCACGGCAAACACGGCAAGATAGACGCTGATGGTGGAAGCGACAGCCGCCGTCGAGACGTTCAGCGATTTTGCCATCGAGGGCAGCGACGGCAGAAGGATGCTGGTTGCGAATGTGCCGACCGAGGCCAGCGCCGCCAGGACGAAAACCTGCGGAGACAGCGACGAAACCGGCTGTCCGGCCGTCATCGGCGTGTCCTTGGCGGCATTTTGAATCGTCATTTTGCGCACCCTTCGAATTTGGGCGGCTTATTATATGACGCTTATCATTTTAACAATGGATAGAGCTGCGGATTGCAGCAATGCATTTACGCGTGGGTCTGAAATGCCCGGCGGATTTCGGTGCGGGCGGCGTCATTTAAGACCACGCGCCCGCTCCAGTTTTCGGAATCAGACCTTGAGATTCTCGGCCGAGGTCTTGCCGCGATTGGCAACCTCTTCGAATTCGACCGTCTGTCCTTCGTTGAGCGTGCTCAGCCCAGCCTTTTCAACCGCCGAGATGTGGACGAACACATCCTTGCCGCCGCCGGCAGGCTGAATAAACCCGTAGCCCTTCGTCGGGTTGAACCACTTCACAGTACCTTTAGGCATTCCATAGTCTCCAGAAAGTCATTTCAATTTCTAAGCGGTCGGCCTCGGCATGTCGCGTCACCCAACGGGGCGACAAGTTACGCGGTCTGCCGGAAGCTGGATAGAGAAAACGCTGCACATTCGGCAGCCGAAACCGGTCAACTTGGCGTCAAAACAGACCGAAATGTCCTCTTTATGCTGCTGCACTTGCGAAGTCGTCGCCGAGCTTCAGCAATGTCTCCGCTTTTTTTACCGCATGCACGATCATCGGCTCGGCGCGGCCGCGGATCGGAACCTCGACCGGAGGCCAGGTTTTCTCGGGCAGTCCTGCGGTCTTTCGGACCTCGTCGGACAACACGACTTCACAGGTCAGTTGCTTGGTCATGTCCTGAAGCCGCGCGGTCACGTTCACGGCATCGCCAAGTGCCGTGAAGACGGTGTGGTCGTGCGAACCGATGTCGCCGATGATGACTTCGCCGCCGTGAATGCCGACGCCGAAACGTAACGGCTCGGGCACATCCTTGCCGAGGAACTTGTTCAGTTCATCGACGTGGATGGAAATACGCCCTGCCGCCGTGATCGCCTGCCGGCACGCGGTCTGCGGATCGGTGTGAAGGCCGAATAAAGCCAACTGTCCGTCGCCGACAAATTGGTTTGGACGGCCGCCGCATTCGACAACGGCCTGCGAAACAGCGGTGAGGAATCGGTTGATGATGAACACGGTGTCGAACGGCAGCAGTTTTTCGGCGAGCTTGGTCGATCCGCGCAGATCGACGAACATGCTCACGAGGTATCGCTCCTTGCCGGCGTGGGTCTGTATCGCCTGCGACAGCGCCGAGGCGCCTGCGCGCGCCGGGAAAATCTGAAAGAACGCGACGTCGGACTTCGGCCGAAGCTGGCAGGCGAGGCGAATGGCCGGGTCGTTGCCGCAGCCGACGCGCTCCAGCACGAAGGCCTCGCGGCTGGACGGCTTCGGCAGCGCGGCGCAGTCGCCGATCACGCGGATGCGGCAGGTGGAGCAGCGCGCGCGACCGCCGCAGACGCTGGAGTGGGGAATGTTGAAGCGCGTGCTGGCTTCGAGCACGCTCAGACCCCTCGGGATATGGATCGTTTGCCCGTCGCCATAGGACAGGCGCACAAGCCCGCCGCGCCGCTCCATGATCGCTCGCACGCCGCGCGCGACAAAAACAAGCACGATCAGGCCGAGATAAACGTACAGGGCGTATTGAATGATGTTGTTGAGCAGGATCTGGTCCGCGCCGGTCCCGACCTTGCCGGTGTTGAGATTATCGGCGCGCCATTCAGGCGCAGCACTTGCGCGAACGATCGCGCGCCCGCCCTGGTAAAGGCCGAGCATCGCCACCGTCGGCAGAAAAATCGCGAAAGCCAGAAGCGGTCCGGCGGCCTTCTTGAACCACAGTTTGGTGCGCAGCCAGAAAAACAATCCGATGCAGCCGTGCACCCATGCCACGATCAGCGCGGCGTAAAGCTTCCACATCACATAGGGGCGATAGACCCAGTAGGCGAAGAAGGCCTGTGCATAGAGTTTGTCATGGCCGAGCAGAGATGCCGCCAGACGAATGCCGACCAGATGTCCGATCACGAGCATCGGAATGCTCAGCCCGAACACGAGCTGGATCATTTCGGTCGTGACCCAGCGGAACTGACGCCGCGCATAGAGCGCCCACAGGCCGAGGCTCATATGCGTAAGCGCGGCAGTGTAGAATACGATCGTCACAGGCCAGCTTCGCCAGAATGCGAGGTGATAGGTCATTCCCTCTTCCATCGCCGGAACAGAAATGTTGCCGAGCGCATGGTTGGTGAAATGGCTGATGAGGTACGAAAAAAGAATAAGTCCGGTGACAAGACGGACTTGCCGGATGCCGATGCTGCGCTGAAAGCGGAGAAAAGATGCAGTGATGGATCGTTCGGCCATGATTCAATCGTCCGGGGAAACTTTAGATTTGAAAACGAACGCGGTCAAAATCGATTGGAATTCTGGACTTCGCTGAAATCTACCGCAGTGCATCGTGCCGCGCCATGTGCAAATGCGCCGAAGTGACGCCACGCTGGTTTGACATCATCGGTCGTGTCGGGGAAAAGCCGTGGCAGGCTAGGCTGGGATACGCCACGTACTTTTTTGAGCAGATGACGAAGACCGATCACATTGCGACCTCTGCTCAGGCTATTCGTCGGCTGGACCGCAATACGATAGCGGCAGCGGCCATTGTTGCCGTGCTCGTGACGTTGCAGATTATCTATGCGGCCATCGCCGATCTGCGGACGGACGAAGCCTATTACTGGACCTGGTCGAAGGAAAACGTGCTGTCGTTCCTCGATCATCCGCCGATGATCGCGTGGTTTGTCCGCTTCGGTACCTCGATATTCGGCGACACGAACTTCGGCGCGCGGTTCGGCGGTCTGCTCGCGATGTGGATCGCGCAAGCGTTGATCGCGGACATCGTCTGGCGGCAGACGCGCGATCGGTTCGTTGTGCTGCTCGCAATCGTGATGCCGCAGGCCGCTCTCGAATTCGGCCTGTTCGGATCGCGCATTCTGCCTGACGCAGCGATGATACCGTTCGCGGTCGCTATGGTGTGGGCGCTGGTTCGTCTTGCAGAATCCGGCGACGGCAAATGGTGGCTCGCCGCCGGCGTGTTCGGCGGACTGGCCTTGTTGTCGAAGTTCACTGTGGTTCTGCTTGTGCCCGGCATTCTCGCATTTGCGCTGATCCCGCAATGGCGTGCGCGCTGGCTGGGCAGTCTCTATCCGTGGGCAGCATTGCTGATTGCCGCCGTGATTTTTTCTCCGGTGGTCTATTGGAACTGGTTGCACGAGTGGGCGGGATTCCGTTTTCAGTTCGTGCGCGTGAATGCCGATCACGGCGTGTCGCTGCGAACGGTGCTCGATTTCATCGGCCTTCAGGCCGGGCTGGTTGGACCTCTTTTGTTTCCGGCCACGCTTGGCGGCTCGGTGATGCTGGCGTGGCGCGGCTATCGGCAGTTGAATCCTGTGTTCATTCTGCTGTCGACCTGCGCGCTTGCGCCGTTTGCTTTCTTCCTGTGGCGTTCGTTGTCGCTGCGCGTCGGCGACACGTGGCCGATGCTGATCTGGCTGTTCGCCTTCGCTGCGACCGCAATCAATCTTGCACTGATAAGCAAACTGCCGCAGACAAACTGGTGTCTGCGGACAGCGCGAAGCTGGGCAGTCGCGGCTGTTCTGGTCGGCGCTGTGTTGAACGCCGGCGCATTCTACTACTACGTTATCAGCAGCGCGCCGGGCCTCGGATCGCGCGATCCGGTCGGCAAGGAATTGGGATACCGCGATGTCGCGCTGCGCGCGAAGGAGGCCGCCGACAAGGCCGGAGCGACATGGATCGCCACCGTCAATTACCGGCTCTACGCGATGCTGCGCTGGCATCTCAAAGACAGCATTCCTGTCGTTCAGGTGACGGAGCGGAGCCGCTATCTCGGCTTCAATGACTCTAAAGCAAAAGCAGCGGTCGCGTCAGGTCCGGGACTCTATGTCGATACGGAGCCGGGCGAGGGCAATATTATCGAAACCGCGACGCCGGCTGTGGTTGAGGTTGTCGGCGGCAGTGAGCGGGTGTGGCGCGGCGTGGTGATCGATAAGTTCATCTTCAAGACGATCAGAAACTGGAAACCGGATCTGTCGCCCTCGCGCGATACGCTGTTCTATAACTGGCATCCGCTCGGCTGACGCTTACTTCGCGTCCGTGTCGCCGAGGCGCTTCATCAAATCCTTAGCCAGATCGGACAGCGCAGGGCGCGGCAACGCCGCGAACGGCAAAGGCCGCGTGACGTCGATCGCTGCCAGTCCCAATCGTGCGGTCAGCAGTCCGTTAAGCAAGCCCTCACCGAGCCGTGCCGATAGCTTCGCGGCGATCCCGTGTCCCAGCATCTGCTGGATCAGACTGTCGCTCGCCGCCATGCCGCCGGTCACGGCAAGGTGCGCGATGACATGGCGCATTAGCCGTATAAGTCCGAGCGTTCCCGGCCGCCCGCCATAGAGCCGCGCGAGTTGGCGGACGAGACGCAACGCTGCTGCGAATACAAACAGCACGTCGATAACCGCGCCGGGACTTATCGCCGTTACAAGCGACACGCGCTGTGCGGCGCTTGAGATCAGCCGCCGCGCTTCCCGATCGAGCGGTGCCATCAACTCGCGCTCTGCGAGACGCACCATATCGGCGCCATCGATGATGTCACCGCTATGATCCTGTAGCGTCGCCCGCGCATGCGCGAGTCGCGGATTCTCGTGTGCAATCTTCAGAAGATCGCGGACGATGGCGTCGCTCTCCTTGCGGTCGTCGCCGACGAGAACCGCGTTGGCGCGCTCATGAAGTTTTTCGATGGTCTCTAGCCGCATCAGGCTGAGAACTTCGCGCAGAATAATGACGAGCAGCGCAAGCACGGCAGCGCAGGCGAAGGCCAGTCCGATATAGCCGAGGCTCTGGCTGCGGTTGAAAAGATCGGTGACGAGATTGGAAATGCCGAGCCCGAGGCCGAGCAGCACGAGGCATCCGAGCGACACCCATAAAATTGTTGCCCAGCCGAAACCGCGTTGCACAGGAATTGCAGGTTCGTCGATGGTCGCAGGCAACAGCGCAGCATCCGATTCCGGCATGACTTGAATCTTGCTACGCGAAGGCTTTGCCGCCTCGTCATCGGCGTCGAGGACGCGCACGCGCGGATCGTCGAGCTTGAACGCGGCGGGCTTGCGGGGACGGTCGCTCATTTCAATCTGTCTCCGATCAGAAACTGAAGCGCACGGTCGAGGCGGATATGGGGCAGGGCTGGTTCTTCCGCTGATACACGTTCAATAGCCGGAGGGCGGAATTTCAGAAATCGATAATCCGCTTTTTCGGCAATCGTCGCGCTCAATCCGCGAAATCCGTTGGTTGAACCGAACAGGGCGTCGAGATCGGTCGGAAGATCGCCGGGGAATGTCGCGGCCTCTGTCTCTCCGTCGAATGTTTCGCCTCCGGATATTTCGCCCTTCTCCGGCGTACCCAGGATGGATGGAAGTTCGTCACGTCCCTGTCTGACGAGGGCTTCGCGGGTCGCCCGTACCGCAGCGAGCGCGACGACATCCACCGTTGCCCCTGCAAATTCCGCTTTCGCCACCGCCAATTCGACCATGCGACCGAGAATGGCTTCAAGCCGGTCGTGGCTTGAGCGGTGCAGGTGATCGGCTTTGGTCGCTGCGAACAGGATGCGGTCGATGCGTGGACGAAAAAGGGTGCTCAGGATCGTGCTGCGTCCGACATTGAAGCAGTCGAGAATCCCTGCAAGCGCGCCTTCGAGGTCGCGCAACGCTTCCGGTCCGGCGTTGAAGGCGGCGAGTGCATCGACCAGCACGATCTGGCGGTCGAGCCGCGAAAAATGATCGCGGAAGAACGGCCGCACCACGACGTCTTTATAAGCCTCATAGCGCCGCGCCATCATCGCCCAGAGCGAGCCGTCCGGTGCGGTTTCGTCCAGCGAGACATCGAGCGGCGCGAATGTCAGCGCAGGCGAGCCCGCCAAATTGCCAGGCATCAGAAAACGTCCGGGCGGCAGCAGGCTCATCGCGAAGCGTTCGTCGCGGCAGGCGCGCAGATAGTCGGTAAAGAGTTGAGCGGCTTTCAGCGTGGCCTGTTCGTCCTCGTGACCCGAGGGATCGAGCGTTGCGAGATGCGCATGCCATTTTTTGGCGAGCTTTTCGCGCGGACCTTTGCGCGACAATGCAAGGCTTTCGGACGACCATTCCTCGTAGCTCTTGTTGAGTAGCGGAAGATCGAGCAGCCACTCGCCGGGATAATCCACGAGATCGAGCGTCAGCTTTCGCGTCGCGCCGTTCTCTCTTTGAAATTCGATCACGAGGCGAAGCTCGCTGATGTCCACTGTCGAACTCGGCCAGCGCCGTTCGTCGATCAGCGTGCGGACGTGGCTTTCATAGGCGAAGCGCGGCACGGCGTCGTCCGGCTGCGGCGCGAGATAGGCTCGCGCGATGCGCCCAGTCGCGAGAGATTCGAACACGGGAAACCGTCCGCCCCGCAACAAGCCATGCACCAGCGCCGTGATGAAGACCGTCTTGCCCGCGCGCGACAGGCCTGTGACGCCTAGCCGCACCGTCGGGTCGAACAGACCCTCGCCATATTCGATCAGCGAGCGGAGCGAGATGCGGGCGTCTTCGACAATGTCCGAAAAACTGGGCGCCATAATTCGATCAAGACTTTATCGGACAGAGAAAACAAGCGGCGGCAAAGCGTTTGCGACACTCCTGTGAAGCTGGAGATTGCGCCTGCGGAAATCAAGTTTCAGCATCGACATGATTCTTGATTGACGTCCGTTCAGGGTTCGTTGACCGTTGTGCAGTTAGCTTTTATCGCTCAATTTGTAAGGGTACGAAGGCAGATCGGCGGGAATGGCGGTCTTCAGGTTGAAGCAGTTCAGTTCGGACAGGCGCAGCATCGGCGGCGGCATTATCCGCTGGGACTACGACAAAGCCGAACTGATCGCCGACGGCGTCGTCCATATCCTCGGTATGATTTTCGGCCTTGTCGCGGCGACCGCGCTGATCGTTCTCACCTCCGTTTATGCGACGCCCGGACAGATCGTTTCGGTCTGCGTCTACGCCGCCGGCCTGCTCGGGATGCTCGGGCTCTCCGCCACCTACAATCTCTGGCCGGTGTCGCCGGTGAAGTGGTTTCTCCGCCGCTTCGATCATTCGGCCATCTATGTTCTGATCGCGGCGACCTACACGCCTTTCCTCGCGCATATGCAGAACCTCGTGCTCGGCATCGCGATTCTGGTCGGTGTCTGGGGCGTGGCAGCCTTCGGTATCTACATGAAAGTCCGCTGGCCCGGCCGCTATGACCGGCTGGCCGTGCTGCTCTATCTCGCGATGGGATGGAGCGGCGTGATGGCCTATGACAGCCTCGTTTCGTCACTACCGAATTCGACGCTGTGGCTGGTAGCCATCGGCGGCGTGATCTATTCGCTCGGCGTGATCTTTCACGCATGGGAGCGGCTGCGCTTCCAGAATGCGATCTGGCATTCCTTTGTGCTGATCGCCGCAGGCGTTCACTACGCAGCCGTGCTCGATCTGATTCTGATCTCGTCCTGATCCGATTGCCCGCAGCGCGGTTTCGATCTAGACAAATCCCATGAAAGTTTCAGGCAAGGTTGTCGTCGTCACCGGCGGCGCGAACGGTATCGGTCAGGCGCTGTGCGAAGTCTTCCATCGCGAGGGCGCGAAGAAAGTGATCGTCGCCGATCTCGACGGCGCGCGCGCGAAGGCTGTTGCGGATTCCATTGGCGGCGCGTCGTTCGCCTGCGACGTCGGACAGGAGAAGGACATCGTCCGCGTCATCGATGAGACCGAAAAGCAGTTCGGGCCTATCGAATTGTTCTGCTCGAATGCCGGCATCGGCGGCGGCTTCGATCCGATGTCGGAAAACGCCGGTGGAAAAGACGACGAGGCGTGGTCACGAAGCTGGGCCATCCATGTCATGGCGCACGTTTACGCGGCGCGGCATCTTGTTCCGCGCATGAAGGCGCGCGGCGGCGGATATTTTCTCAACACGATTTCAGCGGCTGGACTTCTGTCGCAGGTCGGCAGCGCGGCCTATTCGACGACAAAGCACGCCGCAGTCGGTTTTGCGGAAAATCTCGCGATCTCGCACAAGGCACACAACATCCGCGTTTCGATCCTGTGTCCGCAGGGCGTCGATACCAACATGCTACGCGGCTTACCCAATGGACCGCAGTCGCGCGACGGCAATCTCTCGCCGATGGAAGTGGCAGAGTCCGCTCTGGAAGGAATCGATCGCGAGACCTTTCTGATCCTGCCGCATCCGCAGGTGATCGACTACATGCGGCGCAAGACGGCGGACTACGACCGCTGGATCGGCGGGATGGCGAAGATACAGGCGGGGATGCGCGAGACGTTCGGCAAGAAGTAAGGCGTGATCTCGAAAAGTGGGTACCGGTTTTCGGATTAGATCACGCCCAAATAAAAGCTTACCATCTCGCAGTTGCCTTCATGGTCGGCGTGCCGGCATTGTTCGCAGTCCACAATTCCGAGCCGCCATTATTTGCGTTGACGCTGAAGTTCGCGCCATCGAACAGCGGCTGTACGCCGCGATAGGAGAACCTTAAAGGCGCTTTTCCATCGTGCTGCTTTGCCGCCATCTCGACCAGCAGCGCCGCTTGTAGTGGCCCGTGGAATACAAGTCCCGGATAGCCCTCGACCCTGGTGACGTAGTCGCGGTCGTAGTGGATGCGATGACCGTTGAAGGTCAGCGCGGAATAGCGAAACAGCAAAACCGGATCGGCCATGTGCGTTTCGCTGTGTTCCGCTTTTGGTGGAGACGGCTGCGCGGCAGCGGGCTTCTGCTCGCCCTTGGCGACATCGCGATAGACCAGATCCTGCCGCTCTTTGATCGCGACGCCACGCGCCGTCGTGATGGTGTGCTCGACCGAAACGAAACAGAGTACGCCGGTGCTGCCGGTTTTCATCGTCACGTCCGAAATCCGCGACGAGCGCGTGACATTGTCGCCGACCCTTAGCGTATCGAGAAAATTCAGTTCACCGCCGGCCCACATCCGGCGCTGAAGCGGAACCGGCGGCAGGAATTCGCCGCGTGCAGCGTGACCGTCCGGGCCGAGCGCATTCATCGCAGCGACCGGCTGTGCAAGACACCAGTGAACCGTATGCGGCGCGGTATCGCCTGTCTTCGGCGCGCCGATATCAAGAAACAGTGTCGCGCGCAGTGCCTTGGTCAACTGCTCGGTGACGATGTCGGACGCCTGTTGCGTTTTGCCGACCCATTGGCGCAGATGATCGAGATCGATTTTTTCGCTCATGGTTTCTTATCCAACGCTGCTTCCACCGTATGCGTTCCGATCGATGGAATCGCGCCGTAGTGGCGCATCTCGCCGACGATCATCGCGGCAGGCGCGGGATAGGTCACGGCTCCGCTCGGTGAGCCAACTTCGATCCGCCGCAGATGCGGATGATGAGACAAACCCTCCATCGTATTCACCTCGGCGAACGCAATGTCCGCATCTGAAAGTTTCTGAAGCAGTTCGTCGCGGGTTAGTTTGGCGAATGCGGCGGCAACCGTGTCGTCGGTCAATTTACGATTCTTCACGCGCGCGACCATCGTGCCGAAGCGTTCGTCGCCCGGCAGATCGGGCTGATCGATCACTTTCGCGCAGAAGATTTTCCACTCGCGCTCGCTCTGGATAGAAATCAGAATCTCATGAGCGTCTTTGGACTTGAAGACGCCGTAAGGTGCGACGGATGGATGCGCGAGACCCATGCGTTTCGGCGCGTTGCCGTTCTCGAAATTCAAGAGCGGCACGGTGAGCCAGTCCGCCATCACGTCAAACATTGAAATGCGGATGTCGCAACCCTTGCCGGTGCGGCCGCGCGCGATCAATGCTTCGAGAATGGCAGCGTGCGCGGCGGCTCCCGTTGCCACATCGACGATCGACATGCCGACGCGTGAGGGCGATTCCGGGCCGCCCGTGATCGAACACAGGCCCGACTCGGCTTGAATCAGAAGATCGTAAGCCTTGCGCTGCGCGTAGGGGCCGTCGTCGCCATAGCCGCTGATGGTGCAGGAAATCAGTTTCGGATATTGCTTCGTCAGCCGTTCGCGCGAGAAGCCGAGCTTGTCCATCGAACCGGGCTTGAGGTTCTGCACCAGCACATCGGCGCTCGCGATCAGCGTTTCGAGGTCTTTCTTTCCCTGCTCGGTCATCAGGTCGATGACAACGGACTTCTTGCCGCGATTGAGCCAGACGAAATAACTGCTCTGACCCTTGGCTGCGGCGTCGTAGGCGCGGGCGAAATCGCCTTCCGGCCGCTCGATCTTGATGACGTTGGCACCGGCGTCCGCCAGCCGCGACGTGCAGAAGGGTGCGGCGACAGCCTGTTCGACGGCGACGACGGTCAGTCCTTCAAGTGCAAGCATCTTTTGACTCAATACGAACGCGGCATGCCGAGCACGTGCTCTGCAAGATGAGACAGGATGAGATTGGTCGAGATTGGCGCCACTGAATAGAGACGCGTCTCGCGGAATTTGCGCTCGATGTCGTATTCCTCGGCGAAGCCGAAGCCACCATGTGTCTGGATGCAGGCGTTAGCAGCTTCAAAAGATGCATCGGCGGCGAGCATCTTGGCCATGTTGGCTTCCGCGCCGCAATCCGCACCCGCCTCGTAAAGTTTTGTGGCTTCCTTCACCATCAGTTCGGCGGCGCGCATGTTGGCGTAGGCCTTTGCGATCGGGAACTGGATTCCCTGGTTCTGTCCGATGGGGCGGCCGAACACCGCGCGCTCCTTGGCATAGTTCGTCGCCTTCTCGATGAACCATTTGGCATCGCCGATGCATTCCGACGCAATAAGAATGCGCTCGGCGTTCATGCCGGACAGAATATAACGAAAGCCCTTGCCTTCCTCGCCGATCAGATTTTCCGCAGGCACCTTCAGATTGTCGAAGAACACTTCCGTCGTCGAATGATTCATCATGGTGCGAATCGGGCGTATGGTCAGTCCGCCGTCTTTTTTGGCCTCGCGCATGTCAACGATGAAAACCGAAAGCCCGTCGGTGCGCTTCGCCGCCTGTTTCTTCGGCGTCGTCCGGGCCAGCAAAATCATCAGGTCCGAATGTTCGGCGCGGCTGGTCCAGATTTTCTGGCCGTTGACGATGTAGCGGCTGTTGCCATCTTTCTTTGCAAAGGTTTTGAGCGAAGTCGTATCGGTGCCGCTGGTAGGCTCGGTCACGCCGAAAGCTTGCAAGCGCAATTCGCCGCTGGCGATCTTCGGCAGCCATTTCTTTTTTTGCTCCTCGGAGCCGTGACGCAGCAGCGTGCCCATCGTATACATCTGCGCATGGCATCCGCCGCCGTTGCATCCGGCGCGCTGGATTTCTTCGAGGATAGCCGCAGCTGCCGACAGCTTCAGCCCGGAGCCGCCGTATTCCTCGGGGATCAGGACCGACAGATAACCCGCCTCGATCAGCGACTGAACGAATTCCTTGGGGTAGGCCATCTCGCGGTCGAGCTTGCGCCAGTATTCGCCGGGAAACTGCGCGCAGAGTTTTGCAACGGATTCGCGGATGTCGGAAAATTCGTCGGGAGTCTGATGCTTCATGCGAAGGATTTTGGCAGATCGACGGCGCGCATGGTAGCCGTCCCGAACGCACACCTTGTCTCCATGTTCTGCGTCTTGCTGAACACCTCGATCTTTGCCACACCGATGGTTCCGCCGACCTGAAGCGCCTCGGCGCGCGCGAGGATTTCGTCGCCGCCGGCTGGCGCAAGAAAATTGACCTTCAGCTCGACAGTGACGCCGATCTTGCCCTTCGGCAGCATGCTGGTGACAGCGATACCCGCCGCCTGATCGACCATCGCCGCGATCACGCCGCCATGAAAATGACCGCCGAATTGCAGAAGCTCGTCCTTCTTAGCGAGCGCCAGTTCGACCTTGCCGGCTTCGATATGCACGACGCGAAAACCGGATGCGCGGGTGTAACCCTGTCCCGATGTGATGCGCTCGGCCAGTTCCGGCGGATTGAGCAGCGACATGGCAACGCGCCTTACGCGGAAATGCGAACCGGAAGGGTTTCGTAGCCTTTCACAAAGCTCGAATAGATGCGCTTGGGTTCGCCAACGACCTCGATATTGTCGAAGCGTTTGAGGATTTCTTCCCAGATGATCTTGAGCTGTAAATCCGCAAGCCGCATGCCGACGCAGCGGTGAATACCGAAGCCGAATGACATGTGCGTGCGCGGACGAGCGCGGTCGATGATGAAATCGTTCGGCCGCTCGATGGCGTCCTCGTCGCGGTTGCCGGAGACGTACCACATCACGACGCGGTCGCCCTTTCGGATTTTCTTGCCGCCGAGTTCGGTGTCTTGCAGCGCCGTGCGCCGCATGTGAGCGAGCGGCGTCTGCCAGCGGATCACTTCCGGCACGAAACTGTCGATCAGCGAATGGTCAGCGCGCAGTTTGGTGTATTGATCGGGGTTTTCGTTCAGCGCCAGCACAGAGCCGGTCATCGAATTGCGGGTGGTGTCGTTGCCGCCGACGATCAGAAGAATGAGATTGCCCATCAGATTGTCGCGGTCCATGTGACGCGTAGCGTCCGAATGCGCCATCATCGAAATCAAGTCGTTGCCAGGTTCTTTGACGCGCTTATTCCACAGTTCGATGAAATAGTCGGCGCATTCGCCGAGTTCTTTCAACCGGGATTCCTCGCTTTCGTAGATTCCGCTCTTGGGCAGCGCGGTCGCAAGATCGGACCAGCGCGTCAGCATGCGGCGATCTTCCCACGGAAAGTCGAACAATGTCGCCAGCATCTGGGTCGTCAGTTCGACGGAGACGCGCTCGACCCAGTTGAAGGTCTCGTTGCGCGGCAGATTGTCGAGAATCTGCGCCGATCGTTCGCGGATCAGCACGGCCATACGATCCAGCGGCTGCGGCGTGAACATCGGCTGCACAGTCTTGCGCTGCGGGCCGTGTTTCGGCTCGTCCATCGCGATGAAACTCGGCCAGTTATACTGCTCGCCAACATCGCGCAGCGTGATGCCGCCGTACTTCACGTCCGACGAGAAGATCGCCGGGTTGGTATCGACGTGCATGATGTCGTTATATTTTGTCACCGACCAGTAATCGCCGACAGGGCAGGTCGTGCAGAAATGTACCGGCTCCTCGGCGCGCAACCGCTCGAAATAGGGCCACAGCGTATCGTCGGCGAAAAGTTTCGGCGCGCCGGGATGAAAATCCTTCAGCGGCATCGCGTAGGCGCGTTCCCGCGCTGTGCGCAGGCGCTCGTCTTTCGCTGTGCTCAAAGTCCCGTGCATCGCACCTCTCCGCCGTGTTTGTGTCTCGCGATTTTCAGATTTGAGTTTGAATTACAGCGCGTTGTCTCGGCCAGAGCAAGGCGCGCCGTCAGGTCAAACCGACGCGCCCGTTTCAAACGCCGCTATCGCCGCAACGGTATCATTTTGGCAGTTCTATCAGGAGGAACAATTACAGAATAGCTCACGAAGAAGTTGGTTAACCAGTTGTCTCCATACTGCATCGGAACGGATACCCAGAGGCATAGAATATGCAGTTTTTCAAACCATCTCAGGAGCTTAGTGCGAAGCTGGATGCCCTGGGAAAGTCGCAGGCGGTGATCGAGTTCAATCTTGACGGCACAATTATCGCCGCCAACCAGAATTTCCTGAGCGCGATGGGTTATCGGCTCGATGAAATTCAGGGCAAGCATCACGGCATGTTTGTCGACCCGGATTATCGCGAGTCCGCCGAATACAAGGATTTCTGGGAGGCGCTTCGGCGCGGCGAATTCCAGTCGCGTGAATTTCCGCGCGTTGCCAAGGGCGGCCGTCAGGTCTGGATTCAGGCATCCTACAATCCGCTGCTCGACAGCCACGGCAAGCCGTTCAAGGTCGTGAAGTTCGCCTCCGACATCACCGAACAGAAACTGAAGAACGCGGACTATGAAGGCCAGATCAATGCGATCCGAAAATCGCAGGCGGTGATCGAGTTCAATCTCGAAGGCACGATCATTACGGCGAACGACAATTTCCTGAAGACGCTCGGTTATCGTCTCGACGAAATCCAAGGCAAGCACCACGGCATGTTCGTCGAACCGGATTTTCGCGAAAGTGTCGCCTATCGCGAATTCTGGGACTCGCTGCGCCGTGGTGATTATCAGGCGGCGGAATACAAGCGCGTCGCCAAGGGTGGGCGGGTCGTGTGGATTCAGGCATCCTATAATCCGATCCTGGGTGCGGATGGAAAGCTCAGCAAGGTCGTGAAATTTGCGACCGACACCACCGCTCAGGTCGAGGACCGGATTCGCCGCGGCGAAATCCAGAAGTCAATCGACATCGATTTGGGAATGATTACGGATGCCGTGACCGCAACCACAGAACGCGTGACATCGGCGGCAAGCGCATCGACGCAGACGTCGTACAACATGCAGGCGGTTGCATCCGGTGCGGAAGAGCTCGCAGCGTCCGTCGGCGAGATCAGCCGGCAGGCAGCGGATGCGCTGAACATTTCGAAGCAGGCCGTGCAGCAGGCGAATGAAACCAACGCTATCGTGTCCGGTCTCGCAGTCGCCGCGCAGAAGATCGGCGATGTGGTCAAACTCATCAATAACATCGCCGATCAGACCAACCTTCTGGCGCTGAACGCGACGATTGAAGCTGCGCGCGCAGGCGAAGCGGGCAGGGGCTTCGCAGTGGTTGCCTCCGAAGTGAAAAGTCTCGCGTCGCAGACGGCCAAGGCCACCGACGAGATCAGCGCACAGATTGCCGAGGTTCAGGGAACGACCGCTAACGCCGTCAATGTGATCGAGGCGATTTCGCAGACGATTTCGCGCGTCAACGAGATTTCTTCGGCGATCGCAGCCTCGGTGGAGGAACAGGCCGCCGTGACGCAGAGCATCTCGGAAAACATGCAGGTGGCGGCAAAGGGCGTGACCGACATCAACGCCAACATGAATGACATTGCCGATGCCACAAGATCGGTCGATGAATCGACCCGCAAGGTGAGGGACGCTTCTCGCGCCCTGGCCTGACAAAGCCTGTCAAAACGCTCCTCGAAATGTCGGACAAAAGACATTTCGAGGGTTCGCATTGTGCCCTTCTCTCCTCAAACGGCTCGTGGCATGGTCGCCGTCAAATGCGGCGATCGCTGCTACAAGTACCGCTCCGGGAGAGATTGAGATGATTCCGAACACGCCGCCCGTCTTCAATTTCGACCTCGGCGAGACCGCGGACGCGATCCGGGAAACCGTGCGCGATTTTTCGCAGCATGAGATTGCGCCGCGCGCCGCCGAGATCGACAAGACCAATCAGTTCCCGCGCGACCTTTGGCCGAAGCTCGGTGCGCTTGGTCTCCATGGCATCACGGTCGAGGAGGAATACGGCGGTGCCGGTCTCGGCTATCTCGAGCATTGCATCGCGATGGAAGAAATATCGCGCGGGTCGGCTTCGGTCGGGCTGTCTTACGGCGCACACTCGAATCTCTGCATCAACCAAATCCGCCGCAACGCCAGCGAAGAGCAGAAGAAGAAGTATCTGCCAAAGCTGATTTCCGGCGAGCATGTCGGTGCACTGGCAATGTCCGAACCGGGTGCAGGTTCCGACGTCGTGTCGATGAAGACGCGCGCCGACAAGAAAGGCGACCGTTACATCGTCAACGGCAACAAGATGTGGATCACCAACGGGCCCGTGGCGGAGACGCTAGTGGTCTACGCGAAGACAGATCCGAACGCAGGCCCGCGCGGCATGACCGCGTTCCTGATCGAGAAGGGCATGAAGGGTTTTTCGACCGCGCAGAAGCTCGACAAGATGGGCATGCGCGGCTCCGACACGGCCGAACTCGTTTTCGAGGATTGCGAAGTGCCGGAAGAAAACGTGCTCGGCAGCGTCGGCAAGGGCGTCAACGTTCTGATGTCGGGTCTCGACTACGAGCGCGCCGTGCTTGCAGCGGGGCCTCTCGGCATCATGCAGGCCTGCATGGACGTGGTGATGCCTTATGTGCACGAGCGTAAGCAGTTCGGTCAGGCCATCGGAAATTTCCAGCTTGTGCAGGCGAAAGTTGCCGACATGTATGTCGTGATGAACGCGGCGCGCGCTTACGTCTATGCTGTCGCGAAATCCTGCGACCGGGGCGAAACCACGCGTGAGGATTCCGCCGGCGCAATCCTCTACGCAGCGGAGCGAGCGACGCAATGCGCGCTGGATGCGATCCAGTTGCTCGGCGGCAACGGCTATATCAACGACTATCCGACGGCGCGGCTGCTGCGCGACGCCAAGCTCTACGAAATCGGTGCCGGAACCAGCGAAATCCGCCGCATGCTGATCGGGCGCGAACTGTTCGAGAAAAGTGCTTAAGAATTACTGAGGCAGGTTGTTGACCTTCGCGACCCACGCCCTCACGTCCGGAATGATCGCGGGCAAAACCTCACGTGCTTCCTGAACCGTCATGCCTGCCTTGATGCGCGGGTCGTAAAGAATGTTCAGAATATACTGGTCGTAAACGTCGAAAAATCCCATCGACACGTCGTCGTTGAACATCGTCCACGGAACGGCATTGGTGTCGTTGATAGGACCAAGCGATTGCAGGATTTCCTCATAGGCACAATCGAGGAAGACGAAATCGCCGTCATCGACTGTCAGGATCACGTCCGATCTCTGGATTTCATAAGCCTCGTTCTTGCGAAAACCCGAGAGGCATTGCGGATCGAGATTGCTGCGGATTTCGCGCGCCCGGTCCGCGCCGTAGAAGGCGATGATTGTTTTTTGCAGATCGCGCTCGCGGACCAGAGTAATGACCGTATTCGCGGCTTCGCGCGAGTCCGACATCGCAATGTCGAGATTCTGCACGCGCTGCCCGATGTCGGCGATAACTTTGGCGATCTGTGCCTTGCGGTCGGCGCGAACGGCGCCTTCGACAAAAACGCGAACCGGCATCTGATACTTGCGAATCCGGTCGATGCGCCCGGCAAGATGGTACTCCGCGCCGAACGCAGTCTTCATGAAGCCCTCAATGATTTGGGCGTCGGTGAAGGTCTTCTTTTCCGCGCGCTGACGCGCGGCGACAGTCGGATTGTCCGCCGCTGCTACGGCTGCTGTAGCGTAGGCCGCTAACGAGACGCAAACCGCAGCCAGCAAGCCAAAGCGTCGCGATGTTCGATGTTGCTGCATGTCACAATGAGCTAGCCGCAACGTTTCTCCGAGTGCAAGCGCGGGTTAGGCACACCGCAAGGAAAAAGCCGGCCTTCGGGGCCGGCTTTTCCGACTATCAGTCGTTCTTCACGATCACTGTCGCGCCGACCTGAACGCGGCTGTAGAGATCGATCACGTCGTCATTGACCATGCGGAAGCAACCCGATGAGACGGCCTGACCGATGGTTTCGGGCTCGTTGGAACCGTGGATGCGATAGAGCGTCGAGCCGAGATACATCGCTCGCGCGCCGAGCGGATTATCCGGGCCGCCCTTCATGTGGCGTGGAAGATCGGGACGGCGCGCGATCATCTGCGACGGCGGAGTCCAATCCGGCCATTCCTTCTTCGCCGTAATCTTGTGCACGCCACCCCAGCGGAAACCGTCGCGGCCGACGCCGATGCCATAGCGCAACGCCCGACCGCCATCCTGCACGAGGTACAGGCGGCGCTCCTTGGTATCGACGATGATTGTGCCCGGCGGATAGTTGCCCTCAAAATTCACCGTGGTCCGAGGAATGGGTCCCGCGCCGCTTCCGGTATAGGTGTTGCTGAATCCGAACAATTGCTGGATCGGATTGAACTCCTGATCGGCACTCGCCGATCCCGGACCTGCGACAAGCGCGGCCGCCGCAACGATTGCAGTCAAAACACGTTTCATTCCAATCCCCATCGATTCCCGCCCGGCGATGCCGTGACCTCGAATTGAAAGGCCATAAATTCTGCGAATCCGCAACCCACGGCCGCGTGAAGAGGGGCCGCGTCTTTGACGAAAGCCGCCAACAATGCTTGATCTACAGAAATTCCAAGAAGCCGCGAACGGGAGTGAACGATGAACGGTGCCGAGAGCCTGGTGCGAACTTTGGTCGCGGGCGATGTCGATGTCTGCTTCACCAATCCGGGCACATCGGAGATGCATTTCGTTGCCGCGCTCGATCGCGTCGAGGGCATGCGCTGCGTGCTCGGCCTGTTTGAAGGCGTCGTGACGGGTTCCGCCGACGGCTACTATCGTATGGCGGGCAAGCCGGCCTCGACACTGCTGCATCTCGGCCCCGGTCTCGCCAACGGGCTCGCCAATCTGCACAATGCCAAGAAGGCGCATTCCGGCATCGTCAACATCGTCGGTCAGCACGCGACCTATCACATCGAATACAATGCGCCGTTGACGTCGGACATCGAAGGCATTGCACGGCCGATGTCGGCATGGGTGCGGACGTCGCCTGATGCGAAATCCGTCGCGCGCGACGGGGCTGCCGCGATTGCCGCCGCGCGCAGTTCGCCGGGGCAGATCGCGACACTTATTCTCCCCGCCGACACTGCATGGAACGAGGCGGATGGCGTCGCGCAGGTGCCCGCAGATTCGCAGCGCATCAGCTATTCGACGCAGGCGGTCGAGGAAGCGGCGCGAGTTCTCAAGAGCGGCGAGCAGACGCTGCTGCTCATGACCGGCAAGGCGCTCACCGAGGAAGGATTGAAACTCGCGTCCCAAATCGCCGGCAAGACCGGCTGCAAGGTAATGGGCCAGACTTACAACCCGCGCATGGCGCGCGGACGCGGACGTTTTTCAATTGACCGCATTCCGTATGTGATCGAGCAGGCGCTGCCGATCCTGAAAGACTTCAAGCACATTATCCTGATCGAGACCGCCGACCCGGTCGCATTCTTCGCCTATCCGAACAAGCCGAGCCTGTTGAAGCCGCCGGGATGCGAAGTGCATCGCATGGTCGAGGCCGGCGAAAATTCAGTGGCCGCGCTGCATGCACTTGCCGATGTGCTCGGCGCGAAGGCTGCCGATATCAAGCCGCAACAGCTTGCGGACCTCAACAAGCCGACCGGCCCGCTGACTCATGCGACCATTGCGCAGGCGATTGCGTGCGCAATTCCGGAGAACGCCATTGTCGTCGATGAATCGATTACCACCGGCCGCGGCTTCTTTCCGCCGACAGCCGCAGCCGCTCCGCATGACTGGTTGCAGAACATGGGCGGCTCCATCGGATTCTCGACGCCGGTTGCAACGGGTGCTGCGGTGGCGTGCCCCGACCGCAAGGTGATCTGCATGGTCGGCGACGGCAGCGCGATGTACACGCTGCAATCGCTGTGGACTCAGGCCCGCGAAAAGCTGGACGTGACGACGATTGTTTTCGCCAACCGTACCTATCAGATTTTGAAGGGCGAGTTCGCGGGCGTGGAAGCCGGGGAGCCGGGCCGCAAGGCGCTCGATATGCTCAACCTCGACAATCCGAATCTCGACTGGGTGGCGCTCGCAAAAGGCATGGGCGTCGAGGGAGTCTCTGTCAAAACCGCAGACGATTTCAACAAGGCGCTGGCGGACTCAGTGAAACATAAAGGCCCGCGTCTGATCGAAGTTGTGATGTGACGAAATGCGGGATGGAACCCGGACGTATTCAGCGGCGTTGATGAAGTGTATTTTGCTCAATTCTGCCGGATCGTTTCATGAAGATTTTTCAGGGCACATCGTTCAGCCCGGAAACCATCGCCGCGATGACACAGGCGTTTGACGCCGCAGTGGAAACGCTGCCGGAGCAGGTCTCGTCCGGCCGCGTGCAGGCTTTGGCTAAAAACATCGTCGATCTCGCATCGCAGGGCGAGCGCGATCCGGAACGCATGAAACTCCTGGCTCTGTTGGCGCTGCAATCAGAAGCCCCGGACTGACCGGCACCACCTGCGGTATCATCGACGGGTTGAGTTAAATCTCCGGTAGTCTCTTTTCGCTAGGTTATCCATCGCCGGGCGAATTTCTGGCGACGACCTATGCCGTATGCGAGAAACGCAAAGAGGCTTGCAATGACCATTTTGAAGCGATTTTTCAAAGACCAGTCCGGTGCGACCGCGATCGAGTATGCGCTGATTGCCGCCGGCATTTCCATGGCGATCGTTGCCGCCGTTAACGGGTTGGGCACGACACTTGGCAGCAAATACACGACGATCAACACGTCGCTGAAGTAAGCGCCGCCGCCGAAGGGTAGCCGGTTCCCAAAACCGCGACACTTTGCGCCCGGGCGTCAGCAGTTATTTACCTATTCGCTTAGGACTTTCAAAGGAACTGCAATCTAGTTTGTCCGCAGTCGCGAGAGAACCCCGCGTTCAAAATCCAGAAGGCTTTCATGGATCGGACGGGATTGAACTATGCAACTCGTGAAGCGTTTCTGGCGGGATGAGACCGCAGCCACAGCCATTGAATACGGATTGATCGCGGCGGGCATCTCGCTTGCCATCATTTCAGCCGTCAAAGGCCTTGGCACCAACCTTGGCTCAAAGTTCACATCGATCAACACGTCGCTGAAATAAGCGGACAGGTTGAAGCTATGGTGCTGGAAATGTCGGTGTGGGCGCAGATTGCTCATCGCCCAGCCGACCGCGAGCAGGCAGGTGAACAGCACGATCACGGCTAAGGTTTTTCTGATAGTCATCTGGCCGCCTTGTTGCAGATACGCGACGGGTCATTTCGCGTTTCACGCTGGCCGATGTCTGATTTGACAGCGCGCATTCGGACATCACTCTCAAGATCGCCTCTTCCGAAGGGATGGGTTTGAGCGTATTCATTGGCGGGATGCGAACCGAATCTATGAAAATGAGATTGCGTCGCTTGGGGGCCGTCTTTCTGGTCGTTGCCTATGGGTTAGGCGCGCTACTGCCAACAGTTGCGTTCGCGAGCGCCGACCGGTCATCGATTATTCACGCGCTCAGCGAGTCGCATGGCGGAAGGCTCAACCTGCATGTTCATACTGCGCACGAGGGACATCATGGCAGCCCTGCGAAGTACAAGCAGGAGTTCGCTCATCATTGTTGCGGTGTGGTCTCCCCTCCTGGTCTTGAAGTCACGGCGATCGGCTTCTTCTTGCAGCCGAAAATCTGGTCGGCGCTTTCTCCTTCTGTGCAGATAGTGCTTTCGGGCAATCGATTATCTCGCCTAGACCGGCCTCCAAAATCTCTGACAGCGTGAACGCCAGCGAACGGACCGTTTAGTGCGGCTGTTCGCTCTAGCATCCTTTGTCAGGGAGACGGTTATGCCAGCGCAGAAAAAATGCGCAGCAAGATTTCGATCCGGCTTGTTGCCTATCGTCCTCACGGCTTGGCTTGTGACGATCGGGACTGCGCACGCGTCCGACGTCGATAGCGAGCATCTCTTCGGCTTTACCGAGGGGGCCGACATCGGCAAGAAAGGCGAACGCGAAGCCGAGACTGAGACAATCGGCCGCTTCGGCAAATCGGGCGGCTCCTATACGGCGCTCACGCAGAATAACCAGGTGAAGTGGTTGCCTGCGGAGAATCTTCGGGTGGGAGCGAATGTCGCGGTCGCCTATTTCGACATTGGCGGCGTATCGGGGCTGTCTGATATGCGACTTGTGGCTTTGCAAGGCGTCTCGTTCGATGCGCGGTTTCACTTGATGGATCGTCGCTCGGGGCCGTTCGGCGTCACGCTGATCGCCGAGCCTCGTTGGGGACGTATCGACGCGACAAGCGGCGAGGCCTCGACAAGCTATGGCGGCATATTCACGCTCGCCATCGATCGGGAACTGATCGACGATTGCCTGTTCGGTACATTCAACGTGCTCTACGATTCGCAGGCGATAAAGAAGCCGTTACCCGAAAATTGGACTTATGATTCCAAGATTGGCGTGTCTGCGGCGATTGCCGCGCGAGTGACTTCCGCGTTCTTTATCGGCGGCGAGATGCGGTACGTGCGAGCTTACGACGGCCTCGGCCTCGATCAATATTCAGGCTACGCAATATTCGCAGGGCCAACGCTTTACCTGCAATTGGCAAAGGGCATGGCGATCTCGGCGGCGTGGAACATGCAGATTTCAGGTTCGCCGGCGGCCGGCGGCCCGCTCGACCTCACTCATTTCGAGCGTCAGCAGGCGAAAGTGCGCTTCAACGTCAATTTCTGAAATGATAGCGCGCACCGGACAAATGCTGTCGGTAGAACAGAACTGTTTTGTTCATCGAAAAAGATGGTGAGCGCACAAGGGATCGAACCTTGGACCTCTCCCGTGTGAAGGTAGAGGTCACGACTACTTAGTGCCGATGAACACGCCGTTAACTTGCTCGCGATCGTGGTTAGGGCGGATTTGGGGCTACGAATTATTTCCTAGAACCTCTCCCGTTTTTGGGGAAAGTGTCCTACCCTCACTTAGAGGGGATTTTAGGATGGCTTCGCTTAACAACGATCCAGTCGATGGTCTTGTCGTTGATGAAGTCGGCGCATGGGCGTTGGACAAACATGAGCGGCTGAAAAAATTTATCGATGCATCGAGGGGTGCTCGCGCCAAATTTCTGCCGCCGAGAGGCACCGGTGGTGCGAGTTATATCGATCTATATTCGGGACCGGGGCGTTCTCAAATTCGAGGAACCAATCGATTTATCGATGGAAGCCCGCTAGTTGCTTATAAAGCTGCGAGACAGAGCAATACGCGCTTTTCAGAGATTCACCTGAATGATTTTGATCACGCTCGATCCTTGGCTGCTCAACAGCGCATAGCAAAGTTGGGTGGCGCGGCTCAGGCTTATGGCGAGCCGGCTGACGTAGCAGTCGATCGAATAATCCATGCGTTGAATCCTACCGGCCTTCACTTTGCATTTCTTGATCCTTACGAGCTCGAAGTCCTGCCGTTCAAGATTATTCGAAAGCTTGCGGCTCTCCCTAATATGGACATGCTCATACACGTGAGCGTTCTCGATCTTCAGCGCAACCTTCGAAGATATGTCGATGACGGACGAGTGCTTGACTCATTTATGCCGGGTTGGCGTGCTGCAGTTGACATCAACCGTAGCGATCAAGGATTACGAACTGATCTTCTACATTATTGGTTAGATGAGATCAGAAAGCTCGGTACGACGCCCGCATCTGGCATTGAGTTAGTTTCAGGTCCGGGCAACCAGCGACTTTATTGGCTGGTGTTCGTAAGCGCAGATGCGCTAGGTCAGAAACTTTGGGACGACGTTAGGAACGTCACAGTTCAAGAACGACTCTTGTGAGGACATATGGCCGACACATCGATTGAGTGGACGGACGCTACTTGGAATCCCGTTGCCGGCTGTACCATAATTTCTCCGGGCTGCAGGAATTGCTATGCGATGCGTATGGCCGCACGTCTGGATGCGATGGGAATGGAAAAGTATGAAGGTCTAACTAGAAAAAGCGGCGGCAAATTTGTCTGGAGAGGAAGGGTTCGACTCGACCACAAAGCTCTTGAAATTCCTGGCTCGTGGAAAAAGGCTCGTCGTATTTTTGTAAATTCGATGTCTGACTTATTTCACGACGGTGTGCCGGCTGAATTTGTGCAGCAAGTTTGGAAAGTCATGGAGGCTACGCCGCAACACACATATCAAATTTTGACAAAACGTCCCGAGCGCATGGCCGACATAACGGCATCCCTACCAGTCCTAAAAAATGTCTGGCTCGGCACGAGCGTTGAAAATGCAGAATATCTTAATCGCATTGACGACTTGAGGCGAGTTCGTGCCATCGTGCGATTTATTTCATTTGAACCTTTGCTGAGTTCAGTCGCCGCCGCAGATTTGCGCGACATTCACTGGGCAATCGTCGGCGGCGAAAGTGGTCCGCGTGCGCGGCCGATGATGCAAAAGTGGGTAGATGAGATAAAGGCGCGCTGCCGGAAATCGAACACCGCATTCTTCTTCAAACAATGGGGCGGTGTGCGGAAGAAAACCACGGGGAGAACCTATCGAGGCCGCACGTTCGACGAGATGCCATCGATACACGTTGAGGCATGATCTCAGCGCGGAGCTTGGGGCGGATTTGGGGCGTATCGAAACGTAAAATAACGTCTCTAAACGTCTGATTTTGCCAGTTGCGCGATGAGACTGAAAATAAAAAGCCTATATTTAAAGGGCTTTTTATGGTGGGCGCACAAGGGATCGAACCTTGGACCTCTCCCGTGTGAAGGGAACGCTCTCCCGCTGAGCTATGCGCCCGAATGACCGCGTGCGGTCAATCAATGCCGCGATTTACGAAGTCATCGCATTGGGTGTCAAGCGCGGACAGACGCATCTGCGGGAAATCGCGTCACACCGGCTGGCGCGCGCGGGATGCGTGGGATTGCAAAGCCTTGATGCGCTGAGCCAGGGTGCCCGTTGCTTCGGCTGTCGCACCGCCGCTGCCGGATGTAGCTGTTCCGTTGACGGCGGCAGTTTTTGCCGGCTCGGCGGCGAGCATTGCCTCGATCGGCGAATCCGGGCCTTCGAGCGTCACCGCCAGCTTGGCGACTTCGGCGGCGATATCGTTGATGCGCTCGCGCAGCAGCGCATTTTCCATGCGTTCGGTGGACCAGGCCGATTCCGCCTGTTGATGAATGAGATTTATATCTCGCTGCAATTTCGATCGCTCGTCGCGCGCGGTGCGAAGCTGTTCTTCGAGCGTGGCCTTCTCGGCACGCAGTTTGTTCATCGCGGCGGATTTGCCGCCGGTGGTCGCTGCAATTTCGTCGCGCAGTTCCTGTTCGATCTTCTTTGAATTCTCGGATTGCTGTCGCAGCAGATTGTTTTCGTATTCGCGCTCCGCGAGAATCTTACCCTGGAGCGCGAGGCGGCTTTCGAGATCCGCGATGCGGCTGGTCTGTAGTTCGGTTTCCTTCACCTGAACCAGAAGCTGGCGATCCAGATCGGTGACGCGGCTGTTGAGATTTTCGACACGCCCGCGCGCGCTTGCGAGCTCGCGTGTCGCCGCATCCGATTCACCACGCTGCTCGGCGAGACGCGCCTGCGTATCGCTGAATTCTTTTTCCGCGTCGTTGACGCGATTTTGCAGGGCATCGACCTGCGCGCGCACGGCAGCCAGCTCAGTTTGATGACCTTCAGCTTTCGCCGAATGTGTGTTGAGTTCGCCGGTGAGCCTGCCGAGTTCAGCCTGCTTGTCGGCGAGAGCCTGTTCAGCCGTTCGAAGAAGATTTGTTTTCGACGCAAACTCCTCTTCCGTCGCGCGCTGCTGGTCACGCAGCAGTTTCTCGCGCGCTTCAAGCGAGAAGATGGTCGCGTTCTTCTCGCCAAGTTCGATCTTGAGGCGGTTGATGGCGTCGGACTTCTTGCCGAGTTCGGCCAATTGGCTCGATGTCTTGTTCTTGAGCTGATCGACGCTCATCTCCAATCGCCGCGCCGACATCGCAAATTCCGCGCGCAGCTGGTCCTTGTCGGCCTGAATCTCAGCCATCGACAAAGGCGTCGCGGCCTCCAGACGCTTGGTCGTCAGGCGCACCGCGCGGCTGTGAACCAGCGGCACAATCATCAGGCCGAACAGCATCGAGACCAGAAAACCGATCGCCACATACATGATCGGTTCGACCATCGGAACCACTCCTACGCCACGGAAACAGACCCCTTTACCTTGCCACGGGGCGAATGGAAAAAGCTAGCAGGACAGGACGTTAACGTGAATCCGTGGCTTTGGGGTCACGTCGGACGGGCCTGCCGCTCAGACTGTGGCAGCCGCAATAGTCCGGGTTGCGGATTTTGCGGCTTTCCCGTCGAACTTTTCGCGCGCCTTTTTGATGCGGTCCTGATTGTCCCGCGCCCAATTCGACAGGGCCGTAACCGGCTTCAGCAGGTCGCGCCCGAGTACTGTCAATTCGTAATCCACCCGCGGCGGAATGGTCGGATAGACTGTTCGCGTGACGAAGCCGTCGCGTTCCAGACCGCGTACCGTCAGCGTCAGCATGCGCTGGGAAATGCCGCTAATGCTGCGGCGAAGCTCGTTGAAGCGCATCGGGCCTTCGCCGAGATACGTCACCACCAGCACGGTCCATTTGTCGCCAACGCGGGCGAGGACTTCGCTGATGCCCCGGCAGTCGCCGGTTAAATGGATGTTCCTAGTGGCCATGAATGTGCCTCCTTGTGACCGTCTCTGTAGTCACATATCCAGTGTAGGGCACAAATGTGTACCACCGGGCGGGGTTTCAAGCAAACCCGCCGCCACAAATTCGAGGAGAAGAAAATTGGCTCAGAAACTTCACGTCATTGTCGGCTCGACGCGCCCTGGCCGCGTCGGCCCGTCCATTGCCAAATGGTTCGCGAGCGCCGCCAAAGCGCATGGCGCGTTCGATGCTGAACTGGTGGACATCGCCGATTTCAAATTGCCGGTGCTGGACGAGCCGGAGCACCCCGCGAAAAAGGCCTACACCAAGGATCACACCAAGGCGTGGTCGGCGAAGGTCAATGAAGCCGACGCCTATGTGTTCGTCACGCCTGAATACAATTATTTCACGTCGCCCGCGCTGGTGAACGCGCTCGATTTTCTCGTCCATGAATGGAGGTACAAGCCGGCCGGTATTGTCAGCTATGGCGGCGTGTCGGGCGGATTGCGGGCTGCTCAATCCTTGAAGGGATTGGTGACGTCGCTGCGGATCATGCCGATCCCCGAAGGCGTCGCCATTCCAAATTTCTTCGAGCACATCGACAAGGCAAGCGGCGCGTTCAAGTCGAACCCGCTGATGGATGCATCGGTCAAGACGATGCTCGATGAACTTGCGAAATGGTCAGCGGCTTTGAAGCCGATGCGGGCAGCCTGATTGCCGCGGCGCAGGCTACCTGGAATCCGTTCTGACAAATATCAGAACGGATTCCAGGTCGAGCGCGGCGTGAATTTCAGATAGCCGATGTTGGCGCCGAGCCGAAGACCGACACCGGAGCGGATCGGGACCACCACAACGCCGCTGGACGTCAGCGCCGTCATGCCGAAACCGCCGATGAAGTAGGCCGAGCCGTCGATGCCGGCGAAACGCTGATAGATCGCGTCGGTCGCGGGCAGATTGTAGACAAGCATCATCGTGCGCGCGCCATCGCCGCCCCAGTCGAAGCCGACCGACGGGCCTTGCCAATAGACGCGCAGGTCGCCTGCATTCTTGGTGTAGAGCGTGCCTTCACCGTAGCGAAGGCCGGCGACGAATGCGCCCGAACCTTCTTCACCGAGCACGTATCCGTTGGGCAGCCCCCATTGGCTCACGGCGCGTTCGATCACGGACGCGAGGCCGCGCGAAACGTTGCCGAAAAATCTATGGCCGGCACCGACCAATTCGTCGGGACCGTAGGTGCCGCCGTCCTGCCGTTGCTGTGCGGAGGCCGGCAGCGAGAAACAAACCATCACCGCAAACGCGATGGCTGCGAGGCGCGATACAAAACTCATTAAAAGCCCCTTGGGTCGCAATGGCCGGGTTTCATGCCCGTCGCTTAACGCCTTGCTGACCGGCACGGCTTAAGCTGCGGGTTCACGTCCCGACTCGAAGTTTATCGGCACCAACTATGACGGCACAGCGGCAGGAAAATAAAGGGGAGCGCCTCAAAATCGCCTCTCTGGCAGCAATTGCAGGGCTTTTCTTCGGCCTCGCATGCCCGGCCTTGAAGGCCGTTGCGGCCTCGACCGAGCGGGTCGTCGTCAACCGGAACACGGGCCTCGCCATCGACGGCTTCGACCCTGTTGCCTATTTCACCGACAAGGAAGCGTTGCCGGGACGGGCCGATTTCGAGGCATCGGACCAGGGCGCGATCTGGCGTTTTCGCAACGCTGGCAACCGGACAGCCTTTCTGGAGCGTCCGGAAATCTATGGCCCTCGCTTCGGCGGCTACGACCCGACCGATGTCGCGCGCGGCAAGCCCGTTCCCGGCCGGGCGCAAATCTGGCTGATCCGCAACGAGCGGCTTTATCTTTTCAATCGTGAAGAAAGCCGCGATGCCTTCGCTGCCGCGTCGGATCGCATTCTCGACGAGGCCAATGCGAAATGGCCTTCATTGTCGGCAACATTGTCAAGCTACTGACGGGCAGCGTCCGCGTCGCCCCATGCGATGAATTCCGGCACCAGGAATCCTTCGCGTGCCTCGCCGAACCGCAATTCACCGCCCTTGCCGTCGGTGATCTTGCCGCCAGCCGCCGTGACCACGGCATGTCCCGCTGCGACATCCCATTCCGACGTCGGCGCGAGCCGTGGATAAATGTCGGCACCGCCCTCGGCGACGCGGCAGAATTTGATTGCAGAACCTAGTACCTGCCGGATCGCACCCGGTCGCGCGGCGATGAACGCCTGCGTGTGCTTGTCCATGTGCGAGCGGCTGACCGCGACGATCCACGCACCGCCCGATCCGGGATGTTTGCGCGTCCTGATCGATTGGGCTGCGCGTGCGTGTGCATCCTTTGTCACAAGCAAGCGTTCTGCGCCGTGACCGACGACCCCGCGCCACAAAAGTCCGAGCGCAGGCGCGCTGACAATTCCCAACAATGGCTTGCCGTTTGTCACCAGTGCGAGATTGACAGTGAATTCGTCGCGGCCGGCGACGAATTCCGTCGTGCCGTCGAGCGGATCGATCAGGAAGAAACTGTTTTTGTAAGGGCGTTTCGCAAGCTGCGTGCGCTCCTCGGAAAGCGTCGGCACATCGGGGACGAGCTTCGCAAGCCCTTCCGCAATGACGCGGTCGGCCGCCATATCGGCCTCCGTCACGAGTGAACCGTCGGCTTTGCCTTCGATTCTCATGGAGGGCCGCGCAATGGAGAGGATCGCAGCGCCTGCCTGCGCGACGATGTCCGTCAGCGGTTCGAGCAGCGCCATCGCCGCGTCGCCATCGACCGCCGGTCCTTCGCCGGCGGATTTAGTCATCGACCGATCTCATCTTTGCGCGCGTTCCTGCTCATTCCGCTGTGGTTCTAAGGGTTGTCTCCGTAGCAGCAAATCGTGCTGCGGTGTATCAAATCATAAAGCACGCATGATTCGCCGCGTCAGCAGGGCGCGGCCGAAAAATCGGACGAATACGCACTTCAGGAATGGAATAATGTCTGGCACTTCCGGTCCCGCCCCCGACGCTCTCGATCTTGCAGCTCTGATGTGTTCGCGGGTGTGTCACGATCTCATCAATCCGGTGGGCGCCATCGTTAACGGGCTGGAAGTTTTCGACAGCAGCTCCAAGGAAGATGATAAGCAATTCGCACTCGATCTCATCCGCAAGAGCGCGATGTCCACTTCGGCGCGGCTCCAGTTCTGCCGCATCGCCTATGGCGCAGCGGGATCGGCCGGTGCGCAGATCGACCTCGGCGAAGCGCAGAAAATCTCGCGCGGTCATCTCGAGGACGACAAGACGAAGCTGACATGGAATCTGCCGCACGTGCTGCTGGCGAAGAACCGCGTAAAATTACTGCTGAATCTTCTGGTTATTGCACAGCAGGCTATTCCGCGCGGCGGCGAACTTGTCATCGATCCGGTCGGCGAAGGTGACGCGATGGGCTTCAAGGTGAAGGCTGCGGGGCCGAACGCCAAGGAGCCACTCAACATCAGTGAGCATATTCACGTCACCAACCCTGCATCGGTCACGGCTCATGCGGTGCAGCCGTACTACACGGCGCTTCTGGCGCACGCCTGCGGGCTGAAGGTCGCGATAGCGTCGGCTGCCGATGCGGTGACGGTGAGCGCGTCGTAGGTTTTAACCAATTGTTAACCAGCCGCGCCTGCTTCGCGCGCGGCTGCGTAGAACTACTTTAGCTATTTGTTCAGAGCGTTCTTTTGCAATTGCTCAACCAAACTTAAACGCTTTGCCGTGAAAGTAGCCAGAATCCGGAAGCCCGCGCCGCGTGCTCCGCGTTCTCGAAGGCTGGTTTCATGGACGATCTTCTGCGGGAATTCCTGACCGAGACCAACGAGAGTCTCGACACCGTCGACAATCAGTTGGTGCGGTTCGAGCAGGATCCCAACAACGCGAAGATCCTCGACAACATTTTCCGCCTTGTACACACCATCAAGGGCACCTGTGGCTTCCTCGGTCTGCCGAGATTAGAAGCACTGGCCCACGCAGCCGAAACGCTGATGGGAAAATTCCGCGACGGCATGCCTGTCACCGGCGAGGCCGTGTCGCTCATTCTTTCGACGATCGACCGCATCAAGGATATTCTCGGCCAGCTCGAAGCGAACGAGTCCGAGCCGGAAGGCGGCGACCCCGATCTGATCGATGCGCTCCATCACATGGTCGAAGCGGGAATGGCCGGCATCGCGGCTCCTACCACCGCTGCGAAACCCGAAGGCAAGACCGAAGGCACGCTCGTTGTGCAGACGCTGGAGCGCGAATTGCGCCCCGGCGAAGTCTCGCTTGACGATCTTGAGCGCGCGTTCCGCGAAACATCCGTCGAAGTTACGTCTCCGCCGATTGCACCGGCCGCCGCTCCCGCAAAGTCTGTCAAAGCCGCGCCGAAGAAGATTGCCGCCGAAAGCGATACGCCGGAAGGCGACAAGGTCGCCAACCAGTCGATCCGCGTGAACGTCGATACGCTCGAACATCTGATGACGATGGTGTCGGAGCTGGTTCTGACGCGCAACCAGTTGCTTGAAATCAGCCGCCGCAACGAGGAAAGCGATTTCAAGGTCCCGCTCCAGCGGCTGTCGAACGTCACAGCCGAGTTGCAGGAAGGCGTGATGAAGACACGCATGCAGCCTATCGGCAACGCCTGGCAGAAGCTGCCGCGCATCGTGCGCGACCTGTCGAGCGAGCTTGGCAAGCAGATTGAACTGGAAATGCACGGCGCCGACACCGAGCTGGACCGGCAGGTGCTCGATCTCATCAAGGACCCGCTGACGCATATGGTCCGCAATTCGGCGGACCACGGGCTGGAGTCCACAGCAGACCGCGTTGCCGCCGGCAAGCCGGAGCAGGGCACCATTCGCGTCTCCGCCTATCACGAAGGCGGTCACATCATCATCTGCATCGCCGACAACGGGCGCGGCCTCAACACCGAGCGCATCAAGGCGAAGATCGTTTCCAACGGCCTCGCAGCCGAGTCCGACGTCGAGAAGATGACTGAAGCGCAGATACACAAATTTATTTTTGCACCGGGCTTCTCGACCGCTGCCGCCGTCACCAGCGTGTCCGGTCGTGGCGTCGGCATGGATGTGGTGCGCACCAACATCGACCAGATCGGCGGCACCATCGATGTGAAGTCGGTGCCGGGCGAAGGGTCGAGCTTCACCATCAAGATTCCGCTGACGCTTGCCATCGTGTCCGCGCTGATCGTGGAGGCGGCGGGAGATCGTTTTGCCATTCCGCAACTCTCCGTCGTCGAACTCGTTCGCGCGCGCGCCAACTCCGAACATCGCATCGAGCGCATCAAGGACACGCCCGTATTGCGCCTGCGCAACAAGCTGTTGCCGCTGATGCATCTGAAGAAGCTGCTTAAGATCGACGACGGTACGTCATCCGATCCTGAAAACGGTTTCATCGTCGTGACACAGGTCGGCAGCCAGACATTCGGCATTGTCGTCGATGGCGTCTTCCACACGGAAGAAATCGTCGTCAAGCCGATGTCCACCAAGCTGCGTCACATCAACATGTTCTCGGGCAACACGATCCTCGGCGACGGCGCGGTCATCATGATCGTCGATCCGAACGGCATCGCGCATTCGCTCGGCACGTCCATCGCGGCACAGAATGAAATCGCCGACGAGAACGCTGCGAAGGTCACTACTGAAGAAAACCTGACATCGCTGCTGGTGTTCCGCGCCGGTTCGCAGCAGCCGAAGGCTGTGCCGCTGGCGTTGGTCACGCGGCTTGAAGAAATCGCGATCGACAAGATCGAATTCTCCAACGGCCGTCACATGGTTCAGTACCGCGAGCAGCTGATGCCGCTGGTGCAGATCGAGGGCGCCACGTTGCGCGAAAGCGGTGTGCAGCCCATTCTCGTGTTCGCCGACGATGGACGATCGATGGGTCTCGTTGTCGATGAGATCATCGACATCGTCGAAGAACATCTCAATATCGAGGTTGCAAGTTCACAGGACGGCATCCTGGGCTCCGCAGTCATCAAGGAGCAGGCCACCGAAGTGATCGACATCGGCCATTTCCTGCCCATGGCGTTTGCCGACTGGTTCAGCCGCAAGGAAATCAATCCGCCGGTGGCGACGCAAAGCGTGTTGCTCGTCGATGACTCCGCGTTCTTCCGCAATATGCTGGCGCCGGTGCTGAAGGCGGCCGGATATCGCGTCTCGGTCGCGCAGAGCGCCCACGAAGGTTTGGGCCTGCTTCGATCGGGCAAGGACTTCAATGTGGTGCTGACCGATATCGAAATGCCGGAGATGAACGGTTTTGAATTCGCCGAGGCGATCCGTGCTGATCAGCGCATGAGCGGGATGCCGATCATCGCGCTGTCGTCGCTGATGTCGCCGGCGGCTATCGAACGCGGCCGCCAGGTTGGTTTTTATGACTACGTCGCGAAGTTCGACCGTCCGGGTCTGATCGCGGCACTGAAGGAACAGACCGCCGAAATGAGCCAGGCGGCTTGAGGGCATGACGATGAACGAGCAACTCGACGCATCCGACAAGGGCGTGACCGAATACGTCACGGCGATGATCGGTGGCCAATTGTTCGGCCTGCCGATTTCACGCGTGCAGGACGTGTTTATGCCGGAGCGCATGACCCGCGTGCCGCTCGCATCGGACGATGTTGCGGGTGTGCTCAATTTGCGTGGCCGCATCGTCACCGCGATCGACATGCGTGCACGTCTCGGTCTCGCCAAGAATGAGGACAGCGCCGAGCTGATGGCGATCGGCGTCGATCTGCGCGGCGAATCCTACGGTCTTCTGATCGACAATATCGGCGAGGTTCTGAAGCTATCCGATGAAAACTGTGAAGTGAATCCGGTCAATCTCGATCCGCGCATGGCCAAGATGGCTGGTGGCGTTCATCGCCTCGACGGCCAGTTAATGGTGGTGCTCGATGTCGACCGCGTTCTTGAAATCGGTGCGGACAAACTCGCCGCGTAAGACGGCAAAAAAACGAGACGTAATATTGGAAACGCCCTTCGGGGATACGAATACAGAGGCAGTAACATGAAAACGTGTTTGATCGTTGACGACTCGAGCGTGATCCGCAAGGTCGCTCGCCGTATTCTCGAAGGTCTGGATTTCCAGATCGTCGAAGCCGAGGACGGCCAGAAAGCCGTCGAGATGTGCAAGCGCGCGATGCCGGATGCTGTTCTGCTCGACTGGAACATGCCCGTCATGGACGGCTACGAGTTCCTACGCAATCTTCGCCTGATGCCGGGCGGCGACAAGCCGAAGGTTGTGTTCTGCACGACCGAGAACGATGTCGCGCACATCGCGCGCGCACTCCATGCCGGCGCCAACGAATACATCATGAAGCCGTTCGACAAGGAAATCGTCACGGCAAAATTCCAGGAAGTCGGCCTGATCTGAGTTGTTCCTAAGCGGGTGCCCGCAGAAGCGGACACCGTGTGTGTGCGGTTGCGTTGAGTAAAGAATTGCAATGAGTAGCGTTGTTACGGAATCCGCAGGATCGGCCGGTGTTCGGAGCGATGCGCTCCGCGTCATGGTGGTCGACGATTCAGCCGTGATACGCGGACTAATTACCCGCTGGATCGACGCCGAGGCTGACATGAAAGTCGCCGCGTCGATCCGCACGGGTCTCGATGCCGTCAATCAGCTCGAACGCGTCGACCCGGATGTCGTCGTGCTTGACATCGAAATGCCCGATCTCGACGGTATCTCTGCTCTGCCGCAACTTTTGCAGAAAAAGCCGAAGCTTATCGTCATCATGGCGTCCACGCTGACACGCCGGAATGCCGAAATCAGCTTCAAGGCGCTGTCGCTCGGTGCCTCCGACTACATTCCGAAGCCCGAAAGCACCCGCGAGATGGGCGCGGCCGATATCTTCAAGCACGATCTAATCGAAAAGATTCGCCATCTCGGCGCTCGTCTTCGCCGTCCGGTTACGGTTGCAAGCCCGCCGATTGCGCCGGCGACTGCGGCGGCCGGTACGCCATTGCCGCGCACGTCGCAGGGTACGATGCCGCGCGTCGCACAGCCGAAGCTCATGCTTCGTCCATTCAGCGCGACCGCGCCGCGCGCGCTGTTGATCGGATCGTCCACCGGCGGCCCGCAGGCCTTGATGACGCTTGTGGCGAGCATCAAGCCGGTGATCGAACAATATCCGGTACTCATCACGCAGCACATGCCACCCACCTTCACGACAATTCTCGCCGAACATCTGGCGCGAAGCAGCGGATTTCCTGCGCACGAAGCCGTCGATGGCGAGCAGGTGAAAGCGGGGCAAATCTATCTCGCGCCGGGCGGACACCACATGCGCGCCGTTCGTGCAGGTGCAGGTGTGGCGATTGCGCTTGGCGACGATGCACCGGTGAATTTCTGCAAACCGGCGGTCGATCCGATGTTCAAATCCGCGATCGATATCTGGCAGGGCGGCATCATGGCTGTGATCCTGACCGGGATGGGATCGGACGGCATGCGCGCCGGAAAAGACATCGTCGCAGCCGGCGGCAGCATCATCGCTCAGGACGAAGCAACCAGCGTGGTCTGGGGCATGCCGGGTTCGGCGGCGAATGCTGGAATTTGCGCGGCCGTGCTGCCGCTCGATCAAATCGGGCCGAAACTTGTTCAGTTGTTTTCAGGAGTTCGGTCGTGACGCCGCAAGAGTATGAGTACCTTTGCAAGATCCTGAAGGAACGCTCCGGCCTGATGCTGGCAGCGGACAAGCAATATCTAATCGAAAGCCGTCTGCTTCCGCTCGCACGCCGCGCCGGACTGGCCGGCATCGGCGACCTCGTGCAGAAGATGAAAGGCGGTGCGGATGCGTTGATTGTCGACGTGGTCGAGGCAATGACCACGAACGAGACCTTTTTCTTTCGCGACAAGATTCCGTTCGACAATTTCAAGGACACGGTGATCCCCGAACTTATCAAGGCGCGGGCCGGCCGACGAACATTGCGCATCTGGTGCGCGGCCGCATCGACCGGCCAGGAGCCATATTCGCTCGCGGTGCTGCTGAGGGATATGGACGCGGCGCTTTCCGGCTGGCGCGTTGAAATCGTCGCCACCGACCTGTCACAGGAAGTGCTCGAAAAATCCAAGTCCGGCATCTACAGCCAGTTTGAAGTGCAGCGTGGGCTGCCTATTCAGTTGCTGGTCAAGTATTTCGACCAGGTCGGCGAGATGTGGCAGATCAAGCCCGATGTGCGCTCGATGGTGCAGTTTCGCCAGTTGAACTTATTGAAGGACTTCTCGCATCTGGGAAAATTCGACGTCATCTTCTGCCGTAACGTGCTGATCTATTTCGATCAGCAGACCAAGATCGATGTGTTCAACCGTCTGCTCAAGGCGAACGAACCCGACGGCTGCCTGTTTCTCGGGGCCGCGGAAACGGTTGTCGGACTGACGAACGCCTATCGGCCCTGCCAGCAGCGCCGCGGTGTATATGTGCCGAATCTCGTCGCAGCGCCGCCGCTCGCGCCGGCAATGGCGGCGGGCGGTACGCGGCCTTTGTCAACGCACTGAAACTCGACTAGATTCGCGTGGGGGACAGCGATCTCCCCGTGAGGCGCTCGCTCAAGCATCGCGTCCTGTATCTGTGAGGGCGCGGCCATGCCGTCGGTTTCCATTCCGGATCAAAGTCATGGCGTCTCTTTTAGAGAGGCGTTTTTCGTGTGGTTGAAAATTGCCGCGCTGAGTTTCGGCGGCCCCGCCGGGCAGATCGCGGTGATGCATCGTATTCTCGTTGACGAGAAGCGGTGGATTTCCGAGGGCCGTTTTCTGCACGCGCTGAACTATTGCATGCTGCTGCCGGGGCCGGAGGCGCAGCAGCTTGCGATTTACATCGGCTGGCTGATGCATCGCACCGCCGGCGGTATCATGGCGGGCGGCTTGTTCATCCTGCCCGGCATCTTCGCCATTATGGGGCTGAGCTATATTTACGCCGCTTACGGAAATGTCGGGCTCATCGCGGCGCTGTTCTTCGGCCTCAAAGCCGCTGTGCTGGCAATCGTCATTGAGGCCGTGGTCCGCGTTGGCAGACGCGCGCTTCGTAACAATATCATGATCGCACTTGCCGCGACCGCCTTCGTCGCGATCTTCTTTTTCAACGTATCGTTTCCGATCATCATCATTGCGGCAGGTCTGATCGGGTTTCTCGGCGCAAAGTCAGGCCGGCCCGAGTTCGAGGCGGTGGCACACGGAGGCGGCAAGGAGACGGCGTTGGTCGATAACTTGTTGAGTGACGCGACGCCGGAGCACGCGCGCCCGACGGCAGCACGCGCAATCAAGGTGGCTGCAATCTGGTTGCCGTTATGGCTGGTGCCGGTCGCGCTTCTGATCTTGATGTTGGGGCAGGCCAATGTGTTCAGTCAGATCGCCGTCTTCTTCAGCAAGATGGCGATGGTGACGTTTGGAGGCGCTTACGCGGTGCTGGCCTATGTCGCACAACAGGCGGTCGATCACTATCACTGGGTTAATGCGCGCGAAATGCTCGACGGTCTCGGCATGGCGGAGACGACGCCGGGTCCGCTCATCATGGTGTTGCAGTTCGTGGGTTTCATGGCGGCATTTCGCGATGCAGGTTCGATGCCGCCGATGCTGGCGGGCACACTCGGCGGATTGCTGGCGACATGGGTGACGTTCACGCCGTGCTTTCTGTGGATTTTTCTCGGTGCGCCATTCATCGAGACGTTGCGCGGCAACAATGCACTGGCCGGTGCTTTGTCGGCGATCACGGCCGCAGTGGTCGGCGTGATCCTGAACCTCTCGATCTGGTTTGCCATTCACACCGTGTTTCGAGAGACCATCCCGGTTAGCTCATACGGTCTTTCGTTCGAGATGCCGGTGCTGTCCAGCGTCGATCCCTATGCGCTAATCCTTGCAGTTGCGGCTGCCGTCGCGATCTTCCGATACAACGCCGGGATGCTCTATGTGCTTGCGGGATCGTGCCTGGCGGGCATAGGGCTGCATATTGCGGGCTTGATTTGAGCGCAAACAAAAACCCCGCCATTCTCGGCGGGGTTATAGTCGGGAGGAGAGAGCAAGACACGCTCTCGAGGAAACCCGTTAGGCTGGAATGCGTTCTTCGTGCTCATGCGGTTCGCGCAGCACATAGCCACGGCCCCACACCGTCTCGATGAAGTTGCGGCCTTCGGAAGCGTTCGCAAGTTTCTTGCGCAGCTTGCAGATGAACACGTCGATGATCTTGAGTTCCGGCTCGTCCATGCCGCCGTAGAGATGATTGAGGAACATCTCCTTGGTGAGCGTGGTGCCCTTGCGGAGCGAGAGCAGCTCGAGCATCTGGTATTCTTTTCCGGTGAGGTGCACGCGTTGACCGCCAACTTCGACCGTCTTGGTGTCGAGATTGACGACGAGATCGCCGGTCTGGATGACCGACTGGGCGTGGCCCTTGGAACGGCGCACGATCGCATGGATGCGGGCGACCAGTTCGTCCTTGTGGAATGGCTTGGTCATGTAATCGTCGGCGCCGACGCCGAGACCCTTGACCTTGTCCTCGATGCCGGCGAGGCCGGAGAGGATGAGAATGGGTGTCTTGATCTTGGAGACACGCAGCTGCTTGAGAACGTCGTATCCGGACATGTCCGGGAGGTTCAGGTCGAGCAGGATAATGTCGTAGTCGTAAAGTTTACCGAGATCGACGCCTTCTTCTCCGAGGTCCGTCGTGTAGACGTTGAAGCTCTCGGATTTGAGCATCAATTCGATCGACTGCGCAGTGGCGCTGTCATCTTCTATCAGCAATACGCGCATGCCAGTCCCCTATAGGTCGCCGCTGTGGCGTCAGGCCGGCCGCATACTTGCGGCACTGGAAAAACGCCTTTGCACAACTGATTCGGATCCTGACCAGATATGGTTAACAAATGCTGATTCTGGTCCGCAAGCTCTATCGTGCAATTTTTGCCGAATCGCGCTAAGATGTTGCGTATAGGCAGCTTTTCTAACCGTATCCGTTCGTAATCCACATTAAGAGTCGGGCCTAACCGACTCTCGCGACTCGCCCTTTTTCTGAAGGGCAAGGCGTTCTCAGTCACCAAAGACAGTGACGTAATGATTAACGATGCGGGTAAACACGGGGTTAAGGGATGGGGCTGGAATCGCCGAAATTTAAGGTTTTCGCAATGAAGGCAGCTTTTCGGTGAAAGCCCTTGCCGAGCAGATCACTGATTTAGATGGCGCTACGATCTATGGCCGCGTGGTCGGCGTGCGCGGCCTGATGGTGGAGGTTGCCGGACCCATTCATGCGATGTCGGTCGGCGCACGCATCGTTATCGAGACCGGTACAAATCGATTCATACCGTGTGAAGTGATTGGCTTTTCCGGCAACAACGCCGTGGTGATGCCGTTCGCGGGGCTTGAGGGCGTCCGTCGCGGTTGCCGCGCGGTGATCGCCAATGCGGCAAGCCAGGCGCGCCCGTCGGCGTCGTGGCTCGGCCGCGTGCTCAACGCGATGGGTGAGCCGATCGACGGCAAGGGCCCGCTGGCGCAAGGCCCTGAGCCGATGCCGTTTCGTAACGCGCCGCCGCCGGCACATTCACGAAAGCGCGTCGGCGAGCCGCTCGATCTCGGCGTGCGCGCGCTCAATACTTTTCTGACCTGCTGTCGCGGACAGCGCATGGGTATCTTCGCGGGCTCCGGTGTCGGTAAATCCGTGCTGCTGTCGATGCTCGCGCGCAATGTCGATGCGGACGTTTCTGTCATCGGTCTTGTCGGTGAACGCGGCCGCGAAGTGCAGGAATTTCTTCAGGACGATCTCGGCGAGGAAGGTCTAGCGCGTTCGGTCGTTGTCGTTGCCACATCGGACGAACCCGCATTGATGCGGCGGCAAGCGGCTTATTTGACTCTCGCCATTTCCGAATATTTCCGCGACGAGGGAAAAGACGTGCTGTGCCTGATGGATTCCGTCACGCGTTTTGCGATGGCCCAGCGCGAAATCGGTCTCTCCGCCGGCGAACCGCCAACCGCCAAGGGCTACACGCCGACCGTCTTCACCGAATTGCCGAAGCTGCTTGAGCGCGCGGGGCCTGGCATGGGCGAGGGCACGATCACCGGCATTTTCACGGTGCTGGTCGATGGCGACGACCATAACGAGCCGGTCGCTGACGCGGTGCGCGGCATTCTCGACGGTCACATTGTGATGGAGCGCGCGATAGCGGAGCGCGGGCGCTATCCGGCGATCAACATTCTGAAGTCGGTTTCGCGCACAATGCCACGGTCGGCCGATCCGACGTTTCTGCCGGTCATCACAAGGGGTCGCCAGGTCATGGCGACCTACGCCGATATGGAAGAGCTGATCCGGCTTGGTGCCTACCGGGCCGGGTCGAGCCCCGAAGTGGACGAGGCCATCCGGCTGCACGAGCCTCTGGAAGCCTTCCTGAAGCAGGCCAAGGACGAGGCCACCGGGCTTGGGGAAGGATACCGCCGTCTGGACGAAATATTGCAGGTTCCTCAATCGGTTGAATCTTAGGTTTTGGAAACGGAACGCTAACTTTGTCGCGCCATGATCCCGCCATCTGTGTCCGACCGGAGCGGCCCTTGCGGGATGCCGGTCACTGTCCCGCTGAATGTTTGGGACTTCTGGGGAGTATGAGTCGATGAAGTCACGAGAAACGCTGATCCGACTTAAGAAATTTCAGGTCGACGAGAAGCGCCGCCGGGTCGCTCAGATCGAGGGCATGATTGCTGACTTCCAGCGCATGTCGGTCGATCTCGAACGCGAAATCCAGACCGAGCAGGATCGCGCCGGTATTCAGGATCCTTCGCATTTCGCCTATCCAACCTACGCCAAGGCCGCCATCCAGCGCCGCGAAAACCTCACCCGTTCGGCCGACGAATTGCGGGTTCAGCTTGAAGACGCCAAGGCGCTTCTCGGCGAGGCGTTCGAGGAATTGAAGAAGGTCGAATTGCTCGACGAGCGCGACCAGGCGCGGGAACGCGCTGAAGAAAACGCCCGCGAACAGGCGGACATGGACTCCATCGGGCTGATGCGCTCCCAGATTGGCGCGATGGCCTGATCTCAGCCGCCAAAGGTTGCAATCGCAAATTCAGGAACCCGGGCCGAAACGCCCGGGTTTTCTTTGCGAGAGGCCTCAGATGCGGCTGTCTGGAGGGTGGACCATCCCCACGCAAGATGTGATACGAAATGGCATAGTACCAAAGTGGATGGGCCCTATGCTTGCCGGGCCATCCGAAGGCGGTTTTTCGACGTGATTTCCAAGGAAGCTCAATGCTGACGCCCGGCGAACTGGTTTGGCTGCTCGCATCGGTTGCGAAGGGCGATGAGGCTGCTTTCGAGCGGCTTTATCAGAACACGCGCGCGAAACTGTTTGGCGTGGTGCTCCGTATATTGAGACGTCAGGATCTCGCCGAAGAGGTCATTCAGGAAGCCTACGTCAAGATCTGGAACAGCGCCGGACAGTTCAATCCCGGAATTGCTTCTCCGATCACCTGGATGGTGTCGATCGCGCGAAATCGGGCCATCGATGTCGTTCGCAAGCGTAGCGAAACGTCGATCGAGGAAGAGCCTGCGGCGATGGAAGTGGCGTCCGATACGCCGGAGCCATTGGCGCGCCGTGAGATGACGGAAGAATTGAAGCGCATTCTTGAATGCGTGGGACAATTGGATCCGGAACGGCAGAAGCTGATTCTGCTTGCTTATTACAACGGCTGGAGCCGCGAACAGCTCGCCGAAAAGTTCGATACGCCGTTGAACACGGTGAAGACGTGGCTGCGGCGAAGCATGATCGAGATTCGCGAGTGTCTCGGTCTGGATCTGGTGAGATGACCTATAGCGAAGATCATATCGCGCTTGCGGCTGAATACGCGCTCGGCACTCTCGACGCCGATGAACGCGCTTTGGTCGAGACCATGATGATCGTCGATCGCGGCTTCATGGATGTGGTTGCCGCGTGGGAGCACAAGCTCGCGCCGTTGCATCAGATGGTCGGTTCGGTCGAGCCGCCGGATTACGTCTGGGATAACATCAAAGCCGCCACCGGACTGACCGGCAAGCAGATGCCGATGTCGGAAATGCCGGTCTATGCCCCCCCGCGGCCGGTGGAAGAGCCGCCATCCGCCTACGTTCCTGAGAAGCCCGCGCCGGCACCCGTTCCCGAGCCGCCGCCGAGCTATCGTCAACTTGCGCCGAGCGAAGAAGACATCGCGCGCGCGCGTGCCGAGATCGAGGCTGCCGTGCGTGCAGCGCAGCCGCCGAAGGTCGAGCAGGACATCGTCGTCGCTCCCGTGCCGCCGCCGGAATCGGTCGCGCCGCCGGCTCTGCCTCCGCGCATCGAGCCGGAACGCACGAATGTTGTCGACATGTCGAGCCGTCGTCGCGGCGCGCCGGTGTTCGGATTCCTGACGACGGCGGTCGCAGCCTCGCTCGCTGCTGTCATCGCGTTGCAGGCGTACCGGCCGGAATTGCTGCCCGAACAGTTTCGCGTGAAGCCGAAAATCGTGACGGTCGAGGTGAAGGCACCGCCGCCGCCTGTCGGCTCGCAGTTTGTCGCACTGCTTCAGCAGGACACGTCGCTGCCCGCATTCATTCTGACGGTCGACACCGCAACAAAGAATTTCACCGTCCGCAAGGTCGGCGCGGTGACTGAGCCCGGCAAGAGCTATGAGTTGTGGCTGATCTCCGACAGGTTGCAGAAGCCGCGTTCGCTCGGCGTGATCGGCAACAGCGATTTCACGGTGCGTCCGTCGCTCGCCGCCTTCGACAGCGACACGATCAACAAGGCGACTTACGCCGTCACGGTCGAACAGGAAGGCGGCTCGCCGTCGGGTAATCCGACATCCGCGCCGATCTTCACCGGCAAACTCGTCGAGAGCGTCCCGACGCTTCCCGCAACGAACCGCTGATCTCAGAAATCCGGACAACAAAAAACCCCCGTGGGGAGCGGGGGCTTTTCGTTGACTCAGACTTGGGGACTCTGAGCAATCACGAGGCGACTTCGGGGGGCGGGGAAGAGTGCCTCATGAGTTCTTGAATTCCGTCAGCGGATCACCCGCTGGTCGGTGCTTGCTGAAATAACTGTCTTGCTGGCTTTCACGACCGGGCCGGATGCCTGCGCGTAGCTGTCACCGGCCGTCACGCGCGCGGAAATGCCGGCGCCCGCGACACCGATCGCAGCAACAAGCGCGACCACCACGATCTTAAGGTGGGTCATACGGTCGGCGCTGTAAAACGAATGGTTCATCACACTCTCCCGTCGCACTTTGGGGCTGAACATTGGTTTGTTCTTTCGCCCGCCGGTTCAACGTCTCACTTATTGTAGAGAACGTACGCGCCCGGATTTTGTTTCCTAGGGGGTCTCACAAACCAGTGAATTGTGTTGAGGCCTGAAAAGGCATCGGGGATTCCAGAAAAATTCCCTAGCAGACACAGGCTGTTCCCGAATCGGGGCAATCACAGCGTCAGGTCTGCTGACCCAACCCGAATCACAGAAATCGCTTGAATGTGGTCGTTTTGTCGCAGCCGGAGGGGCCGCTTTGCGCCGATCCGTCAGACGCTGCCGACGGTTTTCAGCCGTGCGCGCGGATGAATTTCAGCCTGCGACAGAACTGTGGTTTGCGCGCGGAAACGTTCGACCAGTGAGCGCACGAACGGACGGATCGCAGCGGAGGTGACGAGAACCGGGCCTTCGCCCTCGCGCGCCGCCTGCTCGAATTTATCGCGAACTGCGGCCATGAACTCCGACAGTTTCGATGGCTGCATCGCGAGACTGCGTTCTTCGCCGGTGCCGATGATGGATTCGGCAAAGGCCTGTTCCCATTTCGCGCTGAGCGCGATCAGCGGCAGATAGCCGTTGATCGATGTGTTCTGCGCGCAGATTTGCCGCGCCAATCTTGCGCGGACATGTTCGACCAGCGTTGCCGGATTGCGTGAGAAAGCGAGCGCGTCTGCGATGCCTTCGAGAATGGTGCCGAGATCGCGGATCGAAATGCGCTCGGCGAGCAGCAACTGAAGCACGCGCTGGATGCCCGACACAGTGATCTGGCTTGGCACGATGTCCTTGACCAATTCGCCCTGTTCCTTCGGCAACTCTTTCAGCAATTTCTGCACTTCGCCGTAAGACAACAGATCCGACATGTTGTTCTTGAGAAGTTCTGTGAGGTGCGTGGAGAGCACCGTCGGCGAATCCACGACGGTGTAGCCTTTGAGCGAGGCTTCTTCCTTAAGCGAGGCTTCGACCCATGTCGCAGGCAGGCCGAATGTCGGCTCGGTGGTGTGTGTGCCCGGCACATTGACCTGATTGCCCGCAGGATCCATGACCATGAACTGGTTGGCCCAGATGCGGCCGGTGCCGGCGTCCACTTCCTTGATCTTGATGACGTAAGTGTTCGCTTCGAGTTGCACGTTGTCGAGGATGCGAACAGCCGGCATCACAAAGCCCATCTCGATCGCCAAGGAACGGCGCAGCGCCTTGATCTGCTCGGTGAGGCGGTCGGTGCCGTCCGGCCCGTTGACGAGCGGCAGCAATGCATAGCCGAGCTCGATCTTGAGATCGTCGATCTTGAGCGCGGTGGAGATCGGCTCCTCCGCCGCTGCGGCCGCCGCCGCCGCTGGTTCGCTTGCGGCTTTTGCTTCGGCGACTTTCGCGGCGCGGTTACGGTTCTGCGAGGTCCAGGCGAGATAGCCCGCACCGCCGCCCAATATCAGGAATGGAAGCATCGGAATGCCGGGCAGCATCGCCAGCACCAGCATGACGCCTGACGACATGCCGAGCGCCTGTGGATAGCCGGACAATTGCTTCATCATCGCCTTGTCGGCCGCACCCGAGACGCCGGCTTTCGAGACGAGCAAGCCTGCGGCAGTCGAAACGATCAGCGCCGGGATTTGCGTGACGAGGCCGTCGCCGACGGTAAGGAGCGTATAGGTCCGGGCGGCGTCGCCAAAGCCCATGCCCTGCTGTGCAACGCCGATGATAATGCCGCCGATGACGTTGATGAACACGACGAGCAGGCCGGCAATGGCGTCGCCGCGCACGAATTTCGAAGCACCGTCCATCGCGCCGAAGAAGCCGCTTTCGTCTTCAAGTTCCTTGCGGCGCTGCTTGGCGGTTTTCTCGTCGATCAGACCCGCCGACAGATCGGCGTCGATCGCCATCTGCTTGCCGGGCATTGAATCCAAATGAAAGCGTGCCGCGACTTCGGCGATGCGGCCCGAACCCTTGGTGATAACGACGAAGTTCACGATCACCAGAATCGTAAAGACGATTATGCCGATGACGAAATTGCCGCCCATCACGAAATTGCCGAACGCCTCGATGACGTGACCGGCGGCGGCGGTGCCCTCGTGGCCGCGCGACAGGATGAGGCGCGTCGAGGCGAGGTTCAGCGACAGCCGCAGCATGGTCGAAATCAGCAGCACTGTCGGGAAGGCGGAGAATTCAAGCGGGGCCTGAATGAACAGCGCGGTCATCAGGATCAGGATCGACAGCGTGATCGAGATTGCCAGAAACAGATCCAGCACCACTGATGGCAGCGGCAGGATCAGGACCACCAGAATAGTCAGAACGCCGAAGGCCAGCGCGAGATCGCCGCGCTTGAGCATGCCTCCGATGTCGGAAAAATTCGGGAAACTGGAAGAAGAGGGCGCGTTGCCCGAACCTGCCGTCACATCAACCATCGTCGCCGCCTCGTTACGCCCATGCCGATCGCGGGCGCCAAAGGTTTTCGCCGGGGCCGCAGGGCCACCGGACGGGAAGTGGCTCACTGCACTCGCTTCCACAGGGGCACCCCCGCTTGAGACGACTGGAGAAACACGACTTCACCCGGCAAAATTTGCCCGGTGTATGGTTAGGAAAGGGTTAACGGCGGCTTTGCGGCGCAGAAATCACAGTGCGAAAACAACGCCATTTGTGCATGGCCTGTATCCCGTTCCGCGCTTGACCCGGTTTGACACGCCGCCCAAGGTGACGCCGTGCCGGTTTCCATCGATTCAGCCCATCATTCGGATTTTCAGACCGATTCACGCGCCGCGTGGATGCGGCTCGTGACCGCGCTTGTCATCGGATCGCTTGGCAGTGTTGGCATGTGGTCCGTCGTCGTCGTCATTCCCATCGTGCAGGCCGATTTCGGAGCGACACGGGCCGCCGCTTCGCTGGCTTTTACCTGTGCGATGCTCGGTTTCGGCACCGGCAATGTTCTGATGGGCAAAATGTCCGATCGCCTCGGCATCGTGGCCGCGATTGCGCTCGGCGCCGGCGCGCTCGGGCTCGGCTATATCGGTGCCGGCTATGCCGCGACGTTGTGGCAATTCAATCTGTTTCACATCGCCATCGGTCTTGGCGCGGCAGCGACCTTCGGCCCTCTCATGGCAGAAGCCTCGCACTGGTTTGAGAAATATCGCGGCCTTGCGGTGACGATTGCAGCCAGCGGAAATTACGTCGCGGGCACGATCTGGCCGCCGATTGTCGAGCGAGGCACCGCTTACGCCGGATGGCGCGCGACCCATATCGCTATCGGCATCGGCTGCTCAATTGCGATGGCGGTTGTTGTTGCTCTGCTGCGCTACCAGATCGGCGGCAATGTCGTGCGCAGCCACGCCAATGCGCCGCCGCCGCGCGTCGATCTTCAACTCTCGACCAACGCGCTGACGACTCTTTTGGGAATCGCGGCCATCGCCTGCTGCGTGGCGATGTCGATGCCGCAGGTTCACATCGTCGCCTATTGCGGCGATCTCGGTTATGGCGTGGCGCGCGGCGCGGAAATGCTGTCGCTGATGCTCTCTCTCGGCATCGTCAGCCGCATCGCGTCCGGGTTCCTTGCGGATAAAATCGGAGGACTGAAAACGCTGCTGATCGGCTCCATCGCACAAGGCGTGGCGTTGGTTTTCTATCTATTCTTCGACGGTCTCACGTCGCTCTATCTGATCTCGGCGATGTTCGGCCTGTTCCAGGGCGGCATTGTGCCGAGCTACGCGATCATCGTGCGGGAATCGATGCCGGCTGCGGAGGCAGCGACCCGCGTCGGCATCGTCATCTTCGCGTCCGTGATCGGCATGTCGTTCGGCGGCTACATATCCGGAGTTATCTTCGACGCGACCGGATCCTATGCGGCGGCGTTTGCCAACGGCGTTGGCTGGAACGCGCTCAACATCACCATCGTGGTGGCGCTCATCCTTCGCGCGCGCCGCCGCTTGGCGTTCGCCTGACACGCGGCATTTTATCGGCCACCGATTGCGAGCCGCAAACCGCTCATGTAATGAGTGGCCAGGACGCATCTTTGCTGTCAGTCGGACAGCATCGGGCCTGTAGCTCAATGGTTAGAGCCGACCGCTCATAACGGTCTGGTTCCTGGTTCGAATCCAGGCAGGCCCACCACAGCAATATCAAATGCTTATTGGTCAATGCCCTCGGTGTTGAAGGCCATGCCGAAATAGCGACGGCCTGCTCGCAAGTTCATGGACGCGGTGTCGCGCGGAAATCTTCTACGCATGTCGCGGGCGGTGCAGGGCGTCGCTCTCGCCTGCGTCAGGGTCCGCTCGCAGCACAGCAGGATATCCCGCCACTCTCACCGGAACGCTCGGCTTGAACGGGCGGGCACGGCACCGAACCATACGAACAGAATACGCAGCAATCGCCTGACATTGGCTTCAGCCTCGTGCCGCAACTGGTGCATTCATAGAAGAACTGACAAGCGTCGGTGGGCATCATCTCAGCTTTCGCGACCGAGCAATGCGGACAGGTAATTGTCGATTGGAGGAGCATTGCAATCAGCCCTTCGGTGCGGACGGGTAACCAGCCTTGGTCGTGGCCGAGGTGAGTTGGTTCACATCGGCCTTTGCATCGTCATAAACAATCGTTGCTGTCTTCTCCCTATAGGACACCGCAACCTTGGCAACACCGGGAACGGCTTCCAAGCTTCCTTTGACGATGGACGGGCATGCCGCGCAGTACATGTTCTGCACGGCCAAGGTTATCGTTCTTTCAGCAGCCATCGCCGTCGGCGTGGCGACGATAGTGAGAGCGAAGGCGGCGCAGGTGAGGACCTTATTCATGCGGATTTTCCGATCACGAGTTGAGAAAAAAGAGGGGAGCGATAAAATCGAGAGCGAGCGCGGCAACCACAAGCAAGGTTGCGACGACGAGGCTGGCTTTGACGATGCGGTTCGGTAGAGGCCGCGCGCAGGCATTTCCATCGGCGCAAGCGCGCCTTCCATAAACCAACCAGTAGCCATACGCCAGGAACGCGAGCGTTGGCGCAATGAAGTAGGGCTGGTAAGGGGCAAGCTGTGTGAAGTTGCCGATCCAAGCTCCGCTCACCCCGAGCCCAAACATAGCAAGCGGCAGGATGCAGCAAGACGACGCTGCGAGTGCGCCTAGCAGACCACCTGCAGCCATTAGGCCTTGTCCTCGCCTGATAGCTACAATTTGATCGGTCTGATTGATTTTCATGGGCTATACCATGCATCCTGTAGTGACTACAGAAGCAAGGAGCCCGCAACATGGCCTCGGTCACGGTTTCGCGAGCGCGAAGATTAGACGGAATACCGATCGGTGAGTTGTCGCGACTAACCGGCGTCAATATCGAGACCATTCGCTACTACGAGAAGATCAAGATGCTCGAACCGCCGCCCCGCACGGAAGGCGGCCGTCGCGTCTATGGATCGACCGAGACCCGTGTGCTCGCCTTTATCCGACGCGGCCGGGAGCTTGGTTTCGGACTCGACGACATCCGCGTCCTGCTCGCCTTGAGAGGACCAGGTAAGGCGTCATGCGCGGATGTGCGCAAGGTCGCGGCGCACCATCTTGATGATATCCGCACCAAGATCGGCGACCTGAGAAAGCTCGAAAGACTGCTCGCAAAAACAATCGCACAATGTTCCGGAAGCGAGGTGCCAGATTGTCCCGTCTTGGACATTCTTGACGTCAGACGCTCCTGACGAGCATGGCAACATCACCCACCAGAAATCCCACAGAAACCCCGTGAACAAACGCGCACGAAAGTGCACGAAAAGGCACAAGAATCGTTGAAAATGCTCAGATTTTCTGGATACTCACTGCGCTCATAACGGTCTGGTTGGAGGTTCGAGTCCTCCCGGGCCCACCAATAATTTCAGTCACTTCTCAACGTAGCGGTTTGATGGTTTTCGTCACCGCACCAGTTTCGCACCAGATATTCGGCACCAAACGTAGTCAAATCGAAACGAGCGTCGTTGATTTTTCTCGAAGAAATGCAGATTTTGTATAGGTCTGCCGGCCATTCCGGGACGCTTGCGGGTTCGGAAAATCAATTACTTCTCTGCAACGCGATATCCGATGCCGGGCTCTGTCACAACAATGCAAGGGTCGTCGGGCTTCTCCTCGATCTTCTGGCGAAGCTGCCCAATATAAACGCGCAGATATTGGGTGTCCTCTGTGTGCGCCGGTCCCCATACGGCCGTCAGAATTTGCCGGTGCGTCAAGACTTTTCCTGGATGTTTCGCCAGAAACGACAATAGCTCAAACTCCTTCGGCGTAAGTTTGATTTCCGCGTCGCGACGCGTAATGCGTCGCCGCAAGCTGTCGATTTCGACATCGGCGATCCGAAGCACAGGCGCTTCGGCAGCCTGTTGCATTCGATGACGCGATGCAGTTCGTATTCTTGCCAGCAGTTCGCCGACGCCGAACGGCTTGTTGACATAATCGTCCGCGCCAAGGTCGAGCGCCTCTATCTTCTCAGTTTCGCGGTCGCGTGCGGAAAGCACGATGATCGGAACGTCGGACCATTGTCGGACATTCTTGATAACGTCCTTGCCGTCGCCATCGGGCAGGCCGAGATCGAGCACTACGATGTCGGGTGAGGATGCTGCTATCTGACGCGTGGCGTCCGCGACTGTACCGACGGTGGACATTTGATAACCGTTCGCCTCAAGCGCGGGCCTTAAAAACTTAAGGATTGCCGGCTCGTCATCGACAACGAGAACCTGAGTTTTCGCCATTACGTTCCTTTCTCGCGCGGGAACGACAGTACAATTCGGGTTCCGCGCTGATCGGCCGCTGGACTTTCGACACGCGCATTGCCGCCATGCGCCTTCATGATCCCCAACGTGATCGCAAGGCCAAGGCCCGTCCCTTCACCCTTGTTGGTATGGTCGTCAGACGGCAAGCGCATGCTGACGAATTTCTCAAAAATTCGCGGGATCAAACCGGCGGGAATGCCCATTCCGGTGTCTTCAACAACAAGATCGATCCACTCCGGTGACGCCGCGGCGCCGACTGTTATCGCTGCATCGTCAGACGTGTGCTGGATCGCGTTGCCGATGACGTTGGTCAGGGCCTGTTCGACCAAAAGCGCGTCGGCCCGCACGAGCGGCAGATCTGATGGAAGTTCGCTTTTCAATGTCTGGCGTGCGCCCCGTCGTCGCGAAACGCTAATGACTCGATCAGCGATTTCACGAAGGTCGATCCAATCTTTACGAATCTCAAGCGCGCCAGCATCAATACGCGTCATGGCAAGAAGATTGCGGACCATGCCGTCGAGATGTTCGGCCTCCTCTTTTATCTGGCCGAGGAGATCTTTCTTCGCAGGCTCGTCGATCTTTTCGCCGTACTCGATAAGGCTGGTAGCCGATCCCAGAATCGAAGCCAGCGGTGTGCGAAAGTCGTGAGAGATTGAAGCGAGTACGGTGTTGCGGACGCGTTCGACCTCCATGGCCGACTGCGCGCCAACCATGTCGCGAGACAATGTACCCCGCTCGATGGCTGCCGCAGCTTGCTCCGCAAGTGTATCGAACAGGGCGCGTGTTTCCGAGTCCATATTATGTTTAGTGGCTAGCGAGACGCCAATCACACCGATTTTCTGCCCGGTCGCACGAAGAGGGACAAAGAACCACGGTACCAAGGGTAACGTTGATGTATTTTTCCCCGCAGGTTCGGCGTGTTCAAATGCCCAACGAGCTGCCGACAGGGATGCAGGGTCGAGTTGGTCCTCAGGCGGCCACGCGGAGACGATCTCGAGTTCTCCGTTGCGTTCGATCAGCATGATCGACGGCGTTCCGAGACTGCTGTGAATTTCGCTGACAGCGCCTTCGGCAATTTCCTCGACCGTTGCCAGACCGGACAGCCGTCGGGTGAATTCGTAGAGCCGCCGCGTAGCCCGGATGCGCTCCGTCGCGGTGATGGCCTGGCTGCGGACGCGACCCGCAAGTGCGGAGGTAATGACAGCGACCGCAAGAAAGATCACCAGCGCCAGAAGTTCATAAGGCTCGGCAATCGTAAGTTTATACAGAGGTTCGATAAAAAAGAAGTTGTAGGCGAGAAAAGAAAGTAACGAAGCAAAGATAGCTGGCCAGATGCCAAAGGTCACAGCAGGCAGCAGAACCGCAAGAAGGAAGATCATCGACAGGTTGGGAAGCGGTGTGATGGCGTCTAAAATCCGGCCAACCAAAACGGCGGCGGCAACGGCAAGCGTTGACCACATGAAGGGCGCCAGCGTTTGCGGCAGCCGCGGCATCCGAAGAGACGAAGGCAGGCGGTCGTTAGGCGCGTCTTTCGCTGTTACGATATGCACTGCAATGCCTTCGGCCTGCCTGATGATTTCATCTTGCAGCGAGCGGCGTATCAATCCGGCGAATAACGTTTGGCGCGAGCGTCCGATCACGATCTGTGTGACGTTCTCAAAGCGGCAGTAGCGCAGAATTTCGGCCGGGAAGTCAGGGCCGATCAGAGTTTTGATTTCACCGCCGAGCGTTTTCGCAAGTTTCATGGCGTTGTCGAGACGAGCGCGTGCATCGTCGTTCAATTCGGTGCTTGGGCGTTCGACTGTGATCGCAGTCCACGGCGCATCCATCAAGTTAGCGAGACGTTTGGCCGTGCGGACGATGGCCTCGGCGCTGGGTTCGGGACCGATGCATGCGGCGATGCGCTCGCCCGCCGCCCACGGCCCTTCGATGGCTTGCGCCTGCATGCGCGAGACAAGGTGCGCGTCGATGCGTTCGGCGGCGCGGCGCAACGCCAATTCGCGCAAGGCCGTGAGATTTTGCGGCTTGAAGAAACTCTCGACCGCGCGCGTTGCTGTGTCCTGAACGTAAATCTTTCCTTCTGCGAGGCGCTTGAGCAATTCGTCCGGCGGAAAATCCACCAGCACCAGTTCGTCAGCCTGCTCGAATACCGTGTCGGGCACCGTTTCACGAACGCGGATTTTGGTGATTTTCTGAATGACGTCGTTGAGCCCTTCCAGATGCTGAATATTCAGCGTCGTCCAGACATCGATTCCGTTATCGAGCAGTTCTTCGATGTCCTGCCAGCGTTTGGGATGACGGCTGCCCGGAACATTCGTGTGGGCGTATTCATCGACCAGCAGCAGCTTAGGGTGGCGTGCCAGCGCAGCGTCGAGATCGAATTCTTTCAAGACCTGATTGCGATACACAATAGGCTTGCGGGGAAGAACTTCGATACCTGCGATCAGCGCCTCGGTTTCGTGGCGACCGTGTGTCTCGACAAGGCCCGCGACCACATCGCGGCCTTCGTCGCGTGCGCTTCGCGCCGCCGTCAGCATCGCATAGGTCTTGCCGACGCCTGGCGCTGCGCCGAGAAAAATCTTCAGTCGCCCGCGCGCTTCCTTGTTGGCAAAAGCGAGGAGGGCGTCGGGCGATGCTCTGGGTGCGGACTGAACGGGCATGACGCTCCTGTCGTCCGCCGATACTACGGCTTCAGCGCATCCAGTGCGAGGTTAAGTCCTAACACGTTGACGCGCGGTTCGCCGAAAATGCCGAGCGTCCGCCCCTCAATTTGCGCCATGACAAGGCTTTTGACCACATCCTCGGTCAATCCCCGCGATTTGCTGACGCGCGCCACCTGGCTGTAAGCATTCGCGGGGGAGATATGCGGATCGAGACCGCTAGCGGAGGTCGTGATGCTGTCTGCCGCGACCGGACCCTGAACGCCATCGGCCCGCATATGTTCAATATCGCCCTTTACGCGGTCGATGAGTTTTTGCGACGTTGGTCCGAGATTGGAGCCGCTGGAATTGGCCGCGTTGTAGGGCGCATCGACCGTTTTTGTCGAATCGGCCGGATCGGGCGCGCTCGTCGCCGAGGGGCGGCCATGAAAATATTTCGCATCCGTGAAGTTTTGTCCGATCAGTTCGGATCCGACGACCACGCCTTTCCTTTCAATCAGGCTACCGTTTGCGAATTTCGGCATAGCCACTTGCGCGATACCTGTCATCGCCAACGGATAGGCAACACCGGTCAGTAGCGTGAACAATGCCAGCAGGACGAGCGCAGGGCGAAGATGTATCAGCATGACAGCTTCCTTCAGGCCAGATGCAGTGCGTTGACGAGAATATCGACCAGCTTGATGCCGATGAACGGCACCAGCAAACCGCCAAGGCCGTAGATCACGAGATTGCGTCTCAATAACGAGGCGGCGCCGACCGGCCGATAGGTGACACCTTTCAACGCCAGCGGAATCAGTGCGATGATGATAAGCGCATTGAAGATCACGGCGGACAGAATGGCGCTTTGCGGCGTCGCCAAGTGCATGACATTGATCGTGCTCAGTTCGGGATAGGTTGCAAGAAACAAAGCGGGTATGATCGCAAAGTATTTTGCAACGTCGTTGGCGATAGAGAACGTCGTCAGCGATCCGCGCGTCATCAGAAGCTGTTTGCCGATACCGACGACTTCGATCAGCTTGGTCGGATTGGAATCCAGGTCGACCATGTTGCCGGCTTCGCGCGCAGCCTGCGTTCCGGTCTGCATCGCAACCCCGACATCGGCCTGGGCGAGCGCGGGCGCGTCGTTTGTGCCGTCCCCGCACATCGCGATCAGCCGCCCTTTCGATTGTTCGGCGCGAATGTAGCGGAGCTTGTCTTCGGGTGTGGCCTCGGCGATGAAATCGTCAACACCGGCTTCGGATGCGATTGCTGCGGCGGTCACAGGATTGTCGCCTGTGACCATGACGGTGCGAATGCCCATACGGCGCAATTCGGCGAAGCGTTCCTTGATGTCCGGCTTCACCACGTCCTTGAGGTGGATGACGCCCAGCAGACGACCGCCGTCGGCCAGCCCGAGCGGCGTGCCGCCGGATCGCGCGATGCGTTCATAGGCGTTGCGAAAATCGGCCGGCTCCGCAATATCGCGCGCGGCCGCGTCGCGCGCAAATTTGAGCACGGCGTCGATGGCGCCCTTGCGGAGGCGGCGCTTGCCATCGTCGATACCGGAGAGGCGCGTGGTCGCGGAAAATTCGACGAATGTGGCTTTGGCGGAAGGCTCGGATTTGAGGCCGTATTTTTCTCTGGTTAGTGCGACAATAGAGCGACCTTCTGCCGTCTCGTCGGCAAGGCTGGCCGACATCGCGGCTTCCGCGACTTCACGTTCGGTAACGCCCGCGACCGGAATGATTTCGGAGGCGAGACGGTTTCCGAACGTGATGGTTCCTGTCTTGTCGAGCAGAAGCGTATCGACGTCCCCGGCGGCTTCGACCGCGCGGCCCGACATCGCGAGCACGTTAAATTTGAGGAGTCGGTCCATGCCCGCGATGCCGATGGCCGACAGCAAGCCGCCGATGGTGGTGGGAATCAGCGTGACAAGAAGCGCGATGAGCACGGTGATCGAAAGGATCGTGCCGGAATAGCTTGCGAGCGGCCACAGCGTGACGACCGAGATCAGGAAAATCAGTGTCATGCCCGAAAGCAGGATCGACAGCGCGATTTCGTTCGGTGTTTTCTGCCGCTCCGCGCCTTCCACCAGCGCAATCATGCGGTCCAGAAACGACGAGCCGGGCGCGGATGTGACGCGAATGATGAGCCAGTCGGAAATGACGGTCGTGCCTCCGGTGACGGCGGAGCGGTCGCCGCCGGATTCGCGGATCACCGGTGCGGACTCGCCAGTAACTGCGGCTTCGTTGACTGAGGCGATGCCTTCGACGATCTCGCCGTCGATGGGAATGATCTCGCCTGCGTCGACGCGGATCAGGTCGCCGACTTCGAGATCGGACGCCGTGACGCCTTCAAAAATTTCCGGATTGTCGGCTATCACGATGCGCTTGGCGCGCGTTTCGGTGCGGGTCTGGCGAAGCGCGTCGGCTTGTGCGCGGCCACGGCCCTCCGCGATGGCTTCAGCGAAGTTTGCGAACAACACCGTGAACCAGAGCCATGCCGCGATCTGGCCGCTAAACCAAGCGGATTCGCCACGATGAATATCGAAGGCGAAAGCGACGGTAACGACGGCAGCTACGACCTCTGTGACGAAGATCACGGGGTTCTTCATCAGATGCTTCGGGTTGAGTTTGCAAAACGCATCTGTTGTGGCGCGCAGCAGGAGTGTCGGATCGGCGATTGCGGTCTGTGACGTTTTGCGTGTCATGACGGTCACTCTTGATTAATCAGAATGTTTTTCCGGCGAGCATTTGGAAATGCTCGACGATGGGTCCGAGCGCGAGCGCGGGGAAGAATTCGAGGCCAGTGATGATGAGGATCGAACCCACGAGCAGCGCCACGAAGAGCGGCGTGTGCGTCGGGAAGGTGCCTTCGGAGGCGGGCACCTTCGTCTTTGAGACGAGCGATCCGGCCATCGCCATCACAGGCACGACGTAACCGAAGCGTCCGATCAGCGTCGCAAGGCCGAGCGAGATGTTGTACCAGAGCGTGTTTGCGCTCAGTCCCGCGAAGGCCGAGCCGTTGTTTCCGGTCGCCGACGAATAAGCGTAAAGAATTTCGGAAAGACCGTGCGCTCCGCTGTTTGCCATTCCGGCCAGCCCCGCAGGCAGCACGATAGCGACGGCGGAAAAACCCAAAATCGAGAGCGGCAGAATCAGAAGCGCGAGCATCGCGAGCTTCATCTCCTTGGCTTCGATCTTCTTGCCGAGATATTCCGGCGTGCGGCCCACCATCAGGCCCGCGATAAAGACGGCGACCACGGCGAATACCAGCATGCCGTAGAGACCGGAGCCGGTGCCGCCGGGCAGCACTTCGCCGAGTTGGATCATCACAAGCGGAATCAGCCCGCCGAGTGGGGTGAATGAATCGTGCATTGCATTGACAGCGCCGCAAGAAAGGCCGGTCGTCACGACAGCATACAAGGCGGACATAGCGGTGCCGAAGCGCACCTCTTTGCCCTCCATGTTGCCGGCGGAAGGATCGGCGCCGAGCGCAGTGAGAAGCGGATTGCCTGCCGCTTCGGCCCAATAGGCAACGGCGACGCCGGCAACGAGGATGGCCATCATCGCGGCCAAGAGCGCCCAGCCCTGGCGGGTATCGCCGACCATTTTGCCGAAGGTGAAAGGCAGGGCTGCGGACAGTATCAACATCGCCCAAATCGAGATCGCGTTGCTTATTGCGGTCGCGTTCTCGAATGGATGGGCTGCGTTGGCGTTGAAAAAGCCGCCGCCGTTGGTGCCGAACTGCTTGATCGCTTCCTGGCTTGCAACCGGGCCAAGTGAGATCGTCTGCCTGGCGCCTTCAAGCGTCGTGACGTCGATCGAGCCGAGAAGTGTCTGCGGCAGGCCTGTCGCGATATAGCCGAACGCGATCACGGCGGAAAACGGCAGTAAGACATAAAGCGTAATGCGGGTCATATCGACCCAGAAATTGCCGACGGTCTGCGTCCCCGAGCGGGCGAGTGCACGCACAAACACCAGCGCAAGCGCAATGCCCGTCGCCGCCGATAGGAAATTCTGTACGGTGAGCCCGGCCATCTGCACCAAATGGCTCATCGTCGTCTCGCCGCCGTAAGCCTGCCAGTTGGTGTTGGTGACGAAACTCGCCGCCGTATTGAACGCGAGGTCGGGCGCGACGGGATCGAAGCCTTGCGGATTGAGCGGCAGCACATTCTGCAATCGCATCAGGCCATACAACAGAACGAATCCCGCTGCGTTGAAAACCAGCATTGCGACCGTGTAGCCGCGCCAGTTCTGTTGGCGCGAGAGATCAACGCCGGCCAGCCAATAGAAACCGCGCTCGACCGGCGCGATGATGGGAGTGAGGAGTGTCCGCTCGCCGCTGAAGACACCCGCCATATAGGCGCCGAGCGGCTTCACGCACAGCAGCACGAGCAGAAACAGAACGACGATCTGAATCCAGCCAACCAATGTCATGGCGAAACGTCCCGCAAAAAATTAGGTTTAAAACCACTCCGGGCGGAGCAGCGTGATGAGGAGATAGATGCCGAGTGCAACGGCGATGGCGAGGCCGATAAAAAGTTCCATGGCGCGCTCCTACAGCCGTTCGGCGGCGGAGACGTAGAGGATCATCAGCGCGAAGAACGCAAGTCCGAGGCCGATATAGACGATGTCGAGCATGGTCTGTCTCCGAGAGGAGCATCAGACCTAGAGACCAGGCAATAAATTATCGATTGCGATTTCGCGCGCGACTTATAAAGGCGACATAAAGAACGGCAATCGATGGCTGCCGTGCCGCATCGGCTGTTTGAATCGGTGCCGCACCAGTTTCGCATCAGATATTCGGTACCGTGCATAGTCGAACCAGAGCAGGCGTCGTCGATTTCATTTGAAAATTAGCAAATTTTTGTGGTGGCCTGCCACTTATAACGGTCTGGTTGGAAGTTCGAGTCCTGCCAGACCCACCAGTTCTATGTTATCGCGAAATCGCATTTCCCGTAACGATCTGGCACGACGTTGACCGGATCGAGCTGCTGACATTTCCGGTTTGCGGGCTGTTGAAATGCGATGATTGCGTTAGGCTGCATTCGTCGCCAGAAAATGTGATCGTCATCGTCATGGAGTCCGACGTCGGAAGCGACGGGCAAGAACTGGCGGAGCCGAGTGTTAGGACGTTTCCGGAAAGAGCCGCAGAAGTATTGACCTGACATCCCTTGTGATTCTCGTTGAGCGAGCCGTTCAGTTTGAAACGGATGCCTTTGTCCTTTCCGCCCAACCCGATAAAATTGGCCGTTGCGCTCCAGAAGATGGTGCCGGTCGACGCAATGTAGATGTAGCCTTTCAACTCTCCATCGATGGCTTGGTAGACGATGGATTTGTTCTTGAGGTTGACTGTCTGCGAATGAGCTGTCGTCGGGGCGGTCAAGAAACCCGCTATCCCTGTCAAAAAAATCAATTTGCGCAACGAAACCTCCTCTAAAAATGGCTAGGCAATAGAGTCCAAAAGAATGACGGCTCGATGTTCTGCGCGCTACATTGCGCATCATCTAAGCCGCAAGGAGAACGGCAAATGAGGCGAATTGCAACAACTGCGGTTGTCCTCGCTGCGTTGGTCACGCTGGCATCCGCGCAATCTGCGAAAGAAAGCTACCGGCCCGGCCTCGGTGAATTCATGACGATGACGCAGCTCAGGCACGCGAAGTTGTGGTTTGCCGGCAAGCAAAGCAATTGGGATCTGGCAGCCTACGAAATTGACGAGATCGCAGAAGGTCTCGAGGAAGCTGCAAAACTATATCCAACTCTTGACAGATTTCCCGTCGCCGAAATGATCAAATCCATCGTCGATCCACGTATCGAGAGGTTGATGAAGGCGGTCAAAGCGAAGAACAGCTCGAAATTTTCGGCAGCGTTCGACGAGTTGACGAACGGCTGCAACAGTTGCCACGCAGCCGCCAACAAGCCGTTCATACGTATCCAGCGTCCGGTCGGACCTCCGGTGACCAATCAGGATTTTGCGCCCGTCAGATGACCAGGTTGCACGGCTGACGTTTCAGCCCGGAGGATGGAGTTGCAATGCGCATTGCAATCGCTCTCGTTTTGATCTTGACGGGCCTCGCATTCCCCGCGCGCGCCGATGACCTCGCTTCAGCGCAGGCGATGATCCGCGCACAGGATGAGGCCATCAGCCGCGACGATGCCGCAGCCGCGTTCTCCTATGCCGCACCTGTCATCAAGCGGGTCTTCAGCCAGCCTGAAATTTTCATGGCGATGGTGCGCCAGGGATATGCGCCGCTCTACAAGCCGAGGAGTTTTGAATTCGGCAAGGGGCAGGTGCTCGATGGCGGCGTTGTGCAGATTGTCTATCTCACCGACGCGGACGGCGTGGCGTGGGAGGCGCTCTACACGCTCGAACGGCAGCAGGACGGCAGCCTGAAGATCACCGGCTGCACGATCAAGAAAGCGACGACGGCTTGAGCAGCGAAGCTACTTTGCCGCGACGAAATAGAAGTCCTGCCGGCCCGACAGCGAGCCGTAACTGAACGGCTGTTGCTTCTGTGCGGTGGCGTCCATCACGTCGTCGCGCACGTAGTCGAACAGGCGGCGTACTTCCAGTCCCGGCTGTTGCATGTTTTTCACAAACGCCGTCGCGAACGGACTGTTGGTGCCGGTGCCGTCCGCCGCCGTCTCGCCGTCCTTCGCCGCATAGACGATCAAGGTTCCGGCTTCCGGCTCGACCGACGCAAGGCCGCGCGATACCGAGCGTGAGGCAACCGACAGCGTGCGCTTCATCTGGTTGGCAAAAGGATTGTCGCGGCAGGCGTCCAGCACAATCAGGCGCAGGCGTTTCGCGCGCCCGACGACGTTGCGGACCTGATCCAGTGAGACCGCCTCGAAGCTGATGTCGCGGTCGGATGCGACGCGGGCATCGATCGGCAAAAGATAATTCGTGCCGCCAACCTCCATGCCGTGACCGGCATAGTAGATCATCGCCCAGTCGGCATTGTCGGCGGCCTGCGCGAAATCGCGCAGCGCATTGGTGAGCGCCTCGCGGCCGAGATTGGTTTGCAGCGTGACGGTATCGAAACCGATCCGCCTGAGCGTGTTGGCGACGAGCGCCGCATCGCGCTGCGGATTGGGGAGGGCAGGAACATTCTTGTAGTCGGAGTTTCCGATCACGAGCGCGACGCGCTTGCCCATGGCGATATTCGGCTGCGACGGGCGTGGCACAGGCTGCGGTTCCGGCGCCGCTGTCGCCATTGCCTGCTGGCGCGTAACGGCGTTGGCGCGGTTCGATTTCGCCAGTGCATTGTTGGGGTCGATCGCCAGCGCCCGGTCGTAGTCGGCGATAGCGCCGGCGTAATCCTTCTTGTCCGAATAGATGTTGCCGCGCGCGATGTAACCGTCCGGATCCTTCGGCGAAAGGCCAATGTACTGGTTGTAATCGGCGATGGCTTTTTCCGGCTCGGATTTTTTTCGCCACGTCACGCCGCGGTTGTAATAGGCGAGGGCGGAATTGGCGTTGATGCTGAGCGCCTTGTCGTAATCGGCCATCGCTTTATCGTAGTCGTTCAGCGTCTTGTAGATATTGCCGCGCGCTACGAAAGCGTTGACGTATTGCGGCATCAGGCTGATCGCCTGATTGTAATCGGCAATCGCCTTATCGTTCTCGTTCTTGTCGCGCCAGCTGTTGCCGCGATTATAGAAGGCGAGACCGGCTTTCGGCGGATCGAGCTTGATCGCCTTGTCGTAGTCGGCAATAGCGTCGTCCGGCCGGTTTTTGAGCTTCAGCGCGTTGCCGCGGCTGATATAGGCGTTCTGATAATCCGGATTGATCTTGAGCGAGGCGTTGTAGTCCGCCAGCGCCTTGTCGGTTTCGTTTTTCCTCGCCCAGGCAAGCCCGCGGTCGTAATAGGCAATCGCGAGGCTGCGGCCTGCCGCGATTTCGACATTACAGGCTTCGATGGCGACATCGGGATTATCGCTGTTGTCAGGGTTGCAGAGGTAGACCGCATGAGCAGGCTGCGTGCCTAGCATCGCGACGAACAGAAACGCGAACGACAGAACGAGACCCGATTTTTTTGACATTCCAACCCCACCTGGCAACGGCTTCTTTTTATAATTTACCACCGGCAATGGCGGTGAGTAGTCCTTTTCTTATGTCCCGGCGACGGACATGCTCTATTGCGGGGATTTGCGAGGAGGGACGGGAATGAAGTTTGTAGCCGTTTTCAAGGGCTTTCTCGAGGTTCGGTCCCGGAGACACCCGACGAACAATGTCAGGAATAGATCGCTGCGGTGGCTGTTTCTGGCGGCGGGGCTATTGCTGGCCGTATCGGCCCGCGCGGAGAATTACCCCACCCGGATCATCAAGGCTTACATCCCGTTCGGCGCCGGATCGGCGACCGACGTGGTGCCGCGTTTGTTTTTCGACCGGCTCGCGGCCGAACTCGGGCAGCCCATCGTCGTCGAGAACCGTGTCGGTGCCGGCGGGACTGTCGGCACCGCTGCCGTCGCGCGTGCCGAGCCGGACGGTTATTCGATTCTCGCTCATTCCTCCGCCATCGCCATTGCGCCTGCGATTTTTCCGGACCTCACGTTCGACGCGACCAAGGATTTGTCATCGGTCCTGATGATCGGCGACAGCGCGAATGTGATGATTACGTCGCCGAACAAGCCATGGAAAACGGTGCAGGAGTTCATCGGTGCGGCAAAGGTGAAGGACGCGAAAATCAATTTCGGCTCGGTCGGCATCGGTACCGCGACGCACATCAGCGGGGAAAAATTCAGGCTCGCAGCAGGCGTCGAAGCGACGCATGTTCCCTATCGGGGAGGAGCCGAAGTCATCACCGACATCATCGGCGGACGGATCGACTTCTATTTCTGCCCGCTCTCGACCGCACTGCCGCTCATCAAGGAGGGACAGGTGCGGGCGCTGGTCGTCTCGACGCCGAAGCGCGTTGCCGAATTGCCCGATGTGCCGACGCCCGCTGAAGCAGGTCTGACCAACGCCGATAGCTCGATCTGGTTCGGTATCTTCGTGCCGTCGAAAACGCCGCGAGAGATTGTGGACAAACTCTACACGGCGGGCATGAAGGTGCTCGCAAATACGGAGATGCAAGCCAGCCTGAAAAAGCTCGGGGTCGAGCCGTGGTCGCCGCCGATGACGCCTGCGGACATGGACGCGCTGCTCATCAAGCAGACGGCTGATGGCGCGGCACTCGTCAAGGCCGCAGGCATCAGGCAGTAGTCATAACGATTCGCCACTGCATACTCTGAGAGAAAGCTCAGCCCAGGCTGTGGATTGCGCCGTTGCAATCGTGCTATCGCAGGCCACGGTCGGGCGGCAATTGATGGATCGCCCTTGTTTTCGGGTGGAGCGCGCGTGACTGCAACTGTAATACGCATCGGCACACGAAAGAGCGTGATGGCGCTTGCCCAGACCGATGAGATCGCGCGGCAGCTGACGGCGGCGGCACCTGAATTATCGGTCGAGGTGGTGAAATTCGACACCACCGGCGATACGGATCAGATCGGCAAATTGCTGCCGCATGGCGGTAAGGGCGGCGCTTTCGTAGCGCAGATCCGCGAGGCGGTAGTTGCAGGCAAACTTCACGCCGCGATGCATTCGCTGAAGGATATGCCGGGCAACGAGGATACGCCGGGACTCGTGATCGGCGCGGCGCTTTCGCGCGAGTCGCCTCTCGATGCGCTCGTTCTGCGCGAAGGCGTGACGCTCGGCGATCTCAGGCAGACGAAAGGCAAAGGCTACAAGATCGGCACCAATGCCGTGCGCCGTGCGGCTTATGTGCGGCGTTTGTTTCCCGCCATCGAAGTCATTCATTTTCGCGGCGCTGCCGACACGCGCGTGCGCAAGCTCGATGGCCGCGAAATGCAGCGCCTTGCGGGCGGCGGTGAGGTTGGGCCTGCCGATGCGCTTGTCATGGCGCGCTCGGGTCTTGAGCGAGTCGGGCTTGCAAGTCGCATCGCATACGATTTCCCGGTGACTGAAATGCTGCCGGCGGTCGGGCAGGGGATCGTCGCCGTCGAATGCAAGGCCGGCGACTGGAGCACGCGCCGCTATCTTTCGCTGATCGACGATCGCGCCGCGCATCTTTGCGCCGACGCCGAGCGTGAAGTGCTCTGGGTTCTCAACGGCCATTGCAATTCGCCGATTGCCGGATTCTCCACGATCGACGGCAAGACGATGACGCTGACGGCATCTGTGCTGGACGAAAAAGCAGGAACCTTGATCGAAGCCGTGCGATCCGGTCCGGCCGATCGCCCGCGCGAACTCGGCCGTGCCGTCGCGCTCGATCTTCTGGACAAGGGCGCGTTCGCGATCATCGAGCGAACGCGGCCGCCTGAGTAAAGGCTGCGCGATCAGCCTTTATGGTTTCGGAGGCGCTTCAACATCTGCTCGACATGCGCGATGGGCGTTTCGGGCTGGATGCCGTGGCCGAGATTGAAGATCAGCCGGCCTTTGCCGAAATTTTCCAGAACGCCGTCGATGGCGCGATCGAGTGCCGCACCACCCGCGATGAGAACCAGCGGATCGACATTGCCCTGTACGGCAACGCGCGACTGAACGCGCTCGCGGACAAACGCCGGCTCCGCCGTCCAGTCGATACTGACTCCATCGACCGACGTGCGTTCGATGTAGTGCGGAAGCAGCGCGCCTGCGCCGCGCGGAAACCCGATGAACTTCGCATCTGGCTTTTTCGCGCGCACGCCTTCGACGATTCGGCGCATCGGCTCGACGGACCATCGCTCGAATTCACGCGGCGGCAGCACGCCCGCCCAGGTATCGAAGACCTGCAACACGTCGGCGCCGGCTTCAAGCTGACGCAGCAAATATTCGACGGAACTGCCGATCAGCACGTCGATGATGTTCGCGAACGCGTCGGGATGCTTGTAAGCCAGCATCCGCGCCGGTGCCTGATCGGGCGTTCCCTGTCCGGCGACCATGTAGGTCGCAACCGTCCACGGCGCGCCGCAGAAGCCGATCAGCGTGACTTTCGGATCGAGCGCGCTGCGGACGCGGCGAAGCGCCTCGAACACCGGTTCGAGTTTTTTCAGATCGGCCGAATGAGAAAGGCCGGCGATCTTGTCAGGCGTATCGAGCGGATCGAGACGCGGCCCTTCTCCCGCTTCAAACCGCACATGTCGTCCGAGAGCGTAGGGGATCACCAGAATGTCGGAGAAGATGATCGCCGCGTCGAATCCGAAGCGCCGGATCGGCTGTAGCGTCACCTCAGCGGCCAGTTCCGGGTTGAAACACAGATCGAGAAAGCCGCCGGCTTTCTCGCGAACCGCGCGATACTCGGGGAGATAGCGTCCGGCCTGCCGCATCATCCAGATCGGGGGTACCGGTTGCCTGCGGCCCGACAAAACTTCGACGATTGGTTTGATGGCGGGTGATTGCGTCACGCGGCTTCCGATTTCGGCGGGGGTTGTTTCGCATCTGATACACGCCGGTTTCGGTCTTGGCCACGGCGGATACAGTGCCGTGGTGCGTGCTGCCAAAAGAAAACGGCCCCGGACATCCGGGGCCGTTTGTATCGATATTCAGCGAAGGCTCAGGACTTGCCCATGCAGTCTTCGATGTAGAACCAGCGATCGTCGCCGGTCAGACCCTTCTGCTTCACTTCGGTGCGGCAGGCCTTGAGCTTGGTCTTGTTGGCCGCCCACTTCGCCTTCATTTCCTTCAGTTTCTCGGCCGTCAATTTCATCTTTGACGGCTTGGCTGGAGCGGTGGTGGTTGCAGGCGCTGTCGCTTGTGCCATGGCGGCCGAGACCGATCCAACGGCGAGGAGGCCTGCGACGAGGCATACACTGATGCGAGACATGGAGTTTTCCCCTGGTCTTGATTGTTTAATTTGAACGGAAAGGAAAGACGGCTGCGGGACGTTGCCCTCCCGCAGCCGGATGATCGGGATCAGAGGATCTTCACCGCGCTCTCGAGCGTCTTGTAGACACCCCATGCGAGCGGGATGCCGACGAAGAGCCAGAACAGCGCGGCCTTGGCGTCGAGCCCGCCGAAGCCAATACCGAACGAGCCCGTCCTCTGAGCGCCTGCGGCCGCCGTGGACGCCTGGAGCTTGGCGACTTCCGCCTCGCTCATGTGCCACTTCGGATCGACGGGCTTGATGAAGTAGTTGCAGATGATGCCTGCAACCAGCATCGCGCACAGGATGTACATCGTGGTGTTGTAGAGCTGATCGCGCGGAACGCCGGCTGCAAGCTGGAATTCGCGGATGTAGTTCACGACCACCGGACCGATGATACCGGCTGTAGACCATGCGGTAAGCAGACGTCCGTGGATCGCGCCCACGAACTGGGTTCCGAACATGTCGGCGAGATAGGCCGGCACGGTCGCGAAGCCGCCGCCGTACATCGACAGGATGATGCCGAAGCCGAGCACGAACAGCATCTTCGATCCCATCGCCGCGAAGGTCGGCGCTAGGGCGTAGAGCGCGATGCCGAGGATGAAGAACGTATAGTAGGTGTTCTTGCGTCCCAGCTTGTCCGACAGCGAGGCCCAGAAGAAGCGGCCGCCGATGTTGAACAGCGACAGGAGGCCCGCAAAACCGGCCGCGATGCCGGCGATCGTTGCCTTCTGCGTGGCGTCAAGTGCGTTGAAGCCGAGGTTCGGCAGGCCGATCAGCTTGCCGGCGAAGATTTCCTGCAACATCGGCGAAGCCATGCCGATCACGCCGATGCCCGCCGACACGTTCAGGCAGAGCACCCACCAGATCAGCCAGAACTGCGGCGTCTTGTGCGCGTTGTCGAGATGCACGTTCTTCGTGGTGATCATCGCGTTGGCTTTTGCCGGTGCGACATAACCTTCGGGCACCCATCCCGCCGGCGGCACGCGATAGGAGAACGCGCCGATCATCATGAACACGAAGTAGATCACGCCCATCGCGAGGAAGGTCTGCCAAACGCCGACATCGGTCGGCGTCTTGAAGTAATTGATCAGAATGTTGGCGAGAGGCGAGCCGATCATCGCGCCGCCGCCGAAGCCCATGATGGCCATACCGGTTGCCATGCCGCGGCGATCCGGGAACCATTTCACCAGCGTCGACACCGGCGAGATGTAGCCGAGACCGAGGCCGACGCCACCGATCACGCCTGAGCCGAGCCACAGGAGCCACAGTTGATGGATGTAGACGCCGAGTGCGCCGAGTAGCAGGCCGCCCGCCCAGCAGCACGCAGCGACGACGCCGGCCTTGCGCGGGCCGGCTCGTTCAAGCCAGCCGCCCCAAATCGCCGCCGAAATGCCGAGCAGCACGAAGAAGAGGGTATACATCCAGCCCATCGACGCGACCTTCCAGTCGCAGGTGGTGCTGAAAAGTTCCTGGACCAGCGAGATGTCGGGGCAGGCCTTCGCGGCGGTCAGGCCGAGTGCGCGCGAGAGCGGCAGCCAGAACACGCTGAAGCCGTAAGCCATGCCGATGCAGAGATGGATACAGAGCGCGGCCGGTGGAACCAGCCAGCGGTTGAAGCCTGCGGTCGCGATCGTGTGTTCCTTGTCGAGGATTCCTCCCCCCGAACCGGACGCGCCCGCCGTTGTCGTTGAAGCCATTGTGTTTCTCCCCAAAGATTAAGATTGCGCCGTCCTTTGTGGACGGTCTGCCTTGAGCCTCCACGGCCCGAACAAGCCGATTCCGGATCAGATTCGGCAATCGGGTCATGCTGTTTGCAGGGTCAATCGGAATCGCTCCAAAGATCAATGCGCAATTTTTATGTTGCGATAATGAATAGGCATCGGAGACGTGTTGTCCCCAGCCCAAGGTCGAATTGTCAGAAATAATAAGGTGTGAGCCGCCGGGAATAATCCGGAGCCTTAGTCCTCGGAACCCTGCTCAAACTTCGAGCGAGGGGCCGACCTCACGCGCAACATCGACCAGTTCGGCGACCAGCGAGGTCATCGGATCGCGCTGAGGAATGACAAGCCCGACGCCGTAAGTAATCAGCGGGTCGACAATCGGGATCGCGCGCACGGCTTCGGAGAAGCCGAGCGTGTCCGCAAGTTTCGCCGGCATCACGGTGGACCAGCGGCCTGTCTTCACATGTGTGTAGAGAACGATCACCGAGTTCGATGTCAGCGTCGGCTGCGCCGCCGTTCCCGCCGCAAGCAGCGCGCGATCGATGATGCGCCGGTTCTGCATGTCGGGCGTGAGCAGACATAGCGGAATTTTTCCGACCTCGGCCCACGTCACCTGCTTGCGGTCGCCGAACATTCCGTTCGGCGAGGTGAGCAGACGATAGCTCTCATTATAAAGAGGGATCGTCCGCACCTTCCCCACGGGCTCGTTGTCGACATAGGTCAGACCGGCATCGACTTCGAGATTTTCCAGAAGGCCGAGCACGGCGGATGAGGTGCATGACACGATCTTGAAGCGCACATTGGGATGCCGCTCGCGGAACGGTGTCGTCAGCGAGCCGACCATTCCAAGCACCGTCGGAATCGCCGCGATCCGCAACTCGCCGGACAGCCCCTCCTTCAGCGTACTGATTTCCTGGCGCATGCCGCGCACGTCGCCGACGATGCGCCGCGCCCATTCCAGCGTGCGCTCTCCTTCCGGGGTGAAATCGACGAAGCGCGATCCGCGCTGTACCAGCATCACGCCAAGATATTCCTCGAGCTGTTTCAGACTCGTGGACATCGTCGGCTGCGTCACGCCGCAGGCTTCGGCGGCGCGGCCGAAATGCCGTTCCTTGGAAAGTGCAATCAGAAGTTCAAGTTTTTCGATCAACTGGGAAACCTTTGCGCAAACCGCACTTTCATGCAGGCGCGTCACATTGCCAAAATTGCTCGCGCTGCGCCATCCGTCTTGCGACGAACCGCGCGCGTGAATGGCGTTTTCGGCGGACAAAATGTCGCTCTCGATGGAGTCCGTCATCAGACTGGCACGAGCGCGTCGTCGCGCTTCATATCGGCGTTTTGGGGCACTGCATCAAGGGGCAGATCGAGCACGTCCTCGAACTCGACGATATTGTCGATCTCCGTCCCCATTGCGATGTTGGTGACGCGCTCCAGAATGAACTCGACGACCACCGGCACGCTGTGATCGCGCATCCACTGGCGCGCGGTCGCGAACGCCGCCTGCGCGTTCTTCGGATCGGTGACTCGGATCGCCTTGCAGCCGAGACCTTCGGCGACCGCGACGTGATCGACGCCATAGACGTCGATTTGCGGCGCATTGATATTCTCGAACGATAGTTGCACATGGTAGTCCATCTCGAAGCCGCGCTGCGCCTGACGGATCAGTCCAAGATACGAGTTGTTCACGACGACGTGGATGTACGGCAGTTTGAATTGCGCGCCGACAGCCAACTCCTCGATCAGGAATTGGAAATCGTAGTCGCCGGAGAGAGCAACGATCTCGCGTTTCGGATCGGCGGCGCGCACGCCGAGTGCTGCGGGCAACGTCCAGCCGAGCGGTCCGGCTTGCCCGGCGTTGATCCAGTTGCGCGGCTTGTAGACGTTCAGGAACTGCGCGCCTGCAATTTGCGACAGACCGATCACGCTGACATAGCAAGTGTCGCGGCCGAACGCCTTGCTCATCTCCTCATAGACGCGCTGCGGCTTGATCGGCAAATTGTCGAAATGACTTTTCCTGAGCATGGTGCGCTTGCGGTCCTGACACGCTGCTAGCCATGACTGGCGTTCCTTCAGGCGGCCGGTTTTGCGCCATTCGTTTGCGACAGTGACGAACAGTTCGAGCGCGGCCTTCGCATCCGAGACGATGCCGAAATCCGGATTGAACACGCGGCCGATTTGCGTCGGCTCGATATCGACGTGAACGAACTGGCGGCCCTTGGTGTAGGTCTCGATCGAACCGGTGTGGCGATTGGCCCAGCGGTTGCCGATGCCGAGCACGAAATCGGAATCGAGCATGTTGGCGTTGCCGTAACGATGACTGGTCTGCAAGCCGACCATGCCTGCCATCAGAACGTGATCGTCGGGGATCGCGCCCCAGCCCATCAGCGTCGGCACGACGGGCACGTTGAGGATTTCGGCGAACTGCACGAGCAGATGCGAGGCATCCGCATTGATGACGCCGCCACCTGTGACGATGAGCGGACGCTCGGAGGCGTTGAGCATCTCCATCGCTTTCTCAATTTGCGGCCGCGTCGCCGCCGGTTTGTAGACTGGAAGCGGCTCGTAGGTTGACTCGTCGAATTCGATTTCGGCGAGCTGCACGTCGAGCGGAAGATCGATCAGCACCGGACCGGGACGGCCCGAGCGCATGACATGAAACGCCTGACTGAACACGCGCGGCACCAAGGCAGGCTCGCGCACGGTGACGGCCCATTTGGTCACAGGCTTTGCGATGGACTCAATATCAACCGCCTGAAAGTCCTCTTTATAAAGACGCGCACGCGGCGCTTGCCCGGTGATGCAGAGAATCGGAATCGAGTCGGCAATCGCCGAGTAAAGGCCCGTAATCATGTCGGTGCCTGCCGGCCCCGACGTTCCGATGCAGACGCCGATGTTCCCGGCTTTCGCGCGCGTGTAGCCTTCCGCCATGTGAGACGCGCCTTCGACGTGACGCGCGAGGATATGATTGACCGAGCCGCGTTTTTTCAGCGCCGAATACAGGGGATTGATCGCGGCACCCGGCACGCCGAACGCCGTCGTGACACCTTCCTTTTCGAGGATTCGTATCGCTGCATCGATCGCGCGCATCTTGGCCATTGTTCAGCATCCTTCTCGTTGATGCTGGCACTGTGATGCATCGGCACGCGCTTGCGAACGTAAGCGGGCCGATTTCACTTATTCCGATTTGGAAATCAGTGCGGCGGCGACTGGCTGCGCGCGGCATCCCACCATTCGCCCTCGAAGCGCGGGAGAAGGAAGCGGATGAACGCGCCGACTTTCTCCGGCACCAATTTTGGCGAGGGAAACACGGCGTGAAGTTCCTGCTGCGGCAGAATGTAGTCTTCAAGCACCGAAACGACTCTGCCGGACTTCAGCGAAGCGGAGGCGACGTAAAGCGGCAGAATCGCGATGCCCTGACTCAAATGAACCGCAGAGAGCACGGTCGAAAGATTGTTCGAGCGCAGCCGACCGTTCGCGATGATGACGTGGTTCTTGCCCTCGCGCGACCGCAACTGCCACACCGCATCGCCCTGTACGCTGGAATAGACGATGCAGTCGTGATCGTTGAGGTCTTCTGGAATTTGCGGCGTGCCTTGTTCAGCCAAGTAGGACGGCGAGGCGACCATGACCCACGGATTGGAGCCGATGTAACGCCCGCCGAGTGAGGAGTCGGCAAGCCGCCCCATCCGCAGCGCGATGTCGATGCCGCGCGACACGAGATCGACATAGGCATCCTCACAGGTGACGTCGATTTTCAACTGCGGATGCTCGCGCATGAAATCGATCAGCATGGGTGAGATGATGCGGCGTCCGAAAGCGACCGATGTGGAGACGCGCAGCGTTCCGGTCAGTCCGTTGCTGCGATGGCCGACCAGCGCGCTCGCATCATCAACTTCCTTCAGAATGATCTTGCAGCGTTCGTAATAAAGTCCGCCGGCTTCAGTAAGGCTGACACCGCGCGTATTCCGATTGAGCAGCCGCGCGCCGAGATGCTGCTCGAGCCAGCCGATCTGCTTTGTTGCGGTGGATTGCGAAACCGTCAGATCGTCGGCGGCTTTCGAGAAGCTGCCGAGTTCGACCACGCGGGTGAAAATACGGATGCCGGTGAGATGATCCATCGTTCACGGCTCCGAAAATACCGTCCCGGAAAAGTCCGGGGCGGCTTTCGTATCGATCAGAGCAGGCCCGCGCCGCGCGCCCACTTGTATTTCGCGCCGAGCACTTCGACCGGGATTTCGGTCGAGTAGGCGTAGGCCGGAATGCCGTTCTGATAAAGATATTCGGCGGCTTCCTCGACTTCGATGTCGCCCGCAAGCGACGCGACGATCGGTTTGACGAAGCCTTTCGCTTCCATCTCTTTCTTCACTTCGACCATGTTCTTGGCGAACACCATCGGCGGGGTGACGATCGTGTGCCAGTAGCCGAGGATCAGCGAGTGAATGCGGTCATCCGAGAGGCCGAGCTTCACGGTGTTGATGTAGGTGATCGGCGGCTCGCCGCCGGTGATGTCGACCGGGTTGCCGGCTGCGCCGAACGGCGGAATAAACTTGCGGAACGCCGCATCGAGATCCGGTGGCATCGCCATCAGCGACAGGCCGTTATCGACCACCGCGTCGGAGAGCAGCACGCCCGATCCGCCCGCGCCCGTGATGATGAGCACGTTCTCGCCTTTCGGCGTCGGCAGCACCGGGATACCGCGCGCGAATTCGAGAAGCTGGCGGAGCGAGCGGGCACGAATGACGCCCGACTGTGCAAGGACGTCTTCGTAAATCTTGTCGTTACCGGCAAGCGCGCCGGTGTGCGAGGACGCAGCCTTGGCGCCGGCCGAGGTGCGTCCGGCTTTGAGGACGACAACCGGCTTTTTCTTGGAGACGCGCTTGGCGGCTTCCGCGAACGCGCGGCCGTCTTTCAGATCTTCGCAATGCTGCGCGATAATCGTGGTGTTGGGATCCTGCTCGAAGAAAGCGAGCAGATCGTCCTCGTCGATGTCGGACTTGTTGCCGAGACCGACGATGGCCGAGACGCCCATCTTCGCCGAGCGCGAGAAGCCGATGATCGCCATGCCGATGCCGCCGGACTGCGACGACAGCGCGGCGTGGCCCTTCACGTCGTAGGCCGTGCAGAAGGTCGCGCAGAGGTTCGACCACGTATAGTAGAAGCCGTAAATGTTCGGGCCCATCAAACGAATGTTGTGCTTGAGACCGACCTTGACGATTTCTTCCTGAAGTTCAGGCGCGCCGGCTTCGGCAAAGCCCGACGGAATCAGAACCGCGCCAGGAATTTTCTTTTCGCCGCACTCTTCGAGTGCGCCCGCGACGAACTTCGCGGGGATCGCGAACACCGCGACGTCGATTACGCCCGGAACGTCCTTGACGCTCTTGTAGGCCTTGCGACCCAGAATCTCGTCCGCCTTCGGATGAATCGGATAGATTTCGCCTTTATATCCGCCATTGATGAGGTTCTTCATCACCGAGTTGCCGATCTTGCCGTCTTCCGACGACGCGCCGATCACGGCGACCGACTTCGGCATCATGATGCGGTTCATCGCTTTGACGATTTCGTCGTTCGAGCGCGGAGCAGGGCGCGGCTTGTAGTTGAAATCCACCACAATACGCACGTCGGCGGCGGTCGCGTCCTTCTTGGTCGCGAACACGGGATTCAAATCGAGCTCGACGATCTCGGGGAAATCGGTGACGAGCTGCGAGACCTTCACGATGACGTCTGCCAGCGCATCGCGGTTCACCGGATCGCCGCCGCGAACGCCGTGCAGCATTTCCTTGGCCTGGATGCCGTCGAGCATCGACAGGGCGTCCGCCTTGGTCGCCGGTGCGAGACGGAATGTCACGTCTTTCAGCACTTCAACGAGAACGCCGCCGAGACCGAAGGCGACGAGCTTGCCGAACGAATTGTCGGTGATGGAGCCGACGATGACTTCGGTGCCACCCATCAGCATCTGCTGGACCTGCACGCCTTCGATCTTGGCGTCGGCCTTATATTTTTTCGCGTTGGCGAGAATCTGATCGTAAGCCTTCTGTGCGCCGTCTGCGTCTTTCACACCGACCATCACGCCGCCGGCTTCGGTCTTGTGGAGAATGTCCGGCGAGACGATTTTCATCACCACCGGGAAGCCCATGCCGCCCGCAAGCTTGGCGGCGTCGGCGGCGGATTTCGCCAGACCTTCCTTCGGGACCGGGATTCCGTAGGCGTCGCAGACGATCTTGCCTTCCGGCGCGGTGAGGCTGTTGCGCTTGTCGGCCTTTACGGCGTCGAGAATCTTGCGAACTTCGGTTTTGGCCTGCGACATCTTTTCTCTCTCCCTAACGCCTTTTTCCGAGGATTTTTGGTATTTGGTATGCCAAGAACATTGTTGTCAAGCGCGTTCCACAGCCGCATTGCAGCACGGCGTCACATCCTTGACACTTTGGCATCTGGCATGCCAAGAACCTGACATTGCGCCCTCGTGGTATTAATGAATCCCCACAGAGGCGAGGGAATCATGGCGGCACAGAAAACGACCAAGGCAGCGGCAACGGCGGGCGGCGACGCCGATCTCGCCATCGTTCGTATCGCGCCGGAAACGAGTTTCAAGAACAAAGCCTATGAGGCGCTGAAGGATGCCATCCTCAAGATGGACATCTACACGACGCCCGAACCCGTGATGCTCGACGAGCGCGCTCTATCGGAGCGTCTCGGCGTGTCGCGCACGCCGATCCGCGAAGCGATCGCGATGCTTGAACAGGACGGTTTCGTCAAAACCGTTCCGCGCCGCGGCATCATTGTCGTGCGTAAGACGAAAGCGGAAATCGTGGACATGATCCGCGCCTGGGCCGCGCTCGAAAGCATGGCGGCGCGCCTCATCACGACGACGGCGCGCAAGAAAGACATCACGGCGCTGCGCGACTTCTTCAAGAACTTCAATAAAGACCGCCTGCCGCAGGATCATCGCGTCGAATACTCCAAGGCCAACATCGCGTTTCATCAGGCGCTGATCGGTCTCAGCGAGTCGCCGACGCTGATCGAGATGACCAACGACATTCTTCTGCATGTACGCGGTTTCCGCCAGTTGACCATCGGGCGCACGGATCGCACCGCGGCGTCGCTGCCTGAGCACCTTGCGATCATCGAGGCGCTGGAAGAACGCGATACGGAATTGGCAGAGAAACGCGCGCGCGATCATACGCTGGGTCTTGCGACTTATGTCGAGACGCACGGCCAGGAGCTTTTTACGACGACTGAAAAATAAAGCGACGAAACGACAAATATAAAAAAGTATCAGGGAGAGGCGGTATGTCCGCAGTAGTTCAGAGCATCAATCCGGCCGCCGAAGAAGAACTGACGGACGGCTTCCATCTCATCATCGACGCGCTCAAGCTCAACGGCTTGAACACGATCTACGGCGTGCCCGGAATTCCGATCACGGATTTCGGCCGCATGGCACAGGCCGAAGGCATCCGCGTGCTGTCGTTCCGCCACGAGCAGGCGGCGGGTTACGCGGCGTCCATCGCGGGCTTCCTCACCAAGAAGCCGGGCGTGTGTCTCACGGTGTCCGCGCCGGGCTTTTTGAACGGCCTCACCGCGCTGGCGCATGCGACCACCAACTGCTTCCCGATGATTCTGATTTCGGGTTCATCCGAGCGCGAGATCGTCGATTTGCAGCAGGGCGACTACGAAGAAATGGACCAGCTCGCCATCGCCAAGCCTTTGTGCAAGGCGGCGTTCCGCGTGCTGCACGCACAGGACATTGGTATTGGATTGGCGCGTGCGATCCGCGCCGCAGTGTCCGGCCGGCCGGGCGGCGTCTATCTCGATTTGCCTGCAAAGCTGTTCGGCCAAGTGATGAATGCTGACGCCGGCAAGAAGTCGCTGGTGAAGGTGATTGATGCAGCACCAGCGCAAATTCCTGCGCCTGACGCAGTCAAACGCGCGCTCGACGTTCTCAAGTCAGCGAAGAAGCCGCTCATCATTCTCGGCAAGGGCGCGGCCTACGCGCAGGCCGACGAAGCGATCAAGAATTTCGTCGAGAAGAGCGGCGTGCCTTTTCTGCCGATGAGCATGGGCAAGGGCCTCTTGCCGGACACGCATCCGCAATGCGCGGGCGCTGCGCGCTCGACGGTGCTGAAAGATTCCGATGTCGTCATGCTGATCGGCGCGCGCCTCAACTGGCTGCTGTCGCACGGCAAGGGCAAGACCTGGGGCGACGCGCCGAAGAAATTCATCCAGATCGACATCGAGCCGCGCGAAATGGATTCGAATGTCGAGATCGTGGCACCTGTGGTCGGCGACATCGGCTCATGCGTCACCGCGATGCTCAATGCGATGGGTAACAATTGGCAGGCACCGGCCGCCGACTGGACCAAGGCCGTTCAGACCAAGCGCGACGACAACGTTGCGAAAATGGCGCCGAAGCTGATGAACAACAATTCGCCGATGGACTATCACGGCGCGCTCGGCGTTCTTCGCACCATCATCAAGGAGCGCCCCGACGCAATCCTCGTCAACGAAGGCGCCAACACGCTCGATCTCGCGCGCGGCATCATCGACATGTACAAGCCGCGCAAGCGCATCGATGTCGGCACCTGGGGCATCATGGGCATCGGCATGGGCTATTGCATCGCCGCCGCAGTCGAAACCGGCAAGCCGGTGCTCGCCGTCGAAGGCGACAGCGCGTTCGGGTTCTCCGGAATGGAGGTCGAGACGATCTGCCGTTACAACCTTCCGGTTTGCGTTGTCGTCTTCAACAATGACGGCATCTATCGCGGCACCGACGTCAATCCGACCGGTGGCGCGGACGTTGCGCCTACGGTGTTCGTGAAAGGCGCACGCTACGACAAGATGATGGAGGCTTTCGGCGGCGTCGGCGTCAACGCGACCTCGCCCGACGAGTTGAAGCGTGCGGTGAATGCTGCCATGGATTCCGGCAAGCCGACGCTCATCAACGCGGTTCTCGATCCGGCTGCGGGTTCCGAGAGCGGCCGCATCGGCAATCTCAATCCGCAGAGTGCTTTGAAGAAAAAGAAGTAAGCCGTCGCCCTGAGCCAAGGCTCAGGGTATTTGTGTAATTCAATGGGGCGTCAGAGGGGCGTCGCCGCTACGGAGTAAGACCATGACACAGGCGCTGAAGGGCGTTCGCATTCTCGATTTCACGCACGTCCAGTCGGGACCGACCTGCACGCAGTTGCTGGCTTGGTTCGGCGCCGACGTCATCAAGGTCGAGCGCCCCGGCGTCGGCGACATCACACGCGGCCAGCTCGTCGATGTGCCGAACGCGGACAGCCTCTATTTCACGATGCTGAACCACAACAAGCGTTCGATCACGCTCGACACCAAGAACCCGAAGGGCAAGGAAATCCTCACCGCGCTGATGAAGAAGTGCGACGTGCTGGTGGAAAATTTCGGCCCCGGCGTTTTGGATCGCATGGGCTTTCCTTGGGAAACCATCCAGAAGATCAATCCGAAACTGATCGTCGCGTCGATCAAGGGTTTCGGTCCCGGTCCTTATGAAGACTGCAAGGTCTACGAGAACGTCGCGCAGTGCACCGGCGGCTCGGCGTCGACCACCGGCTTCCGTGACGGCCTGCCGCTCGTGACCGGCGCGCAGATCGGCGACAGCGGCACCGGATTGCATCTCGCGCTCGGCATCGTCACGGCGCTCTATCAGCGCACGCATTCGGGCGTGGGCCAGCGCGTCACTGTCGCGATGCAGGACGGCGTGCTGAATCTGGCGCGCGTGAAACTGCGCGATCAGCAGCGCCTCGCGCATGGACCGCTCAAGGAATACAGCCAGTTCGGCGAAGGCATTCCGTTCGGCGACGCTGTTCCTCGCGCCGGCAACGATTCCGGCGGCGGTCAGCCGGGCCGCATCCTCAAGTGCAAGGGCTGGGAAACCGATCCGAACGCCTATCTGTATTTCATCACGCAGGCTCCGGTGTGGGAGAAGATCTGCGACGTGATCGGCGAACCGGGCTGGAAGACCCATCCGGATTACGCCAAGCCGCCGGCGCGCCTGTCACGTCTCAATGAAATCTTCGCGCGCATCGAACAGTGGACGATGACAAAGACCAAGTTCGAGGCGATGGACATCCTCAACAAGGACGACATTCCGTGCGGCCCGATTCTGTCGATGAAGGAATTGGCGGAGGATCAGTCGCTGCGCAAAACCGGCACCGTCGTCGAGGTCGATCATCCCAAGCGCGGCAAGTATCTGTCGGTCGGCAACCCGATCAAGCTGTCGGCTTCGCCGAGCGAGGTGAAGCGTTCGCCGCTGCTCGGTGAACACACCGACGAAATCCTTAAATCGGTGCTCGAACTGAACGACAGCCAGGTCGCGGAAGCTCACGCCTCCGGCTGCCTCACGCCGCCGCCGAAGGTTCAGGCCGCCGAATAATTCTCATCGAAATCGAAGTGAGCAATCGGAGCCGGCGAGTCGATCGCCGGCTCTTTTCGTTGCGCGCGGTATGATTTGACGGCGTGGTATATTGTCGCGCGACAAACGCGCACCCGCTTCAATCACGCAAACGTTCGTCAGAAAATTTTCGCGACGCGCGTCGAATAACGCTTGCGCTGTTTGACGTTCTTTCAATTTGTCCGCATTTTATCGGGACGTTTTTGATTGGCGGCGGCGAGATGCCGCAGCTCCTTCGCTGATTTTTTTTCGATTGCGATGTGGCATCCCACATACCAAAGTTTCAATCAGCGAAAGACGTACAACGAAAGAACGGGGCGTCAGCTGTGTCCGTCGCACCCGCGACGTTTCTAAGATGAGTCTCGTCGGCAAAACGCCGGCGACGATTCAAAAAAAAATGAAGCCGGCATAGAGCGGCGCAAACAAAAGTTATGGAGGAGATCACATGAAACGAATTTCATTCGGCGCAATCGGCTTCGGGACAGCCATGTGCGCTGCGCTTGCGGCGTTTCCGGCTTCAGCGGCCTGGGAGCCGACACGTCCGGTCGAATTCGTCATTCCTGCCGGCACCGGCGGCGGCGCCGATCAGATGGCGCGAACGATCCAGGGCATCGTCACCAAGCACAATCTGATGAAGCAGCCGATGGTCGTCATCAACAAATCGGGTGGCGCGGGCGGCGAAGGCTTTCTTGACGTGAAGTCGTCGGCAGGAAATCCGCACAAGATCATCATCACGCTGTCGAACTTGTTCACGACTCCGCTCGCAACCGGCATTCCGTTCGCATGGACCGATCTCACGCCGGTCGCGATGCTGGCGCTCGATGAATTCGTGCTGTGGGTCAATGCCGAGAAGCCGTACAAATCCGTGAAGGACTATCTCGACGCCGTGAAGGCGGCGCCTGCCGGCTCGATGAAGATGGGCGGTACCGGATCGAAACAGGAAGACCAGATCATTACGGTTGCGATGGAAAAGGCGACCGGCGCGAAGTTCACCTACATTCCCTACAAGGGCGGCGGAGAAGTCGCGGTCCAGCTCGTCGGCAATCACGTCGATTCAACCGTCAACAATCCGATCGAAGCGGTTGCGCAGTGGCGCGGCGGAAAAGTGCGGCCGCTCTGTGTCTTCGACAGCAAGCAGATGAGCTACGACGAGAAAATCGCCGACGGCAAGTCGTGGAAGGATATTCCCACCTGCAAATCGGCGGGCCTCGATATCGAATATCTGATGCTGCGCGGCATCTTCATGTCGCCAAAGGCATCCAAGGACGAGGTCGCCTACTACGTCGATCTGTTCAAGAAGGTTCGCGAGACGCCCGATTGGCAGGAATTCATGAAGACCGGTGCGTTCAACACCACCTTCATGATCGGCGATGAGTACGCCAAGTGGGTCGGAGCGGAAGAGAAGCGGCATCAGTCGCTGATGAAGGACGCAGGCTTCCTCGCTACTTCAAATTGACCGGATGAAACGGTTTTGCCGGCGGGTGCGCGAAGCGCCCGCCGGGACGCCTGCTCGCGCACGGAGTTACAATGGCTAAGCATCGTTCAATCGACGCGGGCCCGTCCCACAGGAAAGTGGAAGCCGGAGTCACGCTCGCTATCGCTGCATTCGGACTGCTCATCGTCCTCGGCAGCATCAATGCGGGAATCAACTGGGGCGCAGAAGGTCCGCGCGCGGGTTTCTTTCCGTTTTATATCGGTGTGTTTCTCGTTGCCTCGAGCCTGATAAATCTCTGGAACGGCTTGCGCGAGAAGGATGATGGATTGTTTGCCGAATGGGGGCAGCTCCGTCAGGTCTTCAGCGTTGCGTTTCCGACCGCTATCTATGTCGGCGCGATGCCGTATGTCGGTCTCTACGTTTCGTCGTTCATCTTCATCGCGTGGTTCATGCGCTGGCTCGGCAAGTATCCCTGGCCGACGGTTCTCTCGGTCGCGATCGCAATGCCGGTCGCAACCTTCATCGTGTTCGAACGCTGGTTTCTCGTGCCGCTGCCCAAGGGCCCGGTCGAGGCATGGCTCGGATTGTGATGCTGCAAGACCTTCGCGGTTTCTAAAATCTCCGGTTCAGGATTTATAAAATGGAAGAACTCGCCAATCTGTTTCATGGCTTTGTCGTCGCCCTTCAGCCGTTCAACATCATGGTGATGTTCGTCGGCATTGTGCTCGGCGTTATCATCGGCGTGCTTCCCGGCCTCGGCGGAGCCAACGGCGTTGCAATCCTTCTTCCGCTGACGTTCAGCATGCCGCCGACATCGGCGATCATCATGCTGTCTTGCATCTATTGGGGCGCGTTGTTCGGAGGTGCGATCACATCGATCCTGTTCAACATACCGGGCGAGCCGTGGTCGGTGGCAACGACATTCGACGGCTACCCGATGGCGCAAAAAGGAAAGGCGGGCGAGGCATTGACCGCCGCCTTTACCTCATCGTTCGTCGGCGCGCTGTTTGCGGTCGTCATGATTACGCTGGTGGCGCCGCTGGTCGCGAGCTTTGCGCTGCGATTTGGACCTGCGGAAAAATTCGCGGTCTATTTTCTGGCGTTTTGCAGTTTCGTGGGTTTAAGCAAGGAGCCGCCGTTCAAGACCATCGCGGCGATGATGATGGGTTTTGCACTCGCAGCCGTCGGTCTCGACTCCATCACGGGACAACTGCGCCTCACATTCGGCTTCACAGAACTGCTGAACGGCTTCGACTTCCTGATCGCCGTTATCGGCCTGTTCGGAATCGGCGAAATACTTCTGACGATGGAGGAGGGCCTGAGCTTCCGCGGCGGAAACGCAAAGATCAATCTGAGCGTGGTGTTGAAGACCTGGAAGGAGCTTCCGAAATACTGGATGACGTCGCTGCGCTCATGCCTGATCGGCTGCTGGATGGGCGTCACGCCGGCCGGGGCCACGCCAGCATCCTTCATGAGCTACGGCATCGCCAAGCGCATGTCGAAACAAGGAAAGAATTTCGGCAAGGGCGAGGTCGAGGGCGTGATCGCGCCGGAGACGGCTGCACATGCTGCCGGGACAGCCGCGCTGCTGCCGATGCTTTCGCTCGGCGTGCCGGGTTCGCCGACGGCTGCCGTCCTCCTCGGCGGTCTCATGATCTGGGGCCTTCAGCCGGGACCGATGCTGTTCGTCGAACAGAAGGAGTTCGTCTGGGGTCTGATCGCCTCGATGTATCTCGGCAACGTGTTCGGCCTGCTCGTCGTGCTGACATGCGTGCCGGTCTTCGCTGCGATCCTTCGCGTGCCGTTCAGCATCATCGCGCCGCTTATTCTGGTGCTGTGCGCGATCGGTGCCTATTCGGTCCACAACAGCACGTTCGACGTCATGCTGATGCTGGTGTTCGGCGTGATCGGTTATGCGCTGAAAAAATGCAATTACCCGCTGGCGCCGCTCGTGCTCGCCATCGTGCTCGGCGACAAGGCGGAAGAAGCCTTCCGGCAATCGCTGCTCGGTTCGCAGGGTTCGCTCGGTGTCTTCTTCTCGAATGGACTCGTGAGCACGATCATGGTGCTGGGTCTGATCGCGTTGTTCTGGACGATGATCTCAAATGGCTGGTCGCGACTGATGTCCAGCGCACAAAGGGCCGCATAGCACGCCGCAAACTCATGCGGCAGAATGTCGCGGACGGTGCGCCGGAATACAAAAACCCCAGTATTTACTGGGGTTTTTCGTTTTACGCTGATACCTCTCAGCGGATAGGGTGCGACAATTTTGCTTGTTAGCTGGCATATCGCATACCAGAGTGCCGCCCTTAGAGCCTGTCGCAATCTTCAAAACAGAACAGGCCTCTCGGGGAGGATTTATGGCAACTACCACACACATGGACCCTGCGGCCGGTCGCGTCAGCGACACCTATCGCTGGACGCAATTGGTCATCGGCGTGCTCGCGATGGTGATGATCGCGAACTATCAATACGGCTGGACGTTCTTCGTCCCCGATATCGAGAAGAAATTCGGCTGGTCGCGCACTGAAATCCAGTGGGCCTTCACGTTGTTCGTGCTGTTCGAGACCTGGCTGGTCCCGGTCGAGGGCTGGTTCGTCGACAAATACGGCCCGCGCATCGTGGTTCTGTTCGGCGGCATTCTCTGCGCGATCGGGTGGGTCATCAACGCGAAGGCCGACACGCTCAGCGGTTACTATCTCGGCATGATTATCGCGGGCATCGGTGCCGGCGGCGTCTACGGCACCTGCGTCGGCAACGCGCTGAAATGGTTTCCGGACAAGCGCGGCCTTGCAGCGGGTTTGACCGCAGCCGGATTCGGTGCGGGCTCCGCGCTCACCGTCGCTCCCATTCAGGCCATGATCAAGAACGACGGCTTCCAGAACACGTTCCTGTATTTCGGTCTGGGACAAGGCATCATCATCGTGATCCTCGCGTTCCTGATGTTTGCGCCGAAGCCGGGACAGGTGCCCGCCGTGGTTCAGAATGCGAATGTCATCCAGAGCCGCCGCAATTATGGTCCCACCGAAGTGCTTCGCCAGCCGATCTTCTGGCTGATGTACTTCATGTTCGTGATTGTCGGTGCGGGCGGATTGATGGTGACAGCGAACCTCAAGCCGATTGCGCTTGACTGGAAGGTCGATGCAATTCCGGTGACGCTGATGGGCATGACCATGACCGCGGTTACGTTTGCCGCGACCATCGATCGCGTGCTCAACGGCCTGACACGCCCATTCTTCGGCTGGGTCTCCGACATGATCGGCCGCGAGAACACGATGTTCATCGCGTTCGGCATCGAGGGCCTCGGCATTTATGCCTTGTACCTCTATGGCCACGACCCGGTGATGTTCGTGGTCCTGTCGGGCCTGGTGTTCTTCGCATGGGGCGAGATCTACTCGCTCTTCCCGTCGACTTGCACCGACACGTTCGGATCGAAGTTTGCGACCACGAACGCAGGTCTGCTGTACACCGCCAAAGGTACGGCTGCGCTGCTGGTGCCGCTCGCCAACTACATCCAGCAGACCTCGAAGACCTGGGACACCGTGTTCCTCGTCGCGGCCGGCGCCAACATTCTCGCGTCGCTCCTTGCGATCGCGGTGTTGAAGCCGTGGCGCAAGCAGGTCGTCGCAAAGGCGGTCGCGTCGTCTTAACGATACGCTTCGCCGCTGGGCGAAGCTCAGTTCAAGCGCGCTCAACCTTGGGGTTGGGCGCGTTTTGCTTTGAGAATGGGAAGATTTTCGAGGCCCATTGCGTCCGGCGCAATGTGCGGAACCTTGTTGCGCTGCATCACACTATTTCGGCGATCAGACCAACGGCGCGCTTGCGTCGTGGAATAATTTATACCAGCTTTCCGTTGACGCTTGCGACAATTGGTCACAGCCTTGTGACAATTCGCCACATAACGAGCGCACTGGGAGAGAACATGACCACATCATCGAATGCCGCCGGAAGTGCGGCCGTGTCCAACGGCTTCCGTTGGACGCAACTCATCATCGGCGTCGTCTGCATGGCGATGATCGCAAACCTTCAATATGGCTGGACCTACTTCGTCGGCCCGATGGCGAAAGCCAATTCGTGGGACGTCGCCGGAATCCAGGTCGCCTTCAGCATTTTCGTCGCGCTGGAAACATGGCTGACGCCAGTCGAAGGCTGGATTGTCGACTCGCTCGGACAACGTGGACCGAAACTTATGGTCGCCGCAGGCGGCATTTTCGTTGCGATCGGCTGGCTTATCAACGCCAAGGCGACCTCGCTTGAAATGCTGTATGTCGGCGCTGTGATCTCGGGCATCGGTGCCGGCGGCATCTATGCAACCTGCGTTGGCAACGCCGTCAAATGGTTTCCGGATCGGCGCGGTCTTGCCGTCGGACTGACGGCGGCGGGATTCGGCGCGGGCGCCGCCGTCACCGTTATTCCAATTCAGAAGATGATCGAATCGATCGGCTATGCCGACACGTTCTTCTGGTTCGCCATCGGACAGGGTGCCGTCATTTTCGTGCTGGCATGGCTGCTACGTCCGCCTGTCGCCGGCGAAGTGCCGAGCGGCTCGGCCGTGAAAGTGCTCCAGTCCAAGACGAGCAGCACGCCTGGCCAGATGCTCAAGTCGCCCGTGTTCTGGCTGCTTTACCTGATGTTCGTGCTGGTCTCGGCCAGCGGCCTCATGGTGGCAGCGCAGATCGCGCTGATCGCGAAAGACTATGGCGTCGCGTCCACTGTCGTTCTGTTCGGCGCAACGACGCTCATCGTGTCGGGCGTGATCGACAACCTCGCCAACGGCGGCGCACGTCCTTTCTTTGGCTGGGTGTCGGATCAGATCGGCCGCGAATACACGATGGCAATCGCGTTTACTGCGGGCGGCATCGCTTACTGGCTGCTCGGCAGTTTCGGCACGACGCCGTGGACCTTCGTGATCTGCGCGGCGCTCATCTTCTTCACATGGGGTGAGATCTTCAGCCTGTTCCCGTCGACCTGCACCGACATGTTCGGTCCGAAATACGCGACGACGAACACCAGCCTGCTCTATACGGCCAAGGGTCTGTCGGCCTTCGTCGTTCCGCTTGCGAACGTTGTGAAAACCTACACCGGAAGCTGGCATGCTGTGTTCATCATTGCCGCGATCATGAACTTCGTTGTGGTGCTCTTGGCACTGTTCGTCGTCCGGCCGTGGCGCATTTCGATCAGCCAGGCCGAAGACAGCAGAGGCGCGATCGGTCAGCCGGCGGAATAAGCGCCGCAGCCTGATCGCAAAAAATCAAAAGGGCGCATTTCGGTGCGCCCTTTTTCTTTGCGCCTCCGGCATTGGAAAGGTCAGTAACCCTGCCATTTCCGCAAATAATTCGGTTCGCGATGTCAGCCGGAGCTTGACGACTGGCATAACGTATACCAGAATTTCCCTACCCCAATACGGGAGCGTCAAAGTCATAGGGAGGCTTCGATGAATGTAGCAGACATCCTGCGTACCAAGTCCGCGCGCGTCGCCACCGTCCGCATGAACGAGACTGTCGCCGTCGCCGCCAAACTGCTTCGCGCCGAAAACACCAGCGCGCTTGTCGTCAAAGACGTATGCCGCACCGAGGGCAACGTCGTGGTCGGAATGTTCACGGAGCGCGATGTCGTGCGCGCGATGGCCGAACACGGGCCGAAGGGCGCCGATCTCAAAATCTCGTCGCTGATTTCCGTTCAGAAGCTGATCTCGTGCTCGCAGTCTGACACCGTCGAGCAGGTGAGCCAGGTGATGACGGACAATCACATTCGGCATCTTCCGGTTCTCGAAGACGGCCGACTGGTCGGCATCATCAGCATCCGCGATCTCGTTGTCGCGCATGAGAACGCCGCAAGCGTGCAGCCCGCTATCGCCTGAGGACGGCTGCGCTTTGGCGCAGACGATTTGAATCTGACTGAAATCGATTGATGACCTCGTCGCAGATGCGGCGCGGTAACGACCTTCCACGCTTTCGGGGGAACGCAGTCGCATGAAGATTTGCATTTACGGCGCAGGCGCCATCGGCGGTTATCTCGGCGTCAAGCTCTCGCAGGCCGGCGCGGAAATCAGTCTCGTCGCGCGCGGCCCGCATCTTGCGGCGATGAAGGCCAACGGCCTCAAGCTCCTGATCGGCGACGAGGAGCATGTCGTGCATCCGAACTGCACCGACAATCCCGCCGATCTCGGCGTGCAGGATGTCGTCATCGTCTGTCTGAAGGCGCATTCGATCACGTGCGTGATCGAGCAGATGCGGCCGCTGCTCGGTTCGCACACGCGCATCGTGACCGCGGTGAACGGAATTCCCTACTGGTATTTCTACAAGCACGGCGGCAACGAATACGAAGGCAAGACGCTGGAGAGCATCGATCCCGGCGGGCGGCAATGGAATGAATTGGGTGCGGAACGCGCCATCGGCTGCATCGTCTATCCGGCGACCGAGATCGAAGCGCCCGGCGTCATCAAGCATGTCTACGGCGATCGCTTTCCGCTCGGAGAACCGTCAGGCGAGAAATCGTCCGATGTGAATGAATTGTCGGAACTGTTCACGAAGGCCGGTTTGCAGGCGCCGGTGCTCGACCGCATCCGCGACGAGATCTGGCTGAAACTGTGGGGCAACGTATCGTTCAATCCGATCAGCGCGCTGACGCATGCGACGCTCGATGTTCTGTGCAGCGATCCCGGCACCAAGGCCGTGACGCGCTCGATGATGGTCGAGGCGCAGCAGATCGCGGAGACCTTCGGTGTGAAATTCCGCGTCGATGTCGACCGCCGCATCGAAGGCGGCCGCAAGGTCGGCGCACACAAGACGTCGATGTTGCAGGATCTGGAGCGCGGCCGGCCGATGGAAATCGATCCGCTGGTGACGGTGGTTCAGGAAATGGGCCGCATGACACAGATTCCGACGCCGACCATCGATACGGTGCTGGCGCTGACGATTCAGCGCGCGAAGGTCGCGGGACTTTATAGCTGAAAGTGAGAGATCAGTTTGCGGCCGCGACTTCCGCGCCGGAGAACAGTTCGTTCACAACCGAACCCAGTCCCGCCATGTTGGCCATGACGATGACGGTCGACTTCTGATCGTCGCGCAACTGCGAGAGAAGAGGGACCGCTGCGGATTTGAGGTCATCGACCTGCGCTGCTTCCGCCGCGTATTTCTCGTCGCGTGAACGCTTCGCCATCTTGCGATACTCGACGACACGCTCGCTCAGTCCGCGCAGCGCCTTCTCGACTGCCGGCCAGTAGCGTTCCTGTGCGGAAGTCAGCGCGAGGCGCTGCTTGATTCCCGAAATCTGGTAGTCGGTCAGCAGCGAACGGCCGATCTTTTCGATCTTCGCGATAACCGGCTTCGGCTTTGCGGCGACGGGAGCAGCGGGCGCAATCTCGGCGCGGGCATTCTGCACATCCGGTTTCGCAGACAGCGAAACGGGTTCGGGAATGACCGGCTGGGCTTCAGGTTCGATCCGCGCCAGCGCGAGAACGGGAGAGCTGGTTTCGGCCGGAGTCGTTTCGGCACGCGGCGTAATGACGTATTCGCGGTCGCGCTTGGCGTCGCGATTGGACATCTGCATGGTATCGCCGGAGATGTATTTCGATTTGGCGAGGGCGGCCTGCGCGCTGCGCAGAAACAGTTCGTCGCCCACTTTCCAGCCCGAGAAGGCAGCAAGGCCGCCGGCACAGCACATCAGGAAAAAGGTGGATTTACCCGCCAAGGCAGTTCTCTCGAATATCCGCGTCCGTGATGCGGTCTGTTTTTGCCCCGCGAATGTGGCTTCCCAAGTCCGGGAATATGTCAGGACTTGGCCGTCGCGATTGGCCTAGCGTTACGGAGATAGGGTAAACAGGGTGTTAACGATTGGCGGAACCGTAATGGAAGCGACGAGCGTTTACGATTTTTCCGCAGCCTCGCTCGATGGCCGCGACGTGCCGCTGCGCCAGTTTGACGGACAGGCGCTGTTGATCGTCAACACCGCAAGCGCCTGCGGTTTCACGCCGCAATATGAGGGATTAGAACAACTGCACCGGACCTATGCCCCGCGCGGGTTTTCCGTGCTCGGATTTCCCTGCAACCAGTTCGGCGGACAGGAGCCGGGCAATGCCAAAGAAATCGCGAATTTCTGCGCGCAGAATTACGACGTGACCTTTCCGCTGTTCGCCAAGATCGATGTGAACGGCGACAAGGCGCATCCCCTGTTCGACTATCTCACGAATCAAAAGCCGGGATTTCTCGGATCGAAAACGATCAAATGGAACTTTACAAAGTTCATCGTTGACCGCTACGGAAAGGCCGTCGCGCGGCACGGCCCGGCGGCGAGTCCGGCCTCGCTGTCTCGCGAGATCGAACGACTGCTCAAGCCGGAATGAATTCAGGACCGAATACAATGAACGACACGACCGACGTGCTGCCCGACCGCCTCTCCAGCGATCCGAAAAGCCCGTACTACAACGAGGCGATCCTCGCGCGCGATGTCGGCATTCGCTTCAAGGGCGTCGAAAAGAACAACGTCGAGGAATATTGCGTCAGTGAAGGCTGGGTTCGCGTCACTGCCGGCTCGTCGAAAGATCGTTTCGGCAATCCGCTCACCATCAAATTGACCGGGCCGGTCGAGCCGTATTTCCGGCAGCCGAAATAAGCGCGCCTAGCGCGTCACGATCCAGTAGCCGCCGACCACCAGAATAAGAGCCAGCGTCACGATGACGCCGAGTACGGCGGCGGCGATTGCGCCGAGGCCGTGCGAATTGAGCCAGTCCTGAATTGCATTTCCCATTCTCATCGCATCACCATAGATGACGCGATGACTTGCCGCAAATCGCGATCAGGATTTATCGACGACTTCGGTGGACGGACGGTCGGAGCCGCGCGCGGTTTCCTCGTGCCACTTGCCCGCGCCGTCCTCGTACTGGATTTCTTCCGTCCGGCCCGGCACGCGCTGTTCGGCGGCGGCGCGTTCGGCGGCGGCATGAGCGGCCTTGTGCGTCGGAAAGGTCTCGGAGAACACGCCGTTATATTTGTAAGCCCAGCCGCCGTCATGCTCGACCACTTCATAGACAACTTTTGCCATGCCATGATTCCTTTGCGCCGGCGACGCGAGCTTGCGAGCCTGTGTTCCATTTAAAGCGTGTCAGGCAATGTCCCGCAAGAGCGCCTCGATCACCTTGCGTTCATCCGTCGTCAATGAAGCCTGCGGCGCGACGGGATCGCCGACCGCATAGCCCTGGATTTCCAACCCGGCCTTGATGCAGGCGGCGAGATTGAAACGCGCGAAGACTTCGTTGACGCGCCACAATTTGCGCTGAAGCGTCATCGCCTCGTCCCAGCGGTTCACCTTGCAAAGCTCATAGAGCTTCACGCTGTCGTGCGGCGCGATACAGGCCGGCCCTGCCATCCAGCCGACACCGCCGATCATCATGACGGCCGCGGGAATATGCGCGGAGGCGGAGAAAATTTTCAGTTTGTCGCCGCATCGGTTCGCGATCGACAATAGCCGCCCGGTATTGTTCGAGGCATCCTTGATGTAGTTGATGCGCGGATGCTCGGCGAGCCGCGCGATCACATCCAATGTGAGATCCGAACGCTGGAAATTCGGATTGGTGTAGATCACGACCGGAATATCGACGGCATCGGCGATGGCGCGAAAATAGGTTTCGATCTGCGCGTCCTTCACCGGGAAATACGCTTCGAGGATCGCAAGAATGCCGTCGGCGCCCATGCCCTGATACGAAATTGCCTGCGCGACGGCGTCTGCGGTCGATGTGGATGCCACGCCCGCGACCACCGGCACGCGCTTCTTCGCGGCCTCGACCGTCGTCTTCACCACAGCGGCGCGCTGGTCGCGGTTGAGATAGGCGAACTCGCCGGTCGAGCCGAGCGGGGTGAGGCCATGCACGCCCGCGCCGATCAGATCGTCGCACAGTTTGCCGAGAACGTCGGACTTGATTCTCCCGTTCTCGGACAGCGGCGAGACGAGGTAGGGGAAGACACCGTGGAAGTCGGACATTCGGAGCGGCTCTTTGACGGATGGGCTGCGTTAACGAAATGAAGCACGTTTCGCACGCGATTGAAAATTCGAGATGCACGATATGGACCGCAAGTGCTGCTTCGACACAAGATGTCGTTGCGCGAATCAGCCATCGCCGATTCGGACGCGATTTGTTCAGGCCGCGTTCAAAGTGTTAACAAACGCGGCAGCAGCCGTTGCATTCCGGGACACAAGAGCGAGGAGCACGCCGTGAAATCCATGCTGATCTTGTTCGCGATGCTCATCGCGACGCCGGCCCTTGCGCAGGACGTTCCGGGAATCGAAATCTGCACCGCCGAGAAAACCTGGGAGCGGCGCACGTCGTGTCTCCAGAGCAATATCGACTTCCTGAAAAAGACCATCACCAAGGCCCAGCTCGACAGCCAGCAACGCATCGATGCCGCCAATCGGCAGATCGATGCTTTGAAGGCGACCGTCGCCGCACTTCAGACAAGGCTCGAGACGCTTGAGAAAAAGCCGCTGGCGAAAGAGCCGGAGAAAGACTCCAAGCCTGCCGCGAAATGACATGAGCGCCTTCGTCTACGTCCTCGGCAGTTTCCACAAGGGCCGGCACATTTCCTATGTCGGCTGGACCAACGATGTCGCCAAACGCTTTGCGACCCACAACGCCGGGAAGGGCGCGCGCTCGACCAAGGGCCGCGTCTGGACGCTCTTGCATACGGAAGAATTCGAGACGCGAAACGAAGCGATGAGCCGCGAGTGGCACCTCAAACGCGACCGCGCATTCCGCAAAAAACTTCTGGCCAGGATAAAGACGAAGATAAAATCGCGGCGCACGAAGGCGAGGCGCTAGTCACGTCGCTCAACTCCCGATAGCTTCCGCCCAACGAAACGGCTCAAGAAAATCCGGGAGGCCTGAATGCCCAAGGCGCGCGTGATCGCGGCCGATCTGCAATTTCCGGAAGGCCCGGTCGCGATGCCGGACGGCTCGGTCGTGCTGGTCGAAATCCGCCGCAAGACTCTCACGCGTGTTTATCCCGACGGCCGCAAGGAAATCATCGCTGAAATTCCCGGCGGTCCGAACGGTGCGGCGCTCGGTCCCGATGGCAAAATCTACATCTGCAACAATGGCGGCTTCTCGTGGACGCCATCGAAAATCGGGATCATTCCCGGCGCGCCCGCCGCGCACGAATATATCGGCGGCTCGATCCAGCGCGTCGATCTGCAATCGGGCAAGGTTGAGACGCTGTTCACGCATTGCGGCGAGCATCCGCTGAAAGGGCCGAACGATCTGGTGTTCGATCGCCACGGCGGACTCTGGTTCAGCGATCTTGGCAAGCGCCGCGCGCGCGATCTCGATGTCGGCGCGTTTTATTACATCAAGCCGGGATTTAAAGAGATCGTCGAAGGTCATCACGGCATGATGCCGGCCAACGGCATCGGTCTCTCGCCGGATGAAAAGACCGTCTATGTCGCCGAAACGCCCACCGCGCGGCTGTGGGCGTTCACCGTCACCGCAGGCGAAGTGAATCCGTCCGAGGTGATCTATCGCGGCGAGCGCGGCAAACCGATCTGCGGTCTCGGCGGCTATCAGATGTTCGACTCGCTCGCGGTGGAGGCGGGCGGCAATATCTGCGTCGCAACCCTCATCAGCGGCAACATTTCGGTGATCGCACCGGACGGACAACTCGTCGAGCAGATTCCGACCGGCGACAGCGTGACGACAAACATCGCCTTCGGCGGCCCCGAACTGAAGACTGCCTACATCACGCTGTCGGGCAAAGGCGAATTGATTGCGATGGACTGGCCGCGCAGTGGCCTGCCGCTTAATTTTCTGAACACGTAATTCGCTTGCCTGTATTCCAATGTTGAAACCTCTTTAATTCCCGACCGTATCCGGTAGTATTGGGGCATTGCCGGGAGGTGCCCATGAAACTCGTCACCGTCTGCACTGCTGTGGTATTCGCGACAGCGGCTAATGCGCAATCCGTGACAAGCCGCGTGACCAGTGCCGTTGGCGTCGCGACCACGGGAGTCACGGCAGGCGCCGGCAATGCTGCCGGAGGAGCTGCAAGCAGCGTCACTGATTTTTCGGCCTTGAACTCGACACCTGGAAGCGCGCAGATGGGCGGCGACTGGAACGGCGGCGCGAAGACGCGCATCGGCGGCAAGGACGTCACGATCCGCGGCGCGGTCGCGAGCGAAGGCAGCAGCAGCGCCTTCAAGGCCGGCGCGGGTATCAAGTTCTAACTTCGCTCATACCTCGCGGCGGCTGAGGAAGGCGAGCCGTTCGAACAGATGCACGTCCTGCTCGTTCTTGAGCAGAGCGCCGTGCAGCGGCGGAATGAGTTTGCGCGGATCTCGTTCGCGCAACTGCTCGGCAGTCATTTCCTCGTTCATAAGAAGTTTCAACCAGTCGAGCAGTTCGGATGTTGATGGCTTCTTCTTCAGGCCCGGCACGTCGCGCACCTCGAAGAAAATCTTCATGGCTTCGGAAACGAGACGCTTCTGAATGTTCGGGAAGTGCACGTCGACGATGGCCTGCATCGTGTCGGCGTCCGGGAACTTGATGTAGTGGAAAAAACACCGGCGCAGAAACGCGTCCGGCAATTCCTTTTCATTGTTGGACGTAATCATCATGATCGGGCGCTGCTTCGCCTTGATCGTCTCGCCGGTCTCGTAGACGTAGAATTCCATGCGATCGAGTTCGAGCAGCAGATCGTTCGGGAATTCGATGTCGGCCTTGTCCACTTCGTCGATCAGCAGCACGGGACGCTTCTCAGACGTGAACGCGTCCCACAATTTGCCGCGCTTGATGTAGTTGGAAATGTCCGACACGCGCGGATCGCCGAGCTGGCTGTCGCGCAGGCGCGACACGGCGTCATACTCATAAAGACCCTGCTGCGCCTTCGTCGTGGACTTGATGTGCCAGGTGATGAGCGGCGCATCGAGCGCCTTGGCGACTTCCTCGGCCAGCACGGTCTTGCCGGTGCCGGGTTCGCCCTTCACGAGCAATGGGCGTTCGAGAACGATGGCCGCGTTCACCGCAACTTTGAGATCGTCGGTGGCGACGTAGTTTTTCGTGCCCTTGAATTTCATCGTGCGAACGCCCTTGAAGTCCGATTGAGTCGTCTTGTTTCAAACAAGAAACGACCGCCACCAATTGCCGGGGCGGTCGCTTCCGAGATCGTTTAGTGCGTCAGGCGCGCCGGAGCAATCCGATAATGACGAGCACCAGCACTGCGCCGATCAGGGCATTGATGATTTCGCCGACCATGCCGGCGCCAAGACGAACGCCGAGTTGCGGCAACAGCCAGCCCGCCACGACCGCGCCGACGATGCCGACCACGATGTTGCCGAGAAGCCCGAAGCCGAAGCCGCGGACGACCAGCCCTGCAAGCCAGCCGGCAATCGCGCCGACGATAAGCCAAGCAATAATACCCATGAGCGTCCCCTAATGTTCAGTCACGGCTCACCCGGCCGTGCGGGCAAAGTCTAGTTGAGTCGCGGTTCCGGTCCAGCCGGGCGGAGCGCAGATTTTCGGCAGCAGCCCTGCGTTGCGGCGCGTCAGTTGCGGGTGCGAACCCTTGACGGCGCGGCCTTCGCGGGCGATCTACGTCTTATGTTTCTGCAATTCTTCACATCGCTGCGCGACGCGCAGGTGCCGGTGACGCTGCGTGAATATCTCACGCTGATGGAGGCGCTCGACCGCGATGTCGCCGACACGTCGGTGGAGAATTTCTATTATCTCGCGCGTGCCTCGCTGGTGAAGGACGAGCGCAATCTCGACAAGTTCGACCGCGTGTTCGGCGCGACCTTCAAGGGTCTGGAAAATCTGCTCGACGCCATGGAGAAGGCGGAGATTCCGGCCGAGTGGCTGAAGAAGCTCGCCGAGAAATATCTGACGGAAGAAGAGAAGAAGCAGATCGAGGCGATGGGCTGGGACAAGCTCATGGAGACCTTGAAGAAGCGTCTTGAAGAACAGAAGAAGCGCCATCAGGGCGGCAACAAGTGGATCGGCACCGCCGGCACGTCGCCGTTCGGCGCGGAAGGTTACAATCCCGAAGGCATCCGCATCGGTCAGGAAAAAAGCCGTCACCAGCGCGCGGTGAAGGTGTGGGACCGCCGCGAGTTCAAGGATCTCGACGGCAATGTCGAGTTGGGAATTCGCAACATCAAGGTGGCTCTAAGACGTCTGCGGAAATTCGCGCGCACCGGCGCGCCGGACGAACTGGATCTCGACACCACGATCAAGGAGACAGCCAACCACGGCTATCTCGACGTTCACATGCGGCCCGAGCGGCGCAACGCCGTGAAGGTTCTGATCTTCTTCGACATCGGCGGCTCGATGGACGGCCACATCGCGCAGGTCGAGGAATTGTTTTCCGCCGCGAAAACCGAATTCAAGCACATGGAATATTTCTACTTCCACAACTGCCTTTATGAAGGCGTGTGGAAGCAGAACAAGCGGCGCTTCTCCGACCGCACGCCGACATGGGACATTCTCCATAAGTATCCGCACGACTATAAAGTCGTGTTCGTCGGCGACGCGTCGATGTCGCCGTATGAGATCGTGGTGCCGGGCGGTTCGGTCGAACACGTCAACGAGGAGCCGGGAAGCGTGTGGCTGGAGCGCGTGACGCGCACTTATCCGCATGCGGTCTGGCTCAATCCGGTAGCGCGCAAGCACTGGGACTATTCGGAATCGACGACCATCATCCGCCGGCTGTTTAGCGAGCGCATGTTCCCGCTGACGCTCGAAGGTCTCGAAGGCGCGATGAAGGAATTGACGCGATGATTTTTCACAGCGTCATTGCGAGGAGCGAAGCGACGAAGCAATCCAGTCTTTAATTCTTTTGCGGGCGCATGGATTGCTTCGCTGTGCTCGCAATGACGGCTTACCGGATTTCCCATGCCTCCAAAGATCACACGCGGCATCAAGCCGATGCTCGACGAAGCCAACGCACAGATCGAGACGATGGATGTCGCACAAGTCGTCGAAGCGATGAAAAGCGACGATGTCGTGCTGATCGATATTCGCGATCCGCGCGAGATCGAACGCGACGGAAAAATTCCCGGCGCGTTTCACTGCACGCGCGGCATGCTGGAATTCTGGATCGATCCGGACTCGCCTTATGCAAAGCCGGTGTTCCAGCAGGACAAGAAATACATTTTCCATTGCGCGGGCGGATTGCGCTCTGCGCTCGCCGCGAAAACCGCCGAAGACATGGGCTTGAAACCTGTCGCGCATCTCGGCGGCGGATTCGCTGCGTGGAAGAAAGAGGGCGGGCCGGTTGAGGCCTATGCTCCGAAGAAGAAGGATTGAGAGCTCACGTCGTCATCCTTCGAGGCTCGCCGCAACCGGCTCGCACCTCAGGATGACGCCTATCGCGGAAGGATGCCGAGGGGTATGCCGTCACCCTGAGGTGCCGGAGCGAAGCGAAGGCCTCGAAGGGCGACGGCGAATAAGCATGCAGGAATAGATCATGACCACCGATCCTCTTGTCTCTACACAGTGGCTCGCCGACAATCTCAAGAACGTCCGCGTGCTCGACGCGACGTTCAAGCTGCCGGGCGTGACGCCGCTGCCGATCGACGATTTTCGCGAGCGCCATATCCCCGGCGCCGTGTTCTTCGATGTCGATGCGGTGTCGGATCATTCCAGTTCTTTGCCGCATATGTTTCCGAGCGCCGAGCAATTCGGCCGCGATGCCGGTGCGCTCGGGATTTCCAACGACGATACGGTCGTCGTCTATGACAACGGCACATGGACTGCGGCGCCGCGCGCGTGGTGGATGTTTCTGTCGTTCGGTCACGGGAATGTCCGTGTGCTCGACGGCGGATTGAAGAAGTGGCTCGCGGAAAATCGTCCAGTCGAGAAGGGCGACGCCAAGCCTGCGCCGAAAACTTACAAGGCAACGTTCGACGCCAGGCGCGTGCGCTCGATGCAGCAGATGATCGGCAATCTGGAATCGCAGGCCGAGCAAGTGATCGATGCGCGGCCCGCCGGACGCTTCGATGGATCGGTGCCGGAGCCCCGTGCAGGATTGCGCGGCGGACACATTCCCGGCAGCCGCAGCGTGCCTTACGCGACGCTTTACGACGCCAACACCGGCGCTATGAAATCGCTCGACGATCTGCGCGCGGCGTTCATGGGTGCGGGCGTCGATCTGGAAGAGCCGATCGTCACGAGTTGCGGCTCGGGCGTGTCGGCAGGCGTGCTGACGCTCGCGCTGTATCGCCTCGGCGTCACCGATACGTCGCTTTATGACGGCTCGTGGTCAGAATGGGGAGCGGGCGGCGGTCCGCCGGTTGCTACCGGCCCCGCCTGAGGCCGTCTGGTCCGGCGCATCGAATCCGCTGAACGGCGAATTGGTCGAGAGCGGCTGCTGCTCCTGCGTGGCGGTGCCGGATGCGCGCCAGTGCCGGATCGTTGTGCCTGTCACCGTTCGCGCCCGCTTCGCCTTTCGCACACGCGGCTTGCGCTGGACCTTCGGCTCTTCCTCGGCGGCGGCTTTTTCCGCGACGATATCCTTCGCCGACGCCTGCGTATCGAGTGCCGCGGTCTTCGTTTCGGCTGCGGGCTTTTCTTCAGCCGTCACGATGTCCGGATTGACTTCGACAGGCCTGCTTTCGGCAGGCTTGATGTCAGGCCGCAGCGGCGGCGGATCGACACGCGCCAGCGACAGCATCGGACGATTGGTGTCCATCGCGGGCGCCATCGGCTGCTGCGCCGCGCGCCAGGCGGGAACCCCGACGAAGTCTTCATGCGCGGATCGCAACAGCGCCGCCGCACCGAGGCCGAAGATCAGCACCGAGGCTGAGAGGATGAAACTTGCAAAGAGAATCCGGATTCCTGGAAGCATGGCCTGTCGTCCTGCCCTCGCCGCCGCACGGCGCGAAAGTGTCTGGAACGCGTTGACGCTTACGGGAACAGGGCCGACTCAAACTCCGCTGCGGATGCCGCGCGCGACGAATCAGGCAAAAATGAGAATACTCCAAACCCTCCAAGCCGGCCAAAAATAGTTTGAAGCATCAAAGGCTTCGCCGCAGCGCCAAAACACGGCACGGGAACGGCAAAACTCTCGAAAATGTAACGTCGGCGGCGGCCGTTTTTCCGACATTTGTCTTGAATGTGCCGCTATCCTGAGCGAATTGGCGTTAACGTTGCGGTGTCGGGTTCGCACTATACAAGGGGCATGATGTTCAATCGGCTGATGGCTACGACTGCGCTTTTGTCTGCGAGTGTTGCAGCACTGCCGCTGCTTGCGACGACATCTCTGGCGCAATCCTATCCGCCGCCGCCCGGCTACTCGCAGCCGTTGCAGACTGTACCCTATGACACGCCGCCGGTCGTTGGCGATGCGCGCGGAACTCCGGACTTCGACCGCCTCGACGACGAAGACGGCATGGATCGCGGCACGTCGTTGTCTTCGCCGGGCTATCAGCAGCAGCCGAACTATCGGCAGGCTGCGCCGCAATCGCGCACTTATGAACAGCAGGGCTATACGGGTCCGATCCTGTCGCCGGACGATCCGCGTTACGGTCGTCCCGCCGGCGCGCCCGTGCCGCCGCATTATTCGGATCGCGGTCCGCAGCAGCAGGATGGCGGCATGCGTCCGCCGGGCACCGTCGACGGCTCGACCGCCGCCGTGCCGCAACGGCCGAACGTCGTCGGCGCGGACGGCAAGCAGACATCGGTGATGGCGCTGCCGGCCGACGAGCAGCCCGAAACCGGCCCGCGCAAGGAACTCGATCCGCGGTTGAAGCGTCAGGAAGTGAATTATCCGACCAAGGAGCCGGCCGGCACGATCATCGTCGATACGCCGAACACGCAGCTCTATTACATTCTCGGCGGCGGGCGCGCGATCCGCTACGGCGTGCGCGTCGGCCGCGACGGTTTCACCTGGACCGGCGTGCAGAAGATCACCAAAAAGGCCGAGTGGCCGGACTGGCATCCGCCGCCGGAAATGATCGACCGCCAGCCTTATCTGCCGCGCTTCATGGCGGGCGGCGACGGCAATCCGCTCGGCGCGCGCGCGATGTATCTCGGCAATACGGTCTATCGCATTCACGGCACCAACCAGCCGTCCACCATCGGCAAGTTCGTGTCGTCGGGCTGCATCGGCATGCTCAACGAAGATGTCAGCGATCTGTTCGATCGCGTCAAAGTCGGCACACGCGTGGTCGTGCTGCCGGGCGGCGCACCTCCGAGTTCAGTCACGGCGTCCGCAACGCCGCAATCGAGCACGGGTTACGGCCCGGGCGCGACCGGCGCGCCTCCGGTGCCTGCTGCCAATGGCGGCGGACCTGTCACTCTTCAGCCGAACCAGGCGATGGGCGTTCCCAACCAGGGACCGACCGTTGTGCCGCCGCTGCCCGCGCCGGTGGTTGTGCGCTAGGCTTCGGCTTCTATCGAGATTGAAATCATGCATGCCGTCTGCCTTGCGCAGGCGGCTCGCATTTGCGCGCGCGGCGTGACGGTTGGTCTGTGTTGCGTGCCCGCTACATCATTGAATGCACGATGTCTCTAATCTGCGGCCTTACTTCGTGCATTTGATTTCCGCAGGACCTCAATGAAAAGACTTTTGATCGCTGCCGCCGTCGCGGTTTTCGGCGCGTCCATCGCTCACGCCGCCGATCTTAAAGCCCGCCGCTATGTCAAAGCGCCGGTGCCTCCGGTGCCGGTTTACGCATGGACCGGCTGCTATGCGGGCGGCCATGCCGGCGGCGGCTGGCACCGCATCGATCAGGTGGCGAACACGAACACCGCAGGCGCTGCATTCATACCGCCGCTTCCTTATGGGAGTTCGGACGGCGCGGCTTTCCTCGGCGGTGTTCAGGCCGGCTGCGACTATCAGTTTTCGGGAAACTGGGTCGCCGGCGTGCAGGGCATGGCCAGCTTCGGCAACATCAAGAGCAGCAACGCGTCGACCGATCCGCGATTGACGGCATTCGGAGAATTCCAGCAGTCGACGACGCGCAACATCTACACCGCGACCGGCCGTCTCGGTTATCTGCTCACGCCGCAGATTCTCGGTTATGCGAAAGGCGGCGGCGCGTGGAGCCATGTCGATACTTTAGTGTTCGGCACGATCCCGTTTTTCTTCCCCTCGGAGAGCGTCGAGAGCAACCGGGCAGGGTGGACCGTGGGCGGCGGTTTTGAGTGGATGTTCGCGTCGAAATGGTCCGCCTTCGTTGAATACAATTATATGGACTTCGGCCAGAGAGCTCTCGCCTTCACCGCTGCGCCCGGCAACATCGGCGCGCCGTCGCTGATGCAGACACGCCTCACGCTTCAGACCGCGCTTGCCGGTGTGAACTATCGCTTCTACGGCCCTTAGGGCTCCAGCACGGCTGAGAACTCAAAAGCCCGGCGGTTCCGCCGGGCTTTTTTGTCGCGCACGATTTGCCGGCTTGTGCGTTGTTATACGTGTATGCGAAAGCGGCAAAAGAGGGAGAGCGCCAATGAGCAAGAACAAGAGCACGATCTGCGTCTGGTACGACAAGGACGCGGAGGAAGCCGCGAAGTTTTACGCGAGTGTTTTTTCGGACAGCAAGGTCAACGCAGTTCACAAGGCGCCGACGGATTATCCTTCCGGCAAGAAGGGCGATACCATCACGGTGGATTTCACCGTCTGCGGCATTCCTTATATCGGCCTCAACGGCGGGCCGATCTTCAAGCACAATGAATCGTTCTCGATCTGCATCGCGACCGACGATCAGGCGGAGACCGACAAATACTGGAACGCCATCGTCGGCAATGGCGGTCAGGAAAGCGCCTGCGGCTGGTGCAAGGACAAATGGGGCGTGTCGTGGCAGATCACGCCGCGCGTTTTGACCGATGCGATGGCGAAAGGCGGCGAGGACGCAAGGCGCGCATTCACCGCGATGATGGACATGAAGAAGATCGACGTTGCCAAGATCGAGAAGGCGATACGGGGGTAGCTGGGGCAGGTGCTTTCGTCATTGCGAGGAGCGCAGCGACGAAGCAATCTATTCGTTGGCTTCTGGATTGCTTCGTTCGCAACGACGCAGTGGCTAGCTCATCACCCGCACCGGCCTGCCATCGAGCCACGCCGAAATGTTCTCAACCATATCGCTAAAGTATTTCCGGTAATTGTCTTCGGTGACGTAACCGAGATGCGGCGTCAGCACGACATTGTCGAGCTTGCGCAGCGGGTGATCGAGCGGCAGCGGCTCGATTGAAAACGTGTCGAGGCCTGCGCCCGCGATTTTCTTGTTCTGCAACGCTTCGAGCAGCGCATCTTCATCGACGATGGGCCCGCGCGCGGCGTTGACGAGATAGGCCGTCGGCTTCATGCGCGCCAGATCGTCTTTCGTGACAAGGCCGCGCGTGCGCTTCGACAGCACGACGTGAATGGAAATGATATCCGCCTTCGCGAACAACTCTTCCTTGGTCGCGTAGCCGACGCCGGCCTCGTCGCATTTCTCCTTCGTCAGATTCTGGCTCCACGCGATCACGTTCATGCCGAGGGCCTTGGCGATATTCGCAACTTTCAGGCCGAGCTTGCCGAGGCCGACGATACCGAGCGTCATGCCTTCGATGTCTTGCCCCATCGTGATCTGCCACGGCTCGCCTGCGTGCATGCGCGCATTCTCACGGCCGATGTGGCGGGTGAGTTCGAGTATCAACCCAATGGTCAGTCCCGCCGTCGCGTTGCCGACGCCGCCGGTGCCGCAGACCGCGACGCCGCGCTCTTTCGCAGCGTCCAGATCGAACGACGCATTGCGCATGCCGGAAGTCATCAAGAGTTTGAGATTCGGCAGCGCCTCGATCACCGCGCGCGAGAACGGCGTGCGCTCGCGCATCGCGCAGATGATTTCAAAATTCTTCAGCGCCTCGATCGCGTTTTCGGTCGTGCCGAAATGGGTGTCGAACACCGTGATGTCGATCTTGTTTTTGAGCGGCGACCAGTCGGCGAATTTCAAACCGACATTCTGATAGTCGTCGAGGATCGCGCAGCGCAGTTTGGTCATGGGTCGGCCCGGTCGAGGATGGGCGCGAACCATCGCCCGCATCGACAACCGATGCAAGCTAACTCACGTCACGGCAATGTCAGGAGTTGAGGGCGGCGGCCTTCGCCGCACATGCCGGCCCGGGTCCGCGCATATAGTGCCGTTCCGGATGATACGGATCGAACGCGAATTTCAGGAACGCGCGCTCGAAATCCCGCAGCTTCACGATCCACATGATCGGCCCGAGCGACACTGGCTGAACGGTGCAGCGGCCTGTGAGCAGCGTGACAAGTGCGGTCATGGCGTCTTTGCGACTTTCTGTTCGTTGACGCCACGGCTTCTGTCGTGACGCTCTCCCCGTAAACTGAAGCCGTCACCATCGCGCAGCGCCGATTAACAAGTGCTTTTCAGCCTCATGACGACCGGGATTCGTCGCCGTTAGGCTTTCCAAATGGTTGCCCTTTGCGGTTAGCGTCGTTACATCAGGCGGCAATTCCCCGCACAAATGCTCGATTCAAGGACCGTGATGTCGCGCCAGTTCATCTATTTCATGCAGGGCCTGACCAAGGCTTATCCGACCCGCAAGGTGCTCGATAACATCCATCTCCAGTTTTACCCGGATGCCAAGATCGGCGTGCTCGGCGTCAACGGCTCGGGCAAATCGACGCTGCTCAAGATCATGGCCGGCCTCGACAAGGATTATAACGGCGAGGCGTGGGTCGCCGAGGGCGCGCGCGTCGGCTATCTCGAACAGGAGCCGCAGCTCGATCCGAAATTGTCGGTGCGCGAGAACGTGATGCTCGGCGTCGCCAAGCAGAAGGCGATCCTCGACCGCTACAACGAACTCGCGGTGAATTATTCCGACGAGACCGCCGACGAGATGACGAAATTGCAGGACGAGATCGAAGCCGCCGGCTTGTGGGATCTCGACAGCAAGGTCGATCAGGCGATGGACGCGCTGCGCTGTCCGCCGGACGATGCGGATGTGACGAAACTCTCCGGCGGCGAGCGCCGCCGCGTGGCGCTTTGCAAACTGCTGCTCGATCAGCCTGATTTGCTGCTGCTCGACGAGCCGACCAACCATCTCGATGCGGAAAGCGTGTCGTGGCTCGAAGGCCATCTGCGGAATTATCCGGGCGCGATCCTGATCGTGACCCATGACCGCTACTTCCTGGACAACGTGACGGGCTGGATTCTCGAACTGGATCGCGGCCGCGGCATTCCCTACGAAGGCAACTACACCGCCTGGCTGAAGCAGAAACAGAAGCGCCTCGAACAGGAAGGCCGCGAGGACGTCGCGCATCAGAAGACGCTCGAGCGCGAACAGGAATGGATCGCGTCGTCGCCGAAAGCGCGTCAGGCCAAATCCAAGGCGCGCTATCAGCGTTACGAGGAACTTTTAAAGCAGGCCAGCGAGAAGCAGACGCAGACCGCCCAGATCACCATTCCGGTCGCCGAACGTCTCGGTCAGAACGTCGTCGATTTCGAGGGCCTTTCGAAAGGCTTCAAGGATCGCCTTCTCATCGACAACCTCACGTTCAAATTGCCGCCGGGCGGCATCGTCGGCGTGATCGGGCCGAACGGCGCGGGCAAGACCACGCTGTTTCGCATGATCACCAAACAGGAGACGCCGGACGCGGGCACCATCACGGTGGGCGAGTCGGTGCATCTGGGTTACGTCGATCAGTCGCGCGACGATCTCGACGGCAAGAAGACCGTCTGGGAGGAAATCTCCGGTGGCAACGACCAGATTCTGCTCGGCAAGCGCGAGGTGAATTCGCGCGGCTATTGCTCGTCGTTCAATTTCAAGGGTGCGGACCAGCAGAAGAAAGTCGGCGCGCTGTCAGGCGGCGAGCGCAACCGCGTGCATCTGGCCAAAATGCTCAAGAGTGGCGCGAACGTGCTGCTGCTCGACGAACCGACCAACGATCTCGACGTGGATACGCTGCGCGCGTTAGAGGAGGCGCTGGAGGATTTCGCGGGCTGCGCCGTCATCATCAGCCATGACCGCTGGTTCCTCGACCGCATCGCCACGCACATTCTGGCGTTCGAGGGCGAGAGCCATGTCGAATGGTTCGAAGGCAACTTTCAGGATTACGAGAAGGACAAGATGCGCCGTCTCGGTCAGGATTCCATCATCCCGCACCGGGTGAAGTACAAGAAGCTGACGCGGTAGTTTTTGATGTGGCCTATCCCACCTTCTCAGCTAACCACATCTTGATGAGTGATTGATACGGCACGTCGCGCTTGTTGGCGGCGATTTTGATCTGCTCCAGCAGGCTCACCGGCAGCCGCAATGAGATGGCTGTGGTCGATGGCTTGAGGTTCGGAAAGCGCATGCGCTGAGCCTTGCTCCAGTCGAGGTACTCGGTGGAGTCGTGAGTTTCCCAGAATTTCCGTTCTTCGGCTTCGCTCTTGAAAGAGGGAATGGGTTTAAGTTTGCTCATAAATCTTCCGCTCCTTTCGATTCATGTCCCTCGCCGAAATCACTCTGACCATCGTTCCGCTGTGCCTCAGGGTGAAGGTGACATGCAGCAGGCGGCCCTCAACTGTCTTTCCCAGAGCATTGAGACGCTGCTCCTTCCCGCTGTGCTTTTCATCCACTGCGACGACCAACGGATCGTTGAAAAAGACGCTTTCGGCCTCCGCCGGGCTGACGCTGTGCTTATCCGCGCTCTTGCGGCTGTTGCCGTCGTCCCAATCGAACCCGGTAATGGCGTCCAGATCGATCATGCGTGTATATTATAGTAATATACGTCAAAATCAAGCCTGCGTCTCACAGCAGCCGATAACTCATCGTGTGGCACGCATCCAAACCGCACTGCAAAACCACCGACACGAAATTGATCGCGCAGATCGCGACGACGAAGTAACCGAGCCATGCCGCCGTGCGCGTCATCCATTCCGGCCGCTCGTTGTCGTCCACCGTCGTGCCGCCGAGCACCGCATATTTCACCGCGAAGGCGAACAGGATGCAGATCGCGATGATGACCGACCACACCGGCATGTGAATGTTGAAAATCGCGCTGCCGATATAGGCGTGGCCGGGGCGCGGATAAATATCCAGCAGCGTCTGCCGCACGGAAATAATCAGCAGCAGCACCGCGAAGATCATGCTGATGCCGTCGCCGCGGCCGGACGTGCCGCCGCGAAAATGCTGGATGATTCCAAAGCACACGCCGAACATCGCAACACGCTGGAGCAGGCAGAGCGGGCAGGGGATTTCGCCGCCCTTGTATTGCAGCGCCATCGCGAAAATCAGAATTTCCGCGATCACCAGCATCATCGCGAACAGGAAGATGTCGTTGAGCAGCGATGTCGTGCGCGGGTTCATGCCAGGCCTCCGGTCAGAAGCTGCACCTGAATCCACGGCATGCGGAATCCGTATTCGGGACTGTAGATTTCAAAGAGGAAAAGCCCGATCGAAAGACCGAGGCACGCCAGCATGAACGAGATCGACAGCCAGCGCGGACCCGAATAGCCGAACAGAAACGCCAGCATCAGCGTGGCGAATATCACCGTCATCATCTGAAAGCCCCCGGCAACTGCCCGGAAAGCTAGCGGGGAAATCGCACCCCGTCCATGCAGCGTGCGCTGCAATGGGAATCGGATTACAACCCTTCGATACCTGCGCCCAATCGCCGCGCGGCGTCGTCTCGAAACGATCGCGCGGTTTGGCCTATACCGGCGCGTTCAATGTCAAGGATACCTCTGCCCATGTCGTTCACGCCCGAAACGCCGACGCCGCCACGCGGTGCAAATCTGCGCCCGCTGCCCATGCTGATCTTCGGATCGCGCTGGCTGCAACTGCCGCTCTATCTCGGCCTCATCGTTGCGCAGGGCGTCTATGTGGTGCTGTTTCTCAAAGAGCTGTGGCATCTGATTTCACACGCGTTCGATTTCTCCGAACAGCAGATCATGCTGGTGGTGCTCGGCCTGATCGACGTGGTGATGATCTCCAATCTTCTGGTGATGGTGATCGTCGGCGGCTACGAGACGTTCGTCTCAAGACTGAAACTCGAAGGCCACCCGGACGAGCCGGAATGGCTCAGTCACGTCAACGCCAGCGTGCTGAAGATCAAGCTCGCGATGGCGATCATCGGCATCTCGTCGATCCATCTTCTGCGGACGTTCATCGAGGCGGGCAATCTCGGCGGGTCCGCGCGCACCACGAACTACACATCCGAAGGCGTGATGTGGCAAACCATCATTCACGTCGTCTTCATTTTGTCCGCCATCGGGATCGCGTATGTTGACCGAATCTCCAACGGATCGGTCGAAGCCGGGCATGAACATCCGACGCATTAAACAGGCGACAGCTGTCTTTCGTCATCCTGAGGTGCGAGCCGCATTTGCGGCGAGCCTCGAAGGATGGCGGATCTTTGCGCTTTCGCCGTCGTCCTTCGAGGCGCGCAAGGGCGCGCACATCAGGATGACGGCGATGGATTCGTCATTGCGAGCGAAGCGAAGCAATCCGGAGCGGGCGTGCAACACGAGCCGAGCCGTGGATTGCTTCGTCGCTTTGCTCCTCGCAATGACGGTCATTTATATGTCATCCGCTTACGCCGCGCCCGATCCAGCGTTCACGCAATTCATCGCCTCGCTCTGGCCGGAGGCGCAGAAGGCCGGAATCTCCCGCACGACATTCGAGCGTGAAACGCGCGGGCTCGAACCCGATTACAAATTGCCCGATCTGATCCTGCCGGGACGGCCTGAAACGGGCGCGCCGTCGCAGCCGGAATTCGTGCAGGTGCCGGCGGACTACATCAAGGAATCGTCCATCGCGCGCCTTGCCGGTGAGGGGCAGAACCTCATGCAGAAATACCGCACGACGCTCGATGCTATCGAAAAGCGTTTCGGCGTGCCGGGCACGATCATCCTCGCCATCTGGGGACGCGAGACTGATTACGGCCGCTACGCACTGCCCTACGACGCCATCCGCGTGCTGGCGACACAGGCCTATGTCGGACGGCGCAAGGATCAGTATCGCGACGAATTCATCGCGGGGTTGAAGCTGATCGACGACGGCGACGTGACGCGCAAGGATTTCACCGCGTCGTGGGGCGGCGCGACGGGGCTGACGCAATTTCTTCCCTCCGAACTTGCAAAGCACGGCGTCGATTTTGATGGTGACGGTCATGTCGACATCTGGAAGTCGGTGCCCGATGCGCTGGCGTCTGCGGCGCAGCAGCTTGTCAACAAGGGATGGCAGCCGGGTTTGCGCTGGGCCTATGAGGTGAAAGCGCCTGCGAGTGTCGATTGCACGCAAGGCGTGCCGGAAGTGACGAAGCCGGTCGGTGAGTGGCTGCGTGCGGGTTTCGTGCCGGTGCGCGGATTGAAGCTCAGCGCCGACGAATTGAAGCAGAACGCGTCGTTGTTGCAGCCGGAGGGAATTTACGGCCCCTCATTTCTGACGACGAAAAACTACTTCGTCATCAAGGAGTATAATTTTTCCGATCTCTACGTTCTGTTCGTCGGCTATCTCAGCGACAAGATGACAAACCCGCAATCTTTCGAGACGCCGTGGTCTGCCGAGACGCAGATGAAAAGCAAGGACGTCGTGGCGATGCAGAAAAAACTGACCTCGCTCGGATTGTATTCGTCGAAGCTCGACGGCAAGGCGGGGATGCAGACGCGCTCGGCGCTCGGCGCGTATCAGAAATCGGCGGGGATCAAGGTCGATTGCTGGCCGAGCAAGTCGGTGTTGAAGACGATGAACGCGAAGTGAGTTTTCCGCGCATGATATTCTTCGGAAAACCGGTGCCCGCTTTTCCGGATCATGCGCGCCACGATTTCGCCATTCGATTCCAAGTCCGTCACCGTTTCGCCATTGCGCGTGTGAATCGCGCCTAACGCCATGCGATCAAAAGAAAAACCCGGCGTGGAGGCCGGGTTTTCCGAAATTCGCGCTGAACGCGGATTCTGCTCAGTAGCAGACCTTCACGTTGCGATAGACGTTCGCGCCGATATAGGGATCCCAGACCGGCTGCTGCTCCCACACGCAGCGCGGACGCGGCGCGTAGTAAACGGGTCCGCCGTAAACCGGAGCGGGCTGCTGGCTGGCGATCGCCGCGCCAACGCCGAGACCGAGCAGACCTGCGCCGACTGCGAGCGCGTTGTTGCCGTTTTCTGCCTTTGCCGCCGGCATCGCAGCGACAAGCGATCCCGCGATTGTTGCAACGGTGAAGAACGTAGTCAGTGCCTTCTTCATATGTCTCTCCTCAGATCACGCCACAGCCCGGCGCAAGGCGATTGGTCTTAAGGATCCAATTCCGGGCGTCAGGTTAGCCCGGCTGTCTCCCGTTTCAAAGCACCGCTAGGTGCTTCGTCGTCCCGGTGTCCATCATATCCGGATTCTGCCGCTGCACTCCAAGAAACATCGCGGGGCTGAAATTGCCGCAGGCCCGGACTGTTTCTTGGTCGTCACAATCTCGGACCCGGTTCAGTCGCAGACCTGAACGCGGCGCACGCGCCAGCCGTAACCGTCCCAGAACCGCTCGCGTTGCAGATAGCAGCCGCCGCCATAGGCGTAGCCCGGCGCGTAATAGACGGGTGCGCCGTAACCGTAATAGCCATAACCGGGGCCATAGCCGTATCCATACGGGTAACTGTTGGCTGCAAGCCCGCCGATGATGGCTGCGCCCGCGAGTCCGCCGATAATGCCTGCGGCGATACGTCCGCCGCGTGCTTCAGCCGGTGCCGGCGCGGCCACTGCGGTGATCGCCAGCGTGGCTGCGGTCGCGGTTGCCAGAATGATTGTCCTCATGGCTTTCCCCTTTTCGTGTTCGACGCTCGATAACCTGGTTCCAACGGGGAAAGTTGCACCTCCCCGTTGAACAGAACCTGAATATTTTAAGCCGAATTTGCCATGTTTTGCATCGCGGCCAACAGGTCTACAGGTCGCCGCAACGCAAACGGCGCCCCGCTGGAAGCGAAGGCGCCGTTGGAAACTTTAGAATTTCAGCCCGTGACGGACCGAACGGCCGATCAGAACATCGCCGAAGCGAGCTGTTGCAGACCGGCTTTCTGTACGAGACCCTTGGCGATCTGCTTCTGATTGTCGTCGAGCGTGACGAGCAGCGGCTGGACAGCCGGAGCAAAGCGGCGCATGGCGGCTTCATCGACGTTCGGCTCACGCGCAAGCGCGCGCAGGGCCTCGGCGACCGCCGGCCAATACTGCTCCTGCTCAGCCTTGAGCTTCAGCGCAACACGATAGCGCAGGATTGCGACTTCGCTCATGGCAATCTTGAGTGCCGAGACGTGCGCTGGCTTCGCGGGAGCTTCGACAGGCGCTGCGGAAGCAGTCACTTCCTGGGCCGCGACAGGCGCACTCATGGCAACAACAAGTGCAACGGCGAGTTGGAACTTTCGCATATCTCTCACTTTTCGACGTATGGAAGACGGTCTTCGCGTAGGGGGCATATGTGACGAAAATGCGATGCAATAAGTTAACGCGCAACGCTTTTTTTGCGGTGCGATAAAGTGGCCAGAATGCGGTGATTTATACCAGCAATATCAATGGCTTGAAATCCAGGTAACATTCGCAAATTAAAGTTGAAAACGGAACCGTGATTGTTCCGGGAACGCTTGCCGGAACTCCGCCGCAAAGCCCGCATTTCAGCCCGGTTTTCGGGGCGCTTTTTCGAGCGAATCCCGCATCAATTCGAGCGCCCGGTGCGCGAACGCGGCCATGTTTTCCAGCCGCTCGCTTCGTCCGGTTTCCAGCGTGATCGTGCGTGTGACAGGGCCGGCCACGCCCATGCAGGAATGCCCGGCGGCGTCGCCATATCGGTTTCCGGTTGGCCCCGTGGCGCCGGTTTCGCTCAGCCCCCAGGTCGCGCCGAGCAGGTCGCGTGCGCGTGCCGCAAGCAAAGCGGCGTAAGGCTCGGAAGACGCGCGCATCCCTTCCATCTCCTCCTTGGTGATGTTCACCAGGGCCGCCCGTGCTCGCGGCGTATAGATGACGCCGCCGCCGCGATAGTAGGCCGACGCGCCGGGGACCGAGAGGAGGGCTGCCGAAATCAGGCCGCCGGTGGAGGATTCGGCGATGCCGATCGTCTCCTTGCGGGCGATCAGTTGGGCCGCGATCGCCTCGGCCAGCGGCAGCAGTTTTTCCATTGGGATTTCCATGACCAGAAACGCGTTGTCTGTTTAGATTCATTCCAGACTGGAGGGCAGATTCATCAATGTCCCCAACAGTTTGGAATAGGTTGAAAGTAGCCGATTAGGCTTTGCTTCGAGCCGGCCGGTCCAATATCGATAGAGCGTCGTTCCTACAGGTTTTGCAAATCCCCTCAATGATCGTCTGTTCCTGCAACGTCTTCTCCGACCACGACGTGCGCGATGCCGTGGCCAAGGATCTCCCGCGGACCGCCGGGCAGGTTTACGGCTGTCTGGGCTGTAGCGCCCAGTGCGGGCGTTGCGCGACCACGATCCGCAAGATCATGGACGAAGCCCTCGGAGCCTGCGCGAAATCGTGCTGCTCGGGTTGTCCGCATCAGCAGGCGCACGGGCACGCCGAACCGCAACTCAATGCGGTCGTTCTTCAGGCAGCCGCCGCCTAACCGGCTTTCCCACAATCGCTTCCATTTCCGCCCTCTGACGGGCTTGTCCCGTATCTTGAACTGATTTAGAACGTTTCTAAATTGGTTTAGCAGGCCGTTTTTGGCCTGAAAAAACAGGAGTGCGGCATGAAAGGCGATCCGAAGGTCATCGACTATCTGAACAAGGGCCTTCGCAGCGAGCTGACGGCGATCAATCAGTACTGGCTGCATTACCGGCTCCTCGACAATTGGGGCCTGAAGGAAATGTCCAAGCAGTGGCGCAAGGAATCCATCGAGGAAATGCACCACGCCGACCGTTTCACCGACCGCATCCTGTTCCTCGACGGTTTTCCGAACATGCAGGTACTCGATCCACTGCGGATCGGCCAGAACGTGAAGGAAATTCTGGAATGCGACCTCGCCGCCGAACATGGCGCGCGCGATCTGTATCAGGAGGCGGCGACCTACTGCCACGGCGTGAAGGACTATGTGTCACGCGATCTGTTCGAGAGCCTGATGAAGGACGAGGAAGGCCATATCGATTTCCTCGAAACCCAGCTCGATCTGATCGGCCGCATCGGCCTCGAACTCTACACGCAGAAGCACGTCGGCCATCTTGAGGAAGATCACTGAGGTTCGAGGCTACGACGCGTCGGCCGGGACGAAACATGTGATTTCGATCCGGCCGAGCAGACTGACGTACCACACGACCGCTTCGCCCAATGGATTGCCGGCATCGCGAATGATCGCCTTGTCCGGCACTTCCCACCACACGCCATCGATCGGCACCCAGTATTTCCCGCAGCGCACGTCGTACTGCGTGCGATGGCCGTCGGAAATATCGCAGCAGTAACTGCCGGCGGAATTGCGCACGCCCTTGAACCATTTGCGGATGTGCTCGGGGACGTCGTTGTATTGGCCGCGGTCGACGGCGGAGGCGGTTGCCGCGGCGACAAGCATCGGCAGCAAGAGAACGGTTCGCCTCGGCAGATCCATCGTCACTCCAGCGTTCTGCGCAAGATACGGATGAACCCGCGCGCGGGTCCACACACGAGCGCGCGAGTGTCAGGACTGTTTGCGCTTGCGCTTCTTCTCCGGCGGCGGAGGAGGCGGGGGAACGACCGGGCAGCCGGCAAAGCCCGCCTCGATCGCAGCCTGCGCGCCATCCAGCTTGAAATCCGCGATGGTGCGCCCCGCATTCAGCGAACGGATCCGCACGACCAGCGTGCTCGACGAGCCGAGTTCCTGCACGAAGCGGTACACCTCGCCCTGGTCCTCGATCACGATCACCGTGTAGCCGATCAGGATGCGCGACTCGACATTGTCGTGGCCGGGCTTTTCGTCGAAGCGATAGCCGAGGATCGAGTTCTTGTCGGAGCCGATCTTGAAATCGAACGAGAAGCGCACCAGCGGCTTGTCGCCGAAGCAAGTGAGTTGCATCATCGCGTTCATCGGCGGCTGGGCCGTGGCGTTCGACGCAACGGTCGTCAATAGCGCGCTCGCCACCGGCTTTCCCGTGACGCGGTCGGCGACCTTTTCGATTTTCCAGTTGCCGGCGTCGGTCCGCTCCGCCGAGGGGGAAACGAAAGCGTCGCGCGACACGCACGCGCCCAGCAGCAACGCCAACATCAACCACGCAACACAACGCACGGCACTGTCCCCGCCCGATTGCAGTCTGCAACCGGCGCGCGCATGGCGCAAGCGGCGCGTTCAGGGCTGGCCCTTCGCGATCTGGATTCCGGCGGCGAGCGCGCCGACGACGACCGAGACGATCAGACACCAGAAGCCGATATGATAAAACAGGAATGCCGATACCGCGCAGCCGAGCGCGAACGACAGAATAGCGGTCGCAAGGCGGTTGAATCGCTCGCGCACTTTAGTCCGCTCTTTCGGATTTTCGCCGGTCAACAGATCGACGGCATCGATCGTGACCTGAACGGTGCTGCCCGTCATCATGGTGGTCGGCGGCAGGCTCGACATATGCACACGCTGCACGGCGTTCTGCATCGCCATCGCCGCGACGCCGGCAAAACCCGTGAGCAATGCAAGCGGCGTGTCGCCATCGGGGAACGGGCCGCAGGTCACGGCGAGCACGAAAAACATCACAAGCAACGCGATCTTCACAATCAACAGCGGCGTCATCGCCGGAAGGCCATGCGACCGCTGCACCGCGCCGAACACGCGCGCCAGCGCGATGACGCCGATGAATTCTGGCAGCGCCAGAATTTTCCCCACGATGCCGTGTCCGCCCTGCACCAATGCCGCGCCGAGCGTGACGAAGTTGCCGGTCACATGCGCGACGAACAAACCATGCAGGCCGAGAAATCCTGCCGCATCGACGAAGCCGCCGTTGAAGGAGAGCAACGCGGCCACTGTCATTGGGCCGGTCAATTTGGGGCCGGTGAGATTGAAGTCGCGGGATTTCAAAGGATGTCCTTTGATTGAAGGATGATTATGCGTCACGGGCTGTTTCAGGCAATAGCACGAACTTGTCGTCCCCGCGAAAGCGGGGACCCATACTCTCTGTATTTTATGTTGAGTTCGGATGGTTCGGCCATTCTTCTTCATCATGACGTTCGGTGGTTATGGGTCCCGGCCTTCGCCGGGACGACGACGGATTTAGCCACACGCCATCGTCCCTGTTCTTTGCGGCGCGGGGACGCCGTAACGCATTTGCAATTCCTTCGCCCCGATTGAGGGCGCGCGGAACGCCGGATGCGCTGAACGCATCCGCAGCCTCGCGTGCAAAAGTGAGAAAGCACACGAGCATAGTCACCACGGTCACGCCGCTTTCACCCGGCGTTCCGCACGCGGTGGTGTTTGAAAGGCTTGCTCCGCGAACAGGACCCCCGGAGGCCGATCCATGTGTCGTGCCCCCGTTCATGGCGCAAGGCGGTCGCGCCGGGACCTCGCGGTTTGGGCCTTCCCGCGCGCGGCGTGGTCGTCAGCGTGACGGAATAAAAAAGGCCCGCTTCCTTTCGAGAAGCGCGCCTGACTCATTCCGCCGCGCATCGAACACCGCGCGCAGCCACCGCATCCCGCCCCGCGATATGTGACGATCGCGTATCGCCCCTCAAAGTGAGGCGGGACATCGATCAGCATAAGGGCAGTTCGGAGAGCGGGGATAGCTCGCTCTGTCACGAAATGTTTCAGGTTGCTTCTATCTGCCGATCGCAAAGTTCGGGCCGGAATATTCCAGCTAGCTCACATCTTCTCCGTCTGATCGTACACCGCGCGCGCGACTTTCGTCAGGCGATCCTTGTCCGTCGGCCCGCTCACGACATAACCCACGCCGCGATCCGCCCAGAACAATGCGCCGTCATTGTCGTTCGAGGCATAGCGCATCTGCGTCGCGTCACCCTTGGCGCGCGAGGTGAAGATCGTGAAGCGTTCGCCGGACGCTGTCTCATACATGAAGAATGCCGCCGGTCCCGACGGGCCGGGCAGCAATCGTCCGCCGACGAGCTTGAGGCCCGATGCGTCCAGATCCGGTGCCTTGATGTCGTAGCCGACGCGCTTGCTCAGCCATTGCTGAAGATGCGTGCGTTCGTCCGCCGCCACTTCAACCGGATGGCGCACTTCGACGACATAGAGCTTGTGCGCGTCGAGCGCATCGAGCGTGAAATTTGCAAACATCGACGGCCTGGCGTTGGCGCCATGCGCGATCCAGCCCGTGCCGCCGCCGGCGGCGAACGCAACGAGCGTCGCGGCAATCGCGCCCATCATCCAGCGACGCGGCGTGCGCGCCAACGCATCGACCGAAAGGCGCGACGGCACCGGCTCATCGCCGACGGAGTCATATTTGGCATGCAGCATGTCGCTCATCTTGCGCCATGACGCAATTTTTTCCGCGTCGGCCGGATGCGCGGCGATCCACGCTTCGACTGACGCGCGGCGATCCGCCGGCAGTTCGCCGTCCACGTAAGCGTGGAGTTCGTCCTCGGTGACGGGAATGTTCAGGTCTGGCATCGGGGTGGTCTTTCGAAAACGCCGTTTGATAGAAATTGAGAAGGAAGGTCGCGCAACTTTTCCCCTCTCCCCTTGTGGGAGAGGGTGCTGAGCGGCCATAAGCGCGTTGACGCGCGTCTTCGACACGCTATGGCCGCGAAGCGGGTGAGGGGTGTCACGTCGAGATCGAAACCCCTCACCCGGTTTCTCACTGCGTTCGAAACCACCCTCTCCCACAAGGGGAGAGGGGAAGAAAAAGCGTATGTTCGTAACTCACGCATCACTTCACCCGCCGCAACGCCGGTTTCTCGCCCTCGAGCGCGGCCTTCACATGCGCGCGGGCGCGGGCGAGGCGCGACATCACCGTGCCGATGGGCACGCCCTGAATGTTGGCGACATCGCGGTAGCTCAACCCTTCGAGCACGACCAAAAGTAAGACCGCGCGCTGATCTTCCGCCAGTGTCGCGAGCGCGCGCGAAATGTCGCGGCCCTCGGCCTCGGTCCCTGAAGCGTCCGGCGTGGTGTCGAACAATTCCATCATCGCCGGCTGACGGGAGAGCGAGCGGCGGCGGTTGCGGTTGAGATTGGTCAAAATCGTATAGAGCCAGGCGCGCAGATCGCCGCCGATGAACAGCCGTTCCGAACGCAGCGCGCGCACCAGCGTGTCCTGCACGAGGTCGTCGGCAATGTCGGTGTCGCGCGCGAGCGCCCGCGCGTAACGGCGCAGTGCCGGGATCATGGCTTCGACGCTGTTTCGGAAATCGCTCATTCGCCGGTCGTTTCACCCGAAAATGTGATGCGGGGCATGGCCCGTTCTATAGAGAAAAACACCGTAAATGCGCGGCTATTCCGCTTCTTCGCGCCGTTAACGTTATGACGCTCCGCCGCTTGTCCGGGTTGCCCGGTCATTTAGCCTATGCCAAGAGAGGCGAAATTCTCTTTTCGTATCGGATATTGTTGATGGCTGACACGATGGGCCTGATGCGCGGCAAGCGCGGCGTGATTCTGGGCGTGGCCAACAACCGCTCCATCGCCTATGGCATCGCCAAAGCCTGCCGCGAGCAGGGCGCGGAACTGGCCTTCACCTGGCAGGGCGATGCGCTGAAAAAGCGCGTCGAGCCGCTGGCGAAAGAACTCGGCGCGATCACGCTCGGCCATTGCGATGTCACCGAGCCCGCGACCATCGACGCGGTGTTTGCCGAACTTAAAAAGCAGTGGGGCAAGATCGACTTCGTCGTCCATGCGATTGCCTTCTCGGACAAGGATCAGCTCGACGGCCGCTATCTGGAGACCACCGCCGACAATTTCAGCAAGACCATGCTGATCTCCTGTTACTCGCTCACTGCCATCGCACAGCGTGCCGAACATCTGATGACCGACGGCGGATCGATTCTAACGCTGTCGTACTACGGCGCCGAAAAGTGGATGCCCCATTATAATGTGATGGGCGTGGCGAAGGCGGCGCTGGAATGCAGCGTGCGCTATCTCGCGGCCGATCTCGGCGAGAAGAACATCCGCGTCAATGCCATCTCCGCAGGCCCGATCAAGACTCTCGCGGCCAGCGGCATTGGCGATTTTCGCTACATCCTGAAGTGGAACGAGTACAACGCGCCGCTGCGCCGTAACGTCACGCTGGAAGATGTTGGCGGCAGCGCGATGTATTTGCTGTCGGACCTGTCGCGCGGCGTCACCGGCGAGGTGCATCACGTCGACTCCGGCTATCACGTCAACGGCATGAAAGTCCCGGATGCGCCGGACATGTCGCTCGGTGGCTCCGACTCATAAAGTTCGCGACGCAATGCCCACCATCTATTACATCCGCCACGGCCAGACCGAATGGAATGCGGACGGCCGCTTTCAGGGCACTCAGGACATTCCGCTCAACGACACCGGCAAGGATCAGGCGATCCGCGCCGGCGAATTGCTGGCGGAGATTCTTCGCGGCGATGAGCACGATCCGCTAAAAACGCCCTTCGTGTCGTCTCCCTTGGGCCGCGCGCGCAACACGATGGAATTGGTGCGCGGCACGCTCGACGTGCCGCCGCACGACTATCAGCTCGATGACCGTTTGCGCGAGATCGGCTACGGCCACTGGGAAGGCTCGACGCTGGCGCAGATGGAAGTCTCGCATCCGGATATTTTCGCCGAGCGCCAGATCGACAAATGGGGCGTGCCGCCGCCGGGCGGCGAGAGCTACGCCTCGGTGACGATCCGCATGCGCGACTGGTACGATTCGCTGTTGCAGGACACGGTCGCGGTCTCGCACGGCGGCACCATGCGCGCGCTGCTCGTGGCGCTCGACATCGAGACGCCGGTCGGCGCGGCCGATCTCACCGTGGAGCAGGGCGTGGTTTATGTGTTCTGCGACGGGCAGGTCACGAAACATAGTTAACCCTCGTCATTGCGAGCGCAGCGAAGCAATCCAGCCTTGCTTCTACCCTCTGGATTGCTTCGGAGCTGACGCTCCTCGCAATGACGGACGTTGCGATTTTCGCGGCATATCGCTACGACAATCATCTATCATGTTGATAATCGACATACTGAGTAGATGATGTCCTACAACACCTTCGGCCACATGTTTCGCGTCACGACCTTCGGCGAAAGCCACGGGGTTGCGATCGGCTGCGTGGTCGATGGCTGTCCGCCGCAGATTCCGATCACGGTCGAAGAAATCCAGCGCGATCTCGACCGCCGCCGTCCGGGCCAGTCGAAATTCACCACGCAGCGGCAGGAAGCCGATCAGGTGAAAATTCTGTCCGGCGTGATGGACACCGATAAGGGCCAGGTCACGACCGGCACGCCGATCGCGCTTCTGATCGAGAACACCGATCAGCGCTCGAAAGATTACTCCGAGATCAAGGACAAGTTTCGTCCGGGTCACGCCGACTTCACCTATGAGGCAAAGTACGGCCTGCGCGATTATCGCGGCGGCGGACGCTCATCGGCGCGCGAGACCGCGACGCGTGTGGCTGCCGGTGCAATCGCGCGAAAAGTTCTGCCGGGACTGAACGTGCGCGCGGCGCTGGTGCAGATGGGTCCGCACAAGATCGACCGCGCCAATTGGGATTGGAATGAAGTCGAGCGCAATCCGTTTTTCTGCCCCGATGCTGTGAAGGCGAAATTCTTCGAGGACTATCTCGACGACATCCGCAAGAAAGGTTCGTCCATCGGTGCTGTGATCGAAGTCGTCGCCGAAGGCGTGCCGGCAGGATTGGGCGCGCCGATCTACGGCAAGCTCGACAGCGATCTTGCGAGCGCGATGATGAGCATCAACGCGGTGAAGGGTGTCGAGATCGGTGCGGGCTTTCACGCCGCCGAACTGCACGGCGAGGAGAATGCCGACGAGATGCGGATGGGCAATAACGGCCCGGTGTTTCTCTCAAATCACGCCGGCGGAATTCTCGGCGGCATCTCGACGGGGCAGGCGGTGGTCGCGCGCTTCGCCGTGAAGCCCACCTCGTCGATTCTCACGCCGCGCAAGACCATCGACAGATCCGGCGCCGACACCGACATCTCGACCAAGGGCCGTCACGATCCCTGCGTCGGCATTCGCGCGGTGCCCGTCGGCGAGGCGATGATGGCCTGCACGATCGCGGACCATGTGCTGCGCCATCGCGGACAGGTCGGCAGCTGAAAGACGTCGGCTAGAACCGGATTCGCGCGCCGCCCATAACGGTCTGAAAGCTCGGATCGATGCGCTGCGATGTGTAGCGCGTCGGCAGCGTGCCGGCATCGATATCGACCGGCTGCATGATGTGCGCGCGATACTCGACATAGAGCGACATCGCGGCCGCGTCGATCGACTGGACGGCGCCGCGTGCACGGAGCCACTCGGAGATCTTCGTTTCGACACCGGCGCCGATCACGCCGCCGTAGGTCCAGGCACTTTGCTCGGACGCGAACGCAGGCGTTGCGGGAGCGACACCGCAGAATCCGGCCGCCGGGCAGTCATATTTGAAACTGACGGAGGTCGCGCTTATGCCGCCGAGAAGATAGGCGCCGGTTTGCGGTGTCAGATAGGCGCCGATGCGTCCGGTGAAATCGACGGTCACGTTGTTGCGGAATCGCAGCGTGTCCATGCTCGCGACACCGGGCGCAAGGAACGGCACGATTCCGGGAATTCCCTGAACCGTCGCTGTCCCGCCGCCGAAAGTGACATCGAGATTGACGCCGACGAAGCCGTCGGGCCGCGTGCCGCTCATGCGCGCCGGCGAAAGCAGATTTTTCACATTCCAGTCGTAGCCGATGCCGACCTGGCCGGCCACGCCGCTCGACGACAGGCCGGTTTTGCTCGCGGCCGATTTGGGATCGATAGCGAGGGCTGACGCAATCACGTTGGTATCGGTCGAGGCGTTGAGGTCGAACTGGCCGCCGATACCCGCCGAAGCGTGGAAGCCCTGAAGACTTCCGTCGTATCCCAGCCGATAGCCCGGCTCGACGCCGAATTTGCGCGCCTCGCACCGCAGCTTCGCGTCTTTCCAGACCTCCAATGCCGCCTGCTGAACCGCAGCGGTGGATTTTCGGGTCTTTTGCCTGACCTCGGTCTCGGTCAGCGCGCAGATCGCCGCGTCCCGGCGGCGTTCGACATCCCAGATCAATCCGCTTTCAATTCGCGGGCCAAGCAACGCAAATTCCGCATCGGAACGGTCGCTGAAACTCTGCGCGGATGCTGTGCCGGAGAATGTTGAAACTGCAAGAAAAGCGAAAAGAGATCGGGCATTCCAAAAGCGAAAACGCACTGCACGCCCCCATGCAATCGGATGTATTTTCCGGGGCGATGCTAACGAACGGGATACCGGAACAAAGGTGTTTAGCGGTGTTTAGGTGTGAATTTTTTCTGCTGTTGCAAAGCCGAGACACGCGGCAGTCCGTCCTCAAGCTGCTGACCGGGCTTTGCTATTCGGCGACGGGCAGCGTCCAAATGCGACGAACGCCTTGCTCCGCGACAATTCGCAGCGCAATGCTGGGGGATGGCCGAAACCTACCAGAGCGTCATCGACTGGCTGACCGACGGCGCGCGTTCGGCGCAGCGGGTCGATCTGTTCATGGCGGAGACCTGCGAGCGGCTGGTTGCCTGCGGCGTGCCGCTTTACCGCGTCGGCGTGTTTGTGCGGACGCTGCATCCCAGCATGCTGGGGCGCAATTTCATCTGGCGGCCCGGCGAGGCCGTCAAGATCGGCGCGATGGCGCATGGCGATGAGACTGGCGAGGAATTTCTGCTCAGTCCGCTCTACAAGGTTTTTTACGGCGGCGAGGAAGTCCGCCAGCGCATGACGAACGGCGCCGCCAGCAACGCACCGTTCTTCGCCGACATGGTTGCAGAGCGCGCGACCGACTACATCGCATTCCCGCTTCTGATGTCGGACGGCGCAAACCATGCGTCCAGCTGGGTGACGCGCGCGGAGGGCGGCTTTTCCGACGCGCAGATCGACGGCATGCGTTCGGTGATGCCTTCATTGACACGCATGATCGAGATATTTCTGCTGCGGCGGACGGCTGCGGGATTGCTCGACAATTATGTCGGCGCGCGTGCCGGTGCCCGCATCCTCGCGGGACAAATCAAGCGCGGGCACACAGAGACGATGAACGCCGTGATCTGGCTTTCGGACTTGCGCGGCTTCACGAAACTATCGGACAGGCTGTCATCCGAGACCGTAGTCCAGATCCTGAATGCCTATTTCGACTGTCAGGTGCCGGCGATCCTGGCGCATGGCGGCGAGGTGCTGAAATTCATGGGCGACGGGCTGCTGGCGGTGTTTCCCATCGCCGACGACGCGGCGGACGCGACTTTGGTCTGCAAGCGCGTGCTGGAGGCCGCGCAGGAATGCCGCGCGCAGATTGCGAAATTGTCGCATGACACCGGCACCGAGACGATCGACGGCTTCCGTTTCGGCCTCGCACTGCATGTCGGCCGCGTGCTGTACGGCAATATCGGCGGCGGCGACCGGCTCGATTTCACCTGCATCGGCCCGGCCGTGAACCTTGCCGCGCGCATCGAGAAGATCGCGGGCAATCTGGGACGAACCGTCGTCGTCTCCTCGCTGTTCAATCAGTACGCCGGTGTGCCGTTCAGCGATCTCGGCGAATTCGCGGTGGCAGGTTTCTCCGCGCCGCAGCGCGTCTATGGACTGGCAGATGAACGGTCCGTTCAGAAAGCCGACGCCCAACATTAAATTTTCGTATCGAAGGACATTTCCTCCGCGACATACATTATCTCTCACACCCATCGGGGGCCCGATGACTGGAGTAATCGCGATGTTGAAGAGTTTGATGCTTGGTACTGCTGCGCTGGCCGCAGTTGCAATGGCAGCGCCGGATATGGCGTCTGCGCGTCCGGGTGGCGGCGCTCATTTCAGCGGCGGCGGCGGTGCCCGCATGGGCGGAGGCGGCGGCGGATTCCGTGCCGGCGGCTTCGGCGGCGGCGCACGCTTCAGCGGCGGCGGTGCTGCGTTTCGCGGAGCAGCCGCTCCGTCGTTCCGCAGCGTGGCTCCGGCTTTTGCCGGTGCGGCTATCGGTGCAGGCGCGGCCCGTTTCGCGGCTGCTCCGAATGCGCGCGTGGCGCAGTTCAACGCCGGACGCAACTGGAATGGCAACTGGCGCCATCGCGGCTTCCGCCGCGGTTTCGGCTACGGCGGACTGGCACTCGGTCTCGCCGCCGCGCCATATTACTACAACAACTATTACGGCTATCCGTATGACGACACGTATTACGACACCTACGCCTACGGAGACGGATATTACGGCGACGGCTATTACAACAACTACGGCGACAACACCTACGTCGCCACCGAAGATCAGGATGCAAGCTGTTACGTGAGGCGCCGCGTCCACACCCGCTACGGGTGGCGTATCCGCACGATCAACGTCTGCGGCTAACCCGAAAAGCGGCGTTCAAAATGAAATCGGCGGCCACAAGGCCGCCGATTTTTTATTGCCGGTTTGAGAAGGACTATGCCGCGCGGATCGTGGCGAGGAATTTGTGCACCTCGCCTTCGAGATGGTGGCTTTCCTTCGACAGTTCCTGCGCGGCCGTAAACACCTGCGCCGACGCTGTGCCGGCTTCGCTGTTGCCGCGATCGACATCGGTGATGTTGGCCGCGACGCGTGCCGACAATTCCGCAGCCTGCTGGACATTGCGGGCGATCTCCTGCGTGGCCGCGCCCTGTTCTTCGACGGCGGCCGCAATGGTGGAGGAAATTTCCGAGATCAGGTTGATGGTCGCGCCGATCTCCTTGATGGTCGCAACAGAGTCGCTGGTTGCGGCCTGCATGCCGGCAATTTGCGCGCCGATCTCGTCGGTGGCTTTGGCCGTCTGCGAGGCAAGTGCCTTGACTTCGGAGGCGACCACCGCGAATCCGCGTCCGGCTTCGCCCGCGCGCGCGGCCTCGATGGTGGCGTTGAGCGCGAGCAGGTTGGTCTGCTCGGCAATCGCCGTAATCAGCTTGACCACGTCGCCGATGCGGGTCGCGGCATTGGAAAGTTCCGCGATGCTGGCGTCGGTCTTCTGCGCCTGCTCGACGGCCTTCTGCGCCACGCGGCTCGATTCCAGAACCTGACGGCCGATCTCGTTGACGGAGGAGGTGATTTCCTCGGTCGCCGTTGCCGTCGACTGGATGCTCTCGGAGACGTCGCGTGAGGCATCCGCAGCGGCGCTCGACAATTGCCGCGTCACGTCGGCGGCGTTGGTGAGCGTGGAGGCGGTGGCTTCCATTTCGGTCGAGGCGGAGGACAGCGAATTGGTCAGTTCGCCGATCATGGCTTCGAATTCGCGCGTGACGCGGTCGAGCGTCTCTGCGCGCTTCATTTTTGCGCCGGCTTCGCGTGTCGCGGATTCGTCGGCCTGATGATTGGCGATCAGCGCATCCTTGAACATTTGGAGCGTGTCGGCGATCTGGCCGATCTCGTTGGCCTCGCCCTGATGCGGAATGTCCGCCGCAAGGTCGCCGCTGGCGAGTTTGCGCATCGGCGCCAGCACGGAATCGATGCCGACGGCGATGTTGCGCACGATGAAGATTGCGGAGCAGATTCCAAGCGCGATCATCGCGGCCAGTGCCAGCATCACGATGTGGAAGGCGAGTTCGTAGCCGTCCCTCGCGCGCTGTCCGGCATCCTCGGCACCCTTGTCGTTGAGATCGACGAGTTTCTTGAGAACCGCATCCATCGCGCGGCCGGCAACGACGGCGCGCTCGGCATTGATCTGGCGGGCTTGCGCCACATCGCCCTTGCGCGCATGTGCGATCACTTCGTCGGCGGCGGTTCGGAAGGTTTTCCACGCCTCCGCCAGTTGTTTCTGTAGTGCGGCCTCGTCGGGTGCGGCGCTCAGTTCCGAATAGGCCTTCTCGGCGACGGCGTAGTCCTTGGCGCGCGCATCGAGATTGCTCTGGATGTCGGCCATGAACTTGGCGTCCGGCTCGGTCAGATAGTCGCGCAGCACCGCGCGGTAGCGCGCCGATTGCGTCCGCAACTCGCCGACGAGGCGAATACTCGGCAGCCAGTTGGTCTGGATGTCCTGCGCTGCCGAATTGATGGCGCGCATTTCATAGATCGCGAAACCGCCCATCAGGGCGAGCGCAAACAGCAGCAGCGAGACAAGAGGAATGAGCTTGGCGCGGATCGAGAGCCTGGAGAGCATTGCTTGCATCCTTGGTCGTTCTGACCGTTCGCGAAATATTGGCGGCCGGTGACTGTCGAGTGGCCTCGACGCCCGCCAAGGCCGGTTGTTCGGTGGCAATTTCCAGTCGGGCTGCTGCGATAAGCGGCATCCGCACCCCGAATGGTAAACAAAGTGCGTGAAGTGTTGGTAAACGGGCACCGGTTCGGCAGCCCCTGGGGACGCGAAAACAGCCGTTTTGCGGGGATTTTGCCGGTGCATGACGGCGCAGTTCCGGCTTCCTCACCTTCGCGCGCCGTGTCACGATCGCGCTTGGGACGATGAGGGTCGCCATGCGCTGGTGTATCTCGATCGGAGCTGTTTTTGCCGCCGGAGCCCTGGCGGGCGCAGATGTGCCGTCTCTTATGGAGCGAAGCGTTGCCGCGCCGAACGCGCAATCGCTGTTGAGTGTCGATGAGGCCAAGCGCGTCGATGTCGAACTCGTGCTCGGCGTCGACGTTTCCTATTCGATGGACATGGAAGAACTCGCGATCCAGCGCGAAGGTTATGCCGAAGCCATTGTGTCCAAGGAGTTTCTGACCGCGCTGAAAACCGGACCGACGGCGAAGATTGCGATCACCTATTTCGAGTGGGCGGCATCGGCCGATCAGAAGATCATTCTGCCCTGGCGCGTCATTGATGGGCCGGAAGCCGCAGGCGCGGTGGCGGAGGAAATTCTGAAAGCGCCGCTGAGGCGTGCGTCGCGCACCTCGATTTCCGGCGCGATCAATTTTGCGATGCCGCTGTTCGATGCCAATGAATATCGCGGGCTGCGCCGCGTGATCGATATTTCCGGCGACGGGCCGAACAACAATGGCGAACTGGTGACGGTCGCGCGCGATGCGGCTGTTGCGAAAGGTGTCACGATCAACGGTCTTCCCATCATGGCGAAGGAAGTGAATTACGCGACGATGGATATCGAGAATCTCGACATCTATTACGAGGATTGCGTGATCGGCGGCGCGGGATCGTTCGTGGTGCCGATCAAGTCAAAAGAAAAATTCAAGGAAGCGATCCGCATCAAACTCGTGCTTGAAGTCGCCAATCGCGTGCCGGAACTGCGCGTCGTTCCCGCAGCGGAACGGGAGCCGCGCGTCTCATGCCAGATCGGCGAGCGGATGTGGCAGGAGCGGTGGGGGCGGTAGATCAGCGCGCGATGAACGAAGTGGATGACGAGGTTTTTATACTCTCCACCGTCATTGCGAGCGAAGCGAAGCAATCCAGAGCGACATCGAAGATGGATTGCTTTGTCGCTACGCTCCTCGCAATGACGCCATTTTTGTTAGTCAGCGCCTGAATCTTGCGACCACTTCCACATGCGGCGTGTGGCGGAATTGATCGACGGGCGTCACGCTTTCGATCCTGAATCCGCCGTCGATCAGAATGCGTGCATCGCGCGCGAATGTCGCCGGATTGCACGACACGGCAACGACATGCTTGATCCTGCTGGCGGCGAGCTGCTGCGATTGCGCCTGCGCGCCCTGGCGCGGCGGATCGAACACCACGCAATCGAAGTCCCGCAGTTCCTGCGGCATCAGCGGACGGCGAAACAGGTCGCGCGCGTCGACCTTGATCGGCTTCAGGCCTTGCGTCGTTTTCACCGCGTCCTTTAACGAGGCGATTGCGACGGCATCGCTGTCATAGGCGGTGACGCTGAATTTTTCCGCCAGTCGAAGCGCAAACGGACCGATGCCGCAGAACAGATCGGCGATGTGTTTTGCGCCCTTGCATTTATCGACAACGAGCGCGGCGAGCGCCTCTTCGCCCGCGACGGTCGGCTGCATGAACGAGCCGGGCGGCAGCGTGGTCTTGGCCTTGCCGATTTTCACCGTCGGGGCGGCGCGCTGGATCACCAGTTCGCCGTGCCGCGTCAGCCGCGCCAGACGATGTTTCTCCGCGAGGCGCGAAAGCTGCGCCAGCATCGCCGTATCGAGCGGACCCGATCCGCGCACGTCGATGTCGAGGCCGTTGTCGGACGCCGTGACCTGAATATCGAGCGGCTTGGCCACGGGGTTGAGCAATTCGGCGATCTCGTTCGCGGCGTCGATACCACCTGCAAGCGCGGGTTCGAGAATCGGGCAATGATCGATGGCGACGATCTCGTGCCGTCCGGCGGCGGCGAAACCCACGCGCAGAATATCGTTCTGGCTTTGCCGCGCGTGTAGCGTCATGCGGCGGCGCCCCGTGCCATGCGCGTCGATCAATTCATCGACCGGACATTCGATGCCGGAATGCGACAGCGTGTCGATGACGAGCTGGCGTTTCCATTTTTTGTAGGCGTCGGGCTGCCAGTGCTGGATGGCGCAGCCGCCGCAGATTCCGAAATGCGGGCAGAACGGTTCGATCCGCTCCGGACTCGGCGTCACGACATGCAGCAACTCGCGGCGGTCGGGATGACCGTGCGACGGCTGCACATCGGCGACTTCGCCGCCGAGCGCATAAGGCACATAGATCGGCTGGCTGCCCTCGATGGCAACGCCGTCGCCGAAATGGCCGACATGGTGGATGACGAGACGCTCGGTCATCAGCCGCGCCGCGCGCCGAGAAAGAATTCGGCGTTGCCGTCGCCGCCCGCAATGGACGACGGAAAGACCTCAATATTCGAGCAGCCGAGCGACTTCGCGAAAGCGGCGATGTCGTCGCACACAGCGCGATGAACCCCCGCATCGCGCACGATGCCTTTCTTGATGTGGTCCTTGCCGGCTTCGAATTGCGGTTTGATGAGCGCGAGCAGATGAGTTGGCGCGGCCGCAAGCTTCAGTACGGGCGGCAGAATGTGTTTGAGCGAAATGAAGCTCGCGTCGATCACGACGACATCGGGCCTGATCTCGAGGCGTCGTCCGGCGAGCGAGCGGATGTCGGTGTTTTCCATCGACACGATTTTCGGATGGCCTTGCAGGCTCGGATGCAACTGGCCGTGGCCGACATCGATGGCGTAAACCAGCGCGGCACCGTTGGCGAGCAGCACGTCCGTAAATCCGCCGGTCGACGCGCCGACATCGACGCAGACGTGGTCTTCAATTTCGATGGGATAGCGTTCAAGCGCGCCCGCGAGTTTGACACCGCCGCGCGACACCCACGGATGCGCGGGTTCGGCGTTGATTTCGCAATCTTCGGGAATTGTCTCGGAGGGTTTGGCGATTGTCTTGCCGTTCGCGATCACGCCGCCGGCTTCGATGGCGGCCTGCGCCCGCGCCCGGCTCTCGAACAGGCCGCGCTCAACCAGCAGAACATCCGCGCGTTTGCGTGGACCGGAATTCGATGGCGTCGTCATTGCGAGGAGCCTTTGCGACGAAGCAATCCACCGTTGTGAACCGGATTGCTTCGCTTCGCTCGCAATGACGAAGCAACCCGAAAGCAACTTACGCCAGCTGCACTTTTTCCGGTGCGTCCTTGCCGAGCGCCTCGAACACCTTGTTGACGATGCCCCTGGCGTCGAGACCGGCCTGTTCGTACATTTTCGCCGGCGAATCGTGATCGATGAAAATGTCGGGCAGCACCATCGTGCGGATCTTGAGGCCGCGATCGAGCACGCCGCGATCCGCCAGCATCTGCATCACATGGGTGCCGAAGCCGCCGATCGAGCCTTCCTCGATGGTGATGAGAACTTCATGATCGTTCGCGAGCCTGATAATCATGTCTTCGTCGAGCGGCTTCATGAAGCGCGCGTCGGCGACGGTTGCCGACAATCCATGCGAGGCGAGTTCATCGGCAGCCTTCAGACATTCGCCGAGCCGTGCGCCGAACGACAATAGCGCGACCTTCGCGCCCTTGCCGCCGTCGCGCATGATGCGGCCTTTGCCGATCTCCAACGGTATTCCGGCTTCCGGCATGTCGACGCCACGGCCTTCGCCGCGCGGGTATCGTAGTGCGCTCGGCCCGTCGTTCAGCGCGACCTGCGTCGCGACCATGTGAACGAGATCGGCCTCGTCGGCGGCCGCCATGATGACAAATCCGGGCAGACATCCGAGATAGGCGTTGTCGAACGAGCCTGCGTGCGTCGGGCCGTCCTGTCCAACGAGACCCGCTCGATCCAATCCGAAGCGCACGGGAAGATGCTGGATCGCGACGTCGTGCACGACCTGATCGTAACCGCGCTGCAAGAATGTCGAATAGATCGCGCAGAACGGCTTGAAGCCTTCGGTCGCGAGTCCGGCTGCGAACGTCACCGCGTGCTGCTCGGCGATGCCGACATCGAAGGTGCGCTCCGGAAACGCCTTGGCGAAAATATCGACGCCGGTGCCGCCCGGCATCGCGGCAGTAATGGTGACGATCTTGTCGTCCTTCTGCGCTTCCTTGACGAGGCTGTTTCCATAGACGCTTGTGTAGGACGGCGCGTTGGATTTCGCTTTCACCTGCGTGCCGCTGATGACGTCGAATTTCGACACCGCGTGATACTTGTCGGCAGCGGCTTCGGCGGGCGCGTAGCCCTTGCCCTTTTGCGTGACCACGTGAACGAGGATCGGGCCGGTTTGCGCATCGCGCACATTTTCGAGAATCGGAATCAGGTGATCGAGGTTGTGGCCGTCGATCGGGCCGACATAGAAGAATCCAAGCTCCTCGAACAGCGTACCACCCGTTACCATGCCGCGCGCATATTCCTCAGCGCGCAATGCACGATCCTCGAAAAATTTCGGCAGCTTTTGCGCGAGATTTTTCAGCGCCTCTCGCGCCGACTGATAGGTGCGGCTGGACAAGAGTCGCGCGAGATAGGCCGACATCGCGCCGACCGGCGGCGCAATCGACATGTCATTGTCGTTGAGAATGACGATGAGGCGCGACTCCATCGCGCCCGCATTGTTCATGGCCTCATAGGCCATGCCCGCAGACATCGAACCGTCGCCGATCACCGCGATGACGTTGTTCTTGCCGCCGGCGAGGTCGCGCGCCACCGCCATGCCGAGGCCGGCGGAAATCGAGGTGGACGAATGCGCGGCGCCGAACGGATCATAATCGCTCTCGGCGCGCTTGGTGAATCCTGAAAGTCCTCCGCCGGTTCGCAGCGTGCGGATGCGGTCGCGGCGGCCGGTGAGAATCTTGTGCGGATAGGCCTGATGGCCGACGTCCCAGATGATCCGGTCGCGCGGGGTGTCGAACACGTAATGAAGCGCGGTCGTCAGTTCGATCACGCCGAGGCCCGCGCCGAAATGCCCGCCTGTCACCGACACCGTGTCGATGGTTTCGGTGCGAAGCTCGTCCGCGAACTGGCGCACCTGTTCGGGCTTCAGCTTGCGCAACAGATCGGGCGTAGGCGCCGCGTCGAGCAGAGGCGTTTTCGATCCGGTCGAATTGGAGTTGGACACGTCGGTAATCCGCTGTGATTTGAAAAGGGTCTGGACGGCAATCGAAAAGGCCGAAGCAGTCCGGTGGCTTATACCAATCGGAGAGGCATGCCAATCCGCGCCGCAGCAGGCGCGGGTTCCATACGCGGGTTAAGTACCGGAAATCAAGCCGGAATTTTGCCGCAAGGCCGCGATGATGCGGGTGTGCGCCTTCGACGCTGTTTTATTGAACGTCGAGCGGCTCGGTGCCGACCGCCTGGCCCGATGCATCGGCCGTGATCTTGTCCACGCGCGCCTCGGCCTGACGCAGCAATTCCTCACAGCGGCGCTTGAGGCTTTCGCCGCGCTCGTAGATCGCAACCGACTCTTCCAGCGGCACCTTGCCGTCTTCCAGACGCTTGACGATCGTCTCCAGTTCTTCGATGGCCTTCTCGAAGCTCATCTTCTTGACGTCCGCATGAGATGTATCGGCCATGATGTGTTCCCCAAGAATGCCGCTGGCAATGATGCGCGACCGAATCTAAAAACGGTTTGCGGGCGGTAATGTGGCGCAAATGTAGCCTGTTTCGGCGTGCCGCGGAAACCGCTTTGCGATTGTGTTTGCGATTCCGGTTGCCTCATTTCTGTGGATGGAATTTTTGGGAATGGCGATGCGTTTTGTCGATGCCGGTGAAATCAGGCGCGTGCTGACGTTTCCCAAGCTGATCGCCGGCATGGAAGCCGCGCATCGCAGGCCGAAAATCGATGTCGTCGATGCCTCGCTCGGCAATGAGGCCGGACATTATTTCGTGCGCCATGCCGTAGACTCCGGGCGGCTGATGGCGAGCAAGATGTTCACAAGTTTCCCGCACAATCTGGCGAAGAACCTTCCGGCGGTGCAGGCGGTGTGCGTGGTGTTCGACGGCACCAACGGTGTGCCGCTCGCCGTTCTCGACGGCACCGAAATCACCTATTGGCGGACGGCCGCGGATTCGGCGCATGGCGCGAAGATTCTCGCGCGCCAGGATGCGGCGACATTGCTGGTAGTTGGCGCGGGCGGCATGTCGCGGCGTTTGGTTCACGCACATCGCAGCGTGCGTCCGTCGTTAAAGCGCGTGCTGGTCTGGAACAGAACGGTCGAGCGGGCAGAGGAGGTCGCGAGCGATCTCAAGCGCGACGGCATCGATGCGGTCGCGGTGTCCGATCTCGATGCGGCGACGCGCGAAGCTGACACTATTACGGCCTGCACGCGCGCGCATGAACCGCTCATCAAAGGCGCAAACCTCAAGCCCGGAACGCATCTCGATCTGGTCGGCGGCTACACGCCGCAAACGCGAGAAGCCGACGACGAAGCCGCGAAACGCTCGCTGATTTTCGTAGACAGGCGCGAGCCTGCATTCCACGTCGGCGATATTATGCAGCCGATTGCCAGCGGCGCGATCAAGGAAAGCGGCGTGCTCGGCGATCTTTACGATCTGGCGGGCGGCACCGCGAAGGGGCGGCGTTCGGCGAGCGACATCACCTTTTTCAAGAATGCCGGCGGCGGCCATCTCGATCTGATGACCTGCGAGGTCGTGCTGCGCGAACTTGATTTGCTGCGCTAGCTTGGCGTGCTGAAATAATCAGCCCTTCATCAGCGTCGCGACATGCGCAACGACAGATTCGCGCAGGCCGTCGAGATCGTACCCGCCTTCAAGCACGGAGACGATGCGGCCATTCGCCGATTTTTCGGCGATGTCCATCAGCTTGCGCGTCACCCAGGCGTAGTCTTCTTCCTTGAGTTCAAGGCTGCCGAGCGGATCGCGCCAGTGCGCATCGAAGCCCGCCGAAATCACGACAAGCTCCGGCGCGAATTCTTCCAGCCGCGGCAGGATCGCAAGATCGAATGCTTCGCGGAATTTGCGCCCGCCGTCGCCCGCATGCATCGGCGCGTTGACGATGGTGTCGTATTCGCCGCGCTCCTGCGTGGCGCCGGTGCCCGGAAATAATGGCATCTGGTGCGTCGAGGCATACATCATCGACTTGTCGCCCCAGAAAATTTCCTGCGTGCCGTTGCCGTGATGCACATCGAAATCGATCACGGCGGCGCGCGAGATTCCATATTTCTTCTGTGCGTGACGCGCGGCAATCGCCGCGCTGTCGAAGAAACAGAATCCCATCGGGCGGCTGGTTTCGGCGTGATGGCCGGGCGGGCGTGTACCGACGAACGCATTGGTCGCTTCACCCTTCATCACCGCGTCCACGGCTGCGACCGCGCCGCCGGTCGCACGCAAGGCGGCTTCCATCGTGCCCGGCGACATCGAGGTGTCGCCGTCGAGATAGATCATGCCCTGCTTGGGCGCGATGTGACGCAGCTCTTCGATATACTCGTTGCTGTGGCACAGCGCGATGGTGTCGAAATCCGCTTCGGGCGCAGGCACGCGCACCAGCGGCTTGAACTGCTCGCGCGCGAGACCCTCTTCGATCGCGCGCAGGCGATCCGGGCGCTCGGGATGTCCTGGTGCCGTGACGTGGTTGAGGCCTGCGGGATGCGAGTAATAACGAGTGGGCATTAAACGACCTTGAACTGAACTTTACGCGCGCTTGCGGGCGAAGAACGCCTGGAATGCTTCCATTGCTTCCTTCGAACTCATGCGCTCGCCGAACAGATGGCTTTCCTGTTCGATCCGGCGAATGAGATCCTCCGGCGGGCGTTTCAGCAGTTTGCGCGAAATGGCGACAGCCTCCGCGGGCAGTTCGCAGATTTCACGCGCGACTTTGCGCGCTTCGATTTCGGTGTGGCCGGGCGCGACCACCTCATTGACGAAGCCCGCGATTTTGGCGTCCGCCGCACTCACGGGATGACCCATGACCAGCATCGAAAACGCGCGCTGATGACCCATCATCATCGGCACGAGCAAACTCGACGCGCCTTCCGGCACGAGGCCGAGATGAATGAACGGCGTCGAGAATGTCGCCGTCGTTGAGGCCAGCACGTAATCGCAGTGAAACACCATGGTGGTGCCGATGCCGATGGCGATGCCGTCGACGGCGGCGATGATCGGCTTGGTGTTGTGAACCAGCGAGTGCAGAAACTTCACCGCGTTCATCGGCCGTTCGCCGGATTTGTTGCCGCCCGCTTTCAGGAAATCGTCGAGGTCGTTGCCGGCGGTGAACACGCCGGAGCCGCCGGTGATGATAAGGCAGCGGATGTTGGGATTGTTCTGCGCGGTGTCGATGGCGTTGCTCATCTGAGCGTACATCGTCTGCGTCAGTGCATTCTTCTTTTCAGGACGGCGCAGTGTGATGACACGCGTTGCGTCTTCGTCGGTGACAATTACTTTGTCCGTCATGGTCGATCCTTGAAAAGCGGCGTTCCGTTCCGGGAACACCGCTGTGCCTAGCGGCACTTGAAAACCCGTCCTACATCATCGGCCAGAACGGCAGTGTTGGCCAATTCATTTTGCGCGGCGTCGTTGCCGCAGCCCGAGGAGATACACCTATGCAACTCACCGGCATCCATCATTTGACGGCGGTTTCCGCCAACGCCAAGGGAAATCTGGCATTTTATACCGGCGTTTTAGGCATGCGGCTGGTCAAGAAAACCGTCAATCAGGACGATGTTTCCGCATATCACCTCTTTTATGCCGACGGAAAGGCCAATCCCGGCACCGACCTGACCTTCTTCGACTGGCCCGCGCCGCGTGAGCAGCGCGGCACCCGCAGCGTTTCGCGCACGGGGTTGCGGGTCAATGGCGAGAAGTCATTGGGGTATTGGCAGGACCGATTGCTCAAGCTCGGCGCGCATACCGGCAAGGTCACGGAAGTCGACGGCCGCCTGACGCTGCCGTTCGAGGATCCGGAAGGCCAGCGCCTCGTGCTGGTCGACGACGGCGGCAAGGGCGAGGCGCATCCGTGGGAGAAGAGTCCCGTGCCGGCCGAGCATCAGATCAGAGGCCTCGGTCCCATCGTGCTCAACGTGCCTGACTTGGCGCGCACGGAGAAAGTTCTGACCGGCGTCATGAACATGCGCCGGGTGCGCGACTACGCCTCGCCCGACGGCGAGCATCGCATCAACGTGTTCGAGATGGGCGAGGGCGGGCCCGCCGCCGAACTGCACGTTCTCGAACAGCGCGATCTGCCGCCGGCCCGGCAGGGCGCGGGCGGCGTGCATCACGTTGCGTTCCGCACGCCAGATGAAAAACAGTATCACGCCTGGACGCAGCGGTTGTCGGAATTCGGGATTCATTCGAGCGGCGAGATCGACCGCTTCTATTTCCAGAGTCTCTATTTCCGCGAACCGAACGGCATCCTGTTCGAGATCGCGACGGACGGTCCAGGCTTTGCGACCGACGAGAAGATGGAATCGCTCGGCGAAAAACTCGCGCTGCCGCCGTTCCTCGAAGGCCGCCGCAAGGAAATCGAAGCGGGGCTGAAGCCGCTGGTCTAGACGCTGCGGTTATATCATTTGTCATCGCCGGGCTTGACCCGGCGATCCATCTTTCAAGAAAATTTTCAAAGCAGATGGATGCGCGGGTCAAGCCCGCGCATGACAGTCTGCGTTACCCCGCCAGCACGGAATCCGCGCCGGTGACGGCAGCCGCACTGTCGATCACCGCGCGCTCCAGCGCGCCGGATTGCACGGTGACGTTCTCGGCGAAGAAGCGCGCGAGCGTAACGTAACGCTGCGTATCGCCCTGAACCACGCCGTCCTTGCGCGCAGCCAGCGCCTCGTTCGCCAGCATGCAGCCGCCGAGCGTGGTCGAGAACAGCCGCAGATAGGGCGTGGCACCGGCGAGCGCATCGTCCGGCGCGCTTGCGATCTTTTCCAGCAGCCATTTGCTGGTGCGCTCGACCGAACCGAGCGCGTCACGCAGTTTCGCGCCGGTCGTGCCGAACGCCGGATCGTTCGAGGCTTCGACCTTGGAGACAACATCCGACAGTTCGCCGAGCAGATCGAATACCGCTTCGCCGCCGCCCATCGCGAGCTTGCGCATCAACAGGTCATTTGCCTGCACGCCGTTGGTGCCTTCATAGATGGTGAGAATGCGCGCGTCGCGGACGTATTGTGCTGCACCGGTTTCTTCCATGAAACCCATGCCGCCATGCACCTGCACGCCGATGGCAGCGACCTCGTTGCCGATGTCGGTGGAGAATGCTTTCGCCATCGGGGTCAGCAACGCGCCGCGCGCGGCGGCTTTGGCTTTCACTTTCGGATCGGTCGCGCGATGCGACACGTCGATGGCAACCGCGGTGGCGTAACAGATCGTGCGCGCCGCAGCCGTCATGCCGCGCATCAGCATCAGATTCCGCTTCACGTCCGGATACATAATAATGGGATCGGAGCCGTCGCCTTTGGAGCCGCGCGCCTTGCCCTGCTTGCGTTCCTGCGCATAGGCCAGCGCACGCTGATAGGCGCGATCGGCGATGCCGACGCCCTGAATGCCGACGCCGAGCCGCGCCTGATTCATCATCGTGAACATCGCCGCCATGCCGCCGTTCTCGGCGCCGACGAGATAGGCCACCGCGCCGCCCTTGTCGCCCATCGTCATGGTGCAGGTCGGCGAGGCGTGGATTCCCAATTTGTGCTCGATGCCGCTGCAATAGATGTCATTGCGCGCGCCGAGCGAACCGTCGGCATTGACGAGATATTTCGGCGCAAGAAACAGCGTGATGCCTTTCGATCCGGCGGGCGAGCCGGGCAGGCGGGCGAGAATGAAATGAACGATGTTGTCGCTCATGTCGTGATCGCCATAGGTGATGAAGATTTTCGTGCCGAACAGCCGATAAGTGCCGTCTGGCTGTTTCTCCGCGCGCGTTCGCAGCGCGCCCACATCCGTTCCGGCCTGCGGCTCGGTGAGCTGCATGGTACCGGGCCATACGCCGGAGATCAGTTTTTCGAGATAGATTTTTTTCAGCTCTTCCGAGCCGTGCGCTTCGAGCGCATCGATTGCGCTGAGTGTGAGCAGCGGGCAGAGGCCGAATGAGAGATTCGACGCGCTCCAGATTTCGTTGACGGCGGAATGCACGGCGAGCGGCAATCCCTGTCCGCCCCATTGTTCAGGGCCGGACACCGCATTCCATCCGCCTTCGCACCATCGCTTGTAGGCATCGGCCCAGCCCGGAACGGTGACGACGCCTTTATCCGTGAGCTTCACGCCCTCCCTGTCGCCCGGCTGATTGAGCGGCTCGAGCACGTCGGTCGCGAACTTTCCGGCCTCCTCGATCACGGCCGGCGAAAACTCCGCGTCGTAGCCATTATAATGTCCGGCTTCCACAGCGGCCAAAAGGCCGGCGCCATAGTTGAGCGACAGAAGCATATCGTTGATCGGAGCGCGGTAAGTCATGGTCGTGATCTCGCTGGCCGGACAGGAACCCGTGTGAAGGTTGGGGCAATCTTACTTTCCATGAAAATGCGGCTTTCTCAATCCGGTGGCTGCCATGCGGGCGGAGGAAACAGCGCGCGGTTTCTGGCATACAACGCAGCTTTTTGGCCTGTTGAAATGCAGCTTTTGCCTTTATAGACCAGCCTTGCCACGATGAATCGGCGCGACGCGCCGCACGTCATGTCAGACGAAGCGTTTTCGGCGCGGGCAGTTTCGGCCTGCGTTTCGGAAAACTGCCCGGCACTATTGGGGCGTAGCCAAGCGGTAAGGCAGGGGATTTTGATTCCCCCATTCGGAGGTTCGATCCCTCCCGCCCCAGCCACGCAGTCGGGTGTTGTGAAATAACTCCCGATCAGAATAAGAAAAGCCCGCGGAATGCGGGCTTTTATTCTTTTGACGTGTCTCTGGAGGTTTGAATTTGGCGTTCTCGGCGCCGAAATCGCAGAAATTCTCCGAGGCACAGAGAAATAACTCCCGTTAGTCGTACGGGCGGTTCGAGTCCCATTCGCTCCGCCACCTTAGTACTTCCCGAAAACACTGACTGCTTATTTGTGCTGAAAGATGCCCTTAATTTGCGGGCCTCTTTCATTGAGCCAGTTCACTCCACGCAAGGAATTCCAAATTTTTAAAACTGGGCCGGAATTGCGGCTGAGCACATTTCACGGCTAGCTCAATAAAGACTTCTCTAGCTAGGTCTCGTCGACTTTAGATTTCCATAAATCGTCTTTCGGTCGTCAGCCAATCCGCGATCCTCCCAGCAGCATATTGCGTTCCCTTGTGCTCGATCGTGCACTCCCACACAATTGCGACGCGCCAGCCGGATGAAAGCAATGCTTCAAGATTGGATCTGTCGCGCTTCACATTCCGATTAAGCTTTTCGCGCCAAAACTCCTTGTTGGACTTGGGCATATTGGCATCGTTGCAGCCCTTGTGACGATGCCAGAAACACCCATGGACCTGGATCGCCGCACGGTGCCGAGGGCGGGCAATGGCGGCTTTTGAAACAAAGTTGTTTCAACAGCTAAAGCTTTGCCTAATGGGAGGTTATGGAAAATGAACTCTCAAGGTTATGAGTAAAGCAAAAATGACGATTGCTAAAATAAGGCAGAGACCCCTCCAGAACAGCAGCGGATTTCGCTCAATAAGCGGTGTGAACGCCGACGGAAGATATTTCTCGTTCGGATACCGCAAATCGAATGTGAATTCCGATAGCGCGTCGTAGCGCTTGTAGGGATCAACGTGCACGGCTCGTTTGAGCACGCCATCCATCCAAACTGGAATTTCACTATGGTCATCGAAAGCAGAGATGTATTGCAACTTGCGTAGTTGCGATTTGGTGCGAGCTCTTGCCATCTTCGCACCATATGGAAGTTTCCCCGTTAGTATCTGATAGGTGATGACGCCAAGCGAGAAAATATCAGAGCGCGATGAGCTCGGTTCGCCTACGAAATACTCCGGTGCCGTGTATTGAATGGAACCTAGAATACTATTGTCTCTTTTGATTGGCGAAGCGTCGACAATGCCGGCGACTCTCGTTGAGCCAAAGTCAATGATCTTTACTGTGCCCGTGCGGTCGATCATGATGTTCTCTGGCCTCAAATCTTGATGAAGCATTTCCATGCGATGAAATGCACGTAAACCCTTGGCTATTTGTTCGACAATGCCGCGCACAATTTCCAAGCTAGGCTTCGGGTTGTCGATCATCCACTGCATCAATGTCTGTCCGTCAATAAACTCAGTTGCGACGTAGAGGAAATTGCGTTTTCGCGTATGAATACAAGGCTTCAACACGTGAGCGTTGTTGATCCGGCGTGCAACCCATTCTTCCATCCTAAATCGCGCGAGATATGCGAGGTCGTCGCGCAGGTCAATTGACGGCACCTTGAGCGCAACCATTTCGTTTGTTTCGATGTCGACCGCAAGATAGATGTGGCTACGGTTGCTCGCGTGCAATTCTCGTACGATTCGATAGCCATCGAACACCATGCGGGCCTCTAGGGTCGGAGGCAGTGGCAGTTCAGAGATCTGCTCAAACATTTCGCTGGCTTCGCCAGTAGGCAAAGCGTCCACGCGGACAATCTGCACCGTCATATTATCGGGACTGCCTTGCTGGAAGGCTTTTTCGACGATGAGCGCAGCGGCCTTGTCGAGATCGCTCGCGTACTTTCTTACAGACTCAACTATAAAGCCATCACCGACGTGTTCGTAGGCCCCATCGGTTGCGTGAAAAAAAACATCTCCTTTTTCGATTTCTATCGCCTGATAGTCGATTTCGATATGATTATTGATGCCGAGTGCGCGACTTAGATAGTGTTGGTCGTCCGAGACAAAAATGCGATGCTCATTGGTGAGCTTTTCGAGCGAATTGCCGGAAATGCGACACAGTCGTGAATCTCCTATATGGAAAATGTGCGCGGTTGTCGATTTCAGCACGATTACGCTGAGCGTGCAGACGTAGCCTTTGTCTTTGTCATAAGGATTTTGGCTGCGCAGCGTTTGCGAGTGAAGCCATGAATTCGTGGCGGCGATGACTCTTTGCGCCGCTGTCTTTACCGACCATGAATCAGGCGTGCAGTAATAGTCCGTGAGAAAGCTCTTGACGGCTGATTCAGCTGCAATGCGGCTGACACTGCTCGAGCTAATGCCGTCCGCTAGCACGACGGCAATACCTTTGGAACCAAGCTGCGGCTCCTGCGGAATCAGCGCGCCATGAAAGTCCTGATTGGTGTCTTTGCGCCCCTTGTCGGAATGCTGCCCGATCGAGATTTTCAGTTCACCCGACATCTGTCACCCGAATGAGAAAGCCCCGACCTTATTGGCCGGGGCTTCAATCAAGATCAAGCGACCTGGCGCTTGGGTGCTGTCCGAACGTGAGTTGTGTAGAGTGTGAGACCCGTGAACGCGAGGCCTCCAACGAGATTGCCAAGCACGGTCGGAATCTCGTTCCAGATGAAGTAATCCATGATCGAGAACTTGGCATGCAGCATCAGGCCTGACGGAAACAGGAACATGTTCACGACGGAATGCTCGAACACCATATAGAAGAATACGAAAATCGGCATCCACATGGCGATCACCTTGCCGGGCACCGAGGTCGAGATCATCGCGCCGACGACGCCAGTCGAAACCATCCAGTTGCACAGCATTCCGCGGAAGAACAGTGTAGCCATGCCGGCCGCGCCGTGCGCCGCGTAGCCCAGCGTCCGGCCTTCGCCGATATTGCCGATGACGGTGCCGACCTTGTCGGGGTCTTGTGTAAATCCGAAGGTGGTCACAAACGCCATCAAGAAAGCAGTTGTGAGCGAGCCGGCAAAGTTGCCGACGAACACGAGGCCCCAATTGCGCAGCACGCCGCCGACCGTCACGCCCGGACGTTTGTCGATTAGAGCGAGCGGGCAAAGCACGAATACGCCGGTCAGAAGGTCAAAGCCGAGCAAGTAAAGCATCACGAACCCGACTGGGAACAGCAGCGAACCGACTAGCGGCTGTCCGGTGTTCACGTTGATCGTGACCGCCATCCAGGCCGCGAGGGCGAGAATGGCGCCGGCCATATAGGCACGAATAACGATGTCGCGGGCGGACATAAAAATTTTAGATTCCCCGGCGTCCACCATTTTGGTCACGAACTCCGAAGGTGCGAGATAGGCCATAGAAGCATTCCCCTTTTGGAAGTTTGAAATAAAGCGGTGAGCCCTTAGGGCGCAGCCGCGACGCTCATGCCGAGATAGATTCGGCCGTTTTCCAGCTTGACCGGGAAGCTTCGCGCGCAGCCTCTGTCCGCGCCGGTGGCTTCGCCGTCTTCCAGATTGATAATCCAATTGTGCAGCGGGCAGGCGACCTTGCGCCCGTGCACGATGCCGTCGCTCAGCGGGCCGCCCTTGTGCGGGCACCGATTCTCGAGCGCGAACACCTCGTCGCTTGCCGTGCGGAACACAGCGATCTCGCGGCGCGGAGTCTTGATCGTGCGCGCACCACGCTGCGGGATTTCATAGAGCGAGCCAACGTCAAACCAAAATTTTTCGCCGCCTATATCTGTCTGTCGTTTCAATGCGCTGCTCATTCAGCGGCCACTGGCGTGATGTAATTAAGAACTGAGAGCGGTCTAAACTCGTGCAGCTCGCGGCCAGCGGCACGCTCGGCCCAAGGATCACGGCGCACGGCGCGTTGCGATTTCTCGAACCTTTGCACGAGCGCGCGTCGGCCCTCATGGTCGTCCATGATGGCGGCGCGGATCTTTCCAAGACCGGTCTTCTCGACCCATTTGTAGACGCGGTCGAGATAGGCAGCTTGCTCCCGATAGAGCTGCGTGACGGCAGCGATGTGTTCAATCGCTTCTTGTTCCGTCTCAACATGACCGAGCAGATCGGTCGCCCGCACATGCAGGCCTGCTGCGCCGGCGATGTGAATGTCGTAGCCGGATTCAACGCAGATAACGCCGAAGTCTTTTACGGTCGCCTCCGCGCAATTTCGCGGACAACCGGAGACGGCAAGCTTGACTTTAGCGGGCGTCCATGACCCGCACAGGTAATGTTCGAGCTTGATGCCAAGACCAGTAGAATCCTGCGTGCCAAAGCGACACCATTCCTTGCCCACACAAGTCTTCACCGTGCGCAGACCTTTTGCATAGGCTTGACCAGAGACAAGGCCCGATGCGTTTAGCTGCGCCCAGACTGCGGGAAGGTCTTCCTTGCGCACGCCGAGCAGATCGATGCGCTGCCCGCCTGTGACTTTCACCGTCGGTATTTTGAAGCGGTCGGCGACGTCTGCGATTGCTCGCAATTCGTCAGGCGTCGTCACGCCTCCCCACATACGCGGGACGACCGAGAAGGTGCCGTCCTTCTGAATATTGGCGTGGACGCGCTCGTTGACGAAACGAGACTGCGCATCGTCCCGGTATTCACCGGGCCACGCACAGAGTAGATAATAGTTAAGCGCCGGTCGACAGGACGGACAGCCGCAAGACGTCTTCCATCCGAGTTCCTGCATCACTGCAGGAAGCGATTTTAGCTCCTTAGTGACGATGAAGCCGCGCACTTCTTCGTGCGTAAGGTCCGTGCACTTGCACATCGCTTTACGCGCGCCTGCGGAATAGTTCGCACCGAGTGTCGCAGCGAGCAACACCTCGACTTTTGAAGTGCACTGGCCGCAGGAGGCTGACGCTTTGGTTTGCGATCGGACTTCTTCCACTGAAGTAAGACCTCTCGCGGTGATCGCGTGTGTGATCGTGCCCTTGCAGACACCATTGCAACCGCAAATTTCAACGTCGTCGGCCATCGCCGCGACGGCGGCGATAGGGCTAAGCGGCGTACCACCCTGATATGCTTCGCCAAGTATCAACTTGTCGCGCATCGCGCTGATGTCGGTTTTCTTCTTCATAAGGTCGAAATACCAGCTGCCATCTGAGGTGTCGCCGTAGAGCACCGCACCAACGATCTGGTTCTCACGAAGTACGATGCGCTTGTAGACGCCTCGGACAGGATCGCGAAGCACGATCTCATCCTGGTCGTTGCCTTCGGAGAAATCGCCTGCGGAAAACAGATCGACGCCAGTGACCTTCAACTTCGTCGAGACAACGGATCCGGCGTAGCCCTGTACGTTCCCGTTTGCGAGCAAGCAAGCGAGTGTTTTGGCCATTTCATAGAGAGGTGAGACGAGACCGTAGCACTGACCGCGATGTTCGACGCATTCGCCGACGGCGAAAATGTGCGGATCGGAAGTGCGCAGATAGTCGTCGACCACTATGCCGCGCTTAACTTCAAGACCAGCGTTGCGAGCAAGGATAGCGTTCGGGCGAATACCGACGGCCATCACCACAAGATCGGCAGGTAACGTGCGGCCGTCATCTAGTCGAACGCCTTCAACCTTTGTGTTGCCGAGAATTGCGCTGGTGTTCGCTCCGGTTAACACCTCGATTCCGCGCTTTTCGATCGTCCTCTCTAAAAGATATGCGGCGTTCGGATCGAGCTGACGCTCCATCAGCGTCGGCATCAGATGTACGACCTTGGTTTTCATACCCCTGATGGCGAGGCTCGCGGCTGCTTCGAGGCCAAGAAGTCCGCCGCCGATTACGACCGCATGCCCGCCTTTTGCTGCAGCTGCCAGCATGGCGTCCACGTCGTCCAGATCGCGGAAGGTGACAACGCCCGGTAATTCGGCACCGGGAACGGGGATCAGGATAGGATTCGATCCGGTCGCAATGATGAGTTCGTCGTATTGCGCGACCGTGCCCTTGTCGGAGCGAACGGTCTTCGCGGTGCGGTCGATTTCGGTGACAAGCTCGCCGCGCCTGAGATCAATGCCGTGCTGGGTGTACCAGTCATCGCTATGGATGAGTATGTCATCAAACTGCTTCTCGCCGGATAGTACGGGCGATAACATGATGCGGTCATAGTTCACGCGCGGCTCAGCGCCGAAAATTCTCACGTCGTAAAGGCCCGGGGCGCGCGCAATCAGTTCTTCGAGCGCGCGGCCTGCCGCCATTCCATTACCCAATACGACGAGCTTGCGCTTGGGTGACGCCGATGTCGGGTTCATTCGTGTTTCCTGCCTTCCAACTGCGCCCGATTGGAAACAGGGATGCTCGTGCCACCCATGTGAGTGGCATTCGACAACTGCACTAAGCTTTCCGGGGATTCGGCTGCTTAGGGCGGCTCCTGCGCTATAAGCCCACTATGGCTTCAGCAAACCGTCGGACGGCAGTCGTCATTGACTACTGCATCGTAAGCAATCGACATGCCAGCATCCTACTGGGTTAAACTATTGATCTAACTTAGTGCATTTAAAGAATGGTGCTGAAGTTCGGTTGGAATGGCGCTCATTTAGGCTAACTGCTCACAAAATATGCTTATCTGCTCCGGGTGGAGTGCTGGGCGTCTAACAAATGCAGCAAGGCATTGACCAAGATTGGAATCCGGCATCATTGGGATCGTGCGGAGAGATGACCGGTGCAGTTATTGTGAGAGGGGTAGTCTCATGATCCATAGGACCGTCCTGACAGCCTTGGTCATGGCAGCAGCTTTTTTTGCCACGACGCGAGATGGTTCGGCGCAGATCGTGGCACTTGGCGCCAGCGCTACTGCGGGATACGGATTGCCTTCATCGGAATCGTTTCCATCTCAGCTTCAGGCCATGCTGCAGTCTAAGGGCTCCACTGCACGTGTAATCAATGCCGGCGTAAGCGGGGAAACGACGGGTGAGATACTTGCGCGAGTAGGTAGTTCAGTTCCGGAAGGCACGAAAATCGTCATTTTGAGTATATTCGTGTTGAATGATGCTCGTCGTGGCATCTCGCCTGCGATGCACCGATCCAACCTCGCCAGCATTTTACGGCAACTTCGCGCGCGTCAAATCCAAACTATCGATGCGAGTGGCCTCATAGTGTCAGCGGCAAGAGCTGGAATGTTGCGGCGTGACGGCATTCACCTGACCGCCGAGGGAAATCATCGCGTAGCTGCCGCATTGGCGGCGTCCTTGCGCTAGGCCTGTGAAGCTAGTTGCGGGGGCGGTTTCTTGCAAAGTCTTCTAGTGGCACGAAGCCCACATCGGAATTTACAACTGGATATCCACTTCCGAGAAGCATCGCGTCTGAGCAATCAGCCGATATGAGACGCGTGCATTCCCGTGTTTTGGCGGCGCGCTATGTGAACGAGCATTCGCTGCTCCGTTTTCGGCGCCCCCTGTTTGAAGGGCGTCGCAAATAATAACCCTTCGCCTAATAGCTTTTATGGAATGCAAGTTAATCAAGCCGCCGAAGCGGGATGTGAGCCTGAACCATCCCAAGAGTCCAAAGCATAAACCAACGTTTATGTTTGACGAGCCTGCCAACAGAAGCGGCCTTCCTTCATCTCCCGGATAATTTAGTGGTGCGGCTATTGGCTCCAGCTACGTTGAAAGTATTTTCGAGGTTGGATCTGCCCCGTTTTGTGGTCCAGGTGCTAGGCGATTTCTCGGGCTTTTTTGCACTTGTGCACTTGCCCCGAACGCTGGACCGCCGTGGCGGCGGATTTCTCATCTATGACGTCATCGGCCGGCTGGGGCCGCCGACGGATTACATGAACTCTGACGGCGTTTTGTTGCCGATTGAGATGTGTGGCCGCTGCGTGTTGTAGTCGTGTCTGAACGCCTCGCATTTTACCTGAGCATCGGCCAGTGACAAAAACCAGTTCTGGTCGATGCACTCGGCGCGCACGAGCCCAATTTATGTTCCACCTTGAAGACGTTTTCTAGGCTGCCCTATTTCCAATACTGCATCTCTTGCCGCTCTTAAAACTTTATCCGACTCGCTCGGATCAGACATGACACGCGAAAGCGTTACAGCTCCGACCATTATGCACATGAGTGAGATTGCAGTATTTCGATCGCTCTCGTCGCCCATAACGCCACTTATGTTGTCAAAGTATTTCTCAAGATGCTTACTCATCACCTTGCGATTTTCATCGTTCGATCGCGCGACATCACCAGCTAGCGCGGAAACCGCACAGCCGCTACTTGGGTTGTCTCGATGAATTTTGCTTAGGTAGCTATTCGCGACGGATTTAAGTGTACGGCTTCCCTTAGTGGATCCTGATTTGACAGCGGCGGCTTCGCCATCAGTGAGCGCTTTGTCCAAAGCTGCCGCGACCAATTCGTCACGCGAACTGAAATGACCGTAGAATCCGCCGTGAGTTAAATTCACCGCCTTCATAAGGTCGTTGATGCTGACGCCATCAAGCCCGGCATCGCGCAATTGCTCTGCAGCCACTTCAAGAATTCGCTCTCGGTTGCGGGCTTTATCTGCCTGTGAATGACCCAAGTTCAAAAACTCCAGCAGAATCTGCTTGACGATCTGGATGATGACCGTCATGTTGATTTTCAGCATGATGGATATCATGCTGTTTGTTGCGTGGCAAAGTACTCGCAATTTCCAGCAATTTCCATCGGTTTTTCAAATGTATGCCCAGCCATGACGTGGACTGGGCGTCGTCGATAAGAGCCGAAAACGGCCGAGTAGCGGGAGTTGAACTGTGAATTCGCAGGCTCTGCGTCTGTGGTCGAAGGCGCCATTTCGTCACGTGTTTTGGATGGCGCGTGACATTGAAGACGTGCGCAGTTCCGACGGCGTGGTCTACCTGAAGTCGCGCGTGCCACTGGCGCCTTTCGCGAAGCACATTCCTGAATACCTAGCAAAATGGGCTGCCGAACGACCGGATCAAGTATGGCTCGGCGAGCGGGATGGGTTGGGTGAGTGGCGAACGATTACGTATGCAGTCGGCAAGCTACAGGTCGACTGTCTCACGGAGGCTCTCCTCAAGCTGCCACGAGCAGAACAGGGCCCACTTGCAATCCTAAGCGGCAATTCGATCGAGCATGCCCTAATTGCAATGGCCGCAATGCAAGCGAGGATTCCGGTTGCGCCGATTTCGACGGCTTACTCACTGCAAAGTTCCGATCACAACAAACTCAAATACATCTTTGATTTAATCAAGCCGAAGACGGTCTTTGTTCAAAATGCCAGCGTGTACGCGAAAGCGTTGTCGGCTGTTAACGCCGATGCACTGAATGTCGTTGCTGTTGAAGGTGGTGAGCGCGACGGCGTCATTCGCTTTGACGCATTGGCAAATACCGCCGTGACCGAAAGCGTTGCCAAGTCAGTCGCTCAAATCAAGCCGGATACAGTCGCAAAGCTGCTCTTCACATCGGGTTCTACCGGTCTGCCAAAAGCCGTCACCACGACGCACCAGATGATGTGCGCGAACGCGACGATGCTTGTTCAATCTCGCGTCGCGGACATCGTTCCTTCTGAGGCAACCTACCTTGATTGGATGCCGTGGAATCATGTGATCGGCGGCAGCGGCGTTTTCAACACGGTGCTTCTGCAAGGATTCAGCCTTTATATCGACGATGGGAAGCCAACGCCCGGGCAGATCGAAAAGACGATCCGAAACCTTCGAGATATTTCACCTGTATCGTACACGAACGCGCCTGCCGGTTACGTTGCCCTAGCGACAGCGCTGGAATGTGACGATGAACTGCGTGAGAAGTTTTTCAAGAATCTCAGATTTCTCGTTTACGGTGGCGCGCGCCTTCCAGACGACGTCTATGAGCGTTTTCAGAAGCTCTCTGTCCAAACCACCGGCAAACGCATCGTTTTCGCGACTACATACGGCGCGACGGAAACCGCGCCGGCTGCAACAGTCACCTACTGGAACACTGAGCGCGTAGGTTTGATTGGGCTCCCCGTTGCCGGTGTGGAACTTAAGCTCGTTCCATTCAACGCAAACAAGTATGAAGTTCGTATCAAGGGCGTCAGCGTAACGCCCGGCTATTTCAACCAGCCCGAACTGAACAAGTCAGCGTTCGATGATGAGGGTTTTTATAAGATTGGCGATCTCGCTGAGTTCGTCGATCCTGCGGATATTCTTCAAGGATTAGTTTTCGCTGGCCGCGCGGCCGAAGACTTCAAGCTTCTCTCAGGCACGTTCGTGCTCGTTAGCTCGTTGCGGGTTGATGCGATAGTTAGCATGAGCCCCCTCGTTTCCGATCTGCTCATTACGGGCCAAGATCGTGAGTATGTCGGTGCTTTGGCCTGGATAAATTTGGAAGCCTGTCGTCGATTCATTGGCGACTCTTCTGCAAGCGTCAACGAAATCGTCCATCACGCTAAGATCCGAGATGGGATCGTAAGTGGTTTGCGGTCCCACAATATCGCTTGTGGTAATGCGGGGAGTCGCAGTATTCGGCGTGTCCTGCTGCTCGTAGAGCCACCTTCAATCGACGCCAACGAAATCACTGACAAGGGTTACATCAATCAAAGGACCGGGCTAGAGCGCCGCGCCTCTGATGTTGAGCGATTGTATTCGAATTCGCCTTCGGCCGACGTCATCGAAATCAACGGCTGAATTACACACCAGCAAATTAGGAGAGCCAAATGGCAGAAACAGCAGAGAAGGTCGGCCGCGTTTATCATGAAAAGCACGGCCACGTTTTGAAGATCGTCATCGACAATGCGGCAAAGAAAAACGCTTTCAGCCCGGAAATGATGCAAGAGCTTTCGGATGCAATGACCGTTCTCGACAAGGAGGACGATCTTTGGGTTGGCGTTCTTTGTGCAAATGGCGACGACTTCACCGCAGGTCTCGACATGCCAAAGTTCTTCGGTCCGAAAGCGACAGTCAAGCCGCTGCCAGAAGGGAATATTGATCCATTTGGTTTGCGCAGCCGTTGTCGCAAGCCCATCGTGACGGCGGTGCAGGGTATCGTCTTCACGATTGGAATCGAAATTTCTCTGGCTGGCGACATCGTCATCGCTGCTGATACAGCATGTTTCTGCCAGATGGAGTCGAAACGCGGAATTGCGCCGCTCGGTGGCGCGCATTTCCGCTATCTCACCCGGATGGGGTGGGGTGATGCGATGTACCATCTGTTTCTATGCGATGAATTCAAGGCACCAGAAGCGTACCGCATCGGGCTTGTGCAGGAAGTCGTGCCGGCCGGAAAGCAAATCGAGCGGGCAATGGAAATTGCCGAGCTTATAGCCAAGAACGCACCAATCGGAATTCAAATCACGAAACAGGCTGCGTTGCAGTTCATTGAGGTCGGCGAGAAAGCGGCGATCGAAATTATTCCGAAGATTCGCGACCGCGTGATGAACAGCGAAGACATGAAAGAAGGCATCCAATCGTTCGTCGAACGCCGACAAGCGGTGTTCAAGGGTCGATAGGGCGGGTCCGATGGCAACCTACAAAGCGCCAGTCGAGGACTATCTGTTTGTCCTGCACGATGTTCTCCGAATTCAAGAACTCGATCGATTGCCGGGATTTTCAGATCTTACACCTGAGCTGACGCGACCGGTCTTGGAAGGCGTTGCGCGATTTTGTGAGGACGTCTGGCAACCGCTGAATCGTATTGGCGACGAAGAAGGCTGCCGCCTGGAGAATGGTGCTGTTCGTACTCCGACAGGCTTTGCGGAGGCGTATCGGCTTTACTGCGAAGCCGGCTGGAACAAACTGTCGGCGCCAGAAGAGTTCGGAGGGGCGGGTTTGCCGGGTCTGATCGGCATAGCGGCAGGCGAAATTTCAGTCGGTTCAAACGCTGCGCTTTCGCTCTACTCTGGTTTGACAAATGCGGCATTGGCGACGCTTCACGTCACGGGTTCGCCCTGGATGATTGAACACGTGATGCCAAAGCTTGTGGATGGTGTTTGGACAGGCACCATGTGCCTGACAGAACCGCACTGCGGCACCGACCTCAGGTTGATGAAGACGAAAGCGGCCGAGCAACCTGACGGCTCATTCAAGATCACTGGGACTAAGATTTTTATTTCCGGCGGTGATCACGATCTCTCGGACAACATCATCCACTTGGTGCTAGCGAAACTGCCCAATGCGGAAGGCAAGTACACTGACGATCTCTCGACTGTTAATTTCTTTCTTGTCTCAAAATCGCACATCGATCCAGAGACGGGGCGGTTGTCTCACCGCAATGGCGTCGCTGTTGCTGGCGTTGAAAAAAAGATGGGTCTCAAGGGCAACGCGACCTGTGTCCTAAATTTCGACGAAGCTGTCGCATACCGCCTTGGCGGCAATCAATCCGGCGGAAAGAGTAGCTCAGCTGCCGGCATGAGCGGCATGTTCCTGATGATGAATCGTGCAAGGCTTGGCACTGGCATTGCTGCGTTGGGTGTATCGGAAGCGGCGTACCAGAATTCAGCTGACTACGCGCGTGAACGCATCGCAGGAAAGTCTGAGAAGGGCTCAACGAAACCTCACGCAATCGTTTCTTACCCCGACGTTCGACGAATGCTGATCAAGCAACGTTCGTTCAACGAAGGTGCGCGGGCGCTTGGGACTTGGGTATCGTTGTTGATTGATACTCAGCGTTGTTCGCCGGACACCGAAGAACGAAAACGTTGTGGTGAACTTGCGCAGCTGCTCACGCCGATTATCAAGGCTTATTTCAGCGACGGTGCGTTCAACGGCACAAATGCTGCGGTCCAAATTTACGGTGGTCACGGTTACATTCGAGACAATGGCGTCGAACAATTTGTTCGTGATTCACGCATCTATCAGATCTACGAAGGTGCCAACGGTGTCCAAGCATTCGACCTCGTGACTCGAAAGCTTGCCGGAGAGGGCGCGAATGGATTTGCGTCTCTCTTGGCCGAGATCAGAAATGTTGCGGCGGAATGCGACCGTGACGGTCTTCGAGAATATTCCGAACCTCTGTTGGCGGCCCGGGATGTTTTAACCCGAGCCGTCGATTGGGTTGGCGCAAAAGCGGACCACAAATCCCCATACGATGTTGCTGCGGCCTCCTATGACATCATGAATATCTTCGGCGCGGTTGTGATTGGCTTGATGTGGGCACGAATGGCTCACGTCGCCAATAGCAAACTGAAGCTAAGTGAAGGCGATCCGGAGTTTCTGAATCGGAAGCTGGTCCTTGCGCGCTACTGGATGCAGCGCGAGCTGCCAATGACTCACGGTTTATTTGAACGAGCCACCCTCGGAGCCGACGGCATGATGGATCTTGCCGATGTGGCTCTTTGATCTCACGCCAATAGCACAGATGGAGCAACCAATGACAGGCAATGCAATGAAGGCTTTTGACCTCACAGGAAAGACCGCACTCGTCACCGGCGGTTCGCGCGGCCTCGGTTTGCAAATTGCAGAGGCGCTTGGAGATCAGGGTGCGAAGTTGGTGATTTCGTCACGCAAGGCAGAAGACCTGGAGATGGCCGCGAAACACTTGAAGGATCGCGGCATCAAGGTTGAGTGGATCGCTGCCGATAACTCAAAAGACGCTGACATCGTCAAGCTCGCGGATGAGGCGATAGCCAAGCTCGGGAAGGTCGACATTCTGATCAACAATGCCGGAGCGTCCTGGGGGGCACCGGCTGAGGACCATCCCGCTGATGCGTGGGACAAGGTGATGAACCTAAACGTTCGCTCGCTGTTTTTGCTGTCACAGCAGATCGCGAAGAAATCGATGATTCCGAACAAATACGGCCGCATCGTCAATCTGGCATCGATTGCCGGGCTGCGCGGCAATCGGGGTGCAACCGGCACCATCGCCTACAACACGAGTAAGGGTGCGGTCGTGAATTTCACGCGCGGCCTCGCGGGGGAGTGGGGCAAATACGGAATCACCGTCAACGCACTCGCTCCGGGATTTTTCCCATCGAAGATGACTCAAGGCACGATCAAATCGCTCGGCATTGAAAAGCTAACTGAGGGTGTGCCGCTGAAACGAATTGGCGATGAAGAAGACCTGAAAGGTGCGGCGCTTCTTTTCGCCAGCGATGCAGGAAAGCACATCACCGGACAAATCCTCGCGGTCGATGGCGGACTAACTGCGGTTTGATCGTCGAACAGTCCACTCAATTCCTTAAGGTCACGGAGAAGAAATGACTTTGCGAACTCTTGCATTCGGTGCGCTTGTTGCGGCCTTCACGCTGTCTGGATCAGTTGCATTCGGCCAAAAGTCCTATGGGCCGGGGGCGACCGACACCGAAATCAAGATCGGTAACATTTCGCCATACAGCGGGCCGGCGTCGTCCTACGGCGCTATCGCGAAAGTTGAGGCGGCATATTTTCAGATGCTCAACGACAATGGCGGCATCAACGATCGAAAGATCAACTACATTTCGAACGATGACGGCTACAGCCCGCCGAAAACGGTTGAACAGGCTCGAAAGCTGATCGAGAGCGACGAGGTTCTATTCTTACTGAGTGTATTGGGAACGCCGGGAAACAGTGCGATTCACAAATACACAAATGCGCAGAAGGTGCCGAACCTGTTTCTCACGTCAGGCGCGAATAAATGGGCCGACCCGCAGAATTTCCCTTGGACGATTGGGTTTCTAAACAATTATCGCGCTGAAGCAGACATCTATATCCAATATCTGCAGAACACGAAGCCCGACGCAAAAATCGGAATTATCTACCAGAACGACGATTTCGGAAAAGATTATCTCGCTGGCATTCGTCAGAGTCTGGGTGCAAGCGCGGACCAGCGGATCGTTTCTGCAATTCCGTTTGAAGTTTCTGCTCCAACGATTGAGCCGCTGATTGTCAACATGAAAGCGGCAAACCCAGACGTCGTGTTCCACATCGCGACGCCCAAATTTGTCGCGCAGGGAATTAAAAAGATCGGCGAGCTCGGTTGGAAGCCCATCCAAATCATTCCAAACACTGCAACCTCGATCGCGAATGTTCTTATTCCGGCCGGAGTTGAAAACTCAACCGGCGTGCTCGGCGCTTCGTATCTTAAGGATGCGAATGACAAACAGTGGAGCAATGATCCCGCCGTTCAGAAGTGGAGCGCCTTCATGGACAAATACATGCCGGGCGCGAACAAAGCGGACTCGCTTCATATGTACGGCTATGTGGTCGCGCAGGTCGCAGAGCAAGTGCTCAAGCAGTGCGGCGATGATCTCACGCGAGAAAACGTCATGAAGCAGGCCGCGAATATCGACATGACTCCAGAGGGTCTGTTGCCCGGCGTACGCATCAAGACTTCGGCAGCTGACTTTCAACCGTTGGAACAGCTTCAGATGATGAAGTTCAACGGGACTTATTGGGAGTTGTTCGGCGATCTGCTCACGGCGCGAGCCAATTGAAGGTCGGAGAAAGACAATGGCAGAAATTACCTTTCGGGAATATCGCGAGAAGATAGGGAAAGAAGTGGGTGTTTCGCGTTGGTTCGACATCCAACAGAAACGCATCAATGAATTTGCTGACGTCACCGAAGATTGGCAGTTTATTCATGTTGATCCGGCGAAGGCAGCCAAGACGCCCTTTGGAACGACCGTTGCTCACGGCTTTCTGACGCTCTCGATGATGCCAGCAATGGCCTACGATGCGTTGCCGACTGTGCAGGGTAGGGCAATGGCGGTGAACTATGGGTTCGACAAAATCAGATTTGTCGCTCCCGTGCCTTCTGGCAGCCGACTACGTGCGCGCTTCAAATTGCTCGAAGTGACTCTTAGAAATCCAAAAGAGTTCATGGCGAAATCAGAGGCGACCGTCGAGATCGAGGGCGTCGAGAAGCCCGCGCTGATCGCCGAATGGCTGGGCATACAATATTTCCAAACGCCGTTGGAAGCATAGTTCGGCATTCTGAATTTTTAATCAAGCAAATCTGGGAATGAAGGAGCCGACACAAGAGCTCCATTGGGGAGGTTTGTCATGCCTACAAATGAAGAGTCTTACTTTGTGTTACGATCACTTGCCGACATTCCGCGCATGCACGCGGCGAATACACCGAAAGCCGTTGCGATCAGCTTTGAAGGTCGAGAAACATCTTATTCCGATCTGCAGGACAAATCGACGCGCGTCGCCAATGGACTGCGGGCCGCCGGCATCAAGGCGGGCGATCGAATTGCCGTTCTTGATAAGAATTCTGACCGTTTCTTTGAGATCTGGCTCGGCGCAGCAAAACTGAATGCGGTCATTGTCCCAATCAATGCAAGATTGGCAGGGCCGGAGATCGAGTATGTTCTTAACGACGCGCATATCAGGGTGCTGTTTATCGGTGATCTCTTCGTTGACCTGATCAAGAAGATCGGCCCTCAACTGCAAACCGTTGAGCGGGTGATCGTGATCAATGAACAATACGTCGAGTGGCGGGATCAGCAATCGAACGAAGATAAACGCGTTGAATCAAACGACGACGATGTTTGCTTGCAGCTGTACACCAGCGGCACGACCGGCCACCCTAAAGGAGTTCAGCTTACCAACCGAAATGTTCTCGGTTCTTTACCGCAAACGTTGAAATCCTGGGGCGAATGGTCGGCGCGAGATATCGCCCTCGTCGCGATGCCACTCTTTCACATCGCGGGATGCGGTACCGGACTGATCTGTCTGTTGGGAGGGCTGCGTTTCGTACTGGTTCGGGATTTTGTGCCGGCGGATATCATCAAGCTCATCGAGCGCGAACGCGTGAGCGTGACGTTTCTCGTGCCGGCAATGATTCTCGGACTTTTGAACGACCCTGCGATCAAGAACGCGAACTTATCGTCGCTTCGGCGAATTGTTTATGGCGCTTCACCGATTCCGCTTGAGCTGTTGAAGAAGGCTGTCGCGACATTCAAGGCAGCAGGGTTCGTACAAATCTACGGCCTTACAGAAACAACTGGTGGCGTAACCGTCTTAACAATCGAAGATCACGTTAACGCGGACGCGCAGCGATTACGATCATGTGGCAAGCCGATCGAAGGCGTCACCATTCAGATTCGGGACATCGACGGCCAAGTCGCACCCGTCGGTGAGGTCGGCGAGATCGTTTGCCGAACGATCAAGAATATGAAGGGCTATTGGAATCGTGATCTCGACACGAAGAGGGCAATCCGTGACGGCTGGTTCTATACCGGCGACGCTGGCTACCTCAACGAACATGGTTATCTCTTCATCCATGATCGAGTGAAGGACATGATCGTCTCAGGTGGTGAGAACATATACCCCGCCGAGATCGAGAGTGCTCTCTACGGTCACGAAGAGATTGTCGATATCGCGGTAATCGGTGTTCCAGATGAAAAATGGGGCGAAGCGGTTAAGGCAATCATCGTTCGCAAGCCCGGCAGCAAAATTTCAGCCGACGAAATTCTGACTTTCGCACGTGAAAGATTGGCCGGCTACAAGCTGCCGAAGTCGATTGATTTCGTCGACGTTCTGCCGCGCAACCCAACTGGAAAAATCCTAAAGCGAGAATTACGCGAGAAGTATTGGCGCGGTTATGAGCGACGCGTGAACTGATTGGCATTGTGAGGTTATCGATGAGTGATCTAAGGCACACCGCACTTATTACAGGTGGTTCTTCCGGAATCGGCGCTGCTTATGCGAGGCAGCTTGCCAAGCGCGGCTTTGATCTTATTCTTGTCGCGCGCCGCAAGCATCGGCTCACTGAAATTGCGGAAGAAATGAGGGAGCAATTTAGCTGCGACGTAACGATGGTCGTGGCCGATCTTGCTAATTCGAACGATCTCAAGCGCGTCCAAGATTTGTTTGAGACGAGACAGGACATCACTGTTCTCGTCAACAACGCGGGCGTCGGCGCACTTGGACCAACAGCAAAAGTGAAGCCCAGCGATCTCGAAAATCTTGTGAAAGTGAATGTTCTCGCGCTGACCATGTTGTCGGTCGCAGCGCTCAGTGCCTTTCGCGCGCGGGGAAGTGGGCTCCTTGTCAATATTGCGTCCGTTATTGCACTCGGTCCTTCGCCAACGGCGGCGGGCTACAGTGGATCGAAAGCATATGTTCTGAACTTCTCCCGTTCCCTTGAACAAGAGTATGCCGAGACGGACGTGACCATTCAGACAATTCTGCCTGGACCTGTTCGTAGCGAGTTCTTCGAATCGTCGGGAGCGAAACCAGCTTTCCCAGACGAACTTTACATGACAGCCGATATGTTGGCGGAAACTGCTCTTCGCGCCTACGACATGAAAGAATCGGTCACGTTTCCAACGCTGCCCGACACGACGCTATGGGTCGAATTCGAGGGCGCTCGAAAGAAATTCTACAAAATGGTTCTAACAACGGGAAAGCCGGCTCAGCGCTACGGCATGTAACGTAAGGACAGAAAAATGGTCTATGTCATCGCCACGCTTACCGTAAAGCCGGACATGCGAGCAGAATTGATTGCAGCCGCGAAGCCAGCGATTGAGGCGACCCGTCAAGAAGAGGGTTGCATCTCTTATGATCTGTTTGAAAGCACACACACGCCAGACAAGATGGTCTTTGTCGAAGAGTGGGAAAGTGCGGATCGTCTTCCGATCCACTCGAAGTCGGATCACATGCGCGCGTTCGGGCGCATTGCCGTGAAGTGTTTCGCGGCACCCGTAACTGTCCAAATCATCACGCCTGAGAAAGTTGAAAAGCGCTGAGGGGGAAGCAATGAAAACTCGAATCACAGAGCTACTTGGTATTGAACGACCGATCATTCAGGGCGGGATGCACTACGTCGGTTTTGCCGAAATGGCTGCTGCTGTAGCCAATGCTGGTGGTCTGGGGCTCATTACGTCATTGACGCAACCGACGCCGGATCATCTTGCGGCCGAGATCCGTCGTTGCCGCGAAATGACCAACAAGGCATTCGGTGTCAATCTGACATTCCTCCCCGCAGTGAAGCCACCAGATTACCCAGGATATGTCCGCGCAATTATTGACGGCGGCATCAAGGTTGTGGAGACGGCTGGGAATAATCCACAAAAATGGCTTCCGCTGCTCAAGGAAGCGGGCGTGAAAGTCATCCATAAATGTACGTCAGTCCGTCACGCGTTGAAGGCGCAATCCATTGGTGTCGATGCTCTGAGCATCGATGGCTTTGAGTGCGGTGGGCATCCAGGTGAAGATGATGTTCCAAATTTCATCTTGCTTCCTAGGGCGGCCGATGAATTGAAGATTCCGTTCGTTGCGTCTGGTGGCATGGCAGACGGACGAAGCTTGGTTGCAGCGCTTGCAATGGGTGCCGATGGCATGAACATGGGTACGCGTTTCATTGCGACGAAGGAAGCACCTGTTCACCCTCGGGTCAAAGAAGCGATCCTGCAGGCGACGGAACTCGATACCCGATTGATTATGCGTCCTCTCCGCAATACGGAACGCGTTCTTAACAATGCCGGCGTCGAGCGGCTATTGACCAAAGAGCGCGAATTGGGTGCGGGGATCACCTTCGCAGACGTCGCTCCTGAAGTCGCCGGTGTTTATCCGAAAGTGATGAAGGACGGAGACATGGACGCAGGTGGTTGGAGCTGCGGAATGGTTGTTGGTCTCATTCGTGACATCCCTACCGTGAAAGAACTGCTTGATCGGATCATGGATGAAGCTGAGGGCATTATTCAGCAGAGACTGAAAAAGCTCGTAGCTTAGTTGTCGGAAGTGGAGGCAAGCTTGTCAGACAACGCACAGCAACTCTATATGGGCTGTCTGGATGTCAGCCGCGGGCTTCGAAACGGAAACCCTGCATTCACCGAGCAGCATTCGCTGTTTCAGGTAGTTTCATTCCCTGCTTCTGAAGAAAAATTCGCTGTTCTGATTTTTAGGGAATTTTGCAAGAAAGCCCCGCCGCGCAGCGCTTTATGCGGTCACATTGCGCATATTTATATCTGAATTGTCAATTTTCCCTGTAAAATTCCCTGTTTGGAGGGAATTTCGCCAGAGCCGACGCGATCCTCACTGGCTCCCCAGCCACGCAGTCTAGCGGTGTCGAATAGCTCCGTTTTCGAATGAGAAAAGCCCGCGGAATGCGGGCTTTTCTTGTTTTGCGTAGTCTCCGAAGATCGAAAATTTGAATTCTTATCGGCGAATTTGCAGAAAACCTCTGGAGGTCAGAAAAATAACTCCCGTTTGAAAAAGCGAGAATAGACCGTTTGGTAATTGAGTTAGACCGATCGGTCGGTTTAAACATGCGAAGCTAGGAGTTGGCCGTGTCGAGTTCAAAGAGAGATATCGCCACCACAATCAGCACGCCGGTCGCTCTTGAGCGGTTGGTTGGCAGCATCGCGCTTCACGAAGACACGCCTCAGCGAAAGCACATCCGAAGTGTTGCGGCGAAACTGTTTGCTGAAAAAAGTTATCACGAAGTAGGTGTCGCGGAGATTTGCGAAGCCGCAGGCATGGCTCGCGGCGCGCTTTATCATCACATCGGTAGTAAGGAAGAGCTGCTTTATAACATTGCCGTTCGCTACATGACGTTTCTCGTCGAAGCGGGAGAGCAAATCACTGCGGACATGCCTGATCCAGTTGCGCGGATACGTCTCCTCAGTCGCAATCTCATGCGCACGATCAGTGCTCACATCAATGAAATGACTGTTTGTTTTCGCGAGATCAATTCGCTCACTGGTGAGCGTCATGCGTTCGTGTCGAGGCAGCATTCACGATATCAAAAAATTTGGGGCCGTGCGATCGGCGACGGTGTTGAGCGAAAGATATTCCGCAAAGTGCCCGTCGTAGCTCTGAAGGGAATGTTGGGAATGTATTTCTACAGCTTCCTCTGGCTCAATCCGCACGGCAAGCAAGCTCCCGAAGAGATCGCAGATGTTTTTTGTGATCTCGTATTTCGTGGCATCGCAAGCAATCCGACGTCGTTCTTCGATAGCTCAAAGTAACCCACGCCAATTCGAACAGCCGAACCCTCGTACAGAAAGGAGGATCGATCCCCATCCAAATCGCGTCGCTAGGAGTAACGGCGCGGTCAAAAGAAAAGTGTAATCTCATATGGAGAGGAACATGACAAACACAGAGACAATGCATTACGACGACAAAGCGCGTCGAATGGCCGATGAAATGATACGCGCAGAAGCGCGTCATATCGCCGAGCGCACCGAAGAAGATTGCGAGTGCAAACAGGGAATGTTTGCCAAGGCTGCTGCACCAAATCGACGTGCATTTTTGTTCGCATCTGGTTCATTCGCCGGAACGATAGGCGCGGCCTCACTCGCAAGCGCGCAAGCACCGAAGCCTAAAGCACCTGCTGGCGCCTTCTTCTTCGACGTTCCAGAAGACTCGACGAAAGAGCAGGGACGCGCGGTGGCTGCCGACGGCGGATACGGATCACGATCGCAGTTCGAAACCGAAGTGCGATGGCGCTACCCCACGCCTAACGACATTACCTCTTGGAGCATGACGCCCCTCGACAAGGGCCTAGGCAATATTACGCCGTCCGGTCTTCACTTCGAGCGTCACCACGGTGGTATTCCAACTATCGATCCAGCCAAGCACACGATGCTCATTCACGGAATGGTCAACCAAGCGAAGACCTTCTCGGTGGCAGACATCAAGAGAATGCCATCGGTGACGAGGAAGCATTTCATCGAGTGCTCCGGAAACGGATTAACCGAATGGAATAAGCCGACTTTGAAGACGGTGCAGGGCACTCACGGTCTTCTCAGCACATCAGAATGGACTGGCGTCCAGTTCTCTACCTTCGCCAGAGAGGTTGGACTCAAAGACGGCTCGGCTTGGGTGCTGGCGGAAGGCGCTGACTCGGCGGTTATGACGCGCAGCATCCCGATGGAAAAAATGCTGAAGGATGCTCTGATTTGCTACGGGCAGAATGGTGAAGCGCTTCGACCGGAGCAAGGTTATCCGCTCCGGCTTCTCTTGCCGGGTTACGAAGGCAATACGCACATCAAGTGGCTTCGCCGTCTCGAAGTCAGCGACAAGCCATTCATGACGCGAGAAGAAACTTCGAAATACACTGACCTTCTCGGCAACGGCAAAGCGCGAATGTTCAGCCTAGACATGGACGCTAAGTCCGTGATCACGTTCCCGTCCGGCGATATGAAGCTGCCGGGCGCAGGTTTCTACAACATCCAAGGTCTGGCCTGGACCGGCCGCGGTCGAATTCAATCGGTTGATGTCTCGATCGATGGCGGAAAAACCTGGTATCCCGCCAGACTCGACTCATTGCCAGAGCCGATGTGCACCGTCCGCTTTAGCTTCCCGTGGGTTTGGGATGGCAAGCCTGTCGTCTTGCAGAGTCGTTGCATTGACGAAACGGGATACGTGCAACCGACGTTGCAGCAATTGATTGCAATCCGAGGCTCAAACGGCCCGTTCGGATCGGTCTACCACCTCAACGCAATCCAGAGCTGGGCCGTCAGCGAAGCGGGAGATGTAACCAATGTCCACGCTTAAAAAAGTCGTTGCCGCAATAGCGGTGTTGTTCGCGCTGACGTCAACTGCGTCAGCACAAGTCGTCGTCAGCAATTTTGGATTTGGCAAACCAGCCGACGCCCAAGAAATAGCCAAGTATTTCTCAATTCCTCCGGATGGGCGGGGACTTCCGCCTGGGAAGGGAACGGGGAAAGCAGGCGCTCAATTGTTCGCTGACAATTGCGCTGCGTGCCACGGCGACAAGCTGCAGGGCATTCCGACAGTCGGCATCGGCGGCGACAAGTTGATTGGTGGCCGCGGCAGCCTTGCGACGAAGACGCCGGTGAAGACGGTCGAAAGTTATTGGCCATACTCGACCACACTTTTCGACTACATCAAGCGAGCAATGCCGTTTAATGCTCCTGGATCGCTTGGCAACGACGACGTCTACAGCCTCGCTGCCTACATTCTGTCTGAAGCGAAGATCATTAAGCCGACGGACGAAATGAACGCACAATCGCTTCCAAAGGTCCAAATGCCAAATAAGGACGGTTTTATACCGGATGCTCGTCCCGAATTGGATTTGTATCACTGACGCCTCGCCGGCGGCGAGGACATCGCCGCCGGTTTCTCCGAGCGGTCCTACTGTCTTTGATGGTGCGCTGCGAGAGACCGGTTCGATCCGTATTGCGTGAGTTCGACCCTTTCTGCCCCTGCCACGCAGTCGGGTGTTGCGCAGGCCGGTCGTTTCGCTTTGTTGCCTCAGCCGGGGTGCCGGAAAATTTCGCCCGGCGAATATGGAAGCGATGGGATTCTTTCAGCGATTAAAAAAAAGACCCGCCCTTCAGCAGGGCGGGCGCAAAAATGTAGAAGCCGGCCGATTTACACGGCGTCCTTTGCTGCCTTGACGGGCCGCGCGCGCACAATCTTGCGTGCGGGTTTGGCCTTGAACATCATCTCTTCGCCGGTGAACGGGTTCGTTCCCTTGCGCGCCTTGGTCGCGGGCTTCTTGATGACGACGAATTTGGCAAAGCCCGGCAGAAGAAAGACGCCGCTCTTCTTCAGTTCCTTGTAACCGACGGTCGCGAGCGTATCGAAAACGCTCTTGACCTGTTTCTTCGTGATTTCCGTTTCTTCAGCGATCTTCTCGATCAGCTGAGATTTCGACATCTGCATGTGTGCCTCTTATGATTCCGAAAGAGGCGCGATATTCACGCAAAAGCGCGAGAAGGAAAGCACCCGGCGGAAGTTGCGAACAGGGAAGAAAGGGCCCTGTACGTCGTCCGCCTGCCAGCCGCCGGGGTCGATGTATCGGCCGGTTGGCCATTATTTTCCGGTTTTGATACGCTGTCGCCGGTCAACCGCCGGGTACATTCAATGCTGTCGTCGATCAGACGTAAGATCATGGGAATCGCACTGACTCTCATTGTCTTGATGGTGATTACCGCCTCGCTTTCGATGATTTCTGCGGTACGCATCGGCTACCGTCTGGATGACATCAATCAAAAATACATTCCCGCATACGGCGCTCTTGCGCGAACAAATCTTCGTTCCGTTGAAAGGGCGTTGGAACTTCGCCGCATTCTCATTGCGAAGATGCAGGGAGCCGGTCAGGACGATGTCGCTGCAATCCGGAAAATCTTTGACGAGAAGGGCTCTGAGGTCGAGCGAGAAGCGGCTGCTGCGGCTGCGTCGATCGATGCGCTCTTGAGAGACGACGGCGCAGCGGAGAATGTGCTGTCGTTGACAAGGCTGCAAGACCGCCTCCAGGCGGCGATGAGCGATTCCCGGCGCTATCTCAACGCGGAGATCGAGCACCTTTTGCGGGCGATCGACACCGGCAACAAGGATGAAATCAACGACGGCCTTGCCCGTGTCGACAGCCTTAGAAACGAGCTGAACAGCAGGCTGGATTCGGTTCGCGCCGATATGCTCGTCGTTCTGCGCAGCGAATCGGACATTGCCGCTCGCAAACAATATCAGGCCACATTGATCGCCGCGCTGACGACGGCTTTGGCCGCGATACTGGGCTTTGTGTTTTCGGCTTTGGTGAGCGATGGCGTCACCCGTCCGGTCAGACGGCTGCTTGAGGGTGCGCGCGCTGTTGAAGCAGGACGGCTTGACGAAACGATCGCGGTTTCGTCGGAAGACGAAATCGGTCATCTCACGGTCGCCTTCAATCGCATGGTCGAACAGCTGCGGCTGAAGCAGCGCATCTATGAGACGTTCGGCAAATATATCGACCCGCGTGTCGTCGAAGGCCTGATCGAGCCGCAGGCGCTGGCCTCCGAAGGGCAGCGCCGAACGATGACGATTCTGTTCTGCGACATCAAAGGGTTCAGCAGCAACAGCGAAGACCTGTCGCCGCAGGGTCTGGTCAAGGTCGTCAATCGTTATCTGACGATCATGTCGGAGCCGATTCACGCACAAAGCGGCATCATCGACAAATATATCGGCGACGGCATCATGGCTTACTGGGGCCCTCCGTTCAACGAGGAAGGACAACATGCGAGGCTCGCGAGCTTTGCCGCGCTCGACATGATCGGCCGGATCGGCGCTCTGAACGACGATCTTCTTGAGCAACTGGACGTTCGCCGATTGCCGGTGCCGCTGGATATGCGCATCGGGATAGCGACCGGAAAGGTCGTGGTTGGGAGTATCGGCTCCGAACTCATGATGAACTACACGGTGATCGGCGACACCGTGAATCTGGCGTCGCGGCTGGAGGGTGCCAACAAGGTCTACGGGTGCAGAATCCTCGTCTCGGAAGAAACGGTGAAGTCCGCGGGCGACGCCATCGAAGTGCGCGAAATCGACAGGATCGTCGTCGCGGGTCAAACGCGCGCGGAAACGGTCTTTGAAGTTTTAGGCCGCAAGGGAACGTTGAATTCCGCTCAGATCGAATTCCGCACTCTGTTCGCAGAAGGATTGTCGGCCTATCGTCATCGGCAATGGGACGCGGCTCTCAGGTCTTTCAAGTCTGCAATGGCCATTGAACGTAACGACGGCGCCTCGCGAACGTTCATCGAGCGCATTCAGGGCTTCTTGACGCATCCGCCTGCCGAGGGGTGGGACGGATCGTGGAAACTCGAAAACAAATAAGCCGTTTTGATTGGATATGCGGCGTGTGCCGCCCCGATCGCAGCGCAGTCAGGTCTGCGCTTGAACTATCTCGCGGCGCAACACGATCATCCGCGTCTGGATGCAGTTGATTTATTCAAGTAGGCTTTCCAGCGGCGGTCCGGATTTCGGCCTCGGCACATTTTGTCGCGGCCGAAATTTCGACTTCCGAGAGGAATGTGTGGGCGCCCGGTAAGTCGGCGCAAGATGCGCATAACGGGACCGTTAGAGTCGCCGCGTATCTGGGGGAGGGATGTTGGCAATGCTGGACTTCGTTCAGCAGTTGGTGAGCGGCGTTGCGCTCGGCTGTGTCTATGGCTTGATCGCGCTCGGATTCGTCCTTGTCTACAAGGCCACCGAAGTCGTCAATTTCGCGCAGGGCGATTTGATGATGCTTGGCGGCTTTTTCGCCTTCACTTTCATCGGGCTGCTCGGCTTCAACTACTGGCTCGGCTTTGTCGCGGCCGTCGCGGCGATGGCGCTGTTCGGCATGCTCACCGAGCGCCTCGTCGTCAGACCGATCCTCGGCTATCCGCAATTTTCCATCATCATGGTCACGATCGGTCTGGGATTTTTTCTGCGCTCGGTCGCGGGAATGATCTGGGGTACCGACGATCTCAAGATCGAAACGCCGTTCAGCCAGGGCGTGCTGAAACTCGGCAGTCTCGTTCTGGCCTACGACAAATTGTCGGTCATTGCCGCGACGGTCATTCTCTGTGCTGCGCTTTATTTGTTTTTCAACAAGACGGCGCTCGGCACGGCGATGCGTGCCACGTCCGAGAACATGCTCGCGGCATACTACATGGGCATTCCGGTCAAGCGCGTGGTCTCGATCGTCTGGGCGATCAGCGCCGCTGTTGCGACCTGCGCCGGCGTACTTCTTGCGCCGATCACCTTCATTCATTCCAACGTGGGCCTCGCGCTCGGTCTCAAAGCGTTTCCCGCCGCGGTTCTCGGCGGCTTCGGCTCGATACCCGGCGCCGTGGTCGGCGGCATCATCATCGGCGTGATCGAGAGCATGGCGGGCTTCTACCTTCCGCAAGGCTGGAAGGATGTTGCGCCATACCTCGTGCTGCTCGCAGTGCTGCTGCTCAAACCTGAAGGCATTTTCGGCCTTCACGTCCGCAAGAAAGTTTGAGGGCGCGATGCGGTTTCTGTTCAAGACCGATTATGAAGACGACATCCGGTTGTTTCCGCACAGCGGCTACGTTGTCACCTATGCGGTGCTGTTCGCGTTTCTTCTCGCCGCGCCGTTTGTTCTGAGCAGTTACCTCGTCAGCCAGCTTGTGTTCGTGTGCATCTATGCGACGGTCGGCGTCGGGTTGATGATCCTGACTGGTTTCACGGGTCAGGCATCGCTGGGGCACGCGGCATTCCTGGCCATCGGCGCTTACACGACCGCCTATCTTCAGCAGCTTGGTGTTCCGTTCTACGTCTATTTCATCGCCGCAGGCCTGCTCACCGGTGTGATCGGCGCGATGGTCGGATTTCCCGCGCTGCGGTTGCAGGGCATCTATCTCGTGATCGCCACGATCTCGTTCGCCTTCATCATCGAGGAAGTTCTTGCGCGTTGGGAACATGTGACCAACGGCAACGAGGGCATGCGCGTGCGCCCCATTCAGCTGTTCGGCAGCAGCATTCCGCGCGACGGCCCGATTTTCTATTACATGTGTCTTGGGCTGCTCATCCTTGTCGTTCTCGGTACGCTCAATCTCATGCGATCTCCCACGGGCCGCGCTTTCGTCGCCATCCGCGACAGCGAGACCGCGGCGAAAAGTATGGGCATCAATATCTCACTCTATAAAGTGAAGTCGTTCGCCATCAGCGCGGCCATCACGGGCCTTGCCGGCTGTCTGTTCGCGCACAAGCTGACATTCATCAGCCCGGAGATGTTCACGCTTCAACTCTCCATCGAATTCATCATGGTCATTATTATCGGCGGCATTCTGAGCCTGCATGGCGCGGTGCTGGGCGCGATCTTCATCGTGATGGTCGATCCGTTTCTGACCTTTCTGAAGGACGACATTCCGGGCGTTCTGGCGGGACTCGCTGCGACGTTCGGCGCGGGCGCCGAGCAGGTTGCGAGCGTTCAGAAGAATGTCGCCGCTGTTGCATCCGCCAACGGCTTGAAGGGCGCGATCTACGGACTCATCATTATCCTTTTCATTCTGTTCGAGCCGTATGGACTCTACGGGCGCTGGCTGAAGATCAAGCTCTTCTTCCAGCTATTCCCGCTCTACAAGCGCGCGACGTTCAAGCGGCAGAAAATCTATGTGAAGTCGGAGCGCAACCGATGAGCTATTTTCGCGCCGACAATCTTTCGCTGCACTTCGGCGGTCTCAAGGCCGTCGATTCGGTGAGCTTCGCGGCGGAGAAGGGCGAGATCCTTTCGATCATCGGCCCGAACGGCGCCGGCAAGAGTTCGATCTTCAATCTGATCTCGCGGCTCTACAATCCGACATCCGGCAAGCTCTATTTCGAGGATCAGGACATCACCGGCGAGCCGCCGTTCGGGATCGCGAAGCTCGGCATCGCGCGCACCTTTCAGAACATCGAGCTGTTCGAGAACGCGACGGTGCTCAGTAATCTGCTCGTCGGCCGGCATCGGCACTGCACCACAAATCTCTGGCAGGAATTCCTGTTCACGCCCGAGGTTCGCCGCGACGAAAAAGCGCACCGCAGGCGTGTCGAACAGGTCATAGAATTTCTCGATCTCGCGCCGCATCGGGACAAGCTGATTTCCGGACTGCCCTACGGCGTGCGCAAGGTGATCGAACTGGCCCGCGCGCTTTGCACGGAGCCGAAACTCATTCTGCTGGACGAGCCGTCGTCCGGGCTGAACGTCGAGGAAACCGATGACATGTCGTTCTGGATTCGCGACATGAAGAGCGAACTCGGCATCACGGTTCTGATGGTCGAGCACGATATGACCCTCGTCAATCGCGTTTCGGATCGCGTGATTGCGCTGAACTACGGCAAGGTGCTGGCGATGGGGACGCCCGCCGAAGTGCAGGCGCATCCCGATGTCGTCGCAGCCTATCTCGGCGCATGAGGACGATGTCATGACCTCCACCGACACCATTCTCAAGCTGAGCAATATCGAAAGCTACTACGGGCCGATCATGGCTATTCGCGGCATCAGTCTTGAAGTGCCCCGCGGCCAAATCGTCACTCTGCTCGGCGCGAATGGTGCGGGCAAGACGACAGTTCTGAAGACGATCTCAGGCATTCTCGATCCGCAGAAAGGCAGCATCGAATTTCAGGGCAAGCCGATCCAGCGCATGGAAGCGGATCGCATCGTGCGTCTCGGCCTCAGTCATGTGCCGGAAGGCCGCGAGGTGTTTCCGTTCTTGAGCGTGCGCGAGAACCTGATGATGGGTGCCTATCCGCGCAAGGATCGCGGCGGTGTCGCCGACGATCTTGAGCGTGTGTACGGGTATTTCCCACGGCTGCGCGAAAGGCTGAGTCAGCCTGCCGGCCAATTGTCGGGCGGCGAACAGCAGATGCTCGCCATCGGCCGCGCGCTGATGAACAGGCCTACGCTTCTTCTGCTGGATGAGCCGTCATTGGGGTTGTCGCCCATTCTCGTCAAGGAGATTTTTACGATCATCAAGCGGGTCAATGCGGAGCAGGGGATGTCGATCCTGCTCGTCGAGCAGAACGCCAAAGTCGCGCTGGAGACGGCGCACTATGGCTACGTTCTAGAAATCGGACGGGTGGTGATGAACGATACATCCGAGCGATTGATGAAATCGCAGGACATTCAGGAATTCTATCTCGGAGCAAAAGAAGAAGGCGCGCGAGGCGAACGGCGCTGGAAGAAAAAGAAAACCTGGAGATAATGGGACTATCGAAGGCCGGGCACCAAGACCTGGCTGCACAACAATAATGAGGAAACGCGAGACCTAAAGACCACGGAGCGAGCAATGGCGCGACCAGCCGTCCTGACCGTCGCAGATACGATTGCGAAAAGCTTTTTGTTGTCCGTTGAAAAACGCGGCGACCGGCCGGCGCTTCGTGAAAAGCGGCTGGGCGTCTGGCAGTCGACGAGCTGGCGCGAATGGCTTCAGAAATCCAAAGAAATTGCGTATGCGTTGCTTGCCATAGGTTTTCGAGCCGGCGATGTCGCCTCCATCATGGCGAACCCGACGCCGGAGTGGGTTTTCGCTGATATGGGCGTGTTGTGTGCGGGCGGCGTCTCGTCCGGCATCTATCCCACCGACTCTGCCGCACAGGTTGCGTATCTCGTCAACGATTCCCGAACCAAAGTCATTTTCGTCGAGGACGAAGAACAGCTCGACAAGGTTCTGGCGTGCCGTTCGCAATGTCCTTCGCTCGAGAAGATCGTTGTCTTCGACATGGAAGGTCTCGGCGGATTCAGCGATGCGATGGCGATGTCGATCGACGAATTCATGGCGCTCGGCCGCAACCATATGCAGGCGCGCGAAGGACTGTGGAGCGAAATGGTCGAAAGCCGCGGCGCTGAAGATCTTGCCATACTTGTCTATACGTCCGGCACGACCGGGCCTCCCAAAGGCGCGATGCATTCCAACCGCAGCGTGACCCATCAGATGCGCTATGCGGATTACCTTCTGGTGCCGAGCGACGCCGAGGAGCGGCTGGTTTTTTTGCCGCTGTGCCATGTGGCTGAGCGGATCGGCGGATATTATCTTTCGCTCGCCGTCGGTTCGGTGATGAATTTTGCCGAAAGTCCCGAAACCGTGCCGGACAATCTTCGCGAGGTCCAGCCGACGGCCTTCCTCGCCGTGCCGCGCATTTGGGAGAAATTCTATTCGGCGATCACGATTGCGCTGAAGGACGCGACGCCGTTCCAGAAGTGGATGTATGCGCGCGCGATGACGATCGGCAATCGCATGACCGAATATCGCCTCGAACGCCGTCCCGCGCCGCTGTCGTTGCGGCTATCGGCCAAGGCGGCCTACTGGCTGGTGTTCCGCAACATCAGGCGAATGCTCGGTCTCGATCGGGTACGGATCGCATTTACCGGTGCTGCACCCATCGCGCCGGAATTGATCCGCTGGTATCTCGCGCTCGGCATCGACATGCGCGAGGTGTACGGCCAGACAGAGAATTGCGGTGTCGCGACGCTGATGCCGAACGATCACATCAAGCTCGGCTCGGTCGGGAAGGCGGCACCCTGGGGAGAGGTGAAGATCTGTCCCAAGGGAGAGATTCTGATCCGCGGCGATTTTCTGTTCATGGGCTATCTCAATCAGCCGGAGAAAACCGCCGAGACCATCGACGCGCAGGGCTGGCTGCATACCGGCGATGTCGGCTCGATCGACAACGAAGGCTTTGTCAAGATCACCGACCGGATGAAGGACATCATCATCACGTCGGGCGGAAAGAACATCACGCCTTCCGAGATCGAAAATCAGCTCAAGTTCTCGCCCTATATTTCCGACGCGGTCGTGATCGGAGACAAGCGGCCGTATCTGACGTGTCTTGTCATGATCGATCAGGAGAACGTGGAGAAGTTCGCGCAGGACTACGACATCCCGTTCACCAACTATGCAAGCCTTTGCCGTGCGTCTGAAATTCAGGATCTCATCAAGGCGGAGATCGAAGCGGTGAACGAGAATTTCGCGCGCGTCGAGACGATCAAGAAGTTTCATCTGATCGAGCGGCAGCTGACGCCTGAGGATGAGGAATTGACGCCGACCATGAAGCTCAAGCGCAGTTTCGTGAACAAGTCCTATGCGAGCGAAATCGAAGCGATGTATGGCATGAAAGCAACGGCGTAGATTCTGCCACAGCGACAGAGGAATTAGCGGACAAGAATAAATCCGCTCAACGGCGAAGGCGATGATGGCCCTGCCTTCGCTTAATACGGGCCAACAGAGAGGAGACGGATATGTCGAAATCGTTCAAGGCGCTGGGCCTCGCGATGGGAACGCTTGCGCTGACCCAACTGCCGGCCTTTGCGCAGACCAAGGTTACTAACGAAGGTATCTCGGCCAAGGAGATCGTCATCGGAACTCATCAGGATCTGTCGGGCCCCATCAAGTTCTGGGGCGTGCCGGTATCGAACGGCATGAAGATGGCCGCCGATGAAATCAACGCGGCCGGCGGCGTCAATGGACGCATGATCAAGCTCGTCGTCGAGGACAGCGGCTACGATCCGAAGCGGGCGGTGCTCGCGTCGCAGAAAATGATCGAGAAGGACAAGATTTTTGCGATGGTCGGGCCGATGGGTTCGCCGACCGTGCTTGCCGCGCAGGACATCCTGTTCGATGCCGGTGTGTTGCAGCTGTTTCCGCTGACGGCAGCCGAGTTCACTTTCAAATTCGATCCGGCGAAGCCGCAGGAGCGTTTGAAGTTCAATAACCTGCTGCCCTATGTGGAAAGCACGCGCGCAGCGGTCAAATACATGATCGAATGGAAAAAGTTCGCCAAGCCCTGCATCATGCATCAGGACGACGAGTACGGCAAAAACGTCCTCGACGGCTTCACGCAGCAGGTGACGGCGATGAAGATGACGCCGGCGTCGGTGACGAGCTACAAGCGCGGCGCGTCCGACTTCAGCGCACAGGTCGCCAAGATGAAGTCGGATGGCTGCGATCTCGTCGTACTCGGCACGGTCATCCGCGAAACCATCGGTGCTATGGTTGAAGCCAAGAAGCTCGGCTGGGACGTGACGTTCCTCGGCGCCACGCCAACCAACGTGCTCGAAGTTCCGGCACTCGGTAAGGAAGCCGTCGAAGGTCTCTACGCCGCGTCCGGATTCGAAATTCCCTACGAGGATACTGCAAAGGGAAAAGTGAAGGACTGGCTCGCCAACTACAAGAAGGCGTTCGGCTCCGACGCCAATACGCAGGCTATCATCGGCTACAACGCTGTGATGACTTTTGCCTACTATGCCAACAAGGCGGGCAAGGACCTGACCGGCGCGAAGATGCTTGACGCGCTTGAATCGGGAGATGTTTTCCAGGACATCTTCAGTTCGCCGCCGACCAAGTTCTCGAAGACGAACCACCTCGCCAACACGATTACGCAGGTGCAGCAGATCAAGGGCGGCCGCTGGGTTCTGACCAAGGACAGCCTCTCGTTCTGACAATGAATACTGCGTGCGCGGCGAACAACTCCGCGCACGCAGCCTGTCGCTGCCGCGCGGCAATTCTGCGAATGAGTAGTGTTTAGAGATGATCCTGACACAGCCGCGCCAGATTTGCGCGGCATTTTCTTCATCGCGTTTGAAGATTTGTATCGTCGAAAAATCGATCTATCGAAATCGCCGATTTGAGCGTGCGATATTATTCGTTTGTCAAAAATACTCGCGTGCGTAGCGTTGGAATGACGACCGACGAAAGCGCGTAAAGCGATTCATCTTTTTGGTTTCTGGCGGCTCGAGGAACTCACGTTCTTCGTTAAAGCAGCCGGCTGGCCAGGAAGGAAAATAATAATCTGGAGGAATCTCTCATGGCTGTTGCCGATCGCACCGAGACATACACGAAATCCTGGCTGCCGTTCCTCGATCGCTCGCGGACGATCGCGCGACCCGGCTATAGCCGCTGGATGATTCCGCCAGCGGCGTTGTGCGTTCATCTGTGCATCGGTCAGGCTTATGCGCTGAGCGTATTCAATCTGCCGATGACCAAGCTGCTGGGCGTCTCGCAATCCGCGCCGGGTGACTGGAAGCTCACTGAATTGGGATGGATATTCTCCATCGCGATGCTTTTTCTTGGCATATCGTCCGCAGTCTTCGGACGATGGGTTGAGGAGGGCGGCCCGCGCAAAGCGATGTTTACGGCCGGTGTATTGTGGGCCAGTGCATTCTTGGTTTCCGCATTCGGCATCTACACGCACACGCTCTGGATCATCTATCTTGGTTATGGTGTGCTCGGCGGCTGTGCGCTCGGCATCGGATACATCTCGCCTGTTTCGACGCTGATGAAATGGTTCCCGGATCGTCCGGGCATGGCCACCGGCATGGCGATCATGGGCTTCGGCGGCGGTGCGCTGATCGCCTCGCCATTGTCGGTCTGGCTGATGAGCAAGTTCGCAACCGCCACCGACGTCGGCGTGCTTTCGACGTTCGTCACGCTCGGCTGCGTCTATCTCTGTTTCATGCTGTTCGGGTCGCTGATCGTGCGCGTGCCGGCACCGGGCTGGAAGCCGGAAGGTTACGTTCCGGCCGCGACAGCGTCGAAGCTCATCACCAGGAACGACGTCTATGTGTATGACGCGGTGAAGACGCCGCAGTTCTGGCTGATCTGGATCGTGCTGTTCGTGAACACGACTGCGGGCATCGGTGTGCTTGGGCAAGCCTCCGCGATGAGTCAGGAAATGTTCCCGGGTCACATCACGGCGATTGCGGCGGCCGGTCTGGTCGGTCTGATGAGTCTGTTCAACATGGGAGGCCGATTCAGCTGGGCGTCGCTGTCCGACTATATCGGGCGCAAGAACACTTACTTTGTCTACATGACGCTCGGTTTCGTCATGTACGTCACGGTGCCTTATGCGGGTGGCAGCGGAAACGTCGTACTCTTCGTCGTCTGCTTCCTCGTCATTGTCAGCATGTACGGCGGCGGCTTCTCGACGGTGCCTGCATATCTTCGCGACATGTTCGGCACGCGTTATGTCGGCGCCATCCACGGCATATTGCTGACAGCGTGGTCGGCGGCCGGTGTCGCCGGCCCTGTGCTCATCAACTACATCCGTGAGTACAACGTCACACATGGCGTGCCGAAAGCGCAGGCCTACAACACCACCATGTACATCATGGCAGGGCTGTTCGTGATCGGCTTTATCGCCAATTCGCTGGTGAAGGCTGTCGACAAGCGTCACCACATGGCGCGCGGCAGCGACGAGGCCGACAAGGCACTTGCACGCGGCGTACCGCAGGCAGCCGCAGGCGGCGCGTAACGGCAGCATCGGCGGACGCTTCCGGCGGTGGAGCGTCCGCACCCATATCAATCACATTCAAGGAGGCGAACGATGCCGACCGCAGAAATCAAGAAGACAGGAAAATTGCAGCTCGCGCTCGCATGGAGCATCGCCGGCATCCCGTTGCTGGCGGGTGTGACGCAGACGCTCATCAATGCCATGAAACTTTTTTCCTGATCTCGATCGATCTAGGAGATGGAGGGTTCGATCCGAGAGCTGTGCCGCTGTCGAAATCCTGAAAATCCTATTCGGCGCATGTGCTTGCGGCAATTTTAGCTATCTGAACATTTTCAGGAACCTTTTCTGCGCGGCGGCATCTAAGGTGCAGCAGGAGAGCCGCTATGAAACAAGCCAGTGCAGGGCAACAGCCGGTCGCCGCCAGCCGATCGGCCGGCGAATTGGAACTGGTGCGCCGCGCGGTTGCACGCGACGGCGATGCATTTCGTCAGATCATGAAAAAATACAATCAGCGGCTTTATCGCGTCGCGCGCGGAATTCTGCGCAACGACGCCGATGCCGAGGACGTCGTGCAGGAAGCATACGTTCGCGCCTTCACGCATCTGGATGGCTTTCGCGGCGATTCCAGCCTGGCGACGTGGCTGTCCCGCATCACGATCAACGAAGCTCTGGGACGATTGCGCGCGCGCCGCCCGACCGTCGATCTGTCTGCAATCGAATCTCAGCCCGCCGCCGAAATCATTCAGTTTCCTCTCGCGTCGAAGTCCGAGGACCCGGAAAAAACCATGGCACAGCGCCAACTTCTGCATCTCGTCGAACAGGCGACCGACAATCTGCCTGAAGTCTACCGCATCGTGTTCATCACCCGCGTGATCGAAGGTTTGAGCGTCGAGGACACTGCGGAAATCCTCGGACTGCGGCCCGAGACGGTGAAAACCAGATTGCACCGCGCGCGCAAGCTCGTGCGCGAGCAGCTCGACAAGCAGATCGGGCCGGTCCTGATGGATGCATTTCCATTCGCGGGCCAGCGATGCGAGCGCATGACCGAAGGCGTTCTGCGCCGCCTCGGTTTTCCCGGCTGAAAATCTCGGGAACCTTTCTGCGTTCCCGCCATCGAACTCTCACTGCAACTTTCACTTGATGCTTCGCCTGCTATGCGAGGCTGCAAAGGCAATCTCATGAGTCAGAACGTGCACTCCCTCGCCGGACGCGCCAGGGATGTTTCAAACGAAAATCAAAACCCGACGCGTGCCGATGTCGAGGCGGCAGTGCGGACGATCATTCGCTGGACGGGCGAAGATCCGCAGCGCGACGGCCTGATCGAAACGCCGAGCCGCGTGACACGCTCGTTGGAGGAATTTTTTGCGGGATACAAGCAGGACCCCGTCGATATCCTTCAAAAGACCTTCGAGGAAATCGAAGGCTATGACGAAATGATTACGCTGCGTGCGATTCCGTTCGAGAGCCATTGCGAGCATCACATGGCGCCGATCATCGGCCGCGCATGGATTGCCTACATTCCAAATGGACGGGTGGTGGGCATCAGCAAGCTCGCGCGTGTCGTGGACGTCTATGCAAAGCGTCTTCAGATTCAGGAAAAGATGACCGCGCAGATCGCCAATACCATCAACGACGTGCTCAAGCCGCAGGGCGTCGGCGTCATCATCAAGGCCGCGCATCATTGCATGTCGACGCGCGGAGTTCACAAGGCGAATACGGACCTCGTCACGAGCCGTATGCTCGGTTGTTTCCGCGACAATGCCATGACGCGGCAGGAATTCCTCAATACAGCGGTGTAACGATGGCGCAGGATCAAAGCACGCCAGCCGGCCCCGATCTCACGCAGGGCGTTGCGCTTGCCGACTTCACCGACGGCAAACTGGCCGGGCGCGTCGGCGATCAGGATGTGCTGGTGGTGCAAGCGGGGGCAGACATCTTCGCAGTTGACGCGCATTGCAGTCACTATCATGGGCCGCTTTCCGATGGACTTGTCACCGGACAATCCATCCGCTGTCCTTGGCATCACGCATGCTTCGACCTGCGAACAGGTGAGGCAACGTGCGCGCCGGCGTTCAACGCTCTGTCGTGCTGGCGTGTCGAGCGCAGCGGCGAAAAGATTTTCGTCCGTGAAAAACTGCCGCATCCGGACGCGATCTCCGCATCGAGGCCGAAGGAGCCTGCGAGTTCGCCTGACAAGATTGTCATTGTCGGCGGGGGCGCGGCCGGTTTCGCAGCGGCGGAGATGCTGCGCCGGGAAGGGCATCGTGGCAGCATCGTGATGTTGAGCAGCGAGGCATCCGCACCCGTCGATCGGCCGAACCTGTCGAAGGACTATCTCGCCGGCAGCGCCCCTGAGGACTGGATGCCGCTGAGGCCGGATGGCTTTTACAACGAGAACGGCATCGATCTTCATCTGAAGACCGAAGTCAAACAGATCGATGTAAAGGCACGCAATGTCGGCGTAGCGGGCGGAGGCACCTATCACTATGACAGGCTTCTGATTGCAACCGGTGCGGAGCAGGTTCGCCTGCCGATACCCGGCGCGGCTCAACCGCATGTGCATTTGCTGCGTTCGCTCGCGGACTCGCGAGCCATTATGGATTCCGCCAGCAATGCCCGCCGCGCCGTCGTTATCGGCGCGAGCTTCATCGGCCTCGAAGTTGCCGCGGCATTGCGTGCGCGCGATATCGAGGTTCATGTGGTGGCACCTGAACAGCGGCCGATGGAACGGGTGCTCGGGCCGCAATTCGGCGACTTCGTTCGCGCGTTGCATGAAGAGCACGGCGTGATTTTCCATCTCGAGGACACGGTTGTTGCGATCGAAGGAAAGCGCGCGAAACTCAAAAGCGGTGCGACGATTGAAGCGGACGTTGTCGTTGTCGGTATCGGCGTGCAGCCGCGCCTGACCTTGGCCGAGAAGGCCGGTCTGACGCTCGATCGCGGCGTGAGGGTCAACGCCTATCTTGAAACCAGCGAACCCGGAATTTACGCCGCAGGCGATATCGCGCGCTGGCCCGACAGGCATTCAGGCGAAGACATCAGGGTCGAGCATTGGGTGGTAGCCCAGCGTCAAGGTCAGACAGCAGCCCGGAATATGCTCGGCCGCCACGAGAAATTCGACGCGATACCGTTCTTCTGGAGTCAGCACTACGACGTTCCGATCAACTATGTCGGACACGCCGAACGGTGGGATGAGATCGAAGTCGATGGCGATATTTTCTCCAGGGATTGTCTTGTCAGGTTCAAACGCAAGGGACGCGTGCTCGCTGTCGCGTCGATCTATCGCGGTCTTGCGAACCTTCAGGCGGAATTCGAGATGGAGCGCGCGGCGTCGTAGCCTATGCCCGGCCGACGACAGAGGTTTTTATGTAGACCGTGCAAGTTCGGTTGCCGGCGAGCTTGCGACGACGGAGCATGCGCCATCTCTGGCCTCTGCATTCTCCGCAAACGTTCGGTCCGCTGTACGATTGGATGATCTGTTGCGTCCGCTTTGTCCGGGGACGTGGCCCGGCAGCGACCGGGGAAATGAAAGGATGTGTTTGGTGCCGCCGTCGAGATTTATGCTGCAAGACGGATCGAAGGTCGGGTATCAACGCTTTCATGAAAAGGTCGATTCCTCTCTCCGGCATCCTCAAGCGTTTCAAAAGCGAGCCGTCGCGGACAGGTTCGCTGATTATCACGTTTTACGGCGACGCCATCGTTCCGCGCGGCGGATCGATATGGCTCGGAACGCTGCTGCAATTTCTCGGCATGATCGGTATCGATGGCGGCGTCGTTCGGACTTCCGTTTCGCGGCTGGCGGCAGACGGCTGGCTCGATCGTGACAAGGCGGGGCGGAAGAGTTTCTATCGGCTGGCGAAAAGCGGCCGTGAAAGATTCGAGGCGGCGGTTGAGCACGTCTACAATCCGCAGCCCGCCCTTTGGGAGGGAAAGTTCAGATTCTTGCTGATTGGCAGCGGCGCGGATCGCGAAGCGTCGCGTGCTGCGTTGTCTGAAGCCGGATTTGGCAGTCCGATTCCGGGAACGTGGATCGCACCAATCGGCATCAAGGTGCCGTCGGTTGCAGAGGGCGCGATCCATGTCGAAGCCTCGGCCAATCGCGAGATGGCGCATCGGCTCGTTGCCGCAAGCTGGCCGCTCGAAAACACTGCGTCGCTTTATGAGGATTTTCTTAAAACGTTTGCGCCGCTCGAAAGCTGGATCGGACAGGCGAACGGCACGACCCCGGCGGACGCCATCCTCGCCCGCATTTTGATGATCCATCACTACCGGCGCGTGTTGTTGCGCGATCCTTTGCTGCCCGAAGAACTTCTGCCGAAAAATTGGCCTGCGGCGGAAGCGCGCCATCTGTGCGCGCGAATCTACCGCGGACTTTTGCCGATGTCGGAAAATTGGCTCGACGAATTCGGCGAGAGCGCCACCGGAAAACTTCCGCGCCCGGGGCCGGAACTGCTGCGGCGCTTCAAAAGCTAGCCGTCAATATGTTACAGAATTATCTTGCAGATACGCTATTCTGATATATATTGAAACGGCCGAAAAGCCCGGAAAACACGGGCGCGGCGGCTTTGGGAGGCGGGCAGGTTTCAGCCCTTTGACGCAGCAGAAGGGAAAATTCCCATGTACACGCAGGCGCTTAACGCATCGCAGGCCGAAGACCGCGTCATCGAGGATGCAGCGAAAGTCACCGCCTTCGAGGCCCGTGTCGCGGCTGAAGAAAAAATCGAGCCCAACGACTGGATGCCTGCGGCCTATCGCAAGACACTGACGCGGCAGATTTCGCAGCACGCGCATTCGGAAATCGTCGGCATGCTGCCGGAAGGCAACTGGATCACGCGTGCGCCGACGCTGCGCCGCAAGGCCGCGCTTCTTGCCAAGGTGCAGGACGAATGCGGTCACGGACTTTATCTTTACGCGGCGGCGGAGACGCTCGGCAGTTCGCGCGAGGAACTCGTCGATCAGATGCTCAGCGGCAAGGCGAAATATTCGTCGATCTTCAACTATCCAACCCTGACCTGGGCGGATATCGGCGCAATCGGCTGGTTGGTCGATGGTGCGGCGATCATGAACCAGATTCCGCTGTGCCGCTGCTCTTACGGTCCCTATGCGCGCGCGATGATCCGCGTCTGCAAGGAGGAATCGTTTCACCAGCGGCAAGGTTACGAGATCATGGTGACGCTGTCGCGCGGAACGCCCGAACAGAAGGCGATGGCGCAGAACGCGCTCGACCGCTGGTGGTGGCCGTGTCTGATGATGTTCGGCCCGCCCGATCAGCAGAGCGCGCACGGCGATCAATCCACCCGGTGGAAGATCAAGAGATTCTCAAACGACGAACTTCGCCAGAAGTTCGTCGATGCAACGGTGCCGCAGGCGCAATATCTCGACCTGAAAATTCCGGATGAAGATCTGAAGTGGAACGAAGCCACCCAGCATTGGGATTACGGCGAGATCGACTGGCAGGAATTTAAGGACGTGCTGTCCGGCAACGGGCCTTGCAACCGCGACCGCATGGCGGCGCGGCGTAAAGCCCACGACGACGGCGAATGGGTTCGCGATGCGGCGATCGCCTACGCGCAAAAGCAGCAGGCGCGCCGCATGGCCGCGAAACAGGCAGCGGAATAATCGGAGGCCAAAGATGAGCGTTCAGAATATCCAGCTTTGGGAAGTGTTCATCCGCAGCCGCAACGGGCTGGCCCACAAGCATGTCGGGTCGCTGCACGCGGCCGATGCGGCGCTGGCGCTTCAGGCTGCGCGAGACATCTATACGCGCCGCGGCGAAGGACTGTCGATCTGGATCGTGCCGTCGGATTCGATCGTTGCCTCCGATCCCGCCGAGAAGGACATGATGTTCGAGCCGGCGATGTCGAAAATCTATCGTCACCCGACTTTCTACGATGTTCCCGACGAAGTCGGGCATATGTGAGCGGTGTTTCGATGAGTGTCCCTTCCGTCTCCGTGAATGAAAGTCCGTTGGTGCTTTACGCGCTGCGCCGGGCCGATGATGCGCTGATTCTCGGCCACCGTCTGTCGGAGTGGTGCGGCCATGCCCCGATGATGGAAGAGGACATGGCGCTGGCGAATATGGGCCTCGATCTGATCGGGCAGGCGCGCGAGCTTTATACTTATGCTGCGAAGGTTGAAGGCGCGGACAATGACGAGGACAAGCTCGCGTATCTGCGTGACGTGCGGCAGTACCGGAATCTTCTGTTGGTTGAGCAGCCGAACGGCGATTTCGCGCGCACCATTGTGCGGCAGTTCTTGTACTCGGCATTCGCGGACAGTTATTGGCGCGCGATGACGAAGTCGAAAGACGAGACGCTGGCGGCCATCGCGGCAAAGTCCGAGAAGGAGAGTGCCTATCATCTGCGGCATTCGTCGGAGTGGATCATTCGTCTCGGCGACGGCACTGAGGAAAGCCATCGCCGCGCGCAGGACGCGATTGACGATCTGTGGGCCTTCACCGGCGAGTTGTTCCACAGCGACGACGGCGACCGGAGCCTGATTGCGCAGGCGATTGCCGTCGATCCCGAGAACTTCCGTGCGGATTGGGTGAAGACCGTTTCGTCGATTCTGCACGAGGCGACATTGAAGGTTTCATCTTCACCCTGGATGCAAAAGGGCGGGCGTTCGGGTCATCACAGCGAACATCTCGGCCATCTCCTCAGCGAGTTGCAGTCTCTGCAACGAAGTTTTCCGGGCGCGACATGGTGACGGCTGCGAATGAACTTCGCCGCGCCGCGTGGAATGCGGCTGCGCAAGTTGTCGATCCCGAAATTCCGGTGCTGACCATCGCCGATCTCGGCGTGCTGCGCGATGTCACGGTGAACGACGGGCAGGTCGAGGTTGCGATCACGCCGACTTATTCCGGTTGCCCCGCGATGAACATGATCGCTCTCGAAATCGAAATGGCGCTGGAGCGCGAAGGCATCCGCAATCCGACGATCAAGACGGTGCTGTCGCCGGCCTGGACGACGGACTGGATGAGCGAGGAGGGCCGCCGCAAGCTGAAGGATTATGGGATCGCGCCTCCCATCGCCGGAGGCGGCCGCCGTGCGCTGTTCGGCGAACAGCAGGTCGCTTGCCCGCAATGCGGGTCAGTGGAAACAGAGTTGCTTTCCGAATTCGGCTCGACGTCCTGTAAGGCGCTCTGGCGCTGCAAATCGTGCCGCGAACCGTTCGATTATTTCAAATGTCACTAGAGCGCAGCGCGATGTCCCAGACGCCAAAATTCCATCGGCTTGCCGTTGACGATCTGCGCCGTGAAACTGCCGACGCAATTTCATTGACCTTTGCGATACCTTCGAGCCTGGCGGATGATTACGCGTTCGCACCGGGACAATATCTGACGCTGCGCACAACGATGGATGGCGAAGAAGTGCGCCGCTCCTATTCGATCTGCTCGAGCCCGGACGACCGCGAATTGCGGATCGCCGTGAAGAAAGTCGACGGCGGGGCGTTTTCGAGCTGGGCGCTCGACGAACTCAAATCCGGCGATACGCTGGACGTGATGACGCCCACCGGCCGCTTCGGTATCGAGCTCACGCCTGACGAAGCGCGAATTCACGTCGGCTTTGCCGCCGGCTCCGGCATCACGCCGATCATGTCGATCATCCGGGGAATTCTTTCGCGCGAGCCGAAAAGCCGTTTCTTTCTGTTTTACGGAAACCGTTCGACATCCGGCGTGATTTTCCGTCAGACGCTTGAAGAATTGAAAGACCGTTTCATGGGGCGGTTCTCGGTGTTCCACGTTCTCTCGCAGGAGGAACAGGATCTGCCGATTCTGCACGGCAGGCTCGATCGCGAGAAGGTCGCCGTTCTGCTGCGCGCGATGGTGCCGGCTGCGGCCGTCGATCACGTTTTCATTTGCGGCCCGGTCGCCATGAGCGAGGAAATCGCGGCGACTTGCACCGAACTCGGCATTTCGGGCGAACGCATCCATGTCGAGCGTTTCGTCTCGGGCCTTGGCGGCAAGCCTCGGCCCAAGCCGGTCATCGTGCCGAGTGCGCCGCCCAAAGCAATTGCGTCGCTGATCGTCGATGGAAAGCGCAAGGATGTTCCGGTTGCGGACGGCGAGGCGATCCTCGACGCGGCGCTGCGCGCAGGCATGGATTTGCCTTACGCCTGCAAAGGCGGAATGTGCAGCACCTGCCGTGCCAAAGTCGTCGAAGGCGAGACGCAGATGGATGTCAATTATTCGCTCGAGCCCTGGGAGTTGAACGCGGGCTTCGTTCTCACCTGCCAGGCGCATCCGGTCTCAAAGCGTGTCGTCGTCGATTACGACCAGATGTGATCGTCAGCGCGCGGCACCTTGCTCATTCCTCACGTCGCGGGCCGAACCGCGTTCATGGTCAGCAATTCGTAAGTCGCCGCCGTTTCGCCCTTGTCGGTCGTGATCTCCACATCCCAGCGCACCTCTCCATACTGCCTGTTGCGCGGCGATTTTTCCTTCGCTGTCAGCCGCACCTTGATGGCTTCGCCCGGCTGGATCGGTTTGACGAACCGCAGATTGTCGAGCCCGTAATTGGCCAGCACCGGTCCCGGATCGGGATCGACGAAAAGTCCGGCGGCGAACGAGAGCAGCAGATAGCCGTGCGCGACACGTCCGGGGAAGAACGGATGACCTTTGGTCGCTTCTTCGTCCATGTGCGCGTAGAAGGTGTCGCCGGTGAAATGCGCGAAGTGTTCGACGTCTTCGAGCGTGATCGTGCGCGGCTTTGAAAAGAACGTCTGCCCGACATCGAGATCCTCGAAGTGATAGCGGAACGGGTGTTTGGTCTTTTCGATGGCCGGCGCATTTTTGCTCCAGCTTCCGGTTATGCCGGTGAGCATCGCGGGCGAGCCCTGCAATGCCGTGCGCTGCATATAGTGGCTCAGGCTTCGCACGCCGCCGAGTTCTTCGCCGCCGCCCGCGCGGCCCGGCCCGCCATGCATCATCTGCGGCATCGGTGAGCCGTGTCCCGTCTGTTCCTTGGCGCAGTCGCGATCGATGAAGACGAGCCGTCCGTGAAAGGTGCCGATCCCCGAAACAATCTCCGATGCAGTACGAGGATCGTGCGTATAGACCGACGCGACAAGGCTGCCGCCGCCACGATTGGCTAACGCGATGGCCTGATCGAGGTCGCTGTAACCCATCACGGTGCTGACAGGCCCGAAGGCCTCGATTTCATGCACGCGCTTTGCGCGCACGGGATCGGCGCAGTGAAGCAAGAGTGGTGGAATGAACGCGCCTTTGGTCTTGTCCGCGCCTTCCACTTGAAACTCATCCGGATTGCCGACGACGAGTTCGGCTTCTTCCTTCAGCTTGGCGACATGAGAGAGAACGTCGCGGCGCTGATCGAGGCCGACTACCGGTCCCATGCGGACGTTTTCCAGTTCCGGATTGCCGATCACAATTTTACCCAGCCGTTCGCGCAACGCGTCGACGGTCGCGCTGACATGGGAGGACGGCACAAGCGCGCGGCGGATCGCCGTGCATTTCTGGCCTGCCTTCACTGTCATTTCTTTCGCGACCTCCTTGATAAAGAGATCGAACTCCGGCGTACCGGGCGAAGCGTCCGGCGCCAGAATGGCGTCGTTCAGGGAATCGCGCTCGGCGATGAATCGAACCGCTTCTCTGGCGATGACCGGATGACGTTGAAGCATTTCGGATGTCGCAGCCGATCCGGTGAATGACACCACGTCTTGGCAGGTGAGATGGTCGAACAGATCGCCCGTTGTGCCGACGATGAACTGGAATGTGCCTTCGGGAAGAATCTTTGAATCGGCGATCATGCGGGCAAGCGCATGAGCGACATAGGAAGTCACCGTCGCCGGTTTCGTGACGACGGGTACGCCCGCGAGGAATGCAGGCGCGAATTTTTCCAGCATGCCCCAGCAGGGGAAGTTGAAGGCGTTGATGTGAACGGCAACGCCCTGAAGTGAATTCAGGATGTGCTGTCCGGCGAACGTGCCGCCCTTGGACAGTTGCTCGACCGCGCCATCGAGCAGAAACGTCGAATTCGGCAATTCACGGCGGCCTTTGCCTGCATAAACGAATAGCGTGCCGATACCGCCGTCGACATCGATGAAATTGTCCGTTCGTGTGGCACCGGTCTGGAACGACAGCCGGTAAAGCTCGTCTTTGCGCTCGCTGAGATGCTGCCCGAGTTTCTTAAGCACATCGGCGCGCTGGTGAAACGTGAGGCGGCGAAGATTCTTGCCGCCGACCTTACGCGCGTGATCCAGCGTCTCGCGCATGTCGATGCCGCCGCTCGTGGCATTCGCGACCACGTCGCCGGTGACGGCGCTGCGAATGTCGATCGAATCCCGGCCCGGAGAAATCCAGCGTCTGCTGACGAAACTTTCGAGTTTCATGGCTTCACTTCGTGGTTGCGTGCCTCAAGGCACTTTGAGAATTATCCGGCTGCTGCGGCGCGTTTTTGAACTTTGAGATTTTGAGCGAGAACGTTGCGCGTTCCGTCGATAATCAGTTTCGTGACGAGATCGGCGTAATCCGCGCGCGTGACGCTTCCGTTGTTTTTGAACCAGAGGTAGTGCCAGTTGACCATGCCGAACAGCGACATGGTAACGGGCTTGAGCATCCGCGTTCCCTTCAAATGCGGCGCGATGCCGAGAACAGCATCCGAGAACGTCTCGACGATCTGACGTTCGATTCCTTTCAGTTCAGCCTGGCGCTTCGGCGGCAAGAATCTCATGCTGTTGATTTGCACATTGTGCAGCGAATCCGCGTCGCGATAGGCTTCCAGAAGTGAGCCGACGAGTTCGCGCAGTTTTTTCTCCGGCGGAGATTGTGCCTGATCGGCTTCCTCGACAGCTTCGAGCAGTTCCCTGAGGTGAACCCGGATGACGTCGAAAAGCAGGCCTTCCTTGTCTTTATAGTAATGATACAGATTTGCTTTCGAGACGCCGCATGCGTCCGCGATCTTGCTCATCGACGCGCGGTCGTAGCCGTATTCCGAAAATAGTGCTGCGGAACGGTTGAGAATGACGCGACGCTTGTCATCGTAGTCGCTGGCGCGGGTGCGAGCCATCTTGAATGCTATTCCTTCGGTCGCCGGTCGATGACGCGTTTGGCTTTTCCGACCGAACGCTCGATGGTGCCCGGATCGACAACCGAGACAGCGGCAGTGACGCCGATCGTGTCCTTGACGGACTTTATCAGCTCGCCAGTCGCCGCTTCCCGATCGGGGTAGGTGGCGCCGGGCAGCGCCTCGACCTGAATTTCCATGTTGTCCATGCGGCCGTCGCGCGTGAGAACAATCTGGTAATGCGCCGACAGGGCAGGGATCGTCAGCAGCTTCTCTTCGATCTGCGTGGGGAACACGTTGACGCCTCGCACGATCATCATGTCGTCGGTGCGGCCGGTGACTTTTTCCATTCGCCGCAACGAGCGCGCGGTGCCCGGCAACAGGCGCGTGAGGTCGCGCGTCCGATAGCGCACCACGGGCATCGCTTCCTTCGTCAGTGAGGTGAAGACGAGTTCGCCTTTTTCTCCATCCGGCAGCACCTTGCCGGTGCCCGGATCGATCACCTCGGGATAAAAGTGATCCTCCCAGACATGCAGGCCGTCCTTGGTCTCCACGCACTCGCTGGCAACGCCCGGGCCGATCACTTCGGACAGGCCGTAGATGTCGACGGCATGAAGATCGAAGGCTTCCTCGATTTCTTCTCGCATCGCGTTCGTCCAAGGCTCGGCTCCGAAAATTCCAATTCTCAGAGAGGATTTCCGCGGATCGAGACCCTGCTTCCTGAACTCGTCGAGAATTGCGAGCATGTAGGACGGTGTCACCATGATGACTTCAGGTTTGAAGTCCTCGATCAGCTGGACCTGCCGCTCCGTCATGCCGCCTGAGATCGGGATCACAGTACAGCCTAGCCGCTCGGCGCCGTAGTGCGCGCCAAGGCCGCCCGTAAAAAGACCGTAGCCATAAGCGACGTGTATCTTCATGCCGGGACGGACGCCTGCTGCACGAATGGACCGGGCAACAACATCGCTCCACATATCAATGTCGCCCTTGGTGTAACCGACGACGGTCGGCTTTCCGGTGGTGCCGGACGACGCATGCAAGCGCGCCACTTTCTCCTGCGGAACCGCGAACATTCCAAACGGATAATTCTCTCGCAGGTCGGCTTTTGCGGTGAATGGAAACTTCGCCAGATCCGGAAGATCCTTGAAGTCCGCGGGCTTTACGCCGGCGGCATCGAATTTGGCACGATAGTGCGGAACGTTCTCATAGGCATGACGAAGCGACCACTCCAGCCGTTCGCGCTGAAGAGCGCGGATCTCATCGGTGCTGGCGGTCTCGTAGCGGTCGAGCTCGCTTTTTTCCGGAGTTAGCCGGTCGAGTTTGCGCAGTGGAATGTTCAGCAATGTCTCCCCCGTCTAGTTCGCGCTTTGCGTTGAGTTATTCAGCAATTCGCCTTTGATGGTTCGCGAATGCCCGCGAAATTCGGCGACAATGACATTGCTCTCATTGGTCACAGTCACGTCGTAGATGCCGCTTCGGCCCTCGCGCATGCGCTCGATGGCGCGCGCCGTGAGCTTTTCGCCGTCGAATGCGGGCTTGATGAACGTCACCGCGCATTGCTGTGCCACGGTTCGCTGATTGTAGGTGTTGCAGGCAAAGGCAAAGGCCGAGTCGGCGAGGGTGAAAATAAATCCGCCATGACAAATGCCGAAGCCGTTCGTCATGTCCTTTTTAACGGTCATCGAGATCACCGCCTGTCCCGGCGCAATCATCTCGATGCTGAATCCAAGTCCCTTGCTGGCGCGGTCGGTTGACCACATCGCGTCGGCGCACGCCTTGGCGACGTCTTGCGGATTGTTCTTCGTATTATGTGCGTCCACTACATGGCTCCGGAGAATCGTGCCGGGCGCTTTTCCAGAAACGCGGCAACACCTTCGCGGAAATCCGGCCCGCGCCCGGCCCGGCCCTGTAAATCGCGCTCGAGATCGAGTTGTTGATCGAGCGTATTGGTTTCCGACCGATCGAGCGCCTGCTTGATTAAAGCCAGCGCGCCGGTCGGCTGCCTGGCCAAATGCGCGGCGAGCTTGTGAGCTTCTTGCATCAAGTTTGCATCGTCATGGACCTTCCAGATCATTCCCCACGCTTCCGCCTGTTCCGCGCTGACCGGTTCTCCCAACAACGCAAGTGCGCGTGCACGCGCAGCGCCCGCCACGCGCGGCAGAAACCACGTGCCGCCGCTGTCGGGGACAAGTGCAATCTTTGAGAATGCCTGAATGAACTTTGCGGAGCGGCCCGCGAGAACAATATCGCATGCGAACGCGATGTTGGCTCCGGCACCGGCGGCAACGCCGTTCACAGCCGCGATGACGGGCATCGGAAGGGCGCGCAGCCGGCGAATGAGCGGATTGTAGTTCGTGTCGATTGTCTTCGCGAGATCGGGGTGTCCGTCCTTGGGAATGTCCACGTCGGACAAATCCTGACCCGCGCAAAATCCTCGGCCTGAGCCGGTCAGCACAAGTGCGCGGCAGCTTTTGTCGGCTTCCGCCGCATCGAGCGCGGTGCCGAGTGCTGCATGAAGCGTGCGATTGAACGAGTTCAGGCTTTCCGGCCTGTTGAGTTGAATGGACCGGTAGCCCTCGCGGACTTCGGTCAAAATCAATTCCGTACTCACACTGTCCTCCCGTTGGCCTTCTTTGTCGCAGCCATTTCAAGGAATGTTACTATTGACCAACCGTTCGGTCAATTATAATAAAACCAAGTGAAGCAGGCCGATGCTGGATCAAGCTCAGCGAAGCGGCGTGCGGGCAAAGCCTTGGAAAAAGGGGCGGCCCATTTAGGGAGGATACCGATGAAGCCGACTGCATTCGTTCGACTCGTTCTTTCTGCAAGCGTGGCTGCGCTCGCGCTTTCAACGTCCGCATTCGCTCAGCAGACCATCAAGATCGGTTCTGTTCTGTCTTCGACCGGCCCCGCATCGTTTCTCGGCGAGCCGGAAGACAAGACTCTGAGGATGTATGTCGAGCGGATCAATGCCGCCGGCGGTCTGCTCGGCAAGAAGATCGAACTCGTTGTCTACGATGACGGTGGCGACGCCAACAAGGCGCGCACCTTTGCGACCCGATTGATCGAGGACGACAAGGTCGTCGCGATGGTCGGCGGATCGACGACCGGCACCAGCATGGCGATGATTCCGGTTTTCGAGGAAGCGCAGGTGCCCTTCATTTCTCTTGCGGGAGGAATCGAGGTGGTCGACCCCGTCCGCAAGTTCGTTTTCAAGACGCCGCATACCGATAAAATGGCTTGCGAGAAAATCTTTGAAAATCTCAAGACCCGCAAGCTCACCAACATTGCGATGATCTCCGGCACTGACGGCTTCGGCGCGTCGATGCGCGCGCAGTGCATCAAGGTGGCGCCTGGCTATGGCGTCACGATTGCCGCAGACGAAACCTACGGTCCGCGCGACAGCGACATGACGGCGCAGCTCACCAAGATCAAGGGCGTTTCGGGAATCCAGGCGATCGTCAATCCGGGCTTCGGTCAGGGTCCGGCGATTGTCACGCGCAACTATGCGCAGCTCGGAATGACCGCAACGCCTCTGTACCAGAGCCACGGCGTTGCCTCGAAGAGCTTTATTGAATTGGCTGGCCCCGCAGCCGAAGGCGTTCGTCTGCCGTCTCCGGCGCTGCTTGTCGGCGACAAGCTCCCTGACAGCGATCCGCAGAAGAAAGTGGTCGTCGACTACAAGAAGGTCTACGAGGACGGTGCGAAACAACCGGTCTCGACCTTCGGCGGCTACGCCTATGACGGTTTAACGATCCTTGTCGAGGCAATGAAGCGGGCGAATTCGGCGGACCCGAAGAAAGTCCGCGACGAAATCGAGAAGACCAAGGGCTATGCCGGCACGACTGGTGTCGTCAACATGTCGCCCACCGATCACCTCGGCCTCGATCTGTCGGCGTTCCGCATGCTTGAGATCAAGGGCGGCGACTGGGCGCTGGTGCCGTCCGGAAGCTGATTGTCACTCGTAAACTTGCGTGGCGGCGCCTGCGGGCGCTGCTTCGCAATGTGCCGCAGAGACGGTGCGCGATAACGGCAAGGGGCGACGCCGCGACATGTCCGAATCCATCCAGTTTCTAATTTCCGGACTGACGATAGGCGCCGTCTACGCGCTCGTCGCACTGGGCTTCACGCTCATCTATAATGCGTCGGATGTCGTGAACTTCGCGCAAGGCGAATTCGTGATGCTGGGCGGCATGGTGACGGTGTTCGCCGCCGCCGCAGGGTTTTCGCTCCCGGTTGCGGCTCTGATCGCCATGATTGTCACGATTGTCGTGGGACTGCTGCTTTACTGGTGTGCGATTGCGCCTGCGCGCGGTGCATCCGCCGTCACGCTCATCATCATCACCATCGGTGCGTCGATTTTTTTGCGCGGGCTTGCGCAAGTTATGTTCGACAAGCAGTTCCACAAGTTGCCGTCGTTTTCCGGCGATGCGCCCGTCAACGTCCTTGGCGCGGCGCTCCAGCCGCAGAGCCTGTGGGTCCTTGGCGGAACGGCTTTCATCGTCGTCGTTCTTTATGTCTTTCTCGAACTCACGGTCGTCGGAAAGGCGGTACGCGCCACGGCGGCCAATCGTCTGGCGGCGCGGCTTGTCGGTATCAATACCGCAACAGTCATGATGCTCGCCTTCGGCGGATCGGCCGCCATCGGCGCGGCCGCTGGCATTCTGGTCACGCCGATCACGCTGACAAGTTACGATGCCGGCACCATGCTGGCGCTCAAGGGCTTCGCTGCGGCGATGCTCGGCGGCATCGGAAATCCGCTCGGCGCAGTCGCTGGCGGATTGCTGCTCGGCCTGCTCGAATCGTTCGGCGCGGGCTACGTCAGTTCGACCTACAAGGATGGATTTGCCTTCATCGTCATCCTCGTTGTCCTGTTTGCGGTCCCGCAGGGACTGTTCGGCCGCCGCTCGGTCGAGAGGGTATAGACGATGCTTGCGCGGCTCGGACATCGCTATCTCGCTCTCTTTATATTGGCTGCGGCGATTGCGTTGCTGCCGCTGATCTTTCCGACGACCTACTATTGGCGCGTTGCCTCATTGGTCTGGGTGTCGGCATTCGCCGCAGTCGGTCTCAACATTCTGATGGGGCAGGCGGGACAGGTCAGCCTCGGACACGCCGGGTTCTTCGGCATCGGCGCTTATGCTGTTGCCATCGGGCCGGCACATCTCGGCGTGCCGCCGTGGGCGGCGATATTCATCGGTGCGGCAATCTCCGCGCTTCTTGCCTATCTTGTCGGGCGGCCGATCCTCAGGCTGCGGGGACATTATCTCGCCATCGGAACGCTGGGCCTCGGCATCCTCATCGCGCTCGTCATCACGACGGAAAGCCGCTGGACCGGCGGTCCCGACGGCATGGCGGTTGCGAAACTCACGCTGTTCGGCTGGCGCGCCAGCGGTTCGGAAACCTGGTACTGGATCACCGGGGCCGCACTCGTCGCCGGAGCGTGGCTTGCGCTCAACTTGAGTGAAACGCCAACCGGGCGTGCGTTTCGCGCCCTGCACGACAGCGAGATCGCGGCACGCGTCGCAGGCATCGACGTTACCCGTTTCAAGTTGCAGGCATTCGTCATTGCGGCCGTTTATGCATCGCTCGCCGGATCGATGCTTGCGATGATGAATGGATTCATCAATCCAGATCAGGCCGGCTTTCTGCATTCCATCGAGCTTGTAACGATGGTGGTTCTCGGCGGCCTCGGCTCCGTCGCGGGAAGTATCATTGGCGCTGCGGTTCTGATCGCGTTGCCGCAGGTGCTGACCGTGTTTCAGGAATACGAGCATATGATGCTCGGCGCGATCATCATTGTCACGATGATCTTCATGCGCGACGGCATCGTGCCGACGCTGTCGCGGCGATTTGCGCGGGCGGGCGCATGACGATACTCAGCTCCAGCCGCATCGGCATTTCCTTCGGCGGCATCAAGGCCATCGACGATGTCAGCTTTTCTGTCAATCGGGGTCAGATATTTTCCATCATCGGGCCGAATGGCGCCGGCAAGACGACGCTGTTTAACGTCATCTCCGGGCTCTACCGCGCGGATCAGGGCGAGGTCGGTCTCGGCGGGCAGAACGTTACGGGGCTGCCGCCGGACGATCTGGCGGCGCGCGGATTGTCGCGCACGTTCCAGAATCTGCAAATCTTCCAGCGCATGACCGCTGCGGAAAACGTCATGGTCGGCCGTCATCTGCGCGAGCGATGCAACCTGTTTGCCGATCTGTTCAGACTGCCGTCGGTGAGGCGGCAGAACGAAGAGACGCACGAAGCGGCGCTCAAATTGCTGGACGATGTCGGTTTGCGCGCAAGCGCCGGCGCTCCCGCCGGATCGCTGCCCTACGGTGCCTGCAAGCGGATTGAGATCGCGCGCGCGCTTGCTGCCGAACCGAAGGTTCTGCTGCTCGATGAGCCGGCAGCCGGTTGCAACTCCGTCGAGACAGATGAGATCGACCGGCTTATTCGTAAAGTTGCAGCGAGCGGCATCGCAATTGTGCTCGTCGAGCACGACATGAAGCTCGTCATGAACATTTCGGATCGGATTCTCGTTTTGAATCGGGGCAGGCCGCTTGTGGAGGGAACGCCGCGCGAAGTGCGCAACGACCCTGCCGTTCTGGAAGCCTATCTCGGCAAACACGGCGCGCGGGAGGCTGCCCGTGCTTGATGTATCGAACCTGCGCAGCGCCTATGGACGCATTGAGGTGCTACATGGCGTCAGCCTCGGCGTCCGTGCGGCCGAGGTCGTCGCGCTGATCGGCTCGAACGGCGCAGGCAAGACGACGCTGCTGCGCGCGCTGTCCGGGGTACAGCCGATCACCGCGGGCGAGATCAACTTTTGCGGCGAGCGTATCGACCGGTTTACGTCGCACAGGCGCGTCGCGCGCGGTATCACGCAATCGCCCGAAGGCCGCCAGGTGTTCGGCCCGCTGACGGTTGCCGACAACCTGCGTCTCGGTGCCTACATGCGGCGCGACAAGGACATCGACAACGATCGCGATCGCGTGTTTGCGATGTTTCCGGTTCTGCACGAAAAGCGCAGCCATGCTGCGGAGAGTCTTTCGGGCGGTCAGCAACAGATGCTCGCCATCGGTCGCGCATTGATGGGGAAGCCGAAACTTCTGCTGCTGGACGAGCCGTCGCTTGGACTGTCGCCCACTTTGGTCGATCAAATTCTCGGGGCGATTGCGTCGCTGAAGGCCAGCGGCGTGACTATTCTGCTGGTCGAGCAGAACGCAATCGCGGCGCTGGAAATTGCCGATCGCGGCTATGTGCTGGAGTCGGGGAGAATCGTTCTTGAAGGCAGCGGCGGCGACCTGCTTTCAAATCCGAAGGTAAGATCTGCATATCTCGGGGCAGACTAGTTCGATCGCGTCTTCCCGATCGGTCGCGATGAAGTCGGCTTCTAACCGATCTTTTTTGCCGGCGTTGTGATGCCGGCGACGAATGCCATGCGGATCAATTCGGACAAGCTCGACGCCGCCATCTTCGTCATCAGGTTTGCGCGATAAACCTCGACGGTGCGGGGACTGATCTGAAGATCGAAGGCAATCGTCTTGTTGGGATGGCCGAGAACAAGTCCCTCCAGCACCTGACGTTCGCGTGCGGAGAGTGTTTCGATGCGCCGCAGAAGCTCCGCGCTCTCTTCGCTCCGGTCGCGATTCTTTGTGCTTGAAGAAAGCGCGGATTCTATGCTTGCCAGCAGCGCGTCATCGTCGAACGGTTTTTCGACGAAGTCGCTGGCGCCGAGTTTCATGGCTTCGACGGCGAGCGGAACGTCGCCATGTCCGGTGATGACGATGACAGGAACGGCGATTTTCAGGTCTTTGACACGCTGCAATAATTCCAAACCGCTCATGCCCGGCATGCGGATGTCCGTGACGATGCAGCCGCCATCGATCGACGGCAGGGCAGGCAGAAAGTCAGCGGCGGATGCATAGGATTTCACCGCGTGCTTCGCTGCCGACAGCAGGAATTCAACAGAGTCCCGAACCGCCTCGTCGTCATCGATGACATGCACGGTGTTGTCGCTGGCCATCAGCTATCCTTCTCCGAGGCGCTGCGAAGTGTAAACTCGAAGATTGTCCCGCCCTGCGGATTTGCGCGAACGGTGATCTGCCCGCCATGCGCCTCGATGATCGTGCGGCAGATCGACAGGCCGACGCCCATACCCTGCCGTTTCGTCGTGAAAAACGGCTCGAACAGATGAGCCGCGGCGTCCGGCGAAATGCCGGACCCGGTATCGGAGACCTGAACGGTGACGAGGCCGTCGCCGCTGCCGGATGTCGCGATTGTCAATTCTTTCGTCTTGGCGGTGTCCATGGCTTCCACCGCGTTCCGCATCAGGTTGAATAAAACCTGTTGAATCTGCACCTTGTCGGCGAGCACGGCCCGATGCTCGGGATCTATCCGGGTCCGCACGAGAACGCCGCGCTCGCGGACGCCGACCAGCGCAAGCGCATCCGCCTCCTCGATCAGGTGGTCCAGATATTCGATGTTGCGTTCGCCTTCGCCGCGCGAGACGAATTCACGCAGCCGCCCGATAATCCTTCCCGCCCGCAAGGCCTGCACGGACGCCTTGTCCAGCGCGTCATTGACCGGGGACGGAATGCCGGCGTTTCCCATCAGAATACGGCGGATTCCGCTGATGTAATTTGTAATGGCCGAAAGAGGCTGGTTGAGTTCATGGGCAAGTGTGGAGGCCATTTCGCCCATCGCGGTCAGACGCGAAACGTGGACAAGTTCCGACTGTAGCTCCTTAAGGCGCGTCTCCGTTCTGTGGCGTTCGGAAAGGTCGCGGATGAAGCCTGTATAGAATCGCTTTCCGGTGGAGTTGACCTCACCGACCGAAAGTTCGATCGGAAATGTCGTGCCGTCCTTGCGTTGTGCCACGACGACACGGCCGATCCCGATAATATGCCGCTCGCCGGTGCGTGCGTAATTCTGGAGATACCCGTCGTGATCGCCACGATAGGGTTGCGGCATCAGCATCTTGATGTTTTTCCCGGTCACTTCGGCTTGCGTATAGCCGAATACGCGCTCGGCAGCCGAACTGAACGACGCGATGATTCCGCGATCGTCGATCACAATCATCGCATCGGGCACGGTATCCAATATCGATTGCAGGTGAGCTTCACGCGAGAGCAGGTCGCGGGTGCTCGATGTCGCCTGAAGACGCGCACGATGAAGGCCTTCGCCGAACGCCGCAACGCTCACACCGATAATAAAGAGTACGCCGGTGCTGACAGCTTCCTGCACATCGAGAGTCCGCGGGTCGCCCGACGTCATCAGCGCCGCCGCCGTGCAGAGTGTTGTGCAAAGAAGTCCCGGCCCGAGACCGCCCATCGTTCCGGCGATCAGGACGGCCGGCACGAAGAAAAGGTAATCGACCTGCCCCTGCATGTAGGGTGTCATCGCCGCGCGCAGCAGAAAGGCCGCGCCCGCCAGCGCGACCGCCAATGCGTAAAGCAATGCCCGCTTACAGAGATTAGCTGCCGGCGCCAGCTTCGGCTGCGCTTGTGTATCGGTGGGTAACAGGTCGTGGGCGGTCACGCGATTGTCCCGGCGACTGAGCGATACGAGAAAACCAATCAGGTTGTATGAAGTAACGTCCAGTAACAAAAGCGGTTTTTTCGGCCAGCGGCACCTCCGTAAAACCCCTTAGGGTCAATATCTGAATTTCGCGAATTCGCGACCTGACTGAAGGTGATTTCAACGATGGAGATCGCCTCATGCTGCATCAGATCAATCCCGTCCAAACCAAGTTCCGCCCGCCTGCATACGCCACGTTTGGCGCATCTCCCGCGAGCCCGTCCGACGACCGGCTTGAGACGATCGGCACGCTGGTCTCGCGCACGCAGGATCAGGAAATTTTCAGCGAGGGCGAGCCGGCGGCCAGGTTCTACAAGGTGATCGCCGGCGCGGTCCGAACCCACAAGATTCTCGACGACGGGCGGCGCCAGATCGTCGGCTTTCACATCAGCGGCGACTTCTTCGGCCTTGAGGCCGGGGATCGGTATTCTGTCTCCGCCGAAGCGGTCAGTGCGACCGAATTGGTCGCCATGAAACGAAGCACGATGTTCGAGCGCGCCTCGCGCAGCCATAATTTGTTCGAGAAGCTCTGGACAATAGCCACGCTTGAATTGTCCCGCTCCAGGGCCCACGCCCTTCTGCTCATCAAGAATGCCCAGGAGAGAGTGCAGGATTTTTTGCTGGATTTCTCCGAGCGGGCGGGTTCGCAGCAGGTTATCGAGCTTCCGATGTCGCGGCAGGACATCGCCGACTATCTCGGCCTCACGATCGAAACGGTGTCGCGCACGCTGACGCTTCTGGAGAAGTCCGGGCTGATCTCGCTGCACTCGACGCGGCGCATCACGCTTAACAATGTAGCTGCGCTTAAAGCATCGCAACGCTGAACGGATTGACGAGGCTCGTCATGGCGAAGAATATGGCTTCATCTGCGTTTGCGCTCAAAGACACGGTTGCATGGCTGAAGGCAACCGCCGCCCGGTTATTTGCCGCGCGAGAGACGGACCAGCTCTGCGAATCCGAGCTTGAGCGAATCGCCGGCGATCTCGGGGTCTCGCCGTCGGAGCTTCGCGCGAACGCGGCGACCAACGGCGGCTGGCGGCGTCTGCTCGACGAACGGGTGCGCCAGTTCGGCCTAGACAAGGCGGCGCTGGAAGAGAATTTTCCTCGTGTCGTGCGCGATCTCGAGCGAACCTGCGGCCGTTGCGGTTCGGCCGCACGTTGCGAGAATGATTTCAAGCGGTCCGGCTTGGAAGCCATCTCCAGCTACTGCCCGAATACACATACGCTCGAGGCGCTCGCCGAGGATTCGCACGGCGATTCCGGCCGCTGACCGGTGATCGTTCGCCTGCTCTGCACGATTGCAGCTTCGTCTACTTTGGCGGTTCCGGCAATTTCGGCTCAGTCGCCGTCAGCCGAGCGCGGACGCGCATTCGCAGCGGCCAATTGCGCGCGATGTCACTCGATCGACAAGGTGACTGCGAGTCCGTTGTCCATCGCGCCGCCGTTTCGCGTGCTGCACACACATTATCCGGTCGAATCGCTGCAAGAGGCGCTGGCCGAGGGAATCGTCACCGGACATCCGACCATGCCGGAATTCCGGCTCGATCCCGGTCAGGCGGACGACCTCATCAACTTCCTGAAAACGCTCGAGCCCTAAGGCCGTCGAAGGCGCAAATGCGAAATTCCGTTACGAATTGATTTCGATCAACGCAAGGCACGGTCCTCGTGCGCAAGTGGTTCCGAACGAGAGAAAACGAGATTAGCACCATGCAATTGCAGAATGCGAAAAAGGTGATGACCTTCGGCGAGGGAGGCCTGTCGATTGTCTTTGCTGCGACCGCCTTCCTGGCTTTGATCGCGGCCGGCAAGGCGCAGGACACAGCCTTCGCGTTTCATGCAACGCTGACGATGATCGCGAGTCTGCTTGCATTGTTCACGATCATGAATCGCTACTACGACCGGTCTGCGATTCTGCCGGCGCAGGAAATCGGCGGCAGGCCGAATTACAATTTCGGTCCTGTGAAGTTTGCCTCGGCCGCCGCGATGTTCTGGGGTATCGCCGGTTTCACGGTTGGGTTGGTCATCGCACTTCAGCTTGCATGGCCTGCATTGAATTTCGATCTGCCCTGGACAAGTTTCGGCCGCCTGCGTCCGCTGCACACATCCGCCGTCATCTTCGCGTTTGGCGGCAACGTCCTGATCGCAACGTCGTTTTACGTCGTGCAGAAAACCTGCCGCGCGCGCCTCGCGGGCGATCTTGCGCCGTGGTTCGTAGTGCTCGGCTACAATTTCTTCATCGTCATTGCAGGCACAGGCTATCTGCTTGGCGTCACGCAAAGCAAGGAATACGCCGAACCCGAATGGTATGCCGATTTGTGGCTGACGATTGTGTGGGTGACGTATCTGCTCGTTTTCCTGGTGACGGTCATCAAGCGCAAGGAACCGCACATCTTTGTCGCCAACTGGTTCTACCTCGCATTCATCGTCACGATTGCGGTGCTTCACCTCGGCAACAATCCGGCCCTTCCGGTGTCGGTGTTCGGATCGAAGTCGTATGTCGTGTGGGGCGGCGTGCAGGACGCGATGTTCCAGTGGTGGTACGGCCACAACGCGGTCGGTTTCTTCCTCACCGCCGGCTTCCTCGCGATTATGTACTATTTCATTCCGAAACGCGCGGAGCGGCCGATTTATTCGTACCGGCTGTCGATCATCCATTTCTGGGCGCTGATCTTCCTCTACATCTGGGCCGGCCCGCATCATCTCCACTACACGGCGCTGCCCGATTGGGCGCAGACGCTCGGCATGACGTTCTCGATCATGCTGTGGATGCCCTCATGGGGCGGCATGATCAACGGCCTGATGACGCTGTCGGGTGCCTGGGACAAGCTGCGCACCGATCCGGTGCTGCGCATGATGGTCGTGTCGGTGGCGTTCTACGGCATGTCGACCTTCGAGGGTCCGATGATGTCGATCAAGGTGGTGAATTCGCTCAGCCACTACACCGACTGGACCATCGGGCACGTTCATTCCGGCGCGCTGGGATGGGTCGGATTCGTATCCTTCGGCGCGCTCTATTGTCTCGTGCCCTGGCTCTGGAACAAGAAAGAGCTCTACAGCCTCAAGCTCGTGAACTGGCACTTCTGGATCGCGACCATCGGCATCGTTCTCTACATCTCCGCGATGTGGGTATCCGGCATTCTTCAGGGCCTGATGTGGCGCGCTTACACCTCGCTCGGCTTCCTCGAATACTCGTTCATCGAGTCGGTGGAGGCGATGCATCCCTTCTACATCATCCGCGCAGCGGGCGGCGCACTGTTCCTGATCGGCTCTCTCATCATGGCGTACAATCTCTGGATGACCGTGCGTTCGCCGAAGACGGCTGGCGTGATCCCGCAGACCGCGCTGTCGCCGGCGGAATAAGGAGCCGTTCATGTCATTCTGGAGCCGTCACCAGATCTTCGAGAAAAATTCGATCATTCTGATCGGAGGCATCCTTGCCGTTATCGCCATCGGCGGTCTGGTGGAGATCGCGCCGCTGTTCTATCTGAAGAGCACCATCGAGAAAGTCGACGGTGTGCGTCCCTATACGCCGCTCGAACTGGCCGGACGCAACATCTATGTCCGCGAAGGCTGCTATCTGTGTCACTCGCAGATGATCCGTCCGCTGCGCGACGAGATCGAGCGTTATGGGCACTATTCGCTGGCGGCCGAGAGTATGTACGACCACCCCTTCCAGTGGGGATCGAAGCGCACGGGGCCGGACCTCGCGCGTGTCGGCGCGAAATACTCCGATGAATGGCATGTGACGCATCTGAAGAATCCGCGTGCGATCGTGCCGCAGTCGGTGATGCCGGGCTATCCGTTCCTGTCCGATACGGAGATCGACCCGACGACAATCGCCGATCACCTTCGTACAAGCAGAACAATCGGCGTTCCTTATACCGACGATCAGATCACGCATGCTGCCGAGGACCTGCGGGCACAGGTCGATCCTGACAGCGCGAATGCCGACGCGTTTCTGAAACGCTATCCGAAGTCCACCGCGCGCAATTTCGACGGCAAGGACGGCGCGCCGACCGAGATGGATGCGCTGGTTGCGTATCTCCAGATGCTCGGCACGCTGGTCGACTTCAAACTCTACAACGACAAAGCCAATCTTCGCTGACGAGGATCGAGATGAAAGCAATTCTGGCGGCCCATAACGCTGTATCTGGCTTCGTCACCACCTGGTGGACGCCGCTGTTCGTCGGACTGTTCGTGACGATCGTCGTCTACACGCTCTGGCCTCGAAACAAGCAGGCGTTCGAGGACGCCGCCAAAATGCCTTTGCGCGAGGATTGAGATTTCCCATGGCACAGCAGGATATCGACAAGCCGACCGGCACCGCGACAACCGGCCACGAGTGGGACGGCATCAAGGAACTCAACACACCTCTGCCGCGATGGTGGATTCTGACGTTCTACGCAACAATCGTCTGGGCGATCGGCTATTGGGTCGTGTATCCGGCCTGGCCGACAATCTCGGGATATACCGCCGGCACGTTCGGTTATTCGACACGCGCGAGCGTCGTCGTCGACCTTGCCGATCTCGAAAAGATGCGTGGCGAGAAGATGCAGACGCTCGCGGCAGCGAGTCCGGCAGACATCGAAAAGGACCCGACGCTGCTGGCGCTGGCGCGCGCGCGCGGCAAGGCGGCGTTCGGCGATAACTGCGCGCCGTGTCATGGTTCTGGCGCTGCGGGAGCCAAAGGCTATCCAAATCTCAACGACGACGACTGGCTCTGGGGCGGTTCGCTCGATCAGATCGTGCAGACCATCCAGTTCGGCGCGCGTTCCGGCGATCCAAAGGCGCATGAAGGGTCGATGCTCGCTTTCGGCAAGGACGGCATATTGAAGAAGGGCGAGATCGCCAATGTCGCGGCCTATGTTCGCTCGCTATCGGGTCTTGCGAGCACCGCCAAGGGTCTCGACATCGAGGCCGGCAAGAAAATCTTCGCCGACAATTGCGTGGCGTGCCACGGCGACGACGCCAAGGGCAAGCAGGATGTCGGCGCGCCGAATCTGACCGATCCGATCTGGCTCTACGGCTCGGACGAAGCAGCGGTCGTGGAGACGATTACCAACGGCCGAAACGGCGTGATGCCGGCCTGGGCCGGGCGGCTCGACCCGACCACCATCAAGGCGCTGGCCGTATACGTGCATACGCTTGGAGGCGGCCGCTAGATTCGCATCGCGCGGCGGCCGGAAAATCCGCCGTTGACGTGAATCAAAGAGCTTCCTCGTCAACCCGATAGAATGCCGGAATCGCAACCCGGCACTTTCTCTATGAGCCAGTCAGTTCTGCCAGCCGACATCGACGACTACGGGCCGCTCTACGAGGCGCATAAGCGCGTTTATCCTCAGAGTGTGACCGGCCGTTTTCGCACGATCAAATGGTCGCTGATGGCGGTGTGTCTCGGCATCTATTATCTCTTGCCGTTCGTCCGCTGGAATCGCGGGCTGGATGCGCCGTCGCAGGCCGTGCTCGTCGATCTGCCGAACCGGCGGTTCTATTTCTTCTTCATAGAGCTGTGGCCGCAGGAAGTTTATTATTTCACCGGCCTTCTGATCCTCGCGGCGCTCACGCTTTTTTTGATGAATGCGATCGGCGGCCGCATCTGGTGCGGTTATCTGTGTCCGCAAACTGTCTGGACCGACTTGTTCTATGCCGTCGAGCGGCTGATCGAAGGCGATCGCCGCGAACGCATGAAAAAGCAGGCGGAAGGCTGGACGCTTCAGCGCGCGAGCGAACTGGTTCTGAAACATTCGATCTGGCTGATGATTGCATGGTGGACCGGCGGCGCGTGGGTTCTCTACTTCAACGATGCGCCGACGCTGGTGAAAGAGCTGGCGACTTTTCAGGCGCCGGTCATTGCCTACATCTGGATTCTTATTCTTACTGCAACGACGTATACGCTGGCCGGATTCATGCGCGAGCAGGTCTGCGTCTATATGTGTCCGTGGCCGCGTATTCAGGCGGCGCTGACCGACGAGTGGGCGCTCAACGTCGCCTACAAATACGACCGCGGCGAAACCCGCATGTCGCTCAAGAAATCGAACGAACTGCGTGCAATGGGCGAGGCGGTTGGCGATTGCGTGGACTGCAAGCAATGCATCGCCGTATGCCCGACCGGGATCGACATTCGCGACGGTGCTCAGATCGACTGCATCCAGTGCGGACTTTGCATCGACGCCTGCGACAACATCATGACCAGGGTCGGCAGACCGACGGGACTGATCGGTTACGACAACGACATCAATATTCACCGCCGTGAAAAGGGATTGCCGCCGGTCTATCGCATCGTGCGGCCGCGCACCGTCGTGTATTCGCTGCTGATCGCCGCCGTCGGCGCGATCATGCTTTTCGCGCTTCTGAACCGGCAGCTGCTCGGTATCAGTGCGCTGCATGATCGCAATCCGCTCGCTATTCAGCTCTCCGACGGGTCGATCCGTAACGCGTATACGATTCATCTTCTGAACAAGCGCGAGGTCGATCGGACGGTTGCCATCGATCTCGACGGCCCGCCGAACGCCACGATCCAGATCGTCGGCGCCGACTCGATCACGCAGGACCGCCCCATGATCGTTCTGGCGCGGGACAGCACGATGGAACTGCGCGTGCTGGTCACGGTGCCTCGAACCCCGGCGCAAAAATCGTCGCCTGTCAGGTTCATCGTCACGGATCTGGGTTTCGATGAAACCGCACAAGTCACCGACAATTTCGTCACTCCATAACGGAGAATTCGGATGAGCATCTTCTCAAGGCCGCTGACCGGCAGAACGGTCCTGATTTCGCTGCTATCCTTCTTCGGCATCGTCATCGGCGTGAATATGACGATGATGAAAATCGCGATCGACACGCTGCCGGGCACCGAGGTGGACAGTGCCTACAGCGCCAGTCTTGCTTACGCATCCGAGATCGACGCGGCGCACGATCAGGCCGCACGGCGCTGGCGCGTCGAAGCGCATCTGACGCGGCAGGCCGAAGGCGGCGCGACACTGACACTTGCGGCGAACGACGCGCAGGGCAAGCCGCTGCGCGATGTCGAATTCGCCGGGCGGCTCGAGCGTCCCGCCGACAAGCGAGGCGACAGGCGGATTGCGCTCGCGCAGGCCGGAGAAGGGACGTTCGTCGGAAAAATATCGGACGTCGCGGCCGGTCAATGGGACCTTGTCATCGAAGGCGATGCCGGCGGCCGGCGTGTTTTCCTCTCGAAAAATCGCATCGTTCTGAATTGAGAATGGCCATGCAGATCGCGCGCGATTTCTCCCACTACATCAAATATCCGCAGGCCGGCGTTTCGCATCTCGATCTCGCTGTCGATGGCGTCAACTGCGCCGGCTGCATGTCGAAAATTGAGCGCAGGATCTCCGCCATGCCCGATGTGACGATGGCGCGAGTCAATTTGACGGATCGCCGTCTCGCCGTCGAATGGACCGGGGATGTTCTGGACCCCGCCAGTATCGTCGATCGTCTCGCCGGCCTCGGATACAAGGCCTATCCGTTCGAGCCGATGCGCGCGGAGGCGGCCGAATCGGACGAAGCGAAGTTTCTGCTTCGATGCCTGTCAGTCGCGGCGTTCGCGACCATGAATGTGATGATGCTGTCGGTGCCGATATGGTCGGGGCACGGCGCCGACATGCTCGCCGAACAGCGGGACTTTTTTCACTGGTTGTCGGCCTTGATCGCGCTTCCGGCTGCGGCCTATGCAGGTCAGCCGTTTTTCCGCTCGGCGTGGCGCGCGTTGCGTGCGGGCGGCACCAATATGGATGTGCCGATCAGCATCGGCGTCATCACCGCGCTCGGCATGTCGCTGATAGAGACGATAGGCCATGCCGAACACGCCTATTTCGACGCAGCGATCATGCTGCTGACATTTCTGCTGGCGGGCCGTTATCTCGATCAGAATATGCGCCGCCGCACGCGCGCCGTGGCATCGAATCTCGCGGCACTAAAAAGCGAGACCGCCACCAAATTTGTCAGCGCGACCGAAATCCGCGCCGTTCCCGCTGCGGCGATAGACGTCGGCGATATCGTGCTCGTGCGTCCCGGTGAACGCTGCGCTGTCGATGGAAATGTCGTCGAAGGGCGATCGGAAATCGATCAGAGCGTCATCACCGGCGAGACCAGTTTTGCGTCTGTCGCGCCAGGCAGCCCGATCTACGCGGGAACGGTCAATGTCTCCGGCACGCTGCGCATTGTCGTGACCGCGCCATCCGAAGCAACGCTGCTTTCCGAAATCACGCGGCTGCTGGACCAGTCGCTGCAATCGCGCTCGCGCTATGTGCAGCTGGCCGATCGCGCGGCGCGGCTCTATGCACCTGTCGTCCACGCAACGGCTCTTATCACCATGTTCGGCTGGGTCTTGTCCGGCGCGAGCTGGCATAGCGCAATTCTCACCGCGATCGCCGTTCTCATCATCACCTGTCCATGTGCGCTTGGTCTTGCGATTCCCGCCGTGCAGACGGTTGTATCGGGCGCACTGTTCCGCGGCGGCGTGCTTATCAATTCCGGCGATGCCATCGAACGCGTGGCAAGAACCAATTACGTTGTGTTCGACAAAACCGGAACGCTGACGCTGCCGGAACTCGACGTGGTCAATTCTGCTGACGTGCCCGCCGATGTTTTTGCACTTGCGGGCCGTCTTGCACTGTCGAGCCGTCATCCCGTAGCCGCGGCGATTGCGCGGGCTGCAAAAGCAAAAGAGCCGCTGATGAATGTCGAGGAGGTGGCGGGACAGGGCATTCGCTGCCGCCTCGAGGGGCGCGAAGTCCGCCTCGGCCGCCCGTCGTTCTGTAACGCGGACGAGGTCGCGAACCGGCTGCTTGCGGCTGACCCTGAAGTTTCGGTCGTCGCAATCGCCGATGGCAGCATACGTCACGTCATTGCGGTTCGTCAGCGCCTCCGGCCCGATGCCGTCGAGACATTGGAAAAGTTGAAGCGCGCGCGAATCGGGATTGAAATTCTTTCGGGCGATCGCGCCCCGGCCGTCGCTCATGCCGCCGCCTCGCTCCGCATCGGTGCGTGGCGCGCAGAACTGACCCCGGCCGACAAGATCGCGCGGATCGAGACGCTTAAGCAGCAGGGCTTCAAGGTGATGATGGTGGGCGACGGGTTGAACGACGCGCCGTCGCTCGCGGCGGCTCATGTGTCGATGGCGCCCGTCAGCGCCACGCATCTCAGCCAGACAACCGCCGATATGGTGTTTCTGGGCGACAATCTGATGCCGGTTTTCTCCGCGATTGTCCGTTCACGCCGCGCGCTTCGCCTGATGCGTCAGAACATCTGGCTTGCCGTGATCTACAACGCCTTCGCGGTGCCGATCGCCATCGCAGGCCTTGTCACGCCGCTGATCGCGGCGGCGGCGATGTCTGCGTCGTCGATCCTGGTGGTTCTGAATTCATTGCGGGCGGGCATCAAATCAGGGAGCTGAAGCGATGGAAGTGCTGATCTATCTTGTTCCGCTTGCGCTACTGCTCGGCGGTCTTGGGCTCGCCGGCTTTCTGTGGTCGCTCAAGAACGGCCAGTATGACGATCTCGATGGCGCGGCATGGCGCGCTATTTCCGACGAGGAGTCTCCGCCCGTTTGATCGGGATCAATTCCGGTGGAACACGCCATCGCGCCGATTGATCGAAATCAAGGCAGGCAAGACAGAGGCGGCGGATACTTCAACTCGTAACGAAGGAGAAAGCCCATGCCTGCCGATGCGATCGTTGTTGCCATTGCCGTTGTAGCCATGTTCGGCGTCTTTGCCGTCACGCTGCTATGGGCAAGTCATCGCACGTCGTCGGCCGAAACAGGTACGCCTGCCGCGCCAGCGAAGCGGCGCCCATTCTGATCGGCGGCTGAGATCGATAGTGCGCTAGAAGCGCAAGCCCTGCCGGTCTCTCAGATAAAGCAACACTAAAACCGCGAACGCGATTGTCGAGAGGATCGCGATCCGGCGTATCCAGTCGGGCCGCTCGCGGATTCGCTGATGCATCAGCGTGAAAAACGTAACGAAGCGCGGCCGGAATAACGGCATTGTGCTATCCGCAGCAATTGAAGCAGGTGCGTTGCGGCCAATACTGCCAGTGAGTTGGCTTAACTTCCACAGGCTTCATGGTCGCCGCGTTGCGCCAGCCGTCCTCGGTGCGGACGCATGGAAACACGAGTGCGTGAACGCCGGTATCGATCACCGCGAGCTCGAGATCCTGTTCAAAGGGTGCTGTCGAAATGTCTTTCCACATTTCGGCATTGTGGGGCGTTTTGGAGCATCCGCCTTGATCGAGATCAGATTGAGAAAATATGCGCCCTTCCCGGCGCGCCGAGGCGAGGGCGCTTAAGGCGGATCGGCTCGAATGCTTCAAGGCATTGACGGCGAAACTCGCGTAGCGAAGTTCTAGCCGACGCGTGTCATGCCGAGCCCGGTGATGATGAGGACGGCGGAGATCAGCCGCCATCGCGTGATCGGCTCGCGTAGCACGAAAATCGAAATCGCTGTTGCGATCAGAACGCTCGACTCTCGTAAAGCCGCGACGAGCGCAATCGGCGCTTGCGTCGTCGCCCAGATCACGAGGCCGTAGGCGCCGAAGGTCATTGCACCACCCGCGAGACCGCGCTTCCAGTAAGGCAACAGCGTGCGAAGTGCGCCGCCGCCGCGCACGGCTAGCAAAATCGGCAGCATCATCACTTCGTTGACGACGAACAGCCATGTTGCGTAGCTCACCGCGTCGCCGTTGGTGCGCGCGCCCAATCCGTCGGTCACAGTGTAGCTCGCGATGAAGACGGAGGTGCCGAGCGAGAACCAGATCGTCTTTGAATCGAATTCATCCAGACCGTGCCCGCCGCGCGCCGACATTAAAAACACGCCGAGAATGAGCACGAGCACGCCGCCCATCGCGACCGGCGTGAGGATTTCGCCGAAGCCGAACGCCATCACCAGCGCGGTGAGCAGCGGCGCGGCGCCTCGCGCGATCGGATAGACCTGGCCGAGGTCGCCCGCGCGATAGGCCTGAATCAGAAACAGTTTGTAGCCGGTGTTGAATGTTGCCGAGACGATCAGATAGGGCCACGCCGCGGCGATGGGGATTTTGACGAACGGCAGCACGACCAGCGCGAGCAACCCGGCGGACAGCGAGATCAGGTTGATGGACAGGAAGCGGTCGAGGTCGGATTTGACGAGGGCATTCCATCCGGCATGCATTGCGGCGGCAATCAGAACCACCACAAACACAGTCAAGCTCATTCAATCCTCTCCAAAAGAAAAACTCGCAAACCTGTCGGCCGCGAGTTTTTCCAGATCGGATCGTTCGAGCGGCCAGCTCAGTCTGTCATATTTCTGATACAAGACTCGCACGGCCGGGTCAAAAAGCGAAAGTCGAGAAATCTCCCGGCTTTCTCTGCGTTCAGTAGTTGTCCGCCAGATAGTCCGCGATCTTTGCGGCGTCCGCATCGTCGATCGGCGCGCCATAGACCTTGACCATCTTCGTCACCTCCGCCTGCCAGAAATCTTTCTTGAATTTCGGGCCGCGCGGCTGCGTCTGGACGTAGTCCACCGAGTGACAGGCCGTGCAGTTGTTCTGCACGACGTCGAGATTGTTGCCGGGTTTGAACGCCGCAGTTTCGTCTGGCCCCTTGTAGTTCAGCGGTTTGGCGTTAAGCGCCGAAATTCCAGCGATTGCGAACGTGGCAGCGGCTGCGAGCGCGATGATGTTTGTGCGTTTCATGTTGCCCTCCTCAGGCTGCCGTGACGCGGACGGTTTCGACGACGTTGCGAAGATAGCCTGCGGGATTCCACAAAGCCTCCATCGGCTGCGTCTTGCCGTCATTGCTGGTGGCGCGGACTTTGATTTCCTGCGCACCGGCGGCGAGTTTCACCGACGCATTCCACTCGCGGAAGGAATATTTGCCGAGATCCTTGCCGAGCGTCGTCTTCTGCCAGGTCTTGCCGCCATCGGTGGAGACGGACACTTCCTTGATGCCCTTGCCGCCGTCGAAGGCGATTCCTTTCAGCGCGACATTGCCGGCTTTCACCTTCGCGCCGTCGGCGACATTTGTGATGAACGAGCGCACCGTGAAGCGGTTGATCGGGATCGTCGCCTTCGGTGCCGTACCCGGCTCGACGCAATTGCAGTCGTTGTCGGGAATGCGATACGCCGTCTTCATCCAGAAATTGTCGTAGACACTGTCGATGACGTTGATCTCGTTGAGGTGCTTGACCCAATAGGTGCCGTAATAGCCCGGCACCACGAGACGCAGCGGGAAGCCGTTGAGGAACGGCAAATCCGCGCCGTTCATCGCATAGGCCAGCATCACTTCGCCGTCACGCGCATGATCGAGATCGAGCGCCTTGGCGAAATCCGGCGTCTTGTCCACGATAGGACCATCCATGCCGCCGAACACGACCTGCTTCGCGCCGGCCTGCACGCCGGCTTTATCGAGCAAGGCTTTCAGCGGGACGCCTTTCCATCGCGCATTTCCCATCGCGCCGTTGCCGAGCTGACCGCCCGCCACGCGCGGCGTGAACAAACCACGGCTGTTGCCCGAACATTGATTGACGGCGACGATTTCGACCGACGGCATTTTGCGGATGTCGGCCATCGTCAGCTTCATCGGCTTGTCGACCTTGCCCTTGATCTCGACGGAAAATTTATCCGGATCGAGATCGTAAGGCAGTCCCGCCAGATGATAGCGCACGAAGAACGCGTCGTTCGGCGTGATGACGCTCTCGTTGAACACCGAGAACGGCGTTTCGAGTTGCGGCGGCCGCGCGGTGAGGCCGATCATTTTCCGCTTCTGCGGATATTGCACCAGAGGCCGCTCGCCATTGTCGAACGGCAGCGTCACGCTTTCGGCGAACGCGCGCAGCGAATTGCCGATGCCCGCCGGACCCAGCGTGGCGAGAAAAGCGGTCGAATTTTTAATGAGATTCCGTCTGTCGATCATGGCGCACTCCCTTTGGACGAGCAGTCCTGCCGGCGATCTCAGGTCGCCTTTCCGGTTCGATCCTCGGCATCCGGACAGGAGGCGCGATCGAGCCATGTAGAGTCGCAAGCATGCGCCCAACCTTCCGCTGCTGCAAGGCAGGGTCTCATTCAAACACTTGCTATTGATTATTACGGACGTTGATATGCCGTCCCGCCAAACGAGATGTCGCTGCGTTGCGGAAACTGGCATTAGACTTTAGATCGAGTTTGAAAATCGCAAGGTTGATAAATGGACTACGTGAAATTCGGAAAGACGGGACTCGAAGTTTCAAAACTCTGCGTGGGGTGCATGACGTTCGGCGTGCCGGAACGTGGAACTCATCCCTGGACGCTGGTCGAAGAAAAAAGCCGGCCGATCATCAAAAAGGCGATCGATCTCGGAATCAATTTCTTCGACACTGCGAATATCTATTCCGACGGTACGTCTGAAGAAATCGTCGGCCGCGCGCTGAAGGATTTTGCCAAACGCGAGAACATCGTGCTTGCGACCAAGGTTCACGGGCGGATGCGTCCCGGTCCGAACGGCGCGGGTCTGTCGCGCAAGGCCATCATGACCGAGATCGACAACAGTCTGCGGCGTCTCGGCACCGACTATGTCGATCTCTATCAGATCCATCGCTGGGACCCCACCGTGCCCATCGAGGAAACGATGGAGGCGCTCCATGATGTCGTGAAAGCCGGCAAGGCGCGCCACATCGGCGGCTCGAATATGTATGCGTGGCAGTTCTCGAAGGCGCTCCATACATCGCGCATGAACGGCTGGGCCGAGTTCGTCAGCATGCAGGATCATATCAACCTGATTAACCGCGAGGAGGAACGCGAGATGCTGCCGCTCTGCCGCGATCAGAACATCGCGGTGATGCCGTGGAGTCCGCTGGCGCGTGGCAGGCTCACGCGCGCGTGGGATGAAAAGAGCAGCCGGATCGAGAAAGATGAGTTCGGCAAGACATTATATAATGACTTCCCGGAATCCGACCGGCTCGTGATCGAAGCCGTCGGCAATGTCGCCAAAAATCGTAACGTGCCGATGGCGCAGGTCGCGCTGGCGTGGCTGCTGCAAAAAGACGGCGTCACGTCTCCCATCGTCGGCGCGTCGAAAGAGGCGCATCTGACCGACGCTGTCGCGGCGCTGTCACTGAAGCTGACGGCAGATGAAGTGAAAATGCTTGAGGCGCCTTATGTGCCGCACAAGGTCGCCGGTTTCTGGTAAGAACGCCTCACGATTTCTTTAGCCCTTTGAAAATTTCTGCGGTGAAATATGCCTACAACGATTGAGCCATTGATCGACAATTCCGATGCGAATTCGCGCTTCGGCATCGGCCAGCCGGTGCGCCGGTTCGAAGATATTCGTTTCGTTCGCGGTGCGGGGCATTACGCGGACGACGACGTCGATCCGAAGGCGCTGCACGCGGTGTTTCTGCGTTCGGTTCATGCGCATGCCGATATTCGCCGGATCGATATTACAGCGGCGAAAGCGATGCCGGGCATCGTCGAGATTCTCACTGGCTCCGACTGGACCAAATCGGGATTGAAAAGCGTTCCCGCGCGCCCGTCGATCAAGCAGTTCGACGGATCGCCGATCGCAATTCCAAATCGTCCGGCGCTCGCGGTGGATCGCGTGATGCATGTCGGCGATTGTGTCGCGATGGTGATTGCCGACAGCGCGCAGCACGCCGCCGACGCCGCCGAGAAGATCGAGGTCGACTACGCGGTGAAGCCGGCGGTGATCGACCTGCATCAGGCTGTCAACGATAAGTCGCCGCTGCTTTGGCCGGATGTCGCGCGCAACACCTCGTTCAAATGGCGCGCCGGCGACATGGACAAGACCGAGGCCGCTTTGAAGGCATCGGCGCATGTCGTCACGCTCGATCTGGTCAATAACCGCCTGATTCCGAATTCGATGGAGCCGCGCGGCGTCATCGTCAATTACGACAAGGACAGGAACCGCATCGCGCTGTCGGGCTCGATCCAGAATCCGTTCGGCTATCGCGATCTGCTCTGTGATCTGTTCGGCTGGCCGAAAGACAAATTGCATTGCAGGGCGTCGGATGTCGGCGGCGGGTTCGGTTGCAAGAATCAGATTCAGCCCGAGCACGTCATGCTGGTGTTTGCGTGCGAGCGCCTGAAAAAGAAGATCAAGTGGATCAACGACCGCACCGGATCGTTCTTGTCTGATGCGCACGCGCGCGACCTCTTGACGAAAGTCCGGCTCGGTCTCGATGCCTCGGGAAAATTCAGGGCGCTTGCGGTCGACACGCTGGCGAATCTCGGCGCGTACATGTCGACCAACGGGGCTCTCATCCCGACGCTGCCGACGGCGGCTGTTCTCGGCGGCGCCTACGATATTCCTGCCGTCGCGATGGACGTGCACGGCGTCTTTACGAATACGGTGCCGATCGATGCGTATCGCGGCGCGGGCCGGCCGGAAGCGATCTATCTGCTGGAGCGGATCATCGACGTTGCGGCGGGACAGCTCGGCATTTCGCCGATCAAGATGCGCCGGCAGAATCTCATCAAGCGCACGCAGTTTCCCTACAGGACCGCGCTGGGTCAGCAGATTGACATCGGCAATTTCGACGTGGTGCTGTCAAAGGCGCTCGATCTTGCGGATGAAAAAGGATTCGCCAAGCGCGCCAAAGCCTCGCGCAAGCAGAAGAAGCTGAGAGGTCTCGGCATCGCCTATTATCTCGAAGCGACGCTCGGTCCGCCTGCCGACAGCGCGAGAATCGCATTCGAGCCCGATGGACGCGCGACATTGTCGGTCGGAACCCAGTCGAACGGGCAGGGGCATGAGACGACGATGGTGCAGATCGCGGCGTCGCAGTTCGGCATCAGCCCCGATAAATTCTCGTTCCGTCAGGCCGACACCGACGCAACGCCCATCGGCGGCGGCCACGGCGGCTCGCGCTCGCTGCATCTCGGCGGCACTGCGACGCTGTTGAGCGCCAGAAAGATCATCGAGCGCGGCAAGACAATCGCATCGCATCTCTTGGAGGCGGGCGAGCGCGACATCGAATTCAAGCGCGGCAAATACGCGGTCGCGGGCACGGATCGCGCAATCACGTTCGAGGAAGTCGTTCGCGCGTCGTTCGACTCCAGGCGCATGCCGCCCGGCGAGAAACTGGGCCTCGACGAGACGGCGAGTTACGAGCGCGAGGGGTATAACTTTCCGAACGGCTGCCACGTCTGCGAAGTCGAGATCGACCGGGAGACGAGCGTGATCGAGATCGTGAACTATTCGGTGGTCGATGATTTCGGGCGCATCATCAACCCGATGATCGTGCGCGGGCAGGTGCTCGGCGGCATTGTGCAGGGCATCGGCCAGGCGCTCTATGAAGAGACGCGCTACGACGAAACCGGGCAATTGCTGACGGCATCGTTCATGGACTACAGCCTGCCGCGCGCCGACGACATCTCTCACATCAACATCGAACTGTACGAAGACGCGCCGACGCAGACCAATCCGCTCGGCGCTAAAGGCTGCGGCGAGGCGGGCGCGACCGGTTCGCCACCGGCCGTCGTCAATGCCGTCGTCAACGCGCTGAAGGATTACGGCGTCACGCATCTCGATATGCCGCTGACGACCGGGAAAATCTGGCCGATTCTGCGGAAAGCCCTTTAAAAATGGGCCTGCCGCCGGGGAGGAGAACTTTCTTCCCGGCCAGCTGTTTCTGGAAAGAAGGGCTGTTTGCAGGCCCAAATACGCAATTCCAATCGCCTTCCGGGTGGCCGATAATGCCTTTATATTAAGCCGATCCGATGGGAAGCAGCGACGTGGATCAAGCCAAGTATGAGCCGTTCGGTGAGGCCCTCAATGTGTCCGGCAAGGCGCAGACGCGGACGCATGCGTCGAAATGGCTGACGCGGTTCGGGGCTGCTGTGTTCTGGGTGCTGGCTGCGACGATTGTTGTGGCGCGCGGCGTGTATTTTGAGCCCGGCGTTTTCGACGGCTTTGGGCGCGTGATCGCCTATCTGCAAAAGCTCGTTCTCTTCTCTTGAGGCCGGCTGCGCGTCCGCTTCTCACCTGGTGAGATAGATGCGTTTAATCGGCCCGCCCATCCGAAAATACTCTTCCACGATTTGACGTTTTGGCGCAGTAGATAATCTCCACCGGTGGGGATCGCTGTGCCGCGCAAGAAAAGCCAGAGTAAAAACGAAAAATCCGGCAAGGACAAAAAGCCGTCCGGCTTCGGCTATGTGATCGGGCTGCTGCCCGGCATTGCGCTATGCGCTGCCGTCACGCTTGTCTCGATTGCCATCCAGCACGCCGAAGAAAGCTATTTCGGCCATCCCTACATCGAAGCCCTCGTCATCGCAATTCTGCTCGGGATGCTGATCCGCTCGGTGTGGGTGCCGTCGGCGCGATTGCAGACGGGAATTGCGTTCAGCGCCAAGCAGCTTCTCGAAGTCGCCGTGATGATGCTCGGCGCATCCATCAGTTTCGCGGCGATTGCAGCGTCGGGCGCCGTGCTGATTCTGTCGATCATCGGAACGGTCGTGATTACGCTTGCCGTCACTTATGGATTGAGCAAGGCGCTCGGCCTTTCGACCAAACTTTCAATTCTGGTCGCGAGCGGAAATTCGATCTGCGGCAATTCGGCCATCGCCGCAGTCGCTCCGGTCATCAATGCGAACGGCGACGACATCGCCTCGTCGATTTCATTCACCGCCATCCTCGGCGTGCTGATGGTGCTCGGTCTGCCGCTGCTGATTCCGCTGCTGCAATTGTCAGCCACGCAATATGGCGTACTTGCCGGTCTCACCGTTTATGCGGTGCCGCAGGTTCTGGCCGCGACGGTTCCCGCAGGCCTCATCAGCACGCAGATCGGAACGCTGGTGAAGCTCGTCCGCGTGTTGATGCTCGGGCCGCTGGTGATCGGCATGTCGCTGATCGCTCCGCGCCTGTCGGGTAACAGGAAATCCGGCAAGCATGTCGCGCTCAGTCCGGCGAAGCTCGTGCCATGGTTCATTATCGGCTTTCTGGTGCTGGCGACCTTGCGCTCGTTTCAGATCGTGCCGGATGCGGTCGTAGCTCCAATCACCAAAAGCGCCGCCGCGCTGACGGTGGTTTCGATGGCGGCGCTTGGATTGGGCGTCGATGTGCGCGTGCTGTCGAATGTCGGCGGCCGGGTCACGGCTGCGGTCACGCTGTCGCTGATGCTGCTGCTCGCGATGAGCATCGCGCTCGTGATGGTGCTGAAACCTTAGCGCGCTTCGCTTAATTCGCGGCTGATATATTGTGCGAGCTGTTCGGCGGCTTCGCTGAGGCCGTGCGGGCGCCGCTGCATCACAAGTTCCACCGGCTGCAAATTCGGCAGGCCTTCGTTGGCGCCGATGCTTCGCAGATTGGGTCCGAGCGCACAGTGCGGAAAAACCGACACGGCCAGTCCCGCAAACACTGCGGCCTGCAAACCGGCAATGCTGTCGCAGACCGAGCGGATCGACCATTCGAGTCCTGCGGCGCGCAACGCCTCCAGTGCGATGTGCCGATAGACGCTGCCTTGCGGTAGCACCGCTAAAGGCAGCGGCTTGCGGAGTTCCGGGCTCGTGTTGTGTCCGCCGACCCAGACCAGCGGCTCGTTTCTGATGAGTTCGCCTTTGCGAAACTCAGGCTGGTTCGTCATCAGCGCGATGTCGATCTCGCTGCGTTCCAGCGCCGTGTGAAGATGGACGCTGCGCGTGCATCGCAGTTCGATCTCGATATTCGGATGCGCGCGGGAAAAATTCTCCAGCACTTCGGGCAGAATATAGGATGCGTAGAGATCGGGCGTTCCGAGCTTGACGTGACCCGCGATGTCGTTCGTCGCCATGCGGCCGCGCGCTTCGTCGTTCAGTCGCAAGATTGCGCGTGCGAACTCGAGCAGGTTCTCGCCGTCGCGTGTCAGCGTCAGCTTGCGGCGATTCTCGTCGAACAGCTTGCGGCCGACGCTTTGTTCCAGCCGGTAAATCTGGTGCGTGATCGCAGGCTGCGTCCGGCCGACTGCGCGACCCGCCGACGTCAGGCTGCCGGTATCGACAATGGCGACGAATGTGCGGAGCAGCGCAATATCGAGATCGTGATTCAAGATAAATCTCGCGAATGATGGCGATGCATATTATCAATTTTGTCATGGTTGGCGCATCGTGCACCATAAGAAAAAACGACCAATCATGCCGCCACCAAGCGGCAAAGGCACATAAAAACCAGACCGGGAGGGTGAAAATGAAATCGAGGCGGAAACTCGCTGTTCTATTCGCGGCGGCACTGTGCACTGCGGTGTTCGGCACCAGGACGACTATGGCGGCAGGTTATCCTGAGCGCCCGATTGAATTGATCGTTCCCTGGGGACCGGGCGGCGGTGCCGATCAATTGGCGCGTCTCGTCGCGAAATTGATGGAACCCATGCTCGGCCAGGGTATTCCGGTCGTGAACGTACCGGGCGGCACCGGTGCGACCGGCATGGCGAAACTGCTTGCGTCGCCCGCCGACGGTTATTCGATGGCGATCTACATCGCCGACAGCCATGCGCTCCTCGCCGGAAAGACGCCGCGCTGGACGATGGACGACATCACGCCGGTGGCGGTGATGATTAAAGGCCCGTCCTTCCTGTTCGTGAAGGAAGACAGCCCGATCAAGAATTGGGCGGATTTCGATAAGGAAGCGAAAGCCAATCCCGGCAAGCTGAAGGTCGCGACCCTCGGCTTCGGCAGCGTCGACGACTTCTCGCTCTCCGTGCTGGATCGCGGCGGCATCAAGATCGTGCAGGTGCCGTTCTCGAAACCGAGCGAGCGTTATGTCTCCATCCTCGGCGGCCATGCCGATGCGCTTTACGAACAGGCGGGCGACGTCGCGCAATTCCTGAACGGCAAGCAGATGCGCCCGATCCTTCTATTCGGCGAGAAGCGTCTTCCTGCATTCAAGGATATCCCGGCGTCTTTTGAACTCGGCTACAAGGTCGCGCTGCCGCAGTTCCGCGCCATCGTCGTGCGTGCCGGCACGCCGCCGGACATTCTCAAGAAACTCTCGGATTCGCTTGCGAAGGTTTACGCTTCGCCGGAGTTCAAGAAATTTCTGGAAGAACAATACGCCGATCCGAACAGTTTTGAGGATTCCACGAAAGCGCCTGCTTTCGTGAAGGAGCAGCTCGACGACATGAAAAAGACCGTGACGAACTAACCGGACACCGTCATGCAAAAATCCCTCCTTCATTCGATCGTGCCCTATCTTGCGGGTCTGGCGATTGCGGCCGCGCTTTTTATTTACGCGAGCAAAATCGCTTACGATCCGCGGCCGGGCGCTCTCGGGCCGGCGATCTGGCCGCAACTGGCAATTCTCTTGCTGGGCGGTTCATGCCTTTTCGAGATCGTTCGCCGCCTCATCGTCGGCAACCGGGACGCAACCGGATTTCTGGAAGCGTTCGATCGGGAGGAGGAACCCGAACAAAAAGATCCCGTCTATCCGCACATGCTGATCGGCGGGATCGTTTTGATGGCGATCTACGCCGTCGCCGTTCCGTATCTCGGCTTTATCTTCGGCACGTTTCTGTTTCTCGCCGCCTTCATGTATGTCGGCGGTTTCCGGCGTCATGTGACGATCTGGCTCACCAGCATCCTCGTGACGGCGCTTTGCGGAGTTCTCTTTCTTCGCATTGCTTACGTTTCGCTGCCGCGCGGAATTCCGCCGTTCGACCGTGCAACCGATATCTTCTTTCATATCCCGAGCCTGTGGTGAGCTAAGATGGACATTCTCATTCAACTGGGCCACGGCTTCATTAACTGCCTGACGCCGATCAATCTGATTCTTCTGACCGCAGGCATCGTGATCGGGCTTTTGATCGGCGTTCTGCCCGGCCTCACGCTCGTCATGGGCGTCGCGCTTGCGCTGCCATTCACTTACAAAATGGATGTCACGGCCTCGATCATCTTGCTCGGTGCGATGTATGTGTCGGGCACGTATGGCGGCGCTTTCACCGCGATTCTATTCAGGATACCCGGCGAGCCGATCGACGTTCCGATGTTGTGGGACGGCTACACGATGGGCCGCAAGGGCCAGCCGGCGAAGGCGCTCGGCTGGACGCTCGTGTCCGCGCTCGGCGGCGGGTTGCTCTCCGCCATCGTCATGGTCGCGCTTACCGAGCCGCTTGCGAAATTCGCGCTGCGATTTTCCTCGCCGGAGTATTTCGTGATCGTGATGTTCGGACTCCTGAGCGTGGTTGCGATCGGTAAAGGCTCGCTTGCGAATGCGTTCATCAGCATGAGCGTCGGCATTCTGATTGCGACCGTCGGCGTCGATCCGATCTACGGGGCGGAACGCTTTACGTTCGGCTCGCCCATTCTCGCCGACGGCATCGAGTTTCTGGTGGTGATGGTTGGCGCGTATGGCGTCGGCGAAGTTCTGACCCGTCTGGAAACGGGATTTTCCACGCAACCGATTCAAAAGATCAAAAACGCCCGCACCGAATTGCCGACCTGGAAAGAGTTCAAGGAAGTCAAAGGCATGTTCTTCCGCGCGTCCGTGATTGGCGATCTTATCGGCCTGCTGCCGGGCGCGGGCGCGACTATTGCATCCTTTGTCAGCTACGGCATCGAAGCGAAATTCGGCAAGAAGAAGCACCTGATGGGTACCGGCGTTGCCGAAGGCATCATCGCGCCGCAAGCAGCCGCAACAGCATCGGTCGGCGGCGCGCTCGTGCATCTGCTTGCGCTCGGCATTCCCGGAAGCGGCGCGACGGCCGTCATCCTCGGTGCGTTCATGCTGCACGGAATTCAGCCGGGGCCGCAGGTGCTCGTGACTTCGGCACCGATGGTTTACACGATCTTCGCCTCGATCTTCCTCGGGATCTTGTTGATGTGCGCGATCGGTTATCTTGCCATCCGCCCGCTCATCAAGATTCTCGATTTCCCCGAAGCGGTCGTCTCGGCCTATGTGCTGATCCTTTGTTTCATCGGCGCGCTTTCGATTCGCAACAATGTCACGGACCTCTGGCTGATTATCGCCTTCGGCGTGATCGGTTACGGTTTCGAGCGGCTGAAATTCCCGGTCGCGCCGCTTGTCCTCGGTGTGATTCTTGGGCCGATCGCAGAGGACTCGTTCATGAATACGATGATTAGTTTCGGCAACGACTGGACGGTGTTCTTCACGCGTCCGATTTCCGGGACCATCGTGGCCTTCACGACGATCGTGATATTGCTTCCCTTTATCCAGAAGCTGTGGGCCCGCCTTGTCGCGGCTCCGCAGACGGCTGGCCGCAAATAAATCAAGGAGTGATCGATGAGCGCAGTTGCAGAAATCAGAAACGCCGATGCGGACGCGCAGGCGATCGCGTCGGGCTTGATGCGGAAGGCGCGCGTGGCGCAGCAAAGTTTCGAGAACGCCGATCAGGCGCGCGTCGATGAAGCGGTGCGCGCCATCGCCTGGTCGCTTTACAAGCCCGAGCACGCCAAGGAGCTTGCCGAGCTTGCCGTTCAGGATACCGGCCTCGGCAATGTGCCGGATAAAATTATCAAGAAACAGCGCAAGACCTTCGGCACGCTGCGCGATCTGCTGCGCGTCAAATCGGTCGGCGAGATCGAGCGCGACGACAAGCGCGGCATCGTCAAGTTCGCAAAGCCGATGGGCGTCGTCGGTGCTGTGACGCCGTCGACCAATCCGGGCGCCACGCCCGTCAATAAGACCATGATGGCGATCAAGGGCCGCAACGCGGTCATCATTGCGCCGTCGCCGCTCGGCTATCGGACGACTGCGCTCGCCGTGAAGTTCATGCGCGATTCGCTTGAGGCCATCGGCCTGCCGCCCGACCTCGTGCAGATTTTGCCGAATCCAGTGACGAAAGATACGACGCAGGCCTTGATGGAAGCGGTCGATCTGATCGTCGTTACAGGTTCGCAGGACAATGTGCGCCGCGCCTATCGCAGCGGCACGCCGGCCATCGGCGTTGGTGCCGGCAACGTTCCCGTCATCATCGACGAGACTGCCGATCTCGACGACGCGGCGCGCAAGATCTGCGCCTCGAAGACGTTCGACAACGCGACATCATGTTCGTCGGAAAACGCTGTCGTGATCGTTGACGCCGTTTACGATCAGGCCATCGCGGCGCTGAAGCGCGCGGGCGGCTATCTCGTCAACGCGCAGCAGAAGGAGAAGCTGCAAAGCGAACTCTGGCAGAACGGCAAGCTCAACCGCCACCTGATCGCGCGCGACATGCCGGTTCTGGCTGAGGCTTTCGGTCTGCCGGACGAAGCCAAAAAAGCGAAATTCATTCTCGTCGAGGACCAGGGCATCGGCAAAGCGCATCCGCTCTCTGGCGAGAAGCTCGCGCTGGTGCTCACGGTCTACCGGGCGAAGGATTTCGAGGCGGCGACCGATACGGTGCGTAAGATTCTCGACTTTCAGGGCAAGGGCCATTCGATGGGCCTGCACACCACGGATTTCGCGCGCGCGCGCAAGCTCGCCGAAGATCTTCCCGTCGTGCGTGTGCTCATCAACTTCGCGCACACCTTCGGCAATGGCGGCGGCTTCGACAGCGGTCTCGAATTCACGCTGACGATGGGCTGCGGCTCGTGGCAGAAGAACAGCATTTCGGAAAATCTGAACTACAAGCATTTCCTGAACATCACGCATCTCGTCGTGCCGATCCCCGAGGACAAACCGTCCGAGGAAGAATTGTTCGGCCCGCACTGGAAACGTTACGGTCGATAGGTCGCATCCATGAACTTTGAAGAATATGCCGCCAAGCGCGACGTGCTTGGCCCGGCGGGCGTTCCCATTCCCAAAGGCATCGTCTGCAAATCGCCGCAGGATGTCAGCGACGCGATCGCGAAGATCGGGCCGGGCGTCATCAAGGCGCAGGTGCCGAGCGGCAAGCGCGGCAAGGCTGGTGGAATCAAATTCGCAACGACGCCGGAGCAGGGCGCAACTGAGTCCGCGAAGATTTTCGGCATGTCGATTGCCGGTTACGAGGTGAAGCAGGTTCTGGTCGAACAGGCTTGCGAGATCGCGCGCGAATTCTACGCGGCGGTTTTGATCGATGTCGCAAGCCGCAGCCCGGTCGTCTTGTTTTCGATCGAAGGCGGCATGGACATCGAGGAGGTCGCCGAAAAAGATCCGAAAGCGATCCGGCGTCATGTCGTCGACGTGAAGCACGGTTTCGGCAAGCAGGACGCGCAGGCCCTGTTGAAAGGTCTCGATCTCGGTGCGTCCACGGACAAGGTCGCCAATCTGCTCGCGCAGCTTTATGCGATTTTCGATGCGAAGGACGCCGAGCTGGTTGAGATCAATCCGCTGGCGCTTCTGAAAGACGGCAACGTCGTTGCGCTCGATTGCAAATTTGTGCTCGACGATTCCTCCGCTGCGCGCCAGAGCGAACTCGCAGCCGCCGCGTCGCCGCCGAAGATGACCGCGCTCGAAAGCAAGGGCGCGGACGCCGGCCTGAAATTCATCCAGCTCGACGGCAATGTCGGCGTACTTGCGAATGGCGCGGGCCTGACGATGACGACGATGGACGTGATCGACCATTTCGGCGGCCGTCCCGCGAATTTTCTGGAGATCGGCGGCGAGGCCTACACCAAGTCGGAAATCGCGCTCGATCTGGTCTTGTCCAATCCGGGCGTGAAAAGTCTCGTCATTAATTTCTGCGGCGCATTCGCGCGCACCGACGTGATGGCCGACGGCGTGGTGAAAGCCTGGCAGAAACTGAAGCCGAAGGTGCCGGTGTTCTTTTCGATCCACGGCACGGGTTCGGATGAAGCCGTCAAGCTCGTCCGCAACGAACTTGGCTTCGAGCCCTACGATCTGATGGAAGATGCGGTGAAAGCGGCCGTCGAGGCAGCACGATGATTTACCGCCGCAACCAGAAGGTGCTCGTTCAGGGCATTACCGGCAAGCAAGGTTCGTTCTGGACCGAACGCATGCTCGAGATGGGCACGCAGGTGATCGGCGGCGTCAATCCGAAACGCGCGGGCGAGAACTTTCTCGGCCGCCCGGTGTTCAGTTCTGCGGTCGAGGCCGCCAAGACAACGCCATGCGACGTATCGGTGATTTTCATTCCGCCCGCGATGGCGAAGGACGCCATCATCGACGCCATCGACGCAGGCGTGAAAACCATCGTTGCGCTGACCGAGCACATTCCCGGCCACGACGTGCTGGAGATTTTCGCGCGCGCGAAAAATTCCGGCAGCCGCATCGTCGGACCGAACACGGCGGGCATCGTCACGCCGGGCGAAGGTTTTGTCGGCATCATGCCGGGGCACAATACGAATGTGTTTCAGCCCGGCTCGGTCGGCGTGATTTCGCGTAGCGGCAGTCTTGGAACGCTGATGTGTCTCAATCTGACGCGCGCGGGGCTTGGACAATCCGCATTCCTCGGCATCGGCGGCGATCCGATCATCGGCACCACCAGCCTCGACGCGCTCAAGGCGCTCGATGAGGACAAGGGCACGACGTCGGTTGTCCTCGTCGGCGAGATCGGCGGTTCGATGGAAGAAGAAGCGGCTGAATACGCGCGCTCGATGAAAAAGCCGGTGGTGTCGTTCATCGCCGGGCGTTCCTCGCCGCCGGACAAGAAGATGGGCCACGCGGGCGCCATCGTCAGCGGCGGACGCGGCGGTTACGCATCGAAGCGAAAGGCGCTGGAGCGCGCGGGCGTGCGCGTTGCGGATACGCCCGCGCAGATCGTGCAATTTCTCTCAGGCGCCGGCGCAGAAAAGGCGAAAGCCGCCGGCCGCTGAACTCAAGCCGTTCAGGCTGCGTGCGGCGCGCCCTTCGCCGCCGTCGCGATGAAGGTCTGCGCCAGTTTGTCCGCCGCTTCCTTTAAGGCCGGCGCGAGTGAAATCGCGCGCGACAGCGGCAGGCGTCCCTTCGGCCCGTGAACCGCGACGGTGGCGCAAATTTTTCCGCGCGAATCGAACACAGGCACGGCGGCGGCGGTCATGCCGTCGATGAACTCCTCGTTGTCGACACCGACCTGCGTCTTTTTGATCTTCGCAAGCTCGATGTTCAGTTTGGCCGGATCGACGATGGTGCGCGGCGTGTAGCGCACCAGCGGCTGCGATTTCACCAGCCCGTCGCGCAGGGACGGCGGCGCGAGGCTGAGAAACAATTTTCCGCTTGCGGTGCAATGCAGCGGCACGCGCGACCCCACACTCAAACGAATCTGCAACGGCCAGTCGGATTCGACGCGGTCGAGATAGACCAGTTCGGATCGATCCAGAACCGTGATGTTGCAGGTCTCCTGAATTTCCTGCACCAGCGAGATCAGGATCGCGCGGCGCGGGCCTTGCGCGAGCGAATTGCGCATCACGTCCACGGCGAGCGCGGTGAGACGATGGCCGACCTGATAGTGGCGTCCGTCGGGCGTGCGCTGCGCAAACCCAAGTGCTTCGAGCAGCGAGACGAAGCGATGCGTTGTCGCTTTCGGCAATTCAAGCCGCGCGACCAGTTCGTTGAGCGTCGGCGGCTGCTCCGCGCTCGCGATGATTTCGAGCAGCTTGAGCGCGCGCTCGGATACCGCCGGCGTTTTTGTTGTCGGCATCGTTTTGTCCTCATCCACCCTGGCACGATACAGCTTGACAAACTTTCGCGCTCGCCTCAACCTTTAAGACAAAATGTCTCATTAAATGAGACAGTCTGGGGAGCGCATGAATTTCGATTACGTCATCGTCGGCGCCGGTTCGTCCGGCTGCGTGCTTGCAAACCGTCTCAGCGCAGACGGCCGTCACAACGTGCTGCTGCTCGAAGCGGGACCGCGCGACAATTATCTCTGGATTCACATCCCGATCGGCTACGGCAAGACCATGTTTCACAAGGCCTACAACTGGGGCTTCCACACGGAGCCCGAGGCCGGAATGCATGGACGTGAAATCTACTGGCCGCGCGGGCGCGGTCTCGGCGGATCGAGTTCGATCAACGGATTGATTTTCATTCGCGGCCAGCGCGAGGACTACGATCACTGGGCGCAGCTTGGAAACGCGGGCTGGGACTGGAACAGCGTTCTTCCGTATTTCATCAAGTCCGAACACAACACGCGCGGCGCCAGCGCAACGCATGGCGGCAGCGGCCCGCTATGGTCGTCCGACATTCGCGAGAAGCACGAATTGATGGAAGCCATCATTCGCGGCGCGCAGGAAATTGGCGTGCCGCGCAACGACGATTTCAACAGCGGCGATCAGGAAGGCGTCGGCTATTATCAGCTGTTCACCAGGAACGGCTGGCGCAACAGTTCGGCGGTCGCCTACCTCAATCCCGCGAAATCGCGGCCCAATCTGAAAATCGAAACCGACGCGCAAGCGACCGGTCTCATCATGGAGGGCCGCCGCGCCGTCGGCGTGCGTTATCGCCAGAACGGCAAGGACGTGGAAGTGCGCGCCGCGCGCGAGGTGATTCTCTCCGCTGGCGCGTTGCAGTCGCCGCAGCTTCTGCAACTGTCGGGCATCGGTCCTGCGGATTTGCTGAAGCGCAACGGCATCGATGTGGTTCACGATCTGCCGGGCGTCGGCCAGAATTTGCAGGACCACCTGCAACTCCGCCTGATGTTCCGCGTGACGAAACCGATCACGACCAATGACGATCTGCGCACACTTGCCGGACAGGCGCGCGTCGGATTGAAGTGGCTGATGACGGGCAACGGCCCGCTCGGCATCGGCATCAATCAGGGCGGATTGTTTACGAGCATCCTTCCCGGATCGAAAAGCCCGGATATTCAATTCCACTTCGCAACGCTGTCGGCGGACCAGGCTGGCGGCAAGCCGCACGAATGGTCCGGCTGCACGTTCTCCGTTTGCCAGTTGCGGCCCGAATCGCGCGGCACCGTCGAGATCAAGTCGCGCGATCCGATGCAGCCGCCGGCGATGCGGCCGAACTATCTCAGCGCGGAGACCGATCGCTACTGCGCCGTCGAGTCGATCAAATACGCGCGCAAGCTCGCATCGACATCGGCGCTCAGGCCTTACATCGCCGGCGAACACAAGCCGGGTGCGGGCGTGCAGACCGACGCGGAGATTCTCGAATTTGCGCGCGAGAACGGCGCGACGATTTTCCATCCGACCTGCACCTGCAAGATGGGATCCGATCCGATGGCCGTCACCGATGCGCGGCTTCGCGTTCACGGCATCGGCGGTTTGCGGATTGTCGATTGCTCGATCATGCCGACGCTTGTTTCGGGCAATACGCATGCGCCTGCGGTGATGATCGCGGAGAAGGCATCCGACATGATTTTGGGCGACGCAAAAAAGGATTCAGTCGCGGCATAAGAATCGAAAAACGGAATCTAAAGGGGAGCTAAACATGGCTGATGATAAAAGACTTCTAAAGCGCGTCGTGTACGCGTCGCTGATCGGAGCCACCGTCGAGTGGTACGACTTCTTTCTCTACGGCACGGTGGCGGGCATCGTATTCAACAAACTCTATTTCCCGACCAACGATCCGTTCATCTCGACCATGCTGGCCTACACCACCTTCGCGGTCGGCTTCATCGCTCGCCCGCTCGGCGGCGTGATCTTCGGTCACTTTGGCGATCGCATCGGCCGCAAGAGCATGCTCATCCTGACGCTGATGATCATGGGCATTGCGACCTTTCTGATCGGCCTCGTGCCGACCTACGCGCAGATCGGCGTCTGGGCGCCGCTCATCCTGCTGTTCCTCCGCGTATTGCAAGGTCTCGGCCTCGGCGGCGAGTGGGGCGGCGCGGTACTGATGACCTACGAATACGCTCCGAAGGAGAAGCGCGGTCTCTATGCGAGCTTCCCGCAGATCGGTCTGTCGATCGGCCTGTGTCTCGCGGCGGGCATCGTGGCCTTCCTCTCGTACTCGCTCACCGATGAGCAGTTCCTGAGCTGGGGCTGGCGTGTCGCCTTCATTCTGAGCTTCGTGCTCGTCATCGTCGGCCTCTACATCCGGCTCAACATCATGGAGACGCCGGAATTCGCCAAGCTGAAGGAGAAGCGGGCGGAAGTGAAAGTGCCGTTCGCGACGATGATCACGAACTATCCGAAGGAAGTGTTGGCGGGCATGTGCGCGCGCTTTATCGACGGTGTGTTCTTCAACATCTTCGCGGTCTACTCGATTGCGTTCTTGACTTCGCAGTTGAAAATTCCGCGCACCGAAGCCTTGCTCGGTGTCTGCGTCGCGGCACTGGTGATGTGCCTGTTCATTCCGTACTTCGGCGGCCTGTCCGACCGGTTCGGCCGTACCCGGACCTACTTCTGGGGCTCGCTCATCACCGGTTTCTCGGCGATCCCGGCATTCTGGATCTGGATGCACTTCCCGGGTCAGCCGATCCTGGTCTGGGCGGCGCTGGTGATTCCGTTCGGCATCTTCTACGCCGCGATCTACGGGCCGGAAGCGGCACTGTTCTGCGACCTCTTCAAGCCGGATGTGCGCTACACGGGCATTTCCTTCGTGTACCAGTTCTCCGGCATCTTCTCGAGCGGTCTGACGCCGCTCGTCGCTGCTGCCCTCGTGCAAGCCTATGCACCGAACGGCGGTTGGGCGGTCGCGGGCTACTGCGTGTTCGCCGGCATCGTCAGTGCACTCGGTGCGGTATGGATCGAAAGCCTCGCCAAGCAGCGCGCGGCTTCGGGCCGTGCCTGAGAATTAGCGTAACAACCAACAGCGAACGGCCCGGAGCGATCCGGGCCGTTTTTCTTTTTAGAGCATGATCCTGAAAAATGGGAACTGGTTTTCGGAAGAGATCATGCTCAAAACAAAGTTTAGCCGAGGCTGAGTTGCGCAAGCGCGCAGGACGCGATCCGTGCGCGCTGCGAGTCTGAGCGGCTGGTGAGAATGATCGGTACGCGCGCGCCGAGGATGACTCCGGCGCATTCGCCGCCCGCCAGATACACCAGCGACTTGTAGAGAATGTTGCCGACATCGAGGTTCGGTACCATCAGGATGTCCGGATCGCCCGCGACCGGCGAGTTGATACCCTTGATGGCGGCGGATATTTTCGAGATCGCGTTGTCGAAGCCGAACGGCCCGTCGATGGTCGCGGTTCCGAATGAGCCTTGTTTGGCGCGGGCGACCAGATCGCCGGCATCGACGCTGGAGGCGATATGCGGGTTCACATATTCGACCGCAGACAACAGGCCGATTTTCGGATTCGCCACATCGATCCTGTGCGCGAAGGCGATGACGTTTTCCAGAATCGTGATCTTGTCTTCCAGCTTGGGCGCGATGTTGACCACCGCGTCGGTCAGCATCAGCGGCTTGTGATAGGCCGGAAGATCGAACCAGAACACATGGCTCATGCGCCGCGCCTGCCGCAGATTGCCTTCGCGCGAGACGACCGCGCCGAGCAATTCATCGGTGTGCTGCGAACCCTTCATCAGCGCGCCAACCTCGCCGGTGCTTGCCAGCGCCACGGCCTTGCGCGACGCCAGAATCGGATCGTCGTCGGTCTCGACGATCTTGATCCCGTCGAGACTTGCTTTCAGCGCATCCGCGCAGCTTTCGATTTTCGCGCGCGGGCCGACCAATATCGGCTCGATCACGCCCTTGTCGCGCGCGGAGAGCGCAGCACCGAGCGAATCCGCCGAGCAGGGATAGGCGGCCGCGACGGCGAGCTTGCCTTTCGCTTTGGCGCGCTCCTCCATCGCAGCGAGGCGAGGGTGCGCGTAGGTCTGTGCCGGAGAACTGTCCATCTGGATTCCGTTATTTCGCAAGCGTCGCGGCGATGTCCTGCGCTGCGCTTTCAACGATTGAAAGTTTGGTGAGCAGATCCCGATGCGGCATACGCGTGACCGGCGCCTGGATCGCAAGTGCGGCGACACAGACATTGGAGCGGCCCTTGCGCTGCATCACCGGCACCGCCAGACACGCCAGCCCGTGCATGAACTCCTCGCGGTCGAGCGCGTATCCATCGCGCCGGATGTCGCCGAGCTCTTTCAAAAAGGCCTTCTTGTCCGCAATTGTATTCTCGGTGAGCTTCTCGAACGCCGAAGCCTCGATGACGAGGTCGCGCTTGCTCGGCGGCATCAGCGCGAGAAACAGCTTGCCGCTCGCCGAGCAATAGGCCGGCACGCGCGAACCGGGCTGAAACGTGATGCGCAGCGGCCAGCTCGACTCGACGCGATCGAGGTACGAAATCTCGGTGCCGTCGAGCACGGTGAGATTGCAGGCTTCGCCGACGGTTGCGGCGACGCGTTGCAGAATTTCGTGGCGCACTTTTCCGGTGACGCGATTGGTCAGGATGGCGAATGCGATCTGCGACGCGCGCGACGCCAGCTCGAAATGACGGCCGCCCGGCGTGCGCTGGACGAGGCCGGCAGTTTCGAGCGCGCCGAGCCAGCGATGCACCGTGGGCTTTGGGACGTTCACCAGCGACGACAGTTCAGCCAGCGTCGCCGGATGCTGGAGACCGGCCATCGCTTCGACAATGCCAAAAGGCTTCATTCCGCCTGCGAGATCGTTCATGCTGGGAAATATACACCAATATTCCGAAAAATGAAACAAAAAAAACAAAAAACCGAAAAATTCGTTGCATCTGGCTTCGGGCCATGTAATTTCCCGCCAGAAATTCAGCCGCGAAATAAAGGGTATCGGTCATGAAGATGACGACGGAAGAAGCGTTCGTAAAAGTTTTGCAGATGCACGGCATCGAGCATGCATTCGGGATTATCGGCTCGGCGTTCATGCCGATCTCCGATCTGTTTCCGCAAGCCGGTATCACCTTCTGGGATGTCGCGCACGAGACCAACGGCGGACTGATCTGCGACGGCTACACGCGCTCGACCGGTAAGATGGCGATGGCGATCGCACAGAACGGCCCCGGCATCACCGGCTTCGTCACGCCGATCAAGACCGCATACTGGAACCACACGCCGATGCTGCTGGTGACGCCGCAGGCGGCGAACAAGACCATCGGGCAGGGCGGCTTTCAGGAAGTCGAGCAGATGGCGCTGTTCCGCGACATGGTCTGCTATCAGGAAGAAGTGCGCGATCCTTCGCGCGTGCCGGAAGTTCTCAACCGCGTCATTTTGAAAGCCAAGCGTCTGTCGGCGCCCGCGCAGCTCAACATCCCGCGCGATTTCTGGACCCAGGTGATCGACGTCAATTTGCCCGCCATCGTCGAGTTCGAGCGTCCTGCGGGCGGCGAGCATGCGATTGCGGAAGCGGCGAAGCTGCTTTCCGAGGCAAAGTTTCCCGTCATTCTGTCCGGCGCGGGCGTCGTGCTCGCAAACGGCATGAAGGCGTGCGCGGCTCTGGCTGAGAAGCTCGATGCGCCGGTGTGCAACAACTACCAGCACAACGATTCATTCCCCGGCGGCCATCGTCTTGCGGTCGGCCCGCTCGGCTATAACGGCTCGAAGGCTGCGATGGAATTGGTCGCAAAGGCCGATGTCGTGCTCGCGCTCGGCACCCGCCTCAATCCGTTCTCGACGCTGCCGGGTTACGGCATCGATTACTGGCCGAAGAACGCCAAGATCATTCAGGTCGACATCAATCCGGATCGCATCGGCCTGACCAAGCCGGTCGCGGTCGGCATCTGCGGCGACGCAAAGCTCGTTGCCGAAGCGATCCTCGCGAAGCTCGGTCCGAACGCAGGCAACGCCGGCCGCGACGATCGCAAGGCGCTCGTCCATTCGACCAAGTCGAAGTGGCTTCAGACTCTCTCCAGCATGGATCACGAGGACGACGATCCGGGCACCAACTGGAACGAGGAAGCGCGCAAGCGCGACAAGGACCGCATGTCGCCGCGTCAGGCATGGCGCGCGATTCAGGCAGGTCTGCCGCGCGATGCGATCATCTCCAGCGACATCGGAAACAACTGCGCCATCGGCAACGCCTATCCGACCTTCGATGAAGGCCGCAAATATCTCGCACCCGGTCTGTTCGGCCCGTGCGGCTACGGCTTCCCCGCGATCATCGGCGCGAAGATCGGCAATCCCGACACGCCATGCGTCGGCTTTGCCGGCGACGGCGCGTTCGGCATTTCCATGAACGAAATGAGCTCGGTCGGCCGCGAGGAATGGCCGGGCATCACCATGGTCGTGTTCCGCAACTATCAGTGGGGCGCCGAGAAGCGGAATTCGATTCTCTGGTACGATAACAATTTCGTCGGCACCGAACTCGATCCGCATCTGAGCTACGCCAAGGTCGCGGAAGGCTGCGGTCTCAAGGGCGTCACCGTGAAGACGCAGCAGGAACTGACCGACGCGCTGCGCGAATCCTGCGAGGCGCAGAAGAAGGGCACCACGACCTTCATCGAAGTGCTGCTCAATCAGGAACTCGGCGAGCCCTTCCGCCGCGACGCGATGAAGAAGCCTGTTAAGGTCGCAGGCATCAACCGCGCCGACATGCGGCCGCAGAAGGTCGGCTGATCGATCAATCAGAAAATCGCCTAATCAACTGAGGAGCGCCGGCACCCCACATGCCGGCGCTCTTTTTATGTGGACCTCGGAGCGGTTTGTCCTGTTCAATTCCGGCGTGGACTTGCAGAGGAGGTTGTCATGTCCGATCACATCGATCCGACCAAGGAAGTGTTCGCCGCGTTTCGCGACAACGACCGCCCCGGCCCCATCCACATGCTCAATCTCGTTCGCCTGCACGCCAAGGCGAAGTATCCCGACGGGCGCGATGTGTCGGGTGCGGAAGCCTACCAAAGCTACGGCCGCGAAAGCGCGCCGGTGTTTCAGCGGCTTGGCGGCAAAATCGTCTGGCAGGGAAAATTCGAGCTGATGCTGATCGGCCCCGCACAGGAGCGGTGGGACCATTGCTTCATCGCGGAGTATCCGTCGGTCGCAGCCTTCGTCGAAATGATCCGCGATCCGGTATACCGCGAAGCCGTGAAGCATCGTCAGGCGGCTGTTGAAGACTCGCGGCTGATCCGCACCGCGCCGATGAAGATCGGAAAGACGTTCGGAGAGATTCCGAAGTGATTGCTCACCGGCGCATGGGATTGACAACGTATCGTCAGGAGCGGAAAGTTCAGACACGGGGAAGCGATCTCCCCGTCAGGCGACATGCCCAAGAATCGCGTCCAACTCATTGCAAGGACGCGCCATGTCTGTCTTCAACAAGTCATCGCAAAATCGACGGCCGAGAGTAGCAATCGTTTGGCGCGGCGACGCCGAGGTCAGGCGTACCGCAACTCCGCAGAACAATCGTTTCAAGCGCATTTTTGAGGAGCTTGAGGCCGCAGGAATTTCCGCGCTGCCCGTCGTCTTTGACGAAGCCTTCGCCGATTCTGTACGGGAGCAACTTCTGGCAACCGACGGCGTGCTGGTATGGGTGAATCCGCTTCAGGACGGCAAGCCGCGGCATCTATTGAATGCGATGCTCGAAGAGGTCGCAGCGAAAGGCCCGTGGGTCAGTGCTCATCCCGGCATTATCAACTTGATGGGTACGAAAGAAATTTTGTTCCGCACCAAGCATTTTGGATGGGGCACGGATACAAATCTCTACAGATCGTACACGCAACTGCGTGACGAGTTTCCCGGCGTATTGTCAACGAAAGGCCCGCGCGTTCTCAAGCAGGCGCGTGGAAATGACGGCTATGGAGTCTGGAAAGTCGAACTTGTCGCTCCGGCAGCACGAAACGTCCGCGTCGTGGAGGCGTCCGACGGCGTCTACAGCGAAACCTCTCTCGATCATTTTCTGACGCAATGCGAAGCATATTTCGGGCAAGACGGGTTCATTGTCGACCAGCCGTTTCAGGATCGGGTGATCGACGGAATGGTTCGTTGCTATGTGGCGGGCGACAGGGTCGCCGGCTTCGCTCATCAGTACCCGAAAGGTCTGCTGCCGAAAAACCACCAACGGCCTCATGCGGACAAGCTCATGTTCGGTCCCGACAAGAAGGAATTCGCTAGCCTGCGCCAACAAGTCGAGAATGAATGGGTACCGCAGATGATGGCAAAGCTCGGTATCGACAAATCGTCAATGCCCGTGATCTGGGACGCGGATTTTCTTTACGGCCCGCGAACTTCGGCAGGTCAGGACACATACATCCTATGCGAAATCAACGTCAGCTCGGTATTTGCCATCCCTGACGAGTCGCCGCGCGAAATCGCTCGCGTCGCTGCGGAGCGGCTTGGGCTTTCTTGACGGCAGATGCCGGACGCTCCTCGTTCAAATCTTGTGCCGCATGTGGTCGCCGTGAAGCGGCCACAGCCGGTCCATCACGAAATAGGTGAACGAGGTGGACCAGGCGATCAGAAACAGTCCGTTGATGCCTTCGACGCCTGAAATCAGCCGCAGCGCGCCCAGGGGATAGACATCGCCGAGACCGAGGGTCGAATACGACGTCGCGGAAAAATACAGAAAGTCGGCGAAACTGTCGTGAAGCTGGCCCTTCAGCGAACCCAATCCGGCAAGATCGATCAGCAGGTAAGCGACCGCATACATCCAGACTTCAATCGTATGCGCCGCAAAGCAGCCCACCACAACGAACAGCACTTTCAATCTCACCGCGAACTTCAGTTTGGGAATGAGCAGGGACAGAACCCGCAGCGCCTCGTAGTGCACGACAAACGAGACGATCACCAGCAGTCCGGCGAGGGTCAATGCGACGAGCATGATGCGCTCTCTCTTGAATGGCTCAATGGCTAGCGTTTTAGAAGTGAGCCTTTCCACCCGCAAGGCCCGCGCGGTTCGCTCTGTTTCACAGCTTGCAAGTGCGGCGGGCGATGCCGATTGATCTGCATCAACGCTGTCGCGGGGCGCGCGCAAGCCGGGCCGGCGCTATTGCCGTCGGGTAGTAACCGTCACCCGATCCATCGAGGTTAACGGGCGTTTTCGGGATTGCTCCATACCGGATCGCGATTATGCTCTGGGCCGGTCGGGTTGTTTGAGTGTTGCGTTGCTCCCATGATTGAATTGACCGGACGTCAGGCTGAAATTCTCAATATCGCACGCGCGTCGGGGCGCGTGACGGTCGAAGATTTGGTGCGCCGCTTCGACGTGTCGGCGCAGACCATCCGCAAGGATTTGAACGATCTGTGCGACCGTCGCTCGCTGACGCGCGTGCATGGCGGCGCGATCATCGCTTCCGGCATCGAGAACGTCGCTTACGAAGCGCGCCGGTTCGTCGCAGCCGAGGAAAAGAGGGCGATCGGAGCGGCTGCGGCGGCGATGATTCCAAACGGCAGCTCGCTGTTTATCAATATCGGAACGACGACCGAGGAAGTCGCAAGCGCGCTGACCTCGCATGAGGATCTGCTGGTCATCACCAACAACCTCAACGTCGCGATGCTGCTCTATCGGCATCCGCGCATCGAAGTGATCGTCGCGGGCGGCGCGGTGCGCCGCGCGGACGGTGCCGTGATCGGTTCGACCGCGAACAACCTCATCACACAGTTCAAGGTGGACTACGCCATCATCGGCGCCTCGGCGATCGACGCCGAAGGTGCGCTGCTCGATTTCGATTATCGCGAAGTGCAGGCCGCACAGGCGATCATCGCGAACGCGCGAAGCGTGATGCTGGTCGCCGACAGCACGAAGATGCGGCGCAGCGCCCCGGTTCGCATCGCCCATATCAGCCAGATCCAGACCTTCGTCACCGACATCGCATTGCCGGCGGGCCTGCGAACGATCTGCGACAGTCGCGGCATCGATGTGATCGAGGCGATGCCGGACAAGCCGGTTGATGCGGGGTGAATTTTCTCGCGCGTCATTTGCTTGCGAAGCGAGGCGGGGCCGGTGAGGCGAGGTGGCGGATAGCGCCCTCCGGATTCGATTTTCAGCGCGACGATTCTACGGACAGCGCGTCCGGATTCATTTCGGGTCTATGACCGGTGCCGACGGTCTTCGACCGGGTCTGCTTTGTCCTCGCGCGCACCCGTTTTCAGGGCCGTGTGACGTGATGTTGGCTTCGCGCGAGCGTCACGCTGCGTGTGAAGTTTTGCGCCGTTTCGCCGCGTTTTCTCCCTTCGATTCCAGGTCCGTCACCATCTCGCCCCGGTTCTGCCATTGCGGCTGACTTGCGGTTTTTCCTCATTTGAAGCCCCTTGCTTTCGCTTTTCGTTGTGCTCTAATCAAAAACGAAAGCGAAATCGCTGAAAACGAATACAGCGAACGCCGGGGAAGCGCATTGGGACAGGTCTACGACCTCGCTATTATTGGCGGCGGGATCAACGGCTGCGGCATCGCCCGCGACGCCGCGGGTCGTGGTAATTCCGTTTTCCTCTGTGAAATGAACGACTTGGCCAGCGGTACATCGTCTTGGTCGACCAAGCTGATCCACGGCGGCCTGCGCTATCTGGAATATTACGATTTCCGTCTGGTCCGCGAAGCCCTGATCGAACGCGAGGTGCTTTGGCAGATCGCACCCCATATCATCCGCCCGCTGCGCTTCGTCCTACCACATCATGCGGGTTTGCGGCCCGCCTGGCTGTTGCGGCTCGGTCTGTTCATCTATGACCATCTCGGCGGCCGCCACCTATTGCCGGCCGCGCGCTCGGTCGATTTTCGCCGCGACGAGACCGGACAACCCCTTGTAACCGGACGGTTTTCTCGCGGGTTCGAGTATTCCGACTGTTTCGTCGATGACGCGCGGCTTGTCGTCTTGAACGCACGCGACGCTGCCGATCGTGGCGCAACCATCAGAACACGCACGAAAGCGATCAGCGCCAGAACAGACGGAAATCATTGGAGTATTTCGCTCCAGGACACTGTTTCCGGGGCGCAGACGTCGATTGAAGCGCGCGCACTCGTCAACGCCGGCGGCCCGTGGGTCGAGGAAGTGCTGAGCGGCCGCGTTGGAATCAATGCCAAAGCGAAAGTGCGCCTCGTTCAAGGCTCTCACATCGTCGTACCGCGTCTGTATGTCCATGATCGCGCTTACACATTTCAAAATGCGGATGGCCGCGTCGTCTTCGTCATTCCTTATCAGGACGATTTCACGCTCATTGGCACCACCGATCGCGACTACGACGGCGATCCTTCCAAGGTAAAGGCTTCCGCCGAGGAGATCGCCTACCTCTGTGAGTCGGTGAACGACTATTTTGCAAAGAAAATAAAGCCGGATGATATCGTTTGGGCCTATGCAGGGGTGCGCCCGCTCTACGACGACGGCGCCAGCGATGCGAAATCCGCCACGCGTGACTATGTCTTTGAATTCGATACTCCGGGCGGATTGCCGCTGCTTTCGATTTTTGGCGGAAAGATCACAACTTATCGCCGGCTAGCCGAGGAAGCCCTTGAGAAACTCTCGCCATATTTGAATGGAGAAAAAGCGGCCGAGGGCTGGACCGCTCAAGCTGCATTGCCGGGCGGTGATCTCGACGTCTCCGCAATACCCGCGCTCGCCGATGAGCTGAATCGCAAGTTTCCGTTTCTTTCTCGGTCCTTCGCCACACGCCTCGCGCATGCCTACGGCACGCGGGCACATCGCGTTCTTGGAAACGCTTCCAGCGTCGGCGACCTCGGGCAACTGTTCGGCGACACGCTTTCCGAGCGCGAAGTTCGATACTTGATAGCTCATGAATTTGCATCGAACGCCGAAGACATCGTCTGGCGACGATCGAAACTCGGCCTGCGCCTGACAAAAAGCGAAATCGCCGGGCTAGCCGAGTGGATGGCGAAGAATGGCATCTTCATGGACAGCGAACCGCTAAGCGTGGGAGGCCGCGCATGAGCGTCGCCCTCGACCATGTCTCGCGCGAAGTGAACGGTGTGTCCTGGATTCAAGATCTGTCCCTGAGTCTTGAACGCGGAACATTGAACGTGCTTCTGGGGCCAACCCTTTCCGGCAAGACGTCCGTGATGCGGTTGCTTGCGGGTTTGGACAAGCCGACATCGGGACGAATTCTCGTCGATGGAAATGACGTTACGGGTCGCGATGTTCGCAGGCGTTCCGTCGCCATGGTTTATCAGCAGTTCATCAACTATCCCACGCTGACAGTGTTTGAGAACATCGCGTCGCCGCTTCGGGTGCAGGGAAAGTCGCGCGACGAAATCGATGCGCGTGTCGCCGATGCGGCGAAGTTGCTGAAGCTTGAACCGTATCTCAATCGCACGCCTATGCAGTTGTCGGGAGGGCAGCAGCAGCGAACCGCAATTGCGCGGGCATTGGTCAAGGGTGCCGATCTTGTGCTGCTCGATGAACCGCTTGCCAATCTCGACTACAAACTCCGCGAGGAATTGCGCGTCGATCTTCCGCGTATCTTTGAAGCGTCCGGCGCGATATTCGTCTATGCGACGACGGAGCCATCCGAGGCCTTGCTGCTCGGCGGCAATACGACCTGCATGTTCGAGGGCCGCGCCTTGCAGATTGGAGCGACACCGAGTGTGTACCATCGTCCGAATACGGAGCGGGTAGCTGAGGTTTTTTCCGACCCGCCGCTCAATACGGTGGAGATTGAAAAGAAGAACGGATCGATCGTCTATTCGGGCGGAGAAACGGCACCGGCTGCTGGCCTCTATGAAGGATTGCAGGATGGTCGCTACAGAGTCGGGTTTCGAGCACACCAGATGCAGGTGGCCAGCCGAACCGGCGATCGTCATTCGTTTGCGACGACGGTGAGCGTTACCGAGATTACCGGCTCGGAGAGCTTCGTACATCTCAAGCGAAATGGTTACAATTGGGTCGCTGTTCTACAGGGTATCCATGAGTTTCTTCCCGGACAGCATCTGGAAGCTGTCCTCGATCCACGCGATCTCTTTGTATTTGATTCAACTGGCCGGCTCGTTGCCGCGCCAACGGCGATGTGAGGCACCATCTCATGGCCCGCATTGACCTCGTCGATCTTGCTCACTCGTATGGCGGCGCATCCGCTACAACGGAATCGTATGCGCTCAAGCCGATGACGATGACGTGGCGGCAAGGCGGCGCTTATGCGCTTCTCGGTCCTTCCGGATGCGGCAAAACAACCTTGCTCAATATCATTTCGGGAATTGTGACGCCGTCGCATGGTCAGGTTCTTTTCGATGGCAAGGACATCACGCCATTGTCCACGCGCGAACGCAATATCGCGCAGGTGTTTCAGTTTCCCGTGATCTACGACACCATGACTGTCCGGGAGAATCTTGCGTTCCCGCTTAAGAACCGAAGCCTGCCGCGCACGAGCATCGAAACGCGCGTGGCGGAGATTGCGAAGTTGCTTGATCTCTCGCCATTTCTTGACCGCAGGGCGGTGAGGCTGAGTGCCGACGCAAAGCAGAAAATATCGCTCGGCAGAGGATTGGTGAGATCTGATGTTGCCGCCGTTCTGTTCGACGAGCCGCTGACGGTAATCGATCCCAACCTGAAATGGGAATTGCGGTCGAAGCTGAAAGCACTGCATCAGGCGCTCGATCTGACGATGATCTACGTCACTCACGATCAAACTGAGGCGCTTACGTTCGCCGATACCGTCGTCGTGATGCACGATGGACGCGTGGTTCAAAGCGGGACGCCAGAAGAGCTGTTTTCCAAACCCGCACATACCTTCGTTGGATACTTCATCGGCTCGCCGGGGATGAATATTGTACTAGCTGAAGTCAAGGGAAAGAGAGCACTGATCGGCGGGCATGCCATCGGTCTCGACAAGGCGTATGACAGTCTTCCGCTCGGCGCTAAAATCGAAATCGGTGTTCGGCCCGAGTTCGTGAGTGTCGCAACGCCGTCGCCTGAGTTGTTGTCGGCGAAAATCGACAGAATCGACGATCTCGGCCGTGTTCGTTTTGCACGCGTTCGTATTGGTGACGTGAAGTTTGCAGCACGCGTGCCTGCCGGGTTTTCAGTGTCAGATAGCGAAGCCGGCCTCATTTTCGATCCCGCGCACATTCACGTCTATGCAGACAGCGTTCTGGTCGAGGGGCGCGCCTGATGGAAAAGACGCTCAACAACAAAGCGTGGTTTCTGGTGCTGCCGGTGTTTCTCATCGTGGCCTTCTCGGCGGTGCTGCCCTTGATGACCGTTGTGAACTATTCCGTCCAGGATACGTTCGGTAACAATCAGTTCTTCTGGAACGGCGTAGGCTGGTTCAAGGAGTTGCTCGATCCATCGACTGACCTCGGCGGGCGCTTTCTCGAATCGCTCGGACGCAATCTGCTGTTCTGCGCAATTATCCTCGCGATTGAAGTGCCGCTCGGCATTGTGGTTGCACTCTCGATGCCGCGCGAGGGATGGGGCGTGGCTGTGTGCCTCGTCATTCTGGCGCTCCCGCTTCTGATTCCATGGAATGTGGTCGGAACGATCTGGCAAATCTTTGGCCGGCCTGACATCGGCCTGATGGGCTATGCGCTCAACAAGATTGGGCTCGACTATAACTACGTGTCCAACAATCTGGACGCGTGGGCGACTGTCGTGACCATGGACGTATGGCACTGGACAAGCCTGGTGGCGCTCTTGTGCTACGCTGGCCTGAAATCGATACCTGACGCGTACTATCAGGCGGCGCAAATCGACGGCGCGTCCCGCTGGGCGATCTTCAAGGCAATTCAGCTGCCGAAGATGAAGCGAGTCTTGCTGATCGCGGTGCTGCTACGCTTCATGGACAGTTTCATGATCTATACCGAGCCGTTCGTCGTGACCGGCGGGGGGCCCGGAAATTCGACGACATTCGTGTCGATCGAGCTTGTGAAGATTGCGCTCGGACAATTCGATCTCGGCAAGGCGGCTGCGCTGTCGCTCGTCTACAATCTCATCACGATTATTGTTTGCTGGGTCTTCTACACCGTGATGACGAATGCGGGCGCGGAGCGTCAAGGCAAGGAGGGCGCAGCATGACGCATTCCATTCCAGGCCGCCGCATCATTCTCGTGCTGTTCCTGATCTTTCTTCTGCTGCCGATCTATTGGCTCGTCAACATGAGCTTCAAGACCAACAATGAGATCGTTACGACGATGACGTTGTGGCCGCATCGGCCGACGATAGAAAACTACATGCGGATATTCACCGATGAAAGCTGGTATTCCGGCTACATCAACTCGCTGAAATATGTGCTGATAAATACCGTCATCTCGATCTCGTTCGCGCTTCCTGCGGCTTACGCGTTCTCGCGCTATCGTTTCCTCGGCGATAAGCATTTGTTCTTCTGGCTGCTGTCGAATCGGATGGCGCCGCCCGCAGTCTTTGCCTTGCCGTTCTTCAATCTTTATTCGGCGATCAATCTGTTCGACACGCCGTGGGCGGTTGCGCTGGCGCATTGTCTCTTTAACGTGCCGCTCGCCGTCTGGATTCTCGAAGGTTTCGTGTCCGGTGTGCCCAAGGAGATCGATGAGACGGCATTCCTGGATGGGTACTCGTTCCCGCGATTCTTCGTCAAAATACTGATGCCGCTGATAGCGAGCGGGATCGGTGTCGCGGCGTTTTTCTGTTTCATGTTCTCCTGGGTCGAACTGCTGCTCGCCCGGACGCTGACATCGGTGAACGCAAAACCGATTTCTGCGGTGATGACCCGTACCGTTTCAGCGGCGGGAATGGATTGGGGACTGCTAGCGGCTGCCGGCGTACTCACCATCATCCCCGGCGCCCTCGTGATCTGGTTCGTTCGCAACTACATCGCGCGCGGCTTCGCGCTCGGCAGGGTGTAGGAGCGGCGCATGGAAAACATCGCATGGATGGCCTGGACGCTGCCGACCGCGATTTTCTTCGGTCTTTTGATCGCGACGCTCGGCGTCATGACATGGCTTGCGGCTGCGTATCCGGAAGCCGAGCGTGTTGGAATTCTGCGAATCCCGACGACGCGCGGCGATCGTTTGTTCATTTCACTGATCGCCGCCGCCGTCATCCATCTTCTCTGGATCGCTTTCTTCGGCACAGAATCTCTTTTCACGATCCCGATTGGCGAGGAAGGAATTGAATTTTCGAGCCTGTGGCTCGCAACCGTAATTTCGCTTGTTTCAGCCGCCGCGATTTTTCGTGCCGTCTGAATGGCGAATAAGAGCAGATCCGGAAAAACCGGGCCTGAAGTTTGTTTTGTCGCTGCAACGGAGGAATCAAACATGCGACACTTAGCGAGAAGGACAAGTCCTTTAGCCGGGACTCGTTTTCTGACCATGACGAGCGTTGCCGCGCTTTTGGCGGCAACTATGTCGATCGTGTCACCTGCATCCGCAGACGATGCGACGGCGCAGAAGTGGATTGACACTGAGTTTCAACCATCGACCTTGTCCAAGGCCGATCAGTTGAAAGAACTTCAGTGGTTTGCAAAAGCCGCTGAACCCTTCAAGGGAATGGAAATCAACGTCGTCTCGGAAACGCTGACGACTCATGAGTACGAGTCCAAGACGCTGGCTAAGGCGTTCACGGAGCTGACCGGCATCAAGGTCAAGCATGACGTCATCCAGGAAGGCGACGTGGTCGAGAAACTGCAGACTCAAATGCAGTCGGGAAAGAACGTGTATGACGGTTGGATCAACGATTCCGATCTGATCGGCACGCATTTTCGATACGGTCAGACTATTGTGTTGTCTGACTACATGAAAGGCGAAGGTAAAGACGTCTCGGATCCGATGCTCGACGTGGATGATTTTATTGGAAAATCCTTCACGACCGCGCCGGACGGGAAGCTTTATCAGTTGCCGGACCAGCAATTCGCAAACCTTTACTGGTTTCGGTACGACTGGTTTACGAACCCCGACTACAAAGCCAAGTTCAAGGCGAAGTACGGTTATGAACTCGGCGTTCCGGTGAATTGGTCAGCTTATGAAGACATCGCCGAATTCTTCACCAACGACATCAAGGAAATCAACGGCGTCAAGGTCTATGGTCACATGGACTACGGCAAGAAGGATCCATCGTTAGGATGGCGCTTCACCGACGCGTGGTTGTCGATGGCAGGCAACGGCGACAAGGGTATCCCGAACGGCCTGCCTGTCGATGAATGGGGTATCCGTATGGAAGGCTGTCGTCCCGTCGGCTCATCCGTCGAACGCGGCGGCGATACCAACGGTCCAGCGGCGGTCTATTCGATCGTCAAATATCTCGACTGGATGAAGAAGTATGCTCCGCCGCAGGCGCAAGGCATGACGTTCTCCGAGTCGGGACCGGTGCCTGCTCAAGGTGCAATCGCGCAGCAGATCTTCTGGTACACGGCCTTCACCGCCGACATGGTGAAGCCGGGGCCGGTGACGAATGCCGATGGCACGCCGAAGTGGCGCATGGCTCCATCGCCGCACGGCGCGTACTGGAAGGACGGCATGAAGCTCGGTTATCAGGACGCCGGTTCGCTGACGATCCTGAAGTCCACGCCGCCCGATCGCCGCAAGGCAGCCTGGCTCTATCTGCAGTTCATCGTGTCCAAGACGGTTAGCCTGAAGAAGAGCCATGTCGGCCTCACATTCATCCGTGAGTCCGATATCTGGGACAAGTCCTTTACCGAGCGGGCGCCCAAGCTCGGCGGTTTGATCGAGTTCTACCGTTCGCCAGCTCGCGTGCAGTGGACGCCGACCGGCAACAACGTTCCGGACTATCCGAAGCTGGCTCAATTGTGGTGGCAGAACATCGGCGATGCGTCGTCCGGTGCGAAGTCGCCGCAGGCCGCGATGGATTCGCTTGCGGCTGCGCAAGATTCGGTGATGGAGCGCATCGAGAAATCGGGCGTGCAGGGTGCCTGCGGACCGAAGCTCAACAAGAAAGAGTCGGCTGAGTTCTGGTTTGCCAAGGCTGAGAAGGACGGCACTATCGCTCCCCAGCGCAAGCTGGCGAACGAGAAGCCGAAAGGCGAAACCATCGACTACGACGCTCTCATCAAGTCGTGGCCGGCGTCACCGCCGAAGCGCGCGTCGAACTAAAACATTACGTACAAAAATGAGGGCCGCGCAGGTTGCGCGGCCCTCAACTTTTGAAGCCCCACTTTGCTGTAAAAAGTCTGTGGCCCGTTCCCGTCGACTGTCATAAAACTGTCATATAGCGTGGCGTCGTGCGATATGGCTTTGATATATGTCGGCTGGTAGCTTGAGCCCATTAGGAAGAGGTGAGTACCGCGATGTCCAAGATTCAAAAGAAAATCGATGCTTTGCTCAAGCGTGTTCGCAAGCTCAACGAAAAAATCAAAAAGTTGAAATCGTCAAAGGCAAAGAAGAAGAAAAAACCGTCGAAGTCTTCGGCAAAGAAAAGCAAGACGGCGTCGAAAAAGAAACGCCGGGCATCGAGGAAGCGAACAGAAAAATCTCGCTCGCAATCGGGCGGTTCGAGTCCATCTCAAATTTCGACGACAACGGCGAGTCCGCCAGCCGACATCGGCAGAATCTCATAAATTCCGCCTCTAACTTCCAATATGGCTAACTTTCCGGCGGCGGCACAAAGCAGAGAATTCCCGCTTCGGGCGTGAAGCACAGCACGGCCTTTCCTGTGGGGTTGTCACGGTTTTCGAGAATTCGCTCCGCAGGGACGCGAAGCCAGAAGACTGCGGAGATATTCCACGACTGGTCGATTCTGACTTCGTAGCCCTGATTGTCGTGTCTGACTTCGGCGGGTCGGCAATCGGAAATCGAGCAGCATTCTGCTCCTGTCTCTGGCTGCCTCAGACTTTTGAACCAGGGGGCCATCGCCGGATCGGCGTTGTCGGGCGGTAGCGCGAAGGTCGGAATGCTGAACAGCACGAATGCCGTTGCTGCTGTGAGGATTGTTCGCACTTTAGCCTCCGCGCGGAGAACCAGTAGGTAGGGGGTTCGCTATCTATCCACTACAATAGGCGACTGCATTTGGTCTCAGTCAGGCACTTGCGTTTAGGATGTAGCCCGCTTGAGTGAGCGCGGTTTCTTTGTCCCACGATCCTGAAACCATTCTTCAAAGCGACGAACCGCGACAAAGAACGTGGGTACGAAGAGAACAGCCAGGCAAGTCGAAGCTATCATACCGCTAAAGACCGTGATGCCGATGGATTTTCGCGCGCTTGCGCCGGCTCCGCTCGCAAGCACAAGCGGCACAACGCCGAGAATGAACGCAAATGACGTCATGAGGATCGGCCGGAAACGCGCCCGGGCTGCCCCGACCGCAGACTCGATCAGCGGTTTGCCGTCGCGCACATGAAGTTCAATCGCCACTTCAACGATAAGAATCGCGTTTTTTGCCGAAAGTGCGATCAGCAAAATCAGTCCGATCTGCGTGTAGAGATTATTTTCGATCCGCAGTCCGCTAAGGACGAGCATGGGTCCAAGGAGCGACAGCGGCACCGCAAGAATGACGGAAATAGGCGCAAACCAGCTTTCGTATTGTCCGGCCAATACGAGATACACGAGCAGCATGGCAAGACCGAACACATAGTAGATTTGATTGCCGACGGTCTTCTCCTGATAGGACATCGCCGTCCAGTCGTAGCCTGTGCCCGCCGGCAAAGTTTTGTTGGCGATCTGCTCCATGATCGTCATTGCCTGTCCTGAGCTGAAACCTTGCGCGGGCAAACCGATAATGGTTGCGGACGGATAGAGATTATAGAGGCTGATGAGCGATGGCCCGACCGTCGGTGTAATTCTTGCGAGCGTACCGAGCGGGATCATCTCGCCTTGCTGGTTGCGTACCGTGAGATTCTCGATGTCCTTCGGCGTCAGGCGATATCGCGCGTCCGCTTGCGCATAAATTTGGAACGTGCGTCCGAATTTGTTGAACTGGTTGACGTAGGATGATCCGAGATATGAGGTGAGGGCAGAGAACACCTGATCGGTCGTCACATGCAGCGTCTGCGTCTTGACCCGGTCTACGTCGACATCGAACTGCGGTACCATCGCCCGGAATGGTGCGTTGACGCGTTGCAATGCACTCTGGCTTTGGGCGTCTGCAACGATCGTCTGCGCAATTGCCTGCAATTTGCCGAAGTCGGAATTGCCGTCGCGCAGTTCCACCTGCATCGCAAATCCGGCGGCGTTGCCGATGCCTTGAATCGGTGGTGGCGGGATCACGAGAATTCGCGCCTCCGTGACCGCTTCCAGCTTTTTGTTGAGGCCGAAAACGAGCGAGCGTAAATCCTCTCCCGCACCTCTGGCGCTCCATTCTTTCAAAATGATGTAGCCGACGCCGGCGTTGGCGAGGCTCGCATTGCTGTCGAGAGCCGATATTCCGGCGATGCCGATCACCTGTTCGACCCCGGGAGTGCTGCGCGCTAGTTCGGTGACCTTGTCGAGAGCTTGTTGCGTGCGGGCGAGCGATGCGCCATCTGGCAATTGGACGGCAGCGATCAGATAGCCCTGATCCTCGATCGGAATGAAGCCGGTCGGCACGCGCGACAGGCCGTAGCCGCCGATGCCGATAAGGATAAGCGCGGCGATCAGCGAAATTTTGTTATGAGTGACCATCGTATCGATGATTGACCCATACCGCCGCTCCATCCGTGAGTAGACGGAATTGAATCCGCGGTAGAACCAGTTGCGCTGGTCCAGCGGGACCGGCGGTCGCAGCCACAGCGCGCACTGCGTCGGCTTCAGCGTTGCCGCATTGACGGCGCTGAGCAGTGCGGTGGCGGCTATGACAAGCGCGAACTGCGCGTACATCCGGCCCGTCAGTCCCGGCAGAAATGCCGCCGGAAGGAATACCGAAACCAGAACGAGCGTGATGCCGATGATTGGAGCGAAGAGCTGATCCATCGCCTTGATCGCCGCATCGTGGCCGGACATTCCTTGCTCGATGTTGTGTGCGGCCCCTTCGACCACGACGATGGCGTCATCCACCACAATGCCGATGGCGAGCACGATCGCGAACAAGGTCGAGAGATTGACTGTAAAGCCGAGCGCAGCCATCGCGGCGAATGCGCCGATGATCGTGACAGGCACCGTCGTTGCCGGAACCAGCATTGCGCGCCAATCCTGCAAAAAAATCAGGATCACGATAAGAACGAGGAGACCTGCTTCGATCAGCGTCTTGTAAACTTCGCTGATTGATGCCGACACGAATTTCGTCGTGTCGAACGGAACGTCGAACTTGATGTCTTGCGGAAAGGCGCGCGCCAGCGACTCCATCTTCTTCTTCACGGCTTGCTCGACGTCGAGCGCGTTGGCGCCCGGCGATTGAAAGACGCCGATACCTGTCGCTGGCTGCTTATTGAGCGAGAAAATCTGACTGTAGGTCTGCGCGCCGAGCTCGACGCGCCCGACATCGCGCACGCGTGTCACGTCGCCGTTGTTGCCGGTCTTGACGATGACGTCTTCGAATTGCGAGGCGTCGTCCAGCCGCCCATTCACGTTCAGCGTGTATTGGAAAGATTGCATCGATGGGGTCGGTGGCGTGCCGACCTGACCTGCCGTGACTTGCTGGCTCTGCTGTTGGATTGCCTGAATGACATCCTGAGGCATCAGGCCGATGACTTGCAGCTTGTTCGGATCGAGCCAGATTCGCATCGAGTACTGACCGGCGCCAAAGACAGTGACGTTGCCGACGCCCGGCAATCGCGACAATTCATCGCGAAGATTGATCGTGGCGTAATTGCTCAGATAGAGACTGTCATAGGTGGCGTTCGGCGATGTCAGCGTCACGAACATCAGAATTGATGTCGATTTTTTCTGAACCGTGACGCCCTGGTTTTGAACCGACTGCGGCAACTGCGCCAATGCAGTGGAAACACGGTTTTGAACGAGGACCTGCGCAAAATCGAGGTCGGTACCGATCTTGAAAGTCACCGTCAGGGAATAGGTACCGTCGGCGCCGCTATAGGACTGCATATAGAGCATTCCCTCGACGCCGTTCACCTGTTGTTCAATGGGTAATGCGACGGTGTCGATGACGGTCTTCGCACTCGCGCCGGGATAACGTGTCGTAACTTGAACGGTCGGTGGCACGACATCCGGATACTGCGCGACCGGTAGACTGAACAGCGCCACCGCGCCGATCAGAATCATCAGAAGGGCAATGACGTTGGAAAGAACGGGCCGTTCGATGAAGAATTTTGAAATCATGGCCAGCTCTAATTTGCCGATGAAGACGGTTGATCCAATTTCCTTAATTGCGGATCGACTTTTTGGCCCGGAATGGCTCGCAATAATCCGGCGATAACCACGCGATCTTCCGGTTTGAGGCCATTTTCAATTACACGCAGTTCACCGTCGAGCGGTCCGATCTGGACCTTACGCTGCTCGACGACGTTGTCGGCGTTGACGACAAGGACATAGCGTCCACCCTGATCGCTTCCGAGCGCAGTGTCGGGGATCAGCAGGGCTTCCTTTTGCTGATCGAGAGGAACGCGAACCCGGACGAAATATCCCGGCAGTAATACGCGCTCCGGATTTGGCAGAAGTCCGCGAACGCTCAGTGTACCGGTCGATTGGTTGATGGTCGGTGACGCATAATCCATTTTACCCTTGTGGGGATAGCCCGTCTCTGTTTGCAAGCCGACCTCGACGGGAACATCCTTGAGATCTTTCGATGTCAGCCCCTTTTGCGCTGCTGCCGCTCTGATGCGCAGAACGTCTTGCTCGTTGACGTTGAAGTTCACGTAGATCGGATCGAGTTGAACGATGGACGCGAGTTGCGTGGGCGAGGCGACACCGACGAGTTCGCCAACCGAAACAAGATGTGCGCTGACGACGCCGTCGAACGGCGCCGTCACATTTGTGTAGCCGTAGTTGACGGCGGCGATCTTGGTGTTGATCTGAGCCTGCGCAAGATTGGATTGCGCGTTTTCGCGCGCCGCGCTGGACGCATCGAGCGTTGCTTGAGAAACGACCTGCCGCGAGACCAAATCCGATTGCCGCTTGAAATCCGCCTCGGTCTGCTTGGCGGAAGCCTGCAAACCGCTCTCCGCTGCCTGCGCCTGATCGAGTTTGAGCTTGTAGGTCTCCGGCTCGATGGTGAACAGCGTCGTTCCTTCCTTTACGAACGCGCCGTCCTGATAGGAGATCGACTGCAACACGCCCTGAACGCGTGCAACAAGATCGACATTCTTGAATGGGGCGGTGTTGCCGGTGGCTGTGAGGTAGCGCGTAACCGCCCGTTGCACGGGCACGCCGGCATCGACCTTTGGCGGCGGAGGCGGGACAAAATCGTTTTGGCCGCAGGCAGTCAGCGCGATTGTGGCGAACGGCACAAAAAGAAAACGAAATATGTCGGCGAAATTGCGCCGCTTGGTGCCAGCTGCTTTGAGAAGCGCAATATGATGCTTAGGCCTCATCAAATGCCTCATTTAAAAATTGCTGCGGCGCGTTCTGCAAAATTGGCGCTAGCTTAATCTGAATAGCACATTCCACTTGCGGTGGAACCGAAAACCGAAAATGATGTGGCGGTCAAAATTTGTCGAATGCTACGTTTTGTATTACTTCTGTCGCTAGAAAAAGCCGCGACGAGAACGATAAGGTTTTTCTCAAATGATTGACAGGTTCAGGCGCGCGACCGTTGTTTGTCTATTCGCCGCAGTATCTTTCTTTGTGAGTGTAGTACCAACGCTCGCACAACAGCCCACGGACGCGCAGCGTAGCGCAATTCGTTCTGCATGCCGGACAGACTATGAGGCCAACTGCTCCAGCGTCCCGCCGGGTGGCATGGCGTCCCTGCAATGTCTTCAGCAAAATATATCGAAGCTATCCGGCGCGTGTCAAAGCGCGGTCAGTGCGATCGAGCCCGCAGTTGCTCCGCCTAAGGCAGAAGTCGCCCCGTCACCGTCGGTGCCGGCCGCTGCGCCCGCAACCTCAACGACGGCCGCGCCAAAGGCCGCAACGACAGCGCCGCCGACAAAGCGTGCTACTTCCGTGCCTGCGACCACGGCTCCAGCAAGCGCATCAGCCACTCCTGCGCCGACAACCACGGATCCGGCTCCACCGCCCGTCATCGTGCTGCGTCCGTTGCGTCCGCGCGAAGAATTGTTCGTGCTGCGATCGGCGTGCGGCGGGGATGTTCGGGCGATATGCGGTGCCGTGCAACCGGGCGGCGGACGCATCGTTCAATGTCTTGCTACGAATGCACCTGCGCTGTCGCCGGCATGCAAGCAAGTTCTGGCGCAGTTTGCCGCGCAATAGAGTTTTCGCCGCCAAAGAAAGTGTATTGCAAACTTCAATCCTGAGAAAATCGGAAAGGAATTTGAAAATGCTGCGGCCGGTTGTTGCTATTGTTCTTCTTTCTGTCCCGACGCTTGCATTTGCTCAGGAACTGACCGCCGAGCAGCGAAGCGCATGTAAGAATGACTACGAAAAGTTTTGCAGCGGTACGATGCCGGGCGGCGGCAGAATTATTGCCTGTCTGAACAAGGCCGGCGATCAACTAAGCCCCGCATGCAAGAAGGTATTGCTCGCCGCCGAGAAGAAGTAGGCAGAGCTTCTCATGCTTCTGTAATTTGTAATTTCGTGCTTCGTCGTTTGAATTTAGGAGAAGTATCGATGCGAATCATTCTTTTTGCCGGCGTGATTGTTGTTTCGGGGGCGATTGTCTTTCAGGCGACACAGGCTCATGCCGTCGTCTGTGCCGATGGCGTCAAGCGGGCGGGCTGCGCTGGGCCCAATGCCGTTGTGGTCGTCAAGAAGCCGCCGCCAGTGGTTGTCTGCAAGACGGTGTGGGTGAATGGCGTCAAGGTTCGCCGTTGCACCTGACGATGTGGCCGGACTGCTGAAATCGGATGAAGGCGCCGGCCTATTAGGTTTACGCAAGCGGCGCGCGAAATGGCCCCTGAAATGCGGTCACAATCATGTCAACCGCAGGTCTCGGTTCATGATCGCGCGTCTATTGGCAGGCGCGAGACTAGCCGAAAGCCGCCGAATTGATACAATAGCGATCAAGGTGAGCTGAATCCGCTGGACATCGATTAGATGCAGCCACCCGAATTGGCCCGCTCATCTCGATATGAGTAGAGATCTCAGTCGCCATGGATCATGAGTTAACCGGTGGGCACGTTCCCCGCAGTCTGGGAAAGGCATTGCCGTCGGACGATCGGGTGCGGTTAAAAACGCGGTCGGATCCATACGATTTTGCGACCGTGCTTGTCGTTGCCGCGCTCGTCGTCCTCGCTCTTTTCACGTTCAAAGACTATGCGATTTCAAACGATGAAGGCGTTCAGCATCATTACGGCGAACTGATTATCGCCTATTACAAGAGCGGATTTAAGGATCAGGCCGTCTTCAACTTCGACAATCTCTATCTCTATGGCGGACTTTTCGACATCGTCGCCGTCTCGCTCAGCTATCTGATCCCGATCGATCCCTACGATCTGCGGCATCTTTTATGCGCTATGACCGGTATCGCCGGCATTGCAGCCGCAGCTGCGGCAGCCAGAATGATCGCGGGTCCGCGTGCCGCACTGATCGCCGCAGTGCTTTTGAGTATTTGCGGCGCTTGGTACGGCGCCATGTTCAATCACACGAAGGACATTCCCTTCGCCGCCGCGATGATGGGCGCGATGCTTTTTCTGCTCCGGATCGCGCGCCAGTTGCCATCGCCTCGCTTGAACGATGTCGCCGTGTTCGGTTTGCTCATGGGTGCGGCGCTCGGAATACGAGTGATCGCTCTGCTTCTTGTCATCTATGCGTCTTTCGTCATCCCGCTCTATCTTCGTTCGCGCGGAATGTCGCGCTGCCAATTTGCGGTACAATCGGCGCTTCGGATGTCCCCGGCTTTTATCATTGCCTATGTCGTCATGATCGCGGCATGGCCCTGGGCCGCACTTGCGCCGCTCAACCCCATTCGCGGCTTATTTGAATTCTCCGAATTTCACTACGCGATCCGGACCTTTCTCGATGGTCAGATCTACGAGATGGGGAATGTCCCTCCGGCCTATGTGCCGATCTATATTCTGATCCGCGTGCCGCTGCTCATGCTGTTCGGTTTTGCCGCCGCAATGCTTTTCTTGATGGTTCCATCTCTGTCTCGCGGAAGATCGCAGGGACATCGCAGGGACGTTGGCCTCATTGCGCTGGCTGTGATTTTTCCACTTGCCTGTCAGGTCGTTTTTCGCGGACCCGCCTTTACCGGATTACGTCATTTTCTGTTTGTCATTCCTCCATTGGCTATTGTCGGAGCGATTGGAATAGACGCTGTGCTGTCGGCGTTGGCAAAGCGCGGCCGCGCGATCGGAGCAAGCGGGTTTGCCGCCGTCAGCGCATTCGTGTTGTGGGATGCGGTGACGCTCGCGCGACTGCATCCTTACGAATATCTTTTTTACAATCAAACCGTGGGCGGTCTGGAAGGGGCATCGCGGCGTTACGACCTCGACTATTGGTTCAGCAGCATGCCTGAGGCACTCGGTCAGCTTGAGGCTTACCTGCGTCATACTGCGACGAATGATGCAAATTGGCAGAAGCAGGTTTATTCGGTCGCTGTGTGCGGCGAACGGCTGGAATTCGACAAGATCGTCACGCTTCCTCAATTGCGTTTTGATTTCAAACCGCAATGGAGTCAGTCGGAATTCTTTATCGCGCCCACTCACATGAATTGCGACAAGGATCTCGACGGAAAAATCGTCGGCACCGTTACGCGTCTCGGTGTTCCTATCGCGTACATAAAGGATCGCCGGGCTCTGACTTCTACAATCGCAACAGCGAAGTGAACGCCGTCGCTCTTATCGGGTCCGTAATCAACTTTAGAAATTAGGTCCCGAATGTCCCGAAGCGGAGACGGGCGTGAGCTTCGCATTCTTGTCGGCGTTGCGCTTATACCAGGAAAACAGCATCGCTGCGGCGCACATGATTAGAATTCCGGCGATCCCCACGAGAATATGTAAAGCCATTCCGGCAGACGTTTCGGTGAGCACGAAATATCCGAGGAACGAGAGAAACACCCCGAGGCAGTAAATTTGCAGGGAGAACTGCCCGCACAGGATCATCGGACGCAAGATATGCGATTTCAATCCGGGCCAGTTTTTCGGAACAAATCGGATGGCGATGATCGCAAGCGCCAAAAAATGAGCGAAGCGGAGAATATCGAGATCGGTTTTGTCGATCGGGTAAATCCAGTGTTCGAGCCATTGCGGCAGCGAATTTTCCAGACTTGGAAAATACCACGTCATCGTCAGTGCGAATGCTGCAAGGAGATATGTTGATGCAATCCAAAGCGCAGCCTGTGACGACAAAAACCGTGAAATCCGCTTGGCCCCTCCGAGCGCACACCACACGCCGAGCACGAAAAGCATTTGCCAGGCGAAGGGGTTGAACGCCCAAAATCCTTTCGGGTACGCCGCGAGATAGAGATTGAATTTCCAAGTGAGGAAATAGAGCACGACCGACAGCGCCAATGCGAGATCAGCCTGCCGCTTCATCAGCCACAACACCATTGGAAGCGAGAGCATCAGAACAATATAGAGCGGCAGTACATCCATATTCAGCGGACAGAATCGAAGAACCAATGCTTCGGCGATGGTAGCAGCGGGCTGTTTGATGAAGTAAGTCAGTCCCATTTCTTCGATATAAAACGGATTGTGTGCCTGCTCGGCGAGGAAGGTGATTCCTCCGACGTAAATTGTAAAAAGCAGAATATGGGCGGCGTAAATCTGCCAGACGCGCTTCAATATGCGAGCGGCAGCAACGATGAAACCGAATTTGAACATGGCGCGGCCGTAAACGATCGCCGCCGTATAGCCGGAAATGAAGATGAAAATCTCAGCCGCGTCGCAAAAGCCGTAACTGCGGATTGTGAACCAGGTCAGCACATCGGGCGAAACATGATCCGTGAAAATCAGCCAAAGCGCCAGGCCGCGAAACATATCGAGACGCAATTCACGTTCGGTGGCGCCTGATGCGGTGGCGGCTGTCGTGCCGGTTGCGGCCACGGAGTTCTGCGCCAAAGGGCTGGCCGGAACGCCCTGCGGTTCGGCGGTGACACGATCTGCAATCGACACCGCTAAAACCCCGGTTCAAAATTCGTCCCATGGCAAAACGCCGAGCGGGATATTATCGGCTTGCAGGGTGCAGGCAAGTTGCATTGGTCGAAGTGCTATTCAAAAAATGCACATCTGTGCAGATTTCGGTTGGTCATGTCTTGCTGAAATCCTTACTGTCGAGGGGCCGGGTCATTCGCTCAGGAGAAAGCCATGAAGCGTTCCGACCTCACCGAAAAGCTGCTCGACATCAAACGCGAGAACGGCTGGACCTGGAAATATATCTGCGAAAAGATCGGCGGATATTCGGATGTGCTGATTGTCGGCGCGATTCTGGGTCAGATGAAGCTCACAAAGCCGCAGGCTGCGAACGCTGCTGAGCTATTCGGGCTTACAAAATCCGAAACCGCAATGCTCAATGAAACGCCGATGCGTGGGGCCGGCGTTCCTATGCCGCCAACGGATCCCCTGATCTATCGTTTTTACGAACTGGTTATGGTCAACGGCCCTGCATGGAAGGCTCTGATTGAAGAGGAATACGGCGACGGGATCATGTCGGCGATCGATTTCGACATGGTGATGGAACGGCTGCCGAATCCGAAAGGCGATCGCGTCAAGATCACGATGTCGGGAAAATTTCTGCCGTACAAATACTACGGCGCGACCGGCAATGTTCCCGAATACGGTTTCAAGGAAGGTTAGATCGTTGCAGTTTGACGTCGCCGGTTGATCCCAAAACAACTTCACCGTCGCGGCCGTTAAGGCAGGGACGGTGAAAAGCAATTGTCAGATAACCTGCCGGACTAGAAGCGATAGTTGAAGCCGATGTCTCCGCTCGAACCGGTGCCGCCGACGCGGACCAGATTATATTGCTGCTTGTCGATATCGGCGTATCGGTACTGGAGCCGCGCGCTCCAGTTCCTGGTGAAAGCGTATTCAACGCCTGCACCAGCGGTCCAGCCGGTGTGGGTATTCTGTAACGCAAAGGCTCCGATGAAAGGATTGAACCCGCTTTCCTTGTCATGAACCCCGATGACGCCTGCAAACGCATAGGGGAGCCAGCGATCGATCGCATAGCCGAGGCGACCGACAACGCTGTAAGCCCAGTCCGTCGAAACTGAAAGCGCCGAGCCCGGCGGAATGCCGAGCGAATCTTTCATGCCATCGATACCGAACCCTTCGACGCTCGCCTCGATGCCGAGAACGATCCTGTTGGCGAATTGGTAGTTGTAGCCGCCCTGGATGCCGGCAAATCCGCCTTCAGGCTTTGGCATGCGCCCGTAAGTCGCCGTGATCGCCGCAGTATTGGCGGCATTGGCTCTTGCCCGGCCGGCGAGATAACCGGCATGCGCGCCAAGATAGAAACCCGTCCAGTTGAAGACCGGATCGATGACCGGTGCCTTGGTGTAGACGCGTGGCGCAAGATCGGCAGCGGTTGCCGTCCCGGCACAAATGACCGCCAACGGAGCGACAATGGTTGCGAGCTTTTTCATTCCCAGCCTCCGTAAAAATCCCCGAGGATTTGTAGCAAGGAGCGGTATCCCAGTATGTGTCAAAACAAACACACCTGGAACTTTTCAACAGTGATGCGGGCGCCGGGCAGGCGACCTCATTGCTGAAGGGGAGGTGGACCGCCGGGGGAGGTACGCCAGATGCACGCCCGCACGGCCGTAAAGGCCGATTTTCTGCAAGTCTCTATATACTCAAACAGAAATCGGCCCTCCCTGCGGACGCGCTCACCGACACATTCCTGAACGATCGGCTTGCCGACGCGCGCCCGGCAAGCGGCGATGACATCTTTCATCGCCGTCTGAAAACAGCCGCGTACCGCGGGCGAAGCGATTTGACGGCACGGCGCCAAATATTGCATCGGCATTCCGCCTTGCGAGGCAAGCCGTTCCTGGATGCATGTCCGAACGATGTGTCTGCCGATTGTCGCTCTGCATTTTTCAAGTGCTCCGCTGGCGACCGCCGCAAACGCGAAATCGGAAAACAGAGTTGCCCCGAGCAATATTCCGAATCCCGGCATGCGGATTCCGGAGACGCAGCGGCCTGGTCCGCGTGTAGAGGCCATCTTCACCGTCGCGATATTCGCAAATTCAATGTTGAAGCGATCACTTTTGTCGATGTTAGTGTCTAAGTTGCAGCAACGCGTATCGTTCGCGTTCGAGCCGGAGCACCGTGAATCCCGTTTCAATTGAACCTGTTTCTCATTCAACGACATGATAAAGAATAGCTGCCGGTGAATTCGGGGATGCCATGTTTGGCGTGCTAGGGCTTGGTTTGCTGCTCGGAATGCAGCATGCGTTGGAGGCCGATCACATCGCCGCCGTTTCCAGCATCGCAGCGCGACGAAACGGTATTGGCGATATTGTCAAGCATGGTTTGACATGGGGCATGGGCCACACGCTGACGCTATTCGCATTCGCCGGCGCGGCAATTCTGCTCGGGCATGCCATTCCCGAGCACGTCACGCGCCCGCTTGAAGCCGCAGTCGGCATCATGCTCGTCGGACTCGGTCTCAACGTCCTATGGCGACTGTGGCGCGACCGCATTCATTTTCACAGTCATAGTCATAGCGGCGGCCGAAGCCATATTCACGCCCATAGCCACTCCGGCGACACAACGCCTCACACCTTGAGCGTGCACGCTCACGAGCATGGCTTTCGGTGGCGTTCGCTTGCGGTCGGACTCATGCACGGCATGGCCGGCTCGGCCGCGCTTCTGGTGCTGGCTGTTTCGCAGGTTTCAAGCCCCGTCTATGGATTGATCTATATTCTGCTGTTTGGCGTCGGCTCGATGCTTGGGATGGGAATGCTCTCGGCGGCGATTGCAGTGCCGCTTGTCGTATCTGCGCACGCCCTGACATGGGCCAATGCCGCGCTTCAGATCGCAGTCGGTGTTGTCACCATCGCGATCGGGTCATTGACGATTTATGCAACGGCGATTTCCTGATCGGCTGAGCCGATCTGGACGCGTTAAAAGCATGGCTTTGCGCTTATAAAATCGGGACTTCCTGATCTAGGAGCATCAATCGGCTTGCGATTACGCCGGACGGAAAGAGTCATTCAGGAAACCTATCGACAGATTTGAACGGCACATCCAGACGCGTGGCCAGGGCATGCGTCAAACCCGCCCAATCACAAAGCTATTTCGTTCTTGCATTTGGAATACCAAGGAATGATTCTAAGGTGATCCAATAAGGAAATGAGATCGTTATGGCGAGTCACGCGACCCACGAAGTCCTTCAGTTTGAGCATCCCGGCGAAGGACGAAAGCGGGCCAAATCGACACCGAAAGGCCGTCAGATCGATCCGCAGGCTGCGGAGGAAATCGCTGCCTTGCTCGGAGACCGATCGCGCCGTCGCGATCTTCTGATCGAGCACCTGCATCTCATTCAGGACAAGTACCACCAGATTTCGGCCGCTCGCCTTGCGGCACTTGCCGACGAAATGAAGCTCGCGTTCTCGGAAGTGTTCGAGGTCGCGACTTTCTACGCGCATTTCGACGTGGTGAAGGAAGGTTCGCCCGACATTGCGCCTCTGACGATCCGCGTTTGCGACTCGCTCACCTGTGCACTCTTGGGTGCCGAGCAGATGTTGCATGAACTTCAGAACAAGGCTGGCCCCGGTGTGCGTGTCGTTCGCGCGCCATGCGTTGGCCGCTGCGATACGGCCCCCGCCGCCGAAGTCGGACACAACTTTGTCGATCATGCCAGCGTCGAGAGCGTGCTCAAGACTACGAAGCGCGGCGATACGCATGCGCATCTTCCGAAATATGTCGAGTACGATGCTTACGTTAAGAACGGCGGCTATGCGCTGCTGAACAAGTTGCGCTCCGGCAAAATGCCGAAGGAGGATTTGCTCAAGGCGCTCGACGACGCTTCACTGCGCGGCCTTGGCGGCGCGGGATTTCCGACGGGGCGCAAATGGCGCGCCGTGCTTGGCGAACCCGGTCCTCGTCTGATGGCGATCAATGGCGACGAAGGTGAGCCCGGCACGTTCAAAGATCGCTACTATCTCGAAACCGATCCGCACCGTTTTATCGAAGGCATGCTGATCGGCGCGTATGTTATCGAAGCGACAGATGTTTACATCTATTTGCGCGACGAATATCCGGCGTCGATCGAGATCATCAAGCGCGAGATCGCCAAACTGCCGAAGGAAAAGGGCGCTCCGACGCTGCATGTGCGTCGCGGTGCGGGTGCTTATATCTGCGGGGAAGAATCAGCACTGCTTGAAAGCATCGAAGGCAAGCGTGGATTGCCGCGTCATAAGCCGCCATATCCATTTCAGGTCGGTTTGTTCGGCCTCCCTACGCTCATTAATAACGTCGAGACGCTGTGGTGGGTGCGCGACATTGTCGAGAAGGGCGCGGACTGGTGGAAGTCGCAAGGCCGCAATGATCGGCACGGCCTTCGCAGCTTCTCGGTGTCCGGGCGGGTGAAGAAGCCGGGAATGAAGCTCGCTCCGGCCGGTATCACGGTTCGCGAGTTGATCGATGAATTCTGCGGCGGAATGGCGGACGGCCACAAGTTCCACGCCTATCTGCCGGGAGGCGCGTCGGGCGGCATTCTGCCTGCATCGATGGACAACATTCCGCTCGATTTCGGCACGCTGGAAAAATACGGCTGTTTCATCGGATCGGCTGCTGTCGTCATCATGTCCGACAAGGACGATGTGAAGGACGCGGCGCTCAACCTGATGCGGTTCTTTGAAGACGAGAGCTGCGGGCAATGCACACCCTGCCGTGCCGGAACCCAGAAGGCGGCAGTGTTGATGGAAAGCAAGAACTGGAACCGCGGTCTGCTCGAGGAATTGAGTCAGGCAATGCGCGATGCGTCGATCTGCGGCCTCGGTCAGGCGGCGTCGAATCCGCTGACCACCGTCATTAAATATTTCCCTGAAGAGTTTTCGCCGAAGGAAGCTGCGGAATGAGCAAGATTCAATTCGAACTCGACGGCAAAATGGTTGAAGCGCAGCCGGGTGAATCCATCTGGCAGGTTGCCAAACGTCAAGGCACCGAAATTCCGCATTTGTGCTATTCGCCGGAACCGGACTACCGCGCCGATGGAAATTGCCGCGCCTGCATGGTCGAGATCGAGGGCGAGCGCGTGCTCGCTGCGTCCTGCAAACGCATGCCGAACGTCGGCATGAAGGTGAAATCGGCGAGTGCTCGCGCGGTCTCTGCGCAGAAGATGGTGATGGAGCTTCTGGTTGCCGACCAGCCCGCGCGCGAGACCTCTCACGATCCGGATTCCAGATTCTGGAATTGGGCCGAAAAGACCGGCGTCACGGAAAGCCGCTTTCCGGCTGCCAAACGCTGGTCGAGCGACACAAGCCATACCGCGATGAACGTCAACCTTGATGCTTGTATTCAATGCGGTCTGTGCGTGCGCGCGTGCCGCGAAGTGCAGGTCAACGATGTGATCGGTATGGCTTATCGCAATCACGACGCCAAGATCGTTTTCGATTTCGACGATCCGATGGGCGAATCGACATGCGTCGCCTGCGGCGAGTGCGTGCAGGCCTGTCCGACCGGCGCGCTGATGCCGTCAGCGTATCTGGATGAGAAGCAGACGCGCGTTGTCTATCCCGACAAAGAAGTGAATTCGCTTTGTCCATTTTGCGGCGTCGGATGTCAGGTCACTTATAAAGTGAAGGACAAGAAGATCGTCTATGCCGAGGGCCGCGACGGTCCTGCCAACCACAACCGCCTCTGCGTGAAGGGCCGTTTTGGATTCGACTATATCCATCACCCGCATCGCATCACAAAACCGCTCGTGCGTCTGCCGAACGCGAAGAAGGACGCCAACGATCAGGTCGATCCTGCAAATCCTTTCACGCATTTCCGCGAGGCGTCGTGGGAAGAGGCGCTTGATATTGCAGCCAAGGGTCTTGCGAAAATTCGCGACGAGAAGGGCGTTAAGGCGCTGGCGGGATTCGGATCGGCGAAGGGATCGAACGAAGAGGCGTATCTGTTCCAGAAGCTGGTTCGCACCGGCTTCGGCTCCAACAACGTCGATCACTGCACGCGGCTGTGTCATGCGTCATCGGTCGCGGCTCTCATGGAAGGTTTGAACTCCGGAGCGGTGTCAGCCCCGTTTGCGGCGGCGAAAGACGCGGAGGTGATTATCGTCATTGGCGCGAACCCGACGGTCAACCATCCGGTCGCGGCGACGTTCATCAAGAACGCAGCCAAGAAGGGCGCGAAACTTATCGTGATGGACCCGCGCCGCCAGACGCTGTCACGTCATGCGTTGATGCATCTGCAATTCAAGCCCGGCGCCGACGTCGCGCTTCTGAACGGGATGCTGCACACGATCATCACCGAGGGCCTGACCGACGCGCAGTACATCGCCGGTTACACCGAAGGTTTCGACGATCTGAAAGAGAAGATCAAAGAGTTTCCGCCGGAAAAGATGGAGTCGATCTGCGGCATTCCCGCTGCAACGATCAAGGAAGTCGCGCGCATGTATGCGAAGGCGAAGTCTTCCATCATTTTCTGGGGCATGGGCATCAGCCAGCATGTTCACGGCACCGACAACGCGCGCTGCCTGATCGCGCTTGCGTTGACGACCGGGCAAATCGGGCGTCCCGGCACCGGGCTGCATCCTTTGCGCGGGCAGAACAATGTACAGGGCGCATCCGATGCAGGCCTGATCCCGATGTTTCTTCCGGACTACCAGCCCGTCGGCCGCACCGATCTGCGTCAGCCGTTCGAGAAAATCTGGCATCAGGAGATCGATCCGGTTCGCGGTCTCACCGTCGTTGAAATCATGAACGCGATCCATGCCGGCACTATCAACGGCATGTATATCGAGGGCGAAAACCCCGCGATGTCCGATCCCGATCTTCAGCATGCGCGTGAGGCGCTGGCGATGCTCGACCATCTCGTCGTGCAGGATCTGTTCGTCACCGAGACGGCGTTCCACGCCGACGTGATACTGCCGGCGTCTGCTTTCGCAGAGAAGGAAGGCTCCTTCACGAATACCGACCGCCGGGTTCAGATCGCGCGCCAAGTGCTCAAACCGCCGGGCGATGCGCGACAGGATTTGTGGATCATTCAGGAAATCGCAAAGCGCATGGGCCTCGACTGGCATTACAATGGTCCCGCCGATGTGTTCGCGGAGATGGCGCAGGTCATGCCTTCTCTCAAGAATATCACTTGGGAACGGCTGGAACGCGAAGGTGCTGTGACGTACCCCGTCGATAGCCCGGACAAGCCCGGCAATGAGATTATTTTCACCACGGGTTATCCGACCGAAAGCGGCCGCGGCAAGATCGTGCCCGCACGAGTCACGCCGCCTGACGAAATTCCAGACGCGGAATATCCGATGGTGCTGTCCACAGGCCGCGTGCTTGAACATTGGCACACTGGCTCGATGACGCGCCGCTCGGAAGTGCTGGACAACATCGAGCCGGAAGCGGTTGCCTTCATGTCGCCGAAGGATATGCGGCGGCTGAGTGTGTGGCCCGGAGAATTTATCCGCATGGAAACGCGCCGCGGGGCTGTCGAGGTCAAGGTTCGTTCCGATCGCGACGTTCCCGAGAACATGGTGTTCATGCCGTTCTGTTACGCAGAGGCGGCGGCGAACCTGCTCACCAATCCGGCGCTTGATCCATTCGGGAAAATTCCGGAATTCAAGTTCTGCGCGGTCCGTGTCGAGAAGGCCGAGCTGCGAACGGCTGCGGAATAATTGGGCAACGAGGTTCAATGCCGCTGGGATTGCCCGCGTTTCTTTGACGCGGGCACCGTAGGCATGCGGTGGCGTTGCTGCTAGACATCGACTCAATGTGGGTCACGCGCCCGGGTTCAATTTGAGGTCGATGATGTTGAAATTTGCTTTCCGCTGCACTCTGGCGGCCTTTTTCCTTTGCAGCATGTGGGCGTCGGATAGTTTCGCCAGGAGCGGCAGCCCCTCCGAACAGCAGCGTTGCTCCGGCGATGTTTCGAGATTCTGCCGCAAATTTATTGCGGACGGCGATTTCGCTGTTCTGGGATGCCTCAAGCAGCACCGCAGAATGATAAGCTCCGGTTGCCGAAAAGTGCTGCGAGACAACGGCCAGTAGTCCCCGCAGTTCGTCTGGTCGAGACTTGAATCAGGCACCTGCTTTCGGATGCAGACAGCCGGACATGGCCTCCGTGCCGGAACAGCGGCCGGGCAGGCGCGTTTGCAAAATGCCGAAATCGCAACGCGCCGGACTTGACGTCGGGGTCAGCCGGTTCAAATTGCATGGCAACCGCGTCGATGCAGCAAACAAGGTAGCCGGACCATGTTGGACAAAGTCTCTAAGCTCGCTCTCAAAGACGCCGATCTGCTCCGCGATGCGTGCCTGATTGGCGGCGAATGGGTCAAGGCCGACAAGGGCGGAACCATCACGGTCGATAATCCCGCGACCGGCGCGGTTGTGGGCACGGTTCCGAACATGGGCGCTACTGAAACCAGGCGCGCCATCGAAGCGGCGAACGCCGCGCTGCCCGCCTGGCGCGCAAAGACTGCAAAGGAGCGCGCTGCAATCCTGCGCAAGCTGTTCGATCTGATGATGGCGAACCAGGACGATCTCGCCGCCATCATGACGGCGGAGCAGGGCAAACCGCTGACCGAAAGCAAAGGTGAGATTGCCTATGCTGCGAGCTTCATCGAGTGGTTCAGTGAGGAAGGCAAGCGTGTGTACGGTGACACGATTCCTTCGTTCGGTGCCGACAAGCGCATCGTAGTCCTCAAGCAGCCGATCGGCGTCTGCGCGGCGATTACGCCGTGGAATTTTCCCGCAGCGATGATTACCCGCAAGGCCGGGCCTGCGCTTGCCGCCGGATGCACGATGGTTGTGAAACCGGCAAGTCAGACTCCATTGTCAGCGTTGGCTCTCGGCGTGCTCGCGGCGCGCGCAGGTGTGCCGAAAGGTGTGCTTTCGATTGTGACCGGTTCTGCAACGGAGATCGGCGGCGAAATGACGTCGAACCCCATTGTTCGCAAGGTCACGTTCACCGGCTCTACGGAGATCGGCAAGAGGCTGATGGCGCAGAGCGCCTCGACCGTGAAGCGCACGTCGATGGAACTGGGCGGCAATGCTCCTTTCATTGTGTTCGACGATGCCGATCTCGATGCCGCCGTGAAGGGCGCGATGGCGTCGAAATATCGCAACGCCGGCCAGACCTGCGTTTGCGCCAATCGCATTCTGGCGCAGGACGGCATTTACGATGCGTTCGTGAAGAAACTCACTGAAGCCGTCGCTGGATTTAAAGTGGGCGATGGCATGCAAAGCGGCGTTACGATCGGACCGCTCATCAATATGGCGGCTGTCGAAAAGGTCGAACAGCATATCAAGGATGCGGTCTCGAAGGGCGCGCGCGTTGTCACCGGCGGCAAACGTCACCCGCTGGGCCGCACGTTCTTCGAGCCCACTGTTCTGGTGGATACAAAACCGGACATGCTGATTTTTCACGAGGAAACGTTCGGTCCCGTCGCGCCGATCTTTCGTTTCAAAACCGACGAGGAAGCTATCCGGCTCGCGAACGACACCGAGTTCGGTCTTGCCGCGTATTTCTACGGCCGCGATATCGGCCGCATCTGGCGCGTGGCAGAGGCGCTTGAATACGGCATGGTCGGAATTAACGAGGGAATTATCTCGACCGAGATAGCCCCTTTCGGCGGCGTCAAGGAAAGCGGCAACGGGCGCGAAGGCTCGAAGTACGGCATCGAAGATTATCTCGAAATCAAGTACCTCTGCATGGGCGGGCTCTAGCTACGGCGGTATAGCCAGTCCCTTCAATCCGGCATCGTCGAAAGCCTTCCGGACGATGCCGTTTGTCTTCGCGCTAATGACAAAGTCCTTCACGTAGGCCAGCGCAGCCGGCTTGTCTTTTTGCACGGCGACGGAAACGTCAACTTTCTGAAACGCTCCGTCGAGAATCCGCGAACCCGGCAGTTGCTTTTGTAATGCCGGGAGCGAATCGTGCGTGAGCGCGAAAGCCTGCGCACCGCCTGCCTTCAATATTTCCAATGCTTCATCGACGGATTTTGCGCCGATCACCTTTGCATTCTTCAATGTGCGTCCGGCTGCACGCATCGTCGTCGAGCCGTTGATGCCGACTACCGTGATATCGGTGCGATCGACGTCGGCAAGCGTCTTGATATCGGTCGATCCGAGCGCAAGATAGGTGCTTTCGATCATGAAATAGGGCGGGCTGAAATCGACGCGTTTGCGGCGCTCATCGTCCGCAGGCATGAAACCGATGTCGATTGCGCCGGAGCTGCAAGCATCCGTCAGTTCGCCGGTCGTTGCCTTGACGACGTATTCGACCGGGACGCCAAGCGATTTTGCGAGCGCGGCAGCTATGTCTTTCGGGACACCGCGAATGCCACCGCTCACATCCTTGGCGGCAAACACAGGCGTGGGCGTGGGCGAATATGCGATACCCGCTCTCAAAGCCCCGGTCGGCACCAGCTGCTTCAATACGTTTTCGTCCACGCCTGCCTCCGCTGTCGCAGACCATGCGAGAAGCAGCGCAGCCAAGATGAATTTCATAAGCGGCTCCGGTCTGGCTTGGTGTTTGATCATACTAAAGGATTTGCATAGGCTACAATGCTGCAAGTGCAGCAATTCGCGTTTGATTGGAGAGCGTTGCAATGGAAGATCGCATTTCAGTTTCGATGACGGGCGGCGTCGCCGATGTCCGTCTCGTTCGCGGCGACAAGATGAATGCGCTCGATGCTGCGATGTTCGAGGCGTTGATCGACACGGCAGAGAAACTGAAAACGCAAAAGGGTCTTCGCGCCGTCGTTCTTTCGGGCGAGGGGCGAGCGTTCTGCGCAGGTCTCGATACAAGCAGTTTTACGGCAATGAGCGGCGGTGGCGAAGCCAAGCTCCGCGATCTTGCCGCCCGCACTTATGGCTTGGCCAACCACGTACAGCAGGCCGTGTGGGGATGGCGCCAGTTGCCTGTACCTGTGATCGCGGCTGTCCACGGCGCGGCATTTGGCGGCGGCTTTCAATTGACGCTCGGAGCGGACATGCGTTTTCTCGCGCCTGACACCAAGATGTCGATCATGGAGATCAAGTGGGGCCTCGTTCCGGACATGGCCGGCACGCCCATCTTAAATCAGCTCGTGCGCGACGATATCTTGCGCGAACTGACCTATACCGGCCGTATTTTCTCGGCACAGGAAGCCATGAATTATGGGCTGGCGACACGGCTGTGCGATGATCCGAGGGGTGCGGCGTTTGAAACCGCTCATGACATCGCCGGCAAAAGCCCGGACGCAATTCGCGCCATCAAGCGTCTGCTGAACAAATTGTCCATCGATCCGGGCCCGGCATTGCTCGCCGAATCCGTCGAGCAGATGAAACTGATTGGTTCACCCAATCAAACCGAGGCCGTTCGTGCCAATATCGAAAAACGTGCGCCGAAATTCGCCGATCAGTAAGGACATCGCGAGGTCGTCATGACGGATAGCAATACTGTTCTGGTCGAACGCGACGGGCCGGTTACGATTGTTTCGATCAACCGGCCTGAACGCAAGAACGCGGTCGATGGCGCGACTGCGCGGCGCCTGTTCGACGCGTTTCTCGAATTCGATGCGGATTCGCAATCGTCAGTCGCGGTGTTCACGGGCGCAGGCGGAGCATTCTGCGCAGGCGCCGATCTCAAGGCCGTAGCAGCCGGCGATAGGGAGAAGAAACGCGAACTTGGCGGCCACGACACGATCGCGCCTATGGGGCCGAGCAGGCTGCGACTGTCGAAGCCGGTGATTGCCGCTGTTGAGGGACATGCAGTCGCAGGCGGGATGGAGCTTGCGTTGTGGGCGGACATGCGTGTCGTGGCTGAAGATGCAACGTTCGGAATTTTCTGCCGCCGGTTCGGCGTCCCTCTGATTGATCTTGGCACCATCAGGCTGCCGCGGCTGATCGGCCACTCCCGCGCGATGGACTTGATCTTGACCGGGCGGCCGGTCGGTGCGCGTGAGGCATTCGAGATCGGGCTCGCCAATCGTTTGGTTCCAAAGGGAGAGGCGCGCGCTCACGCCGTCGCCCTCGCGCGTGAGTTGGCCAGGTTTCCACAGGCCTGCCTGCGCAATGACAAGCGGTCGGCTCTCAGGCAGTGGGATCTTGAAGAAGAAGCCGCGATCAATGACGAAATGCGCGGCGGTCTTGAAGTCATCGCGTCCGGAGAAACACTGGCCGGAGCAACGTCATTTTCCAAAGGCGTCGGCCGTCATGGGTCTTTCAAGTTGTAGGTCAAGAGCGTGAAGCAGATGCCCCATACCGCTGAAACAGCACAGGACCGATTGAACGGATCGGACGCCGATGACGACACGCGCCTGCGGGACGATATCCGCCTGCTCGGGCGAATTCTCGGCGACACGGTGCGCGATCAGGAAGGAGCCGATGTTTTCGACCTTGTCGAGCGGATCAGGCAGACATCGATCCGGTTTCATCGGGATGAAGACAAAAACGCGCGCATCGAACTCGGCAAGATCCTTGACGGCATGTCGGCGGGAGAAACGGTGCGGATCGTCCGCGCCTACAGCTATTTCTCGCACCTTGCGAACATCGCGGAGGATCACAACAACATTCGCCGGATGCGGCAGCACAGTCTGGCCGGCGACGAACCCGCGCCCGGAACACTCGCGCGGGCGATCAAGCGCGCATCCGATGCCGGAATTACGGCGCAGGATTTGCTGACCTTCTTTTCCTCCGCACTCGTCAGTCCCGTCCTGACAGCGCACCCTACCGAAGTCCGGCGCAAGAGCACAATCGATCGCGAGATGGAAGTTGCTGCGTTGCTCGACAGGCGCGATCGCACACAACTCACGCCGGATGAATTCGAGGTGAGCGAAGAGCAGCTTCGCCGCGCTGTGCTGACGCTGTGGCAGACCAATCTGTTGCGGCGAACCAAGCTCACCGTTCTCGACGAGGTTGCCAACGGTCTGTCGTTTTACGGCTATACGTTTCTGCGCGAAGTGCCGCGATTGCATTGTTCGCTGGAGGATCGTTTGCGAGACGGCAACGGCGGTGAAAATTCGACAGGCGAACTTGCTTCGTTCCTGAAAATGGGAAGCTGGATCGGCGGCGATCGCGACGGAAATCCATTCGTCACGGCGCAAGTCATGCGCGACACCGTGCGCATGCAGAGCACGCAGATCTTCAGTTACTATTTCGAGGAACTGCATGAACTTGGCGCAGAACTGTCGCTTGCGGCAAATCTGGCGGATGTTTCGCCCGACCTTCGTGCGCTTGCGGAACAGTCGCCGGACAAATCCCCCCACCGTGCAGGCGAGCCTTATCGTCTTGCTGTTTCCGGAATTTACGCGCGCCTGACCGCGACGGCGCTCGCGTTGAAACTGGAAGCCAGCCGCCAGCCGGTCGGCCGCGCCGAAGCCTATTCCAACGCAGCGCAGTTCAAGATCGACCTCGACATTCTCGACCGGTCGCTGAAGGCAAATCATTCGGAGGTGATCGCGCGAGGCCGGCTGCGCCAGCTTCGCCGCGCGGCGGATTGCTTCGGCTTCCATCTCGCCGCTCTCGACATGCGTCAGAATTCCGCCGTTCATGAAAGAACCGTCGCCGAATTGCTGGAAGCGGCGATGCCGGGCACCGGCTACCGCGAATTGTCCGAGGACAAGCGGATTGCATTACTATTGCGCGAAATGAAAACGGCGAGGCCGCTCGCGTCGTCCTTCGTTGCCTATAGCGACGAGACGCAGAGCGAACTCGCTGTTCTGCGAGCGGGTGCCGAAGCCCACGCCACATACGGCGCGGCCGTGATCCCGCAGTGTATCATCTCGATGACCGAAGGCATCTCGGATTTGCTTGAAGTCGCGGTGTTGCTGAAGGAGGTCGGTCTCGTCAGTCCCAGCGGCAAGAGCAGTCTGAATATCGTGCCGCTGTTCGAGACTATCGACGATCTGCGCAACTGCGCGCAGATCATGGATCAGTTGCTCTCGCTGCCCGATTACCGGAATCTGGTTCATAGCCGCGGCAGCTTGCAGGAGGTGATGCTCGGCTACTCAGACAGCAACAAGGACGGCGGTTTCGTTACCTCAGGCTGGGAGCTTTACAAGGCCGAAATCGGTCTCATCAATGTTTTCAAAAAGCATGGCGTTCGGCTGCGGCTGTTTCATGGACGCGGCGGATCGGTCGGTCGCGGCGGCGGGCCGAGCTATGACGCTATTCTGGCGCAGCCGGGCGGTGCGGTGAACGGGCAGATTCGCATCACCGAGCAGGGCGAAATCATTTCCAGCAAATATTCCAACGCCGAGGTCGGGCGGCACAATCTGGAAATTCTTGCGGCGGCCACGCTGGAGGCAAGCCTGTTGCAGCCGAAACAATCCGCGCCGCGTCAGGACTACATCACCGCGATGGAAGAGTTATCCGCGCTCGCTTTTGCGGCATATCGTAATCTCGTCTACGAGACGGACGGGTTCGAGGACTATTTCTGGGCATCGACAGTCATCAGCGAAATCTCGACGCTCAACATCGGCAGCCGTCCGGCGTCACGCACCAAGACGCGTAGGATCGAGGATTTGCGTGCGATCCCGTGGGTTTTCAGTTGGGCGCAATGCCGGCTAATGCTTCCAGGCTGGTATGGTTTCGGAAGCGCGGTGAATGCATGGATCGCAAAACATCCCGACAGGGGCATGGATTTTCTGCGCGAGCTTTATCGCGAATGGCCGTTTTTCCAGACGCTGCTCTCGAATATGGACATGGTGCTGTCGAAAAGCAGCATTGCGATTGCCTCACGTTACGCCGAACTCGTTCCCGATGAAAAACTGCGCGAGACGATCTTCGGGCGCATTCGTGCGGAGTGGCACGGTTCGATCGAAGTGTTGCTCAAGATCATGGACCACGAGCGTCTGCTGCAAGGAAACACGTTGCTCGAGCGATCGATCCGCAACCGGTTTCCCTACCTCGATCCGCTCAACCATGTGCAGGTCGAGTTGCTGAAATCGCACCGGACAAAGAATGCTGACGAACAGGTGCTGCGCGGCATTCAGCTCACGATCAATGGCATATCCGCCGGCTTGCGCAACAGCGGCTAGAATTCGTCAAATCGCGTCCCAGGAAAAAATATCGGCGGAACGGTCGAGCTTGTAGAACGACGATTTCAGCGCAGGCATGCCGTGTTCGGCGATTGTCTGTGGCGTCCAGCCTCCGTCGCGATGGATCGAGCGCAGCGGCCGCGACTGGCCCATCAGGAAAATCTCGTTCATGCGCACGGCAAAGATTTGTCCCGTGACGTCCTTGGCGGCGTCGCTCAACAGAAATACCGACAGCGGCGCGATTTTCTCCGGACCCATCTGCTGCATGCGCGCGACGCGCGCTTTCTCAGCTTCGGTTTCGGTGGGGATCGTTCCGATCAGCCGGCTCCATGCGAACGGCGACACGCAGTTCGAGCGCACGTTGAAACGCTGCATGTCGAGCGCGATGGATTTCGACAAGCCGACGATGCCGAGTTTGGCTGCCGCATAGTTGGCCTGGCCGAAATTGCCGATCAAACCTGATGTCGATGTGAAATGGACGAACGCGCCGCTTTCCTGTTCGCGGAACAGCCGCGCTGCGGCGTGCGAGGTATAGAACGAGCCCATCAGATGCACCTTGATGACCTGCTCGAACGCATCGATGCTCATGCGGTGGAAGATCGCGTCGCGCAGAATGCCGGCGTTGTTAACGACGCCGTCGAGCTTGCCGTAGGTGTTGACGGCCTGCTTGATAATTTTTCCGGCCGGAATGGCTTCGGCGACAGATTCGAAATTTGCGATTGCCGTGCCGCCGCGCTTCTTGATTTCTTCGACGACTTCTTCGGCGGGAGTCGCGTTGTTGCCCGAACCGTCCGCCGCGACGCCCGGATCGTTGACCACGACCTTTGCGCCTTCAGATGCGGCGAGAAGCGCGATCTCGCGGCCGATGCCGCGTCCTGCGCCTGTGACGACAATCACTTTGCCGTCGAGAGATTTGTTGTTCGCCATTACGTTCCCCCGGATTTTTTGTCGGTCTTCCCGCGCCGTTACGCCAATGCCTTCGTCAGCGCGGCATCGATGGCTGCAAGGCCTTTGGTAACATCGCCCTTGATGTGCAGCCGCAGTGCGCGCCGCTCGCGCTCCGTCAACACACCGAAATCGCCGCGCGCCTGAGCCGTCGCGATGATTCCGAAGCTCGCTGTCTGACCGGGCACATTGAGGTCTTCTACATCGTCCGCTGTGATTTGAATGAACACACCGTTGTTCGGCCCGCCCTTATAAGCTTGTCCTGTCGAGTGCAGAAACCGCGGACCGAAACCGACGCAGGTCGCAACGCGCTTCGCATCGCGGATTGTCATGCGCGCTTTCTGCAAAGCAGCGATATTGCTGTCGTCGCGGTCGACATAGGCGAGCAGCGCCACGTAATCATTCGTGCCGACGCACGACAACTGCGCCTTGAGCCATGAGACAAGATCGCTTGCCGCGCCGTTCTTTCGCAGGGCGTCGGCATTTTTGCTATCCGTGTAAATCTCGATGCTGCCGTCCTGCGCGACCGGCGCTTCCGCAGGAAGCGAGCCGGATTTCTCGAACGCGGATGTCAGTTCGCGTGTTTTGATTTTCGCGGCTTCCACGTCAGGCTGGTCGAATGGATTCACGCCCATCACCGCGCACGCAACCGCAGTCGCGATCTCGAACTGGAAAAATTCCTGTCCGATGTGCTGTGGGCTCGTCACTTCAATTCGCACAACCGGATGACCGGCTTTTTCAAGTTCAGCAAGCGCAGCGTCGCGCGCTGCGTCTCCGTTCAGGCGAAGATCGACGAAGATCCGGTCGTTACCGTAGTTTTTCGGTTGCCCGATCTCTTCATCGGCAAGAGGAATAATCGCCTTGCCGTTCTTGCCGGTGGATTCGGCGATGAGCTGTTCGGCCCAGGCGCCGAAATCCGCGATCTGTTTGGACGCGCTTAACGTCACCTTGTCGCGTCCGGCCTTGTAAGCCGCGCCGAGTGCGAGGCCGAGCTGGATGCCGGGATTTTCCGCCGGAGGAACGTCGGCGCCGCACGCGCGCACCATCGATGCGGTGAGATCGAGAAATTTCGCGACGTCCATTCCGGCCGCAGCCGCTGGCACAAGACCGAAAGGCGACAGCACCGAATAGCGGCCGCCGATCGTCGGCTCGCCGTGGAAGACGTGAGCGAAGCCGCGCGAGACCGCAGTCTTTTCCAGCGAAGACCCTGGATCGGTGACGGCAACGAAATGCCGTCCCGCTTTGTCTTTTAATCTTTCACCGGCGCGCGCGAAGAAGTAATCCATCAGCGCGTTCGGCTCGGTGGTGCCGCCGGATTTGCTCGACACGATGAACAGCGTTTTCTCCAGATCGATATTCGCGCCCATCCGGCTGACCTGCGCGGGCACCGTGGAATCCAGAATGCGCAATTTCGGAAATCCCGGCGCGGACCCGATAGTATTGGCGAGCACCTCTGGCCCGAGACTCGATCCGCCCATGCCGAGCACCACGGCATCCTTGAATCCCTCGCGCTTCACCCATTCGGCGAACGCCTGATATTTGGATAGCGATTTCTGCTCGCGCTCGACGACATCGAGCCAGCCGAGCCATTTATCCTCGTCCTTGCCGGTCCAGATCGAGGCGTCGCGATTCCACAACGCGCGGCCTTTGCCGTCCAAGGCCCATCGCGCGGCAAGCGTCTTGACGTCTTTGTCCAGATCGGCGCCCAGCGACAGTTTCTGACCGTCGAGCTGCGTGCCGAGAATTTTTGCACGCTTCTGCGCGACTGCGCCGAGTAATTTGTCGGCAGCCTCTGCAAATAGCTGGACGCCGTCATCGACCAGACGCTCGGTGATCGCATCGAGCGAAATGCCGGCTTTCGCGATATCGGCGAGCACGCGCTCGGCGTCGGAAACATTCTCTTCAAGGCTGTCGCGCGGTTTGCCGTGATCGCGAAACGCGTCGAGCGTCGCCGGCGGCACCGTGTTGACCGTATCGCGGCCGATCAGTTCTTCGACATAGAGTACATCGCTGTAAGCCTTGTTCTTCGTACCCGTACTCGCCCATAGCAGTCGCTGCACGCGCGCGCCTTTGGCCGCGAGCGTCTTCCAGCGATCCGACGCGATGACTGTCTTGTAATGCTGATAGGCGAGCTTTGCGTTTGCAATCGCTGCCTTGCCCTTGAGCGACTCCAGATGAGCTTTCTGATCCTTGTCGTTCGCTGAGGCAATCTTCGCGTCGAGCTGCCTGTCGACTTCGACATCGATGCGGCTGACGAAGAAACTCGCAACGCTCGCGATTGTCTTCGGATCGCCGCCCTTGCCGAGAAATTTTTCAAGCCCCTTGATGTAGGCTTCGAGAACGTCCGCATAGACCTTCTGCGAAAATAATAGCGTGATGTTGATGCTGATGCCCTGCGCGGTGAGATCCTCGATGGCGGGGAGGCCTTCCCTTGTGCCGGGGACTTTCACCATCAGATTGTCGCGCTTCACGTCGCGCCAGAGTCTCAGCGCCTCGGCCAGCGTTCCCGCCGTGTCGCGCGCGAGATAGGGCGACACCTCAAGGCTGACATAGCCGTCATCGCCGTGAAGGCTGTCGTACACCGGCCGCAGCACATCCGCAGCGTTCTGAATGTCTTCCACCGCGACGGCTTCGTATAATTCTGTGATCGGGCGGTCGCGCTCCTCCAAGAGTTTCGAGATCGCGCCGTCATATTCGTCGCCGCTGCCGATGGCCTTCTCGAATATAGACGGATTGGACGTCACGCCCTTGACGCCGTCGCGCTCGATCAGCGCCTTGAGATCGCCCCTGGCGATGAAGCCGCGTGCGAGGAAATCGAGCCAGATCGCTTGGCCGTGTTTTTCGAGTTGCTTGACGGGATTCATTGAGCCTTGATCTGCGCGGCGGGAGGTGAGGGGTTTGGGATGTATGCACATCTATAATGGCATCGGAAGGCCCGATGTGGCGTCATGCGAAATGACCGGGTTGTTCCGAAAACGCCTGCGGCGTTCGACGTTTTTCGGATTGATTTGCGGGCCTCGATTGAACAGCATCGCTCCATGAGCAGTGAATCCGATTCATCGTCAGGCCTGCAAAAGCTGTTCCGCTGGGCGACGACACCGCCGCAGGCCTATCTCGTCTATGTGCTGGCGCTGATCGCCGTTTACGGCGTCACCTTCCTCGCCGGAACGCTTGCGCCGAAAAAGCATCTCACGCGGCCGGCCGATCAGGTCTCCGCTCCTGTCGCCAAATGATCCCGGCCGGTCTTTGACGGCTGCCAGCGAACGATTCCGCATAAATCGGGGAAGAATAATCTTCGCCTCCCTTGAATGCAGGGAGTAAATCCGTCTCTTTCCGAGCAGAGCAGCGGAATTTCCTTATTAGTTTTAGGGACTTATGGACCGTTCCCTTGGCCGGGTCTACACACAGCCAATATTACAAGGCTCAAGTCACCCAAGGACGCCCGCCATGCCTGACATTTCGATTTCCGCCGGTTTCCTGATCGGTCTCGCGTTCGGCGTGGTCGGCCTGTTGAGCGGCTTCTGCCTTCTGAGCAGCCTTCGCGACTGGTGGACGGCCGATGACGGCCGCAAGATCCGCAGCTACGCGCTGGCGCTCGCTGTCGCCATCGTCGGCACCCAGTTCATCGCTGGTGCAGGTCTCGTGGACATCGGCAAGTCGCTTTACCTCCAGCCGTCGTTCTCCGCGCCGCTGATGTTCTTCGGCGGATTGCTGTTCGGCCTCGGCATGGTGCTGTCGAACGGCTGCGCGTCGCGTGCGGTCGTCCTCCTCGGCAAGGGCAACATCCGCTCGCTGGTCGTGCTGGTGATTATCGGCGTCACCGCGCAGATGACATTGAAGGGTCTGTTTGCGCCCGCGCGTCTCGCCTTCCTGCAATGGACCCAGTTCACGCCGTCCGCCGTTTCCGCACCGGCATTGCTGTCGTCGTTTGGCATTAGCGAGTCTGTTGCCCGTATCGCCGTCACACTGGTCGCGGCAGGCGCGCTGTCGGTCTTCGCATTCTCGGATCGTCAGTTCCGCCGCTCCTACGGCCAGATCGCAGCCGGTCTCGCGGTCGGTTCGCTGGTCGTCGCCGGATGGCTTGCGACCGGCTGGCTCGGTGCCGACGAGTTCAATCCGAAACCCGCCACGTCGCTGACGTTCATTTCGCCGATTGCCGACACCGTTCAGTACGTCATGTTCTCGACCGGCCTGAGCCTGAACTTCGGCATCGCACTCGTTGCCGGCGTTATCACGGGCAGCGCCGCGACCTCCATTCTCACCGGACGTTTCCAACTCGAGGGCTATACGTCGGCGGCTCACACCGCGCGCTCCATCTCAGGTGCAGTCCTGATGGGCAGCGGCGGCGCGATGGCTTACGGCTGTTCGATCGGGCAGGGCCTCACCGGCCTGTCCACGCTGGCGATGCCGTCGCTCGTTGCGGTCGCCGGTATTATCGCCGGTGCTGCGCTCGGCATCCCCGCATCGTGGTTATTCCCGCGCTCGCAACGCGCTGAGGCGATTTAATCCGCCATCTGCGATTGGCCATGCCGCATGCAATGCGGTAGCCTGATGTCCATTCCTTAGCCGGGAACGGAACGCGATGAATCGCCGCGCTTTGCTTGCTCATTTTTTTGCCGCCGGCACAGCCGCGTTTTTGGCCGGTTCCGCGCGCGCGCAGACTTCGCAGCCGCCCCGCAAGCCTGATCCCGACAAGCCGTTCGCCGAGCATTTTCTGGCGCTGCAACTCTCGGATTCCGATCCGAAGCGCCAGCGCCTTGTGCTGAGTGTCGCCAGCAACGTCCTGAAATTCTACGAGCCGGATAAAGCCGCCATCGAAGTCGTCGCCTTCGGACCCGGTGTCTCGCTGCTTTTTGAGGAAAGCGAATTTCGTCCGCTGGTCGATAGCCTCGTCACGCAGGGTGTGAAGTTCGATATTTGCGGCAATACGCTCGACACCATCGAGCGGGAGACGGGCCGGCGCCCTAAGGCCAATCCGCATGCGAGGGAAGTCGGCACCGGCGTCGCGCAATTGCTGATGCTCACCGAGAGCGGCTACACACTCGTTCGTCCATAGGAGATTTTCAAATGCGTTACGTCTATTCGGCGATTGCGGCAATTTTGATGTCGCTCGCAGTTTCTTCATCTGGATTTTCCGCCGATGCCAAACCGCATCGCGTCGCCATTCAGGTCAACGCCAACGATCCGGCGGTGATGAATCTCGCGCTCAACAACGCGACCAACATCATGGAAGATTACAAGGCCAAGGGCGAAACGGTCGAAATTCAGATCGTGACCTACGGGCCCGGATTGAACATGCTGCGCGACGACACGTCGCCGGTGAAAGATCGTTTGAAGCAGATCAAGGATGCGAGCTTTCCGTCCAAGATCACCTATGCGGCGTGCAACAACACCAAGCAGGGCATGGAAAAGCGGGAAGGCAAAACCATTACCATCGTGCCTGAAGCCGAGCTCGTTCCGTCCGGCGCTGTGACGCTGATCGAGTTGCAGGAAAAAGGCTGGTCGTACCTCAAGCCGTAATCACTCCGAGGGATTGTTGCGGCCGAGCAGGTTCGCCCAGCGGCGTTGCACGATGTCGCGCGGCGAACCGTCGACCAGAACCGCGATGCCGATGCGCGCGCCGAGCATCATTCCACCCACTGCAAATGGCCAGGACAGCGCGAGCACCGAGCCTGCGGTGATGCCCTGTCCGATGGTGCAGCCGCCGGCGAGAATTCCGCCGAGGCCCATTAGCACGGCGCCGCCGAGATGACGGCGCATCTCGATGTCGTCATCAAAGGCTTCCCAACGCAATTCGTCGCTGCGCCATGCGGCGAGAAACGATCCGGCGATGACGCCGAACACGCTGGCGACGCCGAAGTCTGCGAAATTGGAAACGTTCATCAGCGTTGCGAACAGCGCCTTGCCGATGGTCGAAACAAAGGTGAGGCTCTGCGGATTGATCGGCGTTGAAAATCCGTCGGTCAGTGATGTTGTCGCGACCCATCCGGCAACAACGCCGAGACCGAGTACGAGTCCCGCCGACAGCAAACGCGGCGCGCGGCGTAATCTGCGATCGCCGAGTGCAAGCGAACACAGCAGAAGCCCGGCAATCGCCGCGACCCAAATTCGCACGTCATTGCCCAAAGCGTGCGACGACAACGACGCCATGTCGGAGGGGACGCCGTCCGGCATCGCAATCGACAGATGTTCGAGAAAGCCGATGCGGAATCCGGACAGAACGCCGCGCAACGTCGCATAGGCCGCTGCACCGAGAACGATCGTGACGACCAGGCCGCGCAGATCGCCTGAGCCGAGCCGCACCAGCGAGCCGAAGCCGCAGGTGCCAACCATGGCCATTCCGATGCCGAACATCAGACTGCCGGTTGCAATCGCGACGACGGGGAGGGCGGGGGGCGTATAGGGAATTGCGCTTGGGTCGAGAACGCCGCCGAGGACGAGTGCCTGCGTGCCGATGATGGCGATGCCGAGCGCAAGGCCGAAGATGCGAAGCCTGCGGGAATCTCCGCCCACCAGCGCGTCTTCGATGGCACCGAACGAGCAGAGCCTGGCGTGGCGGACGGCAAAGCCTGCAGCGATGCCGATCGTCAATCCGCACAGAGCGGGCATCCACGCCAGCAGCACTTGCACGCAACTCTCCCGGTCGTCCTCAACTTTCAGCGATCAGCTTCGCACGGCTTTCGCGCGCGGGGATTACTTTTTTACGGTCGGCGGCGCGCAGAAGATGTCGTACACCACCGAGATCACGCGCCGCACGTCTTCGTTCGCGAGGCTGTAATAGATCGTCTTGCCATCGCGCCGCGTATCGACCATGCCGTCGTAACGCAGCCGCGCCAGTTGCTGCGACACCGCCGATTGCCGCATCGACAGGATGTTCTCCAGTTCCGTCACCGAGCGTTCGCGCTCCGCAAGCAGACAAAGAAGCAGCAGGCGGTTTTCGTGCGACAGGGCTTTGAGAAAATTGCTGGCCTTGCGCGCCTTGCGCATCAAGAGATCGAGTTCGGGCGAATATTCCGCGCCGTCGCGCAGCTCGGTCTCGATTTCGGAAGAGATGATGGAGGCCATGGTGTTTCGCTCGATGCGTTGTCAGATGCGATTGGTTTCAGGCGCAATTGCTGCGGTGATTTTCGCTGCGAGTTCGTCGAGCCGCCCCCAGAATGCGTCGTCGCTGGCAAATCCCTCGATGCGGCCGATCTCGCGGCCCTGATCGACGACGACGAATGTCGGCGTGTAGCGCACCGGCGATTGCAGCGTGACGCCGCTCGCGGACTGGCGATCAACATCGACACGGCGCAGCGGCAGGACTTTTGCCTCCGCCGTCTTGTCGTAGAGCGAACCGACGTCGCGCTCCCAGCGCAGGCAATAGATGCAGCTTCGGCTCTCGAACATCAGCAACTCCGCCGCGCGCGCCTTCGCAGGCAGCATCGCTGCGGCTGCGAGCACGGCCATCAACAAAATGTTTGAAGCTGTTTTGCGGAACATGTGATACATATAAACGAATTCGCATATATCTGCCAGAGCCCACCGCTGCTGGTTTTGCCGAGGGTGCCGATGCCGGATTTCAAACAACTTCATCTGACGCGGCGCGACGCGCTTGCGATGACCGGCGCGGGGCTGCTGTCGCTGCGCGCGATGCCTGCGTTGGCCGCGGCGAAACTCGGCGACGACGGCATCTATCACATGGACTGGTATCTGGAGAGCTTCCTCGATCTGTCCGAGGATCTGGCCGGTGCGACCGCGAAGGGAAAACGCTTCGCGGTGATGTGGGGCATGAAAGGCTGTCCCGGCTGCAAGCGCATGCACGAATCCTACATGGCCGACCCGAAGGTCGAAGCCTATATCCGCGACAATTTCGAGCTTCTGCATCTGAATTTTCTCGGCTCGCGCGAGGTGACGGATTTCGACGGCAGGAAACTGCCGGAAAAGCCGTTCAGCGCGACTTACGACATCAAGGGCACGCCAACGATCCAGTTCTTTCCCGAAAAGGCGGACGGCCTTGCCGCGCTCAAAGGTCAGTCGCGTGAAGTATTCCGCATGACCGGTCTGCCGGAGAAGAACGAGTTTCTCGCCATGTTCCGTTACGTGCGCGAGAAGGCTTACGAGCAGTCGCAGTTTCCCGACTGGTTCAAGAAGCAGGTGTAGCTGTTTCGCCGAAAAATCTCCTACCGCGTCGTCCCCGCGAAAGCGGGGACCCATAACCACCGCGTTGCGCGTTGACGACGTGAGCGGCGTTTCTTTGTCGCCTCCGCATTCAGGGAGTATGGGTCCCCGCTTTCGCGGGGACGACATTGAGGATGTCGCCGCATCACGTCCAAATTCCGATTGATTTTTTTCAGACAGCTTCCTTCGTGCATGCGAATATTTCCCGCAGCGTGCGAGGTGAGGGGCATGACGCGCCGAAAGGCGCAACGGTCTTGGCTCGCTTCTCGCGCTCCGCCTGCGACGGCGAAACTCGAAAAGCGCATCGCCTTGCGGCGCTCCATCTGCGGGACTTTTGGCGGAGGGACCGCTCTTCCGGGTGCGGGATCCGAAGTCTTTTGGACTTCGTTCATCCGGGCGGATTTCGCCGCCCTTCAGCCGCACCGCGTGCAGCCACCGAAGGCAGAGCCACGTAGTTGGCCCGGTCGGCGACCCTCAACCTCCCGGACGTGACGCTGCGAACGTTACGCGCGGGCCCGCATCCCGCTCCACTTCAAGACGCCTCATGAAGCGCCCCTCGTGAACGGGATAGATAGGAATATAATCCGAACGAGGTTTTCTGTCAACATCTTTGGGAAAATCGCAGTCGATTTGTGCTACAGGAGCCTATTTGGAAGTTAGTAAGGGGGCGGCTTTGGAGTTGGAAAAAGAGATTGATCTGAAAATTGGTGAGGTCAGAACGGATTCCGTCGATCTAAGTTTCGGAGAGATCATCAACCTTCATGCAAACAAAGAGCTTGTAATTCAGCCTGAGTACCAACGCCTTTTTCGTTGGTCTCCAGAGCAGAAATCGCGGCTCATCGAATCAATATTGTTGGAGCTACCTATCCCTCAAATATTCGTAATTGAAAATGAGGATGGAGTTTATGAACTGATTGACGGGCTACAGCGCATCAGTTCGGTTTTGCAATTTGTCGAACCGAAACAACTTGATCTTGAGGAGTTCGCGCTCATTGGTTGTGATCTTGTCGGGAATCTGAACGGAAAAAAGAACAGCGAGCTTCCGTTAAGCCTTCGCCTCCGACTGAAGCGATCTTCGCTGCGTACCGTCGTCATTAAGCGGCAGAGTAAGTCTTTTCTTCGATACGAGATGTTTAAGCGATTGAATACCGGCGGGGCGATTCTTGCGCCGCAGGAAATTCGCAATTGCTCCGCTCGGATGCTCGGTGACATCGGTGCTAAGTTCTACGCATTTCTGCAAACGCTTAGTGCTGACAATGGTTTTGTGGCCACGACTCAATCGTTGGCGGCAGTTGAAATTGAACAGAAGGGCAACGAAGAACTCGTGTTACGCTTCCTTGCTGGCGCTAACGCGGTGGATTCGTTTAGAGGAAACGTCCGTGATTGGCTGGACGACTTTATGGAGTCGGTTTTAACCGAAAAGATTCCGTTTGATTTGAATCAGCAAGGAATTGCGTTTCGGCGAGTTTTCGCTGCCATAAACGCCAAACTTGGTGAAACCGCGTTCGTGAAGTTTCGTGGCACAAGCCCTGTCGGGGGACTCGCGCCCGCCTATTTTGAAGCTGTGTCGTTGGGCGCTGCATCTGCAATCGATCAGTTTGAAGCCAAGACATCTGATAAACTAAAAGCCAAGTTGATCGAGCTTGTTCAAAGCGACGATTTCCGCGATGTGACAGGTCCAGGAGCAAACAATAGAACTAAGTTAAAGCGGCGCATCGAATTGGTAAGAGAAAGCATAGTTGCCGCATGACCAAATGGGCTGCGGAGATCGAAGAAGACTTGAGGTGGAGAGAAGCTGAGCTTGGGTCGCTCAAGCTTGCAGCCGCCGCGGCACCAGATAAGAGCGATCGTCAGCGTGCGCTTCTACGCGCGCTTTGGACGATGCTCTACGCGCATTACGAAGGTTTCTTTAAGTTTTGTTGGGATCTATTTCTGAATGAGATTGAGAGAGACGGGTGCATTCGAGACAAGGCCGTGGAGCCCGTCATGCTTCTTTCGCTCTCAAAGACTTTTCAAGAACTGAGAGCAGACACCTCTTCGATTTCGATTTGGGACTTTGCTCATGGAAAATTGCCGATCGCGCTGAAACAGCCGGTGAGCTTTGCGTCGCGGTTAGAAACCAAATCAAATCTTTGGGCAAACCTAGCTAAGGACAACAATATGGCCGTGGGTCTGCCTACGAACGAAATTGACAAAAATAGTGCACAAATAAATGCGATTGTCGGAAGACGTAACGATATTGCCCATGGCAAAAAGCTAGTGGTCGGAAATCTGGACGATTACTCGCAGTACGAGCTGGCAGCAATGATGGTAATGCATGAACTGGCTGTGGCGGTCGTCGATCAACTAGACAAGCGATCTTTCGCTATTCCCTAGCTAAAAGCCGCCCATCTCTGGGCGGCTTTCTCATTTCGTACCTCGCAGCAAACCTTACTGCGAATAATACATCTCGAATTCCACCGGATGCGGCGTCATCTCGTACCGCGCGACTTCCGTCATCTTCAACTCGATGAAGCTGTCGATGAAGTCGTCGTCGAACACGCCGCCGTTTTTCAGGAACGCGCGATCCTTGTCGAGACTTTCCAGCGCCTCGCGGAGCGATCCGCACACCGTCGGGATCGACTTCAGTTCTTCCTTCGGCAGATCGTACAAATCCTTGTCCATCGCCGGGCCCGGATCGATCTTGTTCTTGATGCCGTCGAGGCCCGCCATCACCATCGCAGCGAATGCGAGATACGGGTTCGCCATCGGATCGGGGAAGCGCACTTCGACGCGCTTGGCTTTTGGATTGGCGGTGTACGGAATGCGGCACGACGCCGAACGGTTGCGCGCCGAGTAGGCGAGCAGCACCGGCGCCTCATAGCCCGGCACCAGACGCTTGTAGGAATTGGTGGACGGGTTGGTGAAGGCGTTGATCGCCTTCGCGTGCTTGATGATGCCGCCGATATAATGGAGGCAGGTCTCGGAGAGATCGGCATATTTGTTGCCGGCGAACACCGGCTTGCCGTCCTTCCAGATCGACTGGTGCACATGCATGCCCGAGCCATTGTCGCCGTAAACCGGCTTCGGCATGAACGTCGCGGTCTTGCCGTAGATATGCGCGACCTGATGGATGCAATATTTGTAGATCTGCATCTGGTCGGCCATCAGCGTTAGCGTGTCGAACTTCATGCCGAGTTCGTGCTGGGCGGAAGCAACTTCATGATGATGCTTCTCGACCTTCACGCCCATCTTGGCCATGGCACCCAGCATTTCCGAGCGCATGTCCTGCACCGAGTCCTGCGGCGGCACCGGGAAGTAGCCCGCCTTGGTGCGGATGCGGTGGCCGAGATTGCCGCCTTCATATTCGGTGTCCGAGTTGATCGGAAGCTCCGACGAGTCGAGCTTGAAGCCGGTGTTGTAGGGCGTGGTCTGGTAACGCACGTCGTCGAACACGAAGAACTCGGCTTCGGGGCCGACGAACACGCTGTCGCCGACGCCCATCGACTTCACCATCGCCTCCGCCTTCTTGGCGATGCCGCGCGGATCGCGGTTGTAGCGTTCGCCGGTGGAGGGTTCGAGAATGTCGCAGGTGATGACCATCGTGGTCTCGGCGAAGAACGGATCGATCGTCGCTGTGACGGGGTCGGGCATCAGGGTCATGTCGGACTCGTTGATCGCCTTCCAGCCGGCGATGGAGGAGCCGTCGAACATCGTGCCTTCGGAGAAAATGTCCTCGTCGATCATGCTGACGTCGAAGGTGACGTGCTGCCACTTGCCGCGCGGATCGGTGAAGCGCAGATCGACGTATTTCACGTCGTTGTCCTTGATGGACTTCAAAACGTCTTTGGCGGTCTTCATGGATACCCCTTATTTTACGGTCGCTGTCTGGATGCCGGCGGTCTGGACCGGAATTCGCGGCGATACTAGTCGGCGGCGCGGCCGCAGCACAAGACGGTGCGCCGGAGCGGCTTGCGAAGATTTTTATTCCAAACGGGCGGGCAGGCGTCAGATCGCGTCGTTGCCGGACTCGCCGGTGCGGATGCGGATGGCTTCCTCGATATTGGACACGAAAATCTTGCCGTCGCCGATGCGGCCGGTCTGCGCGGCGCGCCGGATCGCCTCGATGGCTTTCTCGACGAGATCGGTGCCGACCACGATTTCGATTTTCACCTTGGGGAGAAAGTCGACGATATATTCCGCGCCGCGGTAAAGCTCGGCGTGGCCTTTCTGGCGTCCGAAACCTTTCGCCTCGGTCACGGTAATTCCCTGAATCCCGACTTCCTGAAGGGCTTCCTTCACTTCATCGAGCTTGAACGGCTTGATGATGGCCTCGATCTTTTTCACTGAACGTCTCCCCGGCACTGTGCCGTTACGCGTTGTTTCACGTCTGTTTCCATTTGCGCGCCGTTGCGCGATTTGCCCATGCCGCAAATCGAAGCTGGCCGGGAGCTTCCGAAAGGCGACACCTACTCACACCCTGTCCGGGACGGGCAGGGTGCAGCAAATCCAATGTTGGGCCGTTAAAAGCAGGGTCCATGCCAATCGTTAATTGCACGCGATTTGTTTGTGCTATCAGTCCGTTAGCGGCGCGGGCGACGGTTGCGCCTCGTCTGCGTAGAGAACAGAAGCCACGGGATTAGGCAATATGCCTTTCTGTTGAGCAGACGTTTCCGGACGCGATGCCTCAGGATGAGGCGCAAAGGCGAGGCAAGCGGCATGGAAATTCTCGGCGTGTCCGAAATGGCTAAAGCCGATGCAGCGGCCATCGCAGGCGGCACCAGCGGATTTGCGCTGATGCGATCCGCCGGGCGTGCGGTGGCGCGTGCAGCTTTGGAGATGGCGCCGGAGGGGCCGATCCTCATTGTGGCCGGTCGCGGCAACAATGGCGGCGATGGATTTGTCGCGGCCTCGATCCTGGCTGCGACCAATCGCGAGGTGCATGTCATTCTGCTGTGCGAGCGCGCCTCACTCAAAGGCGATGCGGCGCTGGCCGCCGCCGAGTGGACAGGCGAGGTGCTGCCCTGCGACCCCGCATCGGTCGGCAGGCCGTCGCTCATCATCGACGCGCTGTTCGGTGCCGGTCTCGATCGCGAGGTGAAGGGCGATCCGCGCGCGATGATCGAAGCAATGAATGCCAACGGCGCACCGATCCTGAGCGTCGATCTTCCGAGCGGCATTCACGGCGACAGCGGTGCCGTGATGGGCGTGGCAGTGAACGCCGCGCGCACCGTGACGTTTTTTCGCCGCAAGCCCGCGCATCTCTTGCTGCCCGGACGGCTGCATTGCGGCGAAGTCACAGTCGCCGACATCGGCATCGCGCGCGATGTGTTTGAGGCGATCAAGCCGCAGACATTCGAGAATGTGCCGGACCTGTGGGCCGACGAATTTCCCGTGCCGCAGATCGGCGGCCATAAATATGCGCGCGGACATGCGGTGATCGTCTCCGGCGATATGGCTTCAACCGGCGCGGCGCGGCTGAGCGCGCGAGGCGCGTTGCGTGCCGGTGCAGGACTTGTGACGCTGGCGTCGCCGCGCGATGCGCTCGCGGTCAATGCATCGGCGCTGACGGCGGTGATGATACGCGCCATCGATAGCGTGCAGCAGTTCGCAGAGTTGATGAGCGACAAGCGGCTCAATTCGATTGTAATCGGGCCTGGCGCGGGGATCGGCGAGCGAACGCGGAATTTCGTCAATGCCGTTTTGAAATTGCAGCGAAGCGTCGTGCTGGATGCTGATGCGCTCACAAGTTTCGCCGGCGATCCGGATGCGCTGTTCGCCGCGATCAAAAAACAAACCGCGCCGCAGATTGTGCTGACGCCGCATGAGGGCGAATTCAAAAGACTGTTCGCAACTATCGAAGGCTCGAAACTCGTTCGCGCCCGCGCAGCCGCGCAAAAGTCCGGCGCTGTCGTTCTGTTGAAAGGTCCCGACACTGTTGTCGCCGCGCCCGACGGACGCGCATCGATTGCCGCGAACGCTCCGCCGTGGCTTGCGACGGCAGGATCGGGCGATGTGCTCGCCGGATTCATCGGCGGACTAATGGCGCAGGGCGTGCCGTCATTCGAGGCCGCGAGTATCGGCGCGTGGCTGCACGGCGAAGCGGGTCACGCCTTCGGTCCCGGACTGATCGCGGAGGATTTGCCCGACATGTTGCCCGAGGTGTTTCGCAATCTCTATGACGAGTTGGGGGTGGGGTATTGAAGTCTGCTCGTTCGTCCTCGCGAAAGCGGGGACCTAGTTCTTCAAGCACTGGATTCCCGCTTTCGCGGGAATGAGCGGAAGAATGGTTTTGCTCTAAGCCACCGAATAAAACCGCACCAGTTTCTGCGCGGCCCAGTCGATGCCCGTCGATTCCATCAGCCATGAGCCGGAATGTTCGGCGAGAAACGCGATGCGCTGGGTCTGACCCGGCGTCAGCAGCAGCGTATCGAGCCAGAACGGTTTCCAGCCATCATCGAGCCTGTCCAGCAGCCGGAAATGATGCCCGTGCAGACGAAACACGATGGGCTTTGCGTCCTTGTTCGTAAGCGCGACAACGGCGGCGCGGCCGCGCTTGATTTCAAAAGCCGGCTTCGTTGCCGTTGAAAACTCCGCAGGCGCGATCCACGGCGTCTTGCCGTCGAGTTGAAGCTCGATGCGTGTCGCGTTTTTCAGGTCGAGTTGCGCGGGCAGATGCGATGACGGCAAAGCAGAAGCAGGTGGCAGCGGAGCAGGGCGCGCGGCATCGCCCGCAATCGCGATCTGGCCGAGTTTGCGCGGCCCCGATCCGTCGAACAGCGTGATCGCGGATGTGCCTGCTTGCGGCGCGTCGATGAACACGTCGGTACGCGATCCCGGCGCAAGCACAAGCTGTCCGTCGCGCGCCACAAACGGCTCCGCAGGCTGGCTGTCGATGGCCATGACGCGCAATTCGAGACTGTCGATCTTCACGCCAATCGGCATGCGCTGACAGCCGTTGATGACGCGCAGCCGCAGCCGTTCGTTGGGGCGCAGCTTGAGGTCCAAACTTGGCTGGCGGTTGGCGGTATAAACGGTGATCGCGTCCTTCGGATCGGTACCGGGCGCTATGGCGCGTCCGTCGGGCAGCAGCCGCCAGTCCTCGATCAGCAGAACCTCGTCGCGGTCGGTGGCCGGCTTGCTGTCCTCGACGATCAGCGGCGTGACGGGCGCCAGTCCATCCAATAGCCGCCTGTCGATCAGGAACGTCCCAGCCTGCCGCAGCGGGATTGTCAGATCGGCTGTCGCGCCGCTGGCCACCGGCTTTAAAACAGCGAGCGGCTCAATCGTATTCAGCCCGTCGAAACCGGTAAAGTTCCATGCACTTAGGCCGGGAAGCTCGCTTGTCAGCGAAACTTGAAGCTCTTCGCCTTGCTGCAACCGCAGGCTCGCCGATTGGCCGTTGCTCTCAAGCAGGCTGACCGGCGACTCAGGCAAGTCGGCCTTGAGTCTCGTCTTTCGCGCGACAGCCTTCAAAGCGAGGCGCTTTGCGCCTTGCGCGAACGCGGAAAATCCGGCGACCCCGGTCAAAGTCAGAGCACCAAGACCCGCGAGAACGGCCCGGCGAAGGGGCGAATAGTCCTGATTTTCCATCACAAATGCGGACCATTTTCCGCCCCCAAAGTCCAGCCACGGCCGGGACGCTAAGGCGCGGCGGCACAAGCCATTTTCTTGCTGCGAAGCGTGACCCCCATGCTATAAGCCCGCGGCTCACGGCAGTGCCGCCAGTGATCCCGGTTCCGACATTCGTATCAAACCCGCGGTGGGCACTTTACGAATGTCGGAACCGACGGATCACTGGAATTGTAATTTGCTAGTGTCCTTTCGTATCCGGCGTTCGCTCGGAAGACGCTGTGGAGTGAAGCGAACGCCGGATACAGGACACTAGGACGAAAAGTGCGCTGCGCGGGCGTGGCGGAATTGGTAGACGCAGCAGGTTTAGGTTCTGCCGTCGAAAGATGTGGGGGTTCGAGTCCCTCCGCCCGCACCAACGCGCACTCGCTAGCGCAAATCGAATTCAGGCAGACGCATCCGCAAGGAAACGCCGTCCGCATCCATTGTTGTCACGAACCCGGCGATGCCGGGCCAGATCGGGAAGAAGATTGAGGCCATGCAGGTTACCGAAACCCTCGCCGAGGGATTGAAGCACGAGTTCAAGGTCAGCGTTCCGGCCTCCGACATCGACGCGAAGGTGGATGCGCGCCTCGCCGACATGAAGGACAAGGTGCGCCTCAACGGATTCCGTCCGGGCAAGGTGCCTGTCGCGCATCTGAAGAAAGTGTATGGCCGATCGGTTGCCGCCGAAGCCGTCAACGATCTTATTCGCGACACCAATGCGGGCATCTTCACCGAGCGCGGCTTTCGCCTTGCGACCGAGCCGAAGATCACGATGCCGACCGAGGACAAGGAGATCGAGGACATTCTCGCCGGCAAGTCCGACCTGAATTATTCGGTCGCCATCGAGATCGTGCCGCCGATTGAACTGGCCGATTTCAAAACCTTCAACGTCGAAAAGCCGGTTGCGGATGTGACCGACGCCGATGTCGACGAGGCGCTCAAGCGCGTTGCCGAACAGAACCGTCCGTTCTCCGCCAAGGGCGAGGGCGCCGCAGCCGAAAAGGGCGACCGCGTCACTGTCGCGTTCAAGGGCGAAATCGGCGGCGTGCCGTTCGAGGGCGGCGAAGGCTCCGACATTCCAGTGGTGATCGGCTCAAACACCTTCATTCCGGGCTTCGAGGATCAGCTCATCGGCATCAAGGCCGGCGAGACGCGCAAGGTGAAGGCCTCGTTCCCGCAGAACTACACGGCTGAACATCTGGCGGGCAAGGACGCCGAATTCGAGACGACCGCGAACCTCGTCGAAGCGCCGCAGGACGTCGCCATCGACGACGAATTCGCAAAGTCGCTCGGCATGGAATCGCTCGACAAGCTGAAAGAAGCGATGCGCGAGCGTCTCGGTTTCGAGTTCACCGGCGCGTCGCGCCAGCGTCTCAAGCGCATTCTGCTCGACAAGCTCGACGAGGCGCACAAATTCGATCCGCCGCCGTCGCTCGTCGAAGAAGAATTCCGTCTGATGTGGAATTCGATCGAAGCGGAAATGAAATCGACCGGCAAGACTTTCGCCGACGAGAAGACCACCGAGGACGAGGCGAAGGCCGAATACCAGAAGATCGCCGACCGCCGCGTGCGGCTCGGTCTCGTGCTGTCTGAGATCGGCGAGAAGAACAAGATCACGGTGACGGACGACGAAGTCAGCCGCGCGCTGATCGAGCGTGCGCGCCAGTCGCCGGGCCGCGAGAAGGAAGTCTGGGATTTCTATCGCAGCAATCCGCAGGCGCTGGCGCAGATCCGCGCGCCGATCTACGAGGACAAGGTTGTCGATTTCATTCTTGAGCTTGCTAACGTCACCGAAAAGAAGGTGACGCGCGACGACCTGCTCAAGGAAGACGAGGACGAGAAGGCCGCCTGAGCGCGCAACGTTCTCAATCGCGTCGCATTAACGATAGCGCCCGTTTGCCTCACAGGCACGGGCGCTTTTTCTTGCCGAATCAGCGCCGATTGGATCGAATCGGCGAGCTGAGAAGCTGGACAATCTGGCCTTGTCGCCCGACAACCGGCTCATATCTGCAAAGCTCTCACGTCCAGCATCACGGGGCATTTGCAAAGTCTTTCCCGTAACGTCTGCCCCTTCCAACCTTCAGGTGATTAATGCGCGATCCGGTTGAAACCTACATGAACCTTGTGCCGATGGTGGTCGAGCAGACCAATCGCGGCGAGCGGGCCTACGACATTTTCTCGCGCCTGCTGAAAGAGCGCATCATCTTCGTCACCGGTCCGGTCGAGGACGGCATGTCGGTGCTGGTCGTCGCGCAGCTTTTGTTTCTGGAAGCGGAAAATCCGAAGAAGGAAATCTCGATGTACATCAACTCGCCGGGCGGCGTGGTGACATCGGGCCTTGCGATCTACGACACCATGCAGTTCATCCGCCCGCCGGTCTCGACGCTGTGTACGGGACAGGCCGCATCGATGGGCTCGCTGCTTCTCGCGGCCGGCCACAAGGACATGCGCTTCTCGCTGCCGAATTCGCGCATCATGGTCCATCAGCCGTCCGGCGGTTTCCAGGGACAGGCCACCGACATCATGCTGCATGCGCAGGAAATCCTGAACCTGAAGAAGCGGCTCAACGAAATCTACCACAAGCACACCGGCCAGCCGATCAAGGCGATCGAGGATGCGCTGGAGCGCGACAAGTTCCTCACCGCCGAAATGGCGCGCGACTTCGGTCTCGTCGATAAGGTGATCGACAAGCGATCCGACGATCCGGCGGCACTGAAAACCGGCGGTTGATGTCGTCGATCGCGGTATCTGGATGACTGCGATGCGGGCGCCTTTTCGGCGCCCGTCTTCGTAACGGGTTCCATCGTGAACCGGCTTGACCGAAACACCGTCTCACAACCAGAATGCAGCCCATAATAGCACCGCATCGCTGCCGCTAAGGCTGCGCGATTGCCGCAAAATGTGCAGAAAAACGATTGCCGGGAGACGACCATGAGCGTGAATTTTTCGCGTCGCGCGATGTGCGCAGGCTTTGCGTTCTCGGTCGCACTTTCGTTCTCCGCAACCGCCTTTGCCTTCGACAAGGAAGCCGCTCTTGAGGCGTGCCGCGCCTCGGTCGGACGGCCGACCTATCAGGCGTGCAAGAAAAGTGGCGGCGATCACGAAACATGTTTCGCCAAGGCGCGCGCGGTCGTGCAGCCGTGCTTCAAGGCGAAGATGCCGACGGCGGCATTGTTCGATGCTGCGAAAGTCTCCGCGCCAGACGCCAAAGAAGCCGCCGAGACCGCGAAGGAAGTTGCCAAGCTCGCGCCGCAGTCGCTGGTCGCGCCGCCGCGCACCGTCTCCGACATCACCGCGATCCTCGATCAGCAAAAGCCGGATGAGGCCAAGATCGCCGATCTGCGCAACGCTGCCGACGCGCCGGTGCCGTCCGGTCTGAGCGGTGTCGATCTCGCGAACTTCCACTACAAGCGCGCACAGGCGCGCGTGCTGCTTGGCCGCAGCGACGCGACTGCGGATGCCGAGCTTGCCGTCGCCAACGGCAAGGACAGCGACTACAAGAACGAAGGCAGCCGTTACGAAATCCTGCTGGTGCGCCGCCTGCGCGACGGCGGCGAGAACAAGCGTGCGAATGCCCTTGTTGCCAAGCAGATCGCGGCTTTTTCCAACCAGTCCAAAGGCAAGCTGTTCGGCCTTTATTACAATATGGCGCTGACATCGATCCGCAACGGCGACGTCACGTCGGCGGAATCCTATATCGCGCGTGCCCGCGCGCTGCTGAATGAGTCGCGCAAATGGCCGGTCTACAGCATCTACGGCACGAGCTATCAGGCGTTCGTCGAAGATGGAGCCGCGCGCGTTGAAGAAGCGCGGGGCCGCTACAAGGAGGCCGAGGACGCCTATCACAAGGCCGCTGCATTCTACACCGCGACACTCAAATTCTTCCCGCAATGGGAAAGCGTGCCGGCCGACGGCGAGTTCGAGCGTTATGCGGATTGGGCAACCGCGTTTGAAGGCCGCGTGAAGGTCAAGCAGGGCCGCGTCGGCGAGGGCGAGGCGGATGTGCGCTGCGCACTGCTCAGCCGCCTCAGCAAGTCGGGAAAATATCACGCCGACACGGCGGGCGTGCTCGGCGTTCTCGTTTACGTCATTCAGGAGCAGGGACGTTACGCCGAAGCCGAGCAGTTGCAGCGTCAGGTCATAGACATCTATCAGGGCCTCGGTTACGCGCCGGAGTCGGCGCAGAACGTCAATTCCAGCATCTTTCTCGCGCAGATTCTCAACCTCGAAAAGAAAACCGACGAAGCGACCAAGTTGTTCGACCAGGTCGACGGCTGGACGGCGAAGTGGGATCCGACGCGCCGCGAATTGGCGAACGGCGGATTGGCCCGCGTTTCGCTGCTGCTCGGGCAGAGGAAGAATCCGGAGGCGCTGGAGGCGGCGCAGAAGGCGTTCGACCGTGAAATGAAATCCTCCGGCGACAAGAGCTTCAACGCGGCGGTGGCGCGGGGCTATCTGGCGGCCGCGCTCGCCCGCAACGGCAAGCCGGCGGAGGCGCTCGCCGCATTCAAGCAATCGCTGCCGGTTCTGCTCAATGTTTCCGGCGGCAGCGGCGACGACGATTCCGGTTCGACCGCAGCAGCACGCGAAAACCGCGTGCGCTTCGTGGTGGAAGGCTACATCCGCACACTGGCGCTCAATCCGGATGCTGCGCCGCAGACCGTTGCCGACGAAACATTCGGTCTGGCGGACGTGCTGCGCGGTCAATCCGTGCAGCGCGCCTTGCAGGCGTCGTCGGTGCGCTCGGCTGCGAAGAATCCCGAACTTGCGGCGCTGGTTCGCACGTCGCAGGACACCGACAAGCGCATCGGTGCCGCGGTCGCAACGCTGAACAATCTTCTGGCGCTGTCGCCCGCCGAGCGCGACGACAAGACCATCAAGATCACGCAGGCGGAAATCGCCTCGTTGCAGGCGGCGAAGGCGCAGGCGCTGAAAGACATCGCCAAGAAGTTTCCCGACTACGGCAATCTGACCAACCCGCCGCCGCCGAGTGCGCCGGAATTGCAGAAGCTCCTGAGCGCGGACGAGGCGGTGCTGTCGTTCTATTTCGGCCAGTACGACAGTTTCGTCTGGGTGGTGCGCAAGGAAGGTCCGGTGCAGTTCGAGCGCATCAAGATGACGCTCGGCGATCTCAACGCCAAGGTCACGAAGCTGCGCGAGGCGCTGGAGCCGCAGGCGGCGATGATCTCGGATATTCCGGCGTTCGATCTGAAGACCGCATCCGAACTTTACGACCAGCTTCTCAAGCCCACCGAAGCGACATGGAAGCCTGCGAAGAATCTGATCGTCGTCACCAACGGCGCGCTCGGTCTTCTGCCGCTGTCGCTGCTGCCGACGGCACCCTCCGAGATCAACACCAACGACGATCCGCTGTTCTCGTCCTACAGAAAAGTGCCGTGGCTAGCGCGCACGCATGCCGTGACGCTCGTGCCGTCGTCGTCCGCGTTGCAGACGCTCCGCAAGCTGCCCGCCGGCAAGCCGTCGCGTCAGGAACTGATCGCGTTCGGCGATCCGCTGTTCAGCCAGGAGCAGGCCAGCGAAGCGTCCAGCCAGGACACGACGAAGGTCGCCGACGCCGGCGCATCGAACGTCACGCGCGGCGTGCCGCTGCGCCGGCGCAACTCGCCGCAACTCGACAAGGCCGACAGCGCGACATTGGCGATGCTGCCGCGTCTGCCGGATACTTCCGCCGAATTGAAATCGATTGCGGTGGCGTTGCAGGCCGATCCCTCGAAAGTCCTGAACCTCGGCAAGGATGCCAACGAGCAGAAGGTCAAGACGATGGACCTGTCCGGGTTCAAGGTGATCGCTTTCGCGACGCACGGTCTGGTGCCGGGCGAACTCGATGGCCTGACGCAGCCCGCGCTCGCTCTCTCCGCGCCGTCTCTATCCGGCAGCGACGGCGACGGGCTGTTGACGATGGAAGAAATTCTCACTTTGAAGCTCGACGCCGACTGGGTCGTGCTGTCGGCCTGTAATACCGGCGCGGGAGCAGGGGCGGGCGCGGAAGCCGCATCCGGTCTCGGCCGCGCATTCTTCTACGCAGGCACGCGCGCATTGCTGGTCACAAACTGGTCGGTGCATTCGCAGTCCGCCCGCGAGCTTGTGACCGATCTGTTCAAACGGCAGGCGGACGATCCGAAAATCACGCGCGGCGAGGCGCTGCGGCAAGCGATGATGGCACTGGCGGACGGGCCGGGTTATGTCGGCACCGGCGGCAAGACCGAATTCGCCTACGCCCATCCTTTATTCTGGGCGCCTTATTCAATTATCGGCGATGGCGGGGGACGCTGAACCGCCCGGCGATTTTCCGCGACACATCATCGTGCTATAACCGCTTCAAATTGCGGACAGGAGAGCTTGTCATGAAACATTTATCGATCGCTTTTGCGGGCGCACTTTGCGCAATCGCAGCCGCTGCACCGGCGTCGCAAGTCTTCGCGTCGGAGGTGCTGATTACGGATCAGGAGGCGAAGCTGCCGCCGCCGAAGGGCGCGTTCGCGGTGGCGACGCGCGGCATCACGCGCGGACCGCGCATCGATTATGTCGCCGACGCGGCCGGCACCAAATCGCCGATCCGGCTCCAGATGAAGTTCGAATCCTTCGGCGGGGCGACCATCGATCCCGCGACCTTGAAAGTGACATATCTGAAGGATCCTGCCGTCGATCTGACGGATCGCGTCAAGCCGTTCGTGAAATCGACCGGTATCGACATGCCTGACGCGGTGTTGCCGCCTGGCGATCACACGCTGCGGGTCGATGTGAAGGATTCCGACGGCCGCACGGCGACATCGAGCTTCGTCCTCAAGATCGTGCAGTGAGCGGAGCGCAATGGCGCTCGAGTGCCCCTTCTGCGCGCAGCCCAACGCGGACCACGCGATGGTGTGCAATTCCTGCGCGCGCGACATCGCCATTCCGGCATCTTTGATCGCCGAGCGCGACGGCCTGATCCGCAAGCGCGAGGCTGTGCGCGAGGAACTGTCGCGCGCCAGGGCCGAGCTTGAAAGTTTCAAAACCGGAAAGCGCCGTATCCTTGCGGCGAAAACCTAGCATGCACGCCGCAAGCACGACGGCCGTCTGATGGAGTGCCCGTTCTGCGCCGAGCGCGTGAAGGATGAGGCGCTGGCCTGCAAGCATTGCTCGCGCGATCTGCGCGTCGTGCGGCCCATCGTTCTCGAAGTCGAAGACATTGTGCAGGAACTCGACAGCCTGCGGCGCGAACTCGATCATGTCACCGCCAGACTCTATCGCAGGCGCCACCCGTGGCGGTATTTTGCGATCCACAGCATCGCCTATATTCTCATTCCGGCGGCGCTGCTTGTTGTCGCCCATATCATCCTGACCATCGTGTTCCCGTCGCTGCCGGCGCTCTATCTGCGGCTTGCGTCCGTCATCATTCCGCTGCCGTTCGGGCTGGCCATCAACGCGATCCAGAAGGTCGGACTGAAGGGCTCGATTATCGTCGGCCTGATGACCGGCATGCTGAGCGTGCTGTGCATGCTCACCGTCACCGGCATCAACGATCATGTTCCGATCCTGCCGCAGACATGGTTCGACTGGCGCGAGGTGTTCGAGTACGCGCTCTCGATCGCGCTGGCCTTCGTCACCGGCGACATCATCGGCGTTCTGATTTTCCAGGTGCTGCCGTCTCAGATGGCGCAGGGCGGCAAGCCCAATCCCGCCGCTTACCGTATCGCGCGGATGCTCGGCCAGCATGTCGGCGAGGAGCAACTTCGCCGCCGCGCCCGTATCATTCAGGATCTGATGCGTACCGCAGGTCCCATCGCGGGAATTCTGGCGACCGCGCTCGGATCGATCTATGCGGGACTGAAAGGCATTCTCGGAACGTAGCTTTCGCCCATTTCGGCTTTCTCCAGTTCCCGCCCGTGTCATTCGCGCAACGCTGCACTGAAATCAGCCCTTTGCGGTCGTGAAATCGCTGCAAATCACAGTAGAATCACGTGATTGCGCGGTCTGCCGGTTAGCGAAATGTTGATAGTCGGCTGGCAGCATGGTTGGCTGAGCCATGTGGATGGCGGGGATTCGATACCTTCGCGATTCGCGCGGTTATGGAGACGCTGGGTCTTTTTGGTACGGATTTTGCTCCTATCTACACGCCGGACGGCGTGCACCGGTAGGGCGGTCCACCCGACAAGATCAGGCTGCGGACGGAGAAGGTAATGAGCAAGGTCGGTACGAGCGATTCAAAGAACACCCTCTATTGCTCGTTCTGCGGCAAAAGCCAGCACGAGGTCCGCAAGCTGATTGCGGGGCCTACCGTTTTCATCTGCGATGAATGTGTTGAGCTGTGCATGGATATCATCCGTGAGGAGAACAAGTCCTCGCTGGTGAAGTCGCGCGACGGAATCCCGACGCCGAAGGAAATCTGCAAGGTTCTGGACGACTATGTGATCGGTCAGCAGCACGCCAAGAAGGTGCTCTCGGTCGCGGTTCACAACCACTACAAGCGCCTCAATCACCAGACCAAGCACAACGACGTCGAGCTTGCGAAGTCGAACATTCTGCTGATCGGCCCGACGGGCTCCGGCAAGACGCTGCTGGCGCAGACGCTGGCGCGCATCCTCGACGTGCCGTTCACGATGGCCGACGCGACGACTTTGACCGAAGCCGGTTACGTCGGCGAGGACGTCGAGAACATCATTCTCAAACTGTTGCAGAGCGCCGACTACAATGTCGAGCGCGCGCAGCGCGGCATCGTCTACATCGACGAAATTGATAAAATCTCGCGCAAGTCCGACAATCCGTCGATCACCCGCGACGTGTCGGGCGAGGGCGTGCAGCAGGCTTTGCTCAAGATCATGGAAGGCACCGTCGCCTCCGTGCCTCCGCAGGGCGGCCGCAAGCATCCGCAGCAGGAATTTCTGCAAGTGGATACGACCAACATTCTCTTTATCTGCGGCGGCGCGTTCTCGGGGCTGGAGAAGATCATCTCCGCGCGCGGACGCTCGACTTCCATCGGTTTCGCGGCTCAGGTGCTTGCGCCCGAAGATCGCCGCACCGGCGAAATCTTCCGCGAGGTTGAGCCGGAGGATTTGCTGAAGTACGGCCTCATTCCAGAGTTCGTCGGCCGTCTGCCGGTCGTCGCCACGCTGGAAGATTTGGACGAAGCCTCGCTCAAGAAGATCTTGGTCGAGCCGAAGAACGCGCTGGTGAAGCAGTATCAGCGCCTGTTCGAGATGGAGAATATCGAACTGACATTCGCCGACGAAGCGTTGGGCGCGGTTGCGCGCAAGGCCATCGAGCGCAAAACCGGCGCACGCGGGCTTCGTTCGATTCTGGAAAGCATTTTGCTTGAGACGATGTTCGATCTTCCGGGTCTGGAAGGCGTCGAGGAAGTCGTCATCTCGCGCGAAGTCGTCGAAGCCACCGCACGTCCGCTCTACATTTACGCGGACCGCGCCAAGGAAGAGACCAGCGCCAGCGCGTAGGGCCTGTTCCTCATCCTGAGGAGCGATCCGGCATGATCGCGTCTCGAAGGATGATGGCTTGCGACAGCCGTCTCATGGTTCGAGACGCGCTTCGCGCTCCTCACCATGAGGGTTCCGTCATCAATAGCGCCGTCGGCCGGTGCCGGCGGCGTTCGTTTTTGCGGTTCCCGACGCCTGACTTGTCCCCAAACCGCAGGCATTTTCCGCTCACTTGACACCCCCATGCGCCATAGCCACCTAATGGTGTGCCGCGCAAAAAGAGTCGTCTCGGATTCGCGGCGCACTACCCGGTCTGATAGGCGGCCGCGTCGCGGTCTCAGGCTCAAAAGAGCCCCTATTTCTCCGGCACACTAAGCACCTTGCGACGGTTGCGTCCAAATGGCGGGCCAAGGCAAGGGGGCACAATGAAAGGAAGATGGGCATGACTGCCTCAAAGCCTCGTCCAACAATCGTTCCCGGCGAAAGCCACTCCTATCCGGTATTGCCGCTTCGCGACATCGTCGTTTTCCCGCACATGATCGTGCCGCTGTTCGTCGGCCGCGAGAAATCGATCAAGGCGCTCGAAGAGGTGATGAAGAACGACGCGCTGATTTTCCTCGCGACGCAGAAGAATGCGTCCGACGACGATCCGGCTCCGGATTCGATTTACGAGATCGGCACGCTCGCCAATGTGTTGCAGCTCCTGAAACTTCCAGACGGCACCGTGAAGGTGCTGGTGGAAGGGCTTGAGCGCGCCAAGGCCGGCAAATATTCCGGCCGAGCCGAATATTATGAAGCCACCGCAACCGCGCTCGCCGACGAAGACGCCGACAGCGTCGAGGTCGAGGCGCTGTCGCGCTCGGTCGTGTCCGACTTCGAGAGCTATGTGAAGCTGAACAAGAAGATTTCGGCGGAAGTCGTCGGCGTCGTCCAGCAGATCACGGACTTCGCCAAGCTCGCCGACACGGTTGCTTCGCATCTCGCCGTCAAAATCTCGGATCGCCAGGCGATCCTGGAAACGCTGTCCGTGTCCAAGCGCCTCGAGAAGGTGATGGGCATGATGGAGAGCGAGATCTCGGTGTTGCAGGTCGAGAAGAAGATCCGCTCGCGCGTCAAGCGCCAGATGGAGAAGACCCAGCGCGAGTATTATCTCAACGAGCAGATGAAGGCGATCCAGAAGGAGCTCGGCGACGACGAAGGCCGCGACGAGCTGGCCGATCTGGAAGAAAAGATCGCGAAGACCAAGCTCTCGAAGGAAGCCCGCGAGAAGGCGACGCATGAACTGAAGAAGCTGCGGCAGATGTCTCCGATGTCCGCCGAGGCAACGGTCGTGCGTAACTATCTCGACTGGCTGCTGTCGATCCCGTGGGGCAAGAAGTCCAAGGTCAAGAAGGACCTCGTTGCCGCGCAGGAAGTGCTCGACAGCGATCACTACGGGCTTGAGAAGGTGAAGGACCGCATCGTCGAGTATCTCGCCGTGCAGTCGCGCGCCAACAAGCTGACCGGACCGATCCTGTGCCTCGTCGGACCTCCCGGCGTCGGCAAGACCTCGCTCGGCAAGTCGATCGCCAAGGCAACGGGCCGCGAATTCGTGCGCGTCTCGCTCGGCGGCGTGCGCGATGAAGCGGAAATCCGCGGACATCGCCGCACCTATATCGGCTCGATGCCCGGCAAGATCATCCAGTCGATGCGGAAGGCAAAGACCTCGAACCCGCTGTTTCTGCTGGACGAGATCGACAAGATGGGCGCCGATTTCCGCGGCGATCCGTCATCGGCTTTGCTTGAGGTTTTGGACCCCGAGCAGAACGCGACGTTCAACGATCACTATCTCGAGGTCGACTACGATCTCTCCAACGTGATGTTCATCACGACCGCGAATACGCTGAATATTCCCGGGCCCCTGATGGACCGCATGGAGATCATCCGCATCGCCGGCTACACCGAGAACGAGAAGGTCGAGATCGCCCGCAAGCATCTCATCCCGAACGCGCTCACCAAGCACGGCCTTGAGTCCAAGGAATGGTCGATCGACGACGATGCGCTGTCGTTCCTGATCCGCCGCTACACCCGCGAAGCGGGCGTGCGCAACCTCGAGCGTGAGATTTCGACACTCGCCCGCAAGGCGGTGAAGGATCTGATGATCTCGAAGAAGCAGTCGGTGAAGATCACGCCGGCGGTCGTCGAGGAATATCTCGGCGTGCCGAAATATCGCTACGGCGAGATCGAGACCGACGATCAGGTCGGCGTCGTGACGGGTCTTGCATGGACCGATGTCGGCGGCGAGTTGCTCACGATTGAATCCGTGATGATGCCCGGCAAGGGCCGCATGACGGTGACGGGCAATCTGCGCGACGTGATGAAGGAATCGATTTCGGCGGCGGCGTCTTACGTCCGCTCGCGCGCGATCACCTACGGCATCGAGCCGCCTCTGTTCGAGCGCCGTGACATCCACGTCCACGTCCCGGAGGGGGCAACCCCGAAGGACGGTCCGTCCGCAGGCGTTGCGATGACGACCTCCATCGTCTCGGTGCTGACGGGCATTCCGATCCGTCACGACGTGGCGATGACGGGCGAGATCACGCTGCGAGGACGCGTGCTGCCAATCGGCGGTCTGAAGGAGAAGCTGCTGGCTGCCGCACGCGGCGGCATCAAGACGGTCTTCATTCCGGAGGACAACGCGAAAGACCTCACGGAGATTTCGGACGCCATCAAGGGCGGCCTCGAAATCATCCCGGTCGCGCGGATGGACGAGGTGCTTGCCAAGGCGCTGGTCCGTCAGCCGAAGCCCATCGTCTGGGAGGAAGACACGAAAGTGCTTCCCAAACCGGACGTCGCCGACGAGGCGGGCGGTCTGACGGCGCATTGATCGTCTGTGCAAATGAAAATGAAACGGCGCCTTCGGGCGCCGTTTTTGTTTTTGCGAACATCCGCTGCGGATTGATTGGCGCGCGCGCGCAGTTTAAACAGCAGGTACGGGCGGCTAGCTCAGCTGGTTAGAGCATCTCGTTTACACCGAGAGGGTCGGGAGTTCGAATCTCTCGCCGCCTACCAATAAACAAAAGCAGTTGCACGTGTCGTGCAATTGAAAATGGTGCCGACCTTACCGGCCAGCCAATCCGTTTCCCTCACTCACTGAGCACGACGGCGCACTTGCCGAAACGTCGATCAGTTCACGCGGCGAGCCGTCAATGCCGGTGATCTTGGGATTCGGTCCGATCTTGCCGACAGTGACAGTGGCTGTGCAGCTTGAGAACGAAGGATTGAACGAGATGACGACCCTGGTCGCAACTCCATCGCCCGGCAGTTGTCCGACCATCACGATCTGATCGCCCTGGAAAATCTTCGTCGAAGACTCTTCGGGGCCTTTTTCGACCGTTCGAACCGGTGCGACCATTCCGGTTCCTACCGCGTGGTTTCGAACAAATATTCGCCCGGCGCCGCTGACGTAAATCGTGCGCTCGAAACGAGGTGTTGCAGAAATCTGCTGGCCGGAAGCAAGCAGCTTCATCGTCATCGACTGCGCCCAATACAGGCGAACAGTCTTGTTATAGAGTTGCTGTGGTGCAGCCGAACAAGTCGTTGGCACCAAGACCGCGAGGCAAAGGAAGGCGAATGAAGTTCTGTTGCGCATATTAGATGCCCCGTTGTGACAAGTGTACCTTAACTCCCGAATCTCTCGCCGCCTACCACTTCACGACATTTGGATTTGACAGCCGCGTTGCGACGATGCCCCATCGAGCCAAGCGCCGGATATATGGCGTGACGCGGGAATTCAAATGATGAAGAAAATTTTCAGCGCAGCAATTTTTTCACTTCTTGCTTCGACCGGTCTTTCTCTTGCAGTCCCGCAAAGTTTTTACGGCAAGACTCTCAAAGTGACGTGGAACGAAGAGCGCAGCCAGCGCACGCAGGGCGAGGGCGAGTTCAGATCGAAGTCCGTACCGCTGTCGTTCACCGTGTATGTCAGCAGCAAGGGTCAGCTGTTCCGCCGCCTGACATCGTCGTCCGGCCGCGCGACCGGCTCGAAGGATCGCGTCGGCTCATCTGGCACTGACAGCGAGGGCGCGGGGTCGGTTTCGTTTGCGGGCAGCACGCTCATCTACACCGCCAACAATGGCGGGCTGGGGCGGCGCATCCGCGTCACGTTCGATGGCGGCTCGTCGTGCAGCGCCGAAGTCGTGACCGGCAAGGGCGGCTCCGGCATTCAAACCGTTCGCAGCAACGCCACGGGCAAGATGCAGGAATTCCAATCCGTGTCCGCCGGTGCCGCATCCTGCTCGGTTCAGGACGGCAACGCGTTCGCGGGCTGATCGCGTTCTAAGGCTTCTTTGTCAGCGTGAATTCCGATTGCGTCAGCCGGCACGGCTTGCCGCTGGCGCAATCCCTGATCGGCAGCACCTTCGCATTTCGCACGGCGCGCTCCTTGGCATCCTCCGAGCGGTGCGGCGTCAGCACCGACATCGCGCCGCGCAGCGCCTCGGCGATGTCCTCGTTGGCGGCCTCGTCGGTCTTGTCAGTGAGAACCACTGTGTCAATGATGTCGTGGTTGCGGACATCGAGATCGAGAAACACCATGCCGATCGGCAGCGGCTGAAGATCGATGCCGGAGAACTTGCAGGTCCATTTGTTCTGACACATCGACAGCAGGCGCCGCCCGTCCGGACGCCACGAGCAATCCGGCTTGATGTCCGTGCGCACCACGCAGATGGCGATGTCGGGCGCGGCGTTGAGATTGGCCTTGGTGTTGCCGAGGCCCGGCACGCCATCCCACGGGCTGCCATTGGCCTTGGTCGCGTCCGCTTTCACCGTGATGTCGTAGGTCGCATCCGCCGAATGTGCCGGCGCCGCGGCCATCGCGAATATCAGCAACGCGAGTGAACGAAGCGTTCTCATGCCTTTTCTTCCCAGATTGCGGCCAGATGCACAATGGTGCGCACCGCCGCTTCCATGTCCTGCACGCTGACCCATTCGAGGCGCGAGTGGAAGGCGTGTTCGCCTGCAAAAATGTTAGGGCAGGGCAGCCCCATGAACGACAGCCGCGAGCCGTCGGTGCCGCCGCGAATGCTGGAGCGGATCGGTTTCAGCCCCGCGCGCGTGATTGCCTCCATCGCATGCGCGACGACCTGCGGGTGTTTGTCGAGCACCTCTTTCATGTTGCGGTATTGCTGTTTGATCTCGATTGTCGCAGTTGAGCGCGGAAAATTCGCGAGCACGTCTTTGACGATTTTGTTCAGCAGGGCTTCCTTGTCCTTCAATCCCTGCTCGGTGAAGTCGCGCACGATCAGCGACAGCGTTGCGGAATCAAGCCCGCCTTCGATCTCGATCGGATGCAGAAAGCCGTCGCGGCCTTCGGTGTTTTCCGGCGACATGTTTGCGGGCAGGCGATCTACGATGCGCGCGGCGATTTTCAGCGCGTGCTCCATCTTGCCCTTGGCAAAACCGGGATGCGCGCTGACGCCCTGAATGCGGACGGTCGCGCCGTCGGCGGAGAATGTTTCGTCCTCAAGATGGCCGGCACTTTCGCCGTCGATGGTGTAGGCAAAGTCCGCGCCGAGCTTTTTCAGATCGACCTTGTCCGCGCCGCGTCCGATTTCCTCGTCCGGCGTGAACAGCACCTTGATGACGCCGTGTTTGATCTGCGGATTGCGGACGTGAATGCGCACCGCGTCCATGATCTCGGCGATGCCGGCCTTGTTGTCGGCGCCCAGCAAGGTGGTGCCGTCGGCGGTGATGATGTCGTTGCCGATCTGACCGGCGAGTGCCGGATGCTCGTTTGCGCGGATCACCTGTGTTTTATCGGCCAGCAGCACGATGTCGCCGCCGGAATAGTTCTTCACGATTTGCGGTTTCACATCCTTGCCGGTGCAGTCCGGCGAGGTGTCCATGTGCGAGCAGAAGCAGATCACCGGCACGGTCTTGTCCGTGGTCGCCGGAACGGTCGCATAGACATAGCCGTGCTCATCGAGATGCGCGTCGGCAAGACCGAGATCGCGCAATTCCTGCGCGAGCAGGCGGCCCAGATCCTTTTGCTTTTCGGTGGAAGGGCAGGTGGAAGAAGCCGGATCGAACTGGGTGTCGATCCGCACGTAACGCAGGAAACGTTCGAGGACGGTGTAGTCGAAGGTGAGTGACTGCAACGGGACAGCTCCGTCATCCTGAGGTGCGAGCCGTTATTGCGGCGAGCCTCGAAGGATGGCGAGCATCGTGCATGGAGCGCCGTCGCCCTTCGAGGCCTGCGCTTCGCTCCGGCACCTCAGGGTGACGGCTCGCAAGGCAAACTAAAGAATTCAGTATGCATCTAACCTCGAAACAGAGACGAACAAAAGAAAACGCCACCCCGCAATTGGAGTGGCGTTTCGATTTCAGAACGGAAAGGGCCTCAGACGGCTTCCTTGAGTTCCTTGGCAGCGCGGAAGGCGACCTTCTTGCTGGCCTTGATCTGGATGGCTTCGCCGGTCGCAGGGTTGCGGCCCATGCGGGCGGCGCGCTTGCGGACCTGGAGAATGCCGAGACCGACGATGCGGATGCGCTCGCCCTTCTTCAGGTGCTTGGTGATGCGATCGACGAGATCGGTCAGCAGGGCTTCGGCCTGCTTCTTCGACATTTCATGGTCTTCCGCCATTGCGGCTGCTAGATGCTTGAGCGTGACGGTCGTCGGGGTAGTCGACTTCTTTGCCATATTTAACCCTCCTCGGTGTTGCCGGCTTGCGAGAATGTACGATGTATCAGGGCTTAATTGATTCGGCCGCAGTTTGACTATGCGGTTTCGCCTGTAAACAGCCGATTATTTGAATCGACAGTGGAAAAATGGCCGTTTTGCGGGGGGATTCGCAACAACCTTGACTAAAAACGGGCTGCCCTTTAAGTCCCAAGCCTTCGCGGATCGGTTCGATCTTTGCGGGAGTAGCTCAGTTGGTTAGAGCGCCGGCCTGTCACGCCGGAGGTCGCGGGTTCGAGCCCCGTCTCTCGCGCCACGAATTCTCAATCTTATCTCAATCCTAGAGACAATCGGTTTTACGAGGCGCTGCCTGGAGCGGCCATTCGCGCGCGCTCGACACGCCACAGATACACGGCAAGGATCGCGACGGGAATTCCGATCAGCGACGTCATCGCGAAGAACCACTCGAACGTCATCCGCTCGATCAGGAAGCCGGAAAATCCCGCAAGGATGCTGCCCGGAAACGCGCAGAGCGATGTCAACAGCGCGTATTGGCTCGCGGCATGTTCGGTGGATGCGAGCGTCGACATATAGGTGATGAGCACGATGGAGGCGAAGGAGTAGGCGAGGTTGTCGATGCTCACCGTGAGCGCGAACAGCCAGAACTCGCCGCCGCCGTGATCGCCATGCACGGCAAGATAGGCCAGTGCCAGATGCGAGGCGGAGGCGAACACGGTGCCGATCACCAGCGTTGCCATCATGCCGAGCCGCAAGATCAGATAGCCGGCCATGAAGGTGCCGGCGATGGCGACCCAGAAGCCGAACACTTTGGTCACGGTTGCGATGTCGCTGTTGGAATAATGCAGGCTCTTGAACAGCGGGATCGCCATCGCGTTGGAAATGTAGCCGGGCATGCGGAAGCCCGCGATCATGATGAGGATCGGGATCGCCATCGGGCCGAGGCGCCTCACCAGATCCTTGATCGGCTCGGTGACGGTCTCGACGATATTCGCAGGTCTGTGGTGCGCGACGAGATCGGATGGCGGTTCGGGTGCAAGAAACGCCGCGGTCATGCCGGGGATCATGAAGACCGCCATGCAGAGATAAGCGGCGCGCCAGCCGAATGCGTCGGCGAGATACAGTGCACCGGCACCCGCAACGAACGTGCCCATGCGCCAGCCGACTTCGGCCCATGAGGTCATCAGCGCCTGTTTTTCTTTCGGAGCGACCGTGATGCGCCAGCCGTCGATCACCACGTCCTGCGTCGCGCCCGCAAATCCGAGCGCCAGCGAAAACAGAATTGTCCACCACAGCCATTGCGCCGGATCGCCGAACGCAATTCCCGCAAGCGTCACCATCACGCCGATCTGCGACACCACGATCCAGCCGCGCCGCCGGCCGAGTAGTGCTGAGAAAATCGGCGCGTCGTAGCGGTCGAGAAACGGCGCCCAGAGAAATTTGAGTTTATAGGCGAGCGTCAGTTCGCTCATCAGGCCGAGGATTTCGATGGAGACTTTCGCCTCCGACAACCACGCCGACTGGGTGATGTAGACCAGCAGAAAAGGGATGCCGGTGGAGAAGCCGAGGCCGAGCGCGGCCCCGATGCGCCGGTCCGAGAACAGATGGCGGAAAGCCATCTTGTCCTCGGTCGTCGGCATGACGTGATCCTGCATTGCGCCCATCCGCGATTTGTCGTTCTCACGCCTAGCATTTTTTGCAGCAGCGGTCTTGAATGCGGCACCAAGCGTCCAAAGAAGAAACGTCAGGGAGCAGTCATGTCCAAGGGCACCAACCGCAAATATCGTCTCGCCGTTATTCCGGGCGACGGCATCGGCAAGGAAGTGGTGCCGGAGGGCGTTCGCGTGCTTGAGGCCGCGGCGAAGAAATTCAACTTCGAGCTTGAACTCGACGATTTCGATTTCGCGTCGTGCGACTACTACCAGAAGCACGGCAAGATGATGCCGGACGACTGGAAGACGCAGATCGGCAGCCACGATGCGATCTTCTTCGGCGCGGTCGGCATGCCTTCGGTTTTGCCGGATCATATTTCGCTGTGGGGATCGCTGATCTTGTTTCGCCGCGAGTTCGATCAGTATGTGAATTTGCGCCCGGTGCGACTGATGCCCGGCGTGCAATCGCCGCTCGCCAACCGCAAACCCGGCGACATCGATTTTTTCGTGGTGCGCGAGAACACCGAAGGCGAGTATTCCTCCATCGGCGGGCGGATGTTTCCCAATACGGATCGCGAATGCGTCATTCAGGAAACCGTCATGTCGCGCATCGGCGTCGATCGTATTTTGAAGTTTGCGTTCGATCTGGCGCAGAGCCGCCCGAAAAAGCATCTCACCTCCGCGACGAAGTCCAACGGCATCTCGATCACCATGCCGTACTGGGACGAGCGGGTGGAGGAGATGGCGAAGAACTACAAAGGCGTGAAGTGGGACAAGTTTCACATCGACATTCTGGCCGCGCACTTCGTGCTGAACCCGCACTGGTTCGATGTCGTCGTCGGCTCCAACCTGTTCGGCGACATTCTGTCGGATCTGGGTCCGGCCTGCACCGGCACCATCGGCATTGCGCCGTCCGGCAGCCTCAATCCCGAGCGGAAATATCCTTCATTGTTCGAGCCGGTTCACGGCTCCGCGCCCGACATCTACGGCAAGGGCATCGCCAATCCGGTGGGACAAATCTGGTCGGCAGCCATGATGCTGGATCATCTCGGCGAACCGGAAGCCGGCAAGGCCGTTGTCTCCGCAATCGAGAAGGTTCTCGCCGACGAGCGCACCCGGACACGCGATCTCGGCGGCAAGGCCAATACCGTGGAATGCGGCAAGGAAATCGCCCGGCTTCTGGCGTGACGGGATAGCCCGCAAACCCGGCCCGGCAGCATAGCTTGTGGACGGTTCCCGCCACCGGAAATCGTCAAAACAGCTTGTCTTGCTCTGGCTGTTGCGCTGCGCTATTCCCTTGAGAACCATTCCAAATTCGCGCGAATCCGCGCGTCCCACTGGAACAGGGTGAGGGTCGCCGATGGGCGGAATTTTGCAGTCTTATCTGCCTCTTGTCGTCTTTATCGGTGTCGCGACCGTGATCGGTCTGGCGCTTCTCGTCGCCCCCTTCATTGTCGCCTATCAGCAGCCCGATCCGGAAAAGCTCTCCGCCTATGAATGCGGCTTCAACGCTTTCGACGATGCGCGCATGAAATTCGACGTCCGCTTCTATCTCGTTGCCATTCTTTTCATCATCTTCGATCTCGAAGTCGCATTCCTGTTTCCCTGGGCAGTGGCGTTCGGCAAGCTCGGCGTCGCCGGCTTCTGGTCGATGATGGTATTCCTCGGCGTGCTGACGGTTGGCTTCGCCTATGAGTGGAAGAAGGGGGCTCTCGAATGGGATTGAGCCCGAGCGTGATTCACAAGCCGCAAGTCTCGCAGGCATCGACCGGCATCATCGATCCGCGCACCGGCCAGCCAATCGGCGCGGACGATCGCTACTTCATGGAGCTGAACAGCGAGCTGTCCGACAAGGGCTTCTTCGTTGCCGCCACCGACGACCTCATCACCTGGGCGCGCACCGGCTCGCTGATGTGGATGACATTCGGTCTCGCATGCTGCGCCGTCGAGATGATGCAGGTGTCGATGCCGCGTTACGACGTCGAGCGTTTCGGTTTTGCGCCGCGCGCCTCTCCGCGCCAGTCCGACGTGATGATCGTCGCCGGTACGCTCACGAACAAGATGGCGCCCGCGCTTCGTAAGGTCTACGACCAGATGCCGGAGCCGCGTTACGTGATCTCGATGGGATCGTGCGCCAACGGCGGCGGCTACTATCACTATTCCTATTCAGTGGTGCGCGGCTGCGATCGCATCGTGCCCGTCGACATCTATGTGCCGGGCTGCCCGCCGACGGCGGAGGCTCTGCTGTACGGCGTTCTTCTGTTGCAGAAGAAAATCCGGCGCACCGGAACGATTGAGCGGTGATGCGTCATGGATGATGCGAAGCTCGATGCTCTTGGACAGACGGTGGTTGGCGCGCTCGGTGCTGCGGCGAGCGGACACAATGTGTCGTTCGGCCAGCTGACGATCGACATCGATATTTCCAAGGTCGTGGATGTTACTAAGACGCTGCGCGACGATCCGCGCCTGCGCTTCGTCAATTTCACCGACGTGACGGCGGTGGATTATCCCGGCCGCGAGAACCGCTTCGACGTGGTCTATCATTTCATGTCGCCGACGCTGAACACGCGCATCCGTTTGCGCGGGCAGGCGAGCGAGACCACGCAGGTGCCGTCGATCATCGATGTGTTTCCGGGCGCGGACTGGTTCGAACGCGAGACGTATGACCTGTATGGCGTGATCTTCACCGGCCATCCCGATATGCGCCGTCTGCTCACCGACTACGGTTTCGACGGCCATCCGCTGCGCAAGGATTTCCCGCTGACCGGTTTCGTCGAGGTTCGCTACGACGATCAGGAGAAGCGCGTGGTGTACGAGCCGGTGCGGCTCAATCAGGAATTCCGCAAGTTCGATTTCCTCTCGCCGTGGGAAGGCGCGGACTATCCGCTGCCGGGCGATGAGAAAGCCGCCGCCGTTCCGCCGTCGCCGCCGAAAGCAGGTGCGTGATGAACGAACAGCCCGGCATGCGCAATTTCACGATCAATTTCGGCCCGCAGCATCCGGCGGCGCATGGCGTGCTGCGTCTTGTGCTCGAACTCGATGGCGAAGTCGTTGCGCGCGTCGATCCACATATTGGCTTGCTTCATCGCGGCACAGAAAAGCTGATCGAGCAGAAGACCTATTTGCAGGCGATCCCGTATTTCGACCGGCTCGATTACGTCGCGCCGATGAATCAGGAGCATGCCTTCTGTCTCGCCGCCGAAAAGCTGCTCGGCATCGAAGTGCCGCGCCGCGGGCAACTGATCCGCGTTCTGTATTGCGAGATCGGCCGCATCCTGTCTCATCTCCTCAACGTGACCACGCAGGCGATGGACGTCGGCGCGCTGACGCCGCCGCTATGGGGCTTCGAGGAACGCGAAAAGCTGATGGTTTTCTACGAGCGCGCATCGGGCTCGCGCATGCATGCTGCGTTCTTCCGCGTCGGCGGTGTGCATCAGGATTTGCCGACGAAATTGATCGACGACATCGATGCGTGGTGCGATCCGTTCATCACGGTCGTGGACGATCTTGAGACGTTGCTGACCAACAATCGCATCTTCAAGCAGCGCAACGTCGATATCGGAATCATCTCGCTCGAAGACGCGTGGAAGTGGGGCTTCTCCGGCGTGATGGTGCGCGGCTCGGGTGCGGCGTGGGATCTGCGCAAGGCGCAGCCCTATGAGTGCTACGCCGAAATGGATTTCGACATTCCGATCGGCAAGAACGGCGACTGCTACGACCGTTACTGCATCCGCGTCGAGGAAATGCGCCAGTCGGTTCGCATCATGAAGCAGTGCATCGAGAAGCTGCGCGCGCCGGACGGACAGGGGCCGGTCGTCGTCGAGGACAACAAGATCACGCCGCCGCGCCGTGGCGAGATGAAGCGGTCGATGGAAGCCCTGATCCATCACTTCAAGCTCTACACTGAAGGCGTGCATGTCCCGGCCGGCGAAGTTTACGCCGCCGTCGAAGCGCCGAAGGGCGAGTTCGGTGTCTACCTCGTCGCCGACGGCACCAACAAACCGTACAAGTGCAAGATCCGCGCGCCGGGCTTCGCGCATCTGCAGGCGATGGACTTCATGTGCAAGGGCCATCTGTTGGCCGACGTGTCCGCCATTCTCGGCTCACTCGACATCGTGTTCGGCGAGGTGGACCGGTGATGACGCAGCCACCGATCATCTTCGACCGCGTCACCGGCGCAATGACGGGTGCGAATCCATGGGAGCGCACCATCGGGCTTGCGCTGATCGCGGGATCGAAGGTCGGCGCCTACATCTATCATCGCGGCTACAACGGCGCCGCCAACACGCTGAAAATGTTTCTGCCCGAGCGAGACATCAACGTCATGCTCAATGACGACGCGGCGTTCTCGTTTTCCTATGGCGACGGCTATTGGAGCAAATTGCTCAACCGCACATTCGCCTATGAGGACGAACTCGAACTGCTGCTGCTCGACTCGAAGGACGTGGATTACACGCTGCTCGATTGCGGCGCCAATTACGGATACTGGTCGGTGATGGTGTCGAGCAAGCGGTTCGGCAGCCACAAGGCTATCGCCATCGAGCCGTCGTCGCTGAACTATCCGCGTCTCGCCCACAACGCAAAGATCAACGGCAATCGCTACGAGCCGATCAATGCAGCGATTGGGTCCGCGCGCGGCAAGGCGCGTCTGTCCGGCACCAAGCACGAGCAGTTCTCGATTGCGGGTGCACCGGAAGCTGGCGGCGAGGAAGTCGATGTGATCGCGCTCGACAATCTGATCGACGACGGAAAGATTCCGGCGAAAGGCAAATACCTCATCAAGCTCGATGTCGAAGGCGTCGAGATCGAAGCGATGAAGGGCGGCCAGCGTCTGGCGCAGACGGATTCGGTTTTCATCTGCGAGGAACACGGCAACGATCCGACGCATGCGGTGACGCGCTACATCGTCGAGCAGACGCCGATGAAGGCGATCATCCACGATCCGGTCGCGGACAAATTCGAGCCGGTGAACGATCTTGCGATCCTCGACCGCATCAAGGTCGCCTCGCATGTCGGGTATAATGTGTTCGGAACGTCGAGCGCGTTCTGGGAAGACCGGATTTACGGTTTGAATTCAGGCGCGGCTCGCCGCGCGATGAACAGTTGAGAGCGCCGCGATGTCTGTCCGCCGACTGGCCCCGAAAGAATTGCAGCCCGCGAGCTTTACGTTCAGCGCGGACAATCTGAAATGGGCGCAAGCGCAGATCGAGAAATATCCGCCGGGCCGCCAGCAATCGGCGGTTATCCCGATTTTGTGGCGCGTGCAGGAACAGCATCAGGGTTGGGTGTCGGAAGCCGCGATCCGCGCCGTCGCCGATCTGCTCGGCATGGCCTATATCCGCGTGCTCGAGATCGCGACCTTCTACACGATGTTCCAGCTTCAGCCGGTCGGCAAGAAGGCGCATGTGCAGGTCTGCGGCACCACGCCGTGCATGCTGCGCGGCGCGAACGACCTGATCGACATCTGCAAGCATCGCATCCACCACGATCAGTTCCATCTGTCGGACGACGGCGATTTTTCCTGGGAAGAAGTCGAGTGCGCCGGCACATGCGTGAACGCGCCGATGGTTCAGATCTGGAGCGACACTTACGAAGACCTGACGCCCGACACATTCAATAAGGTGCTCGACGGTTTTGCATCCGGCAATCCGCCGAAGCCCGGCCCGCAGAACGGACGGCAGTTCTCCGCGCCGCAGGGCGGGCCCACAACGCTGAAGGGAGCCAAGGCATGAGCTTCGAGCTTCTCAAGCACATGGCGTTTCACGCCGTCTGCGCCGCCGTCTTCATCTTCTTTCTGAACTACTACATCCTGAAAACCGAATTGCAGTCGGCGACATTCTGGGCCATCGGCTTCGGCGCGATGGCGGCCGGTCTCGCCTATCAGCAAGCCAAGCGTTCGGGGTCCTGAGTCATCATGCTGAACGACAAGGATCGCATCTTCCGCAATCTCTACGGCCTCGAAGACTGGGGCCTGAAAGGCGCGCGTGCGCGCGGCGCGTGGGACGGCACGAAAGGGATCATCGACAAGGGCCGCGACTGGATCGTGTCGGAGATGAAAACCTCCGGCCTGCGCGGACGCGGCGGCGCGGGATTCCCGACCGGCCTGAAATGGTCGTTCATGCCGAAGGACAATGCCGACGGCCGGCCGAGCTATCTCGTCGTCAACGCCGACGAGTCCGAGCCCGGCACCTGCAAGGACCGCGAGATCATGCGGCACGATCCGCATCTGCTCGTCGAAGGCTGTTTGATTGCGGGCTGCGCGATGGGCGCGCATGTCGGCTACATTTATGTGCGCGGCGAATTCATCCGCGAGCGTGAGCGGCTGCAAGCTGCGATCGATCAGGCCTACGAAGCCAAGCTGATCGGCAAGGGCAACGTCAACGGCTGGGATTTCGATCTCTACGTTCATCACGGCGCGGGGGCCTACATCTGCGGCGAAGAGACTGCGCTGCTCGAAAGCCTCGAAGGCAAGAAGGGCCAGCCGCGCTTGAAGCCGCCGTTCCCGGCGAATGTCGGTCTCTACGGTTGCCCGACCACGGTGAATAATGTGGAGTCGATTGCGGTTGCGCCGGATATTCTGCGCCGTGGCGCGTCGTGGTTCGCAGGCATCGGCCGTCCGAACAATGTCGGCACGAAGTTGTTCTGCATTTCAGGCCACGTCGAGAAGCCCTGCAACGTCGAAGAGGCGATGGGCATTCCGTTCCGTGAACTGATCGACAAGCATTGCGGCGGCATTCGCGGCGGCTGGGACAATCTCAAAGCCGTGATCCCCGGCGGCTCGTCGGTGCGGATGGTTCCTGCGGATCAGATCATCGACACGCCGATGGATTTCGACTCGCTGTCGAAGCTCAAATCCGGTCTCGGCACGGCTGCTGTGATCGTGATGGACAAGTCCACCGACATTGTCCGCGCCATCGCGCGCATTTCCTATTTCTACAAGCACGAGAGCTGCGGCCAGTGCACGCCATGCCGCGAAGGCACCGGCTGGATGTGGCGCGTGCTGACGCGTATGGCCGATGGCCGCGCCCACAAGCGCGAGATCGACATGCTGCTCGAAGTGACCAAGCAGATCGAAGGCCATACGATCTGCGCGCTCGGCGATGCGGCGGCCTGGCCGATCCAGGGACTGATTGCGCATTTCCGGCCCGAGATCGAAGCGCGCATCGACGAGTATTCGCGCAAGGCCGACATCGACGACATCGGCGTGCGCGATCCTGTCAACATGGTTGCGGCGGAGTGATGGGCAATGGCGCGTCCGGCCGCATTCTGGCAGAAGTTCGGAACGCTCGCGCAGATGGCGCAGGCGAGCGTGGCGCTGCTCGGATTCGTCGCCGTTCTGTTCCAGATCAACGAAATCCGCTCCAACAGCCGCGAGGCGGGCGCGCGTCAGGCCTATCTCGGCTACACCGATTTGGCGTTCAAGAATCCGCAATTCTCCGCGCCGGACTACGACACGATCAAAACGCAGCCGAAGAACGCGCAGGTCCAGTACGAGAGCTTCGTCTCGTACTTTCTTTATTCCTGCGAGGAAGCCATCGCCGCGTTCAGGGACAAGCGCGAGTGGCAGGCCTCGTGCGATCACGATCTGAAAGCGCATCTGCCGTTCCTCTGCGACAAGAACGCGGCCGATCCGACCTATCTGGCGACCTACGCCAGCGTCACGCAGCAATGGATCGAAACATCGATGACGCAGGCCGGTGTAGCGCCGCCGGATTGCAAGCTGAGGAAGTCTTGAGCCGATGACCAAGATTCTCATCGACGGAAAAGAATACGATCTGCCGGCGGAATACACGCTGTTGCAGGCGTGCGAAGCGGCGGGCGCCGAAATTCCGCGCTTTTGCTATCACGAGCGGCTTTCCATCGCGGGCAATTGCCGCATGTGTCTCGTCGAAGTTGCAGGCTCGCCGAAGCCAGTGGCCAGCTGCGCGTGGAACGTGCGCGATTGCCGTCCGGGTCCGAACGGCGAATTGCCTTCGGTGAAGACCAAGACGCCGATGGTGAAGAAGGCGCGCGAAGGCGTGATGGAATTCCTGCTCATCAACCATCCGCTCGATTGCCCGATCTGCGATCAGGGCGGCGAATGCGATCTTCAGGATCAGGCGATGGGATACGGCGTCGATACGTCGCGCTTTGCCGAAAACAAACGCGCGGTCGAGGACAAATATCTCGGTGCTCTCGTCAAGACGTCGATGAACCGCTGCATCCAGTGCACGCGCTGCGTGCGCTTCGCAGCGGAAGTCTGCGGCGTGCCGGAAATGGGCCTCACCGGACGCGGCGAGGACGTCGAGATCACGACTTATCTTGAGAGTGCGCTGACGTCGGAGATGCAAGGCAATCTCGTTGATATTTGTCCCGTCGGCGCGCTGACCTCGAAGCCTTATGCGTTCGCGGCGCGGCCGTGGGAATTGCAGAAGACGCAGTCCATCGACGTGATGGATGCGGTCGGCTCAGCCATCCGGATCGATACGCGCGGTCGCGAAGTGATGCGCATTCTGCCGCGCATCAACGAGGACGTGAACGAGGAATGGATTTCCGACAAGACCCGTCACGTCGTCGACGGCCTGCGCACGCAGCGTCTCGATCGTCCGTTCATCCGCGAGGGCGGCAAGCTGCGCGCGGCGTCATGGAATGAAGCCTTCGCTGCGATTGCCGCCAAGCTCCAGCGCATCGACGGCAAGCGCATCGGCGCGATTGCGGGCGATCTTGCAGCCGTCGAGGAAATGTTCGCGCTCAAGCAGCTGATGGCGAGTTTCGGTTCGGCGAATGTCGCAACCAAATATGATGGCTTTGACGTCAAGGCCGGTCGTGCGTCTTATATCTTCAATCCAACAATCGCAGGCATAGAACAGGCCGATGCGCTTCTGATTGTCGGCTCCAATCCGCGCAAGGAAGCTGCGGTCCTGAATGCGCGCATCCGCAAACGCTGGCGCACAGGCGCGCTGAAGATCGGCGTGGTCGGTGAGAAGTCCGACCTCACCTATGGCTATGACCACATCGGCGCGGGCATGGAGTCGCTCGGCGATGTTGCGTCGGGCAACCATTCGTTCGCGAAAGTTCTGAAAGACGCCAAGAATCCGATCATCCTCGTCGGCGCGTCGTCGCCATCGGCGTTTGCCGCCGCTGCGAAACTGGCTTCCGACATCGGCGCAATCAAGGATGGCTGGAACGGCTTCGGCGTTCTGCACAGCGCCGCTTCGCAGGTCGGCGCGCTCGACATCGGCTTCGTGCCGGGTGAGGGCGGCATGAACGCACAGCAGATGATGGCGTTCGGCACGCTCGACGTTCTGTTTTCGCTCGGCGCGGATGAGGTGAAATATCCCGACGGCACCTTCGTCGTTTACATCGGCACGCATGGCGATCGCGGCGCGCATCGTGCCGATGTCATTCTGCCGGGTGCGGCGTATACGGAGAAGTCCGGCATTTTCGTCAACACCGAAGGCCGCGTTCAGATCGCCGATCGCGCGAATTTCCCGCCGGGCGATGCCCGCGAAGACTGGGCCATCCTGCGCGCGCTCTCCGAGGCGTTGGCGAAGAAACTGCCGTATGACTCGCAGGCGCAATTGCGTCAGGCCATCTTCAAGGCCGTGCCGCATCTGCTGCGCGTCGATCAGATCGAACGCGGCGACGCCGGCGCGATCAAGATGCTGGCGTCGTCCAGCGCGGCGGACAAAGCGCCGTTCAAGTCGTCTGTCGAAGACTATTATCTCACCAACCCGATTGCGCGCGCATCCGCCGTGATGGCCGAATGCTCGCGCCTTGCGTCGGGTCAAGCGTTGAACGCGGCGGAGTAGGGCGATGGCCGAATTCTTCGCAAGCGATCTTTGGACCGGCACGCTGTGGCCACTCATTATTGTGGTGGCGCAGAGCGTGCTGCTGCTGGTCATTCTGCTGATCGGCATCGCCTACATCATTCTGGCAGATCGCAAGATCTGGGCGGCGGTGCAGATTCGCCGCGGCCCGAACGTGGTCGGCCCGTGGGGTCTACTGCAATCCTTCGCCGACCTGCTGAAGTTCGTGTTCAAGGAGCCGACGATTCCGTCCGGTGCGAACAAGGGTGTGTTTCTGCTCGCGCCGCTGGTGTCGTGCATTCTCGCGCTCGCCGCATGGGCCGTGATCCCGGTCAATCTCAACTGGGTGATCTCCGACATCAATGTCGGCATCCTCTATATTTTTGCGATCTCGTCGCTGTCGATCTACGGCATTATCATGGCCGGCTGGTCGTCGAACTCCAAATATCCGTTCCTCGCGGCGTTGCGTTCCGCCGCGCAGATGGTGTCCTACGAGGTCTCCATCGGTTTCGTCATCATCACCGTGCTGCTGTGCGTCGGCTCGCTCAATCTGACGGCGGTGGTCGAGGCGCAGCACACCAGGGGCCTGGCGAATCTGATCGGCCTGCCGAAGCTGACGTTCCTGAACTGGTACTGGCTGCCGCTCTTGCCGATGTTCGTCGTCTTCTATGTCTCGGCGCTTGCGGAAACCAATCGCCCGCCGTTCGATCTCGTCGAAGCGGAATCCGAACTGGTCGCCGGCTTCATGACCGAATACGGCTCGACGCCTTATCTCCTGTTCATGCTCGGCGAATATTGCGCCATCACCACGATGTGCGCGATGGGCGCGATCCTGTTCATGGGCGGCTGGCTGCCGCCGGTCGATCTGCCGCCGTTCACCTGGGTGCCGGGCGTGATCTGGTTTACGCTCAAGCTGCTCTTTATGTTCTTCCTGTTCGCGATGGCGAAGGCGATCGTGCCGCGCTACCGCTACGATCAGCTGATGCGTCTGGGCTGGAAGGTGTTTCTGCCGCTGTCGCTGGCGATGGTGTTCATCGTCGCCGCCGTTCTCCAGTTCGGGGGGCTTGCACCGAAATGAGGACATCATGGGCGTAGCATCCACCGTCAATTCGCTGCTGCTGCGGGAGTTCGTCTCGGCGTTCTTCCTTGCGATGCGCTATTTCTTCAAGCCGAAGCCGACACTCAACTATCCGTTCGAGAAGGGGCCGATCTCGCCGCGTTTTCGCGGAGAGCATGCGTTGCGCCGATACCCGAACGGCGAAGAGCGATGCATCGCCTGCAAGCTGTGCGAGGCGATTTGTCCGGCGCAGGCGATTACGATCGAAGCCGGTCCGCGCCGCAACGACGGCACGCGCCGCACGGTGCGCTACGACATCGACATGGTGAAGTGCATCTATTGCGGCCTGTGTCAGGAAGCGTGCCCGGTCGATGCCATCGTCGAGGGGCCGAATTTCGAATTCGCGACCGAGACGCGCGAAGAACTCTACTACGACAAGGCGCGGCTCTTGGCGAACGGCGATCGATGGGAGCGCGAGATTGCCAAGAGCATCGAACTCGATGCGCCGTACCGGTGAGATGAACGCATGATCGGTCCCGCGCTGTTTTTCTATCTCTTCGCCGGCGTTTGTGTGGCATCCGCCGTCATGGTGGTGACGTCGCGCAATCCCGTGCACTCGGTGCTGTTTCTCATTCTCGCCTTCGTCAACGCGTCGGGCCTGTTTCTGCTGCTCGGTGCCGAATTTCTCGCGATGATCCTGATCGTCGTCTATGTCGGCGCGGTCGCGGTGCTGTTTCTGTTTGTCATCATGATGCTCGATGTGGATTTCGCGCAGCTTCGCCAGGGCTTCATCGATTATCTTCCCGTAGGCATTCTGATCGGCGCGGTGTTCCTTGCGGAGTTGCTGCTGATCGCGGGCGGCTATGTGATGAACCCCGCAATCACCAAGGGCATCACGGCGCCGATCCCGGCCAACATCAGCAACACCGAGGCGCTGGGCCTCGTGCTCTATACGAAATACATCCATTACTTCCAGCTTGCCGGAACGGTGCTGCTGGTCGCGATGATCGGCGCCATTGTGCTGACGCTGCGCCACAAGCCGAGCGTGAAGCGCCAGAGCATCCCGGTGCAGAACGCGCGCACGAAAGACATGGCGATGGATGTCCGCAAGGTGCCGTCGGGGCAGGGCTTGCAGGATTCCGACGCCAAGGAGTGGGTGCGATGACGATCGGTCTCGGACACTATCTCGCCGTCGCCGCCATCCTGTTCACGGTCGGCATTCTCGGCATCTTCATCAACCGCAAGAATGTCATCGTCATCCTGATGTCGATCGAACTCATTCTGCTTGCGGTGAATATCAATCTCGTCGCGTTCTCCGCATTCCTCGGCGACATCGTGGGGCAGGTCTATGCGCTCTTGGTGCTGACCGTCGCCGCTGCCGAAGCCGCCATCGGCCTTGCCGTGCTCGTCGTGTTCTTCCGCAACCGCGGCTCCATCGCGGTCGAAGACATCAATCTGATGAAGGGCTGATGCGCATGGACCCGAAAAGCATGCCCTCGGGCAAGTTGACGCGACCCGAGGGTGGACACCGGTTTTCGGACCGGTCCATGCGCCAAGGACGAAATACATGATTCAGGCGATTGTCTTTCTGCCCCTGATCGGCGCGCTCATCGCGGGCGCGGTGACGCTGATCGGCGCGCATCGGCGCAATCCGAGCGGCGACGAAATGGATCATTCGCATGACCACGCGCACGATAAGCATGCAAGCGACGCGCACGGCCTTGACGATCACGGCCCGGTCGAGGCGCCGGCTGCCGGATCGCGGCTCGCCGAAATCGTCACCACCGCGCTGCTGCTGCTGTCGGCGGCGCTGTCATGGTTTGTGCTGGTCGATGTCGGCTTCCTGCATCACGACGCGCGCGTACAACTGTTCACATGGATCGGCTCCGGCGATCTCGTCGTCAATTGGACGCTGCGTGTCGATACATTGACGGCCGTGATGCTGGTTGTCGTCACCACCGTGTCGTCGCTCGTGCATCTGTATTCCATCGGTTACATGCACGAAGACCCGAACCGGCCGCGCTTCATGGCGTATCTGTCGCTGTTTACGTTTGCGATGCTGATGCTGGTGACGGCGGACAATCTGGTGCAGCTGTTCTTCGGCTGGGAGGGCGTGGGCCTTGCGAGCTATCTCTTGATCGGTTTCTGGTTCTACAAGCCGTCGGCGAATGCTGCGGCCATCAAGGCGTTCGTCGTCAATCGCGTGGGCGATTTCGGTTTCGCGCTCGGTATCTTCGCGATCTTCATGCTGGTCGGCTCGACCGATTTCGAGACGATCTTTGCCAGCGCGCCGGGTCTCGTCGGCAAGACCATCAATTTCTTCGGCTGGCAGGTCGATGCGCTGACGCTGACATGCCTGTTGCTGTTCATGGGTGCGATGGGCAAGTCCGCGCAGTTTCTGCTGCACACCTGGTTGCCGGACGCGATGGAAGGTCCCACACCCGTGTCGGCCCTGATTCATGCCGCGACGATGGTGACGGCGGGCGTGTTCATGGTCGCGCGGCTGTCGCCGTTGTTCGAGCTGTCGCACACCGCGCAGGCCTTCGTGATGCTGGTTGGTGCGACGACGGCGTTCTTCGCCGCCACCGTCGGCCTCGTGCAGAACGACATCAAGCGCATCGTCGCTTACTCGACCTGTTCGCAGCTCGGCTACATGTTCGTCGCGATGGGGGCCGGCGCTTACTCGGTCGGCATGTTCCATCTGTTCACGCATGCCTTCTTCAAGGCGCTGCTGTTCTTAGGGTCAGGCTCGGTGATCCATGCGATGCATCACGAGCAGGACATCCGCAACATGGGCGGCCTGAAGGACAAGATTCCGTTCACTTACGTGACGATGGTGATCGGCACGCTGGCGCTGACCGGCTTTCCGCTCACGGCAGGCTACTTCTCGAAAGACGCGATTATCGAATCCGCCTTCGTCGCGCATAATCCGTTCGCGCTATACGGTTTCCTCTGCACGGTGATCGCAGCAGGTCTGACCTCGTTCTATTCATGGCGCCTGATCTTCAAGACGTTTCACGGCGAGCCGCACGACAGGCATCATTACGATGCTGCACATGAAAGCCCGTGGGTGATGATGGTGCCGCTTTATATTCTGGCGGCGGGATCGATCCTCGCCGGTTTCCCGTTCAAGGAATTGTTCGCAGGCCACGGCGTCGAGGAATTCTTCCGCGAGTCGCTGAAGCAAAATCCGCACGTCATCGAGGAGATGCATCACATCCCGGCCATGATCGCGTTCACGCCGACGCTGATGATGGCGCTCGGCTTCCTCGTCTCGTGGCTGTTCTACATTCGCAGGCCGTACATTCCGGTCGAACTCGCGAACCAGCACCAGATGCTTTACAAGTTTCTGCTCAACAAATGGTACTTCGACGAATTGTATGAGGTGATCTTCGTTCGTCCGACGAAGTGGCTCGGCCGCTTTCTCTGGAAGAAGGGCGACGGCTTCGTTATCGACGGTTTCGGCCCTGACGGCGTGTCGGCGCGCGTGCTGGATGTGACGCGCAATGTGGTGAAGCTCCAGACCGGCTATCTCTATCACTATGCCTTCGCGATGCTGATCGGCGTGGCAGGCCTCATCACCTGGTTCATGTTCGGCCTCGGAGGTTCGCAATGAACTCCGTCATGACGTCGACAATGACCTGGCCCATTCTCTCTGTTGTCACCTTCTTGCCGCTGGTCGGCGCGATCTGCGTTTACATCAGCCGCGGCGACGACGAGGCCGCGCGCCGCAATTCGCGCTGGATTGCGCTGTGGACCACGATTGTCACCTTCGCCGTGTCGCTGATTCTGGTCGCGCGGTTCGATTCCTCGAATCCGGATTTCCAATTCGTCGAGAAGGCGCCGTGGCTGGCGAATACGATCGTCTATCACATGGGCGTCGACGGCATTTCATTGCCGTTCGTGATCCTCACCACCGCGCTGATGCCGTTCTGCATTCTCGCAAGCTGGAAGTCGGTGACGACACGCGTGCGCGAATACATGATGGCGTTTCTGGTTCTGGAAACGCTGATGGTCGGCACGTTCTCCGCGCTCGATCTCGTGCTGTTCTATCTGTTCTTCGAGGGCGGCCTCATTCCGATGTTCCTCATCATCGGCGTATGGGGCGGGCCGCGCCGTGTGTATGCGAGTTTCAAGTTCTTCCTCTATACGCTGCTCGGATCGGTGCTGATGCTGCTCGCCATCATGGCGCTGTATCTCAACGCCGGCACGACCGACATTCCGACGCTGATGCATACTGCCGTTCCGCGCAGCATGCAGACATGGGCGTGGCTGGCGTTCTTCGCGTCCTTCGCTGTCAAGATGCCGATGTGGCCGGTACATACATGGTTGCCTGACGCGCACGTCGAAGCGCCGACGGCGGGCTCCGTCATTCTGGCTGCGATCTTGCTGAAGATGGGCGGGTACGGCTTCCTGCGTTTCTCGCTGCCGATGTTCCCGCTGGCGTCGCACGATTTCGCGCCGCTGGTGTTTTCGCTCTCTGCGATCGCGATCGTCTACACCTCGCTGGTCGCGCTGATGCAGGAAGACATCAAGAAGCTGATTGCGTATTCGTCCGTCGCGCATATGGGCTTCGTGACGATGGGCATTTTCGCCGGCACCATGCAGGGCGTTTCCGGCGGCGTATTCCAGATGGTGTCGCATGGCATCGTGTCCGGCGCGCTGTTCCTGTGCGTCGGCGTGGTCTACGACCGGCTGCACACGCGCGAGATCACGGCCTATGGCGGGCTCGTCAATCGCATGCCGCTTTATGCTGTTGCGTTCATGGTGTTCACGATGGCGAATGTCGGGCTGCCCGGCACGTCCGGTTTCGTCGGCGAATTCCTGACGCTGATCGGCACGTTCAAGGTGTCGCTGCCGACCGCATTCTTCGCCACGCTCGGCGTCATCCTGTCGGCAGCTTACGCTCTATGGCTCTATCGCAAGGTGGTGTTCGGCGTGCTCGACAAGCCTGCGCTCGCCGGGATCAAGGATCTGACGCTGCGTGAATTCGTCATTCTCGCGCCGCTGGTGTTTTTCACCATCCTGTTCGGTGTCTATCCGGCGCCCGTGCTGAACATGTCGGCGGCATCCGTACAGCAACTCGTCAACAATTACGCGACAGCGATCTCGGCCGTGAAGACGGCGGCAATTGGAAACTAAGGCACCGAGATGAATTTGGGCATTGCAGACTATTCGCTGCTTCCGGCGCTGCCGGAGATCGTGCTCGCGGTCGGCGCGATGCTGCTGTTGATGCTCGGCGCCTATCGCGGCGAGGGAACGACGCCCATCGTTACGGCACTTGCCGTGCTGCTGCTGATTGTCACCGGCGTGCTCGAACTCACATTGACCAAGGGCAGGGTCACGACATTCGGCGGCAGCTTTATTGTCGATGATTATGCGCGCTTCCTGAAAGTTCTTGCGCTGGTCGGCTCAGGCACGGCGCTCATTATGTCGCGCGGCTATCTCGCGTCTCAAGCCAAGATTTTCGAATACGCGATCCTGTTCATGCTCTCGACCGTCGGCATGATGGTGCTGATTTCGGCGGGCGATCTTATTACGCTGTATCTCGGCCTCGAACTGATGAGCCTCGCGCTCTATGTCGTGGCCGCCAGCCATCGTGACGATGTCAAATCGACGGAAGCGGGTCTCAAATACTTTGTGCTCGGCGCGCTGTCGTCGGGCATGCTGCTGTATGGCGCTTCGCTGATCTACGGCTTCACCGGAACGGTTGCATTCAGCGGCATCGCGGCGGCGGCGAAGGGCGGCAATCTCGGCGTGCTGTTCGGCGTCGTGTTTCTCCTCGCAGGACTTTGCTTCAAAGTGTCCGCCGTACCGTTCCACATGTGGACGCCGGACGTTTACGAAGGCGCGCCGACGCCGGTCACGGCATTCTTTGCATCCGCTCCGAAAGTGGCGGCGCTTGCCGTGTTCACGCGCGTCGCGCTCACCGCGTTTCCGGGCATCGTGCCGGAATGGCAGCAGATCGTCGTGTTCGTTTCGATTGCGTCGATGGCGCTGGGTTCGTTTGCCGCCATCGGCCAGAAGAACATCAAGCGCCTGATGGCGTATTCGTCCATCGGCCACATGGGCTTTGCGCTGGTCGGTCTTGCGGCGGGCACGCAGCAGGGTGCACAGGGCGTGCTCGTTTATATCGCGATCTATGTCGCGATGACGCTCGGCACCTTCGCATTCATTCTCGCGATGAAGCGCAACGGGCAGGCGGTGGAAGCGATCGGCGATTTCGCGGGACTTTCGCGCACCAATCCGGTGTTGGCCTTCGTGTTCGCGATGCTTTTGTTCTCGCTGGCCGGCGTGCCGCCGCTCGCGGGTTTCTTCGCGAAATTCTATGTGTTCCTCGCCGCAATCAAGGCCGGACTGTTCACGCTGTCGGTGATCGGCGTGCTGACCAGCGTGGTCGGCGCATTCTACTATCTCACCATCGTCAAGATCATGTATTTCGACGAACCGAAGGGTGCCGTCGATCCGATGCGGATCGAGTTGCGCCTCGTGCTGGGCGTGACAGGACTATTTACGATACTTTTCTTCGTCTATCCCGCGCCGCTGGTGAATGCCGCGACGGTCGCGGCGAAGTCGCTGTTCTAGATGGCCTTCGCGCTCGGCACACGGGCAGGGACACTCGGCTATCGGCTGGAAGCCTTCGACAGCATCGGCTCGACCAACGCCGAGGCGCTCGATCGCGCGCGCAAGGGCGAGCAGGGGCCGCTGTGGCTCGTGACCGACCGGCAGACGGCGGGACGCGGACGCCGCCAGCGCGCCTGGATTTCGCCGAAGGGCAATCTTGCTGCCACCATTGTCGAAACCATCGACGTGCCGCCGCCGGTTGCGGCCACGCTCGGCTTCGCGGCGGGGCTTGCGCTCGAGAGCGCATTGCGGACCGTGAGCATGGAATCGCGCGCGCGCGGCGCGGACGCGGAGTTCTATCTCAAATGGCCGAACGACGTTCTCGCTGGCCGCGAGAAACTCGCAGGCATTTTGCTCGAAGCGGAGACTGTCGGCGACGGGTTAAGTGTTGCCGTCGGCATGGGCGTCAACGTCTTTGCGTCTCCCGAAGGCACGCCGTATCCGGCGACGTCACTGGCGAAGCTCGGCATCGAGACGAGCGCGGGCGATCTGTTCGCGGCGTTGTCGGACTCGTGGGCTGAATTTCGCGGCCTCTGGGATAACGGGCGCGGCTTTCCGAAACTCCGCGATCGGTGGCTTGAGCGTGCAGCGGGCCTCGGCGAGATCGCTTCGATCCAGACCGGCGGCGTTCCGGTCGAGGGAATTTTTGAAACTATCGACGATGCCGGTTGTATGGTGCTTGCGAAGTCCGACGGCAGACGCGTCGCAATCGCTGCCGGCGATGTCTATTTCGGCTCCGCGCAATCGTCGGGGGCGGCATGATGGCGCGCCCCGATGAATTGACATTCGCGCCGCTCGGCGGCGTCGGCGAGATCGGCATGAATTTGTCGATCTACGGAATCGGCAATCGGCATCAAAGGAGTTGGTTGGCAATCGATCTCGGCGTGTCGTTCGGCGATGAGGATCGTTTGCCGGGTATCGATCTTGTGATGCCGGACATTTCCTTTCTCGTGAAGGAACGCAAGAATCTGATGGGGCTGGTACTGACCCACGCCCATGAGGATCATTTCGGTGCGATCATCGATCTGTGGCCCAAACTCAAATGTCCGATCTACGCGACGAAATTTTCCGCCGCGTTGTTCGAGGCGAAATGCGCCGCCGAGCGTAATCCGCCCGATATTCCGGTGACGGTCGTGCCGTCCGGCGGACGCATCGATCTCGGCCCGTTCAACGTCGAATTCATTCCCGTGGCGCATTCGATTCCGGAATCGCATGCGCTGGCGATTCGCACCTCGGCAGGCATCGTCATTCACACCGGCGACTGGAAGATCGACCCGACGCCGGTTTCCGGCAAGCCCACCGACGAGAAGCGCCTGCGCGAGCTTGGCGACGAGGGTGTGCTGGCGCTGATCGGCGATTCCACCAATGCGGTGCGCGAAGGCCGTTCGCCGTCGGAGCGTGACGTTGCGGCCGCAATCACCGATCTGGTCAAAGCTGCGAAAGGCCGCGTGGCGGTCACGACATTTGCGTCCAATGTTGCGCGGCTGCGTGCGGTGGCGGATGCAGCGAAAGCCGCAGAGCGCGAAGTCGTTGTCGTCGGCCGCGCGATGGAGCGCGTGGTGCAGGTCGCGCGCGAAACCGGCCATCTCGACGGCGTGCAGAACTTTCGCGGCGCGGACCTCTACGGTCAGTTCCCGCCCGACAAGGTGCTGGCGCTGTGCACCGGCAGCCAGGGCGAGCCGCGTGCGGCGCTGGCGCGCATCGCCAATGACGATCATCCGCTGGTGACGCTCAACAAGGGCGACAGCGTGATTTTTTCCTCGCGCACCATTCCGGGGAACGAGAAGGCGGTCGGCGCCATCGTCAACGGCCTCATCATGCAGGGCGTCGAGGTCATCACCGACCGCACCCATCTGGTGCATGTGTCGGGCCATCCCCGCCGCGACGAACTGCGCGACATGATCTCGTGGGTGCGGCCGCAGCTTCTCATCCCGGTTCACGGCGAGCCGCTGCATCTGTCCGAACATGCAAAACTGGCGCGCGCCAGCGGCGTACCGAAAGTACTGGTCTGCAAGAATGGCGATCTGGTACGCCTCGGCCCCGGCGATCCGGCGATCATCGAGGAATTGCCGTCGGGCAAAATCTACAAGGACGGCAACATTCTGGAGAATGAAAAGGCCCGCGCTGTCGTCGAGCGCCGCCGGCTGTCGTTCGCGGGCGCCGCGTTCGTCGCGATTGCCGTCACCGATAAGGGCGATCTCGCCGACGATCCGCAGGTCGATCTGATCGGCATCCCGGAGAAGAATTCGGAGGGCGAGGACATCGCCGACAACGTGTTCGACCTGGTCGTTTCAACGGTCGAAAGCCTGCCGCGTGCGCGCCGCCGCGATCCCGATACGATTGCGGAAGCCGTGCGCCGCGCAATCCGCGCCGACATCAACGATCAGTGGGGCAAGAAGCCGCTCTGTCATGTGCATGTGCTGATGGTATAAGGGAAGCATCATGCTGGGCCGCCTCAACCATGTCGCCATTGCCGTGAAGGACGCGGTCGCGGCCGCACGCATCTACAAGACGATGGGCGCGGATGTGTCGGACGCGGTGCCGCTGCCGGAGCACGGCGTCATCACCGTGTTTGCGGTTTTGCCGAACACCAAGATCGAATTCATCCAACCGCTTGGCGACAATTCGCCGATCCAGAAGTTTCTCGACAAGAATGCCGACGGCGGCATCCATCACGTCTGCTACGAGGTGTCCGACATTATCGCGGCGCGCGACGCGTTGATGAAGGAAGGCGCGCGCGTGCTCGGGGACGGCAATCCGAAAATCGGCGCGCACGGCAAGCCGGTGCTGTTTCTGCATCCGAAGGATTTTTCCGGCGCGCTGGTCGAGATCGAGCAGGAGTAGCGCGCGATGGCTTATACAATCTCGACCGCAATCGCGATCTACTTCGTCATCTGGTGGATCGTGCTGTTCGTGACGCTGCCGTTCGGTGTCAAGAGTCAGTCCGAGCAGGGCGGCGATCTTGCCGGCACCGATCCCGGCGCGCCAATTCTGCCGCGTCTCGGCCGCAAGATGCTCTGGACCACGATCATCTCGGCTGTCATCTACGGCGTGATGAGTTATCTCTATGGGCTCGGTTATCTCAACATCGAGCGCATCTCGAAAATGCTCGGCTTCCCGTTCTAGTCTCGTTTTGACGCGTTTTCTTGACGCGAACCGGTTTCCACTTCGCTCGAAAACGCTACGGACAAAAAAAGAGCGGGACCGAAGTCCCGCTCTCAAAATTGTGTCGACCCTGTTTCCCCGTAACGATTTCGATTTGTCGTTGTTTGAACGAGGTGACGCTGCTTGTGCGCGTCAGGGTTCCTCCCGAGACTTGGACCACCAGTCGATGAGAATGAACTCATCGGCCTGAACGGTTTGTGTAGCCGAATGATTTTGCCTTGTCACGTTTTTCGGCAATGAATGGCTAGATTTTCGGCGTCGCACAATCTATTGTAATAACAATGCCATACCTGAGTAGGGTTCGCACTGAACTTAAGGTGTAGACCAAAGGCAGATGAGGACGAATTCGATGCGCCGGCTGATCGGGAAATTCATTCCCGTCGTCATGATCGCGATCTGGGTGCAGGTGTTTGCGCCCATCGGCGCTTATTTTGCGATGGCCTCGGCGATGGATCCGTTCGGATCGCCGCCGATCTGTTCGCCGTCGTCGCAGAATCAGCCCGGCGAAACGACACCTGGCCAGCCGTCGCATCAGAATTGCTGCGATCTGTGTATCGTCTCGCAGAGCGGCTTCGCGCCGCTATCGCCGCCTGCGCCGATTGCCGTCGCGGTTGTCCGCTCGCCTGAGCGAATTGCCTGGCATGACACGCGCAGCGATCTTGTCGCCGATCCGCGCGGCTCGCCCGCACAGGCCCGCGCGCCGCCTTCCTATTCCTGATCGAACTGTCCGTAGCCGATGCGGCGTCGCCGCGCCGGCTGACGTTTTGACGACGGCTGCGTTTTCGCGGCCATCAGGAATTTCAAATGTTGGTTCAAAGATCCATGTGTGCGGTCGGCGCACTCGCATCGGCGTTTGCTGTGGCGATCAACTATCCGGCGTTCGCGCAATCGGGCGAAGCGCAGACTCTGCCGACGGTGACGGTCGAGGCCACCAAGCCGAAACCGAAGAAAAAGCCGAAGGTGGAGGCGGAAAATCAAACGGCGCTTCCGCGAGTGATCGTTCAAACCGATCGCATCGCCTCGCCGTCCGTGCCGCCGATCAAGCAGCGTTACGATCTGCCGCAGACAGCGGAGAGCCAGACCGGCGAACAGATTCGCGAGCGCGTGAACGCCGTCGATGTTCAGGACACGATCAAATACATGCCGAGCCTGTTCGTCCGCAAACGCAACTACGGTGACAACCAATCCGTGCTCGCCACGCGCACCACCGGCCTCGGCGCGAGCGCGCGAAGCCTCGTTTATGCCGACGACATTCTGCTGTCGTCGCTGATCGCCAACAACAACACGCTCGGCGTGACGCAGTGGGGTCTGATCGCGCCGGAAGAAATTGCGCGCGTCGATTTTCTCTATGGACCGTTCTCGGCGGCTTATCCGGGCAACTCGGAAGGCGGCGTGCTGATTTTCACGACGAAGATGCCGGAGAAGTTCGAGTTCACGACGAAGCAGACGGAAGCGATCCAGAGCTACGACTTCTACAAGACCAGCGGCACCTACGGCGCGCACCAGACGAGCTTAAGCGTCGGCGACAAGAAGGATAGCTTCTCCTATTTCATCAGCGCGAATTATCTGAACAGCGACACGCAGCCGCTGGGCTGGGTGACGAGCGCGACGATTCCGGCAGGTACGATCGGAACGATCCCGCAGTCGAGCCGCGTGCCGGGCACACCTGCCAATGTCGTCGGCGCAAGCGGGCTGATGCATTCCGAGCAGGAAAACGTGAAGGGCAAATTCGCCTATGAGCTGACGCCGTGGGTGACGGCGACCTACACGATCGGGTTGTGGAACAACAATCAGATTTCCAATGTGCAGTCGTATCTTCAGAGCACAGCGACTGGCGCGCAGACCTATGGTGGCGTGTCGGGCTTTGCGAGCGGGCGTTTTACATGGGACCAGACGCGGCTTGCCAATGCCGTGTCGCTCAAATCGGACACCAAGGGATTATACGATTTCGACATCGCGGTGTCGCATGTCGATTTTCTCAACGATACGCAGCGCACGCCGTTCGGCGTCGGCACGGGCCTGACGTTCACGCCTTACGGCAAGATCGCGCGGCTTGACGGCACCAACTGGACCAATGGCGACGCTAAGGGAATCTGGCGGCCGAGCGATTTCCACGAAGTGAGTTTCGGCTTTCACGGCGACCGCTATTATCTGTTCAATCCGGTTTACAAGACGGCGGACTGGGCGGGCGGGCCGCATGCGACCAACACGCTCTACACGTCGAGCGCCGGTACGACGCGCACGCTCGGCGTCTGGGCGCAGGATGCGTGGAAATTCGCGCCGAACTGGAAGCTGACGACCGGCGTGCGTCTTGAAGACTGGCAGGCCTATGACGGTTTCAACCTGCAAACCACGACGACGGCTGCGACAGGCGCGATCACGAAAACGCTTCCAGTCTATCAGCCTTCGATCTCCGCCCAGCGCGCCTCGCCGAAAGTGTCGCTGGCCTACGAACCCGGACCTGAATGGCTGGTGACGGCATCGTTCGGCGCGGCGTCGCGCTTTCCAACGGTTGCCGAGCTTTACCAGATCGTCTCGGTGTCGAGCACCGTGCTTGCCGTGCCGAATCCAAATCTGAAACCGGAGGATGTTCTCAGCGAAGAGATTGCGTTCGAGCGCAGGTTCACGGACGGGAAGGTGAGGCTGTCGTTCTTCTTCGAGGACGGACGCAACACACTGATCTCGCAGCTTGCGCCGACAACCGATTCAAGCGGCAATCCCGTCACCGCGTCGTTCATCCAGAATATCGACCGGACGCGAACACGCGGTGTTGAACTGGCCGCACAGAAAAACAATGTGCTGATCGACCGGCTCGAAGTATTCGGAAGCGTGACCTACACCGACGCGCGCATCGTCAGCGATCCCAATTTCGTCAGCACCATCGGCGGCACGACGGCAAACGGAAAATACATTCCGAACATTCCGCCGTGGCGCGTGACGAGCGGGGTGACTTATCGCCCGGACGACAACTGGTCGATGACGGCGGCGATGCGGTATGCGAGCAAGCAGTATTCGACGCTCGACAACACCGACACGGTCGCGAACGTCTATCAGGCGTTCGACTCCTATACGGTTGTCGATCTGCGCCTTCAGCGCAAGGCGACCGAGAACGCCACCGTCAGTTTCGGCATCGATAATGTCGGCAACGCCAAGTATCACCTGTTTCATCCGTTCCCCCAGCGCACCTACGTCGCCGACGTGCGTGTGAAGTTCTAAGCAAAGGAAAAACCATGAAGGCAGTTTTGAAAGTTCTCGTGCTTGTGGCGTTGGCCGCAACATTGTCCGGCGCGGCATCCGCACACGGTTTTAAAGTCGGCGATCTCGACATCGGCCATCCGTGGACGCGTGCGACCGCTGGCGGCGCCAAAGTTGGCGGCGGCTACCTCACCATCACGAATAACGGCAAGACACCGGATCGTCTCGTCGGCGTGTCGCTTTCGACTGCGGATCACGGTGAAATCCATGAGATGAAAATGGACGGCGGCGTCATGCAAATGCGCCCGCTGGCGAACGGCCTTGAGATCAAGCCCGGCGAAACCGTCAAGCTCGCACCCGGCGGCTACCACGCGATGTTCATGGACCTGAAGGAGCCGCTGAAAGAAGGCGCGCTGGTGAAGGGACAACTGACATTCGAGAAGGCCGGCAAGGTCGACGTCGAGTTCAAGGTCGAGCCGATTGGCTTCACCGGCGAGAAATCGGGTGGAAGCATGAGCGGAATGGGCGGCATGGAAGGCCATAAGCACTAGCAAGCTCTTGTATTTCGGCGGGCAATCCGGTTTCAGTGGCAAACCGAATTGCCCTCCGATTCACGAGACTTCCATGCGGCTGACGCGCTATTTTCTGCCCATCCTGAAAGAAACGCCGAAGGAGGCGGAGATCGTTTCGCACCGGCTGATGCTGCGTGCGGGCATGATGCGGCAGGAAGCGGCGGGCATCTATGCGTGGCTGCCGCTCGGCTTTCGCGTGTTGCAGAAGATCGAGCAGATCGTGCGCGAGGAACAGGATCGTGCCGGCGCCATCGAACTTTTGATGCCAACGTTGCAGCTTGCGGATTTGTGGCGCGAGAGCGGGCGTTACGACGCCTACGGGCCGGAAATGCTGCGCATTGCGGATCGTCACAAGCGCGAATTGCTGTACGGGCCGACCAACGAGGAAATGATTACGGAAATCTTCCGTGCCTATGTGAAGTCGTATCGCAGCCTTCCGCTCAATCTCTATCATATCCAGTGGAAATTCCGCGACGAGCAGCGCCCGCGCTTCGGCGTCATGCGCGGCCGCGAATTTCTGATGAAGGACGCATATTCGTTCGATGTGGATGAGGCGGCGGCGCGCGTGTCCTACAACAAGATGTTCGTCGCCTATCTTCGGACCTTCGCTCGCATGGGTTTAAAGGCGATCCCGATGCGCGCCGAGACCGGACCCATCGGCGGCGATCTGTCCCACGAGTTCATCGTGCTTGCGGAGACCGGCGAATCCGGCGTGTTCTGCAACAAGGACGTGCTCGATCTTCCGGTGCCGGATGCTGGCGTGAACTACGACGGCGATCTTTCGCCCATCATCAAGCAGTGGACCGAACTCTATGCGGCCACCGAAGACGTTCACGACGCGGCACGTTACGAGAAGGAAGTGCCGGCCGACAAACGCGTGAACACGCGCGGCATCGAGGTGGGCCAGATTTTCTACTTCGGTACCAAATATTCGGATTCGATGAAGGCGCTCGTCACCGGGCCGGACGGCACGGAGAAGCCCGTTCATGGCGGCTCCTACGGCGTCGGCGTCTCGCGTCTGGTCGGTGCGATCATCGAAGCCTGTCATGACGAGAACGGTATCAAGTGGCCGGAGGAGGTCGCGCCGTTCCGCGTGGCCGTGCTCAACCTCAAGCAGGGCGATGTCGGCACCGACGGCGCGTGCGAGCAGATTTATGCTGCGCTGACGAAGAAGGGCGTCGATGTGTTGTACGACGACACCGACCAGCGCCCCGGCGGCAAGTTCGCGACTGCCGATCTGATCGGCATTCCCTGGCAGGTTCTGATCGGGCCTAAGGGATTGGCCGAGGGCAAGGTCGAGATCAAGAAGCGCGCCGATGGCTCACGGGAATTTATAAGCCTCGATGCAGCGATTGCACGATTCACACAGTAAATCGCTGCCGCGCCGGTCGCGGTCTGCCTTTTACGTGACTAGAATTAGCCCGATTCGTGTGAAATCCGGATCGTGGAAACAGCATGAGCGAGCCAGTCCGGACCCCACCTTTCGCGCCGTTTGAATGGCTGCTCTCGTCGCGCTATCTGCGCGCGCGGCGCAAGGAAGGCTTCATTTCCGTCATCGCCGGTTTTTCGTTTCTCGGCATCATGCTCGGCGTGGCCACGCTCATCATCGTGATGGCGGTGATGAATGGATTCCGCAAAGAGCTGCTCGACAAGATTCTCGGCCTCAACGGTCATCTTCTGGTGCAGCCGCTGGAATCGCCGCTGACCGATTGGAAGGACGTCGCCGAGCGCATCAATAAGGTTCAAGGCATCCGCCTTGCCGCGCCGATCATCGAAGGGCAGGCGCTGGCGTCGTCGCCGTTCAATGCGGCAGGCGTGTTGGTGCGCGGCATCCGCTCGGCGGATCTCAACAATCTCACGTCGATTGCCAAGAACATCAAACAAGGCACGCTGGAAGGCTTCGACGAGGGACAGGGCGTCGCCATCGGCCGGCGTCTGGCGGATCAATTGTCGCTGCGTGCCGGAGACAGCGTGACGCTGGTTGCGCCGCGCGGCGCGGTGACGCCGATGGGGACGACGCCGCGCATCAAACCCTACAAAGTGGCCGCCGTCTTCGAGATCGGCATGTCGGAATACGACGCGGCATTCGTGTTCATGCCGCTGACCGAGGCGCAGGCCTATTTCAATCGCAACAACGATGTGACCTCGATCGAGGTCTATACCAGCAACCCCGACAAGATCGACGCGTTCAGGAAGGCCGTGACGGAAGCGGCGCAACGGCCGATCTTCATGGTGGACTGGCGGCAGCGCAACGCGACATTCTTCAATGCGTTGCAGGTCGAGCGCAATGTGATGTTCCTGATCTTGACCCTCATCGTATTGGTGGCCGCGCTTAACATTGTCTCCGGCCTCATCATGCTCGTCAAAGATAAAGGTCAGGACATCGCGATCCTCCGCACGATGGGCGCGTCGCAGGGTTCGGTGATGCGCGTGTTCCTGATTACGGGCGCGGCCATCGGCGTCGTTGGCACGCTGGTCGGATTTCTGCTCGGTATGCTGATCTGTATGAACATCGAATCCATCCGTCAGTTCATCTCCTGGGTGACAAACACCGAACTGTTTTCGCCCGAACTTTACTTCCTGTCGAAACTTCCCGCCGAAGTCGATTTCGGCGAAACCGCAGCCGTCGTCATCATGGCGCTGACGCTGTCGTTCCTCGCAACGCTCTATCCGTCGTGGCGCGCCGCGCGCCTCGATCCGATCGAAGCACTCAGATACGAGTGAGCGCGGGGATGACGCAGGGGGGCGAGGAAGTACCGGTGGTTTATCTGCACGATGTCCGTCGCCAGTACCGGCAGGGCGAAGCGGTGCTGACCATCCTCGACGGCGCGCAGCTCGCATTGTGGGAAGGCCAGTCGGTGGCGCTGGTGGCGCCATCCGGCACCGGCAAGTCGACGCTGCTGCATATCGCCGGATTGCTCGAGCAGGCGGATGAGGGCGAAGTCTATGTCGCCGGCACCGCGACGTCGGGCCTGTCGGACGCCGAGCGCACGCAAATCCGTCGTACCGACATCGGTTTCGTCTATCAGCAGCATCGTCTGCTGCCGGAATTCACCGCTCTTGAGAACGTGATGATGCCGCAGATGATCCGCGGCCTGTCGCGTAAGGAAACCGTGAAGCGGTCGCAGGAAATCCTCGCCTATCTCGGTCTCGGCGAACGCTTCACGCATCGCCCCGCCGAACTCTCCGGCGGCGAACAGCAGCGCGTGGCGATTGCGCGGGCGGTGGCGAATGCGCCGCGCGTGCTTTTGGCCGACGAGCCAACCGGCAATCTCGATCCGCACACCGCCGATCACGTCTTCAAGGCGCTGACACAGCTCGTCAAAGCCACCCGCGTCGCCATGCTGATCGCGACCCACAATATGGATCTGGCGGCCCGCATGGACCGGCGGGTTTCGCTGGTCGAAGGCAAGGTGGTTGAGCTGGCGTGAGGGCTGCAATTAGCGCGGCCCTCATTCAAGAATCAGTAGCGCGGAGTGCGTGTTCCGACTGCGCCGGTATAGGGATTGGAATTTCCACGCGTTCCATAATTGTCGTATTGCGTGGCATTTGGATTGGTTGCGTATGACGGCGCGACATACGTTCCGCTGTTTGTCGTATAGCCTGATCGGTAGTGGCTGCTCGAATTTGAACCTGTCCCGTACCCGTAATACTGAGCCTGCGCCGCCGTTGAAGCTGCAATAAGCCCAACCGCCAAAAGCCATTTTTTCATTTCAATTCCCCCGCCCAAGAATTGGGCATATTAGGCAACCACGCCGGAGTTTCCCTGTCTATTCGGGACACGTTCGGCATTCAGTAACCATCCTCAAACAGTCGAGTATTTTCCTCGGCGGCCTGCTTGACTCTGAGAACAAAAAAGGAACAATGTTCCTCATATGTTCTATAGGAGTCGGCCATGTTGAAGACATTCGTTGAAGAAGCCGCAGCCCTCGCATCCATCGTGCTTTTTGTTGGGATGGTCGCCATCTGGGCGCAGGTTTTTGCCCAGATTTGAGGGTGTGTTGCATCCGTGTTGGGGAAAGCGATGACGGATTATGCCCGTCCTTTGTTCCGCGTGGACACGGCGGACGAGGCGCACCACCATTGAGCGGCTGAGTCGGTTGTCGCCGGGGCGGCGAGACCCGTTTCCATTGCGCGCCGGACACCGTTCATGCCCAAGCCTTTTGCTAAAACGCCCGTTTCCAAATCTGACAAGTCCGCGCCGAAATCCCAAAGCGCCGATGCAGGGTTTGTCCACCTGCATGTTCATTCGGCTTACTCATTGCTCCAGGGATCGATCACGATCCAGAAGCTGGCGGAGCTTGCGAAGAAGGATCATCAGCCCGCGCTCGCGCTGACCGACAACGACAACATGTTCGGCGCGCTGGAATTCTCCGACAAGCTCGCTTCCTCGGGAATTCAACCGATCACCGGCTGCGCCGTCGCGGTCGATTTCGGCGATCAGGACATGAGCGCGCGCAACGCGCTTGCCCCTGCCCGCATCGTGCTCCTGGCGATGCGCGAGGAGGGCTATCGCAGCCTGATGAAACTGAACTCGCGCGCGTTCATGGAAACGCCGGTCAATGAAGCGCCGCGCATCAAGATCGAATGGCTGCAAGGCGAGAGCGATCATCTGATCGCTCTGACCGGCGGACCAGAGGGACCGATCGCGCAGGCGCTGCTCGCCGATCAGACGCCGCTGGCAAAAAAGCGTTTCGACAGACTGAAACGACTGTTCGGCGACCGGCTCTATGTCGAACTTCAGCGTCACGGCATCGATGCCGAGCGGCGTGTTGAATCCGCGCTGATCGATCTGGCCTACGCCCAGGATGTGCCGCTGGTCGCGACCAACCAGCCGTATTTCGCCAGCGCCGACGATTACGAAGCGCATGACGCGCTGCTGTGCATTGCCGGCGGCCGGCTGATTTCAGAGACAGATCGAAACCAGCTCACGCCCGATCATCGCTTCAAGACCCGCGCCGAAATGGCGGTGCTGTTCGCGGATTTGCCGGAGGCGCTCGCCTCGACGGTGGAGATCGCGAAACGCTGCTCGTTCCGCCCGCTGACCCGCAAGCCGATCCTGCCGCGCTTCACGGTGGTCGGCAGTGCCAATGCTGCCGATGCGGAAAGCGCGGAAGGCGCGGAGTTGCTGCGGCAGGCCGAGGAGGGGCTGACGCAGCGCCTCAAGGCGCATGGCCTCGCGCAGGGCGTCAGCGAACAGGACTATCGCGACCGTCTTGCGTTCGAGATCGGCGTCATCACCCGCATGAATTATTCGGGCTACTTCCTGATCGTCGCCGACTTCATCAAATGGGCAAAGGCGGAAGGCATTCCCGTCGGGCCGGGCCGCGGTTCGGGCGCAGGCTCGCTTGTTGCCTACGCTCTGACAATCACCGATCTTGACCCGATCAGGTTTGGATTGCTGTTCGAGCGTTTCCTCAATCCGGAGCGCGTGTCGATGCCGGACTTCGACATCGATTTCTGTCAGGAGCGGCGCGGCGAAGTCATCGACTATGTGCAGCAGCGTTATGGCCGCGATCAGGTCGGCCAGATCATCACCTTCGGCACCTTGCAGGCGCGCGGCGTGCTGCGCGACGTCGGCCGCGTGTTGCAGATGCCTTACGGGCAGGTCGATCGCCTGACCAAACTCGTGCCGCAGAATCCCGCAGCGCCCGTGACGCTGGAAAAGGCCATCGAAGGCGAACCGAAATTGCAGGCGTTCCGCGACGAAGACCCTGTCGTGGCGCGCGCCTTCGATATCGCGATGCGCCTCGAAGGCCTGACGCGCCATGCCTCCACGCATGCCGCAGGCATCGTGATCGGCGACCGGCCCTTGAGCGAACTCGTGCCGATGTATCGCGATCCGAAATCCGACATGCCGGTGACGCAGTTCAACATGAAATGGGTTGAGCCTGCGGGACTGGTGAAGTTCGACTTTCTCGGCCTGAAAACGCTGACGGTTCTCGATCTCGCGGTAAAGCTCCTCAAGCAGCGCGGCGTCGAGGTCGATCTGGAATCGCTGCCGCTCGACGACAAGCCGAGTTTCGAGATGCTGTCGCGCGGCGATGTGGTTGGCGTGTTCCAGGTTGAAAGTCAGGGCATGCGGCGCGCGCTTGTCGATATGCGGCCTGACCGTTTCGAGGACATCATCGCGCTCGTGGCACTGTATCGCCCCGGTCCGATGGCGAACATCCCGACGTACTGCGCGCGCAAGCATGGCGACGAGGAGCCGGAATATCTGCATCCGATGCTTGAGCCGATCCTGAAAGAAACATTCGGCGTCATCATCTATCAGGAACAGGTGATGCAGATCGCGCAGGTGATGGCGGGCTATTCGCTCGGCGAAGCCGATCTGTTGCGCCGTGCGATGGGCAAGAAGATCAGAAAGGAAATGGACGCGCAGCGCGAGCGTTTCATTTCAGGCGCGGTCGAGAAGGGCATCTCCAAGGGACAAGCCGACACGATTTTCGAACTGCTCGCAAAATTCGCCGACTACGGTTTCAACAAGAGCCACGCGGCGGCTTACGCGCTGGTGTCGTATCAGACCGCCTACATGAAGGCACATTATCCGGTGGAGTTCATCGCAGCGTCGATGACGCTCGACATGAACAACACCGACAAGCTGTCCGAGTTTCGCGCCGAGGCGCAGAAGCTCGGCATCAAGGTCGAGGCGCCGAACATCAATCGCTCGGGCCCAACCTTTGAGGTGTCCGGCGACACGATCTTCTATGCGCTCGCGGCGCTGAAAGGTGTCGGCGCGCAGGCAGTCGAAATGATTGTCGAGGCGCGCGGCGACAAGGCGTTCACGTCGCTTGCAGATTTTGCGGCGCGCGTGAACCCGCGTTCGATCAACAAGCGTGTCGTCGAAAGCCTTGCTGCGGCAGGCGCGTTCGACACGCTCGATTCCAATCGTGCGCGCGTCTTTGCGGGAGCGGACGCGATCATCGCGGCCTGCCAGCGCAGCCATGAGGCGTCGACCGTCGGTCAGAACGATATGTTCGGCGGCATGGCGGATGCGCCGGCGATCGTGCTGCCGAATATCGAGCCGTGGCTGCCCGCGGATCGTCTACGTCGCGAATACGACGCCATCGGGTTTTTCCTCTCAGGCCACCCGCTCGACGATTACGCGGTGGCGCTGAAGCGGCTGCGCGTTCAGTCGTGGAGCGAATTCGCGCGCGCGGTGAAAACCGGCGCAACGGCGGGCCGTGTTGCTGCGACGATTCTGTCGCGCATGGAACGCCGCACCAAGACCGGCAACAAGATGGGTATCATCGGCCTGTCCGATCCGACCGGACATTTCGAGGCGGTGCTTTTCTCAGAAGGTTTGGCGCAATATCGCGAAGTGCTGGAGCCGGGCACGGCGGTTCTGTTGCAACTCGGTGCGGAGTTGCAGGGCGAGGACGTGCGCGCGCGCATTCTTCACGCCGAACTGCTCGATAGCGCCGCGTCCAAAACCCAAAAGGGTCTTCGGATTTTTCTGCGCGACGACAAGGCGCTGGACTCCATCGCCAAGCGGCTGGAAAGCCAGCAGCCGCCATCGAACGGAAATCGCTTCCAGTCCGCCAAGCCGGCGGCAGTCCCGGCGAGCGGCGAGGGCGAGGTGACGGTCGTCATGATGCTCGACCTTCAGACCGAGGTGGAATTGAAGCTGCCGGGCCGATTCCGCGTCTCGCCGCAGATTGCGGGCGCTATCAAGGCGGTTGCCGGGGTCGTGGACGTCCAGACCGTCTAAATACCGTAAAATGGCCTGTTTCCGGGCGAATTCGGGCTCTGTAGAGGCTGTATTTCCTTGCGTCCGGCCGGGCGCGCGTTTATATCCGCGCCATCACTCACGCGGACTTTCGGCAACGGCCCCGACAACGGGCCGCTTTAGCCTTCCGGTGGCCCATGAGCCTTCAAGGTTTTGCGGGTCCACACGTCCGCGGCGGATCAACCGGAGAAGACAATGGCAGTACCTGACTTCACGATGCGTCAGCTTTTGGAAGCTGGCGTTCATTTCGGCCACCAGGCCCATCGATGGAATCCGAAGATGGCGGATTACATCTTCGGTGCCCGCAACAACATTCATATCATCGACCTCGCGCAGACCGTGCCGATGCTTCATCGCGCGCTGCAAGCCGTCAGCGACACCGTCGCCAAGGGCGGCCGCGTGCTGTTCGTCGGCACCAAGCGTCAGGCGCAGGATGGCATCGCGGAAGCCGCGAAGCGTTCGGCGCAGTATTTCGTCAATTCGCGCTGGCTCGGCGGCACGCTGACCAACTGGAAAACCGTTTCCGGTTCGATCAAGCGTCTGCGTCAGCTCGAAGAGATGCTCGGTTCGGGCGAGGGCGCTCAGTATACGAAGAAGGAGCGTCTCACGCTTCAGCGCGAGCGCGACAAGCTCGACCGTTCGCTCGGCGGCATCAAGGACATGGGCGGCTTGCCCGACCTGATCTTCGTGATCGACACCAACAAGGAAGACATCGCGATTGCCGAAGCCAACCGCCTGAATATTCCGGTGGCGGCTATCGTCGATACCAATTCGGACCCGAAGGGCATCACCTATGTGGTGCCGGGTAACGACGACGCAGGCCGCGCGATCGGTCTGTATTGCGACCTCATCGCGCGCGCCGTGATCGACGGCATCTCGCGCGGTCAGGGCAATTCGGGCGTCGACATCGGCGCTTCGGCAAATCCCCGCGCCGAAGTTGTGGAAGCTGCTCAACCGGCCGGCTTCCAGGGTCTCGCAGGTCCGCGCGGCGTTGCCGACGATCTCAAGAAGCTCACAGGCGTGTCGGGCGCGATCGAGAAGAAGTTCAACGATCTCGGCATCTTCCATTACTGGCAGCTCGCCGAACTCGATCACGACACCGCTCACAAGATCGGCGAAGAAGTCGGTCTTCCGGCGCGCGCTGATGGCTGGGTGGCCCAGTCGAAGGCGATGACTGCGGAAGCGGAATAAGCGCGGCGACATTTCGCGGCCGGTTCATCCGGCCGCGACAATCTCAAGCTAGTTGAAACCTGCGCGTCGCACCGGCCCGTCAGCATTCGCTGCGCCGTGCGGCCCGCACAGGCAAAGGATATTCAAAATGGCGACAATCACAGCGGCAATGGTCAAGGATCTGCGCGAGACGACCGGCGCGGGCATGATGGATTGCAAGGGCGCGCTCAACGAGACCAACGGCGATATGCAGGCGGCGATCGACTGGCTGCGCAAGAAGGGCCTCTCAAAAGCGGCGAAGAAATCCGGCCGCGTCGCAGCGGAAGGTCTGATCGCGGCTGTGACGTCCGGCACCAAGGGCGCGCTGGTCGAGGTGAATTCGGAAACCGATTTCGTCGGACGCAACGAGCAGTTCCAGGGTCTGGTGAAGATGATCGGCCAGGTCGCGCTCGACGCCGGAGACGACGTTGAAAAGATCAAGGCGGCGAAGGTCGGCAGCATCACGGTTGAAGCCGCGATCAACGACGCCATCGCCACCATCGGCGAGAACATGACGCTGCGCCGTGCTGCTTCGTTGTCGGTGAAGGACGGCGTTGTCGCAAGCTACATCCACAACGCGGTGATCGACGGCCTCGGCAAGATGGGCGTACTTGTCGCGCTTGAGTCCACGGGCAAGAAGGACGAACTGGCCGCGCTCGGCAAGCAGATCGCGATGCACATCGCCTCGTCGAATCCGCAGGCGCTCGATGCCGCCGGTCTCGATCCGGAAGTGGTGCGCCGCGAAAAGGACGTGATGGCCGACAAATACCGCCAGCAGGGCAAGCCGGACGCGATGATCGAGAAGATCGTCGAATCGGGCCTGAAGACCTACTACAAGGAAGTCACGCTGCTGGAACAGCCTTTCATCTTCGACGACAAGAAGAACGTCGGTCAGGCCGTGAAAGAAGCTGAGGGCAAGGCCGGCGCGCCTGTGAAGGTCACGGGATTTGTGCGCTATGCTCTGGGCGAGGGAATCGAGAAGCAGGAGTCCGATTTCGCCGCCGAAGTTGCCGCCGCCGCCGGACAAGGGTGAGGCATTCCGCCAGATCGGCGGATCATGCGCTCGGCCTGCGAGACTTCGGTCTGAAATGAGTGAGCGAACGCATTATGGGTGAACCGGCTTACCGGCGCGTCGTCATCAAGGTCTCCGGCGAATATCTCGCCGGCGACCAGCCGTTCGGCATTCATCAGCCAACCCTCGACCGCATTGCCGGCGATCTCATCAAGGCGCGCGAACTCGGCGTCGAGATCGCCGTCGTTGTCGGCGGCGGAAACATCTTCCGCGGCGTCGAGGTGTCGTCGCGCGGCGTCTCGCGCACGACCGGCGACACGATGGGCATGCTCGCCACCGTGATGAATTGTCTCGCGCTTGAATCCGCCTTGAGCCGCAAGGGCCAGTCGGCGCGTGTGCTGTCGGCACTCATCATGCCCGAAGTGGCCGAACTGTTCACGATTGCGAATGCGCATCGCTATCTCGCCGAAGGGCGGATCGTCCTGCTCGCGGGCGGTACCGGCAATCCGTACTTCACAACGGATACGACGGCTGTACTGCGCGGCGCCGAAATCGGCGCGCAGGCGGTGTTGAAAGCGACCAATGTCGATGGCGTCTACAGCGCCGATCCGAAAACCGACAAATCGGCCAAGCGTTTCGACCGGCTCACCCATTCGCAGGCGGTCGAGGGTGGCTATAAGGTGATGGACGCCACGGCCTTCGCGCTTGCCCGCGAAACCTCGTTGCCTATCATCGTGTTCTCGATTGCCGAGGCGGGTTCGATCGGCGCGATTTTGAGCGGCAAGGGCAAGGGCACGATTGTCGCCGGTTAAGTTCAGGGAGAGCGTGATGGCGTCCGATACTTTCGATCTCAACGACCTCAAGCGCCGCATGGACGGCGCAACCGCATCGCTCAAGCATGAACTCGGCGGCCTTCGCACCGGACGCGCTGCGATCTCGATGCTCGAACCGGTGCAGGTCGAAGCCTATGGCAGCAACATGCCGCTCAATCAGGTTGCGACGGTGAGCGTTCCCGAGCCACGCCTGCTGTCGGTGCAGGTGTGGGACAAGTCGATGGTGAAGGCGGTGGAGACCGCAATCGTCAATTCCAATCTCGGATTGAATCCGGCGACCGAAGGCCAGGTCATTCGCCTTCGCATTCCGGAGTTGAACGAAGAGCGCCGCAAGGAACTGGTGAAGGTCGCGCACAAATACGCGGAGGCTGCACGCGTCGCGATCCGCCACGTTCGCCGTGACGGACTGGATATCGTCAAGAAGCTGGAAAAAGATCACAAGATTTCCGAGGACGAGCACGAGCGTCATTCGGGCGGAATTCAGAAAGCGACGGATGCTGCAATCGGCGACGTCGACAAGCTGCTTTCCACTAAGGAAAAAGAAATCCTGACGGTCTGAAAGATTTTTGGATGTCGAACGGCACCATGCCATTGCAACCGGAATCGGGTTCTCCCGAAATGCCGCGGCATGTCGCCATCATCATGGACGGCAACGGGCGATGGGCTGCTGCGAGGGGATTGCCGCGCGCGGAAGGTCATCGCCGCGGCGTCGAGGCGCTGCGCAAGGTGGTGCGGGCGGCCGGCGAACTCGGCATTTCCTATCTCACCATCTTCTCGTTCAGTTCGGAAAACTGGACGCGGCCCGAGAGCGAGATCGGCGATCTGTTCGCGCTTCTTCGTAGATTCATCCGCAACGATCTCGCGACGCTGCACAGTGATGGCGTGCGTGTGCGCGTGATCGGCGAGCGCGGCGGGCTTGAGCACGATATCATCGGCATGCTGACGGAAGCAGAAGAACTCACCCGCAATAACAATCGTTTTACACTCGTGGTTGCGTTCAACTACGGTTCGCGCCAGGAAATCGCGCGCGCGGCACAGCGTCTCGCTCAGGAAGTCGCCGACGGCAAGCGCGATCCGAAAAGCATCGATGCCGACACGCTCGGCCACTCTCTCGATGCGCCGGATGTGCCCGATCCCGATCTCATCATTCGCACCAGCGGCGAGCAGCGGCTGTCGAACTTCCTGATGTGGCAGGCGGCCTACAGCGAACTCGTGTTCGTGCCGATCCACTGGCCGGATTTCGACAAGGCCGCGCTGGAAGGTGCGATCAAGGAATACGCCACCCGCGAGCGCCGCTTCGGCGGCCTCGTCGCCAAGACGGCGTCGTGAGCGGCATGGCGCCGGACGCCCGACCATCGGTTCCCGGCGAGGCGAAGGGATCGAGCAATCTTTTCATTCGCGTCGTTGCGGCGCTCATTCTGGCACCGCTCACCATCATGGTGGTGTTCGCTGGCGGCTGGATCTGGATTCTGCTGGTGACGGCGGTTGCGATCGGCCTGTTCTATGAATGGGACAGCATCGTCAACGCAAAACGCGATGCACGTATCATCGCAATCGGCGTCATCGCGCTCGAACTGATCGGGCTTGCGCTGTGGTTTGGCTGGACCGGCATTGCCTTCACGACAGCAATTGTCGCGCCGACATTGATTGCCTATCTGTCGGGCGAGCGGCGCGCGTGGAATGTCGGCGGATTTTTCTATGCGGCGGCGGCTTTGATTGCATCCGTGCTGGTGCGTCTCGATCCTGCCGTCGGGTTTTACGCACTGGTCTATCCGCTTCTGATCGTGTGGGTGACGGACATCGGCGGCTATTTCGCCGGACGCGGCATCGGCGGGCCGAAACTCGCGCCGCGCATCAGTCCGAAGAAGACATGGGCCGGTGCCATCGGCGGCATCGTGTTGAGCCTCGTGATTGCCGTTGCAGCGACATGGCTCGGCTGGGGACGTCTCGTTCCGATGATCGCGATCGCGCTCGTGCTGTCGATCGTCTCGCAGTTCGGCGACCTGTTCGAGTCGTGGGTGAAGCGGCAGTTCGGTGTGAAGGATTCCAGCCAGATCATTCCGGGCCACGGAGGCCTGCTTGATCGGCTTGACGGTTTCGTTGCGGCGATTGTTTTCGCCGCCTTGTTTGGATATTTGCGCGGCGGCCTCGACGGCGTCGGCCGCGGTTTCATGATGTGGTGATGCGATGAATGCAGTTCCGTTGCGTAACGACAAATCGGCTGCGTCCGGCATCCGCAGCGTCAGCGTTCTCGGCGCGACCGGCTCCATCGGCGACAGTACGATGGACCTTATCCGCGCCGCACCCGGCCGCTACCGCGTCGAAGCACTGACCGCGAACAGCAATGTCGCAGGCCTTGTGAAGCTCGCAAAAGAATTCAATGCGCGCTTCGTGGCGCTTGCCGATGCATCGAAGCTCGGCGAATTGCGCGATGCGCTTGCGGGAACGGACATCGCAAGCGGCGCGGGCGAGGGCGCGATCATCGATGCGGCGGAACGTCCGTCCGACTGGGTGATGGCGGCTGTCAGCGGCGCAGCCGGATTGAAGCCCGCGCTCGCGGCTGCGGATCGCGGCGCAACGATCGCACTCGCCAATAAGGAATGTCTCGTCTGTGCCGGCGACTTCTTCATGGACCGCGCGGCGAAAGCGGGCGCGACTGTGCTTCCGGCTGACTCCGAACATAACGCGCTGTTTCAGGCGCTCGCCTCCGGCAATCGCGACGAACTCGTGCGCGTGATTATCACCGCGTCCGGCGGCCCGTTCCGGACATGGAAAGCGGCCGACATCGAGCAGGCGACACTGGAGCAGGCGCTCAAACATCCGAACTGGAGTATGGGGCAGAAGATCACCATCGATTCCGCCTCGATGATGAACAAGGGTCTCGAAGTGATCGAAGCCTCGTATCTGTTCGCGCTGTCGCCGGACGAGATTGACGTGCTGGTGCATCCGCAATCCATCGTTCACGGCATGGTGGAATTTTCGGATCGCTCGGTGATGGCGCAACTCGGCACGCCCGACATGCGGACCCCGATTGCACATTGTCTCGGCTGGCCGGATCGAATCCCGGGCCGCGCTGCGCCACTCGATCTTGCGAAAATCGGTTCGCTGACATTCGAGGCGCCGGACTACGAACGATTCCCCGGCTTGAAACTGGCCTACGACGCGCTGCGGATCGGCAAGGGCGCGACCACGGTGTTCAACGCGGCGAACGAGGTTGCCGTTGCCGCCTTCGTCGCGAAGAAGATTCGCTTCGGCGGCATCGCGCAGCTTGTGGAAGCAACGCTGAATGCGTGGGTGAGGGGCGGGAACCAGGCCCCGCTGACGAGCGCGGACGATGCGATTTCTGTTGACCATATTGCGCGAAATAAGGCGGCCTCCCTCTTGCCTCAAATTGCCTTAAAGGCATCCTAGTTAACTAGGGATCGGGCCTTCGGGCTTTACGGGTGAGGGACGGTCTGGTGGATTTTTTGCTGAATGGTTTCAATACGTTGAGTCATGGACTCATCGGCTACATCGTCCCGTTTCTGTTTGTCCTCACCATCGTCGTTTTCTTCCATGAGCTGGGCCACTTCCTCGTCGCCCGCTGGGCCGGCGTGCGGGTGTTAACGTTCTCGCTTGGCTTCGGCCCGGAACTGTTCGGCTTCAACGACCGTCACGGCACGCGCTGGAAGGTCTCGGCCATTCCGCTTGGCGGCTATGTGAAATTCTTCGGCGACGATTCCGAAGCCTCGACGCCGTCATCCGATGCTCTGAAAGCGATGACGGAGGAGGAGCGCAAGGTCAGCTTCCACGGCAAAAAAGTTGGGCCGCGCGCGGCCATCGTCGCGGCGGGTCCGATTGCGAATTTCCTTCTGGCGATTGTGATCTTCGCGGCGCTGTTCACGTTTTTCGGCAAGCCCAATCAAAGCGCGCGCGTTGATCAGGTTCAGGAAAAGAGCGCCGCAGCCGCGGCCGGCTTCAAGTCCGGCGACATCGTCACCGCCATCGACGGCAGCGCCATCGAGAACTTCACCGACATGCAGCGCGTCGTCTCGACAAAAGCGGGCGTGCCGCTGACGTTCTCAGTCAAACGTGACGACAAGATCGTCATGCTGACAGGCACGCCGGAACTTCGCGAGATAAAGGACGCCTTCGGCAACACCCACAAGGTCGGCGTGCTGGGGATCACCCGCGCGACCACGCCGGGCGACGCCACCAATGAAAAGGTGAATCCCGCAGCCGCTGTTTGGCTGGGCGTGAAGGAAACCTGGTTCGTCGCCAAGAGCACGGTGCTTTACATCGGCGATGTTTTCACCCGTCGCGCGAGTGCGGACCAAGTCGGCGGCCCGATCCGCATCGCGCAGATCTCCGGGCAGGTCGCGACCTTGGGGCTGTCACCGCTGATTCATCTGGCTGCGGTACTTTCCGTCTCAATCGGCCTTCTGAACCTGTTTCCGGTGCCGCTGCTCGATGGCGGACACCTTTTGTTCTATGCCGTCGAGGCCGTCCGGGGGCGGCCTTTGTCGGAAAGATCGCAGGAAATGGGCTTCCGCGTGGGGCTGGCACTGGTGCTGATGCTGATGATTTTTGCCACCTACAACGACATCCTGCATCTGGCCGGTTCCTGACGGTAAATTTGGTGGCGTGGCCGAACGGCAACGTATTGTTAAGAAATTAGAATTTTGGGGTCATGAGTCGTTTGCCCGCTAGGCAAAATTGGCTACAAGCGGTGCAACATTGGGGATTCTCTCAGGTCCGGAAACGGGCTTTAGGGCAAGTACGGCGAGGGCGCTTAGCGCGATGAAGTTCGGTTTGCGAGTGTTGAGGGGCAGCATCGCCGTTGCCCTGCTCATGTTTGCTTTGCCTGTCGCGTTCGGCGCGACGGCGTCGCTCGTTTCATCCCAGGCACAGGCCCAGACCGCTGCGCAGATCGGCGTTGAAGGCAATCGCCGCATCGAAACCGACACCATCCGCTCCTATTTCAAACCGGGACCGAACGGCCAGCTCGATGCCGCGCGCATCGACGACGGCCTGAAGGGCCTTGTCGAAACCGGCCTGTTCCAGGACGTGAAGATCAATCGCGTCGGCGGCAAACTCGTTGTTGTCGTTGTGGAAAATCCGGTGATCGGACGCGTTGCCTTCGAGGGCAACAAGAAGGTCAAGGACGAACAGCTTCAGGCCGAAGTGCAATCGAAAGCGCGCGGCACGCTCTCGCGCGCGATGGTTCAGTCCGACACCCAGCGCATCACCGAAATCTACCGCCGCAACGGCCGCTTCGACGTCAAGGTCGAGCCGAAGATCATTGAACAGCCGAACAACCGCGTCGATCTTGTGTTTGAAGTCACCGAAGGCGCCAAGACCGGCATCAAGTCGATCAACTTCATCGGCAACAATTCGGTGTCGTCCTACCGGCTGCGCGACATCATCAAGACCCGCGAATCCAGCATTCTCAGCTTCCTGTCGTCCAACGACATCTACGATCCTGATCGCGTCGAGGCCGACCGCGATCTGATCCGCCGCTACTACCTGAAGAACGGCTATGCCGACGTTCAGGTGATCGCAGCTCTCACCGAATACGATCCCGCCGTCGGCGGCTTCCTCGTCACCTTCAAGATCGACGAAGGCCAGCAGTACCGCGTCGGATCGGTCCAGTTCCGCTCCTCGATTGCGACGCTGGACGGCGAAGCGTTCCGCGGCCTGTCGCGTGTCGATGTGGGTTCGGTCTACAACGCCGAAGCGGTCGAAAAATCGATCGAGGAAATGCAGATCGAAGCCTCCCGCCGCGGTTATGCGTTCGCGATCGTCAAGCCGCAGGGCGACAAGAACTACGAGGCGCACACGGTCGCAATCGTGTTCGCGATCGACGAAGGTCCGCGCGTCTACATCGAGCGCATCAATGTGCGCGGTAACACGCGCACGCGCGACTACGTCATTCGCCGCGAGTTCGATATTTCCGAAGGCGACGCCTATAACCGCGCGCTGGTCGATCGCGCCGAGCGCCGCCTGAAGAACCTCGACTACTTCAAGACCGTGAAGATCAATTCGGAGCCGGGTTCATCGGCGGATCGCGTCGTGCTGAACGTCGATCTGGAAGAGAAATCCACCGGCGACTTCTCGGTGTCGGGCGGCTATTCGACCGCCGACGGCTTCCTTGGCGAAGTCAGCATTTCGGAACGCAACCTGTTGGGCCGCGGCTGGTACGGCAAGGCTGCCGTTCAATACGGCCAGCGCACGCAGGGCTTCACGCTGTCCTTCGTCGAGCCGTATCTGATCGGCTACCGCGTGGCGCTCGGCCTCGATTTCTACATGCGCAAGCAGCAGGCTTCGACCTACGTCTCCTACGACAGCAAGAGCATCGGCTTCAGCCCGCGACTGGGCTTCCAGCTGCGTGAAGACCTGAGCTTGCAGGTCCGCTACTCGATCTCGCAGCAGCAGATCACGCTGCCGGCCTATCTTCAGGATTGTAATAACTATGGTGGCCCCGCCGGACCCGGATTCTATCCGACCACCGCGTGGCTCACGGCCAACGGCGGAACGATCGGCGCATTCAGTGCGACGAACAACTGTTACATGAACGGCGAAGCGTCGGTCGCAGTTAAGCGCGAACTGCTTGGCGGCGCTGTCACGACCTCGGCGTTCGGATATACGCTGGCCTACAACACGCTCGACAATAACAAGAATCCGACCACCGGTATTCTCGCCGCCCTCAACCAGGACTATGCCGGCGCCGGCGGCAACGTCAGCTACCTGAAGACCACGACCGACACCAAGATCTATACGCCGATCCTCGAAGACATTGTCGGCGTGCTGCATTTGCAGGCCGGCGTCGTGACGGATACCGGCAAGGGCATCCGCATGCTGGATCATTTCCAGATGGGTCCGAACCTGGTGCGTGGCTTTGCGCCCGCCGGCATCGGACCGCGAGATATTACGCTTGGCACCAATATGGACGCGCTTGGCGGCACGCAATATTGGGGTGCGTCGGTCGAGGCGCAGATGCCGCTGTGGTTCATGCCGAAGGAAATCGGCCTGAAGGCTGCGGTGTTCGCGGACGCCGGCTCGGTCAGCGGCTATCGCGGCGGCGATTCGCCAGATCCGACCTTCATTCACAATCCGCTCTGCGCCAGCCCCGGCTCTCTGGCGGCAATTCAGGCCCAGTGTCTCACTGTTGGCGCGGACAACGGCCTGATCCGGTCGTCGGTGGGTGCCGGCTTAATTTGGCAGTCGCCGTTCGGTCCGCTGCGCTTCGACTACGCGTTCCCGCTCACCAAGAGCCCGTATGACCGCGTGCAGCAGTTCCGGTTCGGCGGCGGTACTTCATTCTAAGCCGCAGCAAAGTTTGCATCCCGGCCGGACGGCCGGGATGCCGTCAACCGATTTGCATCGGGCATTTTTCGTCGGCGAGCGGCGTTCCGGTTTGCGGAAATTTGCGTTTGCCTGACTGTGGCGGGTGTCATGTCGCAGCCGACTTTTTTTAAAACGCCGCCTTCGATGACGCTGGCGGAGCTTGCGGCGCTCACGGGTGCTGTGCTCGCCGATCCGTCGCAATCCTCGCGCGTGGTGCACAGCGCAGGCGCGCTCGACCGCGCAGGGCCCGCCCAGTTCACCTTCTGCGAACACCGCAAATACCTGCCGGTGCTCCAGGCAACGCATGCCGGCGCGTGTCTGGTGAACGAGAAGCTCGCGCCGAGCGTGCCGTCGCATGTCGCCGCGCTGACAGTGAAAGACCCGTATCGCGCCTTCGTCGCGGCCTTGCGCGAACTGCACCAGGATACGCTCAAGCCGTCGTCCTCTCACGATCTCTCCGGGATTGCGCCGTCGGCGGTGATCCATCCGTCCGCCGAGCTTGAGGACGGAGTGACCGTCGACCCGCTGGCTGTGATCGGGCCGAACGTCGAAATCGGATCGGGAACCGTGATCGGCGCCAGTGCGGTGATCGGCGCCAATGTCCGCATCGGCCGCGATTGCAGCATCGGCGCGGGCGCAAGCGTGATCTACGCGCTGATCGGCAATGACGTCATCATCCATCCGGGCTGCCGGATCGGGCAGGATGGCTTCGGTTATCTGCCGGGAGCGAAGGGCCATCTGAAAATTCCGCAGGCCGGGCGCGTCATCATCCAGAACAGCGTCGAGATTGGCGCTGGCACCACGATCGACCGCGGCGCACTCAACGACACGGTGATCGGCGAGGGCAGCAAGATCGACAATCTGGTCCAGATCGGCCACAACGTCATCATCGGACGGCATTGCATCGTCGTCAGCCAGAGCGGCATTGCGGGCAGTTCGACGCTCGGCGACGGCGTGGTGCTTGGCGCGCGGATCGGCGTCAGCGATCACGCCACCATCGGCGACGGCGCACAGATCGCGGCACGCTCCAGCGTGGTGGGCGAAGTGCCGCCGGGCGTGATCTGGGGCGGTTCGCCGGCCAAGCCGATCAAGCAGTTCTTCCGCGAACTGTTCGCGGTCGAGCGGCTGGGACGCGAGAGCGCGGGCAAATCGAAATCGCCGGGCAACGGCGATGAGGGGCAGACATGAGCGAGACCAAAGCGCCGATCACCATCGAGGCTGTCGACATCGCCGGCATCATGAAGACGCTGCCGCATCGTTACCCGTTTCTGCTGATCGACCGCGTGATCGAAATCCGGGAAGATTTCTCCGGCATCGGCATCAAGAACGTTACGATCAATGAGCCGCAATTCCAGGGACACTTTCCGGGCCGTCCGATCTATCCCGGCGTGCTGATGATCGAGGCGATGGCGCAGACCGCAGGCGTGATCGGCATCACATCGATGAGGGTCGATAAGCCAACGGCGGTCTATTTCCTCACCATCGACAAGTGCAAGTTCCGCAAGCCCGCCGGGCCAGGCGACGTGATTCAATACCGCATGAGCCTGAAGACCCGCCGCAAGGAGATGTGGTGGTTTCACGGCGACGCCGTCGTCAACGGCGAGATCGCAGCCGAGGCGGACGTCGGCGCGATGCTGGCGGATAACTGATTTGCGATGAGCAGAATCGACCCGACCGCACGTATCGAAGACGGCGCTACGATCGGCGATGGCGCCGTGATCGGGCCGTACTGTACCGTTGGACGGAATGTCACGATCGGGTCCGGCTGCGTGCTGAAATCGCACGTCAACATCGCGGGCCACACCTCCATCGGCGCGAATTGCAAAATCTTTCCATTCGCTTCGCTCGGCGAAGCGCCGCAGGATATCGGCTACAAGGATGAGCCGACCACGCTGACAATCGGCGAAGGCTGCACCATCCGCGAAAGCGTGACGATGAATCGCGGCACCTTAAAGGGCGGCGGCAAAACCGTCGTCGGCGCGCGCGGATTTTTCATGGCCTATTCGCATGTCGGACACGACTGCATCGTCGGCAACGATGTGATCTTCGCCAACAGCGGCACGCTCGGCGGTCACTGCGAGATCGGCGACTTCGTCTATATCGGCGGACTGGCGGCGGTGCATCAGTTCGTCCGCATCGGCCCGCAGGCGATGATCGCAGGCGTATCGGGCGTGCGCGGCGACCTCATTCCGTTCGGCATGGCATCGGGCCAGCATGCTTTCCTTGAAGGACTAAATATCATCGGCATGCGCAGGCGCGGGTTCACCGCGTCGCGCTTGCAGACGGTGCGCGATTTCTACCAGCGGCTGTTTCACGGCTCGGGCGTGTTCGCGGATCGGCTCGAAGCCTTGCGGCCGATGGGCGAAAGCGATCCTGCGATAGCGGATATGGTCAAGTTCATCGACGAAGGCAAGAAGCGCGCTCTGATGATGGCGCACAACAATCCGAACAAGCCGACCGAGCGATCCAAATTCGAGGCCTGATGGCAGCAGATTCTGCGACATCGCCGACAATCGGAATTATCGCCGGTGGCGGCGTGCTGCCGTTCGCGGCGGCGGAAGTAATCCGCAAGCGCGGGGCCGAGCCGTTTCTGTTTGCGATCCGCGGCTTTTGCGATTCCGAGCGGGTCAAGGCGTATCCTCATCATTGGGTTGCGCTCGGCCAGTTCGGGCGGCTGACGCGCCTCATGCGCGGTGAGAATTGCCGCGACATCGTTTTGATCGGTGGGCTGGTGCGTCCGGCATTGTCGGAAATTCGTCTCGATCTGGGGACGCTGCGCATCATTCCGAAAATCGCGCGCGCCATGCGCGGCGGCGACGATCATCTGCTCACCGGTATCGGCAGTATTTTCGAGGAACATGGATTTCGCCTCGTCGGCATCAAGGATGTCGCGCCGGAGTTGCTGATGCCGGAAGGTTCGATCACGCAGCGTTCACCTGACGCGCAGATGCAAGCGGACCTTGCCAAGGGCCGCGAACTGCTTGCGGCTCTGGGTCCATACGATGTGGGACAGGCCGTTGTCGTGATCGATGGACATGCTGTCGGCGTCGAAGACATTGAAGGCACTGACGGTCTGCTCGCGCGCGTTACGAGATTGCGCGCGGAGGGGCGTATCCGCTCGAAGTCCGGCCGCGGCGTTCTCGTGAAGGCTCCGAAGGCCGGTCAGGATCTGCGCTTCGATCTGCCGACATTCGGGCCGAAGACCGTCGATGGCCTGATCGCTGCGGGACTTGCGGGCGCAGGTATCGCAGCGGTTCAGGCATTGGTCGCGGAGCCGCAGCTTGTGATCGAGAAGGCCGACAAGGCCGGGCTCGTCATCGTCGGGATGCCGGCGTGATGAACGCGTCCACGCCGCGCAAGATTTTCCTGATCGCGGCGGAAGAATCCGGCGACCGTCTCGGCGCGGGACTTATGAATGCGTTGCGCGCGAAGCTCGGTGCGGATGCCGAGTTTTCCGGAGTAGGCGGACGCCACATGGCGGAGCAGGGGCTGACCTCGCTGTTTCCGATTCAGGAACTGGCGATCATCGGCCTTGCCGCGATCCCGCGAAAGCTGCCGATGATCCTGGCGCGCATCCGGGAAGCGACGGATGCGGTTCTGAAATCCAGGCCGGACGTTCTGGTCATCATCGACAGCCCGGATTTCACGCAGCGCGTGGCAAAACGCGTGCGCAAGCGCAATCCGTCGATTCCCATCGTGAATTATGTGTCGCCGACGGTGTGGGTGTGGCGTCCGCATCGCGCCAGGGCGATGCGCGCCTATGTCGACCGGCTGATGGCAGTGCTGCCGTTCGAGCCGGAGGTTCACAAGCGGCTCGGCGGCCCGCCTTGCACCTATGTTGGCCATCCGCTGCTGGAGCATCTTGAATTGTTGCGGCCGAATGCGTCCGAGCAGCAGCGCCGCGAGGCCATGCCGCCCGTGCTCGTGCTGCTTCCCGGAAGCCGCAGCAGCGAGATCGCGCGCAACATGGCAGTGTTCGGCGTCACGCTGAAGCTGCTGAAGGCGATGGGCGCTGACTTCGAGCCGGTTCTGGCGACCACGCCGCATCTTCAGGAGCGCGTGCGTGCAGCAACGGCGCATTGGCAGGTACAGCCCAAGATCGTCGTCAACGATCGAGACAAGCTCGCTGCGTTCCGCACCGCGCGCGCGGCGCTGGCGAAATCCGGCACCGTCACGCTCGAACTTGCATTGGCGAATGTGCCGATGGTTGCGGTCTATAAAGTCACACCGGTCGAAGCCTTCATCGCGCGCCGCGTTATCAAGACGTCATCGATCATTCTGCCGAACATCATTCTGGGCGAGAATGTCATCCCTGAATTCCTTCAGGACGATTTCATACCGGAAAAACTAGCGCCGGTTCTGCGCGATATTCTGGCCGATACGCCCGTGCGGCAGCGCCAGGTCGGCGCCTTCAAAAAGCTGGAAGGGATCATGTCCACCGGCGGCAAGAGGCCGAGCGAACGCGCCGCCGAAGTCGTGATCGAGACGATGCAAAACGCGCGCAAATAAAAACGGCCGGTTCGTGACCGGCCGTTTTGAATTCGGTGAGGGCGATTACTTGCGCTTGCCCATGTCCACATAGTCGCGGCTGGTGGCGCCGGAATACAATTGACGAGGCCGTCCGATCTTCTGATGCGGATCCTGGATCATCTCGCTCCACTGGCTGATCCAGCCGACGGTGCGGGCGACCGCGAACAGCACGGTGAACATCGAGGTCGGGAAACCCATCGCCTTCAGCGTGATGCCCGAATAGAAATCGACGTTCGGATAGAGCTTGCGTTCGATGAAATACGGATCGTTGAGCGCGATCTTTTCAAGTTCCAGCGCGATCGGCAGCAGCGGATCGTTGGCGTGGCCGGTCTCCTTCAAGACCTTGTGACACATCTGCTGCATGATCTTGGCGCGCGGATCGTAGTTCTTGTAGACGCGATGACCGAAGCCCATCAGGCGGACGTTCGAGTTCTTGTCCTTCACCTTTGCGATGAACTCAGGAATCTTATCGACGCTGCCGATTTCGGCGAGCATCTGCAACGCGGCTTCGTTGGCACCGCCATGCGCCGGTCCCCACAGGCAGGCGATGCCGGCCGCGATACAGGCAAACGGGTTTGCGCCGGATGAGCCGGCGATCCTCACGGTCGAGGTCGAGGCGTTCTGCTCGTGGTCGGCGTGCAGAATGAAGATTTTGTCGAGTGCTTCGGCGAGCACCGGATTGATCTTGTAGTCCTCGCACGGCACGGCGAAGCACATGTTGAGGAAATTGGCCGCGAAGGACAGCGAGTTCTTCGGATAAACGAAGGGCTGGCCGATATTGTATTTATAGGCCATCGCGGCCAGCGTCGGAATCTTCGCGATCATCCGCATCGAGGCGATCATGCGCTGCTTGGGATCGGAAATATCGGTCGAGTCGTTATAGAACGCGGCGAGTGCGCCGACGGAAGCGACCATGACGGCCATCGGATGCGCATCGCGGCGGAAGCCCTGGAAGAAGCGGGCCATCTGCTCGTGCACCATCGTATGACGGGTCACGCGTTCGTCGAAATCTTTCTTCTGCGCGGCGGTCGGTAACTCACCGTAAAGCAAGAGATAACAGGTTTCGAGGAAGTCGCCTTTCTCGGCGAGCTGTTCGATCGGATAGCCGCGATACAGAAGAATGCCCGCATCGCCGTCGATATAGGTGATCTTGGAGTCGCACGAGCCCGTCGAGGTGAAGCCCGGGTCGTAGGTGAACATCCCGGTCTGCGCGTAGAGCTTGCTGATGTCGATCACGTCCGGCCCGACGGTGCCGCTGAGGACCGGGAAATCGACCGTTTTGCCTTCGACGGTCAGCGTGGCTTTTTTGGTGTTGGTTTTTGCATCCATCGCACAGTCCCCGATGACAGAGTTACACAGGGCAAACGAGGCTTACGGACGCCATATAGGACGCGGCGAGCCAATTGTCCCAGAACCTTTGCCTAAATGGGTAGCTTATTGTTGTGTGCGCTGCAAGATAGGGCAGATCAGCCTAAAGGCAGGCATTTCCGGGCCTATCCGGCGGCCTGATCCTGAAGCCGCGCAAGGCAGGTTTCGCGGCCCAATACCGCGAGCACATCGAAGATGCCGGGCGAGGTGGTGCGTCCGGTCAAGGCGACGCGCAAGGGCTGCGCGACACCGCCGAGTTTGAGGCCATTCTGCTCGGCGAAAGCGCGCATTGCAGCCTCGGTTGTTTCCGCGCTCCAGTTTTTCACGTCATCGAGCGCCGCGCGAAGCCGCCCGATCAATTGTCGCGTCTCGGGCGTCAGCACGGCCGCCGCTTTGGGTTCCATTTCGAGCGGGCGTTCGGCGAAAATGAACTTCGCGCTGTCGATCAGTTCGACAATCGTCTTGGCGCGCTCCTTCAATCCGGGCATCGCGGCCAAAAGTTGCGCGCGGGTCGTATCGTTGAGCTTGGCCTGAATGGCCTCGCCGCTTTGCACGAATTGCAGCACGTCCTCGAAAGCGGCGAGCAGCGCGTTGTCGTCGGATGTGCGGATGTAGTGCCCGTTGAGATTTTCCAGTTTTGCGAAATCGAACCGCGCCGCCGAGCGGCCGATTGAGGCCAGATCGAACGCGTCGATCATTTCCTGCGTCGAGAAAATCTCCTGATCGCCGTGCGACCAGCCGAGCCGCACGAGATAGTTGCGCAGCGCCTCCGGCAGGTAGCCCATTGCGCGATACGCTTCGACGCCGAGCGCGCCGTGGCGCTTCGACAGCTTCGATCCGTCCGGCCCATGAATGAGCGGAATATGCGCCATCACCGGCACGCTCCAGCCGAGCGCGTCGTAAATCTGTTTCTGCCGCGCGGCATTGATGAGGTGATCGTCGCCGCGGATGACATGCGTCACGCCCATGTCGTGATCGTCCACCACGACCGCGAGCATGTAGGTCGGATTGCCGTCTGAGCGCAGCAGAACCAGATCGTCGAGGTTTTCGTTCTGCCAGACGACGCGGCCCTGAACCTGGTCCTCGATCACCGTTTCGCCGGTCGTCGGAGCCTTCAGGCGGATGGTGGGTTTCGCGCCGGCGGGGGCTTCCGACGGATCGCGGTCGCGCCAGCGTCCGTCGTAGCGGATCGCTCGGCCCTCGGCGCGCGCGAGTTCGCGCATCTGGGTGAGCTCTTCGGCGGTGGCGTAGCAGCGATAGGCATTGCCCGACGCCAGCAATTGTTCGGCGACTTCGCGATGACGTGCTGCGCGCTGGAACTGGTAGACCGTCTCGTCATCCCATTTAATGCCGAGCCATTTCAGCCCTTCGAGAATCGCGGCAATCGCGGGCTCGGTCGAACGCTCGCGGTCGGTGTCCTCGATCCGCAGCAGCATCTTGCCACCGTGCTTCTTCGCATAGAGCCAGTTGAACAGCGCGGTGCGCGCGCCGCCGATATGGAGGAAGCCGGTCGGCGAGGGTGCGAAGCGGGTGACGACGGGTGCGGTCATTTCAGGCGGCGTTTATCACACCTTTTCGTGCTGTCCCACGGCGAATTGGAGCCGCAATTCCGGGCTCTTTGCACCTTGGCGCAGGTGCTTGAGGCCTTGGCGGGGCCATGCGGATTTGGCAAAGAGGGCGCAACTTGGAAGGCATGCATGACTGACGATTCGGCGCAAAATCCCGGCAGCGAGGCGGGCCGCGACTTCATCCGCGACATTGTCGCGTCGGATCTGGCGTCGGGACAAGTGAAGGGCGTGGTGACGCGCTTTCCGCCGGAACCGAACGGCTATCTTCACCTCGGCCACGCGAAATCGATCTGCCTGAACTTCGGTATCGCCGAGGAGTTCGGCGGGCGCTGCCATCTGCGCTTCGACGACACCAATCCGACGAAAGAAGAGCAGGAATATATCGACGCGATCCAGCGCGACGTGAAATGGCTCGGCTTCGACTGGGGCAAGCACCTTCATTACGCGTCGGATTATTTCGAGCAGCTTTACGATTGGGCCGTTTCGCTCATCAAGGCCGGCAAGGCTTATGTCGATGACCAGACCCAGGATGAAATCCGTCTGACGCGCGGCACGCTGACAGAACCGGGTCAGAACTCGCCGTTCCGCGACAGACCCGTCGAGGAAAATCTCGACCTATTCGCGCGCATGCGCGCGGGAGAATTTCCGAACGGCGCGCGTGTGCTGCGCGCCAAGATCGACATGGGCTCCGGCAATATCAATCTGCGCGACCCGGTGCTGTATCGCATCCTGCACGCCCATCATCCGCGCACGGGCGAGACATGGAAGATTTACCCGAGCTACGATTTCGCGCACGGCCAGTCCGACGCAATCGAGCACATCACGCATTCGATCTGCACGCTGGAATTCGAGGATCACCGTCCGCTGTACGATTGGTGCCTTGAAAATCTTCCGGTGCCGTCGCGGCCGCATCAATATGAATTCGCGCGCCTAAACGTCACCTACACGCTGCTGTCAAAGCGCGTGCTGACTGAACTTGTGCGCGGCAATCACGTAACCGGCTGGGACGATCCGCGCATGCCGACGCTGGCCGGACTTCAGCGCCGCGGCATTCCGGCGGAGGCGCTGCGCGATTTCGTCAAGCGCATCGGCGTCGCGAAAGCAAACTCCACCGTCGATCTCGGCATGTTCGATTTCTCTGTCCGCGAAACGCTGAACAAGACCGCGCCGCGACGTATGGCTGTGCTGCATCCGCTGAAAGTCGTGATCGAGAATTATCCGGAAGGCCAGACCGAAGAGCTCGACGCCATCAATCACCCGGACGATGAGTCGCAAGGCTCGCGCAAGATTCCGTTCGGCCGCGAACTGTTCATCGAACAGGACGACTTCATGGAAGATCCGCCGAAGAAGTTCTTTCGCATGGCGCCGGGGCGCGAGGTGCGGCTGCGTTACGGCTACTTTATCACCTGCAAGGAAGTGGTGAAGAACGCGCGCGGCAACGTCGTCGAACTGCGTTGCACCTACGACCCCGCGACGCGCGGCGGCAACGCGCCGGACGGACGCAAGGTGAAGGCGACGATCCACTGGGTCGCAGCGGCGCAGGCCGTGCCCGCCGAGGTTCGCGTCTACGACAATCTGTTCAGCGGTCCGTCACCGGACGCTGCGAGCTTCGCGTCGCAACTGAATCCGAAGTCGCTCGAAGTCGTGAATGCGATGCTCGAACCCGCGCTCGCAAGCGAGAATTTCAGCGGCGCATATCAGTTCGAGCGGCAGGGCTATTTCTGCCGCGACAGGGATTCCGCGCCGGGCAAGCCGGTGTTCAACCGCACCGTGGGCTTACGCGACACGTGGGCCAAAGTGTCGGCCTCGGGCTGATCGGGTGAAGACATCTGCTGCGGGTCGAACGTCATTGCGAGGAGCGCAGCGACGAAGCAATCCAGTTCTTGTTTTTAAACGTGGATTGCTTCGCGGAGTTTATCATCGGGCGGCGCTTGCGCCGACCCGTTGGCTCGCAATGACGGATGCGGTAAGTTTTCGTATTCTGCATCCGTTCCGCTGTTCAGCACTTGCGCGTCCGCTAGCATTGCTCGTGCAAGCCGGGGCGGGCGATGTCGGACCAAGGCGAACCGGAGAGGCGGTCAACGCGCGTTGCAGGCAAGGCCATCGCCTGGCCGCAGCGAAGCACGCAGCATGTTGCGCCTTACGGCAGCGGTTTTCTTCCGGCGCTCGTTGAAAGGATTCAATCCTGGATAAAGGCCGAAGCCGGTCCGGGACGCTTGTTGCCGTGGGTGCCGGTCGCGTTCGGCGCAGGGATCGCATTCTATTTCGCGGCAGACCGAGAACCTGTGCTGGCGGTCGTCGCGCCCGCCGCTGCGTTTCTTTGCGCGGCAGCGTTTCTTGCGCGCAGGCAAAGTTTCTTTCCCGTTCTCGTGATGATCGCCGCTGTCGCAAGCGGCTTCGCGGCGGCGACATGGAAATCCGCGCGTGTGGCGCATGTCGTGCCGACCATGCCGGTCTATTCGGTTGCGCTGAAAGGTTTCGTCGAAACGCATGAGGAGCGCGAGCGCACAGACCGTTTTGTGCTGCGCGTCGAGGAAATGGATACGGCGCGCGGGCAGACGAAGATCGACCGCGTGCGCCTGTCGGTGCGAAAGGGCACTGCGCCCGATGTCGGCAGCTTTGTCGAATTGAAAGCGCGGTTGCAGCCGCCGCTGTCGCCGCAGCGGCCCGGTTCTTACGATTTCGGACGCGACATGTATTTTCAGGGCATTGGCGCGTCCGGTTTCGCGATGGGCGCGATCAGGACGGTCGAGGCGCCGAAAAGCGGCGGGCTTTATCTGCGTTATGCCGCGTCGATGCAGGGCATGCGCGACGCCATCGACGCGCGCATCCGCAGCGTTTTGAGCGGCGACAACCGCGCCATCGCAACCGCGCTGCTGACCGGGCGGCGCGACGCGATCTCGACGCCAGTCAACGACGCGATGTTCATTTCAGGACTGGGCCATGTACTGTCGATCTCCGGCTATCACATGGCGGTGGTTGCGGGTGTGGTGTTCTTCGCGGTGCGCGCCTTGCTCGCGCTATTTCCGATATTGACGGTGACGTTCGCGATCAAGAAATGGTCGGCGCTGGCCGCGCTCATCGCCGCGACCTTTTATCTGCTGCTCTCAGGTGCGGAAGTCGCCACGCAGCGATCCTATTTCATGACGGCGGTCGTGCTGATCGCAGTCATGGTGGACCGGCGGGCGATCACGTTCAGAACGCTGGCGATTGCCGCGATGATCGTGATGATATTCGCGCCCGAAGCCCTGGTGCATCCAAGTTTCCAGATGTCGTTCGCGGCCACGCTGGGTCTCGTCGCCATCGTGCAGATCGGCATGCCGAATCTGTTTGCGTCGCCGGACAATTCGCGGGCCGCACGCGCGGCTTTGTGGGGCGGGCGCGAGATCATCGCGCTGGCATTGGCCTCGCTGATCGCCGGCTTGGCGACCACGCCCTATGCCGCGTTTCATTTCCATCGCGTCACGCCCTATGGCGTGATCGCCAATCTTGCGGCGATGCCGGTGGTCTCGGGCCTCGTGATGCCAGCGGGCCTGCTTGGATTGATCGCGATGCCGCTCGGCTTCGACGGCATCTTCTGGCGGCTGATGGATGTCGGCATCGGCTGGATGATTGCCGTTTCACAATGGGTCGCAGCCTTGCCCGGCGCGATCGGGCGGATGGCGAGTTTCGGCAGCGGGCCTCTTGCGGCCATGAGCATCGGGATCATTCTGCTGGGATTGCTGCGCACGCCGCTGCGCTGGGCCGGGGCGGGCGTGATTGTGCTGGCGACCGCATGGGCGCTGGCGACGCCGCGCCCTGATATTCTGGTGTCCGGCGACGGCCAGACCGTCGGCGTGCGCGGCACGAACGGATTGCTGCGCGTGATGCGCGTGTCCAAGGACGCATTCCTGGTGCGCGAATGGTTGGCGGCAGATGCCGATCCGCGCGCAGCGACGGATGCGACACTCGGCGACGGCGTGTCTTGCGATGAGGCCGGGTGCGTTGTCGCAGGCGCGGACGGCAAACTTGTCGCGCTGTCGCTGAAGCCCGAGGCGCTCGCGGACGACTGCACCCGCGCGGCGATAATTGTCACGTTCCGCCAGCCGCCGCACGACTGCGCGGCGACTGTCCTCGATCAGGAGACATTGAAGCGGCGAGGGACGCTGGCGCTATACAAAACCGCCAACGGCTATTCGATCACGGCCAACAGGCCGCGTGGCGTGGACCGGCCCTGGGCGCCTGCCGTCGCAGAAGCCGAACCGGAAACGGCAAGTTTAAAGAAAACGCCGGCGCGCACTCTCGATGCCACGCCGGCGGAAAACGATCTTCAGGCTGAAGACTGATTTGCGCGTGATCCGGTCCAAAAACCGGTTCCCATCCTCGGGTCGTTGCCCGAGAACATGCTTTTCGGGATCACGCGATCAGTATTTACGAAACAGCCCGATCAGCTTGCCCTGAATCTGCACGCGGTTCGGCGGCAGAATGCGAACCTCGTAAGCCGCGTTCGCAGGCTCAAGCGCAATGGATGCGCCCTTGCGGCGGAAACGCTTCAGCGTGGCTTCCTCGTCGTCGATCAGGGCCACGACGATGTCGCCGGTATCTGCTGCGTCGTTCTTCTGGATCAGAACGGTATCGCCGTCGAGAATTCCGGCTTCCATCATCGAATCGCCGCGCACTTCGAGCGCGTAGTGCTCGCCGGAACCGAGCATGTCGGGCGGCACGCTGATGGTGTGGCTGCGTGTCTGGATGGCCTCGATCGGCGTACCCGCCGCGATCCGGCCCATGACGGGCACCGCGACGTTGTCGTTGCCGCCATCGGACGAGCCGCCACGGACTTTGCCGAGATTGCCCTCGATGACGCTGGGGGTGAAGCCGCGCTTGCCGGCGGTGTTGCCGCCGACATCCGGCAGCTTGATGACCTCGATGGCGCGGGCGCGGTTGGCGAGGCGGCGGATGAAGCCGCGCTCTTCCAGAGCCGTAATCAGCCGGTGGATGCCGGATTTGGAGCGCAGGTCCAGCGCGTCCTTCATTTCGTCGAACGAAGGCGGTACGCCGGCCTCTTTCAGCCGCTCATTGATGAACCGCAAAAGCTCGTATTGTTTTCGTGTCAGCATCGGGACGGTCCCCATAATCCCCGGATTGCACAGTGGCCGCCGCAGCCGGCCCGCGAGTCACTTGAAACAAATCATGAACGAACACTATATGTTCCATATGTGTTCCGCAACCGTTAAAATTGAGTGAACAAAATCGAGATCGTTAGAGAGGAAGCCGCAGGATGCTGACGGCGGAGCCTTTGGCGGCCGCCGGTGCATGGGGCGGGCGCACGATCAGCGCGCTGGCCGAGGCGAGGTTCGCCACCAGCGAACTGTCCTGATGATTCACCGGCGTCGCGCGAATCAACCCGTCAGGCCCTATGTCCAGACGTGCGCGCAGATAGTCCTGGCGAAGGTCATTGGCGGGAAGGTCGCGATCGAGGACGGCGGATTCGTGCCGATGATCGACGGTGGCAGCGCCCGACAGCGCGCGGATCAGCGGCACCAGAAACAGGAAGCCGCAGACATAGGACGAAACCGGATTGCCGGGCAGGCCGAGCACCCGCATCGCTCCCAGTTTGCCGCTCATCATCGGCTTTCCGGGACGCATGGCGATGCGCCAGAACGACATCTGCGTGCCTTCGGACTCAAGCGCGCCCTTGACGAGATCGTGCTCGCCGACGGACGCGCCGCCCGTCGTCACCAAAACGTCCGCATCAAGATCGTGCGCCTTGCGAATGGCGGCGGTCGTGGCTTCGATGGTGTCAGCCGCGATGCCGAGATCGAGCACGTCGGCACCCGCCGAGCGAATAAGCGGACGCAGCGCGTAGCCGTTGGAATAGACGATCTGGCCGTGCGCCGGCGTGGTGCCCGGCATCACCAGTTCATCGCCGGTCGCAAGGATCGCGACTTTCGGACGGCGATGGACGGGCAGATGAGGATGATTGGCGCTGGCGGCGAGGCCGAGATGGCGGTCGGTGAGCAGTGCGCCCTTGTGAATGAGCACGTCACCTTCGCTGAAATCTTTACCCGCTCGGCGGATATGCCGCGACGGCTGCGCGGCTTCGGTGACGACAACGACATCGCCGTCGCGCGTGGTGTCTTCCTGAATGACGACGGTGTCCGCGCCAGTTGGAATGACGCCTCCGGTGAAAATGCGCACCGCTTCGCCGGCCTTCACGGCGGCGTCGAACGGCTTGCCCGCCGCGACCTCGCCGATGACTTTCAGCCGCGCATTGAGAGACGCGTCCGCCACGCGCACCGCGTAACCATCCATCGCGGACATGTCGGCGGGCGGCTGGGTGCGGAGCGCCGCCAGGTCTTGCGCGAGCGTTCGGTGAAACGCGTCATCGAGCGCAACTGTTTCCGCCGGCAGCGCAGACGCGCCGTCGAGCACAGCTTTGAGCGCATCGGCGACCGGCATCAGCGCCATGGGAGATCCCTAGTTCGCAGCCCGGTAGTGACCGGACTTGCCGCCCATTTTCTCGACGAGGTGGATGTTGTCGATGCGCGCGCCGCGCTCGACCGCCTTCACCATGTCGTAGATCGTCAGGCAAGCGACGGAGACGGCGGTGAGGGCTTCCATTTCGACGCCAGTCGGGCCTTTCACTTTCACGGTGGCAGTGACTCGGCAGCCCGGCAATTTCGGATCGACGGTTATCTCAAGCGTGATTTTCGAGATCGCGAGTGGATGACACAGCGGAATGAGCTGATGGGTTTTTTTCGCCGCCATGATGCCTGCGACGCGCGCCGTACCCAGCACGTCGCCTTTTTTGGCGTTGCCCTTTTCGATGACGGCAAGCGTCTTCGTCGTCATCACGACTGCGCCTTCGGCAACCGCGGTGCGTTCGGTGTCTTCCTTGGTGGAGACGTCGACCATGTGCGCCTCGCCCCTGGCATCGATGTGGGTGAGGGCGGGTTTGATCTTCGCTTTTGTGGCCCGTGTTTTCTTTTGAGCCTTCTTTCGAGCCATCTTTGAAGCCTTGGCCATGCTCAGCGCGTCCCGGTGGCGCGTTGTGCATTGTCGCGCGCCAGCAGCGCGCGTGTTGCTGCCGTCACGTCCGTCTGCCGCATCAGGCTTTCACCGACGAGGAAGGTCTCCATGCCGACTTTTGCAAGACGTGACAGGTCGGCCGGCGTGAAGATGCCGCTCTCGCCGACCATGATGCGGTCTTTCGGAATCAGCGGCGCGAGAGCTTCGCTCGTTGAAAGAGTGACTTCAAACGTGCGCAGGTTACGGTTGTTGACGCCCAGTAGCGGCGACTTGAGCTTCAGCGCGCGATCGAGTTCTTGCGCGTTGTGAACTTCAAGAAGAACATCCATGCCGTGCGCGAAGGCGGCATCCTCGATGTCTTTGGCAGTGGCGTCGTCCAGCGCGGCCATGATGATGAGAATGCAGTCGGCGCCATGCGCGCGCGCTTCCGCGATCTGGTAGGTGTCGTACATGAAATCCTTGCGCAGTACGGGCAGGGACACCGCCGCGCGCGCGGCGACCATGAATTCAAGCGAGCCCTGGAACGATGGCGTGTCGGTCAACACGGACAAGCACGCTGCGCCGCCTTGTTCGTAGGCTTTGGCGAGTGCGGGCGGATCGAAGTCGGCGCGGATCAGGCCCTTCGACGGCGACGCCTTCTTGATCTCGGCAATCAGTGCATAGTCGCCGTTCGCGATTTTTGTCTTGATCGCATTCACAAAGCCGCGCGGCTTCGACGCCGCCTTCGCGCGAACTTCCATGTCGCTCAAGGAGACGGCGCGCTTGGCCGCCGCGATTTCCTCGCGCTTATAGGTTTCGATCTTGGTGAGGATGTCTGACAAAGGCCGATCTTCCTCAAGCATTCGAGACGGCGACGAGACGGTTGAGTTTCTCCGCCGCAGCCCCACTGTCCAGCGACTTGGTGCCGAGCGCAACGCCTTCCTTCAAGTCCTTGGCTTTGCCTGCGACGATCAACGCGGCAGCAGCGTTCAGCAGCGCCACGTTGCGATACGCGCTCGGCTTGCCCTGAAGCACCGCACTTAACGCCTTCGCATTGGCCTGCGCGTCGCCGCCCTTGAGTTCGGCGCCGTCCGCGCGCGGTAAGCCGCCATCCTCCGGCGTCACCTCAAAAGTGCGGATATTGCCTTTTTCCAAGGTTGCAACATGCGTCGGGCCGGTGAGGGTGATTTCGTCGAGACCGTCGGAGCCGTGAACGACCCAGACCGATTCAGCGCCGAGATTCTTCAGCACCTGCGCCAGCGGCTGCACCCAATGTTTGGAGAACACACCGACCATCTGACGTTTCACGCCGGCAGGATTGGACAGCGGTCCGAGCAGATTGAAGATCGTGCGGGTTGCGAGTTCGACGCGCGTCGGCCCGACATTCTTCATCGCCGGATGATGCGTCGGCGCGAACATGAAGCCGATGCCGGTTTCCGCGATGCACTTGCCGACCTGCTCCGGCGAGATGTTCACTTTCACGCCGAGCGCACCGAGTACGTCGGCGGCACCGGATTTCGAGGAGAGGGCGCGGTTGCCGTGTTTCGCGACCGGAACGCCTGCGCCCGCGACGATGAACGACGCGCAGGTGGAGACATTGACGGAGCCCGAGCCGTCGCCGCCGGTGCCGACAATGTCGACGGCATCCATAGGTGCTTTGACGGTGAGCATCTTGGCGCGCATTGCACTGACGGCGCCCGTAATTTCATCGACGGTCTCGCCGCGCACGCGCAGCGCCATCAAGAGGCCGCCGAGCTGCGAGGGCGTCGCTTCGCCGGACATCACGCGGTCGAACGCGGCGGAGGCTTCCTCGCGCGTCAGCGATGCGCCGGTTGCGACTTTGCCGATGATCGTCTTGAGGTCGTCCATCTGTCGCCCCGAAAGTCCGCCGGAAATTCCAGGGCGTTACTGGCTTGCTGCCGCACCTGTCGCGACCGCGAATGCGCTTGGATTGATCTTGGTGCCGAGTTCGGATTCAACCTTGCCGACATATTGCTGAACCTGTTCCTCGGTCATCGCGCGGATCAGGTTGTCTTTGAGTTTCTTGGCGTCTTCCGACGACATGTCGATCGTGGGCACGACGATGTCCGTCACCTTGAACACGATCTGGTCGCTCGCCCCCGAGCCTTCGGTCTGGCCGATGCTATCCTTCGGCGTGCGGAAGGCGGCGTTGACCAGACGATCCGGCACGCCCTTCACATCCGCATCGCGCTTGAACGGACCTGCGGTCTGCACCTTCACGCCGGCTGCGGTTGCTTCCGCGTCGAGCTTGCTGCCCTTGTTGAGCTTGTCGACGATTTCGGTCGCCTTCGCGCGCAGGCGCGTTGCGACCTGATCGTCCGTCCAGCGTTGTTCGACCTGCGCCTTCACTTCATCGAGAGGACGGTCGCGCGAGGGCGTGATGCCAAGCACGTCGTACCAGATTTCGCCGCCATTGTTCTGGATCGAGTCGTTCTCGACGCCGATGTTGGAGGCGAACGCCTGCGAGACGATATCGGTGCCGGAGGGCAATCCCTTCACCGGCTGGCCGTCCGGCGCGCGGCCCGAGCGATCGACGGCTTCGATCGTCACGGCGTTGAGGCCGAGTTTCTTGGCGGCTTCGGCGATGTTCGCGCCGCCGCCGCGCTCGTCCTCGATCTTGTTATGCAGGTCACGCAACTGGTCGCGCGCGCGCTGCTGTGCGACTTCGGTTTTGATCTTCGCCGAGAGGCTTTCAAAAGTCGGCGTGTTGCCGGCTTCGATCTTCGTCACTTTCAGCAAGGCGGTCGACAGCGCCCCCTTGATCGGCTGGCTGACGCCGTTGAGCGGCAGTCCGAAGGCGGCATCCGCAAACGCCGGATCGCCGAGGCTTGCCTTGGTAACGGTGCCGAGATCGATGTCGGCGGGTTTCAGATCGCGCTGCTTGGCGAGGTCCTCGAACGAGGTGCCGCTGTCGATCTTTGCGCGTGCGGCCTTCGCTTCATCCTCGGACGGGAAGGTGATCTGCAACACCTGACGCTTTTCCGGCGTGACGTACTTCTCGCGCTTGCCGTCGTATTCCTTCTTCGCATCGTCGTCGGAAACCGTAATGGCCTTCGCCATTTCATCCGGCGTCAGAGTGAGAATGGCGATCTTGCGATATTCCGGCGCGCGGAAGAGTTGCTTGCGCTCGTCGAAATAGGCGGCAAGCGCCTCGGGCGAGGGCGGATCGATCTTGCCGGCCTGTGCTGCGGTGAGCGTGAGGTATTGCACCGAACGCTGCTCGTTCTGGAAACGCACCAGCGCCTCCATCTGCGTCTTGGTCGGCTCAAGCCCGGTTGTGATCGTGCCGGTGATTTGACGGCGCAATGAGACGCGGCGCTGTTCGGCGATGTATTTCTGCTCGTTGTAACCGAAATTGCGGATGATCGCGTCGAAGCGCGCACGATCGAATTTGCCGTCGAGGCCCTTGAAGTTCGGATCGTCGGCGATTGCGCGCGCGATGTCCTGATCTGCAAGGCCGAGCGACATCTTCTTCGTCTGCTGATCGAGGGCGGATTCAGCGAGCACCTGTTGCAGCACCTGGCGATCGAGACCGAAGGCGCGCGCCTGTTCGCTCGTCAGCGGCCGGCCGAACTGGCGGCCGAACTGCTGGAGGCGGTCGGTGTAGATGTTGCGGAACTGGTCGGTCGAAATCGTCGCGTCGCCGATGGTGGCAACGTCGGTGCGGCCCGAGCCCTTGAACACGTCGGCGATGCCCCAGATGCCGAACGAGACGATCAGCACGCTGAACATGACGACCATCACCGACTTGCCGAGCCAGTTCGATGAGGCTTTGCGCATTCCTCGGAGCATGGAGTCCAACTTGTTGTTTTGAGGGGGCGGATAGGGGCCGGCAGGGCGTTACCGCATTGTTCGGCCAACATATAAAGGGGTGGCAGTTCCCTAGCAACCGCGCAGGCAGCGACGCGAAAGCGCGGTTAATGGCGCGGTGTGGACATGGCTTTGCGGGAACTGGCGTTTGGCCGGTGTGTCTGTTAGCCCCGAAGCGTAACCCGGAGTGAGAGATGCGATGGCCGATAAGCCTCGTCCGCTGATTGCGGGCAATTGGAAGATGAACGGTCTGAAGGCCTCACTGAAGGAGTTGGGCGCCATCGTGCAAGGCTCTTCGGCGGCGTCCGCGAAGGCCGACCTGCTGATCTGTCCGCCCGCGCAGTTGCTGTTTCTGGCGGCTGCGGAGGTGTCGGGATCAAAGGTCGCTGTTGGCGGTCAGGATTGCCACACGGCTGCATCCGGCGCTCATACCGGCGACATTTCGGCTGAAATGCTGGCGGATGCGGGGGCGACGGCGGTCATCGTCGGCCATTCCGAACGCCGCGCGGACCATGCCGAGACCGATGCCATCGTGCGGGCCAAGGCCGAGGCGGCCTGGCGGGCGGGGCTTCTGGCGATTGTCTGTGTCGGGGAGACGCAGGGCCAGCGGGACGCCGGAAAGACGCTGGAAATTGTCGGCAGCCAGCTCAAGGGATCGGTGCCGGACGGCGCAACGGCGAAGACGCTCGTGATTGCCTATGAGCCGGTCTGGGCTATCGGAACGGGCCTCACGCCGACTGTGAAGGACGTCGCGCAAGTCCATGAATTCATTCGAAATTACTTAAAGCAACACTTTAAGATAGACGGCGAAGTCATTCGTATTCTCTACGGTGGCTCAGTGAAGCCATCGAACGCTGTCGAGTTACTGTCAGTTCCTCATGTAAACGGTGCACTGATCGGCGGAGCCAGCCTGAAAGCCTCCGACTTCCTTGCCATCGCCGCTGCCGCTCCCTAGATCGGGCAAAGCGGTGGCAATCACGCGTCCGATCGTGTAGAGACCGCCCAACTTCAACTCCGCAAACTTTAGTGTTGCCGATTCCACGGCCACCGGCGTTTGCGACGGAAGGTCCAAATGCAAACCGTCGTTCTTGTCATTCACTTGATGCTTGTCGCCGCGCTGATCGGCGTGGTGCTGCTCCAGCGTTCGGAAGGCGGCGGTCTTGGCATTGGCGGCGGCGGTGTCGGCGGGTTCATGTCGAGCCGTGGCACGACCAATTTGCTGACCCGCACGACGGCGATCCTCGCGGCCGGGTTCTTTGCGACCAGCCTGTTTCTGGCATGGTACGCGGGCTATGAGCGCCAGCCGGCCTCGATTATCAACAACAGCACCGCGCCGCTTTCCGGCGACAAGGCTCCGGGCAATCTTCTGGACTCGCTGAAGAAGCCCGAGGCGCCCGCGACCCCGGCTGCGCCTGCCGCGCCACAGGCTCCGCAGTCGCGATAATCGCGACTTTGCCAAGAGTGGCCGTGAGGCATGCGTCTCGCGCTTGAGCGCATGCGCGAAGCGTCACTTCCAACGCGCTGACTCTGCACATATTTCAGCGTCACCCACAGCATCGAAATTAAAGCTGCGAACGGCGCTATTCGTTTTGCGAATCGCGCGCGTGGCGTTAAAGGTTGAATCCCATGGCGCGGTATATTTTCATCACCGGCGGCGTGGTCTCCTCGCTCGGCAAAGGTTTGGCTTCAGCAGCTTTAGGCGCGCTGTTGCAGTCGAGAGGCTACAAGGTCCGCCTTCGCAAACTCGATCCCTATCTCAATCTCGACCCCGGAACGATGTCGCCGTACCAGCACGGCGAAGTGTTCGTGACCGATGACGGCGCGGAGACCGATCTCGATCTCGGTCACTATGAAAGATTCACCGGCCGTCCGGCGACAAAAGCCGACAACATCACGACCGGGCGCATCTATCAGGACATCCTGACCAAGGAGCGGCGCGGTGATTATCTCGGGGCCACGATTCAAGTGATCCCGCACGTCACCAACGCCATCAAGGATTTCATCCTCAACGGCAACGAAGGCTACGATTTCGTGCTCTGCGAAGTCGGTGGCACCGTCGGCGACATCGAAGGCCTGCCGTTCTTCGAGGCGATCCGTCAGGTGAAGAACGATCTGCCGCGCGGAGAGGTGATCTATATCCACCTCACGCTGCTGCCGTTCATTCCAAGCGCGGGCGAACTCAAAACCAAGCCGACGCAGCACTCGGTGAAAGAGCTGCGTTCGATCGGCATTCAGCCGGACATTCTGCTGTGTCGAACGGATCGCGAAATCCCGAAGGAAGAACGCCGCAAGCTGGCGCTGTTCTGCAACGTGCGCGAGACTGCCGTGATCGAGGCGCGCGATGTGGATAACATCTACGCCGTGCCGGAGGCGTATCATGCCGCCGGTTTAGATGACGAAGTGCTCGCGGCGTTTGGCATCGTCGATGTGAAGCCGCCGGCGCTCGACTCGTGGCACACGATCAACGAGCGCGTTCGTCATCCGGAAGGCGAGGTGACGATTGCGATTGTCGGCAAATACACCGGCATGAAGGACGCCTACAAATCCCTCATCGAGGCGCTGTCGCATGGCGGCATCGCGAATAAAGTGAAGGTCAATCTCGACTGGATCGAGAGTGAAGTCTTCGAGAACGAGGACCCCGCGCCGTTCCTCGAACACGTCAACGGCATTCTGGTGCCGGGCGGGTTCGGACAGCGCGGCGCGGAAGGAAAGATCAAGGCGGCGCAATTCGCACGCGAGCGTGACGTTCCGTATTTCGGAATCTGTTTCGGCATGCAGATGGCGGTGATCGAAGCCGCGCGAAATCTCGCCGGCATCGAAGGGGCGAATTCGACGGAGTTCGGTGAGACCAGGCAGCCTGTCGTCGGCCTGATGACCGAATGGCTCAAAGGCAACGAGCTCGAGAAGCGCACAAAGGCGGGCGATCTCGGCGGCACCATGCGGCTTGGCGCCTATCCCGCGACGCTGCGCAAAGGCAGCCGCGTGTCGGACGTCTATGGCGGCGCGCTGACGATTTCAGAACGTCATCGCCATCGCTACGAGGTGAACACCGCCTACAAGGACCGCCTCGAACAGCACGGCCTGCGGTTTTCGGGATTGTCGCCGGACGGCGTGCTGCCGGAGATCGTCGAATATGAGGATCATCCCTGGTTCATCGGCGTGCAGTATCACCCCGAATTGAAATCGCGCCCGTTCGAGCCGCATCCCTTGTTCGCCTCATTCGTGCAGGCGGCGATGGTGCAGAGCCGTCTGGTCTGACGGTATTTTTCAGCAAATAAATCCATCGCCGTCGCGTGCGATTTTTATCGCTGCGCATTTGACACGGGTTCCGGGGCAGACGACATTCGTGCGGGCTCGTTGAATATTGCGCAAGCATCTCGCACAGTTGGAGCCGCGCCGTGACAGAAAAATCTTCTCGCCGCAGGGTGTTGCTTGCAGGCGCGGCGATGGCCGCCGCCGGAGCCGGAGCTGCCGTTTTCGGCGGGAAGCCGCGTCGACGGTCGGCGCAAGTTGAAACTGCCGTCGCCAATCCAAAGGCAAAGCGGCCCAACATCCTGCTCATCATGAGCGATCAGGAACGGCACTGGAGCAGTCTGCCGAAAGACCTGCCGCTTCCAGCGCATGAACAGCTTCGCGAGCAGGGCGTCTCGTTTGCGAATTATCATATTCACACCACGCCGTGTTCGCCGAGCCGCTCGACATTCTATTTCGGCCAGCACACGCAGCAGACGAAGATGGTGGTCAATCACGGCGCACCGCCGTTTCCCGAAATTCCGGATACGTTGCCGAGCCTCGGCGATCTGTTTCGCGCGCAGGGCTACTACACCGCTTACAAGGGCAAGTGGCATCTCAGTCATATCGGCGGCGACCACAATCTCACCTACGGCCCGTTTCCCAACACCGGCGCCGCGCTCGAGCCGTTTGGATTTTCCGACTACAACATCGACGGCGATCCGCACGGCGCGACGTGGACCGGGTTTCGTTTCGATGGCCAGATCGCGGCGGATGCAAGTCTGTGGCTATCGTCCAACGGCAAGCGGCTGAACGACGAGGGCAAGCCGTGGCTGCTCGCGGTGAATTTCGTCAATCCGCACGACATCATGTATTTTTCGAGCGGCGAGGCGCAGGTGCGATCTCGCATCGATCCGAACATGCTGGCACCGATTTCGCCGCCGCCCGTGGGAGGCGTTTACGATACGCCCTGGCCCGGTCCACTGCCAGATAGTTTCTACAACGCCGATATCAGCAAGCGGAATTGGTCGCAGCGTTCTTACGCCGCTTTCTGCGACATGATCTACGGGCGTTTTGAGCCGGATGACGAGGCGGTGTGGCGCGCTAATCAAACCTATTACTTCAACTGCCTTCGCGACGTGGATCATCACACATCAACGGTTCTGGCGCGGCTGAAAACGCTCGGACTGGATGACAATACCATCGTCGTCTATCTCTCCGATCACGGCGAGATGGCCGGCGCGCAGCGGTTGCGGCAAAAGGGGCCGCACATGTTCAGGGAAAACATTCACGTGCCGCTGATCGTGCGGCATCCGGATGTGAAATCTGGCGGCACAGTCACGCAGGCGCTTGCGAGTCCGATCGACATGATACCGACGCTTCTGGCGTGGGCTGGTGTCGATGACGCGGCACGCAACACCGCCTATCCGTATCTGAAGGGCATCGATGTGTCGGGCGCTGTCACCGGCTCGTCGTCATCGTCGGCGCGCGATCGTCTCGGCATTCTCTACAATTACGGCGTCGCCCATTATTGGGATCCCGTTTACACCGAGAAGGCGATCGACCATCACACGACGGCTGACAAACTGTTTTTGATCCGCCAGATCTTCAACACCGGGGAATTTTTTCCGTCGCTGGAAAATCCTGGCCTGTTCCGTGGCGTGTTCGACGGGCGCTACAAGTTCGCACGTTACTTCCGCCCGTCGCAGCATCACATCCCGCGCGATTTCGTGACGCTGAAAAAATACAACGAGCTTGAATTGTACGACACGCTCAACGATCCGACCGAATTGAATAACCTTGCGCTGCAACCGGAAGCCGTGAAGGATCAATTGATGCGGCTGAGCGGCTTGACCAACGAACTGATCGCGCGAGAAATTGGTACCGATGACGGCCGCGAATTCGTCGGACCGCGCAATTGGTACAATCTGAACGACAAGCTGCCGGGAAGTCCCGCGTGAAAATCAACCGGCCCGCCGTATTGCTGCTCACAGCCACCGGCCTTCTTCACGTCTATCAGTTCTGGCTGACGCCTCCGTCGCTGCCGATGGTAACGACGGTTCTGTTCGGCTTCGTGTATCTCGGCATCGCTCTCGGTCTCTTGCTCAAAAGCCGCAAAGCCGTATGGGCGGCGCGGGTTGTTCCGGCCATCGGCGCGATACTCGCACTGGGGAGCGTGGTGCAGGGACAACAGCCCGCGCTGCCGTGGGTGCTGCCCTTCGTCGCGGTCGATGTTGTCGTGCTGTGGCTGGTGTGGCGCAACTCAGATACGCTACAGAGCTGACGCGACGGCGTTCGCGCGATGAGGAGCATCCGATGATCTACGAAATGCGGGTCTATCATTGCGTGTCGGGACGGCTGCCGAAGCTCCTGCATCGCTTCGAGCACATCACGCTGAAACTGTGGGCCAAGCACGGCATCAGGCAGGCTGGATTTTTCACGACGCTGGTCGGCCAGTCCAATCAGGATCTGACCTATCTGCTGCAATGGGACAACATGGCCGAGCGCGAAAAGAAATGGACCGCATTCCAGACCGATCCCGAATGGATTTCGGCGCGCGATGAAACCGAAAAGGACGGCGCGATCATCGCCAGCGTCACCAATCAGTTTTTGCAGCCGACAGTCTTCTCGTCGGTGAAGTGAGAGCGTGGCGCGCGGGCTCGACCATATCGTTCATGCGGTGCGCGATCTCGACGCGGCAGCGGACTTCTATCGCCGCGCGGGGTTCACCGTCAGCGCGCGCAACATTCATCCATGGGGCACGCATAATCACGTCGTGCAGTTTCCGGGATTTTTCATCGAGGTTCTGACCGTTGGCGAACCGGAGAAACTGAAGAGTGAAGGGTTGGCGCAGGTTTTCGGCATCGCCAATCGGGAACACATCGCGCGCGGCGACGGTTTCTCGATGCTCGCCTTCGAGAGCGCGGATATCGAAGCCGATGTCGAGGATTTCAAAACGCGCGGGATCGGCATCTCCGGCGCGCTGCCGTTTTCGCGCGAGGCGAAATTGCCGGACGGCAAGACGATCACGGTCGGATTCACGCTTGCCTTCGCGTGCGACGAACTGTCGCCGCATGCCGGTTTCTTCGCGATCCAGCATCGCGATGCCTCGATGTTCTATAAAAAGGAATTGCAGCAGCATGCGAACGGCGCGAGCGGCGTGCTGGGTGCCGTGATGGTCGCGGACAATCCGACCGATCATCATATTTTTCTCGGCAATGTGACCGGCGTGCGCGAACTGCATTCGAGTTCGCTCGGGGTTGTCGCCAATACCCCGCGCGGCGATGTCGAGATCGAGGAGGCGACTGCGTTTCGCGATCAATTCGGTGTTGTGCCGAAGGTCGAGCGCACGGGCGCGACGATCGAGGGCTTGCGGCTGGCCGCGCCCGACATCGATGCGGTCGAGCGCATATTGAAGGCCGGCAACACCGCCTCGCACCGGCATATCGGACGATTGGTCGTCAAACCGGAGGCCGCCTTCGGCGCAACCCTGATATTTGAACAATCTCGTTAGCGGGTGTTGTCATTGCGAGGAGCGTTTGCGACGAAGCAATCCAGCGATTGTCTGTTCAAACATGGATTGCTTCGCGGAGTTTATCGTCGGGCGGCGCTTGCGCCGACCCGTTGGCTCGCAATAACGTCTCACCTAAAGGATTCTAAGTGACCAAGGCTTCTCTCATCGTTGCCGCAGGCTCCGTCAAATTCGGCAATGCATTGCCGCTTGCGGTGATCGCGGGGCCGTGTCAGCTGGAAAGCCGTGCGCATGCGCTCGAGACGGCCACGGCGCTGAAGGAAATCGCGGCGCGTCTGAAAATCGGTCTCGTCTACAAGACGTCGTTCGACAAGGCGAACCGCACCAGCGCGTCCGGCGCGCGCGGCATCGGGCTCGATGCGGCGCTTCCGATTTTCGGAGAGATCAAATCCAAGCTCGGATTGCCCGTGCTGACCGATGTGCATGAGATCGACCAGTGCGCGCGCGTGGCCGAAGTCGTCGATGTGCTTCAGATACCTGCGTTCCTGTCGCGCCAGACCGATCTGCTGATCGCTGCCGCAAAGACCGGCAAGGTCGTCAACGTCAAGAAAGGTCAGTTTCTCGCGCCCTGGGATATGGCCAACGTCGTTGCAAAAGTCACCGGCGCCGGCAATGCGAATGTTCTGGTGACAGAGCGCGGCGCGTCGTTCGGCTACAACACGCTGGTGAGCGACATGCGCGCGCTTCCCATTCTCGCACGCACGACCGGCGCGCCGGTGATCTTCGATGCCACCCATTCGGTGCAGCAGCCGGGCGGCAAGGGCGCATCAAGCGGCGGCGAGCGCGAATTCGTGCCGGTGCTGTCGCGTGCCGCCGTCGCTGTCGGCGTCGCGGGCGTCTTCATCGAAACGCATCCCGATCCCGATCATGCGCCGTCGGACGGACCCAATATGGTGCCGCTGAAGGATTTCGAGGCGCTGGTGAAAAACCTGATGGCGTTCGACGCGCTCGCCAAAGCCCAGCACTAAATCTGCTGCCTTGTCATTGCGGCGAAGCAATCCAGCTTTGCATTGGGCGCGGATTGCTTCCCGTCAAACGCAATGACATCGATTAGGCATGCTTCCCATTCTCAACGTCATTGCGGCCACGACATTTGCAGCCGCTCTCTCGTCACGCTCGATGGACCCGGTGTTGCCGCTGGTCGCCGGCGATTTCGCGGTGACGGTTGCGACGGCGGCGAGCCTGTCGTCGGCGGTCGCGCTGTCGTTCGCGTTCGCGCAGCCGATCCTCGGCGCCATCGCCGACATTTTCGGCAAAGCAAGACTGATGATTTTCTGTCTCGCGCTATTGGGTCTTGCCTGTGCGCTCGGCGCGCTGGCGACGTCGTTTCAGATGCTTTTTGTCTCGCGCGTTCTCGTCGGCGTCGCGGCAGGCGGCACATTCCCGATTGCGATGGGGCTGGCGAGCGATCTTGTCCCGACAGCGCAGCGGCAGGTCGCGCTCGGCCGCGTGCTGGCAGGTGCGATGACCGGCAATCTTCTCGGCGCAACCGCTGCCGGTATCATCGCCGATTTTCTCGGCTGGCGCGGCGTGCTCGTCGTGCTCGGCGCGATCATCCTGGCTGCCTCAGGCGCCGTCGCCATCGGACTTCGCCGCGGCGGCGTCACAGGCAGGCCCGGCGGCATGACGCTCGCTGGATTGAAAGCAGGCTACGTCACCATCATGAAGAATCCCAACGCACGCGTCTGCTTCACCGCCGTCTTCATCGAAGGCGCGTTGGTGCTCGGCCTGTTTTCATTCGTCGCGGCGTTTCTGTTTGAGCTTGGCGAAACACGCGCGTCGATTCCCGGAATCGTCATCGCAGCATTCGCGGTCGGCGGCTTGCTCTACACGATGAGCGTGTCGCGGCTGCTGCCGCGTTTCGGATCGAAGGTGCTGATGATCGGCGGCGCGGCGGTCGTGGCGCTGCAATTCGGCATCGTCGCGTTCGGCCCGCGCTGGGAAGTGCAGGCCATTTCATTTCTGCTGATGGGGTGGGGCTTCTATTCGCTGCACGGATCGCTACAGGTGTTCTCAAGCGACCTCGCGCCGGAAGCGCGGGCATCCGCGCTGTCCCTGCATGCGTTCTTCTTTTTTCTCGGACAGGCGGCGGGACCGATCGTGTACGGCTATGAGCTGCATCATTTCGGCAAACTCGCGACGCTGACGTTGAGCGCAGTCGCGATCCTCATTCTGGGTCTTGTTGCTGCCCAACTTTTGCATCGCAGGCCGGGCGAAGTCGATGAGATGACCGACTTCTAACCCCGTCCCCGATAAGGCGCGACGCCCTGATCCGGTGCCCACAATCCGTTCGGCATTTTTCCGGTCTGCCAGAACACGTCGATAGGTATTCCGCCGCGCGGGTACCAGTAGCCGCCGATGCGCAGCCATTTCGGTTTGATCTCGCGCACCAGCCGCTTGCCGATGTCGAGCGTGCAGGCTTCGTGGAAGCCGCCGTGATTGCGGAAGCTCGCGAGATACAATTTGAGCGATTTGGATTCGACCAGCCATTGCCCCGGTGCATAGTCGATCACAAGATGCGCGAAATCCGGCTGGCCGGTGATCGGGCAGAGCGTCGTGAACTCAGGCGCGACGAACCGCACGAGATAGTTCGTATCCTTGTGCGGGTTCGGCACGCGGTCGAGTTTCGCGGTTTCGGGTGAAGCGGGCAGTTTGACCTGATGACCGAGTTGCAGCGAGGATTTAGCGGGCTTTTTTGCCATAGTGTCTCCGTTGCGCCCTGATAGCCAATTCGCAAGCCCGCGTCACGCGATCCAGTAGCTTTGCGGCCTTTTCGGCGCGCGAACCATGCGCTAGAAGCTGCCCAAATCATCCATTCCGCACGAATCCAGAGGCGCACATGACAGCCATCGTCGACATCATCGGCCGCGAAATTCTCGACAGCCGCGGCAACCCGACCGTCGAAGTCGATGTCGTGCTGGAAGACGGATCGATGGGCCGCGCGGCCGTTCCGTCGGGTGCGTCGACCGGCGCGCATGAGGCGGTGGAGCTTCGCGACGGCGACAAGAAGCGTTACGCAGGGAAGGGCGTGCTGAAGGCGGTCGAAGCCGTGAATACTGAAATCTTCGACGCCATCGGCGGCATGGATGCCGAGCAGCAGGTGCAGATCGACGAGGTGATGATTAACCTCGACGGCACGCCCAACAAAAAGCGGCTCGGCGCCAACGCAATCCTCGGTGTGTCGCTGGCGATTGCGAAGGCGTCGGCCAATTCGCTCGACATGCCGCTCTATCGTTACGTCGGCGGAACGAGCGCGCGGCTGTTGCCGGTGCCGATGATGAACATCGTCAATGGCGGCGTGCATGCCGACAATCCCATCGACTTCCAGGAAATCATGGTGATGCCGGTCGGCGCAAAAACTTTCGCGGAAGGCCTGCGTTGCGGCGCTGAAATCTTTCATACGCTGAAATCCGAACTGAAGAAGGCCGGCCACAACACCAATGTCGGCGACGAGGGCGGTTTCGCGCCGGACCTGCCGTCAGCCGATGCCGCGCTGGATTTCGTTATGAGCGCCATCGACAAGGCCGGATACAAAGCGGGCAACGACGTGATGCTCGCGCTCGATTGCGCCTCGACGGAATTTTTCAAGAACGGCAAATACGAATACGAGGGCGAGAAGAAAACCCGCTCGATTGCCGAGCAGGCGAAATATCTTGAATCGCTCGTCAAGAAATATCCGATCGTCTCCATCGAAGACGGTATGTCGGAAGACGACATGGATGGCTGGAAGCAGCTCACTGACTTGATCGGCGACAAGTGCCAGCTCGTCGGCGACGATCTGTTCGTCACCAACGTCACGCGCCTCGAAGAAGGCATCAAGGCCGGTCGTGCGAACTCGATCCTTATCAAGGTCAACCAGATCGGCACGCTGACCGAAACGCTCGCCGCCGTCGAGATGGCGCACAAGGCGGGCTATACGGCGGTGATGTCGCATCGTTCCGGCGAGACGGAAGATTCGACGATTGCGGATCTGGCGGTTGCGACCAACTGCGGGCAGATCAAGACCGGCTCGCTCGCGCGAGCCGACCGCACGGCGAAATACAATCAGCTGCTGCGCATCGAGCAGCAACTCGGCAATCAGGCGAAATATGCAGGGCGGTCGGCGCTGAAGGCGCTGGCCTAAAAACAGGCGGACACATGACGGGTCCACTCTCCGGCATCAAAGTCATCGAGATCGGGCAGGCGCTCGCCGGCCCCGTCGCCGGTGCGATCATGGCCGACATGGGCGCGGACGTCATCAAGGTCGAGAAGCCGGACGGCGGCGACGATGCGCGCGGCTGGGGCCCGCCATTCATCGAAGACTCCTCGATCATGTTTCACGTCACTAACCGCAACAAGCGTTCGGTGACGCTCGACATGAAGAACGCCGCAGATGTCGAGAAGCTCAAGACGCTGGTGCGCGACGCCGACATCCTGATTCAAAATCTGCGCTCGGGCGTTGTCAGCGAACTCGGCGTCGGGCCGGACGATCTGTTGAAGGTCAATCCGCGACTGATCTATTGTTCGGTGTGGGCGTTCGGCCCGAAAGGCCCGCTGTCGAAAGCCCCGGGCTTCGATCCGCTGTTGCAGGCCTATTCGGGCGTGATGATGCAGACCGGGCGCCACGAAGACCCGCCGACATTTTGCGCGCCCGCGATCAACGACAAGGCGACCGCGCAGTGGTGCGTGATCGGCGCGCTGGCTGCACTTCAGCAGCGTCATATCACCGGCAAGGGCTGTGTGATCGACACATCGTTGCTTGATAGCGCAGCATCCTGGGTCGATACATCATTGGCGAGCTATCACATCACGCAGGAACTCTCGAACCGCACGGGCGCGGCGACGCCGACAATCGTGCCGTATCAGGTGTTCGAGACCGCCGACAAGCCGCTAGTGATCGCGGCGGGTTACGACCGGCTGTTTCACAAATGCGCGGTGGTGATGGGGCAGGCCGCATGGTGCGAGGACGCGCGCTTCAAGACCGGACGCAGCCGTCTCGATAATCGTGACGTTTTGCTGGCGCTGATGATCCCGATCCTGAAAACCAGGCCGCGCGCGGACTGGATCGCGCTGTTTGAGAAGGCCGGCGTGCCGTGTCAGCCGGTGAATACGATTGCCGAGTTGCAGGAGACCGAACAGTTCAAGGCGAATGACATTCTGCGCACGCTGCCGGGCAGTGAATTGCCGGTGGTCGGACTTCCGATCACCTTCGACGGCAAGCGGCCGCATCCGCATTCGGGCGCCCCGAAACTTGGGCAGCACAACGACGACGTGTTTGCAAAAAACAAGTCATGAGTCGCTAACGCCACGTTAACCGCCATGCCGCATGAAAGGGCATGGTATCGCGTGTTCGCCTCAAAGCCGTCATGACCGGGCTTGCGTTATACGCAATGGCCGCCGCCATCATCGGCTATTTCTTCGTCAACGCGTATACCGGCAAGTATGGCCTCAACGCGCGCGTCGAGCTCGATCAGGAAATCGTGACGCTGACGGCGGAACTGGCGCGGCTGAAAACCGAGCGCGTCTCCGCCGACAAGCGCGTGGCATTGCTGCGTTCGGCGAGCGTCGATCCCGATATGCTGGATGAGCGGGCGCGCTACCAGCTGAACTATGTCGACCCGCGCGATCTGGTCAAAATCATCGGCCAGAACTGACGCGCGCCGCGCGCGGCGTCTAATTTCAAAAATCATATCATTTCGGTCGCATAAGTTTCACGCTTTTGCGCTGCAAAAGGCATGCGACGACCGCGCCTGCACGCAATCCTTTCTTGCCAATAGGAGTTGGGTTACACAGACTGAAACTTCTCTGACCCGGATCGCTCATGGCTCTCGCGAAGAAACCCGCCGCACAAGACGCAGGCCAAGGAGGGGGCAACGGCGCACGCAACGTTGCAAAGCTCTCCTTCACCAGGGAACAGGACCTGGCGGCGTTTCGCGAGATGATGCTGATAAGGCGGTTCGAGGAAAAGGCCGGTCAGCTTTACGGCATGGGCGCCATCGGCGGCTTCTGTCATCTTTATATCGGCCAGGAAGCCATCGTCGTCGGCATGCAGATGGCGCTGAAGGATGGCGATCAGGTTATCACAGGTTATCGCGATCACGGCCACATGCTCGCCTGCGGCATGGACCCGAAAGGCGTGATGGCGGAACTGACCGGACGCGCCGCCGGCCTGTCGAAAGGCAAGGGCGGCTCCATGCACATGTTCAGCAAGGAGAAGCAGTTCTTCGGCGGACACGGCATCGTCGGCGCACAGGTGTCGCTCGGCACCGGATTGGCGTTCGCGAATAATTATCGCGGCAACAATCACGTCTCGGTCGCTTATTTCGGCGACGGCGCGGCCAATCAGGGACAGGTCTACGAGAGCTTCAACATGGCGGAGCTGTGGAAGCTCCCCGTCATCTACGTCGTCGAAAACAACCGCTACGCGATGGGCACGTCGGTGACGCGCTCAAGCGCGCAGACGGATTTCTCCAAGCGCGGCGTGTCGTTCAACATTCCGGGCGAACAGGTCGATGGCATGGACGTGCGCGCTGTGAAAGCCGCCGGCGACCGCGCGGTGAAATGGTGCCGCGAAGGCAACGGCCCGTTCATTCTCGAAATGCAGACCTATCGATACAGGGGTCACTCGATGTCCGATCCCGCGAAATACCGCACGCGCGAGGAAGTGGACAAGGTCCGCCACGATCAGGACCCGATCGAGCAGGTTCGCAACCGTCTGCTCGAACAGAAAGTGTCCGAGGCGGATTTGAAGAAGATCGATGCCGAGGTGCGCGACATCGTCAATGAGTCCGCCGACTTCGCCCAGAATACGCCTGAGCCCGACGTGTCGGAGCTTTACACCGACATCTACCGATAAGAGGGCGACGCGACGATGCCAATCCAGATTCTCATGCCCGCGCTTTCGCCGACGATGGAGAAGGGCAACCTCGCCAAATGGCTGAAGAAGGAAGGCGAGCAGATCAAGTCCGGCGATGTGATCGCCGAAATCGAAACCGATAAAGCCACGATGGAAGTCGAGGCGACCGACGAAGGCACGCTCGGCAAGATTCTCGTCGCCGCCGGCACCAACGACGTCGCGGTGAACACGCCGATTGCGACGATCCTTGCGGACGGCGAAAGTGCTGCGGATTTGGCCAAGGCTCCCGCCGCGCCGAAGAAGGCTGCGTCTGTCTCCGAGGAAGTTGCGGAATCGCGCGCGCCGGTCGGCGAGAGCAAGCCGCAGATTTACGATCCGAAACCTTCCGCTGCGCCCGTCGCCGTACCCGTTGAGCCCGATCCTGAAGTGCCGCCCGGCACCGAGATGGTGAAGATGACGGTGCGCGAAGCGTTGCGCGACGCGATGGCGGAGGAAATGCGCCGCGACAAGGATGTGTTCGTGATGGGTGAGGAAGTCGCCGAATATCAGGGCGCGTACAAGGTCACGCAGGGGCTGTTGCAGGAATTCGGCGCCAAGCGCGTGATCGACACGCCGATCACCGAGCATGGCTTTGCTGGCGTTGGCGTCGGTGCCGCGATGGCGGGACTGAAACCCATCGTCGAGTTCATGACGTTCAACTTCGCGATGCAGGCCATCGACCAGATCATCAATTCGGCGGCGAAGACTTTGTATATGTCGGGCGGACAGATGGGTTGCTCCATCGTCTTCCGCGGGCCGAATGGTGCCGCCGCGCGCGTTGCCGCCCAGCATAGCCAGGATTATTCGGCGTGGTATTCGCAGATCCCCGGATTGAAAGTCGTGTCGCCTTACTCGGCTGCCGACGCGAAGGGCTTGCTGAAGGCCGCGATCCGCGATCCGAATCCGGTGATCTTTCTCGAGAACGAAATTCTCTACGGCCACACCGGCGATGTGCCGAAGCTCGATGATTATGTGGTGCCGATCGGCAAGGCGCGCATCGTGCGGCCGGGCAATCACGTCACGCTGGTCGCATGGTCGAACGGCATGAGCTACGCGCTCAAGGCCGCCGACGAACTGGCAAAAGAAAACATCGAAGCCGAAATCATCGACCTGCGCACCATCCGCCCGATGGATACCGAGACGATCATCAACTCTGTGAAGAAGACGGGGCGGTGTGTGGTCGTCGAGGAAGGCTGGCAGCAATCCGGCGTGGGCGCGGAAATCGCCGCGCGCCTGATGGAACAGGCGTTCGATTATCTGGATGCGCCGGTCACGCGGGTCTCGGGTAAAGACGTGCCGATGCCGTATGCCGCCAATCTCGAAAAGCTCGCGCTGCCGAGCGTCGCCGAAGTCGTCGCGGCCGCCAAAGCGGTGTCGTATCGCTGATGCGCGTCATTGTCGTTTCGTTGTGGGTCGTGTTGATGCAGATGGCCAGCCCCGCATTCGCCCAGCAGTCGGCCTTCGCGCCGATGGATGTGTCGCGGCTGTCCACGCTCAAGGCTGCGGCCACTCGTCCGGGCGAGAACGGCTGGGCGAAAGTCGCCTACCGCGAATACATCAACGGTCTGATCGACGGCTTGATGGACAAGGAAGGCGATAAATTCTGCCTGCCGCCGAAGATCCGCTCCGCCAAGGCCGACGTGATCTTCACTGAATTGTCGGCGGATGTCGAAGATTCGGTGAAGAGCGCATTGCCGAAAGACCTCGTCGCGGTCGCGACGCGCAAATATCTCGTCCAGAAATATCCTTGCAGGCGCTGAGGCCCATCATGCCGATCAACATTCTGATGCCCGCGCTGTCGCCGACGATGGAGAAGGGCAATCTCGCCAAGTGGCTCAAGAAAGAAGGCGACAAGGTCAAGTCGGGCGACGTGATCGCCGAAATCGAAACCGACAAGGCGACGATGGAAGTCGAAGCCGTCGATGAGGGCACGCTTGCGAAAATTCTCGTGCCCGCAGGCACAGCCGACGTGCCGGTCAACAATGTGATCGCCGTGCTTGCGGCCGACGGCGAGGATGTGAAGTCGGCAGGAGCAGGGGCTGCATCGGCGCCGCCTCCAAAAGCCGATGCGCCGAAAGCGGCTGCACCGTCACCTGCCGCCGCACCTCAAGCCGCGACCGCGCAAAAACCATCCGCGCCGTCACCGGCCGCACTCGCGCAGGCCGCACCTCGGTCGAATGGCACACGCACCTTCTCCTCGCCGCTCGCGCGTCGTTTGGCGAAGGATGCAGGCATCGAAATCTCGCGCATCAACGGCACGGGTCCGCACGGACGCGTCGTCGCCAAGGATGTCGAAGGCGCGAAATCCGGCGGCGGGCTGAAAGCACCCGCGGCAGGCGCAGCATCGGCTCCCGCAGTCGGGCCGAGCGACAAGCAAATCCGCGCGCTGTTCAAGGACGATGCTTACGAAGCCGTGCCGCACGATTCTATGCGCAAGACGATTGCGGCTCGCTTGTCGGCGTCGGATCGCGACATTCCGCAATATTACCTCACGGCGGATTGCGACATCGGCAAGCTCGTCGCCGCGCGCGAGGAAATCAACGCGTCTGCACCGAAGGACAAGGAGGGCAAGCCCGCCTACAAGCTCTCGGTCAACGACTTCGTCATCAAGGCGCTGGCGATGGCGCTTCAGCGCGTGCCGGACGCGAATGTGTCATGGACCGACGAGGCGATGCTGCATCACAAGGTCTCGGACGTGTCGGTGGCCGTTTCGATTCCGACCGGACTCATCACGCCGATCATCCGCAACGCGCACATCAAGACCGTGTCGCAGATTTCCGCCGAGATGAAGGATCTGGCTGCGCGCGCCAAAGCACGCAAGCTGAAGCCCGACGAATATCAGGGCGGCTCGACCGCCGTGTCTAATCTCGGCATGTACGGCATCAAGCAGTTCACCGCCGTCATCAACCCGCCGCAGTCGTCGATTCTCGCGGTCGGCATCAGCGAGGAGCGCCCGGTCGTGCGCCACGGCAAGATCGAGATCGCCAACATGATGAGCGTGACGCTGACCTGCGATCATCGCGCGATGGACGGCGCTCTCGGTGCGCAACTCCTCGCGGCGTTCAGGGCGCTGATCGAAAATCCCGTGTTGATGGTGGTGTGATTTTTGTTTCCCCTCTCCCCTTGTGGGAGAGGGTGGCAGCCGTAGGCTGCCGGGTGAGGGGGTATGCGCGAGCGTGTAACGGAGTCAAAGCGAGTTTTTGCGAAGGCGCTTCGCGCGAATGCGACCGATGCCGAAATCGCCTTGTGGCGCTTGCTACGAGACCGCAGACTGGCAGCAATGAAATTCAGGTGGCAAGTTCCGATCGGTGAATGGATCGCAGATTTTGTATCATTCAATCGGCATCTTATTGTGGAAGCCGATGGCAGTAAGCACGCTAGCTGCACGCGCGATGTGCTTCGCGATCGTGATCTTGCCGATCGAGGCTTTCGCATATTGAGATTCTGGAATAACGAAATCCTGCAAAATCCACACGGCGTTGCTGAAGCTATTCTGGCAGCAGCAGCAAATTCCCCCTTACCCGGCGAGCTTCGCTCGCCACCCTCTCCCACAGGGGGAGAGGGAAGCAAGAGAAGTTTGTGACGATGGCTGACACATCCTTCGACGTCGTGGTGATCGGCTCCGGCCCAGGCGGTTACGTCACGGCGATCCGCGCGGCGCAGCTCGGCTTCAAGACCGCGATTGTCGAGAAGGCCTATCTCGGCGGTATCTGCAACAACTGGGGCTGCATCCCGACCAAGGCGCTGCTGCGCTCGGCGGAAATTTTCCACTACATGCAGCACGCCAAGGATTACGGCCTTTCAGCCGACAACGTGTCGTTCGATCCGAAAGCCGTGATCGCGCGCTCACGCGGCGTGGTGAAGCGCCTCAATGGCGGCGTCGAATTCCTGATGAAGAAAAACAAAATCCAGATCATCTGGGGCGAGGCTTCATTGGACGGCGGCGGAAAATTCAGCGTGAAGAAATCGCAAGCCGAAGCGCCGAAGGGGTCGCTGGGCGAGGGCAGCTACAGCGCCAAGCACATCATCGTCGCCACCGGCGCGCGGCCGCGTGTGCTTCCGGGGCTGGAGCCGGACAAGAAACTGGTGTGGACCTATTTCGAGGCGATGAATCCCGACAAAATGCCGAAGTCGCTTCTTGTGGTGGGCTCCGGCGCCATCGGCATCGAGTTCGCGTCGTTCTATCGCACGATGGGCGCGGAGGTGACGGTGGTCGAAGTGCTGCCGCAGATTCTTCCCGTTGAGGACGCCGAGATTGCAGGCTTCGCGCGCAAACAGTTCGAGAAGCAGGGCATCAAGGTTCTCGCCAATACGAAGGTGACGAAACTCGACAAGAAAAGTGACAGCGTTGTCGCCACCATCGACGACGGCAAGAAGCCGATGACGCTGGAAGTGGACCGCGTGATTTCCGCCGTCGGCGTCGTCGGCAATATCGAAGGCTTCGGGCTTGAGAAGCTCGGCGTGAAAACCGATCGTGGCTGCATCGTCATCGACGCTTACGGCAAGACCAATGTCGCCGGTATCTACGCCATCGGCGATGTCGCCGGACCCCCGATGCTCGCTCACAAGGCCGAGCACGAAGGCATCATCTGCGTCGAGGCGATCAAGGGCCTCCATCCGCATCCGATGGACAAACTGTTGATCCCGGGCTGCACATACTGTCATCCGCAGATCGCATCGGTCGGTCTCACCGAAGCCAAAGCAAAAGAGCAGGGCAAGGATGTCCGCGTCGGGCGTTTTCCATTCGTCGGCAACGGCAAGGCCATCGCGCAAGGCGAAGATCAGGGCATGGTCAAAGTGATCTTCGACAAGAAAACAGGACAGCTGCTCGGCGCGCATATGGCCGGCGCGGAGGTCACGGAATTGATTCAGGGCTTTGTGGTTGCGATGAATCTGGAAACGACGGAAGAAGAACTGTTCCACACCATCTTCCCGCATCCGACGATTTCGGAGACGATGAAGGAAGCCGTGCTCGACGCCTACGGGCGCGTGCTGAATATGTAAATATCAATCCGCGCGCAGCGATTATTGCTGTGCCGCGCGGCTAAATTCTTGACTGCAAATTCGCGTGAAGCTGCGATCGTGCTTTGGCTTCGTGCTAAATGTGTAAGAGGCAGAGCCAAGGCGATTGCCTCACGTTTATTCTTGCCGATTTGACGCAATTTATTTGACCGGAGACATTCATGAGACAGTTATTGCTGGGACTGGCATTCGCACTTGCATCGACGCTGGCGCATGCCGATGCCCGATCCGATTGCGTAGGGTCGTTTTCATCGACAGCCGTGCAGGATTGCACCAGATGGATTATACAAGAGCCGAATAATTCCGAAGCATATTATTCGCGTGGATTAGCCTATAACCTTATCGGCAAGATCAATCCGGCGATCGCGGATTTTTCACAGGCGATCATATTAAATCCGAACTATGCCAACGCTTATTCCGCGCGTGCGGAGGACTACCGGCGGACAGGCAAGTTCGATGTCGCTCTCAACGATTACAACAAGGCTGTCGAATTCGCCCCCAACTTCAAAGTGTACGGCGAACGCGCGGATTTCTATTTCGGACGCGCGCAATATCAAAATGCAATTGCTGACTATACCAGGGCGCTCGATCTAATGGGCCCCGAAGGCTGGTTCTGGTATATCAAGAACCGGGGGCTTGCCTACGAGAAGGTCGGCGACAAACCGAAAGCCATCGCGGATTTGCAGCGGGCGCGGGCAGACCCGGACTCCGGAGCGAACGACCAGCAAATACTGGCGGCGTTAAGGCGTCTCGGCGCAGCATGAGGCAGCCCAGGTGTCATGCAATTTTTCTTCGCGTTTGAAGAAGAATTATTCCACACCATCTTCCCGCATCCGACGATTTCAGAGACGATGAAGGAAGCCGTGCTCGACGCCTGCGGGCGCGTGCTGAATATGTGAGCGAGCGAATGATCTCTGTGCGTGACATCTGCGCCGTCGCGTTTGCCGTGCTTCTTGTCGCGGCTGTCATCGGCACCGGCTATGTGTTGCGGGAGCGCCCCTTGAGCCCGCGCGACATCACCGATCTGTCGTCGTCGCGTCACCGCGGCAACTGGTGAGCCATATGCAAACCCCACCGGCATGACCCAGTGGGGCTGCTGTAGGCGGATGCGCGGGGCGGGTTCGGGCTTTCGCCCTAGGTGGCCGCAACATGGGCCTGCGAGAAAATGCTACGCCTCGTATCGTTGCGGGCAAGCGCAAATAGTAAACACACGCTGCACGCTGAATCATCATCGACAAGTTCCCCGGTTTCATTTTCCATCGGACCAATTTCAGAGCAGGCGGACGCAAATGTTCGGCATCACACGATTTCTCGCGGGCGCGATTTCACTTTTCATTTTTGCCGGTAACGCGCAGGCAGCCGGCTGCAACGAGCCGGATGCGGGCAGCGACAAGGCCGCGATGTTTTCGCCGCCACTAGGCGAAGTCGTGACGGGGGCGGGGCGCTTGCAGTTTTATTCCGCGCCGGACATGGCGTGCGCGATGCAGGGCGTGTTCATCATCCCGAAGGATCAGGTCATCGCTTACGCCGACACGGACGACGGCTGGACCTCGGTGATGTATACGAACCCGCGCACCAACAACGTCGTGCAGGGCTGGGTGAGATCGGCGCGGCTGAAATCGACCGGCACGGTCGGGCCGCGGCAATAGTGCTGCAATCGAAAGAAGGCTGCATGAAGCGGTTTCTGATTTTTGTCTGTCTCTTTCCGGCGCTTGCCGTTGCTGCGCTCGCTGCCTGGATTTCCATTCAGCTCTGGATATTGCCGGACAATCCCGAAGTCTACAAACTGGTCGGCTGGGCCTATGTGGTCTGCGCCGTTCCTGCGCTCTCGCTCGCCTTCGCCGATACGGTCCTGCGCCGAACGCGCATCCCCGCAGTCATCGGCACGGCGCTATTGGGATACGTGATTGCGTTTGGCGTCGCGCTATGGATATTCGATCATGGCCTCGTGCAACGCATCCTCACGTTCGGTCTGATCGGCGCGGTTCCGGCGGCCGTCTGTTCGTGGCTGTCGAACGACAAGCGAAGCGTTGCGTAGCCGACGCCGGATCGGCTTGGTCGCATCCCGCTGTTTGACGGTTCAACGGCCGCTGCAAAATAATTTCTCGCGCTGACAGCTTCCGTTCATCTGCACCTTCATACGATTTGTCCTGTTCAAATCGTTCAATGGAGGAAGCCATGAAACTCGCTTATGTCATCGTCAGCGTCGCCGCCCTCAGCGGTGCAGCACTTTCGGCTGGCACGGCGTCGGCAATGCCGATCGCACCCACCGAGGCAGTGTCGAACATCGATCAGGTCCGCTATTGCGGCCGGTCATACGGTTACGGTTACGGCGGCGGAGGTTATTATTCACCGCGCCGCTATTCCTACGGTTACGGTTACGGTGGCGGCTGGCGCGGGCGCCGCTGGTACTGACGAGAAGAAGAGGGCTTCGGCCCTCTTTTTCGTGCAGTTGTTTTCTCGCGCTTTCGGCCGCATCGGCATCGAGCTTTCATGCGGCGGCTAGTAAGACGAGCGCGGATTGTTCGATATGCGGATTGCTATTGCACCGTGACTGCGAAGTGGACGTGGAATTTTCCAGCTTCCTTGCCGAGCCTGTAGTTCATCTGCACGGTGAAATCGTCGGGGCCGACATAGCCCTTGGCAGGTGCATAGGCGAACGTATTTCCCTCGACGCCGGCAACGCCATGCCTGGCGCGCTGCGTCACACGGTTGTCGAGAAATTCGATAGGTGCCGACGTGCGAGCCGGACGATAAGGCCGCTCGCAGGGCTGATCGCGCTGCACTGTCATCGAGCCTTCATAGGTGCAGCCGTTGCACCATGAACTCGTCGGATTGAATCCGGGGCTGGTGCATTCGGCGCGGGCTGCGCCCGCGAACAGCAGAGCAAGCAAAACGGCGCTGCCAATTTTCACCGGTATTGTCATCTCGGCACCTCCAGCCAAACAGACACGCAGCCGCATATCTGCCTTTGGATTCCAGGTTCATCACCGTTTCGCCATTTGTGCTATAAGGCAAGCCCGTGACTTGGGACCGTCAGAATGGGGACTTAGGGGAGTGACACGATGAACGACGCACAAGCATTCATGAGCCAGCCGGGCGTTGGCTTTTTCACCATGATCCTGATCGGCGCCATCGCTGGATGGATCGCCGAAAAGGTGACGGAGTCCGACCACGGAATCTTCACCAACATCCTGGTCGGCGTATGCGGCGCGTTCGTCGGCGGCAAGCTCGCCGAAATTGCGCAGATCACAGTGTTCGGCTTCTGGCGCACGCTGATTTCGGCGGCCATCGGCGCGGTCATCATCCTGTTCGCCTGGCGGATGATCCGCAGCTCGAAGTAGCTCTGGCCCGCGTCCAGCGGGCTTTTCGCACGATTGAAGCGGTCAGGCTGCCCGGCGTTAATCGTTGCGGCAGGGCAACGAATGTTGCACGGCTGTCACAGTTCCTGAACATTTAACCACCGCCATAGGATGCGCTTGCGCGCGCCGCGATTTAGCCACACGCCTCCATGAAATCATCCTTCGTCAAGGCACAAATGCCACAGCCTCTGCGAAGGCACTGAAAAACCGGCACTTTTTTAACGGTTTTCGGGTTTTACGGGGTGGCTGAGGGCGAAGGTTACAATGGACGCGAAGACCAGCATCAAATCGAGACTTCCCAGCCGTCACGTGACGGAGGGACCGTCGCGCGCCCCGCACCGTTCTTACCTTTACGCGATGGGTCTGACGACCGAGCAGATCCACCAGCCGTTCGTTGGCGTCGCCTCGTGCTGGAATGAAGCCGCGCCCTGCAATATTGCGCTGATGCGTCAGGCGCAGGCAGCCAAGAAGGGCGTTGCGTCAGCCGGCGGCACGCCGCGCGAATTCTGCACCATCACCGTCACCGACGGCATCGCGATGGGCCATGACGGCATGCGCTCGTCGCTGCCGTCGCGCGAGACGATTGCGGACTCCGTCGAACTCACCGTGCGCGGCCATGCTTACGATGCGCTGATCGGTCTTGCCGGATGCGACAAGTCGCTGCCCGGCATGATGATGTCGATGCTGCGTTTGAACGTACCGTCGATTTTTATTTACGGCGGTTCGATCCTTCCGGGCAATTTCCGCGGCCAGCAGGTCACGGTGCAGGACATGTTCGAGGCGGTCGGCAAGCATTCGGTCGGCGAAATGTCGGACGAAGATCTCGACGAAATCGAGCGCGTGGCGTGCCCGTCGGCGGGCGCGTGCGGCGCGCAGTTCACCGCCAATACGATGGCAACGGTGTCCGAGGCCGTCGGTCTTGCCCTGCCTTACTCCGCTGGTGCGCCGGCGCCGTATGAAATTCGCGACGCGTTCTGCATGGCGGCCGGCGAGAAGATCATGGAATTGATCTCGCTCAACATCCGCCCGCGCGACATCGTCACCCGCAAGTCGCTGGAAAATGCCGCAGCCGTTGTCGCCGCGTCCGGCGGCTCGACCAACGCGGCACTTCATTTGCCCGCGATGGCGCACGAATGCGGAATCGAATTCGATCTGTTCGACGTCGCCGAAATCTTCAAAAAGACACCGTACATCGCCGATTTGAAACCCGGCGGACGTTATGTCGCCAAGGACATGTTCGAGGCTGGCGGCATTCCGCTGCTGATGAAGACGCTTCTGGATCACGGCTATCTGCACGGCGACTGCATGACAGTCACCGGACGCACGATTGCCGAGAACCTGAAGAACGTGAAATGGAATCCGCATCAGGACGTGGTGCGTCCCGCCGACAAGCCGATCACCGTGACCGGCGGCGTCGTCGGCATGAAGGGCAATCTCGCGCCGGACGGCGCGATCGTGAAAGTCGCCGGCATGTCCACGCTGAAGTTTTCGGGTCCGGCGCGCTGCTTCGATTGCGAGGAAGACGCGTTCGATTGCGTGAACAGGAAGACCTACAAGGAAGGCGAAGTTCTCGTCATCCGCTACGAAGGGCCGAAGGGCGGTCCGGGCATGCGCGAAATGTTGCAGACCACTGCGGCGCTGACCGGGCAGGGCATGGGCGGCAAGGTTGCGCTCATCACCGACGGGCGTTTCTCGGGCGCGACGCGCGGCTTCTGCGTCGGTCATGTCGGGCCGGAAGCGGCGGTCGGCGGACCGATCGGTCTGTTGAAGGACGGCGACATCATAGAACTCGATGCGGTCAACGGCACGCTCAACGTCAAGCTGAGCGACGCTGAACTGGCCGAGCGCAAGAAATCCTGGAAGCCGCGCGAAAACAGAGTCGGCTCCGGCATTTTGTGGAAGTACGCCCAGCAGGTCGGACCTGCGGTGAAGGGTGCGGTGACGCATCCCGGCGGAAAGGGCGAAAAGGTTTGCTATGCGGACATTTGATCGCATCGGCATTGCTGCTGTTCTGACCGCCACGGCTTTCGTGGCGTCGGCGGCCGCGTTCGACGGCACCACGCCGAACGCGCCGGAAGCAACCATGCCGGTCGTTGCCGCCCCAAGCGGCATTGCGGTCATCAAGAAGCCTGTGCCACCCGCCGACATTCCGAACGTGCCGTCCGCGCTGACGGCTCTCCAATATGCCGCTGAAGGCGGCCATCCGGTCGCGCAGTGGAAGTTAGGGCGCATGTATGCTTCGGGCGACGGCGTCGCGCAGGACGATCTTCGTGCGTTCGACTATTTCAGCAAGGTCGCGAACGCGCATGCGGAGGACAATCCGGCGGCGCCTCAGGCCACCGTCGTCGCCAATGCGTTCGTGGCGCTCGGCCGCTACTACACGACGGGAATTGCCAATTCGCGCGTCAAGGCCGATCCCGAACGCGCGCGCGAAATGTTCGCCTATGCCGCGTCCTATTTCGGCAACGCCGAGGCGCAATACAATCTCGCACGCATGTATCTCGACGGCGTCGGTATGCCGCGCGATCCCAAGCATGGCGTGCGCTGGCTCGGGCTTGCCGCGCAGAAGGGCCAGCACGAAGCGCAGGCCATGCTCGGCCAGATGATGTTCAACGGCGACCGCCTGCCGCGTCAGGCCGCGCGCGGATTGATGTGGCTGGCGCTGGCGCAGGAAGGCGTCACCGCCGACGAAAGTTGGATCAAGGACAACTATCAGACCGCACTCGCCAAGGCCTCGCTCGACGACAAGGCGATGGCAGCCGAGATGCTCGAGAAGTGGGTTCAGGGCCGGCGGGATTGAGGCAGACTTGAGTGTCTCACGCGTGAGACACTGAGGAGTCTTTCTCTTTCAGGTCTGGAGCCGCGCTGCTCTCGCGTACAATCTCGCGAAGTTCTTGCAGGCACGAACGGATCGCCAGTCTTTGACTCGCCGATCCAGCTGCATTGCGTGATATTTTCTGCTCAACGGCAGTCAGGGCATCGATAGCTATAGCAATCAAGGCTGCCTCCTATGGAAGCAGCCTTGACGAGTCGACGTTAATTTTGACTTAACGCGCCTTAAGCGGCGGCGATCCGTGCGCTGTCGTGAGCAGGTGGACTTATCGCCGGCGGCGTCTCAGGAAGCTCTATTCTGTCCGATTGCGACGCCACTCCAGCGAGAACGCTTTCAACGCGCTCGATAAACGAGGGTTTTGCTGGCTGCTCGGTTGATTCAGCTGTCTCTCGCATATTGGATAAGGTCGTATTTTCAGCGGCGACGATTGGTTGCTCTGATGCGGCAGAGACGGCGGATACTTCTGGAGTATCAACGGTCAATTCCGCTTCGACATTTGCAATTAGCTTTTCGATAGCCAGCAACGCACGATACGCAGGAACGCTGGTAAGATGCTCACGAAAGCGTTCCTGCGCCAGTTCAAGTGCGGCCGTGACATCGTTCGACATCGACGCCGACGATGACACAGACGCTTTCAGCACGGAGCCTACTTCGACCGTAGTGCGCTCGACGCGCAAAAAAGCGGCGTACTCAGCAATGGTCTCAAGCTGTTTTTTGTAGTTTTCGCGAACAGAACGCAAGTCAGATAGCACGCTAACGATTGGCGACGAACTCATTCAACCCCCCCGATGAAAACTAACAATCCACAAACGCTAGTCGGGAGCTTTCCAGGAGACAAGCCGCAGCCTGCTCTCTAAGTATATTTGCGTAGAACCTTATCTGATGCCCACACACTGATTGCGTTGTGAAGAACTTTCAAAATAGGATTTCAGTGGGGTTGAAGGAAAGAAAAAGAGGGGGCGCCTGTGCCGCGCGGCGTTTTGACGCAGGTTGACCGGCCGCGAGGCGTGCGTGAAGCCATTCTTAAATTGCTACCTGAAGATGGCACACCCGTTCTGAATCGGGTCATGCAAGTGATGCTGACTAGGAGTCTCGGCCGGCAAATTTCCCAAGAAGAGTATTTCGCGGCGCGTGACAATCTGTTCGAGAACGATTTAATCGGCCGGCTTCGTGGGCAGGGCGGGACCATTTTTCTTGCCAAACAGCATTCGGAAAGCAGGCCTCCAGAGCGTGCAGCGGCTCTAACCGAACGATGGACGGAAGCTCGGCTCATGGAGCCACTGCGCGAGTTTCTCGAAGGATCATTTCGAGTCGGTCTCGATCTTCCGTCAAACGCATTTTGCGTTGTCCAAGACACTTCAAGAATTGGGCCTACGAAAGGGCGGTGGGCGCGACCCGATTTTGTCCTGGTATCGGCTATGAAATTCAAGCTGATGTCAGGCGCGCAGGTGGACGTTCATAGCTTTGAGCTCAAAACTGAAACGGGCGTCGATAATCTCGCCGTCTACGAAGCGCTGGCTCAGACGCGCTTCACTCATTTCGGTCATTTGGTCTGGCATCTTCCCCGTAATTCGCCGCAGGAAACGATCTTGCCGGAAATCAAGGCGCAGTGCGACGAGCACGGGGTAGGATTGATTCGAATTATCGATCCCAAGAAACCTGAGGCGACCGAAATTCTGCTTGATCCGGTTCGCAAGGAAACCCTTCCGGCTCTCGTGGACAGCTTTTTGGAGTCGCGCCTCAATGAAGTACTTCGCGGCCGGCTCGCACGTGCGATCGGAGGTAACTCGCAGTGAGTGGGTACGTGATTGCAGTTGCCAACATGAAAGGCGGCGTTGGCAAAACAGCGACGGTTGTTTCTCTCGCCGAGGCGTTAGCTGCTCACAACAAAAAAGTTCTCGTCATCGATCTCGATTCGCAGGCGAGTGCGTCATTCTCGCTGGCCGGCGACGAAGAATTGTCGCAACTGATCGATAAGGAAAAGACGGTCGAAGATTATATGCTGGCTAATCTTAGCCGCTCGCAGAAGGCGCTCAAAAAGTTCATAAGATCGTCTGTTAGCAATGTCTATCATCTGAACAAGACTCTAGATCTTTCGTTGGTACCTTCGAGCATTCAGCTTCGCTATCTCGAACGCGAAATCGTGTACGAGTTGACGAATGCAGGCTTTAGCATGAGTGCCATTGAGGGGCGCACGTTGACAATGCTGCAACGGGACCTGAAAAATTTGCGCGAAGATTACGATTTCATTTTGTTTGACTGCGCGCCTGGAATTTCGGCTTTCACGGAGGTCGCAATACGGTTATCCGATTTAGTTATTGTCCCGACAATTCCTGATCGCCTTTCGACTCTTGGATTGCCGGCATTTTGCAATAGCGTGTGGCGCTCGCCGCGCAATAAATTCAACAAGATGCCGGTGCCTTCAAGGCCGCCGTGGGTCCTTTTTACGATTGTCCGATCGACGGTAAAGGCTCATCAGGAAACGATGACAAATCTTCGCGAAGAAGCATCATCGAAGAATTCTGCCTTCAAAACCTTCGATACGACTGTGCCACAATCCGCTGCGATACCGAAAGCATTGGCCCTTCATCCCGGAAATGAGACGACTGCGTATCCTACATATGCATCGAAATGGGGCGGATTGGATTCCATGCTGGATACTCTGGTCAGCGAAGTAAAAGGAGAGCTCAATGGCAGCCGCCGTTGATGGCTACAGTATTTTTAAATCAATCGGAAAAAATCCCGAACTGTTCGGATCGATTCACGCCGACGTTAATAAGGCGGCGACAACACTTGTCGCCAAGCAGCTCGCGAAAAGCACTGTGGAGCAATATCGCGAAATCTATTCCGCGGTGGGAGAGGACGATTTTCGCAAAACGATTGAAGCGATGAAAAGCGTATCGACGCTTCTCAAGCGGATCGATCCCCATGCCGATCTCAAAACAGTAACTGACCGGGAAAAGCGAAATCATCTGGTCGAACTGGCTAAAGGCGAGGTGGAGCCAACGGTAAAACCGGCGAAAGCCACGAAAAAGAAAAAGCCCGCGCCGCTGATGGGGCTAAAGTCGATGAAGGCGAGGCCGAAGAAAAATATCCTCATCGACGAATAGTCGTTGGAATTATCTGAAATCCAAATCCGCCCACACCGGCACATGGTCCGAGGCTTTCTCCCAGCCGCGAACATGCTTGTCGATGCCTGCGGTGACGAGCCGGTCGCTGGCCTGCGGCGACAGCAAGAGATGATCGATGCGGATGCCGTTGTTCTTCGGCCATGCGCCGGCCTGATAGTCCCAGAAGGTATAGCGGCCGGGCTCGTCGGAAATGGCGCGCAGCGCGTCGGTGAGGCCGAGATTGAGCAGCGCCTGAAACTTCTCGCGAGTCTTCGGCAAGAAGAGCGCATCGCCCGCCCATGCCGCCGGATTGTAGACGTCGGCGGGCGTCGGGATGACATTGAAATCGCCGGCCAGAACGAAGGGCTGCTCGGTTTTCAGCCGTTCGCGTGAATAGTTAGAAAGCCGCTCCATCCATTTGATTTTATATGGATACTTCTCGGTTTCTGGTGGGTTTCCGTTGGGCAGATACAAGCAGGCCACGCGCAGGGCGCCGCCCTTGTACGAGACCACGCCTTCGAGAAAGCGGGCGTGCAAATCCTCGGCGTCACCGGCGAGACCCGGCGTGGTTTCATCGAACGGCAGCTTGGAGAGCAGCGCCACGCCGTTGAACGTCTTCTGGCCGTGAGTGACGACGTTGTAGCCGAGCGCCTCGATCGGCTCGCGCGGAAAATCCCCGTCCTGACATTTGATTTCCTGAAGGCAAACCACATCCGGCTCGCGCTCCTTGAGCCATGTCAGCAGATGGTCGAGCCGCTGTCTGATCGAGTTAACGTTCCAGGTCGCAATGCGCATGAATTCGGCCGTTAATCTTCATGGATGGAATCTGCCTGCCAAGGCGTACCACGCCGGGCGGCGCTGTGATAAGCCGGACGCAATTAACGCCGATAAACGAGCGTTGGACGCAGGGAGAAGGGCCGATTTGCCAAGACGTTGGCGTTCGGCCGTAAAAATCGAAAATGGCCAAAAACGCTCCGAAGATTCCGGATTTTCTGTTCAGAAACTGGGCTCTTCTCAAACGACAAAGCCGGCTGAGGCTGACCGGCGGTGGCGTGCTGCTGCTGATTGCTGTGCTGCTGGTGCGTGCATTGTTCGGCGGGGATTCCGCCGCCAAGGGACCGCAGCGCGCGCGGATCGTTTCCGTCGAAATCGCCAAGGCCGAGAAGAAGGACGTTCCGGTCGATGTGGATTCCATCGGCACGGTGACGCCGATCTCGTCGGTCGCGCTGAAGTCGCGCGTCGAGACCACCATCGTCGAAGTGCATTTTCAGGACGGCGCGCATGTGAAGGAGGGCGATCTCCTGTTCACGCTCGACGGACGGCAGGTCGATGCGCAGATCGCGCAGGCCGAGGGCAATCTCGTCAAGTCGCGCTCGCAGCTCGAACTCGCGCAGCGCGATTACAAGCGTTACTCGGATCTGATTACCAAGGGCGCGACCACGCAGGTCAGCGTCGATAACGCCAAGACCGCGATGGACACGGCGAACGCGACCATCGTTGCGGACCAGGCGCTGCTCGATAATCTCAAAGTGCAGAAATCCTACACGCTGATTACCGCGCCGATTTCAGGACGCATCAGCGCGGCCTCCGTCAAGGTCGGCAATTTCGTGCGGCCTGCGGATACGGCGCCGCTCGCCACCATCAACCAGATGGCGCCGGTCTATGTGACCTTCGCCGTTCCACAGCGCGTGCTGAGCGATCTGCGCGACGGCATGAAGGCCGATCTGTCGTCGGTCGTGGCGACAATTCCCGGCACCGCCAAATCCGAAACCGGCAAGATCGCGATGGTGGAGAACACCGTCGATCCGACCACAGGCATGGTGACGGTGCGCGGCATCATGAGCAACGAGAACGAATTGTTGTGGCCCGGCATTCTCGTCAACACCAAGCTCATCGTCCGCACCGAGCAGGCGGTGGTGGTGCCCTCGGTCGCCGTACAACGCAGCCAGACCGGAAGTTTCGTGTTCGTCGTCAAGGACGGCAAGGCGCAGGTGACGCCAGTGACAGTCAGCCGCACGTCGCAGGGAATTTCGGTGATCGACAGCGGCCTTGGCGGCAACGAGGATGTCGTCACCGACGGCCAATTGCTGCTGTCCAATGGAAGCCCGGTCGAGCCGCGCACGCGCAAGGCCGGAGTTTAATTCATGACACTCTCCGAACTCTGCATCACGCGCCCGGTGATGACGACGCTGATGACGGCGTCGATCATCGCGTTCGGCGTGTTCGGATTTCGTCTGCTGCCGGTGTCGGCGCTGCCGAAGGTGGATTTCCCGACCATCGCCGTGACCGCGACATTGCCCGGCGCGAGTGCGGACACGATGGCGGCATCCGTCGCCGGTCCCATCGAGCGGCAGTTATCGACGATTGCCGGCATTTCCTCGATGTCGTCGAGTTCGTCGCAGGGCACCACCGTCATCACCATTCAATTCGATCTCAACCGCAACATCGACGGTGCTGCGCTCGATGTGCAGACCGCGCTGACGATCGCGCAGCGGCGTCTGCCGGTCGAGATGATTATTCCGCCGAGTTTCCGCAAAGTAAATCCGGCGGACTTCCCGGTGCTGTTCGTGTCGCTGACATCGGACACGCTGCCGCTCTCCACCGTCAGCGAATACGGCGACATCACGATAGGTCAGGCGCTATCGCAGATTCCGGGTGTCGCGCAGGTTCTGATTTACGGTGCGCAGAAATTCGCGGTGCGTGTTCAGGCCGATCCGGAAGCCGCTGCCGCACGCGGGCTGTCGCTGGAAGATGTGCGCGCGGCGATTTCGCGCGCCAATTCCTCGACGCCGGTCGGCACGCTGAACGGTCCGAAGCAGGACGTAGCACTTCAGGCCTCGGGCCAGTTGAGCAAGGCGGAGGATTATCGTCAGGTCGTCGTCGCCTATCGCAACGGCGCGCCGGTGAAGCTCGACGAAATTGCGAAAATCTACGACAGCGTCGAGAACGACAAGATCGCGACATGGTTCAACGGCACGCGCTCCATCGTGCTGGCGATCCAGAAGCAGCCCGATGCAAACACGGTGGCGGTGGTCGACAGCGTGCGTGCGAAATTGCCGTCGCTGCGCGCGCAGATTCCGCCCTCGGTCGCGATGACGGTGACGCTCGACCGCTCGGTCTCCATTCGTGAATCCGTAACCGACGTCGAGGAGACGCTGCTGATCGCGGTCGGTCTCGTGATTGTCGTGATCTTCCTGTTTTTGCGCTCGGCGTCGGCGACGTTCATTCCGGCGCTTGCCGTGCCGATTTCCATTCTCGGCACCTGCGCCGTGATGTACGCGCTCGACTATTCGATCAACAACATGACGCTGCTCGCGCTGACATTGTCCGTCGGATTCGTCGTCGACGACGCCATCGTGATGCTGGAAAACATCATGCGCCACATCGAGGAGGGCATGAAGCCCTATGAAGCGGCGCTGAAAGGCGCGCGCGAGATCGGCTTCACGATTTTGTCGATCACCTTCTCGCTGATCGCCGTGTTCATTCCGGTGCTGCTGATGGGCGGCATCGTAGGCCGGGTATTCCGCGAATTCGCCGTGACGATTTCCGTCGCCATCGTCGTGTCAGGGTTTGTCTCGCTGACACTGACGCCGATGCTCTGCGCCCGCGTCTTGAAGGCGCACGATCCGCATCACAGGCCGAACGTCGTGCTGCGCAAGTTCGAGGCGATGTTCGACAGCTGGCTGCGCGCTTACGAATGGACACTGGATTGGGTGCTGGCGCGCAAGCCGATGATGCTGATTGTCACCGTGGCGACGCTGTTTGTCACCGTCTGGCTTTACGGCGTCGTGCCGAAGGGCTTCTTCCCGCAGGAGGATACCGGTTTCCTTGTCGGCATCACGGAGGCTGCGACGGATACGTCGTTCGAAGCAATGAGCGCGCGGCAGAAAATCTTGGCTGATGAGTTACGCAAAGACCCCGCCATCGATTTCGTCAACTCGACCGTCGGCGCGGGCGGGCCGAACACGACCGCGAATTACGGGCGGCTGTTCATTGGCCTGAAACCGAAGGAAGAACGCGGCGACATTCAGAAGGTCGTCGCGCGGCTGCGTGCCAAGGCGTTGCAGGTGCCGGGATTGCAGGCGTTCTTCCAGAGCATCCAGAATCTCAACATCGGCGGACGGCCGTCGAAGAGCCAGTATCAATACACGCTGCAAAGCGGCGACACCGACTCGCTCTATCACTTCGGCCCCGAAATGCGCGAGAAGATCGCGAAGGTGCCGGGCCTGCTCGACGTGACGACCGATCTCTACATCAAGAACCCGCAGCTCACCGTCGAGATCGATCGCGAGAAGGCGATGGTGTACGGCGTCACTGCGGATCAGATCCGCAACCAGCTCTACAACGCCTATGGCGCGCGGCAGGTCGGCACCATCTACATGCCGTCGAACGACTATCAGATCATTCTCGAAGCACAGCCGAAATTCCGCGTCGATCCGACCGATCTGTCAAAGCTCTACGTGAAGACCGAGCGAGGCCAGACCATTCCGCTCGATGCGGTTGCGAAAATGGTGCCGACGGTCGGGCCGTTGCAGATCAACCATCAGGGCCAGCAGCCGGCGGTGACGATATCGTTCAATCTTCAGCCGGGAACGTCGCTCGGTTACGCGGTAGATCAGATCGTGCAGATCGAACAGGACACCAATCTGCCGGCGACGATTGCGACTGGCTTCTCGGGCACCGCGCAGGTGTTTCAGGATTCACTGCGCGGGCAGGGCATTCTCATTCTCGCCGCCGTGTTCGCGGCGTTCGTCATTCTGGGAATTCTCTACGAGAGTTTCATTCACCCCATCACGATCATCTCCGGCCTGCCGTCGGCGGGCATCGGCGCGATTTTGACGCTGATGCTGTTCGGCATGGAATTGTCGGTGATCGCGATGATCGGCATCGTGATGCTGGTCGGCATCGTCAAGAAGAACGCGATCATGATGGTGGACTTCGCCATCGAGCGGCGCACTGTGGGGCTGAGCGCCGAGCACGCGATCCGCGAAGCCGCGCTGTTGCGTTTCCGCCCCATCATGATGACGACATTCGCGGCGATCTTCGGCACGCTGCCGATTGCGATCGGTGCGGGTGCAGGCGCGGAATTGCGTCAGCCCCTCGGTGTCGCTGTCGTCGGCGGTCTGCTGGTGTCGCAATTGCTGACGCTCTACATCACGCCGGTGGTATACATCTATCTCGACCGCATCGATCGCCGTCTGAAGCGCCGCCTCGATCCGACTCTGGTCGAACAGGAAACCAGGAAGCGCCGCGTGGCGGCCGCGGAGTAGGGCATGCGATTTGCAAAACTGAGCGCCGTTACGTTTGCTGCAATTCTTGCGGCAAGCACAGGCAGCCTCGCCGCCGAAGAACCCATCGCGATCTTCGACGCGCACATGCATTACAATTGGGAGCCGAAGCCGTATTACACGGTCGATGAAGTGATCGGCGTCTTCAAGAAGAACAATGTCACCGGAATTTTATCGACCAGCCGCCCCAACATCGGCACTGTCGCGCTGATGGATGCGAAGGCCGCCGGCAAGACCGGCGATCTGTTCATCGTGCCGTTCATTCGGCCTTATCGGATGCGCTCTGACATCCAGACCTGGTTCACCGATCCGACGATCTTCGATCTGATTCAGGACGAATACAAACGCGGCTACTATCGCGGCATCGGCGAATTTCATATTTCAGGAAAGGCCGCGAGCGGCGCGTGGGTAAAGAAGACGGTCGATTTCGCCGTCGAGCACGATCTCTATCTGCACGCGCATTCCGACGACGAAGCCATCGAGATTTTGTTCGCGCATAATCCGAAGGCGAAGATCGTCTGGGCGCATACGGGTTTCGGGCTGTCGCACGAACGTGTCGCCGAGATGCTGACGAAATATCCAATGCTGTGGGGCGAAATGTCGTATCGCAGCGGGATTACGTCAGGCGGGAAGATCACACCGGAATGGCGCGCGCTGTTCACGAAATTCCCGGATCGTTTTCTGCTCGGCTCGGATACGTGGATTCCGGATCGCTGGGCGAGCTACGGCGAGATCATGTCGGAATATCGCGGATGGTTGTCGCAATTGCCGCCGGACATTGCGGCGAAAATTGCGAACGGAAACGCGAAGCGTCTGTTCGCGACTAAATAATCAAATCGAAAAGCTGGTGCCGCAACCGCACGACGCCGTCGCGTTCGGATTGACGACGCGGAACGAAGCGCCGATCAGGTCGTCGACGAAATCGACTTCGGAGCCGGCGAGAAACGGCACCGAGGTCGGATCGACCAGCACCACCGCGTTGTCACGTTCGATCACAAGGTCGTCTTCGGCCTTCGCGCGCTCGATGTCGAATTTGTATTGAAAACCCGAACAGCCGCCGCCCTCGACGCTGACGCGCAGCATCGCGCCGCTGCCTTCGGCCTTCAAAATCTGGCCGATGCGCCTGGCGGCGTTTGCCGAAATGGTCACAGGCGCTGCGGTCTCGACGGTCATCAAAGTCTCCGGGCGGTATTTGAATATCCGCGCATCCCATAGTTAAGTGCGGCGACGCGAAGAATCAAAGGCCAGGGACCAGAATAACTCGAATGTCCGTCGGAATGGCTGCCCCCCGCAAGCCCTATGGCTCCGATCCCGGCGCCAGCCGCGGTCGCCTGTTCGCAGAGGAAAAAAGCCGGACGCGCAGCGATTTCCGCCGCGATTGCGACCGGGTGATCCATTCGACCGCGTTCCGGCGTCTCAAGCACAAGACACAGGTGTTTGTGTTCCACGAGGGCGATCACTTCCGCACGCGGCTGACGCATACGCTCGAAGTCGCGCAGATTGCACGCGCGCTGGCGCGGCAACTGGGTCTCGACGAAGACCTGACGGAAACGCTGGCGCTGGCGCATGATCTGGGTCATCCGCCGTTCGGTCACGCGGGCGAGCGCGCGCTCGACGAATGTCTGAAAGGTCACGGCGGTTTCGATCACAACGCGCAGAGCCTTCGCGTGGTGACGGCGCTGGAGCGGCGCTATCCGCAGTTCGACGGGTTGAACCTCACGTGGGAATCGCTCGAAGGCATCGTCAAGCACAACGGGCCGATGACGGATCGCAGCGGCAACGCCATCGGCCGTTATCAGGCGGAAGGCGTGCCGCTGGAAATCGCGCGCTATGTCCGCAAGCACGATCTCGAATTGTGGAGTTATGCATCACTCGAAGCGCAGGTCGCCGCGATTGCCGACGACATCGCCTACAATGCGCACGACATCGACGACGGTCTGCGCGCCGGATTGTTTCGCGTGGACGATCTCAACGTCATTGCGCGCATCGCGCAGATCAATGCGGGTATCGCGGCGCGCTATCCTGGATTGGACGATCAGCGGCACGGCGCCGAACTCGTGCGCGAACTGATTTCATATCTCATCAATTCGGTCTCGCTGGAAACCGCGCGGCGGATCGAGGCCGCAAAGCTCACCTCGGTTCAGGACGTTCGCAATCACAACGGCACGCTGGTGGCGTTTTCGCAAACGGCCGCAGCCGACGAGAAGGCGATCAAGGATTTCCTGTTCCAGCGCATGTATCGCCACGAGCGGGTGATGAAGGTGATGCGCGACGCAGAAGCCATCGTCCGCGACCTGTTCGCGCGCTACCAGACAAGACCGAGCGATCTGCCGGCGGACTGGTCGGCCGACATGGGGACCGGCGGCGAAAGCAACCGCGCGCGGCGCATCGGCGACTTCATCGCGGGCATGACCGACCGCTATGCGATAGTCGAACATGCAAGACTTTTTGACTCGACCCCTGAATTGCGTTAGGCGGCATTTTCTCGTCATTGCGAGGAGCGGAGCGACGAAGCAATCCAGCCTTTATCAGGAATGGATTGCTTCGCTTCGCTCGCAATGACGGGTTAAATTGCCGTAGTCTTCCTTCGCAGGATTCTCAATGACGTCGCCGACTCCGCCTTCGCATCTGTTCGCCGACATGCTGACCCGCGTGCATGCGGTGTGCCGCGCACTCGGCAGCGAGGGCACGTTGCCGCCAGCCATCGATCTGTCGCGTGTCGTGGTCGAGCCGCCAAAGGATGCGTCGCATGGTGACATGGCGACGAATGCCGCGATGGTGCTGGCGAAGGAGGCGGGCGCGAAGCCGCGCGAGCTCGCCGAGAAGATCGCAGAGAAACTTCGCGCCGATTCGCTGGTTGCGAAGGTGGATATTGCCGGACCCGGCTTCATCAATCTCACGCTGAAGAACGATGCGTGGTTCGACGCGTTGCGCACGGTGCTGGCGCAAGGCAATAGCTACGGTTCAAGCCACGTCGGCGCGGGTGAGAAGGTCAACGTCGAATATGTCTCCGCCAATCCGACCGGGCCGATGCATGTCGGTCACTGTCGCGGTGCTGTGTTCGGCGATGCGCTGGCGTCGCTGCTGGCGTTCGCGGGCTACGACGTGACCAAAGAATATTACATCAACGATGCGGGCGCGCAGGTCGATGTGCTCGCGCGCTCGGCATTCCTGCGCTATCGCGAGGCGCTCGGCGAAAACATCGGCGAGATTCCGGAAGGGCTTTATCCCGGCGATTATCTCGTGCCGGTCGGTCAGGTGCTTGCGAAAGAGCATGGCGGCGGGCTGAAGATGAAGGACGAAGCCGAATGGCTTCCCATCGTGCGCGCCAAGGCCATCGCGATGATGATGGACATGATCCGAGGCGATCTTGCCGCGCTCAGCATCAAGCAGGATGTGTTCTTCTCCGAGCGGTCGCTCAACGACAAGGGCAAGGATCAGGTCGGCGCAACCATCGAATGGCTGCGCGCCAAGGGCGATGTCTATGAAGGCCGCCTGCCGCCCCCGAAAGGCGCGCCGGTCGAGGATTACGAAGATCGCGAGCAGACGCTGTTCAGGGCGACAGCGTTCGGCGACGATGTGGATCGTCCGCTGAAAAAATCCGATGGCTCGTACACCTATTTCGCGTCCGACATCGCCTACCACAAGACCAAGTTCGACCGCGGCTTCCTCAACATGGTGGACGTGTGGGGTGCCGATCACGGCGGCTACATCAAGCGCGTGCAGGCGGCGATCAAGGCCGTGACGGCGGGGAAGGCCAATCTGGATGTAAAGATCGTCCAGCTCGTCAAGCTGCTGCGCAACGGCGAGCCGGTGAAGATGTCGAAACGCTCCGGCGATTTCGTCACGCTGCGCGAAGTCGTCGATGAAGTCGGCTCGGATGCCGTGCGGTTCATGATGCTGTTCCGCAAGAACGATGCGGTGCTGGATTTCGATCTGGCGAAAGTGCTGGAACAGTCGAAGGACAATCCCGTGTTCTATGTCCAGTACGGACACGCGCGCGGCCATTCGATCTTCAAGAATGCGCGCGAAGCGGTTCCGTCATTGCCGGCGGATGCCGGAAAGCGCGTTGAATTCCTCAAAGCCGCGAAGATCGAGCGACTCAGCGACCCCGCCGAACTGAGCCTGATCCGCAATATCGCGCTGTTCCCGCGCATCGCGGAGGCGGCGGCCCTGGCCCATGAGCCGCATCGCATTGCCTTCTATCTTTACGATCTTGCCAGCGAATTCCATGCCCTGTGGACCAAGGGGCGGGACCTGCCGCATTTACGCTTCATTATTGAGAATGATGCAGAAATTACCGTCGCGCGACTTGCCTTGGTTCAGGGCGTCGTCTCGGTTCTGGCGTCCGGTCTTGCCGTCCTCGGCGTCCATGCTCCAGACGAGATGCGATAGAGGGGATTTCGCCGTTCACGCGGGGATACGTGGCGGCGAAAACAGCGGACGCTTCGCCATTTGGGTGTAAGCTCGGCTTCCCGAGAGGGGATGCAGCGTCATATGGCCGATCGATATCGCGACCCACCATATCAGGACGGCGACCACAGCCGCGACCGATACGCAGCGCGGCAGCCTTCCGGCGAAAGCGATCCGCTGGCGGAGCTCGCGCGCCTGATCGGGCAGACCGATCCGTTTTCGTCGTTCGGCCGCGACAGGCAGGAGCCCGCGCCATATCCGCAAAATTTCGAGGACGACGTCGCAGCCGGTTACGAAGCGCCGCTCGATCAGCCGGCCTGGATGCGTAACGCGCGTCCGCAGCAGGAAGCGGCCTACGGCGACGAGCAGCATTATCGCGGCGACCGGCAGGGCTACGAGCAGGACCAGTTCGGTCAGGACAACAGCCGGCAGAACGGCCGGGCTTCCGGCAATTCGCGTTATGACGATGTGCTGTTCGATGCGCCCCGGCGCGAGGAACACAACGACGCGCCGTTCCCGGTTGCGCGCGACCGCTACCGCGACGACCGTTACGACGATCAGCATTATGACGACGAGATCGAAGACGAAGCGCCGCGCCGCCGTGGCGGCATGCTGTCGGTCGTGGTCGTGATGCTGCTTGCGGTTGTCGGCACCGCAGCCGCGTTCGGCTATCGCACCTTCATCGGATCGCCGCGCAGCGGAGAGCCGCCGGTCATCAAGGCGGACGCCGGCCCGAACAAGGTGATGGCCACCTCGGGCGACAAGCAGATCAACGACCGCGTCGGCGACAAGCCGGCCGAGCGCGTCGTGTCGCGCGAAGAGCAGCCGCTCGACGTGAACGGCAAGGCGCAGCCGCGTGTGGTGTTTCCGCCGCTGTCGCAGAACGCCAATCCGCCGAATGCCGCCAGCGCCAATACGAATGTGCGCCCGACGGGTGCCGGCGTCGGCAACGGCACAGTCGGCGAGGAGCCGAGGAAAATCCGCACACTCGCGATCCGCCCGGATCAGCCGGACACGGTCGCGTCCGCCGCGCCCGCGCCGCCGCCAACTCCGGCTCCGGCAGTCCAGCGCGCACCGGCCGCAAGCGTCGCACCGGCACCGGCTCCGTCGAATAGCGGTCCGATCGCCCTGACGCCGCAGCAGAGCGCGCCTCCGGTCGCAGCGGCGAAGCCGCAGCAGAAGATCGCCTCGATCAGTTCGTCGGGCGCAGGTGCTGCCGGTTCTTACGTTCAGGTGTCGTCGCAGAAAACCGAGGCTGACGCGCAGACCTCGTTCAAGGCGATCCAGTCAAAATATTCCGACATCCTCGGATCGAAATCGGCGACCATCCGCCGCGCCGATCTGGGCGATAAGGGAACCTTCTACCGCGCGCTGGTGGGGCCGTTCGGCACCACGGACGAGGCAACGCAGTTCTGCGTGAGCCTGAAAGCCGCCGGCGGCCAGTGCATCGTCCAGCGCAACTGATCCTGTTTGTGGATTGAGCGGGTCAAACCCTTAATCCGCCAGCACTTTGCTTGACCCTCATACGAGCCGCGCGCTAATCGCCGCGTATGGTCTCACGCGCATTCATCACCGGTATTTCCGGCACGGTTCTGACAGCGGACGAGTGCGCGTTCATCGCCGACCGCAAGCCGTGGGGCTTCATCCTATTCAAGCGCAACGTCGAGACGCCCGAACAAGTCCGCGAGCTTGTCAGGCAGATGCGCGAGGTCGTCGGCGAGGCGGACGCACCTGTTCTGATCGATCAGGAAGGCGGGCGGGTGGCGCGTCTAAGCCCGCCGCATTGGCCGAAATATCCGCCCGGCGCGGTATTCGGATCGCTCTATGACGAGGACAAGGACGCGGGACTTGAGGCGGCGTATCTCGCGTCGCGCCTGATTGCGGCGGATCTTGCGGAACTCGGCATCACGGTCGATTGCCTGCCGCTCGCCGACGTGCCGGTGGAGGGCGCAGATGCCGTAATCGGCGATCGCGCTTATGGAACTTCGCCGGAAAAAGTCGCCACAATTGCGCGGGCAGTGACGAACGGCCTGATGGACGGCGGCGTTTTGCCGGTTCTCAAGCACATTCCCGGCCACGGAAGAGCCACAGCCGACAGCCACCATCGCCTTCCGACCGTCGATACGACGGTCTCCGAGCTTGCCAAGACCGATTTCGCGGCGTTTGTGCCTTTGGCCGACCTGCCGATGGCGATGACGGCGCATGTTGTGTTTAGCGCACTCGATCCCGCCCATCCGGCAACGACATCTGCCACAATCGTCGCACAGGTGATTCGCGGCTCGATTGGATTCCAGGGCCTGTTGATGAGTGATGACGTGTCGATGAATGCCCTTGAAGGATCGCTCAGTGAGCGTACCCGCGCCATCGTGGCGGCCGGTTGCGACATGGTTCTGCATTGCAACGGCAGGCTCGACGAGATGAAAGCGGTCGCCGACGAGACGCCGATGCTCGCAGGCGAGGCGCTGGCGCGTGCCAACCGCGCTCTGGCTGCGCGGAAAGCGCCGAAAACATTTGACCGAGAGTCAGGTCGCTTGCGGCTGGACGAATTGATCTCGCGCGGGAATGCCATCGCATGAGCGCGGAAGTGATTTCATTCGAGACGGGACTGCCTGCGGAAGCGTCACGCGGCTCGGACGAGCCGTCGCTGGTCGTCGATGTCGAAGGTTATGAAGGCCCGCTCGATCTGTTGCTCGCGCTGGCGCGTCAGCAGAAGGTGGACCTCGCCAAGATTTCCATTCTCGCGCTCGCCGACCAGTATCTGAAATTCATCGAGGAAGCGCGCAAGCTGCGCCTCGAACTCGCCGCCGACTATCTCGTGATGGCTGCGTGGCTTGCTTATCTCAAATCGCGCCTGCTGCTGCCGGAGCCACCCGCCGCCGAAGGGCCGAGCGCCGAAGAACTGGCGAATGCACTCGCCGCGCGCCTGCGGCGGCTGGAGCAAATCCGCGAGGCGTCGAACCGCCTGATGACGCGCCCGCAGTTGAACCGCGATCTGTTTCCGCGCGGCATGGCGCAGCCCATCGCGCATATCAGACATCCGCAGTGGAACGCGACGCTCTACGATCTGCTCACCGCCTATGCGACGCAACGCCAGCAGCGCGTTCTCGCAACCGTGCATCTTGCCAAGCGCACGGTGTGGTCGCTGTCGGAAGCGCGCGCGTCATTGGAGCGGCTCGTCGGCATGGCGGACGACTGGAGCGAACTCGATACCTATCTGATGCAATACGTGATCGACCCGTCGCAGCGCGCCACCGTGTTCGCGTCGAGTTTTGCCGCAGCCCTTGAACTGGTGCGCGAGGGCGTCGTCGACATTCACCAGAAGAAGGCGTTCGCGCCGATCTTTTTCCGGAAGCATCAGGACAACAATCCCGGCGCGCCGGTGCCGGAAGCGCAGGCTGAGTAGTTTTACGGAATAGTTTTATTTTCGCGTATCGGAAGAGAAGTTGAGTTAAGTGGAAGAAGGAGACCCGGCAATGAGCCAGGCGAGAGCGAACATGGCACGCAAGCGGGACGACCATGTCGAGGAGCGCGGAAAGAAAGCGGCCGTGCGAGCCGAGGAGCTGCGCCTGCTCGAAGCGTTGCTGTTTGCATCCACCGAACCACTCGATGAAGCAGCCCTTGCCAAGCGTTTGCCCGACGGCGTCGATGTGAAGGCCGCGCTGGAGCAGCTGAAGGCCGACTACGCGATGCGCGGTGTCAATCTCGTGCGCGTCGCCAACAAATGGACCTTCCGTACCGCGACCGATCTTGCCTGGCTGATGACGCGCGAAAGCACCGAGACGCGGCGCCTGTCGCGCGCTGCCATCGAGATGCTTGCGATCATCGCCTATCACCAGCCGGTGACGCGCGCCGAGATCGAGGAAATCCGCGGCGTGATGACCTCGAAAGGCACGCTCGACGTGCTGTTGGAGACCGGCTGGATCCGTCCGCGCGGCCGCCGCAAGACGCCGGGCCGTCCGCTGACCTTTGGAACGACGGAAGCGTTCCTGTCGCAGTTCAGTCTGGAGACCCTCGGCGACCTGCCGGGCCTCGAAGAGCTGAAAGGCGCAGGCCTTCTGGACACGCGGCTGCCGACCGGGTTCGACGTGCCGGCACCCTCCGACGATCCGGCGCTGCGCGACGACGAGGAGCCGCTGGAGGCGGGCGATCTCGAACTGGCGCTGGCGCCTCATGTCGAGCCGGAAAAGGGCGACAAGGCCTGATTTTGCGCTGTTCCGGAGCGTTGTTCCGCAGCATTAACGCTCACGGTAACGCGATGCTTCATGCCGTCGCGGACCAGGCCTAAGTCCTTGTTTTTGACACTCCCGACGCCTAGTTTCCGGTCAGAAATGGCCGGTCAAACCGGCCTCGCGTTTGGAGGATGACAGCATGGGTTCGTTTAGCATCTGGCACTGGATCGTCGTGATCGGCGTCGTCCTGCTGTTGTTCGGCCGCGGCAAGATTTCCGACCTGATGGGCGACGTCGCGCAGGGCATCAAGGCGTTCAAGAAGGGCATGGCGGACGACGACAAGACGCCTGAGAAGACCGAGCCGCGCTCGATCGACAGCCAGCCGGGCGCCGTCTCGTCGCGCAACGAAGCCGGCAGCAAGATCGTCTGAATTTTCTGACGCAGCGATACTGACGGCGGAGAAAACTCCGCAAGCGGATTGATTCATGTTCGACATCGGGTGGAGTGAACTGGTCGTCATCGCGGTCGTCGCGCTGATCGCCATCGGCCCGAAGGAATTGCCCGGCGTGCTGCGCATGATCGGGCAGTGGATGGGCAAGGCGCGCCGCATGGCCTCCGAATTCCAGGGCCAGTTCAACGAGGCGATGCGCGAAGCCGAAATGGCCGACATCAAGAAGACCTTCGACGACGCCTCCAGCATGGCGAAGGATCTGTCGCCGACCAATCTTCTTTCAAACTTGGCCGGTGACTCGGTGAAGCAGGCCGAGGAGGCGCTGAAGATCGACAAGCCGGTCATGACGTCCAACGAAGCGGAAGCGGAATCCAACATTCCCGCCATCGAGCCGGATGCGGCCAACACCACGTCGCCGAAACTGCCGGACGCCAAAGCGTCATGAGCGTCGATGAAGTCGAGGCCTCCAAGGCCCCGTTGATGGATCATCTGATCGAGCTGCGTTCGCGGCTCATCAAGGCGCTGCTCGCCTTCGGCGTCGCGTTCGTGTTCTGCTTCTTCTTCGCCAAGCAGATTTACAATGTGCTGGTGTGGCCGTTCGTCTGGGTGGCGGGGCCGGAGAACTCGAAATTCATCTACACGGCGCTGCTTGAATATTTCATCACGCAGTTGAAGCTCGCGCTGTTCGGCGCAGGCTTCATCTCGTTCCCGATTGTCGCCGCGCAAATCTACAAGTTCGTCGCGCCGGGTTTGTATAAGCATGAGCGCGGTGCGTTTCTGCCGTATCTGTTCGCGACGCCGTTCTTCTTCGTGCTCGGATCGCTGCTGGTTTATTTCGTCGTGCTGCCGATGCTCATTCGCTTTTCGCTCGGCATGCAGCAGGCGGCAGGCGCGGAGACCGCGCAGATCGCATTGCTGCCGAAGGTCGGCGAATATCTGTCGCTGATGATGTCGCTGATCTTCGCCTTCGGCATCGCGTTCCAGTTGCCGGTGATCCTCACGCTGCTCGGCCGCGTCGGCATCATCACGGCGAAGCAATTGCGCGAGAAGCGGCGCTATTTCATTGTGGTGGCGTTCATCATCGCTGCCGTGCTGACGCCGCCGGATGTCATCAGCCAGATGTCGCTCGCGGTGCCGCTGCTCGTGCTGTACGAAGGCTCGATCCTCGCGGTGGCGGTGGTGGAGAAAAAGGCTGGCAAGGCCGTGTCCACAGCGCCGACGCCGCCCGCGACCACGACGCCAGCGGAGTAGTTGCCGTCATTACGTCACTATCCGGTCGTCCCGGCCAACGGGTCGGCGCGCAGCGCCGCCCGATGACAGGCTCCGGCCGGGACCCATACTCCCTGATCTGCCGTTTGCGCGTGATGTTTTGGCTGGCATCCGGTTGCCACCATAACCTGTAGTGGTTATGGGTCCCCGCCTGCGCGGGGACGACGTAAGGTATGATCCCGCGCACACTTTCGATTCGGATTTCCAGATGCATGACATCAAAGCCATTCGCGACAATCCGGCTGCGTTCGACGCGGCGCTGAAGCGGCGCGGGCTTGAGGCGCAGTCGAAGCAACTGCTCGCGATCGACGAGCAGCGCCGCAAGGCCATTCAGGATTCCGAAGCGGCGCTGGCGCGGCGCAACGCGGCCTCGAAGGAAATCGGCGAAGCGAAAAAGAACAAGGACAACGCGCGCGCCGATGCGCTGATGGCCGAAGTCGCCGAACTGAAGGCGAAGCTCCCGGATATGGAGCAGGCCGCGAAAGGCTACGAGGACGAACTGAAGACGCTGCTCGCGCAGATTCCGAATTTGCCGCTCGCGGAAGTGCCGGACGGCGCGGACGAGCACGGCAACAAACTGCTTCGGGAGTTCGGCGCGAAACGGAATTATGCGTTCAAGCCGAAGGAGCATGTGGAGCTTGGCGAAAGCCTCGGCTTCATGGATTTCGAGACGGCGGCGAAATTGTCCGGCGCGCGTTTTGTTGTGCTGAAAAAAGGCCTCGCGCGGCTGGAGCGCGCCATCGGCCAGTTCATGCTCGATCTGCACACCGGCGAGCACGGCTACACCGAAGTCAATCCTCCGTTGCTGGTACGCGACGATGCGATGTTTGGTACGGCGCAACTGCCGAAGTTCAAAAGCGATCAGTTCGTTGCGACTACTACTGAAATGCAAATGGAGGCGTGGGGAAAAGCTATCAACGAATTTGACGAGGGCAAAATTACCGACGATCAAATTGATCGTCGAATGGGAGCTCATCTCAATCGCCTTTGGCTGATCCCCACCGCCGAAGTGCCGCTGACAAATCTCGTCCGCGAGTCCATCGTCGATGAAAAAGAACTGCCGATGCGGCTGACGGCGCTGACGCCGTGCTTCCGCGCGGAGGCGGGAGCTGCGGGCCGCGACACGCGCGGCATGATCCGCCAGCATCAGTTCACCAAGGTTGAACTCGTTTCCATCACGACGCCGGAGCAATCGAAGGACGAGCACGAGCGCATGCTGACGTGTGCGGAGGAAGTGCTCAAGCAACTCGATCTGCATTACCGCGTGATGACGCTGTGTACAGGCGACATGGGCTTCGCCTCGCAGAAAACCTACGACATCGAGGTGTGGATGCCAGGACAAATATCGAGTCAGGGCGAGGGCGGCATGTACCGCGAGATTTCGTCGTGCTCGGTGTGCGGCGATTTTCAGGCGCGGCGCATGGATGCGCGCTCGCGCGGCCCGGACGGCAAGCCGCGCTTCGTGCACACGCTCAACGGCTCTGGCACCGCTGTCGGCCGCGCACTGATCGCCGTGATGGAAACCTATCAGCAGCAAGACGGTTCGATTGCCGTGCCAGACGTGTTGCAGCCCTATATGGGCGGACTGAAAGTGATCGCGAAGGACAATTAAAAACAATGCGAATCCTATGCACGAACGACGACGGCATTCACGCGCCGGGCATCAAGGTCATCGAGGAGATCGCGCGGAAAATTTCCGACGACGTGTGGGTGGTGGCGCCGGAATTGGATCAGTCCGGCGTGTCGCATTCGCTGTCGCTGAACGATCCGATGCGCCTGCGCGAAATCGGTGAACGGCACTTTGCCGTGCGCGGCACGCCGACCGATTGCGTCATCATGGGCTCGCGCTTCATCCTCAAAGACAAGAAACCGGACATTGTTTTGTCCGGCGTCAATCGCGGCCGCAACGTCGCCGAGGACGTGGTCTATTCCGGCACCATTGCCGGCGCGCTCGAAGGCACGATTCTCGGCCTGCCGTCCTTCGCGCTGTCGCAGGAATTCTCGCTGGAGACGCGCAGCAAGCCGCTATGGGAAACCGCGCTGAAATTCGGTCCCGGTGTCATCAAGGACGTGATGAAACTCGGCGTGCCGCGCGACACCGTCATCAACGTGAATTTCCCCGCCTGCATGCCGGACGAGGTGAAGGGCATCGTCGTCACGCGTCAGGGCAAGCGCAATCTCGGCTTTCTGCGCGTCGATGAACGGCGCGACGGACGCGGCAATCCGTATTACTGGATCGGGTTCGAGAAACTCGCGATGGCCGACGTGCCGGGCGAGGGCACCGACCTCGAAGCACTGGGACGGAATTATGTCTCGGTCACGCCGCTGCGATTGGACCGCACGGACGAAGCGTTTTCCGAAAAACTGCGCGGCGTGCTGAAATAGATTTACGCCGCCACATCCCGGAGCGCGTCTTCGATCGCGCGGCGCAGCGTTTCGATCTGAAACGGCTTTTGCAGCGCCGGGATGTCGCGGAATTTTTCCGGCAGCCCGTCCGAGCCGTAGCCGGTTGCGAACACGAACGGACGCCCGCGCATCGTCACGGCTTCTGCGACCGGCGTAATGATTTTGCTGTTGACGTTGACGTCGAGGATGGCGATGTCGAAATCGGCGGCCTGCACCAGCCGCACGGCCTCGTCGATGTCGCCGGCTTCGCCCGCGATGCTGTAGCCGAGCTCGCCGAGCATGTCGGCGACCATCATGCGAATCATGACTTCGTCTTCGATAAGCAGCACTTTCGCGCGCGCCGCGCCAGCATTTGCGATGTCCGCCATATTGCCCCTGAAACGGCAGCCTCAAACCGGTTGCCGAATTACCATAATTCCCCGGCAGATAACTTGCACGCGATCATTCGGTTCCGCCGCCGGAACGGCGCGGTGAAAACGATACGCGCACGGCTCATTTGAGGTAGTTTGCTCATTCGCATGTCACCCTCCGAAAAGATGCAGTTTCAACTGGCGCTGCGCCGCCGCGGCATCAGCGACCGGTCTGTGTTGAAGGCGATGGACGATGTGCCGCGCGAATTGTTCGTGACAGAGCCCGATCGCGCGCACGCCTACCGCGACATCGCCCTCGGCATCGCCTGCGGCCAGACCATCAGCCAGCCTTTTGTCGTGGCCTATATGACCGAGCAGCTGCAATTGCGTCCCGATCATCGCGTGCTGGAGATCGGCACGGGTTCGGGCTATCAGGCCGCGATTTTGTCGCGGCTGTGCCGCGATGTGGTGAGCCTCGAACGCTACCGGACGCTGGCGGGTCGCGCGCGTTCGGTGCTGGCGGAGCTCGGCTACCGCAATGTCGAGGTCATTGCCGGCGACGGTTTCGACGTTCCCGCCAACCTCGGCACCTTCGACCGCATCATTGTGACGGCCGCGATGGAAGAGGTGCCCGATGCGCTGCTGTCGCGGCTTGAGCCGGAGGGAATTCTGATCGCGCCGGTCGGCCCGCATGAGGCAAGCCAGGTGCTGATGCGCTTTACGCGCAAGGGCGAGGCGTTCGAGCGTCAGGAGCTTCTCGGTGTGCGCTTCGTGCCGGCGCTCAAGGGCATCGCCCGCGAGCTGTAAAGATGGTTTACCCTTTGTCACCAAACGCAAATTCGGCGAGTTAAAGAGTTATTTACTCGCGATGTGTTTACTCAAATACGTGCCAGTTGCGTAACCGTGAGTAACCATGTCCCGCTTCGCCGAGTTGCCTAGCTCGCGTCATGTCCCGCGTCTTGCGGTCCTCGCGCTTGTGTCGATCGGCTTTGCAGGATGCAGCGCCAACACCTCGACGCGCTTCACCGATAACCCGTCGCCGAAATGGTCCAATCCGTTCAGCGACTGGTCGAACCCTTTTGCATCGAAGAATGAAACGACCGGCTCGGTGGCGCAGCAGCCGCGCGAACTGCCGCAATATGCGCGTCCGCGCTATACGCCGGCTTCGGCGCCCGTCGTCTCCGCACCCTTGTCCTATCCGTCCGGGCCTGCCGCTTCATCGGGCGGCGGACGCGGCGTCGCATCCTATTCGCCGCCATCATCGTCACCGATCGAATCCACCGGCAGCGTCACGCCGCCGTCGGTTGCGGCCACCCGCGCCTATACGCGCGAGGGCGGCACGACCATCATCGTCGGTACCAGCGACACGCTTGAGATCATCTCAAAACGCTACAACGTGCCGTCGCACGAGATCATGTCGGCCAACGGCTACAACGGACCGCGCGTCCTCCAGCCCGGCCAGCAGCTCATCATTCCGAAACGTATCGCGCAGTCCGCGCCTCCGGCCATGTCAAGCGCACCGGCCACGCGCGCCAGCGGCCCGATGCCGTCGAGCAATCACGTCGTCAATCGCGGCGACACGCTGAACAACATCGCGCGCCGCAATCACATCACGGTCGGTCAATTGGCCGCCGCCAACAATCTGACCACGACGACACAGTTGAAGATCGGCCAGCACATCAAGGTGCCGGGCGGCAACGTTGCGGCTGCGCCTGCTGCTGCGTCCGCCGAACCGAGACAGGCGATGGTGTCCGCGCCGCCGGTCACGACCAGGCCTGCGGTCGTTGCGACCGCCGAACAGCCGCAGCGCGCGCAACTCGCCAATGAAAAGACCGCTCCTGAAGCAGCGGAATCGCCGGTGAAGACAGCAGACGCAACGAACGCGCTGCCGACATTCCGCTGGCCGGTGCGCGGCCGCGTGGTGACGGCCTATGGCGCAAAAACCAACGGCAAGCAGAACGACGGCATCAACGTCGCAGTCCCGGAAGGCACGCCCGTGAAGGCGGCCGAGGACGGCGTCGTCGCTTACTCGGGCAACGAACTCAAAGGTTATGGCAATCTGATCCTGGTGCGGCACGCCAACGGTTATGTCACCGCGTATGCCCACGCGAGTGAACTGATGGTGAAGCGCGGCGATAGCATCAAGCGCGGCCAGGTGATTGCCAAATCGGGTCAGACGGGCGAGGTGAGTTCGCCGCAACTCCACTTCGAGATCCGCAAAGGATCAACCGCCGTCGATCCGGCCCAATTCCTCGGCAACGGGGCTTAGGAAATCTACCGATGCAAACGTGAAAGAGGCCGCCCACCAGGGCGGCCTTTATGCGGCGCTTATCCGGTAGCAGCGTCTTTCGTACAGAAAACTTATGCGGCGAAGCGCATATCGGTCCCGCACGGAGGACCGCCATGCGTCATGGATTTCATTTTGGAAGATCGCAGGCTCATCGCGCCTACTGGTTGACCCGTCGGGAGGTCCATCTCGTCGGCTATCGCGATGGATTAGCAATTGCAGTCCGCAAGATGTGGTTTGCTCTCAAGCGATCGATTGCGAAGTCCAAGCAGAAGCGGCTCGATCGAGAACTGGCACTTCGCGGCGCCAGATATTCGGATGCGCATCCGCCTCGGGTTCCGGCGGTTCTGCCTGACAAATGGGACTTTTAGCGACAGTCTATTTGCTACCCATCCTCACACCGAGCCGCCCCGCAAGCTCCTGCGTGAACTGCCACGCGACGCGGCCCGAACGCGAGCCGCGCGTGGTGGACCATTCGAGCGCCTCGCGCTCCAATTCGGCATCTGAAATCTTCACGCCGAAATGGCGGCAATAGCCGCGCACCATGTCGAGATATTCGTCCTGGCTGCATTTGTGGAAGCCGAGCCACAGGCCGAAGCGATCCGACAGCGAGACTTTTTCTTCCACTGCTTCACCGGGATTGATCGCGGTCGAGCGTTCGTTCTCGATCATGTCGCGCGAGAGCAGATGGCGTCGGTTGGACGTCGCGTAGAGAATCACATTGTCGGGCCGGCCTTCGATGCCGCCTTCGAGCACGGCCTTGAGCGATTTGTAGGACGCGTCGTTGCCGTCGAACGAAAGATCGTCGCAGAACACGATGAAGCGGAATTCGCTGTCGCGCAGAAGAGTCATCAGGAGCGGCAGCGTCTCGATGTCCTCGCGGTGAATTTCGATCAGCTTAAGCTTGCCGTTCTTGTTGACGCTCGCATGAGCGGCTTTCACCAGCGACGACTTGCCCATGCCGCGCGCGCCCCAGAGCAGCGCGTTGTTGGCGGGCAGGCCCTTGGCGAAGCGTTCGGTGTTCTCGATCAGAATATCGCGCATCCGGTCGATGCCTTTGAGGAGGCCGAGATCGACACGGCTGACCTTGGGGACCGGGATCAGCCGGCCGTCCGGATGCCACACGAAGGCATCGGCGCTCTTCAGCGATTCCGGATTCTGCGGTGGATGCGAGGAGGCCTTGAGGCTTGCCGCGATGCTCTCCAGCGCACGGATGGTGCGCTCGTCCAGCGCCCCGTTCACAGGACGTTTTGCCGCGCCTTTGGAGGCCGCTTTCGCAGCGGCTTTGGAGCCGTTTTTGGCAGGTTTCTTGGACATCTGGCACCCTTTGCGGGCGCACCCTAAGCGAGCGGTATGGGCTGCCGCAAGCCGCCCAAATGGCCCCCGGAGCCAGCGTTGCTTTTAGAGTAACCGCCGCTATAGTCCGCGCAAATTTCGCCCCAAACGGCCCGACAAAGCCGGGTTTTGACGCCCGCGCGGCCCTTCCGAAGGACCCCCCAGAATGCTGATTACCCCCGCTTTCGCTCAGGCTGCGGCCGCCAACGACACCAACAGCATGCTGATGTCGCTGCTGCCGTTCGCGCTGATTTTCGTCATCATGTATTTCCTGATTCTGAAGCCGCAGCAGAAGAAGCTGAAGGACCATCAGGAACTGGTGAAGAACATCCGCCGCGGCGACACGGTCGTGACCTCCGGCGGCCTCGTCGGCAAGGTGACGAAGGTGGTCGATGACGACCAGATCGAAATGGAAATTGCCGACGGCGTGAAGATCCGCCAGATGCGCTCGATGGTGTCCGGCGTTCGCACCAAGGGCGAGCCTGCCAAGGACGATTCCGCGAACTGAGCGTTGTCCATCCGGTTTTAATCATGCGCGCAACTGTTCCATTCCGTCATTGCGAGGAGCACTTGCGACGAAGCAATCCAGTTCTTGATCTTCCGAAGATGGATTGCTTCGCTTTGCTCGCAATGACATTTTCTTCCGAACTGCGCCTGCGAATCTGACGGAATATCTCGATGCTTTACTTCACGCGATGGAAGGCGCTGGCGGTGATTTTGACCGCGCTGATCGTGTGCCTGTGCGCGGTGCCGAATTTCTTCCCCGAGGCGCAGGTCAAGACCTGGCCGAAATGGGCGCAGCGCCATGTCGTGCTCGGCCTCGACTTGCAGGGCGGTTCGCACATTCTGCTCGAAGTCGATTCCAACTCCGTCAAGAAGGACAAGCTCGATCAGGTGCGCGACGACGTGCGCCGCGTCTTGCGCGACAACAAGATTCCCTACACGGGTCTGGCCACGAAAGGCGAGGGCGTCGAAGTCCGCATCACCAACGCGACCGATCAGGACAATGCGCTCGCCAAGCTGAAAGAACTGTCGCAGCCGCTGACGGGTCTTGCCGGCACGCGCGGCGAGCGTTCGGTCAATGTCAGCGACGCCGGCGGCGGGCTGATCCGTCTCACCGTGCCGCCGCCCGCCATTGTCGAGCGCGTGCGTCAGGCGGTCGAGCAGTCGATCCAGATCATCGAAAAGCGCGTCAACGAACTCGGCACTGTCGAGCCTCTGATCCAGCGTCAGGGTGCAGATCGCATACTCGTGCAGGTACCGGGATTGCAGGACCCGACGCGGCTGAAAGAACTGCTCGGCAAGACCGCGAAGATGGACTTCCGCATGGTGGACACCACCGTGTCGCCGGATCAGGCCGCGCAGGGCCGGGTGCCGCCGGATTCCGAATTGCTGAAAAGCCAGGAAGCCGGCAAGCAGCCTTATGTGGTGAAGAAGCAGGTGCTGGTTTCGGGCGGCGATCTCACCGACGCGCAGCCGGGTTTCGACCAGCGCACCAGCGAGCCGATCGTCTCTTTCCGTTTCAACACCTCCGGCGCGCGCAAGTTTGCGCAGGCGACGCTTGAAAATGTCGGCCAGCCGTTCGCCATCGTGCTCGACAATGAAGTGATTTCCGCGCCCGTCATCCGCGAACCGATCACCGCAGGCTCGGGACAGATTTCCGGCAATTTCACAGTGCAGAGCGCCAACGACCTTGCGATCCTGCTGCGCGCGGGTGCGTTGCCTGCGCCGCTGACCATCATCGAGGAGCGCACCGTCGGTCCGGGCTTGGGGCAGGATTCCATCGCGGCCGGCGAACTCGCATCCTATGTCGGCTCGGTGCTCGTCGTCGTCTTCATGCTGCTGACGTACCGGCTGTTCGGCTTTTTCGCCAACGTCGCGGTTGCCATCAACGTCGCGATGATCTTTGGCGTCCTGTCGCTGCTCAATGCCACGCTGACGCTGCCCGGCATCGCCGGCATCGTGCTCACTGTCGGCATCGCGGTCGACTCCAACGTGCTGATCTATGAGCGCATCCGCGAAGAAGTCCGGGGAGGGCGCAACGCCATCTCCGCCATCGACGCAGGCTTCCAGCGCGCACTCGCGACCATTCTGGACTCCAACATCACGACCTTCATCGCCGCCGTGGTGCTGTTCTATATCGGCACCGGCCCCGTGCGCGGCTTCGCCGTCACGCTCGGCATCGGCATCGTCACCACCGTGTTCACCGCCTTCACCGTCACGCGCCTGATCGTGGCGACATGGGTGGCGTGGAAGCGGCCCAAAACCGTGCCGATGTGAGGAATTAAATGACTCACACCATCATCATCGGCCTCGCCATCTTCATCGTCGTGCTGACTGTGCTCAGCATCTACGGCGTGATCCCGGCGCTGCGCATCGTGCCGGACGACACCAAATTCGACTTCATGCGCTTCCGCCGGATTTCGTTTCCGATCTCGGCGGCGCTGTCGATCCTCGCCATCGTTCTCTACTTTTATCACGGGTTGAATTTCGGCATCGACTTCAAGGGCGGCACGCTGCTTGAAATCCAGACCAAGTCCGGTCCGGCCGACATCGCCACGCTGCGCGCGCAGATCGGCGGCCTCGGCCTCGGCGACGTGCAGTTGCAGCAGTTCGGCGGACCTTCGGATGTTCTCATCCGTCTGGCCGAACAGCCCGGCGGCGACGCAGCTCAACAAGCCGCCGTGCAGAAGGTGCGCGGCGCGCTCGGCGACACCGTCGACTATCGCCGCGTCGAAGTTGTCGGCCCGCGCGTCTCATCCGAACTGCTCGCTTACGGCACGCTCGGCCTGATGCTCGCGATCGTCGGCATTCTCATTTACCTGTGGTTCCGGTTCGAGTGGCAGTTCGCGCTCGGCGCGATGATCGCCAACGTCCACGACATCGTGCTGACGCTCGGCTTCATGTCGGTGACGCAGATCGATTTCGATCTCACGTCAATTGCCGCACTGCTCACGATTCTCGGTTACTCGCTGAACGACACAGTGGTCATTTATGACCGCATCCGCGAAATGCTGCGGCGTTACAAGAAAATGCCGATGACGGATCTGCTGAACCATTCGATCAACTCGACGCTGTCGCGCTCGATCATCACCCACGTCACGGTGACGCTGGCCTTGCTCGCGCTGCTCTTGTTCGGCGGCAAGGCGATCCACAGTTTCACCGCCACCATGATGTTCGGCGTCGTGCTGGTCGGCACCTACACGTCGATCTTCATCGCAGCGCCGCTGTTGATCTATCTCGGCGTCGGTCTCAATCGCGGCAGCGCCGACGACGACAAGCCGGCGAAGCCGTAGTCGTCATTGCGACGGTTAAATACTATCATGCGTCGTCCCGGCGAAAGCCGGGACCCATACTCCCTGTAAGAGATTATTGGACGTGATGGGCGATGCGGGTCGATTTTCTGCGCTATAACTTTGAATGTTGGGGTTATGGGTCCCGGCTTTCGCCGGGACGACACGCGACTAATGGCTGAATACCCAAACAAACCGAAGCTTCTCCACCTTCCGCGATCCGCCCCGATCGAAGCCTACGGCAACGGCGGTTTCCGTTTCGACGAGATGTCGCATCGCGGCTCGTTACTCTGCCTGCCGAATGCGATCTGGGCGTGGTCGGTCTCCGATCCGAGCGAGATCGACCGGCATTCGCTGGCGAAAGTTATCGAGAACGCGTCCGAAATCGACAGCCTGCTGATCGGCACCGGCACCGAAGTCTGGCTGCCGCCGGCTGATTTCCGCGAGACGTTTCGCAAAGCCATGATCGGCATCGACGCGATGCAGACGGGCGCAGCCGTCCGCACCTACAACATTATGATCGGCGAGCGCCGCAAGGTCGCGGCTGCCTTGATTGCGGTGCCATGAGCGGCGCCGACGACAGTGCGCAGATCTATTGCGCGAACGAGGCGCGCAACCGCGATTTCACCGGCTATGCATCGAGCGTGTTTGCGCCGCAGTCCGCGCGGCGGGCGTGGCTGGCGCTGACAGCCTTCAATGCGGAGGTCTCGCAGATCCGAGATCATGTTTCGCAGCCGCTGCCCGGAGAAATCCGGCTGCAATGGTGGCGCGATCTTCTGACCGGCGAGGGCGCAGGCAAAGAGGACGCGCAGGCCAATCCGGTTGCCGCCGAACTGCTGCATGCGATTGCCGCCCACGATCTGCCGGTCGAGAAACTCGTGCGCCTGATCGACGCTCATGTGTTCGATGTCTATGACGATCCGATGCCGGACATGGCGGCGCTGGAGGCGCATTGCCGCGATACGGCGGGCGCGATGTACGAACTTCGCGCAAAGATTGTTGGCGTTGATACGGCCGACATCTCGCGCCTCGCAGAGCACGCAGGCATCGCGGAAGGTCTCGTTCAGATCATGCTGTCACTGCCGCGCCATTCGGCGCGGCGGCAGCTTTATCTGCCCGGCGATCTGATGGCGATGCACGGCCTCAATGCCGGGGAAATTTTTCTGCGGCAGCCGAGCGAAGCATTGAAGACGACGCTCGCGCATCTGCGCGGTGAAGCGAGGCGGCAGCTCGATCAGGCGATGGCGATGCTAATTGAAGTGCCGAAACAGGCGCGTGTCGCGTTCCTGCCGCTGGCGATGGTGAAGAAAAATCTGGATCGCCTTGAACGCGCCGACCCCTTCGCGCAACCAATGCAATCGCGCTTGCGAATTTTGTGGACGCTGTGGCGTGCGGCAGGCGCGAAGCCGTTTAATACGTGAACGCGCGTCAAGAAGAAGCCGGCACGCGAACCGGTCAATTTTTTGCGACCGCCTTTGTCCGGCGGACAACGCATGAAGCCTGTCTGTTGACCGGATCGTCGAACGCTGTTTTGCTCATAGCGAAATGAATCGGGAGAGTCCTGTGAATGTCATTCGTCTCTCGCTAGCGGCGTTTTTCGTTTTTTCTATTTGCGGCCCTGTCAAAGCGGGCGGCGCGCCTGTTCAGCTTCACAACAAGACAATCGTGCTTTACTGGGGGCAGACCTTTACATGGCGGCGGACTTACGACGGCGTGACCGGATCCGGCCAAAGCAATGTGGAGCGGCAGATTTATATCAGCAATGCCGGTCGCCCGTTCATACGAACAAAATCCAGCAGTGGCAAAAATGCTCGCGCTCGCGACGCCGGACCGGAAAAACAATCCGGTCGCTTTAGTTTCGACGGCAACACCATGACGAATTTCATGGGCACCGAAGGTCTGCTTTGGCACATCGTTGTGACGTTCGATCCGTCGTTCGCAAGCTGTAGTGCGAAAATTTCCATCGTAAGAGAAAACGGTGTCGCGAAGGGGACTGGAATGCAAGGCGAACAGCTCGAGTACCAGTCGGCAGCCGTTGGCTCCACGTCGTGTTCAATGAAAGACGGAAATGCATTTGCCGGGTAGCAAACAATCCGAAGTTGATGTTCATCGGCTGGAACGAGCGCGGGCCTGCTTCGAGCGTCTCGATATGCCCACCTGTAATGTGATTGAGCAGCGCGCCGAGCGCAGTCGCCGCGGGCGGGGCGTTCGAATCCATTCAATCAGGATTGATCTTGCCAAGCATTGTGCAATTCCGACAACATGAAGCCGAGCCGCAGCATTCAAACCGGGATTTGAAAATCAGTGAAAAAAGCAATTGTCCTAAATTTCGTTCTGCTCACCGCGCTTTCCACGGCCGCCAGCGCCCAAGGCGTTCTCGGCAAGACTTTGAAGTTCACCTATACTTACGAATTCTACGCAAAAATTGCGAAGCAAAGCGCGTCAGGTCCGCCTGTGTCGGGAACGATCTATATCAGCAGCAAGGGGCAGGTTTTCGATTACAACCAGTCGGGAGGCGCCACCGGTGCCGTGAGCCGCAGCGGACAACTGGCTAACGCCCAAACTCAAACGACATGGCATGTGCGTGGAAATCAGCTGATCGCAACGAGCGGCGAGGGAGCCAAACTTATCACCACAATCACCGTTCAGGGCGACGGATGCATCGTGCGGATCGCGACGACCGACCGCGAAATTGGCGCCAAAATCACATCTCAATCGTGCACAGTTTCGAGCGGACCTCCGCCGCAATGAATTCGTGCCGATGAACCTGGAAGTGCCCGCTCGGCAAGAAGCGGTGTTGGATTCAACAAGAGCGAGTCAAGTTAACTCGTGCGAGCGAAGCAAACTGAATCGCGCCTCAGTTGCGTGACGCCGTTCAGTCACGTTTTCGCCGTTCGATTCCAGGTCCGTCACCGTTTCGCCATTGCAGACCTGACAACCGCGTACATTGTTGTCGATGCTCGTCAATTCACTCCAAACGTCGTCCCGGCGAAGGCCGGGACCCATACTCCCTGCCAGCGCATTTTTAGACGGATCGTTGAAAGATTTTTTCGGCTGCGAATTCGGTGGTTATGGATCCCGGCCGTCGCCGGGATGACACGAACTTTTACGCCACGCTACGCCGCCCGCGCAGTTTGTAAATGATCGGCGATCCAGCGGTCGAGATCGCTCAGGGCACGTGCGCTCATCGCCTGTTTCTTCGCAATCGTCTTGTCCTTGCCGCGCAGGCGCGAGCCGTCCGGCTTTTTTGTCGGCGCGTTCGCGAGCGGCGGAAACAGTCCGAAGTTGATGTTCATCGGCTGGAACGAGCGCGGGCCTGCGTCGAGCGTCTCGATATGTCCGCCGGTGATATGATTGAGCAGCGCGCCGAGCGCGGTCGTTGCGGGCGGCGGCGCGAGTGCTGTCTTGCTCGCGTCGGATGCCGCGAACAATCCGGCGAGCAGGCCGATGCCGGCAGATTCGACATAGCCTTCGCAGCCGGTCATCTGTCCCGCGAAACGCAAACGCGGGTCGCTGCGCAATTGCAGCGTCTCGTTGAGCAGCTTCGGCGAATTCAGAAACGTGTTGCGATGAAGCCCGCCAAGCCGCGCGAACTCCGCGTTCTGCAATCCGGGGATCATCCGCAGCACACTCGTCTGCGGGCCGTATTTCAGTTTGGTCTGAAAGCCGACGATGTTGTAGAGCGTGCCGAGCTTGTTGTCCTGACGCAGCTGCACGATGGCGTAGGGCTTCACGGCCGGGTCGCGCGGATTGGTGAGGCCGACCGGCTTCATCGGGCCGTGACGCAGCGTTTCGCGGCCGCGCTCGGCCATCACTTCAATCGGCAGGCAGCCGTCGAAATAGGGCGTGATGGTTTCCCAGTCCTTGAAATCGGTTTTTTCGCCCGCGAGCAGCGCGTCGACGAAGGCCTCATACTGCTCGCGATTCATCGGGCAATTGATGTAGTCGGCGCCGGTGCCGCCGGGGCCGGCCTTGTCGTAACGCGACTGAAACCACGCGGTGTCCATGTCGATGGACTCCTTGTGGACGATCGGCGCAATCGCATCGAAGAAGGCGAGCGAGTCCTCGCCGGAGAGTTTGCGGATGGCGTCTGCGAGTGCGGGCGAGGTCAGCGGCCCGGTCGCGACGATGACGTTGTGCCACTCGGCGGGCGGAAGGTCCGCGATTTCTTCGCGGGCTATCTGGATGCGCGGGTGGGCTGTGAGCGCGGCATCGACCGCTTGAGAGAAGCCGTCGCGGTCGACCGCGAGCGCGCCACCGGCCGGCACCTGATGGGCGTCGGCTGAGCGCATGATGAGCGAGTTCAGCTTGCGCAGTTCGGCGTGAAGGAGACCGACGGCATTGTTGGCGGCATCATCCGAGCGGAAGGAATTGGAGCACACGAGTTCGGCGAGGCTGTCGGTCTTGTGCGCGTCGGTCGTGCGAAGAGGCCGCATCTCGTGCAGCACGACATCGGTGCCGGCGTTGGCGATCTGCCAGGCCGCTTCGGATCCGGCGAGCCCGCCACCGATGATATGGATCGGTTCGGAGGAGCTGTGCGGCGTTTTCGATTTTGAGGCGGCGTCGGTCATGGCTCACAGTTAGAGCCAGAGCGGGGGCTGTGCAACGCGGCTTGTGAGTTCGTAGATGTTCCACGCTTAGGCGCGGCGACGCGCCGACCTGTATGGCTTACTCGCTGCTCCGATGGGATTTCCTGACTCCAGAAACGACAACGCCCGCTGTCTGCGGGCGCAATCGTACACTTATGTCGGACGGCGATTAGCCGTTATAGGCGCCAGCCGCAACGCGCTGGATGTCCGAACGATCGAGCCCGATGTCGGCCAGCTCGCGGTCGCTCAACTGCGACAGCTCGGCAACATTGCGCTGATAGTCACGGAACGCCTGGATCGCGCGGATAAATGAAAGCAGCATATTCGTCTCCTTAGCAGTTCCGATTCAACCCTTGGAGCAGCTGAATCGTCGAAACCAATATAGGCGACGAATTCTCATAAATGCAGTGTGAATGTTGCGGTGCAGCTAGCCAAATTGTGCATGTCATATATAAGAAATGATTAAATCTTCAACTTACAGACTCGGCGCGATTCCGAAAGGCTATCTGCAATTATGCGCTATATATCAAATATATATAGAGAGTCGCTGTCCAACTCTCAGCTTTTCGATAATGGCCTTAAACGTATAAAATCCAGATCAAATACGAAAATTGTATGACGAAATCGCATAATAAAAATGAATTAAAGTTCATTTATTCTGAGGCAGTTTATAGAAGTCCGGACGTAGCGAAGGCTTGCCCGTCGCGCAAACCGAGTTCGAACGCGGCTTGGATGCCACCCGGATTGGTGATGTCGAATTGGCTGACCGATATCTTCTGGGAGGGCTGAACATAGGTCCGGCATTTGACGGACGGTATCCCATCATAGACACGAGTCAGGAGGACCAGTGTCCGCCCGCCCGCGCGTTCAATTGCCTCGGCTGGCTCGACCGGGACGTTATCGACCAGGCCGCCGTCGAAGGCCGGAACGTCATCGACCAGGGTGACGGGCATGAAGGGCGGCACGCCACTGCTCGCCAGCAACGCATCGCGAAATTGTGCCGCATCGCTTACGGCGCGCGAGGAAATGAACTCCGGCCGAAAACCCAGCGCGCGTCCAAACTTCGGATGGACGGGATGAAATATCTGCTTTTCGATCTGGTAGGCGCCGATACCGATGACGGCGCCAGCAATTGGAGAACGTAGCCACTTCGGCAAACGCGCAACCGCGATTTGCAGGTCGGTCGCTGTATTGATCCGCGCCAGCGCAGCGTCATCGACGGTGTGCGCTAGAAGCTCTGTATACATCGGCCCCACAGGGCACAGAGGCTTACCGGCGCGCCATGCTCCGAAATCGAAATTCTTAAGTTCAGGATTGCAGGCAGCAATCACGCGCGCGCGCGTGGCCGGGCCTAATTGAAGCAACGAATAAGTGGCCGCAAACGCGCCGGCGCTCGCACCGACGACAAGTTTTGGTTTCAGACCGATGCGCTCGGCTACGGCTTCAAAGAAGCCTCCCTGCCAGTAGCAGCGGTTTCCTCCGCCCGCAAAAACGATGACGTCGAACATCGATGCGGGTCATAGCAGATTTGACACGCGTGGGAAGGGCGCCACGTCTAGACGGGGATCAGGAAATAAGTTTGCGGTAGAGATGCCAAGTTGCGTGTCCAAGCACTGGAATAACGACGGTGAGCCCGAGAAAGAACGGCAGAGTGCCCACCACAAGCAACGCGGTGACGATCAATCCCCATGCCGCCATTGTCACCGGATTTTCGGCGACAGCGCGGACGGAAGCGAGGACTGAGTCGGCGACATTGGCGTCACGGTCCAGCAGCAGCGGGAATGACACCACACTGATGCAAAGCGAAACGGCCGCGAACAGGAATCCGACACCGCAGCCGACCAATATGAGTTTATGACCGAGTTCGGTTGTCAGGACTTGATGAAAAAAGCCCGGAATGTCCGCCGCAGGCGTATAACCGAACGTCGCGCGATAGATCGATTGCGCCGTCGCGATCCAGACCAGGAACAGGATCAGCAGCACAACACCCAGTGCCAGAATTGACCCGATCGCCGGCGATTTCAAAACGCGTAATGCATCGGATGCGCTCGGCTCTTCGCCATCTTCGCGGAGCCTGCTGAGTTCGTAGAGGCCGAGAGCGGCGAATGGACCCAAAAGCGCGAAACCTGCGGCGAGCGGGAACAGCAGCGGAATAACTGCAAGACCATGAACGGTTCGCGCGAGGATGAGGCCGAGCACCGGGTAGATGATCGCGAGCATGACAGCGTGAGACGGCACTGCCTTGAAATCTTCCCAACCCATGCGAAGCGCATCGCCAAGATCGGAGAGCTGAATTTTGTTGATTGTAAATGTGTCCGTCGGCTGCGAGCGACGGAACTGCGATCCGATGCTTTTAATAACCATTTTGGCCGCCTCGTTTTGTCGCGGTCTCAATGGACCGCAGAACCGGTAAACTGAAAGGTCACAGAAAATCTAGCACGCTTAATTCTGACACAAATGGCAAAATATCCAAGCTGCGGCGACGTGCGGGAGTTTCCCCGACAATCCCGCATTGGCAAGGCTATGTGTCACGTCTAGAGTAACCCCACGACCGGCTCGGTGTTGTCACCGGCCGGAGACATGTCAACCGGATCCCCAATCGATCGACTGGTTATCAGGAGTATTTAGAATGAGCATCTTTGGAAAAATTATGAGCGCGATTTTCGGTACCAAAGCCGATGCAGCAACGCCTGCGGGCGGGGCGGGTTCGTCGGGCTTGCCGACCGTTGACGTAGCGCCGATCCTCGATAAGGCCGTTGCAGCGAAGGGCGAGAAGCTCGACTGGCGTCACTCCATTGTGGATTTGATGAAGGCGCTGGATATCGACTCGAGCCAGACCGCGCGCAAGGAGCTTGCCAAAGAGCTCGGCTACACGGCCGACATGAACGACTCCGCAAAGATGAACATCTGGCTGCACCAGCAGGTGATGTCCAAGCTGGCTGCAAACGGCGGCAAGCTGCCGCCTGACATCGCGAAGCACTGAGTCGCCGATCCTCTTAAGTCGAAAGGCCCGCCAGACGGCGGGCCTTTTTCGTTGCGCTGCACACGAAGCGCGCAGATGCTTTTCAAACTCGCGTCGCCGTAATACAAAATACCAGAGCCGTATGAAGCTGACCGCTTGCGATCATGAGCGGTTATTCGGCCGGACAAGAACAATAATCGACAAGCGCGAACAGCGCCGGGAGAAGACGAACATGGAAACCATCAATCGCAGAACCGTTCTCGCTACGGGTGCAGCAGCACTTGCTGGAGTTGCTGCGCTCAACGACGCGGCTGAAGCGCAGGCCGGTCCGAAGGCAATCTTCCCGGTCGGGCAGACGACGATTCCGATCGCAGGCTCGAAAGACGTTTTCCCGGTGCGGCGTATCTACTGCATCGGCCGCAACTACGCAGCTCACGCGATCGAGCGCGGATCGGACCCGACACGCGAGCCGCCGTTCTTTTTCCAGAAGCCGACGGACGCTATTCAGGTGGTTGCAGCCGGCACTGTCGCCGATCACCAGTATCCTTCACTGACGAAGAATTACCATCACGAAGTCGAGCTGGTGGCTGCGCTGAAATCCGGTGGCACCAACATCTCCGCCGACAAGGCGCTCGACTGCGTTTACGGCTACACGGTCGGTCTCGACATGACACGGCGCGATCTGCAAAACGGCATGAGCGCCGAGAAGAAGCCATGGGAAATCGGCAAGAGCTTCGACCATTCGGCGGTCCTCGGGCCGATCCAACCTGTCAGTAAGACAGGTCACTTCACGAAAGGCGCAATCTCGCTCGCCGTGAACGGTGCCGTAAAGCAGAACTCCGATCTCAAGAACATGATCTGGTCGGTCGCGGAGCAGATTTCAAAGCTGTCCGAAGCCTTTGAATTGAAGGCCGGCGACATCATCTACTCGGGCACACCGGAGAATGTGGGTCCGGTGGTGAAGGGCGACGTGCTGTTGTGCAAGCTGGAAGGTTTGCCGGACATGTCGATCAAGATCGTCTGATCGAAGCGCAACCCCAAAAAGAAAGCCCGCCGAACGGCGGGCTTTTTCATGCCTGGATATCTGAAAATTCCGGGTGGCTGGCAAGATAGTCGACAACAAATCCGCAGCCGGCGACGACTTTCGATCCCTCTGCGCGAATTTGGTGGAGCGCGCCTTTTACCAGTTGCGACGCGATGCCCCGGCCTCGAAGAGCAGCAGGCGTTTCGGTGTGCGTGATAACGACCACGCCCGGTTTGCGCCGATAATTTGCGAAAGCCACCGATCCATCGACTTCGAGTTCAAAGCGGTTCAATGCCGCGTTGTCGCGAACTGTATTCACATCGGTCATTTCAGCTGTCTCTTTCATCGATTATTCAGCGGCTTCGTCAGCCTTGCGTTTCTTGCTGGCGCGGCCTTTCTTCAACACAGGACCGAGAAACTTGCCGGTGTGACTGCGCGGCGCTTTGACGATGTCTTCGGGCGGCCCCCATGCGACGATTTCGCCGCCGCCGTCGCCACCTTCAGGCCCCAGATCGATAACCCAGTCGGCGGTCTTGATGACTTCAAGATTGTGTTCGATCACGACAACACTATTGCCCTGCGCGACAAGCTCGTGAAGCACTTCGAGCAGCTTTGCGACGTCGTGGAAGTGGAGACCGGTCGTCGGCTCATCGAGAATATACAGCGTGCGGCCGGTCGCGCGCTTGCTGAGTTCCTTGGCGAGCTTGACGCGCTGCGCTTCACCGCCTGAGAGCGTTGTCGCTTGCTGGCCGACATGGATATAACCGAGGCCGACGCGCTGTAGCGTATTGAACGTTTCGCGCACGCGCGGCACGGCCTTGAAGAATTCCGCAGCCTCATCGACGGTCATGTCGAGCACGTCTGCGATCGATTTACCCTTGAACAGAACTTCGAGCGTTTCGCGATTGTAGCGTTTGCCCTTGCAGGTATCGCAAGTCACGTACACGTCAGGCAAAAAATGCATCTCGATCTTGATGAGGCCGTCACCCTGACATGCTTCGCACCGTCCGCCTTTGACGTTGAACGAGAACCGGCCGGGTTCGTAACCGCGTGCTTTTGCTTCGGGAAGGCCCGCAAACCATTCGCGGATTGGCGTGAAAGCACCGGTATAGGTTGCGGGATTGGAGCGCGGCGTTCGTCCGATCGGCGACTGGTCGATATCGATGATCTTGTCGATATGTTCGAGACCTTCGATACGATCGTGCGGCGCCGGGCCTTCGCTTGCGCCGTTGAGCTTGCGTGCGATCGACTTGTAGAGCGTGTCGATCAGGAGCGTGGACTTGCCGCCGCCGGATACGCCGGTCACGCAGGTGAAGAGTCCGAGCGGGATCTCGGCCGAGACATTTTTGAGATTGTTGCCGCGCGCATTGACGACCTTGATGGTGCGGCGATGGTTCGGAGGTCGCCGCTCAGGGATCGGCACGAACATTTCGCCGGTGAGATATTTCCCCGTCAATGACTTGGGATTGTCCATCACCTGTTGCGGCGTGCCGTGCGCGACGATGTTGCCGCCATTGATTCCGGCACCGGGTCCGACGTCAACGACGTGATCCGCAGCCTCGATCGCGTCCTCGTCATGCTCGACGACGATGACCGTATTGCCGAGGTCGCGCAGCCTTCGCAACGTATCGAGCAGCCGCGCGTTGTCGCGCTGATGCAGGCCGATGGATGGTTCATCCAGGACATACAGGACGCCCGTCAAACCTGAGCCGATCTGTGACGCAAGACGAATGCGCTGGCTCTCGCCGCCGGACAAAGTGCCGGCAGAGCGTGACAGCGTCAGATAGTTGAGTCCGACATCGAGCAGGAATGTCAGCCGCTCGCGAATTTCCTTCAGGATGCGCGCCGCGATTTCATTCTGCTGCTTGTTGAGGGATTTCGGAACGGTATCGAACCACTCGAGCGCGCGCAGCACCGACAGTTCCGAGATTTCGCCGATATGCTTGCCGCCGATCTTGACGCATAACGCTTCGGGCTTCAGCCGATAGCCGTGACACGCTTCGCATGGCACGTCGTGGAAATACTTCGCCAGTTCCTCTCGCGCCCATTCGCTTTCTGTTTCGTTGTAGCGGCGCACCAGATTGGTGACGACGCCCTCGAACGGTTTTTTGGTATCATAGGAGCGAACGCCGTCTTCATAGGAAAATTTGATTTCATCTTCGCCTGAGCCATCGAGAATGGCGGTCTGGGTTTTTTTTGGCAGGTCCTTCCATTTTGTGTCGAGCGTGAACTTGTAGAACTTCGCGAGCGCCTGAAGCGTCTGCAAGTAGTAAGGCGACGATGATTTGGCCCAGGGCGCAATCGCGCCCTTACGGAGTGTCAGATCCTTGTCGGGAACGACGAGATCGGGGTCGATGTGCTCCTCGACGCCGAGGCCGCCGCATTCTGGACAGGCGCCATAGGGATTGTTGAATGAGAATAGTCGCGGCTCGATTTCCGGAATTGTGAAACCTGAAGCGGGGCAGGCGAACTTTTCCGAAAAGAGAATTCGCTCCGGGCCGCTTTTGTCGTGAATTTTGGCAGTCTTCTTGTCGGACTTTTTGTCCGCTGCGAGCTCACCTGCGGGGGCATCGGCGTATTCGACGATCGCGAGGCCTTCAGCGAGCTTGAGTGCGGTCTCGAAGGATTCCGCCAGACGCTGCGCCATGTCGGGACGCACGACGATGCGATCGACGACGACATCGATGTCGTGAGGAAACTTCTTGTCGAGGGATGGTGCATCGGCAAGTTCGTGGAACGCGCCGTCGATCTTGACGCGCTGGAATCCCTTTTTCAGGTATTCGGCCAATTCCTTTTTGTACTCACCTTTGCGCCCCCGCACGACCGGCGCCAGCAAATAGAGGCGCGTACCTTCCGGCAGCGTGAGAACGCGATCGACCATCTGGGAGACGGTTTGGCTTTCGATCGGCAATCCTGTCGCCGGAGAATAAGGAACGCCGACGCGCGCCCACAACAGTCGCATGTAGTCGTAGATTTCAGTAACCGTGCCGACCGTCGAGCGCGGGTTCTTCGATGTTGTCTTCTGTTCGATGGAAATTGCAGGCGACAGGCCGTCGATCTGATCGACGTCCGGCTTTTGCATCATCTCGAGAAACTGGCGCGCGTAAGCCGAGAGCGATTCAACGTAGCGGCGCTGGCCCTCCGCGTAAATCGTGTCGAACGCGAGCGACGATTTGCCCGAACCGGAGAGGCCGGTGAAAACGACGAGCTTGTCGCGCGGAATTTCGAGGTCGACGTTCTTGAGATTATGCTCACGCGCACCGCGAACCGAAATTGTCCGGAGGCTCGATTTGCGGTTTGCCTTGATCACTTCATCCATGTTGGTGTTCCGGGCGCGTGCGCGCAATAGCGGCGTGGTCTCCGGAAACGCCCGAACCCAACACCAGTTTCTTGCAAGGCAGTGATCGGAACATAGGAAGAACGGCGGGCAATTTCCAGCCCCGAGCTGAAAACATCAACTGAATAGCTGCGAAGCCATCGGCTGCGCCAAAACAAAAGGGCCGGCTCACTGAGCCGGCCCCTCCGTTATCCCTGAGAAGTTCAGGCCGAATGGCGCTTAGTACTTCGCGACGACCGGGCCACCCCAGTTGAAGTGATAGTTCACGCCGAGCTTCACGGTGTGGAAGTCGTCGCGGTAGCTGAGGTTGCCAGCAGGCGTAATCACGCCGGTGTTGCCGAAGTTGAAGTACTGGTACTCAACCTTCGCCGACCAGGCCGGAGCAAACATGTACTCCAAGCCGCCGCCGACGGTGTAGCCGGAGTCCTGACGGCTCACGAGAGCAGGTGCGAAGCCGGCAGTGACACTGACGCCGTTGGTGTCACGGAAGCCGACACCGCCCTTGGCGTAGATCAAGCCCGGACCCCAGACATAGCCGAGGCGGCCAGTGACCGAAGCGAGCCAGTCGGACTTGTCGGTGAGGGTGTTGACGCCGTTGGTGAACGAGCGGTTGTTGTTTGCAAGGCCGCTGATCTGACCTTCGACACCGATCAGCCAGTTCGGCGAGAACTGGTAGTCAGCGCCGACCTGACCGCCGCCGAGGAACGAAGCATCGCGATTGTTGGTGACCAGGCCCGGAATGGTGGTCACAACGTTGTTGTTGCTGTTGAACGCAGCACCGATGTGAGCGCCGACGTAGAAGCCGGTCCAGTTATAGACAGGCGCGACGTAGGCCGGTGCCTTGGTATAGGTACGGGCAGGGAGGTCAGCAGCGACCGCCGAAGCCGAACCGAAGGCAACCAGTGCCGCGGTGGCGAGCAAAAACTTCTTCATATCTTCTTCTCCAGTTTTCAGTCCGCTCCGGTTTTCTGAAGCGGTTTTTCCAGCACGCGAACGAACTGGGATTAGCGATTCCGTGGCGGGAATATACTTGGCTCGAAGCAAAAAACCGTCTCCGAACTGCAACAGTCAGTCGCCAAGTGAATCCGGTTAAGCCAAGGATATCTTTCGAATTTTTTAACTTTTTCGATCACGATTTCGTCATGTTTTTGACGCGTTTAGGCTCCCATTTTTGAAAACAAATTTAGCGTCAATGGGTTCCCTTTTTAGATCGAGGCACCTTGAGAACAAAAATAGAACATATTAAGGTATTAATGGGCTGACGGAGAGATGACCGGTGGATAACGGGGCGTGCGCAATTTTTGCGGCGATTGAAAAAGATAGGGTCGTTTTTCTGAGCGCCTGTCTTGCGATCTTTTGTCCGCGTCCGCGCGGCATATGTGACGGCGCATGAAAACTTGCGTGAATTTGGAGAGCAGCGATGGCGGGAAGCGTCAATAAAGTGATCCTGGTCGGCAATCTCGGCGCCGATCCGGAGATCAAGCGGACTCAGGACGGCCGTCCGATTGCAAATCTGAGCGTTGCGACATCCGAGACCTGGCGCGACAAGGCGACCGGCGAGCGCAAGGAGAAGACCGAGTGGCATCGCGTCGTCATTTTCAACGAAGGGCTTTGTAAGATCGCCGAACAGTATCTGAAGAAGGGCGCGAAGGTTTATCTCGAAGGCCAGCTTCAGACCCGCAAATGGCAGGACAAGGACGGCAAGGATCGCTACTCGACCGAAGTCGTGTTGTCGAATTTCAATTCGACGCTGACCATGCTCGACAGCCGCAACGCAGGCGGCGGTGGCGGCATGGATGCGGGCGACGATTTCGGATCGGGCGGGCCGTCCCGTTCGGCGCCGCGCCGTGTCGCGGCGGGAGGCGGCCGCAGCAACGACATGAACGACGATATTCCGTTCTAGGAAATCATAAAAAGCCCCGTTTGACGGGGCTTTTTTAATGCGCCCGAAAAAGCAATCAATCCTGCGCGTGATTGCTGTTCGTGCCTCTGACTTTCGCAAAACCGCTTTGATGCCGCCGCGCGAGCCAATAACATTGCGGGCGTTTCGCAAAAGCATTTCGTGCGTTTCGTAAATTGCCGCCGTCCATCGCACGACAACAGGAGCATTCTGCATGTCTCTCGCGCCGCTGCTCAATGCGCCCTGGATCGTCCAGTTGCATGCGTTCGCCGCGATGGCCGCGCTCGTGCTTGGCATCGTTCAGTTCGCGGCGCCTAAAGGAACGCTGCCGCATCGGACGGTTGGCTGGATCTGGGTCGGGCTGATGGCCACCGTGGCCACGGCGTCGTTCTGGGTTCACGGCAGGCACGCCGCGCCGTTCGGTCTGTGGAGTCCTATTCACTACCTCTCGATTTTTGCGCTGGTGATGCTGCCGCTCGCAGTATGGGCGGCGCATCGTCATCAGGTGAGGTCGCACAAGATCAGGATGATCTCGATTTACGTTGGCGCGCTGGTGATCGCGGGCCTGTTCACGTTCGTGCCCGGACGCATCATGCATCAGGTTGCGTTCGGCAACTGAAAACGCCGCGCAAACCGCTTTTTGCGGCGAAAAAATCGCATTGATTTTGCTTAGCTTTTCATAAGGCGAAATTCTGACCGACTTGGAATCGAAGGGCGAAATTGCGGCGGCCGGGCTGGTCATTCTCGGGCTCTCGTCACCATCCCGTAAATAGCTGATTTAAAAGCAGAATTTATGGCCACCCCGGCTGCGTCCCGCGTTGGCGTAGCGCACCGATTTCGCCTATATAACAAGAGCATTTTCCCACTCAGGATTCGCATTTTGGCCGACACTGAAGAACCGGATTCCGGCGCACCAGATTCCACCGACATCCGGCCCGTCTCTATCACCGACGAGATGAAGCGTTCGTATCTCGATTACGCGATGAGCGTGATCGTTGCGCGCGCGCTGCCCGATGCGCGCGACGGATTGAAGCCGGTGCATCGGCGCATTCTCTACGGCATGTACGAGAACGGCTTCGAGTGGAACAAGCCGTATCGCAAGTCGGCGCGCACCGTCGGCGACGTGATCGGTAAATATCATCCGCACGGCGACCAGTCGGTTTACGACGCGCTCGTGCGTATGGCGCAAGACTTCTCGATGCGCGTGCCGCTGATCGACGGTCAGGGCAATTTCGGTTCGGTCGATGGCGATATGCCGGCCGCGATGCGCTACACCGAATCCCGCCTCACCAAGATCGCGCAGTCGCTGCTCGACGACATCGATAAAGACACCGTCGATTTTCAGCCGAACTACGACTCCTCCGAAAAAGAGCCGCGCGTTCTTCCCGCGAAATTTCCGAACCTTCTGGTCAATGGTGCGGGCGGCATCGCCGTCGGCATGGCCACCAACATCCCGCCGCACAATCTCGGCGAATGCATCGACGCCTGTATCGCGCTGATCGACGATCCGGCGCTCGGTCTCGACGACCTTATCAAGATTATTCCGGGCCCGGATTTCCCGACCGGCGGCATCATTCTCGGACGGCAGGGCATTCGCGGCGCCTATCATCTCGGCCGCGGCTCCATCGTGATGCGCGGCAAGGTGTCGATCGAAGAAATTCGCAAGGATCGTCAGGCGATCGTCGTCACCGAAATTCCGTATCAGGTGAACAAGGCCGGCATGGTCGAGCGCATCGCCGAACTGGTGCGCGAGAAGAAGATCGAAGGTATCGGCGATCTGCGCGACGAGTCGGATCGCGATGGTTATCGCGTCGTCGTCGAACTGAAGCGCGACGCCGTGCCGGAAGTCGTGCTGAACCAGCTTTACAAATTTACGCCGCTGCAAACGAATTTCGGCGCCAACATCGTGGCGCTGGACGGCGGCCGCCCGCAGGTGATGAACCTGAAGGATCTGCTGACGGTGTTCATCGCCTTCCGCGAGAATGTCGTTTCCCGCCGCACGAAATTCCTGCTCAACAAGGCGCGCGACCGCGCGCATATCTTGGTCGGCCTTGCAATCGCAGTCGCCAATATCGACGAAGTCATCAAGGTCATCCGCACCTCGCCCGATCCGAACACGGCACGCGACACTCTTATGTCGCGCGAGTGGCCGGCGAAGGATGTGGCGGCGATGATTTCTCTGATCGACGATCCGCGCCATAGCATGACCGGCAAGGGCACCGCGCGGCTGTCGATGGAGCAGGCCAAGGCCATCCTCGATCTGCGCTTGCAGCGTCTGACGGCGCTCGGCCGCGACGAGATCAAGGAAGAACTCGACAAGCTCGCCGTCGAGATTGCGGACTATCTGGAAATCCTGCGCTCGCGTGCGCGCATTCAGAGCATCATCAAGGATGAGCTGAACGCTGTGAAATCCGAATTCGCAACGCCGCGCCGCACCGTCATCATCGATCAGGAAGGCGAGGTCGAGGACGAGGATCTGATCCAGCGCGAAGACATGGTCGTTACCGTGTCGCACGCCGGTTACGTCAAGCGCGTGCCGCTGTCGGCCTATCGTGCACAGAAGCGCGGCGGCAAGGGCCGCTCCGGCATGGCAACGCGCGAGGAAGATTTCGTCAGCCGGCTGTTCATCGCGTCGACCCACACGCCGGTGCTGTTCTTCTCGTCGCGCGGTCAGGTCTACAAGGAAAAGGTCTGGCGTCTGCCGATGGCCGCGCCCAACGCGCGCGGCAAGGCGATGATCAACATTCTGCCGCTGGAGCAGGGCGAACGCATCACCACGATCATGCCGCTGCCGGAGGATGAGAAGTCCTGGGGCGAACTCGACATCATCTTCGCGACCACAGGCGGCACCGTTCGCCGCAACAAGCTGTCGGACTTTGTCGATGTGCGCCGGTCGGGCATCATCGCGATGAAGCTGGCCGACGATGAATCCATCGTCGACGTGCAGATCGCCAAGGAAAGCGATGACGTGCTGCTGACCGCCGCCGGCGGACAATGCATCCGCTTCCCGGTCAACGATGTGCGCGTGTTCACGGGCCGCACCTCGATGGGCGTGCGCGGCATCGCGCTCGGCAAGGGCGACAGGCTGATTTCGCTGACCATCCTGCATCATCTCGATGCGTCGTCGGATGAGCGCGCGGCTTACCTGAAAATGCGCCGTGCCGTTGCGGGCGAGGCTGCGGAGGAGGCGACCGAGACCGATGCCGAGGAGACATCGGTGGCGGTGCAACTCAATCAGGCGCGTTATGCGGAAATGTCGGCGGCAGAACAGTTCGTTCTCACCATCAGCGCGAACGGCTACGGCAAGCGAAGCTCGTCATACGAATACCGGACGACCGGACGCGGCGGCAAAGGCATCGTCGCGATGGCGGTCAACAACCGCAACGGAAAACTCGTCGCGTCATTCCCCGTGGATGAAAGCGATCAGATCATGCTGGTGACGGACGCGGGTCAGTTGATCCGCTGCCCGGTCGAGGGCATTCGCGTGGCTGGCCGCTCGACGCAGGGTGTGATCGTGTTCGACACCGCGGACGACGAAAAGGTCGTGTCCGTCGAACACATCACGGATGAAGCCGAGAACGGCAACGGCGGCTGATTTTTAGAGCTTGTCCGTCGTCACCATGCGGACCTGCGAGACGCCGTTGGGATTGAAGCGGAGAAATTCCGCAACAGGGCTGCAACCTGTTGCCCTTGCGGCAGGTGTTGCTACGGGCTAGGAGAATTTATGCCTCGCGTCGCGCTTTATCCCGGTTCGTTCGACCCCGTGACCAACGGCCACCTCGACGTGGTGCGTCAGGCCTGCGCGCTGGCCGATCGTCTCGTGGTTGCGATTGGAATTCATCCCGGCAAGGCACCGCTGTTTTCCGTCGAGGAGCGGCTGGAGATGCTGGCGGAGGTTTTCACGCCGATTGCCAAGAACGCAGGTTGCCAGTTCGAGGCCGTCACCTTCAACGATCTCACCGTCACCGCCGCGCAGCGCTCAGGCGCGACCATTCTCATTCGCGGCCTCCGTGACGGCACAGATCTCGATTACGAAATGCAGATCGCCGGCATGAACCAGACGCTGACGCCGGACGTTCATACCGTGTTTCTTCCGGCGTCCGCGACCGTCCGCCCGATCACCGCCACACTGGTGCGGCAAATCGCCAGCATGGGCGGCGACGTGTCGCATTTCGTGCCGAAGCCCGTCGCGACACGCCTGAAAAAGAAATTCGCCGGCTGATTTTTTCCGGCTTCATACAATCGGAGTTTTCATGATCCGTATTCTCGCTTTGCTTGCTGCTTTCGCCGTTGCAACGCCCGCGTTCGCGCAAAAGCTGCCTTCAAACCTGGACAAGGACAACGCCATCGTCATCGACACGACGAAGGGCCGCGTGGTGATTGCGCTGCGCACCGATCTCGCGCCCAAGCATGCCGAACGCATCAAGCAGCTCGCGCGCGACGGCTACTATGACAATGTTCCTTTCCATCGCGTGATCGACGGCTTCATGGCGCAGACCGGCGACGGCAAGAATTTCGACGGCACCGGAGGCTCGAAATATCCGAACCTCGCGGCCGAGTTCACTTCGACGCCGTTCAAACGCGGCACCGTCGGCATGGCGCGCGCGTCCGATCCGAATTCGGCGAATTCGCAGTTCTTCATCTGCTTTGCCGAAGCATCCTTCCTCAACAACAAATACACTGTCGTCGGCGATGTCGTGCAGGGCATGGACGTCGTGGATCGCATGAAGCGCGGCGAGCCGGTGTCCAATCCCGACAAGATGGTGAAGGTTCAGGTCGCTTCCGACGTGAAGTGATCGTTCCTGCATCAAGAACATATCGCGCGCCTGATGCGCGCCAGCGACGGAGAATTCAAATGGCCGGCAACGACAACACTTTGATTTTGGAAACCACGCAGGGCCCGGTGACGATCGAGATGCGTCCCGATCTCGCGCCGGGTCACGTCGCCCGCATCAAGGAACTGGTGCGCGAAGGCTTCTACGACGGCATCGTGTTCCATCGCGTGATCGACGGTTTCATGGCGCAGACCGGATGCCCGCAGGGCACCGGCACCGGCGGCTCCGGCAAGAAGCTGAAGGCCGAGTTCAACGCCGAACCGCATGTGCGCGGCACCGCCTCGATGGCGCGCGCCGCCAATCCTGACTCGGGTGACAGCCAGTTCTTCATCTGCTTCGACGACGCGCCGTTCCTCAACAAGCAGTATACGGTGTGGGGCAAGGTCACATCCGGCATGGAGAATGTCGACAAGATCAAGCGCGGCGAGCCTGTCTCGAACCCGGACAAGATCGTGAAGGCGCACATGGCCGCCGACGCGGCGTAATGACGATGTCCTCATGGTGAGGAGCGCACGCCGTGCGCGTCTCGAACCATGAGGTTGGATGTCCTCACCTCATCCTTCGAGACGCGACGAAAACGTCGCTCCTCAGGATGAGGTCTACCGTTATTGTCATGGCCGGGCGTTCCCCGGCCATTTACATTTGAGCGACATGCGCACCGATCTTTTCGATTTTGAATTGCCCGACTCCGCCATCGCGCTGCGGCCTGCGGTGCCGCGCGACTCTGCAAAGATGCTTGTCGTGCGTCCCGGTGAAATGCCGATCGATTCAATCGTGCGCGATCTGCCGGCATTTCTGCGCGAAGGCGATCAGCTCGTCGTCAACGACACGCGCGTGATCCCGGCGCAACTGACCGGCCGCCGCATCGGCCGCGAGACCGAACCGAAGATCGACGTGACGCTCATCAAGCGCCTCGATGGCTCGCGCTGGCAGGCGCTGGCGCGTCCCGCAAAAAAACTGGCTGTCGGCGACGGCGTTCGCTTCGGCAATGAAGGCCGCGTCTGTCTGCTCGGCAATCTCGACGCGCAGGTCGAATCCAAGGGCGACAATGGCGAGATCGTGCTGTCGTTTGCGTTTCACGGCCCCATTCTCGATCAGGCGATTTCCGATGTCGGCGCGCCGCCGCTGCCGCCTTACATCGCAGGCAAGCGCGCGCCGGACGACAAGGACATTTCCGACTATCAGACCATGTTCGCCGTGAAGGAGGGTGCGGTCGCAGCACCCACGGCGGGTCTGCATTTCACGCCGGAGCTTGAAGCCTCGCTCAGAGCCAAAGGCATCGGCCTGCATCGCGTCACGCTGCATGTCGGCGCAGGCACGTTCTTGCCGGTGAAGGCCGCCGATACGTCCGACCACAAGATGCATGCGGAGCGGGGCGAGGTCAGCGCGTCAACAGCCGATGCGCTCAACGCGGCGCGCAAAAATGGCGGACGCATTGTCGCGGTCGGTACCACCTCGCTGCGGCTGCTGGAAAGTGCTGCAACCGATGACGGTACGATCAGGCCTTTCGCAGGCGACACCGCCATCTTCATCACGCCGGGCTATCGCTTCAAGGCCGCCGATATTCTGATGACGAATTTCCATCTGCCGAAATCGACGCTGTTCATGCTGGTGTCGGCGTTCAGCGGTCTTGAGACGATGAAGGCCGCCTATGCACACGCCGTGCAAAACGGCTATCGCTTTTATTCATATGGCGATGCGAGCCTGTTGTTTCGCGCGGAAGTCTGACCGATAAAGCGCAATGCTCGCAAATCACTTCACCCTTCACGCACAGGACGGCGCAGCACGCACCGGCGAACTTCTGACGCCGCATGGTGTCGTGCGCACGCCGGCCTTCATGCCGGTCGGCACGGCGGGCGCGATGAAGGGCATTCACTGGCGCGAGATTCGCGACGCGGGTGCCGACATCGTGCTCGGCAACACCTATCACCTGATGCTGCGCCCAACCGCAGAGCGCATCGTAGCCCTCGGGGGCCTACAGAAATTCACCGGCTGGAACGGGCCGATGCTGACCGACTCCGGCGGCTTTCAGGTGATGTCGCTGGCGAAGCTGCGGAAGGTGACAGAGCAAGGTGTAACCTTCTCCTCACACATCGATGGCAACAAGTACGAACTGACGCCGGAACGTGCGATCGAAATCCAGCTTCTGCTGGGTTCAGACATCGCCATGCAGCTCGATGAATGTGTGCGGCTGCCTGCGGAGCGTGATGACATCGAGCGCGCGATGCAATTGTCGATCCGCTGGGCCGAACGCAGCAAACGCGCATTTGAACGCGCGCCCGCCGGTCACATGCTGTTCGGCATCGCTCAGGGCGGCGACGTCCCTGAACTGCGCCGCGAGAGCGCGCGGCAGCTGATCGGCATCGGCTTTCACGGCTATGCCATCGGCGGGCTCGCTGTCGGCGAGCCGCAGGACGTGATGCTGGCGATGATCGAGGAGGTCGCGCCACTGCTGCCGGCGGATCGTCCGCGTTACCTGATGGGCGTCGGCACGCCTGACGATATTCTGGAAGCGGTCGCGCGCGGCATCGACATGTTCGACTGCGTGATGCCGACACGCAACGGACGGCACGGCCATGCGTTCACGAGGCACGGCGTCATCAATCTTCGCAACGCGCGTCACGCCGACGATCCGCGCCCGCTGGACGAGGAAAGCACCTGGCCGTCGGCGCGCAATTACTCGCGCGCCTATCTGCACCATCTGGTGAAGTCGGACGAGGCATTAGGCGCGATGCTGCTGTCGGAAATCAACATCGCCTACTATCAGGAACTGATGCGCGGCATTCGCGAGGCGGTTGCGGCGACATCGTTCGAGGCGTTTCGCGCGCGAATCCGCGAAAACTGGTCGCGCGGCGACATTCCGCCGCGCTGATTTCTGTCAGTTGCAAACCGGCTTGATCTCGTGAACAGTCACGAAACCGTAACCGCAATTGTCGCAACTCCACAGATAGCTCACTTCGGTATCGGACAATGCCGACGCTTCCGCCGAGATCATCTGGTCGGAGCAGATCTTGCAGATCGGCCGGCGACTGTTCAGCGGCTGTGCACGCAACGGCAGGTCCGATTGAAGTTCAGCAAGTGCTGGCATCCCGGCCTCCCTTTTGAATCGAGTGCGATGGACGTACCCTACACCCGGAAGTTTGACGGTGTCGCAACACAAATGCGTTCCTTTTGGGATATTGTTTTTACGGCGATGCAGCGTTTCGCGCGGAGCGAATAACCGTTAGTTTGCAACGGTCACGGATGCGGCATCTCGCGCTGCGTTGAATCAAATTTTGGAGAGTTTTATGGACAAGCCCGGACGCGGACGGATTTACGACAGCATTGTTGCTGCAACCGGCGACACGCCCGTCGTTCGGCTCAATCGTTTGCCACAGCAGCGCGGCGCGAAGGCAACGATTCTGGCGAAGCTGGAATATTTCAATCCGGCGGCGAGCGTGAAGGACCGCATCGGCGCCGCGATGATTATCGCGATGGAAAAGGCCGGAATCATCAACGCCGATACCGTGCTGATCGAGCCGACATCGGGCAATACGGGAATCGCGCTGGCGTTTGTCGCCGCCGCGCGCGGTTATCGGCTGAAACTCGTGATGCCGGAATCGATGTCGATCGAGCGGCGCAAGATGCTGGCGTTTCTCGGTGCCGAGATTGTGCTGACGCCTGCGGCACAGGGCATGAAGGGCGCGATTGCCACGGCCGAGGAACTGATCCGCACCACACCGAATTCGGCGATGCCGCAGCAGTTCAAGAATCTCGCCAATCCCGAAATTCATCGCCGCACCACGGCCGAAGAAATCTGGAACGACACCGGCGGCAATATCGATGTGTTCGTCGCGGGTGTCGGCACCGGCGGCACGATCACGGGCGTGGGCCAGGTGCTCAAGCCGCGCAAGCCGTCGCTGCGCGTCGTTGCGGTCGAGCCGGAGGAAAGCCCGGTGCTGTCGGGCGGCACGCACACGCCGCACAAGATTCAGGGCATCGGCGCGGGTTTCGTGCCGGACATTCTGGATCGTTCGGTGATCGACGAAATTGTGAAAATCAACAGCGCGACCGCGATTGAAACGTCGCGCGCGCTGGCGCGCATGGAAGGCATTCCGGGCGGAATCTCATCCGGTGCTGCGATTGCAGCGGCCATCGAGTTGGGCAAGCGGCCGGAGAACAGCGGCAAGACCATTCTCGCCATCGTGCCGTCGTTCTCGGAGCGTTATCTGTCGACCGCATTGTTTGAAGGAATCTGAAATGTCCGACACGCCACGCCGTCCGCGCACGTTAAGCGACGCCAAGACCGAGGCCGAAAACGCTTTCAAGAAAGTCACGGTCAAGCCGGTCGAGGAACTGCCGAAGAAGGCGGCGCTGCCGGGCGTGAAGGAACAGGTGACGCTGCGCATCGATCAGGATGTGCTGGAGCATTTTCAGGACGGCGGAGCAGGGTGGCAGGATCGCATCAACGCCGCGCTGCGCAAGGCGGCGGCGAAAGAATAACGGAAAGCGCAGATAACTCTTTTCGTCATTGCGAGCGAAGCGAAGCTATCCAGCTTCGGCAGGTGGATCGCTTCGTCGCAAAGGCTCCTCGCAATGACGATGGGAATTGCCGGCTATGTGCCGCACTCAAGCCACGCGGTTGTTGCGCGCGGCTTCCTTCTGCGCGTCGAAATCGCGGCGGCGTTTGGCGAGATCGTCGGCCGACATGCGCGCGACATTGTTGTAGTCGAGCTTCCACGACGCATCGTCGCTCCAGCGCAAAGGCGACTGAACGGTGGTCTGCGGGCCCGGTGCTGTCTCCAGAACTTTCAGCGCGAGGCCAATGGTAAGCGCCTGCGAGGCCGGATCATGCGGCTTGCCGGCGGAATTGCCGAGCGGAAAATCGCTGAACAGGAATCGCGGCACAGCTGTGTGCTCGACAATGTCCTTGGCGCAGCCCATCATGACCGTCGAAATGCCGTTCGCTTCCAGATGCCGCGCGGCCAGCGCCGTGGTCTGGTGACAGACCGGACAGTTCGGCACCAGCACCGCCGCCTCGACGCCGTCGGCCTTGCAGCGTGCAAGAATCTCCGGCGCGTCGGTCTCCATCGTGACGCGATGGCTGCGATTGGTCGGCGCGCCGAAAAATCGCGGCGCAAGCTGAAAGCGGCCTTCCGCTGCGAGCCGCCGCATCTGCGCCAGCGGAAACCAGGTGTTGATGTCGGTTGCCGACGTATGTTTGCGGTCGTAGGCGATGTGGGAAATCCGCAGATCGTGATCGCGCGACGTGTCGCCGTCATAGACCTCGTAGAATTTCGCAGCTCCATTATAGGCTGCGCCCGGTCCCTGGTCGCCTTTGGACGAATCGAACTGCGCCGCCGTGGTGATGAGCGCGATGCGCGTTTGCGCCAGCGGCTTTCTCAGCGGCTGAAAAGGTGCTGCGACATTGTGCGCCCAACGATAGGGCACGTCATAGCCGATGGCGAGATAGTAATCGCGCGTCCGCTGCATATACGGCACGGGGATGTCGAAGTCCCGAACGGCGTTTTGATCCAGATCAGTCATACGGACAGATTTCGATTCTATTCAGCGAACGGATTGGGCTACGATAGCAGACATGAACTGCGCGGCGCGGACAATCGCCGCATGACCAATATGCATTCGCCTGCACAGCCGACGAGGATCATCGCCCGATGAGCGGAAAAGACAAGAAGCCGAGAACGCCCGAGCGCAAGCAGCCGAAAAAGCAGGACGCCGACGATCTCTACGACGACGGCGACATAGCCACGCCAAAGCGCGACGTCAGCGAGGACGAGATCAAGGAAGAGGAAGACAAGCGGATGTAGCGCCGCGTCCGTTCGCGCGACTCACATCCCGCTCAGATCCGAGGGAACGTTTCCGAACGACCGCAGCACGGTCGCGTCCTTGAACTCGCCGATCATCGGATCGCCGCACCGGCTGAAAGCGACAGCGCCGACAACGCCCGGCATTCGCGCCAGTGCTTCGGCCCGGCGCATCGCATGCGTCGGCCCCTGAAACTCCTCGGCCGTGCCGGGCGACACCTCGCCCATGTCATCGGCGGTGAAGGGCAGAGCGACGTAATAGGTCACATCGGTCATCGTGCGTCTCCCAATCGAATTGGGTTGTTATTGTTCATGTTTTGTTCTAATTGTCAAGATGCGGAACCGATGAGGAAAATCCGCAGTTGAACCAAGGGGCGGCGGCCTTGACCCTTGGGGAAGCGGCCCCTACACACCGCGCGAGTGAGCGCGTAGCTCAGGCGGTAGAGCACGTGACTTTTAATCATGGGGTCGAGGGTTCGAGTCCCTCCGCGCTCACCAATCAAACAGCTATTGATCTGTCTTCACCGAAGACGACGGATCGTTAGTCAGACCGATTGAATGCGAACGGCTTCGCTCCGCCGCGCAAGGCACCGGCATTTTCGCGAAGTTGTTTCCGCAATTGCTTTGCCTGCAAAAGAGCTTGCTTGATGTTTTTGTCGGGCGAATCTTCGTTGAAGAAAATCACGCTTTCGCAGCTGGGACACTGGCGCGAATAACCGTCCTGCAAGCGCCGGGCCTTGTCCCGGAAGTTTGACTTGCACCGCACGCAGCGAACTTGAACCGAGTCATCCATAGCCGCAGCCTTTCGCTCGACGAAAGTGGCAAATAAATCTTAAGGCATGTCTAAAAATGACGGCCCTTAAGACGGCTCTTCACATCGCTGTTAGCGCGATCTGCCGCGCTTTTCCCATCTGGGCCGTTGACGCTTGTTGCTGTATTCTTTCCCTTCCTATTCGCACCGCCGCCACGGAGGATGCCATGCCCATCCTGTTCAATCGCCGCAAACTTCTCGCCGCCGGTGGCTCAATGTTCGCAGCCGGCGCGTCGGGTCTTCTGCTGCCCGCGCGCGCGGAAGGTCTCGCGCCGACGCCGTCGATGCCGGGCGGAGCCAACAATTATCTCAAAGGTGCTGCGATCGTCGACCGCATCGGCAAGGGCGGCTTCTGGATGAGCGGCACCGTGCGCCGCGCAAGCGACGGCGCGCCGCTCGCTGGACAACGCATCCAGATCTGGGCGCACACGCGTGAGGGACAGGAGAGCGAGCCGCAAAGTCACGGCGCAACGCTCACCGACAAGGACGGCAAGTTTCGCCTCGAGATGCCGCAGATCATTCCGATCTTCGGCCAGCCGCACGGCCATCTTGCCTATGACAGCGTCGAGTTCCAAACCGTCTTTCTGCGTCCGGTGATGGCGAGCGTGAAGGACACCAGCCTCGAAGCGCATTTCGTGCTTCAGCCTGCCTGATTCAAACAGGGCCGACGCAATGAGAGGAGCCAGGGCGACCCTCGTTTGGGCCGCGCTTGCGGCTGCGATCTGCGTGCCGATTGCTCTGGCCGCGATGAGTCCCCAGATCGAATGGCGCGGTCCGGTTTATATCGCGGCCGGATTTGCCGGCATCGTCGCGCTGTGTCTCGTTCTCATTCAGCCGCTGCTGATCGCCGGATATCTGCCGGGATTGGCGGCGTTGCGCGGACGGCGTGTCCATCACTGGATCGGCGGCGCGCTTGTTGTCGCGGTGATCGTTCATGTCGCGGGGTTGTGGATCACAAGTCCGCCGGACATGATCGACGCGCTGACCTTTGCATCGCCGACGCCGTTTTCGCCCTTCGGCGTTATTGCGATGTGGGCGATCTTCGCCGTCGCGCTGCTGGCGTTGTTCCGCAGGCGTCTGGGGTTGCGGCCGCGGACATGGAGCATCGCGCACATGGCGATGGCAATCGTGATTGTCGTTGGCGTTGTGGCGCATGCCATGCTGATCGAAGGGACGATGGAGACGGTATCGAAATCGGCACTTTGCGCGCTGGTCGTCGGCGTGGCGATCAAGGTGATTGCCGGCTTGCCGCTATGGAGAAAGCGAAAGCCGTCGCGCGGGTGAAACGCCGTAGCTACTTTTTATCCGCAGGGCGATAGCTCAGATCGCCGGTATTCATCGCCGTATACGGCTGCACAGAACGGTCGATGGTGTGCGCTTTGCCGTAGATCATCGCGACGAGAATCAGCAACAGCAGCAGAAGGGGCGCTTTCATGGCGCCGCAATCTATCACGCAGTGCCTGAGGGAACCTTCACGCTTGAGTCACGAGGCCGTGACGCGCGATGAGCCGCGTTAATAAAAACGGCCGCCGCCACGCTGGCGATAATATCCGGGCGGAGGCGGCGGTTCGGGATTGCGCTGCACGCCCCAGCCGAATCCGAAGAAATCGTTGTTGCCCGCAAACATCGGGTCGACCGGCGGCGTCGGCTTGCGCGTGATGAAACCGCCCTGCGGCTGGTTGCTTAACACCGCGACGAATTCGGTGCGGTAGTTGGTTTCCTTGCTCAGAGGCTCGTCGGAAATCACGATCGAGGAGCGCGGCAACGCCGTCGGGCCGACGCGATCCAGAATGTCCTGAGGAATCGTGATGCGATCCAGCGCGTCCTTGGCGTCGTCGCCGCCGTCGATGCTCACCACGCTCCAGCGCAGACCGTTATCGTTACGCGCCATCGCCGTGAAGACATGCGTGCCGAGTTTCCGGTCCGGATCGCGGATCGCAATCGGCGCTTCGATGGTGGTGTCGAACACGTCGCCGCCGCCATCGGGCGCGGGCTTGCGCGTGTTGCGGCGGACGTAGATTTTCTGCGTTGCGCGGCTGATGTAGATCGACACGGGTTCGAGTGCGAGCTTGGCGTCGGCGGCGGCTTTCGCCGTATCGATTTTCTTCTTCGCAGCCGCCTTAGCGGCATCCTTTGTCGCGTTCGCGGCTTCCAGCTTCGGCGCGATGTCGGCCTTGCCGGTGTCGAGCTGGGTTGATGCGTCCGCAGCTTTGGCCGAAGCCTTCTGCTTGAAGTCCTCGGCGCGCGCTTTGGCTTCATCCGTCCTGGCGTCGGCGATCATCTTGTCGGCGGCGGCAAGCTCGGCGTCGGCGCGGGCTTTCGAGGTTTCGAGTTTTTTGAGCGCGGCGTTCAGCGCGGCAATCTCGCGCGGCGCTTTCGCAGCGGCCTTTCTGGTTTCGTCAGCGAGCGCGGATGCTTCGGTTGCTTCGCGCGTGAGCGTATGCGCTTTCGCAGGTGCTGCGTCGATCGCTTCTAGATTCGGCTTCAGCAGCGCGGGATGGGAAATCTCGACCGGCTCGGCGTCGTTCGGCGAAATGATGACGCGCAGGCCGATGAAGGTTTTGTCGAACAGTTTCTCCGCAAATCCATACGGCATGCGCACGCAGCCATGTGAAGCGGCGTAACCCGGCAGTGGGCCGCCATGCAGCGCGATGCCGTTCCAGGTGATGCGCTGCATGTTCGGCATCCACGCGTCATCATAGAGAGTGGAGTGGTGATCCTTGTCCTTCTCGATCACGGCGAACACGCCGGCCGGCGTTTCGCGTCCAGTGGTGCCGGTTGAAACCGGCGCGCGCAAAATCCAGCCTTCGGAATCGTAGAACGTCACCTTCTGCGACTTGATCGAGACAATCGCCATGATCGGCGGCCCGGCGTCGCGCTGGGCTGCGGCTTCGACCGTCGGCGGCGGACGGGTGGGTTTGGAGACGGCACCGATGGTCAGCGCGAGGAGAGCGACGGCTGAGGAGAGGGTTGCGATGGCGGGTAATCTCCAGGTCCGCGTCGAAGCGGTGAAATCGCCCGTCATAGATAAAACTCCGTGCGTGCCGTTGCGTTTCATACCCCGTTTAAGGGGCATCGAATCGCGATCTTAGCATCAGGGAATATAGGTGTGTCACCCCGCTATTTCACGGCCTTCTCGATAGCCTTTCAGTTCGGCTGTGCGAAGCGAATGAGCGGGCTGCCGAACGCACGCTTCCAGACGCTGAGAAAGCGCGGAAACCACGAATGGGCGACGGCGCTGCGATAGGCCCATGTCCGGTATTGGAGGCCGTCCTCCGCCAGAAGCTCCTGATAGCCGCCATGCGTTTCCGTCGCGTGACGAATGTGCCGCAGAATGTCCTGTGCATGGGCGCGATACTTTTCAGTCCCGCCGGCGGCGTCGTAGTCCAGCATGCGATCCGCGAATTCGACGTTGAAGGTCGGCCATGACGAGCGGCCCTGATAGGACGGGGTCGCGATGCGATGGATCATCTTTTTCAGCGGATTGTCCACCGAGACGAGAAAGTGCGATGTGTCCGGAATACGAAAGCGCGGTTCGTTCAAAACGAAATCCGCAGTCGCGGCGAACAGCGCGCGCTCGTTGTCGTTTTTCAAATCCCAGAAGCCGCGCAGCACGTTGACGAAATCCAGCGCGATCGCGGAAGCAGGCGCATGAGACGGGCAGTCGAGGCTGTGTGTGACATAACCGTCTTTGCCGAACAGCTGCAAAAGCTCGATCTTGTATTGCGAGAGCGTGCGGCCAAGAATGGCCTCGATCTCATTCTGCGCGATCACACCCAACGCGATGGCGCGCTGGAAAGTCGCAAACACGCTTGAGTTGGTGACGAAGCGCAGGCGCTCGGCGCGGGTGTCGGTGGCCGCCGAGCGCGGCGCGCGGATGTCGCACAACAGCGATTGCGTGCCGTCGCGTTCGTAAGGTTCGAGGCTTTCCGCCAGATCGTGCACCGATTGTCTCAGATCGGCGCGATAATCGGCGAGCAACCGGGCGCCAATCTGCGCGGCCTTTGCCATGTCCCTGAAAGGAGACGGTCTTCGATCCGCTGTCAGGAGTTGCTCAAGGCCTGCAAGAATCCCGAGAAGCGTGTCGGAGGGGAGCGCAAAGTAATTGGCTCCGATGTGATGACCGCGTCCGAGGGGAATGAGCGTCGTCGTGATCGTGTTGGCGCGCACCGCGCCCAGCATCAGCCGCACGCTCTTGTCCAGAAGATGAATTCGCCGCGCGGCATCCTCGGCGTCGATGATTGTGTCGGGATCGAGCACGTTGGGATAGAACCAGGCGAAGTCGCGCGGATAATAGGCGGACGCGTGCGGCGCGCCTGTGACGAGGAAGGCTTCGGTCGCGGCAAAGGCGCTGTTGATCGAATGGCGGTAAAGCTCGTCGATGTTCTGCGATGTGAAGTGCGATTTCCGCAGCAGCCGGTCGGACAGAAAATTCGCCGTCTGCAAGCAATTGGCGATGCAGCTTGCCGTGAGGCCCGTATAGAACCGGTGTTCGGACTCGGTTGCGGACTCGGGCGAAGCGGACTCGTCCGCGATGCTGCTCACGTTGCTCCCCTTGTGCGACAGTCCATTGTAATGTCAGGCGCGATTCGTGTGACATCCATATGTCGGGAGCCTCACGACAGGTCAACATCCCCGGCAGATGCTGTGAAGCGTTCTGAACATCGCTCTGTCGTCTTCCGTCATGGGAGGAGAGGCGATCGCGGCTTTTTTGGCAGCTTCAGCGGCCTTTGCCTTTGCCGCGCGCTCTTCATCCTGCCGCGTGTAGCACGCCTCGCGCTCGTGCCGCTTGTCGATGAAGCGGCATGTTTCGGCACCCGCCATCGTCGAATACAAGAGCGATACAACGATAGGCAGGCAGGCGAGCTTCATGCGGGTTTGCCGGTCAGATCGAAATACGTGCCGAATGCAGCGGCAACGAAGGATTCATTCCGCGCGATCCTCTCGCACGCAATCGAGTCAAATGATATGGGTTCAGTTTAGCCGCCGCGCGCTGCGATGTATATCGCAAGCCGTTGCGATCGTTGGTTTCAGGAGCCTGAATTTGCGAAACGTCCTGACACTCATGTTGATTGCGTGGGTGACGCCGTGCGCGGCCCAGTTCGTCGATGGCAACCGCGCGCTGAAGGAATGCGAGGCGGCGGACAAGACCTCGATCGATTTCTTCATCGCAGGTGTGGCAGACACGTCCACCCACGACAAGCAGGCGCTGGTGGCGAAGAGCCTGCAATATTCGATGGCCACGACGCCGGTACCTGCGGAATTGACGAAGGGCATCCTCAAGGAGATGCACGCCTTCTGCATCAAGGACACCGCCGACTGGCAGCAGATTCGCACGACCGTTTGCAATTATCTGAAATCGAATCCGAAGCTGCTCAATTTGTCGGCAGCGAAATCGGCGGCTGAAGCCCTTGCAGCGGCATATCCATGCAAAGCCGGCTGAAAATCGCAGGTATCGTGTTGCACCGCAAATCGCGACTTTAGTCCAAGCTGTCGTAAAAAATTTCTCTCGTGTGTGTTTGCAGTTAAGCTCTCGCAGACACAGCGGAGTTGTGTAAACTTTCGCGGCCGACGGACCGGAAAAATCCGGCTGGAGACAACGATAAGCGCGCAGGCATATCGCCCGCGCCGGGGGAGATAATGACGAACGATTTAAACGCAGACTCGGCGGTCTCCGCCGAGGCGCTGGCGAAGGCCGAAGAATATGTCCAGCAGGAAGAGGGCGCCGGAAACAGGCTCACAGGCCTGACAGCCACCATCGTCACCGGCATCGCCGTCGTGATGACGCTGTTTCATCTCTACGCGGCCTACGACATCGTTCCGACCCAGCAGCTGCGTTACATCCATGTCGCGTTCGTGCTGCTGCTCAGCTTTCTTCTGTTCCCGCTCGCCGGACGTTTCAGAAATCGCATCCAGTGGTTCGATGTCGTGCCTGCGCTCGCCGGCATCGCCATCATCATCTATGCGCTTGCGGGCGGCGACGATTTTCTCGACCGCGCCTCGGTGCCGGATCGCATGGACGTGATCTTCGGCGGCATTTTCATCGTGCTGGTTCTCGAAGCTGCGCGCCGCACGACCGGCCCGATCATGCCGATCGTCGCGATCCTGTTTCTGCTGTACGCCTATTTCGGCCCTTATCTGCCGCCGCCCTGGACGCATCGCGGCTTCGATGTGGCACGGCTTGTCGGACATCTGTTCATCACGCTCGAAGGCATTTTCGGCGTCGCGGTCGATGTGTCGGCAACGCTCATCATCATGTTCACGATCTACGGCGCTGTGCTTCAACACTCCGGCGCAGGAAAGTTCTTCATCGACTTTTCCCTTGCGGTGATGGGCGGCAAGCCATCGAGCGCAGGCCGTGCCGTTGTCGCATCGTCGTTCCTGCTCGGCGGGCCGTCGGGATCGGGCGTGGCAACCACGGTGATGATCGGCACGGTCGCGTGGCCGATGCTCAAGAAGGCCGGCTTCGAGCGTAACGCCGCTGGCGGATTGCTTGCGGCTGGCGGACTGGGCGCGATCATCTCGCCGCCGGTGCTCGGCGCTGCCGCGTTCCTGATCGCCGAATTTCTGAAGATCAGTTATCTCGAAGTGATCTGGATGGCGACCATCCCGACCTGCCTTTATTACCTCTCGCTGCTGTTCATGGTCGAACTCGATGCGCTGCGCTTCGGCGCGCAGGAAGTTGCGTTCAAGCAGGAGATGACGATCTGGGGCATGACCAGGAAATACGGATTCCACTTTGTTTCGCTAGTCGCCGTCATTGTGTTCATGGTGATCGGCTATTCGCCGATGCTTTCGGTCTTCTACTCGACCATTCTCGCCTTCGGCATGAGCGCGCTCGCGCCCGACACCACATTGGGTCCGCGCAAACTGCTGATGGCGCTATTGCTGATCGGAATCGGATTCGGCGCGCTGTGTCTGCTGCCGGGCATCGGCACGTCCAAACCGGCTGAATGGTTCGAGACTTATTTCCCGGTTCTGATCCTTTGCCTGATCGGCGCGCTGTCGCTGATCGGTCTGTCGCAGGCCGGCCAGCGCGCAATTCCATCGACGAAGAAACTCACGGCTGCGATGGCCGACGGTTCGGTCGGCGTGCTGAGTGCTGCGACGACCTGCGCTGCCGCTGGCATCATTGTCGGTGTCGTCACGCTGACCGGACTCGGATTGAAGTTCTCGTCCATCGTGATCGACTTCGCAGGCGGCAGTCTTCTGATGACCGCGATCTACACGTCGCTGGTGGTGTGGATCATCGGCCTCGCAGTGCCCGTGACGGCGTCCTACATCATCTGCGCGGTGATCGCCGCGCCCGCGCTCATCAAGCTCGGCGTGCCCGACTACGCCGCGCACATGTTCATTTTCTACTACGCGGTATTGTCGGAAGTCTCGCCGCCGACCGCGCTGTCGCCATTCGCCGCCGCCGCCATTACCGGCGGCGATCCGTACAAGACGACAATGCAGGCATGGAAATACACATTGCCCGCATTCCTCGTGCCGTTCGTGTTCGTCTGCGATCCGCTCGGCATCGGACTGCTGCTGAAAATGCCGAAGGGCGGCTCGATTGCCGACATCGTCTGGATCGTCGCGATCACAGGCGCGGGCCTCGGAGCACTTTCGGTCGCCGCGCAGAACTGGGCACTTCGCCGCACCACGCCGGTCGAGCGCGGACTGTTTCTGCTCACCGGATTGTTGCTAGTGTTCCCGAGTCTGCTGGAGGCGATGATGGAACGAGTCACCGGATTGGACATTCCGCATCCGGCGCCGTTCGGTCTTGCGCTCGGTGCGGCGCTGCTGTTGTGGCAATGGCGCAGCCGTGCGCCGGCCGCTGCGGCATCGGGTTAGAGTTTGCGTCAAAAAGAAAAACGAAACGGGAGAGGGATGATGTTGAAACTGAAAATTGCCGCCGCGTGCGTGGCGGCTGTATTGGCAGCTGGAATCGCAAACGCGCAGCAGCGCACGATGGCGATCGGAACCGGCGGCACCGGCGGCGTCTACTATCCGCTCGGCGGCGCTATCGCCAATGTGCTGTCGAAGAATATGCCGAACATGCAAGCCACGGCGCAGGTCACTGGCGGCTCCGTCGACAATCTCAAGCTGATCGGTTCGGGTCAGAGCGAAGTCGGCTTCTCGATGGCTGACGCCGCTGTGGATGCGCTGAAGGGCGAGGACAAGTTCAAGGGTAACGAAGTCAAGCTCAAGACGCTGATGGTGCTCTATCCGAACATCATGCACGTCGTCAGCATGGAAGGCGCCGGCGTCGAGAAGATGTCCGACCTCAAAGGCAAACGCGTCTCGACCGGCGCACCGGGCAGCGCGACCGAAGTGATGGCGTTCCGCGTCATCGAGGCCGCCGGTCTCGACAAGGACAAGGACATGAAGCGCGAGCGGCTTTCGGTTGCCGAGTCGGTCAACGCGTTGAAGGATCGCAAGATCGACGCGTTTTTCTGGGTTGGTGGCCTGCCGACCGCAGGCGTGACCGATCTTGCTGCAACCCCCGGCGTCAAGATAAAGATGATCGATCACGCCGATCTCGTTGCGAAGATGAACGCGAAATACAACAATCTCTATTCGACCGCTGTCATCAAGGCCGGCACCTATCCGGGCCAGGACAAGGATAATCAGGTTTCAGCCGTGTGGAATATTCTCGTCACCGGCGACAAGATGTCGGACGAGGACGCCTACAATATCGTCAAGCTGATCGTGGACAAGAAGGACGATCTGGTCGCCGTGCATAAGGATGCCGCGAGCTTCTCCGTCGATAACCAGATCAAGGCAAATTCGCCGATCCCGTGGCAGCCGGGAGCGGAGAAATTCTTCAAGGAGCGCGGCGCCAAGATGTAAGCGCCCGTATTGCTACTGAACAGCGGAGGCCGCGCCAGGGTTGGGCGCGGCCTTTGTCTAAGTGATTGAGAAAACTTTATATTTCTATGATTTGAACAGGGCAGGACCGGAAGGCGGCTTGTCATCGTGGCACAGGGTTTGCTTTTCTCGTATTGAAGTTCATCAACTGGAAAATCCCGTGACCGAGACCATCGCCGCCATCGTCGGCCAACATCGCGCAAAGACGATGTCGCCCGCGGACACCGTCGCCCGCGCATTCGCCCGCATCCGCGATCACGGCGATCCCGCGATCTTCATCAGCCTGCGCGATGAGAGCGAGGCGATTGCCGAAGCCAAGGCGCTTGCGGCGAAAGACGCGTCGCATTTGCCGCTTTACGGCGTTCCGTTCGCCGTCAAAGACAATATCGACGTCGCCGGACTTGCAACGACGGCGGCTTGCCCAGCATTTTCCTATAGGCCGGCGCAGGACGCCAATACAGTCGCGCGGCTTCGCGCGGCGGGCGCGATCGTTGTCGGCAAAACCAATCTCGATCAGTTCGCCACGGGTCTTGTCGGCGTTCGCTCGCCTTACGGGATTCCGAAGAATCCCGTTCACGGCGATCTTGTGCCGGGCGGCTCAAGCTCCGGTTCTGCCGTTGCAGTGTCGGCGGGGCTTGTGCCGTTGTCGCTCGGCACCGATACCGCAGGATCGGGCCGCGTGCCGGCGATGCTCAACAATATTGTCGGATTGAAGCCGAGCCTCGGACTGATGTCGACAGCGGGTGTCGTTCCGGCCTGCCGCACGCTCGATTGCGTGTCGATCTTCTCGCTCACGGTCGATGACGCGATGATCGCGCTCAATGCGATGGCGGGTTACGATGCGGCCGATCCTTACTCGCGCCATCGCAGCGTCGGGCCGCTCACAGAGTTTCCGCCCGCGCTGAAAATCGGAATTCCGCGCAAGGGCCAGTTGCTGTTCTTCGGCGACAGGCAGTCGGAGCAGGGCTACGACGCGGCAATTGCGCGGCTTATCGCGCTCGGCGCGCAGACAGTCGAGATCGACATCGAACCGCTCTATGAAACCGCGCGGCTGTTGTATGAGGGGCCTTGGGTCGCAGAACGCTATCTTGTGATCCGCGATCTTCTGGCGTCCGATCCCGACGCGATCCATCCGGTGACGCGCGAGATCACGATTGCCGGCGCGAAGGTTTCGGGAGCCGATACGTTCGCAGCACTTTATCGGCTCGAGGCGCTGCGTCAGGTAGCGCGCAAGATTTTCGCGCAGATCGATACGCTGGTGCTGCCGACCGCGCCGACGGCGTACACCGTCGCGCAGGTGCTGGCCGATCCGATCCAGTTCAACAGCCGTCTCGGCACCTACACCAATTTCGTCAATCTGCTCGATCTTTGCGGTCTCGCAATTCCCGCCGCGATGCGCGCCGACGGCGTGCCGTTCGGCATCACGCTGCTCGCGCCTGCCGGACACGATGCGGCGCTTGCGAGCATCGGTCGCATATTCCATGCCGACACCAAATTGAAAACCGGCGCCAAGGGCGTTGTGCCGCCGCCACTCGCGGCAATCGGACGCGAACTCGGGCAAGATGAAGTCGCGCTCGTTGCGGTCGGCGCGCATATGTCCGGCATGGCGCTCAATCATGAACTCGTTGCGCTGGGAGGACGTCTGGTGATGACGACGGCAACCGCGCCTGACTACAAGCTCTATGCGTTGAAGGGCACGACGCCGCCGAAGCCCGGCATGCTGCGTGTGGAGCAGAATTCCGGCGCGGCGATCAAGGTCGAGGTCTGGGCGCTGTCGTCTGGGAGCTTCGGAAAATTCGTCGCGAGCCTTCCTTCGCCGATGTCCATCGGCAATATCGCGCTGGCCGACGGTTCGGTCGCGAAAGGGTTTCTCGTGGAGGCCGAAGCGATCAAGGGCGCGCGCGACATCACGTCGTTTGGCGGCTGGCGCGCCTTCATGGCCGAGGCGAAGGCTGCGGTCTGACCTAAAGCGAATCCGCGTAGAGTTCGTATTCGCCGCGCACGGTCTGAATGTGATCCCGCATCGCTGTCGCAGCGCCGATACGATCGCCGCGCATGATCGCGACGACGACACGATCGTGTTCGGCATGCGATTTCGACAACCGGCCGAGATTGCGGAATTGCGCGCGGCGGAACGGCTGCACGCGCACGCGTGTCGCCAGCGTCATCTCCGCGATGTAGGTATTTTGCGAGCCGTTATAGATCGCGTTGTGAAACGCCTCGTTGACCTCGTGGAATCGCTGCGGGTTTCCCGCCTGGATCATCGCGCGCAATTGTTCATGCAGATCTTCGAGGCCGTGACGGTTCGCCGCCGTCATGCGTTCGGCGGAAAGCCCTGCGCATAGCGCCTCAAGTTCGGCCATCGCCTCGAACATGCCGTTGAGCCGCTGGATATTCGGCCGCGCGACGACCGCGCCGCGATGCGCGCGCGAATCCACAAGACCGCTCGCCGTGAGCTGGCGGATCGCTTCCCGAACGGGCGTGCGCGACACGCCGAAGCGCCGCGCGAGATCGCTTTCGTCGAGCGGAGTGCCGGGCGGCAGCGCGCCGCAGACAATGTCGTCGGCGAGTTGCAGCCGCAGTTCTTCGGCGAGCGTCGTCTTTTCCGCCATCTCCGTTCCGCGAACAAGCGTCCGCATCTCGGCGAGTTGCGTTCGCGATGTCGGATCGCCGGCACTCATGTCGGCTTGTCCTGCGGCTGATCGATGATGCTGACGTGGGCCGCAACAATGCGCCAGCCTTCGGGGAATCTCACCCAGGTCTGCATCTGCCGACCGATCTTTCCGGGTGCCGATGCGCGGCTGAAGAGTGTCGAGGCCACAGCTATATCGCGTCCATAAGCCGTAATTGTCGTGCCGGAAATGTCGCGCATCAGGCCGGCGGGATTGCGCGCGGCACGAAACGCGGCGATGGCGTCGTAGCCGTAAAGATTTTCGCCGATGCCATAGCGTAACGTCCGCGCATCTTTGCGAAAGAGTTCGTCGAGCGTGGCGACATCGTTCGACGTCAGCGCCTTTTCGTAGCGCATGAACGCCTCGCGTACTTCAGCCACAACGTCGGGCGGGTCGATCTCGATCGTCACAACTCAAACCCTCGCGGCAGCGGCGCCGATACGGCGCCCATCTTCTCAAGGGCGGCGGCGACGCGCAATGCAATGTCTTCGCGCCAGGGGGCTGCGATGATCTGCACGCCGATCGGCATCGGATCAAGCGGGACGGGAACTGCCACGACCGGAAGACCGATGAAGGAGATTGGTTGGGTGTGAATTCCGATATTGGCGCGCACCGGCAGTTCCACGCCGTCGAGCACAAACATTTTCTGCCCGAGTTTCGGCGCGATGCAGGGCGTTGCCGGAGCAATGATGACATCGACGGTCTTGAACAATTCGAGCACCTGCGCGCGATACCAGCGGCGGAATTTCTGTGCGCGGTCGACGAATACGGCCGGGATCATCGCGCCGGCACGCAATCTGTCGCGAACGGCGGGATCGAAATCGCCGGCACGCGTGCGCAGGCGATCGAGATGCAGCGATGCGCCCTCGCAGGTCGAGATCACATAGGCGGCGGCGCGGGCGCGCGCGGCTTCTGGAATTTCGATGTTGTGCGTGACCAACAGCGCCTTGGCGACGCGCGTAACGGCCTCTTCGGCTTCGGGCAGAAGATTTTTTTTGAAGTATCCGCCTGCGACAGCAATACGAAGGCCGTCGATGCCTTTATCGAGCAAGTGCGTCACAGGCTCGACGCCGCGATCCACGCAGGCCGCGTCATCCGCGTCCGGGCCCTGCATCGCGTCGTAGGAGCGCGCGAGGTCGCGAACGCTGCGCGCGAACGGTCCCAGATGGTCGAAACTCGCCACGAACGGAAACGACCGCGCGCGCGACAATCGTCCGTAAGTCGGCTTCAGTCCGAAAATGCCGCAGAACGAGGAGGGCACACGAATTGAGCCATTCGTGTCGGAGCCGAGTGCGAGCGGCACGAGACCGCCGCCAACCGCGCTTCCCGAACCGCCGGACGAGCCGCCGGACATGCGCGTCAGATCGTGCGGATTTTTCGATGCGCCGTCGTGGATGTTCTCGCCGGTGAAATCGTAGGCGTATTCACCCATATTGAGCGCGCCGACGAGGACCGCGCCCGCACTCTCAAGACGCTCGATCAGTGTGGCGTCTCGCGTTGCGGGCGGCCGCTCGCGATTGATCTTCGATCCCGCCCGCGTCGGCAGGCCTTTCACGTCGAACAGATTCTTGACGGCAAACGGCACACCCGCCAATGGCCCGGCATTTCCGCCTGACTTGATGATGGAGTCGATCTTCGCCGCCGCCGCGCGCGCGCGTTCGGCAACAACGTCGGTAAAGGAATTCAACTGGGGATCGTGCCTGGCAATCCGCGCAAGCGCGGCGTCGGTCACGTCGAGCGCCGAAATTCTGCCGCTCGTGACGCCATCGACTATCGACGCCGCCGTCGGAATTCCGCCGTCAGGCTTCATAGATGCTCGCGGGTTCGATTTCATCGGGCAGGGGGAATTCCTGCACCAGCCGCGCCATTTTCAATGTCACTTCCAGATTCATGCGAACCGCCGGCTTGTCGTCCGCTGCAATCGGCAAATCGAGAGCAGCTGCGACTGCGTCGATATAGTCGTCGAGCGGATCGGCCGGCATGAAAGTCTCCGTCAGTGCGCGGGCAGCGGCGGATGCGGGATCGCCGACAGCAATTCGCGCGTATATTCATCCTGCGGCGCGTCGAGCACTTTCTCCGTCTCACCCTGTTCCACGATCCGTCCGGTCCGCATCACGATCACACGATCGCACAACAGGCGCACCACATTCAGATCGTGCGACACGAACAGATAGCTCATCCCCATCGACTGTTTGAGGTCTTGCAGCAGATTGAGCACGACCGCCTGCACCGAAACATCGAGCGCCGCCGTCGGCTCGTCCAGAATAATCAGATCGGGCTTGAGCGCAATCGCGCGCGCGATGCCCACACGCGCCTTCTGTCCGCCCGACATCTGATGCGGGAAGCGATCCAGCAATGAAAGAGGCAATCCGACCTGTCGGGCGAGGTCTTCACATTTCGCGCGCAGCATATCGCGGCTCATTCTGTCGCCGAGTTGCAAAATCGGATCGGCGATGGCGCGCGCCGCCGTGAAACGCGGATTGAGGCTGTCGGTCGGATCCTGAAACACCATCTGGATGCGCTTGCGTAGCGGCAGACGCGCAAAGGACTTGGCCGGGATCGCGCCGATCTCCTCGCCGTCGAACGCAATGCGGCCGGAGGTTTGGTCGAGCAGGCGCATCACCATCATCGAGGTGGTGGATTTGCCGCAGCCCGATTCACCGACGAGGCCGACGCTTTCGCCGCGACCTACCGTGAACGAAATGCCGTCCACGGCGCGAAACATATCAGGTTCGACCGGCGGCTTGCGTCCGAATAGCGCGGACAGAGTTTTTGTTGCGCCTTGGCGCGGATATTCCTTCACCAGCTCATCGACGAAGAGCAGCGGCGTCGCGGATTTTTCGGCGGCTGCGGACGGCGGCGCGGCGGGGATCGCCGCCTTGTCTTCGTCCGACAAAAGATCGCGCAGCGTGATGCCAAGACGCGGCGTCGCCTTCATCAGCTTGCGCGTATAGGGATGGGCGGGCTTCGCGAAAATATCTTTCGACAATGCGGTTTCGACGACGTTGCCTTTTTCCATCACGACGACGCGGTCGCAATAGGCGGCTGCAAGGCCGAGATCGTGGGTTATGAGAATCGTGGACATGCCGCGCCGTTTGGTGAGCTCGACGACGAGGTCCATCACTGCTTTCTGCGTCGTGACATCGAGTCCCGTTGTGGGTTCGTCGGCGATCAGCAGTTGCGGGTTACATGCCAGCGCAAGCGCGATCACGACGCGCTGGCACATGCCGCCCGACAACTCGAACGGATAGGCATGATAGCGTTCGCGGGGCCGCGCGATCTTCACCTGTTCAAGGGCCTCAATGGCCTTCTCGCCGCGATCCATATCAACGGTTTGCGCATGCTGGCGCAGCACGTCTTCGATCTGGTCGCCGACCTTGCGGATCGGGTTCAGCGCCGCGCGGGGATTCTGGAAGATCATCGACATTTCGCGGCCGCGCAGATCGCGCATCTCGTCTTCCGGCGCGTTCTTTACGTCGATGCCGGAAAAAACGATCGAGCCTTCAGCGATCTTGCCCGCGCGGTCGAGAATCCGCATCACAGCATAGGATGTGACCGATTTGCCCGAACCTGACTCGCCGACGATACCGAGCGTCTCGCCCTTGGCGAGTGAAATATCGACATGCTTAACCGCCTGCACGATGCCGCGCCGCGTCGCGAATTCAACGGTCAGGCCTTTGACATCGAGCAACGTTGACGCCATCGCTCTATTCCTCACGCATGATCTGATCGGAAAACCGGTTCCTATTTTTCCGGATCATGCTTATGTCCTCCGCTGCGGATCGACGATGTCGCGCAGTCCGTCGCCGAGCAGGTTGAAACAAAACACGGCGATCATCAGCGCAAGGCCGGGGAAGAACGCGATCCACCATTCGCCCGACACCATGAAGGTCGCGCCCTCGGCAACCATGATGCCCCATTCGGCGGTCGGCGGACGCACGCCAAGACCGATGAAGGAGAGGCCAGCGGCGTTGAGGATGGCGTAACCCATCGTCAGCGACATCTGCACAATCATAATTGGCATAATGTTCGGCAGAATATGTCCGAGCAGGATACGGAATTCGCTGTTGCCGGAGAGACGCGCGGCCTGCACGAAACCCGCCTCGCGGCGCACATTGGCTTCGGCGCGCGCCACGCGGGCATAGAGCGGGAAGTTCACGATTGCGGTCGCGATGATGATGTTCTGCACAGTGTTGCCGAGAGCCGCCACGATGCCCATTGCGAGCACGAACAGCGGAAACGCCATGATAGTGTCGGAGATGCGCCCGACGATGCGGTCGGTCCATTTGCCGAAATAACCCGCCGCGACGCCGGCAAGGCCGCCCATGAAGAACACCAGAATGACGGATGCGGCGGCGATGAACAGATCGAGCCGCGTTGCCACGACGACGCGGCTGAAAATATCGCGGCCCAGCTGATCCGTGCCGAACCAGTGCGCGACGGACGGCGGTTTCAGCGCCTGCGCGGTGTCGCTCGCAAGCGGGTCGTGCGGCACGATCCATGGTCCGACGACGGCGGCAAAGACAATGATGACCAGCAGACCGAAGGCGAAAGCTGTCACGAGATTTTCGCCGAGGATATAGCGAGCGTGCGACAGCGTGGCGCGGATGCCGGACGATTGCGGCGGCGAGGGCACGTCTGCAACGGGCGTGACTGCGCTCATCCTTCAAGCCTCACGCGCGGATCGATCACGCCGTAGAGAATGTCGATGACGAGATTGAGCAGCACGTACATCACCGCCATCGTCAGCACGAAACCCTGCACGGGCGCGAAGTCCGACGAGATCAGAGCTTCCACCGCGTAGGAGCCGATACCGGGCCAGGCGAAGACTTTCTCGACCAGCACATTGGCGCCGAGGAGAAATGAGAACACCATGCTCAGCGTGGTGATGACGGGAAGCATCGCATTACGAAACGCGTAAGTGACGATCACCTTGCGCGGCGACAGGCCGCTGGCGCGCGCGGTGCGGACGAAATCGGATGCGAGCACCGCCAGCATCGAAGCGCGGGTCATGCGCGCAATGGGCGCGAGCGAGAAGATCGCAAGCGTTGCCGCAGGCAGAATGAGCTGACTGAGCGCGGAACGAAACGTCTCAAGATTGCCGGCAAGAAGACTGTCGATCAGGTAGAAACCCGTCACGCGCGGCGGCACGCTGTAGAACACGTCGAGACGTCCCAGCGGCGCAGGCGACCAGCCGAGCTTGAAATAGAAAACGTAAACCAGCACCAATCCCGTGAAGAACACCGGCAGCGAGACGCCCGCCGTCGTCAACACGCGACAGAGATGATCGATCCACGAGCCGGGCCGCGTGGCGGCAAGGATGCCGAGCGGAATCGCAATCGACACGGCAATCAGAAGGCCAAGCAGCGTCAATTCGGCCGAGGCGGGAAGGCGGTTGCGGATTTCTGTCGCAACCGGCTGGCCGGTCGTCAGGGAATTTCCGAGATCGCCCTTCGACAGATCGACGGTGTAACGGAAGAACTGCTGGATCAGCGGCTTGTCGAGGCCGAGCTGCTTGCGGATCTGTTCGACGGCTTCCTTGGTCGCGGCGGGTCCCGCGAAATACGCCGCCGGATCGCCGGGCAGAGCACGCGTCAGCAAGAACGTGACGATCACGACTCCGATCAAACTCGGAATCGCGAACGCCAGTCTCTTGCCGATCATGCCGAGCATCGAACGCTCTCCGCCGTGCCGTTACCCTTTTGTCAGCGCGCGATAGTCGAGGCGGCGGTGGAACCAATACTGGTAGCCCGACACGTTCTTCTGCATCGCGACGTTGACATAGGGCTGATACAGCGGAATGCGCGGGATGTCGGTGAAGGCAAGATCGACGAAACCTTTCACGTCCTTGTCGTATTCTGGCAAATTGCCGACGGCTGCGGCATCGACCGCGCCGTTGATGAAGGTGTCCATCTCCGGCGACTTGTAGCTCATGGTGTTGAAGATCGAGTTCTTGCCGCTGTAGCACCAGATGAAGAAATATTCCGGATAGTCGAGCCAGCCGGAGAACACGTTGGTGTAGAGCGGCAGCACCTTCTTGTTCAGTTCGGTGCGCCAGTTCGCGCCGGGGATCTTGTTGATCGTGCACTTGATGCCGATCTGCGCGAGGCTTTCTTGCACGAGAATACACAGCGGCTCGTTAACGCCGGCAAATCCTAGGTCGAACGAAATCGTGGTCTCGAAGCCATCCGGAAATCCCGCTTCGGTGAGCAGCGCCTTGGCTTTCGCGATATCGGTGTTGAACTTGTGCGGCTGCGGCCAGGCGACTTCCGTGGCGCCGGTGCCGCCGAACATCGGCTTGGCGAGACCGAACAGCACCGCGTCCATGATCTTCTGGTAGGGAATGGCGTAAGCGACGGCCTGCCGCACTTTCGGATTATCGAACGGCGGCTGCGTGACGTTCATCCCGATATACTGGATGCCGTTGGAGTAGGGCGTCGAGACGATGTTGAGCTTTCCGGAATCTTTCAGCTCGACGAAATCCTTGTTCGGCAGATCGTAGGAAATGTCGGCGTCGCCGCGCTCGAGCAACGCGCGGCGGTTGCCGGATTGCGGCACCATGCGCCAGATCACGCGCTTGATCGCGGGCAGTTTGCCGCCAACCCACGCGTCGTTGCGCTCCATGACGACTTCGGTGCCGGCGGTCCAGCTTGTGACTTTGTAGGCGCCGGAGCCCGCCGTGTTCTGCTTGGTGTATTCGAGGCCCCACGGATCTTTTTCCGTGGCGCTCTTCTTCACCAGTTCGGAATTCACGACGCACGGCACGATCACCGCGAGATCGGGAATCGTCAGGCGATCCTTCTTGGCGAAATCCACACGCACCGTGTTGTCATCGACGACGACGAACTGTTCGGGCTTCGTCAGCGAGCCGGCACCCATCTGGAATGTCGGAAAGCCGCCAACGCTGACGGCGCGATCGAGTGACCATTTGACGTCCTTCGCCGTCACCGGCGTGCCGTCCTGGAACGTCGCGTTCTTCTTCAGCTTGAACGTCACCGACATGTCGCCGATGTTCATGTCCTCGGCGAGTTCGGGTTTGAATTTGTCGCGGTCGTAATAGGGCACGCCGTTCGCGCCGGTTTTCATCTCATGCGTGATCAGGCGGTCGTAGCAATTCCACGATACTTCATAGCCGGGCACGTTGGTGCCGACGCCGTGAATGTCCAGATTGTTCGGCCCGCTTTCCGAGACGATCAGCAAAGTCTCGCTGCGAGCGTCCGCTTTGGCGGACGAAAAAATAGCGGGCGATGAGATCATCGTGCCCGCTGCGGCTCCGGTCATTGATTTCAGAAAATCGCGACGCTTCATGTGATGCTCCCAAGCGAACTGCGTGATCGATTGGATTGTGCATCGCAAGGTTTGTGCCAGACGATTGCGTCCGGTGAAATTCGCGTAACAGACTGCGTTATTTGATGTTTCCGGAAATGCGCGCCAAGACGCGTCAGCGCGCGCGTTAATCAGATTGCATACAAAGAAGCAAAAATGATTATTCGTTAGGCAGTTTTCCGCGCAATCGACAACACGCCGCAGCGTCTACTCAGCCGGCCGGGACGCGCTGGCGTCGTGCAGGACTTCAGCCGGTTGCTTTGCGGGTATCGACACCGGCAGGGTCTCTCGGCGCAGACCGATCAGTTCAGCCGCGCGAACGCTCGACTTGCTCCAGAACTCGAACGCGTTGATGCGCGAGTTCTCCAGAATGGCGATGCTGACGGCCGAGAGGAATGGAAGGCTTTCCAGCACCAGCACCAGCGCGAAAATGTTGATCTCGCGAACTTCCTTGGTGTTGAACACGACAAGCACGACGGCGCCGATAATCAGCAGCACGCCGATCACCGCTTCCCAGAACGCCTGGAATTCGACCGACATGCGCGACAGCCCGCCCTTGGACGTGCGTGCGAACGGCAGGTGATCGGTAATCAATCCGTTGGCGACTGCGCGCGAGACGGTCCACTGCACTGACATCGCCGTGAACATCGCGCCGATCATCTGGCCGAGCTTCACGTTGACGCGCTTGCGGTACATCGAAATGAAATGAACCAGCGAGACGATGAAGGACGCGATGATGGGCAGCGTCAGGATTTTGTCCGGGATCGCGATGTCGGCGAACGACACGATCGGCACCCAGATCAGATTGAGGATAGCGACGACCACGCCAAGGCTTTCCGCGCCGAGCCAGTTCAGCCAGCCGAGTGAAAATTCGCGCTTCTGATCCTGCGACAGGCGGCTCGCGCCGGGCAGAAAGCGCCGCCAGTGCTTCTTGACGATCTGGAATCCGCCGTAAGCCCAGCGGTGCCGCTGTTTCTTGAAGGCTTCATAAGTGTCCGGCAGCAGACCGTATCCGTAGCGGGCGTTGGTGTAATGCGTGGTCCAGCCATGCTCGATAATTGCAAGACCGAGATCGGTATCCTCGCAGATCGTGTCGCCGGCCCAGCCGCCCGCCATGTCCATCGCCGCGCGGCGAATGAGACACATCGTGCCGTGAACGATGATGGCGTTGGCTTCGTTCCGCTGCACCATGCCGATGTCGAAGAAGCCGGCATATTCGCCATTCATCGCGTAATGCATCAGCGAGCGGTCGCCGTCGCGATGATCCTGCGGCGCCTGCACGAGGCCGACATGCGGATCGGCGAAAGCCGGTACGAGATCCTTCAGCCAGTTTGGCGTCACGGCGTAGTCGGCGTCGATGATTCCGATGATTTCGGCATCGACCGCCGTGCGCGCCATCGCAATCTTCAGTGCGCCCGCCTTGAAGCCTTCGACCTTCTCGGCGTTGATAAAGATGAATCGCTCGCCGAGTGTGCGGCAATGATCCTGAATCGGCTGCCAGAATGTCGGGTCGGGCGTGTTGTTGATGATGACGACGCATTCGAAGTTTGGATAGTCGAGCCGCGCGACGGCATCGAGCGTTTGCTTGAGCATTTCCGGCGGCTCGAAATAGGCCGGGACGTGGATCGAGACCTTCGGATACACGCCGTCAGCCGGAGCGGGCAGGCCGGCTGCGGGGATGAGGCGGCGCGGCCCTTTGCCGAACGCGATGGTGGCGATTTCCTCGATCCGCGCCATCGCTATCAGCACCAGCGGCACAAGCAGGATCAGGCCGAGCGTCAGCGCGAAGGCCGAACCGAACACGAAATAATGGGTATTCCAGTAAGTAAAGACCGTGGCGACCCACGCGCCGACACCGCTGGCGGCAGCCGCAAGCACACCGGCTTGCAGAACGGTCGCGTTGGCCAGGCGAAGAATAGGGAGTGACAGAAGGATGCCGACGAGGACCGCAATCGTCGCGATCTTCCAATAATCGGCATCGACTATCGGGCCGATCCAGGCAAATTTCGGTTCTCGCGATGCATTAAGAATGCCCCAGTAAGGCCCTACACCGCCTTCAAAAAACTTCCAAGGCTGATCGATCGCTTCGACGATATTATAATCCATTCCCGCAGCTTCGGCGCGGGACACGAAGTTCCGCAAAACGGACGCCTGCTCGAACGGGCCGGGGTTGGCGTTCTTGAGGTTATAGCCGGCGCTCGGCCAGCCGAATTCGGCGATCACCACGCGCTTGCCGGGGAATGCGTCCCGCAGCAGCTGGTAGAGGTACATCGCCTGATCGACGGCCTGCTTGTCGGTGAAGTTTTCCCAATACGGCAGAACGTGCGCGGCGATGAAATCGACCGACGACGCAAGTTGCGGGTAGTCGCGCCAGATATTCCAGATTTCGCCTGTGGTGACGGGGACGGTGGTCTGTTTCTTGACGCTTTGAATCAATTCGATGAGGTCGTCGACCTTCTGCTCGCCGCGATAGATCGTTTCGTTGCCGACGACGATGCCGATCACGTTGCTGTTGCGCTTGGCGAGGTCGAGGGCGGACGAGATTTCGCGCTCGTTGCGCTCGGTGTTTTTGTCGATCCAGGCGCCGACCATGACCTTGAGGCCGAACTCGGCGGCAATCGGCGGAACCAGTTCGACGCCGCCCGTCGACGAATACAGACGAATGGCTTTCGTCATCGTCGCGAGTTTCTTCAGATCTGCGCGGATCTTCTCGACATTGGGAATGTTATCGACGTCGGGATGCCCGGTTCCCTCGAACGGGGCATAGGAGACGCTGGGCAGCATGCCGGTGAAGTCGGGCGCCTGTTGCTTGTCGCGGAATACGCCCCAGAGTGCAGCATGGAGCGCGGTGACGACAAACAGAACAGTGACTACGGCGCGCATCCTCAAAGACCAAACGGGGGCGATATTGCTGGGTTCCGAACCTGTCCCCTAGGCTCGTCCGTCGTTCTGGCTGAAACGTACAATCCGATGCAGCGCAGTCTAACACCTCTTAGGCTCGCGTGGCCTTTTGAGGGCGCATCCCAGCCAACAAATTCGGACCCGATCGCGTTCCCGAACTTTACTTCTTTTCAGGCTTCTCAGGTGCCGCCGGCGGGGACGGAAGCACCGGCACCGTAACGCCCTGGGGCTGCGCATTGGGGTTGATCCAGCACGCATGGACCCGGCCATTGAGGGTTTCGGCAACCTTGGGATCGATCTGCCCGCCAAATCGCACAAGGCATCTGAACGTCGCCTGAACATGCCCGCCGGGGCAGCCGAAACGGTCGTAAAGATCGAGATGGCGGAAAGCCGTATCCAGATCGTCGCGCCACATCAGGCTGACGATGCGGCGGCCGAGCCAGACGCATTCGGGGTTGCCGGCCGGCCCGTTGATCGTCTTGGCGGCCTCGACGAACTCGTCGGTCTTGCGCTGTCCGTCCTTCGACGCATCGGCAGCCGCCTTGGCGTTCTGCGACTGGTCTGCCTGAGGACCGCTGCTTTGGGCGCTTGCCGCAGCCATTCCGATCAGAAGCGCAACTGCGGGAAGGGCAAACAAGCGCAGCACTGCGCCGCGCGACACGCCGGAAACACGACCCCCAGAAACGCCCATGGATATCCTCAATTTCATTCAACAGCAGTGGAGAGTTTGCGTGCCCGGTCAATACGGCGGAAGCATGCCTGGATCGGGTGCGAATCCCATGACGGACATTTGCATTTTTGTCCAGCAATCGGGAAATTTGCTGCCATTTTGGTAAAGGGGTGCGGCGAGAAGATCGGGGTCCGTGCCTTCCCCACACTTGGCACGGCGCGGAACACCGGCTAATCGACGGGACTTTCCCGGAGACCGGTCCGATTTCCCTTCGCACGCCGCTGGCCCTTCTCGCCCTGTCCCTGATTGCGATTGCCGCGGTGTGGTGGTGGCTGGCCACGCCCGTGACGCTGGCGCGTGCGCCGATCGATCCGGCGGCAAAGCTCGAATGCGTATCCTACGCGCCGTTCCGCGGGTCGCAGAACCCGCTCGAGCTTGGGCTGATCGTGCCGCCCGAGCAGATGGCGCAGGACATGGCGCAGCTCGCCAAGATCACCAACTGCATCCGCACCTATTCGGTCGGCAACGGCCTCGACCGCGTGCCTGAGCTGGCTCAGAAGGCCGGGCTCAAAGTGATGCTCGGCGTGTGGGTCGGCACCAACCGTCTCGACAACAAGATACAGATCGAACGCGGCATCGCGCTCACCAAGCAATATCCCGGAACGATTACCGCGATCATCGTCGGTAACGAAGTTCTGCTTCGTGGTGAGATGACCTCATCCGATCTTGTCGCCAACATTCGCTTCGTGAAATCGAAGGTCTCCGTGCCGGTGACGTATGCGGACGTGTGGGAGTTCTGGCTGAAGAACCGCGACGTCTATGACTCGGTCGATTTCGTCACCATTCACATTTTGCCTTATTGGGAAGACTTTCCGATCAAGGCGAGCTACGCGGCCAACCATGTCGACTCGATCCGCAAGCGGATGGCGGTGGCGTTTCCGAACAAGGAAATCCTGATCGGCGAAACCGGCTGGCCGAGCACGGGCCGCATGCGCGAAGGCGCGCTGCCGTCGCGCGCCAATCAGGCGCGTGTGGTGTCGGAAATTCTTGAACTCGCGCGCGTGCAGAAATTCCGCGTCAATCTGATCGAAGCTTACGACCAGCCGTGGAAACGGATGTGGGAAGGCACGGTCGGCGGCCATTGGGGCCTGTTCGATGCTGCGACCCGCGAGATCAAATATCCGGCGGGCATCCCGATCTCGAACTTCCCGCTGGCGATCTACTACGCAGGCGCAGGCATGCTGCTGTCTGCGCTGGTGTTCGGCGTATCGCTTTTGACGCTGCGGCATCGGCCGTGGTCGCCGCGCCTGAGCTCGTGGATCGTGGTCGGCATTTCGGCGACGGTCGCGGGTTCGCTGCTTGGCGTGGCGTTCGAGAAGATGATGGTCGAGAGCCTCGGCATCGGCGGCTGGATCAAGGGAATCCTGCTCGTCGTCTGCGCGATTGCATCGCCGCTGATCGTGGCCAACACCGTGATGTATGGCCGCAGCCTGCCGACATTCCTCGAACTGATCGGGCCGCGCGAATATCGCACCTCGTCGCGCATGCAGCGACTGCTCGGCGTCGTTCTTCTTGCGACCGCCGTCCTGGCGACGGAGACCGCGCTCGGATTTGTGTTCGATCCGCGCTACCGCGATTTCCACTTCGCGGCATTCTCGATGGCGGTCATTCCGTTCCTGTTGCTGACGGCCATCAACCGCTCGCCGGATGGCTCGCGCACGATTGCGGAATCGGTCTTCGCAGGCACGCTGGCCGCGTCGGCGATCTACACGATCTTCAACGAAGGTCCGCAGAACTGGCAGTCGCTGTGGACGTGCGGAATTTATCTATTGTTCGCGCTTACGCTGTCTCGGGCGCGGGTCGCGCGAATCCCAGAATAAGCAGTCCGAGCGCCACACCTGAAAGCCCAATGTTGTAGAGGACGATGCCGAAACAGGCAGCGACCAGTCCAACCGTGAGCGTCACGATCGACGGGCGGATCAGATGCAGCACCGCGACGATCAAAGCGACAATCCCGAACACGTAGCTCTTGAACAGATACGTCATCAGGATGCGCGTCTTGCACAGCATGGTCTGCAACCCGGCTTCGCATTCGAGCCGCACCTGCGTGAACTCGATCGCCATGTAGCGCAGATAGATCGCGTATCCGATCGTGAGAAAGCCCACGACCAGAATCCATTGCACTTGCAGCGCGGTGAGGCGGAACGGTTCTTTTTTCATGGGCGCGAATATGGTTCGGATCGGCGCAAAGCTCAACCCGCGCCAACGATCCCCAGGCGGTTATCTGAAGCCGAAAAGCGAGGAAAACGAGCCGCTCGACGGGGGCGGCGCGGTGACGCTTTGTGAACGTTTCTTAGGCGCAGCCGGTTTGCCGTCCGGCTTCTTTTCGTCCTGCAATGCGAGACGCTGGCCGTCGTAAACCGACGGCACGCAGGATTTCTTGTCGGCAATCAGCATCGCGCAAATTTTCGCAGCCGCCGCCGCGTCATTAAGCGGCCCGGCGACGAGGCGCAGTTTCATGCCAAGGCCGTCATTGCCTTCCTTGATAACGACGATCGGCTGAAGTCCGCCAAATATTGGAGCGTTGGATTTCGTGACGGTACGCCAGATCGCACGGAGGCCTTCGACGGAATTGGCGCCGCCGAGTTCGACGCCGAACGTCGTCTTCTGCACCGGCTTGTCGGCCGCCACATCGGTTTCGGAAGGCGGTGCATTCGACAATGCACCGGTCACGGCTGTTTCCTTTTTCTCAGGTGCGGCGGCTGCGGCCTTCTGCTCGATGGGCGCAGGCGTCGGGATCGAGGCAACCGGCGCAATCTTCGGTGGTGGCGTCGGCTGCGAGGCAACCAGTGGCTTGGTGTCGGGCTGTGTCGCCGCAGTCGTCTCGGCGCTATCCGGCGGCGGAGTTTGAGGAGCCTGCATTACAGGCGGCGGCGCAGCGGCGACCGCCGCAGCTTTCTGCTTGGCGATGGAGCCGGTGACGGATTCCAGATTTTCTTCGAGCACGGTGACGCGCGCATAGAGCCTGTCGCGGTCGCCGTTCAAGACTTCGACAGCGGATGCGAGTTGCCGCGCCTTGTCCTGGCTGTCCTTGGCGATCCATTGCAATTGCTGCGACTGCGCGTCGGCCATCGCAATCCGGTCGCGCTGGACGGCAACCGGCGACTGCGTCGCCAGAATTCCGACGACGACCGCGCCGACAGTGCCGACGCCCCACGATCCAAGCCGCCACAGCGCGCGGCGGTCGAGATCGTCCTCCTCGGCGAGGACGTTGCTCAGCCAGCTGCTCTGCTCGTCTTCGTCGCGAAGGTTGTCGTCGGTATTCTTTGCCATAGGTCCGCGTTCGTCCTCGCTCCGGTTGTGGCGAATCACGTTGCAAAGATTAACAGGAACCGCGCCTTGGCGCTTTGTGGTGAAAGCTGCTGCAAGGCGCTTTTGTCCGCGTCCGGCGTCGGCTAAGACGGCCCCGACATGACTGCCAGAACGTCTCTTACGATTGTGCTTGCGGCCGGCGAGGGCACGCGCATGCGCTCGAATCTGCCGAAGGTGCTGCACCAGATCGCAGGCCGCTCGCTGCTCGCGCATGTTCTGTCGGCAGCACCTCACGGGGCGGGCGACAAGATTGCGGTTGTGGTCGGACCGGATCATGAAAAGGTCAGCGACGAAGCGAAACGCGTATCACCGGACGTTGCGACATTCGTCCAGCGCGAACGGCTCGGCACGGCACATGCTGTGCTCGCCGCGCGCGATGCAATTGCGAAAGGCGCGGACGATCTCCTGATCGCGTTCGGCGATACACCGCTGATCGATGCGGCGACGTTCGCGCGGCTGCGTGGCGCATTGAAAGACGGAGCGGCGCTTGCCGTTCTCGGTTTTCACGCGAAAGACCCCACGGGCTATGGGCGTCTGATCGTCGAAGGCGGAAAACTCAACGCTATTCGCGAACATGGCGATGCGAGCGAAAGCGAGCGCAAGATCACGCTTTGCAACGCCGGTGTGATGGCGATGGACGGCAAGTCCGCGCTGCAAATTCTCGACAGGATCGGCAATGGTAACAGCAAGGGCGAGTATTATCTCACCGACGCGGTTGCTATTGTCGGTGAGCTGGGCAAGCGCGCGGTCGCCATCGAAACCAGCGAGGACGAAGTGCGCGGCATCAACACCAAGACGCAACTCGCCGAAGCGGAGCAGGTGATGCAGGACAAATTGCGCAAGGCGGCGCTCGACGCCGGCGTGACGATGACCGCGCCGGAGACGGTGTTTCTCGCCGCCGACACCAAATTCGGACGCGACGTGACGATTGAGCCGTTTGTCGTGATCGGTCCCGGTGTGACGATTGCCGACGGCGCGGTGATCCATTCGTTCTCGAACATCGTCGGCGCATCGATCGGCAAGAATGCGTCCGTCGGTCCTTACGCGCGGCTACGTCCCGGCGCATCGCTGGGTGACGACGTTCGGATCGGCAATTTCGTCGAGGTCAAAGCGGCGACCTTGGAGAAGGGCGCGAAGGCCAATCATCTGGCGTATATCGGCGACGCGCATGTCGGCGAGGCCGCCAACATCGGCGCGGGCACCATCACCTGCAACTATGACGGCTTCGACAAGCACCGCACCGAGATCGGGGCAGGTGCCTTCGTCGGTACGAACAGTTCGCTGGTCGCGCCTGTGAAAATCGGTAAGGGTGCCTATATCGGCTCGGGGTCGGTGGTGACACGCGACGTGCCGGACGACGCACTTATGGTCGAGCGCAACGAACAGGCCGTAAGGCCGGGGTGGGCGCAAAAGTTTCGGGACATGAAGCTGTTGAATCGCAAGCCGAAAGCCTGACGGCCCAACTGCGTTAACGGTTTACCCTGACTCAATCCGCAATAATTGGTGAGGCGGATTTGTGATAAATTTCGCTTACGAATGACCCGCGTCAGGGCGGGCGGAGACATCGAATTTCATGTGCGGCATTGTCGGGATTTTGGGGCGGGGTCCGGTTGCGGATCAACTCGTCGACAGCCTCAAGCGGCTTGAATATCGCGGCTACGATTCCGCCGGAGTCGCCACGCTCGAAGGCGTGCAGCTCGATCGCCGCCGCGCCAAGGGCAAGCTGAAAAATCTCGAAGCTGTTCTCAAGTCAGCGCCACTCGAAGGCCGCATCGGAATCGGCCACACGCGCTGGGCGACGCATGGCAAACCTACCGAGTCCAACGCGCATCCGCATGCGACCGACACGGTCGCCGTGGTTCACAACGGCATCATCGAAAATTTCCGCGAACTTCGTGCGCGCCTGGAAAAGGGCGGCGCGAAGTTCACCAGCGAGACCGACACCGAGGTCGTCGCGCATCTCGTGTCGTCCTATCTCGCCAAGGGCATGACGCCGGTCGAGGCGGTTAAGGAAACGCTGCCGCAGCTTCACGGCGCATTCGCGCTCGCCTTCATCTTCAAGGGCGAAGACAATCTGATGATCGGCGCGCGGAAGGGCTCGCCACTCGCGGTCGGTTACGGCGACGGCGAGATGTATCTCGGTTCCGACGCGATCGCGCTCGGGCCGTTCACCGACACGATCAGCTATCTCGATGATGGCGACTGGGTGGTGCTAACGCGCAACGGCGCGGATATGTACGACGAGCACAACGCCGTCATCGCGCGCGAGATCGTCAAGCATAATGCTGCGACGTCGCTGGTCGATAAGGCCAACTATCGCCACTTCATGGCGAAAGAAATTCACGAACAGCCGGAAGTCGTCGGCCACACGCTGGCGCACTATGTCGATATGGCGTCCGAGCGCGTGGCGCTGCCGCTCAAGCTGCCGTTCGATTTCAAAAATATTCAGCGCATTTCGATCACCGCCTGCGGCACGGCAAGCTACGCGGGCTTCGTTGCCAAATACTGGTTTGAGCGTCTTGCACGCGTTCCCGTTGAATTGGATGTCGCTTCCGAATTCCGTTATCGCGAGGCGCCGCTGCGCAAGGGCGATCTCGGCATTTTCATTTCGCAATCCGGCGAAACAGCGGATACGCTGGCCGCGCTGCGCTACGCCAAATCGCAGGGCATGCATACGCTCTCGGTCGTCAACGTGCCGACCTCGACGATTGCGCGCGAAAGCGAAACCGTTTTGCCGACTCTGGCCGGCCCCGAAATCGGCGTTGCGTCCACAAAGGCCTTCACCTGCCAGTTGATGACGCTTGCCATTCTTGCCATTGCCGCCGGCAAGGCGAGGGGCGAACTCTCCGCCGACGACGAAGTGAAACTCGTTCACGGTCTTGTCGAGGTACCGCGTCTGATGACGGAGGCTCTCGCTCTCGAACCGCAGATCGAGAAGCTCGCGCGCGACATCGCAAAATCCAGCGACGTTCTCTATCTCGGCCGCGGCACGTCCTATCCGCTCGCGCTCGAAGGCGCGCTGAAGCTGAAGGAGATTTCCTACATTCACGCCGAAGCCTATGCGGCCGGCGAACTCAAGCACGGACCCATCGCGCTGATCGACGAGAAAATGCCCGTCGTCGTCATTGCGCCTTACGACCGCGTGTTCGACAAGACGGTCTCGAACATGCAGGAAGTCGCGGCGCGTGGCGGCAAGATCGTGCTGATGACCGACGCGCAGGGCGCGAGGGACGCGACCATTGAAAGTCTCGTCACGCTTATCTTGCCGGATTCGCCTGCAACCGTGACACCGATGGTCTATGCCATTCCGGTGCAGTTGCTGGCCTATCACACCGCTGTCGTGATGGGCACGGACGTCGATCAGCCGCGCAATCTCGCCAAGTCCGTCACCGTCGAATAGGCAGTCTTAGGGTTCCATTTGCCGAAGGACGGCCAAACGGTCGCAATTCCTAGTGCAAAAATCTGATACATTGATAGCGAGCGGTTCGCGGCAATCGAATCGAGCGGGTTCTGCAAAACGATGAATGAAACGACACCCAATCTGATTCCCGGTGAAATACCACCCGGCCAGCCCGATGCGCCGCGCGGGTTCATGGCGCGCATGCGCAACTATTTTCTCACCGGTCTCGTTGTCGCGGGTCCGATCGCGATCACGTTCTATCTGACGTGGTGGTTCGTCACCTGGGTGGACGGAATCGTGCGTCCGTTCGTGCCGGTCGCCTATCGCCCGGAAACCTATCTGCCGTTCGGCTTGCCGGGATCTGGATTGGTCGTCGCGGTGTTCGCGCTGACGTTTCTCGGTTTCCTCACTGCCAATTTGATCGGGCGCACGCTGGTCGATCTCGGCGAAGGACTGCTCAGCCATATGCCGGTGGTGCGCGCGATCTATCGCGGCCTCAAGCAGGTGTTCGAGACACTGTTTTCCGGAAAGGGATCGAGCTTCCGCAAGGTGGGCCTTGTCGAATTTCCGTCGCCCGGCATGTGGTCGATCGTTCTGATCTCGCAGGAGCCGAGCGTCGAGATCGCCAACAAGCTGCCGGGCAGGGAAGAGTTCATTTCGGTGTTCCTGCCGTGTGCGCCGAATCCGACCACAGGTTTCTTTTTCTACGTGCCGAAATCGAAACTGATCGAGATCGACATGAATGCGGAAGATGCGGCGACGCTCATCATGTCGGCGGGCGTTGTGCAGCCCGGCGGCGATCACCAGAAGAAGGTCAACGCGCTTGCCGAGATGGCGAATGCAGCGCGTGTCGCCAATTCGCAGAAGCCGGAAAAAGTTTAACCCGCACCGATCAGCGGCAGCGCCTCGTCGCGCTCGTAGAGATACAGCAAGCACCGCAACGCTTCGCCGCGCTCGCCCTTGAGCTGCGGATTGTCTTGCATGATCCGAACAGCCTCGTCGCGTGCTTGTACAATGAGTTGTCCATGAATTTCAGGCCGGGCGATCTTGTAGCCGGGAAGGCCGCTCTGGCGCGTGCCGAGCACTTCGCCTTCGCCGCGCAGGCGTAAATCCTCTTCCGCAATCTGGAATCCGTCCGTCGTCTCGCGGATCACTTTCAGTCGCGCCGTTGCGATTTCGCCGAGCGGTTCGTGATAGAGAAGAATGCAGGTCGAGGCTTCCGAGCCGCGTCCGATGCGTCCGCGCAACTGATGCAACTGCGCCAGTCCGAACCGTTCGGCGTTCTCGATAATCATGATGGTGGCTTGCGGCACATCGACGCCGACTTCGACAACCGTCGTCGCGACGAGCAGCTGGATTTCGCCTGAGGCAAACTGCGACATTACATCGTCCTTGTCGGCGCCTTTCATCTGGCCATGCACAAGCCCGACGCGGTCGCCGAAACGCTTTTGCAGCGTCTCGAAACGTTTCGTCGCATTGGTGAGATGCTCGATGCCTTCGGCGTCCGTTTCTTCGACCAGCGGACATATCCAGTAGACGCGCTTGCCGGCGTCCAGCGCGCGGCCGATGGCATCGACGGTTTCGACGATACGGCCTTTCGGCACGGCGCGCGTGTCGATCTCCTGACGCCCTGCGGGTTTCTCGCGCAGCTCCGAAATGTCCATGTCGCCGAAATAGGTCAGCACCAGCGTGCGCGGGATCGGCGTGGCACTGAGAACAAGCACGTCGACCGCGTCACCTTTCTCCGTCAGCGCGAGGCGTTCGCGCACACCGAAACGATGCTGCTCGTCGACGATCGCCAGCGCGAGCGATTTGAACATCACGTCATCCTGAATCAGCGCATGCGTACCAACGACGAGATCGATGTCACCGGATTCCAGGCGCGCAAGAATGTCCTTGCGCTCCTTGCCTTTCTCGCGTCCCGTGAGAATTGCGGCATTCAGGCCGGCGGCTTCGGCAAGCGGCGCAATCGTCTTGGTGTGCTGGCGCGCCAGAATTTCCGTCGGCGCCATCAGTGCGGATTGCTTTCCGGATTCCGCAACAGCAGCAGCGGCCAGTAGCGCGACAACAGTCTTGCCGGAACCGACATCGCCCTGAAGCAGTCTCAACATGCGGATCGGCTTGGCGAGATCGTCGGCAATCGCCTTGGCGGCTTCCTGTTGTGAGCTGGTCAGCGCATAAGGCAGCGCATCGATGATCTTGCTGCGGAGCTTGCCATCGCCTGCGTGTCGCGCACCGGCTGGACGGCGCAATTGCGCGCGCACCAAAGCGAGCGCGAGCTGGCCCGCTAGCAACTCGTCGAATGCAAGCCGCGACCAGAATTTCTCCTGCGGCAGAATATTGGTCAGTTCATGCGGCTCATGGACGCGATGCAGCGCCTCGCTGATATTTGGAAACGAACAGCGCCGCATCACCTCGGGGCTGATCCATTCGGGCAGGTCCGGCAATTTTGCGAGCGCCTGAACCATCGCGCGGCGGATCGATCCGACGGCGAGACCTTCCGTGAGAGGATATACCGTGTCGATCTGTGGCAGCTTCGCCAGACCCGCTTCATCGACCACGCGATCCGGATGAACGATCTGGAGCGTGCCGTCGAACATCTGCGCGGTGCCTGAGACGTAACGCTTCTCGCCGACCGGCAGCAGCTTTTCGACGTAGCCCGGCAGCGCGCGAAAATAGGTCAGGAGCACGTCGCCGGTTTCGTCGCTGGCGTAGACGATGTGCGGCGCTTTGGAGCGTCCGGGAGGCGCGGGCCGATGACGATCCACTGTCACTTCGAGCGTGACGACCGTCCCCGGAACGGCGTCGCGAATTTTCGGCCGCGCGCGGCGGTCGATCACGTTCGATGGAAGATGCAACAGAAGATCGACGAGACGCGGCGTTTGCTCGCGGTCGAGCAGATAGCGAAACAGCCTGTCCTGTTTCGGCCCGACGCCCTGAAGGCTCGTGACCGGCGCGAACAGCGGATTGAGCAGGGCAGGACGCATCGCGACTCATTGAACGAATGAGGCAGTTGGCTGTTGCATAACGCGAATGCGCGTGAAGAGAAATGCTGACATCCGCCGCTATCGCCGCTATATCAGCCTCGCCCGGCATGTCCGGGCTTTTGGCGTTGGAGAAATTTCGGAAATGACCGGCACGACACGATCGAGCGACGGCCTCGACGACCGCCGCAAGCGCCTTCTGTTTCGGTGCTGGCATCGCGGCACGCGCGAGATGGACATGATCCTTGGCGGCTTCGCTGACGCACATATTGCCGACATGAGCGATGTCGAAGTTGCAGACCTCGAACGCCTGATCGAATTGCCCGATCCCGATCTCTATGCGGCGCTGTCCGGCGGCGCGCCGCTGCCGCCCGAATACGCACAAGGGATTTTCATTCGCATCAGGCAATCGACGGAAAGTCCGCGCGCGTAATGGCTGTCACGTCTCCAGGACATCTGCTGCGGCCGGGACAGGCCATCACGCTCGCCAATCTCGCCGAGGGCGCGGAGGCGCTGGTTGTCTCCGATCTCGCACGCTCCGTCGCCGCGTGGCAAAACCCGCCGGCCGTCAGTCTTGCAGTGGTCTGCCGCGACGGCCCGCGCATGGCGCAGCTGGCGCGCGCATTGGAATTCTTTGCGCCGGACCTGCCGGTGATGCAATTTCCGGCGTGGGATTGCCAGCCTTACGACCGCGTCTCGCCGCATGGCGGCATCCTCGCGCAACGTATGACGACGCTTGCGAGGCTTTCACGCCTCAAGGGCAGCGAGAAGCCGCTGATCGTTCTGACCACGATCAACGCCATCGTGCAGCGCGTTCCTGTGCGCGAAGCCGTCGCGTCTCAGGCGCTGTCGGTTGCGCCGGGTCAGATCGTGTCGATGGATTCGATTCAGGTCTGGCTCGAACACAACGGCTATAACCGGAGTTCGACGGTTCGCGACCCGGGTGAGTATGCCGTGCGCGGCGGCATTCTCGATATGTTTCCTGCGGGACTCGACCAGCCGGTCCGTTTCGATTTCTTCGGCGACACTCTGGAATCGATCCGAACGTTCGACGCGGAATCGCAGCGCACGCTGCTCGACATGCGTGCCCTCGATCTCGTGCCGGTGTCGGAGTTTCAACTCGTCACCGAAACCATCAAACGTTTCCGCATGGGCTATGTCGCTCAGTTCGGCGCGCCGCAGCGCGACGATGCGCTATATGAGGCGGTGAGCGAGGGTCGGCGTCATCCCGGCATGGAGCATTGGCTTCCGCTGTTCGCCGAGAAGATGGATACGCTGTTCGACTATCTTGGCGCGGCGCCCATCGTGATGCAGCCGCAGGGTGAGGATGCCGCCCGCGAACGCTTCAAGCAGATCAAGGACTACTACGACGCGCGGCGCGAGACCGTCGGCGTGTCGGGCGGCGGATCGATCTATCATCCGTTACCGCCGGATCGGCTCTATCTGTCGGAAGACGAATGGCAACGTGAACTGGATCAGGCCTCGCTGGCGCGTTTGACGCCGTTCGACCAGCCTGCGGACGGAAGGAGCATCGTCGATGCAGGCCTGAAGCAGGGCCGCGATTTCGCACCCGAGCGAGCCGACGCGAAGGTCAACGTGTTCGAGCGCGTGGTGGCGCATATCGGCGAGCTTCAAGCAGCACGCAAGAAAGTCGTCGTCGCGCTGTGGTCCGAAGGCTCGCGCGACCGGATGTCTTCGATGTTGAAGGACCATCAGCTTCTCAACATCACCAGCATCAATGCCTGGCGCATGGTGCAACCGACCCCGCGCAACGAAACCATGCTGGCGGTCGTCGGCATCGATTCCGGTTTCGAGAGCGAGAGCGTCGCGCTTATCACCGAGCAGGATATTCTCGGCGACCGTCTCGTCCGCCCGCGCAAGGCGAGCCGCAAGCTCGACAATTTCATTTCCGAAGTCACGTCGCTCGCGACCGGCGATCTGGTCGTTCATGTCGAGCACGGCGTCGGGCGCTATGTCGGATTGCAGACGCTCGATGTCGGCGGCGCGCCGCACGATTGCCTCGAACTGCATTACGCCAACGAGACGAAACTCTTTCTTCCCGTCGAGAATATCGAATTGCTCTCGCGCTTCGGTTCAGAGCAGGCGAATGTCGAACTGGATCGCTTGGGCGGCAGCGGCTGGCAGGCCCGCAAGGCCAAGCTCAAGAACCGCATCCGAGAGATCGCCGGCGATCTTATCAAGATCGCCGCCGAACGGCACGTTCACACCGCTCCGAAATTTCCTCTGCATCAGGGACAATACGACGAGTTCTGCGCGCGTTTCCCTTACGACGAAACCGAGGACCAGTTGGGCGCGATCACGTCCACGCTGCACGATCTCGATCTCGGAAGGCCGATGGACCGGCTGATCTGCGGCGATGTCGGCTTCGGCAAGACGGAGGTGGCGTTACGTGCCGCCTTCGCCGTGGCACTCGATGGAAAGCAGGTCGCCGTCGTGGTGCCGACCACGTTGCTCGCGCGGCAGCACGCAAAAACGTTCACCGAACGCTTCAAGGGATTTCCGGTGAGCGTGGCTCAAGCGTCGCGGCTGGTGGCGACGAAGGAATTGAATCAGACCAAGAAGGACCTCGCCGAAGGCAAGGTGGACATCGTTGTCGGCACCCATGCACTACTTGGCAAGAACATCAAGTTCAAGAACCTTGGCCTGTTGATCGTGGACGAGGAGCAGCATTTCGGCGTCACGCACAAGGAACGGCTGAAGCAATTGCGTGCGGAGGTGCATGTGCTGACGTTGTCGGCGACGCCGATCCCGCGCACGCTGCAACTGGCGCTGACCGGCGTGCGCGAATTGTCGATCATCGCTTCGCCGCCGGTCGATCGCCTTGCGGTGCGGACATTCGTTGCGCCGTTCGATCCGCTGATGATCCGCGAGGCGCTGCTGCGCGAGCGTTATCGTGGCGGGCAGGCGTTCTATGTGTGCCCGCGCATCGAATATCTTGCCGAAGCCAAGGATTTTCTCGACAAGCATGTGCCTGAGATGAAAGTCGCCGTCGCGCACGGGCAGATGCCGCCGACGACCATTGAGGACATCATGTCGGCGTTCTACGACGGCAAGTACGACATTCTGCTGTCGACTACGATTATCGAGTCCGGTCTCGACATTCCGAACGCGAATACTCTCATCGTCCATCGCGCCGACATGTTCGGCCTGGCGCAGCTCTATCAGTTGCGCGGACGGGTGGGGCGTTCCAAACTCAGAGCGTATGCGCTGTTCACGCTGCCGGCGCAGCAGAAGATCACCGCACAGGCCGAGCGTCGCCTGAAGGTTCTCCAGTCGCTGGAAAATCTCGGTGCGGGATTTCAGCTGGCGTCGCACGATCTCGACATTCGCGGCGCGGGAAATCTTCTGGGCGAAGAACAATCCGGCCACATCAAGGAAGTCGGGTTCGAGCTTTATCAGTCGATGCTGGAAGAAGCGATCCTGTCGCTCAAGGCGGGCATTTCAGAACCTGTCGCCGACAAATGGTCGCCGCAGATCACGCTCGGCATGCCGGTGCTTATCCCGGAAGACTATGTCGCCGATCTTGCCATCCGCCTGTCGCTCTATCGCCGCCTCGCCGATCTCGACACGGACGACGAGATTGCAAACTTCGGTGCGGAATTGCGCGACCGCTTTGGGCCTCTGCCGGACGAAGTGAAATATCTGTTCCAGATCGCCGCGATCAAATCCTATTGCCGCCGCGCCAATATCGAAAAGCTCGATGCAGGGCCGAAGGGTGCAGTTATCACGTTCCGCGACAACAAGTTCGCGCATCCGGATCGGCTGATGTATTTCATCACCCGCCACGGCAAAGCTGCGAAGGTGCGCCCGGACATGAAGGTGGTTTTCTTTCAGGAATGGGAAACGCCGGAAGACCGCGTCGAAGGTGTCACGACGATTTTGCGCGATCTTGCCGAATTGGCAGAAGGCCGCAAGGCGGCTTAGGACGCGGCGCGGCGCGCATCCTGATCGAGGCGGGACAGCATCGCGTTCGCCGTGTCTCCAGCCGTCAATGCAGACAGCGTGACATTTGCCTCGAAGCGTTGCGCGCTGTCGGGGCTGGTCAGCGTGTGTTTGAGCACACTCGTAAAACGCCGCGCGACGAGTTGAGCGTTCCGCAATCCGGTTTCCGCAAACACGATCAGGATATTTCCGCTGTCTTCGAGTGTCGCAAAGTCCATCCGGCGCATCAGCCGGCCGATGACGCGCGCGGCATCGAATTGCATCCGCTCGGACGACTGGCCGAACGCGATGCGTGCAAGGGTAAAGCCCGCGCCGCGCTCCAGGTTCTCGGCGATCGCTGCACTCAAGTCGCGCGTAAATGCCTGTGATGTGAGAAGGCCAGTGCGCGCATCGAGAAGGCCGCCGGCATCGATCGATTTCAGTGCGCGCTGGATACGCGCTTCAAACGCGTGCTGGCGGATCAGCGGAGCGGCAAATTGCGCCAGCATGTTCGGATCGCAAATTTCGAGATTAGGCAGGTCATAGCCGTTGCCGACGCCGCCAACGGGCGCCATCAGCACCGGAAGGTTTCGGAATCGCGCGTCTTCGGACAGCACGGTGAGGAAAGCGTCGACAACGCGGCCTGAAAATCCTTCACCGATCACGATGCCGTCGAGATCGCGCGCGTTGAGGTGTTTTGCTGCCGCTTCGATGCTCAATGCACCGACGACGCCCATCTGTTGACCGAGAGCAACCGACAATATCGGAAAGCTGCCGCCGCGACCGATCAGCAAGATCGTCGCGTCATGCAGCGGATCGCCTTGCGGAACGCTCCGTGCCGCAGGCTCCGTCATGCGCCTTAGCAAGGTTGCGTGCTCGGTACGCACGCGCAAAGCCGCTTTCATGCGCGCAATCAAACGCCTTGCATCGTCACCGGACTGAGCGAACGGAATGATGTTTTCGGGAAGCGCCGATTTGGGATCGAGCGCGATGAGCGGCGTGTAGGGTTTGACGGCACGGAGCTGTCGGCCGAGCTTCTCAAGAGCTGCCGCGTTCGCGTCGAGATCGCCCGCCAAAATCGCCGCAGGATGAAGCCTTGTGACGGCATCGCCTGCCTCGGCCCACACAGATTCAACCAGCGGGAAAATTTTCAATTGTGCGACCGCGTCGGTGAACGGCGAACCGTTGCCATTCGAGACGATCAGGATCGGGCCTTGCTGGGACATGTTGGCAGATGGTCAGGTTCGTTGTGGCGATAGGTCTGCCGAACCTAGGGGCTTGCCGTTAATGAGCGGTCAATAATACCGCCGGATTCGCGAGTATCGGCACTAGGCCGGTTCGGCCCGGTTGCGAAATGCGTCGATCATCAGAGGGTTCAGACCAAGCTCGCCGAGCGCCTCGCGCACGCGAGCGGCATCCTTCGCGCGTCCGGCCAGCCGATGTCCGTTCAACTGGTCTGGGAGTGCGGTCAGCATGGTCTCCCCACCGAGCCGCTTCGACCATTCGTCGAGGTCTTTTGCGAGAAATCTGTAGCCGCCGACGGAGAATATCCCGCCGGGCGGCGAGGTGATGTCGATCGCGCCGGTATTGCGATTGAGGCGCGCGCCGTAACTGGTATCGACCTGCGCCGCTGTATCGCTCGGCGAAGATTCGAAGCTCGTGCTTCGTTGATACGCCGCGACCGGCACCATCACGCCGCGAAGCGCCAGCGTTCCCTTTGGCGTGATCGCCAGTTCGCCGACCGCGCGCGAATTGGGGACCGCGCGTGGCGCGATTTGTATCCCGGCATTGATTGACGCGGGCGATCCGTCCGTCAGCCGCCTGGCGGCGACGAGGCCTGCTTCGCCGAACAGAAGCACGTCGGTGAAGCTCGTTTTTCCGGATTGCCAATCGGCGCTTGACGATGCGCTCTCAGGCGTTCGCCATAGTCCGATGGCGTGGGTGATACCCGCAGGCCTTGATAACGCCTGTGCTTCTGCAAGCCGCAAAAGCAGCGGTGCCGGCGCGACCAGCACCTGATGATGCGGGGCTGCGATTTGCTGTTCGAGAATTTGCAGATCGGCGGGCTGGTGGAGGCTCAGCGTGCGCCCCGATAGCAGCCAGGTCATGATCGAGCACGTCAATGCGCCGAACGAGGTCGGCATCATCGTCGACAAAATATTCGCACCCGATGGCATGCCGCTTTCGAGCATGACGGCCAGGCCGCCTGCGATGAGTTGAATATGATTGCGCGGAACGACGCACAGTCCATCCGGCGTGACATCGAAGGTCACGACCGCAGGTTGCCGCGGGTCGAGCTTCGGCAGCTCGACGATCGTCTGCCCGTCCATTGCGATATCGAGCGGCGTCATTCCGTCCGGCAAATTCTTGCCGAAACCGAACACATGCCGGATGGAAAATACTTCCGCCGCCGCGTTCATCGTCAGATCGCCGTGATCGACGAGTTCGATGCGCCCTAGGCTCACGAACGCGCGCGCGCCGATGCGGGTGAGGGCGGCCGTCAGTTCGGATTGACGCCAGAGTTGCGGCAGCAATGCAACCGTCATGCCCGCGCGAATGGCTGCGAGCAGCGCAATCGGGAATTCCACGATGTTCGGCAATTGCAACGCGATGATCGAACCTTGCGGCAGTCCCGCATCGAGAAATTGTTTTGCGATACGCGATATTGCGTTATCGGCATCGGCATAGGTTAACTGCAACGGCGGTTGTGCGCTGATGCGCTGCTTGTTGGGCGGATCGGTCAGCGCGATGGCACCGGGATTGCGGGAAACCGAGCGGCGGAACAGATCGTCGAGCGTCGGCGATGCCGCGGACGACACCGCTGCGTGCGTCACGCCTTGCAGTTCGCGATTGTGATCGTCACTCACGGGTCACTGCGCCTTGGATGGATTGCTGGCCGGTTTCTGCCACCACGTTTCCGGGAGATAGCCGCTCAACGCAGTTGTCGCAGGTCGTTCTATCCGATTCCAGCGGGCGACCCATTGTTGCTGCGCGCTATACACCGGAATTGCGTAGAAGCCCGACATCAGCGTTCGGTCCAGCGCACGGACAGCAGGAACGAATTCCGCGCGAGTCCGCGCTTCGAGGATCGACGCAATCATCGCGTCGATGGCCGGGTTCTTCGCGCCCATGTAGTTCCGTGTGCCCTGATTGTCGGCGGCCTGGCTGCCCCAGTAGAACGCCTGTTCGTTGCCGGGCGACAGCGATTGGTCCCAGCGATTCTGGATCATGTCGAAGTCAAAAGCTAATCGCCGCTGGTCGAATTGCACGGCATCGACCGAGCGAACCGCAATCTCGATGCCGGCACGCTTGAGATCGCGCTGGTAGGCCAGCGCAATGCGCTCCTGATCCCGCGTTGTCACCAAAATCTCGAATGTAAACGGCTGATGCGTCGTGCGGTTGCGCATCACAGTACCGTCGAGGTCGTAACCAGCCTGCGCGAAGAGAGTCAGGGCACCGCGCAGCGTTGTGCGGTCGCGTCCCGTTGCGTCTGTGACAGGCAGACGGAATGTGCCATCGAGAATATCGGCGCGCACGGCGCTAGCGAAGGGTGCGAGGAGCTTACGTTCGATCTCATCAGCCGGGCGCTTGTAGGCCGACAATTCGGAGCCTGCGAAAAATCCGGCAGAGCGGCCGTACAGCCCGAAGAAATAATTGCGATTGATCCACTCGAAATCGAACAGCAGCGTCAGCGCCTCGCGCACACGAACATCCGAAAACATCGGACGGCGCGTATTGAAGACAAGAAATTCCGACGGTTGCGGTGTTGCGAGTGTAAATTCGTCGCGGACAATGTTTCCGCTGCGGACGGCGGCGGTGTCGTAACCTTCCGCCCAGCGCAACGGCTCGGTCTCGACGCGAAAATCATACAGACCGCGTTTGAAGGCTTCAAAAGCACCGTTCGCCTCGCGGTAGTAGTCGAGCCGCACCTCGTCGAAATTCCACAGGCCGCGATTAACTGGTAGATCGCGCCCCCAATAATTCGGATCGCGCGTCATCGTCATCGCAGCACCCGCGCGGACATTGCTCACGCGATAGGGGCCTGACCCCATCGGCGCGGTGAGCGATGTTTCCTCGAAACTCGCAACATCGAGCGCATGCTTGGCGAAGATCGGCATCAGGCCGAGAATCAGCGGCAGTTCGCGATCGTTGGCGTTCGGAAAGCTGAGTTTCACCGTCCGGTCGTCGAGCACTTCAGCTTTCTCGACCTTGGAATAATAGATCCGATGATTGGGACGGCCTTTGTCGCGCATCAGCATCCAGGAAAACACGACATCCTCGGCGAGCACCGGCTTTCCGTCGGTGAATTTCGCCAATGGGTCGATGCGAAAGGTGACGTAGCTGCGTGCGTCGTCGGTCTCAACGCTTTTTGCCAGCAGCCCGTAGAGCGTGAACGGCTCGTCATTGCCACGCGCCATCAGGCTCTCGACGACGTAGCCGCGGATTTGCTGGACCGCGATGCCTTTCACGATGAAGGGATTGAGACTGTCGAACGTTCCGGGCATCCCGAAAACGATCCGGCCGCCCTTCGGCGCGTCTGGATTCGCATAAGGCATGTGCGTGAAGCCGTCCGGCAGCGCCGGCACGCCATGCATCGCAATTCCATGCGAAGGTTTCGGCTGGTCTGCGATGGCTTCTGCGGACATCGACGCAAGGAGAAGCGCCAGCACCTGACAGAGTGCGGGAATCAGACGCTCCGGACGGCGAAGCTCACGGCCAGAAATGACGTTCGATTCGGGACAATGCACACAGGAATTTACCATCGGCGTACACTATCCGGCCTGCCGAAAGCGCCAAAACAGGGCCGGTGGCATTGATCTTTTCGCCCGCCGTTGTATTGAGGGCGGCCAATTCAGGGTGGTTTGGGCGTCTGTCACGTATCCGCCTCAATTGGCTCCGAGACAGCCGCCGACAGTCGGCGCCGCGCCCCGAAGGTGGCGGGCGCCACGTTCAGAAAGGGTTTTCTACAATGAATTTCCGTATCTTGGCCGCGCAGGCCTTGCCGCGCGGGCGAGTTTTCGCCGCGTTGGCCGCCGGAACCGTTTTTACAGCGATCGCCACCGGCGCGTTCGCACAAACTCCGGCGCCTGCACCGGCTGCGAAAGCACCGAAGGCACCGGCAGCACCGAAGGCGGGTGCTGCTCCGGCACCGGCCGCAGGTGGACAGCAGGCTGCTCCGGCAGCGGGCGACCAGCAGCAGCAACAGGTTCAGCTGATTTATCAGCCGTGGGCCAAGTACTGCATGAAGGGCCAGGACGCCAACGCCAAGGAAGTCTGCTTCATCGGCAAGGACGGCCGCATCGAATCCGGCCAGACCGTTGTCGCCGCCGTCATCATCGAGCCGAAGGGCGAGCCGAAGAAGATTCTTCGCGTGACGCTGCCGCTCGGCATGGCGCTCGTGCAGGGCACCCGCGTTGTGGTCGACAGCAACCAGCCGGCGCAGAGCCCGTTCGTCGCCTGCTTCCAGAACGGCTGTATGTCGGATTACGAATTCACGCCGGAAATGCTTGCGTCGATGAAGAAGGGCACCAACTTCTTCGTGCAGGCCATTCAGGTCAACGGTTCGCCGATCACGCTGCCGCTGCCGCTTGCGGAATTCGCGAAGGCCTATGACGGTCCGCCGACCGATCCGAAGGTGTTCGAGGAAAACCAGAAGAAGTTGCAGGAAGAATTGCAGAAGCGTGCGGCTGAAGCCCGTGCGAAGCTCGAAGGCGCCGGTGGCGCGCCTGCAAATCCGGCAGCGAAGTGATCGTCATTTCACGATTGTGCAAAAGGCGCGCAGCATTGCGCGCCTTTTTCGATTCCAGCGCGCAAATCCGGATGTCGCCGGCGCCCTAGAACATTCCGTTTGAATTCTCGGCCTTGTCCGGGATCGCCTGCAACACGTCCCAGTGCTCGACAATTCTGCCACCGCCGTCGAAGCGGAAGATGTCGATGCCGGCATAATCCCTGTCGCCGGGCCAATGCTGGAAACAGTGAAGCACGACGAAATTGCCGTCGGCGAAGGAACGTTTGATCTCGACACGCTTGCCCGGATACTCGCGCGCCATCCGCTCGAAATAATCGATGAAGGATTGCTTGCCGTCGCCGACGCCGGGGTTGTGCTGGATGTAAACGTCGCCGGTAAACTGCGCGATAGCGTCGCGCGGCCGGCAGGCGTTGAACATCATTTCATAGAAGGCGATCGCGGTTTGCCGGTTGCGCTCGGTATCGGCCATCAGTTTAGGGACGGATTGCGCGGACGATAGCTGCCCGACTTGTCCTTCACGAAAATTTCGGCGACCTGCGAATGGCGGATCGGTTCGCCTGAATCGTCCGGCAGAAGGTTCTGCTCAGAGACATAGGCGACGTATTCCGATTCGGAGTTTTCCGCGAGCAGATGATAAAACGGCTGATCCTTGTGCGGCCGCATTTCCTCGGGGATCGAGAGCCACCATTCCTCGGTGTTGTTGAACACAGGATCGATGTCGTAAATCACGCCACGAAACGAAAAAATCCGGTGGCGGACAATCTGGCCGATCTGAAATTTGGCGGTGCGCGGTTGAATCATCTCTCGTCGAATAGACCATGATTGTGGCCGATGCTAGAGCCAATGGCCGGTTTCGCCCGCCATTCAGCGCGGTTCACGGGGCCGTGTTTCAGGCTAAAAGCCGGTAGCTCGAGCGGGTAGCGATGATCGACATTCTCAATCTGGCGCTTCCGTATTTCGGGCTGATCTTCATCGGCTTTGCCTGCGGAAAGTACAAACGCCTTCCGGAAGCCGGTCTCGCGTGGATGAATTTTTTTCTGCTTTACGTGTCCTTGCCGGCACTGTTTTTCCGCATTCTGGCGAAGACGCCGTTCGAGGAATTGAACAATCTGCCGTTCATTGTCGCCACCACGCTGGCGACCGCGCTGGCATTCACGCTTTCCCTCTTTGGCGGACGACTGATCGGAAAACTGTCGTGGCGCGAATCGTCGATGGCGGGACTCGCCGGCGGCTACGGCAATATCGGTTACATGGGCCCCGGGCTGGCACTCGCGACACTCGGCGCGAAGGCCGCCGTGCCGGTCGCGCTCGTGTTCTGTTTCGACACCATCTTCCTGTTTTCGATCACGCCGCTGCTGATGGTTCTGACCGACGGCGAAAAGAGGCCGCTGTTGCCGACGGCGGGATTAATCGCGAAGCAGATCTTTCTGCATCCCTTGATCGTCGCATCCTATTTCGGCGCGCTGGTTGCGTTCTTTCACATTCCGATTCCGGTCGGCATCGACAACATGCTGCAATTTCTGCAAAGTGCGGCGGCACCTGTCGCGCTGTTCGCGCTCGGTGTCACGGTCGCGTTGCGGCCATTTGAACGCGTGCCTTGGGAATTGCCCGGCATCATCGGCATCAAACTTCTGATCCATCCGCTGATCGTGTTCGGATTGCTGATGACGCTTGGCCCGTTCCCGCCGCAATGGGCTGCGGCGGCGTTGCTGCTAGCGTCATTGCCGCCCGCGCTGAACGTCTTCGTCATCGCGCGGCAATACGAAACCTGGATCGAACCCGCATCCGCGGCTGTGCTGATCGGGACGTTCGTGTCGGTTGTCACGCTCACAAGCGTGATGTGGTTGCTCAGAACTGGAACGCTCGTTTTTCCGTAGAACTCAGCGTGCGCGCCAGGACGGCGAAAGCCCTTCGCGCATCGCCATACGCCGGACAGGGCCGATCGCATTGAGCGCATGCAGCCCGGCGGCACGCAACGATTGCGCGGGAAGAAAATCAGCCAGCAATGCGCGGTTAGCCATATCGACCGCGAATGTGCGGCTGAAAATATCCGCGCGGCGGCGGCGCTCGTATCGCCGCAATACATCGTCCGATCCGGGATCGCTGCCGCCCGCCGTTGCAGCCTCCGCGACCGCCACAATATCCGCCGCGTCGCGCAGACCCATGTTGAGACCCTGCGCGCCGATGGGCGGAAGGACGTGCGCGGCTTCACCGATCAGCGCGATACGATTTGCCGCGAGCCGTTCCGGCGTTTCGATTGCCAGGGGAAAAGCATTCCGGCCCGGTGCCACCGTCATCCGGCCAAAGATCGAATGCGATTGACGCTCCACTGCTTCGTTCAACTGCTCATCGGACAATGATTGCAGGCGCGCGGCCTCGTCAGACTTTACGACCCAGACGACGCTCGAATTGTTGCCGGGCAGGGGGACGAATACGCATGGACCTGAGGCCGTGTGAAATTCCACCGAGCAATCGTTATGAGGGCGCGTATGCGACACATTCAGCGTGAGCGCAACCTGACCGAGTTCGCGGCGTTTGACCGCTATGCCGGCTGCCTCGCGGCACAGCGAATGACGGCCATCCGCACCTACGACAAGTTGCGCGGAAGTGGAATCGCCGTTCGAGGTTTCGATATGCACGGCGTGTTCGCCGGGCGTAACGGAGCACGCATCGTCATCGATCCAGGTCAGATTCGTCAATTCATCGGCACGCGACATCATCGCCGCAAGCAGATCGCGATTAGCGATGTTGTAGCCGAAAGCCTCCATGCCGATTTCATCGGATGAGAATTTGACTTCTGGAGAACGAACAAGCCGGCCGGTATCGTCCACGAGCCGCATGACGCGCAGCGCCGCCGCCTGATGACAGCATCGCGTCCAGACATCGAGCGAATTCAGAAAACCGATGGAGTTTCCAAGCAGTGCCGTCGTGCGGTTGTCCGGATAGGCCCCGCGCCGCGCAAACAAGGCGACGGCAATACCTGCCTGCGCCACGGCGATCGCACATGCGAGACCGGCGGGTCCGCCGCCGATCACGGCAACCTGAAAGGATTTCGATGAAGGCAAGTCGCTCGCCATCGGATAGATATGTTCCAGTTGTTCGCGCGGCACAAGGCCGCAAGCCCGATATGTCCAAATACCGAAATTCCTGATAGTCACCGACAATGAGTCCGCAACGGCGACGTAAATCGAAACAGGTCACGGCGAAGGCGCGGGCCGGGGCATTCGGCATTCATATTTTCACGGCGCTCGGCGCCGCAATCGGCTTGCTTGCGCTGCTTGAGGCCGTTCGCGAACATTGGTCACAGATGTTCGGCTGGCTCGGTGTTGCGCTCCTGATCGACGCCATCGATGGACCGCTTGCGCGGAAATTCAATGTCAAAGGCGCTCTGCCGAACTGGTCCGGCGACACGCTCGACCTTGTCGTCGACTTCCTGACTTATGTTTTCGTTCCTGCCTATGCGATCACGGCGAGCGGTTTGCTCATTCCGCTTGCGACTCCGTTACTTGGCGTGGCCATCGTCGTATCGGGCGCGCTGTATTTTGCCGATACACGCATGAAGGGCGAGGACAACCATTTCCGCGGATTTCCCGCGCTGTGGAATGCCGCAGCTTTTTACCTGTTTCTTCTCAAGCCGCCGGCCGCGATTGGGAGCCTGCTGCTCGCTATTCTCGTCGTGCTAACATTCGTGCCGTTCAACGTGATGCATCCGCTGCGCACGATCAGGTTTCGCACATTCAATCTGGCGCTGATTGCGGTATGGGCGCTGTTGGCGATTTTCATCCTCTGGTCGAATTTTGAAGTCGCGCTTTGGGTTACGGTCGTCTTCTGCATTCTTGGCGGCTATGTGATGTTGAGCGACAAACTGATTCAAATCGCAGGGCTTTCACGCGCATGATCGAATTGCTCACAAGCCCCGAAGCATGGGCCGCGCTCGTGACGCTGACCGCGCTCGAGATCGTGCTCGGTATCGACAACGTGATTTTCCTGTCCGTTATCGTCTCGCGCATTCCACCGGCGCAGGCCGAACGCGCGCGCAAGATCGGCCTTGCGCTCGCGCTGATTTTCAGGATCGCCTTGCTAAGCGTGCTGGTCTGGCTGATCGGCCTGACGAAGCCGGTTCTGGAAATCGGAAAATTTGCGCTGTCGTGGCGCGATATCATCCTGATCGGCGGCGGACTTTTCCTGATCGCAAAGGCGACCCACGAAATTCATGGCGAGGTCGAGGCGCGCGAGGGCGAGGACGAACCGCGCTCGAAGGCGAATGCGTTTTTCTGGGTAATCATCCAGATCGTCATCATCGATCTGGTATTCTCGCTGGACTCCATCATCACGGCCATCGGCATGGCGCAGGATCTGGAGATCATGATCGCGGCGGTCGTGATCGCGGTGGGTGTGATGTATCTGTCAGCAGCGCCGGTTGCGGCGTTTGTCGCCGAACATCCGACAACGAAGATGCTGGCTCTGGCGTTCCTGGTTCTGATCGGCGTGGCACTGGTTGCGGACGGATTTCACTATCACATCCCGCGCTCGTTTATTTACGTCGCCATCACGTTTTCGGCAGCGGTTGAAGCCTTCAACATTCTGGCGCAACGAAACCGCAGGAAGCGAACGAAGAGCGTGAAACGCACGAAACGGCCTGCGCGGCGCTGATGCGCTTGCAGCTGGACATCGCCGCGCGCTTGGATAACTCTGCGGAAAATTCGACCGGGAGCGGATCATGACCAAGGCAGTGCGCGTTCACAAAGTCGGCGGACCCGAAGTGCTAACCTATGAGGACGTCGAAGTGCCACCACCCGCGAGCGGGGAAGTCCGGATTCGTCAGCACGCCATTGGGCTGAATTTCATCGACACTTATTTCCGCTCCGGCCTCTACAAGGCGCCCGGCTTTCCGTTCATCGCGGGAAACGAAGCGTCCGGCGAAGTCGTCTCGGTCGGGCCGGGTGTCACCAATTTTCATCCCGGAGATCGCGTCGCCTACTACTTCAATCTTGGCGGTTACGCGACCGAGCGCAACATTCCGGCCGACAAGCTCGTGAAATTGCCGGATCACATCACGCACGAGCAGGCTGCTGTGCTGATGTTGAAAGGTCTGACGGTCTGGTATCTGCTGTTCAAGACGTTTCCCGTTCAACCCGGCAATCGCGTTTTGATTCACGCAGCCGCAGGCGGCATTGGATTGCTGGCCTGTCAGTGGGCGAAGGCGCTTGGCGCGAACGTCATCGGAACCGTCGGCACGAAAGAAAAGGCAGATCTCGCGCTCGCCAACGGTTGCGATCACGTCATTCTCTACAAGGAGGAAGACTTCGCAGAGCGCGTCAAACAGATCAGCCGTGGTGAACTATGCGACGTGGTCTATGACGGTGTCGGCAAGGATACATTCCCAGGCTCTCTGAAGTGCCTTCGGCTTCGCGGTCTGTTCGTGTCGTTCGGCAACGCCTCGGGTCCGGTGCCGCCGTTTTCGATCGCTGAACTGAACAACCACGGCTCATTGTTTGCGACGCGTCCGAAGCTCAACGACTATGTCGGTACGCGCAAGGAACTGGTCGAAGGCGCCGATACGCTGTTCGCGGCTGTGCTGAATGGAACGATCCGCGTGCCGATCAATCACGCCTATGCGCTGAAAGACGCGCAGAAGGCGCATCGCGATCTGGAAAGCCGCGCCACGACCGGATCGTCGATCCTCAAGCCGTGACCTAAAAGCCGGCGACGGTGCCGTGCAGATCGTATTCGTCGGCGCGCTCGATTTTCGCCGTGACAATTTCGCCGACTTTCAGCGGCCTGCGGCTTGAGAGATAAACCGCGCCATCGATCTGCGGCGCGTCCGCCTTCGAGCGGCCCTTGGAGACCGTCGGGCCGACTTCATCGACGATCACCTGCTGGCGCGTGCCGACTTTCCGTTTAAGGCGCTGTGCGGAAATTTTCTGTTGCCGCGCCATCAGTGCATTCCAGCGCACCGTCTTGATGTCTTCAGGAACGGGGTTTTCAAGCGCATTCGATGTCGCGCCCGCAACGGGCTCGTATTTGAAACATCCCACGCGGTCGATCTGCGCTTCGTCGAGCCAGTCGAGCAGATATTGAAAATCCGAATCCGTCTCGCCAGGAAAGCCGACGATGAAGGTCGAGCGCAACGTGAGATCGGGGCATTCGTCGCGCCATGCCTTGATGCGCGCGAGTGTTTTGTCCTGTGCGGCAGGGCGGCGCATTTGCTTCAGAACTTCGGGCGAAGCATGCTGGAACGGAATGTCGAGATAGGGAAGAATTTTACCCTCAGTCATCAGGCCAATGACCTCGTCGACATGCGGGTAGGGATAGACATATTGAAGCCGCACCCACGCGCCGAGTTCACCGAGCTCGCGCGCAAGATCGATGAATTTCGCGCGGACCTCGCGATCCTTCCATACACTCGCCGCATATTTCAGATCGACGCCGTAAGCCGAGGTGTCCTGCGAGATCACGAGCAGCTCTTTGACGCCGGCAGCGACCAGTTTCTCCGCTTCGCGCAGAACATCGTTCGCAGGGCGGGAGACCAGATCGCCGCGCAGTTTGGGGATGATGCAGAATGCGCAACGGTTGTTGCAGCCTTCCGAAATCTTCAAATAAGAATAGTGCCGCGGCGTCAGCTTGATGCCTTGCGGCGGCATAAGATCGAGATGAGGATTGTGCAGAGGCGGAACCGCACGATGCACGGCATCGAGCACGCTTTCGTATTGCTGCGGGCCCGTGATCGAGAGTACATTCGGATAGGCTTGCTTGATTTGTTCCGGTTCCGCACCCATGCAGCCGGTTACGATCACTTTGCCGTTCTGCGCCATCGCCTCGCCGATGGCTCCAAGCGATTCCTGCTTGGCGCTATCGAGAAATCCGCAGGTATTGACGATGACGAGATCGGCACCGTCATGCTTGCGCGCAAGCTCGTAGCCCTCCGCACGCAGGCGCGTGATGATGCGCTCGGAATCCACCAATGCTTTGGGGCATCCGAGCGACACAAAACTGACTTTCGGGGCAGCGCCCTGATCCATATTCCGGTTTTCCGTTGAGAGGCTGGAGCTAGCGCCGATAGGCCGCAATTACAAGGCTTTAAGCCCCATGCAGCGGCGTGTTAGGGTTGTCCCGCCGGAATGTGAGTCATGAATGGCTGCGGATTCGTCGTTCAAGATCGTCATCGTTGACGAAAGTCCCATCCGTGCTGCGATCCTCAACGAAGGACTGCGCGACGCGGGGTTCACCAGCGTCGAACATATCAGCGACATGCATAATCTGCTGGCGCGGATTTACGCCATCGACCCCGATGTCATTCTGATCGATCTCGAAAACCCGAGCCGCGACATTCTCGAACAGATGTTCCAGGTCAGCCGCGCGGTGCGAAGGCCGATTGCGATGTTCGTCGATCAGAGCGACGCGGCATCGATCCAGGAATCGGTGGAAGCGGGTGTGTCGGCGTATATCGTCGATGGCCTGAAGAAGGAGCGCATCAAGCCGATCCTCGATCTGTGCGTGTCGCGGTTCAACGCCTTCTCGAAGTTGCAGGATGAACTCGACCGGACGAAGTCCGCGCTCGAGGATCGTAAAACTCTGGACCGCGCCAAGGGTCTGCTCATGAAAGCCAAAGGTCTTACGGAGGAGGAGGCCTATGTGCTGATACGCTCGACGGCGATGCGCGAGAAGAAAAAGATCGGGGAGATCGCTCAATCCATCGTCACAGCGGCGGAGATGCTGAAATGACCGACAAGCCATTGCGTATCGGTTTCATTCCGCTGGTGGATGCGTCGGCGCTGATCGTTGCGGTCGATAAGGGATTTACCGCAGCTGAGGGCCTCGACGTCACGCTGGTGCGCGAAGTGTCATGGTCCAATGTGCGCGACAAGCTGAATATCGGGCTGTTCGATGCGGCGCATTTGCTGGCTCCCGTCGCCATCGCGTCCAGTCTCGGATTGCAGCAGGTCAAGGTGCCGATCGTGGCACCCTTCAATCTCGGCCTGAACGGCAATGCCATCACTGTCTCATCCGCATTGCATACCGCGATCATGGCTGAGCTCGATGGGGATCCGGCCAATCCGATGGCGACGGCAAAGGCGCTGGCGCGCGTCGTGGCGGCGCGACAAAAGGCTGGAAAAGATCCGCTGACCTTCGGCATGACGTTTCCGTTCTCGACGCACAATTATCAGCTGCGGTTCTGGATGGCGGCGGGCGGTGTCGATCCTGACGAAGATGTGCGGCTGGTCGTGCTGCCGCCGCCCTACATGGTGGACAGCCTTGCGAACGGACATGTCGATGCGTTCTGTGTCGGTGCGCCGTGGAATTCCGTCGCGGTCGATTTCGGCGTCGGCCACATCCTGCATTTCGTCTCGGATATTCTTGCGCGTGCAGCCGAGAAGGTGCTCGCCGTTCGCGAACATTGGTCGCAGGAAAATCCGCTGATCCTGGCGAAGCTGACGCGCGCGCACGGACGCGCTGCGGACTTCATCGAGGACTTGGGCAATCGCGACGAAGTCTCACGTCTTTTGGCGAAGCCGGATCGGATCGGAGTCGATTCCGAAGTCATCCGGCGTTCGCTCGACGGTCGTCTCAAGATTTCGCCGGACGGCACGGTGCGTGAAAGCGCGCACTATCTTCTGGTCGGTCGCGAGGGAGCCGCGCGTCCCGATCCAGTTCAGGCCGCATGGCTCTACGCGCAGATGGTGCGGTGGGGACAGGCGACCTATTCGGCCGATGGATTGAAGGCGGCCAAGAGCGTTTTTCGTCCCGACCTGTACGATGCAGCACTCGGTCAGCCGGCTCGGCCAGATCACTCGGTCGCCGACGGCGTTGGGGCTTTCACCGGCCCGGCTTTCAATGCGGACGACGTTAAAGCGCACCTCGCCTCGGTGACGATAAGGCGCGCGGGATGATAGCCCAAAAACCGCCTCTGCCCAAATATTGTGCGCTGCGCAATCAATGAGCATGTGCCGTTCGATGAGGCGGACACACGCCTTTCGCTGCCTCAGCATCTACCCAGAAACCGCTGAAAACATTGGCGCTATCGCATCGCAACAATCTGGCACGATCCTTGAATAACTGAAACCAGGCCGCGACGAAGGCCACGGTTCCACGATGGACCAAGCAGCAAAGCCGCTGTCCCGACGACACGCATTCGCGCGTCTCGCGGGGGCGGCTTTTGCTTTTGGAGAAAGGGGAACGGCCACGCCGAGGCGAGGACAGCCAGACGGATTACGGACGAAAGGACGACACACACGATGACCAAAACGACCGAAGAGACCATGACGAGCCGGAAAATGAACCGCCGTCAGATTTTGAAAGCCGGTGCCGGCACTGCCGCGCTTCTCGCGGCGGCGCGCGTGAACTTTCCCGGTGGTGCGTTCGCGCAGGCTGCCGGACCCGAGGTGACTGCGGCGAAACTCGGCTTCATCGCACTCACCGATGCTTCTCCGTTGTTCGTCGCGAAAGAGAAGGGGATCTTCGCGAAATACGGAATGCCGGATGTCTCTGTCGAGAAGCAGGCATCGTGGGGAACGACCCGCGACAACCTCGTGCTCGGCTCCGAAGGCAACGGCATCGATGGCGCGCATATTCTGACGCCGATGCCATATCTGATTTCGTCCGGCAAGGTGACACAGAACAATGTGCCGACGCCAATGTACATCATGGCGCGCCTGAACTTGAACGGTCAGTGCATTTCGGTCGCGAAGGAATATGCCGACCTCAAAATCGGTGTCGATACCAAGCCCTTCAAGACGGCGCTCGAAGCCAAGAAGGCATCCGGAAAATCGGTAAAGGCCGCGATGACGTTCCCGGGCGGCACGCATGACCTTTGGATTCGCTACTGGCTCGCCGCCGGCGGCATCGATCCCGACAAGGACATCGAAACGATCGTCGTGCCTCCGCCGCAGATGGTGGCCAACATGAAGGTCGGCACGATGGACGCGTTCTGCGTTTGCGAGCCGTGGAATCTCCAGCTTATCCATCAGGAGCTTGGTTACACCGCGATCACGACCGGCGAACTCTGGGACAAGCATCCTGAGAAGTCATTCGCGCTGCGTGCCGCTTTCGTCGACAAATATCCGAAGGCCGCCAAGGCACTTCTGATGGCCGTGATGGAAGCGCAGCAGTGGTGCGAAAAGGCAGAGAACCGCGCGGAAACCGCGGAGATTTGCGCGAAGCGCCAGTGGATCAACGTGCCGGTCGAAGACGTCACCGATCGCATGAAGGGCAAGTTCGACTACGGCACCGGCCGTGTCGTCGAGAACTCACCGCAGCAGATGCGCTTCTGGGCGGACCACGCATCCTATCCGTTCAAGAGTCACGATCTGTGGTTCATGACCGAGGACATGCGCTGGGGCAAATACGAAGCCGGCTTCGACGCAAAGTCGCTGATCGAGAAGGTCAACCGCGAAGATTTGTGGCGCGAAGCTGCCAAGGATCTCGGTGTCGCTGCCGCCGACATTCCGGCTTCGACCTCGCGCGGCACGGAAACCTTCTTCGACGGCAAGGTTTTCGATCCGGCCAATCCGGGCGCGTACCTCAAGTCGCTCTCCATCAAACGCATCGAAGTCTGACGACATACGGACCGCCCGCATGCGGGCGGTCCACTACCCTGAATTTTCGGAGCAAGCCAGATGAACATGCCAGCCCTCAACACAGACTTGGCAATCAAAGTCCCGCCGGCCGCAACGGCAGCGTCGGTGATAGCGATGTCGCCGAAGCGGAGTCCGCTGTTCGACGGATTCGGAAAGAAGTTGAGTAACGCGTTAGCGACTGTTCTGCCTCCCATTGTCGTGATCCTCGTGTTGGGTGTTATCTGGGAATTGCTGTGTCACAAGGCGGGCGCGACGCTTCCCCCTCCGTCGAAGGTCTGGCGAGACACGAAGGAGTTGGTATTCGATCCGTTCTTCGATCGCGGCGGCATCGACAAGGGCCTGTTCTGGCATTTGTCCGCGAGCTTGAAGCGCGTCGCGCTCGGATATTCTCTCGCCGCCATCGTCGGAATTGCGCTCGGCACGCTCGTCGGACAATCGGTCTGGGCGATGCGCGGACTCGATCCTATCTTTCAGGTGTTGCGCACCATTCCGCCGCTTGCCTGGCTGCCGCTGTCGCTCGCTGCGTTCCGCGACGGACAGCCTTCCGCGATCTTCGTGATCTTCATCACGTCGATCTGGCCGATCATCATCAACACCGCCGTCGGTATCCGCAATATTCCGCAGGACTACCGTAACGTCGCCGCCGTCGTTCAGCTCAATCCGATCGAGTTCTTCTGGAAGATCATGATCCCGTCGGCGGCACCGTACATCTTTACGGGTCTGCGTATCGGTATCGGCCTGTCATGGCTCGCCATCGTTGCCGCTGAAATGCTGATCGGCGGCGTCGGCATCGGCTTCTTCATCTGGGACGCGTGGAATTCCTCGCACATCAGCGAAATCATTCTCGCGCTGTTCTACGTCGGCATCATCGGATTCATTCTCGATCGCATGATCGCGCTGCTCGGCAAGCTTGCCACGCGCGGCATGCAGGCAAACTAAGGAGATTCCAAATGGCCTATTTGCAGATCGATCACGTCGACAAGGTCTTCACCCGCGGTTCGACCAGGAGCGAAGTTCTCAAAGACATCAATCTCACGGTGGAGAAGGGCGACTACGTGTCCATCATTGGACACTCGGGTTGCGGCAAGTCCACTTTGCTCAACATCGTCGCGGGCCTCACAGATGCCACGCAGGGCGGCGTGCTGCTCGAAGGCCGCGAGGTGAATTCTCCGGGTCCCGACCGCGCTGTGGTGTTTCAGAATCATTCGCTGCTGCCCTGGCTGACGGTTTACGAAAACGTCGCACTCGGTGTGAACAAAGTGTTCGGATCGGCGAAGACCCGAGCCGAGCGTCACGAATGGACCATGCACAATCTCAATCTTGTGCAGATGGCGCACGCCAAGGACAAGCGTCCGGCAGAAATCTCGGGCGGCATGAAGCAGCGTGTCGGAATCGCGCGTGCGCTGGCGATGGAGCCCAAGGTTCTGCTGCTCGACGAGCCCTTCGGTGCGCTGGACGCTCTCACGCGCGCGCATCTCCAGGATTCGGTGATGGCGCTGCATCAGAAGCTGAACAATACCGTGCTCATGATTACCCACGACGTCGATGAGGCCGTGCTGCTGTCAACCCGCATTGTGATGATGACGAACGGCCCCAGCGCCCGGATCGGAGAAGTGCTCGAAGTCGACCTGCCGCATCCGCGCAAGCGTCTCGAACTGGCGTCCAACCCGACGTATCTGAAATGCCGCCAGCGCGTGCTCGAATTTCTCTACGAGCGCCATCGCTTCGTCGAAGCAGCCTGACGAGGAGGGAGCCGTGAGCGAACCTCTGGTCGTCATCGGCAATGGAATGGCCGCTGCACGTTTTGTCGAAGAACTCGCCAAGCGTGCGCTCGGCCGCTATGCGGTCGCAGTGATCGGCGACGAGCCGCAGCTCGCTTACAACCGCGTGCTGCTGTCCTCGGTGCTGGCCGGCGATGTCGCATCGCACGACATCGAACTGAAATCGGCTGCCTGGTGGCGCGACCGGGGCGTCACGGTCACTTACGGTTGCGCGGCACAAGCGATCGATCTTTCGGCGCGCGTCGTCAAACTCGCAAATGGCGGAGAGGTTAGCTTTTCCAAACTTGTTCTGGCGACCGGTTCAAGTGCCTTGCGTTTGAACGTCCCCGGCACCGATCTGCCGGGCGTTCATACCTTCCGCGATACGCGTGACGTCGACCATCTTCTCAATTTGGCGCAAGGAAAGAAACGCGTTGTTGTGGTCGGCGGCGGCTTGCTCGGCCTCGAAGCCGCTTACGGACTCGCGAAGGCCGGAGCGAAAGTGACGCTCGTGCATTTGATGGATCGGCTGATGGAGCGTCAGCTCGATCCCGCCGCAGCGGCGCTTCTAAAGAGCCTCGTCGAGACGATGGGAATCGAAATTCTTCTGAGTGCGAACACTGCCCGGATTCTTGGCGCCGACAAGGTGGAGGGATTGGAACTGACGGACGGACGCACGATTGCCGCCGATGCCGTGATCTTTTCCGCCGGCATCCGTCCGAATGCGTCTTTGGCTCAGAGCGCCGGGATTGCGGTGAACCGCGGAATTGTCGTCGATGATCGGATGACGACCGGCTGCGACGGGATTTATGCGCTCGGCGAATGCGCCGAGCATCGCGGCACCTGCTACGGTCTTGTCGAACCGGCCTACGAACAGGCAAGGGTGCTCGCCGATCAGCTCGCCGGAAAGCCATCGACATATGTAGGCAGTGTTGTCTCGACCAATCTGAAGGTTTCCGGCGTCAATGTTTTCTCGGCCGGAGACTTTCTCGGTGGCGAAGGCACGGAATCGATCGTCCTCAGCGATCCGAAATTCGGCACCTACAAGAAACTCGTCGTTGCCAACGGCGTCCTGACCGGGGCGGTGCTCGTCGGCGATACGCGCGACGCGCTCTGGTATCTCGAATTGATCCGTGCCGGCGGCTCCGTTGCTGCGATGCGCGGCGACATCATGTTCGGCCGCGATCTCGCGATTCCGGCATTCGCTCAGCCGAAAGCGGCCTGACAATGTCGAGCGATTTCTCTCCCGAACAGAAAAGATATCTGGAAGGATTTGTCTCCGGTCTCAGCGCGTCCCGGATTGCGCGCACCAACGCGCCGGCGAAAGCAGAACCTGTCGGTCCTGACGCTATTCACTTCAAGGCACAGGATCGCGTCGTTGCAGGCGGCGGCAAACTCGCCGATCAGGAAAAATGGAAGCGCGACGAACATCCTTTCGACGCCTATCCGCGCTTGGCCAAGCAGGCAAAGAACAATGAGCCGCCGAAACCAGCCGACAATTTCCGCTGGCGCTACTACGGCATCTTTTACGTCGCGCCCACTCAGTCGTCCTATATGTGCCGGATGAGGATTCCGAATGGAATTCTCAAGCACTGGCAATTCGCAGGTATCGCCGACATCGCCGAGCAGTTCGCAGGGCACTACGCGCATGTGACGACGCGCGCGAATTTGCAGCTGCGTGAAATCGAACCGAAGAATGCGACCAGCGTCATCGAGGCCATTCAAGACCTCGGGCTTTGTTCGCGCGGCTCGGGTGCGGACAACATCCGCAACGTCACGGGCACGGCGACTGCGGGCATCGATCCGCAGGAACTGCTCGACACGCGGCCGCATGCGCGTGCGTGGCACTTTCACATCTTGAACGAGCGTGCCCTCTACGGGCTACCGCGCAAGTTCAACGTCGCTTTCGATGGCGGCGGACGGATCGCAACGCTTGAGGACACCAACGACATTGCTTTTCAGGCGGTCGAGGTTCTCGACGGTCACGGCGTTGAGCCGGGAATTTACTATCGTCTCGGGCTTGGCGGCATCACCGGTCATCGCGATCTTGCGCGCGATACCGGCGTCATTCTCAAGCCGTCGGAAGCAACATCGGTCGCAGATGCGATCGTGCGCGTTTTCATCGAGCACGGCGACCGGACCAACCGTAACAAGTCACGCCTGAAATATGTGCTCGATGCCTGGGGGTTCGAGAAATTTCTGGAAGCCGTTGAAGACGAGCTCGGCCGCAAGCTAACGCGCGTTTCAGCCGACGCAGTTGCGTCCCGGCCTGTGTACGATCGTCTCGCGCATATCGGCGTGCATCCGCAAAAGCAGGCCGACCTGAACTGGATCGGCGTTGCGCTCAAGCTCGGCCGCCTGTCGATCGAGCAAATCAGAGGGCTTGCAAAACTCGCTGCGGATTTCGGCGACGGTGATATTCGGCTGACGGTCTGGCAGAATCTTCTGCTGTCAGGCATTGCGGATCGCAACGTCGCAACGGTCGTCCAGGCGATTGGGGCGCTCGGGCTTTCGACAACGACATCGGTCATTCGTTCAGGTCTCATCGCCTGCACAGGCGCGACCGGCTGCCGTTTCGCAGCAGCGCATACCAAGGAGAACGCCGACCAGATCGCAGCATGGTGCGAGGAGCGAGTGCCGCTGGATACGCCGGTCAATGTCCATTTGACCGGATGCCATCATTCCTGCGCGCAGCATTACATCGGCGACATAGGATTGATTGGCGCGCGCGTGCCGATCAACGACGATGGCGACACCGTTGACGGCTATCACGTTCTGGTTGGCGGCGGTTACGGCGTTGACGGAAAGATGGCGCGCGAACTGTTTCAGAATGTGAAAGCGGATGACGCGCCGCGCACCATCGAACACATCTTGAAGACCTATCTTGCGAACAGACAATCGAAAAACGAATCCTTCGTTGCATTCGCGAGCCGTCACGATGACGCCGCGCTCAAGACTTTGATGCAGTTTGAGACGGAAGCAGCGTGATGAACCAGATGTCGCCGCCGCCTAATTTTGAAATCGTGCCGGAGACCGCACCGTTTTCAGACGAACAGCGTTCATGGCTGAATGGATTCTTCGCGGGACTTGTGTCGCTCGACAATTCCGTTTCACCGCTGTCGGCGGAGCAGGGCGCGGCCGTCATGAAGGGCGCGGGCGACGGAGACGATGGAGAAGCGCCGTGGCACGACCAGACCATGCTGCTCGATGAGCGCATGAAGCTCGCTGAGGGACGTCCGATCCGCCGGCGCATGATGGCGGCGATGGCGCAGCAGGATTGCGGACAATGCGGTTACAACTGCCACGACTATTCGGAAAAGATCGCGGACAAGTCCGAAGCGCGGCTCAACCTTTGCGTGCCGGGCGGCAAGGAAACCGCGCGCATGCTGAAGACGCTTCATGCCGAGCTTGAAAGCGCGCCAGCGCCCGCAACCTCTTCACCGGCAACCCAGCCAGCGATGCCGGCCGCACCCGCCGGTGAGCCCGGCCGCTCGCGCGACAATCCAGTCGAAGCCGTCTTCCTGTCACGGCGCTTGCTGAACAAGGAAGGTTCGGAGAAGCAAACCTGGCACATCGAGTTCGATCTTTCGGGACCCGGCCTCGACTACGTGGTCGGAGATTCGTTCGGCGTTTTCGCAAAAAACGATCTCGGTCTCGTCGATCAGATCATCGCGATGCTCGGTGCGCTGCCGACAATGGACATCAACGGCAAGACACTGCGCGAAGTTCTGCACGAGGACGTTTCGCTGTCGCCCGCGCCGGACAAACTTTTTGAACTGGTGTCGTTCATTTCCGGCGGCGCGCTGCGCGAAAAGGCGACGCTGCTCGCGCGCGGCGACGACCCGGACGGCGATGCCGCCAATCTCGACGTGATGGCGACATTGCAGAAATTCTCAAGCGTAAGGCCGCATCCAGAGGCTTTCGTCGAGGCACTTGAGCCGTTGCAGCCGCGCCTCTATTCGATTTCGTCGTCGCACGTCGCAACGCCGGGACGACTTTCGTTGACAGTCGATACTGTTCGTTACGTGATCGGCAAGCGCAAGCGCCTTGGCGTTGCGTCCACGTTCCTTGCCGATCGCATCGAGCCCGGCGAGAAGCTGAAAGTCTATGTGCAGAAGGCACATGGCTTCGGGCTGCCAGGCGATCCCAACACGCCGGTTATCATGATCGGACCCGGTACCGGCGTCGCACCGTTCCGCGCATTTCTCCGTGACCGGCAAGCAACGAACGCCAAAGGCCGCAATTGGCTTTTCTTCGGCCATCAGCGCAGCGACTACGACTTTTTCTATTCGGACGAATTGAATGCGATGAAAGCCGCCGGACATCTGACGCGGCTCTCGCTCGCATGGTCGCGCGACAGCGCAGAGAAGTTTTACGTTCAGGATCGCATGCGCGAGGTCGGTGCCGAATTGTGGGCTTGGCTCGCCGAAGGCTCGCATGTCTATGTCTGCGGCGACGCGAAGCGCATGGCGAAGGACGTCGAGCGGGCGTTGGTCGATATCGTCGTGCAATATGGCGCGCGTTCGACGGACGAGGCCGTGAGCTTCATCGCAGATTTAAAGAAGAAGAGTCGCTATCAGCAGGACGTCTACTGATGTCCGAAGCTCGCGCGCGCGATGTGACATGACGCAGTTGAGTGCAATCACGCCTGCAATACGAACCACCTGTCCTTATTGCGGCGTCGGTTGTGGCGTACTCGCAACACCCGACGGGAAGGGCGGTGCTTCGATCGCGGGCGACCCTGAACATCCGGCGAATTTCGGTAGGCTATGCTCCAAAGGATCGGCACTCGGCGAAACGCTGGGACTGAACGAGCGCCTTCTTCATCCGATGTTGCGTGTGTCCAGCGGCGAAATGCAGCGCGTTGCATGGTCGGACGCTCTTGATCACGTCGCCGGCAGATTGCAGCACATCATTGCAAAGCACGGCCCGGATTCCGTTGCGTTCTATCTGTCGGGGCAGCTCCTCACCGAGGATTACTACGTCGCAAACAAGCTGATGAAGGGTTTCATCGGCACAGCGAACGTCGATACCAATTCGCGTCTCTGCATGTCGTCCACGGTCGCCGGTCATCGCCGCGCCTTCGGCACCGATACCGTTCCGGGGGTCTACGAGGATCTCGACGAGGCCGATCTGCTGGTTCTCGTCGGGTCGAATGCCGCCTGGTGTCATCCGGTTCTGTTTCAGCGGATGATCGCAAACAAGCAGAAGCGCGGCGCGCGCATCGTCGTCATCGACCCGCGCCGGACCGACACGGCCGGAGATGCCGATCTCTTTTTCGGATTGAAACCCGGCACCGACAGCGCGTTGTTCTGCGGATTGCTGGTTCATCTTGCCGACAATGGCGTGCTGGACCGAAACTACATTGCTTTACACACAACCGGGTTCGACGAAGCGGTTGCTCGTGCGCGCGCCGTTGCGGGCAGCGTGGCGGCAACTGCACTGGCGACGGGAATTTCGGAATCCGATGTCGCCGCGTTCTTCCAGATGTTCGCGCAGACCGAGCGCGTCGTGACGCTGTTCTCGCAGGGCGTCAACCAATCCGCGCAGGGCACCGACAAGGTCAACGCGATCATCAACTGCCACCTCGCGACCGGGCGCATCGGCAAGATCGGCGCATCGCCATTCTCGCTGACAGGACAGCCGAATGCGATGGGCGGACGCGAGGTCGGCGGATTATCGAACCAGCTTGCCGCGCATATGAACTTCACGCCGCCGGACATCGATCGTGTGCGGCGATTCTGGAAAGCGCCACGCATCGCAACGCATGAAGGCCTCAAGGCCGTGCAAATGTTTCAAGCCGTCGGACGCGGCGACATCAAGGCGCTTTGGGTCATGGGAACGAACCCGGCTGTGTCGTTGCCGAATGCCGATGCCGTCCGCGTCGCGATGCGCAAGCTCGACCTGCTGGTGATTTCCGAAAACGTTCTGTCAAATGACAGCGTCAGTTCGGGCGCGCGCGTTCTTCTGCCGGCGCATGCGTGGGGCGAAAAATCCGGCACTGTGACCAATTCGGAACGGCGCATCTCGCGCCAGCGCGCTTTCCTGTCGCCGCCGGGTGAGACGAAACCGGATTGGTGGATGGTGAGTGAAGTCGCCAAACGGCTCGGCTACGGCCCGGCGTTCGGCTATAAGTCCGCCGCCGATATTTTTCGCGAGCATGCAGCCCTCTCGGCATTCGAGAATGACGGAAGCCGCGATTTCGACATAGGCGCCGTCGCCGGGATTGCCGACGATGATTTCGATGCGATGCCTCCGATGCTATGGCCGCAACGCACAGCAGCCGAAACCTCGACTCGTCTTTTCAGTGAAGGCAGTTTCTTCACGTCCGACCGAAAGGCGAAATTCGTCGCGCCGGATGTTCCCATGCTTCGCGGCGAGACGTCCGCAGCGCGTCCATTGCGATTGAACACCGGACGCATTCGCGATCAGTGGCACACTATGACGCGAACGGGTCTCAGCCCGCGGCTTGGTGCGCATCTGCCTGAGCCGTTCGTGGAAGTTCACCCCGATGACGCCGACAAAGCCGGAGTAAGCGACGGCGGCTTCGCGCGTATCGCGACCGATCTTGGTCAGTGCATCTTGAAAGTCGTTATCAGCGGGCGGCAGCAACGCGGAATGCTTTTCGCGCCGATTCACTGGAGTGAGGAAAATTCGTCCTCGGCGCGCGTCGGAAGTCTGGTTGCGCCTTTTACCGATCCGTTTTCAGGCCAGCCGGAGAATAAGGCGACCCCCGCGGCCATCGAAGCCGTTACATACGCGCGGCGCGGCTTTCTTCTCTCGCGAACGCAGCTGTCGTTCCCGAAGGATGTCTGGTGGGCAAGGGTCGCGGTCAGTGGCGGATACGGCTACTTGCTGGCAGACAATCTTGCCATTGCCAATTGGAAGGCATTTATTTCACCGAACGACGATCGATCCGAATTCGCCGAATATGAAGATACTGCGAGCGGAATCTACCGCGCTGCTTCGTATCGCGACGGAAAGATCGAAACATGTCTCTTCATTGCACCTTCACGCGACATGCCCGATTGGGAATCCGTCAAGTCGATGTTCGCGGCGGGCGAAGTGATGGACGAGCAGCGCCGCCTGCTGCTCTCCGGGAGGTCATCGGACGGCGTCAACAGCAGCGGCCCCGTCGTGTGTGCGTGTTTCGGCGTCGGACGTACGACGATTTGCGATGCGATCAATTCGGGAGCGCGCTCGCCATCCGACATCGGGGCCAAACTCAAGGCCGGCACAAACTGCGGATCGTGCATCCCCGAATTGAAACGTCTGATTGCAAGCTCGCAAGACGAGAAGGACGCATCTTTGCTGGCCGCTGCTAGCGCGGCGAGTTGAACGGCGCCACGTCGATTCCATTGCGCTTGAGTTCGGACCGGACGATCCGTGCGATCTCGACGGCGCCCGGCGTATCGCCATGAATGCAGACGGTGTCGATCTTCACCTTGATGACCTTGCCGGACGCAGCCACGATTGCATTGTCCTGAACCATTTTAACGACGCGTTTGGCGATCATATTGCCATCGTGAAGCACCGCACCGGGCTTACTGCGCGCGACTAATTGCGCATCGTCCTCGTAGGCGCGATCGGCGAAGACCTCATGGATTAGTTTCAATCCAGCGGCTTCACCTGCGCGAACCAGCGCCGAGTTCGGCAGAACGACAAAATACAATTCCGGATCGACGGCCTTGATCGCCGCAGCAATTGCGCGTGCGGTCATGTCGTCAGCACATCCGACGTTCGACAGCGCACCATGCGCCTTGACGTGCGTGACCTTGTGACCGGCCAGCGCAGCGACTGCCTGAAGCGCGCCGATCTGATAGGCGACCATCGTTTCGACCTCGGACGATTTCAGCCCTGGGACGGGCCGGCGCCCGAAACCGTGAAGATCGCGGTAGCCGGGATGCGCGCCGATACTGACGCCGCGCTGCTTGGCCACCGTCGCGGTCTTGAGCATGATGTCGGAATCGCCAGCGTGAAATCCGCAAGCGATATTCACGCTGCTTGCAACGTCAAGCATCGCGTCGTCGTTACCCATATCCCAGGCACCGAAACCTTCGCCGAGATCGCTGTTGAGATCGATTTTCATTCTGGATTTCTACTCGCTGGCCGGCTGACTTTGCCATGTCGCATTATCGATCGCACTCACGGCCGCGCCCGCGACATTGGCCTTCTGCAATTCATCGAGATTGAGATTGGAACTTCCGGCTGCGCGCATGCGGCTCGACAGCGAACCGAGAAACGCGGAGAGTTTTCGCGCCTCGTCTTGCGCGGCCTTCATGGAAATTTCGGCGAAGCGAATTTTCGAACCGGCAGGCAGCTGCGCGAAGCGTCCCAAATCCGCACTCATGACGGTCGCAATCTTCGGATAGCCGCCGGTCGTTCCGCGATCCTTCATCAAGACAATCGGCTGACCGGAGCCGGGGACCTGGATGCTGCCATCCACCGTGCCATCGGAGACGATATTGTATCCTTTTGCGTGAACAATCTTAGGACCTTCCAGCCGGTATCCCATCCGGTCGCTCATCGCCGAGATGACCCATTCGGATTCGAGAAACAGCTGGCGCGCATCGCCAAATTCATCGTCCTGCGGCCCCATCACGACGCGGATCGGTCCCTTCGACACTTCCGGAATATCAATCTGGCACTCATGCTCGGTGAGCGAAGCCGCGCCGACAACGATCTGGTCGCCTTCGCGAAGGTTGCGCGGGTAGGGACTACCGATTCCGGAACGCGCATTTACCGACAGACTGCCGAACATCGGCTCGCCCGCAATGCCGCCTTCGACGGCGAGATAACTGAAGATGCCGCCGCGCGCCGGGCCGAGTTTCAATGTCTCGCCTTCTGCAAGCACGATGGATTGATTGAGCGGCAACGCATTTCCGGCGAGATCGATCGGGCGCATCGCGCCGCTTAGTGCAATGCGAACCGCGCCGTCGCGGACGGTAAAGACTGCACCGAGCGGCCCTATTTCGATCGCGGCACTATCGCGGGCATTTGCGACAAGACTATTCGCCGCCGCTAGAGAGACAAAATCCATCGCGCCACTCGGCGGCAGACCGTATCGCTGCGTTCCGAACCGCCCGCGATCCTGAATTGACGTCGCAGGTCCGGCGCTGACAACGACGAGCTTACTCACGAGGCCACCAGTTCGGCGACCTGCTCGCCACGCTCGGCGGCGCGATCGAGCGCGTCGAAGTTCTTTGCGGGAATTGCATGAAAATGAATCCGATCGCCGGGCTCGAGCAAGAAGACCGGATCGCGCTTCGGATGGAACGTCCGGACCGGCGTTCGGCCGAGAAGATGCCAGCCGCTCGGCGCGGCGAGACATTGAACGCATGCCTGCGCACCGCCGATTGAAATCGTGCCGGCGGGCGTCTCGGTGCGCGGATTCTCACGGCGCGGCGTTGCAATCGAGGGGTCGAGCCCGCTCAAATAGGCGAAGCCCGGCGTGAATCCGATCATCGCCACGAGATATTCATTCTTCGTATGCAGCGCGATGACTTCGTCGGTCGTGAGGGAATGTGTGCGCGCGACATCGTCGAGATCGATTCCGTAGTCGCCGCCATAGACGACGGGAATTTGCCATTGCCGTGCGGCACCGCCCGCATCCACCGGCAACTGCGCCAGCTTCAGAAGCTCTTCCGACATCGCATCGAACCCGATGACAACCGGATCGTAGTGCACCAGCAACGATCGGTAAGTCGGAACTGTTTCGGTGACTCCCGTCACGCCAGCGCGCGCAACGGCGCGATCGAGAGAGAGCACGCGGCGGCTGATACCGGTATCGATTGTGCTGCCGAATTCCACGGTCAGTGCAGTATCGCCGGAGGCCAGAATGCGTGGCGGATGATTGGGCATTTTCGGTGGCGACAATTCGCGGTGGAACGCTCACTGTCGGACAATTGGCGGTGATTTACAACGCCGAAGGCGGCATTGCCGGCCACACCGAATGTTGGCTTGACCTTGTACCGGCATTTCGCAAGAAGGTGTTATCCCGCCACGGAGTTGCCGCATGCCGCTTTCGTCACAGCAGATCGAAACGCTTAAACACGTTTCAACCGCCACCATCACAACCGTGCTGCTGAAGAAGGGCCTGCGCAACGTCTGGATCCGCGGATCGCGTCCGCTGCGGCCTGGTCAGGCGCGGCTTGTGGGCCCGGCCTTTACACTGCGCTTCGTGCCGGCACGCGAGGATCTCGCCACTCCGGAATCCTGGTCGAAGCCGATTTCGACACGAACGGCCATCGAGGCGATGCCTGAAGGCTGCATCACAGTCGTCGATGCGATGGGCGTGACGGATGCGGGAATTTTCGGCGATATTCTTTGCGCGCGGATGGCGAAGCGCGGCGTGACCGCACTCGTGACGGACGGCGTCGTGCGCGATCTTGAAGGTTGTCTCGGAACCGGGCTGCCGATCTGGTGCAACGGCGCTGCCGCGCCGCCGTCAGTCGCTGGACTCACATTCGTCAATTGGGGTGAGCCGATTGGATGCGGCGGCGTCGCCGTGTTTCCCGACGATGTGATCGTCGCAGATCAAGATGGCGCGGTGCTGATCCCGCAGGCATTTGTCGAGACGATCTTGAAGGAAGGTCCTGAGCAGGAAGCGATGGAAGGCTGGATCGTCAACGAGGTAAACAACGGGGCGGAATTGCCCGGCCTCTACCCGATGAACGAGGCAACCAAAGCGCGGTACGCCGCTTCAAAGGGCAAGAAGTAACGAACTTCAACCGTTATCGCGCAAAGCGCCAGCCGACCACGGCCGCCTCGACGAGGCTGCCGGATTCGCAATTGTGCCAATGGCCATTTTCCCATCGGCAGGCAAACGGCAATTGATAGGTCCCGCTCTTGTCTTCGCAAAGAACCTGCATGGGCTTGTTGGCGGGCGGCTCACCGCATCCGTCGAACTCTGCGAGACGTTGCGCGCGTGTTGCCATGAAATGCCTCCGGAAATCGAACGCCTAAAGCAAAGCGTCGTTCCGGACTACGTTCACGATGCGGCAATTCGTGGGCATTTGATTCGAATTATTGAAATTCGCCGGTTCCGGTCGTTAGAACGCCAATATTGAACGCGCGATTTATCGTCCGATGCCTTCGGCTTTAGGCGATCGTGGCAAACATTGCTTTACGAACACGGCTTGAAAACAGGCAACACGGAAAGGAGCTAATCCGTGCTGCAAATCATCTTCGCAATTCTATGCGGAGGAGGGCTCTTTTTGCTCGCCGGAGCGATGCAGAACCACGGCTGGTCTATCGCGGACCAGGTCTGCCTGCATGGGGCGGTTTTCTGCGACAATCCAAGCCTGATCGTGACGACCGGCTCGGTGCTTGTGATCTTCGCCGCGATTCACATAATGGTGCGGAACTGAGATTCACATCGGGTGGGTTTGGCAAAACTCGTCGGTCGACATCGACGAAATCTGCGGGTCGATCGCAGACGTGCTCAAGGCCTCATCCGCCATTTTCGTATTCAAGGCAGCTACCGCAACTGAAGGCTGTTCAAATCGCTTGGCACCGCCGGCATCGATGGCGAACAAGGGCTCAAACTTCGTGACGTCGCAATCTTCCAGCATCAGAAAGTAACGGTTGTCGAGCATGCGCCAGCGGCCTTCGATGCGCACGGCGAGAACGGCGTGATCCTCGCCGCTTGAAATGCCACGCAGAATAACGAGCCGCAAATCGTCCGGCGACACGCCTGCCTCGCGCAGAGCAACGAATTTCGCGATTGCATAGTCTTCGCAGTCGCCGGCGCCTGCCGCCAGCGTTGCCAGAGGCGAGGTCCACAGATCCTCGACGCCGTATTGCGTTTGGTCGCTTACGGGCCGGATCGCCAGATTGAACGCGCGGTTGATTTCGCCAACACGGGCGAGGCCGGTCTGCGCGAGCGCGTCATCGACGATTTTGAGAAATTGAAGCGCAGGAATCGAGGCGCAGCTCGACCGGTCGCTTCGGCACGCGGCGATAATCTTGAGTTCGTCCTGGATCGCGCGTTCGACGCCGTGCCACTTCGCAGACAACGGTCCTTCCGGAAGGGCCTGCGTGGCCAAACCGAACGGTTCAGCAACGGTCCGCGAAGCCTGCTCAAGGCCTGGCGCGGCATTCGCTGTGTTGGCCCAAGCAAGAACGACCGACGCGAGCGCGATTGTTACTGCCCGCGTAAATCCGCGCGATGAAATTGACCCCGACATGTGCCGCCCCTTGTCCGGACATCGGCGGGCAGATCGCCTGCGCGTGTCCGGATCGTTTCGTCACGGGTTTAGGGTCGCGGCAGTTCGAGCCGGCTTAAGGAGAGGGGCGCTGCAAAGGTATTGATTCAAATATGCGGAATGTCCGCTGACGAACTTCTGTAAAATTTGATGGAATTGGCCTGCGGCGGCGGTTCGCCAAGGGCCCCGAGCCCCGTCGGGCGCCGAACAGACATTCTATCCTCAGCTGGGCGCCGTCCGATCCAAGTATTGGTGCGCTGATCGGCTTAGTAAGGCAGGTGAATCGAGGACAAATTCGGGACGTTCGGATCGAATACTTGCTTCGGATTGACAAATTGGCTGCATAAGACGGCGGTTGAGCCGGATTTCCTAGTAAAATCATTGGATTACGTTCCAAGACCGGACGACAGCCAATCGTCGCTCAAAACCAAACCGGCTGGAAAACCTTTCCGGGCGTAACCATTCGAACGCAATTCGCTACCGGGCCGACCTAATCCAATGGTAAGAATGCGGAATTCTTGAGTTCATAAAAACTTAACCGTTTTGGATTGGTTCACGCCGTGAATTTTCCGGGCCCGATCAACTCAAACCTTTCGTCCGCTTCAGCCGTTTCGCTCGAAAGCGAACATTTCAGTTTCACGTCTCTTTCATCGGCTGGCTCCGGTCACGGCACGTCCGGCAACATTGTCATCCCCGACAAGCATTTGTTGTTTCATGGCGACTACACGCGCCAGGGCAACGATCTTGTTTTGTCCACGCAGGACCAAAAATACGTCGTTCACGACTACTTCAAAGGCGAGAAGCGTGTCGCACTAACCTCTGAAGACGGCGCAATCCTCTCAGGGCATATCGTCTCCTCGCTCACCGGACACACCCAGTACGCGCAAGCGGCGCCTGCCGACGCGGCGCAGGTGATCGGCCATGTGATGAAACTGTCGGGAAGCGCCAGCGTCATTCGCAACGGCGTAACCGTCGAACTCAACATCGGCGATGCCCTGCAAAAGGGCGACGTCATTCAGACCGGATCCGACACCACGATCGCGATGACGCTGATCGACGGCACCGCCTTTGGCATGACGGCAAATGCGCGCATGGTGCTGAACGAGATGGTTTTCGATCCGAATGGATCGTCGAACTCCTCGTTCATCAGCCTTGTCCAAGGCACGATTACATTCGTTGCGGGCCAGACTGCCAAGAACGGCAATATGCGCGTCGAAACGCCAGTCGCGACGATGGGCATTCGCGGTACAGCCGTTCTCGTCAAAATCATTTCCGAGACGGGCAATGTCGAGACGTCACTCGGTGTCGAACCCGACGGTCACGTCGGCGGGCTCGTGTTCTATGACAACACGACTGGCGCCCTGATCGGAACGATGACGCAGGCAGGGCGCGTCACTGTCTTTACACCGTCGGGACAAGGTCAGCCTGTCACCGCGACCGAGTACCTGAAGTCGCCGGATCAGGCCCTGTCGGACAAGAGCCTATTCGGCCAGGTTTTCCAACTCTACTTCCCGAACTATAATCCGGACGCAAATCCGAAATCGAACGATCAGCACGGCAGCACCATTAGTGCTCCTCCAACAATTGTCGGAAAGGTCGGGATCGATCCAGACACGAATCGCCCGACGATCACATACACAATTCACGTTACCAATCCCGACACGCACACGACGTCCGATGTCAAAATCATCTACGTCAATACGCCGCCGATCTTTTCCGTAACCAACGTCACCGACGTTCAGGCCACCGTGCTCGGGCCCCACAGTTTCAAGCTCGGCGATCACGTAAAGATCACCGATCCGGACATTGGCACTGCGCCATTCTTTGACGTCGCAATTCCATACGTCGCCAACAGCGGATTCCTGAAGCAGGTCTCGACGACCTCGCCGGCAACAAACTCAATACTGCTGAGCTCAAACCTCGTCACTTTCAACGCGGCAACGGGCGTCGTCACGTATAACCCGGAAGGCTTCCGCTTCCTCGGCGAGGGCGAAAAGGCTGTCTATACGTTCCAGTTCGTAAGCGCGTCCGGCGTCGGATCCAGCGGCTCTGATCAGGGCGTCGAAACGCTGACACTGACGGTGACGGGCAAAAACGACTCGCCTGTGTTCACGCTGAGCGACACTCCGGTATCGTTCAGCGAAACGCGGCATCATTTTAACGACGCAACCCCGCACGTTTTCTCGAACATTCAGCTCGCCTTTACCGACGAAGACTTCAGCGACGTCGCGAGCGTTTTCAATCTCTCGTCCAGTGTTACGACAAGGGTCGTCGGCAACGCGTCGAACGCATTGCTGTCGCATCTTCCGGACAACGCTACTCTCCAGTCATTTCTGACATTCGATCATTCGGTCGATTCAAGCCTTGGCGTGTCGCGCGTGCCGCTGACCAACCAAGGTACCGTCACCGCAAGGTTCTCTGCGCCGGATAATGCGTTTGATTTTCTCGGCGAAGGCGAAAAAATCCAGATCGTCTACACAATCCAGATCGACGATGGGCACGCCGGCTCGACGCCATCGACGGAGACGATCACGTTTACCGTCACCGGCACGAACGATGCGCCGATACTTGCGATGGATACCGGATCGCATGGCATTCGCGAAACCACCGACGCAACGAACATCGGCGGTGTCTCGACGCTCGCTTTGAACGGTTCGCTTGCCTACAGCGATGTCGATCTGACCGATCTGCACACCACGACGTCTCCGACGACGTATGACAGCGTCGTTTGGGAGAAGCCGGATCATACGAGCGGCGGCACCATTCCGACTGCAACATTGAACGCGTTGAAAACGGCTCTGACGACCTCGCTCGATGCGACTGGCACCAGCGGCAATCTGCTTTGGAATTTCAAGCTGGCGGATAGCTTTGCCGACTTCCTTGCGCAAGACGAAACGCTGACCGTTCAGTACACTGTCAACGTCAACGACGGTCATACCGACATCGGCAATACGACGCAAACCGTCACAGTTATCATTACCGGCACCAACGATGTACCCGTCGCGTCGGCTACGAGCGACCTGAATACCATTGTCGAAGCAGGCAATGACATCCACGATGTCGTAGTGCCGGGAACGCCTACGACGTCCGGTAACGTGATGTCGAAGGTCACTGATCTCGACATCAACGACACACATACAGTCGTGGGAGTGCAGGCCGGCAATGACACCAGCGGATTTCTGTCGGCTGGCGCGAACACGGACATCGCCGGTACTTACGGTTCGCTAAAGCTGAATACGGATGGAACGTGGACTTACACACTCGACAACACCAACCCCAACACGGACGCGCTCGCTCAGAGTGAACGCGCGTATGACGTCTTTACTTACACCGTCGCGGACAATCACGGTGGCGAGTCGACCACGACGCTAACGATCGGGATCACGGGTACCAACGACGCGCCTGTCGTTACCAATTCATCTAGCGCCGATTTAGGTTCGGTCAAGGAAGACACGACGCTCACCGCCACGGGGCAACTCAGCGCCAGCGACGTCGATCATAACGCGACGCAGAGTTGGGGCATCGTCGATAGCGTTCATGGCACCATCGTTACTTCGCTGAGCGATGCGTATGGCTCACTCACAATCGACAGCAATGGCAAGTGGACCTACACGCTCGATAATAGCAGCAATGCGGTTCAATCGCTGTCGGCGGGCGAACAACACAACGAGACCTTTACCGTTCGCATCACCGACGATCAGGGAGCATATGCCGATCAAACCGTTACAGTAACAGTGATTGGCACCAACGACGCGCCGGTCATCACGGGCGAAGCGCCGACCCTCAACACAGTCAGCGACGATTTTAACGGCACTGCGATCGACGCGGCGAAGTGGAATGTCTATCTCCCGACGCTGACGAATGCCGACATCTTCGATGCGTCTGTAACCGAGGCAGGCGGCGTTGCGCTGTTGCACGATCGCGGTACGATCCAGACCACTGTCGGCTTCACCCCGATGGCGGCAAGTCCGCTGCATATCTCCGGCAATTTCACAATCGACGAGACATACGGCCAGTTCGTCGCTACCGATCGAACCGATGGCACAACGCAGACCGCTTCCGGCGCGCCTGCGACCGGCATTACGTTTCTGGTCTGGCAGCCGGGCGTCTTCCAAATCGAGGACTCCGCAACGGGCGAAGTTCTCGCGTCGATGGCCAATCCCGGAATCGTTGCCGGAGAAAACTACAGCTTCGACATTACCGACGACGGGACGCATCTGACGTTCACCCTTAAGGACTCGGCCAACAACACTGTCGGGTCGCTTTCTGCGGATCACTACACCGTCCCGGCCGGAGACCTTGTGACCTTCACCGGCCGTGAAGCGAACGACGGTACGCACACGCTCGAACTGAACAACGTCACCATCACCGGCGGCGCGCCGGCTGAAACAATTGTCAGCGAGCCAACCGATACCAGTTCGCTGACCACCATCATTCCCGTGACGTTTACCGATGTCGATCTCGACGACGTCAATTACACCGCAAGCGTCACCGGCGTGTTTGCAAAAGGCGCGACGAGCGGGCTGACCCTCGACAACGCGGCGCTCAAATCGCTGATTACGCCGGAGGCGGTGCTGAAGGCATCGGGCTCATCGTCGGGTTCGGTCAATTTCGATTTCGACGCAAGCCCCGGAACGTTCGACTATCTCGCCGCCGGCCAGAAGTTGACGCTGACCTATACCGTCGCCATCGATGATCATGCGGGCGGCGTCACTCCGCAGACTTTTGCCATCACCATTACCGGCACGAACGACGCGCCGGTGCTCGATCTCGATACATCGAATGTATCGACCGGATACACCGCGAACCTTCTCAATGACGGCAATCCATTCGCGATTGCAGTCGCGCCGGCAGTCACCGATGTCGACAATACGACGATGGCCAGTGCGACCGTCGTGCTGGAAGACGGACAAAGCGGCGATTTCTTCTTTGTACCCGGCGAGTCGTCGCCCGGCAGCGGTTCGGGGACACTCGCGAACGGAATCACCTGGAGCATTTCCGGCACCGCAGGCGACTCGCTCAATCCGCTGACGATCACGTTCTCCGGCGCACATTCGAACGCCGACTACGCCGACGCGATCCAGCAGGTCAGTTTCGGCACGACCGGCATCGCGGGCGCCCGCCATATCGACGTGACTGTCAATGACGGGATCGATAACAGCAACACGGCGGTTGCGACGATTACCGTTCAGGATGCGCCGCCTTCAAACCACGCTCCGGTACTGGCCGATTTCGCGTTGCCAATCTTGACAAGTCCACCGGCGTATCCAGATGGAATCTACTCGCTTGTCGGGGCCAACTATTCCGACGCTGACTCCAATAACCTGAACGGTCTGGCCATCAGTGCCATATCCGCAGACCCCGTCACACAAGGCGTCTGGCAGTACTTCGACGGCTCGACTTGGCATACGATTCTGCCAACGGACGTATCTGAAACGCATGCCCTTGCGATCAACTACGGCGAAAGCCTCCAATTTGTTCCGGTTTCAGGATACGTCGACGGAACGGCGAATATCACAGCATACGCGCTCGACGCCAATCTCGGCCAAAGCTCCGGCGCGCCGGAACCTGTTTATATCGACGTGTCGTCACACGGCGGATCGACGCATATTTCGGATCCGGCGACGATTTTCGCAGGCGCGCCCGCACCGGTGCTCAATGCCGACAATATCTCGACTCAGGAGATAGGCGATGGCGGAGTTACGCATCCGGATGGAACGACACAGGTTTTCGGCATTTCACTGAACGAGCTTGATACGACTCATAATCTGACCGTGACCGCCACCGCCGACCACGGCAACATAACGGATAGCAGCGGCAATTCGCTTGCGTCTGTCAGCGATACGCCGGGCGATATCCAAGCCGTTCTCAATAACGGTGTAATCTATACCCCGACCTCCACATCGCCGAACGATATCGACCATGTCACTCTGACCGTGACCGATTCCGCAGGCCTGAGCGATACGCTGACTTTCGTCTTCCAACAGTCAGGAGGGATGACTGCAGGAACGCTCACCGGCACGACAGGCAAAGACGTGATCTTTGCGTCCGGTGCCGGCGACACGCTGACTGGGCTTAGCGGGCAGGATAACTTTGTGTTCGCGCCACATGCCGGTGCGGAAAGCACAATCACCGACTTCACGTCAGGTCAGGACAAGATCGTTCTCAACGGTTTCGATTCGAGTTCTATTCCCGTTAACAGCGCGGGCTTCGCAACTTGGCTGACTGTTCATGCGACAGGCGCAGTCAATGCGGTCATCGACCTCAATAACGCTTCGGACTCAGGGCCCCACGAGACGATTACGTTAACAGGCGTTGCGGCGATTAATCTGCATGCCAATGATTTCATTATTCATCCGGGCGGCACGACCAGCGCATAGCGTGCAATTAACCGTCTCAATTCGATGTCTGCCGGGAAGAAACCCTAATTGCTGGATACGGGTGACTTAACGACCCGTCCGGCCTAAACTTACCTATGCGCGTTCCGTCACAATTTTCGGCTCTAGACCCGAGCACCGAGCTTGGCGCGGCATTGAATGCCTGCCGCAGCGCCTTCATCGGCGTCGGCGTGATGAGCCTTGTCATCAATTTCCTCTACCTGACCGGCTCGTTCTTCATGCTCGAGGTCTATGACCGCGTGCTGCCGAGCCGGAGTATTCCGACTCTCGTGGGCCTGCTCCTGCTCGCCGGGGGTCTTTACGTCGTACAGGGCGTACTCGATCTGATCCGCAGCCGCATTCTCGTCCGCATCGGATCGACTCTCGATGAGATGCTGAGCCAGCGTGTTTACGACGTCGTCGTCCGTCTGCCGCTGATTGCCGGCAATCGAGCCGAAGGCCTCCAGCCGCTTCGCGACCTCGATAACATCCGCTCGTTCCTGTCGGGCATGGGGCCGGGTGCGTTGTTCGATATTCCCTGGCTGCCGATCTATCTCATCATCTGCTTTCTGTTTCATCCGCTGATCGGACTGACGGCTCTGTTCGGCGCGATCGTTCTCATTTGTCTGACGGTGCTCACCGAATATCTCACCCATGAACCGGCGAAGCGATCGGTCGGCCTCGCTATGCGCCGGCAGGACATGGCGATGGCAAGCCGCCGCAACGCCGAAGTGCTGGTCGCAATGGGCATGGCCGGACGCGTCGGCAAGGCCTGGGACAAGTCCAATCGTGACTATCTCGCCAGCAGCGAGCGTGCGAGCGACGTGTCGGGCGGTCTCGGTGCCATCGCCAAAGTCCTGCGCATGATGCTGCAATCGGCGGTGCTCGGCGTCGGCGCCTATCTCGTCATCAACCAGATGGCGACGGCAGGCATCATCATTGCGGGCTCTATCCTCAGTGCCCGCGCGCTCGCGCCGGTCGATCTTGCGATTGCACACTGGAAGGGATTCGTTGCAGCCCGCCAGAGCTGGCACAGGCTCAATAGGCTGCTGGCATCGCTGCCAAAGCAAACGCCTCCGACATTGCTGGAACAACCCAGCAAGAAGTTGTCGGTCGAAGGAATAACCATCAATCCTCCGGGGGAGCATAAGGTCGTCGCACAGGACGTAACCTTTGCGCTCGATGCCGGGCAGGCGGTGGGCGTCATTGGGCCGAGCGGTTCAGGCAAGTCCTCGCTAGCGCGTGCGTTGGTCGGGGTCTGGCAGCCGCTTCGCGGTAAGGTGCGTCTCGACGGCGCCGCGCTCGATCAATGGTCGCCGGAAATTCTCGGCCGTCATATCGGATACCTGCCGCAGGACGTCGAACTTTTTTCCGGAACGATCGCGCAAAACATCTCGCGCTTTGAAGACAATCCAGATCCTGAGACGATCATTGCCGCCGCCCGCGAAGCCGGCGTGCACGATCTCATCATCGGAATGCGGGAAGGCTACGATACGCAGATCGGCGATCAGGGCAGCGTGCTGTCCGCCGGTCAGGCCCAGCGCATTGCGCTCGCGCGGGCGCTGTACGGAAATCCATTTATGGTCGTGCTGGACGAGCCGAATTCCAATCTCGACAGCGAGGGCGACATGGCCCTGAACGCGGCGGTTCGCGCGGTTCGCGCCCGCGGCGGCGTTGTTGTCGTTGTCGCCCATCGCCCCGTCGGTATCGAGGCAGTCGATCTTATCCTGGTGCTCAAGGAAGGACGCGTGCAGGCGTTTGGATCGAAAGAAACGGTTCTCGGAAGAGTCTTGCAGCGGCCGGCCGGCGCGCCGCCGCCGATCAAAATCGTTTCGGATGCGGGAGGGGCGAAATGAAGAAATTCGCGTTTCCGACGCTGCCGCAGATCAAAATTCCGAGGTTTAATCCCCGCACCCTCAAGCGTGTAGAGCGCGCTATACGCAATGGCCTCGACAGGATTGTCACGCCGCTCGAAAAAATATCGATCTTCAAGGGCCTCGACGTTCCGGGGTCGCGTAAGTCGATCCGCCTCCATCTGATTGTCGGGCTCGTTGTCGCCAGCATCCTGACATTCGGGATCGGCGGCTGGGCGGCGACCGCGCAAATCTCCGGCGCGCTCATAGCTCCCGGCCAGATCGTCGTCGATTCCAACGTCAAGAAAGTTCAGCATCCGACCGGCGGCGTGGTCGGCGAGGTGAGGGTACGCGACGGCGACAAGGTCAAGGCCGGCGATGTGGTCGTCCGGCTCGATGATACTGTCACCAAGGCGAGTCTTGCGATCGTGACCAAGCAGCTGAACGGACTTTGGGCGCGTGCGGCGCGGCTGACGGCCGAGCAGGAAGGGGCGGACCACATCACGTTCCCGCCGCAGATCATGGATGCGCTGGGCGATCCCGAGGTCAAGGCGCTGGTCGCAAACGAGATCAAGCTGTTTGACGTGCGCTCCTCCGGACGCGCCGGCCAAAAGGCGCAATTGCGCGAACGTATTGCGCAGCTCAAGGAGGAAATCGGCGGCCTTGAGGCGCAGGAAAACGCCAAGTCTCGCGAAATCGATCTTATCCAGAAGGAACTCGTCGGAGTCCGCGATCTCTTCGCCAAGAATCTTGTCCAGATCTCGCGTCTGACGACACTTGAGCGCGACGCCACGCGGCTCGAAGGCGACCGCGCGCAGTTCATCGCCCAGAAGGCGCAGGCCAAAGGCAAGATTGCCGAAACCGAATTGCAGATCATTCAGATCGACAAGGACCTTTCCGCAGAGGTCTCCAAAGACATGCGGGAGATCAACGACAAGATCGGCGAATATGTCGAGCGCAAGGTGACAGCAGAAGATCAGCTGCGCCGCATCGACATTCGCGCGCCGCAGGATGGCATGGTTTTGCAGTCGACCGTGCACACGGTCGGCGGGGTAATCACGGCCGGCGACGCCATCATGCTGATCGTGCCGGATGCCGACAATCTGTCGGTGGAGGCGAAAGTCAATCCACAGGACATTGACCAGCTGCGGATCGGGCAGGACACGCTGCTTCGTCTGTCGGCCTTCAATCAGCGGACGACGCCGGAATTGAATGGAAAGATCAGCCGAATTTCAGCCGATACGACGGTCGATCAGCGCACCGGCCAAAGCTACTATACGATCCGCGTTTCCATTCCGCCGGAAGAAGTCGCCAGGCTCGGGGAGGTCAGACTTATCCCCGGAATGCCCGTCGAAGCCTTTGTGCAGACGGGCGACCGCACTATGCTATCCTATCTCGCAAAGCCGCTGAGCGACCAGCTCATGCGCGCGTTCCGGGAAAAGTGACAGGCGGGCATCATCCCGCGCGGACATGGTTCGGACGAGATGAAGCGGCTTCGGCGATATGCACGCGTGTTCGGCTACGCCCGAATCCTCTGTATTTTTCTGATATTCGCGTTCGTCGGACTTCGCGTCTGGGATCCGCCGCCGCTTGAGGAATTGCGCGTTCGCACGTTCGACGCCTATCAGCTGCTTGAGCCGCGTAAAGTCACGTCGCGTCCTGTCGTCATTATCGACATCGACGAGAAGAGCCTTGGCAAGTTCGGCCAATGGCCCTGGCCGCGCACCCGCGTTGCCGATCTTGTCAAACGTCTTACCGATCTCGATGCTGCCGTCATTGCTTTCGACATTGTATTCGCCGAACCGGATCGGATGTCGCCGAGCCTCGCGGCCGAGACGTTTTCCAATCTCGACGACGAAACCCGCAACAAGCTGAAATCTCTGCCGAGCAACGACCAGGTCTTCGCGGATGTTTTGCGAAAATCGCCGGTCGTGCTCGGCGAATCCGGTCTTCCCACAGCGACGCCGCGCACTGATCTCAAACTGCCTTTGACAGGTCTGGCCACAATTGGCGGCGACCCGCGGCCCTATCTCTTTCAGTTTCCCGGTCTGCTGCGCAACGTGCCCATCCTTGAAGAGGCCGCGCCGGGACGGGGACTCTTCACGATCAAGACGGAACGCGACGGCATTGTGCGCCGTGTGCCAATGGTGATGTTGGCGCAGGGCGACCTCATGCCGTCGCTCACCTTCGAGATGCTTCGCATCGTTACGAAGTCGAACACCATTCTTGTGAAGTCCGACGAGGCCGGAATGCGAAGCGTTGCTGTTCCCGGCTTCGAGTTACCGACAGACAAAAACGGCCAGCTCTGGGTTCATTTTTCGCGGCACGATCCGAAGCGATTTGTTTCCGCCGCCGACGTGCTCGAAGGAAATATCGGTAAAGACGCTATCTCGCGTAAACTGATCTTGATCGGCACTTCTGCGGTGGGATTGCTCGACCTGAAAACGACGCCGCTCGATCCGGTGATGCCTGGCGTCGAGGTTCACGCGCAGGTTCTGGAGAGCGCGCTGACGGGCTCGATACTCTCGCAGCCGAACTACGCGATCGGCGCTGAAATTCTTGCGGCGATATTGTTTGCGACCGCGATCATCTGGCTCACGCCAATCCTGCGTCCGATCCTGCTGCTTGCGTTCGGAGCCGTCATCGTGTGTCTGCTGATCGGCGCCGCGTGGTATTTCTACACCTACCATAACATATTGATGGATTTCACTTTTCCGCTTGTTTCAAGCACCGGTATTTATCTCGTCCTGGTGTTCAGCAGCTACTTCAGCGAGCAGGCGCAGCGCCGCCGCATCCGTTCGGCGTTCGGGCAGTATCTGTCGCCGGCGCTTGTCGAGCAGCTTGCACAGTCGCCCGAAAAGCTCGTACTTGGCGGCGAAGAGCGCGAGATGACGATCATGTTCAGCGACGTTCGTGGATTCACGACCATTTCGGAATCGTTCAAACACGATCCGCAAGGTCTCACGTCGCTGATGAATCGATTTCTCACGCCGCTCACCAACGCCATCCTCGATCGAAAGGGCACCATCGATAAATATATGGGCGACGCGATCATGGCGTTCTGGAACGCGCCGCTGAGCGACAAGACGCATGAGGTGAATGCGTGCGAAGCCGCGCTCGACATGATCGACAAGATCGAAGCCTTGAACGAGGAACGTTACGAAGAATCGCGTCTCGCAGGTAAGCCTCACATTCCGATGCATGTCGGTATTGGCCTCAACACCGGCACATGTGTCGTCGGAAACATGGGATCGGATCTGCGTTTCGACTATTCGGTGCTTGGCGACAGCGTCAACCTAGCGTCGCGGCTTGAAGGACAATCCAAATCTTACGGCGTGCCTATCATCGCCGGATCGAAAACGGCGCTCGCCGCCAAGGAAAAGTTTGCAATTCTCGAACTCGATTTCATCACCGTGAAGGGGAAAAAAGAACCGGAAGTGATTTATGCTATTGCCGGACGCGAGGATTTGGCAAAGTCGGGTGAATTCCAGCGGCTGCGAAATCTGTGCATCGAGATGCTGTCGAGTTATCGAAGCCGAGACTGGGATGGCGCAATGTCGGCGATCGGACGGGCGCGTATCGCCGACGAAAACAAACTATTTTCCGCGCTCTACGATTTGTATGCGGAACGCATCGCAACATTCCGCGCCAACCCGCCACCCGAGGGATGGGACGGCGTATTCGCACTGACGACCAAGTAAATGGGGCCAAATGCCGCCGTGACGTGCGGCTTTTGAATCTGGCAAGCCCTTTTTTGTTGAAACGAGAATTGTCCGAGTTGGTATCCGCGCGCGGCCCATGCAATTCTTGCATCCAATTGCTGAGCGAATTCGATGCCGAAACATTCGATGACGATACGAATCTGGGGCGCCCGCGGAAGTATTGCATGCCCCGGTCCCGATACCGTTCGCTACGGCGGCAACACGTCGTGCGTCGAAATCACATGCGGCACGCATACGCTCGTGTTCGACGCAGGATCGGGAATGCGCGTTCTCGGCAATCAGATGATGCGCGATAAGAGACTGGCCGACATCGATCTGTTTCTGAGTCATTGTCACATCGACCATCTGATCGGTCTTCCGTTTTTCGCGCCGGTTTTCGAGAAAGGCAGCCGCCTGCGCCTGTGGGCCGGCAATGTTGAGCCTGCCGGCGGGATCAAGGAAGCGATCCACAAGATGATGAGTTATCCGCTGTTTCCGATCGAGATTGAAATGGCGCAGGCCGAGATTGAATTCACGGACTTCGAGCCGGGCGATACTTTGACTCCGCAAACGGGAATTGTCATTCGCACCGCCGATCTTCAACATCCGGGCGGCGCCGTCGGCTACCGCATCGAGCACACCGGAAAGGCCATCGCCTACATGACCGACACCGAAATGACGGATCGCGCGTTCGATCCGGCGATGCTGGCGCTTGCGAAAAATGCGGACGTTCTGATTATCGATTCAACCTACACGGACGATGAATTGAAGGACCATATCGGCTGGGGCCATTCGAGTTGGCAGCAGACGGTGAAATTTGCGGATGCCGCAGGTGTCGCGAAACTTTGTCTTTATCACCACGACCCTGAGCACGACGATGCAGCGATGGATCGGATTGCAGAGGCGGCGGCAAAGATGCGCCCCGGCACCATTGTCGCGCACGAAGGCTTGACGATTAAAATCTGAGACGCTTCAGCGATTGGGCGTCCCGGCGTTTTCGGCTGCGCGGCGGCGAGCTTCGGCATCGATGGCTTGCGCAAGGTCCGGGTGACGCGCCATCAGCGCGCGAAAGTCTACCAGATCGAGCACGAGCAGAGTTGTCGAACGCGTGGTTACGACATTCGCGGTTCTGACGTTGTTGCCCAGCAATGCCAGTTCGCCAAAAAATGCTCCGACGCCGAGCGGTACGCGTTTGCCCGGCAATTCGACCTCAACCTCGCCGTCGGCAATGAAATACATACAGTCGCCGGCCTGTCCGCGGCGGATCACGGTGGATCGGCCGCGCAGATCGATCCTCCGCAGCATGTTGGTCACATCGGCGAGTGCGGCCGGCCCGAGCGTTGCAAAAAACGGTACCTTGGCGAGCGACTCCCACGTCTTGATGAAATTATGCCGACGGTTTTCGGCGGCAAATCCCGTCGCAAGAATACCTGTCAAAATGCCGAAGACGGCGAGACCGCAGATCATCAGGGTCGCGGCGACGATACGGCCGGGAAGGGTGATAGGGACGACATCGCCGTAACCGGTCGTCGTCAGGGTGACGACGGCCCACCACAGAGCGGCGGGCAAGCTGCTGAAACCGGAAGGTTGCGCGTCACGCTCGAACAAGAAAGCGAGCGCGGCCGCCATGAAAAGCACAATCAGGAAGAGGACAAAAACGCTCGAAAGCGGTCCGGCTTCACGCACAATCACGCGCCGAAGCTGGCGGGCACCGGGAATTTGCAGCACAGGCTTCAGCAGCCAGAATACGCCTGCGAGCGAGGCCGACGGCAGCCCAGCGCCGCACACAAATGCAATCGGAACGCCGGTGGCGCCAACGATATCGATCAATCCCTTCAGCGAAAACACATAGGCTGCCGTCCTCCCGGTTCGCGCTGCATTCGCAAGTCCGGCAAATAACTCCCACACAAAAACGGCGACGGCACCCCACAACAGCCAAGCCACCCATTTATGATGATAAGAGGCAGCATTTGTCGTGAGGATGAGGATCGCCGTCACTCCCACGGCAACAGCCGCATAGGTGACGGCAGTCGGCTCGCCGGTCAGGGCGGCGACAACGAATTCAGATCTTGATGATTTCACTGATCGCTTGAACATTTGCCGGCCACACGCATGAAGGATGAATGCGACCGGGGCTAACGCCGCGGTGAGCATTCCTCATGCAAATTGCCTTTCGTGCTGACATCCGTCAACGACCCGACGACCGCGTTTGAGGGATGCAACGGCGCTTTTCGGGACGGGTAGTCGAAAGCCCGCGAATGCAATAATCTGCGACGGATACCGATACGATCGGACGATATTTGGCTGCGCAATGCGGCCGGCAAGCAGGAGAAATTCGATGAGCCGAGCTGGGAAATTTCTTGCGGTGACCGCATTTTTGGTCTCCGCAACCGTCACATGCGCCAGCGCGGCCGACGACTTCAAGCTGAGCAACAATCAAAGGATTTCGTGCAGCCGCGGACTGAACGCCGGCAAGCTCCAGAATATTAATTGCAAATCCTACGCATTCATCTTCAACACACGCACGTCCGAACTCTACCGTTGTCAGGTCAGCGTCGGCGTGACGCGCGATAACAAGGATGTTCTCAAAGTCGACACTGACGGAAACTGCGCGCTTAAGGCGCGCCCATTCCCTGAAAACTCCAGCTATTCGTTCGACGCAACGGAAACGGAGCCGCCGAATACGAACTCTTTCTTCGGCTCCGGAGGCACGGCATTTTGGGTCAGCGACAATACAGCACTAAAGGCGAAAGGTTGCGTGCTGCTCAATGTCGGCGTCGGCCCCGACGTTTTGCGCTGTGTCGATATGACGTTCGGCAACTAACGCTCCGGAACGATCCGACCGCGCTATTTCCGTATCAAGTAGATCGTCAGCGCGGCCAGCGCGACAACCAGCGCGATCGCGGTTGCCCAGGTGCTCAGCCGCACGTCGCTGAAGAACTCGCGTTTCGCCTCGTTCCTGGCAATCGTCAGGTCGCGATCGTGGTTCTCTTGCTGCTGACTATCCACTTCGGCTTTTCCTGATCTCTGCCGTCCGCTGACGCACCAACCAGCGATCGGCTGTCCGGATCGCCCAAACCAGAAGTGTACCCAATAAAAATATCAATCCGCAAAGAGCAAAGGAAAGATCTGCGGCAGTCATTGAGAGATCCATCACGAATTCCCTCCGGTTTCACCACCAGACAGTGCGATGCTACGCCCGAATGACGCGAGAAGGCGAGCGCAAGGTTGTTTGGCAATGCCGATTGGGCTAACGATCCGCTGGCCGACGCGCAAAAGCGGAGTGTTTTCAATGACGCGCCAATTCTGGCTGCGGTACGGGCCCTGGCTGGCATTGCTGGTTGCAGCCGTGGCTTACTACCCCCGTTTTGCAAAGCCCGGCGGCATCGCCCTGTATTCGCACGCCGGAAGCTGCCTGTGGCAACAGCAGCCGTTGCAGCAATGCGTGCTGGAATTCACCTACCCGCCGGCATTCGCCTTCGTCATGATTCCCTTTATCGCGCTGTCGGCAACCGCGCAGACCATTATCTGGTACATCGTCACGTTGGGCTGCACCGTTCTGTGCTGCATGCTGTCCGAGAAGATTGCGCTGCGAATGATCCCCGGACCTTGGTCGGCGCGCGAGATCACCTGGCTCCGTATCGTCGGAGTGTTTCTTAGCCTCAAATTCATTCTCGCGGTTTACGAGAACCAGGCTTACGACCTTTTGATCCTGCCGTTCATCCTTCTCGGGACGCTGGCCCTCGTCGACAAGCGAGATGTTCTTGGCGGAGCATCGCTGGCGATCGCCGCCGCGATGAAGGTTACGCCGCTGATTTTTTTGCCCTACCTCATCTTGCGGCGAAAATTCATCGCTGCGGGAATTTTCGCGCTCGTTCTGGTCGCATTTTCTTTCATGCAGGACGCGTTTCTTGCTCCGCAAGGTTCGTCGCATGGATACTTTATGACCTGGATCAACGATATCGCAGCACCAGGAATTTTTGAGAAGGGTTCGACCGCCAAGCTGCCATTCTGGGACGGGGTCAACATTTACAATTTATCGCTGCGCGGCGCGCTCGCACGCGCGGTCTATCTCACCGACTACCAGCAATATTTTCTAGAAATTCTCCGCGGGACACAGATTGTCTTCATCGGTCTGATTGGAATTCTGATCCTGTACTCGACGCGGTCGAATGCGCTCGTCCCCGTTGAAGTCTGCCTGCTTATCATCGCGATGCTGATGCTGTCGCCGATGACGAGCCGCACGCACTTTGTAAATCTGATCCTGCCGTATTTCCTTCTGACGGCGGCTTGGCTGAAAGACAATCAGACCAGGTGGCTTGGCGGAATTGTGCTGGCGCTCAGCTTTGCGGGGTGTACAGGCATTCCCCGCGACCTCGTACCGAGAGGCTTCACGGAGTTTGCGCGCGATCATAACGACATCATGCTCGGGACTTTGGTCCTGATCGTCTATCTGGCGGTCATCATCTTCCGGCCGGGCCAATGGGGGATCGGCATGAACGCACCGCGCGACATGGGGCTTGCAAGAAACCCTGCGTAGCTTCCGCTTCATGCTGCGCTGCAAAAGCCGCTTTTACAATGAACCGGCAGGCTTGGGGCAGCGACCAAGCAATTGCCTTGGGTTGCGGACTAAACGAAACTTGGGCTGTTCGTGTCGAGATCGGACGGAAGATTAGTTAGTTGGCGTCAGAGCTCCTGGACTTTCGCACCAATTTGGAGATTGCGATGACATTCATTTCGCGCGGCGCTGGACGACAAATTGCGTGCGGTTTTGCTGCCGCATTCCTCGTCGTTCTGGTTCAGACACCGACCCAACTTTCCGCAGAAGAACGATCGATCACGGTCGTTCCGTCAACGACGATTGCGCCATCTGCAAACGACGCGCAATCGACCGCAGCAGGCCAGGGCGCAGTTTCGGCAACGGTAACAGCGCCTGCAAGCGCATGCGACGCGCGCAAGTTCATCGACCCGGATGACATGGTCGGGTTCATGGTCACTGACCTCAACAAGGTCATCAAATCGCGACAGAGCACACAGCGTTATCTGACGCTGACGCATCTTGCCAATCTTTGCGTCGGCGAAGACGCCATGAAAGTCTATCGTCAGGCCGCGATCAAATTGCTCAATTCGCTCAGCCGCACTCCCGACGCCGTGAAGCTGGAAGCGATTGATCCGGAAGGAACGATCCTCCGCTTCAATCTCGTCGATCTTGGCTGGAGCCTCGATGACTGGAATTTTCTGCTCGCGTCGTACCCATACACCGCCTCGCCGGATTCCGAACTCAGCCGCACGCTGGCGAAAACGACGTCGACAACGCTGCCCTACGTGCGAGCCGACTGGCTGGCATCAAACGCAACGCAGCCGCAGCTCTACTATTCGCTGATGAAGCTGCCGAACAGATTTCAGGACTTCACCCAGCAACAGGGGATCGACGTTGCAGGCGACATCAGAAATCTGACCGCGCAGCGCGCCGGTTTTGAAAAATCGAACGTCACGCAAAATAACCGCATCGTCGAGCGGCATCCGTCGCGTACCGGCTATTTCTGGGTGACGTATGACTTCGCCGGCGGCAAGGACAGGCAAAGCATCTTCGATTTTCCGACGGGGCCGGGCGGTGGCAGCGGTTTCAGTCACGACAGCAGTGAGACATTCTTCAGTCTACCGAACGGCTTTCAGGGATATTACCTGAGCAAGGCATCCGGCGAGCTGCTGGATCGCAGTTTGCCCGGCGTTGCCCGCGACCAGTCACAACGCATCGTCACCGTGACGCGCGGAATTTCCTGCATGAGCTGCTCCGATGGCGGTCTCGAGCGCGCCAACGACGAAGTGCGCAACCTCGTACTTACAGGGCGCACGTTTCCGCGCGAGGTGCGAGACATCGTCGATGGACTGTATCCACCTCAGGAAAAAATGGACGCGCTGCTCGATGATGACGTGAAACGGTTTGCCAATGCGATGTCGCGAGCAGGTCTCGATCCTGACTTGCGGCTCAATGGGCTTGAGATGATGACTGCCATGTCCGCCAGCTACGATGGCGATCTCGATCTACGGACAGTCGCAGCCGAGCTTGGACTGACCATCTCCGACTTCAATGAATCGGTGGACGAGGCCGCAGGCAAATTCCGCCCGCTGCTCAGGCGGCTGACGCAGGGCAAGATTTCCCGCGACGAATTCGAGCGCAGCTACCGCGATCTTGCCGATGGATTGACCGACCTCGCACTGCTTCCAGTACAGAGCAAGGCGAAAGCACTTGCCGCGCAATATCAGGGGCAGGCAGTTCAGCCGGCGCCGCCGCCCGTTCAAGTCCAGAAGCCGCAATACCAGCCTCCGCGCCCGCAATACCAGCCGCCTCGACCAACCTATCAGCGCGGTTATTGAGGTAAGGGGCAGTGTTGGGCGCAAATTCCAAACGGGTAAAAGCGTCCAACAATCCTTGCAATCGCGCGCGCCATACCCCATGACGGGATTACCGGAAGGGTGGCCGAGTGGTTTAAGGCACCGGTCTTGAAAACCGGCGTGCCTGCAAGGGTACCGTGAGTTCGAATCTCACCCCTTCCGCCATCAATTGCGCTGCTGATTCACCGACGCCACACGTCAAAATGTTTTGAGGACGGTGACGGAAACAGTGCGCCTTCGACATAAACCTCATCTATGATTGCCCGCAAATCGACCTGCAAGTACGCCCGGGCAACACGATGAATTCGGCAAATTTTGATTTCACGACAATACTAAATCGTATCCTCGACACCGCTGCGGACAATCTGCGGGTAGCTAAGATTCTTGTCATGTTGGGGCTCGATCCCGACACCGTCACCTACGACGCGATCTTCAATCGTCTGTTTGAAATCGCGCTGTCGCAGATCACGCTTGCCAACATGTTCGCGCTGTTGGGTTCGATCTTTTTCGTCGTGACGCTTCTGACGCGCACGATGGTGCCGCTGCGCATCGCCAATATGATTAGCAACATCTTCTTCGTGGCGTTCGGCGCGCTTGCCAGCGACATCAAGACTTTTCTTTTGTATTTACTGCTGGTGCCGATCAACGGCGTTCGTCTCTACCAGATGCAGCGGCTGGTAAAGAAGGCGAAGGAAGCCACCAAGGGCGACAAGTCAATGGAATGGCTCAAGCCATTCATGACTGAGCGCAAGTACAAGAAGGGCAACATGCTCTTCAAGAAGGGCGACGTCGCCAAGGAAATGTTCCTGACGATCACAGGCAAATTTCGCGTCAACGAATTCAATGTCGATTTGCCGCCGGGAAGTCTGATGGGCGAGTTGGGCTTCCTGACGCCCAAGAACCGTCGCACCGCGACGATCGAATGCACTGAGGACGGACAAGTCCTGTCGATCGAATACGACAAGCTGCTCGAAATCTATTTTCAGAATCCGGAGTTCGGCTACTACTTCCTCATTCTAACCAGCCAGCGGCTTTTAGAGAACAATGCCAAGCTGGAAGCGCAAATTGCCGAACTGAAGAAAGCCGCGCCAGCGGTAGCGGCACCGCAGCGGTCTTAATGCGGGACTCCGAAGCGCCCGATACCGTCCCAAAAGCAACGCTCGGTTTACCACTTCGACAGGGAACCCGTTCTACCCATTCGCGCAATCGGTTATGTTGGCTTGTTTTTCAAGCCAATGCATAGCCATTGCGCCATTCATGGCATAGGCAGCGCGGCGGCGAGGGTGCTATCTGAACCGCCATGGGGACGACCAACACTAGATCGCGATTTGGCGCTGCGCGGGCCGCTGCGGCGGTAGCTGCGTGCCTTCTGGTCGCCAATTGCGCGTCGTCCGACAAATTCGCAAAACGTGTCGATCCTAAATACGGCGTCTCCTCCAGCCCGCGTGTCGTCGATTTCAACGAAGCCGTTCCCAAGGGCGGCGGGACCTACCGCATCGGCAAGCCGTATGTGGTTGCGGGCACGACCTACACGCCGGTTGAAGATCCGACCTATCGCGCCGAGGGAATGGCCTCCTGGTACGGCGATGACTTTCACGGACGACTGACAGCGAATGGCGAGGTGTTCGACATGACGTCGCTGACAGCCGCGCATCCGACGATGCCGCTGCCGAGCTATGCGCGAGTCACCAATCTTTCCAACGGAAAATCCCTCATCGTGCGCGTTAACGACCGCGGGCCGTATCATGGCAACCGCATCATCGACGTTTCCCACAACGCTGCAAATCTCCTGGGCTTCCGTTCCAACGGCATTGGCCGCGTGCGTGTCGAGTATGTCGGGCGTGCGCCGCTCGAAGGCTCCGACGATCGCGTGTTGATGGCAACGCTTCGCACTGGCGAGCCGGCTCCAGCGCCATCTGGCGTGAGAGTTGCGTCCGCACGTTCGTTTATCCCTGAAAGCACCTCAACGCGCGGTGCTTATGCAGGCGATGTTCCGATGCCGGCAGAGCGGCCATATACGCTCGGCAATACGGCTGACGATGCCGCATCCACAACGTCCACCGAGGTATCCGCCTCCCGTGCCGTCCGTATCGCGGGACGCCGTCCGCAAAGTTCACCTCGCGACAACGTCGCGCAAGCGATCGACACGACGCCGGCCAATCGGCCGGTATCGACCGCCTTTGCGCCAGTCGAACGCGACGGCAGCACCAGCTTGCTGTCCGGGCGCGGGCTCTATTAGCGGCGGCGTTAGTTTTTCAAGTCCTTTAAGAACGAGATCAGCGCGGCGTTCACTTCGTCCGGCCGCTCTTGTTGAATCCAATGTCCCGCGCCATCGATCAAAAGTTTGCGCTTGAGGTTGGGCAGCACGCGATCCATCTCTGCAACACGTTTGTTGCCGATAATGCCGGTTACAACGGAATCGTCCGCACCTGCGATAAAGATCGACGGCTGATAGATTTTTGCACCTTGCCATGGCGCGGTCAGTTCCCAATTGCGGTCGATGTTGCGATACCAGTTCAACCCGCCGCGAAATCCTGATCGCTTGTAGTTCTCGACGACGTGAGCGTGATCGGCTTCGCTGACCCACACCGGCAGTTTGTGAGGCCGAGTTGTGTCGCCGAGAAAGCCATGCCCATCCTTGATGTAAAGGGACGAGTTCACCCCGAATGAAATCGCGCTCATCGTGCAGTCGATATCTCGCTCGAACTCAACTTCAGCGACACCGGGCTTCTGAAAATACTGCCAGTAGAAATTCGTGATCCCGCTTTTGACAAGCGTCTGAAGCGGCAGTTCGCGCCCGCGCCAGGGCGGCGGGACGCTCAGTCCGCCGACCGCCGTAAAAATGTCCGGACGGAACATTGCCGCGTGCCACGCGACCGGCGCACCCCAGTCGTGACCGACGATGACGGCTTTCGTTTCCCCGAGGGCCGCAACCAGCGCAACCATGTCGCCAACCAGATCGAAAATCGAATAGGCGTCGATTGCCTGTGGTGCCGAAGTGCGTCCAAAACCCCGCATGTCGGGTGCTACTGCGCGGTATCCGGCTTTAGCTAAAGCGGGCAGTTGATGCCGCCACGAATAGGACAATTCGGGCCAACCGTGGCAGAGCAGAACGAGCGGCCCGGAACCCTGTTCGGTGACAAACATCTCGATGCCGTTGGCCGAAATCATGCACGATGAAGACATCGATTTTTGCCCTTTTTTGGGGGTTTCGTTCGGTCTGGAAGCCTGTTCAGGGAGCACGTTGTTCGGAATTATCCCAACTGATACAAGGCCTCCGTCAGGAATCGTAGCATGACAGCCATTCCGTCGAAATTGCGGGGACTTGCGCCGGTCTCCCGAGGCATTCTTGTCATCGGTCTTGCCGGGTTGCTCGTTGCGAGCATCGGCCTGTACGGCGTTGCCGGCGCGGCCAATAACAGCGTGCAGGGCGCGAAGAAGGAAGATGGCTACGAGATCGACGCGCCGACGGCGATCCTGATCGACGCAAAGTCCGGCAGCATCCTGTTCGAGAAAAACGCGGACGAACTTCGCGCACCGTCCAGCATGCTCAAGCTGATGACGGCCGAGGTTATCTTCGACGCACTGACGCAAGGCAAGATCAAGCTCGACGACGAATACCGCATCACTGCGAATGCTTGGCGCAAAGGCGGGGCACCGTCCGGCGGCTCGACGATGTTCGCCGAGATCAACAGCAAGGTGAAAGTCGACGATCTTCTGCACGGAGCACTGATCCAAAGCGGCAACGATGCGTGCATCGCGCTGGCCGAAGGAAGCGCCGGCAGCGAGCGTGACTTCGTGGAGATCATGGGAGATCGTGCCCGCGCATTGGGTCTGACCAAATCGACATTCGGAAATCCGACGGGGCTTCCAGATCCCAACAACAAGATGACCGTGCGCGAGTTGGGTATGCTGGCCCGTCACATCATCCTGACCTACCCGGAATATTATAAGCTGTTCAACGAGCGCGAATTCACCTGGAACAAAATTCGTCAGCAGAACCGCAATCCGCTTCTCACCATGCTCGAAGGCGCGGATGGTCTGAAGACCGGATTCACGAAGGAGGGCGGGTATGGACTGGTGGGCTCGGCGGTGCAGAACGGGCAACGACTGATCGTCGTCGTCAACGGCTTGGAAGATTCCGACGATCGCGCGACTGAAGCGAAGAAACTTCTGGAATGGGGTTTCCGCAATTTTGAACCGCGCATGCTCTTCGCCGCGGATCAAGGTGTCGGTTACGCCAGGGTCTTCGGCGGCGAGAGCCGTTCGGTCAAACTGTCAAGTCCGGAGCCGATCAATATAATGGTGCCGCGCTCCGGCTCCGAAAAGCTGATCGCGCGCATCGTCTATAACGGTCCGGTTCGTGCGCCCATTCAGCCCGGCCAGCGCATCGGCACATTGAAGGTCTGGCGCAACAACAACATTGCGCTCGAAGCACCGCTCTACGCTGCGGAATCGATCGGGCCAGGTTCGACCACGCGGCGCGCGATCGATGGCGCAAGCGAGTTGGTGATCGGCCTGTTTCGATCCGGCGCCGAAAAGTTATAGGCATGAACACGCCAACCGAAATCAAAAAAGTAGTGCCCGGTCGCTTCGTCACATTCGAGGGAGGCGAGGGGTCGGGTAAATCGACACAGATCAAGATGCTGGCGGATCGTCTTAACGGGGCGCGTCTGCCGACAATCGTCACGCGTGAGCCGGGAGGCTCCGCAGGAGCCGAGGTCATCCGCCACCTCGTACTGTCAGGTATGGGAAAACTGCTCGGACCTGAAACAGAATCTCTGCTGTTTGCGGCTGCGCGCGACGACCACGTGAATCAGGTCATCCGCCCCGCACTCGAACAGGGCACATGGGTGCTTTGCGACCGTTTCACGGACTCGACGCGAGTGTATCAGGGCAAACTCGGCAAGGTCGATCCGAAACTGCTTCGAGCCATGGAACGCGTGACAATCGGTGGCCTTCAACCGGACCTGACGCTGATCCTCGATGTTCCTGTCGCGGTCGGCCTTCAACGCGCGATCAAGCGGCGCGGCTCTGCCGTTGCCGACAGGTTCGAGGAGGAAGGGCTGGCCTTCCACGAGAAGCTGCGCGAGGCGTACCGGCAAATTGCCGCCGAGGATCCCAATCGCTGTGTCTTGATCGACGCCAACGCCGATCCGCAAACCGTTGGCGCGCGAATTTGGACGGCGTTGCGCGATCATCTCTTCTCCGCCGCAGCAGTTGCCGAAAGCAGCAAGGCATGATCGCTCGCGTAAACGATGACGAAAGCGCAATTCCGGCTCCGCGCGAGACGTCGGAACTGTTCGGCCATGCCGAAGCCGAAGCGGCGCTTCTTGATGCCTATCGCAGCGGGCGCATTCCCCACGCCTGGCTGATCGGCGGCCCGCAGGGGATTGGCAAGGCGACACTGGCCTATCGAATGGCCAAGTTTGTCCTTGCGTTCCCAAACCCACAAATGCCTGAAGTTCGGAATGCGAAGTCTCTTGCGGTCGATCCTCACAATCCGGTCGCACGTCAGGTCGCCGCAGGCAGTCATGGCGGACTGCTGACGCTTGAGCGAACCGCGAATGACAAGGGCGTCATGCGCACTGTCATCACGGTTGACGAATCTCGGGAAACCATCGGCTTTTTCGGATCGACAGCCGCTGTCGCTGGATGGCGCGTGTGCGTTGTCGATACCGTCGAAGATCTGAACCAGAACGCGGCCAATGCTTTGCTTAAAGTTCTTGAAGAGCCACCGGCCCGTGCATTGTTCCTCCTCGTCAGTCACGCGCCCGCACGCGTTCTCGCGACAATTCAATCGCGCTGCCGGAAGCTGCCATTGCGGGCATTGAGCGACGAAGATGTCGTTCTCGCTGCTGCGAATGCCGCAGGTTTGAATCCAAGCGACGCAAATTTACGAGGCGTTGCTGAACTTGCCGAAGGCAGCGTTGCGCGCGCGCTCATGCTGCTCGATGGCGATGCACTCGGACTGCACAATCGCACGCTCGAACTTCTGAATGCTCTGCCGCGCGTCGATCAGCGCGCGCTCCATTCTCTCGGTGACGCATTGGGATTGAACGATCGCGTGAGCCTGCGAACTTTCATCGATACCGTCGATCGCTGGCTCTCGTCTCATTTACGCGCCGACGGCGCTCAGGCGAATCTTCCCCGCCTTGCCCGGCTCGCGGAGGTATGGGAAAAGATCGGCAGCGCCGCGCGCGACGTTGAATCCTTCAATCTGGAACGAAAACCTCTGGTTTTCTCGGTGTTTGGCATGCTGGCGGAAGCCACACGCTAGGCTTTCGGGTTCGCTTTTTCCGTGCTTTGGCGTATCACTCGGCATTCCCGCAACACTTCGCAATTCATGGCTGCACAGCAACTGATGTCCCGTCCGACGTTCTACATCACAACCGCTATCGCCTACCCGAATGGCGCTCCTCACATCGGTCATGCATATGAAGCGATTGCGACCGACGCGCTGGCCCGCTTCCAGCGGCTCGATGGCAAGGATGTTTTCTTTCTGACCGGCACCGACGAGCACGGTTTGAAAATGATTCAAACCGCGCAAAAGGAAAGCCTGACGCCGCTCGATCTGGCGACGCGCAACGCCGCGCGTTTCAAGGAAATGGACAAGCGGTTGAACATTTCCTACGACCGCTTCATCCGCACGTCCGAACCCGCGCATCACAAATCCTCTCAGGAGATTTGGCGGCGCATGCTCGCCAACGGCGACATCTATCCCGACACCTATGCGGGCTGGTATTCGGTGCGCGATGAAGCCTATTACGCCGAAGACGAGACGACGGTCGGCGACGATAAGGTGCGTCGCGGACCGCAGGGAACACCTGTCGAGTGGGTGGAAGAGAAAAGCTATTTCTTCAAACTGTCTGCCTATCAGGACAGGTTACTTGCGTTGTACGAGCGCCAGCCCGATTTCATCGGCCCGGATTCACGCAAAAATGAAATCGTCAGTTTTGTCAAAAGCGGGCTGAAGGATCTGTCGATTTCGCGAACGACGTTCGACTGGGGCGTGAAAGTCCCCGAAGATGACAAGCATGTCATGTATGTCTGGGTCGATGCGCTGACCAACTATATCACGGGCGTGGGGTTCCCAAACGAACACGATAGCAACTGGAAATACTGGCCGGCCGACGTACACATCATCGGCAAGGACATCATCCGCTTTCACGCCGTTTATTGGCCGGCATTTCTGATGTCGGCGGGAATTCCGGTGCAGAAGCGCGTGTTCGCGCACGGCTTCCTGTTCAACCGCGGCGAGAAAATGTCGAAGTCGATCGGCAATGTCGTCGATCCGTTCAATCTCGCGGATCAATACGGCGTCGATCAGCTACGCTATTTCTTTTTGCGCGAAGTGCCGTTCGGCCAGGACGGAAACTACAATCACGAGGCAATCGTCGCCCGCACGAATGCCGATCTTGCGAACGACCTCGGAAATCTCGCGCAGCGATCCTTATCGATGATCGGCAAACAGTTTCATGGTGTTTTACCGGAGCCGGGCGCATTCAGCGACAGCGATAAAGCGATTCTTGCGCAGTCGAGTAGCATGCTGGACGACGCACGCGAGGCTATGGCGACACAGCAAATCCATCTCGCGCTCAACGCGATATGGGCAGTCGTCGCAGAAGCGAACCGCTACTTCGCCGGCGAAGCTCCGTGGGCGCTCGCCAAGACGGATCCCGCGCGACAGAAAACGGTGCTTTACGTTACAGCGGAAGTGGTCCGGCAGATTGCAATACTTGCGCAGCCGGTGATGCCCGATGCCACAGAGAAACTGCTCGACATTTTGGGCGTCGCGAAAGATGCGCGTGACTTTGCGTCGTTCGGCACACGCATCAAGGCCGGAACCCAGTTGCCGCCGCCAGCACCGATTTTTCCGCGCTATGTCGAACCGGCAGGCGAAGCAACGGTTGATAAGTGATGCTGGTCGATAGCCATTGCCATCTGGACTTTCCGGATTTTGCCGACGACCTCGATGCAATCGTTGCGCGCGCGCAGGCTGCCGGTGTCGAACGCATCGTCACCATCTCGACGCGGGTTCGCCGGATCGATTCACTTTTGGCCATTACCAGCCGTTTTCCGAACGTCTATTGTTCGGTCGGCACACACCCCCATAACGCCGATGAAGAAGACGGGATCACGCCCGATGAATTGATCGCATTGACGAAGCATCCGAAGGTCGTCGCATTGGGCGAAGCGGGGCTCGACAATTTCTACAACGATGGATCGCCGGAGGCGCAGGAGAGGGGATTCCGCGCGCATATCGCCGCCGCGCGCGAGACGGGATTGCCGCTCGTCATCCACACACGCGAAGCCGACGAAGGGTGCGCGCGGATTCTAGAGGACGAGTTCGCCAAGGGACCGTTCAAGGCCGTGCTGCATTGCTACACCGGCGGGCGCGAATTGGCGATGAAAGCCATCGCGCTCGGACTTTCGATTTCCTTCACGGGCATTCTCACGTTCAAGAATTCGCAATCGATCCGCGACATCGCTGCCGAACTGCCGGCAGATCGCATCATGGTTGAAACCGACGCGCCGTATCTCGCACCGGGCAAATTTCGCGGCAAGCGGAATGAGCCTTCCTACGTTATCGAGACGGCGAAAGTGCTTGCGGAAACGCGCGGCGTACCGCTTGAAGAAATTTCGCGTCAGACCACAGAGAACTTCTTCAATCTGTTCGACAAAGTTCCGCGTCCCGGCGCAAAAGCGGCATGAAGATCATTCTGACCATTTTAGGTTCCGGATCGTCAGCGGGCGTGCCTCGTCCTGCATTAGGGTGGGGTGCATGCGACCCCAACAATCCAAAGAATCGCCGCCGCCGATGTTCACTGCTGGTCGAGAGGGCCTCGAATACCGAGACGACACGCGTGCTGATCGATACGTCGCCCGATCTGCGCGAGCAGTTGCTTGCTTCCGGCGTCGATCATCTCGATGCGGTTTTCCTCACGCATGAGCACGCCGATCAGACCCACGGTATCGACGATTTGCGTTCGGTCGTGCTTCATATGCGCAAACGAATTCCGGTCTATTTGAATCAATCGACCGCGAAGGACATCGCATCGCGCTTCGCCTATTGCTTCGAGCAGGCGCCCGGCAGCGACTATCCGGCCATTCTCAGCCGCCGGCCGATCGAAGCAGGCGGCACGCAAACGATTGAGGGGAAGGGCGGTGCGATCACCCTATCCGCGTTTCTGCTCCAGCACGGGAACATTCCGGCGCTCGGTTATCGTATCGCCAACGCCGCGTATACGCCCGATCTCAATGACATTCCCAAGCAAAGCTACGGCACGCTTGAGAATCTCGATCTCTGGATTGTCGACGCTTTGCGCTACGCGCCGCATCCGAGCCATTTCAGTCTCGACGATGCGCTCGACTGGATCGCGAAATTCAAACCCAAGCGGGCAGTCCTGACCAATTTGCACTCCGATCTGGATTACGAAACTCTGCGGCAGAAACTCCCAGATGGCGTTGTCCCGGCTTACGACGGCATGCAGCTGACGATCGATGGCTGATCAGGCCGAGATCGCCTTCGCCGATTCCACCTGATTGCGCAGCATGAATTTCTGAATCTTGCCTGTCGATGTCTTCGGGATCGGTCCGAACACCACAGCCTTCGGCGATTTGAACCCCGGCAACAATTTTTTGCAGTAGGCGAGAATTTCGGCTTCAGTCGCTTTCGCGCCTTCCTTCAATTCAACGAACGCGCAGGGGACTTCACCCCATTTTGAATCCGGCTTCGCAACGACGGCTGCGAACAAAACCGCCGGATGCTTGTAGAGCACATCCTCGACCTCGACGGATGAGATGTTCTCGCCGCCGGAAATGATGATGTCTTTGGAACGATCCTTGATGATGACGTAGCCGGTTTCATCGAGCACGCCGAGATCGCCAGTGTGAAACCAGCCGCCTTCAAACGCTTCCCTGGTGGCTTTTTCGTTCTTGAGATAACCCTTCATCACGATATTGCCCCGGATCATCACCTCACCGATGGTTTCGCCGTCGCGCGGTACCGGTTTCATCGTGGTTGGATCGAGTACGGTGACGCCTTCTTCGAGCGGATAGGGCACGCCCTGCCGGCGCTTGAGTTGCGCGCGCTGGTCAACCGGGAGATCGTCCCATCCGGGTTGCTCGGCACAGACGGAGGCGGGGCCGTAGACCTCCGTGAGTCCGTAGACATGCGTCAATTTGATGCCGATGCTTTCCGCGCCTTCAAGCACGGCAACCGGAGGTGCCGCACCGGCGATAAGACCAACAACAGGTTTTGCGGATTTTCCTTTCGGCGCATCGGGTGCATTTATCAGCGTGTTGTAGACGATCGGCGCGCCGCACATGTGGGTGACGCCGTGTTTCGCTATCAATTGAAATATTTTGGTCGGATCGACTTTCCGTAGACAGATGTTGATGCCCGCCGATAACGCCACCGTCCACGGAAAGCACCAGCCGTTGCAGTGAAACATCGGCAGCGTCCAAAGATAGATAGGATGCTGACCGAGGTTGCCGGCGAGAATGTTGCTGGCGGCATTCAGATAAGCGCCGCGATGATGCGTAACGACGCCTTTGGGATTTCCAGTCGTGCCGGACGTATAGCTCAGCGCAATCGCGTCCCATTCGTCCTTGATGGGCTTCCAGTCGAAATTCGGATCGCCGGATGCGAGCGCATCCTCGTATTCGATTTCGCCCATGCGCTGGCCGCCCGGAAATGACGCATCGTCAACGTCAACGATGAGCGGCTTGGGACCCTTCATCTGCTTCAGCGCATCGCCGATGACAGTCGTGAATTCGGGATCGACCAGTACGATTTTCGCGCCGCCGTGATCGAGCTGGAATGCGATTGACGACGCATCGAGCCGGATATTGAGCGCGTTCAGAACGGCACCGGTCATCGGCACCGCGAAATGAGCTTCATTCATCGCCGGAATGTTCGGCAGCATCGCCGCCACAGTATCGCCGTAGCTGATACCGCGCTTTGCGAGAAACGACGCCAAACGCTTGCAGCGTTCGTAGGTCTGAGCCCAGGTGAAGATGCGGCCTTCGTAGACAGTGCTCGTGAGGTTCGGATAGACGCTCGCGCTGCGCACCAGGAAACTCACAGGCGACAATTGCACAAAGTTCGCTGCATTCTTGTCGAGGCCGAAATCGTACTGGTTTTGCGCTTTGCTCATGGCGTGCTCCCGGAGGTCGAGCAGTCTTGTGGCTGCATTGGTTGTTTCAGTTCTAGCGCGGGCGTCGCGTCCGTCAATCACGTCGCCGCCGATCCGGATGGCCAGCCGGACTTTGAGAAATAGCCGATTTGGCGACATTTCATATCACGATATATTCCATAATATACCTTATGCGAATCTTGGAGTTGAGCGTCGATACCGGCGGGGCGCGACCTGCTTGCCCTCATTCCAGCGGCCGCTAGTTTGCCCGGGCACCACAGGGATTCGCCCGCCGATGTCTCCGTCGCCGCAATGGTCGCCATATCCACCGCAGAGCGCCGTCAGCGCAGAAAATCGCCGCTGGACGGTGATGCTTATCGTGCTCATCGGCTCGCTTGCCGTGTACGCCGTCGAACGCTGGCTGCGAAAACCCGATGCGCCGATCGTCGGCACTGCATTTGTGGTCGATGGCGACACACTGGCGATCTCCGGCGTCAGGATACGCCTGCTCGACATCGACGCGCCTGAGCTGGATCAAAATTGCACCGACGGCCAGGGCCGCGACTGGCCGTGCGGCCGACAGGCCTCCAGCCAGCTTCGCGCGCTGATACGCGGCCGCGATCTGACCTGCCAGCCGCAATCGAAGGATCAATATGGGCGAACGCTTGCGATATGTTCGCTTCCGGACAAGACAGACATCAACGCGTGGATGGTCCAGCAAGGCTGGGCCGTCTCATACGACTACGCCAACACCTACGGCGCGCAACAGGTCGAAGCCAGGGCTGCGAAGCGCGGAATCTGGTCCGGCACGTTCACACCACCCCACGACTGGCGGCGGCAGCATCCGCGATCGTCGGAATCAGATCACAACAACTGAGCTGATCTCTTCAGCCTGTTTTCGCCAGGCACGGCTGGTCACGCAAATGCCGTTCCGTTGAAGCTGGATATTTTCGCAGCATCGCCGCCGGCCTTATCGGTCGCGGCACAAAGTTGCCACCGCAGTTGGGACACACGCCGCCGAAAATGTTCGCTGCGCAGTCCGCGCAAAATGTGCATTCAAACGTACAGATCACCGCGAGCTTGCTTTCGGGCGGAAAGTCGCGGTCGCAACATTCGCAATTCGGCTTCAGCTTCATCATGGCGTCGCCTCCCACACCAAAATCTAATTCGCAAAAATCCGATTGCCGCAACAAAGCATATTACAAACTTTCAGATCATCCGATCTGTTTCGATTCTTTAGAGGCCTGAAATTCAGCCCACCCTTTCGCGCGCAGACTGCAAGCCGGGCACTCGCCGCAACCGTAACCCCACTCAAGGCGCGAACCGCGCTCGCCGAGATAGCATGTATGGGACTCTTCAACGATGAGATCGATCAGTGCTTTTCCGCCAAGCTCTTCAGCGAGTTTCCATGTTTCGGCCTTGCTCCGCCACATCAGCGGCGTGTGCAACTCGAACGTCTTATCCATCCCAAGATTGAGCGCGCTGTTGAGCGCCCTGATCGTCTCATCGCGGCAATCCGGATAGCCGGAAAAATCCGTCTCGCACATGCCGCCAACGATGTTGGCAATTCCGCGCCGATACGCGAGCGCGGCAGCGAACGTCAGAAAAACAAGATTGCGCCCCGGCACAAAGGTGTTCGGCAGGCCACCCTCACCCATTTCTATAGCCACATCACGCGTTAGTGCGGTGTCGGAAATTTCTCCAAGCGTTGGAATATCCAGTGTGTGCGCATCGCCAAGCTTTAGTGCCCATTCAGGCTTCAGCGATTTGATGCCAGAACTCAAACGCTCACGGCACTCCAGCTCCACAATATGCCGCTGCCCGTATGAGAAACCAACCGTCTCCACATGCACAAACCGATCAAGCGCCCAAGCAAGACAGGTCGCCGAGTCCTGCCCGCCCGAGAACAGCACCAATGCCGAATTTTCCTGAAAAAGCGCGCTCATTCAACAGCACTTAGCATTCTGCCACGGCAGCGCCAATTGTCTCAAACCTGTGATTGCGGCATAGACCTATGATCCCGCAAACACCGGTGCTTCATGAAGCCATCAAAAGACATCGAAAGCCTGCTCAACATCATGGCAACGCTGCGGACGCCCGGCACCGGATGTCCGTGGGATCTTGAACAGACCTTTGCGACCATCGCGCCCTACACGATTGAAGAGGCCTATGAGGTGGCCGACGCCATCGCGCGCGACGATCTCGACGATCTGAAGGACGAACTTGGCGATCTCTTGCTTCAGGTTGTATTCCACGCACGGATGGCGGAAGAGAAAGGCGCGTTCGCATTCGGCGACGTTGTCGAAGCGATCTCACAGAAGATGATCCGCCGGCATCCGCATGTGTTCGGTGAACGCGCAGGAAAGTTGACGCCGGACGAGGTCAAAGACGCCTGGCATCGGATCAAGGTCGAAGAGAAAACGGAGCGCGCCGCGCGAAATCCAGACGCGTCAGGCGGCAATACCGGACTGCTCTCCTCCATCAAACAAGGACAGCCTGCGCTGGCGCGGGCGGTGCAGCTACAGGCCGAGGCATCGACGGTCGGGTTCGACTGGAACGATCCTCGTGCCGTGCTCGCAAAAATCCGCGAGGAAGCCGACGAGATCGAAGCCGCACTCGATGAACGCGACCAATCTCAAATTGCAGCTGAAACAGGCGACCTGTTGTTCGCGGTCGTCAACCTTGCGCGTCATGCGGGTGCGGATCCGGAGTCGGCCCTTCGCCAGGCCAACATTAAATTTGAGCGGCGATTTGGCTATATCGAACGCACGCTGGCGAAACGCGGCCGCTCGTTGGTTCAATCGAATCTCGACGAAATGGATTCGCTTTGGAACGAAGCGAAGCATCACGAGCAAAAATGAAAAAGACGGCGGAACGAGCCGCCGTCTTCATCTTGAACATCGAAGAACCGATCAAACGCCGGTCTGCGTGATGAACTTCGTATTGAAGTAGGCCTCCATCGCCTCGGTGCCGCCTTCCGAGCCGTGCCCGGAGTCCTTGATGCCGCCGAACGGCGTTTCCGGCAAAGCCAGACCGAACGAGTTGATCGACACCATGCCGGCTTCGATCGCCGAGCCGATGGCCGTCGCCGTCTTGGTCGAGCTTGTGAACGCGTAAGACGCGAGGCCGAACGGAAGGCGATTAGCCTCCTCCACCGCCTCATCGAACTTCGAGAACGGAGAAATCAGCGCCAGAGGGCCGAAAGGTTCCTCGCTCATCGCGCGGGCATTCTTCGGCACGTCGGTGACGACCGTCGGCTCGAAGAAGAATCCCTTGTTGCCGATACGGTTGCCGCCAGTCGCGACCTTCGCGCCCTTTGAGACGGCGTCCTGCACCATCTTCTCGATGGCATCGACGCGGCGCGGATTGGCCAGCGAGCCCATCCGGGATTCCTTGTCCATGCCGTTTCCGACCTTCACCTTCTTTGTGTTGGCCACGAACTGTTCGATGAACTTGTCGTAAACACCGTCCTGCACCATGAAGCGCGTCGGCGAAATACAGACCTGTCCGGCGTTGCGATACTTCGCGGCGCTCATGATCTTTGCAGCCGAGTCCACGTCCGCGTCATTGAACACGATGACAGGCGCGTGACCGCCCAGTTCCATCGTCGCGCGCTTCATGTGCAATCCGGCGAGCGCTGAAAGTTGCTTGCCGACGTTGGTCGATCCGGTGAACGAAATTTTGCGGATCGTCGGATGCGAAATGAGATACTCGGAAATCTCGGACGGCACGCCATAGACCAGATTGACCGCGCCGGCGGGCAGCCCGGCATCGACAAACGCGCGGATCAATTCAGCGGGCGACGCAGGCGTTTCTTCCGGCGCTTTGACGATGATCGAGCATCCGGCTGCGAGTGCTGCGGACAGCTTTCGCACCACCTGATTGATCGGGAAATTCCACGGCGTGAAGGCAGCAACCGGGCCCACAGGCTCCTTCACGGCCAGCTGATAAATTCCGGGACCGCGTGCCGGAATGACACGACCGTAGGACCGCTTGCCTTCCTCGGCGAACCATTCGATCACGTCGGCTGCGGCAAGCGTTTCGCCCTTAGCTTCCACGAGCGTCTTGCCCTGTTCGGCAACCATCAATGGCGCAATTGTATCGGCGCGTTCGCGCAGCAATGCGGCGGCCTTGTGCATCACTTTGGCGCGGTCGAACGGCGACACAGCACGCCAGGCCTTGAACCCCTTTTCAGCCGCAGCCAGCGCCTCATCGAGGTCCGCTTTCTCCGCATGCGCGACGGTCCCGATCTTGTCTTCGGTCGCCGGGTTAATAACAGCGATGGTCTTGCCGGAATTGCTCGGGCGCCATTTGCCGTCGATATGGAGTTCTACATTCGGATACGTCACGCCGGTCTCCTCGGGTTTGTTGTCATTGTTGGCCGCGATGAATAAACCTCGTCTTGGCGGGGTCAAGGACTTCCTTCAGCTGCCGCCCGCCTGCCGTGGCGGGGCTGCGTTGCACAGCCTCAATGGGCGCTCGGCACCGCGCCAAATTTGCTCCTGGTCAGATCGCTTTTCGTTTCATCGACCCGTACCGTCATAATGAAGCGGCCCTCCTCCAGATGCTTGTCGAGCACCTCGGAATTGCGGTGAAGCCAACTGATCCCGGCGCCATCGGATGCGTCGATGGACAGATCGAGAGTGACCTTCGTCGCGGCCAACCGATCTTCGATTGCTGAGAGCAGCGCCTCGACGCCCTCGCCGGTCACGGCAGAAACGAGAAACACCGGGCGCTCGGCAGGCCGCCGCGTGGCGATGTTCGCGAGATTGTCATGTTCCTCCGCAGGGAAAGTGTCAATCTTGTTCCAGACTTCAATAATGCGATGGCCATTTTCGGGATCGATGTCGAGTTGCCGCAGCACCGCTTCGACATCGCGCTGCTGGGCTTCAGCGTCTTCGTGCGAGATATCGCGAACGTGCAGGATGACGTCAGCCTGCATCACCTCCTCGAGCGTTGCACGGAAGGCGGCAACCAGCATCGTCGGCAAGTCGGAAATGAATCCCACGGTGTCGGACAACATCGCCTTTCCGCCATGGGGCAGCGTGAGTGCGCGGAGCGTCGGATCGAGGGTCGCAAACAGCATGTCCGCCGCCTGCACATCGGCGCGGGTCAGACGATTGAAGAGCGTCGATTTTCCGGCATTGGTATAGCCGACGAGCGCGACAATGCGATACGGAACGCGCTCGCGGCCGGCGCGGTGCAGGCGGCGCGTTGCCTGAACCTTCTTCAATTCATTTTCAAGACGTGCGATGCGTTCACCGATCATGCGACGATCGGCTTCAATTTGAGTTTCGCCGGGGCCGCCCATAAATCCGAAGCCGCCGCGCTGACGCTCAAGATGTGTCCATGATCTGACGAGACGGCTGCGCTGATAGTTCAAATGCGCAAGCTCGACCTGAAGCGAGCCTTCGCGCGTCTTCGCGCGGCGTCCGAAGATTTCCAGAATCAAGCCCGTGCGGTCGAGAACCTTGACACCCCATTCCTTCTCGAGATTGCGCTGCTGGACCGGCGATAGCGCACAATCCATCACGACCAGATCGACTAAGCTGGCTTTGATGAGCGCGATAAACTCCTCGACCTTGCCTTTGCCGAGGTAGGTCGCCGGACGGATGTCGTTGAGCGGCGCGACGATCGCTTCGGCGACAGTCAGGTCGATCGCGCGGGCGAGACCTGCGGCCTCTTCAAGCCGCGCTTCGGAATTTCTCACGCTGCCGCTTGCAATTGCGTCGGCATCGCCACGCGCGCGCTTGTAGGGGCCGATGACGAGCACCCGCCCCGTTGTTTCCCCCTTTTTGGCTTTTGGCCGATCGACGCCCCCGTCGAAACTCTGGGGTCTCACGTTAGATCAATCTCAAGCTGGCGCGTCCTCACCGCCTTCAAACAACTGGACCGGAGCGCCAGGCATGATCGTCGAAATCGCATGCTTGTAGACAAGCTGCGAATGACCGTCGCGCCGAAGCAGAAGACAGAAATTGTCGAACCATGTGACAATGCCCTGCAACTTTACTCCATTGACCAGAAAGATCGTCAGCGGCGTTTTGGTTTTGCGAACGTGATTGAGGAAGGTGTCTTGTAGATTTTGAGCGCGCTCTGTCGCCATTTTTTTGTCCCGCAGTCTCGTTGTTTCTTTTTATTTGGCCAAACCCCGCCCTCTCCGGGTCATCGGTCCGGCTGCCTGCGTTCCCTGAGATCCCCCTCCGGGTGCTGCCGCACGATTAAACGGCAGGCCCGATTGATAGGCAAGTCCAGCGGGTTCCCTTGTCCGCATAGCGAAATGGCAAACGTCACGAAAATGCAGAAAATCGGTGAAATTGTTCGCGCAGGCGCGTCGCGACAGGGCCCGGCTTGCCGTCTGCGACCGGCCGGCTGTCGATCGTAACCACCGGCATGACGATCTGGCTGGACGCCGTGACAAAGGCCTCGGCGGCTCCATAAGCCTCCGCAGGCGTAAAGGGGCGTTCCTCCAGGCTCATTTGGAGGGATGCGATAACCTCCATCAGCACCGCACGGGTGACGCCGGCAAGGATGCCCTGATCCGCAGAGCGCGTAACGACCTTGCCGTCGCCGGTGACGATCCATGCATTGCTCGATGCCCCTTCGGTGACGTGTCCATTGCTATCGACGAACCAGGCTTCGTAGGCGCCCTTCTCGCGGGCCTGTTGCTTGGCCAACACGTTCGGGAGCAACGCAACCGACTTGATGTCGACTCGCGGCCACCGGTTTTCAGGAACTGTGATGACGCCGATCCCCCGCGCCGCCGTTTCCTGATTTTTCTCGAAATTCAGGCTGCGCGCGGTGACGACGACAGCTGGCCGCACCGCTTGAGCGGGAAATGCATGATCGCGGCGCGCAACGCCGCGCGTGATCTGAAGATAGATAATCCCGTAAGTCACGCGATTTCGGTGCGTCACTTCGTGAATAACTGCCTCCAGAGACGTGAGCTGCATCGGCATCGCAATCTGCAACTCGCGCAACGATCGCTGCAACCGCGCCATATGCCGCGGAAGATCGACGACCTTTCCGCCGCGCACCTCGCAAACCTCGTACACGCCATCGGAGAACTGATAACCGCGATCTTCGATATTGACGCTGGCATCGCGAATATCGCGGTACCGGCCGTTCACATACGCAATGCGTGACATTCGCTAGCCGACACCCAGCGCCTTGAGCTTGCGGTGAAGCGCCGAACGCTCCATGCCGACAAATTCAGCCGTGCGAGAAATATTGCCGGAGAAACGGCTGATCTGCGCGATCAGATAATCGCGCTCGAAAACCTCGCGCGCCTCGCGCAGCGGCAAGCCCATGATGTGCTCGCCGTTGTTGCCGGTCGGCATGGCCGGCACCATCGATCCCACATCCTGCGGAAGCATATCGGCACTGATGGTCGCTTCGGGATCGCCGCCGGCGAGAATCATCACGCGCTCGACGTTGTTGCGAAGCTGGCGGACGTTGCCCGGCCACACATGCGACTGGAGCACGGCCATCGCATCCTCGCCGATCTGCCGCTTCGGCAGTCCCGTCGCTGTCGAAATCTGGTCCATGAAATATTCGACCAATTCGGGAATGTCTTCGCGGCGCTCCGACAAGGGCGGAACGCGGATCGGCACAACGGAGAGGCGATGATAGAGATCTTCGCGAAAGCGGCCTTCGGAAATTTCTGCTTCAAGATTCCGCGCCGTCGAAGAAATAATCCGGACATCAACGCTGACGCGTGCTGTGCCGCCGACGCGCTGGAACGTCTGATCGACCAGCACCCGGAGAATTCTGTTCTGTGTCTCGCGCGGCATGTCAGCAATTTCGTCGATGAAGAGCGTGCCGCCATGCGCCTCTTCCAACGCACCCGGCTTGCGGCCCGTTTCGCCATCGGACAATTCAACGCCGAATAGTTCGACTTCCATCCGCTCAGGTGTAATTGCAGCCGCATTGATGACGACGAACGGCCCCTCCGCGCGCGGCGACATCGAATGCAGCGTCCGCGCTGCCAATTCCTTGCCGCCGCCCGATGGCCCGACAACCATGATGCGGCTGTTCGCCTTGGCAGCGCGATCAATGGTTTGCCGAAGCTGGTTCATACAGGGCGACTTTCCAACCAGCGTGCCGGAAGAAGGCGCATGCTGCTTCAGCTCCCTCACCTCGCGCTTGAGCCGCGAGGTTTCCAGCGCGCGGTTCGCCACCAGGATGAGGCGGTCTGCCTTGAAGGGCTTCTCAATGAAGTCGTAAGCGCCGCGCTTGATCGCGGCGACGGCTGTTTCAATGTTGCCATGACCGGAGATCATCACGACCGGCACATCAGGATAATCGCGCTTGATCTGCTCGAGCAGTTGCAGGCCGTCGAGCTTGCTGCCCTGAAGCCAGATGTCGAGAAAAATTAAGTTTGGACGCCGCGCCGAAATTTCAGCCAGCGCGGAATCGCTTTCGCGTGCAGTCCGCGTATTGAAACCCTCGTCATCGAGAATTCCTGCGACGAGATCGCGGATATCTGCTTCGTCGTCAACAATGAGGATGTCGTTCGCCATGTATTTCCGCCTGCTGTCTTACTTGCCGTTTACGGGTTCTGCTTGTTTTCCGACACTTGCGTCGGCCGGCGTCGCGTGACCGGACACCTTGAATCTCATGCGCACCCACGCGCCGCGCGCGCCCGGACGCAATACCGACGCGTCGTTCAGTTCAATTCGTCCGCCATGATCCTCAAGAACACGCCCAACGATGGCGAGACCAAGGCCGGTGCCCTTCTCGCGCGTCGTCACATACGGTTCGAGCAATCGCGCTCGGCTCTCTTTCGGTAGTCCGATGCCATTGTCGACAACGTCGATGACAATATCGTCGTCTTCTCGCGCGGCGATGACATCGATGCGACCCCGCGCGATCTCGCCCGGAGGAACCGCGCCGATGGCTTCGGTCGCGTTCTTGATGATGTTCGTTAAACCCTGAGAAATGAGTCGCCGGTCGAATTTGGCATGCATCGGCTCCTGCTTGACATCGACTCCGATATCGATGTCCGGCGAGCCGACGCGCATGAGAAAGACAGTCTGCCGCACTGCATCGGCGACATCCTCGCCCTCTATGACGGGCTTCGGCATGCGCGCGAACTTTGAGAACTCGTCCACCATCTTTCTGATGTCGTCCACCTGACGAACGATGGTGTCGGTGCACTGGTCGAACACAGCGCGGTCGTCGGTAATCGATTTTCCGAATTTCCGCCGCAACCGTTCCGCCGAAAGCTGAATCGGCGTCAGCGGGTTTTTGATTTCGTGCGCAATTCGGCGCGCGACGTCCGCCCAGGCGGAAGTTCGCTGTGCTTTGACGAGATCGGTGATGTCGTCGAGCGTGATGATGTAACTCTCATTCGACTGGCCGGTCTGCTCCGAACTGACCCGAACCGAAAGCGTTCGCTCAACTGTATCGCGGCTGATTTCGATCTCGCCCTGCACCAGCCGCTGCGCGCTGCTTCGCGCCGTCTCCATCAGTCCATCCAATTCCGGGACGATTTCGGACAGCGGATGGTCCAGCGCCTCCGACTCGGGATGGCCGATCAGCTTCTCGGCCGAACGGTTGAGGATCGCTATTTTTCCGCTGCCATCGACGCCGATGATGCCCGCGCTGGCCGATGACAGAACCGCTTCGATGAATCGCCGCCGGCTGTCGATCACGTCACTGGCGCTCACAAGTTCATCGCGCTGCGTGCGCAACTCATGCGTCATCTTGTTGAAGGTTTCGCCGAGATGCGCGAGATCGCCTTCGGAGCGGATCACCGGCACCTGAACGTGAAGATTGCCGGTTGAAACGAGATTGGCTGCGCCCATCAATCGCCGGATCGGCGCGACGAGCCAGTTTGCGAAATTCAATCCTATCAGCACCGACGACATCAGAACTGTCAGTGCGATCACGGTGAACATCAGGGCGAATGCAACCTGGATGCCGAGTCTGCGCGATTCAAGTTCGGCATATTCCTTCACGCTCGCCTGGGTCTGACGCAACTGCGCGACGACGCGAGGATCGAGAAGCCGCGCAACGTAGAGGAACGTATCCTCGAATGCCCGCAATCGGATGACAGCCGCCACATAATTCTGTTCGACGAATACGCCGATCTGCGGTTCGTCCTCATTGACGTTGCTGAGGAAGTCGGGCGCTGGCGTGAGGAAATTTTGTTGAATACCGGTTGCGGCGGATTCGAGAATATTCCGATTCTTGTCGATCAGCATCGCGCCGGGAAGATTTCGCGAGGCAGCTGTGCTCGTCAGCAGATTGCGGAAGGATTCGCGATCCTGATCGTATAGCGGACGCGCGCGCGTAATATCGCTCGCCATTCCGATGATGTCGCCGCGTATCAGTTGCGCATGCTCGTAAACGTATGCGTTCGCGACCAGCAGCGAGTTTTCGATGACCGCCTTCGTGCGCACCGAAAACAGGCGATCGAGGCCGCGATCGAGCGTCACATTGGCGACGATCGACACCAGCACCGCCGGCAACACGGCAATCACCGAGAAGAGGCTGACCGTTTGCACATGCAGGCGCGCCGCTGCGCGGCCTCGCCGCCTCGCCTGAACCACCTGCCAGACCTCGCGCGCGATGATCGCGAGCAGCAGCAGGATCGTCGCGCCGTTAATAAGAAGAAACGTAACGACCACTTCGTGGGTGGGGACGATCGGCGTCAGGCCGGTGAGAACAACGAACGTCAGAAAAGCCGACAGCAGCGCAATAGCGACGGCAAACGGCGCCATCAGGCGGCGGAACGACCACGCCCGTGGTTCGGCGAAAGACGGATCAAACGGGGTTGCCGACGTCTCTGCTGTGGTCATGCGTAATGTTTGAACCGGCCAGAACTCGCCACGACGAACGGTGCTCGACCGTCGTCAGTGATGCATTCATATCACAATGTTGCCGGATTGCGACATTTCCTAGGCGCGAGGGGCGCCGGATTCGATCCCGGGAGAGGCTGCGAATGCCCCGAACAAACATTCCGTTACCGGAATGTCACGGAAAACCTAGCTGCCGCTTCGATAGACCTGAATGTCCAAATCCCGGATCTTCTTCCGCAAGGTATTGCGGTTGAGGCCCAGGAGGTCCGCCGCCCTGATCTGATTTCCGCGATTGGCCGCAAGCGCCGCCGTCAAAAGCGGCACCTCGATCTCCTTCAGGATGCGATGGTACAGGCCTGGCGGCGGCAGTGCGTTGGGGAAACCCGCGAAGTGCGACGCAAGATACATCTCGACCGCGGCACCAAGATTGTCGACGCTCTGCGGCATGCTGCCGCCGGAGACCACGGCGGGCGGCGCGAGTTCGCCTTCGATAACCGAACCCGTAATCACATCCTGCGGATAGAGCGCAGCGAGCCGGCGCGCCAGATTTTCCAGTTCACGCACGTTGCCCGGCCAGCGATGCTGCTTGAGGCGCTCGACCGCCTGCGCGTCGAGCTTCTTCGGTGGCAGCCCGTCCTTCTCCGCAAGGGAGAAAAAGTGACGGATGAGGTCCGGCAGATCCTCGATGCGTTCGCGCAGAGGCGGCAGCCGCAGCGGAACGACGTTGAGGCGAAAGAACAGATCCTCGCGGAACAATCCCTGCTGAATAAGGATACGCAAATCCTTGTTGCTTGCCGCGACGATGCGCACGTCGGTCTTGATCGGCGTGCGGCCTCCGACGGTCGTGTATTCGCCCTGCTGGAGCACTCGCAACAAGCGTGTCTGCGCTTCCATAGGCATGTCGCCGATTTCGTCGAGGAAGAGCGTGCCGCCTTCAGCTTGCTCGAAACGCCCAGTCGCCCTCGCATTCGCGCCGGTGAAGGCGCCGCGCTCATGACCGAACAATTCGGACTCGATGAGATCGCGCGGAATCGCAGCCATGTTGACCGCAACGAACGGCCCACTGCGGCGCTTGCCATAATCATGCAACGCGCGCGCGACCAGTTCCTTGCCGGTGCCTGATTCGCCGGAGATCATCACTGTCAGATCGGTTTGCATCAGCCGCGCAAGGACGCGGTAGATTTCCTGCATCGCCGGCGAGCGGCCGACCAGCGGAATGGAATCGAACTCGCCCTCCTCCTTGACTGCGATCGGACGGTCTTTCGGCTCGGAAAGGGCGCGGCCGACAATCGCGATCAATTCCTTCAGATCGAACGGCTTCGGCAGATACTCGTAAGCGCCGCGTTCCGATGCGCGGATCGCCGTCATGAACGTGTTCTGCGCGCTCATGACGATAACGGGAAGATTAGGACGCATTTTCTTGATGCGCGGCAACAGATCGAACGCATTCTCGTCCGGCATCACGACGTCGGTGATGACGAGGTCGCCCTCACCCTGGCTGACCCAGCGCCACAGCGTTGCGGCATTTCCCGTCAACCGGACTTCATATCCGGCGCGTGAGAGCGCCTGATTGAGAACGGTGCGAATCGCGGTGTCGTCGTCGGCAACAAGAATACTACTTGCGGGCATCAGTCGTCCTCATCTTGAAACCTGTGAGGCATGCGACGGCGTTCCCGGGCGCGCGTCGCCATGACTTTGGTTTTGCGAGTTTTGATTGAGAATTTTTGCTGGATTGAATATTGGCAGAAGGACGCGGAAAATCGTTTTTCGCGGCTGAGATTCACATTCGACAATTCCGCCATGATCGCCGACGATCTTGGCCACGAGCGCCAACCCCAGACCGCTGCCGGTCGGTTTCGTCGTCACAAACGGATCGAACAGATTTGGAAGCAAGTCTTCCGGCACGCCGGGGCCGTTGTCCTTCACGCAAAATTCCAGCGGCAAAGACACGCGCGACTTTTTCCCCGGCACCGACAAGCGAACGCCCGGCCGAAAAGCGGTCGTCAATTGAATTTCGCCTTCCGTACCAAGATCGGCCACGGCCTCTGCCGCATTCTTCACCAAATTCAAGAAGACCTGAATCAGTTGATCTTGGTTGGCGAGCACAGGCGGAAGCGACGGATCGTATTCCTCGGTAAACTTTACATTCCGCGCGAAACCGGACTGCGCGAGCCGCTTGACGTGATCGAACACAGAATGAATGTTCACGGGCCCGCGTGCGACAGGACGTTCATCGCCAAACACTTCCATGCGGTCAACCAAAGTGACGATGCGATCCGCTTCATCGGTGATGAGACGCGTCAGCGTGCGATCTTCGGGCGACGCTGCCTGCTCCAGGAGTTGCGCCGCGCCGCGAATGCCGGAAAGAGGGTTCTTGATTTCGTGCGCAAGCATGGCCGCGAGCGCAATCACCGAACGCGCAGCACTGCGATGAGTTAGCTGCCGATCCATCTTGTCGGCGATGGTGCGTTCCTGAAGCATCACCACGATGTGCCCGGGTCGCTCCGCTAATGGCGCAACGTGCAAATCGACCTGCCTATCGCCGCCCATCCGCGGCGTGCCGAGATCGACTTTGTACTCGTTGACGGCAGAACCCGTGTGACGCACCTGATCGATCAACGCGAGCAGCGGGCTTCCGAACGGAACGAGTTCGCGCAGCATCTGGCGTTGCAGATGCGGTATCGAAATCTCGAAGAAGGATTCGGCCGCGATATTTGCATCGACGATCTTGCCATCGGAGCCAATTAGCAGAATGGGATTTGGCAACGCGTTGAGAATGGCTTCGCTGCCATTCGACATCACCATGTATTTTTCGGCCGCATCGCTCATGCTGCAACCCGCCATGCAAATTCATCGAATGCGCGATCGAGAGACTTCCTCACATGTGCCGGCTCGCCCGAGGTAAGGATGACGTGCCGCCATCGCTTCAGTGCTTCCGTAGAAGACGCGGCACTCTTGGCGGCGACATCGAGCGCCCAGCTGAGATGCTTGCGCGCATGCCGAAGGCCGACCTTCGAGCCGTAGTGATCGATGACCGCATCATAAAGGCGAATAAGATAGCGAAGCTGTGTCTCCAGTGACGGCGCGTCTTCTGCCGCCCCGCCCTCGAGGCGGCGCGCGATCTGGCCGGGCAGCCACGGTTGTCCCTGAGCGCCGCGCCCGATCATCACCGCGTCCGCGCCCGATTTCTCGATCGCCGACAGCGCCTCGTCGTATGTTGATATGTCGCCATTGACGACGACCGGCACTGAAACGGCTTCCTTCACAGTGCGCACTGCACTCCAGTTGGCCGTGCCCTTGTAGAATTGCGATCGCGTTCTGCCATGAACAGTAATCATCCGAATGCCGGCCGCTTCCGCTCGCCGCGCGAGGTCCGCCGCATTGAGCGAACGCTCGTCCCAGCCGAGCCGCATCTTCAGCGTGACGGGAATTTTGACGGCCGCCACTGTCGCTTCTATCAGCCGCAAAGCGTGATCGAGATCGCGCATCAATGCCGATCCGGACTGGCCGCCGGTCACATGCCGCGCGGGGCAACCCATGTTGATGTCGATAATGTCCGCGCCGGCCGCTTCGGCGATGCGCGCGCCCTCGCCCATCCAGTGCGTCTCGCAACCGGCCAGTTGGACGACATGCGGCCCGATGCCCGACGATTCGCAGCGCAGAACCGACATCGCGCGGCCCTTCACGAGATCATCGCTTGCGGTCATTTCGGAAACGACGAGACCGGCACCCAACTCGGCGGCGAGGCGTCGAAACGGAGCATCAGTAATGCCCGACATCGGTGCTAGAAGCACATTGTTGGCGATCTGGACGTCGCCAACCGCCAAGCTACGCTGATGCGGTGGTATCGAGCCGTTCACAGCAGTTCTCTTTTTTGACCGATACCGGCTTCATTGCCAGTGCCGTATAGCTTAATTATTGGGCAAGTTAGCATCTTGCCTACAGTTTAGACAAGTCTAGTCTTGTTGCAAGTGCAACGCAACAAATTCGGCAATTCTTCCCACAGCTATGGAATCATGCTGCTTTTCGCGCGGATATGGTATGTCGCGCTCCGTCGCTTTCCAACGTTTCTCAGCCTCGCGCCCAGCCGGTAACCAGCCTCCATGACAAGTCCCAAACAGACTGCCGCCATCATCGTCGCAGCCGGCCGTGGCCTGCGTGCCGGTGCCGGTGGGCCCAAACAGTTTCGTACCATTGGCGGACGGCCAGTTCTTGCACGGGCGATGGAGCCGTTTTGTGTCCATCCCGAAATCTCGGCCGTGCAGCCGGTGCGAAATCCGTACGACGCGGATATTTTCGACGCTGCGGTGTGCGGTCTGAAATTTCAGACACCGGTCAACGGCGGCGCGACGCGGCAGGCGTCGGTGCGCGCGGGACTTGAAGCCCTCGCGTCTCACGCGCCGGAGATCGTTCTCATTCACGACGCCGCGCGCGCATTCGTGACGGACAAAGTTATCTCGCGTGCAATCGGCGCCGCATCGAAAACGGGTGCGGCGATTCCGGTCGTGCTGGTGACGGATACGGTGAAGGTCGTGAACGAAGCCGGCGCCGTCACCGCAACGCCCGACCGCGCGCACTTAAGAATCGCGCAGACGCCGCAAGCGTTTCGATACGACGCGATCCTCGCCGCGCATCGCAAGGCCGCGAGCGAGGGCCGCGACGATTTCACCGACGACGCAGCACTTGCCGAATGGGCGGGATTGACGGTCGCAACCTTTGAAGGCGATGCTGCGAACATGAAGCTGACAACTCCGGAAGATTTCGCGCGCGAGGAAGCGCGTCTCGGCGCGGCCCTCGGCGATATTCGCACCGGCACGGGTTACGACGTGCATGCGCTGACCGACGGCGATCATCTGATGCTGTGCGGCGTCCGGGTGCCGTTCAATCGCGGATTTCTCGCGCATTCCGATGGCGATGTCGGCCTGCATGCGATCGTCGACGCCATTCTCGGCGCGCTCGCAGATGGCGACATCGGTTCGCATTTCCCGCCGAGCGATCCGAAATGGAAAGGCGCAGCGTCGGACCAGTTCCTCAAACATGCGGTCGGTCTTGTGACCGCGCGCGGCGGCCGCATCGCCAATCTCGAAGTCACGATGATCTGCGAAGCGCCTAAAATCGGCCCGCTGCGCGACGCGATGCGCGCGAAGATTTCGGAGATCACCGGCCTGCCTCAATCACGGATTGCCGTGAAAGCAACCACCAGCGAACGCCTCGGATTTACGGGCCGTCAGGAAGGCATTGCGGCCACCGCCGCCGCCACGATCCGCTTGCCGTGGGACACCAACTAGCATGGGACACCAACGCGCATGACCGGCAGCGCCACCCGCGCATTGTCCCGCTCGCTGCTGGATTTGTGCCGGATGCGCAAGCTCAAGATTGCGACCGCCGAATCCTGCACCGGCGGACTTGTCGCGGCCGCGCTGACCGAAATTCCCGGCTCATCGGATGTGATCGACCGCGGCTTCGTCACCTACTCTAACACTGCCAAGCACGCGATGCTCGGCGTGGAGAAGGAAATTCTCGACACGTTCGGCGCGGTCAGCAAGGAAACCGCGACCGCGATGGCGTTCGGCGCGCTCGAACACGCCGACGTCGATCTCGCCGTTGCGATCACCGGCATCGCAGGCCCCGGCGGCGCGACACCCGGCAAACCGGTTGGCCTCGTTCACCTCGCCGTTGCCTCGCGCGACGGCCGCATCGTTCACAAGGAATGCCGGTTCGGCGCGGTCGGCCGCAGCAATGTGCGACAGCAATCGGTCGTCGAAGCCCTGAAAATGCTGATGGAGATGGCGCGTGGGCCGCAGCCGCCGCTCAAGAAGCGGCCACCCGCGGCGGGCCATAGACTTCGTCCGCGCGCCTCTCGAACGCCGCGGCGAATTGATGGAAAGCGACGTCGAACATCGCGCCCATCAGCACCGCGAGTATCCGATTCCTGAATTCGTAAGAGATAAAGAATCCAACGTCGCAGGCGTCGTCACCCTTTGGCTCGAAGGTCCATTTATTCTCAAGCCTGCTGAACGGGCCTTTCAGATACTCGACGAGAATTTTCAGATTGGCACGGTCGAGCGTCACGCGGCTGGTGAATGTTTCGCGGATCAACTGGAACGACACCGTCATGTCGGCAATCACAACTTCGCAGCCGTCTTCGCTTTTCGTGCGCTGTTTGATTTTCAGCGCATGACACAGCGGCACGAACTGCGGATATTTTTCCACGTCCGCGACAAGATCGAACATCTTCTCCGCGCTGTGACGGACACGCCGCTTGTTCGCGAATTGCGGCATAGAGGGTTAGCGCACTAGCGCGGCGCGCGCCGCCTGCAACTTGGCGAAATCCTCGCCGGCGTGATGCGACGAGCGCGTCAGCGGCGACGCCGACACCATCAAAAAGCCCTTGGTATAGGCGACTTTCTCCAACCCTGCGAATTCATCCGGCGGTACGTAACGCATCACCGCGTGATGCTTCAGGCTCGGCTGGAGATATTGTCCGATAGTGAGGAAATCCACGTCGGCCGAGCGCAGATCGTCCATCACCTGCAACACCTCGTTCCGCTCTTCGCCGAGACCCACCATGATGCCGGACTTGGTGAAGATCGCCGGATCGATTTCCTTCACGCGCTGAAGCAGACGGATCGAGTGGAAATAGCGCGCGCCGGGACGCACGGTGAGATATTGCGACGGCACGGTCTCGAGATTGTGGTTGAACACGTCGGGCTTGGCGGCAACCACCTGCTCCAGCGCGCCCTCTTTACGCAGAAAATCCGGCGTGAGGATTTCAATCGTGGTCGAAGGGCAACTCGCGCGAATGGCGCGGATGGTTTTTGCGAAATGATCGGCGCCGCCGTCGTCGAGATCGTCACGGTCCACGGAGGTGATGACAACATGATGCAGGCCGAGCTTCTGCACGGCGAGCGCGACGTGATCCGGCTCCAACGCATCGAGCGCGCCGGGCATTCCCGTTTTCACGTTGCAGAACGCACACGCACGCGTGCAGGTGTCGCCCATAATCATGAAGGTCGCGTGCTTCTTGTCCCAGCACTCGCCGATGTTCGGGCAGCCGGCTTCCTCGCAGACTGTAACTAGCCCGTTCTCCTTGACGATCTTGCGCGTATCAGCGTAACCGCGCGTGTTCGGCGCGCGCACGCGAATCCAATCGGGCTTGGCCGGCGACAAGGCATCCGGCCGGTTGACCTTCTCCGGGTGGCGCGGACGCACCTGAGTCTTCGAGACGGTATCGATGAGGACAACCATGAAAGTCCCGTATTCTAAGCACTTTATCTAAGCGCGGCATTTTCCCGATGCAAGCGCAGACGCGCATGCTAGCTTCTATTACTTAGCACAAGTCCATGAAGGCAGATGTCTGGAAAGCGTAATGAGGGCGTTCTCGGTCGCGCCCTGACCAAACAGTTTTTCTCGCGCAGCGTCCACAAAGTTGCGCCCGATCTGATCGGCGCGACGCTCCTGGTGAACGGCGTCGGCGGCATCGTCACCGAGGTCGAAGCCTATCATCACACCGAACCGGCGGCGCATTCCTATCGCGGACCGACGCCGCGCAACATGGTGATGTTCGGCCCTGCCGGATTTCTCTACGTCTATCGCTCGTATGGAATTCACTGGTGCATGAATTTCGTGTGCGAGAAGGAAGGTTCGGCGAGCGCGGTGCTGGTTCGCGCAATCCAACCGACGCATGGGATCGCGTCGATGCGGCGGCGGCGCGGATTGCAGGACGAACGAAATCTGTGTTCGGGACCGGGAAAAGTGTGCGAGGCATTGTCCGTCAGCGACAAACTGAACGGTCACGCGCTCGATGAAACGCCGATTGCGGTTTTTCCGCGCGCATCGAAGCCGGAAATTATCAGCGGCGTTCGGATCGGTATCACCAAGGCCGCCGAACTGCCATGGCGCTACGGATTGAAGGGGTCGCGCTTCCTGTCGAAGCCATTTCCGGCGTAAAGGCGAAACGGTGACGGACCTGGAATCGAATGGCGAAACCGCGGCAAACTCGCGGCACGCACAGAAATTGGTCTGCACCTCACGCATGCCATGACGATGATGGATTTTTTACCGCGTCATGCGTGACGTGCATGGCAAATCCGGCGACGGCCTGATGATCAGGCATCCATCGCGACGCAGGCAGCCGAAAATTTAATTATCCCCGCGCCATTGCGAGGCGCCCATGTCGTCCCGGCGAAGGCCGGGACCCATACTCCCCAAGCGAAGTTTGATGACGATGAGGTCAGTGCGGCGGATTGATTCTTTGACTCAGTGGTTATGGGTCCCGGCCTTCGCCGGGACGACCATAGAGGTCACGTCGCACAAAATCACGCCGCGCTTTTCAATCGCTCCAGCGCCTCGAGAATTTTCGTCTTGCGCGCTTCGGCTTCGTCGCGCTTCTCGCGCTGCTCGTCGATGACTTCTTCCGGCGCGTTGGCGACGAATTTCTCGTTGCCGAGTTTTGCGTCGACGCGCTTGATGTCGTCGTTGGCGCGCGCGAGTTCTTTGTCGAGGCGAATTTTCTCCGCCGCGAGATCGATCACGCCCTTCAAAGGAATCGCCGCGACCTCGCCGCGCACCAGCAGTTGCACCGATCCGTCCGGCGCGCGATCGCTAAATGAAATCTCGCCGAGACGCGCGAGACGTTTCAGCACATCGCTCCATCGCTCCGCACGCGCCTTGATGTCGGCGGACGCGCCGACCAGCACGAGCGGAAACAGCGTCGCGACCGGCACGTTCATTTCAGAGCGCATCGAACGAATGGATGTGACGAGATCGATCACCCAGCCGATTTCATTCTCGGCATCGACGGCGTCGAGATTTTTGTAGGCCGGCCATTGCGCCAGCGCGAGCAGATCGCCGCGCTTCGCGGTCACGCTCCACAATTCTTCGGTGATGAACGGCATGAACGGATGCAGCAGCTTGACGATCTCGTCACGCGCCCAGGCCACCATCGCCTGCGTTTCTTTCTTCGCGGGCGAGTCGGTGCCCATCATCACGGGCTTGGCGAGTTCGAGATACCAGTCGCAGTAAACATTCCAGACGAAGCGATAGACCACACCGGCCGCGTCGTTGAAGCGATATGCCTCGATGGCTTCGGTGATCTCGCGAGCCGCGCGCGCCGTTTCGTGCGCGATCCATTTGTTCAGCGTTTCTTTTGCCGAACTCGGATCGAAATTCGCAGGCAGCGCACAGCCGTTCATCTCCGCAAAGCGCGAGGCGTTCCAGAGTTTCGTCGCGAAGTTGCGATAGCCCTCGACGCGCTGGGTCGAGAGCTTGATGTCGCGGCCCTGCGCCGCCATCGCTGCCAGCGTGAATCGCAACGCATCCGCGCCGTAGTCGTCGATGATACCGAGCGGGTCGATGACGTTGCCCTTGGACTTGGACATCTTCGCACCCTTCTCGTCGCGGACGAGCGCGTGGATGTAGATTTCCGGGAACGGCACGTTCTTCATGAAATGGATGCCCATCATCATCATGCGGGCAACCCAGAAGAAGATGATGTCGAATCCTGTGACCAGCACGTTGGTCGGGTAGTAACGCTTCACATCAACGTCACTGTCGGGCCAGCCGAGCGTCGAGAACGGCCACAGCGCCGACGAGAACCATGTGTCGAGCACATCCTCATCACGCGTGATGAAACCGTCGCGCTTCTTCGGATCGCGCGCCATCGCGTCGGCCTGTTCGGAGGTGATGACCTCCTGCTCGACATAAAAGCCGAGCGCCTTGCCGACCGCTTCATCTTCGGTCTCGGCGACGAATACTTTTCCATCCGGCCCGTACCACGCCGGAATCTGATGGCCCCACCAGAGTTGCCGCGAGATACACCACGGCTGGATGTTTTCCATCCACTCGAAATAGGTCTTCTCCCAGTTTTTCGGCACGAACGAAGTCTTGCCGCTGCGTACCGCTTCAATCGCCGGCTGCGCCAGCGTCTTGGCGTCGACGTACCACTGGTCGGTGAGATACGGCTCGATCACAACGCCGGAACGATCTCCATGCGGCACCATGTGCGTGTTGGGTTCAATCTTCTCGAGAAAGCCCGCTTCTTCCAATTTTGAAACGATCAGCTTGCGCGCTTTGAACCGATCCAGGCCGTGCAACTCCTCGGCGAGCATCAGCGAGGCTTCCGGCAGATCGCGCAGATAATCCTCGTTCGATGAGAGCGTGATGCGGCCTTCCTGATCGATGACGCTGATCGAACGCAGGTCGTGACGCTTGCCGACCTCGAAGTCGTTGAAGTCGTGCGCGGGCGTGATCTTCACCGCGCCCGATCCTTTTTCGGGATCGGAATAGTCGTCGGCGACAATCGGAATATGCCGTCCCACCATCGGCAGCACGACATTCATGCCGACCAGATGTTCGTAACGCTGGTCTTTCGGGTTCACCGCAACTGCGGTGTCGCCGAGCATCGTTTCCGGCCGCGTGGTGGCGACGACGATGTAGCTCGACGGGTTCTCAGGCTCGAACTTGCGGCCTTCGATCGGATAGCGCAGATGCCAGAGGCTGCCCTTCACTTCGATCTGCTGCACTTCGAGATCGGAAATCGCGGTCAGCAGTTTCGGATCCCAGTTCACAAGGCGCTTGTCCTTGTAAATGAGTTTCTGATTGTAAAGTTCGACGAACACTTTCGCAACCGCGCGCGACAGTCCTTCGTCCATCGTGAAGCGTTCGCGCGACCAGTCGCACGACGCGCCGAGGCGCTTGAGCTGATTGACGATGACGCCGCCGGATTCGGCTTTCCATTTCCACACGCGCTCGAGGAATTTGGCGCGGCCCATGTCGCGGCGGCCCGGCTCCTGCCGCTCCATCAACTGCCGCTCGACCACCATCTGCGTGGCGATGCCGGCGTGATCGGTGCCGGGCTGCCACAGCACGTCGCGCCCGCGCATGCGCTCGAAGCGACAGAGAATATCCTGCAACGTATTGTTGAGCGCGTGGCCCATGTGCAGCGAGCCGGTGACGTTCGGCGGCGGGATGACGATGGTGAACGGCTTGGCGTCCTTGCGCTCAGGCCGCCCCGCCTTGAAGGCGCCCGCGTCTTCCCACGCGCGCGAAATGCGTCCCTCGATCTCGGCAGGCTGATAGTTTTTCTCGATCATTCGCAGGCAATCGCAATGGCGGCGGAACAGGTTAGAAACCGCCCCGCGCCTCTCAAGTCAACACTGGAAAAAGGGGATTTGGCGGCGCTGTCAGCGTCCGCGCGAGACACGCTCGATCTCGGCCTTGACGATGCGTTCCACGAGAACGGGAAGATTGTCGTCGAGCCACGATTTCAGCATCGGCCGCAGCATTTCCTTGACGAGGTCTTCCAGCGTGCGCGCGTTGTTGCTCAACACGGTGGTGGCAAGGGCGTTGAAGGCCGACTCCACCGCCGAGACCGTGGTGGTCGACAGCATGTCGGCACGCGGCAGACCGGTCGTCTGCGATGGGGCGTAAGCCGGTTCCGGCGGCGGCGTCCGCGCAGCAGGCGCTTCGGTGAATTCGAGGTCGTCATCCGGCTCGACATGCCGGAACGACGATTTCGGCAAATCCGGCATCGCCATCTGCTCGGTCAGATCGAACACGTCCTCGTCCGACGGCTCCATCGGCTGCGGCGCCGGTGCTTTCGGATTATCGAACCCAGCCATCATCGCATCGATTTCGGACTGGCTGTTCTTCGCAACCGGTGGAGCGGACGCGCGGGGCGGAGGCGCCTTGGGTGCCGGTGCGGCGGGCATCGCAGGTTTTGCGGCAGGAGGCTGCGGCTTCGGCGCTTCGGCACGCGGCGAAGGTGCAGCGGATGCAGCCGCAGGCTTTGCCTCATCATCGGAGATGATGCGCCTGATCGACGCCAGAATCTCCTCCATGGAGGGCTCCTGCGTCTTGGCCGGTTGCGTCATCGCCGACTCCACATGACCGGCCTCGCGATCGCCGCAAAAGCCGCACTCCACCGTCACGAATCGCTTTGCGAGGCGAATCGCTTCGAAAGCCTTTGGCAAAGGTATGTCACGGCAACAATCGATTGCAAGCAAACGCCTGTGGACACTGGCGTTTGACCACAGGGCTTATTGGAACGCGCGCGGGCTATTTGCCGTCGGGGATCTGGGTGCCGCCCCAGGCGTCGCGAACCTGATGGTAGTGGACGGACGGATCGTAAACCGTCGTGGCGAGGTTCATCACCTGCGGCGACAGCCGGCCAACCGCGTTCAGAGTGCTGTAGGACGCCACCACGCGGTCGTGCTGGGCGGTGACGAGCGCAACGCGCGCGTTCACCAGAGCCTGCTGCGCGTTGAGAACGTCGAGCGTGGTGCGCTGTCCGACGCGGGCTTCCTCGCGCACGCCGTTGAGCGCGATTTCCGACGCCGTCACCTGCGACTGCGCGGATGAAACCTGCGCCTTGCCGGCCACAAGCTGTCCCCAGGCCTGCGCGACCGTGGCGCGGGTCTGATCGCGGGTCTGTTCGAGGGTGAGACGCTGCTGCGCCAGCGTTTCCTTCGACTGGCGGATCAGCGCGTATTCGGCGCCGCCCTGATAGACCGGGATCGACAATTGCGCGACGGCGGATGCACCGAACGAGCGGTAGATCGACATCGTGCTTTCATAGGATTGCTGGACGCTGCCCTGAAGCGTCAGCGTCGGGAACAGCGCGCCTTCATTGACCTTGACCTGAAGGAAGCTGACGTCGATGCCGTACATCGCAGCCGTGACACTCGGATTTTCCAGAAGACTCACATCGATGGCGGCGAGCAGCGTCGGCGGCAGAAAACGATCGACCGGCGATCCCGCAGCCAGATTGACCGGCTCGTTGCCGATGATGCGGCGGAAATTCGCGCGCGTCGTCGTCAGATTGGATTCCGCGGTCAGCAATTGCGTGCGGCCCGCAGCGAGCTGCGCTTCGGATTGCGCGACGTCGGTGCGCGTCACCTCGCCGACATTGAAGCGGTCCTTGGTCTGCTTCAGCGTCTGTTCGAGCACGCGCGTGTTGCTGCGCTGGACTTCGACGATCGCGGAGTCGCGCAGGTAATCCATGTAGATGGTCGCAGCCGACAGCAGCACGGTCTGCTCGAGCACGCGCAAACCTTCGCGCGCGGCGGAGACCTGGCTTTCGGCGGCGCGGGTGCGGTTGGCGGTCTGCCCGCCGTTGAAGACGGTCTGCGACACGGTTGCACCGACCGAACGCGGCGCGTTCACGCCGTAAATTCGCGACGTGGTCAGCGTCGAGCCGGACGACAGATTGCTTTGCACGTCGGTGTATTGCGTGCCGGCGCTGGCCGTCACCGCAACCTTCGGACGATAGCCGGACAACGCCTGCGGCACGTTCTCGTCGGTCGAGCGCACCGAGGCGCGCTGCGCATTGAGCTGCGGATTGTTCTGATAGGCGCGGATCAGCGCAGCCTCGATCGTGTCGGCGAACGCCGGGGTCGAGACCGCATGACCGATCATCAGAGCTGCGAGGGCGCCCCCCGCTCTCGAACACAGCACGCGTCTAAGTGGCATTCCAACAATTCCCCAAACCGGCCCGCACGCGGCTTTTCGCCTGCCCGGACCGGGTATCGACTCAGAACGGAACCCGTTCGGGCGTCACCATATTCGCCACCGGGACAGTGGGAAACCCCCTGTACCAAATCGTACCCGAAACAATGTGGCTGGGGCATCAGGGCCACACTTAGGTGAGTGTTTCGGCTCTTACTCACCAGAACGTCAGAAACTGAAAGCCGGAAGACGTTCGAGACCCGGCAGAACCGGAGCGGACGCGTCGAAAAGCACCCGATTTCCGAAATCGCCGGGCGAACGGGTCACAAGCCAAGCCTTTGAAGGATTGGCGATTGCGAACACGCCGGCAAGGCGGCCGCCCATCTTCAGCTGGTTGTAGAGTCCCTCCGGAACGACCTCGGTGGAACCCTCCAGAACGATCACGTCATAGGGGCCATGCGCCGCATCGCCCGCAGCCGGATCGGCTTTTGTGACTGTCGCATTTGCCGCACCCGTCCTGGCGAGGCTGGCCTTGGCGGCGGCGGCGAGATCGGCGTCCGGCTCGGTCGCAACGACTTTGGCGGCGAGCTTCGAGATCACGGCAGCCGAATATCCGGTCGCGCAGCCGACCACCAGCACGTTGTCGGTTTCGGAAATTTCAGCGGCCTGAAGCATCTTCGCCAGCACGTAAGGCTTGAGCAGGCAGCGTTTGGTCTTGCCGCCCGCGACATCGAGATCGAGGTCGAGATAGGCCATCGCGCGCAGGCTTGCGGGAACGAATTCCTCGCGCGGCACCGCCAGCATCGCGTCGAGAATGCGGATGTCGGTGACATCGCTCGGGCGCACCTGCCCATCGACCATTTTCAAACGCGCGGTCGAATAGTCGGACATGGCCATCCCTCTCAAAATCCGCGCGACAGCTGAATCGCGCCAAGGCATATTTGGAGGCATATTTGATGCAACGCGGAACGCGATGCAAGCCGGATTGCGAGGGCCATAATGGCGGGAATGACGGCGGGAACGACGCTCGGGCGATGGACACTGGCGGCGATGCTGATTGCGATCCAGCCGGACCGAGCGTGGTCGCAATCCGCCGACGATCAGGCGGCACCGAAACGCCGCAAGATCATCGAGCGCGCGGAGGCCGCCGCCAAAGCTATCGAGACTTTCACCGCCAAACGCGGCGAGAAAATTCCGGCGCTCGCGGATTACTACGCCGCCAAATCCGAACTCAGCAAGATCGACGAGACCGCGCCCGAAGGCGCGCGGGCCAAGAAATTGCTCGCCGCGATGGAGAAGAACGAGGCGGACTATGTCCGCAAGCTCGGCAATGTGGACATCGCACAGAAGCTCGACGCGCTCGCCGGCAATGTCGACGGCCGCAAGAAATTCGCAAGCGTCAGCGAGAAGAAAATGCTCAACAGAGGCCTCGTGATGGAGATCACCACATCGGGCAACGCAGACACGGTGCTGAACTACAAATATTTCAAGATGGACCGGCCGACCGTTCTCAACATCGCGGAGTCAGGGAAGATTTTCAACACGGCGCGCGATCTGGGATTCCGCACGGTCGTGTTCACCGACGGCAAGGTGTCATGGACCTACGACGTCGCCGCGAACACGTTCAAATAGCGAATGACCGACAGCCGTCATCAAATCGAAAAGCTGATGCGCGAATTCGACGAATTGCCGCCGAAGGTGCGCGAGGCGTTGTCGCAATCGCACGAGCCCAGCGACGGCATGGTGGACGTGTTGTGCAACATGCACCGCAACGGTTTTCCCGAAGCGGCGCTGCTCAAAGTGATCGCGGCGAATAACGCGAAGGGCTGATCGCCCTCACCGCCCGATGGCGTTTTGAAGCGCGAGCACGCCCGCGATCAGCACCAGCGTCACCAGCGTTGTGATAAGCATCGCGCGCAGGCTCATGCCGCGGCCGAACCACCACAATAGCGCCACACACATCAGAACGGGAACGAGGATGTCGAGGGACATTAGGTTTGTGGCGGGCATTGCTGCAACCGGCTGAAATAGCTGGCTCCCCGGGCTGGATTCGAACCAGCGACCATTCGATTAACAGTCGAATGCTCTACCACTGAGCTACCGAGGAATAGTGCCTGCGCACGCGCCGCATATAACAAGCACACCGAGTCTTGCAAAGCGTTAATCGGGTGAAAATACCGGCGAAATTAAGGGGTTTATGGTGGCCACGACCGGAATTAGATAGCTTACTTGGGTGGAAGGCACCCATCCGCCCTAGCCTGCTCTCGCGTATCAACGAATTTACAATGGCCCAAAAGATAGTCTTGGAACAAAGTTTCCGCACTGGGCGTGAAGCGTTCATCCCTCGAAAGCATACCAAGCGCGACACCCTGATTGCACAAGGATTCGTTACGTGTCTTGAAAACAACGTCCGCACATTTCTGATCGCGTTCGGCTTTATCTTTCCAATACGCATCACGACTTTGACTATCTAATTCCTTGAATCGCGCCGAGTCTGCGTTTGCACGACCACGAAGGATCAGAATTTCGCCGTCGCTCATACGCGCTACTCGAAACGCCTTCATTGCATCTTGATTTGGTGCCGCCCAATCGTCTTGTTTCGATTGAAAATACATGCCCGCAGGAATGGCCAAAATCAGGACACCTGCGAGAAGTATTCCGAAACCCTGCCAACTTAAGATTTTTGGCGACATCACACCGCCCTACCGGCCAATCGGTCTTAAGAACTGTGGCGAATTTTTAGCGCAACTTTTAGATTTGGAGGCCACGACCGGAATTGAACCGGTGTACACGGTTTTGCAGACCGTTGCGTCACCACTCCGCCACGTGGCCCCACTCGGGGCTAACTAGCGTGAGACGCCCCCTGAGGCAATGGCTGCATCAGGCCGTGCGCGCCGATTTTCCGCGCCGGTTCGCGGGCCTGCGCCAGTCGCGCTTGGGGCGCGGTTTCGGCGCCAGTTCCGGCATCGCCGACTGCACCTCGCGGTAGCGCGCAAGCTGCTTTGCGAATGTGGCGTTGAGCGCGTCCTCGATCTCGGGGCGATTTTCCAGACGGCTGAGCGTCAGCGCGGCAGCCTCGATGGTCGACAGCCCGTCGGCGCGTGGTTCTTTCCGCAGCTTGCCGTAGAGCGAGGGACGATGCGGGCCGAGAATCAGCCGCCGGCATTTCAGCATCCATGCGTTGCGCCACCACAGCGCCTTGGCCTGGCTCCATGTGCCGTCAAGCAGCACGATACCTTCGAGACTTTTCAGGATGTCGCGCTGGCCGTCTTCGAGTGCGCCCTTGCGATCCACCGCGACGAGATCGCGATCGGTGTCGAGATCGGCGAGCTTGACCGAGCCCAGATAGAGAATGCCCCAGCGCTGCGGATCGGCGTCGCGGCCGAGCGCCTTCGACAGCGATGGCCACGACAGTCCGATTTTCAGTGTCGCCTTTTTCAGGTTCAGCGCCGTCAGCCGCGCGGTGCCGAGCGCGCGATCCTGTTCCTGCGGATGCTGGAGGATCAGAAGCTCGACGCGATTGGCGACGGGCGCAATATCTTCGCACACACACAGCGGCATCGCCTTGCCGCAGCGCGGACATTCGGGACTGTCCTCAGCCGTGCCGGATGGTTTTTTGGGAGACATGCGTGAGCCTATACGCGCACGCCCCTCGCGCATCAAGGTTCAAGCGGATGGCGGCGGGCGCTATTCGGCAGGTGTCGCGCGCGGCGCAGGCATCGGTTCGCGGCGGCGGCGCACGCGATCGATCAGAAGATAGATCACCGGCGTCGTGTAGAGCGTGAGGATTTGCGACACGATCAGTCCGCCGATGATGGTGATGCCGAGCGGACGGCGCAGTTCGGTGCCCGGCCCCGTTGCGATCACCAGCGGCACCGCCGCGAGCAACGCCGCCATCGTCGTCATCAGGATGGGACGAAACCGCGCGAGCGATGCCTCGAAGATCGCATCCTGTGACGACAGCCCGCGATGGCGCTCTCCTTCCAGCGCGAAGTCGACGATCATGATGCCGTTCTTCTTGACGATGCCGATCAGAAGAATGATTCCGATGAACGCGATCACCGTCAGCGGCGTGTTGGTGACGAACAGCGCCAGCAGCGCGCCAAGGCCCGCCGACGGCAGTGTCGAGATGATCGTGAGCGGATGCGCCAGACTCTCATACAGCACGCCGAGGACGATATAGACCGCGATCAGCGCGCCCAGAATGAGAAGCGGCTGCTTGCCCGCCGTCTTCTGGCTGTCGGCGGCGTTGCCGGCGAATTCGCCGCGAATGCCTTCGGGCATGTGCAGATCGGTGACGGCCTGAAGGATGTTGTTGGTCGCGGTCTGCAACGGCACGTCCGGCAACAGGTTGAACGAGATCGTGTTCGAGGGAAACGACGACTGGTGATAGACCGACAGCGGCGACAATCCGCGCTCCATTTTCACCACGCCGGACAACGGCACCTGTGCGCCTTTCGCGCCCGCGACATAGATTTTATCCAGCGCCGTCGGATCGGCTTGCAAACGCGGATCGACTTCGAGCACCACCTGATACTGGTTGCGCTGGGTGTAGATCGTGGAAACCTGCCGTTGCGAGAAAGCGTTGTTCAGCGCGTTGTCGATATCCTGCACCTGCACACCGAGGCTGGCGGCGGTGCTTCTGTCGATGAACAGATTGACGGCGAGACCGGCAGCATCGCGGTCGCTGGAAATATCGGTGATGCCTTCGACGCTCTCCATTTTCTTCGCAACGATCGGCGCCCACTTTGCGAGCTGATCGAGATCGGCGCTGATGAGCGTGAACTGATAGTCGGAATCGCTTTGCCGCCCGCCGGTGCGCAAATCCTGCGCGGCAAACATGAACAGACGGACTCCGGGAAGCATGTACAGCTTCCGCCGCAGCCGGTCGATCACCTGCTGCGTCGTTACTCCTCCGTCACGCTCGGCAATCGGCTTGAGGCTGATGAACATCTGCCCGCGATTGGCGCCGCCGCCCGGCCCGCCGGTGCCGCCGGTGATCGAGCCGATGCCTGCGACCGCGGGGTCGGCAACAACAATGTCGGCGGCGCGCTGCTGGAATCCGACCATCGCCTGAAACGACACGTCCGACGAGGCGCGCGTAGAGCCGATGATGAGACCGCTGTCGTCCTGCGGGAAATAACCCTTCGGAACTTTCGCAAACAGCGCGACGGTCAGCGCGATGGTGGCGACGAACACCAGAATCGTCAGAACCGGAAAGTTCAGCACGACACGCAGCGTCCGCTCGTAGAAATTCACGGTGCGTGACAGCCCGCCTTCGACGAACCTGTCGAACCACGTCGCATCCGGCGAGATGCTCGCCTTGATGTAATGCGCGCAGATCATCGGCGTCACAGTCAGCGACACCACCATCGAGACGAGAATTGCGAAAGTCAGCGTCAGCGAGAATTCGCGGAACAGCCGCCCCACAATGCCGTCCATGAAAATCAGCGGCGTGAATGCGGCAATCAGCGAAATGCTGATCGACAACACCGTGAATCCGATCTGTTTTGCGCCCAGCAGAGCCGCCTGATACGGCGCCATGCCGTCTTCCAGATTGCGATACATGTTCTCGATCATCACGATGGCATCGTCGACGACGAAGCCCACACAGATCGCGAGTGCCATCAGCGACAGATTGTTGACCGAAAATCCGGCGAGCCACATCCCCGCGCATGTGCCGGCAAGCGCAAGAGGCACGGAAATGCCGGCCGCAACCGTCGGCGTCATGCGGCGCAGAAACACGAACACGACAAGCATCACCAGCGCCGCCGTCGCAAGCAGCGTCCACTGCATGTCTTCGACGCTGGCGCGGATCGTTCCGGTGCGATCCGACAAAATGGAAATGTCGACGCCGGCCGGAATCCATTGCTTGAGCTGCGGCAGCAGCGCCTTGACGTTATCGACGGTCTCGATGACGTTGGCATCCTGCTGCTTGGTGACGATGATAAGAACCGCCGGCTGTTTGTTGAACCAGGCGATCTGGCGGCTGTTGCGCGTGGCATCGCTGACATCCGCAATATCGGACAGTTTCACCGAATTGCCGTTGGAATTTTTGATGATGATGTCGCGGTAAGGCGCGGCGGTCCGCATCTGCGGATTGGTTGCAAGCGACTCGCCCAGTCTCGAACCGTCGAAATTCCCGAGCGGGCCGATGGCGTTGGCATTGACGATGGCGGCACGCACGGTTTCGCTGGCGATGCCGGCAGTCGAGAGCGCGCCGGGATTGATCGCGATGCGCACGGCGGGCTGATCGGCGCCGCTCACGGTCGCCTGCCCCACCCCCTGAACCTGCGAGATGCGTTGCGCGATCACGGTGTCGGCGATGTCGTAGATCGCGCTCGGCAGCATCGTCTTCGATGTCAGCGCGATAATCAGCACGGGTGCGGCGGCCGGATTGGCTTTGCGGAATCGCGGCAGCGTCGGCAAATCCTGCGGCAGATCGCTCAACGATGCATTGATCGCGGCCTGAACGTCGCGCGCGGCCTTGTCGATGTCACGCCCGATGGCGAACTGGAGCGAAATGTTGGTCGAGCCGAGCGAACTTGTCGAGGTGATCTGATCGATGCCTGCAATCTCGCCGAGCCGCCGCTCGAGCGGTGCAGCAACGGTCGATGCCATGACGGTCGGGTCCGCGCCCGGCCGCTGCGCGCTGACGAAGATCACGGGGAAATCGACAGACGGAATGCTGGCGACGGGAAGAAAATTATACGCAACCGCGCCGACCAGAAACAAACCGATGGCGAGCAATGTGGTGCCGACCGGCCGCCTGATGAAGGGCTCGGATAGCGAGGCCATTATTGGAGACCTTCAGCCGCGCCCGCAATCGGCGGCGACGGCAGGCTTGTGCCGTCGGGAGGCACAGCCGCTTCGATGCGGCGATTGATGCGGTCGAGCGCGAGATAAATCACCGGCGTCGTGTAGAGCGTCAGCACCTGCGAGACCAAGAGGCCGCCGATGATCGACACGCCGAGCGGGAAACGCAATTCCGCACCCGTGCCGCTCTCGACCGCGAGCGGCAGCGCGCCGAACAAGGCCGCCAGGGTCGTCATCATGATGGGGCGAAACCGCAGCAGACACGCCTGCACGATGGCGTCATAGGCCGACATGCCCTGATGCCGCTCCGCTTCGAGAGCGAAGTCGATCATCATGATGGCGTTCTTCTTGACGATGCCCATCAGCAGAATGATGCCGATCAGGCCGATCACCGACAGATCCTGCCCGCACAAAATGAGCGCGAGGATCGCGCCGACGCCCGCCGACGGCAGCGTCGACAGAATCGTGATCGGGTGGATGTAGCTTTCGTACAGCACGCCGAGCACGATGTAGATCGTCACGATAGCGGCGAGAATGAGCCACGGCTGGCCCGCGAGCGAGCGGGAGAACTCGGCGGCATCGCCGGAGTAAATGCCGCTGATGCTGTTCGGCATGCCGATGCGTTTTTCAATTTGAGACACGCGCGTCACGGCGTTGCCGAGCGCCTCGCCCGGCGCGAGATTGAACGACAGCGACACGGCGGGAAACTGCGCCTGATGCGAGATCGACAGCGGCGCGGTCGTGCGCGTGATTGTGGCAATCGCCTCGAGCGGGACCTGAGGAAAGGCTGTTCCGGTCGTGCTTCCGTTCACGGTCGATGTGCTGTTGCCGACGCTGGCACTGGTCGTCACCGGATTGCTGTTTGCGCCGGCGACATACAGTTTCGACAGCACGGATGGATCGGTCTGATATTCCGGCAGCGCCTCAAGCACGACACGGTATTGATTGGCCTGACCGAAAATCGTCGAAATCTGGCGCTGGCTGAATGCGTCGTTGAGCGTGTCGTTGACCGCCTGCAACGAGACTCCGAGCTGTCCCGCGCGCTGACGATTGACATCGACCATCGCGCGCAATCCGCCCTCCTGTCCGTCGGACGACACGTCGCGGAACAGCGGATCGGCGCGCATCGCGAACACGAGCTTCTTTGCCCACACGTTCACCTGCGCGGCGTCCGTTGCCGTCAGCGTGTATTGGTACTGCGAACGGCTGGAGCGCGTGCTGATCTGGATGTCCTGCACCGGCTGGAAATACACCGTCATACCGGGAATGGCCGCGACGCGCGTCTTGAGGCGGTCGACGATGGCCGAAATATCCGCCCGGCGTTCACCGCGCGGCTTCAGCGTCATCACCAGACGCCCGACATTCGTTGTCGGATTGACAGAACCCGCGCCGATCACCGACACGACGCCGACGACATCGGGATCGGCCTTGATCGCATCCGCCGCCTGCGTCTGCCGCGCCTGCATGTCGGAGAACGACACCTCCGGCCCCGCTTCCGTCACCGCCGTGATAGATGCGGTGTCCTGTAGCGGCAGAAATCCTTTCGGCGCGACGACATACAACAGAAGCGTCGCCGCGATGGTGGCGAAGGTCACGATCAATGTCGCGCGCTGGCGCTGAAGCACCCACAACAAAGTTCGATGATAGAAATCGACCATACGGTCGATCCAGCCGCTGAGCGTGGCAAGGCCGGGCACCGACATTTCCTCGCCGTGCCGCTTGAGCAGCCGCGAGCACATCATCGGGGTCAGCGTCAGCGAGACGATGGCGGATGTGACGACGGCGATGGTGAGCGTCAGCGCGAATTCGCGGAACATGCGCCCGACGAGTCCGGACATGAACAGCAACGGGATGAACACCGCAATCAGCGACACGGTCAGCGAAATCACGGTGAAGCCGATCTCGCGCGCGCCGCGCAGCGAGGCTTCCATCGCGCTCTCGCCGTTCTCCATGTGACGGACGATATTCTCGATCATGACAATCGCATCGTCCACGACGAAACCCGTGCCGATGGTCAGCGCCATCAGCGACAGATTGTCGAGGCTGAAGCCCGCGAAATACATGATGCCGAAACTGGTAATCAGCGACAGCGGCAACGCCACGCCCGCAATCATCGTCGCACGCAGCGAGCGCAGGAAAATCAGAACCACCATCGTGACGAGGATCACACTGAGCACCAGCGTGAATTGAACGTCGGCGACGGAGGCGCGGATCGTTACAGTGCGATCGCTGACAATCGACAGATCGACGCCGGCCGGAACTGCCTTCTGCAATTTCGGAATCTCGTTGCGAATCTGGCGCACGACGTCGATGACGTTGGCACCGGGCTGGCGCTGGATTTCGATGACGACGGCGGGCGTTCCCTGATACCAGGCACCCGTCTTGTTGTTCTCAAGCCCATCGACGATCTGCGCGACATCGCCGATCGTCACCGGCCCGCCGTTGCGATAGGCGATGATGATCGGCTTGTAGGCGTCGGCCGCAACGATCTGGTCGTTGGCGGCGATGGTGTAGGACTGCTGCGCGCCGTCGAGCGAACCTTTGGGGCCGGAAACATTCGCCCCCGCAATCGCGTTGCGAAGGTCTTCCATCGCAATGCCGTAAGCCGCAAGCCGCGCCAGATCGGCCTGCACGCGCACGGCGGGCTTCAATCCGCCCAGCACCGACACGCGGCCGACGCCGGAAATCTGTGCGAGGCGCTGCGCCAATAATGTGTCGGCGAGATCGCTCATCGCGCGCAGCGAAATCGTCTGCGACGTCATCGCAAGCGTCATCACCGGCGCGTCGGCGGGATTTACTTTGGCATAAGTCGGCGGATAGGGAAGATTTTTCGGCAACACGCCGGCCGCCGCGTTGATCGCGGCCTGCACGTCCTGCGTCGCGCCGTCGATGTCGCGTCCCAGATCGAACTGCAACGAAATCTGGCTGACGCCGAACGAACTCGTCGACGTCATCGAGGTCAGCGAGGGAATTTGCCCAAGCTGCCGCTCCAGCGGCGCGGTAAGGAGCGAGGCCGCGACATCGGGACTCGCGCCCGGCAATTGCGTCGTCACTTGCACTGTCGGAAAATCGACCTGCGGCAGCGCCGACACCGGCAGCGCCCAATAGCCGAGCGCGCCGCCGATCAGAAGCGCGATGCCGAGCAGCGACGTTGCAATCGGCCGGTGAATGAATGGTTCGGAGACGCTCATAAACTTGCGCTCACTCGTTCGACGTTATGACGTGCGTCACTTCGCGCCGCTGTCCGACTTCGGCGTGCCCGCGCCGTCTTGCGCCTTCTGACCGCGCTGCTCTCCCTTGTCGCCTTTCTGGCCGCCCTGCCCGGCGCCCTTCTTGCGCGGCGCGAGATCGGGTGTCGTCTCCTGATAGTTCTGGCTGACGGACACCTTCGAGCCTTCGGCGAGGTTGGCAAAGCCCGTCGTCACGATGCGGTCGCTGGTCGCGATGCCGGACGCAATCACCGCGTCCTTCTCGTTCTGCTGCACGACATTGACGACGCGCGCGCTGACCGTGTTGTCGGCGCCGATCACATAGACGAACGTGCCCGCAGGTCCGCGCTGCACGGACGCAGTCGGCACCACGATGGCCTTCTCCAGCGTCTGCACTTTCAGGCGCACGTTGACGAATTGTCCGGGCCAGAGCTGATAGTTCGGATTCGGAAACTCGCCTTTCAGTTTCACGGTGCCGGTGGTCTGATCGACCTGATTGTCGACGGCGGTGAGCGTGCCGGTGTCGGCAACCGTCTTGCCGTCGTTCGCAAGCACATCGACCGCCAACTGACCTGCACTCGCGGCCGTATTGACGCGCACGATCTGCTGCTGCGGCAGGCTGAACCATACGGCAATGGGCTGAAGCTGTGTAAGGACAACGACGCCCGTCGTGTCGGAGGCATGAACGATGTTGCCGGGATCGACCTGACGCAATCCGGCGCGACCGGACAGAGGTGCGACGATCTTGGTATAGCCGAGTGTCGCTTGCGCGTTGTCGATGGCGGCCTGATCGGATTTCACCAGCGCCTCGAGTTGCGCCACCGTCGCCTTTTGCGTATCGGCCTGCTGGGCGGAGCCTGCCTTCGCGGCGGCGAGTTGCTGATAGCGGTTGAGATCGATCCGCGCGTTGGCAAGCTGCGCTTCGTCCTGCGCTTTCTTGGCAACCGCCTGATCGTATTGCGCCTGATAGATCGCCGGATCGATCTCAGCCAGAATGTCGCCCGCCTTGACGTCCTGACCTTCTTTGAAATTCACCGCCAGCAGCTTGCCGTCGACCTGCGCGCGCACTGTGACGTTGTTCAACGCGCGAACGGTTCCGACGCCGTCGAGATAGACCGGCATGTCCTCAATGCGCGGCGATGCCGCCAGCACCGGAACAGTCAGCCCGCCCTGCGGGCGATTGGAGGGTGACGGCTGATTGAAGATCGACCAGACAATATAAGCGGCACCGACGACAATCAGGGCCGCGATTGCAATCGACACGGTTCGCCGGCGCGCCGACGACGCCAGCCGCGCGAAACTTTCGCTCGCGGCTTTCGCCTTCTCGTTCAGATCGGGCCTAAAGAGCATCCACCGGTCCTGTCGTCGTTGGCGACCAGCCGCCGCCGAGTGCCTGATACAGGCTGACGATCGCCTGAAGCCGGGCCAACTGCGCCTGCGCCAGCGAATCTTCAGCCTGAAATAGCGTCAATTGCGTGTTTAGCACAGTCACGATGTCGGCGGTGCCCGCCCGAAGCTGCCTCTCGGAAAGTTCAAATGCCCGGCGCGAGGATGTCACGACATTGCGCTGGAGCCGCAATTTCTCGGTGGTCTGCCTGATCGCGACCAGCGCGGTATCGACGTCGGAAAATGCCTGAATGACGGTCTTGCGGTAGGTTTGCAGCAGTTCGTCCTGTTTGGCCTTGTTGTAGTCAAAGTTTGCCTGAATTTTTCCGGCGTCGAAAATCGGCTGGGTCAGACCCGCCGCCATGTTGAAGAACGCCGATTGCGGCACGAACAGCGCCATCAGCGCGGCGCTCTGATAGCCACCGCTTCCGGTCAACTGAATGCTAGGAAAGAACTGCGCGCGCGCGCTGCCGACATTCGCGGTTGCCGAAGCCAACTGGTTTTCCTGACGGCGAATATCGGGACGCTGGATCAGCAGTTCGGACGGCAGGCCCGGTGTCACGCGCGGAATGCCGATCCGGCCAAGCGATGAGCCTGTCAGCCGCACGCGCTCCGGCGGGCGGGCGACAAGCACGGCAAGAACATTCGCGTTCTGGTCGAGCGTCTGCCTGAGCGGCGGCACCAGTGCTTTCTGGTTGTTCAGCACGCTTTCCTGCTGGGCCAGATCGAGGTCCGAATTGGTGCCGGCATCGACGCGCGATTTGATCGCGTCGTAAATGCGTTGCGCGCTCGCGATGTTGTTGTTGGCGATCCGCAAACGATCCTGCGATGCGACAACTGTAAAATATGCGTTGGCGACGCTGGCCAATGTCGTCAGCGCGACGACATCGCGGTCGAAGCGGTTGGAGTTTGCGGTCTCTTCCGCCGCCAGCAGCGCGTCGCGGTTCTTACCCCAGAAATCGATCTCGTAGCTCGCGTTCAGCTGCGCGACGTGGTTCGTGACTTCCGTGCGCCCTCCGACAGAGCTGCCCGTGGTGACTACGCCCGTATTCTTCGAGGACCGCGACCGCGACCCTGAGAACCCGCCGGTGACGCTCGGCAGCAACGCCGTGCCCGCTTCATGCGCGAGCGCGTCGGCCTGAACGATCCGCGCGGTAGCGGCGGCGATGTCGAGATTGACCCGCTGCGCCTCCTCCATCAGCACCGTAAGCTCCGGCGACCGGAAGCCCCGCCACCAGTCGAGCGAGGGCGGCGCGTCGTCGGGCTCAAGTGTTGCCGACTTGTAGGTGTCGGGCACATCGAGTGCTGCGTTCGGAACGTCGGCGGTAATGATGCATCCGCCGGCGCTGGCCGCGACCGCCAGCGCAAGTCCAATAGCCGCCAGACGCCGTGGACCGGGCGCGGGCGAAAACTGGAACTGGACGCAGAACGACAGCACCGGAGGCCACTCTTCAGGAAAATCGACGCATCCTACCGGGGCGGACGGACGGCGGACAGTCATCCCAAGCCACGGCGATCCGCACAAGCGCGATAGCGGCAAATACGCCACTGTGGTCGTGGCGATTGTCCGTTGGATAGCGGTTTTCCGCGTATTGACCGCATCTGGAAAGCCTACAATCCTTACCAAGATTTCATTTGCGATTGCGCGACTGACGAGCATTGCAAGCGGCGTTCAGGTTTCCCCGGCCCGCTCGTTACCCGTCTGAAACTTCAACAGGAATTTTCCGTATTTCGGACGCCGGTTGAGAACGGGGGCTGGGAATGCGGATCGCAATTATCGGGACGGGAATCGCAGGCAATTCGGCCGCGTGGGCATTGTCGCAGCGATACCCGGTCACGGTTTACGATCGCGAATTGCGGATCGGCGGACACAGCCACACTGTCACCGTCGACTACGACGGAACCGAGGTCGCCGTCGATATCGGCTTCATCGTCTACAACGAACTCAACTATCCCGGCCTGACCAAACTGTTCGCCCATCTCGGCGTCGAGAGCGTGGCGAGCGACATGACGTTCGCCGTCACCGCCGACAACGGCGCGTTCGAATGGAAGGGCGGCGGCAACACCTGGTGGGATACGGCGAAGGGACTGTTCGCGCAGCCGCGCAATTTTTTCTCGCCGAGTTTTCTCTGGATGCTGCGCGACATTCTGAAATTCAACGACACAAGCATCGCAGATCGCGCCAGCGGCGTGCTCGAAGGACTCTCGCTCGGCGATTATTTCAAGCTGCGCGGTTTCGCGCCGCGTCTTCTGAGCGACTATCTCGCGCCGATGGGTGCTGCGATCTGGTCGGCACCGGCCCATGAAATCCTGTCGTTCCCCGCTGAGAACTTTGTCGCCTTCTTCAGCAATCATCGCCTGCTGCAATACGACCGTCCGGTCTGGCGCACGGTGAAAGGCGGCAGCCGGGCTTACGTCGAGAAACTTACCGCGCCGTTCCGCGACCGCATCAAGACCGGCTGCGCGGTGACGTCGATCGAACGCAACCATCACGGCGTCGTCGTCACCGACAGCCTCGGCCACACCGAGACCTACGACCACGTCGTCATCGCCTCGCACAGCGATCAAGCACTCGAGATGCTGTCGGACGCGAGCAAAGACGAGCAGCAGATTCTCGGCGACATCCCCTACGCTCCGAATATCGTGTTCCTGCATCGCGATCCTCGCCTGATGCCGAAGCGCAGGCGCGCATGGGCATCGTGGAATTTTCTGCGCTGGAAACGCAAGGACACCGCCGTCAACGATGTCGCTGTCACATACTGGATGAATGCGCTGCAAGGCATCGACAATGACAAGCCGCTGTTCGTCAGTCTCAACCCGCCCTTCGATCCCGATCCCGCGCTGACCTTCGGCCGTTATCTGTGCGATCATCCGCAATACGACCGCGCGGCATTCGCGGCACAAAAGCGGCTTGGTGAAATTCAGGGACAGAACCGGACGTGGTTTTGCGGCGCATGGACGGGATACGGGTTTCACGAGGACGGCCTGCGCTCCGGTCTGGCCGTCGCCGAGGCGCTCGGCGCATCGGTGCCTTGGAAGGCGCCGGCGCCGGAACTTGCCGAAGCTGCGGAGTGAAGCATGGAACGGCACGACGCCGGTGAGCATTCGCAGACACCGAAGGGCACGGCTCCCGCCGCGCTCTATTTCGGCGACGTGATGCATGCCCGGCTCAAACCCATGAAATACGGTTCTCGGGGCCACCGCTTCACCTATCGCGTGTTCAGTCTCTTGATCGATCTCGACCGGCTCGATGAAGCCGACCGGATGTCGCCGCTGTTCGGCGTCAATCGTGCCGCGCTCTACAGTTTCCGCGAAAGCGATCACGGCAACCGCGACGGCTCATCGCTGTGCGCTTACGTCAATCGCATCGCATCCGAGAAAGGGATCGATCTGCGCGGCGGCCAGGTGCAGCTGCTGTGTTACCCGCGCCTGTTCGGCTACACCTTCAATCCGCTGTCGGTTTATTTTTGCCGCGATGCAAGCGGAAAGCTCGCGCTGCTGATCTATGAAGTCCGCAATACGTTCGGCGAAATCCATTCCTATGCGCTTCCGGTCCGCCCTGACGAATTGTCGCAGGCGGGCGTGCGGCAGGAACAGAACAAGCTGTTCTACGTTTCGCCCTTCGTGGAGATGGCGATGCGATATTATTTCCGCGTCTCGCCGCCGGAAGACAGCGTCAAGCTGCGGATTCTCGAAACCGATTCAGAAGGCCCGCTTCTCTCGGCTACTTTTCACGGCAGCCGCAAGCCGCTGACGACCGCCTCGCTGCTGCTCGCCTTCGTCAATCTGCCGTTCGTGACCTTCAAAATCATGGCGGCGATTCATTGGGAGGCCTTGCGTCTGTGGCTTAAAGGCGCAAAACTTGTCGAGCGACCGAAGCAATTGAGTCCGGGCGAACGCCCGGCGCAACAGGGGCCAAATTTAAAAGGACTTGGGCCGCAAGGACTCGGACCTCAAGCACTCAAGCCGCAAGGATTCGGACACTGAGCCATTTCTCCTCGATGGATTTGCGCGATGTCTGACTTCATCAGGGTCACACCGGAAAATATCGCAACCGCGCTGCCGGATGTGCCGCGGCTGGTGCGGATGGCTCTGGATTTCGCCTCCCGGCTGCGGCGCGGCACGCTCGACATCACCCTTCCCGACGGACGCACCATCCGATGCGGCGGAGACGAGCCCGGCCCCGCCGCGCAGATGAAAATCTACAACTACGATTTCGCCTGGCGTCTGGCGCGTGGCGGCGACATCGGAATTGCCGAAGCCTATCTGCGGCGCGAATGGGACACGCCGGACCTCACCCAGTTTCTCTATATCTTCTGCGTCAATCACGACCTGATCCAGTCGATGCTCGGCAACAGGCCGCTGGCACGCATGGTGCAGATCGTCCGCCACTGGTTCAACCGCAACACCAGGCGGCAGGCCAAGCGCAACATCTACGCCCATTACGACATCGGCAATAAATTCTATTCGGCGTGGCTCGATCCGAGCATGACCTATTCGTCGGCAATTTTTGAAGACGGCACCAACGATCTGACAGCAGCCCAGCACAACAAGTACCGGCGGCTCGCAGAAGCGATCAATCTTCAGCCGGGGCAGAAGGTGCTGGAGATCGGCTGCGGCTGGGGCGGCTTTGCCGAATATGTCGCCAAGAATTTCGACGCCAAGGTCGTGGGGCTCACGATCAGCAGCGAGCAGCGCGATTTCGCGCAAAAGCGGATTCAGGCCGCCGGCCTCAACGACAAGGTCGAAATCCGTTTTCAGGATTACCGTGATGAGGCGGGGCAATACGACCGCATCGCATCGATCGAGATGATCGAAGCCGTCGGCGAACAGTTCTGGCCGCGCTATTTCTCGCAGTTGCGCGACAGGCTGAAGCCCGGCGGTTTTGCCGGCATACAGGCGATCACGATTCAGGACCGCTTCTTCAACGCCTATCGCCGCGAAGTGGACTTCATCCAGCGTTACGTGTTTCCGGGCGGCATGCTGCCCTCGCCGCAGGTTCTCAAATCGCTCGGCGAGAAATTCGGCGTGCCTGTGATCCGCGAGCGGATTTTCGGCGAGGACTACGCCAAGACCTTGGCGACATGGCGCGACAATTTCCGCGCCGCCTGGCCGAACCTGATCCCGCTCGGTTTCGACGAGCGTTTCCGCCGGCTGTGGGAATATTACCTCGCCTATTGCGAAGCGGGATTCCTCTCCGGCAATATCGATGTGCGGCAGGTTGTGTTCGCCAAATCCGCTTAAGCTGCGATTTCATTCTCGCGTGCCGTGACGCCGGTCTCGTCTGCGCCCGCCGCACTTGCTCCGGTCCCATGCGGCCACTAGGTTTGAGGGACCAGTTCCTCGCCCCGCAGATTCCAGTCCCATGCACATCCGCAAAGACGTTATCGACGCCATCGGCCACACGCCGCTCATCAAGCTGAAGGCTGCCTCGAAGGCGACCGGCTGCGAAATTCTCGGCAAGGCCGAATTCATGAACCCCGGCCAGTCGGTGAAGGACCGCGCCGGAATGCAGATGATCCTCGAAGCGGAGAAGCGCGGCGAGTTGAAACCGGGTGGTCTCGTTGTCGAGAGCACGGCTGGCAATACCGGCATCGGGCTTGCGCTGGTTGCCGCCGCGCGCGGCTATCGCACCATCATTGTCATTCCCGAAACGCAGAGTCAGGAAAAGAAGGACGTGCTGCGTCTGCTCGGCGCCGAACTCGTCGAAGTGCCCGCGCTGCCGTTCTCGAATCCAAACAACTACCAGCATGTCGGCAGACGTCTTGCGGATGAACTGCGCAAGACCGAGAAGAACGGCGTGCTGTTTGCCGACCAGTGGAACAATCTCGACAACCGTAAGGCGCATTACGTCTCCACCGGTCCCGAAATCTGGGAGCAGACAAACGGCAAGGTCGATGGCTTCATCTGCTCGGTAGGCAGCGGCGGCACGCTGGCCGGCACATCGGCGTTTCTGCGCGAAAAGGACAAAGGCATCAAAATCGGCGTCGCCGATCCGCGCGGGGCTGCGATGTATAATTATTTCGATCACGGCGAGATGAAATCGACCGAAGGCGGCTCGGTGACGGAAGGCATCGGGCTCGGCCGCATGACGCCGATCATCGAAGGCATCCACGTCGACAAGGCCTATCTGATCGAGGATTCCGAAGCCGTGCCGATCGTGTTCGATCTTCTGGAACATGAAGGCATCTGCGTCGGCGGCTCGTCGGGTGTGAATATCGCCGGCGCGATTCATCTGGCGAAGGATCTCGGCCCCGGACACACGATTGTCACCGTGCTGGCCGATTACGGCACACGTTATCAGTCCAAGCTGTTCAATCCGGAATTTCTGCGCTCGAAGAAGCTGCCGGTGCCGGAATGGCTGGAGCGCAAGAGCAACATCAAGCCGCCGTTTGTGAAGACGTAAGGCGCTGTCCCCTCATCCTGAGGAGCACGCGCTTGCGTGCGTCTCGAAGGATGAGGCAACGTGGTCTCATGGTTCGAGACGCAACGCTTCGCGTTGCTCCTCACCATGAGGCTCGACCCTCACCGCAAAATCTGACTGAGGAACAATTTCGTCCGTGCATGCTGCGGATGTGAGAAAAACTCGTCCGGCTTGTTCGCTTCCACAATCTGCCCGCCATCCATGAAGACGACACGGTCGGCGACCTCGCGCGCGAAACCCATCTCATGCGTGACGACCAGCATCGTCATGCCTTCCCTGGCGAGATCGACCATGGTGTCGAGCACTTCCTTGACCATTTCCGGATCGAGCGCCGATGTCGGCTCGTCGAACAGCATCACCTTCGGGTTCATCGTCAGCGCGCGCGCAATCGCCACACGCTGCTGCTGGCCGCCGGAAATCTGGCTCGGATATTTGTCGGCCTTGTCGGGAATGCGGACGCGCTCGAGATATTTCATCGCGGCGGCTTCCGCCTGCTTCTTCGGGATGTGACGGACCCAGATCGGCGCCAGCGTGCAGTTTTCCAGAACCGTCAGGTGCGGAAACAGATTGAAGCTCTGAAACACCATCCCGACCTCGCGCCGCACGTCATCGACGCGGCGCAGATTGGGGCCGAGATCGATGCCGTCGACGACGATGCGGCCTTCCTGAAATTCCTCCAGCGCATTGATGCAGCGGATCAGCGTCGACTTGCCCGAACCGGACGGGCCGCAGATCACGATGCGCTCGCCCTTTGCAACCGACAGATCAATGTCGCGCAGGACGTGAAAATCGCCGAACCACTTGTTGAGGCCAGAAATGCCGACGATGGGATCGCTCATGTTAAAATCTCAAACATTTTTGTGGGCGTTCAAACGATTTTCGACAAACAGCGAATAGCGCGACATGCCGAAACAAAACACGAAATAGATCATGCCGGTGAAGGCGAAGCCGGTGAACAGCGTCGTCGGCGTCGCCCAGTTCGGATCGGCGAACGACGCACGCAACTGTCCGAGCAGATCGAAGATCGCGACGATCAGCACCAGCGTCGTATCCTTGAACAGCGCGATGAAGCTGTTGACCAGACCCGGAATGACATGACGAAGCGCCTGCGGCATCACGATCAGTCCGGTCGTTCGCCAATAGGAAAGCCCGAGCGCGTTCGCAGCTTCCGCCTGCCCGCGCGGCACGGCCTGAAGACCGCCGCGAATGACTTCGGCGTTATAGGCGCCCGCAAACAGCGCGATGCCGATCAGCACACGCACCAGACCGTCGATGGTGAAATTGCCCGGCAGGAACAGCGGCAGCATGTAGGTCGCGAAAAACAGCACGGTAATCAGCGGCACGCCGCGCCAGAATTCAATGAACACAATCGAGAAAATTCGGATCAACGGAATTGTCGAGCGGCGGCCGAGTGCCAGCGCAATGCCGACCGGCATCGAGGTGACGATGCCGGTGATGGATACCACCAGCGTGACGAGAAGTCCGCCCCATTGCCGCGTGTCGATAATCGGCAACCCGCTGCGGTCGAGACCCATCGCAAGGACGATTGCGGCTGCGAACGCAAACACAAGCACGCTTGCAATGAAGGTGCGCCAGCCGGTGCGGACATGGCCGTTCATCACAAACAGCAGAATCGAAACGACCGCCGCCGTTGCGACAAAATCGTTCCAGAACGGATTGGGACTTTGCGCGATCAGGTCCCTCAGCCAGATCACCGGCGAGATGACATATGTCAGCCCAGCTCCAAGCCAGATGATTGCGATCGCGACGACATTGATGGCAGGAGCGAGCGGGCCGGTCGCCTGACCTATGCGCGCGAGCACGAAGCCCGCCTCACCGACAAGACTGACCGCAGCCGACAGAAATTTCGCGGTCCAGCTGATGCCGAAGCCCTGCAATCCTCCGCCGCGCAGCAGAAAAAACGCGACGATTGGAAACGCCACGAAAAAAAGACCGGAGTTCAGCGCCTTCGCCGGCACGCGCGGTATCAGCAATAGCAGCAGCAACACCGCGCCGATGGCAAATGTCAGATTGACGCGCCAGCGTTCGCCTTCCGGATAGAAGCCGTACACGAACTGATCGAACTTGGCCTGAATGAATGGCCAGCACGCGCCGACGACGTGGCCTGCGTTTTCCTTCAGGCACGCGGCGCGATCCGAGCCCATCCAGACCGCATCGACGAACAGAAACCGCACAACGGACGGGATGATGAGTCCCATCAACAGCACGCTCACAATCGTGAGCATGATGTTGAACGGCGAGCCGAACAGGCGCTCGCGCGCGAAGGCGACGACACCGGTCGTCTTCACCGGCGCGCGGCGCGGCGCGATGATGTCTGTTCGCACGAAAGAGGCGGAGCCGATCATGCGCCGAGGCTCCGGTTTAATCGCCAGCCGTAGAGCGACATGATCGCGCTCGTAACGAGCGAGATCAGAAGATAAACGCCCATCGTCATGGCAATGATTTCAACCGCCTGCCCGGTCTGGCTCAATGCGGTGCCCGCGAAAACCGAAACAAGATCGGGATAGCCGATAGCAACCGCCAGCGACGAGTTCTTGGTCAGGTTGAGATACTGGTTTGTCAAAGGCGGCAGGATCACGCGCAGCGCCTGCGGAATGATGACAAGCCGCAGCACTTCGCCGCGCGTGAGGCCGAGCGACGCGCCCGCTTCCATCTGTCCTTTCGGGATCGCCTGAATTCCGGCGCGGACGATTTCAGCAATGAACGCGCCCGTGTAGGTGGACAGCGCAAGCAGCAGCGCAACGAATTCGGGCACGATGCGCGAGCCGCCGGAGAAGTTGAAGCCTTTCAGTTCCGGCATCTCGAATGTGAACGGCGTGCCGAACAGAATCGCAACCGCGAGCGGCAGGCCGATGAGCAACCCTGTGACGTAAGGCCAGATCGCCAGATTCTCGCCGTGCTTGAACAGCCGATGCCGCGCGTAAGCAAGCATGCACAGCGACGCCGCGACGGCGATCGCAATCGCCACGACAAACACGCCGAAACTGCCCTGCGGGATCGGCTTCGGCATGACGAAGCCGCGGTTGCTTATGAACACAGCGTTGAAGATCGAAATGCCCTGGCGCGGGCCCGGCAGGGTCGCGAGCACGGCGAGATACCAGAACAGTATCTGGAACAGCAGCGGCAGATTGCGGATCAGTTCGACATAGCCGGTCGAGAGTTTCGACAAAAGCCAGTTCGGCGACAACCGTCCCAGCGCGACCGCAAGCCCGATGATGCTCGCAAAGACAATTCCAATGACGGACACGACCAGCGTGTTCAGCAGGCCGACGAGGAACACACGCAGGTAACTGTCGCTTTCGGAATATGCAATCAGCGACTGGCTGACGGCGAAGCCTGCGGTGTTGGAGAGAAAGCCGAAGCCGGACGCGATGCGCTGCGCCTGCAAGTTCGCGCGCGCGTTGGCGAAGATTTCATAGCCGATACCGACGAGCAGAACGACGAGCGCGATCTGAACGAGGACACCGCTCCAGCCGGCCTGTCCGCCGAGCGCGCGCCGCAGCCGCGCGAGGGGCCGCAGCGGGGGTTTGCGCGCGGCGGCGTCCACGCGCTTAACGGATCGGCGGCGCGTATTGAATGCCGCCCTGATTCCAGAGCTTGTTCAATCCCCGCGCAATTCCGAGCTTCGATCCCGCGCCGACATTGCGGTCGAACGACTCGCCGTAATTGCCGACGGCCTTAATGATGCGCTTCACCCAATCCTTGGTGAGGCCGAGCTGCTCGCCGAGATTACCGTCGCTGCCGAACATGCGCTTCAATTCCGGCTTCGGCGACTGCGACATCTCGTCGACATTCTTCTGCGTGATCGCAAGCTCTTCGGCATTAATCATCGCAAACAGCGTCCACTTCACAATATCGAACCACTGATCGTCGCCGTGCCGCACGACCGGGCCGAGCGGCTCCTTCGAGATCACTTCCGGCAGCACAGCATGGTCGTCGGGCGCCGCGAGCTTGAGGCGCTCGGCATAAAGCTGCGACACGTCCGATGTGAACACATCGCAGCGTCCCGACTCGTAAGCCTTTACGGTTTCGTCGGCCGTGCCGAACGCGATCACCTCATACTTCATGTTGTTGCCTTTGAAATAGTCGGCAACATTCTGCTCATTGGTGGTGCCCTGCTGCACGCAGATCGAGGCGCTGTTGAGTTCAAGCGCCGAATTGACCTTGAGCGATTTCCGCACGAGGAAGCCCTGCCCGTCGTAATAGTTGACGCCCGTATAGTTCAGGCCGAGCGAGGTGTCGCGCGACAGCGTCCATGTCGAGTTGCGCGACAGCACATCGATCTCGCCGGACTGGAGCGCAGTGAAGCGATCCTTCGCCGACAGCGGCACAAATTTCACCTTCGACGGGTCGTCGAAAATCGCGGCCGAAATCGCGCGGCAAAGATCGACATCGAGACCGGTCCAGTTGCCCTTGTCGTCGGGCGACGAGAAACCCGGCAGGCCCTGACTGACGCCACAGGACAGCGTGCCGCGGTCCTTAACGTTTTGGAGCGTGCTGCGCTCCTTCGGCTTGTCCTGATTTTGGGCAAATGCAGCCTGCGTAGCGAAGGCTGCGACGACAAAAGTGAAAAAGACCCGTTTCATGCGAACGCCTTTCAAACGGTCCGAACCGAAGATTTCTGCTAAATATCTGGTTTGCATAACAGAACGGACCTCGCAGCGGGTCAAGGGGTTGACCTTCGCGGATACCGTCAGCTTACTGCAACTCAACCGCTGGATATTGGACCGCATCAAGACAAACGCATGAGTTCATCAAAAGATCATGGGCCGCTGACGCCTCAGACCGAACTCGTCACATCGGGGCGCGACACTTCAGCGCAAAAGGGATTCATCAATCCGCCCATCGTGCGCGGATCGACGGTGCTCTATCCGACCGCGGACGATCTGCATGCGCATCGCGGCGAGTTCCAGTATGGCCGCCACGGAACGCCGACGACGAAGGCGCTTCAGGAAGCCCTGATGGCGCTCGAAGGTCCGAACTGTGCTGGCGTCGGCATTGCGCCCTCCGGCGTGTCGGCGATCTCCACAACGCTGCTTGCCGTCTTGAAGGCAGGCGATCATCTGCTCGTGATCGACAGCGCGTATCGCCCGACACGGAATTTCTGCGACAGCGTGCTGAAGCGTTACGGCGTGGAGACGACCTATTTCGATCCCCTGATTGGCGCGGGCATCGAGAAACTTATCAAGCCGAACACGCGCGCCGTCGTCGTCGAGGCGCCCGGCTCGCAATCTTTCGAGATGCCGGACATTCCCGCAATCGCAGACGTCGCGCATCGCAAGGGCGCGCTCGTCATCGACGACAACACGTGGGCGACGCCGCTCTATCACCGCTCGCTCGATCAGGGCGTCGACATCAGCATTCAGGCCGCGACGAAATATATCGGCGGTCATTCCGACATCATGTTCGGAACGATTTCCGCCAACGCCAAGACCTGGCCGCTGATTGCAGAAGCCATCCGCTTGCTCGGCGTCTGCGCGGGGCCTGACGACGTGTTTCTCGCGCTGCGTGGCTTGCGGACCTTGTCGGTCCGGCTCGCGCATCATCATCGCGCCGGACTTGAGATGGCATACTGGTTTGCCAATCGGCCGGAAGTGCTGCGCGTGATTCATCCCGCGCTCGAAAGCGATCCGGGTCACACGATCTGGAAACGCGACTTCACCGGCGCGACGGGACTGTTCAGCATCGTGCTCAAACCGGTTTCGGCGAAAGCGGCCGATGCGATGCTCGACGCGCTGAAACTGTTCGGCATGGGATATTCGTGGGGCGGCTTCGAGAGCCTCGTCATTCCGTTCGACTGCTCGTCTTATCGCACGGCGACGACATGGAATCCGGGTGGACCGGCGTTGCGATTCCACATCGGGCTTGAAAGCCTCGACGATCTGAAAGCCGATCTCGAAGGCGGGTTTGCCGCGCTGAAAGCCGCAAGCTGAATTTAGCCGACGCTTTTCGATCCCGACCCGCGATTTTTCACGATCAGCATGATGTTGCGAATGTAGATGAGCGTGGCGAGGCCCTGCCCCAGAATGATGACCGGCTCGCGCTTGGCGATGCCGTAGATCAGTGTCATCAATCCACCGCCCATTGAAAAGAACCAGAACGCCATCGGCACCACGCTGTTGCCGGCGCGCTCGCTTGAAATCCATTGCACCAGAAAGCGCGCGGTAAACAGCAATTGCGCGACGAGACCGAACGCGAGCCAGAAATCGAACTTCGCCACGAACACGTCATAGAGATAGTCGCTCATCATGTGGCCGAACTGAATCAGCATCACTTCACCTCGGTTGCTACGGGCGTCGGCTTCTTGCGCCGGATCAGCCACCAGACCCCTGCGAGATCCATGATCCCGATCCACAGCCGGTCGAAGAAGCCGTAATTGGAAACACCTGAATGACGCGGACGGTCGATCACATCGACATAGGCGATGTCGAATCCTTCGCGCCGCACGAGCGCGGGAAGAAAACGATGCAGTCCGTCGAAATACGGCATCGACAGAAACACGTCGCGGCGAAATGCCTTGAGGCCGCAGCCGGTGTCGCGCGTGCCGTCATGCAGGATCATGTTGCGAATGCGATTTGCGGTGCGCGACTGGAATCTCTTGAAGCCGGTGTCCTTGCGTCCGACGCGCTGACCGGCGGCAAGGCCGACGCGCTCGCCGCCCTGCTCGATGGCCGAAATCAGATCGGGCAAAAACGCCGGATTGTTCTGGCCGTCGCCGTCGAGCGTCGCGACGATGCCGCCCCGCGCGGCACGCACGCCGCTGCGTACCGCTGCCGACTGGCCCGACGACTTTTCATGCCTGAGCTGCCGCAGATTTTTGCGCGCGCGCATCTCGTCCGCAAGCCGATCCGCCGTGCCGTCGGTCGAGCCGTCGTTGACATAGACGATCTCATGATCCCAGCGCCCATCCAGCGCCGACGCAATCTCGGCAATCAGCGGCGAGATGTTGTTCTCCTCGTTGCGCACCGGAACAACGATCGAGACCGCAACGGGAGATGAGGCTGGGTTTGTCATGTCTTTATAAAAGAACCGCACAAGAGGCGGCCCATTGGCCTGCCCGGCGACCGCTTCTTAGGTGGCGGATGCCCGGCGGGCAACCCCTTTCAAGGCATCCCCGAGCGAACCATGAAAGGAAACGACGGTGCCGTCGGCCAGAATCGTGAAACCCAGACGGCGTGCGGCGAACCAGTACCGCACGAACATCGCGCCAATCACGCCGACCAGCGCGCCGGCCACCACATCGCTCGGATGATGCGCCAACAGCACGACGCGGCTGACACAAATCAGCACCGCGAAAATCCACATCGCGATGTTGAGGCGCGGCCATAGGGACGAAATTGCAAACGCCATCGCGAATGCCGTGAGAGCATGGCCGGACGGGAAGCTGTAGAACGCTTCGCTGCGCGCGAACGGCGAGAAGTTGTAGGCGTTGGCGTCGCCGCCGACGAAGGGGCGGCCGCGCCCGACGACGACTTTCAGAATCTCTCCGAGAATTCTTGCAACCAATACGGAGAAAAAAATGTACTGAAGCTGGATGCCGAGCAGCGATGCGCGGGCATGCTTCGATGGCGGCAGCAGCGGCAGCGCGACAACAAGCCCGATCAGCGCGGCGGCGAGAACCGCAAGCACATATTCGGTCTTTGCGAACTCTGTAAAAATCCGCACCGGCCAGAGCGAGGCGCTTCCGCGTTCGGGCATCAGCCGGATCGCGGGTACATCGAGCGCGAGCATCGAGGTAACGATCACTGCGGCCGCGATGATGAACAGAAGCAGCCAGCGCCGCGCCATGCTCCGTCGTGCCTGTGCGCGGCGCGAATGCGACGGCGCGCGCACGAGACGCAACAGCGACTGGGATATAACAGCGCCGGCGCGCCGCAGATAGGCCAGCACTATTCCGTCCCTTCGGAGCGGAACACGGCCACCGAAATCGCGCGGCCCTGCGAGATATTATAGCCCTCGATGCGGTCGCCGACGGCATAGCGAAGTCCGATGGCTTCGGCGCGTTGCGCGAATGCGCGTTCGTCACGCGCCTCGATCAGCGCGAAGCGGCAGCTTCCCTGCAACAGAAAATCGGCGGCGCCCGATCCGTTCGTCAGGAGCGTCGAGGTGCCGACCATAAACACCAGACTGGGTTCCTGGAATCCCGCAGCCGCTGCGGTAGGGCCGACGCATTCGACGCTGCGCAACGCGCGCGCGATCTGCACGCTCGGAAACAGCGGCGCCAGCGACGGCATCACCACGCCATAGATGCAGACCGCCAGAAACCATGACGCGCCGATGCCATTGAGCAGCGACCGCTCCGCGCGATGATCGTCATACATCCACCACGCGAACAGGCCGAGGATCATCGCACCCGCCGCGAACGGCCAGGCGAGAAATTGCGGCTGGCGCAAAAGCACAATCGCGCCGATCACCGCGCCAATCGACGCGATGAAAGGCATCACGAACCACCAGGCCGAACCGCGCACGATCCACGGCGTATGCGACAGCACGCGACGCTCAAGCGCGCCGACGATCAGAATGGCGATGGCGGGATAAAGCGGCAGCACGTAATGCGGCAGCTTGGTGATGACGAGTTCAAAGATGATCCACGACGGCACGACCCAGGCGAGCAGAAACTGCGCGCCGGGCTCGCGCCGCGCGCGCCACACCGCAGGTGTCGCCATTCCCGCCAATGCAGACCCCGGCCAGAACGTCACCCAGAACAGGACGAAATAAAGTCCCGGCGGCGCGCCGTGCGATTCCATCGGGCTTGCGATCTTGCTCAGCATGTCGTTGCCGAGCGAATTGGCAAAGAAGCTCTCGCCGGATTTGAGGAAGATCGCGACGAACCACGGCAGCACCAGAACAAGCGTCCACATCAGGCCCCAGACCGGACGCAGACGCCACAGCCAACCGGCGGAGCGATCGAGAATTGCGAGCGTGACGACCGTCAGTGCGACGAACATCAGGATCAGCGGACCTTTAAGAAGAATGCCGCCGGCGATCGCCGTCCAGAAAATCGCAGGCAGCGTCCACGGCGGATGCGCAACATTGTCGCCGCGCTGCCATTGCAGATAGACCCGCGCCATCGAACCCATCACGGCGGTGGTCGTGAGCAAGAGCATCGCGTCGGTTTTCGCCAGCCGCGCTTCGACGCCGAGCAAAATCGAACTGCACATGATCGCGCCCGCAAGAATGGCGCCGCGCCGTGTGACGAATCCCAGCGCCGCCCAGTATGTCAGCAGCACCGCGCCGATGGCACCGGCGAGCGACGGCACGCGATAGAGCCAGATGCGGACCTGCGCGCGCGGCAGCCCAAGAGCCGATGCCGTTTCGACCGTTGCCGCCTGCAACCAGTAAATGCCGACCGGCTTCTTGTAGCGAACCTCGTCCTGAAAACGGATGTCGACGAAATCCCTGGCTTCGACCATCTGTTTGGTCGCCTGCGCGAAGCGCGCTTCGTCGCGATCGACCGGCGGAATGTTGAAAAAGCCCGGCAGGAAAAACAGGAAACCGCACAGCACCAGCAGGCTGACTGCGCGCGCGTGACTGGCTGCGGCGAAATCCAGAACGCGCACCAGTCCGCTGCCCGGATTTTTCGGGACCACAGGCTCGCGCGGCGCGCCAAATCTCGGACGTGGATAAATATCGGCCATGGGCTCCGCATACGCCGAAACAGCTTTTCGGACAACCGCTTGGGCTAAATCTACTGGATTCTCACGACAACGGTATCGACCGCGCCTGCCGCGTCCATCACGGTGACGCGGGCGAATCCGGGACCGGGCGGATCGACCAGCTTCTGGCGCCGGCTGCCGATGTCGCCCTGCGAGACGCCGTTGACCATCACGGTCATCGGAAGCACCCCGCCCGCGACCTTCACCGGAAGCGCCGTCGCATTCGCCTCGCCCGCGCCGGAGGTGTCGATGCGCGATCCGTTCAGCGGAAACTGGATCCGCAGCGTCTGCTCGCTGCCCGTTCGCACGAAGTCACCCGCAGGCCGGAAACGCTTCAGCGGCAAAGGCAACCTGGCGTTGGTTGCGACCAGCGTGCCTTTCGGCGCTTTGGGGAGAGCCGCCGGCTGCTTGCCGGTGCGCGCGAAGGCATCGAACAGAATGGGTGCCGCCGCCGTTCGTCCGGCGAGGCCCGGAACCGGCGCGCCGTCAGGACGGCCGACCCACACGCCGATTGTCATGCGTCCGTCAAAACCGACTGACCACGCGTCGCGATAGCCGTAGCTCGTGCCGGTCTTGAACGCGATCCGGCCCATCGGCGCGTTGTCCGGCGGCGGAGTGCCAATCAGGATGTTGCCGACCTGCCAGGCGGCGGACGCGTCCATCAGACGCCGCGCGTCCTGATCTGCATCGTCACGCACGATCTCGCGCAGCGGCGTCGCCTCTCCAAGCCGCGCCAGTCCGCAATAGAGCCGCACGAGATCGCTGAGTGAAATTCCGACGCCGCCCAGTCCCATTGCAAGGCCGGGCACTTCATCCTTGGGCAAAACCAGATTCGCTCCCGCCTGACGGATGCGTGCGGCCAGACGACTCGATCCGACGCGATCCAGCAATGCAATCGCCGGCACGTTCAGCGACATTTGCAGCGCGCGCCGCACGCCGACCGTGCCCTGAAACGTCATGTCGAAATTTTCCGGCGCGTAGGAGCCGTATCGAATGGGCCGGTCTTCGATCAGGCTTTCGGGATGAACGAAGCCGTCCTCAAAGGCGAGACCGTAAATGAAAGGCTTGAGAGTCGATCCCGGCGAACGTACCGCACGCGTCAGATCGACCTGCCCCGCACGCTTGGCATCGAAATAATCCGGCGAGCCGACATGGCCGAGCACGTCGCCGGTCGCGTTGTCGACGGCGAGAATTGCAATCGAGACATTCGCGCCGAAGCCAGCAAGCCGGTCGCGCGCCAGTGCTTCGAGATTTTTCTGGATCGTCGCATCGAGCGTCAGCCTGATGGCCGACGTGCCTTTCAATGCGGCGACCGCCTGATCGGTTGCATGCGGCGCGAGCAGTGGCATCGCCTTGCGCACGCGCGCCACCTGCTCGAGCTTCGCGTGATCGACGTCATCCTGCGACACGCTTCCGTTCGCAATCATGCGCGTCAGCACGCGGTCGCGCGCGGCAAGTGCCGTGTCGGGGAAGCGATCCAGCCGCCGCGTCTCCGGCGATTGCGGCAACGCGACCAGCAACGCGCTTTCCGCCAGCGACAGCCGCTTCGCATCCTTGCCGAAATAGGCGAACGAGGCCGAGCGCACGCCTTCGAGATTGCCGCCGAACGGCGCGAGCGTCAGGTAGAGACCGAGGATTTCGCCCTTCGTCAGTTGCCGCTCGATCTGGATCGCGCGAACCATCTGTCGCAGCTTCGCCGACACCGAGCGTTCCTGACGCGGCTCCATCAATCGCGCGACCTGCATCGTGATGGTCGAGCCGCCGGAAACGATATGTCCGCGTGTCGCGATCTGAAACGCAGCACGCACCAGCGCAAACGGATCGACGCCGGGATGCGAGCGAAAGCGGCGGTCTTCATAGGCAAGCAGCAGCTTGACATAGTCGGGATCGACATCGGCGACAGCGTTCACCGGCAATCGCCAGCGTCCGTCCGGCATCGCGAAGGCACGTAGCAATTTGCCGTTGCGGTCCACGACGACAGTGGACGTTTGCCGCGCCTGTTCGAGCGGTAATGGCGGAAGCGAAGCGATCCAGATCGTTGCGGCGGCGGCGCACGTCACGACGGCGGATGCGGCAACAATCGTTGCTCTCACCAGCCTGCGATGTTTGCCTTTCGCTCCGTCATTGCGAGCGAAGCGAAGCAATCCATTCAACCAGGCAATCCAAAAAGATGGATTGCTTCGTCGCTTCGCTCCTCGCAATGACGGAGGCGATTTATCGTCGATCCCGCTCATTTCGCCGAACGCACCTCGACCGTTCCGGTATTGGTGCGGCCGTAACGTGACGGATTGTACATGTCCTCGACGTAAGCCTGCGGCAGCACGTATTTGCCGGGCGACACCGCGCGCACGATATAGGCCACCGTGAACACCGGACTGTCGTCGCTTGCGCGCTCGATGGAGGCGCTGAAACGATCATCGCGGAATTCGGTGTTCTCCGGATCCTCGCCGTCCTCGATCCAGTCGAGTGTGCCGCTGTCGCCGGACGACACCAGTTTCGGATTGTCGATCTCAAGCCCCGCGGGCAGATAATCGACGACCATGACGTGACCGTATTCCGGTTTCGGCTCGGTAATCTTCAGCACCACCGCGAAGCGGTCGTTCTGTTTCGCCTTCGACGGATCGGCGGGCTTGCCGTCGAGCGTGAAGTAATTTCGCTCGATCTTGAAGCCGTTCGACGCCGCAGGCTCCGGCGTGACCGGCGCGCCAGTCACGGACACCACCGCCTGCACCGGCGTGTCGCCCGTGTTGGTGATCTTCACAGGTTTCGTCGCCATGTCCGCGCTGCGATAGCTGCGGTAGAGCGCCTTCGTCACCGGCGCGCCATCGACCGTCAGCGAGACGGCGTTCGCTTCCTTCGCCATCGCGCGCGAGGCGAGCACCAGCCACGCGTTTTCCTGCGTCGATGTGTAAGGCGTCAGACCACGCGCCGCTTCGACGCGCTGGACAGCAAGGGACAGCGTTGCTTTCGGCGCGCTGCCTTCGCTTGCGAGCGAGACGAGCGCCGCAGCATCGCGCAGCGACGAGCCGTAATCGCTTCGGCCGAATTCCAGTACGGGCTTCGGTTGCAGACTATCGACGGCGTTGGCGTAGACGCGCTCGGCACGGGTGCGGTCGCCAACCAGCGCCAGCGCCGCCGCCAACTGCGCCTTCGCAATCGGCGTTGCGATGTTGGCTAGTTTTGTGTCGGCGAGATAACGCATGTCGCCGATCGGAGCCGCGCCGTTCTTGGCCAGAACATAAAGGCCGTAGGCGAGATCGCGTCCGCCGTCCTTCTCCGGTTCATCGGCGTTCACGACCGAGTTGCGAATGCGATCCAGCGCGGTCTTGAACAGCACGTCCGGCACAACGAAGCCCTTCTCACGCGCGCGAGTCAGGAAGTCCGTCACATAGGCGTCGAGCCACGGATCGTCGCCGCCCGCCGACCACAGGCCGAACGAGCCGTTCGATCCCTGACGCGCCAGCAGCCTGTCGATGGCGTCCTTGATGCGCTGATCGACGGCGGTATCCATCGCCAGATGGTTCTCGACCGCCAAGTCATTCACATAGAGCAGCGGCATCGCGCGGCTCGTGATCTGTTCGGAGCAGCCGAACGGATACCGATCGAGCGCCTTGAGAATTGTCGCCGCATCGAGCGCAGTCGACAGACTGACCGACAATTGCACCCCGCCCGTGCCCGGCACGAGATCGGCGAACATGTCGTTGGTCAGCGTCAGACTCTCACCTTTCGCCAGCGTCCGCACCGAACGCCGCGCGAGAATTTGCGTCGCGGGTTTCACATCGAGCGCATAGTGCCGCGCGAGTGTCAGCCCGTTCGGCCCTTTAATATCGACATCGAGATTGGCCTGGCCTGCTGCGCCCGGCGCGTCGATGGACAGCGCGACGGTGCTGCGTTGCTTCGAGGCCAGTCTCATGGTCGTTGCCGGATTACCCGACAGCGACACCGGGCCCGATGTCTTGACGCTGATGACGTAGTCGCCGGCTGCACCCTCGACGTTGTCGAGATCGAGATTCATCGTGCCGCGATCTCCCGTCAGCAGAAAGCGCGGCAGCGTTGCCGTGAGCACGACAGGATCGCGGATGGTTACATCCGTATTTGCGCGGCCGACTTTCGTGGCGCTCCACGCCACCGCCATCACGCGCGCGGTGCCTGCAAATTCCGGAATGTCGAACGACACTTCCGCCGTGCCGTTCGATCCGACGGTGACGATGCCGGAATAGAGCGCGAGCGGTTTCTGCGTCGGCGGGCTGCCTTGCAGCTCCGCGCCTGCGCCGTCGCCGCCGGTGCGAATTTGGCCGCGTGTGCCCTGCATGCCGTCGATCAGCTGTCCGTAGAGATCGCGGATCTCGGATGTCATCGCGCGCTGACCGAGATAATAAGCATCCGGCGCCGGCGGCTTGTAATTGGTCAGATTGAGAATGCCGACATCGACGGCCGCCAAAACGATCTTCACGTCTTCGCCACGGCCCGCGCCTTCGACCTTCACCGGCAGCTTGAGCGTCGAGTTCGGACGGATCAGCGCCGGCGGTGTCAGGCTGACTTTCAGCGTGCGTTCGGATTTGTCGATGCCGAACCATTTCAACCCGATGGAGCGTCCCGGCATGCGCTGGGCGGCTGCATCGAGCGGACGGCGCAACGTTGCAACGACGTAGGCACCCGTGCCCCAGTCCTTGCCGACGCTAATGCTGACCTTGTTCTGGCCTTCCTTGATGTCGGAGGTTTGCGTCGTCAGCAGGCGGTCGCCGAGCACATTGATCGTGAGCTTGCCGGCGGAGCGCGCGTTAACGGAGACGACCATCGTGTCGCCGGATTTGTACTCCGGCTTGTCGATCGAGGTTTCGAGCAGGTCCGGCGTGTCGGCGCTGCCGTCGGAATACCAGCCGACATCGAACTGCACCGAGGTGATCGGCCCATCCACATCCGCAGACTTCACATCGAGCCGGTAGCGGCCCGGCTGCGGATTGGTCGCGATGCGTGCCGGTCTATCGGCCGCAATGGTCACGTCGCCATCGGCCACGCGCTTGGTGGATTTGACCGGCTCGTAATCCCATGACGAGCCCTGGCGATACCATTGATAGCGCGACTCGATCTTCATCAGTTCGTAACGCAACCCGCTGCGCGCCAGCGATTTGCCGTCGGGCGAAACGAACACCACGTCGAAATTGGCGGGATCGCCCTCAGCGACGTTCTTGTTGGCGAACAGCGGCTTCACGCCAATCATGTTGGCGTTGGGCGCGACCGGCAGCGTCAGCTTGCGTTCGACGGCGCGGCCGCCGGTTTCGACCATGCGGACGAAAATCTGCGCTTCCTGCGGACGGGAAGATGACGGCGGCTTGGCGAGGCTGACCTTGATGGTCGCCCTGCCGTTGGCGTCGGCCTCGGGGAGGTTTTCCAGCGGCGTGCGCTCGTTGCTGGAGGTTTCCTCGTCGGCGACGCCGAACTTGTAGCCGGCATAGCCGGGGCGATCCTGAGCGGGGGCGACCAGCAAATCGCCCTCCAGCGCCAGCCCGGAGGCCGGAGCGCCGTAAAGAAAATGACCGTCCACTTCAAGTTCTGCTGGAACTTCAGGAGATATTTGCTTCTCTTTGGAACTTAAAGAGAATTCGATACGGTCCGGGACATAATCCTCGACCATGAAGGTCGTCTCGCCGACCGAAGGCGCCTTCGGATCGGTGAACGCCCGCACCCGCCAGGTGCCGGTCGGGACCGCCGAATTCAGCGGCAGCGTCAGACTGTGGCCGCCCGCCCCCTGATCCGGAACGGTGTTGCGGCGGAATTCGACCCCGTCGGGCCGCTCGATCACCAGCGTCAGCGGCGCACCGAGGGCGGCGTTGCCCTTCCCGTCCCGCAGCAGCGCGGTCAGGTACGCCGTCTCGCCGGAGCGGTAGACGCCGCGCTCGGCATAGACGAAGGCATCGGGCCCGGCCGGGACCGCACGGCCCGACACGCCCCGGTCGCTGAGATCGAAGGCGTTGGATTTCAGGCTGAGGAATGTGTAGTCGCCCTTGTCGCCGCTGGCAGTGAGCAGCGCGGGCGACAGGCCGCCCTCGCCGCGCGCCAACCCCGCCTCGAACAGGATGTGTCCCGCGCTGTCGGTTTTCCTGGTGGCGAGAATTTCGTTGTTGCGCGCGACCAGCCGCACTTCCGCACCATACGTCGGCGCCGTCGTCGCCAGCGAATTGATGAAGACGTGGATGCCGTCATTGCCTGAGTAAGCCGTGAGACCGAGGTCGGAGACCACGAACCATTGCGTCGCCAGCGTGCCCGAATAGTCGTCATCATTGTTCGATGACGATCCCGGACCTTTCGGCGCGGCCGTCATCACGTAAACGCCCGGCTGCAATTCGCCAACCGCCTGATCGACCGGGAATGCGGTGACGACATCGGCATTCAGTTTGTTTTCGGTGGCGATCTCGCCGGTCCAGACCTTCACGCCCTTCTCGTCGCCGAGCGAACTCAGCTCGTAACTTTCGAGGCTGCGCTGGAAGTCGCCGTCAACCACCGAGTTGATGAGGTTGCGGTCGCCGATGCGAAACACATTCACCGCAACCGACGGCGTGTTGACGCTGACGAGCGGAATGCCCTTCTGCCCGGTGCGCGGCAGCACATAGGCACGCCCGGTGAAGCGCACGAACGGCTTGCGGTCGCGGACATAGATGTTGAACTCCGCCGACTTCGGCAGCGTCTCCTTCACGGTCGATGGAATGCCGGCGCGCAGATTGATCGAGTAACGCTCGCCGTGCTTGAGGCCTTCGACGCAAAGCTGCTTGTCTTCGGACGTCAAAGCCGGCTTGTCGGTACCGGCGAGCGCCACGAACGGCGCGAAATCGGCGCGCTTGGCAAGGTCTTCCGAAAACTGGAAGCACGCGCGCGGCGAAGCGGAATCCGAATCCACGCTGTAATCGACGAGCTTGAAGCCGTGATCGTCGCGCAGCTTCTCATATTGCGCGCGGATGTCTGCGACCTCGCGCTGATCCAGTGACAATCGATATGCATCGAGCGCCGGTCGCCAGAGTTTTCGCTCGGCCAGCGCCCTGCCCAGCACGGCAAGAGCGTCCGCTTCCTCGCCCGGATTGGCCGCGCGCTGATAGGCGATGTAGGCGGCGGTCGATGCGCGCTCGTTGAAAAAAGTCTGTTCGCGATTGTCGACTGCGCGGATTTGCAAAATCGTTCGCGCCAGACGCAGCCAGTTGCCGCTGTCTTCCGGCGCGACGGCAGCGGTCTGTCCGAGAAGCGTCAGCGCGCCGCGCAGATCGCTTTTCTTGAACGCGGCGTCGATGTCGGCCTTGAGCGCGGACGGCGACTTTGAAATCACCCCGGCCTCGGTCTTGATCTGCGCCTCGAGCCGGATCGCCGAGTCCGCAAGCTCATCCCGCTTGAATGCCTTGTCGGCGGCCTGCGCCGAACTCAAGGCAAGCACCAACGCTGCGCCAAACGACAATGCGCGAACCAAACCGATCATTTTGGAAACTCCCTGCCAGGCGAACGGACGCCGCCTTGGAACCAGACAATGCGCGAATCGTGACCGACTCATGGCCGTGGCGCTAACCCGTAAAATTCATTCCGCCGGCAATGGGCCGGTAACCGGCTCCGCCTTCTGCAATGCCGCAAGTTTACGTCGCGGGCGGGCAAAGACAACGGCAGCCGTCTCGGCTGTGTCGGGCGCCGGTCCCCGCTGGTTCAAAACACCTGTCGAAATTCCACCGCAGGGCCGGGGTTTTTTCATCTTTGGGATGATATGACAGCCGCCACGGTCCCATAGCTCAACTGGATAGAGCACCAGATTTCTACTCTGGGGGTTTCAGGTTCGAATCCTGATGGGATCGCCATTTTCTTCAAATGGCCTATTTCCTTATTCAGGATTGAGTGCTGTTTTGGCTGTCGAGCTTCAAGGAGACTCGATTGATGCGCCTGCGCATCCTCACCTTCGCCGGACTGCTCGCGGCCGCAGGCGCATTGCTTGCGCTGCCGGCGGGAAGCGCATTCGCGCAAAGTCCCGTCATCGGTTGCCAGGACGCCGCTGAACTGGCGATCTTGCCCGTGCCGGTCGCGCCGTGGAAAGGCGCGCCGCTGCGCGTCATTTTCGCCGCCGACAAACCGATCGAAGGCGAACTCTCGCTGATCGCGCCCGACGGCAGCGTGGCGAACAAGTCGCGCGAGCGCCGTGGCGGCCCGCCCTATTTCTGGATCGCCGAGGTCGCCACACCCGTTGCGGGAACGTGGCGCGCGCGGCTTGTCCGCGACAATGCGCCAGCCGAATGCACCTCGTTCACGCGCGAGATCGCCGTGCGCGGCGACGAGCCGCCGAAGCCGACGCAGACCGCAGGCAGCGTCTGGCCGCTGCGCGGCAACTGGAATCGCGCGACTGAAAATCTATATTCCGCCTGGATCGAAAAGCTGTTCGACTCCCCGCTCGACGATCTGCCGTCATGGAAGGCGCTGCACGAAGTGCTGCGCGATAAGTCGCGCAACATGCTGTTCAACTATCTCGGCCTCGGCGAAGACGAGATGAAACAGGTCTTCAAGCCCGACTGCGCGGACATGCCGTATTTCCTGCGCGCCTATTTCGCCTTCAAGATGGGCTTGCCGTTCGGTTATTCGAAATGCACGCGCGGCACCGCGACTAGCGCGCCGAAATGTCCGCAATGGTTCAACATCCAGAACCTCGAACCGCCGCGCCCGCTGCCGCCGGAAAAACAGGAAGCGAGCGACACGCCGCCGCAGCCGGGTTCGCTGAATCCGTTCAGCTCCAGCCGCGCCGCAGCACCGCCTCCGCCGCCTGCTCCGGTAACGCCGAAGCGCACCGGACTCTTCCCGGCCTTCGCGCAATATATTCCCGTGATTGGCGACTCTGTGCATTCCGGCTCAGGGCGCACGGCTGCCACCGACGACAACACCGATTACTATCCGATCGCGCTGACGCAGGAAGCGTTGCGTCCCGGCACGATGTACGCCGATCCGTTCGGGCACTTGCTGATGCTGACGCGCCGCGTGGCGCAGACCGGCGATTCCGCAGGCGTTTTCCTCGCAGCGGACGCACAACCCGACGGCACCGTTGCGATCAAGCGGTTCTGGCGCGGCAATTTCCTGTTCACGCAGGACGCTGCGTTCGGCGGTGCCGGCTTCAAGCATTTCCGTCCCATCGTGCGAACGAAGGACGGCGGGCTGCGGCGGATGACCAACGCCGAGATTACGCGCGACCCTGAATACGGCGATTTCTCGCTCGAACAGTCGAAGATGAGCATCGACGATTTCTACGACCGCATGGACGACGTGCAGTCCCCCGCCCCGCTCGATCCGTTCCGCGCCTTGAAGGAAGCCATCATCGCGCTCGACGAGCAGGTGAAAGCGCGCGTCACGTCGGTCGAAAACGGCCGCAAATATCTTAACAGCGGCAAGGGCGAAGCGTCGATGCCGGAAGGTCCGGCGATTTTCGAAACCACCGGCGCGTGGGAGGATTTTGCAACACCATCGCGTGATCTGCGTTTGCTGATCGCCATCGACGTGGTGCGCGGATTTCCCGATCGCGTGGCGCGCAAGCCCGAACGCTACGCGATGCCGAAGGACAAGAGTGCTGCGGACGTCAAAGCCGAAATGGATCGCATGCTCGCGTCCGAACTGGCCTCGCGCAAATTTTCGTATCTGCGCAGCGACGGCTCGTCATGGGCTTTGGCCGTAAAGGATGTCGTCGATCGCGCCCCGCTTCTGGAGATGGCGTATAATGTCAACGACTGCGTTGAATTGCGCTGGGGTGCTGCGCCAAAGAGCGATGAAGCATCGACCTGCAAGAAATACGCACCGGCCGCGCAGCGCGCCAAGATGGACAAGTACCGCGTCTGGTTCCACGAGCGGAAACGGCCCGTGCGCATGGGCGGCGCATAACGGCGAGCCATCGGCGCGATCAATTCAATTTTGATATTTGAGAAAATGAATCGAGGGGAAGCCAGACCTTCCCCTCGATCCGCATCCAAACCAAAAGGGGTATCAAATGGCTTGGAAAAACTATCGCGCGTGAACGTCTGGATGCGCGACCGAAATCAAAACGCGGCCTGGATTTAATCCAGACCGCGTTTTTCGTTTGCTTAGGCCGCTGCCTTCTTGCCGGTCGGCACTTCGGAGATCGTTTTCAGGATCTGCGAGGCGATCTGGTAGGGGTCGCCCTGCGAGTTCGGACGGCGATCTTCGAGATAGCCCTTGTAGCCGTTGTTCACGAAGGAGTGCGGAACGCGGATCGACGCGCCGCGATCGGCCACACCGTAGGAAAACTTGTTCCACGGAGCGGTCTCGTGCTTGCCGGTCAGGCGCTTGTCGTTGTCCGGACCGTAAACGCCGATGTGGTCCATCAGGTTCTTGTCGAACGCCTTCATCAGCGCCTCGAAGTACTCCTTGCCGCCGACCGTGCGCATATACTCGGTCGAGAAGTTGGCGTGCATGCCCGAACCGTTCCAGTCCGTGTCGCCGAGCGGCTTGCAGTGGAATTCGATGTCGATGCCGTACTTTTCCGTGAGACGCAGCATCAGGTAGCGAGCCATCCACATTTCGTCAGCGGCGCGCTTGGAGCCCTTGCCGAAAATCTGGAATTCCCACTGGCCCTTCGCGACTTCGGCGTTGATGCCTTCGTGGTTGATGCCGGCGGCGAGGCACTGATTGAGATGCTCTTCGACGATCTCACGCGCGACCGAGCCGACATTCTTGTAGCCGACGCCGGTGTAATACGGACCCTGCGGAGCAGGATAGCCTTCAGTCGGGAAGCCGAGCGGGCGGCCGTCCTTGTAGAAGAAGTATTCCTGCTCGAAGCCGAACCATGCGCCGGCGTCATCGAGGATGGTCGCGCGCTTGTTCGACGAATGCGGAGTCTTGCCGTCCGGCATCATGACTTCGCACATCACAAGTGCGCCGTTGACGCGCGCCGAGTCAGGATAAACCGCGACCGGCTTCAGCACGCAATCCGAGCTGTGGCCTTCGGCCTGGTTGGTCGAGCTTCCGTCGAAGCCCCACAGCGGCAGTTCTTCGAGTTTCGGGAAGCTGGCGAAATCCTTCAGTTGCGTCTTGCCGCGCAAACTCGGCACCGGCGTGTAGCCATCGAGCCAAATATACTCGAGCTTATACTTTGTCATTTCGATCTCTCTGTAGTTGACGATGCGTCAGGTGAGTAACGAGAAGTCTGGCGGTCACCCGGCGCCTACCCGGCCACCAACGACCAGCCCTTACTGAAGCATTAAATATGCCAAACGGCCGCAGGGCGTCCAACCGCTCAGTGCCTCCATTTTAACGGTATCCCCATGCTGATTTTCACGTCCACGCAGCGTCAAAAAACGTTCAATTCCGAGGAAATTGCCCTCTTTAGCGGCGGCGGCGCGGAAAGCAGCAATACGGTTCCAAATCGTCGGCGAGAACGGACCCTCACAGCATTCAGGCATGCATGCACAAAAAATGCACAAATATTGGTGCTCCGATGATTTTTTCTTAGTCACGCTGCATGGGCTCTAAGCAGGAACGTTATCGTCTTTCAAACGTCGATGATTCATCGGCGCAGCCAAACGAGCGAGTTTCGTAACCAATCGGGCGCAGCATCAGTGGAGTTCTGACGCCGGGTTACGAGGAGAGACGATAGGAGATACTGAAATGAATACCAATTTGATCGGCGGATCGGCGACGATCTACCAGTTTCCCGCCGGCGGACGCGACGCGGTCAACGCGCGCAAGTATCCCGCGATGGTGTCCGACTCGCAGGTCGCCACCGCAGCGGCCTATGACAGCTGGTACCACGACGAAGCGATCCGCGACTCGCAGCGCGTGAAGACGGCCATCGTGCCGACGACATTTCCGCGCCACTGACGCTTCGGCGTCAGCCGCCGAAGATCGACCAGCCGAGCCGCTTCGAGAGTTTTTCGAGTGCGACCCGGCCGAGATGCGAGTTGCCCGCCGCGTCCAGTCCCGGCGACCATGCGGCAATCGAGGCCTTGCCGGGCGCAATCGCCAGCACACCTCCCCCAACGCCGCTCTTGCCCGGCAATCCGACCCTGAACGCAAACTCGCCCGAGCCGTCATAGTGACCGCAGGTCAGCATCACCGCGTTGATGCGCCGCGCACGCTCGGCAGGCACAACGTGCATTCCGGTCGAGGGATTGACGCCGTGATGCGCGAGAAAGCGTCCCGCCATCGCAAGCTGGCGGCACGACATCGCAATCGCGCATTGATGGAAATAAACGCCGAGAACGAGATTGACCGGATTGTCGATCACGCCGAACGACTTCATGTAGTTGGCAAGGGCCGCGTTGCGAAATCCGGTCTGCTGCTCCGATGACGCGACGTTCTCGTCGATCTTGATCGATTCATCGTCGGCGAGAAAATGCATGAAGCGCAGAATTTCGCCCAGCGCCTCGCGCGGCTGATGGCCGGAGAGGATGACATCGGTGACGGCGATGGCGCCCGCGTTGATGAAAGGATTGCGCGGAATACCGCGCTCGCGCTCGAGCTGCACGATCGAATTGAACGGACTGCCGGATGGCTCGCGGCCGACGCGCCGCCACAGATGATCGCCGACTTTTCCGAGCGCGAGCGTCAGCGTGAAAACCTTCGAGATACTCTGAATCGAGAACGGCGTGTCGAAGTCGCCCCCTGCCCCCACATTCCCCGCCTCGTCGATGACATAGAGGCCGAAGGCGCTGTTGTGAACGCGCGCCAATTCGGGAATGTAGGACGCGACCTCGCCGCGATCCGTGCGCTCCTTCATCTCCTCGGCGATGTCCGTGACGATGCGGTCGAGATCGGAAGCGGAATAATTCATTATCGTTTCATTTCGCGCGCATGTCCGGCGCGACCCAATTCAAGCGCCCGTGCTGATCGGTGTCCGTGAATGGCGCCCGCTTCTTATTATCCCAATATTCGCTGCGGCCAATATAGATAAAAGCCTGAGAAACATCTTCGCCGGACAACACGATTCCGGTTTTGGTCCTCTGGTACATGCCGCTATCGACGCTCTCCAGATCGTCAAGTCTGCTCAGAGTTTCATCGTCAACGTCGTACACTTCGCCCGCGATTTGCTTTGCGCCATCGCCAACGTCGCGCAGCACCGGGAAACGGCCATCGAGCATGCAGTATCCGGCAAGCGTGTGCGCTTCGCCGACGAAGCGTGCGTTCTTCAGAAAATGATGATTTCGCAGGCCGCGTTTCAAAGTGCCGTAGACAAAAACGCGGTGCATGGCCTGCTTTAAGTCTCTTGCGAGCCCCGGCCGTCAGCGGCGCGCCACGAAGAACCGGGAGTTGGCGTCGGCAGAATTAGCGGCGTTCTGGCCGACATCGTCAAGCCTTGCGAGAATGTCCTTGATCGGGAAATCCGCCCAGGCATGGCTGACGAAGTCGCGGTGTGAAATATCGCCCGCCGGCAGGAAGGTCACGCTGCCCGGCATGCGGTTCGGTTTCAGTTCGGCACTGTAAGAAATCGACTTGTCGTCGAGCAGCCGCTCGAGCTCGACGTTTCGCCCGCGGGTATGCGGGGTGTAGGAGCTCACGAAAAACGCCGAACGGTTGGCCGCGATCCAGTCGGCGAATTTGTCCATGCCGGCATAGAGTGCATCGAGCAGCACGATGCCCCGGATGCGCTGGTTGATGCCGCCGCGATCGAGCACGGACAGCGTCGGGCCGAAGCCGCCGCTATAGGCGACGATGACAATCGGCATCCTGGCGAATGCGCGCGCGGCACGCGGATCGCCGCTCAGTTTGGCGAATTGCTTGGCCGACTCATCCATGAAGCGTTTGAAGCCGTCCTTCTCCCAGAACTTGCCTGCGCTGGAATCGGCGGCGTTCACCGCAAACTGCGGCGCGACCATCACGGCGTTCACGCCGGAGGCGGAAATCTGCTCCGGCACCTGCTGGCGGTCGCGCACGTCGTCCGACAGATTGGCGCCGTGGCCGTGGAAGAACACGACGATCACGCCCGGTCTGTTGGGATCGAAGCCTTGCGGGATGTGCAGCAGCGCACGGCGGTCATTAAAGACTTCGGACGCTTTCAACACGCGCCCGCGGAAATTGGTGTGACCGCGATTGGCGCCCTCGCCCCGATCCAGAAAACGCTTCTCGGAATTCGGCATGTTGCCGTTGTAGGGAAACGGCGCGGATTCAAAATCGACCAGAACAGTTTTCGCTTCGCGGCTGCCAGAATTGCGCTGAGGCGTGACGGCCTGCGGACGTGGCGTTACGCGCGGAGCAACGCCGTCCTGAGGCGATGCGCTGGCAATGCGATCCGTGCGCGCGGTGCTGGTCGCCTGACGCGTTCGGGTTTCGAACGCGCTGAAACTGCGCGCGATGATTTCCGCCGGCGCAACAGCGCCACGCTGCGGGGTTAACTCTCGAACCGGCGGTTCGGGATCGCCGTCCTTGGCGCGAACCGACATCGACGCGAAATTGCCGCGCTCGATTTCATCCGGCGGGGCAATCGAAACCTGCTGGCCGGCGCGTGTTTGCGCGCCCATCTTGCCGTACAGGAACGCCGCACTTCCGGACATGGTCGCGACGAAGAGAAACGCGCAGGCATAGAGCGCGTAGCGGGCACGGCGCAATTCGCGAACGGCGTCATCGGTCGATGTAATGCCGCGCGTTTCCACGACGACATAGCGTTCGGGACGCCGGACGACAGCGGGATCGGAATTGAAGCGGCGCGCGCGCTGAACCGCGCCGTGCGGTAACGACGGGCGCTGGAACGACTGCTGCGCGGACGAATTGCGATGACCAGTTTGCACGCGGTCCCCATCCGAATTGCTGCGGAACCTCACCGGACAGTGTGGTCTTAGTTGGGTGAAATTACCGCCGGCAGCCTGCCTTCCGATGCCGAAATACGCGGCAAAGCAGCCACAACTCGCAATAACTCAAGCAATTTAGAACCTCAGCCAGTTAACAACGCGCTAATTTCGCGTCGGTTCAGCCGCGATTTCGGCCCGGCTATGTCGGGTTAAAACGGCCAGAAGCGGCGCAGTTGCGGCCGGTCGTCGACCGGCGGCTTGGCGGGCGCGCGCTGGACACGCGGCGGAGGCGCTTCGGAGGGCGTCACCTCCGGCGCTATCCCTGGCTCCAGCGTCCGCGTTGCCAGCAGCATGTTCGACTCGTTGTTCCGCCAGCGATAACCGATCCCGAAATCGAGCGGGATCGGCGTCACGTTGCGAAACAGATCGGCCATCTGCGGCTGGTAGGTGCCGGGGAAAATCTCGATCGGACCGAGATAGCGGCCGAGCGGCTGGAATTGCCATGCCTTGCGATTGAAGTAGCCCAGCGGAATTCCCGAATCGTCTTGCAGAAGCAGATCGCTCCTTGCGAGCAGAAAACTGCGGATGGTTTTGAAGTTTCCGCCATGCATCAGATAGGACGCGCTCTTGATGAAGCTGTCGCCCCTGCCGAGCTTGTCGCAAAACGCAAGGAAGCCGCTGACCTTCAGGCCAGAGTCCGACAGATCGGTGCTGAAATAATACAGCGTCTGCTTGCGCCCGTCCTTGCCGTCGGAGAACACGATTTTCACCGCCGGCGCGTTCGACTTTACGCTCGTATCGCTTGCCGGATGCTCGCTGCCGTCATTGTCGATCTTGACGTAGCTGATGTCGTGAATGGTCTTGCCGGCGCGAACCAGAAACACCGAGATGATCGGCGTCGTTCCGAACACCGGGCCGTTGCGCAACTCGCTCTTCATGTCCTTGGTTCGGAAGAAGCTGAGCGTGAGAAGCGTCTTCATGGAGTACGCGAGATTCTCCAGCGACCTGAAAAGCGTCAGGTTGGGAAGGCTGTTCAGCGGCGGAATGTTACCGACCGGCTCCAGCCCCGCCATCACATACGTCGTCGCGTTCGGAAAAAACGAGACGGCGTGCAAGGAGTCCGGGCCCGCAAACATGTAGAACATCGTGTCGTGGGTTTTGTTCAGGTTTGCTTTTGCGAACGCACGAATCTTCGACAGATGCCGCTTCTCGGTCTGATCGAAAATGCCATCCATGTAACGCGCATGGCGCTGCCAGCTCGGATCCCTGGCGAGCGCGGCCAAAGGCGAATCCGCCGAAGGCTGCATGCCGGCGAGAAAACGGGCGGTATCGTCGGGCGTTGCGACGTCGGCGGCACGTGCAGGCAAGGATGAAAACGCCAGCGCGCATGCAAAGGCGGCGGCGAGCTTGAGTTTGAACATTGCTGGTGATCGCTGTGTCAGGAAATGCGGGATGAGTCAGATGACGGTGCGTTGGAAAACAGGTGAGACATAGCATAAATCGCGAGGCCCGCGAGCATAATGCCGAGGCCCGCGAGCGATTGCAGCGGCCGGTTTGTAATCAGGTAATACATCATGAAAAGCATCACGGTCAGGAAAATCAGCGGCGTGACCGGATAACCCCACGCCCGGTACGGACGGGGAATTGCGGGCTTTCTAATGCGCAGAACGATGACGCCCAATACCGTCATGAACGACGACAGCGTCAGGCTGAACTGGATGAAATCCAGCACCGCCTCGAAGCTCTGACTGAGCAACAGAACGGTCGCGACCGTCAACTGAAGCAGAATGGCGCGCGCCGGCACTTCTGTTTTAGATTTCTGTGCGAAGAAGCGCAGCAGCGGCATATCCTCGCCCATCGTCATGGTCACGCGGGGTCCGATCCACACCATCGCGCTGACCGATGAAATCAGTCCGAGACAGATCAGCCCGGCGACGATGCGTCCGCCGAATTCGCCGAAGATCGACGTCCCCGCGACCATCGCGACATCGAGCTGACCCGAGAGCGCCGAAATCGGCGTCGTGAACAGAAACACGGCGTTGAGCAGAACATAGAGCACGATCACGATCAGCGTGCCGAAGAACAAAGCGCGCGGCAGAACATGATCGGGATCGCGCAGTTCGCCGATGATGTAAGTTGCGGCGTTCCAGCCCGAATAGGAATACATCACGAACACCAGACTGATGAAGAACGGCGCGCTGACGATGTGGGTGAAATCGACGGTGCTCGGCACGAAGGAAATCGGTTGCGATTTTCCAAGAGCGAACCCTGCGAAAATAAAGACGACAATCATTCCGATTTTCAGCGCGGTCCACATATTCTGGAACAGGCTGATGTGATGAATTCCTCGCAAGTGAACGAGCGACACGGCGCAAATGAGGATCAATCCGGATAGCAGCGGCGGGATGCTCGGCACGATGGATTTGAAATAGACGCCGAACGCCATCGCGGCCAGCGCGATCGGCGCGGCAAATCCGACGGTCCCCGACAGCCAGCCGGCGAGAAAGCCAAGAGCTGGATGATACGCCCGCCGCAGAAAATTATATTCGCCGCTGGATCGCGGGAACATCGAGGCGAGTTCGGCGTAGGAAATCGCGCCGCACATCGCGACGACACCGCCGACCATCCAAAGCATCAGCAGCGAAAAGCCGGACGTGATGTCCTTGACCTGAAATCCCAGACTGGTGAAAACGCCGACGCCCACCATATCCGCAACAACGATTGCGGTCGCGGTCACGAGCGAGACTTTCGCTGCGGACACGCCGCCGGACGCAGAGTTGGACATCAAGGAATTTTCCCGCCTGACACAGGCAATATGAGAACAATCATGTTGGAAATTGGCCGGATTCGTAGAACTTTCAACGGATAATCGCCGGATGATCGCAAATTTGCGGCGCGGCCATTTGTAACGCGAAAAACCTGCTACAAGCCTGCCCGTTCCGATTCAAGTACAACTAAGTTTAGAGAGATACGACGCCCATGGGGTTCAAAGAACCGAGCTTTCTCGACCGGCAGGCTGCCGCACAGAATTCCCGAAAGAGCATTCTGGAGAAATTCAAGGCCAAGCCGGCCGCCGACGATCCGGCGGCGCTCAAACGCGCGGCTGAACGGCAGGCACAACAGGAGGCGCATGCCAAGGCGCAAAAGCTGAAAGACGCGGAAAAGGCGGCGAAGAAAGCACGCGAGGCCGAACTCGCCGCTCAGGCGGCAGCGGAAGCGTTACGCGTCGAGAAGGAAAAGCAGGCCGCCGCAGCCGCGTTGAAGGCTGAGCAGAAGGCCGCGCGCGACGCCCGCTATGCCGCGCGGAAGGCGAAGAAGAAGTAGCAGCGTCGAACCGGGCCTGCGCCCGAAGGCGCAAGCCCGCCCGCCGAACGGAAATTACTTTTTCATCTCGTCTTTCTTCATCGTGTCCTTCGACATCGAATCCTTGGACATTGAGTCCTTCTTCATACCATCGTCCTTTTTCATCGTGTCCTTCGACATGGAGTCCTTGGACATCGAATCCTTGGTCATCTTGTCCTGAGCGAAGGCCACGGGAGCGAACGCCAGGCCGGTCGCGATGATTGCCGCCGAAGTGCCGAGTGCGATACGGTTGATGAATGTCATCTAAGCAGTCCTCTGAATTGAGTTCAGGCGAGTAGCCGTCTTCGAGGTCTACGGAACGGCGCTGGCGTTGTTACAAAACCACCGGACGACTTTTTCGTGATGTGAAGTTCGCTGCTGGAATTTCTGCGACTTGCCGGGTTTTGCGTCACAGTGGATCGTCGGAAACGGCAATCCGCGCCATTCCGCCACGGGCATGTGCGGTGCAGCAAAGATGGCGCCCGGCATGGGGGTCGGGCACAATGGCGCATCATTTGCGCGCTCATACCAAAAGGCTATATCGACGCGGCATGCGCCCTGCAAAAATGCAGGAATCAAAAAAACGATAAGCCAAAAACAGAAACGCTCACGGGAGAAACGCCATGCTTACACGACGACACGTTCTTGCTTCCGCAATCGCCGCGCCCGCCATTCTGAAATTCAGCGACGTGCATGCCGCGACCACACTGAAAATCTCGCACCAGTTTCCCGGCGGCACGATCGACAAGGGTGACTTCCGCGACCGCCTCTCGCGCATGTTCGCGCAGGAAGTCAACAAGCGCAGCAAGGGCGACATCGTCGCCGAAGTCTATCCGGGTTCGTCGCTGATGAAGACGAACGCGCAGTTCGCGGCGATGCGCAAGGGCGCACTCGACATCAGCCTTTATCCGCTGCCCTACGCCGGCGGCGAATTGCCCGAAACCAATATCGGCCTGATGCCGGGGCTCGTGTCGAGCTACGATCAGGGTCTTGCGTGGAAGAACAAGCCGATCGGCAAGGCGCTCACGGACTTCCTCGCCGACAAGGGCATCATCGTTCTGACCTGGGTGTGGCAGGCCGGCGGCGTCGCCAGCCGCTCGCGGCCGCTCGTGTCGCCGGACGATGCCAAGGGCATGAAGGTGCGCGGCGGCTCACGCGAAATGGACATGGTGCTGCAAACTGCGGGGGCCGCCGTTCTTTCCGTACCGTCGAACGAAATCTACGCGGCGATGCAGACCGGCGCATGCGATGCCGGCATCACGTCGTCGACCAGCCTGATCTCGTTCCGTCTGGAAGAAGTCTCCAAGCACCTCACCTCGGGCGCGGGCCAGTCCTACTGGTTCATGCTTGAGCCGCTTCTGATGTCGAAGTCGATCTTCGACGCCCTGCCGAAAAATCATCAGGACATTCTCATGTCCGTCGGCACCGAGCTTGAAGCCTTCGGCCGCAAGGGCGCTCAGGACGACGACGTCGAAGTGGTCAAGGTTTACGAGAAAGCCGGCGCGAAGGTCGCTGCGCTCGACGCGGCCACCGTCGGCAAATGGCGCGACATCGCACGCGACACCGCGTGGAAGGACTATACCGCCAAGACCGCGACGTCCGCTCAGTTGATGAAGCTGGCTGCCGACGCCGCATGACGCACGGCCTGGTCGAAGATCGGCCGCCGACGACTGCTGCCGTCCCGAGCAATACGCTCGCGGCGGCAGCCGCTCGTGCATTGGCCGCACTCAACTACATCATCGTCATTCTGGCGGCGATCGCGCTGATTTTGGCTTGCGTGGTCCTCACCTACAGCGTGCTGACGCGGAGCATCTTTCATTCGGCCACCTATTGGCAGGACGAGGCGGCCGTCTTCCTGATCGTAGGTGCTACGTTCATGACGGCAGCAGCCGTGCAGAGCACGCGCGGCCATATTGGGATTGAAGCCTTCGTCGGAATTCTATCGCCGCTGGCCAATCGCATTCGGCTCACCCTCGTCGATATCGCCAGCTTTGCGTTCTGCGCATTCTTTTCGTGGAAATCCTGGACTCTCGCCCATGAAGCGTGGGTCGACGGCACCGTCTCGAACTCGACGTGGGGTCCGCCGCTCGTGATCCCCTACATCCTGATGTCGGTTGGAATGACGCTGCTCTGCGTCCAGATTCTTTTGCAGATCGTTGCATCGCTCGGCAGGGCAAAACATTCATGAGCGTTCTTGGAATTGGAATCAGCTACGGCGTCGCGACGCTGGTGGCGATGTTCTCGGGCATGCCGATTGCGTTCGCGCTCGGCGCGGTCGCAGTTATCTTCATGGCGATCTATATGCCTGCCGCATCGCTCGATACCGTCACTCAAAATGTTTACGAGGAAATGGCGTCGATCACCCTTTTGTCGATTCCGCTTTTCATCCTGAAAGGCGCGGCCATCGGCAAATCCAAGGCCGGACAGGATCTCTATACGGCGCTGCATGCGTGGCTGCACAAAATTCCGGGCGGGCTTGGCATCGCCAACGTGTTCGCCTGCGCGCTGTTCGCCGCGATGGCCGGCTCGTCGCCCGCGACATGCTCGGCGATCGGCTCGGCCGGCATTCCCGAAATGCGCAAGCGCGGATATTCCGGCGGCTTCGCGGCCGGCATCATTGCCGCCGGCGGCACGCTCGGCATTCTGCTGCCGCCGTCGATCACCATGATTCTGTTCGCGGTCGCGGCCGAACAGTCGCTCGGCCGATTATTCCTCGCCGGCATCGGCCCCGGATTTCTCCTGGTCGCGCTGTTCGCAATCTATGCCGTGATCCGCTACCGGCAGGAATATGCGCGCGCCAAAGCCGCTTACGAAGCGACCGGACAGAATTCCGAGATTCTCAAGCAAGACGAATACACGATGTCGGAACGCTTTAGCGTTTTGCCGCGTGTTCTGCCGTTCGTCATCCTTCTGACCGGCGTCATGGTCGCGCTTTACGGCGGCTACGCGACGCCGTCGGAGACGGCCGGATTGGGCGGTCTTCTCGCGCTCGTCCTGATCGCAGTCATCTACAGCGTGTGGCGGCCGAGCGATCTCGCGCCGATCCTCACCTCCACCATCCGCGAATCCACCATGCTGATGCTCATCATCGGCATGTCGCTGCTCTACTCTTACGTGATGAGCTATCTGACGATCTCGCAATCGGCGGCAAATGCGATTGTCACGATGCAATTGCCGAAATGGGAGTTACTCGCCGCCATTCTCGCGATGACGGTCGTGCTTGGGTTTTTCCTCCCGCCGGTGTCGATCATTCTGATGACCGCGCCGATCATTCTGCCGCCGCTGCGCGCGGCAGGTTTCGACATCATCTGGTTCGGCGTTGTGATGACCATCGTGATGGAGATGGGGCTGATTCATCCGCCCGTCGGACTGAACATCTTCGTCATCCGCAACGTGGCACCCGATATTCCACTCAGTGAGGTGATCTGGGGCACGCTGCCGTTCGTGCTGCTGATGATGCTGGCGGTGTTGCTGCTGTGTTTCTTTCCGGACATCTCGACATACCTGCCCGATCTCGTGATGGGCCCGGCCTCGCGCTGATGTCTAGCGCCGTCCGGCGTTGATCGCCGACGCAACGCGGCTCACCGGCGGCTTGCCGAGTACACGCGCGATGTCGTTGGTTGCTGCGACCAGTTTCTTCATATCGACGCCCGTCGGGATGCCCATGCCTTCGAGCATGTAGATAACATCTTCCGTCGCGACATTCCCGGTCGCTCCCGGCGCATAGGGACATCCGCCAAGACCGCCTGCCGCGGAATCGATGACGCGTGCGCCCTCCTCCAGTCCCGCGTAAAGATTTGCCAGCGCCTGACCGTAGGTGTCGTGAAAATGCATGCCGAGATTTTTTATTGGCACATCGGCCGCGACGGCACGCAGCAACTGCCGCGCCTTCACCGGCGTGCCGACGCCGATGGTGTCGCCAAGAGAGACTTCGTAGCAGCCGAGATCCCATAGTTTTTTTGCAATGGCAGCGACTGAGGACGGCTTCACCTCGCCGTCGTAAGGACAGCCAAGAACGCACGACACATAGCCGCGCACTTTGATGCCGTCGGCTTTCGCGCGATGGACGACGGGCGCGAACCGTTCAATCGATTCCGCAACGGTGCAGTTGATATTGGCTTTCGAGAAACCTTCGGAAGCGGACGCGAACACCGCAATCACTTTTGCGCCTGCTGCCTTCGCGGCCTCATAACCCTTCTCGTTCGGAACCAGGACATGAAATTCGCAATCGGGATGATGATCGACGGCGCGCAGCACCTGATCGGAATTGGTCATCTGCGGAATCGCTTTCGGCGACACGAAGCTGCCGACTTCGACCGTGTGCAAGCCTGCACCGACAAGATTTTCGATGAACGCAACCCGCGCCTCGACGCTGACCGGAATCTTCTCGTTCTGAAGTCCGTCGCGCGGGCCGACTTCGACGATGCGCACCTGATCGCTCATCGCCGCCTCACGTTTTCGCAGGCTCGATTTCAGCGAGTTCGACGCCTTCCTGCACGATGTCGCCGACCTTGCATTTCAAACTTTTCACAACGCCCGCAAACGGCGCGCGCAGCGTCTGCTCCATTTTCATCACTTCCAGCGTCAGGATCGGCGCGCCCTTCTCCACTTTCGCACCGGCCTCGACCAGCAGTGCGACGACGGTCCCCGGCAGCGGCGCAACAACGCGATCGCCGCCTGTCTGTTCTTCGTCTTCAGTCCCGAACGGATCGATCCAATGAACCTCGAAACGCCCATTCGGGGTGCGGACATAAACTTCGCTTCCGTCCAGCAAACCGGTGACATGATGGTTCACACCGTCAAGCACAAGGTCGATGCCACCGCGCGGCGACGCCGCGCTCGCAAACGGAATTCGTTTGCCGTCAACCAGAAGAACGGACGGGCGCCTGCCGTAGAGCAGCGTTACGGATTGCTCGCCTGCGCCACAGCGGAACACAAATTTCCGCTGGCGCGATCCGACAGCCGTCCATCCCGACGAGCGCCACGGCGAATGTGCGTCGGCTGCGGCGGCTTCGGTTTCCGACTGCGAGATCGCCGCAACAGCAGCACCGAGTTCAAGCGTCGTCAGAGCCGGCTGTTCCGGCGTCAGCTTCGCCAGTTCGCGCTCGATGAAGCCTGTGTCGATGGCGTTCGCCCGCACATCCGGATGCGTGATGAGCGCGGTCAGAAACGGAATGTTGGTGACGACACCGCGAATGTCGGTCTCGTTGAGACCGTGCGCCAATCGCGAGATTGCAAGGTCGCGCGTCGGCGCCCAGGCGATCACTTTCGCCAGCATGGCATCGTAGTTCGGCGACACGCTGCCGCCCTCGCCGTAGCCCGCGTCGATACGCAAGCCATCCGCCGCTTCCGGCGTTCGCCATGTCCGCAGTCTACCGACCGACGGCATGAAATTCTTGTTCGGGTTCTCGGCATAGACACGCGCTTCAATGGCGTGACCGTTGAGCTCGATCTGATCCTGCTTGAGCGGCAGCATTTCACCGAAGGCAACGCGCAACTGCCATTCGACGAGATCGACGCCTGCGATCAGCTCAGTCACCGGATGCTCGACCTGCAAGCGCGTATTCATTTCGATGAAGAAGAAGTCCTTGCCGTTGGACACAAACTCGATGGTGCCCGCGCCGACATAGTTCACCGCACCCGCAGCCTTGCGTGCGGCCTCGCAGACCGCGTCGCGCTGCTTGGCATCGAGCGTCGGCGATGGCGCTTCTTCGATCACCTTCTGATGACGACGTTGCAGCGTACATTCGCGCTCGAACAACGACACGAGATTGCCGTGGCTGTCGCCGACGATCTGCACTTCGATGTGGCGCGGATTGTCGACATATTTCTCGATCAGCATGCGGTCGTCGCCGAAGGCCGCGAACGCCTCACGCTTTGCGCTGACGACTGCCGCAGCCAATTCGCCGGCTGAGCGAACCACGCGCATGCCGCGACCGCCGCCGCCAGCAGATGCTTTGACGAGCACCGGGAAACCGGCCTTCTCGGCAGCCTTTGCAAGCGTGGCGTCGTCCTGCGCTTCGCCGTGATAGCCCGGCACGAGCGGTACGCCCGCTTTCTCCATCAACAGCTTCGAGCCGGATTTGGAGCCCATCGCCTCCATCATCTCGGCGGTCGGGCCGACGAACACGATGCCTGCTTCTGCACAGCGCCGGGCGAAGTCGGCATTTTCCGACAGAAAGCCGTAGCCCGGATGCACAGCCTCCGCTCCGGTTTTCTGCGCGGCTTCGAGAATGCGATCGATGTTCAGATAGCTGTCGCGCGCGCGCGCCGGTCCGAGCAGCACGGCGGCGTCCGCCATCCCGACATGCAGTGCATCGCGATCCGCTTCCGAATAGACGGCGACGGTGCGCAATCCCATCGCACGCGCCGTGCGAATGACGCGGCATGCGATCTCGCCGCGATTGGCGATCAGCAGTGTGTTGAAGCGGCGATAGAGTGGCTTGGCCGCGCCCGATGCCTTTGACGAGTTTTTCATCGTCACATCCTGAACACGCCGAAGCGCGTCGGCTCGGCGGGCGCGTTCGCCGCCGCCGACAATCCAAGGCCGAGCACAAGGCGCGTATCGGCTGGATCGATCACGCCGTCGTCCCAGAGGCGTGCGGTCGCATAGTACGGATGTCCCTGCGTTTCGTACTGCTCACGGATCGGTGCGCGGAACGCATCCTCTTCTGCCGCCGACCACTTGCCGCCCTTGGCCTCGATATTGTCGCGGCGAAGTGTGCTCAACACCGTGGCGGCCTGCTCGCCTCCCATCACCGAAATGCGCGCGTTCGGCCACATCCACAGGAACCTAGGACTATAGGCGCGGCCGCACATGCCGTAATTGCCCGCACCGTAAGAGCCGCCGATCACGACCGTAAATTTCGGCACCGATGTTGTCGCGACCGCCGTCACGAGTTTGGCGCCGTCGCGCGCGATACCGCCGGCCTCGTATTTCTTGCCGACCATGAAGCCGGTGATGTTTTGCAAAAACAAAAGCGGAATGTTGCGCTGGCTGCACAATTCGATGAAGTGTGCGCCCTTCAGCGAACTTTCGCTGAACAGGATGCCGTTGTTGGCAACTATACCGACCGGATAGCCCCAGATATGCGCGAAGCCGCAGACCAGCGTCGTACCGTAGAGTTTTTTGAATTCCTCGAATTCCGATCCATCGACGATGCGCGCGATGATTTCGCGGACATCGAACGGTTTGCGCGCATCGGCCGGCACGACGCCGTAAATATCCTCGCGCTCGAACAGCGGCTCGCGCGGCGCGCGCAATCCTGCCGCCGACGATGTCGCCGGATTGAGATTGCCGACGATGCGGCGCGCGATGCCGATGGCGTGGCTGTCGTTCTGCGCGTAGTGGTCGGTCACACCGGACTGGCGGCTGTGAACGTCCGCGCCGCCGAGTTCTTCCGCCGTCACCACTTCGCCGGTTGCGGCCTTCACCAGCGGCGGACCGCCAAGGAAGATCGTGCCTTGATTGCGCACGATGATGCTCTCGTCCGACATCGCAGGCACATAGGCGCCGCCGGCGGTGCACGATCCCATCACGATGGCGATCTGCGGAATGCCCTGCGCAGACAGATTGGCCTGATTGTAGAAGATGCGGCCGAAGTGCTTTTCGTCGGGAAAGATTTCATCCTGCTGCGGCAAAAACGCGCCGCCGGAATCCACCATGTAGATGCACGGCAGATTGTTCTGGCGCGCGATGTCCTGCGCACGCAGATGCTTCTTCACCGTCATCGGATAATAGGTGCCGCCGCTGATGGTGGCGTCGTTCGCAACGATGACGCATTCGCGGCCCGCAACGCGGCCGATCCCGGTAACGATGCTCGCGGAATGAACCGCGCCACCGTAGAGACCGTAGGCCGCCATCGGCGAAAATTCGAGAAACGCCGTCCCCGGATCGATCAGGAGATCAACGCGCTCGCGCGCGAGCATCTTTCCTCGTGCGGTGTGTTTGGCGCGCGATGCCTCGCCTCCACCACCGATCACTTCGGTGAGCTTTTCGCGGAGGTCAGCCACCAGCGCGCGCATCGCCTCGGCGTTGCGGGAAAAGTCCTCCGATTTCGGATCGATACTCGAACGAAGAGCCATCGCCTCTCCTGGCCTCCCGCCACCGTCATTGTGCGCCGCAACCGGACTTCACGCCGGCTTCGCTACCAAATTGTCACTGCTGACATATCCAGCGCAACCACAAGTTTGCGGCAAGGATTAGCGCAGGGCGGAGACAGCAAATGTCTCGTGGCCGACAATCGCAGGTGCAGCCGCGAAACGGATTTCAGTGCGTCCAGGGCTCGGTGCGGCGGAACGCGAAGTTGTCGGCATAGGCCTTGATGCGCGGCTTCAGGTCCTGCGGCTCCAGCACCTGATACGGAATGCCCTCGCGCTCGCAATAGGCGATGGCGTCTTCCTTGGTATCGAAGTGGATCGACAATTGCTGCTTCATGTCGCCGGAACTGGTCCACCCCATCAGCGGCTCGATCACGCGCGGCTGCTCCGGCTCGTAGTCGAGCTGCCATTCCTTCGTCTTGGCCCAGCCGGATTGCATGGCGTTCTTGGCCGGCTTGAAGATTCGAGCAGTCATACGTCGCAAGCCTCTTGAAAGTCTCTCGGCGGATCGTGCGGTGAGCCGTCACGATAGATGAAAAACATATGATTCTCGCCGGGATCGCGGTCAAAATGCCGCGCACCGGGACAATCCGTGGTTCTCAATTCGGGAATTGGTATAGTCTGGCGCAAATCAGGTGACAATCGCAGCATTCGGTCAACCGGCCGGAAGCCGCAGACCGACAACACATTTCCCCAACGGCAATCATGGACATTAAAGCAACCCTCCCCGAGAAAGGCCGCGACCTGCGGCTCGACTTCTTCCGTGGCATTGCCAATTGGTGGATTTTCCTCGACCACATTCCTCATAACGTCATCAACTGGGCGACGCCGCGCAACTACGGCTTCAGCGACGCCGCCGACCTTTTCGTTTTCATTTCCGGCTACACCGCATCGTTCGTCTACGCAAAGCTGATGCTCGACCGCGGTTTCATCGTGGGCTCGACGCGGCTGTGGAAGCGGGTCTGGCAGCTTTACGTCGCCCACGTTCTGCTGTTCGTCATCTATATCGCGGCGATCGGATGGGTCGCGCTGCGTTACAACGATCCCGACATCATCAACGAGTTCAACGTCGCGGGGCTGGTCGACAATCCGATCCAGACGCTGACGCAGGGATTGCTGCTGCGCTTCAAGCCGGTCAATCTCGACGTGCTTCCGCTCTACATCGTTCTGATGGGATTTTTCCCGCCGGTTCTCTGGCTGATGCTGCGCAAGCCGGATCTTGTGATGCTGGCATCGCTCGCGCTCTATTTTGCCGCGCGCCAGTTCGGCTGGAACTTCTCGGCCTATCCGCAGGGCAGCTGGTACTTCGATCCCTACACCTGGCAATTGCTGTTCGTGTTCGGCGCGTGGTTCGCGCTCGGCGGCGCGCGCGAATCCCAATCTGTCATCAATTCGCGCTGGCTGCTGATCGCAGGGACCGTCTATCTGATTTTCGCGCTCGTGATGACGATGGCGGGCCGCTTCGAGCCATTCGGCGATCTGTTTCCGCGCTGGCTTTACGATGCGTTCAATCCGAACGACAAAACCTTCCTCGCGCCGTATCGCGTGCTGCATTTCGTCGTGATTGCATTCTTCGTCACACGCTTTGTGAAGAAAGACTGGGCCGGACTGGAATGGAAGATTTTCGATCCGCTCATCAAATGTGGCCAGCAATCGCTCCAGGTGTTCTGCGTCGGCATTTTCCTGTCGTTCGTCGCCCACTTCGTGCTGCTGCTGAGTTACGGTTCGTTCTGGGCTCAACTCGGCGTCAGCCTCGGCGGCATCGCGATCCTCACCGGCGTCGCCTATTACGGAAACTGGTCGAAGAAGCAGGACAAGCCGTCACGGCCGGCAGCGCCGGCGGCCGCCAAACCGGCTGCGGCGCCGGGCAGCTGACGCCATGCCGCCACGGCGGCATCGCACGGAAAAATATCTGCTGGATCATTGGGTTGGCTGGTCGGGGCAGCAGGATTCGAACCTGCGACCTGCGGTACCCAAAACCGCCGCGCTACCAGGCTACGCTATACCCCGAGCGGACAGTCGTTACACGGTTCGTTTAGCGCCAGCAAGGCGAATGCCGGGCCCATTTTGGGCCCGGTCTCGCTTGGAGAAACCGTCTTAGTAGTCGTGACCGCGCATCCGGCCGCCACCGCCGAATGCACCGCCGAGCAACGCGCCACCGATTGCAGCGCCGCCGATGATAGCTGCTTCTTCCTCAGGAGACGGCCCCCGGCGAACCACTTCAGGCGGAGGACGGCGGGATGGCGGGGGTGCGGTATCGACGCGGCGAGGCGGAGGCGCCGTGGTCTTCGACGGCGGCTGGCACGGACATGTCGGCCCGGACAACGAAGCCTGCTGCGGACCTGCCGGGTTTTGTCCCGCGTTCGGCGCACCGCCGGCATTTGCGGTCGTCGCCGCAGCCGATGCATTCAGCTGACGGTTCAGCGAGCGTTCGAGAAGTTTGCGCGCGGTCGCGGCCAGATCGCTGTTGGGATAGCTCGCCAGGAACGCGCGAAATGCGCCGGGCGTGTTGGCGAAGACCGCACCGCTCCAGATAATCATTTCCTGACGGCGGTCGATCACAACCTTCAGCCGCGCAACGAAGGGCGACTGCGGATAGAGTTCGACGAAGGCCCGATACCCTTCAACCGAGTCATCGGCGACGACAAGATTGTACGCCGCCTGCGGATCCTGACCGCGCAACAGCTGACGCCACTCGGCCACGCTGCGCGTGCCGGTTTTTGATCCGGGCTTCGCCCCGTTCGCCGGGAAAAAATAGAAATCGCTGGTGAGCGACGAACTTTCCCACGGAATCTGCTGACCGTCGGTCGATTTGTTGACGGCGAGACGCACTTTCTTGAAAGCATCCTCGATCGCCAGACCCGGCTCACGCGCCGATACGACCAGGGCACTCGTATAGGGACTGTTAGCGCCGCTGCCGTCGAGAGCTTCCGTGCCCGGCGATGTCGAGAACGAAACGAACGAACCCGCTGAATTCGCCTTGGTGTCCACCAGCGCCAGTCCGTGCCCGGCGATCTTGTTGATGGAATTGAACGGATCGTTGCGGCAGGCATCCAGCATGATGATGCGCATCTTCGTCGGCACCGACGCGACCGTGTTCATGACGTCGTTCAGCCGGACCGCTTGCAGCGGCACGTCCGATTCACGATCGAGAGCGACGTCGACCGGCACCAGATAGTTCTCGCCGTCGATCTGGAGTCCGTGACCGGCGTAATAAAGAAGCGCGACCGTGTCGGCACCCTTGCCCGCGATCTTCGCCGCGAAATCTCCGATGGCCCGGCGCATCTCGTTCTGCGACAGGTCGAGCGCGGTTTTAACCTCGAAGCCGGCCGCCTGAAGCATTTCGGAGGTGAGCTTGGCGTCGTTGGTCGGATTGGTGAGCACCGGGACGGTCTTGTAGGCGGATTGGCCGATCACAAGCGCGACACGATTTTCTGCGGCGGCGCGTTGGCTAAAGGCCGAAAATCCCAAAGCGAAGCAGAAAGCGACAGCAAAGAAATTGAAGCGAACAGGAGCACGCATTGAAGCCTCCATCGCGGAAATTTGATCGCAGTATGGCATCTTTTTACCGCACGCGCCAACGCGTTGGTGAACGCGTCGAGACGATAGGTTCATCGGCCGCAGTCATCTTGAAGCAATGATATGACAGCAGCGTTGCCGGATCGGCGGATACTCGCCTAGCGCGAACCGAACAGCGGATGCGCAACCTTGTCGCCGGGCTCGATGCCGTATTTGCGCGCGGTGCCGCCAATCACTTCGAGCACGCCTTTCGCCAAGCCCCCCGAGGAAATGATCTTTTCCGATTGCGGCTCCGTGCTTTCGGCGATCCGCAGGATGCGCCCGTCGGCGCGGATGAAAATCATGTCGAGCGGGATGAACGTATTCTTCATCCACATCGAGACTTGCTGTGGCGGTGAAAAATCGAACAGCATCCCTCGCCCTTCGGCAAGCTCCTTTCGGAACATCAGTCCGGTTTCGCGCTCCTGTTCGGTCGTCGCCATTTCCACGGTGAAAACATGGACGCCGGACTTGCTGACAATTTCGAGCGACTGCGTATCGGCCGCGAACGCCGCGCGGGGCACCGCCAGCACGATGAACGCAATCAGCAGAGTGATGTGCGAAGTGTACCGGCCAAAATTGTGGAGGGTCATACGATCTTATCCTGCAACGCGCCGCACCCTAGCCCGCGCATCATGGCAAATGCCAGACGGCAGACATCATCGGCGCGCGCGATCACGCGCATTTGCCGAAAGAATTTTGGACGAATGTTAGTGCGACGACAGGCCGGTCGCGCCCGTCTCCGGATGGATTTCGGCGGCCATCATGCCCTTGGAACCGGGCCCGAAGCGCACCAGCACATACTGGCCGGGCCGCAGCTCGGTCATGCCGTAACGGCGCAGCGTTTCCATGTGCACAAAAATATCCGGCGTGCCCTCGCCGCAGGTCAGGAAGCCGAAGCCGCGGAGACGGTTGAACCACTTGACCTGCGCCCGCTCCAGTCCGCTGGTCGGCGTGACGCTGACATGGGTGCGCGGCGGCATCATCTGGGCCGGATGGATCGCCGTCGATTCATCCATCGAGAGGACCCGAAATGCCTGATAGCCCTTTTGCCGCTGAACGCATTCGCAAACCAGCCGCGCGCCTTCATAGGCCGTCTGGTACCCGTCGCGCCGCAGCACCGTCACATGCAGAAGAACATCGGGCCAGCCATTGTCAGGCACGATGAAACCGTACCCCTTGGATGCGTCGAACCATTTGATGACGCCGGAAATCTCGACGAGGCTGACGGACGCTCCATCCGACGCGAAAGCCTCGGAGGAAATATTCCGATTTTCTGCGCTGGAGAATTCGCCCGGTGAAATATTGGCAGAGCCGGGTCCGGCCAACGCCGTACCGCCAAGCCTTTTGGACTCAAAACCGTCCGACCCCATGACCCCCGGACCCCAAACTCTGCGGTCGATCACATCCTGTGACGACTTACGAGCGGCGCGGTGCTTTCAAAAAACCAAAGCAAAGCGGCGCGAATCTCTCGATTCGACGTTAACACTCCCGCAAGGACCGGAAAGACAAAAAACAAATCAGGACCGACCTATGAACAACCTTGCGTCGGCGCGAATCAATTCCGCCGTCTAGTTGCCGACGAAAGGTCCAAGCGTTTCACCGATGTCGTGATGGATGACGAGGTCGGCGACGTCGTCCATGTCGGTCGGTTCGTTGTTGATAATGATGAGCCTGGCGCCGCTGTTTCGCGCAAGCAGCGGAAAGCCCGCCGCAGGCCAGACCACCAGCGACGATCCGATTGCAATGAAGAGATCGCAATGCTGAGTGAGTTCGGTCGCCCGCCGCATCTCGTCATCCGGCATTGCCTGTCCGAAGGAGATGGTCGCGGACTTCACCGGATCGCCGCAGGCGTCGCAATCCGGCGCTTCGCGGTCCTCGTCGAAGCGGGCTTTGACCCAGCCAATCTCGTAGCGTTTGCCGCAGCCGATGCAGCGCGCATAGGTGGTGTTGCCGTGCAATTCGACGACATGCTCGGGCGCGATGCCAGACGATTGATGCAGATTGTCGATGTTCTGGGTAATGACCGCCGGCACTTTGCCTGCCTTATAGAGAGACGCGAGCGCGCGGTGACCGCGGCCCGGCTTGGCCGCCGCAAAGCTCGGCTCCATCGCAAACCGCCTGCGCCAGGATTCATCGCGCGCGTCCTGTCTTGCGACGAATTCATCGAACGGGATCGGACGATTTTTGGTCCACAGCCCGCCCGGCGAACGGAAATCGGGGATTCCGCATTCGGTTGAGATTCCCGCGCCGGTGAACGGAATGATGCTTCGTGCTTCGGCGATCATATCGCCAAGCCGCGCGATCCCATTTTGCAGACTCGAAGCGGTCATTCGTTCAAACGCGCCGGACTAAAGCGGATCGGGTCCGAAACGATTTGATCCCGGCGTCCCCGGAAAACAGAACCAGATCAGAATAATGACAGATCCAATGCCGGTGAACGTCAACAGCAGCCACCATGCAGTCCGGTCCATATCGTGGAAGCGCCGAAATGCGACCGCAAGACCGGGCAGCAGAAGTCCAAGCGCCGCGACCGCGCTAAAAATTCCAAATCCAACGATGCCGTCCATGATCCCCGCGATCAGAGTCGCAATCACAGCAAACAATGTCCAAAACCAATATTCCGATCGCGAGGCCCGGCCGTCGAAGCCTACATAGTTTTTAAATCCGGAATTCACTGCCTGCATAAAATCCATAAATCACCTCGCCGTTCCAAAGTGCGATAGTCGCGCGAAGACGAAAGGCTGTCGAGAGCGCCATCACATTTTCGTTCGCGTACAACGATGTTTCGCGCGGGCCGTTAGCTCAAACTAAACGGCCGGCTATTCCCGCCCATCGTCATCAGGATAACGGATGCCCTACGCACTGTTTTGCCAGAACGTGAAAATCAGCAAGGCCTATCCGACCGAAGCGGATGTGTGGAAACACGCCCTGGCGAACGGACTTGTTGTCGATGTCGCCTCGACCGAGGAGCAACCGACGCCCAAACGCGTGCTCGACAACGACTATGAGATTCGCAAGTGTGACGCCGATGACCCGATGGGACACAGCAACAGGAAAGCGACCGATTTCAGGATGCCGTTTCCGGCCTGAGCGGCTGCGCGCAGAAAAAAGCCCGGCACCAGGGCCGGGCTTTCGACTTTATCAGTAGTAGCCGTAGCCGCCGTAGGTCGTGGACGAACCCATCGGGCTTGGATCGTTGCTATGGTTGCCGTAGTAGCGCGGACCGCCATAGTAATACCCGCCGCCGTAGTAAGGCCCATCGTAAGCGCCATAATACGGGCTGCCGTAATACGGGTTATTGTATGCATTGTACGAACTTGCCGCAGCACCGGCAGCCAGAGCGCCCGCCGCGATCCCGAAACCGATAGCGGCTGCGTTGCGGCCATAGCGTGCCTCGGCGGGTGCTGCTGAAATGGCCGCGACTGTTGCGACAGTCGCCAGTGCGATTGCAATCTTCTTCATGTTTCAACCCTCGTGTTACCGGCTAAATAACGAGCTGCTCCGTTAAAGGTTCCATCCACGGGCGGATTTGTTATTGGCCGGCGCAGTCGTATCTAGGAACCCGGAAAACTGTTTCAATCTCGACTTCGTCCCTTCGTCCGGCGGCGTCAGGATATTTCTCAAGGAGAACCACACATGCGTTATCTGCACACGATGCTGCGCGTCAGAAATCTGGATGCCGCGATGAAATTCTATCGCGATGCATTGGGATTGAAGGAGGCGCGCAGGATCGACAACGACAAGGGCCGCTTCACGCTGGTGTTTCTCTGTGCGCCGGAGGACGAAGGCCTGCTGAAACAGGTGAAGGGGCGCGGCGCACCGCTGGTCGAACTCACTTATAACTGGGACGAAGAGAAATATGGCGAGGATCGCTATTTCGGCCATCTCGCCTATGAAGTCGACGACATTTACGCGACCTGCGACCGCCTGATGAAACTTGGCATCACGATCAACCGTCCGCCCCGCGACGGACAGATGGCGTTCATTCGCTCACCCGATCTTCATTCGATCGAACTGCTGCAAAAGGGCGATGCGAAACCGCCGGCGGAGCCGTGGACGTCTATGCCCAACACCGGGCATTGGTAGCCATAACGGCATAGGAACATGAAGCCGATACCGGCGTTGTCGCATCATCGATGCAAAGGCCGATGTGCGGGTTTCTGTTTGAAAAAATTCGGTCACGGTTTTCGGCAGTCGCCCAATCCTTCGACCGCCTTTAACAGCTTGTTATCGGCAGCCTTGATAACGCACATCTCCACCCGCTTGCCCGCAGGGACGGGCTTCGTGCAAATCACTTGTGGGTTGTCGTCATATACAGCGGTCGAGAATTTGCAGTTTGCGAGACATGAGGCGTCGTAGTCGAACGGATTGGTGAGCGATGCGCTGGCCGAAAGCTCGTCCGGCATGATCGTGCAGGTCACTGCGACCGGTTCGGCTGAAAGTGGCGACGACAGCGGCACAAGGATAGTGGCAAGCAACGACAGGTTTCTCAACGCGAGCATCTCGCAACTCTTCTCATTTCATTTGCACTGTAGCAGCCAGCATCGGACTTGCCGAACCTGCGGTTTTCCGCCTGTGAAAGAGAAGCGATTTGTGCGCCGCAACAAGCCGGCGGCTCTGCCTGTTTCCGACAAGAAACCCGTCAGGGATGAGTTCCCTTTATCCAAAGTCCGATTGTGCTGACGGTGCCGTTTCGGTACCTATAGCCGCAGCGGAGCCGCAAGGACCGCAGGTAAGGGTCCGCGTTCATGCTCCGCCGGAATTCAAATTCCAGAGGATGGTCAGGCGTCGCTGCAATTTGCGCGGCGCTGACGATTGTTGCGCCATGCTCAGTGCTCGCCGCTGAATCGTTGTCGACCCGCGACCTCGCAGCAAACGCCGCGCCGCCGGCAACCGACGATCTCGACGCGGTCTTCTCCAATCAAGCATGTACTGTAACGAAAGCCATGAGCCAGCTCGATGCGCCGATTGCGCGTGTCTCGAAGCGCCTCAACGCACATGAACCTGTGACCATCGTGGCGCTCGGCTCGTCATCGACCGCAGGTGCAGGGGCAAGCTCGGCTGCGTTCTCTTATCCGAGCAGGCTCGCACGCGAATTGAAGCGGCGTTTCCCGCTGGAGTCGTTCACCGTGCTCAACTTCGGCGTCAACGGCGAGGAAGCGTCCCAGATGCTGGTGCGCCTCGACGTGGCGCTCACGCGCGAACCCGATCTGGTTATCTGGCAGGTCGGCACCAATGCGGTCTTGCGCGACAAGAGTATCGCCGATGTCGGAACCGCCGTGGAAGCCGGAATCGAGCGCGTGAAAGCCAGCGGATCGGACCTTCTGCTGATCGATCCTCAATTCGCGCCTGCCGTGAACGCAAAGTCTGCCGCCAAGGACATGGTCGGCTATATCGGCTCGCTTGCGAAGCGAACCCACATCGCCCTCTTCCGCCGCTATATCGCGATGCGCCACTGGCATGAAGACCAGTCGATTGCGTTCGACAGTTTTATCCGCCCCGACGGAATTCACATGAACGATTGGGGCTACGCCTGCTTCGCGCGCTTGCTCGCCGACAACATCGCAACAGCCGTTGTGCGCTCGCGGGCGGTTGCCGACGTGAAGCCTTCAGTTCAATAAACGGTCTGGATCGTTGACGTCGCGGCCGGTCCCGGTGGACTGGCGCTCCCTAGCGGAATCGAACCGCTCTCTCCACCGTGAAAGGGTGGCGTCCTAACCGATAGACGAAGGGAGCGAAGCTCAGGCGAAGCGAGACCGGACGGCCGCTTCAGTTCGCTTTATAAAGTCCAATTTTCCTCATAAGATCAATGCCTTGTTCTGATCCTATGAAACCGGCCGGAATCGCGGGGCAAATCCGGTCAGCGCGCCGGAACGTATAATGGCGTTCGCGGGCGGCGGCAAGCGGTCCGCAAACACCGTAAAATCAGGCGGGATGGGTTCTGCCATAAGCACCAGCCTGAGAAGGCGGACGGAGGACGGACGATGGCGCGCAAATTGATCGACATTTCAGTGCCCCTTCAAAACGATGTGCCCGCCGACCCGCCCGGCAATCACCCGACCATTCAGTATGTCGATCATCGGCAGGGCTTGCCGCGTATGCTGCAATTCTTCGACGGGCTGAAGGCCGAGGATCTGCCGGACAGCCAGGGCTGGGCGGTCGAGACCGTCAATCTCTCAACCCACAATGGAACGCATCTCGATGCGCCCTATCATTTTCATCCCACGATGAATCGCGGCGAGCGGTCGTGGACGATCGACGAAGTGCCGCTCGAATGGTGCTTCCAGCCCGGTGTCAAATTGGACTTTCGTCATCTGCCCGACGGCTACGTCGCGACAGCCGCTGACGTGGAGAAAGAACTGAAACGCATCAAACACACGCTGAAGCCGCTCGACATCGTCGTTGTCAACACCGGCGCCGGAAAGAAATACGGGCAACAGGACTACGTCACATCCGGTTGCGGGATGGGCTACGAGGCGACGATGTATCTGCTCGAGCGCGGCGTGCGTCTCACCGGCACCGACGGATGGAGCTGGGACGCACCGTTTGTCTACACCGCCAAGAAATATGCCGAGACGAAAGACGCGAGCCTGATCTGGGAAGGTCACAAGGCCGGGCGTCACATCGGTTATTGCCATCTTGAGAAGCTGCACAACCTCGAACAATTGCCGCCGAGCGGCTTCATGGTGTCATGTTTTCCGGTCAAGATTGAACGTGCATCGGCCGGCTGGACGCGCGCGGTGGCCATTCTCGATGCCTAGCACACGTTAAAATTGATGACGCAGTCAGGCGCGAGGCGCTAGATTTCGCAAACAGCTTATTCGATTTGGAGAATGCCCATGACGATGCCACACGAGGTCGAACGCCTTCAGGCACGGATGCAGGCTGCGGTGAAGTCGAACTGGAAGGTATTTCTGATCGAAGGCATCGTGCTCACCGTCCTCGGCCTTCTGGCAATAGCCATTCCGCAACTCGCCAGCATCGCGGTCGCGATCTTTCTCGGATGGATGTTCCTGTTCAGCGGCGCAGTCGGGCTTTACCTGACATTCACGGCGAAAGGTGTGCCGGGTTTCTGGTGGTCGCTGATCTCTGCGGTGCTTGCCATCGCCGCCGGCGTGATTCTGCTGGCGCAGCCAATCGCCGGGACACTGACGCTGACCATCGTGCTCGGCGCCTATTTCATAGCCGAGGGCATCGCGACGATCATGTACGCACTCGAACATCGCAAGGAATTGTCCGGCCGATGGGGATGGCTGCTGGCTTCCGGTATTCTCGACTTGCTGGTTGCAGCCGCCATCGTGACCGGATTGCCGGGATCGGCCGCATGGGCCATCGGCCTGCTGGTCGGCATCAATATGGTCTTCGGCGGCACGTCCATGATCGGCATGGCACTCGCTGCACGAAACGGCTGACTCCCGATCAGCAGCCCCGGCAGATGCTCTTGATCTTGCGGTCGAGAGCTTTTTCTTCCGGCGACAAATCTGCCGGGTTTTGCTGATTTCCGACATCGGCTGCCGTCGGCTGGCGATGCCCGACAGGCGCGTTTCCAACGGCCCGTGTCGCTGCTGGCGAAGTCGAGGACTTCATCGCCGAGCCCGAACCGGTGTTTTGCGCGAGCGCGGCCGGCGTGGCTATCGACAACAGGGCGACTGTCGTTGCAATGAGCTTGTGCATTGCGGGCCTCCGATATGAACCGACCTTGATTGCGTTAAGTCTAGCGCGACGGCGGCGGGATTTCCAACTGCGCGCAATTTCGTCTGCCCTGCGCCGCACAATCCTGGGTCTTGCGCAAGTCGGCCATCGAGCCGAGCAGCCACACGCCGCAAGCCACCAGAACCGCGAAAACGCCCAGCATAACGGCGTTTTCCACCGCGCGGTTGCGTTCGTCGTCCGGCGGCTCCGAACCGCTCACGGTTCAACATCCGCAGGCGGATAGCGATGCACATCGCCGCAGTAATCGGTCACACGATAATGTGCGATGCCGCTTGCTTCACCTTCGCGCGACACATACGCCGACGCGGCAGGCACTTTTCCATGGCCGCCGGGAATGTCGAGAACGTAGTCCGGCTGACATAATCCCGACACGCGGCCCCGCAACGCCTGCATCAGCTTCTGCCCTTCCTCCAGCGTGGTTCGCAGATGCGCGGTGCCGGGAGCCAGATCGCCGTGATGCAGATAATACGGCTTGATGCGGCATTCGACGAATGCGCGCATCAACGCTTCAAGAGTCGATACGTCATCGTTCACGCCACGCAGCAGAACGGACTGACTGACCATCGGAATGCCGGCATCAACCAATCGCGCGCAGGCAGCTCGCGCAGCTGGCGTCAGTTCGCGCGGATGATTGGCATGGAGCGCGAACCATGTTGTCGCGCCTTCCACTTTCAGCGCGAAGACGGCTTCGTCCGTCACGCGCGCGGGATCGGCGACCGGCACGCGCGAATGGATGCGGATGATTTTGATATGCGGGATTGCTGCCAGATCGCTCATGATCTCGCGCAGACGCCGCGCCGACAGCATCAAGGGATCGCCGCCGGTCAGGATGACTTCCCAGATTTCGGCATGCGCGCGAATGTAGTTCAGCGCCGCGTCATAGGCAGCATCCGACATCGCCGTCTCTTTGCCCGGCCCGACCATTTCACGGCGGAAACAGAAACGGCAATAGACCGCACAAACATGCACCAGTTTGAACAGCACACGATCCGGGTAGCGATGCACGATTCCCTTGACGGGCGAATACGCTCCGTCGCCGATCGGGTCGGCTCTCTCGACTGCGCTCGACTCAAGCTCAAATTTTCTTGGCACATACTGACGCGCTATTGGATCGTTGGCATCGGATGTATCGATGAGCGCGGCGACGTCCGGCGTGATCGCCACAGCGTAACGAGCGGCCACCTTTTCAAGATCGGTACGATTGCGGCGGTCAGCAAATCCATGCTCAACCAGCGCGTCGATAGTTCGCAACGTCGTTCCGGAAACGCTCATGTCTCACCCGCCGGCGGCGTCCAGACCACCTGATCGATTCGCGTTGCGCCCGCAGCCAGCATGACAAGCCGATCCAGACCCAGCGCAACGCCGCTTGCGGGCGGCATGTAGCGAACGGCGGTCAGAAAATCCTCATCGACTGGATAACGCTCGCCGTAGCGGCGCTGTTTTTCATCCATCGCAGACGTGAACCGGCGGCGCTGTTCATTCGCGTCGATCAGTTCGCCAAATCCATTCGCGAGTTCGACGCCGCATGCATAAATCTCAAAGCGTTCGGAAACACGTTGGTCGGTATCCTTGATGCGCGCAAGTGCGGACTCGGGTGCGGGATATTCGTACAAAACCGTCAAGCGGCCTACTCCGAGATTCGGCTCGACATGCTCGGTCAGAATCTTGCTGAAGATGTCGGACCAGGTATCGTCCGGCGTCACGCGAACGATGTTTCCTGCCGCCGCAGCTAAAGCATCGCGGTCGCCGTTCTTTGACTTCAACGTGCCAAGCAAGTCGATCCTGGCGAATCGCGCGAACGCGTCCGCCACTGTCAACAGCTCCGGCTCCGCGAACGGATCGCATGTTTTTCCGCGAAAGGAAAATGTGCCAATTCCGGTCGCCTGCGCCGCGTGCGCGATAACGACCACGCAATCGGCCATCACCGCTTCATAGCTCGCATCGGCACGATACCATTCCAGCATCGTGAATTCGGGCAAATGCAACGCGCCGCGCTCGCGGTCGCGGAACACACGGGCAAACTCCACGATTTTCGGCTCGCCGGCTGCGAGCAACTTCTTGCAGGTGAATTCCGGCGAAGTCCGCATGTAGACGCGGGACTTTTCTCCGGCAGGCGACGTCAGTTCAGCCGATGGCGCATGCAGATGCGTTTCGTTTCCCGGTGAGACTTGCAGAATCCCGGTTTCGACCTCGCAAAAACCTTCCCCCTCGAACCATGCGCGCAGGGCCTTCACGACGGCCGTCCGGGCCTGCAAAAACGGCCTCCGGTCGCGGTGGCGGCTTGCCGTCCACCATTGCATCGGCGGGGTCTCGGCGATCATGTTCCGGGGACCGGATTGGGCTGCAAAACGCTGGTATCCACGCGGCAAATCAGTATGTTGCAGCCCGAAACGCCACCCCCGGACGCCGGCCAGCCAAGGCCCCACATCCGGCACTCAAGATTGGAACATCGATCCGTGAAAGTCATCGCCAGTTCAATTCGCAAGGGCAACATCATCGAGCAGGATGGCAAGCTATATGTCGTTCTGTCGGCTGAGAACATCCATCCCGGCAAGGGAACGCCCGTCAGCCAGATCGAAATGCGCCGCATCAGCGACGGCACCAAGGTGTCGGAGCGATACAAGACGACCGACCAGGTCGAGCGGGCCTATGTCGAAGACCGCGATTTCAACTATCTGTACGAAGACGGCGACGGCTTCCATTTCATGAACAATGAAAATTTCGAGCAGCTTGCCGTCTCGAAAGACGTCGTCGGCGATCAGGCGCCTTACTTGCAGGAAAACATGACGGTGAAGCTCTCGATTTACGAGAACAACGCCGTGGCTATCGTTCTGCCGCAGCGCGTAACACTCGAAGTCGTCGAGACGGAACCGGTAACGAAGGGACAAACGGCTTCCTCCTCTTACAAGCCCGCGATCCTGTCGAATGGCGTTCGCACCGGCGTGCCTCCGCATATCGGCGTCGGCACACGCATCGTTGTCTTGACCGAAGACGGGTCCTACGTCGAACGTGCAAAGGACTAATACGAAATCGGGGCTGCATTGACGCCGAGGGCTGCTGCGAAATCCGGGAAGTGGACGCGAATTTTTTCGCCGAAAAATTCGTTTGCCGCCCTCCTCGTTACGTTCGGCTCGTTCAGCTACCCTGTTTTTGCCGACGAGTTCAGAACTCCCGCGATCACCTACGTCACGCCCGACTGGAATGCCGTTGCGGCCCAGTTGAAGGCCGAGGCGGGCAGCCAGCCGCTCGCAGCCGAGTGGTTTCGTTTCACGCCGGGCCGTCATTCGCGCCACGCCGATCCGGCGCGCGCCGCCGCATTCGCACAGATCAACGGCGTGACATTGCCGAATTTTCCGGGCATCGACCGCAGCCCGGTGCCGGTGCTGCTGCCGTTCGACAGCGCGACCTATGTTGCCGAACGAAAGAGCGGCGTCCCCGACACCATCGCCGTCGCGCACTATCAGTCAGGCTTCCGGCCTGTGAGCATGTTCGAGGCTGGCCCGAGCGGATACGACGCTTTGTTCGCACTCGATCCGGGCGCGGGCGAAGGGCTTCCCTCGCGGGTCTTCTCCAGGCCCGTCGAAGTTCAGATCACAGCATCGGCGCTGGTCTACGATCTAGACGATCCGCATCCGGCGAAGGGCGAAACGGTCAAATCGCTGGCGGCGGATTTTCCGGATCTGCGGCGGATCATCCGTGAAGGTTATGTCCGCTATGCCTTCACGCGCTTCGGCGTTCCCTACGTCGTCTACATTCAATGTCTCGACAGCAGCGCGCGGGCGCGGCGGCTGTCATGCCGCGAGGCATCTCCGGTCGCCGAGCACTTCATCAAGGCGCTGCGCGTGGCGGGCGGTACACCGGCAAAAACTCCGGCGAACATTCTATCGCAAGTGTCGAAACGCCCCTCCAATTTCTCGACCGATTTCACCTACCGCCGTCCCGGCGACATCATCTCCAACAGCGGCTATCGCGGACAGAACGGCGTTACCGACTATACCGTTTACTCGCGTATCCGGTTTCCCATCGAACGTGCACCGGCTTTCGCGAATTCGCAATCGTTCATGAACTGGGGCGACTGCTATCGCACCGGCCGCGTGTCATGGTCCTCCACCAAGGGCGACGAATATCGCTGCAAGCGAAACGACAAGCCGCTGATCTTCGACGAATCGGCGAAAGAGAATTACAGCTATCCTTGGCAGGATAATTTCTGTGAGACGCGCGACTTCGATGTCGGCCAATGCGCCAACGGAATGGGCCATCAGGGTCAGGACATCCGGCCATCCGGATGCCAGATGAAGAATGCGGAGGCCGATCGCTGCCTGCCGGATATTTTCCCGACGGTTGCCGTGCGCGACGGCGTTCTGATCCGCACGCCAACGCAGCAGGCCGTCTATCTCCTCGTCAACGCGCCCGGCGAGCACATCCGCTTCCGCTACATTCACATGAACCCAGCCAATCTCGATGCCGACGGCGTCGTGCACGGGCGGCGCGTGCAGGAAGGCGAACGGATCGGCGTGGTATCGAATTATCAGGATCGCGTCGGCGGCACGACGAGCCATCTTCACTTCGACACGCAGGTATTTACGCGCGACGGTTGGCTTTGGGTCAATCCTTACACGACGCTGATCTCATCCTATGAACGATTGATCGGCGGACGCGGGCGGGAATATGAACCGCCGCCCTCGCCTGCACCTGTCGCGCATGCGTTGCCGTTCGAATCTCCGCCAACGGAAGGCGGCGGCTCGGGCGACCAATAGCCGCTCCGGCCGATTGTGCTTTGCTTGAATTCTATTGTGGCAGCTACACTGGCAGCATGAACGGCAGCGATTCTCCCCACGCCCTAACTCGACGCCTTTTGCTTCAGTCAGCACTGAGTACGGGCGCCATGCTGATCGGCTCGCACGCGGCGTTCGCAGTAGTTTCTCCCGCCTTCGCACAATGGCGCGACAAATTCCGCGCCCGCGCGCTCGCCAAAGGCATTTCGGAGGCGACCTACACGCGCGTGATGGCGAACCTCGAACCCGACATGAGCGTGTTCGACAAGATCAACAAGCAGCCGGAATTCAACGAAGAGCTTTGGCAATACATCAACCGCCGCGTGTCCGACTGGCGGCTGACAGCCGGAAAGCAGGCCCTTCAGAAATACGGCGATCTGTTCGCGCGCATCGAGAAAGACTACGGCGTCGAGCGCGGCACGTTGCTTGCGCTGTGGGGCGTCGAGACGGCCTATGGCGATCCGCTGGTCCAGCAGAACCACATGCGCCCGGTGTTTCCTTCACTCGCAGCACTGGCATGGAATGAGCCGCGCCGGCGCGCCTATTGGGAGACCGAACTCATCAACGCGTTGCGTATTGTCGATAAGGGCTGGGGTACGCCGGACGACATGCGCGGCTCGTGGGCCGGCGCGATGGGCCACACGCAATGGATGCCGGAAGTCTGGCTCAATGTCGGCATTGACTATGACGGCGACGGGCGCGTGTCGCCATTCGGAAAACCGGACGACGCGCTTGCCTCCAGTGCGCGCTATCTCGTCGAGCGCGGCGACTACCGGCGGGGCGAACATTGGGGATACGAAGTCCTTCTCAACAAATCGAAAAAGAAGGGCAATCACAGCTATGCCGACTGGGCCGCATCCGGCGTCACGCGTGCCGACGGAAAGCCGTTTCCCAGACCGAACGACAAGGCGAAGTTGTGGGTGCCTGAACCCGGCGGCCCATCCTTCTTGTTGGGACCGAATTTCTATGCAGTGAGAAGCTACAATCCGTCGATGAACTATGCGCTTGCCATCGTGCATCTCGGCGACCGCATTCTCGGCGGCGGCCCGTTCGTAAAACCCTTCCCCGGCTCGGAGCGCGCAATGACGCTGGCTGAATTGCAGGAATTGCAAACGCGGCTGACGAAAGCCGGTTTCGACACCGGCGGCACCGACGGTCGCGTCGGCAACGACACGATGACGGCCGTGAAAAATTTCCAGATGAAATACGGCATCGAACCGGCAGACGGTTACGCCGGGCTTCAAGTGCTCGCGCGGCTGCGCCAGGGCGTGTGATCTAGCGGATCACCGCGGGCCCTGAATCGGGGACCGCAACGTCAGCGACGCGGAGCTGGACGCGCTCAGACCCCTGCCAGCGATCGACCGCAAGCGATCCGGCAACATGCAACGGCTGGCCTCGATTTTCGAGCAGCGCTTTGCCGAGCTTTCGGCCAATCGGACGAAACGCAATTCCGTTCACGATAGCTCCGTCGCCAGATTTGAAACGCACGCGAAGATGCGCCTCGCCGACCTCATCGGCGTAGATCAGCTGATGCGACGGCAGCGCGATCAGCGGTTCGGGATTGCCGGCGCCGAACGGTCCGGCGCGATTGATCGTTTTGACGAATTCGGGCGTGATTGCGCGCGCGCTGACCGCGCCGTCGATAAACAATTCGTTGGCGTGGCGCGCCTGCGTCACGACATCGGCGAGATTGGCTTCGGCGAAAGCGCGGAATTCCGCAAGACGCTCCTTGCGAAGCGTGACGCCCGCAGCCATCGCATGCCCGCCGCCTTTCAGCAAAATTCCCTCGGCGACAGCCTGCCCGACAAGTTTGCCGAGATCGACGCCGGGAATGGATCGGCCCGAACCCGTGCCGATACCGCCGGGCTCCAGCGCAATCGCAAACGCAGGCCGCCCGAATTTTTCTTTCAGGCGCGCGGCGACGAGACCCACAACACCGGGGTGCCAGCCTTCGGACGCAGTGACGATCACAGAACCCTTGTCGTCCAGACCCAGCGCCGCGAGCGCCTCGGCCTCCGCCTGCGCTTCCGCTTTCTGTTCGATCATGCGGCGTTCGGTGTTGAGGCGATCGAGTTCGGCGGCGATGCGTGCTGCTTCCGAAATGTCGCCTTCAAGCAGTAGTCTCACGCCGAGATCCGCACGCCCGATGCGCCCGCCGGCGTTGATGCGCGGCCCGAGCGCAAATCCGAGATGCCACGCTTCAGGCGGTCCGCTCAGACGCGCAACGTCCATCAGCGCGGTATGCCCGACATGATCGCGCCGCCGCATCGCGATCAATCCCTTGGCGACGAATGCGCGGTTGAGACCGGTCAGCGAGGCAACATCCGCCACCGTGCCGAGCGCAACATGATGCAGCACGCCAAGCAGATCGGGCTCGGGCCTTTCAGCGGTCCAGAAATTTCGGCGGCGCAGTTCGCGATTGACTGCAACGAGCGTGACGAAAACCAAGCCCACCGCGGCGAGATGTCCCAGACCGGAAAGGTCATCTGGACGATTTGGATTCACCAGCGCATCGACGACCGGCAGCTCAGCGCCGCATTGATGATGGTCGATCACGACAACATCCATGCCGAGGCGCTTGGCTTCCGCGAGCGGTTCGATGCTGGTCGTGCCGCAATCGACCGTGACGAGAAGCGTTGCGCCCTTTCCGGCCAATCCGCGAACGGCATCGATATTCGGCCCGTAACCTTCAAATATCCGATCCGGGATATGGATGAACGGATCGAGCCCGCAATGACGCAGATGCCACGCAAGCAACGCAGCCGAGGTTGCGCCATCGACATCGTAGTCGCCGAAGATCGCGACCTTCTCTCTGCGCGTCGCAGCATCGGCAATGCGTTTGGCTGCGTCTTCCATTTGTGTGACGGTCGACGGATCGGGCATCAGCTTGCGGATCGTCGGATCGAGAAAGTCTTCCACCGCTTCGACATCGATGCCCCGGCCGGCGATGATCCGCGCCAGCATTTCAGGAAGCGCGTAACGCTGCGAGATCGCAAGCGCCTGCGCAGCACCGCGCGCATCGAGCCGGTCGCGCCAGACGCGATCCGTCGCAGACCGCGTCACACCTAAAAAAGCGGGCGCTGTATCAATCGGCAATGCGGAGGCTGGAAGCGACATGGTGTCTTTCGCAGCTAGTCACGATGCGCAGGCTTTCAATGATTCGCACTAGCAGCCCAGCTGACCGGCAAGATCGTTGAAATCCTTTCCGACGAAATCCCATTTGCCGTCCGGCTCGAAATCGCGGACCTGATGCGGCCCGTATTCGGTCGGCCGCGCCACGAACGCGGTTTTCAATCCATACGACTGTGCGGCGGCAAGGTCGTTGTTGTGCGCAGCGACCAGCATCACCTGCTCCGGCGCGAGACCGAGAATTTTGGCTGCGCCAAGATAGGCCTCCGCATCGGGCTTGTAGTGGCCGAAGATTTCGGCGCTCAGGACCAAGTCCCACGGCAGACCTGCCGCTTTCGCCATGTCGGTCAACAGCGCCACATTGCCGTTTGACAGCGGGCCGATGATGAACTTCTTCTTCATTCGCGTGAGGCCTGCAACGCTGTCGCGCCACGGATCAAGACTGTGCCATCCGCGCGTGAGATAATCATAGTCCTCGGGCTTGAGGCCCTTGATTCCGAGCTTCGCACACAACGGCTCGACGGATTGCCGTTGCAGCGTATCGAGAATGACGAAGCCGCGGTCGGGATGCTTGCGCACCTCGTCCATCGACGGCATGTACGCCTGCCGCCAGCCGTCAACCAGCGCCGTCCAGTCGCCCTCAATCCCTTTCGCCTTTCCCCATTTGGTGAAATTCGCAATCAGGCTGGAGCGCCAGTCGACCACGGTGCCGAAGACATCGAACAGCAGCGCCTTGATGTTTGACGACATTGCGTCTCCTCAAAAAATCTTGCGGTATTGCATGAAGCCGGAATTGTCAGCGACCTGATCGTAGAGAATGCGCGCCTGCGCGTTATCATTCTGCGTCAGCCAGTGCACGCGGCTCGCGCCTGCGGCTTTCGCGCGCTCATAAACGGCTTCGATCAACGCGCGCCCGGCACCGTGCCCGCGCGCGCCTTCGGAAACAAACAAATCCTGGAGGTAGCAGTAGTTGCCCACGGTCCAGCATGAGCGATGAAAAAGGTAATGGACAATGCCTGTCAGTTTTCCGTCGACATAGGCGCCGAGCGCATACATCGGCTCGTTGTCATCGTGAAAGCGTTTCCAGGTAACGTCGGTCGTCTCTGGCGCAATCGTCGCTTTGTAGAATTTGAGATAGCCTGCCCACAGCGGCTCCCAGTCGGCGCGCTCATCCTCACGAACAGGGCGGATCAGCAGACGCTCGGACATGAAGCTCACTCAGTCGAGGTGGAATTTCTCGAATTGCCGGTGCTCGGCCTTGATGTAGCGCACAGTGCCGGTCACGGAACGCATCACGACCGTTTCGGTCTCGATGACGTTCTTGCGGAACTTCACGCCCGACAGCAGCGATCCATCGGTCACGCCGGTCGCGGCGAACAGGCAGTCGCCCTTCGCCATGTCCTCGATGCCATAGACCATCTTCGGATCGGTGACGCCCATCTTCTTGGCGCGCTCGCGCTTCTCGTCAGTATCGAGAATGAGACGGCACTGCATCTGGCCGCCGATGCAGCGAAGCGCCGCAGCCGCCAGCACACCCTCCGGCGCGCCGCCGGTGCCCATGTAGATGTCGACACCGGTATTCGCCGGATCGGCGGTGTGGATGACGCCCGCCACGTCGCCATCGGTGATGAGACGCACGGCGGCGCCGGTACCGCGAACGGCATTGATGATGTCGGCATGACGCGGACGATCCAGAACGAGTGCGGTGATCGCGGACGGGTGCACGTCCTTGGCCTTCGCAAGACGGCGAATGTTGTCAGCCGGCGGCGCATCGAGATCGATCACATCCTTCGGATAACCGGGACCGATTGCGATCTTCTGCATGTAAACGTCGGGCGCATTCAGAAGCGTGCCGCCTTCGGCCATCGCCATCGTCGCAATCGCACCCGGCATGTTCTTGGCGCACAGCGTTGTGCCCTCCAGCGGATCGACGGCGATGTCCACTTCTGGTCCCGCCTCCGCGCCGACCTTCTCGCCAATGAACAGCATCGGCGCTTCGTCACGTTCGCCCTCGCCGATCACGACTGTGCCCTGAATTGGAATCTTGTTCAGCTCGCGCCGCATCGCATCGACTGCGGCCTGATCCGCAGCCTTTTCGTTGCCGTGGCCTCGCAGCCTTGCAGCCGACACCGCAGCGCGTTCAGTGACGCGGACGATTTCCAGAGTGAGAATGCGTTCCAGCAAAAGCTGCGGCGGAACGGAAATCGTCACGGACATTAGTCAACTCCTGAAACGTAGAGGCCGGGCATTGCTGCCGCGGCAAGCCAATCTGTCAATTCTTCTCGATCCGGATCACCTGAGGACGCCCGGTGATTACCCGGTCTTGCTGCACAGCCTGCAAAGCGCGGTGTACGGCATCCTCGGACGTTGCGTAAGTAATCAGAATCACGGGAACCGGCGCCGCCTTGCCGTTTTTCCCTACCAGATCGACTGCGCCATCCGGATGACGCTGCACGATCGATTCAATGGAAATTTTCTGCTCGGCGAGCCGGGTGGCAATCGTCGCTGCGGTACCGGCGAGGTCGCGCGCCATGAGGCGTATGTAGTAACCGCCTTCATGACGTTTCATCGGCGCCTTGGTCGTCGCCTTCAATTTCTCCATCGGACGGCCAAACGGCAATGCGCGAATGCCCCGCGCAACGTCTGCAATATCGGCAAGAACCGCCGACGCCGTGGCGGCTCCGCCTGCGCCCGGCCCCACCAGGGTGATCGGCGGCATGCCCACGCCGTCGATGGTGACGGCGTTGGTGACGTCCATAACCTGCGCAATGGAAGTCGAGCGCGGCACCATTGTCGGATGCACGCGCTGCTCGATCCCCGTTTCGGTTTTGACCGCAACGCCAAGCAACTTCACGCGATAGCCAAGCTCTTCGGCCGCGCGCAAATCCTCCGGCGCGATCGACGAAATCCCTTCGACATAGACGGCGCTCTGGTTGACCTTGGTGCCGAAGGCGAGACTGGCGAGGATCGCAAGTTTCTGCGCGGTGTCGTGTCCATCGACATCGAACGACGGATTGGCTTCGGCGTAACCGAGGCGTTGAGCGTCCTTGAGACACTCAGCGAACGAAAGCCCTTCCCGCTCCATCCGCGTCAGGATGTAATTGCAAGTGCCGTTGAGAATTCCATAGACGCGATTGATGCTGGTGCCGGCAAGTCCCTCGCGGAGCGTCTTGATAACGGGGATCGCAGCTCCGACGGCAGCCTCAAAATTCAACGCGCCGCCATGTTTCTCGGCAAGCGCGGCGAGACGCGAGCCGTGCTTGGCGATCAAGGCCTTGTTTGCGGTGACGACCGACTTGCCGTTCTTCAGCGCGGCTTCGATGGCCGACAGTGCCGGCTCGCCCGAGCCGCCCATCAGTTCCACAAAGCAATCGATCTTGGGATCGTTGGCGAGCGCCAGCGGACTTTTCGCCCAATCGATTTTCTTCAGATCGAGCCCGCGCTTTTTCGCCTTCGAGCGCGCCGTCACCGCGACGACGCGAACGCCGCGTCCGCAACGCGCGGACAGATTGCGGCTCTGGCTTTCAATCAAGCGCACGACCTCGGCACCCACAGTGCCGAGACCCGCAATGCCCACTTTGAGTGGTGCGACCATGAGATGAAAACCTGCCGGAAGAATTATCGCCGGTTGGCGAGAGGAACCACGTTGTGCAACGAATCGACGCCCGTTTCAAGGAAGCGGCGAATATTGCGCGCAGCCTGACGGATGCGCTGCTCGTTCTCGACCATTGCGATACGAACAAAGCCCTCGCCGTGCTCGCCGAATGCAACGCCCGGTGAAACCACGACGCCGCATTTCTCGACCATCAGGGTCGCGAACTGCATCGAGCCGACGTCCTTGAATTTCGCCGGCAATGGTGCCCACGCAAACATCGATGCAGCGGGCGGCGGAATATCCCAGCCCGCGCGCCCGAACGACTCCACCAGCGCCTCGCGGCGCTTGCGATACGTATCGCGCATCTCCTTGATGCAATCCTGCGGCCCGTTGAGCGCGGCGGTCGCTGCGACCTGGACCGGCGTAAACGCACCGTAATCGAGATAGGATTTCACGCGCGTCAACGCCGCGATGATGCGCTCGTTACCGACCGCAAAACCCATGCGCCAACCCGCCATCGAATAGGTCTTCGACATCGATGTGAATTCGACGGCGACGTCCATCGCGCCCGGCACTTGCAAAACCGAAGGCGGCGGCACGCCATCGTAATAAAGTTCGGCGTAAGCGAGATCCGACAGGATGAAGATCTCGTGCTTCTTCGCAAATGCGACGAGGTCCTTGTAGAAATCGAGCGATGCGACATAGGCCGTCGGGTTCGACGGATAGCACGCGATCATCGCGATCGGTTTCGGGATCGAATGAACGATGGCGCGCTCCAGCGCGCCGAACAGTTCCGGCGTCGGCTCGGCAGGCACCGAGCGCACCACGCCGCCCGCCATCAGAAATCCGAACGCATGGATCGGATAGCTCGGGTTCGGCACCAGCACGACATCGCCCGGCGCGGTAATCGCCTGTGCGACGTTCGCAAAACCTTCCTTCGAGCCGAGCGTGGCAACGATGTGGGTTTCGGGATTGAGCTTCACGCCGAAGCGGCGCTCGTAATACGCCGCCTGAGCGCGGCGAAGTCCGGCAATGCCTTTCGATGCCGAATAGCGATCCGTGCGCGGCTTGCCGAGCGTCTCTTTCAATTTCTCGATGACGTGCGGCGGCGTCGGCAGGTCGGGATTGCCCATGCCCATATCGATGATGTCGGCACCCGCATTGCGTGCGGCGGCCTTGGCTCGATTGACTTGCTCGAACACGTAAGGCGGCAGACGGCGGATGCGGTAGAATTCTTCCATAGATCGGGCTCCGATGACCGGCAAGGCAGCGTCAGAAATAGCGCGTTTTTCCCTGCGGCGAAATTCGCCGCAGGCGAGGAAATTGCGTTATTTCAGCATTTTATGCCAATTCTGGCACAATTGGCCGCCCCAATTCCCCGAAACGGCACCATTGCGATTGAATCGTGGTCTTTTTAGCACGATGCGGCGGGCAGACGCCACGCCGCCATCGCTCAGTTCTGATCGCGAGCGGCCTTCTGGACGCCGGCTGCCTGCCTGTTTCGGGCGGCGACCAGATCCTTCTCGATCTTTTCCTGCTGCTCAGGCGTGAGCACGGCTTCGGAACGCGCTTCCGGCACATCATGGACCGGAAGGTACTCACCGGGTGCCGCCGGACGCGGCGGCGTATTGGCCGGCAGACCAATCACCGGCATATCGGACAAAGGTATCGAGCAACCCGCCAGCACAACGGCCAGCAGCGCAGCACCGGCGACAATCGGCCACCGTCGTGCGCAATTATCGCTGGGTGAATCAACGCGCTTCACTTGTCCCCGGAATGATCTGATCGAACAGCGAACCTGCCTGCCCTGGAGGCATGGTGTGCCGAATGAACGAACATCGCCGAAATCCGTTAATTCGGAAACAACATTCGCCGCAGATAGGCGCGCAGGTAAGGCCTGATTATGGCCCGTTTCAGCAAACTGTCGCAGCGCAGCAAAATTTTCGCCGGCGGTTAACCCAATCGCCGCACGAGACAATAAAGCATCACAGCCCCGTCGAAATGTGGGTTTATAATAGCCGTCATGAGTGACGTTGTACCGGACCCAAAAGCGGTGAATTCCGGAATCGCAAAAGGCTTCGACCCGGAGGCGTTTTCGATCAATCTCGCGCGCGCGCTCGAAAACAGCGGCAAAGCACTGTCGGCCTATCTCAAGCCGCGCGAGAACGGCGAGATCAAGGATCAGGCCGGCGAACTGACCGAAGTGGTCAGAACATTCTCCTCGGTTGCAGATTACTGGTTGTCCGATCAGAAGCGCACCGCCGAATTGCAAATGAAACTCGGCAAGGCCTATCTCGATCTGTGGGGCAATTCGATGCGGCGCCTCGCCGGCGAGCCGGCAAAGCCGACCGTCGAGCCCTCGCCGCGCGACAAGCGATTCAGCGATCCGGAATGGCGGACCAATCACTTTTTCGATTTCGTCATGCAGGCCTATCTGCTGACGACGGAATGGGCGAACGACCTCGTGAAAAATGCCGAAGGTCTGGACGCGCACACGCGCAAGAAGGCGGAATTCTATGTCCAGCAATTTGCCAACGCGCTGTCGCCGTCGAATTTCGTTCTGACCAACCCTGAGGTGCTTCGTCAGACGGTCGCGACCAACGGCGACAATCTCGCGCGCGGCATGAAAATGCTCGCCGAGGATGTCGAGGCCGGGCGCGGCAATCTTAAAATTCGCCAGTCGGCTGCAAACCTCGAAGTCGGCCGCGACCTCGCGCTGACGCCGGGCAAAGTGATCTTCGAGAATGCGGTGATGCAGCTCATCCAATATGCGCCGTCGACCGAAACTGTCTTGCGCACCCCGCTGCTCATCGTGCCACCGTGGATCAACAAGTTCTACATCCTCGATCTGAACCCGCAGAAATCCTACATCAAATGGTGCGTGGATCAGGGCATTACCGTTTTCGTTATTTCGTGGGTCAATCCGGACAGGAATCTCGGCAATAAGACCTTCGACGATTACATGCGCGAAGGTCCGCTTGCCGCGATGGATGTCATCGAGCAAGTGACCGGCGAAATGCGTGTCCACACGATGGGCTATTGCGTCGGCGGCACGCTGCTGGCCTCGACGCTGGCATGGCTCGCGGAAAAACGCCGCGTCAAGGTCACGTCGGCTACGTTCCTCGCAGCGCAAGTGGATTTCACCCATGCCGGCGACCTGCTGGTCTTCGTCGACGAAAACCAGATTTCGCTGCTCGAACAGGACATGAAGCAGGCCGGAGTGCTCGAGGGCACCAGGATGGCCATGGCGTTCAACATGCTGCGGTCGAACGACCTGATCTGGTCCTACGTCGTCAGCAATTACCTCAAGGGCAAGGAGCCTGCCGCGTTCGATCTGTTGCACTGGAACTCCGACGCGACGCGCATGCCGGCGGCCAATCATTCGTTCTATCTGCGCAACTGCTATCTGGAGAACAGGCTTTCGACCGGATCGATGATCCTCGACAACACGGTGCTCGATCTGTCGAAAGTGAAGGTGCCGATCTACAATCTCGCGACACGCGAAGACCACATCGCACCTGCCGAATCGGTGCTCTACGGTTCGCAGTTCTTCGGCGGGCCGGTGCGATATGTGCTTGCGGGCTCGGGCCATATCGCGGGCGTCGTGAATCCGCCCGCCCTCGGCAAATATCAATACTGGACCAACGACAATATCCGCGACATGACGCTCGCCGATTGGGAAAGAGGCGCCGAAGAGCACGAGGGGTCATGGTGGCCCGATTGGCGCGCCTGGCTCGAAACCATCGATGCAGAGACTGTTCCGGCGCGCGACCCGGGCACTGGACCCATGCCCGCAATCGAAGACGCTCCCGGCCGCTATGTGCGGGTTCGCGCCTGACGCCTAAGGCGTTGAAATCGAGCTTGCTGTCATTGGCCGAATCCCTTCCAACGGATAAAACTCCCCTAGACAATATGTCGCTGGATTCGGCCCTCAGCTGAGGGCAAAAGTGCGCGGGACAGATTTTGCCGGGGCGGACTTATCCGCTGAAACATTGAAGGGAAACGCCGATGACACGCGAATTGTTCTGGCTGACGCTGACAGTCATTCTCACCGGTCTGTTGTGGGTACCTTACATCCTCAACCGTTGTCAGGTGCGCGGCCTCGGCGGCGCAATGGCCAACCCGTCCCGCAAGGACAAGGCACAGGCCGAATGGGCGAACCGCATGATGTTCGCGCACGACAATGCGGTCGAAAACCTCGTCATCTTCGCGCCGCTCGTGCTGATCCTGAACGCGATCGACTATTCGTCGAAGTGGACGGTTCTCGCCTGCGCCGTTTATTTCTGGGCGCGGCTCGCACATCTGATCGTTTATACGATTGGCGTTCCGGTGCTCCGCACGCTCGCTTTCACGGTCGGGTTTGTCGCGCAGGCCGTGCTTGCGCTCGGAATTTTCAAGGTCGTCTGAAATATTCGATGCAAAGAAAAAGGGACGGCTCGTGCCGTCCCTTTTTTGTTTTGCAACCTGCAATTTAAGGAAACATCGCCGGCTGATCGATGCCAGCGCCTTCGCTGAAGCCGAGCATGATATTCATGTTCTGCACGGCCTGCCCCGAAGCGCCCTTGGTCAGATTGTCGAGCGTCGAAATGATGATCGCACGGCCCGCGATGCGATCCGCCGTCACGCCGATGAACGTCATGTTCGATCCGCGCACATGCCGCGACTGCGGCATCTTGCCGAACGGCAGCACGTAAACGAACGGCTCCTTCTCGTATTGCTTGACGAGTATCTCGTGCAGATCCTGCGCGATCTTGCCACGCCGTCCGCGCACATAGATCGTCGAGAAGATGCCGCGATTCATCGGCACCAGATGCGGCGTGAAGCTCGCAACAACGTTTTTGCCTGCCGCCTTGGAAAATTCCTGATCGAGTTCGGACATATGCCGGTGCTGACCGACGCCATAGGCGTGGAAACCTTCCGACACTTCCGAGAACAGCATTTCCTCTTTCGCCGAGCGCCCCGCGCCGGTCATGCCTGACTTCGCGTCGATGACGATGTCGTCGATCTCGATGGCCTTCGCCTTGAGCAGCGGAATCAGCGGCAATTGCGCGCAGGTCGTGTAGCAGCCCGGATTGGCGACGAGCCGCGCCTTTCTGATGTCGCGCCGATAGATTTCGGACAGCCCGTAAACCGCTTCCTTCTGAAGTTCGAGCGCGTGGTGCTCGTGACCGTACCATTTCGCGTAGGCAACAGGATCTTCCAGCCGGAAATCCGCCGACAGATCGACGACCTTCGTTTCCGGCGCTTTCGCCAGCAAGTCCTTCAGCACCTTCTGCGTGGTTGCATGCGGCAGCGCGCAGAAAACCAGATCGAGTCTGGCTTTTGCCCAATCGACTTCATCGATAGTGACGAGACGCGGCAGGTCATACGGCGCGAATTGCGGAAACACGTCGCCCATCATCTGCCCTGCCCGCCGGTCAGCGGTCAGAAGCACGATCTCGACACGGGGATGGCGCAGCAGCAGGCGCACCAGCTCGGCGCCGGTGTATCCGGACGCTCCGAGGATGCCGATTTTCTTTTTCTCAGCCATGATCTGTCCTTAGCCGTGGGTGTTCAAACGGCCACCGGGTCAGGTCATGCGGCAAGTTTTGGATGGAAACAAGATGCCGCGGACCGTATCCGGCGGCATTGGCGACGATCAGACGCGATCAGCCGCCCATACCGCGATGGCGCGGCGGCGGCGAAGAGGTGCGATGGCGTAAGCGTCGATCATGGGCGCGGATATAGGTCCGCGCCCATGTTTGGTCAAGTCAGGCAGCGATCAGATCGAGGGATTCCACGGTGCGGGCACCCAGCGATAACCGGTGGCATCTTTCTCAAGATTGGCCAGTCCGGGGAACGGATAATGATAGCCCTGCACCTTCATTTTGTCCGCAGAAACCATATCGAAGATTTTGCGGCGTGTTGTCTCTGCCAGATCGGGGTCCTGATCGAACATCACATGCCAGCCCGGATTTCGCGCGAACAGGTCAGGATCGTTCGTCACGTCGGACTGGATGAAGACGCTGTCCGAGCCCGACGAGAGCACGAACGACGTGTGGCCGGGGGTGTGACCGATCGTTGAAACCGAGGTCATACCGGGGGCAACATCCTTACCCCATTCGTAAGGCGTCACCTTCTTCTTCAACCCCGCGTCGAACACGCGGCGCGCATTGCTGAACACGCCCTTCATGCGATCAGTGGTCTGCTTGCCCATCTCGCCGTCGTCCATGAAGTATTTCCACTCGGTCGCCGGAACGAGAACTTCGGCATTCGGGAATGCAAGCTCATTGTCGGCGGTCAACAAGCCGTTGATGTGGTCGGAATGGAAATGCGAGATCACGACCGTATCCACCGATTTCGGATCGATGCCGGCCGCAACAAGATTGTTTGCGAACTGGCCGTTGGCGCCCTTGCTGCCCGTGAAGCCACCCGGACCGTTACCAGTGTCGACGACAATAAGTTTTCCGCCATTGTTAATGACGATGGGGCCAAAGAAGATTGTCATTTTATCGACAGGGCGGAATGCCTTTGCGAGCGCCGCGTTCACTTCATCCTTTTTTGCATTCAGGACAAAAGTGTCGCCGAGCGGAAACGTCACTGACCCGTCGGAAACAACCGTCACCTCGGCGTCGCCGACCTCGTAGCGATAGAAGCTCGCAGCCTGCTTTCCAAAGGCAGGCGCCGCTGCTTTTGCGGGCAGCGCCGGAAACAGCGGAGCAGCTGCAAGCGCGGCTGCACCCGCCAGGGCATGGCGTCGTGTCAAATTCATCTGGTCTCTCCCGTTCACTTTTTTGAATATTTGCGAGCGAAGTGCCGGGCTTCATTTTATGGAATAAATGCCCGGCTCACGATCACGACGGCGCGATTGAACTGCACCGCTGCCGGACGCAACACCGTTCGCCGATGAATATTCCGCCCGGCCTGGGGGCTAAACAATCCGCCAGAACCACTCGACGATCATGGAGATCACGTCGCCGAACAGCAGAAGTGCGGCGCACCAAACAAAGGCCGACGTAAAATTCGCAAATTGAAAGCGCCAGTACGGCATCTCGAATATTCCGGCGACCAGCGGCACGGCGGCGCGCAAAGGTCCGAAGAAGCGTCCGACGAAAATACTCGGCACGCCCCATCGCTTCACGAACGCCTCCGTGCGCGGAATCAAATCGGGATATTTGGATAGCGGCCACATCTCCGCGACATGGTTCTTGAATTTGAATCCGAACCAGTAAGATACCCAATCGCCAAGAGCAGCCCCGACTGCACCGGCAATCCACACGGGCCAGAATGCAATATCGCTCGCACCGATCAGCGCGCCGATGCCGACCAGCGCACCCCAGGCGGGGATCAGCAGCGAAACGAACGCAAGCGATTCACCGAAGGCCAGCGCGAATACAATGGGCGGGGCCCATGCCTGGTGGTCACGCACGAAGCCGATGACTCCGCGGACCGTGTCTTCCAATCCCATGCAGGTTCCCTATCTCAACCGCGCTTTGCCGACGGTTCTGTAGCACGCCGGGCGTTATCTGCGACCGCAGCCTGCGATCACATCTGGTGCCCCATCCATGGCATAGTCGTGAAACGTGATTCGACCACAATGCTCGGCCTATAAGACATTACATCCATGGCAAAACCACTGAAAAAAAAGGCGAAACCGGCCGCCAAGGCGAAGCCGAAGGGAAAGAACTCGCGCGATCTGTTCTCAGCGTCGGAACGAAGATCTCGCGGAGCCGGCAAGTCGGCGGCACGCGCCTCGGGCGCTGAGGCCGGGTATACCGCCCGCGACATTGAAGTTCTTGAGGGCCTGGAACCTGTCCGCCGCCGACCCGGCATGTATATCGGCGGCACCGACGAGAAAGCTCTGCATCATCTGTTTGCCGAAGTCATCGACAACTCCATGGACGAGGCGCTTGCGGGCCACGCTTCGTTCATCGAAGTTCATCTCGGCGCGGACGGATTTCTGACCGTCAGCGACAACGGCCGCGGCATTCCGGTCGATCCGCATCCGAAATTCAAGAACAAATCCGCGCTCGAAGTCATCATGTGCACGCTTCATGCGGGCGGCAAGTTCGACTCGAAGGTTTATGAAACGTCCGGCGGTCTGCATGGCGTCGGCGTATCGGTCGTCAACGCGCTGTCCGATGTGATGGAAGTCGAAGTCGCGCGCAACCAGCGCCTCTACAAGATGACATTCGCGCGCGGCAAGCCGAAAGGCAAACTCGAAGAGCTTGGCAAAATCGGCAATCGGCGCGGAACGCGCGTGCGCTTTCATCCCGATGCCGACATTTTCGGCGCGAAGGCGACATTCAAGCCGCAGCGTCTTTTCAAGATGGCGCGCTCGAAAGCTTATCTGTTCGGCGGCGTCGAAATCCGCTGGCGCTGCGACAAGGAATTGCTCAAGGGCATCGACGACGTTCCGGCGGAAGATACATTCCACTTTCCGGGCGGGCTCAAGGATTATCTCGCTGCCGCCATTCATGCGGACACGCTCGTCCATCCCGAAATTTTCTCCGGCAAGTCCGGCCGCAACGGCGCGCACGGCGCTTGCGAATGGGCGGTGGCGTGGACTGCGGATGCCGACGGATTTCTGTCGTCCTACACAAACACGGTGCCGACACCCGATGGCGGCACCCACGAAGCGGGATTTCGCAGCGCGCTGCTGCGCGGACTGAAGGACCACGCCGAACGCGTCGGACAAGGCAAGAAGGCTTCCTCGATTACATCCGAAGACGTGATGGTCGGCGCTGCCGCGATGCTTTCGGTATTTGTGCGCGAACCGGAGTTCCAGGGACAGACCAAGGATCGTCTTGCGACTGCCGAAGCGCAACGCATCGTCGAGCAGGCGATTAAAGACCCGTTCGATCACTGGCTGTCCGCAAATCCGCTTCAGGCCAACAAGCTGCTGGAATTCGTCGTCGAACGCGCCGACGAGCGGCTACGCCGCCGTCAGGAAAAGGAAATCTCCCGCAAGACGGCGGTAAAAAAACTGCGCCTGCCCGGCAAGCTCGCCGACTGCACGAATACGGCTGCCGAAGGTTCGGAACTATTTATCGTCGAGGGCGACTCCGCAGGCGGCAGCGCCAAGCAGGCGCGCGACCGCAAGACGCAGGCGATCCTGCCCTTGCGCGGCAAGATTCTGAACGTCGCATCCGCCACGCGCGACAAGATGGCTGCCAACGCACAGATTGCCGACCTCATGCAGGCGATCGGCTGCGGCACCGGCGCGCATTACAGGCAGGAAGATTTGCGCTACGGCCGGATCATCATCATGACCGACGCCGACGTCGACGGCGCGCACATTGCGTCATTGCTGATTACTTTCTTTTACCGGCAGATGCCGCGCCTCATCCATGAAGGTCATCTGTTCCTCGCGGTGCCGCCGCTCTATCGTCTCACGCATGGCGCAAAAACCGTTTATGCGCGCGACGAGAAACATCGCGACGAATTGCTGAAAAAAGAATTCCACGCCAACGCCAAAGTCGATATCGGCCGATTCAAGGGCCTCGGCGAAATGATGCCGGCGCAGTTGAAGGAAACCACGATGGATCCGTCCAAGCGCACCATGCTGCGCGTGGTGTTGCTCGCAGACGATCGTTCCGGCACTGCGGACTCCGTGGAGCGATTGATGGGCACCAAAGCTGAATCGCGTTTCGCGTTTATTTCCGAGAAGGCCGAATTCGCAAACGAAGCCCTGCTGGATGTCTAGCATCTGAAACTCGCCAGAGAATCCGACGTATCTTCGGCATGAAAACCGTCATTCTTACCTTTGGCATCTTTGCTATTCTCGTCGGCCTCATCTGGATCGGTCAAGGCACAAGCTATTTCCCCTACCCGCAATCCAGCTTCATGATCAGCCAGATCAAATGGGCTTATTACGGCGCGGGACTCGCCGCAGCCGGCCTCATCCTGATCCTGCTATCCCGGCGCAGCTAAAATTTACGCCTCAATGGAATGAACATGCTCGGGCCGGACACCAATTCCGATGGCGCGCGCGGTGATGCCTTGCAGCCAGGGAAATCTGGTCACGAGCTTCATCACCAACGGCGGCTCCAGATTCTTCTCTGAAATTGCCCGGTTGATGAGATTGTTCTGTACGATCACCTGCATACCTTGCGTCACGCGAACGGGAAACGACCTGCGTTCCTGAATTTTTTCCAGATCGGCGAGTGACGGCCCGCCATTGCCAAACTTGTCGAACAATAAATTTGCGGTCGCGACAGCATCCTGAACCGCGAGGTTGACGCCGACGCCCCCCACCGGAGACATCGCGTGCGCTGCATCCCCGATACAAAGCAATCCCGGCAGCGCCCATTGTTTCAGCCTATCGATGGTCACGGTGAGCAGCTTCACATCGTCCCACGATTTTACGTCGCCGATGTTTTTTGCGAGCACCGGCGCAAGCGAAGCGACATTGGAGCGAAACGCATCGAGACCGCGCGCCTTGATGGCTTCGATGCCGCCTTTCGCAATAACATAGGCGCACTGCCAATAATCGTCGCGATCGAGCATCACCATCATTTGCCCGGCCTTGATGCGGGCAAACACGCCGTCGCTGTCGGCCTTCGTTTTGCCAACGCGGAACCACAGCACATCGATCGGCGCGCCGATATCCTCAACCGTAAGTCCGGCTAAATCACGCAAGGTCGAGTGCCGCCCGTCGCAGGCAACCGTCAGATCGGCCGTGATGTGAAGATTTCCGTCCGGCGACTTGGCGACAACGCCGGCAATACGTTCGCCGGTCTTGATGATGTCGACGGCTTCCGTATTTTTGAGAACCTGAAGTTTTGAAAAGCGCCTGCCCTTGTCCTCAAGAAAATTCAAAAAATCCCATTGCGGCATAAACGCAATATAAGGACACGGGGTATTCAGCCGCCGCAGGTCGGCAAGCCGTATCGTCGTGTTGCCGAAGATGCCCTCCATGATCTCCACGATTTGATGCGGCACTTTCAAAAACTCATCGAGCAGCCCAAGTTCCTGCATCACCTTCATCGTGGACGGGTGCACGGTGTCGCCGCGAAAATCCCGGAAAAAGTCAGCGTGCTTTTCGAGTACGACCGTTTTGATTCCGGCGCGGCCAAGCAGATAGCCGAGCATCATTCCGGCAGGACCGCCTCCGACGATGCAGCATTGCGTTGAGAAGATTCTATCGCGCCCGCTTCCGTCAGTCATTTCGCCATACCTGTTATTGCCGCCAAACCAGTTCGTGTCGACCGCGCGAGTCCGGTCTCGATATTTCGTCGATGACTGGCGCTATACGCATTGTGCCACGAACCTAACGATGTGGAGCACCATCGGCTTCCGTACTTTGGCCGACGTGATACCTTTTCGGCTCCTAAAGCCTTGTCCCATTATGGTTTTTCAGGGCATTTCGGGCGTATTTCATTGACTTTAAATGTTTCGCGCCTATGTTCCCTTGCAACGCGGCCGGATTCGAAACGCGATTTTCCGGCCAGCCGTCTGTCGGCGAAGATGACCTCCCCGTGCCCTAAAAGCGTGCCGTTCCGGGGTGAGCGCGACAGCCAGTTTCAAGAGTCCGAACGGCGATTTCGACCAGAGGCATGATCCCGAAAAGTGGTCTTCCGGTTTTCGGAAGAGATCGTGCCCAAAACAGAGGCTCAATGTCCTTTTCCAATCTCGGCTTGTCCGACAAGGTTCTCGCGGCCGTCGCGGCAACCGGTTACACCACCCCCACTCCGATCCAGGAACAAGCCATCCCTCACGTCCTTGCACGCAAGGACGTTCTCGGCATCGCGCAGACCGGCACCGGCAAGACTGCGGCGTTTACACTGCCGATGATTACGCTGCTTGAGAAAGGCCGCGCCCGCGCACTGATGCCGCGCACGCTCATTCTCGAGCCGACGCGCGAACTCGCAGCCCAAGTCAAAGAAAACTTCGACAAATACGGCGCCGGCCAGAAGCTCAACGTCGCGTTGCTTATCGGCGGCGTATCGTTCGGCGATCAGGATCTCAAATTGTCGCGCGGCGTCGATGTATTGATCGCAACGCCGGGCCGGCTGCTCGATCACACCGAGCGCGGCAAGCTGTTGCTGACCGGCATCGAAGTGCTGGTGATCGACGAAGCCGACCGCATGCTCGACATGGGATTCATTCCCGACATCGAGCGTATCTGCAAGCTGGTCCCGTTCACCCGCCAGACGCTGTTCTTCACGGCGACCATGCCTTCCGAAATTCGCCGCATCACCGACACTTTCCTGCACAATCCCGTCCGCATCGAGGTCTCGAAGCCTGCCTCCACCGCCGTCACCGTCACGCAGTCCCAGGTGGCTGTCGGCCGTGAGCCGCACGAAAAGCGCGAGATGCTGCGGCAGTTATTGCGCGATGCGAAGGATTTGAAAAACGCGATCATCTTCTGCAACCGCAAGCGCGAAGTCGCGCTGCTCTACAAGTCGTTGCAAAAGCACGGGTTCAGCGTCGGCGCACTTCACGGCGACATGGATCAGTCGGCGCGTACTGCGTCGCTCGATCAATTCCGCAAGGGCGAGCTGCCCCTGCTTGTCGCTTCCGATGTCGCTGCACGCGGTCTCGACATTCCCGAAGTCAGCCATGTCTTCAATTTCGATGTTCCGCATCATCCCGATGACTATGTCCATCGCATAGGCCGAACCGGCCGCGCGGGCCGCCTCGGCACTGCGATCTCCCTCGTCTCTCCGGCCGATCAGAAATCGGTTCTCGCCATTGAAAAGCTCATCGGACAACCGATCGCCCAGGCGAACGTCGAAGTCTCCCACAACGAGACCTCATCGTCACGACAGGAAACCCACCCCGAAGCATCGAGCGAGGATCGCAAGCCTCGCGATCGTCAGCGCAAACGGGGCGGCCGGAACAAGTCGAACGGCGCAAAATCCGGCAACCGTTCTCCGGCCAAAGCGCCTGCGGTGACGGCCCAGCCGCCTTCCATCGGCCGCGAAGCACCTGCCCCGTCGACGCGGGAGCAGCATTCAGAGCCCGCGGATAGTTCTCATTTGCCGGCTTTCCTCCTGCGCCCCATCCGCGCACGCGGTTAACCAAGTCCTCCCGCCAACTAATCCCTATGGAACCCGTTTACGGGTCGTTCATCCTCGTCCCTTAACTTGACCGCGACATTTTTAAGTAATTCGCCGAACGCAAGGACGGCAGGCAGAAGCCTGCTTTGGGGACACGGAACGTGATTGGCCTCCTTGAAGAACATGAACGCACGATGGCGTTCGCAGAAGTCGCTTTGGGTCAAATCCGATCCCTGCGCCAGACGGCGGTGCCGCGCAATTACGAAATCTGGTACGTCTACGCGACGGGTTACAACTCGGCGCTGAACAAGATCATCAACGAGACGCTCGCCCGCAACGGCAAGATCACCGAGGCCGAGCTCGAGCAAATCTACGAAACCTATCTTTCCCAAATCAAAACAACCGATCGCATCGACCAGGTCGGCTCGCGCGTCATCAACGAGATCGATGACGTCATGACGCTGATTACGGATGCGCTCGGCATGACGACGAGCTTCGACGCCAGTCTTGAGGGCGCAACGCAAAAGCTCGACAAGGCCAAAGACCGCGATCAGGTGAAGGCCGTCGTCGAAGCACTCGTCGCATCGACGCGCGAGATGCAGGAAACCAACAAAGCACTCGAGTCACGCCTGACCGCGTCGAAGCAGGAGATCGGCCACCTGCAACAGAGTCTCGAAGCGATCCGTGTCGAAAGCCTGACCGATCCGCTGACGTCGCTCGGCAACCGCAAGTTCTTCGACCGCGCGATCGAGACTGCCGTCGAGCAGGCCGTCGCCAACGGCGAACCGCTGACGCTTCTGATGCTCGATATAGACCACTTTAAATCGTTCAACGACAATTACGGCCACCTCACCGGAGACCAGGTGTTGCGTCTCGTGGCAATGTCGCTCAAGCAGACAATCAAGGGACAGGACATCACTGCGCGCTACGGCGGCGAAGAATTCGCGGTTGTGTTGCCAAACACCGCACTTCGTCAGGCGCTGACCGTCGCCGACAACATCCGCCGCGCGGTCATGTCGAAGCAGCTCAAGAAGAAATCCACCGGCGAAATTCTCGGCCGCGTGACGATCTCGGTCGGCGTGTCGATGCTGCAACCGGGCGACGACACCGACGCGTTCATCGAGCGCGCAGACGCATGCCTTTATGCGGCCAAGCGCAACGGACGTAACCGCGTCATTTGCGAAGCGGATCCGGAGTTCTCGCCGGTCGACCGCGTTCAGGTCGCCTGACGCTTCTTCTTCGCTGGCTTCCTGGTTTTACGTTTGCGATGCTGAGCGGTCGCCCGCTTTGGCGGCTTCTTGGCAATCCTCTTCTTGGATGATCGCTTTGCCTTCTTCGCGGCGTTGCGGTGGGCGGCCCCCACCGCTTCGCGCGCCCAGATGGCCAATTCCTCCGGATCGTCGTACAGGCGCTCCGGCACATGCCAATACGACTTCACGACAACGGACTTCTTGCTGGTTTCGTATTGAAACGGCTTGCAGCCTTCGGCTTCGTATCGTCCGACGGTTACATCGTCGACGCGAAAGATCAGGCCCGCGCGCAACGCCATCGCAAAATTGACGCCGTCGGCGGCGATGCCGAAGCCGCTGAACATGCGGCGCAGCGCAATCGGACCGAATTCTGAAAATAGTTCGAGGAGGAAATCGCGGTCCATCGAATGAACCGCGATAAACTAGCTGCCGGCCTTGGCGGGCGTCAGCTGCACGGACTCGCCGCAACCGCAGGCGCTGATCTGGTTCGGGTTGTTGAACACGAACTGGGCCTGCATCCTGTCGGCCTTGTAATCCATCTCGGTGCCGAGCAGAAACAGCACGGCCTTCGGGTCGACCAGCACCTTCACGCCCTTGTCTTCCACAACCTCGTCGGTCGGGCGGACATCGTGGGCGTATTCGACGGTATAGGACTGGCCAGCGCAGCCGCCGTTCTTGATGCCGACGCGCAAACCTACGATCTGCGAATCCGCACGGGCCGAAAGCTCCTTCACGCGCTCAGCAGCAGCGTCCGTCAGGCGCATGACCTGAGGCCGCGGACGGGGCACGGGCTTCGCTACAGGCGTTGGGCTATTTGGCATCATACCGGTCATTTGGCGATTTCCTGCGGCCGTTCAAGCCGAACTCGTTCAGATTACGTCCCGAATCGTAAAGACTTCAACTCACCACATGTTGAGAACGAGGCGTGCCTCGTCGGACATCCGATCCGGCGTCCATGTCGGCTCCCAGACCACATTCACGCTGACCGGGCCGACGCCCGCGACGCTGGCGACCGCGTTCTCCACCATCGTCGGCAATTCACCGGCTGCCGGGCAATTCGGCGTCGTCAGTGTCATCTGGACATCGACCGAGCGGTCATCCTTGATGTCCACCTTGTAGATCAGACCCAGTTCGTAGATGTCCGCCGGAATTTCCGGATCGAACACCGTCTTCAAAGCGGCGACGATATCGGTGCCGAGGCGTTCGGTTTCCTCCGGCGGCAAGGCCGAACTGGTGTCGAACTTTCGCGACGCTTCGGTGGCCTGAACTGTATCGTTCATGAAAACAACTCCCGCGCCTTGATAAGCGCCTGCGCAAGCTGATCGACCTCAGCGCGCGTATTATACATGCCGAACGATGCGCGGCACGTTGCGGTGACATTGAATCGTTCCAGAAGCGGCATCACGCAATGGGTCCCGGCGCGAACCGCGATCCCGCTCCTGTCGATGACGGTGGCAATGTCGTGCGGATGCGCGCCCTTCATCTCGAACGAAATGACCGGCCCTTTATCCTTCGCATTGCCGATGATGCGCAGCGAATTGATCTCGCGCAGCTTGCCCGTCGCATAGCCAAGAAGATCGTGCTCATGTTTGGCAATGCGCTCCTTGCCGATGGAGTCCACATAGTCGATCGCCGCCCCAAGCGCGACGGATTCCACGATTGCAGGCGTGCCGGCCTCGAATTTGTGCGGCGGATCACCGTAAGTGACCCAATCCCTCGCAACTTCACGGATCATCTCGCCGCCGCCGTTGTAGGGGCGCATTGCGACCAGGTTGTCGTACTTCGCATACAGCACGCCAATACCGGTCGGACCGTAAAGTTTATGGCCGGTGAAAACGTAAAAGTCGCAATCGATGTCCTGCACATCGATGGCAAGGTGCACGGCAGCCTGACTGCCATCGACGAGCACGGGAATGCCGTGCGCATGCGCGATTTTAACGACGTCCTTGACCGGCACAACAGTGCCTAGCGCGTTCGACATTTGCGTGATGGCGACGAGCTTGGTCTTTGGCGTCAGCAGCTTCTCGAATTCGTCGATCAGGAAGTTGCCTTCATCGTCGACCGGCGCCCATTTGATGACAGCGCCCTGCCGCTCGCGAAGAAAATGCCACGGCACGATATTGGAGTGATGCTCCATGATCGAGAGCACGATTTCATCGCCGGCCTTGATGTTCGGCTCGCCCCACGACGATGCGACGAGGTTGATCGCCTCGGTCGCATTGCGTGTGAAAATGATCTCTTCGTTGCGTTTGGCATTGAGGAATTTCGCGACTTTTGCGCGGCCGCCCTCATAGGCATCGGTCGCCGCATTCGCGAGGTAATGCAATCCGCGGTGAACATTGGCGTAGTTGAACTTGTAGGCATCCATCATGCGGTCGAGAACCGCATTCGGCTTCTGCGCGGAGGCGGCGTTATCGAGATACACCAGCGGCTTGCCGTAGATTTTCTGGGCAAGCGCCGGGAAGTCCTTGCGGACCAGTTCAACATCGTAGGAACCATTCGCGACCGCCGGGTGCATGTTCACCCCCGCGCCGCCAGCCACCGTTCGGCAGTGGCCATCGCGACGTCCCGCAGATCGTCGCTGACGATGGATTCGATCGTTTCGCCCACGAAAGCCGCAATCAGAAGCGCCTGCGCTTCCTTTTCCGACAATCCCCGCGCCCGCAGATAAAACAGCAGGCTCTCGTCGAGCGCGCCGGTTGTTGCACCGTGACCGCAGGTCACGTCGTCCGCAAAAATCTCGAGCTCCGGCTTGTTGTCGGCTTCCGCTTCATCCGACAATAGAAGAGCGCGCGTCATCATCTTGGCGTCGGTCTTCTGCGCGTCGGGATGCACGTTGATGCGGCCCTGAAACACCGAATGTCCGCGATCGTCGAGTACCGAGCGAAACACTTCCCGGCTCGAACAGTTCGGCACGGCGTGATCGAGAACCAGCGTCGTATCGCCGTGCTGAGTGCCGTTGAGCAAATTCACGCCATTGGTGGTGACGCTCGAATGTTCGCCGGCGCATTTTATGAACGCCTGGTAGCGGCTCAAGGTGCCGCCTGAGGTCATGCAGAACGTATTGAAATGCGAGTGGCTACCGACCGTAACAATACCGGTCGAAATGTTAAACGCATCGCGCGCGTCTTCCATCAGGCGCACATGGTCGAGCCTGGCATGATCGCCGATCGAGGCAATGAGCGCATCGTGAACCTGATAAGCATCTGCACCTTCGGCCGCGATAAATCGCTCGACCAAAGTCGCTTTTGCATTGTTGCCGACATGCAGAAGCGAGCGGGTAAATACGGCGGCGTTCTTGGCCGTCGAAATATGAACGATGTGAAGCGGCAGCGAAAGTTCGAGGCCGTCGGCGAGTTCGACAACAACGCCATCCGTCATCATCGCGGTGTTCAATGCGATCATCGGATCGGCCGAAATTGCGGAAGCCGTCAAACGCGACTGCATCGCCCCATCGCCCGATTCCAGCACATCGCGGAGCGGGCGGATCGTCAGACCCTTCTCGAGCTTCGCGATATTGGACAGCTGCGGCGCGAACGCGCCGTCGACCAGCACAAGCGTGCGCGCGCTATCAGTCGGGTACGATTCCAGCGCATCGCCCGCGCAGCTGAGAGCTGCCTTATCGGGCGGCGGCGCCAGCGGCGCGACCTCGCGCATCGAAACCCGAAGATCGGTATATTTCCAGTCTTCCAGCCGGCGGTGGGGCAAGCCGATACGCCGGAACGTCTCGAATGCTTTCTGCCGTGCGGACGCGACCGCGCCCTTGCCCGGCAGCCTGTCGCGCGCAACGGCAAACAAGTTGCCGACCGCCTGCGCGTCGTTGGTTTTTGCCACCGCAACGTTCATCGGATTTACGCCGCCTTGTCTTCAAATTGCGCGTAGCCGGATTTTTCAAGCTCCAGCGCCAGTTCCTTGCCGCCGCTCTTGACGACACGGCCCTTTGACATGACGTGGACGAAATCCGGAACGATGTAGTTCAGCAGGCGCTGATAGTGCGTGATGACCACCATCGCGCGATCCTTCGAGCGCAACGCGTTGACGCCGTCGGCCGCGACACGCAGCGCGTCGATGTCGAGACCCGAATCCATTTCGTCGAGAATGCAGAGCGACGGCTGAAACAGCGCCATCTGCAAGACTTCGTTGCGCTTCTTTTCACCGCCGGAGAAGCCGACATTGACACCGCGCTTCATCATGTCCATCGGGATGTTCAGTGAGTTCGCCACTTCGCGAACCTTCTTCAGAAAATCAGGTGTCGAAAATTCGCTTTCGCCGCGCGCCTTGCGCTGCGCGTTCAGCGCCGTGCGCAAAAAGGTCATGGTCGCGACGCCCGGAATCTCCACCGGATACTGGAATGCGAGGAATACGCCCTTGGCGGCGCGCTCGTCCGGCGCCATTTCCAAAAGGTCTTCGCCCTTGAACAGAATTTCTCCCGCAGTCACGTCATAGCCCGGCTTGCCTGCGATGACATGGGACAGGGTCGATTTACCGGAACCGTTCGGGCCCATGACGGCGTGAACTTCGCCTGCGTTCACTGTGAGATCGAGACCGTGGAGAATCTCGTTGTCTTCCACCTGAACCTTGAGGCCTTTGACTTGCAGTAACGCGGTCATCCCACACTTCCTTCCAGCGAAATCGAGATCAGCTTCTGCGCCTCGACCGCAAATTCCATCGGCAACTGCTGCAACACGTCCTTGACGAAGCCGTTGACGACGAGCGCCACCGCTTCTTCCTGCGAGAGGCCGCGCTGGATGCAGTAAAACAGCATGTCCTCGGAAATCTTCGACGTCGTCGCCTCGTGCTCGAACAGCGCCGACGAATTCTTGGCTTCGATATACGGCACCGTGTGCGCGCCGCACTTGTCGCCGATCAGAAGCGAATCGCACGCCGTGAAGTTGCGTGCGCCGGTTGCCTTGCGATGCGCGGTGACGAGACCGCGATAAGTATTCTGCGACACACCGGCCGCGATGCCCTTCGAGATAATGCGGCTGGTCGTGTTCTTGCCCAGATGAATCATCTTGGTGCCGGAATCGACCTGCTGATAACCGTTGGAAATTGCAATCGAGTAGAACTCGCCGCGCGAATTGTCGCCGCGCAGAATGCAGCTCGGATATTTCCAGGTGATCGCAGAACCGGTCTCGACCTGTGTCCAGGAAATCTTGGAATTTTTGCCGCGGCAATCGCCGCGCTTGGTGACGAAGTTGTAGATGCCGCCCTTGCCTTCTGAATTGCCCGGATACCAGTTTTGCACCGTCGAGTACTTGATCTCGGCGTCATCCAGCGTGACGAGTTCGACCACGGCGGCATGCAACTGGTTCTCGTCGCGCTGCGGAGCGGTGCAGCCTTCGAGATACGAAACATAAGCGCCCTTGTCGGCGATGATGAGCGTGCGCTCGAACTGGCCGGTGTTGCGTTCGTTGATGCGGAAGTAGGTCGACAATTCCATCGGGCAGCGGACGCCCGGCGGCACGTAGACGAACGAGCCGTCCGAGAACACAGCCGAGTTCAGCGTCGCGAAATAATTGTCGGAGGTCGGCACCACGGTGCCGAGATATTTCTTCACCAGATCGGGATGCTCGCGGATCGCCTCGGAGATCGGCATGAAGATCACGCCGGCGGCTTTCAGTTCTTTCTGGAACGTCGTTGCGACCGAAACAGAATCGAACACGGCATCGACGGCAACGCGGCGCTCGCCTTCCGGCCGCACCACGCCTTCGAGCATTTCGACTTCGCGCAGCGGAATGCCGAGCTTCTCGTAGGTTTTGAGAATTTCCGGATCGACTTCGTCGAGCGACGCCAGCGCCTTCTTCTTCGGCGCGGCGTAGTAGTACAGATCCTGATAGTCAATCTTCGGATAGTGAACGCGCGCCCAGGTCGGCTCTTCCATCGTCAGCCAGCGGCGATAGGCCTCAAGACGCCACTCCAGCATCCATGCCGGTTCGTTTTTCTTCGCGGAAATGAAGCGGACGGTTTCTTCCGACAGGCCCTTGGGCGCCTTGTCGGTCTCGATGATGGTCTCAAATCCATATCGATATTGATCGACGTCGATCTGGCGAACCCGATCGACGGTCTCCTGGACGGCTGGCATTCATTCCTCCGCTCGCGGTTTCAAGGACCGCGGTGGACCATCAAGTTGTAGAAGGGCTTGGACGCAGCTTATGCGCGAGGTTTAGAACCATTCAAGCCGATAGCTCATCCTCTACCTAGTACACCTGACAGCTTTCTCCAAGCCTCAAGAGTGCGGTCAATGTCCGCCTCGGAGGTCTGCCAGCCGGTACTCAGGCGCAATGCTCCGGCCGCGAGATTTGCAGGAACGCCCATCGCCGCAAGCACATGCGATGGCTGCACTTTCCCGGACGAACAGGCCGATCCCGACGACACCGCAACGCCCTCCAGATCGAAGGCGATCACGGCGGTTTCCGCTTTCATTCCGGGTGCGGTGACAAGCGTCGTATTCGGCAGGCGCGGAACGGAGTCGGCAAAGATCACGACTCCCCGGCCGACCTTCAAACCCGTCTCCAACCGCCGCTGAAGCAAAACCATCCGCTTGGCTTCATCCGGCATGCTCATCATCGCCGCTTTCACGGCAGCACCGAAGCCTGCAATTCCGGCGACGTTCTCCGTTCCCGCGCGACGTCCCTGCTCCTGACCGCCGCCGCGAAGCGCGGCGTTCAATCCCTGAAGTTCGTCGGTGAACACCAGCGCGCCAACGCCTTTCGGTCCCCCGAGCTTGTGTGCTGACAGCGTGATGCAGTCCGCACCGAGTGCGCTCAAATCAATTGGAATTTTTCCGAAGGCCTGAATTGCATCGACATGCAGAACGCCACCGGCTGCATGAACCAGTTCGGAAATTTCTGCGATCGGCTGGATTGCACCCGTTTCGTTGTTCGCGAGCATGACGGACACCAGCGCAGGACCGTCATCGCTAAACATCGACTGAAGCGCGTCAAGATCGACGATGCCTTGTTGCGTGACGGGCGTTTGCGCGATGGCACCGGATAAAAACCGGCCGCCCGCGAGCACCGACGGATGCTCGATGGCCGAAACGGTCAGGTGCTTCACAAGCGCGCCATTGCGCCGATGCAGACCCGGCGCGAGCGCAAGTGCGTTCGCCTCGGTCCCGCCGGATGTAAAAATCACGTTTCGCGATTGCGCGCCGACAGCCTTCGCGACAGTTGCGCGCGCGTCTTCCACGAGACTCCGCGCCGCGCGGCCTTCCTGGTGAACGGACGAGGGGTTGCCGATCGCATCCAGAGCCGACGCCATTGCCGCGCGCGCTTCGGGGCGAAGCGGCGTGGTGGCATTCCAGTCGAGATAGATTCGGTCGCGCGACACGGGCCTTCCTGCGACAGCCAAACGCCCGGCAAAGCCGTGCATTTGGCCCGCCGAACCCTCTTAATATGCTTGATTTTCGCCCTGCGCCCTATGCTAGAACGCGGCCTCAGATTCATGCCTTCGCGGGTCCTGACCCGCCGACAACCCATCGACGTTCCATTTGCACAGGCTGACAGCCCGCACAACGTCGATTGACCATCCGCTCAAGGATCCTCGATGCCTGAAGTCATTTTCACCGGCCCCGCCGGCCGTCTCGAAGGCCGCTATCATCCGGCGAAACAGAAAAACGCGCCGATTGCGATGGTGCTGCATCCGCATCCGCAGTTCCACGGCACGATGAACCATCAGATCGTCTATCAGGTGTATTACTCATTCGTGGCGCGCGGTTTTTCGGTGCTGCGATTCAATTTCCGCGGCGTCGGCCGCAGCCAGGGTTCATTCGATCACGGTACAGGCGAGTTGTCCGATGCAGCGTCCGCGCTCGATTGGGCGCAGACCATCAATCCCGAAGCGCGCGCGTGCTGGGTTGCCGGATTTTCGTTCGGCGCGTGGATCGGCATGCAGCTCCTGATGCGCCGCCCCGAAGTCGAAGGCTTCATCTCGATTGCGCCTCCGGCAAACCTCTACGACTTCTCGTTCCTCGCGCCCTGCCCGTCGTCCGGCCTGATCGTGCATGGCGACAAGGACATGGTCGTGCCGCAGAAGGATGTGAACACGCTGGTCGAGAAGCTGAAGACGCAAAAAGGCATCGTGATCGATCAGCAGGTGATCCCCGGCGCCAACCACTTCTTCGACGGCAAACTCGAGCCGCTGATGGAATCGGTCACGTCCTATCTCGACATGCGGCTTGCCAACGTCCGCTGATCTCTCTTTTGTTCAAAATAAAAATGGCGCGAGCGGGACCGGCTCGCGCCATTCTTGTAACTGGACCTGCGCCCTTAAGCGGCGGCACGCCGATCCAGCCGGGACAGATAGGCGCCGTGCTTGACCATGAAGGCACGCAGCAAGTCGTGATAGTTTGCGCCGACCGCGTTCTTCACTGACTCGCGCTCGCGAAGACTCTTCCGCCAGCGCGCAATCTTCGGCTTATTGGCAAGGATGCCGAAATCGCCGATCTCGTCGAACACGTCGAAATAGCGAAACGCCGGCGCAAAGACCGCATCGACCAGCGAGAATTCTGTGCCTTCAAACCACGGCGCCGCGACGAGGCGGTCTTCCAGCTTTGCAAAACGCGCTTCGGCCTGTTTGGCCTTTGCCTCGAAGCCAGCTTCATCCGCGATCGTTTCCAATCCCCAGATGTCGCCGAGCGCAGCCGAACTGAACTCGATCCACGCGCGATGTTCTGCGCGCTTCAAAGCATCCTTCGGGTGCAGTGGATTTGGCTGCGTCTCCTCCAGATATTCGAGGATGACTGCGGACTCGAAAATCGCCGTGTCGCCGACGACCAGAACAGGCGTTTTGCCGAGCGGCGAAATTTTCAGAAACCAGTCCGGCTTGTTGTTCAGATCGATATCGATCCGCTCGAACGGCACGCCCTTCTCCGTCAGTGCGATGACCGCACGCTGCACGTAAGGGCAAAGCGCATGACTGATGAGCTTCAATTTGGCCGTCATGTTTCGTCTCCGCGGACGGGACGACTCCGCTCCAGCACATCGGTAACGCGATGGCGTGTCGCGCAGATGATCGCGGGCGTCGCACGCCAGATTTGGATAGCCAGAAAAACCGTGTCGCCGATTTGCATCGCGAATCCTTAAGTTAATGCACTTGCATGCATTAAACGATGCATCTGCATGAATGTCAAGATTCATGCAATCGCATGAATTCACGGTTTCGCGAGAATGCCGCCGGTCAGGGGTTTCGGTACGCCGGTGGTGCCGGGATAAGTCAGCGGCAGGCCTTTGATGCTGCGGACGGCCATATAGGCGAAGGCTTGCGCCTCGACCGCATCGCCCGACCATCCCAGGTCATGCCCGCGCGCCACAGTCGCAGGCGACAGTCTGTCTTGGAGCATCCGCATCAGAGTCGGATTGTTGGCGCCGCCTCCGACGACGATCCATTGCTGCGGCGGCCTCGGCAGAAACGGCAAAATGCGGGCGATTGAGGCTGCCGTGAGCGCCGTGAGTGTCGCCGCGCCGTCTTCGACTTTCATCGGACCAACGGTCAGCGATGCGAAGTCGTTGCGATCGAGCGATTTTGGTATCGGTTTTGCGAAGAACGGATGCTCAAGAGCGCGCGCGATCCAGTTATCGTCCGCACGGCCATTGGCCGCCAAGCGTCCGTCGCGATCAACCGCCTGACCGGTCGCGCGCAGCATGAAATCGTCGAGCAGCGCATTGCCCGGTCCCGTGTCGCAGGCGATCAACGTGTCACCGTCGATATAAGTAACGTTCGCAACGCCGCCGATATTCACGACGACGGTTGGTCCGTTGCGATTTAATGCGTTAACGAGCGCGCGATGATAGACCGGCACGAGAGGCGCGCCCTGCCCGCCTTGCGCCACATCGGCCGCACGAAAATCGAACACGACCGATGTTCCTAGTTGCCCCGCCAGAGCGCGGCCATCGCCAATCTGAATCGTCAATTTCGAATCCGGGCGATGCAGCACCGTCTGTCCATGAAAGCCGACGACATCGATTTGGCGGCGATCGATCTCGTGCGCTGCCAAGAATGCTTCGATGCTTTCGGCATGCACGCGTGTGACCAATTCCTCCGCCTGACGCAGGGCACCGGGCCGCGACGAGCGGTCGGTGACATTGACGGCCTCCGCCAACGCCCCGCGCAACAGTGAACGCTCTTCGTCAGTATAGGCGCGGTAGCCGGTCGGGCCGAATGCCTGAATCCGTTCGCCATCGGTTTCGATCAGCGCAACATCGATTCCGTCCAGCGACGTTCCGCTCATCAGGCCGATCGCTTTCATCAAGGCGCGCTCCTCGGTTGAATCCGACGCCGGACCTGATACACCACAGGCCGCAGCAAATCATGAATGCCGATCAAGAGAAGCCTCACAATGAGCGCCTACAAATCTGATTTTCTTAACGTCCTGGCGAGCCGCGGTTTCATCCATCAAGTCTCCGAACCTGAGGCACTGGACTCGCTCGCCGCGAAAGGACCGATCACAGGCTATATCGGATTCGACTGCACGGCGCCCTCTCTCCATGTCGGTTCGCTGCTGCCGATCATGATGCTGCACTGGATGCAGCAGACCGGCCACAAGCCGATTGCCCTGATGGGCGGCGGAACCACTCGCGTCGGCGATCCTTCGGGCAAGGATGAGAGCCGCAAGATTTTGACCGATGCGGATATTGCGGCAAACCTCGCCGGGATCCGCACCGTGTTCAACAAATTCCTGAAATTCGGCGACGGCAAGACCGATGCGCTGATGATGAACAACAACGACTGGCTGGCGCCGCTCAATTACATCGATTTTCTGCGCGACGTCGGCAAGCACTTCTCCGTCAATCGCATGTTGTCGTTCGACTCCGTGAAGATGCGCCTCGATCGTCAGCATGAATTGTCGTTCCTCGAATTCAATTACATGATCTTGCAGGCCTACGATTTTCTCGAACTGCACAAGCGCACCGGCTGCGTGTTGCAGATGGGCGGCTCCGATCAGTGGGGAAATATCGTCAACGGCATCGATCTCGGCCGCCGCATGGCGAACGCGCAACTGTTCGCACTCACCTCGCCGCTGCTGACAACTTCGGGCGGCGCGAAAATGGGCAAGACCGCAGCCGGCGCCGTCTGGCTCAACAAGGATCGCCTGAGTGCCTACGATTACTGGCAGTTCTGGCGCAACACCGAAGATGCCGACGTCGATCGTTTCCTAAGATTGTTCACGGTGATGCCGCTCGACGAGATTGCGAAGCTCGCAGCACTTAAAGGACAGGATATCAACGAAGCCAAGAAAGTCCTTGCCACCGAAGCGACCGCGCTCGTTCACGGGCGCGCCGCAGCGGATGCTGCGTCCGATACAGCCAGGCAGACGTTTGAAGAAGGCGCGGTCGCGCAGAATCTGCCGACATTCGAGATTTCGCGAAAAGACCTCGAAGCGGGCTACGGAATTCTCACCGCGAACGTTGCCGTCGGATTTGTCAAATCGAACGGTGAAGCTCGCCGGCAAATTCAGTCCGGCGGTATTCGCGTCAACGATGCCCCCGTGACCGACGAAAAGATGACGCTGACGCCGGCGAACCTGACGCCTGAAGGCGTTATCAAGCTATCGATGGGAAAGAAGCGTCACGCACTTCTTAAGCCGGTCTAATCGCCGAACTAGTTATTGTTCGGCGCCGGGAAATCGGTCGGCGCATTCTGCTTGCCCGTCCCGAACTCAAAAATCTTGCGGAAGACGCCCGGCGCCATCGCAGAAATCGGATTGACCCGCAGCACCGGAGCGCCCGGCGTTCCCACCACTTCGTAAGTGATGCCGATCAGGCCTTCGTTGCTGCCCCCGCCGAGAAACAAGCCAACGATTGGAATTTGCCCGAACATGTTGTTCAACCCGAATAGCGGAACGAAGGTGCCGCTCATGCGAACCTCGTTGCCGGGATAATCGATATTGCCTTCGATGGTCGCGCCGACGGTCGGTCCGCGCACGACACCGTCCTTGATCCGAAGCTGACCGGCCTGCCGCGTGAACTCGGCACGCATGCGCGAGAACGCGATGCCCTGCGATGTGCCGTTTGGATTGTTGGCAACCGCGCGGTCGAGCGCCGTCTCGCCCTTGATGACGAAGTCCTTGGCGTTGAGAAGCCCTTCCTGCGCTGCCGTCGCATCGCCCGACGGCGGATCCATCGCCACCCACATCTGTCCGCCAAACATCTTGGCGTAAGTATCGGTGAAACGGAAAAACGCGCCGGCGTCATTCGTTTCAAGATAAAGCACATCCCGATTTTGCGCCCGCCGCAGATCGCCGATCACCGGCGTATCGCGCCCGATCTTGCCTGCCATGCTGAACGACTTGATCGCGCCATTGCGCCGCGACAGCTTGACGTCAACGCTGCGCAAGGCTTCGCCATAATATCCAGCGATCGCGCCAACTTTGGCATCGACATCGAGATCGAAATTCTTTGCTTTTTCCTTGGCACCCTCGCGTCCGGAGATGGCGCTCTTGATGAAACCGCGCCCGTCGAACACTTCGCCGCGCATCGTGACCTTCAAAACGCCGTCGGGAGCGCGTTCGGCCTTCAAATTCGTCTTGTCGCCCTCCGAAGGCGAGAATGTCGGGAAGGATGCGCTGACGAGATCGTTCTTCTCGTCAACCTCCAGCGTTCCCTTGATAAGCGTGCCGTTTCCTTCAACCAGAATATCGTCGAACCGCGTGCCTTGCGGTTTCTGAACGATATTGAAAGTCATCTTTGTGGATTTGCCCGCAACCTTCGTCCAGCCTGGCAACAGATTGTCTATTTTCGCTTGCGTCAGATCGGCTTCGACACCGAAGCGATTTTCCTTGTCGCCGCCGATCTTGCCGGCGAGCTTGAACGGAATAGCACCGCTCAAACTTGAACCGAGATCGACACCGAGGCGAGCGCGCGCGGCATCGTCAAGCGTCGCAGACAGCTTCACGTCCGCATCGCCGTCATTGACCTTGCGATAATCGAGCGCGGCCGGCTGGCCGCCGATCTTGACGTCGCCCTTGACGCGATAACCCTGATTGTCAGCAACAATCTTCAAAGCATTCGCTTCGAGCTTCTGGTTGAGCGCGAGCTTGTCGACCGCAAGAGAGCCGAGATCGAGACTTACGGAATACGTCGTGTCCGCTTTGGTCAGCGCATTCTTCAACGGCATGCCAAGCGTCACGATCGCGGCAATTGTGCCCTTGCTCGTGTTGGGATCGATCGTCGCTTCGTTGAAGTCGCTCAATCTGTCCGATTGCAGAATTTCTGCGGCGGCAGGCACCGGTCCTTCAATGCGAAAACGCACGCGCGCAGGCGACGGCTTTGGCACAAGATCGGGGACCTCGAACACAAAATCCGACATCGTCAGCTTGCGTCCCGACGGCGTGTCGACCGAACCCTGCGCGACCGTCACCATAACGGTGCGCCCGCTGATGCGGCCCTTCATGTCGCCGTCGCGGACCGAAGGCATTTCATCCACAGGCCGCACAGTAACGTTCGTGGCGAGAAAATTGATCGAAAGCCCTTCATCCGGAATCGGCGGCCCGCCGCGCACCAGCGTGTGCGTCGGCGCATTGATCGCGATGTCGAGTTGTTGGAGCGTTCCCTTCTCGACGCGGTCGATGGTCCATTCGCGGACTTCAGGCGCAACCAGAACCGGCCAGATGCGTTTGAGTACGGAGGCAGGCATCGGCGTTGCCGCCATGCCGAGCGTGAGACGCGCTTCCGGTCCCGAATAATCGAGCGTACCCGATCCGGCGATGCCGATCTCGCCATTGCTGATGTCGCACTGAGTTAAAACTACGCGGCGGTTTTCGGAATCGATCCGCACCCGGATGGCGATCCGGTTGAATAACACCGCATCTTCGCCCTTCTCGCCCGCGAGGAGAAAATTCCCGCCGCTGAGACCGAGCTGCCAGTTCGGCACGCTGTCGTTGGGTGCTTCGAGATGAGCCAGTGACGTAAAACGATTGACGCCTGAGTAGACATGGAACGGCGCGACGAATGCGCGATGCGCCGAATCCCACTCAACCCGCATCTCGATGCGATCGATGCCCATCGGATATTCAGGTACCTTGAGATCGACGATGTTGCCTTTGCCCGCAGTGATCTCGCCGCGGAAATATGTCGGCAGACCGTCGCGCGCGATTTCGCCCTTCAGTTCTCCGCTCAACGGAAGGTCGGCGGCGTAGGTAAAGTCCTTCAAGCGCGCCGCAAGCAACAGGTTGTTCGATGGCACTTTGTCCGCGCTGATCTCGATCGAGCGCACGCCGTCTGCGGGAGCCCCTACGGCCAATTTAAGCTGCCACTTTCCTTCTTCGCCGACATTGAACGCGACGCCGCCGCCGACAGGGCGGCGCAGACCGAGGCTGATGTTCTGGAACGTGAACTGGCTGTTGCTGCGCTGGTCGTCCACTGTGAGCGCGCCATTGCGCAGACCGATCTCGTTGAGGCTTTGCCCGTCGAGCCCCTTTGCGCCCAGACTATCGAGCCAATCGAGCGCCGCGACGATGCCACTCGTCGGCACTGGCGACGGCAGAGCAGGCGTCAGCGGAGAAGGAGCCGTGGGCGAAGCCTGAAACGGCGCGGCCGGCAGCGCCTGAACGCCCGGCGTAGCCTTCACCGGCACCTTGCCGGTAGCAAGCGGACTGTTGCTCTGTCCGGTTGAAACGATCACGCGCCCGTCCGGCGTGATGCGGACAGACAATTCAGCGCCGACAAGCCGAAGCGTCTCTGCGCGCAACCGACCGAGCATGAGCGCGGTGCCTGACAGTCTCACTTCGGCTTTCGGCGCGCTGGCGACGATGTTTCTGTCGCTGTCGCGCACGATGACATCGAGCAGACGAACGGCGACCCGAATACGACCGGCTCGCTCGATCTGCGTGCCGCCGACTTCAACGGTGTGATCCTTGCCGAGGTTTTCCTCGATGGCGGATGCGAGCCACGGCGTCACGATGTTCAGATTGATGGGGCCCGCACCCAGCCGAAGCCAAAGGCCAGCGAATGCCACTCCTGAAATCGCGCCGAGAACGGCCAGAATCGCGGCCGCGCGAACAAGCCATGGCTGACCGTGCCTCAGACGCCGCAACCAGCGAAACCGATCCGTGACGTGATGAATTCCGATGGTTGGGCGATTCAGGAGCGAGCGCGCATGATTGCTGGCCGCTTCGTCATGGTGATCCCAGCCGGAATCGTCCCAATGATGCTCATCAGCGGTTTTTGCTTTCCAGGCTTTTTGCGGCTCGGAGCTTGGCATTGCCTCTCGATGCTGATGGGCCGTCCGGTTGTGGCCGGATTTCTGAGCGTCAGTTTTGTGGTTTCGACCGGTCGGAAGCATCCCAGCTCACCCTCGAGATCGCTGCGTTGCCCGACATCCGACCGATGCCCGAAGGCCAGGTAGATTCTCTTGTCACCATACCCCGCAGAGGTCAGATTTGCCCAGCCGCCAGACGGATTCCGGTGCCCGCGCAGATGCGCTGGGCAATACCGCCAGTGAACGTCCGAAAGCGACAAAAGGAAGGCGTATGTCCCAGAAAACACGAAAGAAACCCGGGACGGCGGCATCGTCGCGTTCAGAGGCAAAGGTGCAGCCGGGGAAGGGTTCAAAGACCAAATTGAAGGCATCCGGAAACAGCGGAAAGCGCATTGCGAAGAATGCGAACGCAGCGCGCCCTTCCACCGCATCCCAAAAGCCGAAAGGCGCGACCCTTCGCAACGGGAATTCCCTTGCCGGCGGCGACACGGCACCGTCGTTCATTCTCCCGCGAGACGGCGGACAGAGCGTTGCTTTGTCGAGTTTCGCCGGCCGCAAACTGGTGATCTTCTTCTACCCCCGCGCCGATACGCCCGGCTGCACGCTGGAGGCGATGGATTTCAGCCGGCTGGCGACTGCATTTGAATCGAGCCGGACGGCGGTGCTTGGGGTCTCGGCCGACTCGCTGAAAGCGCAGGAATCTTTCCGGGACAAACACAAGCTCGCAGTTCCTCTCATGTCGGATGAGAAGCTGACGATGCTCAAGGACTATGGAGCCTGGGGCAAAAAATCGATGTACGGCAAGACGTTTGAGGGTGTTCTTCGGACCACGGTTTTGATCGATCCTCTGGGCAAAATAGCCCGCATCTGGCGAAATGTTCGCGTCGACGGCCACGCCAAAGAGGTGCTCGCCGCCGCACGTTCGCTCTAGCAAGCCGGTTCCGTATTTCCCGAAAATTAACCATAACCGTCTCAAATCGACTCCTGAATTAAGCTGGCTGGAATCGCGTTCCGGCCGGCGCAGGAGTTCCGATGTCGTACCGGCCCGGCCACTATTCCGATCACCCTCACCACTACCCGCACGAATACGGCCGAGTCCCGCAGCGGCGGCCGGTGCACGACCAACATTTGCGCCCGGATCGAAGCGGCTACACGCTCGTTCATGCCGGCAAGCAGATCCGTCTTGGCCCGGTCGTGTTCTGGATCGTTGCCGGATCGATCATGGTCATGGGTGCTTGGTCAGCGGCGACGGCGACTTACTTCGCATTTCGCGATGATGTCCTGACCCGGCTGATCGCCCGGCAGGCCGACATGCAATACGCCTACGAGGACCGTATCGCCGAGCTGCGCGCACGGGTGGATCGTGCGACCAGCCGCCAGCTGCTCGATCAGGAGCAGTACGATCAGAAACTGAATCAGATCATGCGCCGTCAGGCGACGCTGGAAAATCGCGCAACCGCTTTGAGCGCAATGCCGGATGTCGGCGTGACCGGATCGATCAAGCCGACGGCGCGCGTTCCGCAAGCCACAGAGTCGGCGTCATCCGCAGCGCCGAAGCCCTCGCCTATCAACGACACGGTCATCTTCGTCGCCCCTCCCGATCGCGAGGCGCGGCTTGAATCCCGCACTCCGCCGACAATGAACAATCGCAACACCGAATTCGCAAAACTCCAGGGCGTGGACAGCGTTCTCGTGAATCTGCAATCGGCGCTCGACAAGGTCGAGGGCCGCCAGACCGCAATGCTGAGTTCGGTCGAAAACGTCTATGAATCCAAGGTTCGGCGCATGCGCGGCGTGATCGACGATCTAGGTCTCGACATGGCAACGCTTGAAGCTGCGGCGCCCAAGGGCGGTATCGGCGGGCCTTACGTGCCAGTCGTCAGACCGTCGTCCGACGCAAGCACGTTCGACAAGCAAATCTATCGCATCAACCTGACGCGCGCGCAGATCGACAAGCTGTCGCGAACGCTTTCGCTTGTGCCTTATCGCAAACCGGTAATCGGCGAGGTCGAGTTTTCATCGGGCTTCGGCGTGCGCAGCGATCCGTTTCTCGGACGCGCCGCCATGCACACCGGGCTCGATTTCCGCGCGTCGACCGGCGATCCGGTTCGCGCAACGGCGGCCGGCAAGGTTGCGGCGGCCGGAAATCAGGGCGGCTATGGCCGCATGATCGAGATCGATCACGGCAACGGACTGTCAACCCGCTACGGCCATCTCTCGGTCATCGGCGTGAAAGTCGGCGACCAGATCAAGATCGGTCAGGTCATCGGCGAAGTCGGCTCGACGGGGCGATCGACGGGACCGCATCTGCACTACGAAACGCGCATCGATGGCGAGGCCGTCGATCCGCAGAAATTTCTGCGCGCGGGTGTCCGGCTGTCACAGGGCTGACCGCAATCCGCCGCACAGCCGTTTCACAAATGCCTGGTTTTCGCCGTTCAGCCACAAGGGCGAAATCGTGACGGACCTGGAATCGAATGGCGAGAATGCGGCGGGCGATTTTCAACCCGCGCGGCTCATGATCCGCAATTTAATCCACGTCCTCAACCGCACCCGGCGACGTCCCGAACGCGCGTTGCGCGAGCGTCGCCGCCATGAACTCATCGAGATCGCCGTCGAGCACGCCTGACGTATCCGACGTCTGCACGCCGGTGCGCAGATCCTTCACCATCTGATACGGCTGTAACACATACGACCTGATCTGATGTCCCCATCCGATGTCGGTCTTGGCGGCCTGATCGGCGGCGGCTTTCTCTTCGCGCTTTTTCAACTCGATTTCGTAAAGCCGCGCGCGCAACATGTCCCAGGCCTGTGCGCGGTTCTTGTGCTGCGAACGTCCGGCCTGACAGACCACCGCGATGCCGGTCGGAATATGGGTCAGGCGAACGGCGGATTCCGTCTTGTTGACGTGCTGGCCACCCGCGCCGCCCGAGCGCATCGTGTCGGTACGCACGTCGGATTCCTTGATGTCGATCTTGATGCTGTCGTCGATCACCGGGAAAATCTGGATGCTGGAGAACGACGTATGTCTGCGCGCATTCGAGTCGAACGGCGAAATCCGCACAAGCCGATGAACGCCGGCTTCCGTCTTCAGCCAGCCATAGGCGTTGTGCCCGCTGATCTGGATCGTTGCGGACTTGATGCCCGCCTCTTCGCCCTCAGACTCTTCGAGGTATTCGACCTTGAAGCCGCGCTTCTCCGCCCAGCGCGTATACATGCGCAACAGCATCGAGGCCCAGTCCTGGCTTTCGGTGCCGCCGGCGCCGGCGTGGACTTCGAGATAGGTGTTGAACTTGTCGGCCTCGCCGGACAGCAGCGCCTCCAATTCTTGCTTGGCGACATCTTTCTTCAGCGCCTTGAGCGCGTTCTCTGCTTCTGTAACGACGCTCTCGTCCTTCTCGGCTTCGCCGAGTTCGATCATTCCGATCTGGTCTTCAAGCTCGCGCTCGGTCTTGCCGATTCCCGTCAGCTGATTTTCGAGCGCGGTGCGCTCCTGCATCAGCCGTTGGGCTTTCTGCGGATCGTTCCAGAGATCGGGGTGTTCGGCGAGTGCGTTCAGTTCCGCCAGGCGCGCGGTCGAGGCATCGACGTCAAAGATGCCTCCTCAGCAATCCAACCGATTGCTTGATCTCTTCGACGATGCGTTCGATTTCGGGGCGCATGGAAATTCCGGATGGATGATGATGAGGTGCGATGTAACGAAAGAAACGATCGCACGCAAGAAACCTGCGTCATTGCGAGGAGCGGTAGCGACGAAGCAATCCACAGTTCAAAACTGGATTGCTTCGCTTCGCTCGCAATGACGAATTAAGCCATCAATAAAGACCGCCCGTTCCCGAACGGATGATCGCCCGGTCGGCATCCGGGGAAACGCTCAACGACCGTCCGTCAGCGTCGGCAACGCCAATGACGGAGTAGTTGTCAGGCGGCGCAGTGCCGGGCTTGAACGCTTCGAGGATCGTGCCCGCCGTCTGGCCCGGGCCGGCGCGCATGCCGCTCTTGGCATCGACACGGATCAGCTTGATGCCCGCAGGCACGCGGAACGGCACGGCCGATTTATCGGCCAAAGCGGGCTTGAAGAAATCCTTGACGATCGGCGCTGCGAGATGGCCGCCGGTCGCGTTGCGTCCAAGATTGCGAGGCTTGTCGTAACCGATATAGACGCCGCAGACGAGGTCCGGCGAGAATCCGACGAACCATGCGTCCTTCTCGTCGTTCGTCGTGCCGGTCTTGCCCGCGATCGGCTTGCCGACTTCCTTCAAAACGGTCGCTGTGCCCGCCTGAACCACGCCCTCCATCATCGACGTGATCTGATACGCCGTCATGGCATCGAGAACCTGTTCGCGGCGATCGACCAGCGACGGTTCGGGCTGGCCCTTCCAGCCGTCGTTCGCGTCGCAGCCGCGGCACTCGCGCTGATCGTGCTTGAAGATGGTGTGCCCGTAACGGTCCTGAATGCGATCGATCAAGGTTGGCTTCACGCGCTTGCCGCCATTCGCAAACATCGAATAGGCAGTGACCATACGCATGACGGTCGTCTCACCGGCACCGAGCGCGTAGGACAGATAGTTCGGCAGTTCGTCATAGACGCCAAACCGCTTGGCGTATTCGCCAATCAGCGGCATGCCGATGTCCTGCGCAAGGCGAACCGTCACGGTGTTGAGCGACAACCTCAGCGCATTGCGCAGCGTGGTCGGACCGTAATATTTGCCGGTCGAGTAGTTTTCCGGACGCCATACGCCTGCGCCCTGCCCCTGATCGATTTCGATCGGCGCGTCGACGACAACCGTCGATGGCGTGTAGCCGTTGTCCATCGCGGTCGAATAGACGAACGGCTTGAACGACGAACCGGGCTGCCGGTAAGCCTGCGTCGCGCGATTGAACTGGCTCTGGTCGAACGAGAAGCCGCCGACCATCGCGACCACGCGTCCGGTCCACGGATCCATCGCGACCATCGCGCCGGACACTTCCGGCACCTGACGCAAGCGATATTGCCCTTCGACGATACTGCCATCCTTGGCGAGCAGCGGATCGGCATAGATCACGTCGCCCGGCTGAAGAACCTGCGAAACGCTGGTCGGCGTTTTGCCCTTGGCTGGCCCGCTCGCGGCCCTCGCCCATTTCACGCCGTCGAGCGAGATCAGTCCGGTATCGCGCGTCTTGCTGACGGCACCGCCAAGTTCGCGGCCCGGCTGAAAACCGATCCGCGCGGATTGATCGCTGGTCTCGAGCACAACGGCCATGCGCCAGGGCGAAATGTCGGATAGCGATTTGACTTCGGCGAGTTTGACGCCCCAGTCGCCAGCAACAGGAATGGTGTTCTGCGCGCCGCGCCAGCCTTGTGCCTCGTCATAGGTGACAAGACCTGTGACCATCGCCTTGCGCGCCATCACCTGCATTTTCGGATCGAGCGTCGCGCGAACCGAGAGGCCGCCCTCATAGAGCTTCTTTTCGCCGTATCGGTCGAGAATGTCGCGGCGCACTTCCTCCGCGAAATACTCACCTGCGAAAATATGCGCAGCGTTGCTGCGGCTCGTGACGACGAGCTTTTCCTTGCGGGCAGCCACGGCGTCTGCGGGCTTGATCCAGCCGTTTTCCTGCAAGCGGTCGATCACGTAGTTGCGGCGCTCGATCGCGCGATCGCGGTTACGAACCGGATGCAGTGCGGCCGGGGCTTTCGGCAGAGCGGCGAGATAGGCCGCCTCAGCGATCGTCAGTTCGTTGACGGATTTGTCGAAGTAAACAAGCGACGCCGCCGCAATGCCATAGGCGCCGAGGCCGAGATAGATTTCGTTCAGATAGAGTTCGAGAATTTTGTCTTTGGTGTAGGTGCGCTCGATGCGCATCGCCAGCAAGGCTTCCTTGATCTTGCGGTTGAACGAAACTTCATTGGTGAGAAGGAAGTTTTTCGCAACCTGCTGGGTAATCGTGGACGCACCCTGCGGACGCTTGTTGGACCCGTAGTTCTGCGCGTAGAGCATCACCGCGCGCGCCATGCCGGTGAAGTCGATGCCGCCGTGCTCGTAGAAATTCTTGTCTTCGGCCGCCAGAAACGCGTTGATGACCTGTTTCGGGATCGCCTGAATCGGCAAATAAAGACGGCGCTCCTTGGAGTATTCGCCGAGCAGCGAACCGTCGGCGGCGTGAACGCGCGTCATCACCGGCGGCTCGTAATCCTGAAGCTGCGAATAGTCGGGAAGATCCTTGGAAAAATGCCAGATCGCGCCCGCAACGACGGCGACGCCGACCAGGAAGACAATGGTTCCCGCCGCAAACAGGAAGCCCATAAATCGCAGCAGAAACCGCATGCCGGAATTTCCGTTTCTTACAACCTGCGCCGCCCGCAATCCGCTGACATTGGCGCCGCCAGACCACCCGTTTCGCTGCGGATATTACCCGTTGAACGCGCGTCGTCGCGAGCGATTCTGAGGTATCCGCAGCCACAATCTATAAGGCCGCAGCTATGTCCAAACTAGGGCTGCCGGCCCATCCGGCTGGCAATTTCATTTTCCGGGGACGGCAGAGACCACCCGTTTGCCGAGGAACATGTCCACCGCCTGCGCCACCGAACCGACGGTCTTGGACCGCCAGCTTTCCGAGACGAGGTGCTGGAGATCGTCCTTGTTCGACACATAGCCGAGTTCGACGAGAACAGAGGGAACATCATGGGCTTTGAGAACCTTGAAGCCCGCCGATTTCAGCGGATGCTTGTGCATTCGCGCGACGCCCTTCATCTGGTCGGCAAGCGTGCGCGCGAAACGGTTTGAGAATGTCCGCGTCTCGCGCTGGGTCAGGTCGATCAGGATGTCGGCGACGTCCGGCGGTTCCTCGGTCAGATTGATGCCGGCAATGGCGTCGGCTCTGTTCTCGGCCTCCGCGAGTTTTTCAGCCTCGTTGTCGGATGCCTTGTCGGACAGCGTGTAGATCGTCGCACCCTGCGCATCGCCTTCTGCTTTGGGCAGTGCGTCCGCGTGAATCGAGACGAACAGCGCCGCAGTCTGCGTTCGCGCGATTTTCACGCGGTCGCCGAGCGCGACGAATGTGTCGTCATCGCGCGTCATCACAACGCGATATTTTCCGGTCTTCTCGATGCGGTCGCGCAACGCCTTGGCGAAATCGAGCACGAGGTCTTTCTCGTTTTCGCCGCTTTCGGCGACCGTCCCGTTGTCGACGCCGCCGTGACCCGCGTCGATCACGATCACCGGGCGGCCGTCGTTCGGCTTCGGGGTTGCGGGTGCGGTTCCTGTCACGACGCCGGATGTTGCTGCATCCGCAACAACCGTCTGTCTGAGTTGCGGCTTGCCCTCATCGGGCGGTGTGGCCCTGAACGCAGATTTCTCGACCGCGACAAGTTCGACCACGAGCCGCGGCGGCTGATCGTTCGCCGCTTCGATCACATAGGATTTTTCGACCTTCGCCGGGCCGGTCAGATCGAACACCATCCGCGAGCCGCCGGGCATCACCAGCCCGTATCGAAAGCTGCGGACCAGACCCCGGCCTGCTGTCCCGGTGCCGGGCGGCAGATTGAAAGTGACCTGCGGAAGATCGAGCACGACGCGGTAGGGATCGCCGAGCGTTGAAGCGCGCACATCGATCTTCCGATCGAGATCGAGAATGATGCGTGTTTGGGTGTCGTCGCCGGCGACACGCGCGCCGGACGTAACAGGAAGCGCGGTTGCAACCGCTGGACGCGGAGCCTGGGCTTCGACGGATTTCGCCGTATCGAGCGTCAGGCACGCCAGTACTGCGGCGCACGAGATCGCGATACCGGTCAAACCTTTGCTATTTCTCTGCCCGGTCAACGAATCTGAGCCTCCGGATAGCCCTCTTACCTCAATAAAATTGCGCGGTTAACTCGGCCTTACGGTTCCGATCCGGATTGCGGCCCTGTGTTGCGGGTCTGTGACGCTTCCCTTGCCTCAGGACGCTATTCGACGTATGTATGAGGTGCTGATGGACTAAAACCTCCGGTTGTAGAGCGTTCAGCCACCCGGTGCAGCGCCGGACCCTCGCTTCTCTCTTAGAGGTTCCAGCGTACCTATCCCGTCCTTCAAGGTCAGCGCAGCGCGCGACCTGGTTGAAGCGGCGGTTTCAAGCCCGAGCGGCAATGCCCACGACCGGCAAACGCAACTGAAAGGCTTGCGGCCTCTTACAGCTACCGCGCGCATTCCGCGCCGCGATGGCTCCCTCAGCGACCGACAAAGCTGGCCCTGGCCAGCAAACGAATACGGCGGTGACAGTACCGCCAGTTGAATTAGACGGGCCGACGCTCGATGCGCCAGACTGTTTTGCCGACCGGGATCGAAATCCCGGCAATGCCAGCCCAAATCCGACGCGACTCAACCGCGCGTCGTGTGTCACTGGCGCTGGATTCGGCACGGCGCGCAGGGCGGCGTTTCGGCCTTCCCCTCACCCCCGAATCAGGTGGACCGTTGCGTCAGCCGCTTGCGCGTTTCGCGCTGGCCGCTCCGCGCGCCGTTCGCCGTCATGAGTTGAACAATGCCCAACAAAATGTTGATCGACGCCACCCACCCGGAAGAGACCCGGGTGGTCGTGGTCCGCGGCAATCGCGTCGAAGAATTTGATTTCGAGTCCGCGCAGCGCAAGCAGCTTCGCGGCAATATCTACCTCGCCAAGGTCACGCGCGTAGAGCCGTCGCTACAGGCCGCCTTCATCGAGTATGGCGGCAATCGCCACGGCTTTCTGGCCTTCAGCGAAATCCATCCCGACTATTATCAAATCCCGGTCGCGGATCGTCAGGCGCTGATCGAAGCCGACGAGCGCGCGCATCGCGAAGCCGAAGAAGAATCCGAGAACCGCTCCAGCCGCCGCCGCTCCCGTCATCGCAATTCGCGCCGGCGCGGACACGGAGACCGGGTCCAGAGCGATGTCGTCGAAGGAGCCGGCAGCGACGGCGCGGAGATCGCAGCGCAGGTCGGCGATCATGCGCCGGATTTTCCGAGCGAGTTCGCCCCCGATCATGAGCAGCATGCGCACGAAGACACGCATCACGACGGAGAGCATGAGCATCCGGAAGAACACGCGGCAGAAGATCTGACGCCGTCGGACGAGCAGCAGCCGATTGCCGAAGCATCGAGCGATCGGCACGAGCACGCGCATGATGAAGCCCATCATGCCGATGCTCATGAAGATCATGACGATCATCACGATCATGCGGACGATCACAGCGAGCATGCCGAAGCGAGCAGCGACACCGTTGCTTCGCAGGAAGGCGAACAGCCGGCCGAGCATCACGCCGACGAAGCTCACCATGACGACGAGGACGGCGAGGAAGCCGAGGAAGAACACGTCGAATCCGTCGGCGGCGACGACGTGCTGGAGGAAGTGCCCGAGCGCCCGTTCCGCCCTCGCCGCCAATACAAGATTCAGGAAGTCATCAAGCGCCGCCAGGTGATGCTGGTGCAGGTCGTCAAGGAAGAACGCGGCAACAAGGGTGCTGCGCTGACGACGTATCTGTCATTGGCAGGCCGCTACGCCGTCCTGATGCCGAACACCGCACGCGGCGGCGGCATCAGCCGCAAGATCACGTCGGCGCAGGATCGCTCACGCCTGAAGGACGTGGTGCAGGATCTCGACGTGCCGGAAGGGATGGGCATCATCCTGCGCACCGCAGGCGCATCCCGCACCAAGCCTGAAATCAAGCGCGACTTCGAGTATCTCATCCGCATGTGGGAAACCGTCCGCGACATGACGCTGAAGTCGCAGGCGCCGACGCTGGTTTACGAAGAAGGCTCGCTCATCAAGCGTTCGCTGCGCGATCTCTACAACAAGGAAATCGACGAAGTTCTTGTGGCCGGCGAAGCCGGTTACAATGAAGCGCGCGATTTCATGAAGATGCTGATGCCGTCCAACGTGCGCGCGGTGAAGCAATATCGCGACGGTCAGCCGCTGTTCTCGCGTATGGGCGTGGAGAACCAGCTCGATGCGATGTTCTCGCCGACGGTGACGCTGCGCTCCGGCGGTTACATCGTCATCAACCAGACCGAGGCGCTCGTCTCGATCGACGTCAACTCGGGCCGCTCGACGCGCGAACACCACATCGAAGACACCGCAATCAAGACAAATCTCGAAGCCGCAGAAGAAGTCGCCCGGCAATTGCGGCTGCGCGATCTCGCGGGTCTTATCGTCATCGACTTCATCGACATGGACGAGAAGCGCAACAATCGCGCGGTCGAAAGAAAATTGAGCGATTGCCTGCGTCAGGATCGCGCGCGCATTCAGGTCGGCCGCATTTCGCATTTTGGCCTCCTGGAAATGTCGCGTCAGCGCATTCGCGCCAGCGTGCTCGAAAGCTCCACCGAGCCCTGCCCGCATTGCGGCGGCTCCGGTCATGTCCGCTCGGTTGCTTCCGTCGCGCTGCAATTGCTGCGCGGGCTGGAAGAAAACCTGATGAAGGGCGCCACGCACAATCTTGCGGTGCGCACGCGCACCGATGTTGCGCTTTACGTGCTGAACCACAAGCGCGGCCATTTGCGTGACCTCGAAAACAACTTCAAGGTGACGCTCGCCGTCGTTGCCGATCCGACAATCAGCGGGCAGCAATCGTTCGCGATCGAGCGCGGCGAAATGGTTCACACGCCGGAAGAAGCGAAAGCCATTCTCGCAGCCCAGCTTGCCGCGCGCCCGCCGGAGCCTGAAGACACGTCCGAATACGAAGAGGATGAGGCATTCGAGGCCGAAGCCGAATTTGAGGGCGACGACGAAACCGCCGAAGGCGAAGCCACGGGCGAGCAGTCAACACAGGACGGCGAAGGCGCTCCGCGCAGAAAGCGCCGCCGCCGGCGGCGTGGCGGACGCGGCGGAGAACAGCGCGAACATTCGCCGGATGTGTCGGCGGATGCCGTTGCATCGCCCAATCTTGCCGATGACAGCGAGGACGGCGACGACGAGTCCGAAGAAACCGGCAATGAGCAGAACGCCGAAACGAATGCAGACGGCGGCGAGCGGCGGCCCCGGCGGCGCGGACGGCGCGGCGGACGCCGCAGGCGTGGCGGCGGCAATGGCCGGCCTGAAGAGGGTATCGCAGCGAGCGTTGCCGATGACATCGGATCGCCGCCTGTTTCGGAAGCGGCGGATGCGGCCGCCGATCTCTCCGGCAACGACGCGTCAAGCCGGGAGGATCGTTCTGCAACGGCAGAGCCGGTGTCCCATTATATTTCGACGCCGGAGGATTCGCGTCAGGAAGCAGAGCCGCCTCGCAAGCGATCCACCGTCCGCGAGAAAGCCAGCTTCTTCGGCGGCGGACAATCGTCGCCGGAAACTCAACCCGCCGAGACAATTCAGGGATCGGACCCGGCCGAGTCCGCCGCGCAAAGCGAAACAGCCAGCGAAGGCGAACAGCCGCGCCGCGCCGGCTGGTGGTCGAAGCGCACCTGATTTTTCAGCAAGGAGTAAAACCCGCCCGCTGCAAAGCCGGCGGGTTTTTTGTCAGCCCTTCGCGAGCCAGCGCGTGATGCGCGCAACGGCCTCGATCGTTTCCTGCGTCGAGCGCGCGTAGGAAAAGCGAATGAACGCACGGCCGTGTATCGGATCGAAATCGATGCCGGGTGTGGCCGCGACATGCGCCTTCTCCAGCATTTCCTTCGCGAACGTATAGCTATCGGGTGTGAAATCGGAAACGTCAGCGTAGAGATAGAACGCGCCATCCGCCGGCAGAAATTTGGTGATGCCGACCTTCGGCAGGCCTTCGATCAGAATGCGCCGGTTGTCCTCATATCCGTGCTTGATCGCCTCCATCTCGTCGCGGCCGTCGAATGCGGCTTCAGCGGCAATCTGCGACAGCGTCGGCACAGATATGGACAGATTCTGCTGCAAGGTTTCGACCGACCGCACGAGCGCCTCCGGCACCACCATCCAGCCGACGCGCCAGCCTGTCATGCAGAAGTATTTCGAGAACGAATTGATGACCATCGCGTTCGGCGACAGCTGCGCGGCAGTCACGGCGGGAAACGAATAGTCGAGGCCGTGATAGATTTCGTCCGACACGAAGCGAATGCCTTCGCTGTCGGCAGCCGCGATCAAATCCGACAGCGCCTCGCGCGTCATCATTGTGCCGGTCGGATTCGCAGGACTCGCGACAAGCACGCCTTTCAGCGGAGACTTACGATGCGCGGCGAGCAGCATGTCGCCTGTCAGCGCGTGACGTGTCTCGCTGCGCGTCTCGATCGCAACCGGCTCGCAGCCGAGCGCACTCAGAATATGCCGGTAAGGCGGATAGCCCGGCACTGTCATTGCGATCCGGTCGCCCGCCTCGAACATCGACAGGAATGTCAGAATGAAGCCGCCGGACGAGCCGGTTGTAATCACGATGCGCGCCGGGTCGATGTCGGCCGAGTAGGTATCGCGATAATGCCGCGAGATTCGCTGCCGCAGCGACGGAATGCCGAGCGCGGACGTGTAGTCGATGCGTCCGATGTCGAGGGCCGCGCGAGCGGCGGCGATGGCCGCTTTCGGCGCGGAAGCCGCAGGTTGGCCGACCTCCATGTGAATGACATTGCCGCCGGCAGCTTCGATTCGCGCCGCCGCCGCCATCACGTCCATCACCATGAACGGAGGAACGTTTCCCCGCCGTGACGGCGTCAGGAGGCTTTTGGCCTTGTCTGTTCGGAGCGCATCGAGCATTGAAAGTCTGCTATTTTCAAGACCACGGAAATTTGGCACAGCTGCGGCCGCGCGCCGCCGTGCTGCCGCATTCAGCGGCTTGTTACATTGAGTTCTAGCACTGAATTTGCCGATCCACCAAAGCACCGCCCTGGCCGGACCAGCCAAGAAAGCCGCCGCGTGAACCAGCCTGTAGCCCTTCGGTCGAATGCCTCCTCGGCGCGAAAGTCGATCGGCATGCGCGCAACTGCGCTGCTCACTTCGGCGGCGCTGGTTTTGACCTCGCTACCAGTGTCGGCTCAGAAAGCCGCCGGCGGCGGCCCGCCTCTGTTGCGCGATGCGGAGACCGAGCAGTTGCTGCGCGAATACACGCGTCCGATCTTGCGCGCGGCCGGACTCGAAAAGCAGAACATTCAGGTCGTCATTATCAACGACAGCGCGTTCAACGCATTTGTCGCAGACGGCCGCCGCATTTTCGTGAATTACGGCGCGTTGCGCGATTCCGACACGCCCAACCAGATCATCGGCGTGCTCGCGCACGAAACCGGACATCTTGCGGGCGGACATCTTGCGAAGCTGCGCGAACAGATGGCCTCGGCCCAGACCCAGATGATTATCGCGATGCTGCTCGGCATCGGGGCCGTGGTCGCAGGCGGCCGCTCCGGCGTCGGCGGCAACGCGGGTGCTGCGGCGATTGCGGCTCCGCAAAGCGCGATCATGCGCACGATGCTGTCGTATCAGCGCGCGCAGGAAGAAAGCGCCGACAAGGCCGGCGTCAAATTCCTCAACGCGACGGGCCAATCCGCGAAAGGCATGTACGAGACGTTCAAGCGTTTCGAGCAGCAGAGCCTTTACTCTGCCGCAGGTGCCGACCCTTATTACATGTCGCATCCGATGCCGGCAGAGCGCGTGCGTGCGCTTGAGGAGCTGGCGAAATCAAGTCCGTACTGGGACAAGAAGGACGATCCGGCGCTGCAATTGCGTCACGACATGATGCGCGCAAAAGTGTCAGGCTTCATGGAACGCGCCGATACGGTGTATCGCCGCTATCCGTTGACCAACGACACCCTGCCCGCACGTTATGCGCGCGCCATTGCGGCCTATCGTCATGGCGATCTTCGCAACGCCGTCGTGCTGATCGACGCGCTGATTAAGGTGCAACCGAACAACCCGTATTTCTACGAGTTGAAGGGACAGGCGCTTCTGGAAGGCGCAAAGCCGCTGGAAGCCATCGCACCGCTGAAGAAAGCCGTGCAGCTCTCTAATAACAATCCGCTCATCGAGATGTTACTTGGTCAGGCGCTCGTCGCATCCGATAAACCGGTCTATTCGGACGAGGCCATCACCATTCTGAAAGCGGCATTGTCGCGGGAACCGGAAGCGCCCATCGGCTACACCCAACTTGCGATGGCCTACGGCAAGAAAGGCAACCTCGCCGAAGCCGATCTCGCTTCCGCGCAGGCCGCCTATCTGCGCGGCGACCAGAAGACCGCGCGTGAAATTGCCTCCCGCGCCAAAACACGTTTCGCTATCGGCACGCCGGGCTGGGTCAAGGCCGATGACATTGTTAACACCAAGCCGATAAAGAATTGAACCGGCGGATAAACTGACCGCCCACAAGAGCCTCGAAGGACATTCCATGCGCGCGCTTCGCCTCCTCGCTCCCCTCGTCGCCACGATTGCAATCGCGGGCGCTTCCGTCGCTCACGCGCAGGATTTCTCCGCGAGCCAGAAGAGCGAGATCGAGAAGATCATCAAGAACTACCTGACCGCCAATCCGGAGTTGCTCGAGGAAATGAGCGCCGAACTCCAGAAGCGCCAGGCGGTCGCCGAGGAAGCCAAGCACAAGGCCGCCGTCGAAAAGCATGCCGACCTGATCTTCAAATCGCCGCGCGGCGTCATCATCGGCAATCAGAACGGCGATGTGAATTTCGTCGAGTTCTTCGACTACAATTGCGGCTATTGCAAAAAGGCGATGACCGACATGCTCGATCTGATGAAGACGGATTCGAAGCTGCGCGTCGTGCTCAAGGAATTTCCTGTGCTCGGACCGGGCTCGATGGAAGCCGCTCAGGTGGCAGTTGCGGTTCGCATGCAGGACCCGACCGGCAAGAAGTATCTCGACTTCCATCAGAAGCTGCTCGGCTCACGCGGCCAGGCTGACAAGGCACGCGCGCTCGCCGCCGCAAAGGAAGCAGGTCTCGACATGGCGCTGCTTGAGAAGGACCTCACCAGCCCTGAAATCAAGGCGACACTCGAAGAGAACTTCAAGATCGCCGAGGATATGGGTCTGAACGGCACGCCGAGCTACGTGATCGGCAAAGGCGTTGTCGTGGGCGCTGTCGGCATCGAGGGCCTGTCGAAGAAAATCTCCGAGGCGCGCTGCGGCAAGGCAGCCTGCTGATCGCTTGGCGGTGTGCCGTGGGCGACGTGACTGCGCCCCGGCGGCGATCCTTCACGATTGGTTAACCAACGACTTCCCCGCTATTTGCGGGCATTTTAGCCAATTCGCGCGTGTTTTAACGGTGAATCGGCGCGCCGTTCAGGCTTCCATCCAAGCCGCATGTTGCCTATAAACCGGCGAAAGCCGCGCCTGGCGCGCATTTTCTCGCCGACATTGCTGGATTTGGGTTTCGGATGGCAAAGACGATCTATGTGCTCAACGGGCCGAACCTCAATCTGCTCGGCACCCGTGAGCCGGAGACCTACGGCCACCAGACTTTGGCTGACGTCGAAAAACTCTGCCACGAGACTGCATCCCGTTTCGGCATGACAGCGGACTGCCGGCAATCCAATCGCGAAGGCGAGCTGATCGATTTCGTCCACGAAGCCGGCGCAAAGAAAGCGGCGGGCATTATCATCAATGCGGGCGGCTATTCGCACACCTCGATCGCGTTGCACGACGCGCTGGTCGGCGTGAAAATTCCAACCGTGGAAGTGCACGTCTCGAACATCTATGCGCGCGAACGCTTCCGCCACCATTCATTTGTCGCCTCCGCTGCGTTTGCCACGCTTTGCGGTTTCGGCGTCGAGGGTTATCGTCTCGCAATCGCGGGCCTGGCTGCGAAGCTCGGCGTCGCGGCGAAAGCCTGATATTTTTCACTGAAAGAAATCCCGGATCGAATATGGCCCGTCAGCCGCAACAACCAACCAACGCAAAAGCAAAATCGGGCGACGAGCGCGAATTGATCCGCGATCTGGCGACATTGCTCGATGAAACAAACCTGACCGAAATCGAAATCGAACGCGCGGGCCTTCGGGTTCGTATCGCGCGAAACGTCACTGTCGCTGCCTCGGTCGCTGCGCCGGTCGCGCATAAGGCGCCGGCTGCCGTTGCCGCGCCAAGCGCAGTACCGGCGGCGGCGGATGTCGCCAAGCATCCGGGCGCCGTCCCCTCGCCGATGGTCGGCACCGCCTATCTTGCGTCCGAACCCGGCGCGAAACCCTTCATCGACATCGGAAGCAAGGTGAAGGCTGGCGAGACACTTCTGATTATCGAAGCGATGAAAACGATGAATCAGATTCCATCGCCGCGCGCGGGCACCGTCACGCAAATCCTCGTCGAAGACGGCCAGCCGGTCGAATTCGGCGAGCCGCTCGTCATCATCGAATAATTCCAGCCAGCGTCAGGCGCCGCGATGTTCGACAAGATCCTGATTGCCAATCGCGGCGAGATCGCATTACGCGTTCTGCGTGCGTGCAAGGAGCTCGGCATCGCGACGGTTGCCGTGCATTCGACAGCGGACGCGAACGCGATGCATGTCCGCCTCGCGGATGAAAGCGTCTGCATCGGACCGCCGCCTGCGAAGGACAGCTATCTCAACGTTCCCGCATTGCTTGCGGCTTGTGAAATCACCGGCGCCGACGCGGTGCATCCCGGCTACGGATTTCTATCGGAGAATGCGCGCTTCGCCGAAATTCTCGCCGAGCACAATCTTCATTTCATCGGCCCCAAGGCGGAACACATCCGCACGATGGGCGACAAGATCGAAGCGAAGAAAACCGCCAAACGCCTCGGCATTCCTGTCGTTCCGGGTTCGGACGGCGGCGTCGGTCCGGGCGACGACGCGATGGCCATCGCCAAGAAGATCGGATTTCCGGTTCTGGTGAAAGCGGCAGCCGGCGGCGGCGGACGCGGCATGAAGGTCGCTCAGACCGAAGGCGATCTTGCTCTGGCGCTTTCAACCGCCAGCAACGAAGCCAAGGCCGCGTTCGGCGACGGTTCGGTCTATCTGGAAAAATATCTCGGCAAGCCGCGCCACATCGAGGTTCAGGTTCTCGGTGACGGACGCGGCGGCGCGATCCATCTCGGCGAGCGCGATTGTTCCTTGCAACGGCGCCACCAGAAAGTCTGGGAGGAAGGCCCCTCGCCCATCATCAACGCCGCATCGCGCGCCAAGATCGGCGAGACCTGCGCCAAGGCGATGCGCGAGATGCAGTATCTCGGTGTCGGCACCATCGAATTCCTCTATGAGGACGGCGAGTTCTATTTCATCGAAATGAACACGCGCATTCAGGTCGAGCATCCGGTCACGGAAATGATTACCGGCATCGATCTCGTGATCGAGCAGATTCGTGTCGCGGCCGGCGGCGATCTGCCGTGCAAGCAGAGCGATATTGTCATCAACGGCCATGCCATCGAGTGCCGTGTGAACGCGGAAAACCCGGTGAACTTCCGGCCATCGCCTGGCAAGATCATGCAATACCATCCGCCGGGCGGATTGGGCGTGCGTATCGATTCTGCCGTCTATCAGAGCTACGTCATTCCGCCCTATTACGATTCACTCGTCGGCAAATTGATCGTCCACGGCAAGACTCGCGGCGAGTGCCTGATGCGTCTGCGCCGCGCGCTCGACGAAATGGTGGTCGATGGCGTGGAGACGACGCTGCCGCTGTTCCGCGCGCTGGTGCGGGAACCGAACATCATCGACGGCGACTATCATATTCACTGGCTCGAACAGTATCTGGCCAAAGGCGATACCAACGCGCATTGATCGCCGCTTGCGCCCGTTGTGCTATGATGCGGCATGAGCTCGCGCGACAACGCCTCCTCCGAGATCACGCCTGAAGTTCTGCTGCGCGCCTATTCGTGCGGCATTTTTCCGATGTCGGAAAGCGCCGACGATCCGACGATCTTCTGGGTCGAACCGGAGCGGCGCGGCATCATTCCGCTCGACAAATTGAACATCTCATCGCGCCTCGCGCGCACCGTGAGGTCGGATCGATACCGCATCACGATCAACACGGCGTTCAAGCAGACAATCGCGCGCTGCGCCGAGCCGCAGCCGGGCCGCGACGACACCTGGATCAACCAACGCATCCGCGACCTGTATTTCGGCCTTCATAGCATCGGACATTGCCACAGCGTCGAAGCGTGGGACGGCAGCGAATTGGTCGGCGGCCTATATGGCGTCAGTCTCGGCCGCGCGTTTTTCGGCGAGAGCATGTTTCATCGCGCGCGCGATGCGTCGAAGGTCGCGCTGGTTCATCTCGTCGCGCGGCTGATCGCGGGCGGCTTCATTCTTCTCGACACGCAGTTCGTGACGGATCATCTGCGGTCGCTCGGTGCGATCGAAGTGTCGCGGCAGAAATATCGCGCGATGCTGGACGACGCGGTCGAGGGTGACGCCGATTTTTTCGCGCTGCCGCGCGAAGTATCCGGTGCCGGGGCGCTCGCGCAACTTCGCGGAAATTGAGCTAGTTGCGGAAAGCCGGGAACGGGTTCGGTGCGGGCTGACGCGGCTGAGGCGATGGTCCGCCCGGTGCTGCCGACGGCTGTTTCGCGGGCAGACTCTTCTTCTGTCCGACTGGCGCGGCGACCGGCTTCGGCGCTTCCTGCTGCTGCGCCACCGTCGAGTCCGGCTCTTTGCAGTCCGTCAGCCAGATGTCGTAGATCGGATGCTCGATGCCGTGCAGACCGGGGCTCGCGGCGAACATCCAGCCGGAGAAAATCCGCTTCACTTCGCCTTGCAGCGTGATCTCATCCACTTCGACGAACGCATCGGTATTCGCAGACGCTGTCGCCGGCCGCGTGTAGCAGGCCTGCGGCTTGATGCGCAGCGCACCGAACTGCACGGTCTCGCCCATCTCCGCGTCGAACTTGATGATGCGCCCGGTGATCTTGTCGAGGCCTGCGAACACGGCCTGCTTGTTGACGATCTTCTGCGCCGGCGGTTCGGTCACAACTTCATCGCCCGGCTGCAAGGTTGCAGGCGTCGGAGGCGTCGCAGCGCCGCCGCGCGGCTGCTTCTGTCCCGGCGGCAAACCCGGCAGCGGATTGGGCGGCGTGGCCGCGACGTTCGGCGTGCCCTGTCCGGGCACGGCAGGCTGGTTCGGCGCTGCTGCACTTCCGGTCGGAGGCGGCAAGGGTTGCGATTGAAACGATCCCGGCGGCGGAACGACCTGACCCTGAGGCCGGGTCGGCGTCGGCAGCACGCGGCCCTGCGGCAACTCCGGCACTTCCTCTTCTTCGACGTCAGGCTGTTCGCGCGGCCCGACAATTGCCGGCGGGCGCGGACGATCCGAGAAGATGTTGCCGATCTGCGCGGTCGCAGGCGTTGCAAACTGCACCGGCAGCGCACCGAGAAGTGCGGCGAAAGCAACGGCTATGGCTGGTCGGAACATTGTGCGCGGACTACTCGGCGAATCGGGCTCGCGACATTTTACAGGCAATGCGCCGCGCGCAGGTCCATCGGTTAACATGTGGATTGCGGCGGGGAAAGGGCGGCTACTGGCCCGGAGTCCAAGGCTGATAGTCGCCGGTCGCTTTCGGGCGGCGTCCGGTCGAGAGCGTCGATCCGGGCGGACGATAGGCTGCGGGCGTGCCGGTCATGTTCGGACGATGCGGCTTCTGCCATTCGCGCGGCGTGTAGCTTTCTTCGGTCGGCGGCACATCGACGGTGTGGTGCAGCCAGCCATGCCAAGACGGCGGAACGCGGGTAGCTTCCGCATATCCGTTGTAGACGACCCAGCGGCGCTCGAACCCCAAAGTCGGATCGATCTTGCCGCCGCGCGTGCGGAAATAGCGGTTGCCGCCCTCGTCCTCGCCGACGAGTTCGCCGAAGCGCCATGTCCACAGTTGGGTGCCGAACGTCGAGCCGTTCCACCAGGTAAAAATGCGGAGCAAAAACAGCTTCATAGCGAGTGTCCGAAATCGGCGAAGCGCGGTCGCGCTGCTCATATTTGATGGCATTCGCCCCGTGATTTGTCCAGCGCGAACAGGGGCTTGATGCGTTGCGTGAACAATGTTCCGCGTCAGGCGTTATTCAGGCCCGTCACATCGGCGGGCTTTTTCATGCGCGACACAATCCGATCCAGCTTCGCCGACATCGCCTCTACACTTTCGGTATTGCCGAACTGGCTGCTGACGACGCTGATCGTCGGTTGTCCGATCACTCTATCGCCGGGCTTCCACGTCGCCTCGTGCGGACAATGCGCAGCTCCTTCCGCGCACGCCATGCGAATGCGCGCGCAAGCACGTCACACAGGTGCATATCCTTCGCCGCGCAGCCGACTCGCTAATCTTCAGCGTAACGATTGATGCCGCGCTGATGGCGTTCGAGAATATCAGGCAGTACGTCGTCGGTCTTTCGGCCGACGTTGCTGACGAACCTGATCGCGGGCGTGCAGATCGCGACAGCCCACAGCCGATCAGGCTTGACGATGTCGTGTTGTCGGGCGCCGTTCATTGCGCGAGACCGGCCACCCTTACCTGATACCTCAGGATGCACCTGAAGCCCTCCAGCGCGTCCGTTCCAGAACGGGAACTGCCCCAGAAGCGCCTGAATTCAAACCAAAAATCTGGACGGTGAAACGGGAACACGCCAATATCCCGCGCGTTAGACCCCGTCGTTTCGACTGTCGGAGCGGGATTGGAGTTATGAGATGATGACGTTCAATAAGGCTTGCGCGATTGCTGCCATCGCGGCTGCTTTGCCATTGACTATAGTGTCGTCGGGCGACGCCGCGCCGCTCGCACGCAACGCTGCGCTGTCGTCGGCGGCAGCCCATAGCAGCTCGGACGTGACGCAAGTTCAGTGGCGCGGTCGCCGCGGCGGCGGCTGGGGTCCGGGTGTAGGCATCGGTCTTGCCGCCGGCGCCCTGATCGGCGGCGCAATCGCTGCGGGGTCGGCACCTTATTATGGACCGGGCTATGGTTATGGTTATGGCTACGGCCCCGGTTACTACGGACCGGCCTACGCGCCCGCTCCGGTTTACGTCCAACCCGGTTACGGCGGCGGCGACGATGTCGCGTACTGCATGCAACGCTACAGGTCATATGACCCGGCTTCGGGCACCTATCTGAACTACGACGGCAACCGCTATCCCTGCCCGTAAGCGAATCCAAATCTGATACGCGAAAGCGGCGCATGCGAATGCGCCGCTTTTGTTTTGACTTCAGTGACCGATCAGAACGTGACCTTGACGCCGCCCTTCGTGGTCGCCGTCCGGCTTGAGTCTGTCGTCGCCGTGTATTCGGCCGCGCCGAACACCGTCCAGCCCGAGACATGCCGCCAGTCGAATCCGATGCCGCCGTAACCGCCGAAGACATCGTTCTTGCCGGGAGTTGCGAACGGAAGATTCTGCCCGAGCAGAATTGTATTCACGGTGGTGTCGCCGGCGCGCTGAAGCGCGAGCAATCCGACGGTGCCGGAAATCTGCATGCGCTGCGAAGGCACCGGGTTGCTGGTGTGCGTAAACGTCACTTCACCGCGTTCTTCAAAATTGTGCGACGTGCGCGAGGCAACAGTCAGATTGGTTGTCGAACCGCTCTCCTGATAGCCGCCGAACCCGGCCGCCAGATAACGCACGCGGCCGGTCGGCGTCATCGTCAGGTTCGCGGCAATCGGCATCTTCACGCCATAGGCGATCTCCGGACTGACGAACCAGCCTTCGTAGCTTGCGGTCGCGGTTTCAAGTCCGCCGGGAACGAGGTTGTTGGCCATGGTCCGGCGCAGATCGTTGTTGCTGTGTCCGCCGAGCAGCGAGAAATCGAAGAACGCCCGGTTCATCGCATAGCGCCCGTACATGCCGCCGAACACGACGTTGCTCTTGGTGTCGCCGGAGTTCAGATCGGCGGTCGACTCGATCGCGCCCGCGCCCAGAAGGCCGCCGATGCGCAACCCGGGCCGGAACGCCTTGTCGACGCCCACCATGCCGCCGTAGAAATTGTTGACCGAACGCAGCGTCGGCGCATCCGCATCCTGAATGCGCTGACCAGCGAAACCCTGTGCCCACACGCTGGTGCCGTCAGCCGCCGTTACGCTGGGATTGCTGAACAGCACGCGGTCGGTGCTTGCGTAGTTCAGCGACGAAATGCCCGCGAACGCATCGCGCGCCATGTCGGCTGCGACGCTGCCTGACGGCGCAAAGCCGATCGGAGTCGATCCGCCGCTCATCGAGGCCGGATTGTTGAGGCGGCTCGTCACCATCGACGAAATCGTGTGCGAGAAGTCGGCGATGTTCTTGTCTTGCAGGGCGAACGATGTCGGATCGAGAATGGCGACCGTATTGCCGCTGATGACGAATGGCGCGCCGCCGAACACGTTGACCGTCGAGCCTGTCGCGATAAGACTGTTGAAGCAGCCGCAGCCGCCGCCGAATGTCAGGACAGAGGAAATATCCGCGCCACCGAAGATATTGATCTGCGTGCCGGTGCCCGGAAAAAAGGAAGATCCGTTGAGATCGATGAAGCCGATGATGCGCGAGCCCGGCAGAATATTGAGGGTTGTCGGAGTACCGATACTTGACTGAGCAAGGCTGATGGCGATGCCGCCCATCGATGTCCTGCCATCGACCAGTCCTGCGTTGGAAATCGTCGCGGAGCCAATCCCCTCGACAAAAGCGCCAATGCCGCCGTAAACACGGCCTGCGTTGAAAACGTTCGCATTGCCGTCGCCGAAGAAATATCCGCCGAAAGAGATGATTCCGCCGTTTGTGACGGTGCCGAAATTGATTGTCGTGGCGTTGCCGTTGCCACCGTTGTAGCCGCCGATCGTATAAATGCCGGCTGCCGAACCATAGTTGATGGACAGCGCGTTTCCGCCGTCGCTGACGGACATCATGCCGGGCCAATTGGAGTTGGTGCTTGCGGCGTTACCGGTATTGATCGCTGTCGCATTGCCTGTCGCGCCGGAGGCGTAAGCGAGGACGCCCGTCGGGAAACCAAATCCGGGAATGAAGAGGTTGCCGCCCGTTGCGTTGACAACGGTGCCGGCGTTGTACGCAAACGCGTTGCCGCCCGCCGTCGTGCGCGCGTACATGAAGTCGGTCGTGCCGTAGTTGTTTGTCGTTGCCGTCCCGGTCTGGGTTCTGGTAGCGAGCGAGTTCGCGGTTCCGAAGTTGTTGGTGATGGCGTCGCCTATTCCAGTCACGCGCGTCAAAATATCGCCGGTGACGTTTCCCCTGTTGGTCGTCGAGGCGTTGCCGCCGCTGAAGGTTCGCGTCGTGATATTTCCAGCGACCGTTCCGGAGTTGTTGGAGACCGCGTTGCCGCCGAGATTGGTGGTCGCGGAGATCGAATTTGCCGACGCGCCCAGCCCCGAGTTCGTCGCCGTTGCCGTGCCGCTCTCGGTCGTAGCCGACAGATTTCCGGCGGTGCCAGTGTTCAGGACCGTGGCGTTGCCGGTATTGACGGTATTGGCTGTGAGATCGAGCGCGGTCCCGGAATTGTTGACGAACGAGCTTCCGCCTGCGGCTGTGTTGTTCGTGATGTTCTGCGCGGTTCCGGAATTGACGATGTTCAGATCGAACGGAAAAATCGGCGGGCCTGGTGGAAAGTCCGCAGGCTCGGTGCCGGTGTTCGTACAGGTGGCAGGGGGACCGGCGACGCAGGTGAACTGCGCGCGCGCGTCGGTCGGCATTGCGAGGCTGATGAACGAGACGAGCGCGGCCAGCGCGAACGGGAATCGCATCGCGGGCGAAAAACGCACGCAAATTCCCCACGCCACTCGTGTCCGCAACGACGCCACACCCAACCCCTGTCGACCGTCCGCGTTGATCGCGGATCGGGAACCCGAAGGAGCCTAGCAGGCAGTGGTTTTCGAGGCTGTGATAATATGGCTACAGACACTCCGAAAGACGTGCGAAAGGCCTGATTTACAACGGTATTTCAGCGACGTTTCGTCACGCCCGCGAGGCCAGAAGCACCCCTGCAATCGTCAGCACGAGGGCTGCGATTTGGCCGGGTCCAAGCGGTTCTCCGAGGGCAAAAGCGGAAGCCAGAACGCCGATGACGGGGACCAAAAGCGTGCCAATGGCGGCGACGGATGCGGGCAGCCGTTCCAGCGCCGCGAACCAGCACAGATAGGCGACGCAGAACTGCACCACGATCGAATAGAAAAACAGCGACCAGCCGAGCGTCGTCAGATTTCCGAAATGCGGCGTCTCGATTGCAAGGCCGATCAGCGCCACCGGCAGACATCCGATGCCGACTTGCCAGACCGCAGATGTGACCGGCGCCAGCGTCAGCGGCCAGCGTTTTGCGAACACGGTGCCGAGCGCGAAATTGAATGCGCCCCACATCGCGAGCAGAATTCCGGGCCACGTCTGCGCGGTTGCCGAGACGCCCTTCCCGCCCATCAGCGCGATCAATCCCGCGAGCGCCATCGCCATCGCAATCACGCGCAGCCACGTCATCCGCTCGCCGAGAATGGGCCACGCCAAAGTGGCCGCCCACACCGGCATTGTGTAAGCGATTACAGCGGCTTCGCTGGCCGGTAAGTATGTCAGCGCGAGGCCCATCAGCGCCATCCACGACGTGACATTGAGCGCCGACAGCAGCACGAGGCGCGGCCACTGCGCGCGCGGCACGCGCAAACTTTGCCCGATGACGACCGCGACGCCCGCGAGCAGAAACGCGCCGATCACGCCGGAGATTCCGCGCATCGACAGCGGCGGCAATTCGGCCAAGAGGCGTTTCGTCACCGGCCAGTTCATGCCCCAGCCGATTGATGTCGTCAGCAGCAGCAGATAGCCGACGGTCTTCGCGCGCTTTGCGGACGCGGCTTTGACGTCAACGGGAATTTCGACAGGCGTGCGCGCGTCCATTGCGAGTCCTTTGCGTGCCTTTTCCGGAGCCCTTGGGGCTGGATTCTTGTCTCGTGTCCGCGCGGATTTGCACGCGGATGTGCAGGCACATTTTGACCAGCTGAGACAGACCACGCGGCGGCGAAATCGGCCACCCGAAATCGGGATTTTCGCGCGCATGGCGCTTAAGCGTTTTTGGCGGATTAAGGCAACGGAAATTCGTTTTCCCGGCGCGGCTTAGCGGCGAACGACTGGGCCTCAAGGCGAAACGGTGACAGACCTGGAATCGAATGGCGGAAATGGGGCTCGGACGACCTCCGACACCGCAGAATGCAGCAAGGTTGTAGGACGACAAAATGTCGCGCATTACTAGACATATTTAGAACAAAAAGAGATTATAGCGGGTACATATGTTCACGGGCAGAGGAGCATCTTCCTATGGCGAAGAAGGACTATCACGTTGTTCCCAACAGTTATCGCGGTGGCTGGGACGTGAAGCGCGAAGGCGCTGATCGCGCGAGCGGACATTTTGAAAAGAAGTCAGATGCGATGGAGCGCGGACGCGATCTTGCGCGCGGACGCAAGACAGAACTTGTTGAACACGGACGCAACGGTCGCATTCAAGACAGCGACAGCTACGGCAACGATCCGTTCCCACCACGCGACCGGAAACACTAATCGATGCGGGACTCAGATTATCCCGCGCTATTTTTATGCGCGGATGAAGCGTCGAATAATTATCAGTCACTTTTCATTCGCTTGATCCAAGGCGAATACGCCGTCTTGATTTTGGCGGCGGTGTTTTCAATGAGCTTTCTAAATGGCGTCGGTTACTATGTAACCTACGCAATTATTTTTATGGTGGGTTTAGCAATCCTGCTGACGCGGGCATTTCGCAAACCTGAACAAGATTGGTATCGCTGTCGTGCGCTAGCAGAGAGCGTGAAAACTCTAACGTGGCGATACGTAATGCACGCCACGCCGTTCGCCGACCCTCAATCCGCAAAAACAGAATTTCGAAATCAACTGCATTTGGTATTCGAAGAAAATCGAGCAACGGCGGAAAAAATAACGAGCGACTGGTCCGGGAATGACCAAATAACCGTCGCGATGAACGATGTACGAAACCTCACTCGGGAAGAGCGTTTAGCTTACTACACGACCAATCGCATCGATGAGCAGCGTGCTTGGTATACCCGAAAAGCCGGTACAAATAAAGCAAATGCAAAATTCTGGGTAATCATAAGTGTGATCGCCTACGTCTTAGCAGGGTCGATGGCTTTGATGCGCATCGCACTTCCGACTTGGCAGTATTGGCCCATCGAACCGATCATCGTCATTGCAGCGTGTGTCATCGGCTGGATGCAAATAAAAAAATTCAATGAGATCACTGCGGCGTACACGGTAGCCGCTCACGAGATCGGCTTAATCAAATTGCGGGCCGATCCAACTATGAGCGACGAAGATTTTTCGGAATTCGTGAACGATGCGGAAAAGGCATTCTCGCGGGAACACACTTTGTGGATAGCAAGACAATCTGATTAGTGGAGAAATCAAATGGCAGGCACGGCTTACGTAGTATTTGACGGTGATAACGACAAGTGGGCTTACGGCTTCTTGAATGGTTGGAAGACCAACAAGAATATTGATTTCGATTATCAAGATGCACACGACCTCGATACAATGACGGGTCGGGCTCAAGATGAGCAATACGTAAAATCAAAACTAAAGGAGCGAATGAACAAATCTTCTGCAGTTATCGTGCTGATTGGAGAGAAGACAAAAAATCTCTATAAGTACGTGCGCTGGGAATTAGAGCTAGCTCTTGAACTCGGTCTTCCTATAATTGCAGCGAACTTGAACAAAACTAACGGGCAGGATGACAATCTTTGTCCTGCTATTATTCGCGGAAAATCTTCAGTGGTGCATGTGCCATACGCTCTCGATCCGATCAAACATGCGATGAGTTATTTTCCAAGTTTTTATCGAAATTTGAGCGCCCAAGAAAAAGCGGCAGGTGCGAAATACTACTATAAGAAATTTGATCCGGCGTAAGATGTAAATTGTACAACAATGGTCAGTCGCAACAGACGGATTAGGCGTTAGTGGAGCCCGCATAATGACTCCCCCGCCCTTCTCCACGCTCATCCTCGGCGGCACCGGACAGGTCGGCGCTGCCGCTGTCGATGAACTGCTCGCCATTCCTGAGTGCCGCGAAGTCGTGATGGTGACGCGCAAGGCGATCCAGCCGAGAGAGCGCGTGCGTAACGTCGTGCTCGACACGAATGCAGACGACTTTGCCGCGCGCATCAAGACACTCGCCACTGAGATGCTCACACAACAGGTTCACGTCAGCGCGGTGAGCTGTCTCGGCATCGGCTCGGGCACGGCGCAATGGAGCGAAGACGATCTCAAGCGCGTCGAAGTCGGCGTAGTCGGCGCCTTCGCGCGCGGCTGCCATGACGGCGGCATCGCGAACTTCTGCCTGCTGTCCGCCGTCGGCTCTACGGCGACGAGCCCGTTCAAATATGTGCGCGTCCAAATATAATCTCTTGGGCATGAAGGAAGACGCCGTGCGCGCTGTCGGCTTCACGCGGCTTGCGATCTTCCGCCCCGGCATCATCATCGGCAACGCGCACACGCCGGCATGGTCCGGATTGCTCGGCGCGCTGCTGCCAGGCGGGTTCGGCAATATCGACCAGCAAATTCTCGGCCGCGCCATTGCCAAGGAAGCCGCCACGCGCCAACGCGCGACCGGCGAGGTCATTTACGAGAATGCCGACATGAGAAAGCTCGCGGCGGAGTAGCGCGGACGGAATCTACATCGTCATTGCGAGCCAACGGGCCGGCGCAAAGCGCCGCCCGATGACAGGCTCCGCGAAGCAATCCATCTCTTATGCTGTATGGATTGCTTCGTCGCTGATGCTCCTCGCAATGACGGTTCGATGTCTTTGAGAACCTCGTCCTGAGGAGCCGTTTCGTCAGAAACGGCGTCTCGAAGGACGCGGCCTTCATCGAAAAGCCCTCAATCCTTCGAGACGGCGCCGTAACGCGACCAGGCGCGTGATGGCGCCTCCTCAGGATGAGGACTTTTCAGTTGATCTCTCTTGATCGTCGCTCCGGGCACTTTCCCTCCCCGTCCGCAACGTGTGGATGACGGGCATAAAGACCGAACGGCCGCGATTTCAGCGACTCGAATCCGCCTTTTGCGCGCATATCGAAGGCGCCTTTCGCAGCCTTTAACGCCGCAAAAAACGGAACCCACAGGCCGAAAAATTTTTGAAAATTTTCGCCTTGGGAATTGCCAAGGACTCACTGATACTTCCCGCATTGCGAATTTACCGGCGATGAACCATTCCGCTGGAAATTGGCCTTTTCCCACCATATTTAGTGTTTGATTCAGGTTTAGACACTAATCCTTGACGTGCCGACCGAGTCTGGCCTAGCCTTGGAATCGTTCGGCGCGTGAGTTTTTGGTCTCGCAGAACACTCCCAAGAGGGTTCCGACAGGAAGCTCCGCGACGGCCGCCAGGGCCACGGAGTTGAGGATTTGTCGGCTCTTTTTGGAGGGCGGAAATGGGGCGTAAGGCGTTGAGGGGCTGGGCCTGCATTTACACCTGTAAAGGCAGTCACCACCCCGAACAGAAGACAGGCCGGAGCTGACGACTCCAACGATCGAGTCGGCGCGACACGGCACACTGCGAACGAACCAGTTCGCGAATGGAAATCTCCGGCGTAACCTTGCGGGGGCGCGCCGGCAAAAGACGGGGCACTATCATGCGAATCGAACGCCGCTACACCAACGCCGATAAATCACCCTACGCCGGATTAGATTTCAGGCTGACGACAAGCGAGATTCGCAATCCCGACGGCTCGATCGTGTTCAAGCTCGACAATGTCGAGGTGCCGGCGACGTGGTCGCAGGTCGCCTCCGACGTTCTGGCGCAGAAATATTTCCGCAAGGCGGGCGTCGCAAAGCATTTGAAGAAGGTCGAGGAAGAAACCGTCCCCTCGTTTCTGTGGCGCTCGGTGCCGGATGAAGCCGCGCTCGCGCAGCTGCCGGAAAAGGAACGCTACGGTTCTGAATTGTCATCCAAGCAGGTGTTCGACCGCCTCGCCGGTTGCTGGACCTATTGGGGCTGGAAGGGAAATTACTTCTCGTCGGAAGACGACGCGCGCGCGTTCTACGACGAACTGCGCTTCATGCTCGCCAGCCAGATGGTCGCGCCGAATTCTCCGCAATGGTTCAACACCGGCTTACACTGGGCTTACGGCATCGACGGTCCGGGCCAGGGCCATTACTATGTCGATTTCAAAACCGGCAAGCTGACGAAATCGAAATCCTCCTACGAGCATCCGCAGCCGCACGCCTGCTTCATTCAGGGCATCGAAGACGATCTCGTCAACGAAGGCGGCATCATGGATCTGTGGGTGCGCGAGGCGCGCCTGTTCAAATACGGCTCGGGCACCGGCTCGAACTTCTCGCGGCTGCGCGGCGAAGGCGAAAAACTCTCCGGCGGTGGCCGCTCGTCTGGCCTCATGAGCTTTTTGAAAATCGGCGACCGCGCGGCTGGCGCCATCAAGAGCGGCGGCACCACGCGCCGCGCGGCCAAGATGGTCGTCGTCGATGCCGATCATCCGGATATCGAAACCTATATCGACTGGAAGGTGCGCGAGGAGCAGAAGGTCGCCGCCCTCGTCACTGGCTCGAAGATCAACCAGAAGCACCTCAAGGCCATCATGAAGGCCTGCGTCAACTGCGAAGGGTCCGGCGACGACTGCTTCGATCCGGAGAAGAATCCGGCGCTGCGCCGCGAGATCAAGCTCGCGCGCCGTTCGCTCGTCACCGACAACATGATCAAGCGCGTCATTCAATTTGCCAAGCAGGGCTACAAGGACATCACCTTCGACACCTACGACACCGACTGGGATTCGGAAGCCTATCTCACCGTGTCGGGCCAGAACTCCAACAACTCGGTGTCATTGAAAGACGATTTCCTGCGCGCGGTCGAAACCGACGGCGACTGGAATCTCAACGCCCGCACGTCGAAGAAAATCATGAAGACCATGAAGGCGCGCGATCTGTGGGAAAAAATTGGTTACGCCGCCTGGGCCTCGGCCGATCCGGGCCTGCACTACAACACCACGATGAACGACTGGCACACCTGCAAGGCCTCTGGCGACATCCGCGCGTCGAACCCGTGTTCGGAATACATGTTCCTCGACGACACGGCGTGCAATCTCGCCTCCGCCAATCTGCTCACGTTCTACGATACGCAGACGCGGCGCTTCGATGTGGATGCGTATGAGCATCTGTGCCGGCTGTGGACCGTCGTGCTGGAAATTTCCGTCATGATGGCGCAATTCCCGTCCAAGGCGATTGCGGAACTGTCCTATGAGTTTCGCACGCTCGGCCTCGGCTACGCCAATATCGGCGGCCTGTTGATGACGATGGGTCTGCCTTACGACTCCAAGGAAGGCCGCTCGCTGTGCGGCGCGCTGACCGCGATCATGACCGGCGTCAGCTACGCGACCTCGGCCGAAATGGCGAAAGAACTCGGCGCATTCCCCGGCTACAAGAAAAACGCCCAGCACATGCTGCGCGTGATCCGCAATCACCGCCGCGCATCCTACGGCGAAGCTGCGGGCTACGAAGCCCTCGCCGTCAATCCCGTGCCGCTCGATCATGCGTCGTGTCCGCAAGCCGACATCGTTCAGCATGCGAAAGCTGCGTGGGATCGCGCGCTCGAACTCGGCACGGAACACGGCTATCGCAACGCGCAGACCACCGTGGTCGCGCCGACCGGTACCATCGGTCTGGTGATGGATTGCGACACGACGGGAATCGAACCGGACTTCGCGCTGGTGAAATTCAAGAAGCTCGCCGGCGGCGGCTACTGGAAGATCATCAACCGCGCAGTGCCTGAGGCGCTGCGCGCGCTCGGCTACAACGAAGCCGATATTGCCGAGATCGAAGCCTATGCGGTCGGTCACGGCTCGCTGGGACAATCGCCGGGCATCAACCGCTCGACGCTGAAAACCAAAGGCTTCACCGATGAAGCATTGGATAAGGTCGAGAAGGCTCTTCCCACCGCGTTCGACATCAAGTTCGCGTTCAACAAATGGACGTTCGGTGAGGACTTCCTGCGTGAGGTGCTCAAGCTCGATCCGGAAACCTACAACGCGCCGGGCTTCGACCTGCTCGCGGCGCTCGGCTTCACCAAGCGCGAGATCGAAGCGGCGAATGTTCACATCTGCGGCGCGATGACCGTCGAAGGCGCACCGCATCTGAAAGCCGAACACTATCCGGTGTTCGACTGCGCCAATCCCTGCGGCAAGATCGGCAAGCGTTATCTGTCGGTCGAAAGCCACATCCGCATGATGGCCGCATCGCAGCCGTTCATTTCGGGCGCGATCTCGAAAACCATCAACATGCCGAACGACGCCACGGTCGAGGATTGCAAATCGGCGTATCTCCTGTCCTGGAAGCTCGCGCTGAAAGCCAACGCGCTCTATCGCGACGGCTCCAAGCTCTCTCAGCCGCTGAACGCGCAGCTCATCAGCGACGATGAGGACGAGGACGATGCAGTCGAAGCTCTCTACGAAAAGCCGATGGCGGCGCGCACCGCGGCACTGACGGAAAAGATCGTGGAGAAGATCGTCGAACGCGTCACGGTCATTCGCGAGCGCGAGAAGATGCCGGATCGCCGCAAGGGCTATACCCAAAAAGCAGTCGTCGGCGGGCACAAGGTGTATCTGCGCACCGGCGAATATGATGACGGCCGTCTCGGCGAAATCTTCATCGACATGCACAAGGAAGGCGCCGCACTTCGGTCGTTCGTGAATAATTTCGCGATTTCGGTTTCGCTCGGCCTGCAATACGGCGTGCCCCTCGACGAGTATGTCGATGCGTTCACCTTCACGCGCTTCGAGCCGGCCGGTCCCGTGCAGGGCAACGACTCGATCAAGTACGCGACCTCGATCCTCGACTACGTGTTCCGCGAACTCGCTGTCTCCTACATGGAGCGGTTTGACCTGGCGCATGTCGATCCGTCGGAGACGCAGTTCGACGCCATCGGCAAGGGCGTGGAAGAAGGCAAGGCGCCCGATCCGTCGCACTCGGCGAAGTTCGTGTCCAAGGGCATCACGCGCTCGCGGCTCGACAAGCTCGTCGTGATGCAGGGCGGCGCGGCGGACGCGGTCGGCAGCGGAAATGTTTCGGCGATTGCGTCGAACGCGGCCAGCACGCGCGGCGAGTCCGAAGGCGCAGTGGCGCTGAAAACCGCCGAGCCGGAGCGCGAACTCTCGCCGACGGAAAAGCTCGAAGCGCAGGCGTGGAGCAAGGCTGGAAGTGCAGCGGCTTCAACCGCAGCACCAACCAAGGCCGAACGCCGCGCCGAAGCGAAAGCACGCGGCTACGAAGGCGACATGTGCGGCGAGTGTTCGAACTTTACCCTCGTGCGTAACGGCACCTGCATGAAGTGCGATACATGCGGCTCCACGACGGGGTGCAGCTAACCCACTAATCCACAGGTTGTAGGACGGCGAATTTCGCCGTCCTTGACATATTAGAACAAAACAAGTACAGACACTTTAACCCTTTAAAAACGGAGAAACTTGAAATGGCTACAAATCCTCCAAAGGGCGATGGTCATCGCAACGGCGCGGTGAAAGATCGTTCGCAGACCTACAATCCCAAGAACGAAACGTGGGTGAAACGCGACAAGGATAGCGGCCAATTCATGGATGTGAAATCGGACGGTAAGCCTTTCAAAGGCGTCCGCCGCGAAGATTAAATTGTGTCGAGATCGCTTGGCCAATAGCCGGTGCGCAATGCGCTCGGATAAATCGCGATAGATATAAAAGCCTCGTCGAAAATCGTTATGGCTAGATGCACAGCACCAGTTGAGGGACATCGTTCTGCGAGTGCTGCGGCGAATTGCCCGGCGTGCCGTGGTAGCAGCCGCTATGGGGGTCGCTACGGTAGTTACAGCAGCTACAGCAGTTACGGATCGTATTCATCCCCGTCCTACGCTTCGTCGGGAGGAAGTGGAGGCGGCCGAAGTAGTAGCGGGTCCAGCAGCAGAACCGTGAAGCCGCGATGGTCACGCGCCGGTTCGTTCGTGTTTTACACACCCGCGGAGGTGCGAGCACTCACACCAGTCCGCGAGAATGTCGAGAAGCAGGCGTCACTTGACCTTAGAGATGTATTTCTTTGCCATGCGTGGGACGACCGGCAGGGAGCCGCCAAAGAATTACATGATCTGCTCGAGTTGCGCGGTGTTAGGGTTTGGTTCAGCGAGAAGGACGTTGGTCTCGGCGTGCCGTTGCTCCGCGCCATCGACAAGGGTTTGGCTAACTCGCGGATCGGGATAGTACTAGTAACTCCCGCACTGCTGCGCCGCCTTCCAACAGAAGGCATAGCTGACAAAGAACTTTCGGCATTGCTTGCGGGTGAGCGGCTTGTACCCGTCGCGCACAATACGACATTTGAAGCTCTCCGCGACGTTAGTCCGTTGCTAGCCTCACGAAGCGGCTTGAGTACTTCAGAAGAGCCGATGGCAGATGTTGCAGCCAAGCTCGCTGAGTTAGTTGCTATCTAGCTAGATGCAGCAATCGCATTTCACCCATCCCCACCACCCTTCCTTAACCCCTGCGCGCGACACTGACGCTTCTTCGATGGAGCGATCATGCCGCTTTACGGGCGCGTACTCATGGGGTGTCTCGCCGCGTTCATCGCCTGGACGATGCTGCGCGCATGGCGCACCGGAATCGTGTACGACGAAAACGCGACCTACGTCGAAAACGACACGCCGACGATGTTTATCCTCGCAATGTCGGGACATCTGTTCGCAATGCTGTTTGCCGGCGCGATGGCGGCCGGATTCACGCCGCAGGAATTCTTCGCGCAGTTCGGCCTCGATAAACTGTTCGGAGATCTGAGCTGGCTCTGCCCTCCGACCAAGGCGCGATAAACCGCACGCCGCTAACAAAAGCGGCATGGGCGGCCAATTGACAAAACATCATTTGTATCTTATAGGATACAGATGATTGAGGTCTACAAAACCGGCGAGTTTGACGGTTGGCTGAAATCTCTCGCCGACGAACGTGCGGCGGCAAGGATCGCCTCCCGGATCGAACGTCTCGGTCTTGGAAACCCCGGTGATGTGAAAGCTGTCGGCAACGGCATCAGCGAGATGCGGATTTCCTACGGTCCGGGATACCGCGTCTACTACAAGCAAACCGGCAAAACGATTGTTCTGATTTTGTGCGGCGGCGACAAGTCAACGCAGGACAACGATATAAAAAGAGCAAAAGAAATAGCAGCGCAACTCTGAAAGGAATGACAATGGTAAAAACTTCAAAGTTTGACGCAGCCGACTATCTTAAAACTCCGGTCGCGATTGCTGCCTATCTCAATGAGGCGTTTGAGACAAACGATCCAAGTTATATTTGCGTGGCGCTCGACACCGTCGCGCGCGCGAAAGGAATTGGCGACATTGCGAAGGCGACCGGGCTTTCCCGCGAAAGTTTATACAAGACCTTCAAGGAATCCGCTCATCCGGAATTCGACACGGTGCGAAAGGTGATGGGATCTTTCGGCGTGAAGCTGGTGGCTGAACCGATTGAAAAGAAAAAAGCAGGATAGACTCCTGGGCGGCTGCAAATCTTTTCATCCGCACACAACGCTCCGATAGGCCGCTACAAATGTATCCCTTCTTCCGCGCGATCTTTTTTGAAGTCATTGGCCTCTGGTCGGCCTATCAGATCTGGAAGAATTTCCAGACCGGCACGATCGACACCGGGCGCGGCTGGACCATCAGCCGCAAGGACAACGCCGGCGGCTTCTGGCTCTACACGCTGTTCAATATCGCGTTCGTCGCCTTCGCCATCGCCGTGCTGCTCAACGCCATCGGCCTGATCGGCGATCCGTTTCATGCCGTGAACCGCTGGATGCGCGGCGATTTCCGCTGACATCGCATTTGATCCCGATCAATCCGGCGTCTGCGCACTGTCTTTAAGATTGCGCAAAACGGAGAACGCCATGTCCGCAACCGATCTCGCGCGGCTGCATCTCGATGCCGCGCTGACCGAGGCAAAAAGCAAACATGTCGCCAGCGAAGCCGTGCTGCGCGCGATGCTCGGCCTCGTCATCGGCGAATATCTCGAAACCCGCGCCGTTCACGATGTGCAGTCGGAACTGCGTTTCGCCGCCGACAACTGCGATCCCGATACCGACCACGCCTTCATGCGGCCATGACCGGCGGGAAATTGACCCTTGATAGATACTTGCATATGCAAGTATCTCGGTCTATATTCCGCCCCATGACAGACACACCCACCCTCGCCGTTCTGCGGCTGTTTCGCGCCCGCTCGTTTCTCGAGTCACGTCTGGCACCCGAACTCGGTTCGGTGCACGGCGTCGGCCTCAATGAATTGCTGCTTCTGATGCAGTTGTCGCAGGCGCCGTTGCAGCGGCTGCGCCGCGTCGATCTCGCCGCGCGTCTTTCCGTCAGCCAGTCCACCGTGACGCGCATGGCCGTGCCGATGGAAAAAATCGGCCTCGTCGCGCGCGAAGCCGATCCGCGCGATTCCCGTGTCGGCTATGTGGTGCTGACCAAGTCAGGCCGCACGCTGGTCGCCAACGCGGAGAAGACGTTCAAGCGCATCGCTTCGGAAATTTTCCGCGACCGCTGGCCCGCCAAGGATGTTGCGGCGCTGGCCGATCTGCTCGGCCGTCTCACGGCGGCGCTGCCCGGTGACATTGCAGCCTGATCGCGGTTACACTGAGCGCCTGGTTTCGAGGAATGCCATGTCCGGTCTCGTTCTCCATCTTCATCCGCTGTCGTCCTACTGCCACAAGGTCCTGATCGGTCTCTACGAAAACGGCACGCCGTTCACCGCAAAGACCGTCAATTTGCAGGATGAGAACGAGCGCGGAACTTACGTGAAGCTCTCGCCGTTCGGCAAAATTCCGGCGCTCGAAGACACCGCGCGCGGCAAGGCCGTCAACGAAAGCAGCGTCATTCTCGAATATGTCGAGCGGCATTATCCCGGCCGCGTCCCGCTGATCCCGTCGGACACGGATGCGATGATCGGCGTGCGGATGTGGGATCGCTTCCTCGACCAATATCTGCATCAGCCGATGCAGCGCGTGGTGGCGGAGAATTTCCGTCCCGAAGGCAAGCACGATCCGTTCGGCGCGGATGAAGCGCGTGCGTCGATCCGCCGTTCCCACGATCATCTGGAGAAGCGGCTGGGCGAAGTGCCTTACGTCGGCGGCGCGGATTTCAGCCTCGCCGATTGTGCCGCAGCACCCGCGCTGTTCTACGCGCAAGCCGCGGTTCCCTTCGCCGACAGCCATCCGAATATCGCGCGCTATTTCGAGCATCTGCTCGCGCGGCCGTCCTATGCGCGCACGCTGGAAGGTGCCAAGCCATTCCTGAAATATTTTCCGCTTGCGGATCGGTTGCCGGCGCGTTTCAAGGCGTAAGCGCCGTTCCACGCTGCAAACAAAAAGCCCCGCAGCGATGCGGGGCTTTCGTTTTTCGACGTGTGGCGCTTAGCCAGCCGATTCTTAGCCAGCCATGCACTTCTTGATCGAAGCGTCCTTGGCGGCGCCGGAGAGCGGCTTGCCGTCCGCGCTCTTGGCGTTGTCGTTGCAGCACTTCGTCATGGCGCTGGTCTTGGCCGCGCCCGACAGCGGCTTGCCGTCGGCACTCATGGCTTTGCAGGCTTCCGCAAATACCGGCGAAGCGGCAAACAGCGAGAGCGTGACGGCGATAGCAATGCTTTTCATGGGGAATCTCCAAATGGAAGGACGATCAGCCTAGCCTATCCGTAACGCCTGACAACGAGGATCGCTCCGTTGTCCGCGCGTTTCGTGCCGCGATTTGTGCAGCGCGTATACGATTTTACCAAAAGGTCAGCCCTGCTGCTGGAACGGACTCGTTTCAGGCGTATTGTTTTTTGCCAGAGGAGTGCATGTCATGCGGCTTCACCTCGGCGGCAAATCTGAGCGCGAGACCCGGATTTGTCTCGCCGCCATCGTCGCGATCATGGTGCTGACGGGATCTGCAATCCTGGCGATGGGCGCGCATTACTATTTCCCCAGCAAGGCGATGAATCGCGTCGTGATGGCGATGCCGTTCTGATTGCGGCGGCGCTTTGGCCGCAATCGCCGCACGTTTGCGGCGACAATGTGATGTTCATGTGGAACTTCAAGTACGCGCGTTCACGCGTTCTCACATCGCCCTGAATTTAATCTCCGTTTAACGAAATGACGCCTTAATGCCGCTCCGCATTATTGCGAATTGCTGCGGCGAAACATGATGTTCGCGGGCGATCGGGCAATGGATGCGGCTTCGTCGATGCGCGGTCGCGCAGGTCCATCGCCGCAGGACGCGGACATGGTTAGCGAAGCGTTTGCGTTGAGTGCGTGGTGGGGAGTTGCGTGCGTGCCGAGTTCGGGGATGCGGGCCGGATGAGATATTCCGTTCTCGCCTACGACACACAAGTGTCGCCAGCGCAGTCGTTCCGAAAAGCGTTTTCGGTCACGCTCGGATTCCTGATTCTCATCGCGGGAACGCTTGGCGTCACCTGGGCGATATACACCCATATCGGCGGCCTCAGCCTCACAAGCGCCTCGTCCGACATGCGCAAGGTGGCGTTCGCGCCGCTGAAGAAATTCGCCAAGGTCGAGACACGGCCTTCGTTCGATACGCAGACCGAAAAGGTCGCGTTCAACGAACGCTTCATTTCGCGCTCGGACGATGTGGCGACCGGCTCGCTGCCGCCGACGGATCGCTTTGAAATCGCCGCCGCCGACGCGCTCGAAATCATCACCACGCCTGAACCCGCGCCGCCGCCGAAACCGGCCGAGACCGCCAGCATTCCCCTTCCCGCCGCGAAGCCCGCAAGTCTGCGCGAGCGCATGAAGGACAGCATCGCGCGCAAGGAAATCGCGGTCGCCAACAAGGCTGCGACACTGACTGCCAACGCCAAATCAGTCTTCGACCGCCTGTTCAAGAAATCCGAACCCGGCCCCGTACTGGCTTATGCGGGCAGCGACGGCGGGATCATCACCAGCGGAAACAATCCGAAGGTCGAGATCAGCCTCAAACCGCCGTTCAGCCGCGACACGGCGGTCTACGACATCACCGCGAAGAAGGTCTATCTGCCGGACGGCACCGAGCTCGAGGCGCATTCAGGGCTCGGCGACAAGATGGACAATCCGGACTTCGTGAACCTGCGGATGCGCGGCGCGACGCCGCCGCATGTCTACGACATGAAACTGCGCGAGAGCCTGTTCCACGGCGTCGAGGCGATCCGGCTCAATCCGGTCGGCGGCGAGGATGCGATCCACGGCCGCGACGGGCTTCTGGCCCACACCTACATGCTGGGGCCGAGCGGACAATCCAACGGCTGCGTCTCGTTCAAGGACTACAACCGCTTCCTGCGCGCCTTCAAGAACAACGAGATCAAGCGCCTCGCCGTGATCGCAAGCCTCGACAAGATCTGAGCGTTACGCGCTTCCGTGCCGCTTGAAATACTGCACGTCCCGCGCCGCACCGTTCCGCAACAACTTGACGCCTTCCGCTCCGGCAACGCATCCTCGCACGATATTCGTTCGGGAGATTTTCATGATTCTCGTGACCGGCAGCGCCATCGTCCAGAGCAAGAGCTTCGAGGAGGCGCGCCGCCTCAGCATCGAGCACACCCACCGCTCGCGCAAGGAGCCCGGCTGCATCTCGCACGACGTCCATATCGACTGCGACAATTCGATGCGGCTGGTGTTCGTCGAACGCTGGGCGGATCGCGATGCGCTGCTCAAGCATTTCGCGGTGCCCGCATCCCGCCAGTTCATCAAGGACTTGTCGGCGTTTCTGGTGGAGCCGGCTGCGATTGAAATCTACGATGCGAAACTGATGGACAGGCCTTGAGGCACGCGTTTCGTCTTGACGTAATAATCAGGCTCTAGTGTTCTGTCCGCGTTGCCACACCAGATTTTTTCCGGGGAAGCCATGACAAGATTTTCAACGAAAGCCGCTCTTGCGGCCCTCGCCGTATTTTCCGTTGCCACGTTTGCCGAATACGCGGACGCCGCGAGCTGCACCAATTCGTTCAACACCTGCGCATCGCGTTGCCGGACAAAATACGCCCACGACAAGAATTGCGTCTCGGATCACTGCTCGCCGAAGCTCGCGACCTGCAAATCGACCGGCTGCTGGCAGCAGGGCGGCGATTTCGGCAATGTGCTGACCTGCAACCTCGACAAGAAATAAGACTTCAGCCTTTCGTCACCGCAAACCCCACGCGGGGGAAATGCACGACGACGTCGCCGGCTGTAGGATCGTTGCGGCGGATCGCGATGTGCTGCGCCGACAGCGACACGATCATGCCGGCCACGCCGACCTTGCCGTAATCGTCCGGTGTGACAGTGACGCGGTCGCCCGGCATCAGGCCCGCCGGATCGTGCGGATCGGCGGCGACCGCCGAGCGTGGTTTCGCCTCGGTGCCGATCTTGAGCGCATCCTGTTTGGACATTTCTGTGCGGTTGCCGTGGCCTAAAATCTTGATACGTTTTTCCCATGCGACGAGTGCGGGGAATTCGGCAAGCAGCCGCTCGGATTCATCGGGAAGATTCAGGCGCACATACCACACATTCATGTAGGCGTTGACGTCGGCAAGGCTGAAATCGCCGAGCAGCCAGGATCGCCCGGTCAGCTGCGCGTCGATGCGGTCGCAATGACTGCGAAACTGATCGCGCCAGTGCGGCAGCGCAGCCCGCATCGCCGCGACATCGAACGGCGCGCCTCTTAATTTGGTGCGATCGGCGATGAACTCTTCCGGCACGCTGTCGCCGAGCGTGCCGAAAACGAGATTGACGGCGTTCTGGAAAAACACGCGGTCGCTCCACAGGCCGACGAGCCACGGCAATCCCTCGTTGCGGTCGGGCAGCAATGTCGGATTGGGAAACCGCCGCTCAAGCTCGGCGATGATGATCTGTGTGTCGCAGAAAATATCCGCGCCGATCTGCATCACCGGCGTGCGGCGATAGCCGCCCGTCAGCGGCATCAAATCGGGGCGCGGCATGATACGCGAAATCAGCACCGACTTCCACGCGACTTTCTTCAAGCCGAAGATGACGCGGATCTTCTCGGAAAACACGGATGTGTCGAAGTGATGCAGAATAATGTCGTCGGCCATGAGCATTCCATGTCGGTCGCGCCGATTGCGACCATGCAGAAATCATTCCGAAGCGTCAACGCCACGCAGCCAGGCCAGCATCGGCGCATTGATCTCGCGCGGATAGGTATGGCTGAGATCGCCGATCTCACGATAGGTCACGTCCGCGCCGCTGGCTGTGAGATATTGTTGCGCCTGCCGCGCCAGCTCCACCGGAAACATCCAGTCAAGCGCGCCATGCGCCATGAAGATCGGCAGGCCGCGCAGTCGTTCGGCGTCCGCCATCGACGCCAGCATCGGATGAAACGCCGCCGACACTGGGCCAAGATGGGTGGCGCGCGAGGTGCCTTCAAGCCCGCTGACATAACAGAACGTGCCGCCGTCGCTCATGCCGGTCATCAGAATTTGATGGGTATCGATGCTCCATCGCGATTGAACCGTCTCGATCATGCGGTCGATGTTCGGCGTGTCGGTGTCGTCGCCAAGGAGTGCCCATGTCGGGCCGGTCGAGGTCGGCGATAGGAGAATTGCGCCGTAGCTTCGCGCATCGCGCAGCCAGCTCCACAGAAATCCGCGGCCATGTCCGCTGCCGCCGTGCAGCGCGATCACCAGCGGCCATTTGCGCTCCGGCGTGTAGCTTTCCGGCACGTAGAGCGAAAAACCGCCGCGCGTGCCGTAGTCGTTTGCGAAATGGATGATGCCGGTTTCGCCCTCGCGCCTCCGTTGCGCGCAGCGCGCAAGAACTTCATCATTGCCGCGTAACGCATGATCGACGAAGAAGCGATTGATCGCCGGAGAGGATACGGCGTGCGGATACAGCGCCTCCTGCGCGCGCGGCGCACGGCGCAACGCCTTGTACGCAGCGCGAAGGTCTCCCTGAGCGAAGGCCGCGCCCAGTTCATCGAACGCGGCGAGTGTTTCATCGCCAGCAAGTTTCAGCCAGTCGGGCACGTCGGCGGATTGCACATACGCCTCGCGGAATTTTTCCGCGCGCGGCGCGACGGCTTCGTTCAACGCCTCAAGCATCGACGGATCGAGATGCCGCGCGGCAAACTCAAGAATATCGAGCGCGTTCAGAAGGGGAAGAAGCACGTCGGGCCGGCTGTTCATGGCTTTGGTTCAACAGCGCAGGACGTTGACATGCCCTTGTTTGCCGTAATCGAGCAATACGCGATCCCGAGTCATTAAGGTCGCTCCAAGATCGCGCGCCGTCGCAGCGATGATGCGATCGGCTGGATCGCGCGGCGGCTTTCCGGGAAGAAAGGAAGAAGCGATCAGAAGATCGGGCGCCATTCCCGCCAGCCGGACGCCGGGTGCTTCACTCGCGCGGGCAAACCAGCTCTGGGGCGACATCAGCAATTGAAGGCGTCCACGTGCGACAAGCAAACCCACCTCCCATGCCGTTATCGGCGACAGAAAGACTTCGCCGCCTGACCTGTGCGCGTTTCGCAGCGCCTCCGTCGAGGCGTCCGCAAGAGGTTCATCTTGCACAATCCAGATAAGAGCGCATGTATCGAGCAGAATTGGCGAGGCCATTCTATTTCGTGCCCCACTCAGGATCGGCTGGTTTCGTCAGATCGAAGCCCGTCGCGACGCGCGTTACATCCTTGAGCAACCCGGCCAACGGATGAACTGCTTCACCCTCCGGCATCCGGCCAGCCGCTAATTCCGAATCCGCCCTCACGCGCCGGAATACCAGCTTGCGGCCCGCCATATCGACCTGCTCGCTTTCAAAGCCCGCTTCCAGCCAGACCTTGGTCATCACACTGTTAAAAGAATTGTTGCTCCACCACGCGCGATACTTCGCCGACGCCGGAAGTTTGGTGCCGGTCACGCGTTCGATCTCGGCGAACGACATCGGCACGCGATTGGCGCGCTGACTTTTCAGAAAGTCTCCGAGGGATTCATATTTCGACATCGGCGATTTCCTCATTTATGTACAAAATATACATATAGTACATATTTTCAACCGTCAAAGGATATTTCGCCACCTACTCTTCCTTCTCGGTCGTGAAGAACAGCGGATAGCCCTTGGCCTTGCCCATTTCGGTGGCTTCCCTGGCCTTGGTCTCGGCAACGTCGCGTGTATAGACCGCGATCACGCACGCGCCTTTCTGGTGCGCGGTCAGCATCACGCGATGCGCGATCTCCTCGCCCATGTTGAACACGGCCTTGAGCACGATCACGACGAACTCGCGCGGCGTGAAGTCGTCGTTGAGCAAAATCACCTTGTAGAGCGGCGGTCGCTGCGGCTTGACCTTTGTCTTGGTCCGCGTCGCCGGTTTCGGCTTGACCGTGGTATCGGGCATCCGTCATCCCCGGCCGGCACGATTGCCAACAGTGCGGCCAGCCCAGTCTACAACCGATTGCCGGCAAGAATACTGCAAGAATCCGAAGTGCCGCCGCTCGACGAGCCTGGGTCTCCGGGCGAACTGGTCCAGATGCTCATCCGCACGGAGCAAGTCGCGCCATCGGACGATAAAACGACGCGGGCCTTGGCACGTACACCAAGCGCCGGACAGTCATTGGTCCAGTCGAGCGTAAGTGAATTTCCCGCATGCGCCGCAAAGGTCTGATAGGCGCAGCCGTTCATCGACGCCCGGAAAGTCTTGTTCGCCTTGAATTCAACGCCGCTGCCGACCGACACATAAGTGTAGTAGGCGTTCCCGCTCCTGGCGACGAAGATACGTCCCGGCTGATCCGCATAAACAAAAGCAAACGTCTTGTCGCGCAACTCTTGTCCCGACGCAGGCGAGACAAATGCCGCAAGCAGAAGCAATGGAAAAAGCGGCTTTCCGATCATGAAAATCTTCAGGTCAGCTTGGGCAGACCGCCCTGCGCAAACAAATTTTGAGACAAAAAATCTCCTCGCTCAAGCACAGCTGCTTGAACGAAACAAAATCTCAGCGGGTCACGCTTCCCAGCGAAGCCTCTTCCCGGCCCATCGGCACGCACGTCTTCTGACGGCGCATTCCTCCGAGGGCCCCCTTCACCTTCAGCACTTTGCCGGCGCCGCAAACGCCATTGTCGACATAGACAACGGAGAACGGCGCCAGAAAATAAGGTTCGGTTTTGAGAAAATTCTTCGCAAGGCAAGGCTGAGCCGCAGCACACACAAACAACACTGCTAACGCGGTACGCATGGCACCTTTGTCCTCGAGCCGGCAAAAATCATAATGCTGCGTTTGCGATCCGGTTCCAAGTAAATTCGTGAAGGGAGCGAATCTTTCCGCGCGCCTGAGTTAATCGTGCCGTGACGACAGCGTGATGACGGGAAGAGGAACGCCAATTCCGCGAACGGGTTGAACGCAATCCCTCACGCGGCGGGGCTTCCCGGCGACAGCCGGAACCATCCCGGATTCCCCGGCCATGCCGGTGCCCGGACCCGCTAAAACCCAGCGCCTGCGCGGCGCTATTCGGCTTTGACCGGCGCGGGCTTGTTGCTTGTCTGCTCGCTGGTCTTGGGCGTCGCGCTTTCCTTGCCCGGAGCGGCACCCGCGATCCGCACCTGATCGCCGTCGGCAATGCCGTCGAGCGGCGTCACGATGATCCGGTCGTCGGCGGCAAGCCCCGACCCGATTTCGATCTCGCGGCCGAGGTCGCGTGAAATAGTGACGGTCTTGAACAGTACCTTGTCGCCCGGCGTCACGGTCGCGACCCGCAAGCCGCTGGCGTTGAAGATCAAGGCGCTCGCCGGAATGCTCAACGGCTGCACGTCGTTGGTGAGATTGAGCTTCACATCGGCATAGGCGCCGGGGCGCAGTTCGCCGCCGGGATTGTCGATCCCAAGCTGCATGCGCGTCGTGCCGGAACTGACATCGACCGATTGGGCGGAAGACTCTACGACGGCCGGAAAGCTGCGGTTGGCGTATTCCGGCACCGACACCGACGCCTTCGCGCCGATTTTGATGGCGGGCAGATAGCTCTGCGGCACGTTCACATACAGACGCAGCTTCGTCGCGTTCGACACCACAAACATCGCAGCACCCGTTCCGGTGCCGCCGTTGATGAGCGCGCCGACATCGGTGTTGCGTTCGGTGACAATGCCATCGAAGGGAGCGGTCACGTTTTTATAGCCGGCCAGCGCCTCAAGCCGTTCGACATTGGCCTGCTGCGAATTGACCTGCGCTTCCTTGCTCGCCAAGTCTGCGGAGCGTTCGTCGATTTCCTGCTGCGACACGAAGTTCGAGGCGAGCAATGTCTTGCGGCGGGCGAGCGTCGCGCCTGACAGTTTGGCGGCGGCCTGCGCGTTGGTGAGATCGGCGCGTGCCTGCATCAGTTGCTGATCGAGATCAGGTGCTTCGATTTCGGCGAGCAATTGCCCGGCCTTCACCTTGCCGCCGATGTCGACCTTCCAGCTTTTGAGATAGCCGCTGACGCGCGCATAGATCGGCGCACGCGAATAGGCCTCCAGACGCCCCGGAAGATTGAGCGTCGCGTTGAGCGGCTTGCTGCCCGGCAGCGCGACCGCGACGGTGGGGATCGCCTGCGCATCCGTCCATTCGCGCAGCCTTGCGTTGCCGGACGCCCGCCATACCAATCCCGTCACCACCACGAGTGCGACGACCGATCCGGCAATGATCCCCGCGCGGCGCAACTGCGCCTGCGAAATTTCGGGTTTCTTCTTAGTGGGCATGAACCGGCTCCGGCGCGCCCTTGCCGTCTTTGGCGGGCACCTTCTTGTGAACGAGACTGAATACCACGGGAACGAACAGCAAGGTCGCAGTGGTTGCGAAAATGAGGCCGCCGACGACGGCGCGGCCGAGCGGCGCGTTCTGCTCGCCGCCCTCGCCCATGCCGAGCGCCATCGGCGTCATGCCGATAATCATCGCAAGCGCCGTCATCAGAACCGGACGGAACCGCTGGAAGCCGCCTTCGATCGCGGCCTCCACCGGATCGCCGTGATGATCGTAGCGTTCGCGGGCGAATGCAATGACGAGCACGCTGTTCGCCGTCGCCACGCCCATGCACATGATCGCGCCTGTCAGCGCAGGCACCGACAGCGTCGTGTGCGTGGCAAACAGAATCCAGATGATGCCCGCAAGTGCCGCCGGCAATGCCGTGATGATGACGAACGGATCGGACCACGACTGGAAGTTCACCACGATCAGAAGGTAGATCAGGACAATGGCGCCGATCAGGCCGAACAGAAGTCCGGCGAAGGCGCTGTTCATGGTCTGCACCTGGCCGAGCAGCACGACATTGCTTCCCTTCGGCACTTCGCCTTTCGTCTCGTCGATGGCCTTTTGAATGTCGGACGCCACCGCACCAAGATCGCGGTCCTGCGTGGTCGCGAAAATCTGCACCAGCGTCTGGATGTCGTATTGCGACACCACCGCGCTCGATGTCGAGCGATAGATGTCGGCGATGCCGCCGAGGATCGGCGGTGTCTGCACGCCGGTCGCGCTAATGGGGAGCGTCTCGAGCTTGCTGAGCGAGTCGATCTGATATTGCGGCGTCTGCATCACGATGGAATAGGACACGCCGTTTTCCGGATTGAGAAAGAATGTCGGCGCGACCTGCGAGGAGCCTGCAAGGTTGACGACGAGGCTGTTGGTCACGTCACGCGCGGTGAGACCGACATACTGCGCGCGCGTGCGATCCACATCGACGTTGAAGCCCGGATTGTTGGGCGACTGCTGGATGCGCGCGTCGGCGACGCCCGGAATGCGGCGTATCTTGCGCAGCAGCGACTGGGCGTAGGCATAGTTCGCGGCAAAACTTGCGCCGCGGATTTGCAGATCGATCGGCGCGGGCGAACCGAAATTCAGAATCTGGCTGACGATGTCGGCCGGCAGAAATGCAAACGACACGCCCGGAAACGCGCGCGGCAGTTCCTCGCGCAATGTGCGGATGTAGTCGCCTGTCGCCCGGTGGCCCTCGCGCAGCTTGATCTGGATGTCGCCGTCCTGCGTGCCGATCACGCCGGTGTTGTTGTAAGTCATGTTGATGCCGGAAATCGGCATGCCGATATTGTCGGCGATGGTCTCGATCTCGCCGGGCGGAATGATCGCGCGGATCGTCTTCTGGATGTCGGCCAGCCGATTGGCGGTTTCCTCCACGCGGGTGCCGACCTGATTGCGGACGTGGATCAGGATCTGGCCGGTATCGACGGCGGGGAAGAAATTGCGTCCCAGGAACGGGACCAGCAGAAATGACGCGGCGATAAAGGCAAGAAACCCGACGATAAAGACGGGGCGATGCCCGATCACCATCGTCAGAATATCGCGGTAGCCGGCGCGCACCTTCTCGAAGCGATGCTCGAAGGCGCGCTGGAATTTCACCAGCGGATTGTTGCTCGGCGGCGGCGGCAGAAGATTGCCGTGCTCATCCTTCGGATGCGCGTGCAGGAGATAGCGCGCCATTGTCGGCACGAGCGTGCGCGACAGGATGAACGACCAGATCATTGCGAACATCACCGCTTCGGCCATCGGCACGAACAGGAAGCGCGACACGCCGGTGAGAAAGAACATCGGCACGAACACGATACAGACGCACAGCATCGACACGAAGGCCGGCGTTGCGATCTGGTCGGCGCCGTCGAGAATGGCCGGCGTGATCTCCTTGCCCTGCTCCAGATGCCAGTTGATGTTTTCCATCGTCACGGTCGCGTCGTCGACGAGGATGCCGACCGCAAGCGCAAGGCCGCCGAGCGTCATGATGTTGAGCGTCTCGCCGATCAGCGACAGCATCACGATGGAGCCCATCACCGACAGCGGAATCGAGATCGCGATAATGAGCGTCGAGCGCCAGCTTCCCAGAAACAGCAGGATCATCACGCTGGTGAGGGCTGCCGCGAGGATGCCCTCGAATGCCACGCCAGCGATTGCGCCGCGCACGAAGATCGACTGGTCGCCGATCAGGCCGACTTTCAGCGCGTCGGGCATCTGCGGTTTGACGTCGATGATCTTCTGCTTGATCCCTGCGATAATATCGAGCGTCGAAATCGAACCGGCTTTCAGAACCATCATCAGCACGGAGCGGCCGCCGTCGACATGCACGATGTTGGTCTGCGGCGGATTGCCGTCGCGCACGGTTGCCACGTCGCGGACGTAGACCATCGCGCCGTTCACCGTCTTGATCGGCAAATCGGCCAGCTCCTGGATTTTCAGCGGCGCGTTGTTGAGCTGGATGTTGTATTCAAAATTGCCGATCTTCTGCGTGCCGACCGGCGTGATGAGATTTTGCGCGGCGAGCGCGCTGGCAACATCCTGACCCGACAGGCCCAGCGCCTGAAGCGCGTTCGGAATGAGGTCGATCTGGATCTGGCGCTGCTTGCCGCCGAACGGCCAGGGAATCGCCGCGCCCGGCACCGTCACCAGCGGCGTGCGCAATTGATTGGTGGCGATGTCGAACATGGTCTGCTCGGTCAGTCCCTCGCCCGACAATGCAAGCTGGATGATCGGCACGGTCGATGCGCTGTAGTTCAGAATGAGCGGCGGCGTCGCGCCATTGGGCAACTGCTTGATCATGGTCTGCGCGATCGCCGTCACCTGCGCGTTGGCGGTGCGAATATCGACGTTCGGCTGGAAGAAAATCTTGATGATGCCGATGCCGTTGTAGGAATTGGCGACGATGTGCTCGATGTCGTTGACGGTGGTCGTCAGCGCGCGCTGGAACGGCGTGGTAATGCGGCCGGCCATCTGATCTGGCGGCAGACCCGTGTAGTTCCACACCACGCCGATGACGGGAATGCGGATGTCGGGGAAAATGTCGGTCGGCGTGCGAAGCGCGGCGAGCGGCCCCGTAATCATGAGCAGAAGCGCCATGACCACGAACGTATACGGCCGGCTCAGGGCAATCCGGACAAGAGCATTCATCGGGCAGTTCTCGCGCGCAGGCTTGGCTTGGCGGACACTGCATTGTGCCCCGCAAAGCGGACCTTTTTGGTGGTTTACGGCGATGATCTAGCTGAATCCGCGCGACTTACGCAATGTTCCGCGAGGTCACAGTCGCTTGTTCCGCATGGCAAAATGGCGATTGTGGTACGCAGCGAAGCCAAAAAGCGCGATTTTATCCGGATGGTCGTCTGCTATTCGGGACGACGAGAATACCGATGTTTCAAAACTGGAAGCAGTGGGCGCGGCTCGTAAGGCGAGACACGCACGCGCTTTATCTTGCCAGCAAAGACCCTCGTGTTCCCTGGTACGCGAAGGCAATTGCCGCCGTCATTGCCGCGTATGCCCTGTCACCGATAGACCTGATCCCTGACTTTATTCCGGTCGTCGGCTATCTGGACGACCTGATCCTTGTTCCGCTGGGAATCTGGTTGGTGATCCGCCTGATACCTGCAAATGTGATGGCCGGGCACCGAACGCTGGCGGAAGCTGCGCAAGATCGACCCATAAGCCGAACCGCTGCGGTAGCGATCGCCGGCTTATGGGTTGCCGGCGCGGTGCTGTGTGGCTGGCTGCTGTATCGCCGCTATTCGGGTTGAACACGGCTCTGCGGAGCAGATTCGTCATTGCACGACCGGGACGGAAAAGATGCGCGGGTCATTTCTCTTTCTGCTGACGGTGACGGGACTTTTCGCCTCGTCGGCGCAGAATAGTTCTGTTGCTGAAGAAGACGAAAGACGGAACAAGCCAATCGATACTCAATTCATCTTTGGTTTTACGTCGGGCGCAGATGTCGGCGAACTTGGCGAACGGGAAATCGAACATCAAACGTCCGCGCAATGGAGCAAACGCGGCGGCCGATATATGGCACTGACGGACCAACTGCGTTATGAGCATTCGCCGCTGCCGAACTTCCGCTTTGAAATCGGTGCGGCGGTCGCGCATTACGACATCGCCGGAGTCAGCGGACTCGCTGATCGCAACAATGCGGCCTTCAACGGTATCCAGACAGAATTTCGCTATCGGCTGCTCGATCGGGCGCAAAATCCGTTCGCGCTCACAGTAGTAGTTGAACCTCACTGGAATCGCCGCGAGGAAGTGACCGGCATCCCCGTTGCCAATTATGGCGGCGAGGTAACGGTGGTTTTAGACCGCGAGATTGTCCGGAATTGGCTCTTTGGCGCGGTCAACGTGACCTACGATCCGGAAATGACGTCGTCCGAACTGACTGGCGGCTGGGAGCGCGAGTCAGGATTGGCGTTCGCCGGATCGTTGACGGCGCAGGTCTCGCCGGGAAAATTCATTGGAATAGAGGCTCGCTATCTTCGCAAGTATGACGGCATCGGATTGGATGCGCTGGCGGGGGAGGCCTTTTTTGTCGGACCGAACGCGTTTGTGCGCCTGTCGAACTCGCTTGCTATCTCGGGAGCTTGGAGCGCCCAGGTTGCAGGCCGGTCAAACAATCAATTTGCGCCGCTGGACCTCATTAAATTCACAAGACATCAAGCCCTGTTGCGCGTTGAGTATAACTTCTGAAGACCAGCGGCTTGCACGACGGAACGCGGTAACTTCAGTTTGGCTCACAGCACCATCTGCGTCTGCGTCACCAGAGCCACGAGCTTGCCATCGGCGGTCGTCAGCCGCGTCTGCCAGACCTGCGTGCGGCGGCCGAGGTGAACCGGCGTCGCGGTCGCCGTCACGGTCGTTCCCGCTTTCGCGCCGCCAAGGAAATTGGTCTTGCTCTCGATGGTCGTGGTGCCCTGCGCTTCCGGCGGCAGGTTGATGATGGTGGCTGCGGCTCCGACCGAATCCGCCAGCGCCATGATAGCGCCGCCGTGAATCGTATTGCCAAGCGTGCACAGATCGTCGCGCACCAGCATGGTGGCGACGACTTTCTCTTTCGCAGCCTCTGTAAAGGTCACGCCCATCAGCTGCGCGAGCGGCATCGGCCGCGACTGAATCATTTCAAGCCAGCCCATCGGTTCCTCCTGCGGCAACATTGCGTGCCTATGAGAATCGGCGCGCGGACATTACGATGATGCCGCCGCAGCAGCTTTCTCCCAGAATGGCGGTTCTCTGACCACGGGAAACTTAGTATGAACAATCGCAACATGCTGTACGCCGTCGTCGGCGCGCTCAGCGTCGCAGTCGCCGTGCTCGGCTACAAGGTTTATAAGGACAATCAGCAGCCGGAAGGCTTGCAGATCAATTTCGGCCCCGGCGGCGTGAAGATTCAAAGCAAATGATGCGGCAGATCGTGAAAGTAAAATCGCATGCATTCGCCGCGGCAGCGTTTGTTGCCATCGCCGCATTCACGGCACCTGCGCGCGCCGACGTGGTGATGCGCGAAGCCGACATCGTCAATCTGCGGCTCGGGCAAAAAGTCTACGTCGATGACGGCATTTGTCCCTCGGGTCAGGTCATGCTTGTCACCGGCGCAAAGCTCGGCGCGGCGGGCGTCCAGCGCACCAAGCAGTGCGTCGATCGCAAGGGCATCAAGCGGTAAAGGCTGCGCCTTCATCGCGGCCGATGGATTGTCGGCGCGCACCGATTCTGAAATCCGCAAGACAATTTCCTTAAATCTTTAAACTTTTCTGCGGCTTGCACGGGCGGAACATTCGCACTTGCAGCGTGACGATGCGGGTTGCGCGGCAGTAGCGTGGTACCCGCGCGGCGCGAGTCCGGCGCCGCCCTTGAGGCATCTTAGACCGGGACTTGGGGAGACCTCGCAATGTCGGCCACTGTCATCAATCTGATTATTCAGCTCATCGCAGGCGCAATCGGCGGCAATGCTGCCGGCGGCGCAATGAAGAACATCGATCTCGGCACGCTTGGCAACACCATCGCGGGCGCCATCGGCGGCGGCGTCGGCGGACAGATTCTCGCGGCCCTCGTTCCGATGCTCGCCAATGCCGGCTCGACGATGGACATCGGCGCCATCGCGGGTCAGGCCGTCGGCGGCGGCGTGGCCGGCGCGATCGTCACCGCCATCGTCGGCGCGATCAAGAACAAGGCGGCGTAACGTCCGTCATTGTGAGGAGCCATTAGCGCGTTTACGCGCGTCTTCGACGCGCTATGGCGACGAAGCAATCCAGAGTCAAACTGGATTGCTTCGCTTCGCTCGCAATGACCTAGACGGTCTAGCCGGATATAAAATCCGCGCACTTTTGAACCGCGTCGCCGTTCGTGCCCCACGGCATGATCGGCACCGACGATGTCGAGTTCTTCGGCGAGCCGTCGATCAGTTTGTCCGAATAGACCATGTAGACGAGCACGTTTCGCGTGGCGTCGCAGCCGCGCACGATCTGCATCTTCTTGAAGAACAGCGAGCGGCTCTGCCGGAACATGTCGTCGCCCTGACCCAGTTTGGATTTGAATCGGATCGGCCCGATCTGGCGGCACGCCAATGACACGTCCGACACCTGTTCGGCGAGGCCCAGCCAGCCGGTAACGCCGCCCTTTTCCGGCACCGTGAAATGGCAGGCAACGCCTTCCACTTCCGGATCGTCGATGCCGTAGGTGGCGAGCTTGTCGTTCGGCGTGAGGAACTTGAACACCGTCGAGCGGCGGAAGATCAGGTCCGGCTCGTCCGCGGCCAGGGCGGGCGCAGTCCCCAGCCAAAGCGCCGCAGCGGCCATCGCGAGCCGGCGCCAGGCGAGCTTTGCCCGCAGGCGGGTGGACGTCGTCATTGGATTTACTCCGAAAAAGCAGCCCGGACGCCGGGCCATTGAGCGCCTGATGTGGGGTTGCCCGGTTCCGGCGCAAGCCGCACCCCGGCATGCGGCATAACGCCGTTTTGAAAGGCGTTTGAACGCCTTCTAAACGCTTGGGGCATAGCTTTTCGGCCACAGCGAGCGAGAAAGCGTTGGCCGGGCAATGGCGCGGCTGGTGAACGATTTGGGCGTCTGCGACACTGATCGGATATTGGAATCAATTGGGGACTTGGGGCGTGAGCGATTTTCGACCGACTGCTGCCCGGCACGGAGCACTTCTCACCACAGCCCTCCTCCTCAGTTTTGCAGTCCCGGCAGAAGCGCAATTGTTCTGGCCGTCCGAGCGCGCCGACATCGTCCGCGTCGAGCGCAAGAAAGTTCGCCACGCCACGCGTCAGCCCGCGCCGAAGGTCGAGGCCGTCAAGGACACGACCAAACCTGTCGGCCCGCCGATCATCTCGATCTCGATCGAGAAGCAGCAGTTGAGGCTGATCGACAACAACGGCGTGTTCGCGGAATCTCCGGTGTCCACCGGCATGCCCGGACATTCGACGCCGATGGGCGTGTTCAGCGTCATCGGCAAGGAAGTCTTTCACCGCTCCAACATCTACAGCGGCGCGCCGATGCCGCACATGCAGCGCATCACCTGGTCGGGCGTGGCGATGCACGAAGGCGTGCTTCCGGGCCGCCCGGCGTCGCACGGCTGCATCCGCCTTCCCGGCGCATTCGCAACGCGTCTCTTTGGCTGGACCAAGATGGGCGCGCGCGTCATCATCACGCCCGGCGAAATGAACCCTTCGGATTTCTCGCACCGCTTGCTCGTGACGCAGAAGCCCGAGAACGCCGATCCGAACATGCCGGTCGCAGCAAAGCCCGAAATGACCACGACGCCGAAAGCCGATAAGGCCGATGCGGCGTCCGAACTGCGCCTGACGACAACCGGCACCGGCGAAGGCCCGAAGAAGAGCGACGAGATCAAGACCGCCGACGCCAGCGGCACCATCGTCGCCAAGCCCGATGCAGGCACCGACGCGAAACCCGAAATCCGCACCGAGCCGAAATCCGACGAGCAAAACGCGAACAAGGATCAGGCGCGGCCTCAGGACAAACCGGCCGCCGCCACGCTGCCCGCGCCGCGCCCGACACCCGGCATGGCCGACTTCGTCGGCCCGATCAAACCCAACACCGGACAGGTCGCGGGCTATGTCAGCCGCAAGGAAGGCAAGTTCTTCGTGCGGCAGGCCTTCAAGCCGGTCTTCACCGCGCCGGTGACGATTGCGCCCGGCGACAAGCCGCTCGGCACACATGTGTTCACGGTGAAATCCGAAGACGACGGCAAGCTCGCATGGACCGTGGTGTCGCTGCCTGCGCCATCGCGCGCGGCGCGGCAGGCCAACGCCGAATACACCCGCAAGAAGAAAGTGGTCGCGCCCGATCCGGGTCCGCCGCCGCAGCCTTCGACTGCGACCGAAGCCCTCGACCGCATCACGATCCCGGACGAAGCGATGAAGCGGTTCGCCGCCGTGCTTGGTCCGGGCGGATCGCTTGTCGTCTCCGACGAGGGACTGGGCGGCGAGACCGGCGAAGGCACCGATTTTATCGTGCCGCTGCGCTGAATTCTGCGCTTAACCCGCGATGGATTTGAACGATCTGCCGCGCTAGAAGCGCACGCATGATGGTTGCCTCCACCGATACGAAATCCACCGACAAACGCGATGCGTTCTCGCGCCTGACGCCGTTCGGCTGGAACGGCGGCATGGCCGTCATTCTCATCGGCCTCACACTGTCGTTTTTCCTTGCCGGCTATTTCGTCATCTACTGGCGCAACGCCGACATGGATTTCATGATCGTCTACAGCGCGCTCGCCATGAACGACGGCAAGCCGCAGCTGTTCGTCGATCATCCGGCCTATTTCACTATTCTTTCAGTAAAGGCATGGTTTCAGGCGATGCACGCGCTCGGCCTGCTCGACGCGTGGAAATTGTCGTCGATCCCCTCCGCGCTGAACCTGCCCGCCTTCGATGCGGCGATGACGAGCGCCATTCGCGCCGGCCGCACCGTGGCGTGGCTCACCGCAGTCCTGTTCGTCGCGATCTATGCGGGTCTGATCCGCCGCGTCGTGCGCGACTGGCGTGTGGCGCTTTTGACGACATTCGCTTTCGCATTTTCCGGTGGCGTCGCCGTGCAGATCCGGATTCTCCGCAGCGAAATGATCGCGGGCTGCTTCTTTGCGTTCGCGATGCTCGTTCTCGTGATCGCAGCGAAACACACGACATCGCGCCGACCGCTCGCGATTGCGCTGGCCGCCGCGCTGTGCGTGCTCGGCATAGAAAACAAGGTTCAGATCATCCTGCTGATCGCGGCGCTTCCCGTGCTGATGCTGCCGATGGGATCGGCGGAAAGCACAAGCGTTCCGGTGTGGCGCAACACGTCGAGCGCGTGGGTGTGGACGGTCGGCCTGTTCATCGCCGCCGCCGTCGCGCTGGCGCTGGCGCTGCCGATCATCCGCGACGGTTTCGATCCTCTGGCAACGTCGCGTGCATCGCTCAAACCATTGCTCCTTGGACATTTCGGCGTCTATCAGGTCGCGCTATTGGGATGGATCGCGATTGGAATGATCGCCTTCGCGGCATGGTGGCGCGTCAGCATTGCCGAAACGCTGGCGTCGACGTTCGCGGTCATTGCGGGCGCTAGCATCGCGCTGCTCGCGCTCAATATCGACTACAGCACCGGCAATGTCGTGGCCGTCATCAATCCGATCGAGAAGATGCTGGTGTTCGCCGATACGCCCGCGACGTCGGCGGTGGACGGCGGCGCGCTCTTGGCGTCGGTCAAACTTCTGTTCGACGGCGTCGTCAGTGTGTTGAAGCGTTATACCTTTGTGCTGTTCACCTCGCCGCGCCCGACCGTGTTTCTGGTCTGGCTGATTGTCCCCGGCATCGTCTATGCGTGGCGGCGCGGCGAGCGGCAGGTCGCGTTGCAGGCGGCTTTGCTATTGCTCGCATCCATCGGCATCGATGCGCTCGGCGTGCGGCGCGGATTGAAGACCGAGTATTTTATCTTCACCGATCCGCTTCTTATTCTCGCGGGCGCGTTACTGCTGGACAAATTCGACAATCTTCGGTTTGCGAAATGGGCTTATCCTATCGGCGTCGCGCTCATCGTCGTGCATGTCGCGCTCAGTCAGGCGGAGCCGGTGAAGCACGTCCTGAAGAAAAGCGGGCCGGAATATATCTGCGAGTGGAATCAGTTCTACGAGCCGGAACTGCCGCTGCCGTGGTGCGACCTGCCGCCCAAGAAACCCTGATTGGCCGTAACGCAGGGTTGATGGAAAGCCCGCGCGGAATGCTGTAGCTTTGCATCTTCAGCGAGGCCCATCATGATCGACCGCAGACGATTTCTCGCAACGTCACTCGCGACGGGAGCCATCGGCTTCAACGCACATGCCGCATTCGCGCAGGCCGCGATGAGCAAGATGACCGCTTACGGATTTTCATTCGAGGGCCTGAACGGCGACCGTATCCGCCTCGCCGACTACGCAGGCAAGCCGGTGATGATCGTCAACACCGCCTCGCAATGCGGATACACGCCGCAATACGCGGGCTTGCAGGAATTGTGGTCGCAGTTTCGCCAACGCGGATTTGGCATCGTCGCCGTCCCATCCAACGATTTCGGCGGACAGGAACCCGGCGGCGCGACCGAAATCGCAAAAACCGCCGGCGACACCTATCACGTCACCTTCCCGATCACGGCCAAGACAATCGTTAAGGGACCGGACGCACACCCGTTCTACAAATGGGCGGCAGCGGAGCGGCCGGCCGAGCTGCCGGCGTGGAACTTCCACAAATACCTGATCGGCCGCGACGGCTATATCGCCGAGGTTTTTCCCTCGAAAGTCGAGCCGACCGACACACGCGTCGTTGCCGCAATCGCCCGCAACCTGACCGCCTAGACGGCGCTGTGGCGGGAAAGCCCCGCCCGGTTAACCTTGAGCGGCATCAATGCCTTCCGCGCCGAAAAGGCGTTGGCGCGGCATCGGACATGGGGCTAGGTTAGCACCTCGTTAACGGATTTTTGGCCGGGCATCGCGGTCCTTTGGCGGGCCTTCCGGCGAGTTTGTAAAACGCGTTGCGTCAAGCGTTCAGGAGAGTGTCCATGCGTATCAAGGCCGTAGTCTTCGCCAGCGCGATTTCGATGTGTGCGTTTTCCAGCGCGTGGTCGCAGGCGCTGATCCCGCAGTCGAAACTTCAGGAACAGGAGCGCGCCAAGCAGGAACAGCTCAAGCAGGAAGAAGCCGCAAAGGCTGAAGCTGCAAAGCAGTCCTCGGCGAGCGTACCCGCTTCGGGCGTGACGACTGCGACGGCGCCATCCAAAGCGCCCATCATCGCCAACTGCACCAACCCCAACGCGCTCGGCGTCTCGCGCGTCGTCGCCATCGACACCACCGGCGGACCCGGCTTCGGCTTCGAGCATTTCAAGCAGCTCGACTTTCTGCGCGACAAGGAAGTGGTGCTGACCTTCGACGACGGCCCGTGGCCGACCACGCCATCGGTTCTCAAGTCGCTCGATGAAGAGTGCACCCGCGCGATCTTCTTCCCGATCGGCAAGCACGCCACCTACTATCCTGAAATTCTCAAGCAGGTTCTCGCCCACGGCCACACCGTCGGCGCGCACACCTGGTCGCATGCCAACCTCGCCGACAAGAAGATGACCGAGGACATGCAGAAGGATGAAATCGAAAAGGGCTTCAGCGCCGTGAAATGGGCGCTCGGCACCGAGCCCGCTCCGTTCTTCCGCGCCCCTGCCCTCCAGCATCCGCCCGCGATGGTCACTTATCTCGGCGAACGCAACATCGCGATCTGGTCGTGCGACATGGACTCGTTCGACTTCAAGGCGAGCAAGCCCGAGACCGTTATCAAGACGGTCATGAGCAAGCTGGAAAAGAACGGCAAAGGCATCATCCTGATGCACGACTTCCAGAAGCACACCGCCGAGGCTCTGCCCGAACTTCTCAAGCAGCTCAAGGCCGGCGGCTACAAGATCGTCCAGGTCAAGGCGAAGGCACCGGTGCAGACGATCGCGAAGTACGACGAGGAAGTGACGAAGGACATCAAGCTGCCGACCGTTTCCTCGCGCCCGGTGTCGAGCGTCGTCGAGACGATCTCGGAACAATAAGCGCGCAGCGGTGTTCAGACAGTGAATGGCTGAGCAAACACTTCGCATCGAGGGTTATGTGATCCTGTCCGCCAACGGCATGTTGGCGGACAGTTCGCATCGGATGCCGTCGTCTCTCAAGTTCGACGCCGATCAGAAGTTTTTTGAATCCGCGCTCGATGCGGCAAGCATCATCGTCCACGGCAGACATTCGTTCGAGGATCAGAAGCGATCCGCCGAGCGCACGCGCATCGTCCTCACAACAAAGATTGCCGCCCTCGCCCCCGATCCCGGCAATCCCAAATCCACATTATGGAATCCGGCCGGCGCGTCGTTCGAGGATGCCTGCCGTCGTGCGGGCGTGACGTCGGGCACCGCCGCAATCATCGGCGGACCGGTCGTGTTCGGCATGTTCATGGATCGCTACGACACCTTTTGGCTGTCGCAGGCGCATCGTCTCATCGTGCCCGATGGTATCGGCGGCTTTCCCGGCATCCCGGGAAAAACGCCGCAGCAGATTCTAAACGCGCATGGCATGAAAGCTGCGGAGGTGCGCGATCTCGATCCCGCACATCGCGTCGATGTCACCGCGTGGCGGCGGCCCTAGCGCGAGATTCGTGCGTCCTCAGAACCTCGCCTCGGCTGTGCCCGTGTAATTGTCGTCGGCGAGCACGGCGCGCGGATAGCCCGCAACAATGAGAAGCCCGCCGATCAGCGAAAGATTTTTCAATGCGCTGTAAAGATTCGTCGTGCGATCCGCGCCGGTCATGTTCCAGAAGTCGTGGAAGTAATACGTCACGACGGCGATGAAAATCACGAGCAGGATCGCCAGCAGACGGCTGCCGATATTGAGCGCGATGGCAAGACCGCCGACGAGTTCGAGCACGCCCGCCAGAATGGCGAGCACGCGATCCGCCGGCATTCCCGCCGCCGCCTCAAGCTGCGCGGTATAAGGCGCAATCGCAGCCGGAAGCGCCGGGATCACCTTCCCCGCGATCATCTGGGAAAAGCCCGCAATATCGAGCAGCTTGTCCGCGCCCGCATAGACAAAAAGGATCGCGAACAGGATGCGTCCGAGGGTCACAAGTGGTGGCATGGTCAGCCTCGCTGAAAACGAATTTGATTATTGGGCGGAAATATACAGGTTTTATGTCACCCGAACAGCGTGGGCTGCTGCCGGCCGGCGCGTTCCTGCGCTTCGACGGCCGCGACGGCGGTCATGTTGAGAATGCCTCGCGCTGTGGTGGACGGGGTCAGAATATGCGCCGGGCGCGCGGAACCGATCAGGATGGGTCCCACGGGAAGCGAATCCGACAGGACCTTTATCATCTGGGCTGCGATGTTCGCTGCATCCAGCGTCGGCATGATGAGAATGTTGGCAGCGCCTTCGAGCCGCGAATGCGGCAGCACCGTATCGCGCACCATTTCGGCCAGCGCAGAATCCGCCTGCATTTCGCCGTCGGCCTCGATCTCGGGATGATCGTTGGCGAGCAACTCTGTCGCGCGGCGCATCTTGCGCGCGGATTCGGAATCGTAGCCGCCGAAATCCGAATGCGACAGGAACGCGACCTTCGGCTTGATGCCGAAACGCTGGACGTGAACGGCAGCGAGGGCTGCGATTTCCGCCAGTTGCTCGGCGCTCGGATTGGTGCGGATCTGCGTGTCGGCGATGAAGAACGCGCCCTTGCCGGTGATGCAAAGCGACAGCGCCGCGAAATCGCTGAGGCCCGGCGCCACGCCGATAATTTCACGCACGCGCCGCAGATGGCTCATATAGCGGCCTTCGACGCCGCAGATCATCGCATCCGCCTCGCCGCGCACGACCGCAAGGGCTGCGATCACCGTCGCGTTGGTGCGAACGAGCGTGCGCGCGGCATCGGGCGTCACGCCCTGACGCCCTGCGGCGTCGATATAGCTCTGCACGTAGGAGCGATAGCGCGGATCGTCTTCCGGATTGACGAGGTCGAAATCCTTGCCCGCCTGAATCGACAGGCCGAAACGCTCGATGCGCGTTGCAACGACGTTCGGACGCCCCACCAGAATGGGCCGCGCGACATTTTCCTCAAGCACGACCTGCACCGCGCGCAGCACGCGCTCGTCCTCACCCTCGGCGTAGATCACGCGCACCGGCTGGGTCTTGGCTTTCGCGAATACCGGCTTCATGACGAGGCCTGAGCGGAACGCGAAGCCTTCGAGCTGCTGCTGATATTCGTCGAAATTCGTGATGGGCCGTGTGGCGACGCCGGAGTCCATCGCAGCTTTCGCGACCGCAGGCGACACGCGCAGGATCAAACGCGGATCGAACGGCGACGGGATCAGCGAGCCTTCGCCGAAGCCATGCGTCTCGCTGTCGTAACGCGCCACTACGTCCGACGGCGGATCGCGGGCCAATTGCGCCAGCGCATCGACCGCCGCGATCTTCATCGCCTCGTTGATTGCGGTCGCCCCCACATCGAGCGCGCCGCGGAAAATGAACGGGAAACACAGGACGTTGTTCACCTGATTTGGAAAATCCGACCGCCCGGTGCAGATCATCGCGTCGGCGCGTGCCTTGCGCGCTTCGTCCGGCATGATCTCCGGTGTCGGATTGGCGAGCGCCATGACGAGCGGTTTGTCCGCCATCGCCTTGACCATCTCGGGCTTCAGCACGCCGCCCGCCGAGACGCCGAGAAAAACATCCGCGCCGCCGATCACATCGGCCAGCGTCCGCTTGTCGGTCTTCTGCGCGTAAACCGCCTTCCATTTGTCCATCAGCGTATTGCGGCCTTCGTACACGAGACCGTCGATGTCGCAGACCCAGATGTTCTTGCGTTTGGCACCGAGCGAGACGAGCAGGTTCAGGCAGGCGATCGACGCAGCACCCGCGCCGGAAGCCACGATCTTGATGTCTTCGAGCTTCTTGCCGTTGAGCATCAGCGCATTGCGAACCGCTGCGCAGACGATGATCGCCGTGCCGTGCTGGTCGTCGTGAAAGACCGGAATTTTCATCCGCGCCTTGAGACGCTCCTCGATCTCGAAACACTCCGGCCCCTTGATGTCTTCGAGATTGATGCCGCCGAAGGTCGGCTCCAGCGCCGCCACCGTTTCGACCACGCGATCCACGGTGTCGGCGGCGATCTCGATGTCGAACACATCGATGCCGGCGAACTTCTTGAACAGGACCGCCTTGCCTTCCATCACCGGCTTCGACGCGAGCGGTCCGATATTGCCGAGACCCAGAACCGCCGTGCCATTGGAGACCACGCCGACGAGATTCGAGCGCGTGGTGAGAGCTGCGGCTTCACCCGGATTTGCGGCAATCGCTTCGCACGCCGCAGCGACGCCCGGCGAATAGGCGAGCGCAAGGTCGCGCTGGTTGGCGAGCGGCTTGGTGGCCTGGATTTCGAGTTTGCCGGGGCGCGGCAGGCGATGATACGCCAGCGCCGCAAGGCGCAGCTCTTCGGACAAATTGGACGCCATTCCACACCCCGAACGTCTTACGGCTTGTGCCGGTCTTCTTAACGCAATCCGATCTCAGTTTTGCGGCAGATTGAGCCGGATATGCAACTCGCGCAACTGCTTGGGCGTCACTTCGGACGGCGCGCCCATCAGCAGATCTTCCGCGCGCTGGTTCATCGGAAACAGTGAAATCTCGCGCAGATTGTTCGTGCCGCAAAGCAGCATCACGATGCGGTCAACACCGGCCGCCATGCCGCCGTGCGGAGGCGCGCCGTACTGGAATGCGCGGTACATGCCGCCGAAACGCTCGACGACGGTTTCCTCGCCGTAGCCCGCGATCTCGAACGCCTTCACCATCGCAGCCGGCTTGTGGTTGCGGATACCGCCCGACGCGATCTCGTAACCGTTGCAGGCGATGTCGTATTGGAACGCTTTGATCGTCAGCGGGTCTTGGTTCTGCAACGCGTCCATTCCGCCCTGCGGCATCGAGAACGGGTTGTGCGAGAAATCGACCTTCTTCTCTTCCTCGTTGTATTCGTACATCGGGAAGTCGACGATCCACGCGAGTTCAAAGCGATCCTTGTCGATCAGCTTGAGTTCGTCGCCCAGCATCGTGCGCGCGAGACCTGCGAACTTCCAGAATTTTTGCGGATCGCCCGCCACGAAAAACGCGGCATCGCCGTCTTTCAATCCAAGTTGCGCGCGGATCGCGGCGGTGCGTTCAGGTCCGATATTGTTCGCGAGCGGGCCTGCACCTTCGCCGCCCTCGCGCCACATGATGTAGCCGAGACCCGGCTGGCCTTCGCCCTGCGCCCACGAATTCATGCGGTCGCAAAATGCACGCGATCCGCCACCCGGCGCGGGGATGCCCCACACCTGGTTCGTCTTGTCTTCGAGCATGCGCGCGAACACCTTGAAGCCCGAACCGCGGAAATGCTCGGAGACTTCCTGCATCACCAGCGGATTGCGAAGGTCCGGCTTGTCGGTGCCGTACCTGCGAAGCGACTCGGCGAACGGAATGCGCGGCCATTTCTTCGTCACCGGCTTGCCGTTGGCGAAATCCTCGAACACGCCGGTGATGACCGGCTCCATCGCGGCGAACACGTCTTCCTGTTCGACGAAGCTCATCTCCAGATCGAGCTGATAGAACTCGCCGGGCAAACGATCGGCGCGCGGGTCTTCGTCGCGAAAGCACGGCGCGATCTGGAAGTAGCGGTCGAAGCCCGACATCATCAGCAGCTGCTTGTATTGCTGCGGGGCCTGCGGCAGCGCGTAGAACTTGCCGGGATGGATGCGCGACGGCACGAGGAAGTCGCGCGCGCCTTCGGGCGAGGACGCGGTCAGGATCGGCGTCTGGAATTCAAAGAACCCGGCCTTCTTCATCCGCGCGCGCATGGCATCGACCACAGCGCCGCGTGTCATGATGTTCTGGTGGAGCTTTTCGCGGCGAAGGTCGAGGAAACGGTACTTGAGCCTTATTTCCTCAGGATATTCCTGATCGCCGAACACCGGCATCGGCAGTTCGCCCGCTTCACCCAACACTTCAATATCGGCGATGAAAAGCTCGATCTTGCCGGTCGGAAGCTCTGGATTATCAGTGCCTTCCGGGCGGCGGCGCACCTTGCCGTCGAACTTCACCACCCATTCCGCGCGCAGCGTTTCGGCCAGCTTGAACGCCTTGGAATCCGGATCGATCACGCACTGGGTCATGCCGTAATGGTCGCGCAGGTCGATGAACAGCACACCGCCGTGGTCGCGGATGCGATGGCACCAGCCGGACAGACGGGCTTCCTTGCCGATGTCGCCTTCAGTGAGCGCGGCGCAGGTGTGGGAACGATAGCGATGCATGAAAATCCCGGAAAATCGGCGGCGGAAACAGAATCGAAGGGGGTTGGGCCTTAACGGCGCGCAGGGTTTACCCGACGGGGCGGAACGCGGCAACCGCGCGGAGGCGGTTTTGGACGCGCGAAACTGGCCAAAACCAAAGGAAAATCAGCGGTCCCGTTATGCCTTTTCGGGGCGCGCTCCCTGCTGGATCAGCAGCGTCGGCACATTGCAGGTGCCGTTCTTCACTGTGAACACCCGCGTTCCCGGCTTGCGGCCTTCGCGGATGACGGAGAGCTCTAGCCCAGCCTTCACCAGCCGCGCGTGAGCAGCGTCGATGTCAGCCACGCGCCACGACAGTCCCCAGACCTTGTCGGGGCCGTCGCCCTTGCCTTGCTTCAGCGAATGAATGATCTCGACGACGAAATCAGTGCCCTTCAAGAAAATAAATCGCGTACCGAGTGCCTCGATGGTTCTGTCGAGCGCCATCGGAATACCGAGCCGCGCCGAATAAAGCGCCGCCGCGCGATCGGAGTCCGGCGTCGAGATCACGAGGCTGTCGAGCAATTCGGCGGCTGGCGTCGCAACGTCCTTCGATTTGTGCAGCGGCGCGTTGCGCTGGATGAAAAACAGCCGCACGCCGTGGGTCGACTCCTTCGACGCGCGAAACCGCTTCCACAACATCGTGCGTCCGCTCGCCGTGTCGCGGCTTTCGCCATCGGCAATGTCGTCAGGCTGAAGCCCGAGCCGCGCGAGACGGCGATGCGCGGCCTCGATGTCCGAAACCGCAAAGGCGATGCTCGCAAGCCCCTCGCCGTCCTTCTCAAGTGCCGCGCGAACGCTGTCCCCTGCCGCGCCGTCACCTGCCGGCGATAACAATTCGAGCGACACATTGCCGAGCGTAAACATCGCGCTGGCCGAACCATTGCTTTGCGCGCGCCACGACGGCTCGCAGCCGAACAGCGTCGTGTAATTCGCGATGCCCGTCTCGAGGTCGCGCGCAAGAACGACGATGTGATCCAGTCCCGAAATCATACAGACGCGCTACCACACCCCGGAACCCGATACATCTCCTCATGCGCGTTGCATGACAGGCTTGAACCCGCGCCGCGGAACGCGCCGCGCATTTCGCAGCCGCGAATTCTCCTGTTCAACGGCAGGGCAGCCAGACGTTTTTGGCGTGGATAATTCCGCCGAAAGCGTTATGAACCGCGCATGGATTTAATCACCACCACGGCCCAGCTCAGCGCCGCCTGCGAACGCCTCGCGAAATTTCCGGTCATTACCGTCGACACCGAATTTCTGCGGGAGACGACCTATTATCCTCTGCTCTGCGTGGTGCAGCTGGCGAGCGCGGATGAGGGCGTGGTGATCGACGCGCTGGCCGACGGCATCGACCTCAAACCGTTTTTCGACCTGATGGCGAACGAGAAGGTGCTGAAGGTTTTTCACGCCGCACGTCAGGACATCGAAATCGTGTTTCACCGCGCAGGTATCGTGCCGCATCCGGTATTCGACACGCAGGTCGCCGCGATGGTTCTCGGCTACGGCGATTCGATTGCCTACGATGCTCTCGTCGAAAAAATCACCGGACATCGTCCCGACAAGACCCATCGCTTCACCGACTGGTCGCATCGCCCGTTGAGCGACGACCAGATCGAATACGCGCTCGCGGACGTGACGCATCTTCGCGAAGTGTTCGCGGCTCTCGATGCCGATCTGAAAAAACGCGGCCGCAACGACTGGGTGTCGGAGGAAATGGAAGTCCTCACTTCGCCCAAGACCTACGACTTTCATCCCGAACGCGCATGGGAACGGTTACGGACACGCGTGCGCAAACCGAAAGACCTCGCGGTGCTGATGGAAGTTGCGGCCTGGCGCGAACAGGAGGCGCAGACCCGCGACGTGCCGCGGTCGCGCGTGCTCAAGGACGACGCCATCGGCGACATCGCGACCCACGCGCCGACCAGCATCGAGCGGCTCGGCAAACTGCGCTCGCTGCCGAAAGGATTCGAGAAGTCGAAATGGGGACAGGACATCGTCGCCGCGGTCAGCCGCGGGCTGGCGCGCGACCCATCAACAATTCCGAAAATCGACAAGCCGCGCAACAGCGGCAACGGCGCGGCGACGGTCGAGCTTTTGAAAGTTCTGCTGCGCATGACATCGGAGCGCCACGCGGTCGCAAGCAAGGTGATTGCGACGACCGACGATCTCGAACAGATCGCGCTCGACGATAACGCCGATGTCGCCGCGCTGCACGGATGGCGGCGCGAACTGTTCGGCGAGACCGCACTTGCGCTCAAGCACGGCCGCGTCGCACTCGCCATCGACAAGGGCCGCGTGGTGCGGGTCGAACGCGGTTAATTCTTTAGAACCGCGCTGCCGCGTCCGATCAGCCTTGCGAACTGCTTGAAACGATTGCCGACGCGGTCGGCGGCGAGGTCTGCAACCTTGCGGTCGAACACCAGAAGCAGCTTGCGGCCCTGATTGCGGAAATGCGTGTGCTGGAGCACGCCGGTCTGCGCCGCCGAGATCAGGAATGCGACGCGGAACATGGCGCCGATCAGCCGCGCGCGCTCCACCATCGCCGGCGCGACAAGTTCACGGATCAGTTCCGGCGCTTCGTTCTCGGCGTTGAGGCCGGCATAGCGATAGAACACCGCGAGCGCCAGAAAGGCGCGGTCTTCGTGGCTGACCGCGCCGAAATTCGCGTTGGTGATGATGTTGAGCGACTGCTCGCCGCGATAATCGGGATGCGCGCGCCAACCGATGTCCGACATCAGACATGCGGCGTGACGCAGCCGGCGCTCCTCGTCGTTTTCGCGAATGCCCGAGACGCGCACGAGACGATCGGTCCAGCCGATCAGATCCTCGGCATGACGCGGCGAGCGCGACCGCAGCAGATTCAGACTTTCCGCAGCGGAAATCAGGCCGTCTCTGGTCTGCTCGCGCTCGGGCAGCATCTCGAACAGCAATCCTTCGCGCACGCCGAAGGTCGAAAACACGATGGTCTTCGGTTTCGCAACGCGGATGATGTATTCGAGCACGAGCGCCGCATAGGTCAGCAGCGGACGGCGCGCATCGGCAACGGTCTCGATGTCGGCGAGAATGTTGTTCGCTGCAAGACGCCGCAGCCGCTTGACGAAATCGAGCGCGTCTTCGGCCGGAATCGTGTAGCCGTGCATCACATGCAGCGGATAGCCGCTCTGGATGATGTGGATGCGCGCAAGCGCGCGCCATGTGCCGCCCACCGCGTAGAAGTTGCGCCCCTTCCCCGCCTTGAGCTGCGGCAGGCCGACGATTTTCGACGCGACGATCTTTTCCGCCTTCTTGAGCGATTTCTGCGAGGCATCCTGCAACGCAAGCCCGCCCAGCGGCAGCGTCAGCCCGTTGCGGATGCGATGGCCGCGCACGTCGACGAGTTCGAGCGAGCCGCCGCCGAGATCGCCGACAATGCCGTCGGGCTTGTAGACGCCGGACGCCACACCGAGCGCGGACAGTTTCGCCTCGCGCGCGCCGGATAGAATTTCAATCGAACAGCCGCAGATGCGTTCGGCCTTCGCGATGAATTCCGGCCCGTTGGTCGCATCGCGGCAGGCAGCGGTGGCAATCGCATGAACGTCTTCGACATGCATGATGCGGCACAACGCCTTGAACCGCTTGAGCGCAGCAAGCGCCTTCTCGACGGCGTCGGCGGCGAGCAGTCCCGTCGACTGCACTTCCCGTCCGAGGCCGCACAGCGTCTTCTCGTTGAAGATGGCCGAGAGGTTGCGCGTCCGGTCCTCATAGACGACGAGGCGGACGGAATTCGATCCGATGTCGATGATCGCGACCTTGCTCGAACGCGCACGATGCGCGGGCTTGCGCTCGCGCGCGCGGCCGCGTGCCGCCGGCTCAGGCGGGGGATTGACGCTCCGAACGGCGCGTAAGACGACGCGGCGAAGATTCTTTAAGCGACTTTCCACGGCCTGACAGACTCGGGTTTGTCATGAAGTAATTGTGCACGTTGAAAGGCTCCTCGCCCTTCGCGGCCTTCATACGGGTTGACGACCCATCGGGCAACAGTTGCCAGCTCTGCTCATTGTCTTTCAGGTTCGCGACCATGATCTGTTCGAGAACCTGCTGATGAACCGTCGGATTCTGCAACGGACACAATATCTCGACTCGGCGGTCGAGATTGCGGGGCATCATGTCGGCCGAGGAGATATACACAGCCGACTTCTCGCTCGGCAGGCCGTGGCCCATGCCGAAACAATAGATTCGCCCGTGTTCCAGGAACCGGCCGATGATCGATTTGACGCGGATATTTTCCGACAGCCCCGCAATGCCGGGGCGCAGGCAGCAAATGCCGCGAATGATGAGTTCGATGGAGACGCCGGCATTCGACGCGTCGTAAAGCGCGTCGATGATCTCCGGATCGACCAGCGAGTTCATCTTCATCCAGATCGCGCCCGGCTTGCCGTTGCGGGCGTGCTTCGCCTCATCGTGGATGTGATCGAGAATCCGCTTGCGCAGCGTGATCGGCGACACCGCCATCTTCTCGATGTCCTTCGGCTCCGCATAGCCGGTGATGTAATTGAACACCCGCGCCGCGTCGCGCCCGATGGCGGGGTCGGACGTAAAGTAGGACAAGTCCGTATAGATGCGCGCCGTCACCGGATGATAGTTGCCGGTGCCGGTGTGGACGTAGGTCACAAGATCGGCACCCTCGCGGCGGACCACCAAAGACAATTTGGCGTGGGTCTTCAGTTCGAGAAAACCGTAGACCACCTGCACGCCTGCGCGCTCAAGGTCGCGCGCCCAGCGGATATTAGCTTCTTCGTCGAAACGCGCTTTCAGTTCGACAAGCGCGGTGACGGATTTTCCGGCTTCGGCGGCTTCGGCCAGCGTGCGCACGATCGGTGAATCGCGCGAGGTGCGATACAGCGTCTGCTTGATCGCCACGACATCCGGATCGCGCGCCGCCTGCTGCAGGAACTGCACGACGACGTCGAACGATTCATAAGGGTGATGGACGACCAGGTCCTTTTGGCGAATGGCCGCGAAAATATCGCCGCCGTGATCGCGCACGCGCTCCGGGTGACGCGGCACATAGGGCGTGAATTCAAGGTCTGGCCGGTCGAGACGGGTGAGTTGCGACAGCTCGTTCATCGCCAGCACACCATCAACGATCAGCATTTCGTCGTCGGCGACGGCCAATGCCCGCTGCACGAAGGCGCGCAGTTCGGCCGGCATGGTCGCTTCGATCTCGAGACGGATCACCGAACCGCGGCGGCGGCGCTTGAGCGCGGTCTCGAACAGACGCACGAGGTCTTCGGCTTCTTCCTCGATTTCCAGTTCTGAATCGCGGATAACGCGGAACGAGCCCTGTCCCTTCACGGTGTAACCGGGAAACAGCCGCCCGATGAACAGGCTCGTCGCCTGCTCCAGCGTGATGAGCCGAACCGCACTGTCCTTGCCCGCAGGCAGTTTGATGAAACGGTCGATCTTGCTCGGCATGCGGATCAGCGCGTTCATCGCCTTGCCGTCGGAGGCGCGCGCAAGCTGAAGCGCAATCGTAAAGCCGAGCGAGGGAATGAACGGGAACGGATGCGCGGGGTCGATCGCGAGCGGCGTCAGCAGCGGAAAGATGTGATGGAGGAAATGATCCTCGATCCATGCCGATTCGGATTTGCTGACATCTTTGCCGTCGACCAGCACGATCCCGACTTCGGCGAGAATCACACGCAGGTCGCGCCAGATCGCCTGCTGATCGGTGGCGAGCTTCGATACCGTGTCGTTGATCTGCGCAAGCTGTTCGGACGGAGTGGCGCCATCGGGGCTGCGCTCGGCGATGCCTTCGCGGACCTGCGCCTTGAGGCCCGCCACGCGCACCATGAAGAATTCATCGAGGTTGTTGGCCGAGATCGACAGGAACCGGACGCGTTCCAGCGCCGGGTGACGCGGGTTGACCGCCTCCTCGAGGACGCGGCGGTTGAAATGCAGCCAGGACAGTTCGCGGTTGATGAAGCGCACGGGGCTATCGGCCACCGGCATCGCGCTCGCGGCTTCCTCAATTTGTTCTTTTTTTACAATAGCTTGACCGGAGTCCATCGATTGCGTCCAATATCGTTGCGAGCTGTAAAACCCGCTGTCATGCGCGGCGGAGCATGTGCCAGCGCCGTGACGTTTCGATGACATGATGAGCCAAGATGCCTGACCGGCCAAGGCTTATGCGGCGGCAGGCTTAATGGCTGGACAGCCAATAAGTTCCGGGGTCAGACCGCCGTTCCGCGCAGCAACTCGACGGCCAGCGCGCGCGTGACAGGACGCCGCAGACGCAGCGCCTCGGTGTCCAGCAATGTGACCGCGCGGCGCGCGGCGGTGACGGATCGCTCGATGTGAGTGGCGAGATAGCTCACCAGCGCCTCGTCCACATTCATCTGCCGGTCGGCGCAGAACTTCACGATCAGCGCGCGGAACAACAAATCGTCCGGCGCATCGATGGCGATTGCGGGGATCGCACGCAGCCTTGAGCGCAAATCGCGCAGTTCAATATCGAACAGCGTTTGCGGAAGGCGGCACGTCATCAGCACGTAAGCGCCGTCCTCGCGCGCCAGATTGAGAAGATGAAACAGCGCGTGCATGTCGAAGGTCGATGGATCCAGATCGTCGATCACCAGCGCGCAGGTCGCAAGCGACACCGGCACGTTTTCCGTCGTCAGCGAATGCGCCGAGATCGTCCGCGCGCCCGCGATGTCGGCCCAGATCGCGGCGAGATGGCTTTTGCCACCACCCTCAGGCCCCGCCAGCAGCATGATCCTGTTCGGCCAGTCCGGCCAGGATTCCACGAGCGCGAGCGCATTCGCGTTGCACGGCCCTTCGAGGAAATTCTCGCGCGACAGGCTTTCCTCGTGCGGCAGCGCAAGCGCAAGCTGACGCGGCGGTTTGCGCAGCGCCACGCTCACGGGCTCGGCTCCGTCGTGCTCATGTGGCGCGCCCATTCGATCAGATAGAACACCATCGACAGCGAGGTGAGTACGGCAACGGCAATCATCAAGATGATCTCGAACGTGGCCGCCTCGAAACCGAATCCGAGAGACGCGAGCACAAGCGCCGCGAAGGCAACCTGTGCGGCGGTGTTCAGCTTGGACACCATCAGAGGATTCATCGGAATCGGATTTTGCAGAAGCCAGGAGATGATGACCGCACCCACGATCATGACGTCACGCGACACCACCAGAATCACGAGCCATCCGGGAATGCTGCCCGAAATGCCAAGCGTCATGTAAATCGACACCAGAAGCGCCTTGTCGGCGACCGGATCGAGCAGCGCGCCGATCTCCGTCACCATATTGAAACGCTTGGCGAGAAACCCGTCGATGGCGTCGCTGACGCCCGCGATAATGAAAATGGCGAATGCCAGTTTCATCTGATGCGAGGCAATCGCCCAAATGATGACCGGCACCAGAATGATGCGCATCAGGGTGATGATATTGGGCAGATTCACGCGACTTTTCCCGGCTCGGAGCTTTGTAGCAATGGCCCGTTCGCACGCAAGGGATTTGGCCTTCGGAATTGCGCCTGACCGGCGCTGACCACGCTATGCACAGCCGGTTTCGCTTCATTCCGTAAGCCATTGCGCGGGCAAGGAATCCGACGTAACCACCGGCTTATCCAAGAAAGCGCGGCATGACCGACAAGAAATCCGGCCTTTCCTATGCAGATGCGGGCGTCGATATCGACGCCGGAAACCGGCTTGTCGATATGATTAAGCCCCTGGTGCGCGCGACCGCGCGCGCGGGTGCCGATGCGGAAATCGGCGGCTTCGGCGGATTGTTCGATCTGAAGGCTGCGGGTTTCAAGGATCCGGTGCTGGTCGCGGCAACCGACGGCGTCGGCACCAAGGTCAAGATCGCCATCGACACCGGAATTCACAACGGCATCGGCATCGATCTCGTTGCCATGAGCGTCAACGATCTCGTTGTCCAAGGCGCGGAGCCGCTGTTCTTTCTCGATTACTTTGCGTGCGGCAAACTCGATCCTGAAGCAACTGCCGCCATCGTCGCAGGCATCGCGGAAGGCTGCCGCGAATCCGGCTGCGCGCTGATCGGCGGCGAAACGGCCGAGATGCCGGGTCTCTATAAGGACGGCGACTACGATCTCGCGGGCTTCGCAGTCGGCGCGGCCGAACGCGGAACGCTATTGCCGACGAAAGACATCGCAGCAGGCGATGCGGTGATCGGGCTTGCCTCCTCCGGCGTTCACTCCAACGGATTTTCGCTGGTGAGAAAGGTGGTCGAGAAATCGCGCGTCGCATTCGACGCACCCGCCCCGTTTGCGCCCGTGATGACGCTCGGCGGCGCACTTCTCGCGCCCACCAAGCTCTACGTTCTCTCCTGTCTGCGCGCGATCCGCGAGACCGGCGGCATCAAGGGGCTCGCTCACATCACCGGCGGCGGCTTCACCGACAACATTCCGCGCGTGCTGCCGAAGCATCTCGGCGTGCGCATCGATCTTGCCGCCGTGCCGGTGCTGCCCGTCTTCAAATGGCTCGCGCGCGAAGGCAACATCGCCGAACTCGAAATGCTGCGCACCTTCAACTGCGGCATCGGCATGATCGCGATCGTCAGGCGCGAAAAGCTGGTCGAGGTCATGGACGCGTTCGCCGCCAGCGGCGAAAAAGTCGCCGATCTCGGCGAAGTGGTCGAAGTGAAACAGGGCGAGCGCGTGATTTACAGCGGCCACCTCGATCTGGCGGAATGACATGAGCAAGCGCCGCGTCGCCATCCTGATTTCCGGACGCGGATCGAACATGACGGCGCTGATCGAGGCTGCGGCCGCCGCCGATTATCCCGCTGAGATCGTGTTGGTGATTTCCAACGTCGCCGGCGCGCCCGGCCTCGCATTCGCCGGCAAAGCCGGCATCGCAACGCTGACAATCGAAAGCAAGTCCTTCGGCAAGGACCGCGAGGGGTTCGAGCGCAAACTCAACGACACGCTCATCGCACACAAAATCGAACTGGTTTGCCTTGCAGGCTTCATGCGGCTGCTGACGCCGTGGTTCGTGCAGCAGTGGCAGGGCAAGATGCTCAACATCCATCCGGCATTGCTACCCTCCTACAAAGGGCTGCATACGCATGAACGCGCGCTGGCCGACGGTGTGAAAATTCACGGTGCGACGGTGCATTTCGTGGTGCCGGAAATGGATTCAGGCCCGATCGTCATGCAGGGCGCGGTCAGCGTGCGCGACGACGACACGCCGCAGACGCTTGCCGCGCGCGTGCTCGAAGTCGAACATCAGATTTACCCCGACGCGCTGCGGCTGGTCGCCGGCGGCCAGACAAGGATCGTCGGAAATTCCTGCAAGACCGGCGCGGAATCGAGCCCAGACGACACGCTGATCTCGCCGACGGTCATCTAGCGCAAATAAAAACCCCGGCTATTGGCCGGGGACAAAGTCTTTGAACATTTCGAGGCGAGCGCAACCGCTCACTTCACTTTCAGATTTTCCGCCGACTGCTTGCCGCGATTTTCGACGAGCTCGTATTCGATCACCTGATTTTCGTTAAGCGAGGAAAGCCCTGCGCGTTCGACCGCGGAGATGTGGACGAACACGTCCTTGTCTCCCTGGTCCGGCTTGATAAACCCGTAGCCTTTGGTCGGGTTGAACCATTTGACGGTGCCTTTTGCCACGTCGGTCTCCTTGAGTCTGGATACAAAAAAAGCGCGGTCACGCTGTTCGCGTGCCACGCCACTCGCGGGCTTCAAGAATTAAAGCGTTCTGTTCAACGACCAAGCGCACAGCCGAACGGCCCAAATCCGATTGCGGGCACAATCCCAACACGAAAAATTCGGGCGCGCAAGGCGGGATCGAGCCCGCCTGGCGCTTTGGGCGGCATCAGCCGTGGGCTGCGGACTCAGCCGAACGCGCCGCCTTGCCTCGCATGATCGAACCCACGACGAGGACGACGGCGATGCCGAGCAGTCCGAGCACAAGCTCGCCGGCATCGGTGCCAAACCGCAGATTGCGGGCAACGCCGAACATCGACGAGACGGTCTCGATGGAGAGATTGACGGTGCCGCTCAGGACTTTGTGCAGCCACGGCACCACCGCAGGATCCGTCGCGATCACCTCGCCCGCGATCCAGCCCAGCAATGCAGCACCGAACCAGACCAGAATCGGCAACCGATCCAGCAGCGCCATGATGAGTGCCGCACCCGCCACGATCATGGGGATGCTGATGGCGAGACCGAGGATCAGCAGAATCACGCTGCCGTTGGCGGCGGCGGCGACCGCGATCACGTTATCGAGGCTCATGATGATGTCGGCGATGGCGACGATGCGTACAGCCGCCCACAGATGAGCCGCCGTCTCCACGCCGTCCTCGTCATGCGCTTCGGGAACGAGAAGTTTGGCTGCGATGTAGATCAGCGCGAGCCCGCCGATCAGCTTGAGGAACGGCAGTGCCATCAGCGTGACGACGATGAAGGTGAAGATGATGCGCAGCACGACGGCGACGCCAGCACCGAGGATCATGCCCCAGACGCGCTGCTGCGGTTGCAGCCCGCGACAGGCCAGCGCGATGACGAGCGCGTTGTCGCCGGAGAGCAGGACGTTGATCCATATGATCTTGGTGAGCGCGACCCAGAACTGCGGATGCTGAATCTCGGCCTCAAACTGCGCGAGCAGCGATGTATAGGTCGCAAAATCGAAGAATTGATTCAGCCAAGACATTATGAGCCCCCGCTCGCGCCGTCTGAAAAATCAGCCGACGATTTCGTTGCCGGCGAAGAACTGCGCGATTTCGATCGCTGCGGTTTCCGGCGCATCCGAACCGTGGACCGAGTTCTCGCCGATCGACTTCGCGTGCGACTTGCGGATGGTGCCTTCCGCCGCCTTCAACGGATCGGTCGCGCCCATCACGTCGCGATATTTTGCGATTGCGCCCTCGCCTTGCAGCACCTGAACGACGACGGGCGCCGAAATCATGAAGTCCACCAGCTCGCCGAAAAACGGGCGCGCCTTGTGAACCGCGTAGAACGTCTCCGCCTGTGCGCGCGTCATCTGGATGCGCTTTTGAGCGACGATGCGAAGGCCCGCCTTCTCGATGATGGCGTTGATCGCGCCGGTCAGATTGCGCGCGGTCGCGTCCGGTTTGATGATCGAAAAGGTGCGCTCAATCGCCATGAATTTCGTCCTTTAGACAAAGATTTGAAGAGACTTGGGAAGGATGGATTGCGGCGCTTATAACGGCGCTGGCATGCCACGGCAAGCGGCCCCGCCAGCGGCGGCGCGCCGCAGCGCATCGGCGTTTCCCCTCCGGCAGATGACGGAGATTTCATCAAGATGAACCGTTTTTGACGCGAACGTGCGGCCAGTATTCATGTTGTTAATCCTACTGTTGCGAGCCTTGAACCCGCTCTCAGGCGCAGACGACACAGCGGTTACGGGCGGCATCACCAGACGGCGCGGTTGCGCCGGAGACAATGGAGACGATCATGTTGCGCAAACTCGTTCTTGCAGTTGCCGCGGTCGCCGCAATCGGCGGTGCGACCATGGCGTCGACGACGCCCGCCGCAGCCTGGCATGGCGGTGGCTGGCACGGTGGTGGCTGGCACGGCGGCTGGCACGGTGGCTGGCGTGGATATGGATGGGGCGGACCGCGCTTCTATTATTACGGCGGCCCGGCCTACTATGCCGGCGGCGGCTGCTATGTGCGCCGTCTGGTTCCAACCCCCTGGGGTCCGCGCTGGCGGCTTGTGAACCGCTGCTACTAAGCGGCTGAATTTCTCCCCCGCCGACTTCCCCGGATGCGCCGAGCATCCGGGGATTTTTATTGCGCCCATGTCGGTTCCACGAATCGCGGTCGTTAGTTCCCCCTGTCCCCGATTTAATTTTTACTCCATGCACGCCATCCGCGCACGCCAGAGGAAACGATGGCCGCGCATCGGAATTAATTCGTCATGGAATTGATTTGTTGCTGAGCAGATAGCCATGACGAACGAGATGAAGAAAGAAATCGATATTGACGACATTCACGCCCGGGCCATCTGTCAGGGTATCGGCGAGCTTCTGCGCGACGATCTTGAAAAATCGCACCAACCGGCACCGCGAAAATTACACGAATTATGGGAGCGGCTTCCAGAGCTTGACCGCGAACAGTCGCCCTCGATTGCGCCGCCTATGGTCGGCGGCTTCTGAATCGCGACAATTTCCCCGGATAAAGCAGTTGCGTTCGCGATGCGGTTCGATGAAAAGGCCGCATGCTTTCCATCAATGACATTTCGATCCGCCTTGCCGGACGATTGCTGATCGACAACAGCACGGTACAGATCGTGCCGGGCGCACGCGTCGGCTTCGTCGGCCGCAACGGGGTCGGCAAATCGACGCTGTTTCACGCCATCCGGGGCGAACTTCCGCTTGAGGCCGGCACCATCGAAATTCCGCCGCGCTGGCGGGTCGGTTCGCTCGCACAGGAAGCGCCCGACGGTCCCGAAAGCCTCCTGGAAGTGGTGCTCAAGGCCGATCTCGAGCGCGATGCGCTGCTGCGCGAAGCTGAGACCGCAACCGATCCGCATCGCATCGCTGAAATCCAAACCCGCCTTGTGGACATCGACGCGCATTCGGCCCCTGCCCGTGCGGCCTCGATCCTGAGCGGTCTTGGATTCTCGACCGGAGATCAGGCGCGCGCCTGTCAGGAATTTTCCGGCGGCTGGCGCATGCGCGTGGCACTTGCTGCGACATTGTTTGCCGCGCCCGATCTTCTGCTGCTCGACGAGCCGACCAACTATCTCGATCTCGAAGGCACGCTCTGGCTGGAAGATCATCTGGCGAATTATCCGCGCACCGTCATCGTCATCAGCCACGACCGCGACCTGCTCGACACCTCGGTCGATCAGATCCTGCATCTCGATCGCGGCAAGCTCACGCTCTACAAGGGCACCTACTCGTCGTTCGAGGAGCAGCGCGCCACGCGCGAGATGATCGAACAGAAGCACGCCAAGAAGCAGGCCGACGAGCGCAAGCGGCTGCAAGCCTTCGTCGACCGCTTCAAAGCGAAAGCATCGAAAGCAAAGCAAGCTCAATCCCGCGTGAAAATGCTGGAGAAAATGAAGCCGGTGACGGCGCTGGTGACGCAGGACGTCAAGGAAATCACGTTTCCAGTGCCGGAGAAAACGCTCTCGCCGCCGATCATCGCGGTCGATGACGTGTCGGTCGGCTACGACGCGAAAAAGCCCGTGCTCAATCATGTCACGCTGCGTCTCGACAATGACGACCGCATTGCTCTCCTGGGCTCAAACGGCAACGGCAAATCGACGCTGGTGAAATTGCTCGCGGGCAAGCTGCCGCAGTTTTCCGGCAACATCGTCCGCGCCGCCAATCTCTCGGTCGGCTATTTCGCGCAGCACCAGACCGACGAACTCGATCTCGAAGGTTCGGCCTACGATCATCTGCGCCGCCTGATGCCGAACGAGACCGAGACGAAAGTGCGCGCACGCACCGGCGCTATCGGATTTTCCGGCAAGGCCGGCGATACGAAAGTCTCCTCACTGTCGGGCGGCGAGAAAGCGCGGCTGCTGCTGGGGCTCGCGACGTTCTACGGCCCGAACATGATTATCCTCGACGAGCCGACCAACCATCTGGACATCGACAGCCGCGCGGCGCTTGCGGAAGCCATCAACGATTATCCCGGAGCGATCATCATGGTCAGCCATGACCGCTATCTCATCGAGGCTTGCGCCGATCAGTTGTGGGTCGTCGCCGACAAGACGGTGACGCCTTACGACGGCGATCTCGACGACTATCGCCGTTCGGTCTTGCAGGCGCGCGGCATGCGCATGTCGGGTCGCGACCGCCCTTCAAGCGAGCGCAGCAGAAATCTCGACAAGCCGCAGCCAAGAAAAGAGAAGAAAATTCCGCTGAAGCAGAAAGTCTCCGACGCCGAGGCGGAAATGGCGCGCATCAACGGCATCATCGCGAAGATCGACACGGCCTTGGCGCTGCCGGATATTTTCAAGCGCGATCCGAAGCAGGCCGCGCAACTCACGAAGGCGCGCGCGGGCGCGGTCGCAGCCTTGCAGCGCGCCGAGGAAGAATGGCTGGCCGCCAGTTCGTCACTCGAGAACGCGAACTGAGCGAAGTCAGATTTTCAGGATTTCAGATTAAGCCGATTTCTTTTTCTTCGGCTTTGCAACCGGCTTTTCCGGCGGCGGCAATTCGACACGATCGATCAGTGTCAGGCGTCCGCTTTTGAACGTGTAGGCACCGGGACGAGGACCGTGCTTGTAGGTGATGACGGCAAGCCGCTCGCCGCCCGGGTCGTTCGACAGTTGCACGTCGTCAGGTGCCACGCCGACTGCGCGTGCCACGTCGCATTCGGTATGACCGAGCGCGACTGCACCCGTAGGTGCAGGTGCCGCGTTCGGCGGCGGGCCGCCATCGGTCGATGCATTTGCATCCGCAGGCGCCGTGGGTGCGGGCATGCCTGCGCATTGCCCGTCCGCCGACATCAAATCTTCAGGGCCGACGGCGCGAACAGTGGTCAGCGGCGGCGCTTCAATCGACGACTGGTTGAACAGCTTGCCGGGACGCGCGAACCATTGCTGATCCTTGATCGAAAAATCGCTGATGCTTCCGCAGGCGGAAACCGCCGGAGCGACCGCGACCAGAAGCCCGAAGCATTTTGTAACGCGAATGGTCCGCCCGATCGACACTGACACTCGTACTCCGGTTGCGGCGTTGCGCCGCGCGGTCCTTAGCAACACCAATTTGCGGCACCTTGGTGGCTAACCGCATGTCACGTCAACGGAAAACAGCCGTATAATTAACAGGCGCGGCGCTTGCTTTATTCGCGCTTCTGCCATTTGCCGCGCTCGTCGGTCTGCCAGTAAGTCTGCGCGAAGCCGCGCGATTTGCTGTCGAGCCACGCCGCGCGCGCCGCTGCAAGCGCATCGTCATCGTTACCGTCGAACACGAGCACGACGCGTTCATACGTCGCACAATCTTTCGGCAGTCCGGCGGCATCGACAATAAACCTTACCGTCGCTTTGTTCGGATTGTCGTCACTGGGAACCAGCACAATCGGCTGCTCGCCGGCGTCCGCTTCGCGCCATGTGCCGTGCGGCAGAAACGAATTCTCGCGATACGTCCACAGATGACTGTCGAGCGATTCAGCGCGCTCCTCCGAACCCGTCTGCACGGCGACGCGCCAGCCGCGCTCATAGGATTTTTCGAGCAGCGGCGGCAGCACTTTCTCGATCGTCGTATCCTGAAGATGGTAAAACAGGACTTCAGTCATCGGCGCTGCCCGTTGCAGACTCAATTTTTGCCGTCATCCTTCGAGGCTCGCAAGTGCTCGCACCTCAGGATGACGATCTTGCGCGCCTATTTTTTCGCTTCGTAGTGATCGGCGACAAGACGATTCAGCAATCGCACGCCGAAGCCCGAACCCCACGAACGGTTGAGATCCGACGCCGGCACGCCCATCGCAGTGCCCGCGATGTCGAGATGCGCCCACGGCGTGTTGTCGACGAATCGCTGAAGGAATTGCGCGGCCGTGATCGAACCGCCGTTGCGTCCGCCGGTGTTCTTCATGTCGGCAAATTGCGAATCGATCTGCTTGTCGTATTCGGGGCCGAGCGGCATGCGCCAGACGCGCTCGCCGGTCTCCTGCCCCGCCTCGATCAATCGCTCGGAGAGCTTGTCGTTGTTGGAGAACAATCCGGCGTAATCGATGCCGAGCGCAACCATGATCGCGCCGGTGAGCGTGGCAAGATCGATCATGAATTTCGGTTTGTATTTCTTTGTGACGTACCAGAGCACGTCCGCCAGCACGAGCCGGCCTTCAGCGTCGGTGTTGATGATCTCGATAGTCTGTCCCGACATCGAGGTGACAATGTCACCCGGGCGCTGCGCGTTGCCGTCCGGCATGTTCTCGACGACGCCGATGGCACCGATGACGTTGACCTTGGCTTTTCGCGCGGCGAGTGCATGCATCAGGCCGACGACGCAGGCTGCGCCGCCCATGTCGCCCTTCATGTCCTCCATCGAGGCGGACGGCTTGATCGAGATGCCGCCGGTGTCGAAACAGACGCCCTTGCCGATGAAGGCAATCGGCTGCTCGCCCTGCTTGCCGCCGTTCCAGCGCATGATGACGGTGCGGCTGTCATGCGACGAACCCTGGCCGACGCCGAGCAGCGCGCCCATTTTCAGCTTGGTCATCGCAGCGACATCGAGCACATCGACCTGCACGCCGAGCTTGCGCAATTGCGTGGCGCGCCGAGCGAACTCGGCGGGAAACAAAACATTCGGCGGCTCGTTGACGAGTTCGCGCGCGATCACCACGCCGTCGACGATGTGACTCTCCGGCGCGAAGGCTTTTTTCGCCTCGGCCACGTCCTTCACTGCGATTGAGAACTGCGCCTTGAGCGGCGCGGCATCGTCGTCCTTCTTTTTCGTCTTGTAGCGATCGAAGCGATAGCTTCGCAGACGAATGCCCGATGCCAATCCTGCGGCCTGCGCCGCCTTCATCGGCCCGGACGAATTCTCGGCGATCACCGTCACGTCCTCGGTACCCGAACTCACCTTTGCGGCGAGCTTGCCGCCGAGTTTGAGGAAGTCGATCTCCTTCAGGTCGCTCGCCTTGCCGGTTCCGACCACCAGAAGTCGTCCCGCTTTGAGGGATTCGGGAGCCAGAATGTCGAGGACCGCGCCGTTTTTGCCCTTGAAGCGGTTGGCCGCCGCCGCCCGTTTGACCGCCCCGGCCGCCCCTCCGAGTGCCTTTGCCGCCTGTGGACCGACCTTCAGCGCGTCATCGCAGAACACCACCAGGATACCGCGAACCGGAGCGGAAAACGGGACGAAGCCGACCTTGACGGCGTCGGTCATTGGCAAATCCTCCGAAAAATCATAGGAAATTCAGCGCGAAAGCGGGGTTTAGGAGCGAAAGGCGGCAGAATCCTGCCCGATTGGCTGCACTATGACCAGTTCCCGACCATCATGCCAAGCGCAGCGCATGCGATTTCCGCATGCCAAAATCAGGCGAATTATCCCCGTTTTGACGTGTCCCAAACGTCACTTCGAGCGATTTATTAACCCTGTCTTAAAACCGGCCCCAGAGCAGCCATTTTGTTGACCGATCAAAGGGATGCTGTGAAATAACAACCTGCTGGAAAGGCCGGTTTTGCGCCCGCGGGGGACCTCCGATTTCGGAAGTCTGGGCGCGCCGCCGAATTTCCGCGGTTTTGGGTTGGGGACATCGCTGCCAGATGGCGTCGCACGACTACGAGTTTTTCTGCGGGACAGATGCGGCCTGCGACGCCGGTGGAGCACGTCGCTCTCCGGCCGACGATAGTTCGCGGCGGCGCTCCTCATGGTGACGACGATTCTTGCGCGCTATTTCGCGGCGCGTTTCGTGCTGGCGTCTCTGGCGGTGTTCGCCGGAATTTTCGCGCTCATCATCACGGTCGATTACATCGAACTGATGCGCCGCGCGGCCAGCGTGTCGTCGGTGTCGGGATTGTTCGTCGCGCAGACCGCGCTGTTTCGCGTGCCGCTGTCGCTCGAAAAGCTGATGCCGTTCTGCATTCTGATCGGCGCGATGTCGTGCTTCCTCGCGCTGTCGCGGCGGCTCGAACTTATCGTCGCTCGCGCATCCGGAATTTCCGCCTGGCAGTTCATCACGCCCGCATTGTTGAGCGCGCTCGTGCTCGGCACGCTCGCGACCACCGTTTACAATCCGGTTTCCGCCGACATGCAGGAACGCTCCAAGGGCATGGAGACGCAGATTTTCGACGGCGGAAATGCGCCGTCGTCGGAAGGCGCGAATTTCTGGATCAATCAGGCGACGGATGAGGGGCAGGCCGTCATCAGCGCCGCGCGCAGTCAGGAACAGGGTCTCAAACTCACCGGCGTCACCGTGTTCCGGTTCGATCCGTCGGGCCCGTTCAAGGAGCGAATCGAAGCGCAGGAAGCGCGGCTCGAACAAGGGCGCTGGGTTTTCAAAAATGTCCGCCGCTACGGCCTCGATAATCCGCTCGCGGAGGAAGAAACCTACGTTCTTCCGACGACGCTGACGGCGGCACAGGTGCGCGGAAGTTTCTCGACGCCTGAAACTGTGCCGTTCTGGCAGCTGCCGGATTACATCCGCTCGTCCGAGAAGTCCGGACAGGCAACGGCGGGCTATCGGCTGCAATATCACAAGCTCCTGGCGCGGCCGTTTTTGCTGGCCGCAATGGTATTACTTGCCGCCGCCGTGAGCCTGCGGTTCTTCCGATTCGGCGGTGTCCAGAAAATGGTTTTAAGTGGCGTTGCAGCAGGGTTTCTGCTCTACGTCCTGTCGAAAGTAACTGAGGATTTGAGCAAGGCCGAGCTGATGCATCCGCTCGCTGCCGCGTGGTTGCCTGTTTGCGTGGGCGGCCTCTCGGGATTCTTGGCTTTGCTCTATCAGGAGGACGGGTAGTGAAAATTACCGCCGCCCTCCACGGACGGACGCGTATGGTCACGCGGTGCATTCGTTTGCGCCGCGAATGCTTCGGCTTGCTCGCGATTCTCGCAGCCGTTTTCACAATCCCGCTTTCCGTTCCGGTCTCCTCGCCGGCCAGCGCGCAGGTGAAGCTGGACTACAATCAGCGTCCTCCCAAACCGCAGAAACCTGCCAAGGCCGGCAAGGACGGGCAGATGCTCGTTCAGGCGGCGGAGATGAACTACGACTACAACAACAACCGCATCGCGGCGGTCGGCAGCGTTCAGATCTACTGGAACGGATCGACGCTCGAAGCCGACAAGGTCATCTACGACCAGAAAACCAAACGTCTTCACGCCGAGGGCAACGTTCGCCTCACCGACTCCGACGGAAAGATCACCTACGCCAACCTGCTCGATCTCTCGGACGATTATCGCGACGGCTTCGTCGACTCGCTTCGTCTCGACACCGCCGACTCGACGCGCATGGCCGCAACGCGCGCGGATCGTACCAACGGCGACGTCACGATTTTCCAGAACGGCGTCTATACCGCGTGCGCGGCGTGTAAGGACAATCCGAGGAAGCCGCCGCTCTGGCAGGTGAAAGGTGCCCGCATCATTCACAACCAGACCGAGAAGATGCTCTACTTCGAGAACGCCAGTCTCGAATTCTTCGGCCAGCCGATCGCCTACCTGCCCTACTTCTCAACGCCCGATCCGACGGTCAAACGCAAATCGGGTTTCCTGACGCCGAACTCGATGTCGAACACCTTCACCGGCTTCGGCGTCGAGATGCCGTACTACTTCGCGCTTGCGCCGGACTACGACCTGACAGTGACGCCGCGCGTCACCACGCGGCAGGGCCTGCTCGCTCAGGCGGAATTCCGCCAGCGCATGATCGACGGCTCTTGGGAAATCCGGGGCTACGGCATCAACCAGGCCGATCCCGGCGCGTTCACCGGATTGCCGGGCAACAAGACGTGGCGCGGAGGCGTCGATACCAAGGGCCAGTTCGCCCTGAACGACAAGTGGGTGTGGGGCTGGGACGGCGTCGCGGTGTCCGACATTGCGTTCTTCCGCGACTACAATCTCGGTCCCTATCGCAACGCGCTGAGTTCGTTCCTGCTGGTGCCTGACACCGGCCTGTCGCAGCTTTACCTCACTGGCGTCGGCAATCGCAGTTACTTCGACGCGCGCGTGATGCACTTCCTGGGCTATTCGGGCGCCGACATCCAGAGCCAGATTCCGGAGGTGCATCCGGTCATCGATTATTCCAACATCCTGAACTGGAACGTGTTCGGCGGCGAAGTCAGCTACAAGGGCAACTTTACGAGTCTGAGCCGCGGCACCGCCGACTTCGACGCCATCAATGCCAACGCCAGTATCAACAGCCTTTGCACGCCGACATCGGCCGACCCGATGGCGCGAATGCCCGCCAACTGTCTGCTGCGCGGCGCGGCGGGCGATTACACGCGGCTGTCGGGTGAAGTGCAGTGGCGGCGGTCGTACACCGATCCGATGGGTCAGATCTTCACGCCGTTCGCCTCGCTGCGTGCCGACCTCATCAGCGCCAACATCGTCGCCCAGCCCGGCGTGTCGAATTTCATCCCGACCGGCACCGAGCAGGTCGCGCGTATCATGCCGACGGTCGGTCTCGAATACCGCTATCCGTTTATCAACGTGCAGCCTTGGGGATCGACGACGATCGAGCCGATCGGCCAGATCATCATTCGGCCGAACGAGACCAGTGCGGGACGCCTGCCGAATGAAGATGCGCAAAGCCTCACCTTCGACGACAGCAATCTGTTCCGCGTCGATAAATTCGCCGGCTGGGACCGTGTCGAAGGCGGCGGACGCGCCAATGTCGGCGTGCAGGCGACGACGCAGTTCGACCGCGGCGGATTTATCAATGTGCTGTTCGGCCAGTCCTATCATTTGTTCGGCCTGAACTCCTACGCCGTGCCCGATCCGACCAACACCGGCATCGGCTCCGGCCTCGATACGACGCGCTCCGACTATGTCGGCCGCATTTCGTATCAGCCGAACTCGACATTCAATTTCTCGACACGCGTTCGCCTCGACGAATCGACCCTGGCGGTTCGCCGCTTCGAGGCTGAAGGCAAAGCCAACTTCGACCGCTTCTCGGTCAGCGTGCTCTACGGCAACTACGACGCGCAGCCCGAACTCGGTTATTTGCAACGTCGCGAAGGCATTCTCGGCACCGCCTCATTCAAGGTCGCACAGAACTGGGTCGTATCGGGCGGCGCGCGCTACGACATTATCAACGACAAGATCAACCAGTACATTATCGGCGCGGGCTATGTGGACGATTGCTTCATCCTGGCGCTGAACTACATCACCGATTACGCCTACGTGACCTCGACGAGCCTGACGCCCGTCACCGATCACCGCGTTATGCTGCAAATCGGCCTGCGCACGATCGGCGGCACCAGTTTCTCGCAATCCGCCGGCACCAGCCAATAATAATCCGCTTGAGATCGTCGATGACACTGACGGCCAATCCGATGAAGTTTTTTCAAGCACAAAGTATGACGCTCCTCCGCGCGATCACGCTCGCTGTTGTCATGCTCGCTGCCGCCGGATTGCAGACACCTGCGCACGCGCAATCGATCGCCGCACTCGTCAACGGCGAAGCCATCACCAACACCGACATCGAACAGCGCATCAAGCTGACGCAGCTGACTGCGAAGAAGACGATTACCCGCCAGGAAGCCCTGGACGAGCTCATCAACGACAAGGTCAAGATCAAGGAAGGCAAACGCTACGGTCTCGACCTATCGGCCGCCGACATCGACAGCGCCTACGCCAATATGGCCTCGCGCATGCGCATGAACGACGAACAGCTCTCCAAGACGCTGGAGAACAACGGCATCCGTCCGCAGACGCTCAAGGCGCGCATGAAAGCTGACATGACCTGGGGCAATCTCGTGCGCGGCAGGTTCAATTCGACATTGACCCCGGCCGACAAGGATCTGCGCGCTGCGATGGGCGAGAAGGAAGGCGACGACAAGACCGCCGCCGAGAGCTTTGAATACAAGATGCGCCCCATCGTGCTCGTGGTCCCGCGCGGCGCAGCGCCGTCTGCGGTCGAGTTGCGGCGCAAGGAGGCCGAACTGCTGCGCCAGCGCATCGATGGCTGCGACCAGGCCGCGGAGTTTTTTCGCTCGATGCGGGACGCGGCCATTCGCGATCAGGTCGTCAAAACGTCCGCCGACCTGTCTGAGCCGCTGCGTGAGCTTCTCGACAAGACACCCATCGGCAAGCTGACGCCGCCCGAAATCACCAAGCAGGGCATCGAAATGGTTGCCCTGTGCGGCCGCGAGAGCACCAAGACCGACACGCCCGCCAAGCGCGCGCTGAAGGAAAAAATCTATTCCGAGCGATACGAAGCAAAGTCGAAGTCGTACTTGCAGGAAATTCGCAAGGGCGCAATGATCGAAATGCGCTAGCATGGTCCGGGCAGTCTTTCGGCCGGGACATTTGCTTTGACGACAATGACGAAACCCATCGCGCTGACGCTCGGCGAGCCGGCCGGGATCGGACCCGACATCGCCATCGCAGCGTGGCTGAAGCGGCGCGAACTCGATCTTCCGCCGTTCTATCTGCTCGGCGACATCGCATTCATGAAAGCGCGGGCGAAGGCGCTCAAGGCTGGCGTCTCTTTTGCCGAGGCGGATGCTGCGGGCACCGCCGGCAAATTCGCGGACACCCTGCCCGTCGTTCCCCTTGGACTGAGCGTGACCGCGCAGCCCGGCAAACCCGACGCCAGCAGCGCGACTGCGGCCATCGCATCGATCAGACAAGGCGTGGCCGATGTCGTCGCGGGCCGCGCCAGCGCCGTCGTCACCAATCCGATTGCCAAGAGCGTGCTGTATCGATCTGGCTTCGCACATCCCGGCCACACCGAATTTCTCGCCGAACTCGCAAGCGAAGGCGGCAAGACGCCGATGCCGGTGATGATGCTGTGGTCGCCATCGCTTGCAGTGGTGCCGGTGACGATTCACCTGTCGCTGCGCGACGCCATCGCAAATCTCTCCAGCGACCTCATCGTAAAAACCGCGCGCGTCGTGGTTGCCGATCTGAAATCGCGATTTGGAATCGCCAATCCGCGCATCGCAGTTTCCGGGCTCAATCCGCACGCCGGCGAGGACGGGTCCCTTGGCAAAGAGGATCAGGCCATCGTCGCGCCTGCCATTGCCAAACTGCGCGCCGAAAACATCGACGTGCGCGGCCCCTTGCCTGCCGATACCATGTTTCATGAGCGCGCGCGAAAAACCTACGACTGCGCGATCTGCATGTATCACGATCAGGCGCTGATCCCGATCAAGACTATTGCGTTCGATGACGGCGTCAACGTCACGCTGGGACTGCCGTTCATCCGCACGTCGCCGGATCACGGCACAGCTTTCGACATCGCAGCGACTGGGAAGGCAAATCCATCAAGCCTCATCGCAGCGATCAAGCTCGCCGCGCGCATGGCCGCCGCTAAGGCATGAGCGCCATCGACGATCTGCCGCCGCTTCGCGATGTGATCGCCCGGCACCAATTGTCGGCGCGCAAATCGCTCGGCCAGAATTTTCTGCTCGACCTCAATCTCACGACCCGCATCGCGCGTGCGGCGGGGCCGCTGGAAAATGCGACGGTGATCGAAGTCGGTCCCGGTCCTGGCGGATTGACGCGCGCGCTGCTTGCGCTCGGCGCAAAGCGCGTGATCGCCATCGAGCGCGACGAACGTGCCATTCCGGCGCTCGAAGAGATCGCGCAGCGTTATCCGGGACGTCTTGACATCGTCAACGCCGATGCGACCACATTCGATCCGCGACCGTTGCTCAACGGCGAGCGCGCCAAGATCGTCGCCAACCTGCCCTACAATGTTGCCACCGCACTTCTGATCGGCTGGCTCTCCGTTGAGCCGTGGCCGCCGTGGTACGAGACAATGGTGCTGATGTTTCAGCGCGAAGTCGCCGAGCGCATTGTTGCGCGCGAGGATGACGATGCCTATGGGCGTCTTGGCGTGCTGTCGAACTGGCGGGCGGAGACGAAAATCCTGTTCGATATTTCTCCGTCGGCCTTCGTGCCGCCGCCCAAAGTCACGTCATCCGTCGTGCGCCTGATCCCGCGCGACAGACCTGCGCCCTGCGACCGCCGTGCGCTGGAAAAGGTCGCCGCAGCCGCCTTCGGGCAGCGCCGCAAGATGCTGCGCCAGAGCCTGAAGGCGCTCGGCGTCGATCCGGCCGCTTTGGCAGAGGCCGCAGGCGTCGAACCGACACGCCGCGCCGAGACCGTCTCCGTATCCGGCTTTGTTGCCATGGCGCGCAAATTGACGGATATAACGTCGGCAAAAACCCGATCCGAATTCAGTTGAGGAAACGCAATGGCCCAGATGGTTCGTCAGTCTCTCGTCAAGTTCGATGCTCCGCTCTGCGAAACCATCGTCGATACGCCGAAGCCCAAAGGTGCCGAAGTTCTGTTGCGCGTCGAACGCTGCGGACTGTGCCATTCGGATCTGCACATTCAGGACGGCTACGCCGACATCGGCGGCGGCAAAAAGCTCGACACCACGCGCGGCATGACCCTGCCTTTCACGCTCGGCCATGAAATCGCGGGCGTCGTCGAGGAAGTCGGCCCGGACGCGCCGAAGGAGCTGATCGGCAAGAAGAAGGCCGTGTTTCCGTGGATCGGGTGCGGCGTCTGCCGTGATTGCCAGAACGGCGACGAAAATCTCTGCGCTAAAAATCGCTTCATGGGCGTATCGATCGACGGCGGCTTCGCCACGCACACGCTTGTGCCCGACGCGAAGTATCTCCTCGACTACGATCCGCTGCCCATCGATATGGCGGCGACATTGATGTGCTCCGGCATCACCGCCTACGGCGCGCTGAAGCGTCTCGCCGGGCTGTCGCGTCAGCGCAACATCCTGCTGATCGGCCTCGGCGGCGTCGGCATGATGGGCCTGTCGATTGCGCCCGCGATGTTCAGGCAGAAGATTTCGGTCGCCGACCTGAGCGCCTCCGCGCGCGACGCGGCCCTCAAGAATGGCGCGTCGTTCGCCTACGATCCGTCCGAAGCCGATGTCGCCAAGCGCATTATTAAAGAGACCGAGGGCGGTTTCGACTGCATCGTCGATTTCGCGGGCAGCGAAAAATCGATGGCATTCGCGGTTTCGGTGCTGGCGCGCGGCGGCAAGATCGTGGTGTCGGGACTGATGGGCGGACAATTCTCGCTGCCGATGGTGCAATGGATCTACAAGCGTATGACGATTGAAGGATTCATGACCGGCACATTGGCCGAAGCGAAGGAACTGATGACGCTGGCGCGCGCCGGCAAGATCAAGCCGACGCCGATGAAGGAAGAGCCGATGAAGGATGCGCAGAAGTGGATCGAGCAATTGCGCGCCGGAAAAGTTGTCGGCCGCATCATGCTCACGAATTGAGAATACGAAATAAGGCAGAGCGCCCGCGTGCAGCATTCGCTTTGGGCAATTGTGGCCGCCCGAATTAAACCTTAAGCATTCCGGATTCGCGGCCCATTGCGACCCGATTTCTCTCCGAAGACATACGCTCGAAGTCTTTTGTGATGCGTAACTTCGGAGGGGACGATGCGCGGCAATCAATGGGGACTTGCATCGGCACTTGTTGTTTGCGGACTAGTCGCGATCTTCGGCGACCTTTCGCCGGCATTCGCGGCCACCGGCGAATGTCTTTCAGGACCGAAGGGCGAAACGCCGCAGGGCAAGCACTGGTACTATCGGATCGAGCGTCCATCCAAACGGCATTGCTGGTATCTCGGCGACGAAGGAAAACGCGCGGCTCGGGAAACTGCAACAAGCGAACCATCCGAACAATCGCCGCCGGAAAAGCCTGCACCGAAGCGAAACAGCGAACAGCTCGAGCCCGCCGTCGCCAATGCGCGGGCGGAAGTGACGAAAGATGTGTCGGTGCCGTTCACCACGATGCCGCCGCTCGGTCAGCAGATGTCACCGCCGCCGAGCGAAACCCTGCCTCAGCCGAACCACTGGTCGCTGGCCGACCGCTGGATCGAACCGCAATCCCCGGCACGGACAGCGCAGGCGGACACGGCCGACACGTCTTCGCAGTCATCCGCGTCGGCACCCCCGCCTGCTCCCGTGCGTTCGCAACCCGCAGCGATTCAAAAGCCGATCCCGCAGCAGGCGGCAACGACAGCTCCGCCCGCGACGACTGCCGACGACGAACCGGACATGTTCCGCATGGCGCTCGGCATCCTCACTGCCGCGATTGCATTGGCTGCGATTTTCGGCCGCCTCATCGCATCGCATATCAAGCCGCGCCCTCGCCCCGTGCAGCGCCGCGCGATCTGGCAATCGGTGGACGAAGCCGAGTTGCCGCCGGTCTATGCGCGCGGACGCGTTCACGATCCTTCGCTGCGGGCGCGGGCCGAACAGGATATCGAGGATCTGTTGCGGGCGCTGCGTTACCCGGAAGCGGCGCGCGTCACTTCGCCAGCTGTTTCTGCAAATCGCGGACGAAGGCCGAGAGACCCGTCTGGCGCTCGCGCTTGAGGCGCTCGGCTTTCAGAATGGTCGCGACTTCCGCATAAGCGGAATCGATCTCGCTGTTGGTCACGACATAATCGTATTCGGCCCAATGGCTGAGTTCGTGGCTGGCGCGGCTCATGCGCCCCGCGATCACCGTGTCCGAATCCTGCGCGCGGGTATGAAGGCGCTTTTCGAGATCGGCGGCGGACGGCGGCAATATAAAGACACTGACGACATCGTCGCGCGCCTTTTCGCGCAATTGCTGCGTGCCCTGCCAATCAATATCGAAGAGAACGTCCTCACCGCTTGCAAGCGCGTCTTCGACGGGCTTGCGCGGCGTGCCGTAGTGATGATCGAACACGGTCGCGAATTCCAACAGCTCGCCGTTTTTCGACATCGCGTCGAATTTCGTCTTGTCGATGAAATGATAATCTTTTCCATCAACCTCGCCCGGACGCTTCGCGCGCGTCGTGACAGAAACAGACAGTCTCATGCCGGGCATCTTTTCCAGCAGCATGCGCGACAGCGTCGTCTTGCCCGCGCCGGACGGAGACGACAGCACGAACATCAGTCCGCGCCGTTCGCCGTCCCTGGTGCTGCCGCTTGAAGCCATGGTTTATTCCAGATTCTGAACCTGTTCGCGAAACTGTTCGACCGCGTTCTTCATTTCAAGGCCGGTGTTGGTCAATTCCACATCGTTCGACTTCGAGCAGGTGGTGTTGACCTCGCGGTTGAATTCCTGCGCAAGAAAATCGAGCCGCCGCCCCACTGCGCCGCCCTTGGCGAGAAGCTCGCGCGTCTGCGCGACATGGGATGCGATGCGATCCAGTTCCTCGCGAATGTCGGCCTTGGCAGCGATCATCACGGCTTCCTGGCTGAGGCGATCCGGATCGAAGCGGTCGGATGTTTCAAGCAATGCCGCGATCTGTTCTGCGAGACGCGCTTTGATGGCCTCTGGTTTTCGGCCCGGCGCGGTTTCAGCCTTTTTCGCAAGGCGCTCGATGTCATTCATGCGCTGAAGCAAGATTTCGCCGAGGGCAATGCCCTCGCGCTTGCGCATGCCGATCAGGCTTTGCAGCGCCTGCTCGAAGGAAGCAGCCACGGCCACTTTTGCCGCCTGCAATTCCGCCTCGTCGCTTTCCGGCTCGATGACGTCGATGACGCCCTTCATCGCAAGAAGGCCATCGACGCTCGGCGGCGCGGCGCCCGTCTTCTTTGAAATCTCGTCTGCCGCTTTCACGATCGATGCGAGCACATCGTCGTTGATGCGGACGGTCTGTGCTGCGCCGCTGCGCTTGACGTTGAGGTTGGCATAGACGGTGCCGCGCGAGAGCAATTCGGTTGCGCGTTTGCGCGCGGCGGTCTCGATGTCGTCCCATCCCGCCGGCAGGCGCATGCGGAAGTCGAAGCCCTTGGCGTTGACCGACTTCAACTCCCACTCGAACGCGTAAGGTCCGCTGGTGCCATGATGGCGCGAGAAGCCGGTCATGCTGGACAGCGCCATTCGGCACGTTCTCCGGTGTGAATCGCATCCTATGAATGCGCTTCAGCTTGTCCGACAAATCAGGAAATCGCGCAAGACGCAGGACGTATCCGCCGCTAGCGCGACGACGGCTGCACGGGCTGCTCTTCTTCCTCTTCGGGCTCGGCGGTCACTGCCGGCGCCGCATTTGCCGCGGGGCCACGCTTGGCCGCAGCCGATTTCTTGCGCGCGGCAGCGGACGCCGGATCGAGCGCAACCGGCGCGGATGCGACCGTGGACGTCGACGCCGCAGCTTTCGGACCGGCAGATTTGGGCGCGGTGGCGGGTGCGGTTGCAGGCGCAGCCGAAGGTTTCGGAGCAGCGGGTTTAGCTGGAACGGGTTTCACCGTCATCGGCGGAGGCGTCGGCGCAACAGCGGCAGGGGCCGAAGTCGAGTCGTCGTCTTCGACCTTGTCGTCCTGCGCCGCCTTCTCGATCGCGCGCAATTTCGCGACAGCCTTCTGGTGGTTATCGTAGTTCTCACTGAATGTGTGACCGCCGGTACCGTCGGCCACGAAGTAGAGATCGCGTGTGCGTGCCGGATTGGCGGTCGCCTCGAGCGATGCACGGCCGGGATTGGCAATCGGTCCCGGCGGCAGTCCGTTGACGACATATGTGTTGTAAGGCGAAGGCTGGGTAATTTCGCTGCGCTTGATCGGACGGCCGAGCGTGCCGCGACCACCGACGAGACCGTAGATGATCGTCGGATCCGATTGCAGCCGCATATTCTGCTTCAGGCGATTGACGTAGACGGCGGCAACGCGGCTGCGCTCGTCGGCACGGCCGGTTTCTTTCTCGACGATGGACGCGAGCGTCACGAGCTGGTCGGGCGAGCGAACCGGCACGTCGGGGCTGCGGCGTTCCCAGATTTCGGCTAGCACCTTTTTCTGCGCGGCCTGCATGCGTGCAATCACCTGATCGCGTGGCGTCCCGCGCGGAAACTTATAGGTGTCCGGCAAGAGCGTGCCTTCGCGCGGCTGCTCCTTCAGCGAACCGTTGAAAATGTCGTTGTCCTGAAGGCGCGCCACGATCTGCTCGGAGGTCAACCCTTCGGGAATCGTGATCGAGTGCTGAACGACCTTGCCTTCGACGATGGTGTTGATGACATCGCGCAGCGAGGCGTTTTTCTGGAACAGATATTCGCCCGACTTGAGACCTTGCCGCGCGTTCAGCGCGACGACCGCGCCGATGAACGTCCAGCGATCCGCAATGATGACGCCATTGCGCAGAAGAATGTCATCGATGTCGGTCATGCCCGCGCGTGGCGGAATGTTGACGACCTTATCCTCGGTGAGCGGGCCGCGTTCCTCGATGACCTTCTTGCCGTAGAAGAAGATGCCGCCGGTCACGATCATCGAAATGATGAGAAAGGTCATGATGGCATTGCCGATCATGACAAGCGGACTGCGCGCACGCTCCGAGCGCAGCGGCGGTCGTGGCACCTGCTCCGGTTCAAGCGCCGCGCGCGGGCTGCGTGGCGAAATCGGCGGTCTCTGACTCATCGATACAACCTAAATTCCCAAAGGCCGTCGGCCTCTTCGTATTGCCCTTTGAACCGACGTCTTATGCTCGCCGAAGTCAAAAATTATGGCCGAATCCGGCAAAACGGTGAAGCCGGATTTCAATTATCAGCTTGCAAGACGCCGCACCACCAGCGACGCGTTGGTTCCACCGAATCCGAATGAATTCGACAGCGCCACATTGATCTCGCGCGGCCGCGCCTTGTTCGGCACGAGGTCGATGGCGGTCTCAACCGACGGATTGTCAAGATTGATCGTCGGCGGCGCGATGTTATCGCGAATCGCAAGGACACAGAAAATCGCCTCGATCGCGCCCGCTGCACCGAGCAGATGACCGGTCGATGACTTGGTGGACGACATCGACACTTTCGATGCCGCATTTCCGAGCAGGCGCTGTGCCGCGCCAAGCTCGATCTCGTCGCCGAGCGGTGTCGAGGTGCCGTGCGCATTGATGTAGTCGATGTCGGATGCCGTCACGCCTGCACGCTTCATCGCCATCTGCATGCAGCGATAGGCGCCGTCGCCGTCCTCGGCGGGCGCGGTGATGTGATAGGCGTCGCCGGTCAGACCGTAGCCGACCACTTCGGCATAGATCTTAGCGCCGCGCTTCCTGGCGTGCTCGTACTCTTCGAGGATCACGACGCCTGCGCCCTCGCCCATCACGAAACCGTCGCGGTCCTTGTCGTAGGGCCGCGACGCGATCGTCGGATTGTCATTATACTTGGTCGCCATCGCGCGCAGCGCGCAGAAGCCGCCCATCGCCAGCCGATTGACCGCCGATTCTGCGCCTCCCGCAACCATCACGTCCGCATCGCCGAATGCGATGAGACGGCTGGCATCGCCGATGGCATGTGCGCCGGTCGAACAGGCCGTGACCACTGCGTGGTTCGGACCTTTCAGGCCATGCTTGATGGAGACGTAGCCCGAGGCGAGATTGATGAGACGTCCGGGAATAAAGAACGGCGACAGCTTGCGCGGCCCGCGTTCTTTCAGAATGACGGCAGCCTCGCCGATGCCCTCGATGCCGCCGATGCCGGAGCCGATCATCGTGCCGGTGGCGCAGCGTTCTTCCTCGGTGCTGGGGTGCCAGTTCGCGTCGTTGAGCGCCTGCTCGGCTGCTGCCATCGCGAAAATGATGAAGTCGTCGACCTTGCGCTGCTCCTTCGGCTCCATCCACTCGTCGGGATTGAAGGTGCCGTTGGTGCCGTCGCCGCGCGGAACCATGCAGGCGATCTGACAGGTCAGGTCTGAAGCATCGAACGCATCGATTCTCTTCGCACCGCTCTCGCCGTTGAGTATGCGCTTCCAGGTCGGCTCAACGCCATTGGCCAGCGGCGACACCATGCCCAGCCCCGTGACGACGACCCGTCTCATCTTGGTCCTCAACTTGCGAAGTGAATGGATGTCCCGGCGGCTACAGACAGAAAGACGGCGGGTCGTTCGATTACAACCCGCCGTTTTTCAAAACGTGCCGCGCAAGCGTCAGCTTTTTGCGTTTTTCTCGAGAAACTTGGTGGCGTCGCCGACCGTGAGAATCGTCTCAGCGGCGTCGTCCGGAATTTCGCAGCCGAATTCTTCTTCAAAGGCCATCACGAGCTCGACCGTATCGAGACTGTCGGCTCCGAGATCGTCGATGAAGCTCGCCGAATCGACGACCTTCTCCGGTTCGACACCCAGATGCTCAACCACGATCTTCTTAACTCGCTCGCCAATCTCACTCATCGTTTCCAACCTCGTGCTTGTTCCACTAAACCCGACTGCGAGTCATCGTAGTGTGTTGCCGCCTGAATTCGTGCCGTCCGTTTCGCGTCCCATGCGGGCAAAATACCGGAAACGGCGGCGGGCCAAGCCACGGCAATATACAGGGTTTGATGATCCTGCAATGGCGATGTTACCGAGCCCCCAAGCCGTTCGGTTAACACACTTCCCCGGCCTTGGCCACACGCCGGAGGAACCCGAATTCCCTCGCAAAACGCGCTGAAATCGGCCGGTAACAGCCTCAGATCATTGCCATTCCGCCGTTGACGTGAATCGTCTGTCCGGTGACGTAGGCGGCCTCATTGGAGGCGAGGTAGACGGCTGCCGCCGCGATGTCCTCCGGTGTCCCGAGGCGGCCCGCAGGCACCTTGCCCAAAACCGCTTCGCGCTGCTTTTCATTGAGCGCGTCCGTCATGGGTGTCGCGATAAATCCGGGCGCAATGCAGTTCGCCGTCACGTTGCGGCGGGCATATTCGGCGCCGACCGATTTCATCATGCCGATCAGTCCGGCCTTGGACGCAGCGTAGTTGCCCTGCCCCGCATTTCCCGTAACGCCGACGACCGACGTGATCGCGATGATCCGGCCGAATCGCTTGCGCATCATCAATTTCACCGCAGCGCGCGACAGGCGAAACGTCGCCGTGAGATTGACGTTGATGACGTCGTTCCAGTCTTCGTCGCGCAGCTGAACGAACAGATTGTCGCGCGTGATGCCTGCGTTTGCGACCAGAATATCGACCTGACCCATCGCCTTCTCGGCTGCGGGGACCAGTGCTTCGACCTCTTCTGCGTTCGACAGATTGCACGGCAGGACATGCACGCGCTCTTTCATCTCGCCTGCGAGCGCATCGAGCACGTCGCGCCGCGTACCGGAAATCGACACGGTCGCGCCCTGCGCGTGCAGCGCCTTGGCGATCGCATTGCCGATGCCACCCGTCGCGCCCGTCACGAGCGCCGTTTTACCGGTCAAATCGAACATGGTGTCCCCCAAGCATGGTGCGGCAATTCAGAGCCGTCGTTTGCCGCACAAAAATGCGGTTCGTCAATGATTAAGCACTCAATGGAAGGGGTTCAATGGTATGTTTTGCATCGACGATCCGCTCCGAGAATGAGTGCCGATGCGCTATCGCACCACCATCGAATCCCGGTCATTCGTATTCGACGACCTCAAGCAGGTGATGGCATTCGCCAGCCCCGCCCGCTCCGGTGACGTTCTTGCGGGAATTGCAGCATCGTCGTCTCAGGAAAGAATGGCCGCACGCTATGTGCTCGCCGATGTGCCGCTCAAGCGGTTTTTGACCGAAGCACTCATCCCCTATGAGGACGACAACATCACGCGGCTGATTATCGACAGCCATGACGCGAATGCATTTGCACCCGTGTCACATCTGACCGTCGGCGGATTTCGCGACTGGTTGCTGTCGGAACATGCGACGACCGATGCATTGACCGTGCTGGCACCTGGACTGACGCCTGAGATGGCGGCAGCCGTCTCCAAGATTTCGCGCAATCAGGATCTGATTGCGATTGCGCGCAAGTGCCGCGCCGTCACGCGCTTCCGCGACACCATCGGGCTTGAGGGACAATTGTCGGTGCGGCTGCAACCCAATCATCCCACCGACGATCTGCGCGGTATCGCCGCCTCCACTCTGGACGGACTGCTGATGGGTTCGGGCGATGCCGTGATCGGCGTCAATCCGGCGTCCGACAGCATGCCGGTGCTCGACCGGCTGGCGCGCGTGCTGGACGAAATGATCCAGCGTTTTGAAATTCCAACGCAGAGTTGCGTGCTGACCCATGTCACCAGCACGCTCAAGCTGATCGAGAACAAAACGCCGGTCGATCTCGTGTTTCAGTCCATCGGCGGCACGGAGAAAACCAACCGCTCGTTTGGCGTCACACCTGAATTGCTCGACGAAGCACGGGAAGCCGCCTTGTCGCTGAAGCGCGGCACGGTCGGCGACAACGTCATGTATTTCGAGACCGGTCAGGGCAGCGCGCTGTCGGCCGACGCGAACTTCGGTGTCGATCAGCAGACCGTCGAGGCGCGCGCCTATGCGCTGGCGCGGCGCTACAAGCCTTTGCTCGTGAATACGGTCGTCGGATTCATCGGCCCCGAATATCTCTATGACGGCAAGCAGATTATCCGCGCCGGACTGGAAGATCATTTCTGCGGCAAGCTGCTCGGCGTGCCGATCGGTTGCGACATTTGCTACACCAATCACGCCGAAGCCGATCAGGACGACATGGACACGCTGCTCGTGCTGCTTGGTGCGGCCGGCGTCAACTTCATCATGGGCGTGCCGGGCGCGGACGACGTGATGCTCAATTATCAAAGTACGTCGTTTCACGACGCGCTGTTTTTGCGCGAAACGATGGGATTGAAGCGCGCGCCGGAATTCGAGGCATGGCTGCAACGCATGCAGATCACGGATGCAAGCGGACGCCTCAAACCGCCCTCGCCCAACGCGTTGCTCGGCGGATTGTCGTCGCTGAAATCGCTGGTCGCATGACAAACGACAACGTCACGAAAAGTCCGTGGACCGAGTGGCGCGAGATCACGCCTGCGCGGCTTGCACTAGGGCGCGCCGGTTCGGGCATGCCGACCGACGAAGTTCTGAAATTCGGCTGGGCGCACGCGATGGCGCGCGATGCGATCCACGCCGCACTCGATGTTGAAAAGCTCGACAGCGAATTGAAAGCACAGGGCTGGACGACCGCGCATATTCAGAGTCGCGCGCGGGATCGCGCGATCTATCTGCGGCGGCCCGATCTGGGTCGCGTCATTGCGCCTGACGATATTGCGAAATTGCGCGCTGCGCCGTTCGTACAAAATGACATCTGCATCGTGATCGGCGACGGATTATCGTCACTCGCAATCGAGCGCCACGCCGCACCCTTGCTCGCCGCACTGAAAAAGCATCTCGCGAACGAGTTGAAAAACGCGCCGGTCGTGATCGCCACGCAGGCACGCGTGGCGTTGGGCGACGAGATCGCCGAACTATTGAAGGTGAAACTCTCGATCATGTTGATCGGCGAACGTCCGGGATTGAGCTCGCCGGACAGTCTTGGCATCTACATCACACATGCGCCGTTCAAGTCGCGCAGCGATGCCGATCGCAACTGCATTTCCAATGTGCGGCCCGAAGGGCTGAGTTACGATGCCGCCGCGTTCAAACTGGCGTGGCTCGTTCGCGCCGCGCTCGGGCGCGGACTGACTGGCGTCGATCTCAAAGATGAAAGCGATCTGGCGTTGATTGCGAGGAGTGAAAGCGCGGCTCACAGACAAATCGGATCATGAGAAATAATCGTCATTGCGAGGAGCGAATGCGACGAAGCAATCCATTTTTGATGTCTTCCGGATTGCTTCGCTTCGCTCGCAATGACGGGCAAATCTCAGCTCTTCGCCGCAGCGATCGCCGCCTTCGCAGCTTCGATGTCGCCCGGCCCACCGACCGAGACGCCCACCGCGCCGTCGGCGATGCGCTTGACCAGACCCGACAGCACCTTGCCTGCGCCAATTTCGAGAAAGTGTGTGACGCCTTTCGACGCCATGTACGACACGCTTTCGCGCCAGCGCACCGTGCCCGTCACCTGTTCGACAAGACGCTTGCGGATTTCATCCGGGTCGGTGATCGCGGACGCCAGCACGTTCGAGACCAACGGAGCCTTGGGCTTGTTGATAGTAACGCCGGCGAGCGCCTGCGCCATCACATCGGCGGCAGGCTGCATCAGGCGGCAATGGAACGGCGCGGAGACCGGCAGCAGCATCGCGCGTTTCGCACCCTTGGTTTTTGCGATCTCAAGCGCGCGCTCGACGGCAGCCTTGTCGCCGGAGACGACGACCTGCCCGCCGCCATTGTCGTTGGCAGCCTGACAGACCTGTCCCTGCGCGGCTTCGTTGGCGACGGCAACCGCTGCCTCATAATCGAGACCGAGCAACGCCGCCATCGCACCGACACCAACCGGCACGGCCTTCTGCATCGCCAATCCGCGCGTGCGGAGAAGTTTGGCGGTGTCGCTAATCGAAAAACTTCCCGCCGCCGCAAGAGCCGAATATTCGCCGAGCGAATGGCCCGCGACGAAGGCCGCATCGCGCGCAACATCGACGCCAGCTTCTGTTTCCAATACGCGCAGCGTTGCAATGGACACAGCCATCAGCGCCGGCTGCGCGTTTTCGGTGAGTTGCAACGTCTCGGCCGGGCCGTCCCAGATGATCGCGGTCAGCTTCTGGCCGAGCGCCGCGTCCACCTCGTCGAACACAGCCCTGGCGGCGGGGAACTGGTCGGCCAGCGCCTTGCCCATGCCGACGGCCTGCGAGCCCTGTCCGGGAAACGTGAATGCTGCGGTCATGGAAGCCTCCAAAATGAGGCGTTTAAGTCGCTTCCAGTGGCCGACAAGTCAAGCTGGGGGGCGGCGCGTATTGGCCCATTGGGTCAGCGGGCCACTCAGCCAAAGACCGACCGGGCCAATGGCCGAGGCACCCGAAATAAGGGGCATTTTTGGCCCATTTTGCCTTGCGCCAAGGCTCAAAATCCCTATAAAGCGCCCATCCGTAGGTCCCGGCCGGGAGCTGAACGGACGGTCTCAACAACTCATTCGGTTGATGCGACAGGACCAGTCGGTCCGACGTCCCGTGTTCCCGCCTTCTGAGCAATATCGAGGTCCTTTCCGAAGGTCTCGAAGGGCTTGCCGCCAGGACCCGCGCCAACACTGGAAAGGACACCCATGCCTCTATACGAGCATGTATTTCTCGCGCGTCAGGATGCGAGCGCCCAGCAGGTCGAAGAATTCACCACGCAGATCACCGGCGTGATCGAAGGTCTCGGCGGCAAGGTCACGAAGACCGAAAACTGGGGCGTGCGCTCGCTCACCTACCGCATGCACAAGAATCGCAAAGCACATTTCATGATGCTGAACATCGACGGCCCGTCCGCTGTGGTCGCCGAGATCGAGCGACAGGAGCGCATCAGCGAAGACGTCATCCGTTATCTCACCGTGCGCGTCGATGAGCTTGAAGAAGGCCCGTCGGCGATGATGCGCAAGTCCGACCGCGATCGTGACGAGCGCGGCGGCGGCTTCCGCGGCGACCGCGATGGCGGTTTCGGCGGCGGCCGTGAAGGCGGCGGTTTCCGTGGCGATCGTGGTCCGCGCCGTCCGCGCGAAGACGACGCCGCAGCATCGGTGGAGGAGTAAGATCATGGCAGACGCTGGTGCACGCCGTCCGTTCTTCCGCCGCCGCAAGACCTGCCCGTTCACGGGTCCGAACGCGCCGAAGATCGACTACAAGGATTCCAAGCTGCTGATGCGTTACGTGTCCGAGCGCGGCAAGATCGTACCGAGCCGGATCACCGCCGTGTCCGCTCTCAAGCAGCGTGAACTCGCCCGCGCCATCAAGCGGTCGCGCTTTCTCGGTCTGTTGCCTTACGTTATTCGCTAAGATCGTTTCGGGTCGGCGGTTCATCCGCCGATCCGCTTTCTCATAAGGCTTCCGGGTCGTCCGGTCGCCGATGGTTGGGGCAGACGCCTCTAACCGCTCGAAGGGGGCGGGACAGCTGATGATGACATCGATTCTCGTTGCAATCGCAGCCGGACTTGCGTCGGCGATGATGTTCGCGTCCATCGTCTCGGGCGCGCTTGCGTCATTGCTGCTGTTCTATCTTGCGCCGTTGCCCCTGATGGTCGCAGCATTGGGATGGGGTTCGGTCGTTGCGCTGATCGCGGGTGTTTTCGCCTGCGGCGGACTGCTCGCAATGTTCGGCGTTGCCTACGCCGCCGCGTTCGCGCTCACCGTCGCCCTGCCCGCATGGTGGCTCGGCCATCTCGCCTTGCTTGCGCGTCCGGTGTCCAACGATCCGCAGCTTGCCGGAATGGCGCCCGCGCTCGACTGGTATCCGGTCGGACGCATTCTTCTTTGGACGACGGTGTTCGCTTCGATCACGACGTTCTGCGCGCTGCTGACGCTCGGCAGCGACGAGACCTCGATCAGCGCAGGGCTGCGCCGCGGACTTCAGATCGTGATGGGCGGCCGTATGTCGGATGCGCCGCAGGGCGACCGTGAGCGCGTGCTCGACATTCTGGTTTCGATCGCGCCGGGGGCCGCGACCATCATTGCGATCGTCACACTCACGCTCAATCTCTGGCTTGCAGCCAAAATCACCAGGACATCGGGCCGGCTGAAAAGGCCCTGGCCCGATCTGCGCACGACGACGCTTCCAAAGATCGCGCTTGCCGCACTCGCTGTTGCCATCGCGCTGTGTTTTGTCGGCGGCATCGTGGCCGTCGCGGCGCAGATCGTCTCCTCTGCGCTCATGATGGTGTATGCGATGACCGGCTTTGCCACGCTGCACACAGTGTTGCAGGCGTTCTCGGGGCGCGGCTTCGTCCTCGGCTCGATTTATGCCGCGACCATTTTCATCGGCTGGCCGCTGATCGGCGTCGTCAGCCTCGGCCTCGCCGATGCAATTTTCGGAATTCGTCAGAACTACTGGCTGCGCCGGGGACCGCCCGCACCGACATAGTTCTCAATTTTCACCTCAACATCCACTTACACTTAAACGGAGAAGTCACATGGAAGTCATTCTTTTGGAGCGCGTCGGCAAACTCGGCCAGATGGGCGACGTCGTCAAAGTGAAGGACGGTTACGCGCGTAACTTCCTTCTCAAGCGCAACAAGGCGCTCCGCGCCACCGAAGAGAACCGCGCCAAGTACGACGGCATGAAGGCTGAACTCCAGGCCAAGAACATTCAGGCCAAGGGCGAAGCCACGAAGGTTGCCGAGAAGATCGAAGGCCGCAACGTTATCGTCATTCGTCAGGCGTCGGAATCCGGCCAGCTTTACGGCTCGGTGTCGGTGCGCGACATCATGGCGGCGCTGGAGAAGGACGGCGTTGCGCTCAACCGCCAGCAGGTTCTGCTCGACGCGCCGATCAAGACCATCGGCAAGCACCACATTCACATCGCTGTGCATCCCGAAGTCGAAATCCATGTGACCGCGACTGTTGCGCGTTCTGAGGCAGAAGCCGAGCGCATCAACCGCGGCGAAGACGTCAACACCCGCAAGGAAGATCAGGACGCGGCGGCCGAAGCCATCGCAGCCGCCGGCGAGTTCTTCGATCCGGAGGCGCTCGACAATCAGGCGGCCCAGCGCGCGGAAGAAACGCCCGCCGCCGTGGAAGAGAAGTAGGATCGCAACGCAGATCTTGCGCGAACAAAAAAAGCCCGGCGTTTTCGCCGGGCTTTTCGATTCCAAAAGATGAACTACTGCGAGATCGGCACGCGCGGCGGACCTGCGGGTTCGGTCGTCACGGTGGAAGGTGCCGGTGTGCCGAGGTCGATCGTGAGCGGTCCGGTCGGCAATTCGGCAACGGACTTCGGCCCCTGTGGAGCGGCGGGCGTTTCGTTGCCCTGCGGCGCTGGCGTCACTGCCGGCACAGGATCGGGGCGCACGATTTCCTCTCGCGGAGGCGCGACCGCAACTTCAGGCTTCGGCGGCTTGCCTTTGGCACCCTTCTGTTTCGCGCCCTGCTTGGATGCATCGGCCGGCTTGTTGTCTTCCGCCGCCGATTCAGGATTGGTCGGAACGCTTTCGAGACCGTCGGCATCCGGACGTGACGCCTCACGAACCGGCTTGCGGCTTTTCGTGCCGTCCTTGGTCCCGTCCTTCGTGCCTTCGCGCGAGGCAGTGTCAGGTTTCGGTGCGCTCTTTGATTCCTCGCCCTGCTTTGTCAGATTGCCGCCGGGCAAGGCCGCGTTGGCAGCACCGTTCGAGAGCACGTAGGCCGACATTGCGCCGGCCATGTCGGTGCTGGTCGTGTAGTGCTGGCGTAGAAATCCCGGCAGAGAACCGGGCGCTACCGTTTTCAAAAGTCCGCGCGGACTTTTGTGGCAGAGCGAACATGTTGAGGAGAAGATGGCCGAGGGCGGTTTGCCGGCTTCGAGGTTTTCGACTGCGCCTGCGGTGCCGATGCCGCAAAGCATAGAAGTCACCGCCGCCAAAATGAGCGCTCGGCTCAGCATTCCAAATTCTCCAGATATGAGGCCGCCCCGCGAACCGGGCGCGAACCGGCAGCCAATCGTCCGTCACCTTTAGCCGATTATGCCGCGAATGGAAGGCCTTAGGCTTCTCATCTGCGTGAGGCGAAATAGCGGGCATGGAAGAATTTTTATGCTGCGGCTTTTCGGGCCATTGGCATGGAAACAGACCGATCATAGATTATCGAAGTTCTGGGATGCCTTTTGAGAGCCGACGGAACGCATTGATCCGACACGCGTTCTTAAGGTTATGTCGTCCGGACCACTCCGATGAACCGTTTGCTGCGGTTTTTTCTGAGCCAGTTCATTCGCAAAGGCTCAGTGACGTTTACGACCTCCACCGGTACCCAATTCATTTGCGGTGACGGTACGGGAGAGCCGGTGAGTGCCCGATTTTGCAGTCGCGCATCCGAACTTCACCTCCTTCTCGATCCTGAACTGGCGTTTGGCGAAATCTACACCAACGGCAGTTTCGTCATGGAGCGAGGCTCCATCGCCGATCTTTTGGCCATTGCAATGGGCCAGCCCGATATGCTGCCGCGATGGGGCAGGCTATTGTGGTGGGTCCGCTATCTCGGCCGTCATCTCCAGCAGTTCAATTCGCAATTTCGTGCCAAGCGCAACGTCGCGCGCCACTACGATCTCGACGGGCGGCTCTATCGCCTCTTCCTCGATTCGGACATGCAATATAGCTGCGCGTATTTCGAGACGCCCGATACCTCGCTCGACGACGCGCAACTCGCCAAGAAGCGTCACATCGCCGCGAAACTTCTCGTCAAGCCGGATCATCGCGTGCTCGACATCGGCTGCGGCTGGGGCGGACTGGGTCTGTATCTGGCTGGCGTTGCGGGCGCGCAGGTTACTGGCGTGACGCTATCGAAGGAACAGCTTGGCGTCGCCAACGCCCGCGCTGGCGAAATGGGGTTGAGCGCGCGCGCGACATTTCTGATGCAGGACTATCGCACCGTTCCCGGTCCTTTCGACCGCATCGTTTCGGTCGGCATGTTCGAGCATGTCGGCGTCGACTTCTACGACGCCTATTTCAGCCATTGCGCCGAGGTGCTCGCCGACAACGGCGTGATGGTGCTGCATGCCATCGGCCGCTCGGAGGGGCCCGGCATCACCAACCCGTGGATCGCTAAATACATTTTCCCCGGCGGCTACATCCCGGCGCTGTCGGAAGTGTTGCCTGCAATCGAACGCGCAGGCCTGCTGGTCGATGACGTCGAAATTCTGCGGCTTCATTATGCCAAGACGCTGAAAGCCTGGCGCGAACGCTTTCTGGCGCGCCGCGAGGAAGCGGCAAAGCTGTACGACGAGCATTTCGTGCGAATGTGGGAATTCTATCTGGCCTGTTCGGAGATGAGCTTCCGCTACCAGAACATGATGGTTTTCCAGTTTCAGCTGAGCAAGAAGCAGAACGTGGTCCCGATCACACGCGATTACCTCGGCCGCGAGGAAGCCCGGCTGCGCTCGGACGAGGCATCGAAAGGTCCGCCGCTGCGGCTTGCGGGCGAATAATTCAACCTTTCCAATGGCCGCTGCCGAGTCTCAAGAGACGCTGGGAATCAAGCGTTTCTTGAATTTTTCTTTTCGGCTTGTGAATTGGCGGGGACAGTCCGTTTACGACTTTCATTCGCGACTCGCAGAGTATTAGGTAATCGCCCGTATCGAGTGCCAGTCCGCCCTGCTTTCGTCCGAATAAAAGACCATTGAACATTCATGGCAAACCTCGATTCGAACATCGTCAAACTTGCGCCCGAAGGCGGAACGCCTGCGTTTCGCAGCGCGCCGCATAATATCGAGGCGGAACAGGCGCTTCTCGGCGCGATCCTAATCAATAACGACGCGTTCTATCGCGTATCGGACTTCTTAGAGGCCGACCATTTTTTCGAAACAGCGCATAAGGACATCTATCAGAAGGCTAGCGATCTTATCCGCGCGGGAAAATTAGCGGATCCTAGAACCCTTATGACCTTTTTGCCCGCAGAAACCGAAATCAGCGGGATGACTGTCAAGCAGTACGTTGCCCGGCTAGCTGCTGAAGCAACGACGATTATCAATGCGTTAGACTACGGACGGACTATTCAAGACCTCTCAAAACGCCGCAATCTTATCGGTATCGGCACCGAGATGGTCAACGTCGCTTTTGACACGCCAGTCGATTTCAATCCGCAGCAGCAAATTGAGGAAATCGAACGCCAGCTTTACGCACTCGCTGAAGCGGACAAATTTGGAAAGGGGTTCGCTGAGTTTAAGCGCGCAGCAGCGCGCGCCGTCGAGATGACTGCAAATGCTTATAAACGCGATGGCAAACTTTCTGGACTTGCCACGGGTCTCGACAAGCTAGACCACGATATGGGCGGTCTGCAAAAATCTGACCTCATCGTGCTAGCGGGACGTCCCGGCATGGGCAAGACGGCCTTAGCGACAAACATCGCCTTCAATGTGGCTAGCAATTACGTTCCCGAGCATAAAACAGATGGCACTCTTGTTGCCGCGAAAGGCGGGATTGTCGGTTTTTTCTCGCTCGAAATGTCGGCCGAACAACTTGCTACGCGAATAATTTCTGAGCAAACGGAAATCTCTTCGTCTGCGATGCGACGCGGCGAGATTTCGCCCACGCAATTTGACGTCATAGCCGCCGCATCTACAGAAATGGAGAATCTGCCGTTTTATATTGATGAATCCGGAGGGCTTTCGATTTCCCAGCTTGCAGCACGCGCTCGTCGCTTAAAGCGACAGCGTGGACTCGACTTGCTAGTCGTCGATTACATTCAACTACTCCAAGGTTCGGGTCGCCGTTCGGACAACCGCGTACAAGAAGTGACTGAGATAACCACGGGCCTTAAAGCTCTCGCGAAAGAGCTTGATGTTCCTGTGGTCGCTTTGTCGCAGTTGTCACGTCAAGTCGAAAGCCGTGACGACAAACGTCCTCAGTTATCCGACCTACGTGAATCGGGATCGATCGAACAGGACGCCGATGTAGTATTGTTCGTCTATCGCGAGGAATACTATTTGAAAGGGAAAGAGCCACCTAAGCCAGGGGGTGGTGGGTCTGACGATTCAAAAAAGGCGGAAGCATACGCTGCTTGGCAGCGCGATCTAAACAATGCCGAAGGCAAAGCGGAAATCATTATCTCAAAGCAGCGGCATGGACCTACCGGAACGGTCGAGGTTCATTTCGACGGACAATTTACTCGGTTTTCCAATTTAGCGGACGCCGAGTCTGTACCAGCCCGACGCTAAATCTGCCCTTTACGCCGCGCCGTTTGTGCTAAGACGGGCCAAATTCCGACGGTATTTGCCGCATTTGTTGACCCATGAACCGCGTTTCCGATCCCAAAACCATGACCGCCGACAGCGCCCCGATGGCGAACCCCGACGATGCCGCGGCTCTTGCGGCTGCGACCGGCGTTCTCACCATCGATCTCGAAGCTCTGGCGGCGAACTGGGCCAAGCTCGACAGCGCCGCCGTGCCTGCGGAGTGCGCGGCCGTCGTGAAGGCCGATGCCTACGGTTGCGGCCTGACGCCGGTGACGAAGGCGCTGGTGAAAGCCGGCTGCAAGACGTTCTTCGTCGCAACTTTGGATGAAGCGAAGGCCGCGCGCGAAGCAGCGCCGAACTCGGTCATCTACGTGCTCGACGGATTTTTCTCCGGCACCGGCGATGCCTTCGTGAAAATCGATTGCCGGCCGGTGATCGGCGATCCCGGCGAACTCGCCGAGTGGGACGTCTATCGCTTGCAGAGCGGCTGGCGCGGCGATTGCGCCATCCACATCGACACCGGCATGAACCGTCTCGGCTTTGCGATGGCCGAGGCGCAGAGTCTTCTTCCGCGTATCCGGCGCGGCGAGCACGGAATTTCGCTGGTGATGAGCCACCTCATCAGCGCGGAATTGCTGAATGAGACTTCAAACGGCCGTCAGGTCGGCGCGTTTCGTGAGATCGCCTCCCAGTTCGCCGGCGTTCCCGCGTCGCTGTCGAACTCGTCGGGAATTTTTCTCGGATCGCAATTCCATTTCGACATGGTGAGGCCGGGTGCTGCACTTTACGGCGTCAATCCGACGCCGGAAGCCGACACGCCGATGCATGCGGTGGTCGAACTGAAAGTCCGCGTCGCGCAAATTCGCAAAGTCGAACAAGGCCAGACCGTCGGCTATGGCGGGATCTGGACCGCGCGCCGGCCGACGCGTCTTGCCATTGCGGCTGCCGGTTATGCCGACGGATATTTCCGGGCGGCGGGCGGCAGCGACGGATCGCGCAGCGCCGAAGCGATCGTTGCCGGGCAACGATGCCCGATTGCGGGGCGCATTTCGATGGACCTGATGGCGATCGACATTACCGATCTGCCGCCGAATGCGATCAAGCGCGGCGGCATGGTCACGCTGATCGGAGATGGCATCTCCATCGACGAACTCGCGCATCATTTTGGGACCATCGGCTACGAGGCGCTGACCAGCCTCGGTCATCGTTACGCGCGCATCTACAAGGGCGCTGCTGAGTAGCGGCTGTGGAAGGCCCGGATTGGCCTTGACTTTTGCCCGAAAATAGAGAACAAATATAGAACAGATTTCGGGCTGGATTCTGGGGCTTTTGGCCTGCGGGGCTTATCAAAATGGCGCGCGCTGCCGTTCTTTCATTCGTCTGCCAGAATTGCGGAGCCGCCTATAACAAGTGGCAGGGCAAGTGCGAGGCCTGCAACGAATGGAATTCGCTCTCTGAGGAAGGCTCCGACGCGGCCTCCGTTCCGGTCAATCTGCGCGCCAAACGCAAGGGCCGCCTCATTAAACTCGAAACGCTGACGGGCGCATCGGAAGACGCACCCCGTCTGCCGTCCGGCGTGGCCGAACTCGACCGCGTCACCGGCGGCGGACTGGTGCGCGGCTCGGTGATTTTGATGGCGGGCGATCCCGGCATCGGCAAATCGACGCTGCTCACGCAAGCAACCAGTCTCATGGCGCGCGCAGGGCATCGCGCAGTTTACATCTCTGGCGAAGAGGCCATCGGACAGGTGCGGCTGCGCGCCGAACGTCTGGGCCTTTCCGACGCGGCAGTCCAACTCGCCGCCGAAACATCCGTCGAGGACATTATCGCGACGCTGTCGGAGGGTGCGCCTCCTCGCCTCGTCGTCATCGACTCCATCCAGACAATGTGGACCGACACAGTCGAGTCCGCGCCGGGCACCGTCACACAGGTTCGCGCGTCCGCTCAGGCACTCATTCGCTTCGCAAAGCGAAGCGGGGCAGCTCTCATTCTCGTCGGTCATGTCACCAAGGACGGCCAGATCGCCGGGCCTCGCGTCGTCGAGCACATGGTCGATGCGGTGCTGTCGTTCGAGGGCGAAGGCTCGCAGCAGTTTCGCGTGCTGCGCGCGGTGAAAAACCGCTTCGGGCCGACTGATGAGATCGGCGTGTTCGAGATGACTGGTTTGGGTCTTCGCGAAGTCTCCAATCCGTCCGAATTGTTTTTGTCCGAGCGCGATCTCGGATCGCCGGGCACCGCCGTGTTCGCCGGCATCGAGGGCACGCGTCCCGTGCTCGTCGAATTGCAGGCGCTTGTCGCGCCGACATCGCTCGGCACCCCGCGCCGCGCGGTGGTCGGCTGGGATCCGTCGCGGCTGTCGATGGTGCTTGCCGTGCTGGAGGCCCATTGCGGCGTCAAGCTCGGCGGCCATGATGTTTATCTCAATGTCGCCGGCGGCCTTCGCATCAATGAGCCCGCAGCCGATATGGCCGCCGCCGCCGCTCTCGTTTCCTCGCTCGTCAATGCGCCGCTGCCGGTGGACGCGGTCTATTTCGGCGAAATCTCATTGTCCGGTGCCGTGCGCCCGGTGGCGCAAACATCTGCGCGCCTGAAGGAAGCCGCAAAGCTGGGATTTGCCCGCGCCGTCCTGCCCGAAACGGCGCGCGGAGATGTGGGTGGCGATGCCGGCCTGTCGCTGACCTCGGTAGGCTCGCTCACCTCGCTTGTTGCCGATATTGCCGCCAATGGACAAAACTTCGGGCGAAAAGCCACAACGGGCGAAAAAGCCCCGCTGACGCCGAAATTGGTCCGCCGGGAGGGCTGACGCGGCACCTTCTGCGGGCTAGATAACGCGCGCGTCCAAGGCCCATGAATGTCGAATCCACAGGGACAACCCTTCGTTGACTCTGCAAACGGATTTACGGGTTTTCTGGCCTTGCGGGACGTGCGATATGGCCCTCACCTAAAGGGCAAGCAGCCGCGCCGATTCGTGGTTTTGAGCAACAGGCGGACCAGACAGACCGATGCCGATAACGCTTCTCGACATTATCGTCCTTGCCGTGATGCTGTTGTCTGGCCTGCTGGCGATGATCCGCGGCTTCATGCGCGAAATCCTGTCGATCGCCGCCTGGGGTGCCGCCGCCCTGACCACGCTTTATGCCTATCAGAAGCTGGTTCCGACCGCGAAAACCTATATCGCCAACGACACCGCCGCCACGCTCGCGGTCGTGGCCGGAATTTTCATCGTCACGCTTATTCTGGTTTCGATCGTCACGGTCCGCATCTCCGACATGATCCTGGATTCGCGCATCGGCGCGCTGGATCGCACGCTGGGTTTCCTGTTCGGCCTCGCGCGCGGTCTCCTCATCATGGTGGTTGCGTTTTTGTTTTTCGCCTGGCTCGTCACGGACAAACAACAGCCCGATTGGGTGCGTAGTGCGAAGTCGAAGGCGGTGCTTCAGGGAACCGGCGATTGGCTGATGTCGCTCTTGCCGGATGACCCTGAGAACACCATCTTGAAGAGGTTCAAGAAGAAAGGCACCGACGAGGAGCAGACTGACGCTTCTCCGGAGTTGCGCACCACCGGGTCAATCGGTGGCAATGAGGGCGGATACCCCAAGGCTTCGCGCGATGGGCTCAAACAACTGATCGAGAGCAGAGCGGCGGGGCGCTGACCCCGTGAGCAATAGAGGCGTGGTGGACCACATGAAACCTTCTGTTGACCTCAACCATCGACCGCCCGACTCCGGCTACGATCTGGACCGAGAACTCGACCTGGACATGAACGGTGACACGCTGCGCGAAGAGTGCGGCGTGTTCGGCATTTTTGGCCACCCCGACGCCGCTGCCATTACGGCCCTTGGCCTTCATGCGCTTCAGCATCGCGGCCAGGAAGCCGCCGGCATTGTCTCTTTCGACGGCCACCGTTTTCACTCCGAGCGCCGCCTCGGCCTCGTCGGCGACACGTTCTCGCGCGCTGACGTGATCGGCCGTCTCCCCGGCAATTCCGCCGTCGGCCATGTCCGCTATTCCACCACCGGCGAAACAATCCTTCGCAACGTGCAGCCGCTGTTCGCCGAATTGAATGCCGGCGGTTTCGCCGTCGGTCATAACGGCAACCTTACCAACGGACTGACGCTGCGCCGCGCGCTCGTTCACGACGGCGCGATGATGCAATCGACCACCGACACCGAGGTCATTCTGCATCTGGTCGCGCGATCCAAGCGCGGCCGCTTCATCGAACGTTACATCGAAGCCCTGCGCGCGCTCGAAGGTGCTTACGCGCTGGTCTCGCTGACCAACAAGAAGCTGATCGGCGCGCGCGATCCGCTCGGCATTCGCCCCTTGGTTTACGGCGAACTCGACGGTTGCCCGATTTTGGCGTCGGAGACCTGTGCGCTCGACATTATCGGCGCGAAATACATCCGCGACATCGAACCCGGCGAAGTCATCGTGTTCGATTACAAAGGCGACGTGATCGAGACCGAAATTCACAAGCCGTTCCCGCCGCAGCCGCCGCGCCCCTGCATCTTTGAATACATCTATTTCGCGCGTCCCGACTCCATCGTCGGCGGACGCTCGGTCTATGAGGTTCGCAAGGCGTTCGGCGCGCAGCTGGCGCGTGAAAGCCACGCCGATGTCGATGTCGTCGTTCCGGTGCCGGATTCCGGCGTGCCCGCTGCGGTCGGCTACAGCCAGTTCTCCGGAGTGCCGTTCGAACTCGGCATCATCCGCAATCACTATGTCGGGCGCACCTTCATTCAGCCGACGCAAAGCGTGCGCGAACTTGGCGTTCGCATGAAGCACGCGCCCAACCGCGCCGCCATCGAAGGCAAGCGCATTATCCTGATCGACGACTCGCTGGTGCGCGGCACCACCTCGAAGAAAATCGTCCGCATGATGCGCGACGCGGGCGCAAAGGAAGTTCACTTCCGCCTCGCCTCGCCGCCGATCATTAACCCCGACTATTACGGCATCGATCTGCCGGACCGCGGCGGACTTCTCGCCGCAACCCACTCCATCGAGGAGATGCGCGACATCATCGGCGCGGATTCGCTGGCATTTCTCTCGATCGACGGCATGTACCGCGCGATGGGTGAACCGGGCCGCGATCCCGCCCATCCGAAATTCGCCGATCATTGTTTCACCGGCGCCTATCCGACCAATCTCACCGACCGCAATCAGGTCGAGCCGCAGCCCCGGCAATTGTCGCTGCTGGCGGAGGCGAGCTGAGTCCAACCTTGACGTGAGGCCGCCCTCATGGTGAGGAGCGCGGAACGCGCGTCTCGAACCATGAGGTCCCATCCTTCGAGACGCGTTGCTCCGCAACGCTCCTCAGGATGAGGAAACAGTAAAGCATGTCCCGCCCCCTCCACTCCCGCATCGCTCTCGTCACCGGCGCGTCGCGCGGCATCGGCTACGCAACGGCTCTTACGCTCGCCAAGGCCGGCGCGCATGTCATCGCGGTAGCCCGCACCCAGGGCGGGCTTGAAGAACTCGACGACGCGATCCGCGCAGAGGGCGGCAGCGCCACTTTGGTGCCTCTCGATCTCACCGACATGGACGGCATCGCGCGGCTTGGCGCGGCGCTCAATGAGAGGCACGGCAAACTCGATATTCTCGTGGGCAATGCCGGGATGGCGGGCACGTCCTCGCCGCTCGGCCACACCGATCCGAAATTCTGGGACAGCGTGATGGCGATCAACGTCAACGCCAATTTCCAGCTCATCCGTTGCATGGAACCGCTGCTGCAAAAGTCCGACGCCGGACGCGCGGTGTTCATCACCTCAGGAATCGCCAGCAAGGCCACCGCCTATATGGGGCCATACGCAGCATCGAAGGCCGCGCTCGATGCGCTCGTGCGCGTCTGGGCGCATGAGACTCAGAACACGCCGATCCGCGTCAATCTGTTCAGCCCCGGTCCGATCCGCACACGCATGCGGGCGATCGTGATGCCGGGCGAAGATCCGATGACGCTCGATACGCCGGAGAACGCCGCCGAATACATTGTTCCATTGTGCGATCCGCTTTGGGCCGAGACCGGCAAACTTTACGATTATCGGACAAAATCGCTGATGAGCTTTCGCCCGCCCTCGGCGTAAGAGCTGCGGCGCAGGGTCGCGCGGACAATCGGCACCGCGCATTGACACCGCTCCACAAGCACGTTCCATTTGCGCAAGCGGACACCAATGACGCCGCGCATCCGGGAGCCTCCTAATGACATCCAAAATTTTGTTCACGATTGCCGCGGCAGGAATGGCGTTCGCTGCAACGGCTGCGGTTGCCGCCGACGCCAGTGGCGTCTGGCTGCGCGATACCGGCGCCTCGAAAGTGAAATTCGCGCCCTGCGGCGGCGGTGCGCTTTGCGGCACGATCGTCTGGCTCAAGCCCGACGTCGAAACCAAAAGCAAGATCGGCCAGCGTGTGTTCTTCGATATGAAGCCGGATGGTGCCGATGCCTGGAAAGGCTCTGCCTTCAATCCCGAGGATGGAAATAACTATTCGGGCAAAATGTCGCTGTCGGGCGGAACGCTCACCACCCAGGGCTGCGCGATGGGCGGCGTGATCTGCAAATCGACGACCTGGACCCGGTCGAACTGATCAGGACGGCCGCTTGCGCTTGTGCGCTTCCGGATTGCGTTTGTGCCTGAAGGGATTTTCCTTCTCGCGCAGCGTGATCCGGATCGGCGTTCCGGGCAGATCGAAATAGTTGCGGATACTGTTGATGAGATAGCGCAGATAGGATTCCGGAACCGAGCCTGCGCGCGTGCAGAACATCACGAAGCTCGGCGGACGCGCCTTTACCTGCGTTGCATAGTTCAGTTTCATCCGCGCGCCGGATTTGGCCGGCGGCGGATTCGCCGTCACCGCCTGCTCGAACCAACGATTGAGCTGGCTGGTCGAAACACGGCGATTCCACACCGCATAGGCGTCCTGAATTGCAGTCATCAGCCGGTCGATGCCCTCGCCCATCAGGCCGGAGACAGCAACCACCGGCGCGCCCTTGACCTGCGGCAACAGATGATCGGCCTCCTCGCGCAACTTGCCGATCTGGCTCGGCGCGCGGTCCATCAAATCCCATTTGTTGACGGCAATCACGATGGCGCGGCCTTCGCGCTCGACCAGATCCGCCAGACGTAAATCCTGTTCCTCGAATTTTGTCTGCGCATCCATCATCAGCACGACGACTTCGGCGAAACGAACGGCACGCAACGCGTCGGACACCGACAATTTTTCGAGCTTGTCCTCGATCCGCGAGCGGCGGCGCAATCCGGCCGTATCGAACAGGCGAAAGCCGCGGCCTTTCCACGTCACGTCGACCGCGATGGAATCGCGCGTCGTCCCGGCTTCGGGGCTGGTCAGCAACCGGTCCTCGCCGAGCAAAAAATTGATTAGCGTGGACTTTCCGGCATTGGGGCGGCCGAGAACAGCAACGCGAATGGGCCGCCTGGCGAGTTCTTCGTCCGTCAGCGCAACATCGCCGAATTCGTCGTCTTCTGTATCGCTATCGAAATCGTCATGGGCGACCGGCTCCGGCATCAATGCGCGCAACGCATCGTAGAGATCGCTCAGGCCTTCGCCGTGCTCGGCAGAAATCGGGATCGGCTGACCGAGCCCCAGGGCGTAGGATTCCATCGCGCCGTCTTCGCCGTATTTCCCTTCGCTCTTGTTGGCAATCAGCACCACCGGCTTGTTGGCACGGCGGGCAAAATCGGCGAACTCACGATCCGAGGGAGTCAATCCGGCGCGCGCATCGAACACGAACATCAGCGCATCGGCGGCGGCAATTGCGACTTCGGTCTGCTCCTGCATGCGCGCCGTCAAGGAGCCGCGCTCCCCCTTGTCGAGGCCCGCCGTGTCGATCAGCGTGAATTCAAGATCGCCGAGCTTTCCGTTGCCCTCGCGGCGGTCGCGCGTGACTCCCGGCTGATCGTCGACGAGTGCAAGCTTCTGCCCGACGAGACGGTTGAACAGCGTCGATTTTCCGACGTTGGGACGGCCGATGATGGCGATGGTGAAGGGCATGATCGATCCGTTCGCCCTTTCATGGGATCAAGTCAAGAACAGTAGAATGACCTTGCGGACGCGTGGAGTGCGCCTCGCCTAACGCTGGAATCCACCGCTCGGCAATGGCGCCGGGAATGGATTGGCCGATTGCTGCAGAGGCGCAGGCTGTGCTGAAGATTTGGATTGCGTCTGCTGAGGAGGCTGCGTGTCCGCATCGGGCGCGGTGATGCTGCGGCGCTTCGGCTTCTTCATTGGCGGCGCGGGAGGCGCTGCCGCGACATTGTCGTCGGATGCGGGACCGCTGTCCTGCTCCGCTTCGGGCGCAGCCGTCGGCTGGTCTGTGGACGGTGCGACCGAAGGGCGAACATGGGCAGCGGCCCCCTTCTTGGATTTCTGCTCCGGCAAAGGTGCAGCCTCTACGACCGGCGGCTGGTCCTGCTGCTGTTGCTGCGCGCCCTTGTAAAGTTCTTTCGGCACGCCCTGCTCGACGCCCGGAACGCCGTTCGGAAACACCGGCTTGCGTTCGCCGGGAAGTTTCTTTTTCGTGTCGATCATATCGAGCACGTCGGTCGGATCGAAACTGCCATTGGTCCCGCAAGCCGCAAGCGCGCATGACAGCGCGGCGAGCACGGTTGCAGCAATCAATCGTTGGCCAATTCGCATCGATCCCGATCCGGAATTCAAATCAGCTCTTCGCCGCCGGCGGCAGCAGCGCCTGCAAAGCCTCTGCACGGCTTCGCATGCTCGACGGCGTCAGCGGATCGTTGCCGATCATATCGAGCCATTGCCGCGCGGCGACTGCATCGTTCGCACGCCACGCCGACAGCGCAAGCAATTCGCGCGCGGTGTGACGATAGGCGCGGTCGGGACCGGTCGCGGGTTCGAGACGCTGGCGTATCGCGTCGTAAGGGGCGGTTTCCATCGACAGGCCTGCGGCGCGGATGCGCGCGAGATCCTGTTCGGGTGCCGCGACACTGCCATCGGCTGCAATCGCGTCGTAGAGTTTCACGGCTTCCTTCGGGTCGCGCTTGGCGACTTCACCTGCGGCACGCAGACGCGCCAGCGCGCGGTAGCCCGCGCTGCCGTCGGTCGCGAGCTTGTTGAAAGCGGCTTCGGCCTCGGCGCTCTTGTTGTCGTCTGCGAGCGCCGCAGCTGCCTGGAATGCCGACCCGGCCTCCGCCGCCTTCTTGGCTTCCAGATACTGATAGCCGCGCCAGCCGCCGACGCCTGCGATGATGACCAACGCAACACCGATGATGAGAAACCGATAACGCGCCCAGATCTTCGAGACCTGCTCGCGGCGCAATTCCTCGTCAACTTCGTCAAATATTTCAGACACTTAAGTCAGTCCCCGCCGAATATCGGAAAATCCGCCGACCCGGCGCGCATGGCGCGTCCCCGGTCTGGCGCGGCGGTACCCTATCGGTATGGCGGGCGCAAGGCAAAGCCAGCCGAAACAAAGGGTTACTGAATTAAGGGAATTTGGCAGCGCGCAAAATCCCACGGGCTATTCCGCCGCGCGGTCAGGTCTTCTTCATGCCATAGACATGTTCCGGCCCCGGAAACGCGCGCGAGCGGACTTCCTTCGCGTAGTCCTGAATGGCGGCTTCAATGCCCGGTCCAAGATTGCCGTAACGCTTGACGAATTTCGGCGCCCATGGCGACAGGCCGAGCATGTCTTCGAGCACGAGCACTTGTCCGTCGCACGCCGCACTCGCGCCGATGCCGATGGTGGGCGCTTTCACGATTTCCGTGATGCGCTTGCCGAGCGGCTCGGCCACGGCTTCCACCACCATCGAGAATGCGCCGGCCTGATCGACCGCGCGCGCGTCGTTTTCAATCGGGCCCCAATCGGCTTCGGTGCGGCCCTGCGCCTTGAAGGAACCGAGCGTGTTGATCGATTGCGGCGTAAGACCGACATGGCCCATCACCGGAATGCCGCGCGTGGTGAGAAACTCGATTGTCTCCGCCATGCGCGCGCCGCCTTCCATCTTCACAGCGCCGCACAGCGTTTCCTTCATGATGCGCGCGGCGGAGTGAAACGCCTGCTCTTTCGAGGCTTCGTAGGAGCCGAACGGCATATCCACCACGACGAGCGACTGCTGCGAGCCGCGCATCACCGCGTGGCCTTGCAGGATCATCATCTCCATCGTCACCGGAACAGTCGTCTCGAAGCCGTGCATGACGTTGCCGAGCGAATCGCCGACCAGAATGATGTCGCAATATTTGTCGACCAGCCGCGCCGTATGAGCGTGATAGGAGGTCAGCATCACGACGGGATCGCCGCCCTTGCGCGCGAGAATATCCGGCGCGGTCTTGCGCTTGATCGCGGATTGAACCGACATTCAGGAAACTCCAACGATGGGAACGCCGATGACCAGCGGATGGAAGGCAAACACCAGCGCGACATAGACCACAACGCCGACGCCGACCGCAATCAGATCGTTGGTCACGCCACCGACCGGAATCGGCGGACTGCCCGGATCGCTGCGGCGCTTGAGCGAAATGCGATCGTACACCGCCCAGGCCAGTATCGAGCCGAACAGGATGATGGAGCCGAGATCGCCATTGGCAATGAGATGCAGAAGCGCCCACAGCTTCACGCCGGCCAGCATCGGATGTTTGAGCCTGGTGAAAATGCGTCCCCGGATATAGGACGCAACGACCAGAATGACCGCTGGCAGCATCAGACCCAGCGCGAGATGGCGCGTCCAAATCGGCGGGTGCCAGACGTTGGTCCATTCATACTGACGATACTGGCTGAAACCCCACGCGATCAGCGCAATGCCCGCAATCGAAACCACCGTGTAGAGAATTTTGTAACCGCCCTCGCCGAGCCGCGCGATGACGCGCGCCCGCGCGCCGCGCATTGTCGTCAGGGTGTGGATGCCGAGAAACAGCACCAGCCCGAGAATCATGATGAGCAAGCCCATGCGCTCCCCCCGCTTTCGTAGCCCCGCGGTCCCGGCTAGGATCGAAGCATGCCTGCCCCGGTATCATTTTTATCATGCCGCAGGCAATGCCGCCTTCATCGTCTCTCTCCTTTAGAAGCCGCCAGATCGCATGAAAACCGCCTTTCTCACCTCGCTTGCGTTATCCGCAAGCCTGATCTTCCCGACCCATGCCCAGACACCGAACTGGCCGCCGAAGATCGTCAAAATCGTCGTGCCTTACGCAGCGGGTTCGACGCCCGATCTGGTGGGACGGATCGTCGCCGACGAGTTGCAGGAACGTCATCCCGGATCGAGTTTCGTTGTCGAGAACAAGCCCGGTGCAGGCGGCAATATCGGCACCGATGCGGTCGCGAAGGCATTGCCCGACGGCGCAACGCTCGGCATCAGCCTTGGCGGGCCACTCGCCATCAACACGCTTCTGTTTTCGAAGCTTCCATATAATCCGGCAACCGACATCGCGCCGATTTCACTGCTCACGTCGCTGCCGAGTGTGCTCGTCGTTCCCGCGTCGCTCGGCGTCAATTCGGTTGCGGATTTCATCGCCCTTGCGAAGTCGGATCCCAGCAAGATCGCGTTCGGCTCGATCGGCGCGGGATCGCTGTCGCATCTGACGATGGAGGCGATTGCGATCAAGGCCGGCGTGAAGCTGACGCACATTCCCTATGGCGGCTCACCCGCCGCGATCACGGCGGTCATTCGCGGCGACGTGCAGGCGGCATGTCTGCCCGCGATTGCCGTGACGCCTCAATTGTCCGAAGGCAAACTGAAAATCCTCGCGGTCGCCACCGCCAATCGTTCGCGCTTTCTGCCCGGCGTACCGACCCTGAAAGAGAGCGGCGTCGATGTGGAGTCCGACGCGTGGAATGCGCTGATTGCGCCGGGCGGCACACCGCAATCGATCGTCGCTCAGATCAACGACGAAGTCCGCGATGCGCTGACGAAACCCAGCGTGCGTGCGCGGCTGGAAACGCAATTGATGGAGCCGACGCCGTCCTCGCCCGAGGCACTGCGGGCGCGGATGAACGCCGAGATCAAGCTCTGGTCCGGCGTGATTGCGAAGAGCGACATCAGGATCAACTAGTTCGGCGGCGCTTACTTTTTCGGATTCTCGTAGAGCGGCGCGTCGAACCACGCCCGAACCCGACTGAAGAATTGACCGATTGTCCTGAACAGCGAACCGCCATCCGGTTTTCCGTAGATCGCGCCGGCGCAGAGCTGCTCGAAATGATCGAGGAAGGCGAGATCGCTGGCCTTGGTGACGGTGAACGATTCACCGTCGATGAAAACCGTATAGTTGTAACCATCGCCGCCCGGCCGCACGAAGAACGGCAATGAGGTGAACTGCGGCCGGTCCCTGGAAATTACATAGACGGAGGGGTCGAGGCCCTGCGCTTCCATCACGATCTCGAACTTCCGCAACGCCTTCACGAAGCTCGCGTCGAAATCGCCAACGGTCGACTGAAGTTTGATGTGCATAATGCAACCCTGCCACCGCAGTCTCGCTTCACCGCGAGATTTTGCAAGCGGGTTCAGGCGCGCTTTTTCACGTCCTTGACGTTCGAGAACACGATACCTTCGGCGCGCTCCTTGGTGTAGCCAAGATAGAATTCGTTCTTGGCCAGAAACACCGGATCGCCATCGACGTCGTCGGCAACGCCGGAACCGTTTGCGGCGATGAACGCGTCGAGCGTTTTCGGATTGTCCGCCGAAATCCAGCGCGCAAGCTGGAACTCGCTGACCTCGAAATCGACCGGCAACTGATATTCGGCATCGAGCCGCGCTTTCAGCACGTCCAGTTGCAGCGATCCGACAACGCCGACGAGCGCAGGTGCGCCGTCACGCGGACGAAACACCTGCACTACGCCCTCCTCCGACATCTGCTGCAAGGCTTCCTTCAGCTTCTTCGCCTTCATCGCATCGGTCAGCCGCACACGGCGCAGAATTTCCGGCGCGAACGACGGCACACCGACGAAGGTGATGTCTTCGCCCTCCGTCAGAGTGTCGCCGATCCGCAGCGTGCCGTGATTGGGAATGCCCACCACATCGCCCGCGAAAGCCTGATCCGCAATGGCGCGATCCTGCGCAAAGAAGAACTGCGGCGACGACAGGCTCATGTTCTTGCCGGTTCGTACCAGCTTCGCCTTCATGCCGCGGTCGAGCTTGCCCGAACACAGCCGCGCGAACGCGATGCGATCGCGATGGTTCGGATCCATGTTCGCCTGAATCTTGAAGACGAATGCGCTCATCTTCGGCTCGCCGGCCTCGACCTTGCGCTTGTCGGATTCCTGCGCGCGTGGCGGCGGCGCGTATTTGCCGAGCCCTTCCAAAAGATCGCCGACGCCGAAATTACGCAGCGCCGAACCGAAGAACACCGGCGTGAGATGCCCTTCGCGGAACGCGGCAAGCTCGAACGGCTTGCACGCTTCCGAGACCAGCGCGAGCTCTTCCTCGATCGCAGCAGCATCGAGATTGGCGCTGCGCGACGCGAGATCGGTGATTGCAATCTGCTCGGCCTGCCCTGTCTTGGCGCCGCCCCCTTCGAGCAGCCGCACGCCGCCGGTTGCGATGTCATAGGTGCCGAGAAAATCGCGGCCGCGCCCGACAGGCCACGTCATCGGCGTCGTATCGAGCGCCAGCGTCTTTTCGATTTCATCCATCAGATCGAACGGATCGCGGCTCTCGCGATCCATTTTGTTGATGAAGGTGATGATCGGAATATCGCGCAGCCGGCATACCTCGAACAATTTGCGCGTGCGCGCCTCAATGCCTTTTGCCGCATCGATCACCATCACGGCGGAATCGACAGCAGTCAGCGTGCGATAGGTGTCTTCGGAAAAGTCTTCGTGGCCCGGCGTATCGAGCAGGTTGAAGACAAGATTCTCGAACTCGAATGTCATCACGGAGGTGACGACCGAGATGCCGCGCTCGCGCTCGATCTTCATCCAGTCCGAGCGCGTGTTGCGGCGTTCGCCCTTCGCCTTCACTTGGCCCGCGAGATTGATCGCGCCGCCGAACAGCAGCAGCTTTTCGGTCAGCGTCGTCTTGCCGGCGTCGGGATGGGAGATGATCGCAAAAGTTCTGCGCCGCGCGACCTCATTGGCCAGCGGCGAACGCTGCGACTCAAGGGATATTGCGGTGTCGGACATGGCCGAGCCTGTGACAGCAAAACGCGGCAGGATCAAGAGTTGCTTGCGCCTCGCGGCCCTTGAATTTCATCCCGGCGCGGTCCAACTGGCTATCGCGAGGACGGCCTCGCTTCATCCATCAAATCAGGGACGGCCCTGTTGTCGAGGTGCGCTATGGCGTGGGCAATTTTGTTCGTTGCGGGACTGACGGAAATCGGCTGGGCCGTCGGGCTCAAATATACCGAAGGATTTACGCGCGCCGTCCCCTCGATTCTGACGCTGATATGCATGACGGTCAGCATCGTCCTGCTTGGCGTTGCGCTCAAGACGTTGCCGGTGGGGACGGCCTATGCGGTGTGGACCGGCATCGGAACTGTCGGCACCGCAATCCTCGGAATCGTACTGTTCGGCGATCCTGCAACTGCCGTTCGACTCGGATGCATCGGGTTGATCGTCGCCGGGATCGTGGGACTGAAAGTCGTGACCTGATTTATCGCGTGAAAAACGACACCGCGAAATAGGTGATCGACGCCACCGCCGCAGATGCCGGTATGGTGAAAATCCACGCCACGACAATGGAGCTTGCCACGTTCCAGCGCACCGCCGAAACGCGCCGCGCCGCGCCGACACCGACAATGGCGCCCGTGATCGTGTGTGTCGTCGACACCGGCACGCCGAGATATGTCGCCATGAACAGCGTTGCCGCCCCGCCCGTCTCCGCGCAAAAACCCTGCATCGGCGTCAGCTTGGTGATGCGCAGGCCCATGGTGCGGACAATGCGCCAGCCGCCGAATAAAGTGCCAAGCGCCATCGCTGCCTGACACGCCAGCACGACCCAGAACGGCACGCTGAATTCCGATCCCAGATGCCCCTGCGAAAACAGTAGCACCGCGATGATGCCCATTGTCTTTTGCGCGTCGTTGCCGCCGTGGCCCAGCGAATACAGCGACGCCGACGCAAACTGTAAAATGCGGAATGCGCGATCGACCGCGAACGGCGTCGAACGAACGGCCGCCCACGACACGATGGCCATGAGCATCAGCGCAAGCACAAAGCCGACGAACGGCGACAGCACGATCGCAAGCAATGTTTTCGACAGGCCGCTCCACACCATGACGTGGAATCCCGCCTTTGAGACACCCGCGCCCAGCAAGCCACCGATCAATGCGTGTGAACTGCTCGACGGCATGCCGAGCGCCCATGTAATCAGATTCCAGACAATGGCGCCGATCAGGGCTGCGAAAATCACCTGCTCGTCAATCACGCCGGGATCGATGATGCCGGTGCCGATGGTTTGTGCGACGTGCAGACCGAACACGGCGAATGCGATGAAATTGAAGAACGCCGCCCAAGCAACCGCGTATTGCGGCCGCAGCACGCGTGTCGAAACTATCGTCGCGATGGAATTTGCCGCGTCGTGCAGACCGTTGAGGAAATCGAACAGCAACGCGACCGCGATCAATCCAACGAGCATCGGAAAGGCAAGCGAAGCGTCCACGGCTCTTTCCTGACCTTAAACCTGCTCGATCACGATGCTGTTGATCTCGTTGGCGACATCGTCGAAGCGGTCCGCGACCTTTTCGAGATGCTTGTAGATCTCGGCGCCGACGATGAAATCCATCGCGTTGCCCTCGCGATGCTTGAGGAACAATTCCTTCATGCCGATGTCGTCGAGATCGTCGACCCGGCCTTCGAGCCGCGTGATTTCCTCGGTCAGGCTCGTAAGCGTCGTGACATTCTCGCCCATCGCCTGCATCAGCGGCACGGCACGGCCGACGAGGTTTGCGCATTGCACGAGAATGGCGCCGATCTCGCGCATCGGCGGCTCGAAGCTGCGTACCTCGAACATCATCACGGCCTTCGCCGTCTGCTGCATCTGGTCGATAGCATCGTCCATCGACGTGATGAGATTCTTGATGTCGCCGCGGTCGAACGGCGTAATGAAGGTGCGGCGGACGGCCGTCAGCACTTCGCGCGTGATCTGGTCGGCGTCGTTCTCGAACTGATTGACGCGCTGGCAGTAGACAGGGACTTCCTCGCCGCCCCGAAGCATGCCTTCGAGCGCCTGCGCGCCCTGCACGACCGCCTGCGAATGGCGGGCAAAAAGGTCGAAGAACCTTTCCTCGCGGGGCAAGATTGCCCGAAACCATCGATTCATGAGTGTCTTCCGGCGTGACATCGAACTGTCATGCGCCTGTCATAAACCGATTTTCAGCGGTGTGGATAGCCCGGCCCGCCAAACCCGGCGGTATCCACCGGTTTGTCGATTGCGGCCGACCCTCAGGCTTTAGAGCGAACGCTTGAAGTAATGGGCGATTTCGCCGATCACGCCGCGGCGGAACGTCAGCACGCAGATCACGAAGATCGCGCCCTGAATGACCGTCACCCACTGGCCGAAGCCGGCGAGATACTGCTGCATGGCCACGATCACAAACGCGCCGACCACCGGCCCGAACACCGTGCCGAGACCGCCGACCAGCGTCATCAGCACGACTTCACCCGACATCGTCCAGTGCACATCGGTGAGCGACGCATTCTGCGCGACGAAGACTTTCATCGCGCCCGCAAGCCCCGCCAGCGTACCGGACAGAATGAAGGCCATCAGCTTGTATTGATCGGCTTTATAACCAAGCGAAATAGCGCGTTGCTCATTCTCGCGGATCGATTTGAGAACCTCACCGAATGGCGAATTGATCGTGCGGTAGATCAGCAGGAAGCCGAACAGGAACACGGCCAGCACGACGTAATAGAGCGTATCGGTGTTCGACAGATCGAGCACGCCGAACATCTTGCCCTGCGGAATGCCCTGGATGCCGTCCTCGCCATGCGTGAACGGGGTTTGCAGATAGATGAAATACATCAGCTGCGACAGCGCCAGCGTAATCATCGAGAAGTAGATGCCCTGACGGCGGATCGCGACCAATCCGGTGACGACGCCAAGTCCGGCTGCGGCCGCCACACCGAACAGAATCGAAAGCTCGGGCGAAAATTCCCAGACCTTGGCTGCATGCGCCGCTGCATAGCCCGCCGTGCCCAGGAACATCGAATGGCCGAACGACAGCAGGCCACCGTAGCCGATCAGAAGATTGAACGCACAGGCAAACAGCGCAAAGCACAGCGCCTGCATCACGAAGAACGGATAGAGACCGGTCAGCGGCACGATCGCCAGCAGCGCCGCCATCAGAACGAACGCGATCATCTCGTCGGAAGTGGAGCGTCCGGATTCCGGAATTGCGTTATCGGTGATCGACGTCATGTTATGCCGCCTTTCCTGTCAGTCCGGTCGGTTTCACCAGCAGCACAATCACCATCAACACGAAGACGACGGTGTTGGAGGCTTCCGGATAGAAATATTTGGTCAGGCCCTCGATCACGCCGAGCGTAAAGCCGGTGATGATCGACCCCATGATCGATCCCATACCGCCGATCACAACCACCGCGAACACCACGATGATGAGGTCCGCGCCCATCAGCGGACGCACCTGATTGATCGGGGCCGACAACACGCCGGCCAGCGCCGCCAGTCCTACTCCGAGACCGTAGGTGAGCGTAATCATGCGCGGCACGTTGATGCCGAAGGCACGCACCAGCGTCGGGTTTTCGGTCGCGGCGCGCAGATTGGCACCGAGCCGGGTTTTCTCGATCAGGAACCAGGTCGCAAGGCAGACCACGAGCGAGAAGATGACGACCCAGCCGCGATAGATCGGCAGATACATGAACCCGACATCGACACCGCCCCGCAGGATTTCGGGAATGGCGTAAGGCAGTCCCGACGAGCCGAAATAATTCTGGAACACGCCCTGAATGACGAGCGCCAGTCCGAAGGTCAGCAGCAGACCGTAAAGGTGATCGAGGCCGGTCAGCCATTGCAGCATGCTTCGCTCGAGCAACACGCCAACACCGCCGACGATGATCGGCGCAAGAATCAGTGCCCACCAATAGTTCAGCCCCGCCAGCGTCAGCAGAAAATACGCCGCGAACGCACCCGCCATGTAGAGCGCGCCGTGCGCGAAATTGATGATGTTGAGCATGCCGAAGATGACGGCGAGCCCGAGACTGAGCAGCGCGTAAAACGAGCCATTGATAAGTCCGACCAGGAGCTGGGCATAAAGGGCTTGCATTGGTTCGGTTCTCTCAGCCTCGTTTGCGCATCGTATCCAGACGAAGCCCGGCGGCGCGAGGCCGCCGGGCGCCGGTCACTACTTCTTGATAAGCGGGCAAGTGCTTTCCGAGAGCGGACGGAACGCCTTGTCTGCCGGCGTCGTGCCGACCAGCTTGTAGTAATCCCACGGGCCCTTGGATTCGGCCGGCGATTTCACTTCAAACAGATAGGCCGGCGTGATCTTGCGTCCGGTGATCTGAATTTCACCGGGGCCGAACAGCGCATCGTCCGTCTTCATGTCCTTCATCTTGGCGACGACCTTGGCGCCGTCGTGCGGATTGCCGCCCATTGCTTCAAGCGCCTTGAAGTAGTGGATGAGGCCCGAATAGACGCCTGCCTGCACCATCGTCGGCATCGCCTTGTTCTTCATCTTCTCCGCAAACCGCTTGGAGAATGCGCGCGTGCCGTCGTTCATGTCCCAATAGAACGTCTCGGTGAAGTTCAGGCCCTGCGCGACGTTCAGGCCCAGCGAGTTGACGTCGCTGACAAACATCAGGAGGCCCGCGAGTTTCTGGCCGCCCTTGACGATGCCGAACTCGGCCGCCTGCTTGATCGAGTTCGTGGTGTCGCCGCCCGCGTTCGCGAGGCCAACGATCTTGGCCTTCGACGCCTGCGCCTGAAGCAGGAACGAGGAGAAGTCCGACGAGTTCAGCGGATGCTTGACGCCGCCGAGGATTTTGCCGCCGGCCGCGGTCACGGCTGCGGTGGTGTCCTTTTCGAGTGCAGCGCCGAACGCGTAGTCGGCGGTGAGGAAGAACCAGCTGTCGCCGCCGGCCTTCACCAGCGCGGTGCCGGTGCTGTTCGCCAGCATATAGGTGTCATAGACCCAGTGGATGACGTTCGGCGAACACTGTGCATCCGTCAGCGCGGATGACGCGGCACCCGAGTTAATCATGATGATGTTCTTCTCGGTCACAACGTTCTTGACCGCGAGAGCCACGCCGGAGTTCAGAACGTCGACGATGACGTCGACCTTCTCGACATCCGCCCATTGCCGCGCCGTCGTTGTGCCGACGTCGGGCTTGTTCTGGTGATCGGCGGAAACGAGGTCGATCTTCCAGCCTTTCGCGGCAAGACCCGAATCGTCGATCGCCATCTGGGCGGCAACGGTCGATCCGGCTCCGCCCACGTCAGCGTAGAGGCCCGACATGTCCGTCAGGTTGCCGATCTTGATGACTTTGTCCTGCGCGAATGCGCCGGTGCCCGCGCCGAGCACGAGTGCGGTGCCCAGCATCAGTGCTGAAATCTTGTTCTTCATAGTCCCTCCGTAACCGTTGTTCTCATCGTCATTGATTGTGCGTTGTCAGTTATTGTGCAGTTTCTTTTTGTCGCTGCTTATACGCCGAGATAGTTGTGCAGCTTTTCCATGTTGGCCTGGATTTCCGAATTGGCGAATGCGTCGATGATCTTGCCGTGCTCGACCACGTAGTAGCGATCCGCGACTGTGGACGCGAAGCGGAAGTTCTGCTCGACCAGTAGAATGGTGAAGCCTTCCGACTTCAGGCGCGAGATCGTCCGCCCGATTTGCTGGATGATGACCGGCGCCAGACCTTCGGTCGGCTCGTCGAGCATCAGGAAGCGCGCGCCGGTGCGCAGAATGCGTGCGATCGCCAGCATCTGCTGTTCGCCGCCGGAGAGTTTCGTGCCCTGGCTGCCGAGGCGTTCTTTCAGATTCGGAAACAGCTCGAAAATCTGATCGAGCGTCATGCCGCCGCTGCGGATGATCGGCGGCAGCAGAAGGTTTTCCTTCACGTCGAGACTTGCGAAGATTCCGCGCTCCTCGGGGCAGAACGCAATGCCGAGCCGGGCGATCTTGTCCGACGACATGCGGATAATTTCTTTGCCCTCGAAATCGATCGTACCGGTGCGCTTGGTCATGATGCCCATGACCGATTTCAGCGTGGAGGTTTTACCTGCGCCGTTACGGCCGAGCAGCGTGACGACTTCGCCCTGACGGACCTCGAAATCGATGCCGTGAAGAATGTGGGACTCGCCGTACCACGCCTGAAGATTTTTGACGGAAAGAACCGGAGCGTTACTCATGGCCGGCTCCCAGATAGGCTTCCTTCACACGCTCGTCCTTCGACAGCGTTGCGTAGTTCCCCTCCGCGAGCACGCGACCGCGCGTCAGCACCGTGATGGTGTCGGACAGGTTCGACACCACGCTGAGATTGTGTTCGACCATGAGGATCGTGTATTTCGCCGAAATACGCTTGATGAGGGCTGCGATCTTGTCGATGTCCTCATGGCCCATACCGGCCATCGGTTCGTCGAGCAGCATCATTTCCGGATCGAGCGCCAAAGTCGTCGCGATTTCCAGCGCACGCTTGCGCCCATAGGGCATCTCGACAGCGGTTGTTTTCGCGAATTCGCTTAAGCCCACATCGTCGAGCAATTCTCGCGCGCGCTTGTTGTACTGATTGAGGATCGATTTCGAGCGCCAGAAGTCGAACGAACTGCCGTGCTGGCGCTGGAGTGCGACGCGCACATTTTCCAGTGCGGTCAGATGCGGAAACACCGCCGAAATCTGGAACGACCGGACGAGCCCGAGCCGCGCCACATCCGCCGGCGCAAGCGCCGTGATGTCCTTGCCGTTGTAGAGAATCTGGCCTCTGGACGGCTTGAGAAATTTCGTCAGCAGATTGAAGCACGTCGTCTTGCCGGCACCGTTGGGGCCGATCAGCGCGTGAATGGTTCCGCGTTTGACCTTCAGATTGACGTCGCTGACGGCAACAAAGCCCGCGAACTCCTTCGTCAACCCGTGGGTTTCAAGGATATACTCGTTGGACAATCGTTTTCCCCTATCGGCCTTCGTGCAAATTGCCCGTGGCCGAATTTCCCTCTGCTCGTTCTGCTGCGAATCCTTGGAAATCCGCAACGACCGGCAAGCTCCGGGGCGACTATGCAGTGAATTCTCCGGTCTGCGCAAGGTGCAAAGCTGGGCAGCGATTTATGACGGTGCGGCAAAAAGTGCTTGTCGCCGAGCGGCTTGGTTGACCTCGCCGAGCGCCATTCGACCATCGTCGATGCTCGATCCGGTAACGGCGGATTAAGGGTATTTTGCTTTCGCCCGCCCGGTTCATCGAAAATTTCGACTTCCCCAGCGACCATCGGCGGCATTTTTCATTGGCAATTTCATTTCCGGGGCAACGACGATGAACGCGGATGGCGTAACTGGACTTGACGTCAACGCGCCGTTTGAGAGCGCGGGCCCCGCCGTTGTCAAATCCATCAAGCAGCGCGACCTGCTCAATACATGGCTGCGTCTCTACGCCAGGAACGAACGGCTGCCGAAGTTCGACGACTATCAGCCGGAGCGGATGGCTGAGGAATTGCCCGACATCGTCTATTGCAGCATCGAACACGCCGAACCGGAATGCCGCATCATGATCGACAGCGACGGCACGCGGATGTCGAACGCCTACGGCACGCGCGGCAAGGGCCGGTATCTCGACGAATATCTCGGCCCCAAGCTCGCGCCGATCGTGATGCCGATCTATCGCGAATCAATTCTGCGCCGGCTGCCGGTCTATACGATCTCCAAGGTCGACGACCTGTACGGGCGCAAGGTCGATTACGAACGCCTGTTGATGCCGTTCTCGGACGGCGCGGGCGTCAACCGCATCGTCGCGTCATTGAAAACGATCAGCGACGACGGCGGATTCGAGATCCGCAACCTGATGCGTGCCAACGACGTGCTGCCGATCTACGTCAATAAATCGGTGATCGACCAGAAGCTGTTTCACAAGATGCCCGGCCGTATCGCGCCCGGCGATACGATCGAATTCAGCTGACGCCTCGCGGCGGGGCTTTAAGACCGCGCCGGCGCCCGCTCCATCTCCTCGCCAAGCTCGATCGGATGAGCCATCGCCTCGTGCAGCTTGTCCTTATCAAGCTCGCCTTCCCAGCGTGACAGCACGACCGTCGCCACGCCGTTGCCGATCAGGTTGGTCAGCGCACGGCATTCGCTCATGAACTTGTCGATGCCGACGAGAATGGCGAGCGAAGCAATCGGAATATCCGGCACGATGGCGAGCGTCGCGGCGAGCGTGATGAAGCCGGCACCCGTCACGCCCGACGCGCCTTTCGAGGTGACGATAGCAACGCCCAGAATTCCCAGTTCCTGCCAGATCGTCAGATGCGTGTTGGTCGCCTGCGCCAGAAACAATGTCGCCAGCGTCATGTAGATATTCGTGCCGTCGAGGTTGAAGCTATAGCCGGTCGGGATCACAAGACCGACGACGCCGCGCGATGCACCGAGCCGCTCCATCTTCACGATCATCTGCGGCAGCACGGTTTCGGACGACGACGTGCCGAGCACGATCAGCAGTTCGTCCTTGATGTAGCCGATGAAACGCAAAATCGAGAAGCCTGAGAAGCGCGCAATCGCGCCGAGCACGAACAGCACGAACAGGATGCTGGTGAGATAGAACGTGCCGATGAGGGCCGCCAGATTCCACAAAGAGCCGAGACCATAGGCGCCGACCGTAAACGCCATCGCGCCGAACGCACCGATGGGTGCCGCGCGCACGATGATACGGATCACGCCGAAGAACACTTTCGCCGCCATGTCGATGGCGTGCGCGATCGGCTCTCCCACCGGGCCCATATAGGCGATGGCGAAGCCCGACAGGATCGAGACCAGCAGCACCTGCAACAGATCGCCATTGGCGAGCGCGCCGATGAAGCTGTTGGGAATGATCGCCATCAGATGCGCGACGATGCCGTCTTCCTTGGCCTTGGTGACGTAAGTCGCGACCGCCTTGGTGTCGAGCGAGGCGGGATCGATGTTGAAGCCGCTGCCGGGCTGAATGATTTCGCCGACCACAAGGCCGACGATCAGCGCGATGGTCGAGACCACTTCAAAATAAAGCAGCGCCTTGAGGCCGACACGGCCGACGCGCTTGAGATCGCCCATCGAGGAAATGCCGTGCACGACAGTGCAGAAGATCACCGGCGCGATCATCATCTTGATGAGAGAAATGAAGCCGTCGCCGAGCGGCTTCAGCGCCTTGCCGGTATCGGGATAAAAATGCCCGATCAGAACACCCACGGCGATGGCGATCAGAACCTGCACATAAAGAATGGTGTACCAGGGGCCGCTCGGTGCCGCGGTCGGGAGTTTCGTCAGTGCGCGTCGTGAGTTTGAAGCAGCCTTGGCCATGTGGGGAATCCTGACAACGGGATGGGAATACCGGCACCCGACCCTGCGCCAGAACGCCGCACCGCTCAAGCGCATTCTCCAGACGCGCACAGCCGCGATCGATCTCGCAGCGCAAACACGAACTTGTCGTCCCCGCGAAAGCGGGGACCCATACTCCCTGTATTTTATGTTGAGTTCGGATGGTTCGGCCATTCTCCTTCATCATGACGTTCGGTGGTTATGGGTCCCGGCCTTCGCCGGGACGACGACGGATTTAGCCACACGCCATCGTCCCTGTTGTTAGAGACGCGGGCGCGTCTGTCGTCGTCTTCATTCCTCAGCGCCCGTGCGCGCTTGAGGTGTTCCTCATTCGCGCCATCATAATGAGGGCGCGCGGAACGCCGGATGCGCTGAACGCATCCGCAGCCTCGCGTGCAAAAGTGAAAAAGCACACGAGCGTAGTCGCCACGGTCACGCCGCTTTCACCCGGCGTTCCGCACGCGATGGTTTTTGAAAGGCTTGCTCCGCGAACAGGACCCCCGGAGGCCGATCCATGTGTCGTGCCCCCGTTCATGGCGCAAGGCGTTCGCGCCGGGACCTCGCGGTTTGGGCCTTCCCGCGCGCGGCGTGGTCGTCAGCGTGACGGAATAAAAAAGGCCCGGTGCTTTCGGCACCGTGCCTAAATCAAACCGCCGCGCATCGAACACCGCGCGCAGCCACCGCATCCCGCCCCGCGATATGTGACGATCGCGTATCGCCCCTCAAAGTGAGGCGGGACATCGATCAGCATAAGGGCAGTTCGGAGAGCGGGGATAG
>JBFLVM010000001.1:0-1086522 GCA_040758515.1 Pseudomonadota bacterium | reverse complement strand
GCGTTTATCCGGGCGGATTTCGCCGCCCTTCAGCCGCGCCGCGTGCAGCCACTGAAGGCAGGCTCCCGTAGTGGAGCCGGTCGGCGAACCGGGGCCTCCCGGGTGCGAAGAGTGCGTCACTCCTCGCGCGCGGGCGCCGCATCCCGCCCCGCGCTGTCAAGCGTCCCGGACAACGCCCCTCAAGTGAGGCGGGATGGCGTGAAGATGATATGGGTAGAGGAAAATGTCAAGGATTATTTTCCTATTATTTAAGTTCTTGACGTTTCCCTATCATTGTACAAATATATGTACAACTAATGGAGCCGGTCATGGCACATGTCACTTACAGCGAACTTCGCAACAATCTGTCGAGCTATATGGATGACGTCTGCGACAGCCGCGCGCCGCTGGTCGTGACGCGGCAGAATGCACGCGGCGTCGTGATGGTGTCCGAAGAGGATTATGAGAGCCTCATGGAAACCGTGCATCTGCTGCGAAGCCCCGCGAACGCCGAACGGCTGCTGCGGTCCATGAACGACGCTGACAAAGGCAAAAAGACAAAGCGGGCATTGCTCGAACCGAAGCCGGGCAAGACGCGCGTGAAATGAATCTGTTTTGGACCGCAGATGCCTGGCAGGATTATCTGTCGTGGCAGGACGATCCCAAAACACTCGCCGCCATCAACGCGCTCATCGAGGATATTGCGCGCGATCCCTTCAAGGGGATCGGCAAGCCCGAACCGCTGAAACACGCGCTGCAAGGCTGGTGGTCGCGCCGCATCACATCCGAACATCGTCTCGTCTATCGCGTGAGCGGAAAAGGCAGCACGCAGCAAATCGAAATCATCCAGTGCCGGTATCATTATTGAGTGGCGGTTTAGTCGCTCGCGGGGGGCGCTGCATCTCGCCCCGCGCTGTCAAGCGTCCCAGGCAACGCCCCTCAATGAGAGCGGGATGGCGTGAAGATGATGTGGGCTGAGGAGAATGTCACGGATTATTTTCCTATGACTGATTGTTTCTACCATGGTAAGACTCAACATCTTTTCACCGGGCACAATTTCCTTCGATGGCATTCGTCAAACCAGCATACTCGAAAGGCCAAATAAACCGAGCGGGAGACGCCATACGTCAATCGAAGGCATCGGAAAATGATCTGACGGTCGTCGACAATTGGAGAGCGTCGCACAAATACATATTGAATACGTTTCAGGCTACACTTCGGACGCGGTCGCGAGCGAGCGACATAGTCGTCGCTCAACGTTTGAAACGAATAAAAACAATTTTCGACAAGCTAGAACGGCAGCCGAAAATGGAGCTATCACGGATGCACGACGTGGCAGGGTGCAGGCTGATTTTTCCAGATATAGCGTCCCTTAACTCGTTCCGACGCAGTTTTCACGCTGCAAGATTTGCGCACAGCTTACGAAACCAGAAAGACGACTATAACTATATCCTCCACCCTAAAGAGGATGGGTACCGAGGCATACACGACGTCTACAAATACAACGTGGGCAGCCCACGAGGAAAAGATTGGAACGGCCTCCAGTTGGAATTGCAGTATCGCACAATCTTTCAACACGCTTGGGCAACCAGCGTCGAAGTCGTGGGACTAGTCACAGATCACCAGCCGAAATTCAATGTTGGCGATGAGCGTCACAAGGAATTCTTTCGTCTCACTAGCGAGATTATTGCCCGCGTATATGAGGGCTCTGAATCTTGTTATCCTGACGTTTCAGCAAAAGAATTGGTGGATAAATTTGAAGCACTCGAAAGCGATATCAATTTACTGAGAACTCTGAAGGGAATTAATCGAGTCAACAAAGACGTACTGTCGGGGAAAAACGTTATTCTTGTTTTCAAGCAAGAAAGCCAGCTTGATATCTTCACGTATCAACGCTCGAAAGACGCGATAGACGATTATTTCAGATTGGAAAAATTGGGCTCTAAAGACGATATCGTTTATGTCAGCGCCACTTCTGGCGACGACATACGATCAGCATTTCGTAACTATTTTTCTGATACACGCGATTTTATTTTCTACGTTGAAAGGGGATGCAAACTTTTGCGGAAAAGCAGGGAATTCAACCAACCAGAGAAAGTTGCGATTTCAGGTTGACGCGTTTTCACATCCCGCACTTCGCCTCCAATCCCAACCCGCCCGCGCCTTTCACGCTCACCGGCTTCATCCACTCTCTCTCATATGAATATGTCTTCGGCCGCGCTATCATGCAGCGGATATGTCGGGAAAGACGCGGAGCCTCGATGATGGATCGCCGGATTTGCCGCCAAATATTCCTGGGACTTATCGCCGCGCTCGTCGTCTTGTCGGCGGCATCGAATGTCTCCGCACAAGCCCTGTCATGCGACGCGCTGAAAGGCGACTGTCTCGAACGCGGCATCAACGCCAATGTCTGCGGCCGCAATTATGCGAGCGCGCATCTCACCGGATACTGGCCCGCATTCCGGCGCGGCAATCTGAGAATTCCCGCCCGCGCGTGCAAGTGACGGCAAAACGCCGGACCTTGCGGCCCGGCGATCCGCGCGGTCATGCTATTCGATCGTGATCAGATATTCGAAGGTGAATGTTCTCCGGTCGTGGTTGACCTGTCTGGCCTGCAACAGGACACGATCGGTGCCTTTTGCGTTTTTGTTGGCCGTATAGGTCATCTGGAACGCCTTGATCGGCAGGCCGACACAGCTTTGGTTTTCGGCCGTGGCCGGTATCTTGCCGTTATACATTTTGCCGACAACGCGGCCCATGCTCGGATGCACGATCGTCTCGATCTGAAGCTCGATGAATTCGCAAGTGTCGGAGTTGATGCTCCAGAATCCATTGCCGCCCAGCAAGACCGATTTTCCGCCGGGCACGGTCAGGCTCTGCACCTTCGCTACGGTCTGCTGCGCCCGCGCCGGCAGACAGGATGTCAAAAGAAAAAAAGCAAAAATCAAAATTCGCATTTTTCGGTCTCCGCTAAAACGAATCCGTTTGAAAATGCCGTCTCGCAATTGACGTCACGAATTAGCCGCGAGCCGAAGCCCGATGTCAACACGCAGCAATACAAAACGCCGGACCTTGCGGCCCGGCGCTTGTTCTTCGAAATTGTCCATCGGTCAGAAGAATCGGACTTACTTCTTGCTCTGCTGGTAAGCCGAGCCGCCGCCTTTCGGCTTGTCGGATTTCGGTTTTTTCTTTTCCTTGTTGCCCTTGTCCTTGCCTTTCGCCATCGCGTCCTCCGCTGCTCGCCCGGCCGAATGCCGGTTCAAACACAGCAAATCACGTCGCGGCGGTTTGGGGAAGCCGACTCGTCGGACGGCGCGCGGTTACGGAAATTATCCCGCCATCCGCTGCAAGGGTTTTGCCAGCGGCGCGTCGTTTTCCAGCGCGTAGCGGTTCTTGCCGCTTTTCTTGGCGTCGTAGAGCGCCTCGTCGCCGGAAGCCAGCAGACGCTGAGGGTGAAGGCCGACCTCGCGCCGCCATTGCGCCACGCCGATGGAGGCCGTCATCGCGATCGGCTCGTTCAGCCAATGCGCGGGCGTCTCGCGGCAGGCATCGACGATCTGGCGCGCGACAACTGCGGCCTCGCGCATCGTGGTGGCCGGCAGGACGACGCAGAATTCGTCGCCGCCCATGCGCGCCAGCAGGTCCGTGTTGCGTAGGCGCGATTTCACTGCACCGGCGAACACGCGCAGGCATTCATCGCCCGCGGCGTGGCCGTAGCTGTCGTTGATCTCTTTGAAGCCGTCGAGGTCGATCATCAGAAGCGAGAATGCCTGCTGGGTGCGATCGGAGCGGATGCATTCGTCCTCGAGCCGCGCCAGCAGCTTGCGGCGGTTGGCCGAACCCGTCAGATCGTCCATCAGCGCCAGATCCGCGACCTCGTTGCGCAGGCGGTCGATCGCCATGACGAGGAAACCGAAATTCCACATCATCGACAGGAACACCAGCACAAGGATCAATGCTGCCTGAAAGTCGTTGAAATTGATGAACGACACGTCGCCGCCGATATGGGTCAGCGCGCCGAACGAGCGGATCATGTGAACGCCGATGATGCCGATGGCGATGACGCCGGAAAGCCGCGCGCCGGAATTGATGCGTCCGGCCTGTCTGGCGAACACCATCGGCAGCGTCAGCGCGAGCGGGAGCGACTGGCCGAGCGAATAGACCAGAATGCGCACCGGCATGTCCTCGCGCACCAAGGCGAAGTAGGCGATGCAGGCCGAGCAAAGTGCGGTGGTCTGGAGCGCCGCCATCCAGCTCAGGGGCCGGCCGTAGAAACGCTGAATGCCCATGCAGCCGAGCCAGCAGGCGAAGATCAGGAGCGATCCGGCCACGACAAGCGGCAACAGACCCGGCACTTCGCCCCGCAGCATCGAAATGCCGGAGCCTGCGGCTGCGAAAAGACAGGCCGCAGTCCAGTAGCGCGCCGCCGGAAAGCTCGGATAGCTGCGCATCACATAGGTCCAGACGACCCCGAGCGCCAGGAAGTTGATGACGAAGACGACCCACAGCGTCGGTACGCTCAGCATCGCTGATCCCCTGTCCGAGCAGCCTGCATCGGGCGCGCTCTTTGACGAAATTCCCCGTTGTTGGACGTCAATGTGCAGCGCGCGCGCTTAATGGAGTCTCACCGCAATAGGCGAAACGTCCGCGTGGTTTTGATTCCGTGAACGGAAAAATCGTCCTTACCGGCGCATTAACCGTGCTGCGCGGGCGTCTTCCGGCGAAAAATGTGATGTGAAAGACTCATATGAGGCGTTCAAACGTCATATCCTCTGCACAACTTGCGAAATCGCGAGACAATATTGCGCGAATCAGTGCGGAATGTGTGTGAGGCTGCAGCGAGGTTGGCCCTCCGCTCTTTCGGCCTCGACGTTAGAGTTTCTATTCACACAAACCTGCGAGGTTTTAGCTATGGCTAAGAAAGCAAAGAAGGCGAAGAAGGCAAAGAAAGCCAAGAAGAAGAAGAAGTAATGTTTGCGGCCCGGGTGGAGTCTCTTCGCCTGGGCCGCCCCTAAAACCGGGCGGTTACAAAAACGGCGGGCCAAAAGCCCGCCTTTTCGATTCCCGGTCAAGGACTTAACGCCGCGCTATCGCCCCGCGAGCTGATCGGCGAAATAGGCGATGGTCTTGCGATACACCGCAGCTCTATTCCATTCGCGCATCGCCTCGAAATTCGCCGAGCCTTCGTGATAATCGGCGCCGCCCTTGAAGCCGTTGGTCTTGAGCAGATTGGCGGTCGACGCCAGCACATCCGGCACGCTATGGCGCAGATCGACATGGCCGTTGCCGTCGAAATCCACCCCATACTTGATGTAGGACGACGGCAGAAACTGCGTCTGCCCGATCTCGCCCGCATAAGCGCCGACCATGTCGCTGAGCGAAAGATCGCCGCGCTGGATGATCTTGAGGGCTGCAATCAGCTCACCCTGAAACAATTCGGTGCGCCGGCAATCATGCGCCATCGTCGCCAGCGTGCGGATCACCGGCAGCTTGCCCATGTCGCCCTTGCCGAAATCGCTCTCCAGACCCCAGATCGCAACCAGAATTTCCGCAGGCACGCCGAACTGCTTTTCGATCCGCGACAACAGCGAGCCGTGGCGAAGCAGCATCGCCTTGCCGGCGTTGATGCGCTGAGGCCCGACGCGGGTGGCGACATATTGCTCGAAGGTTTTGTTGAAGGTGCCGCGCTGGCGGCGGTCGAAGGCGAGCACCGACTGATCCGGCGTCACGCCCGCGAAGGCCTGATCGATGACGCCTTGCGAGACGCCCGCCGCGCGCGCGTCCTGCGCCATCTGGCTGAGGAAGCCGTCGAAATCGCCGCTGCATTTGGCGGCATATGCGGGGGCTGAGAAGGCAACGAAGGCGGCTGAAATGGCGGCGGCAATATGAAGTCGGCGCATGCGCATGTCCCTTTAAGTATCGCGCCGCTTATAGCATGCGAAATCGGGGCAAAACGGGGCGAAGAATCGAAGACGCATCAAGGAGAGGTGATGATGCTGCCTAATTTATAGTTGAGGCCCGCGCGAACGATGTTGCCTTTGACGTCGGCGGAGCCGCGGAAAAAGTCGGGCGGTGCAAATAGCGGATCAACTTCGTTGGTGGCGTTGGTCACTCTGCCGAGATCGTAATAAAGATACTCGACCTTCATGCTCCAGCGCGAGGCAAGGGCATATTCCCAGCCGCCGCCGATGGTCCAGCCGAGCTTCCATTGCGATGACAGGCCGGTGACGCAAAACGTGTTGTGCTGCGGCGTGATGCAAACGCGGCCCGGAAGATCGGCGTAGTTCGACACGCTGGCGCGGCCGTAAGCGAGGCCGCCGGTTGCGAAAAATAATGACCTGTCGAACGCCGCGACGCCAAGGCGAGCGCGCAGCGTGCCGAACCAGTCGAGATTCTGCGAACCCCTGGTGACGAAATTGAATGGCGGAAGAACAAAGGGGCCGGCAACATTTGCGCCGATCTGCGCACGGGACAGGTCGGTCTCCAAACCGTAGACCCATAGTCCGCTTTGCCAATTCATCCCGGCCTGCGCGCCGCCGAGAAATCCGGCCGGCCGGGTGCCGAGTTGCGGGCTGACAAACTGGGTGCGCGTGTCCGCCGTGAGGCCTTCGAGATAGATGTTGCCGGGCCCGAAGCCGTAACCGAAATTCGCGCCGGCGTACCAGCCGCTCCAGCCATAGACCGGCTGCGGCCCGGCGGCGAACGACGGCGCGGCCAACATGCAGACGATAACAACGGCCATCGATCTCTTCATTTGCTCTCCCGGCGGCAACGCAAGACTAGCCGCTGAAAATAAAGCTGCAACCGCCTTCGTTCCTAGAACGCGGACGATCTTATCCCCGATTGAATGGGGTTCGGATTGACGGGTTCGCCGAGTTGGACGATGCTCCCCGCGCTGATTTCCGAGAACGAAAAGATCGGGGGCGACAATGAACAAGGCTCTCCTGCTGGCTGCCGCCGTTTTACTGGCAGGCGCAACATTCGGATCGCATCGCACTGAGGCTGCGCCCTCCTGCTCCAAGATCAGCGCGCCGGTCTGCGCGCTGAAGAAGGACGGATCGAAACAGACATTCACGAATGCAAACTGCGCCGCCGCAGAAGGCGCGAAAGTGCTGCACAAGGATTCGTGCAGCTGGTTCGCCTGCGTGCCCTACGCCAAGCCGGTGTGCGGCCTCGATCCCACGACGCGAAAGCCGGTGAAATACGCCAGCGCGTGTTCGGCGGAGTATTATAATGCGGTGCTGGTGGGCGAGAGGATGTGTAAGGGGATGAGGTGACGAAATTATCGTTTGGTCTTCCGCGCTCACCGGCCCAAAAAATTCTTTAGTTTTGCTTTCACTTTACTTAGGTCTCTTACCTCACACTCCCAAACGACAAGCGGCTTCCAGCCAGCGCGCCTTAAAGCAGCAAGCCTAGACTTATCCCTCGCTTTGTTGCCAGCAATTTTCGGGCCCCAATACCCACGATTGCTTTTGGCGCCCTTCCCGCCGACACGGCATCCGTGACCGTGCCAATAACAGCCGTGAACAAAGATCACCTTCTTACGCGGGCCGAATACTAAATCAGGCTTACCAGGAAGGTCTTTGCGATGCAGACGAAAGCGATAGCCCATCGAATGAGCGAGGCTACGGACGGCTAGTTCGGGCGCAGTGTTCTTACTTTTGATCGCGCGCATATTTGCGCTGCGGCGTTCGCGGGATATTTTGTCAGTCACTTAGTCTTTGCCGAATTTTGTTTTCAGCCATTCGTAAGCTTTGCGTTGCTCAGTTTGACCCGCGCGTCGAATTTGCGACAAGAGCCAAACGCTGCTGGGTTTTTCACCGGTTAGGTTTTTAGCGCCTTGATTACAACTGGAGCACAAGGCACGGAGATTGGAAAGCTCGTCCTTCCCACCCAAACTTTTGTCTTTTATATGCCCAAGGTGAAGACGAACTTTTCGCCCGGTCGCCGGGTCTGTGTCTCCCGGCGTTAATCCACACATCTGACATGTAAAACCATTCCGATCGAGAACCTCAGCACGCAGCTTAGCCGATATTCCGCCTGAAATTTTTAAGGAGCCTTTTGCTGGGGGCGCTCCACTAAGCAGATATTGCCCGGGCTTTAAATTCGCATCGTCATTATGAGTTAATATCGGCCAACCTTCTTGCTCTCGCAATTCACGTGTACGTCTTCCGTACTGCCCAGCATTTCCTGACGCTTCATAAAGTTCTTTGGAATCGATAATGCGGCCAATATTGGCGAGAAGAAATTTTCTAATTCGCTCTTTTGACCCTACCCGAGGCATTGCCTAACTACCTTCGCCACGCCCTCCGCCATGAGAACCGGTAAAGCATTGCCGACTTGCCGGTACGACTGCGTCTTGCCGCCAACGAAATTCCAATTTTTCGGAAAGCTCTGAAGCTGTGCAACCATTGGTACTGTGAGCCTAGGCATTCCAACAAAATTCTGTTCAGGCGCTTCGTTAGCTAAACCCAAGCCATCGACTCCAAGTTCAGCCCACTCTTTACGTGCACGTGTAGGTCCGAGATCAGGGCCGCCATGTTTGTGCGATCCGCCAACAACTGTCGGTGCTGGAGCACTCGCCCGCATTTTCCATTCTTCGGCACCACGCCAACCTCGTTCTTCCATCATGTTCCCAATCGCATCGGCAACAGTGACTGGCATGACAGGATTCTTGTCAAAATCAAAAGGCCATTCGAGCGGATTGGTTTCATTGCGCCGCAGCGCAACCAAAAACGCGCGAAATCGAGTCTGAGGAACTCCGAAATTCACAGCGTTGAAAGCAGCCCAGTAAGTGTCAAAACCCTGCTTGCTCAATGCAGCGTCAATCTTCTCGCGATAAAACTTAAATCTGTCAGTAATAATGCCCCTGACGTTTTCGATCAGAACAGCGCGCGGCTTCACGTCTTTCACGATTTTCAGCATTGCCGGAAAAAGGTCACGCTCGTCATCAGGTCCAAGCTGCTTCCCCGCAATCGAGAACGGAGGACACGGCAGCCCGCCGGACAAAAGATCGACGCCTTTCCAATTCGATAGGTCGAGCTTCCGAATGTCGCCTTCTATGACATTCCAGTAGTTGCGATTGCTGCGAAGAGTAGCGCAAGCGTGCGGATCTAGCTCGACGAGCGCGCGCGGATGAAAACCAGCAGCTTCAAGTCCGAGAGCTGCGCCGCCGCCGCCGGCACACAATTCCAGCGATGTCAGTTTGTTAGAAGATTTGCGATTGTTCTTTTTTGGCTTTGGCATCGCACCCGATTTCTGAGGCCGAATCAATGGAGTGCCATCAGTTGCAGTTCTAACTTCATTTGGAATCCGGCCAAGCGCCAATCCCTTCAAAATTTGTATTTCTCTCGGTGAGGGAACACGAGCACCGCTTTCGTATTCAGCTGCGATGTCCACTGAAAGCTTGAGCGTAGATGACGCGTTCGCGGTGGAGATTGCCGCGGACTCACAGAGTTGAACGAATATCGATTTCGCCATCTTTCAGGCTCCTGCCGCACTAGAACATAACAGGAACAAACTTTCAAGGCAGTTAACGCAAAAACGGCGGACCTTTCGGCCCGCCGTTTTGATTCCGTAATCCCGAATTCCCTCAATTATCCAAGAAGCTCCGCAGCTTCCTGCTCCGTGACGGATGCTTCAGCTTGCGTAGCGCCTTCGCCTCGATCTGGCGGATGCGTTCGCGCGTCACCGAGAACTGCTGGCCGACTTCCTCCAGCGTGTGGTCGGTGTTCATGCCGATACCGAAGCGCATGCGCAGCACGCGCTCTTCGCGCGGGGTGAGCGAGGCGAGCACGCGCGTGGTGGTCTCGCGCAGGTTCGACTGGATCGCCGCATCGATCGGCAGCACCGCGTTCTTGTCCTCGATGAAATCGCCGAGGTGCGAATCTTCCTCGTCGCCGACCGGCGTCTCGAGCGACAGCGGCTCCTTCGCGATTTTCAGAACCTTGCGCACCTTCTCCAGCGGCATTCCGAGTTTTTCGGCGAGTTCTTCCGGCGTCGGTTCGCGGCCGATTTCGTTCAACATCTGGCGCGAGGTGCGGACGATCTTGTTGATCGTCTCGATCATGTGCACCGGAATACGGATGGTGCGCGCCTGATCCGCGATCGAGCGCGTGATCGCCTGACGGATCCACCACGTCGCATAGGTCGAGAACTTGTAGCCGCGGCGATACTCGAACTTATCGACCGCCTTCATCAGGCCGATATTGCCTTCCTGAATGAGATCGAGGAATTGCAGGCCGCGGTTGGTGTATTTCTTGGCGATGGAAATCACGAGGCGCAAATTCGCCTCCACCATTTCCTTCTTGGCCTGACGCGCTTCGCGCTCGCCCTTCTGCACGCCGTGGACGATCTTGCGGAACTCGCCGATCTCGAGGCCCGTCAGCGCGGCGAGGTCCTGAATGTTCTGGCGCAAATCCTTGATCTTGTCCTTCTCGACCGCGACGAAATTCTTCCAGCCTTTTGCGGCGAGTTTCGACACGCGGTTGAGCCAGCGCGGATCGAGCTCCGAGCCTTGATAATTCTTGAGGAAGTCTTCGCGGCCGACGCCGTGGCTGTCGCCGAGACGGAACAGGCGGCCCTCGAACGACACCAGCTTCTTGTTGATGTCGTAAAGCTGCTCGACCAGCGAATCGATGCGCGCCTGATTGAGCCGCAGCGACTTCACCTCGACGATGATTTCGTCCTTGAGCTTTTTGTATTTGCGCTCCTGCGCGGGCGAGAGCGTTTCGTTCTGAAGCTGGTTGGCGATGTCCTGTTCCTGAAGGCGGCGCAGCTTCTTGTAGGAATCCGCGATCTTGTCGAAGGTCTCGACGACCTTCGGCTTGAGTTCGGCCTCGATGGCCGCAAGCGACATCTGGTTCTCGAACTCGTCGTCATCGTCCATCTCGCCTTCGGGGGCGCCCTCGGCGGTCTCGCCGTCTTCGCCCGCCGCAGGCGCGGGACGGAATGGCGTTGCGGACGGAGGAGCAGCCGGCGGCGACGCAGACGGAGGCACTGCGGCCTGCTGCACGGAGATCACCTGCACCGTGCCGTCGGCATTGATGATCGCGTTGGTCTGCTGGCCGTCGGGGCCGACAGGTCCGGTAATCATCGCCGGATTCATGTTGTTCTTGGCGTCGGGACCGGCGTATGTCGCTTCGAGATCGATGATGTCGCGAAGAAAAATCTTTCCTTCGTTCAATTCGTCGCGCCAGATGATGATGGCCTGAAAGGTCAGCGGGCTTTCGCACAGGCCTGCGATCATCGCCTCGCGGCCGGCCTCAATTCTTTTGGCAATGGCGATTTCGCCTTCGCGCGATAGCAGTTCGACGGTGCCCATCTCGCGCAGATACATGCGCACGGGATCGTCGGTGCGTTCGCCGGGCTCGGATTTCTTGACTTCGGTGACGGCCTTGGACGTGACTTCGACGAGTTCGTTATCGGTCTCGTCGTCGGCCTCTTCCTGCTTGTCCTCGTCGCTGTCGCTGTCGTCGCTCTCGGAGACGTTGATGCCCATGTCGGAGAGCATCGCCATGATGTCTTCGATCTGTTCGGGCGAGGTCTGGTCGGAGGGCAGCACTTCATTGAGCTGATCGAAGGTCACGAAGCCGCGCTTCTTGGCCTGCTTAATCATCTTCTTGACGGCGGCATCGGACAGATCGAGCAACGGCGAGGGCGCGTCGGCTGAATCCTTTTCAGGCGTCTCGGCGGCCTTGTCTTTTTCCTTGTCCTTGGTCGCTGCCGTTTTCGCCTTGATGGCCATCTACTGCTCCTGAAACCGCGCGCGGCGAAGCCGAGGCCGCGCCGAAATGAGTGCCGTCCGTTTGATGCGGAAAGGGCGGCGCTTTTGACAGCACCACCCGCGTCATCTTGATGTTGGGCCCATCCTATAAAGGCAGGCCGTTAAGCTCCGATTAACCCTGTTTCTGCGGGTAAAAACCCGTTTTGGCGAGTCTTTTTAAGGCCAAATCCTAGAAGAATTGGCCGACGCTTTTGGACGGCGTCCGGTCAGCCGTTCTGCCGGAACCGGCCCGAAAGCTCGCCAAAACCCTCGATCGACGCTTCAAGGCCATCCGCTGTGGCGAGCCGGGCTTTCACATCGCGCAGCCAATTCAGATTTTGATCGCTGCTGTCTTGCGCCAGCGCCTGTTCGGCGTCCTTGAGTTCTCTAAGTAAGGAGTGCCATTGCCGATGCAAGGCAACCAGTTGCTGCCACGTCGAAAGAACGTCCTCCCGCGCCGCGCCCGGCTGCGCGCCCCAGACATCCTTGGTGGTCAGCGACGTCTCAATGCGCTGTAATTGCTCGGAAAATCCGCTTTTTTCGAGGCTCGCCTTGAGCCGGGCGGTTTCAGCCGCCTCATCGTCGGTGTGCGAATAGTTTGAATAGGCGCCGATGATCGCCGCGCGCAGCTTGTGAGCCTCCGGATGGGCGAGTTCCAGCGCCGCTACTTCTTCGAGATGATCGTGCAGCAGCCAGGGGTGATTGATGAGGCATTGCAGGATCAGCGCCTCGCGCCGAGAGATCGTGCTTCTCTGTCCGCGCATGATCGGCGAATTCGCCAGATGCGGACTTGCGACCTGATACGGCCCCCGCGCGATGGTCCGCGCGGCTGTGGATAGATTGCCCCGGAAGTCGCCGCGCCCTGAATTATTGCCGCCGAACGGCGCACGCGGCTGGAAACGCCGGGCCGATTCGCTGCCGAATCCAGCCCCGCCAAATCCTGCCTGACCGCCGCGATAGCCGCCGCGTTGAGGCGCCTCCGGCGTGAACGCGCGTTGCAGACGCTGGGTGAAATCCTGCCAGTAATAACGCCGCACGGTCTCATCGCCGATGCCGTTCGCCAATTCCTTGATGCGCGCTTCGAGCGCCGCGCGGCGTTCGGGTGTTGCGAAACTTCCGCCGGCGACCTCACGCGACCACAGCATCTCGGCGAGCGGCTTGGCGGCATTGAGCACTTCGTCGATGGCCGCGCGTCCGCCTGAACGCGCCAGATCGTCCGGGTCCTGTCCTTCGGGCAGCAACGCAAAGCGCAGACTCTTGCCGGGCTTGAGATGCGGCAACGCCAGATCCGCCGCGCGAAACGCCGCGCGCTGGCCTGCACTGTCGCCGTCGAAACACAGGATCGGCTCGTCGGCCATCTTCCAGAGCAGCGCGAGCTGGTTTTCCGTCAGCGCCGTGCCGAGCGGCGCGACGGCTCCGGGAAATCCCGCCGTCACCAAGGCGATCACATCGACATAGCCTTCGGCGACGATGATTGCAGCACCGTCATGCGCGGCCTGACGCGCGGTCGCGAAATTGTAGAGATTGTCGCCCTTGTGAAACAGCGGCGTTTCGGGCGAGTTGAGATATTTCGCCGGAACGTCCTTCTCCAGCGCGCGTCCGCCGAACGCGATCACCCTGTTGCGCGAGTCGGTGATGGGAAACATCACGCGGTCGCGGAAACGATCGAACGGCACCGGCACGTCTTCGCCGGAAATCAGCAGCCCCGTGTCGATCATGTCCTCGACCGAGATACCCTGCGCGCCGAGATGTTCTTTCAACGCATATTTTTCGCCGGGCGCGTAGCCCATACGAAACTGAAGCTGCGTCGCCGGCGTGATCGAGCGGTCGGCGAGATAGCCGCGCGCTTTCGCGCCGTTGCGAGACGCCAGCGAGTCGGCGAAAAATTTCGCCGCGAGGTCCATCACATCATGCAGCGTCTTGCGGCGCTGATCCTGACGCGCGGCATCCGGCGAGGCGACCGGCAGCGCGAGGCCCGCCTGCGACGCGAGGCTTTCGACCGCCTCGACGAAACCGAGGCCTTCGGTCTCCATCAGAAACCTGATAATGTCGCCGTGATTGCCCGACGCGAAGCAGTGATAGAATCCCTTCTGGTCGTTGACCGTGAAGGACGGCGTCTTCTCCTGCTTGAACGGCGACAGGCCCTTCCACTCCTTGCCCGCCTTCTTCAACTTCACGCGGCGGCCCACGACTTCCGAAACCGGAAGCCGGGCGCGCAGTTCGTCGAGGAATTGTGGCGTGAAACGCATGTGCAGATGGGTCAGATGATTCGCGGCAAAAGTGCCAACCGATCATCAATATAGGCTCGCCGCCGCGTTCCCGCACGGCCCGCCCGCCGAAACCGGCTTGTCGCCGCTATTCACAGGGCTTTTTGCGGCCTAACGCCCTTAGCTCCTACATTTAGCCGCTTCCGGCGCGATTCCCGATCTCGCCGGGCAACAACGAGAAGCGATCTTGCACGACAAAGGCGACACTTCACTACTCCTGGCGGCGGGCGAGGTTTCGCCCGTTCTGGAAGAAAATGCCGACAGTGTGTCGCCGTTCTTTTTCACCTGCGATCACTACGGGCGGTCGATCCCGCGCGCGCTCGGTGGCCTCGGCGTGAATGCGAGCGATCTCGTGCGGCACATCGCATGGGACATCGGCATCGCCGGAGTTGCGGAGCGGCTCGCGAAAGACATGGGCGTGCATCTGATCGCGCAGCGTTACTCGCGGCTCACGATCGACTGCAATCGTCCGTTCTCCTCGCCCGGATCGATTCCGCTGATCTCGGAGGCGACCGAAATTCCCGGCAACAGCGGATTGAGCGATGAACAGATCAACGCGCGGCGGCGCGCGATCTTCAATCCGTATCATGCGCACATCGAACAGGCGCTCGACGCACGGCACACACGCGGCCAGCCGACAATTCTGGTATCGCTGCATTCGTTCACGCCGATCTACGCAGGGATTGCGCGGCCGTGGCATGTCGGCACGCTGTATCAGCATCACGCGCAATTGCCGTCCTTGCTTCGCGATGCGCTGCGCGCCGAAGGTGATCTCGTGGTCGGCGACAACGAGCCTTATGCAGTGAGTGATGCGACCGATTACACGATCCCCGTCCACGCCGAGCAGCGCGGGCTTGTGAACACGGGAATCGAAATCCGGCAGGATCTGATCGCAGATGAATTCGGCCAGCAGCAATGGGCCGAGCGTCTCGCGCGTATTTTCCGGCAGATCGAAGAGACGCTCCACGCAACCAAACTGCTCGCGCCGTAAAACCTATCGCGTCCGCAACAGCGCCAGCCAGATGCCGCCGCCGATCAGGAAACTTCCGGAAATGCGAGAGATCGATCGCGCGCGCTGCTGCGACAGAAATGTCTTGGCACCGCCCGCCAGCAGCGCATACGCGCCATCCGAGATCGCCGCAATCGCCATGAAGGTCGTTCCGAGAATCGCCATCTGCGGCAACAGCGGACGATTCATGTCCACGAACTGCGGAATGAACGCGCCGAAGAACATCAGCACTTTCGGGTTGCTCAAGAGAACCAGAAACCCCTGAAGGAAAAATCCGCCGCGCGGCGGAGGCGGCGCACTCGCGCCGTCGAGCAGGTCCGGCGTGCAGATCAATTTGATCCCCAGCCACACCAGATACGCGGCACCCGCGAGGCGAACCCAACTGAACCACACGCCCATCGTCGCCATCAGCGAGGTGAGACCGACCGCGACAATTGAAATGACGATTGCCGAACCGAGCTGCGCGCCCGCGACATTGATGAGCGCCGCGCGCGTGCCGTAGCGAAGGCCGTTCGCCACAACGAGCGTCACGATCGGACCGGGCACGACGGCGAGCACGATGCAGGCCGCGACATAGGCGAGATAAAGCTCGAGCGGCATTCGACCTCTCCAAGTTCCACGGAGACGCCGCTTTGGTCCCGAAATCAAGGGCGAAAACATGCCTCTTGACAGGCAACCATTTGGTTGCCTATTATTTCCAGCATGGATGAAGTCTTCAAGGCACTGGCCGACGGTTCACGGCGTTCACTGCTGGACAGGCTTCATGCCCGCAACGGTCAGACGTTGCTCGAACTCTGTGGCGGCCTCGACATGACGCGTCAGGCCGTGACCAAGCATCTTCGCATTCTCGAAGACGCGAACCTCGTGACGGCCGTCAAGCACGGCCGCGAGAAGCTGCACTATCTCAACCCGGTCCCGATCCATCAGATCGGCGAACGGTGGATCGCGAAATTCGAGCGCGCGAAACTCGTCGCGCTCGCGGAATTGAAACGTCAACTGGAGAAGCGTGATGAGTAAACCCGAATTTGTCTACACCACCTACATCAAGACCACGCCGGACAAGCTCTGGCATGCGCTCACGGACAAGGAGTTCGCGCGGCGCTACTGGATGGATTGCACGCTGACATCCGACTGGAAGGTCGGCTCGCGCATGACGATGGAGCGCGGCGGCGAACTCAAGAACGAATGCATGATTCTGGAATCCGATCCGCCGCGGAAAATGTCCTACAGCTGGCATTCGGTGTTCGACCCCGACATGAAGAAGGAATTGCCGTCGCAGGTGACGTATCTGATCGAACAGCACGGCGATGTCGTGAAGTTCACCGTCATCCACGAAGGCTTCGGCGCGGGCAGCAAGACACTGCCAAGCGTGTCGTTCGGCTGGCCGATGGTGATGGCGAGCCTGAAGAGCATTCTGGAAACCGGCGAGCCGCTGAAGCTCGACCCGTCGACGATCGCGCGCACGGAGACAATCCATGAGCAAGCCTGAATTCGTTTACGTCACCTACATCAAGACCACGCCGGAAAAATTGTGGGAGGCGCTGACATCGCGCGAGACCAACAAACTCTACTGGTTCGGCGCGTATCAGGAGAGCGACTGGAAGCCCGGCTCGGCGTGGAAAATCACCTATCCCGACGGGCGCATCATGGACTCCGGCGAGATTCTCGAATGCGTGAAGCCGAAGCGCATCGTCATCAAGTGGCGCAACGAGTGGAGCCCCGAGATCAACGCCGAGGGCTACTCGCAATGCACGATGGAGATCGAACAGGTGGATGGCGCGGTGAAATTCACCGTGATGCACGCCATCGGCCGCGAAGGCACGAAGTTCATCAATGCTGTGTCCGGCGGATGGCCGAAGATTCTGTCCAACCTCAAGTCGCTGCTTGAAACCGGCAAGGTTGCGCTGGAGTCAAAAGAAATGAAATCCGCATGAGCAGACCGGACACCGTCTACACCATTTACATCGCCTCGACTCCTGCAAAGGTGTTCGAGGCGCTGACCACCGCCGCATACTCGAAGCAGTATTTCTTCGGTTTCGCGGTGGAATGCGAACTGAAAACCGGCGGCGCGTTCACCGTGCGCGCACCGGACGGTTCGGTGCATATCGGCGGCAAGGTGCTGGAATGCGATCCGCCGCACAGACTCAAAGTCACCTGGAACGTGACCTGGCCCGGCCTCGTCGAAAAACTCGGCGAGACATATGTGACTTATGACATCGTGCAGGCGGGCGATTCCGTTCGCCTCACGATTACTGAAACGCATGAACGCGATCTGCCGGAAGATATTCTGTCGGGCGGGCGCGCGGGCTGGCCCGCAATTCTCTCCAGCCTCAAGAGCGTGCTGGAGACCGGCAAGCCGCTGTCGGTGACGATGGAGCCGCCGATGAAAATGATCGCGGCGTTGAAAGCGATGGGCGTGGAAGTGCCGGGCGGTTAGTTTCCTGCGTCATTGCGAGGAGCGAACGCGACGAAGCAATCCACCATTTCTGGATTGCTTCGCTTCGCTCGCAATGACGACACTCTACCCCCTCGCCCGCAATTCACGCCGCAGCACCTTGCCGGTCGCTGTCATCGGCAACTCGGTCGCAAACTCGATGAAGCGCGGGTACTCGTGCGCGGCGAGCTGCACCTTGACGAACTCCTGAATCTCTTTCGCGAGTTTGTCGCCGGCCTCGAAGCCGGGCCGCAGCACGATCCACGCCTTGATCGATTCGGTGCGGATCGGATCGGGAATGCCGACGACAGCGGTGATCGCCACCGCCGGATGTTTCATCAGCGTGTGCTCGATCTCGGATGGGCCGACACGATAGCCGGCGGTCGTAATCACGTCGTCCTCGCGGCTGACGTACCAGAAGTATCCATCGCTATCCTGAATGCCGAGGTCGCCGGTCATCAGAAACTCGCCGGCGTATTTCTTTTTCGTCGCGTCGGGATTGCGCCAGTATTCGAGCATCATGCACGGGTTCGGCGCGCGCACGCCGACGATGCCGCGCTCGCCGCGCGGCAATTCCTCGCCGCGTTCATTGACGATGCGCACGTCGAAGCCCGGTACCGCCTTGCCCATCGAACCGGGACGGATCGGAAACAGTTTTTCGTTCGACCCGATAACGAGATTGCACTCCGTCTGCCCGTACACTTCATGCGCCTCGATGCCGAACGTACTGCGCACCCAGCCGAGCATTTCGGCACCGAGCGACTCGCCGCCGGTCAGCATGCTGCGAAGTTTTACTCCGTCGTGCTTCACATTCGCCTGCCGCATCAGTTTCAGCGCGGTCGGCGGCAGAAACACGTTGCGGATTTTGTGATCGGCCATCAGCTGCATCGCAGCCTGCGGCTCGAATTTTTTCGCGCGATGGCCGACCACCGGCACGCCGTGAAACCACGCGCACAACAGCGCGTTGAACAATCCGCCGATCCACGCCCAGTCCGCCGGCGTCCACATCACATCGTCCGGCTTCGGGAGAAAGTCATGCACCATTTCGACTTCGGGCATGTGGCCGATCACGACGCGATGACCGTGCAGCGCGCCTTTCGGATTTCCCGTCGTGCCTGACGTGTAGATGATGATCGCCGGATCGTCGGGGCCGGTATCGATATTGGTGAAATCGGCTGACGCGCCCTCGACGGAATTCCAGAATGACTTTGCGCCGTCTGGCGTGACGTTCCCCGCGACATAGATGTGCTTGAGGTCCGGCAGCCGGTCGCGGATTTTCGCAATTTTGGCATAGCCGCCCTCGTCCGTGACGATGGCCCTGGCGTTGCTGTTGGAGAGACGAAACTCCAGCGCGTCCTCGCCGAACAGCGCGAACAGCGGAATCGAAATCAGCCCCGAGCGAAACGCGGCGAGATGCACGATCGGCAGTTCAACCGACTGCGTGAGAAACACCGCGACGCGATCTTCGCGAACCAGTCCGTCGGCTTTCAGCACATTGGCGAAACGCTTCGACCAGTCGCGCATCTGCGCGAACGAGATGTTGCGCGCGCTGCCGTCTTCATCGACATAGATCAGAGCGGTCTTGCCGCCACTCGCATGACGGTCGCAGCACGCCACCGCCATGTTGAAGCGCGCCGGAATGTCCCAGCGGAAATTCTTGTAAAGCTCGTCGTAGGAACTGGTTTCGGTGAGCATGGATGGCCTTATCGACGCGCGGCAATCATTTCAGATGTCATCCCCGCGAAGGCGGGGATCCATAACCACCGGATTTCATTTTGATCCGGGATAATCACCTTTAATAACTAAACGGAGCGACAGGGAGTATGGGTCCCCGCCTGCGCGGGGACGACAAATTATCCGCCCGACAGCGCCGCCTTCACCAGACCGCTCGCCTTGCCGAAATCCATCTGGCCGGCGAATTTACCTTTGAGCACGCCGATCACCTTGCCCATGTCCTTCATGCCGGCCGCCCCCGTGTCCTTGATCGCGCTCGCAATCGCGGCCTTCACTTCGTCGTCGGACATTTGTTTCGGAAGATACGCGCTGATGATCGCGATCTCCTGCTTTTCCTGTTCGGCGAGTTCGTTGCGTCCGCCCTTGACGTAAAGCTCCACCGATTCCTGGCGCTGCTTGATCATCTTTTGCAGCACGCCGAGAATGTCCTCGTCCGACAGCGGCGGCTTGCCCTGCCCGCGCGCCTCGATGTCGGAATTTTTCAGGGTCGAATTGACCATGCGCAGCGTCGAGAGCTTGCGCTCGTCCTTCGCCTTCATCGCATCCTTGACGGCGTTGTTGATGTCGTCGCGCAGCATGGTCGTCTCCCTCGGTCGTCTTCATTCTAGGCCGTCCGGCGCAGCCGCGCCATCAAATCGCTACATCCGCATCCAATCAAGCAGAGCCTGCGTGACAGCCTCCGGCTTTTCCAGCTGGGTCAGGTGCCCGCAATCGGGAATGACCGCCAATTTCGCACCCGGAATGGCATCGGCAAGTTCGTGCGAAAATTTGTTCGGCACCATGTTGTCGGTGTCGCTCGTCAGCACCAGCACCGGGCATTTGATGGACGGCAAAAGCGACCGGGAATCGGCACGGACGATGCTCGCCTCATTCTGGCGCGCAAAGGCCTCCGGTCCAACGTCATCGCCCATATCCATGACGATCTTTTTCAGGGCGGCATCGCCCGTCCGCCTGGGGTGGACAAAGTTCGCAAACAGTCCTGCGAGCACGTCGTGATAACCGCCGGCTTTGCTTTGCGCGTTCCAGCCGCGGCGGCGCTCCGACATTTCCGGCGCATCGGGCCGCGCCGATGTGTTGAGCAGCGCCAGGCGCGCGATCCGCTGCGGTGCCTGCCGGAACATTTCCAGCGCGATGTATCCGCCCATCGAATGTCCGGCGAGTGCGAAGCGCGGCGGCGCCTCATCGAGGATGCGCTTTGCGATTCCGCTCATCGTGGCGTCACGGATATGGTTTGGAAACATCACCGGCGCCACGCGCCACAGCGCGGGCAGCTGCGGCAAATAGATGCGCGGCGAACAGACAAGACCGGGAACGAGCAGGATCGGCAGCGTTTCGGCCATCGCACTCTCCTAAGTGTTAAAGCGGAAATGCATCACATCGCCGTCGGCGACGACATACTCTTTGCCTTCGAGGCGCAGCTTGCCGCCGTCGCGCGCGCCGGCTTCGCCGTTGAGCTTGACATAGTCATCGTAACCGATGGTTTCGGCGCGGATGAAGCCCTTTTCAAAGTCGGTGTGAATGACGCCCGCCGCTGCCGGACCTTTGGTGCCCTTGGTGATGGTCCAGGCGCGCGCTTCCTTCGGGCCGACGGTGAAGTAAGTAATGAGATGCAGCAATTCGTATCCAGCGCGAATAAGGCGGTCGAGGCCCGCTTCTTCGAGACCGAGCGTGTCGAGAAACTCCGCGCGCTCTTCCTTCGACAGCGTTGCGATCTCGGATTCGATCTTCGCTGAAATCGCGACTGCCACCGCGCCTTCTTTCTTGGCGTGCTCGAAAACCTGCTTGGAGAAGTTATTACCGTTCGCGGCAGAACCTTCCTCGACGTTGCAGACATAGAGAACCGGCTTCGAGGTCAGGAGACCGAGCATGCGGAACGCACGTTCTTCTTCGGGTTTGCGTTCGAGGAAACGCGCGGGCTTGCCGTCGCGCAGCAGTTTCAATGAGCGTTCGACGAGATCGAGCTGCTCCTTGGAATCCTTGTCGCCGCCCTTCGCCTTCTTCGACAGATTGTCGACGCGCTTTTCGAGGCTTTCGAGATCGGCGAGCATCAGTTCCGTCTCGATGACTTCGATGTCCGCGAGCGGCGCGATCTTGCCCTCGACATGGGTGATGTCGGAATCCTCGAAGCAGCGCACCACATGCGCCACCGCATCGACTTCGCGGATGGTCGCAAGAAACTGGTTGCCGAGGCCTTCGCCTTTCGACGCGCCCTTCACCAGACCGGCGATGTCGACGAATGTGAGACGCGTCGGAATGATCTGCGCGGATTTCGCAATCGAGGCAAGCTTATCGAGACGCGGATCGGGCACCGCGACTTCGCCGACATTCGGCTCGATGGTGCAGAACGGATAATTCGCCGCCTGCGCCGCCGCCGTTTCGGTCAGCGCGTTGAACAGAGTGGACTTGCCGACGTTCGGCAGTCCGACGATGCCGCATTTGAAACCCATAGCCTTCTTTCGATGCCCGCTAGAATTTACAATTTGTCATACGCGGGCTTGACCCGCGTATCCATCTTCTTTGAAGGATGGATGGCCGGGTCAAGCCCGGCCATGACAATCATTTCTCCGGTGACGCTTCACCGTCTTCTTTCGTTCCAAATCCCTTCGCATCCATCGCAAGATGCACCTTGTTCTGAAACGCCGAATCCTTGCCTTCGACGATCAGCGCCGCGTTCTCAGCGATAACGTCGCACAACGCAGTCACCCACGGCATTTCGCTTTTCGCGAAATCGTTCAGCACATGCGAATGCACGAGATCCTTGACGCCCGGATGTCCGACGCCGAGACGCACGCGGCGATACTCGTTGCCGACATGCGCGGAGATCGAACGCAAGCCGTTATGCCCGGCGATGCCGCCGCCGACCTTCACGCGAAGTTTCGCAGCCGGCAATTCGATCTCGTCGTGAAACACCGCGATGTCGCCGACCTCGATCTTGAAGAACTTCGCGGCCTCGCCGACCGACAAACCTGAATCGTTCATGTAAGTGGTCGGCTTGAGAAGAATGACGCGCTCGCCGCCGATCGTGCCTTCGGCGGTCTCGCCCTGAAAGCGACGGCGCCACGGACCGAATCCGTGACGCCGTGCGATGTCGTCCACAGCCATGAACCCGATATTGTGCCGGTTGCCCTGATACTTCGCGCCGGGATTTCCCAGTCCGACGAACAGGCGCATGGGTTTTTTGGCCGCTTACTTCTTCTTGTCGCCACCACCAGCCGCAGGCGCCTTGGCGGCACCGGCTGCGGGAGCGGCGGCACCGGCTGCTGGTGCAGCAGCACCGGCTGCGGGAGCAGCGGCACCGGCCGCAGGCGCGGCTGCACCGGCTGCGGGAGCAGCGGCAGCGGCAGCAGCGGCTTCGGCAGCGGCCTTGAGTTCTTCCGCGTAACCCGACGGCGGCACGATGGTGACGAGCGTCGCGTCCTTGCGGGTGAACAGCTTCACATTGTCCGGCAGCTTGATGTCGGTCATGTGCAGCGAGTAGCCGATGTCGAGCTTGGCAACGTCCGCTTCGAGATATTGCGGAATGTTGTCGGCGGGCACTTCGAGTTCGATGGCGTGGGTGACGATGTTCACCGCGCCGCCGCGTTTGACGCCCGGCGAGTTTTCAGCGTTGAGAACGTGCAGCGGAATGCTGACGCGGATCTTCGCGCCTTCGCCGAGGCGGAGGAAATCCACATGCAGCGGATGGTCGCGCACCGGATCGAGATAGAAGTCGCGCGGAATCACGCGATGCTTTTTGCCCTCGAGTTCGATGTCGTGGATCGTCGTCAGAAAACGTCCGGCGCCGATGCGCAGACGCAATTCCTGATCGTCGAGCGAGATCATGAGCGGGGGCTGATTGTTTCCGTAGATCACTGCCGGGATACGGCCAGCGCGACGTTCTGCCCGGGCGGCCCCCTTGCCGGCCTTCGGACGTGCGGTCGCCTTCAATTCCTTGACGGTCGTCGCCATTGTCTCAGTTCCTTAGATGTCAAAAGTGAAGGGCCGCAAAGCGGCCCGGTTTCACGCGGCAGCAAGCCTCCAGGGGTGCGGGGGCTGCAAGCGTGGCGGGTTCTTAGCGGCTCAGGGCCGTATTTACAAGGAAATGAGGGGCTTTTGGCGCGGGTTTTTGGCCGCAAGATAGGCCCGCCGCCGGAACGTCACATCCGTTGTCTATCCGCAGGACGGCAAACAGCCGATCGGGAAAGCCAACGGCTACAAATTATGCTGTCACCAGAGGAACTTAAGGCTCTCGACGACGGTCGCTTCAAAAGCCGGATGCCGATGCAAGCAGCCGCTGCGCGCGAAAATCTCCAGCTCGGCCTCGCCCCGGCCGATAGCGTCATGGGCAGCAGCGTCCTGTCGCGCCGATCTCGGGTATCCATCCATTTTTAACGATACGCCTTAAGGGTCGGGAACGTGTTTCTCGCTAGGTTGGCCGTTACCCATGTAACGCGCACCGAGAGCCCGAGAATGGCCGCGCTGGCCGAAAAACCGCAAACAACGCGACGCCTGCTGCTTGCCTCCGATGTGGAGGACGAGCACAGCGAGCTTGCAAATATTTTGCAGAACGCCGGCAGCGTGGAAACAATCTCGATTTTCGATTTGCCCGACCATCCGGCCAGCGATTTCTCCGGCGTCGTGGTGGACATCGATCTGACCTCGATCGAGGCCGTCCAGCGCGTCCGCAAGAAACTCACCGGCAAGGCGTATCAGTCGATGCCGCGCCTGTTCGTGCTGGCCGATGCTCTGCACCACGGCTCGGCGCAGGCCTGGGCGCTCGGCGCGACAGACACCATTCAGCGCCCGTTCGACCCCGAAAGCATTCTGCACCGTATTCGCCACGCGTTTCCAGAAACGCCGCAGGACGAACGCGCGAGTGCGGCGAAAATTCTCTCGAAGGGCGTTGCCGCAGCTCAAGCCGTGATGGTCAAGATTTTTGAGCGGCTGCCTGCGGGAATTCCGCTGACGCTCGATGACGTGTTGCAGGCGGAAACCGAAATCCTCAAGGCCCTGCGTAAAAGCTCGCTGAAGGAATGGCTGCTGGCGGTGAGCAAGCATCACAAGCGCAGCTACCGTCACACGCTTCTCGTCACCGGCTATGCCGTCGCGTTCGCGCAATATCTCGGCATGCGCGAGGAAGACCAGCGCCGCCTCGCCCGCGCCGCCCTCGTCCACGATGTCGGCATGGCGTTCATTCCGGTGTCGATCCTCGACAAGACGTCAGAACTCACGCCGGAAGAAAACGCCATCGTCGCCGGACACGCACGGCTCGGTTACGACGCGCTACGCAAGCAGGGCGGCTTTCCCGCCGAAGTGCTCGACGTGGTGCTGCATCATCATGAACTGCTCGACGGCACGGGCTATCCCGAAGGTCTTCCAGGCGAGCGCCTCTGCGACATCGTCCGCATCATCACGCTGGTCGATACTTACGTCACGCTCTTGGAAGCGCGGGACGACAGGCCGCCGCTGTCAGCCGCGCGCGCCTTCACCGCGCTGGAGCATCTCGAAGGCAAACTCGACACGGCGCTGCTGCACGCTTTCCGGCCGGTGGCTTTCGGCTCCTAAGAGCCGAGCAGCTTTTTCTCCAGCGCGTCGATGCGCGCTTTCAGTGTCTCGTTTTCCTCGCGGGCGAGGCGCGCCATGTCCTTCACCGCCTCGAATTCCTCGCGCTTGACCAGATCGAGGTCGCGCAGAATGCGCTCGGCCTGCCCGCGCACCACCGTCTCCACCTCGCGCTTGACGCCCTGCGCAGCGCCTGCGGCATCGTTCATCACACGGGCGATCTCGTCGAAAAACCGGTTGGTGGTCTGGGTCATCTGCCTGTCTCCGAATGCCGCTCGCGGCCTTGTCAGACAATGGTGATGGCGCGCGCGTCCCGCAAGATGTATGAGATGGCGCACGACAAATAGTTACGCCGGAATACAATCGCGCATGCTTGCCATCGCCTTTCCCGTTTTCGATCCGGTCGCCATCTCCTTCGGCCCGATTGCGATCCGCTGGTACGCGCTGGCCTATATCGGCGGCATCGTCTTCGGCTGGCTCTATGCCCGCGCGATTATCAAAAACGCGACGCTGTGGGGCGGCAAGGTGCCGTTCACGCTGCTCGATTTCGACGACTTCATCCTGTGGGTGACGCTCGGCATCATTCTCGGCGGCCGCACCGGCTACGTGCTGTTCTACAATTTCAGCTACTTCATGCAGCACCCGGCGGAAATTTTCGAGCTGTGGAAGGGCGGCATGTCGTTCCACGGCGGCTTCATGGGCTGCGTGATCGCGGTGCTGCTGTTCGGCTGGAAGCGCAACATCTCGCCGCTGTCGCTCGGCGACGTCACCTGCGCCGTCGGACCGATCGGTCTCTTGCTCGGCCGCATCGCGAATTTCATCAACAGCGAATTGTGGGGCCGCGCCGCCGATCCGAGCCTGCCCTGGGCGATGGTGTTTCCCAACGGCGGGCCGCAGCCGCGCCATCCAAGCCAGCTTTATGAAGCCGGACTTGAAGGCGTGCTGCTTTTCATTCTGCTCGCGCTGCTGGTGCGGCGCGGAGGACTGAAGCGTCCCGGCCTCGTCATCGGCGTGTTCGCAACGCTCTATGGAATGGCGCGCATCGCCGGCGAATTCTTCCGCGAACCCGACCCGCAACTCGGATTTCTGTGGGGCGGACTGACGATGGGGATGTTATTGTCGGTGCCGATGATCCTCGCCGGACTGTCCTTTATCTATTACGCGCAGACGCGCCCGCCGCGAAAAACCTGAGAGCCGCCTTGGCCCCGAAACACACGCCGCTCGAAAACATCATCCGCAAGCAGATTGCCGCCAACGGCCCGATGCCGGTGTCGCGCTACATGGAATTGTGCCTGACGCATCCCGAGCACGGCTATTACCTCAAGCAGAATCCGCTCGGCCGCGACGGCGATTTCATCACCGCGCCGGAAGTCAGCCAGATGTTCGGCGAACTCGTCGGGCTTTGGGCAGCCTCGGTGTGGGCGGCGATGGGTTCGCCGTCGGAAGTGAAATTCATCGAGCTCGGGCCGGGCCGCGGCTCGATGATGCAGGACATGCTGCGGGCGATCAAAATCCTTCCGCAGTTCTACAAGGCGGTCGGCGTGCATCTCGTCGAACCGTCGCCGGCGCTGCGCGTAATTCAGGACGAGACACTCGGCAACGCCAAGCATGTCGAATGGTACGACAGCATCACCGACGTGCCGGAAGGTCCGGCGATCATTTTCGCCAACGAATATTTCGACGTGCTGCCGGTGTATCAGGTGGTGAAGGCCGACGACGGCTGGCACGAGCGCATGATCGGCGTCGATGACGATATCTTTGTCTACACGGCTGCCAAGGAACCGACGCCGCGCTTCGACATGCTGATGCCGCCGCAGGTGCGCGCGGCTCCGAACGGCGCGATCTACGAATGGCGGCCGGATACCGAGATCATGGATCTCGCGCGGCGCGTGCGCGATCAGGGCGGTGCCGCGATCATCATCGACTACGGCCATCTCCGCAGTGACGCCGGCGACACGTTTCAGGCCGTGGCGAAGCACAATTTCGTCAGTCCGCTGAAAAACCCCGGCGAGGCCGACATCACCGCGCATGTCGATTTCGAGGCGCTGGCGAAAGCCGCCCAAGCAATCGGCGCGCGCGCGCACGGTCCCGTCGAACAGGGCGCGTTCCTCAACAAGCTCGGAATCGAACAGCGTGCGCTGACGCTGATGAAAAGTTCGTCGCACGAGGAATCGGTTCTGGTCGCTTCCGCGCTCAAGCGGCTCACCGGCAAAGGCCGCAACGGCATGGGACAATTGTTCAAGGTGCTCGGCATTTCGCATCCGTCGCTTGAGACGCTCGCGGCATTGTCGGAGCCTGAGCCCGAAGTCTCGAAAGTGACCGGAGCCGCGACGCGATGACGCTTCGCTCGCCGCTGCTCTCTGCAATTCCAAATCTTCGTCACGCCTTCTTCACCCGCGAGGGCGGCGTCTCGAAGGGCATGTATGAAAGTCTCAACGGCGGCCTCGGCTCCAACGACGATCCCGCACATGTGATCGAGAACCGCCGCCGCATGGCGCAGCATCTCGACGTCGCGCCGTCGCATTTCCTCACCGCATTCCAGATTCATTCGCCGGATGTCGCGGTCGCGACAAAGCCGTGGGACAACGCAACGCGACCGCGCGCCGATGCGATGGTGACGAACGTGCCTGGCATCGCCATCGGCGTCACGGCAGCCGATTGCGGGCCGATATTGTTCGCCGATCCAAAAGCGCGCGTGATCGGCGCGGCACACGCCGGATGGAAAGGCGCGTTCGGCGGCGTGCTGGAAAACACGATTTCGGAAATGGAAAAACTCGGTGCCAATCGCGGCGGCATCGTCGCCGCCATCGGCCCGCTGATCCGGCAGTCGAGTTACGAAGTCGGCGCGGAATTTGTCGCGCGCTTCAAGGAGGCCGATTCCATCAACACAAAATTCTTCGCGCCGTCAGCGCGCGCGGATCACGCGATGTTCGATCTCGCGGGCTACATCAGGCATCGGCTCGAGAACGCCGGCATCGCGCCGATCGGCGACGTGCAGATCGACACCTATGCCGACAATCGCTTCTACAGCTATCGCCGCACCACGCACGCCAGGGAAGCCGACTACGGCCGAAATATTCACGCCATCGTGCTCACGAAATAGTTGCGCGTCAGCGCAGATGCTTTCTACCCGCGTCGCTGTATTTGTTGCGCTTGGCGCTGAAATCCTGGATCGCGCCGGACTTCGGATCGGCCGGCTTGACGGCGGGCTCTTTGAGGGGCGGCGCGATCAGAGCAACGATCCTCGTCGTCACGCCGGGTTGCCCCCACAGGCTGGCCTGCAACTCGAATTCAGTTCTGACAACCGACCCCGCGAGCTTGGCGACCTGATTGAGCCAGTTGAGACAGGCCGGATCGTCGTAAAAGCACATCGCCGCCCACCCATTGTCGAGTGTCGTGCGGCGCGGCAGGCCCCACGTATATTGAAACTGGAACGGCCGCTTATAGTAGGGGTGATCGGGACTGTAGAACGCTGCGGCAAATGCAAGCGCATCGTCGCCGCTGACCGCCTCGAATGGCCTATCGGAATGCTGATGCCAGCGGATCGTCAGTTCTTTCGCGGCCGCCGAGAGAAAATTGCGATTCCAGTCGAAGCCGTTGGTGTTGCGGTAATAGGCGTGGATTGGAGCCGCAATAAGAGCTGCCACGAAAAACAAGACTGTCGCAGCCGCAAGATTCACCGAGTCGAAGCGTTCGATCTTGAACGACACGGCCGCCACCGCCACCAGCACGGCCAGAAACACGGCCTGTAAATTCCAGATCGGCGGCAGGTCGCTGCCGAGCGCGATGCTGACGACGGGCGGAATGAAAACGGTCGTCAGGAAAATATAGAGAAGAAGCAGAAGGCCGGGCTGTAATTTCGTCAGATCCTGCGCGAAGCGCGCGAGATGCGCGCGGATCATCAGGCACCAGATCGCCAGCGGAAGAATGAGGTAGCCGAAATTGCTCAGAACATATTTCGCCGCTTCCGCAGCTGCGATGCCGGTCGGCAGCCCGCGATGCGACACCATCGCGTATTCATACGGCGTGAAGCCCGTCGTCACGAGCCACCAGAGATGTGGTCCGAGCACGATCAGTCCGGTCAGCGCCGAGACCCACGGCGCCATCGAGAGTAAATAGTCGCGGCGGCGCGGATGCGCGATTGCGGCGACGACGAATCCGGCGATCAGGAACACCGAATAATATTTGCCCATCATGGCGATGGCAGCCGTTACACCCGCGGCAACGGCCCATCGAACTGTCAAAGTCTCGAACGAGCGGAGAAAGCAATAGATCGCTATCGCCCATGTCGAAAGCAGAATGCTGTTGGCGTTGAAGCGTTCGGCGTGCAACTGATAGGCCGGGAGGAAGATCAGCAGCAGCATAATCACCGCGCGCTTGTCGCCGCTGACGAAACGGCGGCCGGTGAGATCGACGAACCATAGCGCCAAAGCGGAATTCAGCATCGCAAGAAGGTGCATCGACCAATCGGTCAGCGGAAACACGCTGGTCCAGACTCGCGCGATCCATCCGATCAGTGGCGGATGCTTGGGATTGCCCCACGCGAATTCCCGCCCGAGCGTCCAGGTTTCGAGCACGTCCGGATGGAGATCGCCGTTCTGGTATCCCACGATCAGGAACGTCATCCAGACGGCGACGAAGGTGGCGATGAATGCGGGGATAGCCCATCCGGCTTCCACGCCGTCGAGCCAGGATTCGAATGGGCGGCGCCACAATGAGCTGCGGGGCGCGGCAGGATTCATATAAGGAGACGACATTGTCTGCAATCGATCCAAAATGCGCCGGATGTTCTACATACCGGCACTGCGTTGCCAAGGCGATTTCGGCGCAAGATCGAAATATTCCGATGTGGCGTTGCGCGAGTTGCGAACGCCTCACGCAATCGTTAACGGCCGATTTCGCCAAGCGATCATGACTCAGCGCACCTTCAATACAATTTTTCCGCGTGCGCGGCCGGACTGAAGATGAGTCAGCGCATCGAGCAATTTGTCGAACGGGAATTCGCGGTCGATCACCGGCTTGATCGCGCCGCTCTCGACGATTTTGGCGATGTCGGTCAGCTGCCGTCCGCTCGGCTCGGTCAGATACCAGCAATAGGCTGCGCCGGCCTCTTTTGCAGCTGCATAAACCTTGCGGCTCATCATCCAGACGGCGAGGCGAACGACGAGGCCCGCGCCGACGCGCTCCGGAAAACCGCGATCCGGCGGCCCGCTCAACGACAGAACGACACCGCCGCGCTTGACGACCTTGAATGAGTCCGCCGTCACCGCGCCGCCGAGCGTGTCGTACACAACGTCGTAGCTGCCGCCTGCGTCGAGATAGTTTTCCTTGTCGTAGGCGATGACGCGATCCGCGCCGAGCGATTTCACGAAATCCGCGTTACGTGAACTCGTCGTCGCGGTGACGTTCAAGCCGAGATGCTTGCAATATTGCACGGCGAAGGTGCCGACGCCGCCGGAGCCCGCATGAATGAGAATGCGCTGTCCTGATTTGACGTGAACGCGATCGACCAGACCCTGCACCGTAGTCAAGCCGACCAGCGGCAACGCCGCAGCCTGGTCATGCGACAGGTTCGACGGCTTCATCGCCACGTAATCCTGATTGAGAGCGATGGTCTGTGCGAAACTGCCGATGCTGTCGCCGGAGGTGCGCGCGTAGACTTCATCGCCTGGCTTGATGCGCGACACGCCCTCGCCCACCACCGTCACCACACCGCTGAGATCGTAGCCGAGGCGATGCGGCAGCTTGTACGAGGCCACGCGCTTGAGATCGCCGCGCACGATCTTGTAGTCGATGGGATTGAGGCTGGCGGCATGAATCTCGATCAGCACCTCACCGCGCCGCGCGACCGGACCTGGAAGATCGGCAAGCTCGACCTTCGACGATGTCGGGCCGTAACCCGTGAACTGATACGCGCGCATGGAAATCTCCTGATGAAACAAATCGAATAGGCCAGCAAAACGTGATGGCTGCCACTCGTCATTATAGCTCACCCGGCTAGACGTTAACGTATTTTAACGATATCGCTCGACCTGACCTGCAAGGCGGGGCAAACCGCCTGCAACGACAAAAACAGGCGGCGTTGAGTTGGCGTTTCACGGGCCCATCGTCACGAATGTGATGGCGCGCAATGCGCGGCGCATGGCGCTGCTTGCGTTGCTCGTTCTGGTGTCGGGATGCGCGTCGAACGGCCAGATGGCGATGCCTGCTGCCCAAGGCTTCGGCCCGACCGTCGCATTCGAATCCGTCGACGGTCCGCCGCCGCAGGTGTTCGACCGTCTTGTGCGTGCGCTCGAAACCGAGTCCGCCGCCAAGAGCTTCACCATCGTCTCGCGCGAGGCACCTGCCGCGTACAGAATCCGCAGCTATCTTTCCGCGCAGGTCCGCCGCGGCAAGACCACCATCGTCTGGGTGTGGGACGTGTACGACCGTAACCAGCAGCGTGCGCTGCGGCTCACCGGCGAGGAGCAGACCGGCAAGGCCGGCCGCGACGCCTGGGCTACCGCCGACGATCAGGTGATGCGCCGAATCGCCCAGGCCGGGCTCGGCGGCGTCTCCGCGATGATTAATGGAACAGCGCCGTCTCAGGATGAGCCGGCACCGGTCGAGTCCCCGCGAGCCGGACCCGCCGTCGCATCCGCCGACGAAAAGCCTGCGGATTCAGGCTCAGATAAAATCACGGCTGTGGCCTTCAGCGCACATTAACTGCGCCGACGTTGCGAAATGCCTGTTTTTACAGGATAACGGCGCCCCTCGTATTGCCAGCCGCAAGCGGTCCTTGCTAGACCCTCGCACGTTCGAGACAACCGTTCCGCAAGGCCGATGATATGTTGAAGAGCGTATCCCCCACTTCAAAAGGAGAGGCGGCGATTTCGGCGAAAAACGGCTCCATCAAACTCGTTGCCGGCAACTCGAACCCGGAACTGGCCGCGGCAATTTCGGCCTGGCTCGACGTGCCGCTGACCAAGGCCAGCGTGCGCCGCTTCGCCGACAACGAAATTTTCGCCGAAGTGCTGGAGAACGTGCGCGGCTCCGACGTGTTCATCATCCAGTCAACGTCGTATCCGGCCAACGACCACATCATGGAATTGCTCATCATGACCGATGCGCTGCGCCGCGCATCGGCGCGCCGCATCACGGCTGTGATCCCCTACTTCGGCTATGCGCGGCAGGACCGCAAGGTCGGCTCGCGCTCGCCGATCTCGGCCAAGCTCGTCGCCAACCTCATCACGCATGCCGGCGCCGATCGCGTCATGACGCTCGATCTGCACGCGGCACAGATTCAGGGTTTCTTCGACATCCCGGTCGACAACCTGTTCGCGTCGCCGGTGATGACGCGCGACATCAAGGAGAAGTTCGACCTCACCAAAGTGATGGTGGTGTCGCCGGACGTCGGCGGCGTGGTCCGCGCGCGCGGGCTTGCGAAACGCATCAACGCACCGCTCGCCATCATCGACAAGCGCCGCGAACGTGCCGGCGAATCCGAAGTCATGAACGTGATCGGCGACGTGGCCGGTTACACCTGCATCCTGATCGACGACATCGTGGACTCGGGCGGCACGCTGGTGAACGCAGCAGACGCGCTGATCGCAAACGGCGCGAAGGATGTTTACGCCTACATCACCCACGGCGTGCTGTCGGGCGGCGCAGTGCCGCGCATCACCGGCTCGAAGCTGAAAGAACTGGTCATCACCGATTCGATCCAGCCGACGAAAGCGATGCGCGACGCGCACAACATCCGTGTGCTGCCGATTGCCTCCCTGATCGGCGATGCCATCGGCCGCACCGCATCCGAAGAGTCGGTGTCGAGCCTGTTCGACTGAATCCTTCCGCAGAGTTCTGGAGTCGTCCCCGCGCAGGCGGGGACCCATACTCCCTGTCGGAGTTGTTGCAAACCGCATTCGCCTTTTGTTTTAGAACATATTGCTGGTGGTTATGGGTCCCCGCCTGCGCGGGGACGACGAGAAATAGCGACACTGGGAGAACAAGACTCGTTTTCCGCGCAAACCGCACATCGACTCGCACCCCGCGAATCCGATTCCGTTTTGTTCTCGACGCTAAAGCGGCGGATGACGCGGTATTTTCCGCTAAACCCATGCGCCGACTCACGAATCGAAATCGTTAACGGCCGCCTATCCACACCGCGCGCTTAGTTGTTGATGAATCTGTGAATTAACCGATGACCTGTGGACGGGATTCCGCCTGCCGTTGCGGGGTGTCCGCAAATCACAGATCAATTCTTGCACGCTAGTTGGCGACACCGCGTTTGGTTCAGCGTTCGCAACCCTCCCAACAACAGGGCTCAGGCAGCATGTCCCATTTGGACATCATCACGGATTCGCGGACCAACCCGCTCAGCGTCGTGGAGGAAATTGCCGCCACCAACGACTGGTCGTTCGAGCGTTCCGGCGACGACGAAGTCACGATTCTGACCAGAGGCCAGTGGACCGACTATCAGCTCTCCTTCACCTGGATGGGCGAGATCGACGCACTGCATCTGGCCTGCGCCTTCGACATGAAAATTCCCGAGACGCGGCGCGAGGAAGTGCGCCGTCTGATCGCCGCCATCAACGAGCAGCTCTGGGTTGGACATTTCGATCTGTGGACCTCGACCGGCTCGGTCATGCTGCGTCAGGCGCTGATCCTTCCCGACGGCTTGATCGCCTCGCCTGCGCAATGCCGGCTGATGCTGGAGGGCGCGCTCGGCGCCTGCGAACGCTATTTCCCGGCGCTGCAATTCGTGGTCTGGGCCGGGAAATCCGCGCAGGACGCCATGAGTGCTGCGATGTTCGACACCGCCGGAGAGGCGTGAGCGAAAGCGCAGCCCGTGTTGATTTAGTCGTCCCCGCGAAGGCGGGGGCCCATACTCCCTAAATTCCGTGGCGTGACCACGCCTGTTGCAAAATCCCGGATTCGATGGAAAGTCGGTGGTTATGGGTCCCCGCCTTCGCGGGGACGACGCAGATTTGAATTCATGACCGCCACCGCACTATCCCAACTCAAAGGCACCATCGTTCTCGCGGGCGCGGGAAAGATGGGCGGCGCGATGCTGACCGGCTGGCTGGCGCGGGGACTCGACCCGAAACGCGTCGTCGTCATTGAGCCGCATCTCTCCGACGACATGCGCAATGTGAACTTTGCCGCCAAAGGCATGAGGCTCAATCCGGCCGCAAAAGACATCAGCGCGGTCGATGTGCTCGTGGTTGCCGTGAAACCGCAGATGTTTCGCGAGGCAGGTCCGCAGTTCAAATCGCTTGTCGGTGCCAAAACTCTTGTTGTCTCCATCATGGCCGGAACGACACTCGCCTCATTGAAAGAAGTTTGCGGCGGCGTTGCCGTGCGCGCGATGCCGAACACGCCTGCCGCCATCGGCCGCGGCATCACTGTTGCCATTGCAGGTGCAGGCGTGGAGAAGCCGCAGCGCGACATCGCCGACGCCTTGCTGCGCGCGACCGGTTCGGTCGAATGGATCGACGATGAAAAGCTGATGGACGCCGTCACGGCCGTTTCCGGCTCCGGTCCCGCTTACATCTTTCTTCTGGCGGAAGAACTTGCGCGCGCAGGCGTCGCGGCTGGATTGCCCGAAGAGCTGGCTACGAGGCTCGCGCGCGAAACTGTGTCGGGGTCCGGCGAATTGCTGCGCCAATCCGATTTGCCGAGCGGCAAATTGCGTGAGAACGTCACCTCGCCCGGCGGCACCACGGCGGCGGCGCTTGGCGTGCTGATGGGCGATGGCGGATTCCAGTCGCTCTTGAAGCGCGCCGTCGACGCCGCAACGAAACGCTCGAAAGAATTGTCGAAGTAGGAGTTCGTTATGCTCGATAAAACCAAAGCCATGAACGTCGACGATCTCGTCGCCATCGACATTCACACCCATGCCGAGGAACCTTGCGGCACGCATGGCGACGACGGCTACGACGATTTCCAGGCGGCAATGTCGGAATATTTCAAGTCGCCGCACAAGCATCCGCCTACCGTACCGGAAACCGCCGCCTATTATCGCGCGAAGAAAATCGCCGCCGTGATCTTTCCGGTCGATGCCGAGCGCGAGACCGGCTTCCGCCGCTACAACAATTACGAGATGGCTGAACTGGCGCAGCAGAATTCCGACGTGCTGATTCCGTTCGCGAGCATCGATCCCGCGAAAGGCAAGCTCGGTGCCCGTGAGGCGCGCACGCTGTTGCGCGACTACGGCATCAAGGGTTTCAAATTCCATCCGACCATGCAGGGCTTCTATCCGAACGACCGAATGGCCTATCCACTCTATGAAGCGATCAATGAAGCCGGCGCGATTGCGCTGTTTCACACCGGGCAGACGGGCGTCGGCTCAGGCATGCCCGGCGGCAACGGCATGCGGCTGAAATATTCCAACCCGATGTATATTGACGACGTTGCGGTGGATTTTCCGGATATGAAAATCATTCTCGCACATCCGTCTTTCCCCTGGCAGGAGGAGGCGCTTTCGGTCGCGACACACAAGCCGAACGTCTATATCGACCTCTCCGGCTGGTCGCCGAAATATTTCCCGCCGATTCTCGTGCGCTACGTCAACACCGTGTTGCAGGACAAGATGCTGTTCGGCTCCGACTGGCCGGTCATCACGCCGGATCGCTGGTTGTCGGATTTCTCCAAGCTCGACATTCGCGACGAGGTGCGGCCGAAAGTGCTAAAAGCCAACGCGCGGAAGCTGCTCGGCATCTGACCGCATGAGCGTGGAATCGGTTCGCGAATTTTTCGCAAAGAACGCGCCGGACATCAAAGTCATCGAGTCCGACAAAAGCTCGGCAACCGTCGCGCTCGCCGCTGAAGCCTTTGGCGTGACGCCTGCGGAAATCGCGAAGACGCTTTCTCTGCGCGTCGGCGAGACGAACCTGCTGGTCGTCACCTGCGGCACCGCGCGGCTCAACAACAAGAAGGCGCGCGCGGTATTCGGCGGCAAGCCGCGCATGCTCAATGCCGATGAGGCGCTGGAAGCCACCGGCCATCCGGTCGGCGGCATCTGCCCGTTCGGCCTGAAACATCCGCTGAAAATTTACTGCGACGTCTCGCTGAAGAATTTCGCCGAAGTCGTTCCCGCCGCAGGGTCGGTCAATAGCGCGGTGCGAATTTCGCCCGCGCGCATGGCCGAATTGACCCATGCCGAATGGGTCGATGTCTGCGATATTCCCGCCTGACTACTCGACCTTGCCGATCGTCTTCACTGCCGCGATCAGGCGTGCAGAATCCGTCTCGACGAATTTTTGGAATTCCGGCGCGTCCATATAGGCGACCGGACTTCCGCCCGCCTCGAACACGCGGATGACATCCGGATTTTTCACGGCTTCGCGCATCGCGTCGCGCAGCCTCAGCATGATCGGATCGGGCAATGCTGCCTGTGCGAACAATCCCGCCCAGATGTAAAACTCGACGACGGGATAGCCCAGTTCCTTGAACGTCGGCGTATCGGGAAAACTCGCGATGCGCTCCGCGCCCCAGTTGGCCAGCACGCGCAGTTTGCCGTCATCGACCTGCGGCCGCAGCGTGCCGGGCGCGGCCGCAATCGCCTGCACCGTGCCCGACAGAAGCCCTGTCAGCGCCGGACCCGCGCCGCGAAACGGCACATGCAGCAATTTGATCTTCGCGTTGGCTGCGAACATTTCCATCGCGATGTGCAGCGTGCCGTAGGGACCGGACGAGCCGTAAGGAATTTCGCCGGGACGTTTCTTCGCGTCGTCGACAAGATCCTGCAACGTCTTCCACGGCGCGCTGGCCGGCACGGCAAGCAGCGTAGGATCGGCGAGCACGCGCGCCACCGGCTTGAACTGCGAGACTTCATAGGCGACGGGCCGGTCGAACAACCGATCCGCTTCCGGCAGGATCGCGAGCGACGACAATGTCATCAGCAATGTGTAGCCGTCCGGCTCGGCGCGCGCAGCCTGCGCGTTACCGACCGATCCGCCGGCACCGCCCGCACGATTGTCGACGATCACCGGCTTGCCGAGAATTCTTTCCAGCGCCAGCGCGATGGGACGTGCGGCAAAATCCGCTTGCCCGCCGGCAGGAAACGGCACGATCATCGTGACATTGCGCGTGGGATATGCGCCCTGTGCGTCTGCTTCAAAAGTGAAGGAGTAGAAAACAGTCTGCGACAGCGGCAACACCGCAGCCGCCTGCAACAGCTCGCGCCGATTCATGATGCCTCCCGGATGTCATTCTGATGTGACTTGCACACAGCCTGACGGATCGGCGCAAAACCGGCAATACATCTTGCGAAGCGACTATGCCTTCTCGCACAGCAATAAATTTGCGGCGTGACGGATTAAGCGATCAGCCCCTGCGCCGCTTTCACGCCTGCGCTTTCGGGAAACACTGACTCCGCCAGCACCTTGTCGCCGAGGCCGAGATGATCGCGCAGCACGCCCTTGATGACGGAGCGCAGATCGGTCGTGGGCTTGAGGTCGCGGTTCTCGTAGAGGTTCGCGATTTTCAATCCCGGCCAGTCCGAAATCATGCGGCCGCCGTTCACCGCGCCGCCCGCGAGCAGCGCAATCGTGCCGGTGCCATGATCGGTGCCATCGGTGCCGTTGATGCGCGCGGTGCGGCCAAATTCGGTCGCGACGATGATGACGGTATCTTTCCAGCGTTCGCCTAAACCCGTCTCGAATTCCGCCAGGGCGCCATCGAGGCCGCCCAGCAGTTGCGCCAGACGTCCGACAGGACCGCCCTCGTTCGCATGCGTGTCCCAGCCGTCGAACGCGAGTGCGGCGATGCGCGGACCGTCATCCGCCGCCATCAGCTTCGCGGCGCCCTTCGCCGCAAGGCGCATCGCGCCGACGCCGCCCGCGCCCGGCTTCGGCTTCATATCGTCGCCGAGCGCCGCCTTGTCGATCTGCAAGCCCTGTGACAGAGCCGATGCGAGCGCCGGATCGCGATGATTGTAGAGATCGAGCAGGCGCATCGCGGTGTCGTCCGCCGCCTGCGGCAGCGTCGCCGGAGTCCAGCCGACGGTGGGAGCCGCGCCGCGCAGAACGAGTGGCGTGGTCGGGCCGACGCTCAGCGCGCTCATCACGCGTTCGCCGCGCGGCAGATTTTCCAGCGCGCGATTGAGCCAGCCGCTCTGCACGCGGCCCGGCCCGCCGAATCCGCTTTCGAGCACATCCTGTCCGTCAAAATGCGAACGCTCGCGATAAGAGGTCGCGACCGCATGCACGACCGCCGCTTTCTTATCTTTATACATGCGCGCGAATTCCGGCATCGACGGATGCAGCGCGAAGAACGAGTCGAGCAAAGTGGCCGCGTGCGGGCCGTCTTTAGACAGCGCGATCGAGCCGTGAAGCCCCGCATAGTCCGGATCGCCGACCGGCGCGACAGTTGCCAATCCGTCGAGCGCGCCGCGCAGGATAATGACGACGAGGCGCGGATCGCGGCCGTCGGCGGCGCGCGCGAATTTCGGCAGATAAGCCCATGCCGCAAACGTCGCCGCGCCCATCAGCAGCGAACGTCGCGAGACTCCGCGCAGCGTGTGACTCTCGCAGCAATCCGTCTGGAAATTCGGCATGCTCATCTCCTCTGGAACTCCGGCGACATCAAAAGCAGCGCGAATGCCTGCTGCTTCGACTCGGCGCGGTCAATGGTCTGGCGCGTTTCCGTGGACGCCGCCTCGCCTGCCATCACATCGAGCAAAGCGCGCGGATCGAACGCGTCCCCGATGCGCGATGAAATCGAAGAAGCGATGTCGAGCCGCAGTTTCATGTTTTCGGGCGCAGCCCAGGCCGCATTGGTATCGGCAAATCCGTTCGGACCCGGCGGTGTCCACAGCGGCTGGCCGAGCACATTGAGACCGCCGAGATAGCGCATCGGTTCTTCCGGCATCCGCGCGATCAGCCGCCCGCTCGCGACCAGATATTCATACGGCGCGCGCAGCTTGGTCATCGGCGCGCTCCACGCTTCATCCGAATCGACCAGCGCAAACGCCAGAGCTTTGAGATCGCCGTCGGTCTTGCGGAACACACCTTCAAGATGCGCGACCAGCGCCGGCGGCGGATCGTCGGCCACGAAATGCCGCGCGAATTTCGTGGCGATGAATTTCGCGGTCGATGGATGACGCGCGATGTCGGCCAGCGCGGCCTCGCCCTGCTCCAGCCCATCCTGCTCGTAGACTTTTCCGAGCAGTCGATGCGCGCCGGGTTCGTGGAAGTTCGCGACAAAAATGAAATTGCCCGGCGGCGCGAGGCGTCCTTGCTTTCCTGCAAACGTCCAGCCGCTGATGATGCGCGCGAGCGAGGTCACATCCTCCTGCGTGTAGCCGCCGCCGACGCCGAGCGTGTGCAGTTCCATGATCTCGCGCGCGAGATTTTCGTTGATGCCCTTGTTGCGGTTGATTCCGGCTTTCGAGGTCGGACCCATCGACTGCTGGTTGTCGAGAAAGAAGATCATCGCCGGATGCTGTTCGACGGCTTTGAGCATATCGGCAAAATGGCCGAGCGCATGCGGGCGGATCGCCTCGCGTTCGAACGAACCGCACCACATCCGCTCAAGACCCGCCTTGTTCGCGGAAATGCAGAAATGATTCGACCAGAACGCGACGAGGCGTTCGACGAAACCGCTTTCGGCAATGTTGGCGCGCTGCAACCGCGCCAGCGCCTCGGCGCGATATGTCTTCTGGATGATGTTGAGCGGCTGCGGCGGATCCTTCGGCGGCGCCGCGTTCGGCTTCATCGCGTCGGGCGCCACCGTGCCCGATACGGCATTCGGCTGCATCGCCGGATTGGCTTCCGCCATTTGCGTGTCTGGCTTCGGCGCCTGATTGCCCGCCGGTTCCGGCGCAGGCGGTTTCCCATTCGCCGACGCCATTGCGTCGGCCACCTTCGGTGCGGCGGCGCGCTCGCGATCCTGTTCGGCCTGATAGTCGTAGAAGGCCTTGGCGAGTTGCGGCGTCGTTTGCAGATTGGGCAAATCGAGCAGCGCAGCATCGGGACGGAAAAGTTCCGCCTTCACGAATCCGCGCGGATCGGATGCCGCGCTGGAAATATCGCCTGCCGCGCCGCCGCGTGCGCCAAGGCCGAATCGATTGAGCGCGATGAGAGCGCCTTGCGGATCGCGGGCCATGATGTCTCGCCACTCTCTCGCTGTTGATCTGAAGCCTTGGTCGGCTCAATATAACGACGCGTTCACCAGTCTACCGCCGCGGCCGATGAACGGCACATGAAAGTTTCGGCGGAATCATGTTCCGTGTCATGACAAATCCGTTAGCCGATTCCATGCAAGCCAAAACGCGTGCGCTGACATGCCCGCGCTGCGGAACCGCGTTTTCCTGCGATCTCGACGGCACATGCTGGTGCGCTGCGGAAACGGCAAAACTCCCGATGCCGGCCGATGGCGAGGATTGCCTGTGCGTGAACTGCCTGCGCGAGGCAGCTAACCGTGGCGCAGCTTCATCGCGATGATGACAAGCGTGAACAGCATCGAGATCGCGTTGGCGGCGATCAGTGGCCAGTTCCCAATTGCGATGCCGTAAATCAGCCAGAGCAGAATTCCGGTGGCGAAGATGAGATTGGTCCACAGCGAAATCGCGTGGGTCTCCTTGGTCCTCACAACGCGCACCGCCTGCGGCAGCCAGCAGATCGTCGTCAGCACGGCACCTGCGCCGCCGATCCAGTGAATTGAATCCATCATACCCGATAGCTAACAGCGATTCGCCGTTCGACGATGACAGCCGCGTGACAGGAACTACACCGCGTAACCCGGCGATTTGCGCGCCATGCCGCCGAATGCATCGAGCAGCTTCTCGCGCCACGCGTAAACCGGATCGTCGTCTTTCAGGAACCTGAACGGACTGGTCGCGCGCGCCCATTGGAACGGGCCGAACACGATGTAATCGCCGTAGTTCGGTTTGTCGCCGCCGATGAAGGGTTGCGCATTCAGCGTCACGCGCAACGGCTCCAGCGTCTTGCGCCAGTTCTCAACGCGAGCGTCGCGATCCGCAACGACGTCTTCCAGCTTTTTCTTGAAGCGGGCCTCGCGCGACTCGCGGAAATACACCTGATCGACCGGGCCGAGCTGTCCGTAAATATCGAAGATGATAAACGGCGCCATGCTCGCGCCGAGCAAATCGCCCCACGAATTGAGCATGCGCGCCATCGCGCGTCCGCCATCGCCGCCGAACAGCGACGGCTTGTCGGGATATTTGTCTTCGAGGTAATTCGCAATCGCCCACGAGTCGGCAATGGCCTTGTCGCCATCGAGCAACACGGGCACTCTTTCCGAATTGTGCGTCTTGATCGCATCCTTCTCGGTGAAGCGCCACGGAATCGACTCCGCTTCGAGTCCCTTGTGGGCAAGCGCCATGCGGATGCGCCAACAATAAGGGCTGAACACGCGCTCAGGATCCGTGCCGCACAGTTCAAAGAGTTTCAGCGCCATCGTTTCAAGCCTTCACGACGGAGGCCGTCTGGCCGAACAGAATCTTGCGCTGCTCGTCGGTGCTGATGCCGGCCTGACTCGGATTGATCTCCGGCCCCCGTGCATAGGCGCGCACCGTCGCAGGCTTCGCCTTGATCGTCTCGAACCAGCGTCTGAGATGCGGGAAATCTTCCATCTTCTGGCCCTGCCGCTCATACGGCACGATCCACGGATAGGAGGCCATGTCGGCGATGGAATAATCGCCCGCGACGTATTCGCGATCCGCAAGACGCTTGTTCAGCACGCCGTAAAGACGATTGGTCTCGTTGACGTAACGATCGATGGCATAAGGCAATTTTTCGGGCGCATACGTCTTGAAGTGATGGTTCTGTCCGGCCATCGGACCGAGGCCGCCCATCTGCCACATCAGCCATTGAATGACGTCGAACTTTTTGCGTAGATCGGTCGGCATGAACTTGCCGGTTTTTTCGGCAAGATAAATCAGAATCGCGCCGGACTCGAATATCTTCACCGGCTCGCCGCCGTCGTTCGGTTTCCGATCGACGATCGCCGGCATACGGTTATTCGGCGCGATGGCGAGAAACTCCGGCTTGAACTGATCGCCCTTGCCGATGTTGATCGGATGAATCTTGCAGGCGAGGCCGGTCTCCTCGAGAAACATCGTGATCTTGTGGCCGTTCGGCGTGGGCCAGTAGTAGAGGTCGATCATGCTGCGAATCCTGTTGTGAGGGGCTGACGCCGGTCCATGCGATTGCATGAAGTTTGCGCCTCAGGCTCGCGAAGTCAAGCGCACCGCCTGCGGTACACGCTTCGGTGATCTGCGCAGGACGCAGGAACGAAACTATTCGACGCTCATCTTGCGCGGTTCGACAATCTCGAAGCCCGTGCCGAACTCATCGAGCAAGCCGAACAGCTCGCGCAGCCTGAGCGGATTTCCGCTCACCGACACGTCGCCCGTCAACACGCTGCCGAGAAAACTGCGCTGCTTGAGCGTGATCGCGTCGAGCGCGGCGCGCGTCAGCGTCACGCTCGCATCGGCATTTGGATCGAGCTTGCCGGAGGTGTGGGTGAGCGCGGAATTTTCCAGATTCATCACATAGGTTTCGTTGAGGTCGGTGAAGGTCCAGTTGATGACGATGTGCTTGCCTTCGGCTTTCGGCGCGTTCAGCCGCACGCCGAGAAAATCGAACGCCAGATCGATCGACACGCCTTTCAACAGATCCGCGTTGGCAGTCGATGGCGGCTGCGCCTCGACACCGTTGCGCAATTCATACGCGCCGAGCAGATAGGCGTTGCGCCATGTCCCGGCCTCGCTCTGATAGCCGAGCTGTTCGAGTGCCTGTGCGCCGAGTTCGCGTGCGTCCTTGTTCATTGGGTCGGCAAACACGAGCTTGCTCATCACGCTCGCAACCCAGCGATACTGGCCGGCCTTGAAATCGTCGCGCGCGCGTTTGAGCACGGCGTCCGCGCCGCCCATATATTCAATCGTTTTCTTTCCTTCGTCGGCGCGCGGCAGCGGATTGAGATCGGCCGGATTGCCGTCGTACCAGCCGAGATAGAACTGATAGACCGCCTTCGAGTTGTGGCTGAGCGTGCCGTAATAGCCGCGTGAATACCATTCGCTGGCGAGCGACGGCGGCAACTTCAATTGCTCGGCGATTTCGGTGGGCGTGAGTCCATGATTAAGCAGCCGCACCGTCTGGTCATGAATGAATTTGTAGAGGTCGCGCTGCTTTTTCAGAAAAGCAACGATGCGCTCGTTGCCCCACATCGGCCAGTGATGCTGCGCGATCACTGCATCTGTCTTGTCGCCGTAACGCTCGATGGCGTCGCCGATGTAACGCGACCACAGCCGCCCGTCGCGGATTTCCGCGCCGCGCAGCGTGTAGAGATTGTGCATGTTGTGGGTGGCGTCTTCCGCCATGTTCAGCAGCTTGAATTGCGGAAAATACATCAGCATCTCGGCCGGCGCTTCCGATCCCGGCACCAGATGAAATTCGATCTCGACACCGTCGATTGTGCGCGTCTCGTAACTCTGCTTGATGAGATCGTTCGGCGGGATAAGCGAGATCGTGCCTTTCGACAGCGCCTTGCCGAGCCCCGTGTCGATCTGTCCCTTCTCGCCGACCGGCAGCGCGCTGCCGAATTGATATTGCGCGCGGCGGGCCATCGCGTTGCCGGCGATCACGTTCTCCGCGACCGCATGCTCCATGAATTTGTCGGGGCCGATCACCTTGACCTTGCCGGACTTCGCGTCGTCTTCGCTGATGACGCCTTTCGCTCCGCCGAAATGATCGGCGTGGCTGTGGCTGTAGATGACGGCGATGACGGGCTTCTGCGCAACGTTATTCAGATAGAGGTCGAGCGCGGCCTTCGCAGTTTCATTGGAGAGCAAGGGATCGATCAGAATGAGTCCGGTATCGCCTTCGATGATCGTCAGATTCGACAGATCGATGCCGCGCACCTGATAGACGCGATCCGTCACCTTGAAGAGGCCGTTGACGGCGTTGAGTTGCGATTGCCGCCACAGGCTCGGATTGACCGTCGCAGGCACGGCGTCGCTTTTCAGGAAATCATATTGCCTGCTATCCCAGACCTTCTTGCCGCCGTCGCCCAGCACCGTGCCGTCCGGCAGCGTCGCGATAAATCCGCGCCTTGCGTCGTCGAAGTCTGCGCGGTCACTGAACGGCAAAGTTTTGAGAAAGCTGTCATTGACCGCGCGGCTGGCGGGTTCGGCGTCGCCCTGCTGCGCATGAATTTGCGTGCTCGCGATCAGCGCGAGTGAAACGAGCGCCGCCGGCGCTGCAAAACGAAAGGACTTCATGCGATGCTCCCCGGGGCCTCGCGCGGGCGTTCTTGAAATGCCGCGCGTTCGGGAACAGCCTAGCAGGTCCGGCGCCACGAACTCATCGCAACTTTCGGTGTGTGGCGCGAAGATTTTGCTCTTTCGCGATGCGGCTCCGCATCCCATATTCCGTGTATGGCGAAGTCCCCCGGTTCACCCAAAAAGCCCGTCAAAACTCCGAAATCGAAAGCGCATCGGCCCGATGTGCAGCCGATAGATCCGGCGCTTGCGGAGATTTTGAATCCGGCGATCAATCGCGGCGATGCGGGCATGGGCTCCGGCACCGGATTGCAGCCGCCGCCGGACAATTCCAAGGATCGCCGTTCGGGCGGCGAGGCCGCGATTCATCGTTCGCGGTCGTCCACGCCGAAGGATTTCAACGACGGTGCACCGCCTTCGACACTGCTGCGGCCAAATCCGCAGCCGCCCGGAACGCGCCTCAGCGAAAACCTCTCCGCATTCGAGGAAGCGCCGCAAACAAACTACAACACCAGCGCGACGATCCCGACGCTCGATCCCGAACTGGCCAAGCAGCTCGGCTACGATGTCGATGACGACGAGTCGTTCCGGCCCGCGCGCAACAAGATGGAGTCGCTCGGCGTCAAAGCCACTGCGGACGCGCTCGAAAACCTGATGCGCGAAGGCCGCCCCGAATTCCGCAAGGAAGACGGTTCACTCAAAGTCTGGACACCGCATCGCCCGCCGCGGCCGGAAAAATCCGAAGGCGGCGTGCGCTTCGAGATTAAATCCGAATACGAGCCGAAGGGCGATCAGCCCGTCGCGATCAAGGAACTGGTCGAAGGCGTCAAGCGCAACGACCGCACGCAGGTGCTGCTCGGCGTCACCGGTTCTGGCAAGACCTACACGATGGCAAAGGTGATCGAGGCGACACAGCGCCCCGCGCTCATTCTCGCTCCGAACAAGACGCTCGCCGCGCAGCTTTACGGCGAGTTCAAGAATTTCTTCCCCGACAACGCGGTCGAGTATTTCGTCTCCTACTACGATTACTATCAGCCGGAAGCCTACGTTCCCCGCACTGACACCTACATCGAGAAGGATTCGTCGATCAACGAGCAGATCGACCGCATGCGCCATTCGGCGACGCGCGCGCTGCTGGAACGCGACGATGTGATTATCGTGGCGTCGGTGTCGTGCATCTACGGTATTGGTTCGGTCGAAACCTATACCGCGATGACGTTCGCCATGAAAAAGGGCGAGCGCATCGACCAGCGTCAGCTGATCGCCGATCTGGTCGCGCTTCAATACAAGCGCAGCTCGGGCGATTTCACGCGCGGCACCTTCCGCGTCCGTGGCGACACCATCGACATCTTCCCGGCGCACTATGAAGACCGGTCGTGGCGCGTGAACATGTTCGGCGACACCATCGAGAGCATCGAGGAATTCGATCCCCTCACCGGCCACAAGCAGGACGAACTCGAATTCATCAAGATCTACGCGAACTCGCACTACGTGACGCCGCGTCCCACGCTGATTCAGGCCATCAAGGGCATCAAGCACGAACTGAAGTGGCGGCTCGACCAGTTGCATGATCAGGGCCGCCTGCTCGAAGCCCAGCGGCTCGAACAGCGCACGACCTTCGATCTCGAAATGATGGAAGCGACCGGCAGCTGCGCCGGCATCGAAAATTATTCGCGCTATCTGACCGGCCGCAAGCCGGGCGAGCCGCCTCCGACGCTGTTTGAGTATGTGCCGGACAACGCGCTGGTGTTCGCGGATGAAAGTCATGTGACCGTTCCGCAGATCGGCGGTATGTTTAAAGGCGACTTCCGCCGCAAGGCGACGCTCGCCGAATACGGCTTTCGTTTGCCGTCCTGCATGGATAACCGCCCGCTGCGCTTTGAAGAGTGGGACATGATGCGCCCGCAATCGGTTGCGGTGTCGGCGACGCCAGGCGGCTGGGAATTGAACGAAAGCGGCGGCGTGTTTGTCGAGCAGGTCATTCGTCCGACCGGGCTGATCGATCCGCCGGTGAACATCCGCCCCGCCCGCACGCAGGTGGACGATCTTGTCGGCGAGGTTCGCGCGACCGCCGCGAAAGGCTATCGCTCGCTCATCACGGTGCTGACCAAACGCATGGCGGAAGACCTCACCGAATATCTGCACGAGCAGGGAATCCGCGTGCGCTACATGCACTCGGACATCGACACCATCGAGCGCATCGAGATCATTCGCGATCTTCGCCTCGGCGCGTTCGATGCGCTGGTCGGCATCAATCTGTTGCGCGAAGGTCTCGATATTCCCGAATGTGCCCTCGTCGCAATTCTCGATGCCGACAAGGAAGGTTTCCTGCGTTCCGAGACGTCATTGATCCAGACCATCGGCCGCGCCGCGCGCAATGTCGACGGCAAGGTCATTCTGTATGCGGATCAGGTGACGGGCTCGATGGAGCGCGCTATCGCCGAAACCGATCGCCGCCGCGAGAAGCAGGTCGAATACAACACGGCGCATGGCATCACGCCGGAGAGCGTGAAAAAATCCATCGGCGACATTCTCAACAGCGTCTATGAACGCGATCACGTCCTCGTCGAAATTGGCGATGGCGGCATGGCGGACGACGCGGTCGCCATCGGCCACAATTTCGAGGCGGTGCTTGCCGATCTCGAAGAGCGCATGCGCGAAGCCGCTGCCGATCTGAATTTCGAGGAAGCCGCGCGGCTGCGCGACGAAGTCAAGCGCCTGCGGGCCACCGAGCTTGCGGTGGTGGATGATCCGACCATCAAGCAGCGCGGCGTCGAGGCGCGAGCCGGCTCATACGCAGGCAAGAAAAAATATGGCGATGCGGCCAATCTTCCCGCGCGGCTCGACAAGGCAGCAGCCCGCAACAAATCCCGCGCGCGCAAGCCGACGCTGGATGAGATGGGACCTGGCACCGAAAGCAAGATTTTCCAGCCGACCAATTCGCGCGAGTCCGGCCCTGAATTTCCGGGGCGATCAACCGGCGGCGCGCCGGGCCATCGCGGACGCTGGAAGAAGCGGTGATACGTCCCGCCGCGCCTTGGCGGAGCCGCACATTTCTTCTAAAGATGTCGGCGCCTTTCAGCCACGGAACGTTCACATGCGTCTGCGAAGCCTTTCACTGATTGCACTGTTTGCGATTGCCGCTTCGTTCCCCGCCGCGAACTGCTTCGCCGCGAAAAAGGGAGCCGCTGCCACGCAGGACACGAAATCGCAGGACCAGGACGACGCGGCGCAGGCGACCTCGCTGGATAATCTGAAGGACGCGCCGAAACCACCTGAGCTTTTGTGTTCGGGTCCGTTCGCGAAAGACACCAGCCACGCCAAGCTCGAAGCCGCGTTCGGCGCGAAGAACGTCGCCTACAAGGATGTCGAACTGCCCGGCAACTACATGAAGAAAGCGACGGTGATCTTCGACAACGATCCCACCAAGCGCGCGGTGTTTTTCTGGCGCGACGACAAGGCGCGGGCGAATCCGGCGTCCATTCTCGTCGAAGCGCCTTCGACATGGTCGGGGCCGGGCGGCATCCGCAACGGTCTTCCGCTGAAGGATCTTGAAAAGGCAAATGGCGGCTCGTTCAGCATTGTTGCGTTTGGCGGCGTCAACGGCGGTCTGGCGTCGGGACTGAAGGGCCCGTTCGTGAACATCACCGGAGGCTGCACGGTGCAGCCGCGTTTTGAGCCGGGAATCGCAAACCCGCTGCCGCCCCGCTACGCGTCCGTCACCGGCGAACAGACTCTTGTGTCGAACAATTTCATGCTGCGGCGGGTGCGGCCCCAGATCAGCGAATGGCGGGTTAACTACCAATAACCAAACGGCAGAAGAGCTCCAGCAAAGCGGGCTCGCTGCGCTCAGCGAACTGTTTGATTCGTCATCCGAATTCTGCGGCAAATGTCCCGGCATGAATCGGCGTTGCACACCATTTCGGCGAGATCGCCGCGCGTTTCGCATTTGTGCAATGCAATAGCGCCATTGCTGATTAGCCCGTTGTCTGACATTCGGTATACCAACGTTAGGCAGCAATCTGGCAAGGCGTCAGCGACGACGCCCTTTGGGCCGTTTGTTGTTCTGTAATTCCAAATTCAGGATCAGCAAAATGACAGAGCACAGTCTCTGGCGTTTTTCGCGCGCGATTCATCGCGCGATCAACGAGGGCCAGACCGACCAACTCGAGGAGATGCTCGACGACAATGTCGATTGGGCAATTTACGGACCGATCGACATGTTTGCATTTCTCGGCGCACGCCGCGGAAAGCAGGCTGTCCTCGAAGTTATCAGGCAGATCGCGCAGGCAGTCAGCGTTCACAAGTTCGACCGTGAATCGGTCATGCTAAGCGAGAACGCGGCGTCCTCGCTGATGCGCTATTCGGTGACGCCGGCGAAAGCCAGCAAGCCGATCAGTGTGCGGCTTGCGCATTTCGCCCGGTTCGAGGCGGGGCGTCTCATCAGCCTGCGTGCCGTGATGGATACGTTCGATCTCGTCGAGCAAACTCTCGGCCGGCAAATCCATTTGCCGAAGATCGCATAAGTTTTCGTAACGCAATTGCCGCGCTCAAGACGGCGAACGCAACTGAAACGGCCCCGCGCGAGCAGGGCCGTTCTTTTTTTTAACGCTTGATGACGACCGCCGGGCCGTGATGACGCCAGCCACGGTGCCAGCCGCGATCGTGACGCCATTCGGCGCGGGCGTGATGCCAGCCTTCATGACGGTGCATTCCACGCTCCGTGATAACGACAGTTTCGGCAGATGCCGGAACGGACAGCGCGACAGCCGCAGCAGCGGCAAACATCAAAGCAATTTTCTTCATGGGTTTCTCCTCAGGTCTCACGTGTCGCAATCGACACACCCCAATGTTTCAATCGCGCCGATGTTCCGAAGATCGAACCCAGCAAGCCACAATTGCGACAGAGACGGATGGAACAAACACAATCCGGACAGAATCCATTTTTCGATACGTTGATAATTCATGCGTGATGCGATCAATCGAGGCACGGCCTCCTCCGCGAAAGATGTTATTAAGGATCATCGGTCCAAATCCGGCGTGGCGGATTCTGAAATGGCCGGACGCAATGTCATGAATCGAATTTTGAAATTGAGAACTGGCATGGTGTTGCTGGCGCTGACCTCCGGTGTCTGGATGACGGCTTCGCTACGCGCCGAGGACGCACAAACCGGCCAGGCGCAGCCGGAAGAATTCACGCCGCCGCAGGACATCGACTGGAGCCAGCTTGCGACCGATCCGTCGCAGACGATCAACAAGCCGCTGAAGCCGGGCCGCAAGGCCGCGCCGATTTACAGCAACGACGCGAACTGGAAGCGCGACGACAAGCCCGATGGCTCATCCGCCATCACTATCAAGCAGCCGATCGTGCCGTTCTGGGATACGCGCATCGGCGCCGACATGAACGTGGTCTCGCAAACGCCGACGAGCTCGAACGACGTGCTTCAGCAGAAACTCGCGCACGACAATCAGATCGCGCAATCGTCGGGAAGCGCATGGGCGGCAATGACGGCCCCCGGCGTCGGCTCTCTGTGGGACAAGACATCGATCGAGGCGCGCTCCGATCCGTCGCAGGACCAAAGCAAGGTCGGCGCTTCGCTGGAAAAGACCGTTCCGCTTGCCGGCGACACCGCGCTCACGCTGCAAAACGGCTACCGGGTCGTCACGCAGCAAAGCCTTACGCCTTTTGTCGGACCGACCGACCATCCGAACCGCAGCTATGAAGTCGACCGGTCGGCGAAATTCAGCCTCAACACCACCGGCACCAGCTTCATCGCGGGCCAGACTCTCTCGACTGCGACCGCGGAAGAAAAATGGCTGAACAAGGTCGGCGCCGAACAGAAGATTTTCGGCGGCGTCAGCGTCACCGGCACCATCGCCGAACGGCCCGAGGGCATCACCGACCGCAGCGTGAAGGCCGGCTACAAATATAGCTGGTGACGTATGTCCCCGGATTTTTGTCCATCGAATCAATCCGCAATCGCCTCATATCGGCCCCGATCCGGTCACGATCGGCTGTCCTGATCCCGCTGTTACGTCGTCGTGCGGGAAACTCCGCTCACACCAGCGAAACAGGGGAAGCCGATGAGTGCACTCCAGGCAGAGACCACCGAACGTTCCGATGAGGACGCCGATCTTGCCGCCGTGACGGATGTCGAAGCGGGAATCCGCGATTTCGTCCGCAACGACATTGCCTATCTGCGCCGGCCGACGCCGAGCATGGTGCCGCCGAGCGATCCGGTCGAAGTGGCCGAGGCCGCCGTCAGCAACGTCAACACGCTGATCCAGCGCGTTTCGGGGCAGTCGCTCGAGGAAATCGAGAATCTGATCGGCGAACTCGAAAGCCTCCGCGACCTGATGCACAATGAAGGCCAGCGGGTTCAGCGCGAGCTTGCAGCCTATGCCCAGCTCAGCCAGGCCGCGATGAAATCCAGTCGCATCATCGCCGACAATCTGGCGCAGTGGAAACGCTCCTCGCCGCGCGCCGACTGATTGCCGAGCAATCTTAAAATGAAAATGCCGCCTCCCAAGGGCGGCATTTTTGTTCGGCTGTAGCGGATTATTTCGCCGGCCTTCTTGGCATGAAGGCGGCCCCGAGAAATGAGAACGCAAGTTCGCCGCGCTGATTGTGCGCGGTGTTGGCGAAATTCACCAGTCCCCATTCGGGCCGCGACTCCAGCGGACGTTTCGCGATCACGTCCGACGCATAGGTGAGCGTATCGCCCGCCAGAACTGGTCTCACCCATTTCAGTTCACGGAAGCCGGGCGACGGACCCGACACGATCGGCTTTTCGCCGCGCGCGATCTCCGTTTCCGCATCGCGCTTGAAACTCTCGACCGTCAGCCGCATGTAGATCGCCGCGACATGCCAGCCGGACGCCGCCAGCCCGCCGAACACGGATTTCCGCCCGGCTTCCTCGTCGAGATGAAACGGCTGCGGATCGAATTGCGCGGCGAATTTCTTGATGAGGTCGGGCGTGAAGGTGAACGAACCCATCTCGCGCCGGTCGCCGATCTTGATGTCATCGAAATAAGGCATGTCGCTCCCTCAAGCAGCTTTGCGCCGCAGAACCATCAGCGGCAGCGTTGCCGTCAGCAATGTCACGCCTGATGCGTTGCGCATGGTGTTGCCGATCTGCACGAAGCCGACATCGGCGCGGCTCTTGGATTCGCGGGTGCCGAGAACTTCGACTTCGACCGTCAGATCGTCGCCGGGACGCAGCGGCGATACCCATTTCACCTCATCGACGCCGGGCGCGCCGGCCGATGCAATATTGTGGATGAAGCCATCCCAGCAGATGCGCATCAGCAGGGAGCACATGTGCCAGCCCGAACCCGACAGGCCTTTCAGCATCGAGCGTTTCGCCGCTTCTTCGTCGAGATGCATGGGCTGCGGATCGAACTCTTTTGCGAAGGCAATGATGTCCTCGCGCGAGACATGATGCGGGCCGAACGTGCCGAACGGACCCGGCTTGAAATCTTCAAAATGCAGTTTCATCGCTTCATTCAATGCTGGTTTTGCGCGAGTGTGGCGAAAATTTCCCAAGACCTCAAGCGATCCTTCGCCATCGCCTGTTGCGCGCGCCGTCCGGCTGCGTAACAAATGACAAGATCGCGGGCGAAGACAAGCTGCGCCGATTCGCTTTCTCGGGAGACCTGCCCATGCTGCACCTTCAAGACCTGTTTCAGTGGGACCGCTTCATCACGCCCTCGATCATCAAGTCGTTCTACTGGCTGGTGATGGTTTTGATCTTCCTGTTCGGCATTTCCGGCGTATTCTCGGCGCTGACGCTGATGGCCGTCAGCCCGTTCGGCGGATTTGTCGCGCTGCTCGCAGCACTTGCAGGCACATTGGTGGGGCTTATCCTGTCGCGCATCGCCGCGGAATTCATTCTGATCGTATTCCGCATCAACGAGCATCTCGGCGCGATCCGCGATCAGGGCCGCATGCGCTGATTAGGCGACGCCGCGCTTGCGGCCTTCCCAATAGGGCGCGCGCAGCGCCTTGCGGTCCAGCTTGCCCAATCCCGTCACCGGAATTGAATCGACGAAATCGATGCTTTTCGGCGACCACGGCGCGCCGCGCTTGTCCTTCACATGCGCCTGCAATTCGGCGGCAGAATTATTCGCGCCGGTCTTGAGAACGACGAAGGCCTTGACGGCCTCGCCCCATTTGTCGTCGGGAATGCCGATTACGCACGCCGACGCCACCGCATGATGCGACATCAGCGCGTCTTCGACCTCGCGCGGATAGATGTTGAACCCGCCGGAGATAATCATGTCCTTGGTGCGGTCGACGATATAGAAATAGCCTTCCTCGTCTTTCACTGCCACGTCGCCGGTATGCAGCCAGCCGCCTCTCAGTGTCTCGGCATTGGCGTCGGGCCGTTTCCAGTAACCGTCCATCACCAGCGGCCCGCGCACGCAGATTTCACCCGGCTCGTTCACGCCGGCTTCTTTCATGTTCGCGTCGAACAGTTTGACATCGACGAATTGCGACGGCCGTCCGCATGAGCCGAGCCGATGCGGCCTGGTTTCGTCGTGATCGATCTTGCGCATCGAGGTGATGCATTGCGGCGCTTCGGTCTGGCCATAAAGCTGCACGAACACCTTGCCGAAAATCTTCATGCCCTCCAGCAGCCGATCCGGCGACATCGGCGCCGCGCCATAGACGATCATGTCCAGCGACGACAGATCGTGCCGCTTGCGCAAATCAGCGTTGTCGATCAGCGCGTAAATCAACGTCGGCACGAGGAATGTCGAATTGATTTTTTCCGAAGCGACGACGCTTGCGTAAACTTCCGGCTCGAAACCCTGCACGAGGCGCATCAGCCCGCCGCGCATCATCACCGGGAACAGCGTCACGCCGGCGGCGTGGCTGATGGGTGTCGCCGCGAGAAAACGGATGTCCTGCGGCCAGTCCCAGTCCGAGAACAGGATCAGCGACATCGTCACCAATGAGCGATGCGACAGCATCACACCCTTGGAGCGTCCGGTCGTGCCGCCCGTATAGGCGAGAAACGCAATGCCGCGCGCATCGCTTTCGTCGATCAGCGGCGCAAGTGCCGCCTTTGCGAGATCAGGCAACACGTCATGCGCGCCGTCCATCGGGCCGAATGACAAGAGATGTTTCAAACCCTTGACGCGCGATTTGATCGCCGTGCCGCGCGGCGCGAACTTCGCGCCCTCCACAATCAGCGCGTCGATTTCGGCGTCTTCGATAATGAAAGCGTGATCGTCTTCCGCCGCCATCGGATGCAGCGGTGTGTAGCGCACGCCCATCACCAGCGCGGCGCAAATCGCCGCCCACGACTCGGCGCGGTTGCTGGCGAGAATCGAAACCGCGCTGCCCTTGTTCAGTCCGAGCGAACGATACAGCGTAATGAACCGCGCCACGGCCTGGCCGAATTCGCGATAGGTCCAGCGCACCTTGCCGTCCGCAAGCGCGGGCCTGTCGCCGAAACGCGCGATGGCGTTGAGAATCAGGCTGCCGATCGTGCCGCCGGAGTGAAGATCGCGCGTGTCCGGAACGCCGTGAATCGCACTCATAAAAACTCCCTGCCCTTCGCGCGGCTCTTGAGAGGCCGCTGGCGGCAAAGATTAGGCCGCGCGAAACTGCTGTCAAATATGCGCAAACGCATGTGAATCGGGATTTTCCGCCTTTGACGCGGCGCGACACAGAGGTTATGTGATGCGCTTATGACGACAAACGACAATTCCTCAGCCTGGCCGGATCATAAACCGACCGCGCTGCTCGTGCTTGCGGACGGCACCGTGCTGGAAGGCTTCGGTCTCGGCGCAGAGGGCTCCGCCGTCGGTGAAGTCTGCTTCAACACCGCAATGACGGGCTACGAGGAAATCCTCACCGATCCGTCCTACGCCGGCCAGCTCATCACCTTCACCTTCCCGCATATCGGCAATGTCGGCGCCAACGACGAAGACATCGAGACGGTGAACATGGCTGCGACGCCGGGCGCGCGCGGCGTGATTCTGCGCTCCGCCATCACCGATCCGTCGAACTACCGCTCGACCAAGCATCTCGACGCATGGCTGAAGGCGCGCGGCATCATCGGTCTTTCGGGAATCGATACGCGCGCGCTGACCGCGCTCATTCGCAGCAAGGGCATGCCGAACGCCGTGATCGCGTATAACAAGGACGGCAAGTTCGACCTCCACGCGCTGAAAGAAGAAGCGCGCGAATGGCCAGGGCTTGAGGGCATGGACCTCGTTCCGATGGTGACGAGCGCGCAGCGTTTCGACTGGGATCAGACGCCGTGGCAATGGGGCGAAGGTTTCGGCAAACTCGATAAGCCTGAATTCAACGTGGTCGCGATCGACTACGGCATCAAGCGCAACATTCTGCGCCTGCTTGCCGGCGAAGGCTGCAAGGTGACGGTCGTCACCGCGAAAACCTCAGCAGAAAATATTCTGGCGATGAAACCGGATGGCGTATTTCTGTCGAACGGTCCCGGCGATCCGGCGGAGACAGGAAAATACGCCGTGCCCGTTATCAAGAAGGTGATCGAAAGCGGCACGCCGACATTCGGAATTTGCCTCGGCCACCAGATGCTCGGCATCGCGGTCGGCGGCAAGACGACGAAGATGCATCAGGGCCATCACGGCGCCAATCATCCGGTCAAGGACATGACCACCGGCAAGGTCGAGATCACATCGATGAACCACGGCTTCGCGGTGGACAAGACGACGCTGCCGAAGAATGTCGAGCAGACTCACGTCTCGCTGTTCGACGATTCCAACTGCGGCATCGCGCTGAAGGACAAGCCCGTGTTCTCGGTGCAGTATCATCCGGAGGCTTCGCCCGGCCCGCGCGACTCGCACTATCTGTTCACGCGGTTTGCCGATCTGATGCGGGCGAAGAAACGCGCCTGATTATTCCGCCGGCGCACCGGCGCTGAGTTCGGCAAAATCCAGTTCTTCCTCGAACTTATGATAGGCGTCGTCGCCGATTTCGCCGGAGCGGCGCATCGCGAACGCCGTCTGCCGCGCAGCCGCGATGGCACGGCGCCGCAGCGGATTGGCCGGAAACTCGCCGCTGATTTCGCCGTTGCCGTCCGTATTCGCCTGCTGCAAAAGCACTTCATATTCATAGCGCAGCAGTTTCGCTTCCTTCGACGTATCGCCGTCGATTTCCGCAAGCGCCGCGCGATAGGCCGCATTGCGCGCGAGTCCCACTTCGTGGGCGACGGGATCCGGTTCGTCGAGATTGAGCGCCAGCACCAGCGGACGCAGCGTCAAACCCTGAATGACGAGCGAACCGAACACCACCGAGAACGCCACCAGCAGAATCAGATCGCGGAACGGAAAGCCTTCCGGCAACGCAAAGGCCGCGGCCAGCGTGACGATGCCGCGCATGCCACACCATGAAACCAGAATGCCGCCTTTCACAGTCGGCCGTCCGATCGCCGATCCGCGCGGATTGAAACCGTAATGCGTGATGAAAGCCAATCGCACGCCGTTAAAACCCATGACCCAGACGATGCGCGTCACGATCACTGTTGCAAGAACGGCTGCTGCGACGAAACAATAGTGAATGCGGACTTCTTCGCTCAGATTCGCCCAGATCGGACGCAACTGCATGCCGATCAGAACGAACGCCAGCACGTTGAGAAGAAACACCATCGTCTCCCACACCGCATAAGATGGCACGCGCATCCGCGCCGGCGTGTAAGCAGGGATAGAGCGCGCAAGCGTGACCGCATAGGCAACGATGGTGAGAATTCCGCTGAGGCCGAGCTTTTCCGCCAGTATCCACACCGTGAACGTTCCGGCGAATTGCATGATGATGGCTGTCGGCACATCGCGAATGCGCGACGTAATCAGCGTACTCCCGCGCGCGAGAAGATAACCCATCGCCAGACTGCCGATGACGGCGACCGCCAATTCCGGCACGACCTTGCCGGCACTCAACGACGAGGCCATCGCAGCGCCGACCGCGACCCGGTAAATCAAAAGCGCGCTGGCGTCGTTGAGCAGGCTCTCGCCTTCGAGAATTTTCAGAATGCGATGCGGCAGCTTGATACTGCGCAGGATCGCTGTCGCTGCTGCCGCGTCCGGCGGCGCGACGATCGCGCCAAGCGCGACGGCCGCTGCCCACGGCATCGCGGGCACCATCCAGTGCGCCACGTATGCGACCGTCGCGGTCGTTATCGCGACGGCGACCAAAACCAGCATCGAAACCGGAAACCAGTTGATACGCAGATCGCGCATCGACGTATCGAACGCAGCATCGAGCAGCACGGGTGCCACGAACAGCGCCAGCGCGAGATTCGGATCGAGCGCCCAATTCGGCGAGTGCGGAAGAAATGCGATGCCGATGCCGCCGAGCGCAAGCAGCGTCGGATACGGAATCGCGAGCTTTCGCGCGAGCGCAGCCAGCAGCATGGCGCCGAGCAGCAGCCCTATGATCCACTCGAATGCGGCCAAGATTTTTCCCCGCGAAAATCTCGTCGAGTTTAAGCGATCGCCCCCGCGTCACCAACCCAGCAAAAAGCGCCCGTTTATCGCGGGCGCTTTTGCAGCCGGGGAATAGATGCTCAGGCTTCGTTGCCGCCTTCCTGACGGCTTGCCTCGAACAGGAACCAGGTGCGACGCTCGGCCTGATCGATGAAGACTTCCAGCACGCTGGTCGTCGCCGAGTCGTCATATTTGCCGGCGATCTCGTGCGCCTTGCGCAAATTGGCGACGAGCTTCTTGTTGTCGCTCATCAGTTCGCGCAGCATCTCGCGCGGCGGCACGAATTTCTCATCGTTGTCCTCGATGGTTTGCAGCTTCGCGATCTGCCCGATCGAGCGGATCGTGGTGCCGCCGATCTTGCGGATGCGTTCGGCGAGATCGTCAGTGGTGGCGAAAATCTGCTCCCCCTGCTCGTCAAGCATCAGATGGTAATCGCGGAAATGACGGCCGCTGACGTGCCAGTGAAAATTCTTGGTCTTCAGGTAGAGCGCGAAGCTGTCGGCGAGAACGACGTTGACGGACTGGGAAATCTTGTCGACGCCTTCCTGCGGAAGATCGGTCGGCGTATCGAGGTCGGGTGACACACTATTCTTTGTTTTGCTCACGGCACTGTTCCTGTTAGGACATGGAAATTGGCGGGTCTGGACATGGATCGGTAGACCATCTAACGCCAGAACATATGCTCCGGTTCCTCGACCGGAACCCCTCAATAAGGCATGTTTCGTCCGCGAAAGACGGCCCTCACATTTCGCGACCGTGCCAAATCCGGACCAACCGATGGACGACTGGATCGACTATTACGATTCGACGCATACGATTTATGTCAGCAAGCTGCATCGCGACGTCCATTTCCAAGTCATCGCTGCTGATATTATCGGCTTTATCCCTTCACCCGGCGCGACCGTGCTCGACTACTCGTGCGGCGAGGCGCTGTCGGCCGGCGACGTCGCAGCCGCATGCGGAAAGCTGATTTTAGCTGAACCCGCTCCGGGCGTGCGCGGGCGTCTGACCGCGCGCTTTGCGTCCAATCCGAAGATCGCGGTACGCTCGCTCGACGAACTGAACCGGCAACCCGATCAATCCGTCGATCTCGCGGTGATGATTTCGGTCGCGCAGTATATGACGCCTAAGGAACTCGACGCTGCGCTCGCCCTGATGCGGCGCATGCTCAAGCCCGGCGGGAAACTCATCCTCGGCGATATTCTGCATCCCGATGTCGGCGCGGCGACCGACGTAATCGCATTGCTCAGGCTCGCCGCGCGCAACGGCTTCCTGACCGACGCGCTCTGGGGCCTCGCGCGCACCGCGCTGTCGGATTACTGGCAATTGCGTCAGAGCATCGGATTGCAGCGATATAGCGAGAGCGACATCATCGCAAAACTTCAGGCCGCAGGATTTGCGGCCACGCGTGTGCCAAAAAATGTCGGCCACAATCCCGCGCGCATGACATTCGTCGCAACGCGTAATGGCTGAACGTCCGGGCGGTTAACTTTAACCAGGGTTCCGCGTGGACTCGGCGCGCGGCGTAAGCAATTCTGCGGACGGCTCGGTGGCGGAATGCGTCGACGCGAAAACTGTGCAAGGTTTTTTATCCAGGTTCAAATCCTGGCCGAGCCTCCAATCTCCCCTTTTGCGCCAATGCGCAAACCCCAGCAAATGCTGGCGAATTTGGCGGTTGATTGCCGGTTTAAAGGCCTTTCACCCCTGCGGAATCTGGTCTAAAGACACCCCGCGCGCGAGGGGAACCTAGCGTAAGCGCCTAATCCGCCAAAGTGTGAGCGGTTTGGCGAAAGATTATGCGCTCTTCAATAACTAGAGCGCGATCGGACGCAAAACCGGTTCCCACTTTTGCTGATCGCGCTCTGTTTCAAAGGACGCGCGAATGCGCGTTCTTTTTTTGTGCCTTGTTTCTGCACGCAGGATTTGATGCCCAAACGAACCGACATCTCAACGATCCTCATCATCGGCGCCGGACCAATCGTCATCGGTCAGGCTTGCGAATTCGACTATTCGGGCACTCAGGCGGTCAAGGCACTCAAGGAAGAAGGCTACCGAGTCGTCCTGGTGAATTCCAATCCGGCCACGATCATGACCGATCCGGATCTGGCCGACGCAACTTACATCGAGCCGATCACGCCGGAGATCGTAGCCAAGATCATCGAGAAGGAACGCAACGTAAAGCCCGGCGGCTTCGCGCTGTTGCCGACGATGGGCGGACAGACCGCGCTGAACTGCGCGCTGTCGCTGCGGCGGCTGGGCACGCTGGAAAAATTCAATGTCGAGATGATCGGCGCGACGGCCGACGCGATCGACAAGGCGGAGGACCGCCAGCTTTTCCGCGAGGCGATGACCAAGATCGGCCTTGAGACGCCGAAATCGCGCCTCGCCAACGCGTCCGCAATGAAGAAAGCCGACCGCGACGCCCATATCGCTGAGCGCGACAAGCTCTCCGGCGACGCACGCGCAAACTACGAGAACCAATGGTCGCTCGGCGAGAACGATCGCCGCAAACGTTATCAGCAGCAGGCGATGGCCGAAGCCTTGATGGCGCTGTCTGAAATCGGATTGCCGGCGATTATCCGCCCCTCGTTTACGATGGGCGGCACGGGCGGCGGCATCGCCTATACCCGCGAGGAATTTCTCGACATCATCGAGCGCGGCCTCGACGCTTCGCCGACCAACGAAGTGCTGATCGAAGAATCGGTGCTCGGCTGGAAAGAATTCGAGATGGAGGTCGTCCGCGACAAGAAGGACAACTGCATCATCGTCTGCTCCATCGAAAACCTCGATCCGATGGGCGTACACACCGGCGACTCGATCACCGTCGCCCCTGCGCTGACGCTGACGGATAAAGAATACCAGATCATGCGCGACGCCTCGCTGGCGGTGCTGCGCGAGATCGGCGTCGAGACCGGCGGATCGAACGTGCAGTTCGGCGTCAATCCGGCCGACGGCCGCATGGTCGTCATCGAAATGAATCCGCGCGTGTCGCGCTCGTCGGCGCTTGCTTCCAAGGCAACCGGCTTTCCGATTGCGAAGGTCGCCGCGAAACTTGCCGTCGGTTACACGCTCGACGAAATCGCCAACGACATCACAGGCGGCGCAACGCCCGCGTCGTTCGAGCCGACCATCGATTACGTCGTCACGAAAATTCCGCGCTTCGCGTTCGAGAAATTCCCCGGAGCCAGCCGCACGCTGACGACCTCGATGAAATCGGTCGGCGAAGTGATGGCGATCGGCCGCACGTTTCAGGAGAGCTTGCAGAAGGCGCTGCGCGGACTAGAAACCGGCCTCACGGGCCTCGACGAAATCGAAATCGAAGGTCTCGGCCAGAGCGACGACAAGAATGCAGTACGCGCGGCTCTCGGCACGCCGACGCCGGATCGCCTGTTGCAGGTGGCGCAGGCGATGCGTCTGGGCTGGACCAACGACGAGATATTCACCTCGTGCAAGATCGATCCGTGGTTCCTCGCCGAGATGCGCGGCATTCTCGATATGGAAGCGAAGGTTAAGGCGCACGGCCTTCCCGGCAACGCGCACGGCATGCGCACGCTGAAAGCGATGGGCTTTTCCGACGCGCGTCTCGCCGTGCTGTCCAGCAAGACCGAGACCGAGGTGAAATCGCTGCGGCGGACCATGAACGTGCGCCCGGTGTTCAAGCGCATCGACACCTGCGCCGCCGAATTCGCGTCGCCGACAGCTTATATGTATTCGACCTATGAAGCGCCGTTCGCCGGCAAAACTGCCGACGAAAGCGCGCCGTCGAACAAGAACAAGGTCATCATTCTCGGCGGCGGGCCAAATCGCATCGGCCAGGGTATCGAGTTCGACTACTGCTGCTGCCACGCCTGCTTCGCGCTGCACGACGCGGGCTACGAGACCATCATGGTCAATTGCAATCCGGAAACCGTCTCGACCGACTACGACACCGCTGATCGCCTCTACTTCGAGCCGCTGACCGCCGAAGACGTTCTCGAAATCATCGATACCGAACGCTCGAACGGAAAACTGCACGGCGTAATCGTGCAGTTTGGCGGACAGACGCCGCTGAAGCTCGCGCGCGCGCTGGAAGAAGCCGAAGTGCCGATCCTCGGCACGTCGCCCGACGCCATCGATCTCGCCGAGGACCGGGACCGCTTCAAGCGTATCCTCGACAAGCTGCGCCTCAAGCAGCCCAAAAATGGAATCGCCTATTCGGTCGAACAGGCGCGCCTTGTCGCAGCCGATCTCGGATTGCCGCTGGTCGTTCGCCCGTCTTACGTGCTCGGCGGTCGCGCGATGCAGATCATCCGCGAGGAATCGCAACTCGGCGACTATCTGCTCGGCACGCTGCCGGAGCTTGTGCCTGCGGACGTGAAGGCGCGTTACCCGAACGACAAAACCGGCCAGATCAACACCGTGCTCGGCAAGAACCCGCTGCTGTTCGATCGTTACCTCTCGGACGCGACCGAGGTGGACGTCGATTGTCTCTGCGACGGCAAGGATACGTTCGTCGTCGGGATCATGGAGCACATCGAGGAAGCCGGCATTCATTCCGGCGACTCGGCGTGCTCGCTGCCGCCGCACTCGCTCGAGCCTGCACTGATCGCCGAACTCGAACGCCAGACGCGCGAACTTGCGCTTGGCCTCGATGTTGTCGGCCTGATGAACGTGCAGTACGCCATCAAGGACCGCGAGATTTACGTGCTCGAAGTCAATCCGCGCGCGTCGCGCACCGTGCCGTTCGTCGCAAAAGTCGTCGGCATTCCGGTCGCCAAGATCGCTGCGCGCATCATGGCCGGCGAGAAGCTTGCGGACTTCAAGCTGAAGCCGCGCAAGCTCGATCATGTCGGCGTCAAGGAATCCGTTTTCCCGTTTGCGCGTTTCCCCGGCGTCGACACGGTGCTCGGCCCAGAAATGAAATCGACCGGGGAGATCATGGGCATCGACCGCTCTTTCGCGGTGGCGTTTGCAAAGAGCCAGCTCGGCGGCGGCACGCGCGTGCCGCGCCAGGGCACCGTGTTCGTCTCTGTGCGCGAGAACGATAAAGCGCGCATCCTTGATGCGGTAAAATTGCTGACGACGCTTGGCTTCAAGGTGATCGCGACCTCCGGCACGCAGCGTTTCCTGGTTGAAAACGGCGTGCCCGCCGTGAAGATCAACAAGGTATTGGAAGGCCGTCCGCATATCGTGGACGCCATCACCAATGGCGACGTGCAACTCGTTTTCAATACCACCGAAGGCCCGCAGGCACTGGCCGACAGCCGCTCGTTGCGGCGCGGTGCCCTCTTGCATAAAGTGCCGTACTACACCACTCTTTCAGGGGCGCTGGCGGCCGCGCAGGGCATCCGGGCCTATCTCGGGGGAGACCTCGAAGTCCGCACCCTACAGAGTTATTTCTCGGATATCTGATACGACGGCGCAGTCGCGCTGTTGTGAAATTGCGGGAAGGCCGGAACCGGCCAGTCTCGATAATGTTCTCTTTCGGCGCCCGGCTGACCTCGGTCTGACCGGGCTATATTAGGAATTTCGTACGGCTCGCCGCACGGCATCGAAGGACGAAGGCACGATGGAAAAAATACCGATGACCCAGGCGGGCCATACCGCTCTGGAAGCAGAACTGAAAAGGCTGCAATCGGTCGAGCGCCCGCGCATTGTCGATGCGATTGCCGAAGCACGCTCGCACGGCGACCTTTCGGAAAACGCCGAGTATCACGCCGCAAAGGAAGCGCAGTCGCACAATGAAGGCCGCATCGCCGAGCTGGAAGACCAGATTGCGCGCGCCGAAATTATCGACGTGTCGAAATTGTCGGGCGACACGATCAAGTTCGGCGCAACCGTCACGCTGATCGATGAAGACACCGACAAGAAGGCCGTGTGGCAGATCGTCGGCGAATCCGAAGCCGACGCCAAGAAAGGCCGCATCTCGATCACCTCGCCGCTCGCGCGTGCGCTGATCGGCAAGAAGAAGGGCGCGTCGGTTGAAGTCGTAGCACCCGGCGGGGCCAAGGCTTACGAAGTCACGAAAGTCGACTGGAAATAAATCTGCGATCTCGCAGAAGCTCGAAAATGGCCGGGCGGATCGTCCGGCTATTTTTATTGATTAGGCCGTGAACCAGGGGCAAGCTGACAGCATGCGTCGTTTGAACGTCATCGCGTTGATTGCAGTCATCGTTGCCGCTTTGCACGGCGCGTCTTTCGCTGCCGACCTTCCGGTGCCGGCACTCGTCAAACCGAAAGCCGTCGAGACACCGGCATCGATTCCGGTTCAGCAGAACCAGCCGAATTGCACGGCGTGGACCGACGAATGCGTCAAATGCACACGCGGCGCGGGCGGTGCCGCACCGGCATGCAACAACATCGGCTTTGCGTGCCAGCCGAAAGCCATTCGCTGTCTCGGCAACTGAATTCCGCATAGCGAATTGCGAGCGTCATACTGCCGCAACGCCGCAAAGGCAGACTTATTCCCGTTGCAGCGCGAATTCCAAATCGATTCCAATCCTGCTGCTGCTTCCGCCTGCATCGGCGGCGCGGTATCATTTTACGTGGAATCAAACCGGGGGTTTATCAAATGAGCGATACTTTTCTGGCCGCATACCGGCCGCAGCTTCTCAGTCTGCTTCGCATCGTCACCGGCCTGCTGCTGTTTCACTTTGGCGTCGCGAAGATTCTGAAATTCCCAGTGGTGCCAATGTTCGCGAACCTGCCGCCGCTGATTCAGGTCGCCGGCTATCTTGAACTCATCCTCGGCGCATTGCTGCTGATCGGTCTGTTCTCGCGTCTCGCCGCATTCATCCTATCGGGCGAAATGGCGGCGGCCTATTTCATGGGCCACATGATGAAAAACCCGGATCCGGCGCTCTATCCGGCACTCAACGGCGGCACGGCAGCGATCATGCTCTGCTTCGCATGCCTGTATCTCGCAGCCGCAGGTCCGGGACCGTGGAGCGTGGACGCCGCGATGCGCGGAAAGTCCTGATCGTCACCTGACGAAGAAGATAACAGTCAAAACCGCGCCGATGGCCACCACCACGGCGCGGATTATTTTTTCCGGCAGACGGCGCGCAAAGCCGACGCCGAGATAACCGCCCAGTGCAGCCGCGATCATCGTCACGACCGCTTCGGGCCAATGTACCAGCCCGCCCGCAATCAGAAGCGCGGACGAGACGACCTGAATCAGGAACGCGACGAGAATCTTCATCGCATTGGCCTTGTGATAGTTGCCGCCTTCGAGGATCGACAGCGCCGCCAGCATCATGATGCCGATGCCCGCGCCGAAAAATCCGCCATAGATCGCAACGATCGTCATCAGCACGAAGGCTGCGATTTTCGCGCCCGCATGCTGGCCCCGCGACCACGGTTCGGTGACGCTGCGAATTTGCGCGCTGAACGCAAAAATCAAAGTCGCGACCAGCAGCAGCCATGGCACCAGCGGACGAAAACCTTTGTCGCCGAGCCAGATCAGGAGCAACGCACCGGCGACGCCACCAAACAGTCCGATGATCGCGAACGGAATCATTTCGCGCCAATGCGTGCGGACCTCGTCGCGATAGGCGGCCACGCTTGCGAGGTTGGACGGCGTGAGTGCAACCGCGCTGGTCGCATTCGCTTCGAGCGACGTCAGGCCGCTGGCGACGAGAGCTGCGAACGATACGAAGGTGCCTCCGCCTGCAACGGCATTGATGGTGCCCGCAACGAACCCGCCGGCGGCGAGCACCGCGATCTGAAAAACCGTCACGACATTCCCTTCACGCATCGGGGCGCAAGGGAAGCGCCCGGCGTCCAGCTTTTAGGACATGGCCAATTCGGACGATAGGCCGCGATTCGCTGGCTTGCCATGCGCAAGGCGTCAGCTTTTCGCAGCCATCAGCTCCAGCGGGACCGCCGCTTCATACTTTGAATTGTGCAGTACGAGCGATGTCCGCACGTTGCGGACATGGGGCGCGGCTGTGAGATGCGAGACGAAACTCTGAAACGTCGCCATGTCCGGCGCGACGCATTTGAGGATGAAGTCCACATCCCCCGACAGCATCCAGCATTCGCGCACCAATGGCTCCTTGCGGACGAAATCCTCGAACGCCTTGAGATCGGCATCGGCCTGGCTCGACAGATGCACCGACGCGAACACCGTCACTTCAAAACCGAGCAGCGCCGGATTGAGCAAGCCGCGATAGCCCTGGATGTAGCCTTCCTCTTCCAGCGTGCGGACCCGGCGCAGGCACGGCGGCGGCGAGATGCCGACGCGCTTGGCAAGTTCGACATTCGTGATTCGTCCGTCCGCCTGAATTTCAGCGAGAATTTTCAGGTCGATTTCGTCCAGCCCCTTCGACACGGCCTGCCCTCAACAACTGCTTCCGGAACATTTCCGCAATTTCCCGCAGCAGTTTTAGCCAGCAAGAATGTTTCGCGCAATTTTATTTCGTACATTCTGCAATTGGACGGCAGCTGGGGAAAATTTCGCATTAGGGGTTGCGTTACTTGCATAGCTCGCCAGATCACCTACACTAGATGCAGATGCTTTTAACGGCTCAGCGATGCCTTTGCGGGCATTTCCCGCCTCATCGCTGAACATTCACACTCAGAAAACGCTAGAGCCGGAACATGGCCGCACCAATTCACGCCAAGGTCGTCATCATCGGGTCTGGACCTGCGGGCTACACCGCCGCGATCTATGCCGCGCGCGCGATGCTCGAACCGGTGCTGATTCAGGGCATCCAGCCGGGCGGACAGCTCACCATTACCACCGACGTCGAGAACTATCCGGGTTTCGCGGATGTGATTCAGGGGCCGTGGCTGATGGAGCAGATGGAAAAGCAGGCTGCTCACGTCGGCACCAAAATCGTGACCGACCACGTCAACAAGCTCGAGCTTGGCCAGCGTCCGTTCCGCATCACCTGCGATTCCGGCGACGTCTATCTTGCCGAAACTGTCATCCTCTCGACCGGCGCGCAGGCGCGCTGGCTCGGAATTCCGTCGGAAGAGAAATTCAAGGGCTTCGGCGTTTCGGCCTGCGCGACCTGCGACGGGTTCTTTTATCGCGGCAAGGAAGTCTTCGTCATCGGCGGCGGCAATACTGCGGTTGAAGAGGCGCTGTTCCTCACCAACTTCGCATCGAAGGTGACGCTGGTTCATCGCCGCGACACGCTGCGCTCCGAGCGCATTCTTCAGGATCGCCTGTTCAAGCATCCGAAGATCAACGTGATCTGGGACAGCGAAGTCGCCGAAATCACCGGCGAGGAAAATCCGTCGAAGGTAACGCACATTCACCTGAAGAACGTGAAAACCGGCGCTGTCAGCAAGCACGCGGCCGACGGCATCTTTATCGCGATCGGCCATGCGCCCGCGACCGAACTCGTCACCGGACAATTGAAATTGAAATCGTCCGGCTATGTCGAGATCGCGCCCTACTCGACCGCGACCTCGGTTGCCGGCGTATTCGCGGCGGGCGACGTAGCCGACGAAACCTATCGGCAGGCCGTAACGGCTGCCGGCCTCGGCTGCATGGCTGCGCTCGAAGCGGAACGTTTCATCGCGGCGCGCGCGACCGACCGCGCGGCGGCGGAGTGACCATGCCCAGATCACGCGATGGATTCAGCGACATGGACTGGGACAAGCTCAAGGTTTTTCACGCAGCTGCCGAAGCGGGAAGTTTCACGCATGCCGGCGAGCAGCTTGGCCTGTCGCAGTCGGCTGTGTCGCGGCAGGTGAGCGCGCTGGAACAGGAGCTTTCAGTCTCGCTATTTCATCGTCATGCGCGCGGATTGATCCTCACCGAGCAGGGCGATCTGCTGTTTCGCACGGCGCATGACGTGTTCATGCAGCTACAGGCGGCGCGCGCCAAGCTCACCGACAGCCGCGAACGTCCGAGCGGCGACCTCAAGCTGACCACGACGCCTGGCGTCGGCATCAACTGGCTGATTCCGCGCCTCGGCGAGTTCACCGCGCTGTACCCGGACATCCGCATTTCTCTCATCGTCACCGATGAGGAACTCGACCTGTCGATGCGCGAAGCGGATGTCGCGATCCGCACCCGCAAGCCGACCCAGCCGGATCTGATCCAGCGCAAGCTGTTCTCGATGGGCTTTCACGCCTATTGCTCGCCGGAATACATCAAGCGGTTCGGCACGCCTCGCTCGCTCGAAGAACTCGACGCCCACCGCATCATCATGCTCAGCGACACCAATGTGCCGCCGCATTTGCAGAACCGGAGCTGGCTGATCGAGGCCGGCCGTAACGGTTCGGGTCCGCGCGAGGCGTTTTTCAAGGTCAACAATATTCTGGGGTTGGTGCAAGCCTGCCAGCAGGGCCTCGGAATTGCTGCGCTGCCAGATTATCTTGTCGAAGAAAACAACAGGCTCGTTCAGCTTTTCAGCGAATCCGATTCCATTCAGCTGGATACGTATTTTGTTTATCCCGAAGAATTGAAGTCGGTCGCGCGCGTGCAGGTTTTCCGGGACTTTATCGTCAGCAAAGCGCAACGCTGGCCGTCATAACCGGATTATCAACGCATATTTAGCTCGGACTCATCCGCATGACTGACATGCCGGGATCGGAGTTGTTCGCATGGCTCGTGGGTTCATACTGCGTGCACACTGAGTGCCTGCGGTCGCGCATTGTCCCCCTCCTCCTGCGGCACGGGAACTCGGTTATCCCTCTTGGAAGGTGATTGTGTCGGCCTCACGTGGCCAAAAACTAAAGCGGCCGGGCTTTTCAGCCCGGCCTTTTTTCTTGGATGCCGTGTTCAACCGAGCTTCGCGCGAGACAATCGCAAGGCGTTTGCGATCACGCTGACCGATGATAGCGCCATCGCGGCAGCACCGAGCATCGGCGATAGCAGAATTCCGAAGACTGGATAAAGTACGCCGGCGGCAATCGGAACTCCCGCAGCATTGTAGATAAAAGCGAACATTAGGTTTTGACGGATGTTGCGCATGGTCGCGCGCGACAATGCGCGTGCTTCAACGAGTCCGTTGAGATCGCCGCGCAAAAGCGTGATGCCCGCGCTCTCGATCGCGACATCCGTTCCGGTTCCCATCGCGATGCCGACGTCGGCGGCAGCCAACGCCGGTGCGTCGTTGATCCCATCGCCGACCATCGCCACACGGCGGCCCTGTGCACGCAATCTCGTCACCACGTCGCTCTTTCGCTCCGGCAACACCCCGGCCTCGACCTCGCCGATGCCGAGCGTTTTCGCGACCGCATGAGCGGTGGCCGCATTGTCGCCGGTCAACATCACGATGCGCAGACCGCGCGCGCGCAGTTTATCGAGCGCCGGACGCGCACTCGATTTGACCGGATCGGCAATCGCGATCACACCGGCCGCGCGGCCGTCAACAGCGATATAGATCGCCGTCGCGCCTTGGCGCCGCCGGCTATCCGCCTCGGACTCCAACGTGGCGATGTCGATATTCAATTCCCGCATCAGCACATCGTTGCCGACAGCAACCTTGCTGCCGTCCACAATCGCAGTCGCGCCTTTGCCGACGGGCGACGCGAAATCGCGGGCATCGCCGAGTTTGAGATTACGCTCTTTCGCCGCGTTCAGGATCGCATAGGCGAGCGGATGTTCGCTGCCGCGCTCGACGCTCGCAGCAAGATGCAACACATCGTTTTCGCTCGTATCCTTTTCAAAGACCGAGACGACTTTCGGCTTGCCTTCGGTGAGCGTGCCGGTTTTGTCGATCACAAGCGTATCGACGCGCTCCATGCGTTCCAGCGCCTCGGCATCGCGGATCAGAATGCCGCTGCGTGCACCGCGCCCGACGCCAACCATGATCGACATCGGTGTCGCAAGTCCGAGCGCGCAGGGACAGGCAATGATGAGAACCGTGACGGTCGCGACGAGCGCGTAGCTCAAGCGCGGCTGCGGCCCGAACGCCGCCCACGCTGCAAATGCGGCAAGCGCCGCCGCGATCACCGCCGGAACGAACCACCCCGCGACCTGATCGGCAAGCCTCTGCACCGGCGCGCGCGAGCGTTGTGCGCGCGCGACAAGATCGACGATACGCGCCAGCATGGTGTCGCGGCCAATCTTTTCGGCGCGCATCACCAGCCCGCCAGACTGATTGACCGAACCTCCAATGAGCTGCGCAGCGACAGTCTTTGCGACAGGCATCGATTCGCCGGTGACAAGCGATTCATCGACGAGCGACGAGCCTTCCGTCACGACGCCATCGACGGGGATTTTCTCGCCGGGCCGCACGCGGAGCAGATCGCCCACGGCAATGGATTCGATCGAAACATCCTCGTCGCCGTTGTCGCCGATGCGCCGTGCGGTCTTTGGAGCAAGACCGAGCAGCGCACGGATCGCGCCGGACGTGTTGGCACGCGCGCGCAATTCGAGCACTTGTCCCAACAGCACAAGCACGGTGATGACGGCGGCGGCCTCGAAATAGACGCCGACCGCGCCGTGATGATCGCGAAACGCGTCGGGGAAAATCTGCGGCGCGAATGTCGCCACGACGCTGTAAACGTAAGCGACGCCTGTTCCCATCGCGATCAGCGTGAACATGTTGAGATGACGCGTAAGCAGCGAGTTCCACCCGCGCACGAAGAACGGCCATCCGCCCCACAGCACAACGGGTGTCGCCAGCGCGAACGAAATCCAGTTCGCGGTCTGCGGCGACAGCATCCGCAGGCCGAAAACATGCGACGACATTTCGAGGATGAAAACCGGCAACGTCAGCGTGAACGAAATCCAGAACCGCCGCGTCATATCGATCAGTTCAGGATCGGGCTTGTCGTCGAGCGAGATGGTTTCCGGCTCGAGCGCCATGCCGCATTTCGGGCAGCTTCCGGGCCCGACCTGACGCACTTCAGGGTGCATCGGACAGGTGTAGATCGTGCCTTCCGGCACATGATCGCGATCAGCGTGTGACTGAGCGTGGTCGTGCTTTGGCGCGATAAATTTTTCGGGCTCTGCTTCGAACCGTGCCTTGCAGCGATCCGAACAGAAAAAATAGTCCGTGCCCTTGTAGGTGAAGCGCCGCTTCGACGTTCGCGGATCGACCTTCATCCCGCAGACCGGGTCGAGAACCCGCTCGCCGGCATCTTCTGTCGAATGATCGTGCGCCATCGCATCTCACCGCTTGAACTATATACCCTATGGGGGTATATAGTCTCCCATGCGGAAGGAAATCAAGGCGTCCTGCCTCAAAAGGCTCAAGCGAATCGAAGGTCAGGTGCGCGGCCTCGCCGGCATGGTCGAGGACGACCGCTACTGCATCGATATCGTCACGCAGATTTCCGCGGCCCGCGCCGCACTTCGCCGGGTCGAGGAAGAAATTCTGCGCGACCATGTCGCGCATTGCGTCGAGCACGCGATTGCGTCCGGCGATCGCGCCGATCAGCGGCGCAAGATCGCCGAATTGATGGATGTGGTCAGCCGCGCGGAACGCTAGCGGCCGCTCGTCCTATGGCTTGAGGGAATGCGCGGGGCAGGTTGAAATCCCGAAAATCGAATAGGCCGGGCACACCGCGAAGACCGCCGTCAGCAGCGGAACGATGCCGATATAGCCAACCCAATTCCAGCCTGTCTGCGGAAACCCGATCGGAACGGCGAACGCGAGCAGCAACAAGCCTGCCGCAATCCGAATAATCCGATCGACCGTTCCAACATTGCTCATGGAAAATGTCCTTCGTTGCGGAGAACTGAACGCCAACGAAATGACCACGCCGCGCGCGCAACAGCATTGATCGAAATCAATGCGGTGCGGAGGTTTGAAGTCCGCCTGCTACTTCTCGAAGACGATCTGAAGGATGGTACAGTTGGGTGGGATCGAACCACCGACCTCCGGATCCACAATCCGGCGCTCTAACCAGCTGAGCTACAACTGCACATTCGCGAGGAAATGCACGGACAACGCCCGCGATTTCGCGGGAAACTAGGTGCAACGACCAGCTTTGGCAAGACCGCGAAAGTGCAAGAAAAAGCCCGGACTTTGGGGTCCGGGCCTTGGAGAGTTTCAGGGTCTGAATGCCCAGATCAGGCGCTGAGCTTGAAGGTCTTGGCTGCGCTGGCTTTGATCGGCTCGACCGTCTCGGTCGCAACCTTCTGAGCGAACTCGGCAAGGTCCTTCGACTGTGCGGAGAGCGTCTCGTACTGCGCGCGCGCATGCGCGTTCACGAGTTCAAATGCTTCCGGCAGCGACTTCACGCCGATCAGCGACTGGGCGAAACCGAACGCCGACTCGGTGTTGATCTTGGCGATGTCGAGGAGCTTCGTGGTGTAGTCGTGAGCGCCCTTGGAGGCGGTCGTGTAGGCGGCTTCGAGAGCGCCGTTGTTGCTTTCGGCGGCTTCCTTGAGCTTCTGATAGCCGTCACGCGCGGTCGAAACGCCTTTCTCTGCGAAGGCGCGGACCTGCTCGGGAAGCTGGAACGGAACGACGGTGGAAAACGGATCGGTTGCACTCATGTGAAACATCCTTTTGGGTTTTGACCCATCAGGATCGGCATATGGCCGTCGCGGCGGGTCCGTTCGATCGCCGGCTGGCGCTCGATTGACCCGACTATAGCCCGGAATTGGTGCATTGCAATAAAATATTGCAATGCACTATTGCATGGCGGATGAGGCGGCGTTGCAGCCGAAGGCGTCAGGCCTTGGGCTTGGCAACGTCCATCGCGGCCTTGGTGACGGTCTGGCCCATCTCGCTGGCCTGCTCGGCCAGTGCCTTCATCTGGGCCTGAACATATTCGGTGTGGAGGCGCATGACTTCGGACAAATCCTTGGCGTGGATCAGCGACTGGGCGTAGGCGAGCGATGCCTGCACGTTCTTCTCGGCATAGGAAATCGCCTTGGAACTGATGTCCTTGGCGCTGGCGCGGGCGGTTTCTCCGCGTCCGCTGAGCGATGCGGCGGTCTGCTGCGCGCTGCCGATGAAATTGTCGAACGCCTTGCGGGCCTGCTCGAAGCTCGCTTCCGCCATCGAGCGCATTTCTTTGGGAATTTCAAACCGATCGCCGTCTGCCATGTGCTTCACTCCTGTTGAATCAACGAACCTCGTGCCGGCCCTCGTTCCGCGTGTTCCGCCACAATTACCGGAAAGCTGTCTCGCGCATATGACGCAGCGCAAAGACGCCTCTCCGCCGCCTATCGTGATCCTTTGAATTTCTTTTGCAACACCTCAACTCGCGATGCGGCATTAAGGTTCATCGGGCGACCGGTCCGATTAAGGTTATCTCGGATTTCACCGGGATGCCCGGTGCGGCGCCGTGGACCTGCCCCCAGCCAGGCCATACTAATGATTTGTTAAGCCTATCCGCTCCCGTGAAATGCCGGTTTCCGGTGCCATGGGAAGGATGGAATCCATGAGCGGCCGGCGATGAGCGAAACGAATTTCATGCTGCAAGGTATCCGCGATCCGCGACTGGCGGTTCACGCGACCGGCAGCATGCCTGCATGGCTCTGGTCATCCGATGGCAGCCGGGTTCTGTGGTGCAATCCTGTTGGCGTGCGCGTGTTCGGCGCTCCTGACGCAGCGCAACTCGCGGCCAAAATCTTCAGTCCGGCAGATCCGCTTCGACGACAAGTTGCGCAGCTTGCAACGCGATTGCCCGAAAACGGCGCGGCGCGACTTGAAAGAATGCGCGGCTTCGGCGCTTCGCTTGGACAATTGCAGACCTGCGCCTGCACGCGCGTATCGTTTGCGGATGGCAAGATGGCAGTCCTCGTTGCGGCAGCCGATCCTGTCGCGCGGCCGATGCCGCTTGCGGAACGGATTGGCGCGTTGCTCGACAGCATCGCATCACCCGCGCTCGCCTTTACGCCGGATGGTGCGCTCGCCGCCGCCAACGATGCGGCAAAAAAAATCTCGGCGTATCTCGATCATCTTTCCGGCGATCAGCTCGGCGCAGCTTTACACGATGGCGAGGCGAAACTCGTGAGCGATTTCGGCAACGGCACGCTTCATCGTACAGGCGCCGGTCAAGATATGGTGCTCGTGGCGTTGCTCGACGGTGTCAAACTTCCCGAGCGAATGCCCGCACCGCTTCCTATGGTAGGAGCCGCGGCTATTGAAGCAGCGCCTGCGCCTGACGCGATACAGGCGACATCTCAATTACTGCCGACGGATGTTCTCGAATCGGTGTTTGAAGACGATGCCGAACTGCAAACGTCGCCTCCACCGGAAGAGATCGAAACGTTACCCCCGCCTCAACACTTCCAGGAAGTTTCAGAAACGATTGCGTCTGAGCCGCCTGCGGTGACTGAATCGCAGCGCCAGACGAACCACGTCTCGGCAACGTTGGCCGAAATGGACGGCCCGCATCTGACGATGCGGCGTCACCCGCTGCGCTTCATGTGGCAGATGGACGAAGACAGCCGCTTCTCGCTGGGTTCAGACGAATTCTCGCGCCTGATCGGCTCGCGCACGGCCGCTGCCTTCGGCCGCCTGTGGAGGGAAATTGCAAGCGCACTCAAGATCGATCCTGAAGGAAAGATCGCCGCAGCGGTTGCCACACGCGGCACATGGAGCGGCATCGTTATCGACTGGCCTGCCGACGGGTCCGGCGCGCGGCTTCCCGTCGAACTGTCAGGGCTTCCGGTATTCGACCGCGAACGCAATTTCATCGGTTATCGCGGCTTCGGCGTTTGCCGCGATCTGGAAGGTCTCGCTCGGCTCGCCGCGCAACGGCGCGATGAAATCCTGTATTCGGGCTCAACGCGGACCTCGTCTGCTCCGGCTGTTCAAGAATCAATAACGGCTGAAAGCGATGCGCCCGTCGAAACGCCGCAGAACATCTTGCCGTTCCGCCCCGTGAGCGAGCCGAAGTCGCCCGCGCTCACTGTTGTCGAAAGCAAGGCGTTCGACGAACTGGGCCGCCGCATCTCGGCTGAACTGGAAACAGAAAACGGCAGCACAGTAACGCCGACGGCAGCCAACGATTCGACGCCGCTCGTCGCCGAGAAACCGCCGCTGGAAAATCCTCCCGCGTTTCTGCAACCGGAAGCTCTGCCGCCGCGCGTTGCCTCCGCGCACGATTCGCAGTTGCTCGATCGCCTGCCCGCGGGTGTGCTGGTTTATCGACTCGACCGGCTGATCTACGCCAATCGCGCGTTTCTGGAACAAACCGGATTTTCAGGACTGCATGAACTGACGGAAGCCGGCGGACTCGATGCCCTGTTCGTCGAACCGATTTCCGGACCCGGTGTCTCTACGTCGGAAGAAGGCGCGCCGGTTACGATTTCAACGACGAAGGCCGGCCCCGCCGAGTCCCATCCCGCGCGGCTGTTTTCGATTTCATGGGACGATGAACCTGCGATGGCGCTGATTTTCTCGGGCGCTCCGCAAATATCTACGCCACAGCCTGCCACGGTCCCCGCCGCACCTGCCGCAGATTCCACGCAGGCCGAAGAACTCGCAACGATCCTCGACACCACCGCCGAGGGCATCGTGATGATCGATGGCTTGGGCCGGATTCTGTCCTGCAACCGCAGCGCCGAAGCATTGTTCGGCCGCACGAGCGACGACATCGCGGCACTCAACTTCATCGACCTGTTTGCGCCGGAAAGTCAGAAGGCCGCTCTCGATCATCTGGAAAATGCGAAGTCAGCGACCATCGCCAGCCTGCTCGATCACGGCCGCGAAACGCTCGGCAAGACGCGCGGCGGCGGCACGATTCCGCTCTCGATGACGATCGGCCGCACGCGGCTGGACAGCCCTCGCTTCTTCGCCGTGTTCCGCGATCTCTCGCAGACCAAAAAAAGCGAAGGCGAATTGTTGCAGGCGAGACGCCAGTCGGAACGCGCGACGAGCGCGAAGGCCGATGTGCTGGGTCGTATCAGCCACGAAGTCCGCATGCCGCTGAATGCGATCATCGGGTTTGCCGACGTCATGATCGAAGAACGCTTCGGGCCGCTGGGCAATGAACGCTATGTCGAATACATGAAGGATATTCGCGCGTCCGGCCAGCGCGTCATGGCGATCATCGACGACCTGCTCGATCTATCGCGCATCGAATCCGGCAAGATCGAGCTTTCATTCGCAAATCAGGATTTGAATCAGACCATCGAGCAATGCGTTGCGGTGATGCAACCGCAGGCCAATCGCGAGCGCATCATCATCCGAACGTCGCTTGCTCATTCATTGCCATCGGTGAAAGCGGACGCACGGGCGCTGCGCCAGATCGCGATGAATCTGATCGGCAGTTCGATTCATCTGGCGAATGCAGGCGGACAGGTGATCGTCTCCACCGCGACGACCGATTTCGGCGACATCGCGTTGCGTGTGCGCGACACCGGTCCCGGCATGAACGACAATGAGATCGCCGCCGCCATGGCACCCTTCAGAACGGCAGCCGCGATGGATCAGATCGCCACGGACAATTCAGCAGTGAGCCTGTCGCTGACCAAGGCGCTGGTCGAGGCCAACAAGGCGAAGTTCAACATCAAGACCGCGCCGCATTCCGGCACCTTGATCGAAGTCGTATTCGCCCACGCCAGCGCGATCGCGTAAGCGATTACGCGTTCTTCAGCGCAACGCGATAGCTGGCCTCGGTTTTCGCCTTCACTTCATCCAGCGTCACGCCATCGGCCAGTTCGATCAGCGCCATGCCGTCCTTGCCGTGCTTGTCGATGGTGAAGACCGCGAGATCGGTGACGACCATATCGACCACGCGCTCGCCGGTGAGCGGCAGATTGCACTTGTGCAGCAGCTTCGCGCCGTCCTTGGCCGAGTGCTCCATGACGACGATGACTTTCTTGACGCCGGCGACGAGGTCCATCGCGCCGCCCATGCCCTTCACCATCTTGCCGGGGATCATCCAGTTGGCGAGGTCGCCATTCTCGGACACCTGCATCGCGCCGAGAATCGACAGATCGATATGACCGCCGCGCACCATCGCGAAGGAATCCGCGCTGGAGAAATAGCTGGTCTTCTTCAATTCGGTGACGGTCTGCTTGCCGGCGTTGATGAGATCGGCGTCCTCGTCGCCTTCATACGGGAACGGACCCATGCCCATCATGCCGTTCTCGCTCTGAAGCAGAACGTCCACGCCATCGGGAATGTAGTTCGAGACCAGCGTCGGAATGCCGATGCCGAGATTGACGTAATAGCCGTCGCGCAATTCCTTCGCGGCGCGGGCTGCCATTTGTTCGCGGGTCCAGGCCATGCGGCTCTCCTTGAATTTAAGCGCGCTGACGAAGCGTGCGCTGCTCGATCCGCTTCAGCTTCGGATCGACTGCGATGATGCGTTTGACGAAAATGCCGGGCGTGTGGATGTGATCGGGATCGATCTCGCCGGGCTGCACGAGATGCTCAACTTCGGCGATCGTAACCTTCGCGGCCGTCGCCATCATCGGATTGAAGTTGCGCGCGGTCTTGCGATAAACGAGGTTGCCCTCGGTGTCGCCTTTCCACGCGTGCACGATGGCGAGATCGGCGACGAGACCCGTCTCCATGATGTATTTCTCGCCGTTGAAGACCTTCTCTTCCTTGCCTTCGGCGATCAGCGTGCCGACGCCGGTCTTGGTGTAGAACGCCGGAATTCCTGCACCGCCCGCACGGATGCGTTCGGCCAAGGTGCCCTGCGGATTGAATTCCAATTCAAGCTCGCCCGCGAGGTACTGCTGCGCGAACAATTTGTTTTCGCCGACATAGGACGAGATCATCTTCTTGATCTGGCGCGTTTCAAGCAGACGGCTGAGGCCGATGCCGTCGACGCCGGCATTGTTGGAAATGACGGTCAAATTCTTGACGCCGGACTCGCGCAGCGCGTCGGACAGTGTCTCGGCAATACCGCAAAGGCCGAAGCCGCCGGACATGATGACCATGCCGTCCTTGAGGACGCCTGCGAGCGCGGATTTCGCGTCCGGAAAAACCTTTTTCATATGTCGTGAACCCGATGGAGGAGCGCGCTGGTGCGCATGCGGCGCTTATTAGGCGAATTGCTCAAGACCCGTCAATCGCCGCGCTCTTTACTATGGAAAGCGGTAGCCGTTTCCGGGCGCGGGATGGCCTTGAAAGCGTCAAGAAAAGCCATCAAGTTGCGCCCGGCCCGGCTGGACGGAAAGCCTGCCGGCGCCTGCATAAAAACCAATCAACGCGGATCATGTCATTGACGCTGGCCCAGGGAGTGAAGCGCCTCGCGATGCCGATTGGGGCATTGCTGGCGGCTGTCGTCTTGGGCCTCGTCGCGCTGTCCTGGCTGATCGACAAGGACAAGGTCCGTCAGTCGGTCGAGGAACAACTCCGTGTCGCGACCGGCCTCGACCTCGTCGTGAACGGCGAAGTCGAAGTCTCGCTGCTTCCGGCAAGCTATGTGACGCTTCGCAAGGTCGGCTTGCGCGGCACGGACGCCAAGACCGGCGAGCCGCTGACGGTTGACGAACTGACTGCCAATCTGCGGCTGCTTCCGCTTCTGGCGCGGCGATACGACATCGCAGACGTGACGCTGGTCAATCCGCACTTCAACGTGACGCGCAATGCTGACGGCGGAAACAACTGGACGCCGGTCGTCGAAACGCTCGCGAAATCGATCAAGCCGGGCGTCGATAGCCCGGTTTCATTTTCGGAAATCCGCATCGTCGACGGTGAACTGACCTACAAGAACGACAAGCAGGAGATCGCCGAAACGGTATCCGACATCGATCTTTCGCTTGGATGGCCGTCGATCTCACGCTCATTCGCAGCAACAGGGCAGTTCGACTGGCGCGGCGAACGCGTGGACGGCAGTCTTGCAATCGCCGATTTCATCGCAGCACTTTCGGGCGATCGCTCCGGGCTGAAGCTGCGCGCGGCAAGTGCGCCGCTGAAGGTTGCGTTCGATGGCACCATCGCCAATCGCACCAGCCTGATGATGGAAGGCGCACTCAGCGCCGACAGCCCGGCATTGCGCAACGCACTACGCTGGGCCGGCGAAACCGCGCCCAGCACCGGCGGTATGGGCCGGTTCGCGCTCAAGGCTCGCGCAAATGTCGTTGGCGACTCGGTCGCCCTCACCAACGTCAACGTCGAACTCGACGGCAACGCAGCCGAAGGCGTCATCACCTACTCGAAGGGCGAGCGGCAAACTCTTCAGGCAACACTCGCCGCCGAGACGCTCGACTTCACGCCTTACATCGCGACCGTCCGATTTCTCACCAGTGGCGCGCGCGACTGGAACCGGCAATTGTTCGATCTGCGCAGCCTGTCGGCGACCGATCTGGACATGCGACTGTCGGCCGCAAAAGTGATCGTCGGTCCATCGAAGATCGGCCGCAGCGCATTCGGCGCGAATCTTCGCAACGGCACATTGGTTCTCAGCGTTGGCGAGGCACAAATCTATGGCGGTACGCTCAAGGGTTCGCTCGGCATTGCCCGGTCCGATGCGGTGGCCGACGTCAAGGCCCAGTTTCAGCTGACCGATGTCGATTTCGAATCCGGCGCGCGTGAATTATTCGGTTACCGCAAGCTCTCAGGACGCGGAAATATCAACCTTACACTAGAAGCATCCGGCGCAAGTCCCTACGCCTTGACGCAGACGCTCGACGGCACGGCGACGTTGACCGGCCATGACGGCGCGGTCAGCGGCTTCAATGTTGAACAACTCCTCAAACGTCTCGAACGCCGTCCGCTGTCGGGCGCGGGAAACTTCCGCAGTGGCAGCACGCCGTTCAACACGTTGAATGTCGCACTCCGTATCAAGGACGGCGTTGCGACAGCTGAAGACGCGCGCATCGAAGGGCCGACCGCGAAGCTGACGCTCTCCGGCACAGCCTCGGTCCCATCGCGTGAATTCGATCTCAAAGGCGTGGCAAGTCTTGTTGCGGCTGATACGTCCGAGCCCGCATTCCAGCTGCCGTTCATCGTGCAGGGACCATGGGACGATCCGCTGGCATTCCCCGATTCGGATTCGCTGATCCGGCGCTCCCCGGCATCCGCTCCGCTGCTCGATTCGCTGAAGGATCGCAAAACGCGCGACGCAGTGAAATCCGTAATCGACCGATTCACCGGTAATCGGCCAGCGCCTGCTCCCGCCGCGACAACGACTGAGCCGTCAAACGACACTCAGTCGCCGCCCGCCGCGCTCATCTCGCCCGCTCCGGAAAAATCCAACTAGTCTTTTAGAGCGGCGCGGCGCTCTCGCCCTGCTCGCTCGACAGTTTCGATGCCAGCGATGCGACGATAATCACGAGCCCGACGGCCGCAATCACCAGCGTGCAGATCGCGTTGATTTCAGGCTTCACGCCGAGCCGCACCTCCGAATAGATCCGGATCGGCAGCGTCGAGGAGCCGGGACCGGTGGTGAAACTTGCAATCACCAGATCGTCGAGCGAGAGCGTGAACGCCAGCATCCAGCCCGCGGCAATCGACGGCAGCATCAACGGCAGCGTTACAGAGATAAACGCCTGCACCGGACCGCAGCCGAGATCCATCGCCGCCTCTTCCAAACTGCGATCAAGACCACTCAGGCGCGATTGCACGACCACCGTAACGAAGCATATCGTCAATGTCGTGTGCGCGACGGTTACGGTCCAGAAGCCGCGTCCGGCATCGGTGGCGACGAACAATAGCAGCAGCGACAGACCCATCACGACTTCTGGCATAACGAGCGGCGCGTAAAGCATCCCTGAAAACAAAGTGCGCCCCTTGAACTGCTCGCCGCGCGACAGCGCGACCGCGGCCAGCGTTCCGAGAACAGTCGCGGCCGTGGCAGAACACGCGGCGACACGCAAACTCATCCATGCGGCTTCTAGCATCGGCGCATCGTTGAAAAATTCGGTGTACCACCGTGTCGACCATCCGCCCCATACGGTTACAAGGCGCGATGCATTGAACGAGTAGATCACCAGAATCGCGATGGGTAGGTAGAGAAACGCCAACCCGAGCGCAACGGACGCGATATTGAACGAGGACGCTCTTAAGATCGGGCGCGCCATCACGCCTGCCCTTCGAGATGACGACGCTGGAGCTTTTCATAAATCAGCAGCGGCGCGACAAGCAGGATCAGCAGCACGACCGCGATGGCGGACGCAACAGGCCAGTCCTTGTTGGTGAAAAATTCAAGCCAGAGCGTCTGGCCGATCATCATGCGGTCGGAACCCGCCAGCAGATCCGGGATCACGAATTCTCCGACGATGGGAATGAAGCATAGTAGAACGCCCGCGCCGATTCCCGGAAGCGCCAGCGGAAATGTCACGAGCCAGAATGCTTTTAGCCGCGAGCAGCCAAGATCGGCAGCCGCCTCCAGCAACGCATCGTCGAGCTTCGACAGCGTTGCGTAAAGCGGCAGGATCATGAACGGAAAATAGGAATAGACGATGCCGAGATACATGGCGGAATCGGTCGAGAGCCAAACTAAAGGTCTGTCGATCAGCCCAAGCGTCAGCAGCGTTTTGTTCAACAATCCATCGTGCTGAAGAATATTGATCCACGCATAAATGCGGATCAGGAACGACGTCCAGAACGGAATGACGACGAGCATCATCGCCAGCGGCTGCCATCGCTGTGGCAGCTTCGACATGCCGTAAGCCACTGGAAATGCCGTCAGTAGCAAGATCGCGGTGGAAACGATCGCGACGAACAGGCTTCGTCCGTAAGACAAAATGTAGAGATCGTCGGACGCCAAGAGTTTGAAATTGTCGAACGACAGTTGCGACAGCGCGATCTTGAACGCATCCCATCCAGCCATGATGTCGAATGTCGGCGTGTATGGCGGCTGCGCAATCGCCGTCTGCGACAAAGCGATCTTGAGCACGAATGCGAACGGCACGAGGAAAAAAAGCGCCATCCATGCGTAAGGAACAATCGCCGCAATGCGCGCCGGACGCGTGAATATCCGCCGCGCGCTCATCGGTCGAGCACCACGACGTCTTCCGGCGCAAACGAAATCGCGATCTGCTGCCCGGCAGAAAGCGAATCTGCAGACGTCCGCGTCGCGTTCGCCACTGTCACGCGCAGCGTCGCGCCCGAGGACAATTTCATGTTGCAGACCGAAGTGCCGCCAAGAAATCCGACATCGGCCAGTTCCGCGTCGAACGTGTTGTCTTGCTTGGATGCGGATTGAGCAGACTGCGTCAGCCGTATTTTTTCGGGACGGATCGCAAGGCAAACATCCGTTGCGCCTGCGGGTGCCTGTACCGCGACTACATTTCCAAATCCATGCGCGGCGACAAGGACGCGACCCGCCTCGCGTGAAACGATTTTGCCTTCGATGAGGTTGATGTCGCCCACGAAGCCTGCAAGCCACCGCGAATTCGGCGTTTCGTAAAGTTCGCGCGGCGTTGCGACCTGCACGAGGTTTCCCTTGTCCATTACGCCAATACGGTCTGCGACCGTCATCGCCTCGCCCTGATCGTGAGTGACGATGATGAAGGTCATGCCGAGCCTGCGCTGCACGTCCATCAACTCATCCTGCGTAATTTCACGCAGCTTCTTGTCGAGCGCAGCGAGCGGTTCGTCGAGCAACAGCATTTGCGGACGCCGCGCCAGAGATCTCGCCAGGGCGACACGCTGACGCTGCCCGCCGGACAGCTGATCGGGCTTGCGAGACTCGAGCCCTTCAAGACGAACGAGCGCGATCATCTCCTTCACGCGTGCCTCGATGTCCGCGTTCGCCATATCCATGCGCTTCAGGCCGAACGCGATATTTCCCGCGACGGTGAGATGCGGGAAAAGCGCGTAATTCTGAAACATCATGTTGACCGGTCGCAGATGCGGCGGCACCTGCGCGATGTCTTCGCCGTTCAAGAAAATGGAACCCTCGTTCGGCGTCTCGAACCCGGCGAGCATGCGGAGCAATGTCGTCTTGCCGCATCCGCTGGGTCCGAGCAGCGCGAAAAATTCACCCTTGGCAATGTCGAGCGTCAGCGCATCGACCGCTGTGAAGCCGCCGAAACGCTTGGTGACGGAAGCAATCCGCAATAGCGGCTCCGTGAGCGATACCGGCTTCATGCTGCTTCCGCCGCCGTTTGCGCCATGTATGCAGACAATGCCTCACGGTCCTTGGCCGGCATCGTCAGGCCCAATTTTGATCGTCGCCAGAGAATATCTTCGGGAAAGCGCGCCCATTCATATTTCATCAAATACTGGACTTCGGCGCCCGTGAGGTCTTCGCCGAATTTCGGGCCAAGATCGGACATGACCTTTGCATCGCCGAGAATCATTTCGATTCGCGTTCCGTAGGCTGCAATGAGACGCTGCGCATGACGGCCGCCAAGGAAAGGCCAGCGCCGCCACGCTCGCTCGGCCTCAGCGTCGAATTGGGTGTAGCTGAAGTCCCCGCCCGGCAGCACAGCATCCGCTGTCCAGGCAGACTTTGTCAGGAAGAATGGAGCGAGCCGCGTCATCGCGACTTCCGCGCGGCGCCGCGCCGTTGTCGTCGCGCCGCCGAACATCGTCAGCAACGGTGCTTCGCCGAATTTGCGATCGAGATTCAGATAGCCGTCACGCCTCCATCGCGTCTTCATAGGTCCATCCACCTGCACATTCGGACCCGCCATCGCGTGAACGACATCGGCCGGTTCGATACGCTCGCGGAAATAGCGGTTCGCAGCCTTGCAGAGATAGATTACATCATCGGCGGCGACCGACACGGTATCGGGATCGCCGGAATATTTCTGTTCAGCCGACCCGATCAGCGTGAAATCCCGCTCGTAAGGGATCGCGTAAATCATCCGTTTGTCGTCGTTCTGAAGCACATAGACGTTGTTGTGATCGTACAGGCGCTTCACCACGATCTGGCTGACGCGCGTCAGGCTGGCTTGAACAGCCGGCAAATGCAACACCGTCTCGGCAACACGGCTGCTCCAGGCGCCGGCTGCGCTGACCAAGGCACGCGATGTGACGATTTCGCGATTGCCGCGATCGATGACGGCGAGCTTCCACACTTCGGAACGATCGGCCCTCGCGCCGCGCGCACCGGTGCGTATCGTTGCTCCACGATCGGCCGCATCGCGCGCGGTGAGAACGACAAGCCGATTTTCATCGACCATGCAGTCCGAATACTCGAACGCCACACCGAACGCGCGCTTCAACGGATGACCCATCTCGTGGACCGTCATGTCGAGCGTTTCAGACCGCGAGAGCGTGCCATCGGGCGCAAGGGTGTCATACACATACAGCCCCGCCTTCAGCATCGTCGGAGGGCGTTCGGACTCGTGAACCGGAAGCACGAACCGCGCAGGCCGCACAAGATGCGGCGCTGAACGCAGTCCGATAGCGCGTTCGGTCAGTGCACGCCGCACGCGCAACGCCGCACCCTGCTCCAGATCGGCAAAATTTCCGTGCATAAGATGAGACGAGGATGCAGCCGCGCCGCCGCCAAGATCGTTCTGCTCGATCAGAATGACCCGCAGGCCACGGCCCGCAGCGTCGCGCGCGACGCTTGCGCCGTTCAAGCCTCCACCGATGATCGCTATGTCGAAATCGGACATGACGAAATCATCTTCGACGGCAGCGGCCGCAAGTCAAGGATTTCGGAAATTCGGAAAATGGCGAGACGGTCAGCCGGTCAAACGCGCCGTTTCGGCAGGCACGATCGCGGCGCGGCCGATGTAGGACGCGTATTGATGGATCAAACCGGGCTTGCCGGTGAAATATCCCTGAATCGTGCGGCAATCGATCTGGCGCAGAAAATCCAGCTGCTCCTGAGTCTCGACGCCTTCGGCGACGATCAGGATATTGAGGCCCTCGCCGAGGCCGACAATCGCGCGGATGATCGCTGCCGACTGCGGATTGCGCCCGAGATTCATCACAAAGGTCCGGTCGATCTTGATTTTGTCGAACGGGAACGCCTGCAAGTAAGTGAGCGAGGAGTAACCGCTGCCGAAATCGTCCATCGCGATGTGGACGCCGAGCGCCTTCAGCCGGCGCAGGAGCGCCAGACCGCGATCCATATCGTCGATCAGCACACCTTCGGTAATTTCGAGTTCGAGGCGGTTTGCCGAAAGGCCGGTCTCCAGCAGGATCGAATGGACAAGCGCCACCACGTCGCTGTGCATGAACTGCGCGGGCGACAGGTTGACTGCAACCTGAAGCGGTTTCGGCCACGACGCGGCCTCGCGGCACGCTTCGCGCAAGATCCACTCGCCCATTTCGACGATCAGGCCGCTTTCTTCAGCGAGGGGAATGAATTCGCCGGGCGATACGTTTCCGCGAACCGGATGGGTCCAGCGCGCAAGCGCCTCGAACCCGATCGCCTGACGGCTGCCGTCTTCGCCGACGAGAATTTGCGGCTGATAGTGAAGCGACAATTCGCCGTTGCGAATCGCGGCTGACAGGTCCTGATGCAACGCACGGCGGTCACGAACCTTCTGATCCATTTCGGCTTCGTAGAAGCTGACGGAGCCGCGCGATTTCGCTTTGGCGCGGAATAGTGCCGCATCCGCGTTCGCCAACAGCGCCTCTGCGTTGTTGCCATGTCGCGGGAACACCGAGATGCCGGTTGTCAGCCCGATACGGACAGAGCGTCCATCGACGACAAATTCTTCCTGCATCATGTCCGACAGACGCTTGGCAAGATCCGCCGCTGCCTTGGGCTGTTCGCCGTCGATAATCAATCCGAATTCGTCGCCGCTTAACCGCGCGACCACGCCGCCAAGTGCGGCCGCCTGAATGCGACGCGACACTTCGATCAAGAGCCGGTCGCCCACTTCGTGACCGAACACATCGTTGATCTCCTTCAGGCGATCGAGATCGACCGACAGCACGGCGAATTCCTCATCGGTTCCTTCGCAGGCATCGATCATCTGCGACAGCGCCTGTAGAAATGCCGCGCGGTTCGGCAGTTCGGTCAGCGAGTCATGATACGCCATATGCGCCATGCGCGATTCGGTTTCGCGGCGATCGGTGATGTCTTCGTTGGTATTGATGAGATATTGCGGCCTGCCGGTTTCATCCAGCACGGTCATGCGGCGCGTCAGGAACAGCCGGAGGCCGTTTGCGGTCTGGATCGGATGTTCTTCCGTAACGATGCCTTGTTTACGAACCGCGTCTTCGTCACGCTTGCCGATGAATTTCGCATCGCGTTCGTTATAGACATCGTCGATCGTCAATCCGATGACGTCCTCGCGGCTGCGGCTGAGAATAGCTTCGGCACCTCGGTTGGCGAGCACATACTGGCTATCGCTCAATCGTTTGACGATAAGCGCGACCGGCACGTTATCGACGACAAGCTCCAGGAATTTTTTGGCGTCCTTGATTTCCTGCGACAGGGAACGGCGCTCGGTGATGTCCTCGAACAGCGAGATCAGATATTCCGGCTCGTTCTTGTCGTTGCGCGCGATCACGCGATTGCACGCTATGAGGCGGCGCAAACCGTGATGGTCGATCCACAATTCCGTCCGCGTCTGACCGGTCGGTGAGTCGATCGCTTCTTTATCGAGCTGCGTCACATGATCGGCCGCTTCCGCCGGGTAAACGTCGTAAGCCGTCCGGTCGATGACACGGCCGCGGTCCAGCCCCAAAAACTGCTCGAAGGCGCGGTTTGCGAGAATATAGCGGCCGTCGCCGATGGTCTTCGCGGCCACGCAGACCGGAATATTGTCGATCACTGACTCGAGAAAGTTCTTGGTCGCAGAGAGCTGCTTGGACATCGCACGCTGGTCCGTGCAGTCATCGTGGATCGAAACCATGCCGCCTGTCGTGAACGTGCGGTGCTGAACCGAAATCGACCGGCCGTCCGGCAATTCCGTTACATGCGTTGCGGACGCATCGACGAGCTGACGGAATTCTTCGATGCTGTGGCCAAGCACACCTTTGCGGTGACGCAGTTCGATCAGCTCTTGCGATGTCATGCCGGGCTTCAGGTCGGATCGCGAGAGCCGATACATATTGAGGTAGTGGTCGTTGACGAAAATGACCTGACCTCTGCGGTTCACCATCACCATGCCCTGGCTCAGCTTGTTGAGCGAGGAATGGACGAACGCCGTGTTATGCCGGTGAGACCGCTGGGCGCGCTGCAATGCCGACATCACCCACAGAATAATGGATCCAAGAAAGGCGAAGACGACGAAGCCGCCAATCACCATCTGCCATATCATCGTTCGTTGCGCGCTCGGGACGGCGACGAACGTGCCGTCGGGCGCAACTGCGATTTGCGCGAGTGCATGATCGTTCAGGATGAAGGCGCCAAGGAAAATCGCAGCGAACCACGCAAGGTTCACTGTCGATACGCGCGCCTGCTTCTGCCAGCCCGTCATTTCAAGTCCGCGGAATTCTTCCCGGACACTCTCTGGTTGTACCCGTTTGAATCGGGTAAACGCGTACCGAGTCGCATAAGCAATGTGATTTAAATGAAGGCAATTGGGCGCCTATGCTTAACGAAACGATAACGCTGGCTGCATCGCAGCAAAGCAGCATGTGCAAGAAATGGCCGCCCGAAAGACAATGAGATCGGGCTTCAGGCATGGACAGAGCTGATTGCGTCGTCGTCGGCGCGGGCGTCGTGGGCCTCGCGGTCGCACGGCGGCTGTCCAGGTCGGGTCTTGAAGTGATCGTGCTTGAAGCCGCTGGCGACATCGGCACCGGAACATCGTCGCGCAACAGCGAAGTGATCCACGCCGGCATCTACTACCCTGCCGGAAGCCTCATGGCGCAGCTTTGCGTCAGCGGCAAGAAGATGCTCTACGCTTATTGCGACGATCGCGGCATCGCCTATCGCCGCTGCGGCAAACTGATCGTCGCAACATCTGAAATCGAAAACGGCAAACTCGCTTCGATCAAGTCGCATGCCGAAGCCAACGGCGTCGATGACATGAAAACCTTGAGCAGCGCAGAAGCCCGCGCGCTCGAACCCGCTCTCGCCTGCACCGGCGCGCTGTTGTCGCCTTCAACCGGCATCATCGACAGCCACGCTTACATGCTCGCATTACGCGGCGAGATCGAGGACGCGGGCGGTGCGCTCGCTTTTCACGCGCCGTTCTTGCGCGCGAAATCGATCGACGGCGGATTTGAAATCGAGGTCGGCGGCGATGCGCCGATGACAATCGGCTGCCGCCTGCTCGTCAACTCGGCCGGGCTGTCTGCGCCATCCATTGCGAAGTCGATTGACGGAATGCCCGCCGAGAAAATCCCGACGCCGTACTATGCGAAAGGCAATTACTTCAGCTGCAACTCGCGCGCACCGTTTTCGCGGCTGATCTATCCCGTGCCGGAGCCTGGCGGGCTGGGCGTGCATCTCACCATCGACATGGGCGGCCAAGCGAAGTTCGGACCCGATGTGCAATGGGTCAACGAACTCAACTACACGGTCGATCCCGCACGCGCCGAACGCTTCTATCCGGCGATCCGGCGCTACTGGCCATCGCTGCCTGACGGAGCATTGAGCCCGAGCTACGCCGGCATCCGGCCGAAGATCGTGCCGCCCGAAATCGCGAAGCAGGATTTCATGATCCAAGGCCCGCGCGATCACGGCCTTGCCGGGCTAGTCAATTTGTTCGGAATTGAATCGCCGGGGCTGACATCGTCACTGGCCATTGCAGAACGCGTCGCCACGACTGTCGAGGTCGCAAGTTAGCGTCAACACGCAACCCGATCGGCCAAAATGTCAGGATTTACCGTCAGCTACCGCGATTTTCAGTGAACGGTCGTACTCGCCGAGTGGCGGAGACGCTGGATTTCATCCTTCAGCACCAGTTTGCGGCGCTTTAATTCGATGATGCGGAGATCGTCGGTGGAAAGATGCTTGAGGGCATCGTGCAATTCGTTTTCCAGAACTTCGTGTTTGCGTTCCAGTTCAACGAGATGCGCCTGAATTGCCATAAGAAGTCTCCCTGTAGAGTGGACCTCAGATTTAATTCTGGACAAGTGAGTGTACATGAGTGGCGGCTTCTGTCGACAGGGATTTGAAAAACTGTCCCTGCGATATTTTGTATCTTCGGTAACTCTTTGTGACGGAACCAACCCTAAAATACCGGAGCTGGAACTGGCCGCAATTATCTGCAATGACAGTCGCAGGCAGGGCACCGGTGAGAACTTGCTGAAAGTCCGATCGAATAAAGTCACCTACAGTTATGGCAGATCAGGACAACAACGATTTCGCGGCCGAACTGGCGCAGCTTCAGCAGGAGCATCGCGATCTCGACGCCGCGATCGAGGCGCTGCATGAGTCACCCGCGCCGGACCTGCTGCGGATGCAGCGGCTGAAGAAGCGCAAGCTGCAATTGCGCGACCGGATTTCCTTCATCGAAGATCAGATCACGCCCGACATCATCGCCTGATGTTTGTTTGCGGCGCAGAGCCGCGTCTCAATTTCTTGCGCTCATACATCGCGCGGTCGGCTTGTTCGAGAACAGCAGCTGCCTCGTTCAACGGGCCGAGCAAAGCCACGCCTGCCGAAGCGCCCGCGCTCACCGCATGTCCTTTGAATACGAATGTGAGCTGATCGATCGCGTCTTCCAATGCCTTCGCCTTTCCCAGCGCGCTATCTTCAGTGAGATTCCAAAGCAGCAACCCGAACTCGTCGCCGCCCAGGCGTCCCACAACGTCCGACGAGCGCACATGGCGCATCAGCACGGCAACCACGCCTTTGAGGACAGCATCGCCGGCCGCGTGACCGAACCTGTCGTTGATCGGCTTCAGGCGATCGACGTCGAGCACGATAAGCGCGCCGGTCGCGCCATAGCGTTTGATGTAGGCGATGGAGCGCGCGAGCTCGCGCTCGAAGCCGCGGCGATTGTAGATGTTGAGCAGAAAATCCGTATCGGCCCACGCCTGCAATTCGTCGATCCGCGCCTGCGCGGCCGCGAGTTTCGCCTTGAGCGCGCGGATCGTCCGCTGCGCAGGCGATCCAATTTCGGGTTTCACCTTGCGCTGACGCGATCGTGTTCCGGGCTGGGCTTTTTTCGCCGCTTTCCTGGTAACTTTCTTGGCCAATTCGGTCGCCCAAAGGCTGAAGAGGACTTGCCGGTGTTGACCATGAAAGGCTATTCCTTTCCCTGCAACTTGCCACCCCAAATTCGCAAACCCTACAATCCGCCTCCGTTTCCGAGGCCATAAAGACGTTTTTTCATGACCGCCCCCGTTGCCATCATCATGGGAAGCCAGTCCGATTGGGACACCATGAAACACGCCGCTGAAACGCTCACCGCGCTCGGCGTCGCGCATGAAGCCCAGATCGTCTCGGCCCATCGCACGCCGGACCGGCTTTATAAATTCGCAAAGGGCGCGAAGGCCGCCGGCTTCAAGGTCGTGATCGCAGGCGCTGGCGGCGCGGCGCATCTTCCCGGCATGGCTGCGTCGTTGACGGAACTTCCGGTGTTCGGCGTACCGGTCGAGTCGAAGGCGTTGTCCGGAATGGATTCGCTTTATTCGATTGTGCAGATGCCTGCCGGCATTCCGGTCGGCACACTCGCGATCGGAAAAGCCGGTGCCATCAACGCCGCTCTGCTTGCTGCGAGCGTGCTGGCTCTCACCGATGCCACGCTCGCAACCAGACTTGCCGCATGGCGAAAGCAGCAGACCGAGGCAGTCGGCGAACGACCTGAGGGCGCTAAGTGACATCTTCCATTGGGGTGACGCTGAAGCCAGGCGACACCATCGGAATTCTCGGCGGCGGGCAACTGGGCCGGATGCTGGCATTGGCCGCCGCTCGTCTCGGCCTCAAGGCGCATATTTTTTCGCCCGATCCGGATTCGCCTGCGTTCGACATCGTGCAGAAGGCGACCTGCGCGGAATATGCGGATGTCGAGGCGCTGGAACTGTTCGCCTCAGACGTCGATGTCGTCACTTACGAATTCGAGAACATTCCCGCGTCCACCGCGATGATTTTGGCGGCGCGTCGTAATGTGCTGCCGGACCCGAAGGTTCTGGAAACCACACAGGATCGCTTGGCCGAGAAGAACTTCGTGCGTTCGCTCGGAATTGCCACCGCGAATTACCGCGACGTTACGTCTGCTGCGAATCTGAAAACCGCAACGGCGAAGATCGGATTGCCCGCCGTTCTGAAAACGCGGCGCTTCGGCTATGACGGCAAAGGCCAGACGATGGTTCGCGACGGCTTCAATACCGAAACCGTTTGGAGCGACTTGCAGACCAAGTCCGCCATTCTCGAATCCTTCGTGCCATTCGAGCGCGAGATTTCGGTGATCGCAGCACGCGGCGCCAACGGCGAAGTCGTTTGTTACGACGTGACCGAGAACGAGCACCGCGATCACATCCTGAAATTCTCGCATGTTCCCGCAAAAATTTCCGACGCCCTCGCCGCACAGGCGCGCGCGATCGCGACCAAAATCGCGACCGCACTCAATTATGTCGGCGTGCTCGGCGTGGAAATGTTCGTGGTGCCGGGTTCAGGCAGCCCGACCGTCGTCGTCAACGAGATCGCGCCGCGGGTTCATAATTCCGGTCACTGGACGCTGGACGGTGCGTCGGTGTCGCAATTCGAGCAGCACATCCGCGCCATTGCCGGCTGGACGCTTGCCCATCCGATTCGCCACGGCGATGTGACCATGACCAATCTGATCGGCAGCGACATTGACGATTATGCCAAATGGCTGGGCGTGCCCGGAGCGACCGTCCATCTTTACGGCAAGGGCGCTGCCCGGCCGGGCCGCAAAATGGGCCATGTGACCGAGGTCAAACCGGCAGGTTCGAGCCGCAAATAGCCCGAAAACCACGCGAATTTGCCTCGGGATTGCAGTCCCGCAGGTGGACAATTCGCATTTCCTCTGATACATCCGCGCCCTTGATGTGAAGGGCGTGGCCTTCGTCGGCTCTTCAAAATCAGCAGAATTTCAAACCGATCAGAAAAGAGGATGCCGCGTGCAGGTTCTCGTTCGCGATAACAATGTCGACCAGGCTCTCAAGGCGCTGAAGAAGAAGATGCAGCGCGAGGGCATTTTCCGCGAGATGAAGCTCCGCGGTCATTACGAAAAGCCATCCGAAAAGAAGGCTCGCGAGAAGGCGGAAGCCGTTCGCCGCGCCCGCAAGCTGGCGCGCAAGAAGTTGCAGCGTGAAGGCCTGCTGCCGATGAAGCCGAAGCCGGTGTTCGGCGCGGGTCCGGGCGGCGACCGTGGTGGCGCCGGTGGACGCGGCGGTGCCGGTGGAAGCCGCGGCGGCCCTCGCTAAACGATTTCAGATTTCAATATAAAAACGCGGGCCTCGAGGCCCGCGTTTTTTGTTTTGCAGTGAGGGCCGATCAGTTCGTGCCGGGGATGACGGCGTGGAGCACCGACTTCGCCGTCGAGACGACATCCTCGGCAACGGACGTCCGCTCCTTCGCGTGAATGTCGAGCGGACGCGTCGGGATGTCAGCCGGCGGCATCGGACGGAACGATCCGTCGGCCCGCACGATCGGCTGCGGTGCAGGCGCGGCTGTGACCTCCGTCGGCGGAGGGACAACATTCGTTGCTGGCGGCAGCGGCTGAATTGCTGCGGGGGCCTGAACCTGCGGCTGCGCAGGCGCGGAAACCACGTTGACACTCAAGCGTTCCGGCGGGCGTGCAGCCTGCTGCGCGCGAGGCACATCGGGTTGCGCCGGATCCGAACTGCGCAGACGGGCAATCGCCTCGCGCGCAATCTCGTTGGCGTCACGGGTATCCTCGGCCTTGGCTTCGGCAGGCGCCGCGACCACGGGCTTCGCAGCGGCTTTTTCGCGGATCGGGGGCTGGCGGCGCAGCTCCGCCGGCGCGCTTGCAGTCTCCGAGGATTTCTCAGCCGGCTTTGAAGCGGGCTCGGGCTCAGCCTTGGCAGCCTCCGTCTTTGCGGCCTTTGGCGGCGCCTCGACGGTCTTGGCTGGTTCGGAGGCTTTCGCGCCCTTTGCCGTGTTGGCGGGTGCAGCGACCTCGGCCTTAGGCTTGTCGGCGTCGGGCTTCGCGTTGATGTAGTGCGTGACGATGTAGGCCCCGACGACCGTCGCCACGACCGATGGGATCACTTCCAGGATGTATTTCGAGAGAAACTTGACGACCATTTCCAACAACTCCCCGCAGTGCGTGAGATGCTGGAACTTTGGGGCCGATTGAGGGATCAACTGCGACGGATCGGTGGCAATCGCTTACTTTCAAAGGATTCTGGGGATTCAAACCGTCAATGGTTAAGGCACCAGCACCAAGAATATGAAGACGGCGAACACCAGCATATGGACGAGCCCGAACAAGATATTCGTCCGGCCGGTTCCGAAGGTGAGAAGGCTGAGCAGCAGGGTCATCACCAGCAGCGCCGTGTCCCGTGCACTGAGACCAAGCACCAATGTCTTGTCGAGAATGTAAGTCGCGATCGCGACCGCCGGGACGGTAAGCCCGATAGTCGCGATGGACGAGCCGAGCGCGAGGTTGATGCTCTTTTGCAAATCGTTGCGCCGCGCCGCCGACAGCGCCGCCACGCTCTCCGGCAGCAGGATCAGGAGCGCGACGACGATGCCCGCGAATGCCGGCGGCGCACCAATCGCAGCAGCGCCCGCATCGACGACCAGCGAGAATTTCTTCGCCAGCAACACCACCGCCAGCAGCGAAACCAAGAGCAGAACGCTGCTCAACAAAAGTTCACCTCCCGATGCAGGCGCATGACCGCCATCGCCGTCGTCTCCACCCGCGATGAAATAGTCGCGGTGGCGAATGGTCTGCGTGTAGAGGAACACCGCGTAGAGCACGATGGTGACGACGCTGACAAAAATCAGCTGGCTCGACGAATAGACCGGACCCGGTGTCGCCTGCGTGTAATTCGGCAGAACGAGCGTGATGGTCGCAAGAACGATCAGAACGCTAAGATAGACGTTGACGCCCGTCACTTGAAAATCCTGTTCGCGATAGCGCAATCCGCCGGCGAGAATACATAGCCCCACAAGACCGTTGCAGACGATCATCACGACCGCGAACACGGTGTCGCGCGCCAGCGTTGGCACCGCCTTGTCGCCGAGCATGATGGTCGCGATCAGGGCGACTTCGATGATAGTCACTGCGAGCGTCAGCAAGAGCGTGCCGTATGGTTCGCCGATCCTCTGCGCAATGACTTCGGCATGATGGACGGCGGCAAACACGGTCCCGAACAAGACGACCAGCAGCACGGCGGCAAACGCGAGCCCTCCAGCCGACCGGGTAAATCCGATGCCGGGGATCCAGGATACGAGGAAAAGCAGAACGGCCAGCGCCGGGAAGGCCCAGGCCGAACGCGGCATATGCGAATGAGAACTCATCGCGTCACTCTAACAACAGGATTGCGAGGGCGATAGACGCATGACAGCCAGAAGGAATTTGCGCGCTGCTACGGAATGCCGTAACGAATTTGTCGTCATACGGGGAGGAAAGAATGTTCTCACACATTATGATCGGGACAAACGATCTCGACAAGGCAAAGGCGTTCTATGACAAGCTGCTGGGCACTCTCGGCGTGCAGCCGGCGATCGTGGATCGCCACCGCATCTTCTATCGCACCAAGACCGGGACATTTGCCGTATCGAAACCGATCGACGGCAAGGCGGCGACCTTCGCAAACGGCGGCACGATCGGATTTGCAGCCGCATCGCCCGAAGAAGCGCAGGCATGGCACGCGACCGGCGTCGCCAATGGCGGCACGACCTGCGAGGATCCGCCTGGCATTCGCGGAATGGGCGACATGAAGATGTATATCGCCTATCTGCGTGATCCGGACGGCAACAAGCTCTGTGCGCTGTATCGCCTGCCGAAAGGCTCCTGAGCCAAATCGAACGTCCGAAGCAAAACGGCCAGCGCGGAAAACCGTGCTGGCCGTGTGCATAAAAAATCAATGAAGCGGAAGATTATTTCTTCTTTGCAGTTTTCTTCTTTTTCTTCGCGGTCTTTTTCTTCTTCTTTTTCGCCATGACGTAGGCCGTCACTTTCTTGGAGGAGTGACCGACCGCCTTGACCGCAGCCTTCAGCGCGGCCGGCGTGATCTTCAGCTTCTTCGACCAGTAACGAACTTCGTAGGGCTGGCTCAGCGCGATCAGAGCGCGGTCCCGCGCCTTGTGCTTCTGTTCCTTGATATAGGCTTCGACCTTCTTCGCGGAGTGGCCGACCTTCTTTACTGCGGCCTTGAGCTTGGCCGGCGTGATCCTCAGCTTCTTGGACCAGTAACGAACTTCGTAGGGTTCACTTAACGCAATCAACGCGGCATCAGCGCCACCGCGCTTTGATTTGTTGTCGGCCATCCTGCCCTCCTGTCGGTGAGATTCGGCGTTACGCGTTACAGCGCCTTGACGATGTTCTCCGTCATTTTCTTGGCGTCACCAAGCAGCATCATGGTGTTGTCGCGATAAAACAGTGGATTATCGACACCAGCATAGCCCGATGCCAGCGAGCGTTTGATGAACATCACTGTGCCCGCCTTCCAGACCTGAAGCACCGGCATGCCGTAAATCGGCGACTTCGGGTCTTCTTCCGCCGCCGGGTTCGTCACGTCGTTGGCGCCGATCACAAAGGCGACATCAGCCTGCGCGAATTCCGAGTTGATGTCTTCAAGCTCGAACACTTCGTCGTAAGGCACGTTGGCTTCGGCCAGCAGCACGTTCATGTGGCCGGGCATGCGGCCCGCGACCGGATGAATGGCGTACTTGACCTCGACGCCCTCTTTCTTGAGCGTGTCCGCCATTTCACGGAGCGCATGCTGAGCCTGCGCCACCGCCATGCCGTAGCCCGGCACGATGATGACCTTCTGCGCATTCTTCATGATGAAGGCCGCGTCGTCGGCCGAGCCGAGTTTCACAGGCTTCACCTCGCCGCCGCCCGCAGTCGCGCCGCCGGAGGTTTCGCCGCCGAAGCCGCCAAGAATGACGGAAATGAAGGAGCGGTTCATCGCATGGCACATGATGTAGGACAGGATCGCACCGGATGAGCCGACGAGCGCACCAGTGATGATGAGCGCCGAATTGCCGAGCGTGAAGCCAATGCCCGCCGCAGCCCATCCCGAATAGGAATTCAGCATCGAAATCACGACCGGCATGTCTGCGCCGCCGATCGGGATGATGATAAGCGCGCCGAGTACGAGCGCCAGAATCGTGATCATCCAGAAATCGAACGAGCTTTGCGAAACAACCAGCCCGTTGATGAAGAACACCAAGGCCAGCGCCAGCGCGATGTTGATGACATGCCTGAACGGCAGCATGATCGGCGCGCCGCTCATGCGACCCGACAGTTTCAAAAACGCAATCACCGAGCCCGTAAACGTCAGCGCGCCGATGGCGACGCCGAGCGACATTTCGACGAGGCTCGATGCATGGATGTTACCGCGCGTGCCGATGTCGAAGGCTGCGGGGGCATAGAACGCGCCTGCCGCAACAAGCACCGCCGCCATGCCGACGAGCGAGTGAAACGCCGCGACGAGTTCGGGCATCGATGTCATCGGCACCTTGCGCGCGATGACAGCGCCGATACCGCCGCCGATGGCGATGCCGAGGATCACGAGAATCCAGCCGACAACATCGCCCGGCGGATGAGCGGCAAGCGTGGTGACGATGGCGATCGTCATGCCGATCATGCCGAACCAGTTGCCCTGGCGCGATGAAGCGGGGCTCGAGAGTCCGCGCAGCGACAGAATGAAGAGAACGCCCGCGACGAGATACAGAAGGGCTGAGAGGTTTGCGCTCATGACCGGCCCTTACTTCTTTTTCTTCTGGTACATCGCCAGCATGCGCTGAGTGACCAGGAAGCCGCCGAAAATATTCACGCAGGCGAAGATCAATGCGATGAAACCGAACGCGCGCGCCCAGATCGTGCCGCCGTCACCGGCGAGCGAGACCCCGACGGCCAGCAAGGCCCCGACGACAATCACCGACGAAATCGCGTTCGTCACCGACATCAGCGGCGTATGAAGCGCAGGCGTCACCGACCAGACGACGAAGTAGCCGACGAAAACGGCAAGAACGAAAATCGAAAGACGGAAGACGAAAGGATCGACGGCCTCGATACCATGCATGGCTGGGCTCCTTATGCCTTCGGCTGGAAGTTCGGGTGAATGACCGCGCCGTCTTTTGTCAGCACAGTGGCTTTGACGAGTTCGTCGTCCCACTTCACGGCGAGCGACTTGGTCGCCTTGTCGATCAGCGTCTCGATGAACGAGAACAAATTTTTTGCATAAAGCGCCGACGCGGATGCCGCGACACGTCCCGCCAGGTTCGCAAAGCCGACGATCTTCACGCCGTTGACCTCGGTGATCTCACCGGCCTTCACGCCATCGACGTTGCCGCCACGCTCGACCGCGAGATCGACGAGCACCGAGCCGGGCTTCATCGACTTCACCATTTCGGCGCTGACGAGCTTCGGCGCCGGCCGGCCCGGAATGAGCGCGGTGGTGATGATGATGTCTTGCTTCTTGATATGTTCTGCCGTGAGAGCGGCCTGCTTGGCCTGATACTCTTTCGACATTTCCTTGGCGTAGCCGCCGGCGGTTTCTGCCTGTTTGAATTCTTCGTCCTCGACCGCCAGAAATTTCGCGCCGAGCGATTCGACCTGTTCCTTCACCGCGGGACGCACGTCAGTCGCAGTGACGACAGCGCCCAGACGGCGAGCGGTCGCGATCGCCTGCAAGCCTGCGACGCCGACGCCCATGACGAAAACTTTCGCGGCCGGCACGGTGCCTGCTGCCGTCATCATCATCGGGAACGCACGTCCGAATGCTTCGGCGGATTCGATCACCGCCCGATAACCCGCAAGGTTCGCCTGCGACGACAGCACATCCATCACCTGCGCGCGCGTGATGCGCGGCATCAATTCCATTGCGAAAGCCGACACGCCAGCCGATGCCATCGCCTTCAGCGCCGCGTCGTTGCCGTAAGGGTCCATGATCGCGATGACCAGCGCACCCTTCTTGTATTTGGAAAGTTCGGAAGCCTCGGGCCGCTTCACCTTGATGACGATGTCGGCATCTTTCGCAGCGTCCGCGCTGACGATTGCGCCCGCAACAGCATACTCCGAATCGAGCAGACCGGACTTCAGTCCCGCGCCAGGCTCGATCGCGACGTCCATGCCGAGCGCCTTGAATTTCTTCACCGTCTCCGGAGTCGCTGCGACACGCGGTTCAGCCGCATCGATTTCCTTGGCAATCGCAATTTTCATGACGCCTCCCGCAGCCACTCGGCCGCGCATGACTTAACCACCGGCTGGGCTGCCGGTGAACAACGAAGTTTGGATCAGGTGAGGAAAATCGCCATCAGTGCGAGGATCGCGATCACGGTCAGCGTGCCGTATTTCGTTAGCGTGAGAAAACCCTCGTAGGTTTCCTCGTGCGCCTTGTAGTCCATACCGTCTGCCTGCGTGTAGGCGACTTCACTGTGATCTGCCATTTGAGCCTCCAGCCCTGTCTCTGTTCAACGCGGAAATACCCGAATTGCCGGGTCAGGGCAACGGCGGGAGGCTCATCCGGACGCCCGAATAAGTGTTATGCGGCGATCAAAACCGGGGATTGCGCAATGCCGTCAGCCCATCGCCTCAAGCTCGGCGATCAGTGCCTCGATCACCGACAATCCGCCCTCCCAGAATGTCGGGTCCTTGGCGTCCAGACCGAACGGCTTGAGCAATTCGGAATAGTGCTTCGTGCCGCCTGCGGACAGCATGGCGAGATACCGCTCCGCGAAACCGGCGGATGCGTTTTCATAGACGGCATAGAGCGAGTTCACGAGGCAATCGCCGAACGCATAGGCATAAACATAGAACGGCGAATGGATGAAATGCGGAATATACATCCAGTACGTCTCGTAGCCCGGCTTGATGTCGATGGCCGGCCCGAGGCTCTCGCTCTGCACGCTCAGCCAGAGTTCGCCGATACGCTGCGCGGTCAGTTCGCCGTTGCGACGTTCGGTGTGAACCGCGCGCTCGAACGAGTAGAATGCGATCTGGCGCACCACCGTGTTAATCATGTCTTCGACCTTGCCGGCGAGCAGCGCCTGACGCTGCTTCGCGTTCTTGGTCTGCGCGAGCAGACGCTTGAAGGTCAGCATCTCTCCGAACACGCTCGCGGTTTCGGCAAGAGTCAGCGGCGTCGGCGCCATCAGCGCGCCCTGCTTTGCGGCCAGCACCTGATGCACGCCGTGGCCAAGCTCATGCGCAAGTGTCATCACATCACGCGGCTTGCCCTGATAGTTCATCAGCACATAGGGATGCGCCGAAGGCGTGGTTGGATGGGAAAACGCGCCCGGCGCCTTGCCGGGACGAACCGGCGCGTCGATCCAGCGGTCGGTGAAAAACTTCTCGGCAATGTTCGCCATCTGCGGCGAGAAATCGCCATAGGCTTTCAGGATCGTGCTCTTGGCATCGTTCCATCCGATCTGCCCGGTCGCTGCAAAAGGCAGCGGTGCGTTGCGATCCCAATACGGCATCGACTTCCTGCCGAACCAGCGCGCCTTCATCTTATAATAGCGATGCGAAAGCCGCGGATAGGCGGCGCGCACGGATGCGACCAGCGCATCGACCACTTCGCGCTCGACGCGATTGTTCAGGTGCCGCGAATCCGCGATGTCCTTGAAGCCACGCCAGCGATCGGAAATTTCCTTGTCCTTGGCGAGCGTGTTGGTGATGAGCGCGAACGTGCGTTCGTTCGCCTTGAACGTCTTTGCGAGCGCCTGTGCCGCCGCCTTGCGGTTGGCGGGCTTGCGATCCTGCAAAAGATTGAGCGTCGGCTCGATGGCGAGTTCCTTGCTGCCGATTTTGAAACGCAGCGCGGAAATTGTCTGATCGAATTGCCTGTTCCATGCGCTGTAGGCAGTCGATGATTTCTCGTGAAACAATTGCTCGACGCGGTCTTCAAGTTGATACGGCTTGTCCTTCCGCAAATCCTCGATCCACGGACGATAGTGTCCAAGCGCGGGCGTCTGCATCGCCCGCTCCATCACAGCGTCATCGACGCGGTTGAGTTCAAGCGCGAAGAACAACAGATGCACCGACGACGCGGTGATGCGGTCCGAGACATCGCCGTAGAATTTCGTGATCGCGGCGTCGACGGTATTTCCCGCATGAGCAAGCCCGGCGAACGAGCCGAGACGGCCTGCGAGATCGTCGATGGCCTCATATCTTCTGACGGCTTCGGCCAGCCACGCTCCGCCGTCCGGTTTTGCGATGCCGTCGGCAATCTTTCCTTTATATGCCGACTCGAACGCGATGCAGTCAGCATCCAGTCTGTCGAGATCGCGCGTGACCTCCGGCGCGTCGATCGACGAATAAAGATCGGCCAGATTCCATTCCGGCAGGCCGCGCGGTTGCGCGGGATTCTTCGTCTTCGGAGAAGACTTGCGGAAAGCGGACGTCGCGCGTGCAGCCATCATTCCAAACCTGTTCTTGTCAAATCCGATGCTTGCGGCATTCAACTCTTAAGAGGCCGTTAATCGGCATCGGCGAGAGTGCCCCGATTCGAGACAGATAGTTGAGAAGTGCGGGGAACGCCATGGTTGCGACCATTTTGATTGCCGACGACGACGCCGTTCAGCGCCGCCTTGTCGAAAACATGGTGCAACGCTGTGGGTACGACGCTGTGGCGGTCGACAGCGGCGATGCGGCGATTGCCCATTTGATGGACACCGACGCCAAGAACATCGATGCGATCGTGCTCGATCTGGTGATGCCCGGTCTCGACGGCATGGGCGTGCTCGCGAAACTGCGTGAACTCGAAATCGATATTCCGGTGATTGTGCAAACCGCGCATGGCGGCATCGACAACGTCGTCTCCGCAATGCGTTCCGGCGCGCACGATTTCGTCGTCAAACCGGTCGGCGTCGAGCGGCTTCAGGTCTCGCTGCGCAACGCGCTCAACGCCAGCGCGCTCAAAGGCGAGTTGCAGCGCATCCGTCACAGCCGCGAAGGCAGACTGACATTCAAGGACATCGTCACCCGCTCGGAGGCGATGGCCAACGTCATCGCGATGGGCAAGAAAGCCGCCTCATCTGCAATTCCTGTCTTGATCGAAGGCGAGTCGGGCGTCGGCAAGGAACTGATCGCGCGTGCCATCCACGGCTCCAGCGAACGCAGCGCCAAGCCGTTCGTCGCGGTCAACTGCGGCGCGCTGCCGGAAAATCTCGTCGAGTCGATTCTGTTCGGTCACGAGAAAGGCGCTTTCACAGGTGCCACCGAAAAGCACGCCGGCAAATTCGTCGAAGCCAATGGCGGCACATTATTCCTCGACGAGATCAGCGAACTGCCACTCGCCGCTCAGGTGAAGCTGCTTCGCGCCTTGCAGCAAGGCGAGGTCGAAGCGGTCGGCGGACGTAAGCCCGTGAAGGTAGACGTTCGCATTGTATCCGCGACCAACCGCAATCTGCTCGACCGCGTGAAGGCCGGGCAATTCCGCGAAGACCTTTTCTATCGCCTTCACGTCCTTCCGCTGACGGTCCCGCCGCTGCGCGCGCGCCGCGAGGACATTCCGCATCTCGTGCGCCATTTCGTGGCGCGGTTTTGTGCGGAGGAAAATCGCCCGATCGCTACCGTGTCCAGCGACGCCATGATGATGCTCGGTCAGATGCCCTGGCCCGGAAATGTCCGGCAGCTTGAGAACGCGGTGTACCGCGCGGTGGTCATGAGTGAAGGCAGCCAGCTTCAGGCGGGAGATTTTCCGCACGCAGCATCGTCAACCGACTATTCGTCAACAGCAATCACGCCTGCCGTCGAAACGTCCGAACACGTCAGTGGTATTGAAATACCAATTGTCCCCGTTGCGTCGTCGTCCAAATTTCAAGCCGCCTACGGGTCGTTGGCGATGGTCGGCCACGATGGCGAGGTGCGCCCGCTGGAAGAGATGGAGGCGGAAGCCATCCGCTTTGCGATCTCACATTACCGGGGGCAGATGTCCGAGGTCGCCCGCCGCCTCAAAATCGGCCGCTCGACCCTCTATCGGAAGCTCGACGAAGCCGACGCAGGGGTCCTCGAATCCGGTTCTTCAAAGACCTGAAATCGCACTCGATTCGCCGGGCCGGCTTCGCCGTTCCCGGCCCTAATTTCCGGGGCGTTGCGATGCGGTGACATGGCTCGAAAAAGCGCGTGGCAATATGCGCAAACCGTTGCAAGCGAAGCCGAATTGAAGTCAGTGTCCGGCTGTTGACTACGAGTTGATTGAGCGGCTGCTGGCCGCTGCTATCCGGCGCGTGTACGGTCTCGCCGAATTCATGACGCGGGACGCGCGGCCAAGGCCGAAGCCGGGTTTGCAAGGTTCCGACGTTTCAGATCATTGAACTGTTCCATGCCGGGGCAGGTTCACCCGAGGGGTGTAGGAATGCGTGACTACAAGAGCGGCCGGAATGGATTGACCGGCTTCGATCGCGTTTTGGTGGCCGTCGCCGCAACGTTCATCACGGTCGCCGCGACAGGCGCGCAGGCGCAATCGACCGACGCGAATGCTCCGAAGGAACTGACGATCGATTCGACCGTCCCACGCCCAGAGCCGACTAACGTCCCGCCGCCCTCGGCGACCGATGTGAAGACGGAAGCCGCATCACCTGTGACTGCGCCTGCCGCTCCGACTGCCGCTGCTATAACTCCCGCACCCGCCGCTGAGAGCGCAAAGAAGGAAGAAGCTGCGACACCTGCTGTCGTTCCCGCGACCACCACCGCTGCACCCGCAGTCGAAGCACCGAAGGCCGACGTCGCTGCGACGATTTCTCCCTCGGGAGAAAAACTGCGCGACCTCATCGCGACCAAGGGCGCGAAATATTTCGACCGCAAGAACGAACGGACGGCTGTCGAGAATTTCTACAAGGATCGCAATTATGCGTTGCTGTGGACCGACGGCGGCGCTCTCAATTCGCGCGGCAAGGCTGTTATCTCGCGGCTGAAGGACGCGGGTGCCGACGGCCTCGACCCGGCGGATTATCCAACGCCTGATTTTGCGTCGGCGACATCGCCAGATTCTCTCGCCGAAGCCGAACTGAAATTGACCGAAAGCATGCTCGACTATGCGCGTCAGGCGCAAAGCGGCCGCATGCACTGGTCGCGTGTCAGCGCGGACATCCAGTATCCGGATCATCCGGTCGATCCGGTCGAGGTTCTCATCAACATCTCCACGGCCAAGGACGCGTCGGCGGCACTTGGCGGCTACAATCCTCCGCACAAGGGCTATCAGGCGTTGAAAGCCAAGCTCGCGATGCTGCGCGGCGTGACCGAGGATACGTCCAGGCAGATCGCTGAAGGTGCGACACTGAAATACGTCAAGCCGCCCAAGAAAGGCCCGGCTCCTGACGTGATGGAAGACGCGCGCGTGCCGATGATCCGCGCCAAGCTCGGCATTACCGAAGATGCCGATGATGCGCGTTACGATACAAAGGTGTCCGAAGCCGTCCGCAAATTCCAGGCGAGCAACGATCTGAAAGCCACCGGCATTCTGGACGACCAGACGGTGCGTGCGCTGAACGGCCCGAAGAAGGACAAGCAGATCGACATCGTCCGCGTCAACATGGAACGCTGGCGCTGGCTGCCGCGCGAGTTGGGCGTCGCGGCGCTCGGCAACGCGTATGTGATCCTCAATATTCCTGATTACACGCTGAAGGTGATGCAGAACGGCGCGCAGGTCTGGACCACCCGCGTCGTCACCGGCAAGCCGGGCACCCACGCCACGCCGCTTTTGTCGGAAACGATGAAGTTCATCACCGTCAACCCGACCTGGAACGTGCCGCCGTCGATCATCTACAATGAATACCTTCCGGCTTTGCAGCAGGACCCGCAGGTCCTTGAGCGCATGGGATTGAAATTGTCGCGCGCGCAGGATGGCAGCGTCCGAATTTCCCAGCCTCCGGGCGAAGCCAACGCGCTCGGCCGCATCCGCTTCAACTTCCCGAACAAGTTCCTCGTCTATCAGCACGACACGCCGGACAAGAACCTGTTCGCCAAGGAAGACCGGGCCTTCAGCCACGGCTGCATGCGCGTGCAGTATCCGGATCAGTACGCAGCCACGCTTTTGAGCATTGCTCTGCCGAAGGACAACTACACGCCGGAAAAGATCAAGGCGATGTACGGCAAGAGCGAGATCAACATCAACTTCCCGACGCCGATCCCGGTGAACATCACCTACCAGACGGCGTTCGTTGACGACGCCGGCAATTTGCAGATGCGCAAGGACGTCTACGGTCGCGACGCTACCATGCTCGGAATGCTCAAGGGTGCGCCGGGCCGCGACCTCGAAACGACCGTCGCGCATGCTCAGCCGAACTACGTCAAGCCCACTAACGTGAACATCCCGGGTGACAGCTTCGCCAGCAACGGCCCAAATTTCTTCCAGCGGCTGTTCGGCGCGCCGACCCCGCCGCCCGCTCCGGTTCGCGCCCGCCGGACCCAGCGGTAGGGCCGTAACCAGCAGAGACGAATCAAGGGCCTCGCCTCCGGCGGGGCCCTTTTCCGTTAACCGTTTGGCCGAATGCGTCCGTGGCCACATCCCTCTACCGGCCCTTTTTTGCCATACTCGAAGGGCTTAGTCGGAGTATGGACTGGGGACCGGGGCGTAAATTTCGGTTAACATTCCGTCTTTAAGACTATCTTCACGCTCCCGCAGCTTGGGGTTGCGGGCTTTCAGCTTCGACTGACGTCTGACGGGAATTCTCAGTGGCGGGACGATTTCCACGCAGCGCCGGGCCTGTATCGCTTCCGCGAGCCGGATGGTGCGTCGGCCTCGCCGCGCTGCTCCTGATCGCCGGTGCCAATTCCGTCCACAACGCCACCGCCGACAACGACACCCGCGAACTCGCCTTTCACCACACCCATTCCGACGAAGACCTCACCATCACCTTCAAGCGCAACGGCCGTTACGACGAGGCGGCGCTAAAAAAGCTCAACCATTTCCTCCGCGACTGGCGCAGCCAGGACGAAACCACGATGGATCGGCGGCTGTTCGATATCATCTGGGAAGTCTATCGCGACGTGGACGGCAAGCAGCCGATCCAGATCATCTCCGCCTATCGCTCGCCCGCGACGAACGCGATGCTCCGACGCCGCTCGTCGGGCGTCGCGCGTTTCAGCCAGCACATGCAGGGCCACGCGATGGATTTCTTCATCCCCGGCGTGCCGCTCGAACAGATTCGGTTTGCCGGACTGCGCCTCCAGCGCGGCGGCGTGGGTTTCTACCCGACATCGGGGTCGCCTTTTGTTCACCTCGACGTCGGCAGCATCCGCTACTGGCCGCGCATGTCGCGCGAACAGCTCGTCAAGGTTTTCCCCGACCAGAAAACTGTCTATCTGCCAACCGACGGCAAACCGCTTGCCGGTTACGACCTGGCGATGGCAGATATCGAGAAGCGCGGCGACGGGACCGAAGCGCCCAGCAAGCCGGCCGGCGGATTGCTGGCGGGTTTGCTTTTCCACAAACACTCTGACGATGAAGAACAGTCCGCGCCGGCCGTGGCCGAGAAACCCGGCCTGAAGGCGAAGACATTTGCCGCCGTCGAGGCCGTCGCCGAGAAGGCCGAAAAGATCGCGGAATCGATTCCGCTTCCGCGCGCCAAGCCTGCGGCAGTTGCAACCGTTCAGGTCGCCACTGCCGAGCCGCAAACCGTGGCGCTTGCCGCACCGATGAAACCTGTCACGCCACGCGCGCCGGATACTGCGCTCGATGCCATCAATGCGCGGGGCTTCTGGGATAACGAACAGGTTAAATCCACGCCGCCCGTCCAGTCAGAAAACCAGAAAGCGCGCAATGCGGTCTCATCTGCGGATTCTCAGATGAATGCGTCCAACGCGCTTGCCTATGCGCCGGTATCGCCACCGGTCGATAAAACCCAGATCGTCGCATCGACCGGGCCGGTCGAGCGCAGCGCGCCCGATGCGAATGGCAGCAAGCCCGCGAAGATTCTGCGTCTCGCTTCATGGCAAATGAGCGAACTCTGGCTGCGCGCGATGATTCTTGCGCCAAGCGCCAGCCGCTCGCTGAAGTCCGCAATGCTGGGCGATCAGGACATGACCGTGATGCGCACGCATTTCGTCAAACCGAAGATGTCACTCGCGATGACGTTCTCGGACGATCCGACGATGGGATTGATCTGCGAACAATTCACCGGATCGGCAACGGCGACGCTTCAGACGACTTCCTTCGGCACGCGAACCGCCGCACTTCGCTGAGCGCGGCTCAGTTCAGCATCCCCAACGCCTGCATGTAGGTTTCCAGGATCGTTTCCTGTTCCTGACGTTCGTTGGCGTCCTGCTTGCGCAGCCGCACGATGGTCCGCAACGCCTTGACGTCGAAACCGTTGCCTTTGGCTTCGCCATAGACGTCGCGGATGTCGTCCGAGATCGCCTTCTTTTCTTCTTCCAGCTTCTCGATGCGCTCGACGACAGCCTTGAGCTGACTCTTTGCAAAACTGTGGGCGGTTTCTTCCTTGGCGGCAGCCGCGGTGGCCATCGGTTACTCCTGAACTTGTCGTGAAGCGGATATTCGGCGCGTCTGTCAGACACGTCGTTCGCATTTCACACTCAAGATTGAGGACGCTTGCGTCAAGGTAACGCGACCGATCATCCACAGTGACCACAGGCCAATAAAAATCGGCGCAAAAGCGCCGATTGGACTTGCAGGTTTCTACGACGCGTCAGTGTCCGGCGTTGCTTTTCTTGAAAGCGTCGGACTGAGCCGACGATGCTTCCTTCTGGTACTTCGATTTCCACGTCTCGTATGGCATGCCGTACACAGCCTCGCGGCTTTCATCCTTACTGAGCGCGGCGCCCTTTTCATCCGCAGCGTCCTTAAGCCAGTTGGACAGGCAGTTGCGGCAGAAGCCCGCGAGATTCATAAGATCGATATTCTGCACGTCGGTTCGATTGCGCAGATGTTCGACGAGCCGCCGAAACACCGCGGCTTCCAGTTCCGTCTGGGTCTTGCTGTCGATGCTCATTGCCGTTCTCTCGCGTTTTCTGAAAAGCCGCTGCTGTGCTGTAGATGGGTCGGCGTCACACAATCTGCCATATCATCGATCAAAATCCGTTTAGAGGATGCCATAACTCACGCGGATCGGGCGATTTCCAGTGGCTGGGCCGTTGACACCAACCGGACGTTACGCGAAATCAACAATCAGTTGATATAACTTGATTAAATGACAGCTTCCGATTTCAGCCACCGCCGCGCAACACCTCGCCGCACGATCCTCGCAAGCCTGACGGGGCTTTTGGCGTTTTTCGCTCTCTGCGCGTGGAGCGATCCCGCCGCCGCCGACTTCCGCCTTTGCAACAACACGTCGAGCCGTGTCGGAATAGCTCTTGGGTACAAGGACAACGAAGGCTGGATTACCGAAGGCTGGTGGAACGTCTCGTCGCACAGCTGCGAAACGCTGCTCCGAGGGACATTGGTCGCGCGTTACTATTACATCTATGCCATCGACTACGATCGCGGGGGGGAATGGTCCGGTCAGGCATTCATGTGCTCGCGCGACAAGGAATTCACCATCAAGGGGACCGATGACTGTCTGGCGCGCGGCTTCGACCGCACGGGCTATTTCGAAGTCGATACCGGCGAGCAGCGCGCGTGGACGGTGCAGTTGACCGAGTCCAACGAGACAACAAAGCAATCGCCGGGGTTGCCCGGCCTGCCCAACGCGCCGGGCGCTACGCAGCAAAATCCGAACCTGCCATCGAGTGGCGCGCCCGGAAGCAAGCAATGAGACGCCTGCGCCGCATCAAAATTCTGGCCACGCTCGGACCCGCGTCGTCCGACCTCGCGACGATCCGCAAACTGTTCGAAGCCGGAGCCGACGTCTTCCGCATCAATATGAGCCACACGCCACACGACAAGATGCGTGAGCTTGTGGACACCATTCGCAATGTCGAAAGCAGCTACGGCCGGCCCATCGGCATTCTTGTCGATTTGCAGGGACCGAAATTACGGCTTGGCGCATTTGCCGAGGGTTCGGCGCAGATCACCAACGGCGAGATTTTCACACTGGATTCCGATCCCGCGCCCGGCGACAAAACCCGCGTTCACCTGCCGCATCCGGAAATTCTGCAAGCATTGCGTCCCGGACATGCGCTGTTGATCGACGACGGAAAACTGCGGCTGATCGCCGAGGAAACCTCGCCCGACCGCGCGCGTCTTCGCGTGATGACGGGCGGCAGGATGTCTGACCGTAAAGGCGTCAGCCTGCCGGATACGGACCTGCCGCTTTCGGCGATGACCGCGAAGGATCGCGCGGATCTGGAAGCTGCGCTCGAAACCGGCATCGACTGGATTGCGCTGTCGTTCGTTCAACGCGCGGACGACGTGATTGAAGCCAAAAAGCTGGTTCGCGGACGCGCCGCCGTGATGTCGAAGATCGAAAAGCCGCAGGCCGTCGACCGTCTGGCCGAAATCATGGACGCGTCGGACGCAATCATGGTCGCGCGCGGCGATCTCGGCGTCGAACTCCCGGCCGAGCGCGTGCCCGGCCTCCAGAAACAGATGACACGCATGGCGCGCCTCAAAGGCAAACCCGTCGTGATTGCGACTCAGATGCTGGAGTCGATGATTACATCTCCGGTGCCGACACGCGCCGAAGTCTCCGACGTGGCGACCGCCGTGTTTGAAGGCGCAGACGCGATCATGCTGTCGGCGGAATCCGCCGCCGGAAAATTTCCCGTCGAAGCGGTCATGACGATGAATCGCATCGGCGAGGAATGCGAACGCGATCCGACATTTTTGGGAATTATCTCGGCCCAGCGCCCCGAGCCGGAAGCGACCGCAGGCGACGCCATCGCCGACGCTGCACGCCAGATTGCCGAGACGCTGGACCTTCCCGCCATCGTGTGCTGGACGGATTCGGGATCGACCGCGTTACGCGTTGCGCGCGAACGGCCGCAGCCGCCGATTGTTGCCATCACGCCGAATGTCGCAACTGGACGCAAACTTGCGGCGGTCTGGGGCGTTCACTGCGTGATCGCAGAAGATGCCCACGATCAGGATGACATGATCGATCGCGCCGGGCGAATTGCCTTCCGCGATGGTTTTGCGAAGGCCGGACAGCGCGTCATCATCGTCGCAGGCGTCCCGCTCGGAACGCCCGGCACCACCAACATGGTGCGCATTGCCTATGTCGGACCGAACCGCGACGCGGATATTTAGCTAGTTCGCGGCCGCCGCGTTCGTGCGCGAAACTTGCGCGCCCATCGATTCAATTTCATTCGCTATCATCTCAGGCGCGGCATATTGCGGCATATGCCCTACGCCCGGCAGCACGATCAGCTTGGTTTGCGGCACGGCTTCCGCAAACTGCCGCGAATGAATCTTCGGCGAAACGGTGTTGTCGCTATCGCCGGTCACAATAGTGACGGGCACCTTGATCTGCGGGTAGTCAGGCGAACGCTTGGTCACAGCGTCCTTGAGAGTCGCAAGGTCCCAGGCGTTGTTCAGAAAAGTCCGGGGTCTCAACACCAATCGAACCTGCGTCCGGTCGACGAATTCGTCCGGCATTGTCTGCGGCGAGAAGACATAGCGTGATCCGGCATCCACCATGAACGATCCAAGCGGCAAGGTGATCGTGTAGGCGAGCAGCGGGCCCAGCACCGGCACGGTCGCAGTCTTGTTGAATTGTCCAACTCCGCCCGGCCATCGATAAAGAACCGGCGCCAGCATCACCAATCCGGCGACGCGCTGCGAATGTGCGAGCGCCAGTTCCGGCATGATGGCCCCGCCCAGCGAATGCCCCACGAAAATTGCGCGCACGATTCCCAATTTGCCGAGCGCCTCGTCGATCATTCCGGCCTGAATCGCCGGAGTCGATTCTTGAGTGCTTTCGCGCGTGCTCCAGCCGAGGCCCGGCCGATCTACTAAAATGACGCGATGTTTTTTGGCGAGCAGATTGCCGAACGGCCGCATCGTCTCGAGACTTGAACTTGCACCGTGCACAAGAACCACGGGAAGGCCCGGCGCTTCCCGCGAGCCGAGTTCGACGATATGAAGCCTTCCGCCGTTCACATCGACGAACTGACCTTGCGGCGGATACATGCGCGACAGAACGAAAACACCGGCCTGCGTGACCAGCGCCAGCACAACCAGCGCAACGACGAGACCGGACAATATCATTGAGGGAATCCGAAAGAGCTTCTGCACGAGCGAACTACGTTTTCGGGTAGGACAGGTTTCGCGCGCGGCCACGCGAAGTTGTGGCTAAATGTCCCGGCCCTCGACCTTCTCGCTCAGCGATTTCACAAGATCGGGAATTTTTTCAAGATAGGGATTGATCGCGAGCGCGCGGCGGAACGCATCGAGCGCATGCTTGTCGTCGCCGGTTTCCTGCATAATCAGACCCAATCCCGCCAGCGCGCCGAAATGGCGCGGTTCGCGGATCAACACCTGGCGAATGTCTTCCATCGAGCGCGAATAATCGTTTTGCAAATAGTAGAGCGTCGCGCGGCGGTTCCACGCCTCGATGTAGTCCGGGCGCAGCTTGATGACGGCGTCGAGCAATTTCAGCGCGACGTCCATATCCTTGCTGTCCATCGCCAGTTTCGCGCGCAACATCAGAAGCGCAGCGGTATCGCTGTTGGTCGCAGTCCACAGCGACCAGATGCGGGCCTCGACGGCCTTGGCACTTTCCTCGTTGGGCGCAGCTTTCAGCGCACCGAACAGAAAGTCGAGGTTCTTGGTTTTGTCGCCCTGAACGCGCGGCAGCTTGGCAGGCGCTTCGGGAATTCGCTTGGGTGCGGACGGCCGGCCGATTTCAGGTTCCTGCGCCGACGCGCACGACAGCGCAATAGCAGCGGAAACAAGCACTCCGAAAAAAAGTTTTGCCGTGGTTGCGGTTCTCTGCACCATGACAAAAGTCTAAACGCGGAAAGCGCCGCTTGCAAAGCGCAGCAGCGTCAAACGGACGTGATGGGGATAAGGAACAACGCGGCGTTCAGCCGCGCGACATCAGCCTTGGCGGGCCTTGAAGCGGCGCTTGGTCTTGTTGATGACGTAAACCCGGCCCTTGCGGCGAACCAGACGGTTATCGCGATCGCGACCGCGCAGGGACTTCAGCGAATTACGGACCTTCATGGGACAATGCTCTCTGGAAGGCCGCGTTGCTGGCCGTTGATTGAACCGTCGATTTGGCAAAATTCCCGCAGGCCAAGGCCGCGCGAGACACGCGGTTTCTAGGCCAGCGGAGGCCGGAATGTCAATCCAATCAAGGCCTTTTGTCGCTTTCAGCAGCGAAATGCCCAGCGATTAGCCTCGCGCCGATTCGGCGGCTTTCGGCCTGAAATTGCTGGAAAATTTCAAAATCAGCTCAGACCGGAATTCGCACCGTCGCCCGCAAACCACCCATCGGGCTGTCGCCAAGCGTGATGTCGCCGCCGTGCGAGCGCGCGATGTCGCGTGCGATGGCGAGGCCAAGTCCAGTGCCGCCCTCGTCCTGGTTCCGCGCATCGTCGAGACGCAGAAACGGCTTGAACACTTCTTCGCGCATATTGGCGGGAATGCCGAGCCCGTCGTCGTCGACTGTAACCGTCAGATACATGTGGTCGCGGTGTCCGGTGATCGCGATTCCATCCGCATGCCGCGCGGCGTTGGACACCAGATTGGCGAGACACCGTTTGAACGCCGCCGGCTTGACCGTCACCGTCGGCTGGCCGTGGAACGTCACCGTCGCCGCGTGCCCCTGCCGTTCCGCGTCGCTGCGTAATTCTTCGAGCGCCTGCTCCATGTCGGTTGGCTGCGCCTGCTCGCCATTGTCGCCGCGCGCGAAGGCCAGATAGGCCTCCAGCATGCCGCTCATCTCATCGACATCCTTACGCATGCCTTCGGCTTCCGGACTGTCGCCGATCAGCGCCAATTCGAGTTTAAAGCGCGTCAGGATCGTTCGCAGATCGTGCGACACGCCGGCAAGCATCGCAGTGCGTTGCTCGATGCTTCTCTCGACGCGGGTTTTCATTTCCATGAACGAATGCGCCGCGCGCCGGACTTCACGCGCACCACGCGGACGAAAATCAGGCACGTCGCGTCCCTTGCCGAAATTCTCGGCCGCGTCGGCAAGCCGCAGGATCGGCTTGATCTGATTGCGCAGAAACAACACGGCAACGATCAAAAGTATCGACGACGTGCCGACCATCCAGAATAGGAATATCTCGGAGTTCGATGCATAGGCCGCGTTGCGCTGCGCGTAGATCCGCATCACCTCATCGTCGAGCTTGATACGAATTTCGACGATCGACGATTTGCCGACGGTGTCGATCCAGAACGGCCGTCCGATCTGACGGCTCAACTGAACGGACAATGTCTGGTCGAGCAGCGAGAAAAACGGCTTCGGCCCCGGCGGCGGCATGTCGTTCGCAGGCAAGAAGTCAACGACAAGTCCCAATCGCTGCTGCGCGATCTTCCTGAGTTGCGTTTTGTCCTTGTCCTGCGGATACGCCTTGTAGACATCGATCAGCGACGCGATGTCCTGCACCACCGCGGCAGAGAGGCGGCGCGTGACCGTATTCCAGTGGCGCTCCATGAAAACGAACGCGACCACCGATTGCAGGATCACCATCGGCACAATGATGATGAGAAGCGCGCGGGCATAGAGCCCTTTCGGCATCAGATCTTTGAACGCCTGACCGAGCCAGCCATTCCACCGCGACACGCGCTGCGATGCCGAGCGTATGAACGTGAGGCCGCTGTCGAGCGTACTCATGATTTTCGTCTCATGGCGATGCGACCAGCCGATAGCCGATTCCGCGCACAGCTTGCAGAAACAAGGGATTAGCAGGATCGCGCTCGATCTTGCGCCGCAGGCGGTTGATCTGCACATCGACGGCGCGCTCGTTCGCGCCGTCGCCTCCGGTCAGCGCGCCACGCGGCACGGTTTCGCCGGGAGCGTTGGCGAGGATACGCAGCATCTCCCGCTCGCGGTCGGTGAGATGGATCGTTCGTTCGCCTTCGCGCAATTCGCCGCGTTCAAGATGATAGACGTAAGGTCCGAATGCGACCGACTTCAGCGCCGGCGCTATAACGGGTGCCGCGCGCTTGAGAATGTTGGCGATGCGTAAAACCAGTTCGCGGGGCTCGAACGGCTTGGCGACATAATCGTCCGCGCCGATCTGCAATCCTTCGATGCGGCTCTCGGCCTCGTGACGCGCGGTCAGCATCACGATCGGAACCGATGACGATGCGCGGATCGATCTCGCAAGCTCAAAACCGGTCTCGCCCGGCATCATCACATCGAGAATCAAAAGATCGAAATGCAGCCCCTGCAAAATTGCGCGCGCGTCGGCGGCACTCTTTGCGGTGGTGACGCGATAGCCTTCGCTGGCAAGAAATCGCGACAGCAGATCGCGGATACGGCGATCGTCATCCACCAGCAGAAGATGCGGGGCATCGTCTGCCGGTTCAGCGCCGGTCTTTTCCGGGATCGCGAGTTCGTTCACCGTCGCTCCTTCACGGTTTGCTGCAGCTTGCGAGAATAATCTCGAGCACCTTGTCGGGATCGGCCTGATCGATCATGCCCAACAGAAACTGGCGGACATTGTCTGCGCCGGCGGCATCGACGCCTTGCAGCGCGCGATTGATCCGGTCGGTCTGCAAGCCTGCGAGTTTTCCCACCAAGGCCTCGCCTTTGGCGGTGGCATAAAGAAGGCGCTGCCGCTTGTCGTTGTTGCCAGCCTTCTGAACGATGTAGCCCTCGTCGAGCAATTGCTTGAGCACCCGTCCAAGAGACTGCTTGGTGATCCGCAACACATCCAGGAGATCGGCGACTTTGAGGCCAGGATAGCGGCTGACGAAATGCACGACCCGGTGATGAGCGCGGCCGAACCCGAATTCCTCCAGCACATGATCGGCGTCCCCGACGAAGTCCCGGTAGGCGAAGAACAGCAACTCGATGATGTCCCAGCGCAAATCGGCACGGCCCGCCAAGGCTCCGCTTCCGGCCTTCAGACCATCCTGAGTCTTTCGATCAGATTTGAAATTTATGTCAGCCATATTGACATATTTTCGATTGAATGTTACAAAAATGGTGTCCGATACGAAACTTTCGGATAACTCGTTGGATTTACAGGCCGGTTATGCGCTTTAGGGCGTCCAAGGCCCGCATAGACAGCGAATTCCGCCACCGCGCGATTGTCGGTCGACTTTCCGCGAAACATACTGGACTTAACCGTTCAGGTAAAACAAACGGGCCGCCGCCAAAGGCGAGATGGCCAATTCGGAGAAAAGCCATGGGAGTGTCATTCGACAAGATTGACGGCGATGTCTTGTTGAAATTCGACATCCGGACCGCGACGAATCCGACCCCCGAAAAGGACCGCCTGGCCAGGCTGGCGGATCCCGGTTTTGGCCGCGTGTTCACCGATCACATGGCGATCGTGCGCTACAGTCAGACAAAAGGCTGGCACGACGCGCGGGTCGAGTCGCGCGCGAACTTCCCGCTCGATCCCGCGACTGCCGTCCTCCATTACGCCCAGGAAATTTTCGAGGGCCTGAAAGCCTACAAGCGCGACGACGGAGGCGTGAATCTCTTTCGTCCAGACGCAAACGCACGACGATTCCGTAATTCGGCGGATCGCATGGCGATGGCACCGCTGCCGGAGCCGGTTTTCATCGAAGCCGTCGAACAACTCGTGCGCATCGACCGCGCGTGGATGCCGGGCGGCGAGGGCAGCCTCTACATGCGGCCGTTCATGATCGCCAATGAAGTGTTCCTGGGCGTGAAGCCGTCGGCCGAATACATTTTCGCCGTCATCGCCTCGCCGGTCGGCTCGTACTTCAAAGGTGGACCTGCACCCGTTTCGATCTGGGTGTCAGAGAACTATACCCGTGCAGCCGTCGGCGGCACCGGCGCGGTGAAGTGCGGAGGAAACTACGCCGCGAGTTTACGCGCGCAGGCCGAAGCCATCGAACACGGCTGCGATCAGGTCGTCTTCCTCGACGCGGTGGAGCGCAAATATATTGAAGAACTCGGCGGCATGAATGTGTTCTTCGTGTTCGGCGACGGCTCGATGCTGACGCCGCCGCTCGGAACGATCCTGCCCGGCATCACGCGCGATTCGATCATCAAGCTCGCTGGCGATGCCGGCACGCGCGTGCGTGAAGAGCTTTATACGATCGATCAATGGCGCGCGGATGCCGCCAGCGGAAAGCTGAAGGAAGCATTCGCCTGCGGAACTGCGGCCGTCATCTCACCCATCGGCAAGGTGCGTTCTGCCAGCGGGGATTTCGTCATCAACAGCGGCGCCGCAGGGCCAGTGGCAATGGGATTGCGCAAGAAGCTCGTCGACATCCAGTACGGCCGCGCATCCGATCCGCATAACTGGATCAGAAAGGTTCTGTGACGGAAGCGGGCGCCTAAAGCGCGTCCGCCGCGATCCAGAACACTTCACCTTCCGAATCTTCGGTGTCCAGCCAGAGCAGCGGCAATTTCGGATAGGCGCGATCGAGATTGTCGCGGCCACGTCCGATCTCGCACAGCAGCCCGCCGTTCGTCGTCAGGTGACGTTTCGCTTGGTCGAGGATTCGTCGCACGAGTTCGAGACCGTCATCACCGCCGTCGAATGCCATTGCCGGCTCGTATTCGCATTCGCGCGGCAAGCCGGCCATGCCCTCGGCATCGACATAAGGCGGGTTGGTGATAATGAGATCGTAGCGGGCGTCGCCGAGCGCATCGAACAAATCGCTGCGATGAAGCGTGACGCGATCCTCGAGTCCGTAATCCGCGACATTTCGCGCGGCAACTTCAAGTGCGTCGGCGGACAAATCGACGGCGTCGATCTTCGCATTCGGAAACCGCTGCGCAGCAAGAATGGCGAGACACCCCGATCCGGTGCAAAGATCAAGCACACGACTTACTTTGGCCGGATCTTCGATCAATGACAGATCGCCGCCATCGAAATATGCATCCAATAATTCGCCGATAAAAGAACGTGGAACGATCGTGCGCTCGTCTACGTAGAACGGCTGTCCGAGCATATACATCTTGTTGACGAGATACGCGGCCGGCTCACGCGTCGCGATGCGCCGCGCGATCAGATCGCGAAAGCGTTTTGCATGAGTTTGCGATACGGGCTTTTTGGCAATGCGGTCGAAATCCTCTGGATGCACGCCAATCGTCTCGCAGAGAAGAAACGCGGCTTCCGCGACCGGATCGGTGGTGCCATGCGCGAAAACAAGATCGGATTTGACGTAGCACCGGACGGCTTCGCGCACGAGCGACGCGGCTGTTTCCCTCTGCTTCGGCGATTTCGCTTTCGACTTTTGTGTTTTACGTTTTACCTTGGCAGCTTTCTTCGGTGCCTTGCGCGCGCTCACGGTTTTTTCCAACGCGCTGTTGCCTCATCATCATGCGCTTGCGCATCGACCCATTTTTTTTGAGCAGACGAATCGCCAAGACGTTCTTCCGCCTTCCAGAACGGTGCATTGGTTTTCAAATAGTCCATCAGGAATTCTGCCGCCTGAAACGCCGCCTCGCGGTGCGCCGACGCGGTCAACACCAGCACGATGTTGTCGCCGGGCACGACGCGACCGTAGCGATGGATCACGGTGACGCCATTGAGCGGCCAGCGCGATACGGCCTGCTCGACGTGGCGCGCAATCTCGGCCTCGACCATTCCGGGATAGTGTTCCAGCGTCATCGCCGAAATTACGTTGTCACCCTTCCCGGCTCGGCAAATGCCGGAAAAGCTCACGACCGCGCCGATATCGTTGGAATGCCTGGTCAGCGCCGCTATCTCAGCCGCGATATCGAAATCGATGGACTGAACGCGGATCGTGACCGAGGCAGCCATCGCAGGTCAGCCGCCCGTCATCGGCGGAAAGAACGCGATCTCGCGCGCACCTGCAATCGCCGCATCTGGCTTGACGTGCGTGTGATCGATGGCGGCGCGGATCACGCGCGGCGTCGCGAACGCATTGGCGTATTCCTCGCCGCGTGCAACAAGCCATTGCATCAGGTCCGACACAGTGCGCACGCTCGCCGGCGGCTCAACGGTTTCTTCCGCCTTGCCGATGCGTTCGCGCACCCAAGCAAAGTAGAGAACTTTCATCGGTCATCCTCGATGAGGTGATGAATTCCCGCGCGAAGATAGTCCCATCCCGTATAGATTGTGAAAATTGCGGAAATCCACAACAGCACGACGCCGATCAGAGTGGTGTGCGGCAGAATGACTTCGCCAGCCTCGCCCGCAATCAGAAATCCGATCGCAACAAGCTGAATGGTCGTTTTCCATTTGGCCAGATGCGACACCGGCACACTGACGCGAATCGCGGCGAGGTGCTCGCGCAATCCTGAAACAAGGATTTCTCGGCAGAGAATGACGATGGCCGCCCATAACGACCAGCCGCGAATGGTGTTGTCGGCGGCCAGCATCAGAAGACACGACGCCACCAAGAGCTTGTCGGCAATCGGATCGAGCATGCGACCGAAAGCGGACTGCTGATTCAGCGTTCGCGCATAGTAACCGTCGAGAAAATCGGTCACGCCTGCGGCAATGAAAAAGAACAGCGCAACCCAACGAAGCCACAGCGGCGCGCCGAGGATCGACTGCGCATACATGCAGCCGACAACCACCGGAACGGCGACGATCCGCGAATACGTGAGCAGATTGGGCAAAGCGAGGGAGCGCCTTGTCGGCTGTGTCGTGACACTGTTCATCGGGCTTACCAATACCGCCGTTGCAGGAAGGTCAACCCGCGCGGCGCTTCAAGAGATTCGCATGCGGCTCCGTTTGTAACGCCGTCAGCTACCATTTGGGTGAAAGAATTCAAAAATCTTGCGGGCGCTCTCGGCGCTTACCCCAGGAACCTTACCCAGATCCGCCATCGACGCGCGCTCGATCTCCTTCAGCGTCCCGAAATGGTGAAGCAAAGCACGTTTGCGTGACGGGCCGATGCCGGGGATTTCCTGCAAACCGGCCTCGCGGATATCCTTCTTTCGCAGCTTGCGGTGCGACCCAATGACAAAACGGTGCGCCTCATCCCGCATCCGCTGGATGAAATAGAGCACCGGATCGCGCGGCTCGAGCTTGATCGGCTTGCGGTCGGGCATGAACAGCGTCTCGCGGCCGGCATCGCGATCCGGTCCTTTTGCCACCGCGATCAGCGAAACATCGGTCAGATTCAACTCCGCGAAGATTTGCCGCGCTGCGTTCAATTGGCCCTGCCCGCCGTCGATGATGACAAGATCGGGCCAACGCGGCACGTCATCGTCCTTGGTGAGGAGCGCCCGGATACCGTCAGGCTTCGGCTCGTCATTGAGAAGCCGCTTGAAGCGCCGCTCCAGAACCTCGCGCATCATCGCGTAATCATCGCCGGGGGTCAGTCCCTCCGACTTGATATTGAATTTGCGATACTGGTTTTTCAGAAAGCCATCCGGCCCGGCGACGATCATCGCGCCGACCGCATTCGTGCCCTGAATGTGGCTGTTGTCATAAACCTCGATGCGCCTGGGCACCCGTGGTAGTTCGAGCGTTTTCGCGAGACCTTGCAGCAGACGGTTTTGCGTCGCCGTATCGGCCAGCTTGCGTCCAAGTGCCTCGCGCGCATTGGTGAGTGCGTGCGTGACAAGTTCTTTCTTCTCGCCGCGCTGAGGCGTCAGGACTTCGACCTTGTGGCCGGATTTCACGCCAAGAGCCTCGGCAAGCAACGCCTCGTCCTCGATTGAATGCGACAGCAGAATGAGTTTCGGCGGCGGCTTGTCGTCGTAGAACTGCGCGAGGAACGATCCGAGCACTTCCTCCGCCTGCATCGTTTTATCGGCGCGCGGAAAGTAGGCGCGATTGCCCCAATTCTGTCCGGTGCGGAAGAAGAATACTTCGACGCACGAATATCCGCCTTCCTGATGAATGGCGAAGACATCCGCTTCTTCGACCGTGCGCGGATTGATTCCCTGCTGAGACTGAATTGCCGATAACGCCGCCAAACGGTCGCGATAAAGCGCCGCACTCTCAAATTCGAGTTCGTTCGACGCCTTTTCCATTTCAACCGCGAGTTCTTCCTTCACCGCACGGCTGCGTCCCGACAGAAACTCGTTCGCTTCGCGCACGAGTTCGGTATAGCCGGGGAAATCGATTTCCTGCGTGCAAGGTCCGGCGCACCGCTTGATCTGAAACAGAAGGCACGGTCGCGTGCGGCTCTCGAAGAATGCATCGGTGCATGAGCGCACCAGAAACGCGCGCTGCAACGCCGTGATGGTGCGATTGACCGCCCCGACCGACGCGAACGGCCCATAGTAACGTCCGGGCCGCGATTGCGCGCCGCGATGTTTCAAAATCTGCGGTGCCCAGTGATCGCCGGAAATCAGGATGTAAGGAAACGATTTATCGTCGCGCAGTTGCACGTTGAAGCGTGGTCGCAATTGCTTGACGAGATTGGCTTCGAGCAACAACGCTTCTGTTTCAGTCGACGTAGAGACGATCTCGACATTGACTGTCGACGCAATCATGCGCGCGATGCGCGCCGGATGCCCTGTCGGTCGTGCATATGAAGCAAGTCGCTTTTTGACGCTCTTCGCCTTGCCGACGTAGAGAACATCGTTGGCAGCATTGAGCATGCGGTAGACACCGGGCGATGTCGGCGCGAGCTTGACAGCGCGTTCGATGGCCGCCCGGCCTGTCGCAAGTGTGCCTTCATCGGCGAGATCGACCGCCTCATCGATTTGCTCGGGCAGGCGAGACTCTTCGTCGTCATCAGCTTGTAGTGACGCCGGATCGACATCCTGGCCGCGAATGCTTTCCGCTGGCAGTTCTGCAACCGGCATATCCAAAGCCGGTTTATCCGGGCGGTCCGGCGATTTGCTGGTGTCGTTCGTCATGATCCAAATCTAGGCGCTGCGCTCACCGTCATCCAGAGATCGCAGATCGCACAAAATGGCCCGAAGCCGTCCCTGCCGCCGCCAGAATCGTAACGCTTTCTTAAGGACGTTAATGCGGCGGTAAGCGGCCTTAACGAGTGTTTAACGTAAAATTCTCAATAAATCTTACAGATAAAAAGCGGGGATCCGTAACCACGCGCTCCGCTGTCGCGATGTTTGTCGCGGATCGGGGACCAACGAACGGGCGATAGCGAGAGTTCGCGTAAGGAGAGTTGAGATGCGTAAGACGGCATTTGGGGCGATCGTCGCCGCCGCGATGGGGGTCGCTGTTTCCGCACAGGCAGCCGATTTGGGCTACCGCCGCGCTGAGCCCTATGCGGTGCAACCGCAAGTCTATAGCTGGGTCGGGCCCTATATCGGCGCCAACCTCGGATATGGCTGGGGCGATATCACCAACAATCCGACGAGGCCGTCCGGTCTGCTCGGCGGTCTTCAGGCCGGCTACAACTGGCAGAACGGCGCGTGGGTGTTCGGCCTCGAAGGCGACGTTCAGATCAGCGGCGCTGACGACACGTTTGCTCCCTGGAAGTTCTCCAATCCTTGGTTCGGCACCGCGCGCGGCCGCGTCGGCTACGCCTTCAACAACGTGCTTGTGTACGGCACGGGCGGTCTGGCGTTCGGCGAAGTCTCCGGACAGAACTTCTTCCTGACCGAAAATCACGGCACGATCGGCTGGACGGCCGGCGGCGGCGTCGAAATGGCGCTCAACAGAAACTGGTCGGCGAAGGCTGAATATCTCTACGTCGATCTGTCCGACAAGAACTTCACGATCACCGGATTGCCGAACGGCTATCAGTTCGGCGTCATCCGCCTTGGCGTGAACTATCACTTCTAAGAAAATATCGAATACTGACTTCAACCCCGGCTTCGTGCCGGGGTTTTTGTTTGGCGATAGCTCATGGAAGTTTTCCGGCGCGGACAGATCGTGTGCACCGTTGTCGTCCAATCAGTCACGCCTGCTCGTTACCGGCGCGTCCCTGTCAGGACGTAATCACCAGATCGACCGCCTTCGGGCCTTTGCCCTTCTTGTCCGGCTCGACATCGAACGTAATGCGCTGTCCTTCGGTCAAGTCTTTCAGCCCCGCCCGCTCGACAGCCGTGATGTGAACGAACACATCGCGTCCGCCGTCGTCCGGCTTGATGAAGCCGTATCCGCGTTCGGCATTGAAGAACTTGACCGTACCTGTCATCGGCATCGGGAACCCCTCCCCGCACTGCTTTTGCCGACACGACGACGCGCATCGGCTGACCAAGCATTACTGTCGGAATCATGGGCTCTTTTGGGAGCGACGCGGAGAACCGGAGCCGCTCGAAGCCTTTATCGTTCCGCCGCGACCATTCGCGGACGCGGACCGTAAAGCTAGCCATTCACGGCATCAGCATAATACGGTTCCAAGGCAACTGACTATGATCGTTTTTGCGACTCCGTTGCAGCAGCACGGCTGACACAACCGGCTATGTGCGCGTCAGTTCGACTCTGAAACGTGCCGCGCCGCCCACGCCAAGAGGCTTTTCCAGTTCAGGAAGAATGGCCTTCAGCTCCGATGCCAGCGTCCAAGGCGGATTGACGATCAAAAGACCGGCCGAGACGAGGCCGGAATCTGGCGCCGAAGGCGCAACGCTGAATTCAACGCGCAGGCACTTTGCGTCCGGCTTCTCCGAACCGTTCGCAGTACGAGCAACGCGCCGTGCAAGTTCGTCGGTCGCGCGGCGATCCTTGACCGGATACCAGAGCAAGTAAATTCCCGTCGGCCACTTGCGATGCGCTGCCGTGAAACCCTCCGCAAGTCTCTCGAATTCGTCACGGTCTTCATAAGGAGGATCGATCAGAACCAGACCTCGCCGCTCGTTAGGCGGCACATAAGCGGGGAGCGCGGTCCACCCGTCGATATCGACGACCCGCGCCTGCTCGTCGCGCCGCAAAGCACCGATCAGGTGCTTGCGTGCATTCGGCTCAGTTTCGCACGCGACCAGCCGGTCCTGCGGACGGAGCAACGCGCGCGCGATCAAGGGCGAGCCGGGATACGCGGTCAGATCGCGCTGCGGATTGAACGCGCGGACAATATCGAGATAGGGCGCGACGAGCGCGGCGACGGATTCGGAAAACCGCGCCTGCATCAGCCGCGCGATGCCGGTGCGCCATTCTGCGCTTCGCGTCGCCTCCTCGCCGGCGAGATCGTAAAGGCCCGCACCCGCATGCGTATCGATCACGCGGAATGCTGCCGGCTTCTCATGCAAATATGTGAGAATCCGCGCCAGCACGATGTGCTTGATGACGTCGGCAAAATTCCCGGCGTGAAACGCATGGCGATAGTTCATGCGATCAGGGTTACGACATCGCCATGCGATTGTAACCTTATCTCGCGCGATTGCTGCGCCTAGCCTCCGCGCACAGGCGGCATCACCACCGTATCGCGGCGGCAGGCGCGTCTGTCGATTTCCTCGCACGCGCGGAACTGCAAATCCTTGCTCATGCAGATGCGCACTTCACTCAGGCGCTTGCTGTCGCACGTCACTGCTATTGCAGTGCTGCTAAGACCGGGGTTGGCCTTGACGAAGGCTTCTTCGATCTCGGCAGGTGCAACAGTCTTCGGGTCGGCGAGATCGAGATAATCGGCCGGGATTTTCACCGCCGCGCGAGCCTTTCGGATCGTTTCAAAATACGCGCGCTGCCCGAGACCAGAACATGTGCCGTGCTTGTCCCATTCGTTGTAGATCAGACCGGGTGCTGGCATCAGATCAAGCATCGACACCATCAGGTTTCGTTCAAGCCGGGGCGCCGGCTGCTGACAGTAATTCGGGAAGCCACGATCGTATTGCGGCCAGAGACCGTGAACGACGAACGAATAGGGCCGCCCTCCGCATTGAGTCCTCGTGTTGCGCCCCGAACTGCCGCGCTCGCCCGACGCTTCGCAGAACGAAGGCGACCATGACAGCGAGAGGACATAGAAATCGAATTCACCGGGCGCGTTCTGCCGCTTGTCCTGCGCCAGACCGGGACTGCTCAACGTCCAAGTTGCAAGTGTCAGTCCCAGCAGCAGGGATGACGCGATCTTGAAAAAGCGTATCGAAAATTCCGAACCAGTCATGGCTACGCCCCCTTACCCAAACTGCCGGCAGCCTACGCAGAGGGCCAAAGAAACACAAGAACATTTCATGAACAAAGGCGCGGGTGACGACCGGCACCAGACCACGCAATGAGAGGACACAGCGGTCTTAAGGCTTCGCGGCCTTGCAGGAGGGGTTATAGGCCCAATTGCGGTCGAGCCCGACCACGCACCATTCAACGCCCGACCCGAAGCCGGCAAAGCCGCCGTCCTCAATGATCGAGTAGTGCACTTCACGGGCGCGGCCGTCGCTCAGCATGGCACTCGCGGCGCAGAACCGGCGCGGAATGCTCTGGGTTGCCCACGGCCGGAACGCGACTTCGTGGACGTCGGCAAAGCCGGTGATCTGAAGGCTGGAATTCCAGAACGTGCTTTCTTTGCTGGCAAACTGGGACGCAATGGTACCGAGTGCTTCGCCGCACTGGCCCATCTCACCGTCGTATCGCGGTCCGCTCAGATAGATGCCGCGCTCGATAACGCTGGCGGCCTGCGACGGCGCGAAAGCCGCCATGCCGCCGATCAGAGCCACAGCCAGCAAAATAACCCTGCGCATCGCCAAAAAAAGATCGCTCATCGAACAGTCCAGTGCGAATTGTCGCGGCGGAAGGTGCCGCGCCGCCAGTATAGGGTCAAGTGCAGCGCGGCAACAGTCGGGAACTACCCCCAGCCTGCTCCGTCGCGCGTTCTTTCAATGTCCGGTGGCCCGCACTAAGGTGCGCCAAGAGTCGAATGGAGAGAGCGATGCGGGCGACAATTCTTGCAGTGTTGGCAGTATCCGGCGTGACACTTGGCGCGCCCGCGCATGCCGACTGGGTGCCGCCCTTCAAGGGCAACGACACCGGCGGCATCATTTCCTACTCGCTCTTCCAGCAGGGCGTGGACGTCAAGGCACTCGCCGTCAACCACTGTGCCGGCTACGGCAAGGGCGTACGGCTCCTTGGAGCGCAGGCCAACGAAGGCGGCTACATCTCCTTCGAGTGCGTCTGGGTAAATCCAGGCTATAGCGCCGCGCCGGTTCGGGCCGCTTACTGAACGGCCGCCCGATGCAACGGAAACATATCCGTTACGTCATCCCCGTTTTTCTTATCGTGCCCCTTTGCGTGTCTGCGTTCGCCGACCCAGTCGAGATGCCCAGCCGCAAGGCAGGGCTGTGGGAAGTCACGATCAATCGCAGCGGCGGACATATCCCGTCGCAAACCGTTCAGCATTGCACCGATGCGACGACCGACAAGGAAATGAGCGGCACCTTCGCGCCGATGGCGAAGGAAATGTGCTCCAAGCAGGACATGCAGAAAACTGCGACCGGCATGACGATCGACTCCACATGCAACATCGGCGGCATGACGTCGGTCTCGCACATGGAAGTGACCGGCGATTTCAATTCGGCCTACACCATCAAGATGACGTCTCAGAACAGCGGCGGCCCCGCGGGCATGCCGCACGACGTAGCGACGACAATGGAAGGCAAGTGGCTCGGCCCATGCAAAGCCGATCAAAAGCCCGGCGACATGATCATGCCGGGCGGCGTCAAGATGAATATCAAGGATTTGCAGAAGATGCGCGACGCGATGCCGAAGCGGCAATGACGTCCTAGCGCCCGATCTTCCAGGGATCGTATTTCTCTTTGGAATCCGGAATCTTCGACATCGCGGCCTTCGCCGCCGCGTCCTCGGCGGCCCGGCGCTTCTGACTGTCCTCGGCTTTCGGCGCGCTGCTGTCTCCACTCGGCCGGCTTTTGCCGCCCATCTGCGCGAAGGCGGCGGACGACAACAGCAACACAACGATTGCGGTCAGGACGGCTTTCATTCGATCCTCATCGACAGGGTGCGCGAGAACTTAGCATTTTTCAAAGATCGCGATAGGCACCGCCCGGAGACCGAATTCAACAATTCTTGAAATTCGCGTTGTCGGATCACTATACACCGAAACGCTTCTCGAATTTCGCCATGTCGACCACGCCGCGCCGGTGCGTGCCCTCGCCGATCTTGCGGTCGCCGTCCCAGGCTTCGACTGCGAACAACACGCTTTTAGGAGAGACCTCGATCACCTTCGAGGTGATCCGCACTTCGCGCCCGACAGGTGTTGCAGCGAGATGCTTCACGTTCACACCCATTCCGACACTGACGTGACCTTCAGGAAGCAACGGCGAGATCGATGCCGTGCCGGCCATCTCCATGTGGAGGATCATGATGGGAGTCGAATAGACCGCCGGCATCGTGGCGAGGAAATGCTGCACCGTCATGTCGTGCGTCACGGTGACGACTTTCTCGCCGCGCAAACCGACGCTGACTTTATCGAGAACGCCCACGCGGCTATTTCGCAGCGGCCTTACGCTCGATGAACGTCTTGCCGCCCTTCATCTTGTGCGACAGCGGCGCCTCGTTGATCTGGATGACGACAGCTTCTGCATCGACGCCGAGATTTTTCACCAGCGCCTGCGTGATGTCGCGCATCATCCCCGCCTTCTGCTCGTCTGTGCGGCCCGACGCCATGTTCACGGTGATCTCAGGCATTTCGTCTCTCCCTTTTCGATTTTTCTATTTGGCCCACGGCACATTGTGCCGCACGAGAATTTTTCGGACTTCTTCCACGAGCTTGCCTTCCGGCACCGCGATCTGCGCCTCACCCTGCTGCTTCTGGAGAAACGCCTCGCGGTCTTTCGCATCGCCGCCGACCTGCGCGCCGAGGATCAGATCCTTGATTTGGACAATACCTTTCGCCCTTTCGTCGCCGCCCTGAATGATGGCGCAGGGCGAATTGCGGCGGTCGGCATATTTGAACTGAACGCCGAGATTATTTTTCGGATTGCCGAGATAAAGTTCGGCGCGGATTCCCACGTTACGGAGCGTCGCGACATGTTTCTGGTAGGTCGCGATTTCATTGCGATCCATCACCAGCACGACGACGGGGCCGAATTCCGGCTTGGTGTCGATCTTGCCGAGCATCGTGAGCGCAGCTTGCAGTCGCGAGACCCCGATGGAAAATCCTGTCGCAGGCACAGGTTCGCCGCGAAAGCGCGAGACTAGACCGTCATAACGCCCGCCGCCGCCGACCGAGCCGAAGCGAACCGGACGACCCTTCTCGTCTTTGGTGTCCAGTAGCAATTCAACTTCGTAAACAGGACCGGTGTAATATTCGAGACCGCGAACGACGGAGGGATCGATACGGATGCGACCGTCGCCGTATGCGGATGATTGCACAAACGACCAAATGGACCGAAGTTCAGACAATCCTTCCAGGCCAAGAGCTGATTTCTGGATCAGTTCGTATATACCGCGGAAAATACCTTCCGCTTTTGCATCTTCCGCCGAATTCGATGAGTACTTTTGTTTTATCTCATCGATTTGAAGCGCGGGATGTGCGGCCAAAGCATCCGATGCCATGTCTCCGATCTCAAACATAGTAAGCAAACTATCGATCGCGCGAGAGTTTAGTCCCGCACCCTTCGTAAAATCTCCACTCTCATCCTTCCGACCTTCGCCAAGCAACTGCTTCACGCCTTCGACACCAAGCCGATCCAGTTTGTCGATCGCCCGCAGCACAGTGAGCCGCTTGCCCGCATTCTCATCGCCGCCGAGTCCGATGCTTTCCATCACGCCATCGAGCACTTTGCGGTTGTTCACCTTCACCACATACGAGCCGCGCGGAATACCGAGCGCCTCCATCGTGTCGGCCGCCATCATGCACATCTCGGCGTCGGCGGCTGGCGATGCGCTGCCGACCGTATCCGCATCGAACTGCATGAACTGGCGATAGCGTCCCGGTCCCGGCTTCTCGTTGCGGTAGACATAGCCATAGCGGTACGAGCGATACGGCTTCGGCAGCGTGTCAAAATTTTCCGCGACGTAGCGCGCGAGCGGCGCGGTCAGATCGTAGCGCAGCGAAATCCACTGCTCGTCGTCGTCCTGAAACGAGAACACGCCTTCATTCGGCCGGTCCTGATCGGGAAGAAATTTTCCCAGCGCGTCGGTATATTCCATCGCGGGAGTTTCCACCGGCTCGAAACCGTAACGCTCATAGACCGCGCGGATTTTCTCAACCATCTGCCGGGTGGCCGCGAGTTCGGCAGGGCCGCGATCCTCGAGGCCGCGCGGCAGCCGCGCGCGCAGTTTCTGGGGCTTTTTCGGTTTGTCGGCCATGCGCGGTTGGTATCAGCCGACAAAACGCCGGGCAAGCAGAAGTGCCGCAGATTTGCGTGTTGTTCCTAGTTCACCAGCACCGCGCCATCGCAACGCACGCCCGTCACCCATACATCCGCCTGCCCAAGCCCCACGCCGAGGGATTGCAGCACCGACGCCAGCAGCGTGTCGATCGATGACGTCGCACCGGAGATGATGCTGGTAACGAGTGGGCCGATGCCGGGGATCGGCAGGCCAAGCGGGCCGAGCTGCACTGAAAGCGAGAGGTCGTTCAACAGGCTCGATGTCAGCGACGACGTATAGCTCGTCGTGTTCACCGTCTTCTTGGTCTGCGCCTGAATGTCCGAATAGCTGAAGTTCACATTGGTCGGCGATGTGTTCGCCATCGTCGCATGCGCGCGTGCCGAAACCTGAATGATTCCGAGATTGACGATGTTCACCGCGGGCGGATTCACCGGCGAGGAAAAGTTCGTCATGTTCGCCGCTGTCACGTTGCCGATCCAGGCATCGACGATTCCCGGCGACACGCCGAGTTGCACCGACGACGTATTGACGTTCGGATAACCGCACGACACCGAATTGAGTATCGCCGTGCCCGCCGCGATCTCGACGTACACAGGAAGGTTGACGACAGATACCGAACCGGAACCGACAAGCTGTATCTGCAACAGGATGCGCGTCTGCGCCGTGTGAACCGTCGCGCCCGCCGAACCCACCGTGACCCAGCTCGTGCCGACCGGGCGTTCGCCCACCGTTGCCATCAAAGTGACGCTAGCGATTCCAGGTAACGATAGATTCACGTTCGCTGCAATCTGGTTCGTGCCGTTCGCAAGCGACGCAGTCGCGTTCAGCATGTCGAGCGCGGAAACCGTCACGCCCGTCTTTGGCTTCTGCCCTACGGTCATCGTGCTGTAAGGCCCGGCACTGATGAGCGTGCTGGGTGTGATCGTTTTGGTGATGCCGGCCATCGCGAGCGAGACGTTTTGCAATGCAGTCGTCGCTGCATTCACGCCGTTGTCCAGCGTCTGCGCCGTGACCATTGCCGCCACGATGTCGCTGACTTTCAGATTCGTATTGAGCAATGAATCGTAGGTTACGCCTGTCAGATTGGCGCGCGTCGCCAGTGCAGACATGAAATCGAACGCATCGATTTTTGCGTCGATTAGCGATTGATAGTCCATCGCCGACAGATTGAGCGTCGTGCCGAGCATCCCGCCGAGCAGCGCATTCAACAGTCCCCCGTTCAGCGAAACCAGCCGCGAACCGATGGCGAAACTCGCCATCTGCGTCGTCGTCGCTGTTGCCGACGTGTTGATGGTGAACTGGCTCGCGCTCGTCAGCACGCGGCCGAAGTAAAGCGGCGTCTGTGTTTGCATCCTCACGCGCACAGCGTTTGCAGGCGTCGCCGCCGCAACAAAACGCTGCGACGGCGTCAGCGTCGCATTCGCCGTGTAAACGCCGGGTTCGACAGCCACGAGCGAGCCCGACGGATAGTTGTTCTTCGTTACTGCCGCAGTCGCCGCAGCAGTCGCGTGCGTCAGATCGCCTGCTGCAACGATGGCGGCGAGATCGGCGGCACTTTGCACCTTGCGACGGTCGGCAAAGATGGTGCCGACATCGACGCCCAACGCCGCGCAGCCGATGACGAGCAGCATTACGCCGGCCGACATGATCGCGATGTTGCCGCGCTGATCCCGAATAAACCGACGAAGCAATGCGCGCATCTCAACCTCCGCGATTTTCAGTATCCGCCGCGCGGGATCGCCGCCGTGCGCACGATGTTGGGCGGCGGCGCGGGAATGAACGACGGCAGCGAGTAGATGAACATGTTCGACGCGTCGTAATTCACCGTCACCAGGAATACGTTCGTGTCGGTCGGTGACGTTGCGGCGTTGACCGTGACGCGGCTTGCCGTAATCAGCGGGTAGGAATTGACGTTGCCGGTGACGTAGGCGTTCGCAAGCGAACTGCGCTCGCTTTCGCTCAGTCCGGCGACCGACGAGCGCGCTGCTTCCGCAGCGAGTTGCTGCACCCCGTGAACGACGGCGAGATAGGAGCCGAACATCACGATGCCGAACACGATCAGCAGAAACGACGGCAGCACCATTGCGAACTCGACAGCGGATGCGCCGCTGTCGGCCACTCGAAATTTTCTGGCGGATTGCGCGACTGATTTCATAGCCTCATCAAGTCATACAACCTTTAAGGGTGAATGAATTGATGCGCTACTAAAGGTAGTATGTATTGGCTGGAGCTATCCGCGCTTTTACGTGGAAGCTGCCGCGCACGCTGGTCCGTTTCGATGCGCATCGGAAACTGATAGGCTTCGCACAACCAGCGCATCTTCTTTGCCGGAAGGAACACGCCTTGAATATTCAGCACAAGCGCCCGCCCGTCGCGACACCGAACGATCTCGACGCCTATTGGATGCCGTTCACCGCGAACCGGGCCTTCAAGCGAACGCCGCGCATGATCGCGAGCGCGAAGGACATGCATTATTACGCGACGGACGGCCGTGCGATTCTCGACGGCGCATCGGGCATGTGGTGTTCAAATGCCGGTCATGGCCGTGCGGAGATTTCAGAAGCCATCGCGAAGTCCGCTGCAACGCTCGACTACGCGCCGCCATTTCAATTCGGACACCCGCAGGCATTTGAACTCGCCAGCCGCATCGCCGATCTCGCGCCGAAAGGTCTCGAGCATGTGTTTTTCTGCAACTCCGGCTCGGAAGCGGTCGATACCGCGCTGAAGGTTGCGCTCGCCTATCACAATGTGCGCGGCGAAGCCGGACGTACCCGCCTGATCGGACGTGAACGCGGCTATCATGGCGTCGGCTTCGGCGGCATTTCCGTCGGTGGCATGGTCAATAACCGCAAGATGTTCGGCACACTGCTCACCGGCGTCGATCATCTGCCTACGACTTACGACCGCGAGAAGATGGCTTTCAGCAAGGGCGAGCCCGAATGGGGCGCGCATCTCGCCGATGAACTCGAACGCATCGTCGGCATTCATGGGCCTAACACAATCGCGGCTGTCATCGTCGAGCCAATGGCTGGATCGACCGGCGTTGTGGTTACGCCAAAGGGTTATCTTCAGAAGCTGCGCGCGATCTGCGACAAGTACGGCATTCTGCTGATCTTCGACGAAGTCATCACCGGCTATGGACGGCTGGGCTATGCCTTCGCCGCCGAGCGGTACGGTGTCGTGCCAGACATGATTACGTTTGCGAAGGGCATCACCAACGGCGCAGTGCCGATGGGCGGCGTCGTCATTCGCGACACGATCCACGACGCTTTCATGACCGGCCCCGATCATGTCGTCGAACTGTTCCACGGCTACACCTACTCGGCGCACCCACTCGCCTGCGCGGCAGGCCTCGCAACCCTCGATCTCTACAAGAAGGAAGACCTGTTCGCCCGCGCCCGCGCGCTGGAACCGAAATGGGCCGACGCCGTGATGGCGCTCCGCAGCGAGCCGAATGTGGTCGATATTCGCACCGTCGGCATATCGGCGGGTATCGATCTCGCACCGAAGGCGAACGCGCCCGGCCTGCGCGGGTTCGAGGCGCTCGATCAGGCCTTCCATGAGCAGGACATGATGATCCGCGTGGCCGGCGATACCATCGCACTGACCCCGCCGCTGATCGTCTCGGAAAGCCAGATCGGGGAGATCATGGACAAGGTTGCCAAGGTCATCCGCGCTGTCGCCTGACGGCGACAGCCGCCCGCCAAATTGCGGTGGTTACAGAAGAATTTCCCGTCGAATCAAAGTTGGTGCTAGACTGGCCGCCACAGGGGTTGGGCGCGCTTCATGATCCGCATTTCGACGATTTTCATCGCCATCTGCATGGTGCTGATTGCAGCCTCGCTCGGCCTCGTCCTTTATTCAATGGCCGGTCTGAATAGTTCGGAATCCGCCATCGTCGCGCTGACGGCGCTGACGTTCCTGATCCTCTACAACGCCGTTTCGATGCGGCTGCGCGACCGGACGGATGTCGGCAGCCAGATCGCCGACCTGTCGCGCGGCACCGCCGACCTCGCGCGCCAGGTTGCCGAATTCGGCCGCCGCATGAACGCCATCGAGGCCCGGCTTTCCACCACCGACTCCACCGGACAGGACCGCGTTCAAACCGTGATGAATGAGATCGGCGAACTCGGTTCGCTGGTGAAGCAACTGGCGGTTTCGGTCGCGGCTCACGACGACATTCTTTCCAATGCGGAAAATTCAGTTGCTGCACAAAACGCCGCGCTGAAAATCCCTCAGGGTGCGGCAGACGTCGTCGATATATCGGCCGTCGGCGGCGACAAGCCGCCTTCACCGGCAAACCTGAACAACGCGCAAGTCCTCGTCGCTATCAAGAATGCAATCGAGGCCAGCCGCATCGACCTTTATCTACAGCCGATGGTGACGCTTCCTCAGCGCAAGGTGCGGTTCTACGAGGCGGTATCGCGGCTTCGCGACGACAAGGATCAGGTGCTGACCGCAGGCGACTTCATCGGCACGGCGGAAGCTGCCGGGCTGATGGGCCAGATCGACAACATGGTGATGTTCCGCTGCGTGCAGGTGCTGCGGCGGCTGATGGTCCGCAGCAAGGACGTCGGCGTGTTCTGCAATGTCTCGGCAGCCACATTGGGCAACCCGGCTGTGTTCAGCCAATGCATGGACTTCCTCGAAGCCAATCGCGCGCTCGCGCCTTCGCTTATTCTTGAATTCAAGCAGAGCACATTCCGCCAGCTGGGCCCGGTCGAAAGCGAACATTTGGCGTCACTCGCACGGCTCGGCTACGGCCTCTCGATCGACAATGTGACGGATTTACGCATCGACGCGCGCGAACTCGCCGACCGGGGCGTGAAGTTCATCAAGATACCGGCAGCAATGCTGCTCGATCAGAAGCAATTGTCGTCGGCTGATATCCATGCCGCCGATCTGTCGGATTTGCTTGCAAGGTTCGGGATCGATCTTGTTGCCGAGCGCATCGAAGGCGAAAGAGCGGTTGTCGATCTTCTCGACTACGACGTGCGCTACGGACAAGGTTTCCTGTTCGCGCCGCCGCGTCCGTTGCGGCCGGAAGGTGCTTCACCGTCCGCAGCCGATGCGGTTAAGCCTCCCAAAACGTCCAACGCCGCCGCCGCTCCGTCGCCCGCTCCTGCGATGGCAGAAGCGCAGCGCGTGACCGGCAACGCTGCGCTCGCGCGCCGCGCCGCGAAGAGCTGATCGTTCTTTACAAGATGTCCCAATGAGCAAGTTGCGGTTTATCGATCATGCGCGCGAATTGACGGCGGGCGCAGACATCATCCTGAGCGACATCTGGGGCGTCGTCCACGACGGGTTGAAGGGGTTTCCGGAAGCCTGTGCAGCACTGCTCGAATTCCGGCAACGTGGCGGAACCGTCATTCTGATTACGAATGCGCCTCGGCCCGCAGACTCGGTCCAGCGTCAGCTCCGCAAGATGAATATCGCCGACGAGACATACGACGCGATCGTGTCCTCGGGAGACCTCACCCGGAACTACGTGGCCGCGCATTTACAGAACAGCGTTTTCCAGATCGGCCCAGCGCGCGACAACCCGATGTTTCGGGGGTTCGATGTCAAATTCGCGCCGCTTGAAAGCGCCGGCTACATTCTCTGCACCGGCCCCTTCGACGACGAGGTCGAAACCGCAGAAGACTATCGCGAGATGATGACGGAGGCCCGCAAGCGCAATCTAACTTTCATTTGCGCCAACCCTGACATCGTCGTCGAACGCGGCGACCGGCTGATCTATTGCGCGGGCGCAATCGCCGAACTCTATCGCGAACTCGGAGGCGAGGTGATTTTCTACGGCAAGCCTCATGCGCCGATCTACGACCGCGCGCTCGAAATTGCCGAGGCGAAGCGGGGCAAGCCGACGCCGAAATCGCGAATACTGGCGATTGGCGATTCGGTACGAACAGACCTGACCGGCGCGAACGCGATGGGGATCGGTTGTCTGTTCGTCACGCGCGGGATTCATTCGGCGGATTTCGACGGTGTCCATGAAATCGACGACTTCACCGTCAGGCGGCTGTTCGGCGACACCAAACCGCCGCTCGCCTTGATCCGCGACCTGAAACCCTGAAAACAAAAAGCCCGGCGGCGGCTGACAGGCACGGCGAAATTTCCCGCCGCGTTGCCGCGCGAGTGATGCGGTGGAGCGCGGGGAGGCGCCGGGATGTTTGCGAGACATCCCTGAGGCCGGCCTTGCGATCGGCTTAGCCTCACGCGCTTTGCAATGGAGTTTGCGAAGCTCCACTGCAAACCGCGCGCGCCCGTTGACGAACAGGCGCTGCGCCTCCCGGCGCTCCACCGTTGTCTCCGATTTGTGCGAAGGGTGATCGGTCCTCCGCGCGATTTCGCATGAAGGAATATAATCCTAGAAACCGGAATGTCAAGCAGCCTCGTAATATTGTCGTCCCCGCTTTCGCAGGGACGACAAAGACGTTGCTGTCGCGGACTTGTCGCGGCGACCTCGATTGATCGGGTTGGATAAGCGGCGCGTTACGCCGCCTCGTCCGGGAAAACCGCTTCGATCTTCGTCTTCAATGTCGCAGCGTTGAACGGCTTGACGATGTAGTTGTTCACGCCCGCCTTCTTGGCCGCGATGACATTTTCCGTCTTCGATTCCGCCGTGATCATGATGAACGGGGTCGTCGAAAGATTTGGATCGCCGCGTACTTCCTTGAGCAGATCGTAGCCGGTCATCGGCTCCATATTCCAGTCGGAAATCACGAGGCCGTACTTCTTGCCGCGCATCTTGTTGAGCGCCGCCGAGCCGTCGCTCGCGTCGTCGATATTTTCAAATCCGAGTTGCTTGAGAAGATTTCTGATGATGCGGATCATGGTGTTGTAATCGTCCACCACGAGAACCGGCATCGACAAATCCATGGCCATTGCTGTTTTTCTCCCGAGAACGCAGCAACCGGCATGCGTCTTAAAATCGCGACCGGCTTCTGCCGATCCGTAATGGCCAGAACCTAGCATCGGGGCTTAAACAGCCCGTTAACCGGGTATGTCCGTTGAACTACTCAGCCATGCCGTCGTATTGACTTGCCCGACTGGCGGGGGTCACGGTCCAGTCAGACGGCATTGGGGTTCCTTTCCAAAACTATGACAGAAAAATTTTCTATCGTTCGCGACACCACGCCTGCCGCCGACATTGTAAAGGGCGCGGTTGTCGCGCTTGGCAATTTTGACGGCGTACATTTGGGACATCGCGTCGTCATTTCAGCCGCGATGGACATGGCCAAAAAACTTCGGAAGCCAGCGATGGCGGTGACATTCGAACCTCACCCGCGCAGCTTTTTCAGCCCTAATACCCCGCAATTCAGACTGACAGATCAGACCGCCAAGCTCCGGCTGCTGGCCGGAACCGGCCTCGATGGCGCCGTCATCATGACATTCGACGCGCATCGCGCCGGCACCTCGGCGCAAGATTTTATTAACTACGATCTGATCGGCCGGCTCGGCATCAGCGGCATCAGCGTCGGTTACGACTTCCATTTCGGCAAAGGCCGCGGCGGTTCGCCGGCATTGTTGACGAGCGAGGGAGAGCGATTGGGTTTCAAGGTCCACGTTCAGCCGCATGTGGACATTCTGGAGCGGCCTGTATCGTCGACGGCGATAAGGGAGGCGCTCGCGGAAGGACATGTGGCGGATGCCACCGAAATGCTCGGCGGTCCGTGGTTCATTTCAGGCGAGGTCATTCACGGCGAAAAACGCGGACGCGACCTCGGCTATCCGACGGCCAACATCCGCCTCGACAAGAATTGCGGACTGCGTCACGGCATCTATGCCGTTCGGGCAGGCATCGGCGACAGGCGTATCGACGGCGTGGCAAGTTTCGGCCGCCGGCCGACCTTCGACAACGGCGCGCCGCTCCTCGAAGTCTATCTGTTCGATTTCAAGGGCGATCTCTATCGACAGACGATCGACGTGGCGTTCGTCGCTTTCATTCGCGACGAACTGAAATTCGACGGCATCGAATCGCTCGTGCGCCAGATGGACGACGACAGCGCCAAGGCGCGCGCGGCTCTGGCTGCTTCACCGAATGCTTTCCCCAAACTCGGAAAGATCGGCTGAAATCTCGCCGCAGGCTGCATTTTATAGGCTGTGCCGGGGTTTCCTCACCACGCCAAAACGCGCTATTCACCTCGCCATGACCGAAAAGCTCAAATCAGCCAGTCAGAAGCCTGACGCCCACGACTATTCCAAGACGCTCTATCTGCCGCAGACGGAGTTTCCGATGCGAGCCGGATTGCCGCAGCAGGAGCCGAAGATTCTCGCGCGCTGGAACGAGATGAATCTGTACGGCAAGTTGCGCGAGAGCGCGAAGGGACGCGACAAGTTCGTGCTGCATGACGGCCCGCCGTACGCCAATGGCAACATTCATATCGGTCACGCACTCAACAAGATTCTCAAGGATGTCGTGACGAAGAGCCAGCAGATGCTCGGCTTCGATTCCAACTATGTGCCGGGATGGGACTGTCACGGCCTGCCGATCGAGTGGAAGATCGAGGAAGAGAACTACCGGTCCAAGGGCAAGCAGAAGCCGGATTTCAAAAATTCGGCAGCGATGATTGCATTCCGCAAAGAGTGCCGCGCTTACGCGGCGCATTGGCTCAACGTTCAGCGCGAGGAGTTCAAGCGGCTCGGAATTATCGGCGATTGGGACCATCCCTATGCGACGATGGATTTCCCCGCCGAAGCGCAGATCGCCCGCGAGCTGATGAAGTTCGCCGCCAACGGAACGCTGTATCGCGGATCGAAGCCCGTGATGTGGAGTGTCGTCGAGAAGACCGCGCTTGCCGAAGCTGAGGTCGAATACGAGGACTACACGTCAGACGCCGTGTGGGTGAAGTTTCCGATTATCGGGACTAAGAGCAAACTCCCTGTCATCGGAATTGGTTCGAGTCCAGATGAAGCGGAGATGCTGCGCCGTGCTTGGCAAAACGCGTCCGTAGTAATCTGGACAACAACTCCTTGGACATTACCCGGCAACCGGGCAATCGCTTACTCGAGCAAATTGAGATACGCGCTACTCGTCCCAGGGCGCGGGCTACCGCGACCGACAAACATTGACGAAGCCGCTAAAGATGCTGGCGTGACGGTTGAGCAGTACGAAACTGCTCGAAACGAAATTAACTCCGCGAGGAAGGCGCACGTAGAAAAGTATGGCGATGGCGCGCTATTGGTCGCATCCAATCTCAGCCTCGCGTTTCAGGCAAGCGCCCGTTTTGCCTCCGGCGTTTTTGACACGTTTAACGTAGACGGCGCATTGCTAGAAAATCTTGTTTGCGCTCATCCGCTACGAGGCCAAGGCTACGATTTCGATGTTCCGCTTCTCGACGGCGATCATGTCACCGACGATGCCGGCACCGGCTTCGTTCACACCGCGCCAGGTCACGGACGCGAGGACTTCGATGTCTGGACCGCCAACGCCCGCGATCTCGAAGCGCGCGGCATCAATCCGACGATTCCCTACACCGTGGACGAAAACGGCGCGCTCACCGCGCAGGCTCCCGGCTTCGAGGGCAAGCGCGTCATCAACGACAAGGGCGAGAAGGGCGACGCCAACGAAGCCGTCATCAAGGCGCTGTCGGAACGCGGTATGCTGCTCGCGCGCTCGCGCCTCAAGCATCAATATCCGCATTCGTGGCGCTCGAAGAAGCCCGTGATCTATCGCAACACGCCGCAATGGTTCATCGCGATGGACAAAGATATTGCGGACGACGGCAAGGCGAAGGCCGGCGACACGCTTCGCCATCGCGTGCTTCAGGCCATCAAGGTGACGCGCTGGGTGCCCGAGCAGGGGCAAAACCGTATTACAGGAATGATCGCCGGCCGGCCCGACTGGGTTATCTCGCGCCAGCGCGCATGGGGTGTGCCGATCGCTATTTTCGTTCGCGAGAAATCGGACGGCTCGGTCGATATTCTGAAAGACGAGACGGTCAATCTGCGCATCGCCGAAGCCTTCATGAATGAAGGTGCCGATGCTTGGTACGCTGAAGGCGCGCGCGAGCGTTTCCTCGGGCCGCTGGCGAAGGACGACTGGAAAAAAGTCGACGACATCCTCGACGTCTGGTTCGATTCCGGTTCGACGCATGCATTCGTTCTCGAGGACCGTCAGCAGTTTCCGCAACTCGGCAACATCGTCCGCAAGATCGACGGCGGCAAAGACACGGTCATGTACCTCGAAGGATCGGACCAGCATCGCGGCTGGTTTCATTCCTCGCTTCTGGAGAGTTGCGGCACGCGGGGACGCGCACCTTATGATGTGGTGTTGACGCACGGCTTTACGCTCGACGAGCATGGCCGCAAAATGTCGAAATCGCTCGGCAATACGACCGAACCTCAGAAAGTCATCAAGGATTCCGGCGCCGATATTCTCCGGCTCTGGGTCTGTGCGACCGATTACTCCGACGATCAGCGTATCGGCCCCGAAATTCTCAAGAACGTCGTCGAGACGTACCGCAAACTGCGCAACACCATCCGCTGGATGCTCGGCACGCTGCATCACTTTAAACGCGCTGAAGCCGTCGCGTTCAAGGGCATGCCGGAACTCGAACGGCTGATGCTGCATCGTCTTTCGGAAGTCGACGGCATCGTGCGTCCGGCTTACGCAAACTTCGACTACAAGACCGTGATTGCGACGCTGGCGAATTTCATGAATACCGAATTGTCGGCATTCTACTTCGACATTCGCAAGGATACGCTGTATTGCGATCCTCCATCGTCAATCGCGCGCAAGGCCGCGCTGACGACTGTCGATATTCTCTGCGATACAATCCTGAAATGGCTCGCGCCCGCGATCAGCTTCACGACGGACGAAGCATGGACGATGTATCGGCCGGACGCTGAGCCTTCGGTGCATTTGACGACTTTCCCCGATAAACTTGACGACTATCGCGACGATACGCTTGCCAAGAAATGGGAAACCATCCGGGATGTGCGCCGCGTCGTGACCGGCGCACTCGAACTCGAACGTGCTGCGAAACGCATCGGCTCGTCGCTCGAAGCCTCTCCGCTCGTCTATGTCGCAGACAAGAAGACCTTCGGCATCTTGTTCGACGTCGATCTCGCGGAAGTGTGCATCACGTCCAACGCGATGGTGACGAACGAAACGCCGCCATCGAATGCATTTACTCTCGGCGATGTTCCGGGCATTGCCGTCGTCGTCGAGAAAGCTGTCGGTCAGAAATGCGCACGGTCCTGGAAAATCCTACCGACCGTTGGCGAAGACCCGGAATATCCGGATGTCTCGCCCCGCGATGCGCAGGCCCTGCGTGAATGGAAGGCGCTCGGCGCGTGAGCGGCCTCTTCCGCGCAGGTCTCATCTCGGCCGCCGCAGCCCTTGCGATCGATCAGGCGTCGAAACTCTGGCTGCTGAACGTGTACGAACTCGGCCGCCGGGGCGCCGTTGCGATCGCGCCGTTTTTCGATCTCGTGCTCGCGTGGAATACAGGCATTAGCTACGGCTGGTTCCAGGATTCGGGGCCGGTCGGACAAACCATCCTGCTCGTCATCAAGGGCGTTGCGGTTGTCGTGCTGGCGGTCTGGATGGCCCGTTCGGGCACCCGGCTTGCGGCCATCGGTCTCGGTCTCATCATCGGCGGCGCCATCGGAAACGCGATCGATCACCTCGCCTATGGCGCGGTCGTCGATTTTGCGCTTCTTCATGCCCAATTCGGCGGGAAAACCTACAATTGGTACGTGTTTAACCTTGCCGATGTGGCCATCGTTGCTGGGGTCATCGGCCTGCTGTATGACTCATTTGTCACGCCGGGTGCCGCAAAAACGCCCCGATAAATGGGATTATGCCCCCAACTCAGCCATTCGTGAGCGGCGACCTGCTCCGGAATATGGCAATGTGAGCCAACGGACCAGGACGACTGCGATGCTGAAGATCGGCTCTTTCAGATCAGACACGCAAAATGCCGGCGGAACAACGACGCGCGCGCTTCGTCTCGCGGCGATTGTGCTTGGCATCGGCCTTGTCGTCATCGCGGGACAGGCTCGCGCCGAAGACGACGTGGACGAAGACGAAGCAAATCAGAAGACCTTCGAGCGCAGCGTGATGGACAACATCATGAGCAGCATCGGCGGACGGCGCATCGAAGACGGCACGATCAACTACCGAGAACGGTCTCCGCTCGTTATTCCATCGAAGACGGATCAGCTGCCGCCGCCAGTCTCGCGAAAGACGCAGCTTGCGCCGAACTGGCCGAAAGATCCCGATGAAGCGGAGCGCAAACGCCTGCGCGAGGAAGCCAACAAGCCGGCCCTCACACCCGAGCAATCGCGTATGCCATTGATGCCAAGCGAACTGGCGGCGAAGACTCCCAAGAAGCGCAAGGAAGATTCGACGGCGGCTTCGGAAAGTAACAATCCGAGCAGTTCGTCGTTTATGCTTTCGCCTTCGCAGCTTGGCTACAGTGGCGGTCTTTTCTCCAATCCGTTCAGCAGCCAAAAGGAAGAGAGCGCGAAGTTCACCGGCGAGCCAGAGCGAACCGAGCTCACTGCACCGCCAAAGGGCTATCAGACGCCGTCGCCGAATTTTGCGTATGGCACTGGCCCGAGCAAAGGCTTTACGACCGTTTGCGATTCGGCTTCCGGCCAATGCGAGAAGCGGGCAAATCAGTAACTGTTGCCGTGCGCAGTTAGCGCGGGCGCATTCCTCCGATTCATTCGTCGCGCGCGAGTCCACTGTCGCGCTTCATATTTAGTCTTGCGATGCGCTCGCGCGCAGCTTTCAAATTTCCCAACGACAACACCTCACCCGGAATCGATCGATGATTGCAATTCGCCGTTTTCTCAAGCGCGCCGTGCTGGTGCCGGGCATTCTGCTTGCCGCAACTGTCGCGATCAATGCTCAGCAGGCGCAGCCGCAACGGCCAACGAGCTTCACGCTCAGCAACGGCATGCAAGTTGTGGTCATCCCGGATCGCCGCACGCCCGTCGTGACGCAGATGATCTGGTACAAGGTTGGGTCGGCGGATGAAACGCCTGGCAAGTCCGGGCTCGCGCATTTCCTCGAACATCTGATGTTCAAGGGAACAGCTACGCATCCGGTCGGAGAATTTTCGCAAACCATCGCACGCATCGGCGGCAGCGAGAACGCATTCACGTCCTCGGACTACACGGCCTACTACCAAAGGGTGCCGCGCGACCAGCTGCAAAGCATGATGGAGTTCGAGGCGGACCGAATGACCGGCCTCGTACTCAAGGATGAAAATGTCCTCCCCGAGCGCGATGTCGTTCTCGAAGAATATAACATGCGTACCGCCAACAATCCGGAGGCGCGGCTGACCGACCAGATGATGGCGGCGCTCTATCTGAACAATCCTTACGGTCGCCCCGTGATCGGCTGGCGAAACGAAATCGAGAAGCTCAATCGTGAGGACGCGCTGGCGTTCTACAAACGCTTTTACGCACCGAACAATGCGATCCTTGTCATCGCAGGCGACGTCGATGCCGGGGAGATCCGCCCCGCAATCGAGGCTGCCTACGGGAAAATTCCGCCGCAGCCTGCAATTCCCGCTCAGCGAATCCGGCCTCAAGAACCGCCGCCAGCAGCGTTGCGCACCGTCACTCTTGCCGATCCACGCGTGGAGCAGCCCAGCGTGCGCCGCTATTTCCTCGTTCCATCGTCCGTGACCGCCTCGCCGGAAGAAAGCGCGGCTCTTGAAGTGCTCGCGCAGCTGATGGGCAACGGCAGCAATTCGTATCTCTATCGCTCGCTGGTCGTGGACAAGAAAGTCGCGATCAGCGTGGGCGCCTGGTATCAGAGCACGGCGATCGATCCGACGCAGTTTGGCATTTCAGCCACGCCGGCACCCGGAACGGATTTCGCGCAAGTCGAAAAAGCGTTCGACGGCGTCATCGCAGATTTGAGCCAGAACACGGCGCGAGCCGAAGATCTGGACCGCGTCAAAACCCAACTCATCGCGGCGACCGTTTACGCGCAGGACAGCCAAACGACACTCGCGCGCTGGTACGGCGGGGCGCTGACGGTCGGACTGAGCATCGACGACCTTCAGCGTTGGCCGGATCGCGTTCGCGCTGTGACGGGTGAACAGGTGCGAGAAGCCGCGCGCAAATGGCTCGACAGCAAGAAGGCTGTGACCGGCTACCTCGTCAAGGAGGCGCCCTCGGAGCCTGCCACCGCCAAGCGCGAGGAGAAGCGGTCGTGAAGAAATTGATCCACGCTCTGGCTGCGCTGGCCTTTACATTTTTGGCGGCGATTGTAGCACCCGACAACGCTTCGGCTGCGACGAAAATTCAGCGGCTGGTCTCGCCGGGCGGCATCGAAGCCTGGTTCGTGCAGGATGCAACGGTACCATTGATTGCGATGGAGTATTCTTTCGCGGGCGGGTCGTCGCAGGACCCAGCGGAAAAATCCGGCCTCGGCTATATGGTCGCCGAGACTCTCGATGAGGGCGCGGGCGATCTGGATTCCAAAACATTCCACGAACGGCTCGAGCGGCGTGCGATCGAATTGAGCTTCTCGGCGACGCGCGACTATCTTCGCGGCTCGCTGCGAATGCTGAAAGAGAATCGTGAGGAGGCCTTCGATCTCTTGCGGCTGTCGCTGACTTCGGCGCGTTTCGATTCCGAAGCCGTCGAGCGCGTCCGCGCGCAAATGCTTGCAAACCTGCGGCGCGAATCGACTAATCCGGTGTCGATCGGCAGCAGGCGGTTCTGGGAGCAGGCTTTCGGCACGCATCCGTACTCGCGCCAGCCCTCTGGCTCGCTCGAAACCGTGCCGAACATCCAGATCGCGGACCTCAAGGAATATTCGCGCCGCGTGCTCGCCAAGGACACGCTTAAAATCGCGGTCGTCGGCGACATCGATCCGGAATCGCTCGGCAAGCTGCTGGACACCGCTTTCGGAGGCCTGCCGGCGAAGGCAGATTTGACGCCGGTGCCGGACGTGGCCGTCGCCCAGCCGCCCAAGAAATTCTCGCAAGTAGTGGACGTGCCGCAGACATCCGTTCTGTTCGGCGGCCCGGGAATCAAGCGCGACGATCCGGATTTCATGGCGGCTTATATCGTCAATCACATTCTGGCCGGCGGCACGTTGTCGTCGCGACTTTACAAAGAGGTGCGTGAAAAGCGCGGCCTCGTCTATTCCATCTCCGAATCGCTGATCTGGATGAAACACGCCTCGGTGTTCGCAGGGACCACTGCGACACGCGCCGACAAGGCTGCCGAGACGCTGGACACGATTTCAGCCGAACTCGCGCGCATGGGCAGCGAAGGTCCAACCCAGCAGGAGCTGGACGAGGCGAAGTCCTATCTCAAGGGTTCGCAAATGCTTGCGCTGGACACATCGTCGAAGATCGCGACCGCCCTGCTCCAATATCAGACCGACAATCTCGGGATCGACTATATCGAGAAGCGCAACGGTATCGTCGATGCCGTGACCCTCGATCAGGCCAAGCGCGTCGCCAAGCGCATCTGGGGTCAGGGGATTCTCAGTGTGAACGTCGGACGCGCACCAGTCGCGAGCGCCGAACAGCCGGCCAAAAACTAGTCCGCGACAGAATCGGCTGCCGTGCTGTAAATTGCACATCATGGCGCACGTGACCGACAGCATCGAGATCGACGATTCCGAATTGCAGGAATCGTTCGTGCGTTCGTCGGGTCCGGGCGGACAGAACGTCAACAAGGTTGCCACCGCCGTACAGCTTCGCTTCAACGCGCGCGAGTCACGGGCGCTGCCGAACGATGTCGCCATCCGGCTGATGCGCATCGCCGGAAGCAAGCTGACGAAAGATGGTGTTATCGTCATCATCGCCCAACAGCACCGCAGTCTGGAACGGAACCGCGACGATGCCCGCCAGCGGCTTTTCGACATGATACGTCAGGCTGCGGTCAGGCCGACGATCCGGAAAGCAACGAAACCCACCAAGGCCTCAAAAACCCGCCGCCTTGAGGGCAAAAAGCGACGCAGCGACGTCAAAGCAAGACGCGGATCGGCCCGATACGACGATTAGAACGGGCCGTGATTAGCGGGCAAAAGCCCGCTCACAACCGTGTCTTGTCAGTCCAGCCGCCTAGAATAGCCGTTAGCCGAATCGCCGGAATCCCATGCCCGTCCGCCAGCTTCCAGAACAGATCGTCAACCGCATCGCCGCCGGTGAAGTGGTCGAACGTCCCGCGAGCGCCGTGAAAGAACTCGTCGAGAACGCCATCGACGCGGGCGCGACACGGATCGACATCTTCACCGATGGCGGCGGACGCCGGCGTATCGCAATTACCGACGACGGCTCGGGTATGACGCGCGGCGATCTTGCGCTGGCTGTCGATCGTCATGCGACATCGAAACTCGACGACGAGGACTTGCTGCGAATCCGCTCGCTCGGTTTTCGGGGCGAAGCATTACCCTCCATTGGAGCGGTCGCCCGGCTCAGCATCACCACGCGGCATGCGAGCGAGCCTCATGCCTGGGCACTCAACGTCGACGCCGGAAACAAGTCCGGCATCGTTCCCGCAGCATTGACGGAAGGCACCCGCGTCGAGGTGAGCGACTTGTTCTACGCGACGCCTGCGCGGCTGAAATTCCTCAAGACCGACCGGACTGAGGCAGAAGCGATCCGCGAAGTCGTGCGGCGTCTGGCGATGGCGCGGCCCGACATCGCATTCTCGCTCTCCGGCGAAGAGCGTGCGCCAGTCACCTGGGCAGCTGCGCTGCCCGGCGCACCAGGACGATTGACCCGGCTTGGCGACATTCTTGGCGCAGATTTCCGCGCCAATGCGATTGAAGTTCGCGCCGAACGCGAAGGCGTGATCGTCGAAGGTTTCGCGGCTGCACCATCGCTGACACGCGCCAATGCACTGGGACAATATCTGTTCGTGAACGGCCGTCCGGTTCGCGACAAACTGATCCTCGGCGCAGTGCGTGCCGCTTACGCAGACTATCTGCCGCGCGACCGGCATCCGGTCGTCGCGCTGTTCGTCACGCTCGATGCGCAGGAGGTCGACGCCAACGTGCATCCAGCCAAAACGGAAGTGCGCTTTCGCAATGCCGGGCTGGTGCGATCGCTCATTGTCCATGCGCTCAAGGACGGCCTGGCCCGCGAAGGAAGGCGCACGGCTGCAAACTCCGGCGGCGCGGCGATCATGTCCTTCCGGCCTGGGCTCGCGCCGCGCAGCGATTGGCGAACTCCATCGACCTATCCCGTTTCATTCGGCGGATCGGCCGCGCCGGACCTTGCGAATGCATTTGCCGAAGTTGCACAGTCGGCATTCGATACCGGCGCGCCCACCGCCGATGTCCGCTTCAATGAAGCGCCTGCCGATCTGCTCGATAAGCCTCTGGGTGCGGCGCGAACGCAGATCCACGAGACCTATATCGTTTCGCAAACGCGAGACGGGCTGATCGTCGTGGATCAGCATGCCGCTCACGAACGCATTGTTTACGAACGCCTCAAGGCATCGATCGAACGCAACGGCGTATCGAGGCAGATGCTGCTGATTCCCGAAATCGTCGAGATGGATGAGGCGACGGTCGAGAAACTCGTCGCGCGCGCCGGCGAATTGGAAAAATTCGGTCTTGTCGTCGAATCGTTCGGACCCGGCGCCATCGCCGTTCGCGAGACGCCATCTCTGCTCGGCAAGACCAATGCCGCTTCGTTGCTGCGCGATCTCTCCGAGCATATGGCGGAATGGGATGAGACGTTGCCGCTGGAACGCCGTCTGATGCATGTGGCGGCAACGATGGCCTGCCACGGCTCGGTACGCGCCGGCCGCATCCTCAAGCCTGAGGAAATGAACGCGCTTCTGCGCGAAATGGAAGTCACGCCGAATTCCGGCCAGTGCAACCACGGCCGCCCGACCTATATCGAACTGAAATTGGCGGATATCGAAAAGCTGTTCGGGCGCCGCTAGACGCCGAAGACTAGTTCGCGCGTAAAAACAGAAATTCCGTGTCATCGTAGGCGCGCCGCTCCAGCTCCTCGAAGCCCTGCGGGGCCTTCAGAGCGGCAGCTGTCGATTCCTCCGCAACGACCAACGCCCCGGCCATCAGCCACTCGCCATCGCGCAGCGACGCCAGCGCCTTGTCCGCCAACCCTTTGCCGTAAGGCGGATCGAGAAAGACCAGCGAGAACGGTTCGACCGGATAGGCTTCGCCGAGATTGGTGGCGTCGCGCCGGAAAACTTTCGACAACCCGCCGAGACCTAACGCCTCAACATTGTTTCGCAGAAGTGCCCGCGCTTCCGCGCCGTTGTCCACAAAGAGAGTAAAGGCTGCACCGCGCGAGATCGCCTCGATGCCGAGCGCGCCGGTACCCGCGAAAAGATCGAGCACGCGCGCGCCCTCCATCGGGTTTTCGTAGCCGTGCATCAGAATGTTGAAAAGGGATTCGCGCAACCGGTCCTGCGTCGGCCGGATTTCGTTGGACGAGGGCGAGGCGATGCTGCGCCCCCTCAGCCGTCCGCCGACAACGCGCATTACTCGTCTCGCGGTTTCAGGTCGCGTTTACCCTTGTAGCCGCGAGTTGGACGGCGCGGCGGGCCGTATCCACTCGACTCTTCCTCGTTGCGCGCTCGCGCTTCGTCGCCACCCGAACGCGTCACCAGAATGCGGCGGCCTTTGCGGTCGGCGATCAATCCGCTCTTGTTGTTCGGCCTCGCGCGCTTAGCAGGCGGCGCATCGTCGCCGGACCCTTCGTGTACCGGCTTGTCGAATTGCGCCCCGGACATCTGGACAATCTTCTCGCCCAACTGCTCGCGCAAAACGCGCGTCTTGATTTCCTCGACCTGGCCTTCCGCAATTTCGCCGAGCTGGAAGGGGCCGTAGGAAATCCGGATCAGGCGATTCACTTCAAGTCCAAGATGCGCCATGACGTTGCGAACTTCGCGATTCTTGCCTTCACGAATCGCGAATACGATCCACACGTTCGCGCCTTTGTCGCGCTCCAGCGTTGCATCGATCGATCCGTACTTCACACCATCGACCTCGACGCCTTTCTTCAATTCGTCGAGTTGCGCCTGCGTAACTTCGCCATGCGCACGCACGCGATAACGGCGAAGCCATCCGGTGTCCGGCAGCTCGAGCGCGCGCGCGACGCCGCCGTCATTGGTCAGCAGCAGCAGGCCTTCCGTGTTGAAATCGAGACGACCCACTGAAATCAGCCGCGGCAACCCTTCCGGCAGATTGTCGAACACCGTTGCCCGGCCTTCGGGGTCGGAGTGTGTCGTCATCAGTCCGCGCGGCTTATGATACAGAAACAACCGCGTTCGCTCGCGCACCGGCAGCGGCTTGCCATCGACAGTGACAACGTCGTTCGTCGTGATGTCGAGTGCGGGCGAATTGATGACACGTCCGTTGACCGCGACACGGCCCTGCACGATCCATTCCTCGGCTTCGCGGCGCGAACACAGACCAGCGCGCGACACGATCTTTGCGATCCGTTCTCCGGACTTTTTCTTGGCAGGGACGGAAGCGCGCGGCGCGCGCCTGTCAAAATCAGGCTTGCGCTCGCGATACTCGCCGCGCCCGCCGAATGCCGGACGCTTTGCAAAAATCTTGCTGTCGTCCTCATTGTCACGGCGCGGCCGATCGCCGCGCGGACGGTCGTTGCGCGGATGCTCCTGCCAATCGCTTCTGCCGCGCGGAGCTCGATCTTCGCGCGGCTTGTCGAATCGCGGCCGGCCGAATTTCGGACGCTCGCTCTCGGAACGCTCTCCTCGCGGGCGGTCGAATTTGCGAGGTCCGCGATTCCCGTCCGCCGAACGCTGAGACCGGTCGTCTCTCGAAAAGCGCGGACGATCGCCGCGATCTTCGCGCGGTTTGCGGAATTCGCGATCGCCATCCCGCGACGGCCCGCGTTTCTGCCAAGGCTTTTCGTTGCCCCGATCTTCACCACGATTGAAACGTGGCGAACGCGGAGCATCGCCGCGATCATCGCGCCGCGAGTAAGGTTTCTTGTCGCCGAACTTTCTGCCCTCGCCGCGTGCGCCTTCCCCGCGATCTCGCGACCCGAATCTCTCACTCCGTTCACGGTCTGGCCGTTCGTCACGTCGCGGGCGGTCGTCGCGATTGAAACGCGGCCGCGACGGGCGGTCGTCGTCCTTGCGAAAACCTTCACGCTTCATGAACGGCTTGCTCTCACCGCCGCCCCGCGATGAATAAGGTTTCTTGTCGCCGAATTTACGCTCACCGCGCGGCCCGGACGAGCGGGCGGGGTGCCCGTCACGCGATCCGCCGCCGCCGCGTGGCTTACCGCCAGCACCTCGGTCGCGGCGCGGTGGACGGCCGTTGTTTTTATCGTTGTCGCGGGGCATGGATGATCTCGCTGAATGAATGCCGGGCTGATAACAGAGTTCTTTGCTGGAAACGAGGCATGAGCGCGCGATCTTTCATGGATTTGGCTCTTAAACAGGCCGAAATCGCCGGAACGTCCGGCGAGGTGCCGATCGGCTGCGTGATCGTCCGCGATGGCGCCGTTGTTGCAGAAGCCGGAAATCGCACACTGGCCGACCGAGACCCGACGGCGCACGCCGAAATTCTAGCAATCCGCGCGGCTGCGAACGCGCTAGGCACCGAGCGTCTGGTCGATTCCGATCTTTATGTCACGCTGGAGCCGTGCACGATGTGCGCGGCAGCGATCTCATTCGCCCGTATCCGCCGGCTTTACTATGGCGCAAGCGACCCCAAAGGCGGCGCCGTCGATAGCGGTGTCAGATTTTTCGGCTCGCCGACCTGTCATCATGCGCCGGAGGTCTATCCAGCAGTCGGCGAAAGCGAAGCAGCAACGCTGCTGAAAGACTTCTTCAAAGCGCGCCGCTAGAGCGCGAGCTTCATTCCTTCGTGCGACATCTCGAAGCCCAGCCGCTCGTAAAAGCGTTGCGCATCCCCGCGCCGCTTGTTCGTCATCAACTGGAGATATTTGCAACCGCGTTCGCGCGCCTTGGCGACGACGGCTTTCATCATCTCTTCGCCGATGCCTTCGCCGCGCATCGAGCGATCGACACGCACGCCTTCAACCTGCGCGATCCAGCTTCCCTGATACGACATGCCGGGCAGGAAAGTGAGTTGCAGACACCCCATCGCCACGCCCTCCTCATCCCAGACATAAAGCGTGTTGTTCGGATCGGCAGCGATGGCATCGAACGCGGTATGATACGCCTTCAGGTCGCCCATGAGATTTTCGCGGCCGCTCGCGAGTGCATCGTCAGCCAGCATCTCGACGATGCGTTTAATGTCGCCGTGAACCGCTTCGCGAAGCATCATGCGGACTCCGAGAAAAATTTCAGAAGCGCAGCCGACGTAGCGTCAGGATCTTCCTCGGTGAGGAAATGCCCCGAATTGACCGGCTGGCCGCGCACGTCCGTTGCCCACGTCTTCCACGTATCGAGCGGCGTCGCAGCGGATTGCGCGATCCCGGCATCGCCCCACAGCGCCAGCATCGGAATCGTGATTTTCCGGCCGGCTTCACGATCCGCTCTATCATGCTCGAAATCGGCATATGCACCTGCGCGATAATCCTCGCACATCGCGTGAATGCGCAGCGGATCGTTGAATGCCGCCAGATAATGCGCTAGCGCACGCGGATCGAACGCACTCAGATCTTTCGACTTCGACCAGCTTGCAAGTTTGTTCTTGAGATAAAAATCCGGATTTGCACCGAGCAGTTTCTCGGGCAATGGCTCCGGCTGCGCCAGCAACGTCCAGTGATAGATCTTGAGCGCATAGGCGCGATCCATATGTGCCCAGTATTCGTAAGTCGGCAGAATGTCGAGCGTCGCAAGTTTCGACAGCCTGCCGGGATGATCGAGCGCCAGACGGTACGACACGCGGCCACCGCGATCGTGCCCGGCGAGCGCAAAGCGCGCGTGACCCAGCCGCTCCATCGCGTCGATCATGGTCTGCGCCATCGCGCGCTTCGTGAACGGCGTGTGGCTGGCGTCGCTGTCGGGCACATCCGACCAGCCGTAACCCGGCAAATCCGCGATCACGAGGGTGAATTTTTCCGCAAGGTTAGGTGCGATGCGATGCCACATCACATGCGTCTGTGAAAATCCGTGCAGCAACAGCAAGGGCGGGCCTTTGCCGCCGATGCGCGCAAAGATGCGGCCGCTTTTGGTATCGATCCATTCGGAGGCAAAGCCGGGAAAGAGATCGGCAAGGTCTGTCATGACGACACCTTCGCTCCCTTCTCGCGCGCAATTGCCTGCCAGCCGATGTCGCTGCGGTAAAAGCCTTCCGGCCATTTGATGCATGCAATCGCCTCATAGGCACGGCGCTGGGCTTCGCTGACGGTTTTGGCGGTTGCGGTGATGTTCAGCACGCGCCCGCCGTTGGAAACGATGTCCGAACCGCTGGTTTTGGTGCCTGCGTGAAAAATCTCGACGCCTTCAACTTTGGCTGCTTCCTGAAGACCCACAATGCGCGAGCCCTTCGCGTAGTCGCCGGGGTAACCCTTTGCTGCCATCACCACCGTAAGCGCGGGATCGGGAAACCAGCGCAAGTCGAAATTCTTCAGCTGTCCGTCGACGGAAGCGAGCAGCGCCGGCACAAGATCGGACATCAGACGCAACATCAGCACCTGCGTTTCCGGATCGCCGAAGCGCGCATTGTATTCGATCAGCTTCGGGCCGTCTTTTGTAATCATGAGTCCCGCGAACAGCACGCCCTTGTAAGGCATGCCCTTCGCCGCCATCGCTCGCAGCGTCGGGTTTACGATCTCCGTCATCGTGCGCGCGATCATCGCCTCCGTCATCACGGCAGCCGGAGAATAAGCACCCATGCCGCCGGTATTCGGGCCCTTGTCGCCATCGAATGCGCGCTTGTGATCCTGCGCGGTGGCCAGTGGCAATCCATGTTCGCCATCACACAGCACGAAGAAGGACGCCTCCTCACCTTCGAGAAATTCTTCGACAACTGCTTCTGCGCCCGCCGCACCGAATCCGCCGCCGAGCATCATGTCGATTGCGGATTCTGCTTCCGCGAGCGTCATTGCGACAACGACACCTTTGCCTGCGGCCAGACCGTCGGCCTTCACGACAATCGGCGCGCCCTGCTTGCGGATGTAGGCTTTGGCGGAATCAGCATCGCGAAACCGCTCATAAGCCGCAGTTGGGATGTTATTCGCTCTGCAAAGATCCTTGGTGAAGCCTTTCGAGCTTTCGAGTTGCGAGGCCGCCTTGCCCGGTCCAAACGCCTTGATCCCGGCGGATGCGAGATCATCCACGATTCCCGCAGCCAGAGGCGCCTCCGGTCCGACGACGACAAGGTCGATCCTGTTCTGCTTGCAAAATTGGACCACAGCAGCGTGGTCGGCGACGTCGAGCGCAACGCATTCGGCTTCCTGCGCGATACCTGCATTGCCCGGCGCGCACCACAGTTTTGTCAGAAGGGGTGAGGACGCGATTTTCCACGCCAGCGCGTGTTCGCGTCCACCCGAACCGATCAAAAGGATATTCATGGAGAGAGATCGAACCGACGTTTGTGCCAACGATAAAAGGGTTTAGCATGGCATCCGACAGCCGCAACAGATTCGACTTGAGATGAAGAAAAGCGCCAGCGAAGCCCTGCCCAACTCACAGGAATATACAGTTTCGGAGTTGTCCTCCGCGCTCAAACGGACGGTGGAGAGCGCCTATGAGCATGTGCGCGTGCGCGGCGAAATTTCCGGCTTTCGCGGCCCGCATTCGTCCGGCCACTGTTATTTCGCGCTGAAAGACGACAGCGCCAAGATAGAGGCGGTGATCTGGAAGGGTGTTTTCGGCCGGATGAAATTCAAACCTCAGGAAGGTCTGGAAATCATCGCGACCGGAAAACTGACCACCTATCCCGGTTCGTCGAAATATCAGATCGTGATTGAAGCCATCGAGCCCGCCGGCGTCGGCGCACTGATGGCACTGATGGAGGAGCGCAAGAAGAAGCTCGCTGCCGAAGGTCTGTTTGACGAGTCGCGCAAACAGCTGCTGCCGTGGCTGCCGGACGTCATCGGCGTCGTCACATCGCCAACAGGCGCCGTGATCCGCGACATTCTGCATCGGCTTGAAGACAGATTTCCTCGCCGTGTTCTGGTCTGGCCGGTGCGCGTTCAGGGCGAAGGCTCAGCCGAGCAGATCGCCGCGGCCATTCATGGCTTCAATGCGCTGCCGGAGAAAGGGAAAATTCCGAGGCCTGATTTGCTGATCGTGGCTCGCGGTGGCGGCTCGCTGGAAGATTTGTGGTCGTTCAATGAAGAAATCGTCGTTCGCGCTGCGGCCGAAAGCATGATCCCGCTGATTTCCGCAGTTGGCCACGAGACGGATGTGACTTTGATCGACTTTGCATCCGACAAGCGCGCGCCGACACCGACGGCCGCGGCCGAGATGGCCGTGCCGGTGCGCGCAGAATTGGCGGTGGAAGTGTCAGGGCTTGCTCGCCAAGCGTTCGCCTATTGGAAACGCGCGCAGGAAAATCGTCGCAGCGAGTTTCGCGGCGCGGCCCGCGCGCTGCCGAAGCCGGCGGATCTTCTGAATATTCCGCGCCAGCGCCTCGACCGGGCAGCGGCGCAACTGCCGCGAGCGTTGCGTGCCAATGCTCACATCTATGAACGGCGGCTGTCGGCGATCGGGGGGCGGCTGACGGTGAACATGCTCAAGACACGAATCGTCCGGGGACGTGAGCAGGTCGCACGCCTCGCTGCGAGCGCCCAGCGTTGCAGCAAGTTGCATATCGAGCAGCGCAGAACGAGGCTGCAATACGTCTCCCAGCTTTTGAACGCCCTTTCCTACAAGGGGGTGCTGGATCGCGGTTTCGCGCTGGTGCGGGATATGAACGGAATGCCGTTACACCATGCGGCGAGTGTTAGCGCAGGTCAGCGGATCAGTATTGAATTCGCGGACGGGCATATCGGCGCGGTGTCGGAAGGATTGCCATCGGTGGGATCAAAAGACCCTTCAAAACCGAAAACTGCTACCAAACGCCCCGCCGATGGCACGAAGAAAGTCCAAGGCGACCTGTTCTAGAGGTTGCCTGAGGGGTTTCGTACTGCGACTTGGGCTCTTATATTTGCTTTGTAGCGGCGCGGGTGCCGCTGAAGGATTGTTTTCGTGCTCAACAAATTCGGACCCTCCGGTCATGGCGAAGCGCAGGTCGAGTATCTCGACGGCGATTTTCGCGTCACGTCTCCAGGCTCATATGTGCGATGCGTCATCACGGGCGAGCACATCCCGCTCGACGAATTGAAATACTGGAGCGTCGATCGTCAGGAAGCCTACGCAACACCGGAGGCCGTTCTGTCCCGGCATTTTCCAGGCGCCATAAAGAAGTAACTTGGCAGTTATTTTCGGGCTGCTGCGAGGCGAGCTGTTACCAATCGATTCAGAACTGCCTCATCGTCGAATTCGAGCGTAACCGGTAGCACCGCGATCTTGTCCGCAAAACGGGTCAATAGTGCGTCGCTGCGAATGCGAGCCATATCTTTTTCGGTCGTTAGCAGCGTGAGCGATCTTTTGGCCGCATCGTGCATCAGCTTCTCGATCTCGCCAATCGAGAACGCATGGTGATCCGCAAAGACACTCTCCTCGGCCACGACAATATTGTTTTCCCGCAACGTCGAAAAAAACTTCGGCGGATCGCCGATGCCTGCGAATGCGAGAACGCTCTTCCCGCTGAGTTCTGAAGCAGCTCTTTGATCCGCTTTCAATCGCGCCCGCAGCACTGGGATGTTGCGATTTTTGATCGACTGCTCAAGATCGTCGGTTCCCTGTCCGCTGCCGATAACAATCAGCGCATCGGTCTTCGCTATCTGCGGGTTCAACGGCGCGCGCAGCGGGCCTGCCGGAAATACAAAGCCATTGCCGATGCCGCGATTGGCATCGACCACAATCAGGGATAGATTTTTCCTCAGCGATGGATTCTGGAATCCGTCATCGAGAAGGATAACGCCTGCACCTTGCAACTTCGCGAACTTTGCTCCGGCCGCGCGGTCGCACGAGATAACGACTGGCACACGCGACGACATCATCAACGGCTCGTCGCCGACATCGCCCGCTGTGTGAATTTGCGAATTGACGCGCACCGGTCCAGCCAAACGCCCGCGATAGCCGCGGCTGACAACAAACGGCGTCTCGCCTTCCGTTCGGAGCATCTCGGCAATTTTCAGCGTCGCCGGCGTCTTGCCGGCACCACCAGTGTGAAAATTGCCGACACAAATGACAGGGATACCTGCATCAGCACCCGCCCGATTCATCCTCCACGCGGCCGCTGCGCCGTAAACCGCGCCGAGCGGGGACAGAAGGCGCGACGCCATCGATGGCGGCCGGTACCAGAAGGCCGGCTCACGCATCGATGCCTTCTCCTTCGATACGAAGTTGAAGAAGATACGGCTCCAGAGCGGTTATCGTTTTGACGAGCGCGCCACCAAGCCGTTCGACAACCTGTTCGGCCGCGTGTGTCGCGCGCTGCCGGCCAATCGGGTTGGCGAGCAGATATCCAAGCGCCTTTACGAATTCCTCGTCGCTATCGACATTCAATGCCCCACCGGATTCGTCGAGCGCCTCGTAGATTTCAGGAAAGTTGAAAACATGCGGGCCGTGCAAAACAGCCGCTCCCAGCTTGATGGCTTCGATCGGATTCTGTCCGCCATGATCGACAAGCGAGCCGCCCATGAAAACCACGGGTGCGAGCCGATAGAACAATCCAAGCTCGCCCATCGTGTCGGCGACGTAGATTTCGGTATCGCCGGAGGGCATTTCATCCTGCGAGCGCAAGGCCACGTTTACTCCCGCGGCCGACAGCATGCGGGCAATGGCAACGCCGCGTTTCGGATGGCGCGGGACAATAATACCGAGAAGGGCCGGGAAATGGCCGACAAGCCTGCGATAGGCGTCGAGGACGATCTCTTCTTCGCCTGGGTGCGTTGAGGCGGCGACAAAGATCATTCGGCGCTGCATCGCTGCTTTCAGCTTTTCCAGCTTTCTCGGATCGGCAGGCGGCGCGGCAACATCGAGTTTCAGATTTCCTGTCGTCATCACGTTAGGGCTTCCAAGCGCCGCGAAACGCTCCGCATCCACATCCGATTGCGCCAGACACAGATCGAAACATTCGAGCAACGCGGAGATGGTGCCTCGAAACCGCCTCCAGCGCGGAAACGACCGTGGCGACATCCGTCCGTTGATGAGCACCAGAGGGATACGGCGCTCAGACGTTGCAACGATAAGATTTGGCCAGAGATCGGATTCGATGAAGAGCGCCAGGCCCGGTTCCCAATATCTCAGAAACGTCTCGATGAAGCGCGGCGAATCGAGCGGAATGTATTGATGGATGACGTCGCTGGGAAAGCGGCGCTCGACCATGGCTGCCGCAGTCACCGTTCCGGATGTGAGAAGAATTCGGACGCCGAGTGCGCGCAGCTTTTCGATCAATCCCGCCGCCGCCAGCACTTCGCCGACGCTCGCGCCGTGAATCCATACCAATGATCCCGCCGGCCGGCCCGCTGTCGGCAGACCGCGGCGTTCGTCGATACGCGCGGGGTCTTCCTTGCCTTGCTTCAGCCGCCTGCTGATCGCCGCGTTATAGAGAGGCGTCCCAAGCGAGGACAGCCCCCTATAAAGCCGCAGCGTGATCGGCAGGGCATTAGGCATGGATGCCCTCGTCGGGCCGGCCGACAATCGCATAAGCGCGGCGTGTCACCGCGTTGAGATCGCTCTCGAGCTTGGCACGCAGTTTTTCCATCGTCGCTTCGTCGGCATCGCGAGGTACCTTGATGATCTCGCTTCCCGCAATCACACCACGCCCGAATGGAAGATGGATCACGGAGCGATCCCAGTTGTTCAACCGCTTGAAGCGGCTGGTCGCGATCGCAACCGGCAGAATCGGCCGGCCGGATTCGCGCGCGAGCATGATGATTCCAAGACCCGCCTTGCGCGATACCTTCGGCACATCCGCCGTCAGCGCCATATTGATACGCTCTTCCAGCACCTTGAGCATCGCCTTGAATGCCGCCACACCGCCTTTGCGGTGAAACGAATTGCCGTGGTCGCCGGAGCCGCGGACAGTGCCGACGTCCAGACGCTCCGCAGCAATCGCGTTGATCTCGCCGTCGCGATGACGGGACACAAGAACCTTGGCCGGATATTTCTTTTTCTTCAGAAACGGCATCATGAAATGCTGCCCGTGCCAGAATGCGACGATGACCGGCATGTCCGGTTCGACGCGCTCGTAGATATTCGGCGGATCGTAGCTGAACCTGTTGGTCAGCCAGACCAGCCGCAGAAATTCCGCCGCGACGAACCCCGCAGTCTGCTGGACCCAGGCGGCCCGCCCCAATTCTCGAAGCGACAATTTCAACGTGCGGACTTTGTATCGAGAGCGGGATCGAGCAATCTGTGAAGATGGACGATGAAATACCGCATGTGAGCGTTGTCCACCGACTGTTGCGCCTTTGCCTTCCAGGCCGCGTAAGCGGTCGCGTAGTTGGGGAAAAGGCCGACAATATCGACCTGTTCCAAATCCTTGAAAGTCACGTGATCGAGATCGAGCAGTTCTCCGCCGATGACGAGGTGAAGCAATTGCTGTTGCACAGTTTCAGACATGAACTCGACTTCCCATATCGACAACCGGCGGCTTGAGTTAAGCACCAAATCGCCGAAGGAGCATCAATAGACAGGATGCTTGCGGAAGTACTCGACGATGTGCTTGTGGCGCGCGCGCCCTGCCGCGACCAATAGTCCATGTCGGACATCGGCGCTGTTGTAGACCAGAGGCTCCCCCGCCAGTGTGGTCATTTTCCCACCCGCTTCGTGCACGATTAAATCGGCTGCCGCAAGGTCCCAATCGCGGCTGTTCCCGCCTGCAAAAGCTGCATCCAGCGTGCCTTCGCCGACCCGCGCAAGGCGCAATGCGAGCGAGCCAATTCGGGGATGAAGGCCCTCGCCCTCTTTCATGGTGCCAAGACGCTCGACCAGCGGCTTGGGGCCCGCGATATTCGGAAAGTTTATTTCAATGCCTGAAGCCGCCAAAATCGTTTTGTCATTAAGCGTGGCACCATTTCCTTTGATCGCGAAGAAGAACTGCTCGCTGGCCGGCGCAAATACCGCCGCAAGCAATGGCGCGCCATTTCCGACCAAGGCGATGCTCACCGACCAATCGGTTTTGCCGGCGAGATATGCACGCGTGCCGTCGATGGGATCGACGATCCAGGTTAGAGCTTTTCCAATACGCGACGTATCATCGGCGCTCTCCTCCGAAAGCCATCCGTAATCCGGTGTGGCATTGCGCAATCGCGTTTCGACAAGATCGTTGACGGCCATATCCGCTTCGGACACCGGAGACGACGTGCCCTTGATCCACGACCTCAATTCAGTCTGAAACATTTTCAGCGCGAGCGAGCCCGCCTCGCGAACGACATCGCTGAGAAGCGTCGCGTCCCGTCGCAGGATTTCAGCGTCCGGCAATCGTCAAACCTTCGATTCGGACCGTCGGTGCATTGACGCCGTATTTAAATTCCAGATCGTTTGCCGGAGTCATGGACTTAAAAATCTCAAGCAGATGGCCGGCGATGGTGACTTCGCTGACGGCATAGGTCAGTTCACCTTTCTCGATCCAGAAGCCCGCCGCGCCGCGGCTGTAGTCGCCAGTCACGCCGTTCACTCCCGAGCCGATCAGGTCGGTCACGTAGAAGCCTTCGCCGACATCGGACATCAATTCTGCGGGCGTCTGCTGGCCCGGCTCGAGATGAAGATTGTAGGCACCGGGCGATGGCGGCGATGACACACCGCGATGTGCGTGACCGGTGGTCGCCAACCCAAGCTCGCGAGCAGTCGCCGTATCCAGAAGCCATGTCGTCAGCACACCATCATCCACAATCGCGGTCTTTTTGACAGCCACGCCTTCTGCATCGAACGATTGCGAACGCAGACCGCGCACGCGCAGCGGATCGTCGATGATGCGGATGCTCTTATCGAACAGCTGCTCACCAAGACGGTCTTTCAGAAAACTAGTTTTGCGTGCGACCGACGCGCCATTCGCCGCCCCGACGAGATGACCGACGAGCGAACCGGCAACGCGCGGATCGAACACCACAGGCGCTTTGCATGTGGCAACCTTGCGCGGATTAAGCCGCGCGACGGTTCGCTCACCGGCGCGGCGACCGATACTCTGCGGTGACGCGAGATCGCTCGCATGGATAGCGGACGTAAAATCATAATCGCGCTCCATCCCGGTGCCTTCGCCGGCAATGGCAGTCATGGAAACACCTTGGCTCGATCGCAAATACGAGCCGTGGAATCCGGTGCTGGTCACGAGCACCATCCCGCCGATGCCAGCGGACGCAGAAGCACCGCCGGATTTCGCAACGCCCTTGACAGAAAGGCCGGCCGCTTCGGCCTCTTTCGCCCGCCGCTCCAACTCATCGACCGACGGCGCCTTGGGATCGAGTAGATCAAGATTTGGAAAATCCCTTGCGAGCAGAGACGGGTCAGCCAATCCGATAAATTCGTCATCGGGTGCGACTTTCGCCATTGCAACAGCACGCTCCGCAAGTCTGGCGACATTGTCGCCGCTCACATCGCTCGTCGAAACGACGGCCTGACGCTTGCCGACGAAAACGCGAAGTCCGACATCGTCACCCTCGGATCGTTCGGATTCTTCGACCTTGCCGTCGCGTACTTCGACGCCCTGAGAGACACCGCGCACGGCCACGGCATCGGCAGCATCGGCACCTGCGCGTTTGGCCGCTTCTACCAGCCGCTGCGCCAGATCGCTCAATGCTGTCTGGTCGAGCAGGCCGGATGCGGACGATTTCGATGCTGGGGCGGGAGACAAAGACGCATGTGGTGAAGAGATCACGAACGAAATCCTGCGGCTTGAATTCAAACTGCGCGAACTATCAGATGTGCCTGTTTTACGGGGACTTCAAGCAAATTCGGCGCTTTGCGGAAAAGATAGTTCAAGGCGCTTGCAACGACTCGTCAATCATCCGTCCCAACGTCTCATCAATCATGCGAATTGAAGCGGTGCGGCTGAGAAAAGATTAACCAGCCTTCTTAAGCGGATTCGGACGCCGCTCTGGCATCGTCCACGCATCGACCGGGAACATAATTCCGGCGTGGGAGATAAAGCCGTGAGGCGTCAATTCGGAGTCGGCGGGGTGCAACCCGTCGGGTCGGGCTGCAATTTGCAGCTCGACCCTCATTCCCTGCCTGTCACCTTCGAAGCGCGCGATGGCCGCGCCGACGGAGGCGTCCGGCACATCGAAATCAATCGCGATCGCGTTCTGGTGCAGCGGGCCATTAGCGGCATCCGCATGGCGATCGCCGTTCGCGTCAATGAATTTCTTGGCATCGCCTGTCGTGAGACCGATGAAGGTCAGGCGCTTGTCATCGCCCATCGCGATCCGTCGCTGTCGATCCCGCTGTTGGTGACGACGGACAGCGAATGCATCGAGCAGATCTGGCAGACGTGGAGCCATCTGCTCGCGCTCCCGCAGATTCGCGACGAGAATGGCGTTACGCGCCGGCCCGCGCCGCGCCGCCGCCGCTGCAACGCAATCCGGGCGCGCCGTCCGAAATTTCTCGTCCGCCGCAAGTCGGGCCACTATCTGGCACAGCCGCTCGTTCATAGCGACGAGCGCGAGATCATTGCGCGCAATTGAAATGTCAGTTCGCGCGCAGCACTGCGTCGGCAAGCAATCCGGCGAACAGCAGCAGCCCGGCATCGCGGTTCGACTTGAACAGCCGCAGACACAAGGCCGAATTTCCGATTTCAATTCTGGCCGTTTGCCACAACAGATGGGCTGCGAACGCCACCAAGCCGGCCCAGGCCAGCCAACGCGATCCGCTCGTCCAAAGCGAGAGACCAATGAGAGCAACCGCGCCGCCGTAGAACAGAGACAGCGCCAATTGCGTGCGCTCGCCGAACAGCAGCGCCGTCGATTTGATGCCCACTAGCAGGTCATCCTCGGAGTCCTGATGGGCGTAGATCGTGTCGTAGCCGATCACCCAGCAGATTGAGCCGAGGTAGAGCGCGACCGCCGGCATGTCGATACGCCCCAGAATGACGGCAAAACCCATGAGTGCCCCCCACGAGAACGCCAGACCGAGCACGGTCTGCGGCCAGTAGGTGATGCGTTTCATGAACGGATAAATTGCGACAATGGCAAGCGATGCGATGCCGACAGCAATCGCAAAGGCGTTAAACTGCAAAAGCACGGCAAGCCCGATCAGCGCCTGCAAAACGAGAAACACAGCAGCCTGACTGACCGTCACCTGCCCCGAAGGGATCGGCCGCGACCTTGTGCGCTCGACCTGCGCGTCGAGGTGCCGATCGGTGATATCGTTCCAGGTGCAGCCTGCGCCGCGCATCGTCATTGCGCCGATCAGAAACAGCGGAAGCACGACCGGCAGCATCCGCAAATCATGTGCGATGCCCGATGCCAGCGCCGCCGACCACCAGCACGGCAGCAACAGCAGCCACCAGCCAATCGGCCGGTCGAATCTTGATAGTCTCAGGTAAGGACGCGACCACAGTGGCGCGTGCGTATCGACCCAATTCGAGGTCGAGTCGGCGACGGGCGAAGCCGCGTTGCTCATGCGCGCGGGATCATCGCGCAAGAACATTCCCGTTCAGCGTGTCGAACGTGCTTCCGCCGCTGCGCTTGGTTGCCTTGGCCTCCGGCAGGCTTGCAGAGCCGAGGGCTTCGCTGAGGCTTGGGCCTGCCGGACCCTGCGGCCCTCCGCCATTCGCTGCGGCGGCGCAGACCTTGCTCAGCAATTGCTCGGTATTGGCATGGCCTTTTTTCATTTGCTCGGCCGCCTGCGGAGGGATGTGGCACTTGACGGTGTTTGTTTCCACAAACTTGATCATTCTCACCTCAGCCTGCGAGAACGCGCCGATCAGTTTGCATGCCTCCTGCGGCGGCGCGCGGCGTTTGCCTGCGGCCTTGATCGCGTTGGCCTTCGCCTCGGCATCGGATTTCACCGTGTTGAAACCCTTCTGGCATTCGAGAGCCTCCGGGGGTGGCCCGCCTTGCGCGGGCGCGCCGAAGCCGGTGCCGGCCGGCGAGGAAAATCCGCCCGACATGGGTGCCGGCCCCGATGACATTGGTGCCGGAAAAGAAGATTGGGCAGCAGGTGCGGGCGCCGCCGTCATCGGCGGGGGCATGGGCGCAGACGACGTCTGGGCCGGCGCTGCCGTACCTCCGCCGGGCAATGGCGCCGGAAAGGCGCCCTGAGCATTTGCTACGGAATGCAAAGCAACCGTCAGCGGGATCGAAAGGATTGCCAGGCGCAGGCCGTTCAGGCTCCGCACTCCAAGATCGCAAAGTTTCAAACCCAGGGCCGTCACGGATTTATCTCCGGCAACTTCAGTCTCAAAGGCCTGTCCCATCAGTGCCGAGCGGGCAGTTCTACGATCCTCACCGGGAGTTAACAACCCGTCGAATTTGGCAACAGCGCGGCGGTTCGTCACGCAATTTGCTGGCAAGCCGTTTCCGCTACGCTAGAACGCTACCGCAAAGGAGCCTTCATGCCGAAATTCGACGCGCGCCACCCTCGGCTGTATGTCGGCGCGCCGCTATCGGCGGGGGCAGGCATCGCGCTCGATCGCGATCAGACCAATTATCTCGGCAATGTTCTCAGATTGACGGCCGGAGACACTGCGCTCGTTTTCAACGGACAAGACGGCGAATGGGAAGCGACCTTGGCCGGACGAAAACGGCCGGACCGCGCGGAAATCGTCCGTCAGACCCGTCCGCAAGACCAGCTCCCCAACATCGATTATGTTTTCGCCCCGCTAAAGCATGCGCGGCTGGATTACATGGTTCAGAAGGCGGTGGAGATGGGAGCGGCGGCGCTGTGGCCGGTGACAACACAGCACACACAGACCGCGCGCGTAAACATCGAACGGATGCGCGCCAACGTGATCGAAGCTGCCGAGCAATGCGGAATCCTGAGCCTCGCGGTGGTTCACGAGCCGTTGACGATCGGCCGTTGGCTGGAAAGCCGCGACGCCGGGCGGACGCTGGTGTTTTGCGATGAGGACGCATCGCTTCACGACCCGATTGCGTCCCTTACTGCCTCTGCGGTGAAAGGCGATGGAATCGATGTCCTGATTGGACCTGAGGGCGGCTTTTCAGAGGCCGAGCGGGCGTCCCTGCTTGCAGTTCCCAGGACAATCCGCCTGTCGCTTGGGCCGCGCATTCTGCGGGCGGATACTGCGGCCGTAGCGGCGATGGCCCTGGTTCAGACGGCCCTTGGCGACTGGCGTTAAGCCCAATACACGCTCCGGTTGCAAAGCTGAATATCACTCATTAAGCCACTTTCCGGATCGTCGTCGAAGTGGCCGCCATCCCGTGTTAAGGGACTGCCGCTTCAAGCATTTATGGAAGTCGAGATGAGCAAGGCCAGTGCCGCAACCGCGTCAGGGTCCGCCGCACGGGCGGACGGCTTGCTGTCGTCCTTTGTGCAGGCCGGCTACGCGCAGGCGCGTCCGGCCATTCTTCAGCCCGCCGAACCGTTCCTCGATCTCTCAGGCGAAGACATCCGCAAAAGCCTGTACCTGACGACCGATGCCAGCGGAGCCGAACTTTGTCTGCGCCCGGATCTCACCATTCCGGTGGCGCTGGATTATTTGCGTTCGGCTCAGGCCGGCAAGCCCGCAGGCTTTTGTTATCTGGGGCCGGTGTTTCGTTTTCGCGGCGGACAATCCAGCGAGTTCATTCAGGCCGGTGTTGAGTCATTCGGGCGGAAAGATCGCGCGGCGGCGGATGCCGAAATGCTTTCGCTCGGTCTGGAAGCCACGGCGGCTTACGAAATTCCCGGCGTCGATATCCGCACCGGCGACGTTGCGTTGTTTGCCGCGTTGATCGAGGCACTCGATCTCTATCCAGTATGGAAGCGGCGGCTCATCAAGGATTTCAATCGCAAGGTTTCGCTTGCACAGGATCTGGAGCGGCTGACGCTGGAAACAGGCAAGACCCGCAACGAATATGAAGGCGTGCTTGCGGCGCTTGCGGGTTCGGATCGCAAGGCTGCGCTGGCGCTTGTCACCGACCTGATGTCGATCGCGGGCACAACGAATGTCGGCGGACGCACCGTGTCGGAGATCGCCGACCGCTTTCTCGAACAATCGACGCTCAAGGGCGGTGCATTGCCGCGCGATGCGTTGCAGTTGATCGAAAAATTCCTCGCCATCGCCGGCGAACCGGACGATGCAGCGGCGCAATTGCGAACCTTGGCGTCGGACGCCAAGCTCAACCTGAACGCCGCAATCGATGAGTTTGAAAACCGCACCGGCTTCATGGCCGCGCGTGGCATCGATACGAAATCCATTCGTTTCTCAACGTCATTCGGACGCGGGCTCGACTATTACACCGGCTTTGAGTTTGAACTGCATCGCAAAGGCAACGGAACGGAGCCGCTTGTCGGCGGCGGCCGCTATGACGGCCTTCTGTCGCGCTTGGGTGCGGCCGCGCCGATCCCTGCCGTAGGCTTTTCGATCTGGACCGAAACGCTGGACCAGGGAGGCGCATCGTGACGTCTCCTTTTGTCCTTGCCGTTCCATCGAAGGGCCGCCTGCAAGAAAACGCCGATGCGTTTTTTGCACGCGCCGGTCTTACATTGGCGAAGCCGCGCGGCGCCCGCGACTATCGCGGCACCATCTCGGGCCTCGACAATGTCGAGATCGCTTACCTTTCAGCAAGCGAGATCGCAGCGCAACTCGCGCGCGGCGCAATCCATCTTGGCATCACCGGCGAAGATTTGATCCGCGAAAGCATCCACGATGCCGACAAGCGCGTGATGCTGATCGAAAGTCTTGGTTTTGGCAGCGCCAATGTCGTGGTCGCAGTGCCGCAGGCATGGATCGATGTCCGCACCATGGCGGATCTCGACGATGTCGCGACCTCGTTCCGCGCGCAGCACAATCATCGCATGCGCGTCGCGACCAAATACATCAACCTGACACGCAACTTCTTCGCTTCTCATGGCGTCGTCGATTACCGGATCGTGGAGAGCGCGGGTGCCACCGAAGGTGCGCCGGCATCGGGAACGGCTGAACTGATCGTGGACATCACGACCACAGGTGCCACGCTTGCCGCCAACGGATTGAAGGTGCTCGACGACGGCGTGATTCTACGCAGCCACGCCAATCTCGTTGCCTCGCGGGACGCCGACTGGTCGCCGGAAGCCCGCGAAACCGCGCGCGTCATCCTCGATCACGTCGCAGCGAGCGGCCGTGCCCGCAAGTTCAAGGAAGTGCGAACCCGTTTCGCCGGCTGCAACGCCGAGCTTCTGACCGAGGCGCACAACAAGTTCGGCGTGGTCTCCCCCTTCGGCGGACCGACGTCGTCCGGGATGGTGACGTTGCACTGCCCGCCCGCACAGCTCTATGCGCTGGGAAGTTTTCTGCGCGATCGCGGCGCGGAGACGGTTTCGATCGCCTCCCTCGACTATGTTTTCGACCGCGACAACCCGCTGTTCGCGCGGCTGGAACGCTTCCTGGGCAAGTAAGGCTGCAATCCCGGTGGCAAAGCCGGCGGCAGTTGCCATATGATTGTGACGATGGTCTGTGAGTTCTGATCGATGATGCTCGGTGCCGATGTTTCGGAAATGTCAGGTGACAAGCGGAATCCCGCTGCGCAGGGCCTGTCCATTGTCGTACCGGCATTCAACGAAGCAGCAGGACTCGCCCGTCTCCATGATCGCCTCTGCAAGCTCGCCGACGGTCTCAGGCAGCACTACGGTCTCGGCTGCGAAGTCGTCTATGTTGACGATGGCAGCACCGACGCAACGCTGAGCATCGCACGCGGTCTCCCGGCGTCGTCGCTGGACGTACAGGTCGTTTCGCTTTCCCGCAATTTCGGCAAGGAGGCGGCCCTGATGGCCGGCCTCGATCATGCGCGCCTCGGTGCGGTGCTGTTCATGGACGGCGACGGGCAGCACGCACCGGAATTGGTCGAGACGCTTGTCGGTCACTGGATCGATGGCGGATACGATGTCGTCTATACGGCAAAGGCTCACCGCGACAATGAACCGTTTCTGCGGCGCGTGTCGGTGCGAGGCTTTTACTTTCTCATCAACTGGGGCGCGCGCCAGAAAATTCCCGAAGATGCCGGCGATTTCCGCCTGCTCTCGCCGCGTGCAGCGGCGGCACTGCGGCAGCTTCCCGAACGCAACCGTTTCTTCAAGGGTCTGGCGACCTGGATCGGGTTCAAGCAGATCCGTGTCGATTACGAGCCTGAATCACGCGCGCATGGCGTGACGACGTTCAGTCCCGGACGACTCCTTGGCCTCTCGATCGAAGGACTGACATCGTTCTCGGTTGCTCCACTGCGAATCGCCAGCCTGCTTGGACTCCTGCTTGCGTTCGTCGCTTTCCTATTCGGGCTTTCGATCCTCTGGGAAACCGTGGTCAGCGGAAAATCCGTTCCGGGCTATCCATCGCTCGTCGTCGGCATGATGACCATCGGCGGTGTGCAGCTGATCCTGATCGGCGTCGTTGGCGAATACATCGGCAAGATTCTCTCTGAGATGAAGGCGCGCCCGATTTACTTTGTCGCCGAACACAGCGTGAAGCGAGCCGAGAGCACTTCCGAAAACACTACATCGCGGACCGCCGCTGAATGAGCGGCGCTTCTTTGCGGCGCATCTGGCTGTGCGCGGACGACTACGGCATCAGCCCCGGCGTCAACCGCGCCATCCGCGAACTGATCGACTGCAAACGCATCAACGCAACATCGGTCATGGTCGTCGGCCCGGCGGTTGATCGTACTGAAATTGATTCATTGAAATCATCCGTTGCCGCAAACCCTGATTGTGCGATCGGTCTGCACGCAACCCTCACGGCTCCGTTTCATCCATTGACGATGCACTTCAGACCGCTCGATGGTGGGCAATTCATCGCGCTCGGCCCACTTTTGCGCAAAGGTTTTGCCGGACAACTTGATTCCGAGATGATCGAAGCCGAATTGCTGGCGCAAATCGCGGCCTTCAAGGAGTTGTTCGGCCGCGCACCGGACTATGTCGACGGTCATCAGCACGTTCAATTGTTTCCGAAGGTTCGCGACGGATTTCTGGCGGCTGTCAAAAACGCCGTGCCGAATGCGTGGGTCAGACAATGCGGCCGATCATTGCCGCTTACCCGCCGGCTCGACAACCCGAAGGCGCTGTTGCTCGATGCATTGAGCGCGGCTTTTCGTCAAAAAGCCAAGCAAGCGGGATTGAATTTCAATCCGGGTTTCGCCGGCGCCTACAATTTCTCAAACAAGGCAGACTTCGCCGCCCTGATGCAAAAATTTCTCGACGGTCTGCCCGACGGCGGGCTGGTGATGTGCCATCCGGGATTCGTCGATGAAACTCTAGCGAGCCTCGATCCGCTGACGCATCAGCGCGAACGCGAATTCGCGTATCTGGTATCCAACGAATTCGCCGCCATGCTTGCGGCGAATAATGTAACGCTCGCTCGGCGTTGATCGCGCCGATACGTCGTTTTGTCGCACCTGCGGCCTGGCTTTCCCAAATTTAATCCGCGCCGGGGCTTAACCCGACACAATCCGGCCCCACATTCGTCCCGCCGCCAACGATCCGGCCGGCACAGGGAGGGACGCCATGACACCGCAGGAACGCCAACTCGTTGACGAACTGTTCGACCGTCTCGCCCGGCTGGAAACATCCCCGCGCGAGGCCGACGCGGAGCGTGCGATTGCGGACGGTTTGAGCCGAGCGCCGCACGCGAGCTACGCGCTGGTGCAGACCGTGCTCGTTCAGGATGAAGCTCTCAAGCGGGCAAATGCACGCATTCAGGAACTGGAGGGTGGCGGCACCGCGCCGTCCGGTGGCTTTCTCGATTCGATGCGCGATGCACTTCTGGGTCCATCGACGCGAGGTTCTGTTCCGAACACCGGCCAGCGCGGACCCGTCTGGAACAGCGGCAATGTTCTCGGGCAAAGCGATTCACGAGCAGGCTTTGGTAATGGCTTCAACGGCGCACAATCCGGTGGCGGATCGTTCCTCGGTACGGCAGCCGCAGCGGCAGCGGGCGTGATCGGCGGATCGATCCTGATGAACAGTATCCGCGGATTGATGGGCGGACATCAGCAGACCTTCGGCGACGCGTCGTCGATCGGGTCAGGCAGCAATCCATGGGGCGGCAATTCCTCGGACAAGCTGTCGCGCGATGCCGGCATCAACGACATCGGCAAAAACGGCGGTGACGATCAGCGGCAGAGTTTCACCGATCATGCGTCAAATGACTTCGATGATGATGACGACGACGGCGATTTCGATGGCGGTGATTTCGACGGCGGCGGCGATACCGACTACGCCTGACACCTAACAAGTCACAAAACAAAAACGGCCGCTGAAATCAGCGGCCGTTCTTTTTTGATTAACTTGAGATCAGATCACGACGACTTTAGTGCCGACCGGAACGCGGCCATAAAGATCGATCACGTCCTCATTGCGCATGCGGATGCAGCCCGACGAGACATTTGTGCCGATGGTCCACGGCTCATTCGATCCGTGTATCCGATAGAGCGATGTGCCGAGATACATCGCGCGCGCGCCGAGCGGATTTTCCGGGCCGCCTTCCATATGACGCGGAAGATCGGGCCGGCGTTTGAGCATCTCCGCCGGCGGCGTCCAATCCGGCCATTCCTTCTTCATCGAAATTTGCTTCACGCCGGACCAGGTGAACCCCGGTTTGCCAACGCCGATGCCGTAGCGAAGCGCCTTGCCGTTCGCCTGCACGAGATACAGAAATTTGTTGGGCGTATCGATCACCAAGGTGCCGGGCGCTTCCTTGCCATCGTAAACGACCGTCTGCTTCTGGTATTTCGGGTCCATACCCGGACGGCTTGGCTCGATGGACTCCTCGCGCGGCGCCATTGCCTCCTGCGGCTCCATCTGCGGCAACTCGCGGCGCGATCGCTGCTCCGGCAGAGGCTGGCGCTCATAGCGCGGCTCAGCGGATGATTGCCCGCCGTTGAACAGAAACTCGATGAAGCCGCCGCCCATGCCGCTGGAGCGATCCTGATACGCGACCCGAATCGGAACCGGCGGCTGCGGTGCGTAGATCACGCGCGGATCGCGCGGCACGGTATCCTCGGCAAGGGCTGTAAGTGAGGTTGCGCCGAACAGCGATGCGCCGGCGACGAGCGCGAATGGAATCTTTTTCATGCGACGTACTCTGTACTGTTTCGTCGATGACACGCGAACAGCGCGCCCGAACGCGAACTATTAAAGATTCAAATCGCATCGGTTTGGTAAACGAAAACGGGTTTTGGATTCACCACGTCGTCAGTCTCGCCGTCTTGTTGTCGGTAGCGTTTATTTTGAATGAATGCGGGCGGCTCATGGTTAACCGTTGGTGTTCGAGCGCCAGGCGCGGCGCGGTGCCTGCTTGCCGCATGAACCTCACGTTAAAAATCGTTGGCTACAACGGCTCAATCTTGGGATTGGGGACTTCGATGGCCGTACAACGCAAGCGATTTCGCATTGAAGAGTTTCAGGCCGAGGCCGGCGAACTTCCGATGCTCGACGGATTTGATGGCGACATCCTTCCCTTTCAGCGTGAAATCATCAGCGAATTGCGCGCCATTCGCGCGCAGATGGGGGCGCCTCATCGCGCCGAATCGGCTGCGAGTACGGACGCCGTGACAGCCGAGCAGTCGGCGGACGCCAAAATTCTTTTGGAGACATATCGCGCACAGATCGAGCAGTGCGAGAAGCTCAAGGTCGAACTCGATCTGATCCACGAGGCCATCGATCGGACGAAGCAGGAGATCGCAACGCTGCACGGCAAAAGTTTCAACGGCGACGAGATGGCGAAAGTGACGGGTGAACTCGGCGCCGTCGTCGGCGGCACCGAAGAAGCGACCCAGCAAATCCTCGAAGCTGCGGAAGCCATCGATCAGGCCGCAACCGCGCTTGGCAAAGTCACGTCGGCCGACCAGCAGGCACAACTGCGTGAGGAAATTCAGGAACGCGTCGTCGGCATCTTCGAGGCGTGTAACTTTCAGGACCTCACCGGCCAGCGGATCGGCAAAGTGATGCAGACGATGAAGTTCATCGAGCACCACATCAACGTCATGATGGATATCTGGGGCGGTGTGGATGCGATCCGCCAGCACGCCCCGGCCATTCTGGACACCCGCGTCGGCGACGCTCGCCTGCTAAACGGGCCGAAGGGTGCCGACGACGCAGGCCATGCATCGCAGGACGATATCGACGCTCTGTTCGATTAAATCCGACTAAGCGCGCGGCGCGCAGCGGACATACACCATCGTTCCATAGCGGCTGTTTGCATCCGGATCGATAAAGCGGGTCTGCAAAACGCGGCCGTCGAAGGAAACGATCTCGCGATCCTTCTCGCCTCCCGCCGGACCCGCCGGACCGATATAGTTCTTTCCGCTCTGGCTACCCTTCAGGCGCAATTCCTGCGGCGTTGCCTCGTCAGGCAGATGCATGATGACGCCGCCGGTTGTGCCCTGGCCGATCACATAAGGCTGCTTGCACTGGCCCTTGGCTGCGGCTTCGGTGCGCGCGCGATCCTCCGGCTTGTGATAGGCAGCGAGGCCCCAGCGTCCGACGATTTCATCGGCACGAATGGTCGAAGGAATTTCCGGGCCCGTTCCCGGCTCCGGTGCCGCCGTCTGCGTACTCCCACCGCCGAAACCGCCAAACCCGCCCGTCGTGCCGCAGCCGCCGAGAAATCCTGAGAGAACGACAGCCACAATCAGATTGGCTGTGGCGATCGGGCTGGGTCGCTCGATGGTGCTGAACATGATTACTCCCGGCAACATTCCTGAAGCCGCTCATCCCAACGACAAGCGGACGTCGAACTGCGATCTTTTTTTGGGTCCCAACAAATACGCCCACGGCCCTCAATGGTTTCCTAAGCATCCTATATTGGCCTCACCAAGGCCTTAAGGGCTTGCTTGACAGGATGAACGGCACGCCATATCTCCGGCCCATCATTAGCACTCCCTGAGTACGATTGCTAAGGACACGGTCGATTTCTCTGGCGGTACTTATCGGCAGAATTTGCAGACCAAACTCGCACAATCAAAATCCTGAACATCATCCCCATGGTCGGCAACGAATTGCCGCGACAATCGCCGCCGCTTTTGAGATTGTGCCGCCGCCTGCAAATCGGCGACTCACGGGACAGGATCAAATCATGTTCAATCTGAAATACAGTCTTCCCGCTGCATTGCTCGGCGCGCTTCTTTGCTTGCAGGCAGATGCGCAAGGTGCGAAAGATTCCGCCAAGGCACAACCGAAGACCTCAGCGGATTCAACCGATGTTCGCTACTTCGCGACATTGGGCGACATTCTGGGCGATCTGCCGGTCGAATCCTTCATCAAGGAAACGCGGCAGGGCGGCAAAGTCACCTCGGCCGTTATCGATGCCTGCTACTCGGTGAGCGCGTCCTCGGATCGCAAGGACCGCTTCGTCGTCGAACTCAAGCCGGACGGCGACAAACTCATCGGCAACGGGCAAACGATGGAGAGCAAGGCTCCTGTCTCGGTCAGTCTCACCCGCAAACAAGTCAAGCAGGCTATTGCGTTCGACGGCAAGATCACCGTCGGCGGAAATGCTTCGCTGGTCTCATCGCCGGACAATACAGACATCGGTGAAAAGGAATTTCAGCAGACGCAGGTTGTCGATGACGATCTTGTCGAGGCTCCGAAGGATTTCACGCAGGTGTCGCCGCAATCCATTGGCATACGCGTCAAGCGCGAAGGTTTCATCGATCTCGTTAAAAGCCTCAGAAGCGAAAACGTGCAGATCGCGCTCGATTCCATTGCGACCGATTGTAACGCGCTTCGCACGGGCCAGCAGGTGTTGCGGCTCATCGTCGATCCAATGCGTGCGCCTGCGTTGACTGCCAAACTGAAAGCAGCGCCCGGCGTCGTTGCGACGGGCTGGACCAGCGGCACCTATGACATGGAGCGCGCGGTCCGGTTCGCGGCCAGCGACTGGAGCAGCGCGGGCAAATTCGACAAGGAGAAGTTTGCAGCCGCCTTGTCCTCGGCTGTTGCGAAGTCGATGTCGGGGAAACCCGCAACGTCGAAATGGAACGAAACGACCGGCGAAGTTACTTTCTCGGTCAAACGTGCCAGCCAATCGGTACCCGCTCTCGATCTTGTCGAAACGATCGAGATGACGGCGCTGGTCGGGCCGGGAAAACCCGGCGCGAGCGAGCGCATGATCGTGTGGGTCGGCACCCCTTCAAGCAAAACCGCGGACGAATCGAGCGGGCCGCATCTGCAATTCGCCGACAATGCAGGCAACGAAGAGGAAAGCACCTTCAGCGATGACGACAGCCTCATCAAGGCGCTGGCATCGGAATTGAAAGGGCAACGCTGGGATACGGATAAGGCGGCATGGAAGTAGCGCACCATCCGATTTTTTGTCATCGCGGAGTTCGATGACAAATGGCGAAATTCGATGTTGCCATCATCGGCTCGGGTCTCGGCGGCCTGACCACCGGCGCGATCCTGGCGCGCGCCGGGCGCAAGGTGCTTGTCATCGAGAAGAGCAACTCGGTCGGCGGAGCGGCATCGAGCTACAAAGTCGGGGACCTGTTTGTCGAAGGCTCGCTGCATGAAACGAGCGATCCCCGCGATCCTCGCGACCCCAAGCACGATCCTCTCACGCGCGCCGGTGTTCTCGATGCAGTCAAATGGATTCCGAGCGGCGCCTTTTACGAAGTTCGCGGAGGCCCGGTCGGAAAATCGCTGATGCTGCTCGACGACTTTCCCGCCGCGCGCAGAACATTGACGGATCGCTTTCCCGAGGCGCGCGACGGCATCGATCAGCTGCTTGGCGAAATGGAGCGGATTTCGTCCGCTGCAAGTATCTTTTCGCGGGGGGCGCAGGTTCTCCGCAGTCCCGCGCAGATGCTCGGCGCGCTGCGCGATATTTTACCTGCGGTCCGCGACTGGAATCTGACACTCGCTCAAAAACTCGACGCCACGTTCGGAAGCAACGAAGCGTTGAAGTCGGCGATCGCGGCTAACCTCTCCTACTATCACGACGATCCATTGGCGATGTGGTGGGTGTTTTTCGCTGTCGCGCAAGGAAGCTATCTGCTCAGCGGAGGACGCTACATTCAGGGAGGATCGCAGCGGCTTTCCAGTTCGCTTGCACGCGTCGTCATCAAATCTCCCGGAAGCAGCGTTCTGCTACGGCGCGTCGCGAGCGCCATCGCCGTCGATGCAAACGGAGGGGTTAGCGGGCTAACGCACACCGCCAAGGACGGCAGCGATCCGCAAACGGTGGAAGCCGATTGCATTGTCGGAAATGCCGCGCCGGAAATCTTGGCTTCCTTGTTGCAAGATAAGGCAGCCGAAAAATTGCGGGCGTCCTTCGCTGACCGCACACCGTCGATTTCACTGTTCTCGCTGACGCTGGGACTGACAAAAAATCCGGCGGAGTTCGGCATCAAGAGTTATTCGACGCAGTTGCTGCCCGACTGGATGAAATCTCTCAACGACTACGCTCAAGGCACACTATTGATGAGTGGCGAACCGGCTGGCCGCATGCCGCCGCTCGCCATCGTCAATTATGCAGCCATCGATTCCGGAGTTCCCGCGCCGCCTTATGTGCTGTCCGTGGTCGGAACGGATTCATTGTCGAACTGGAGCGACACAGATCAGGACGCGTATCGCGCAAAGCGAGCGCGGTGGCAGGATGCGCTGGTTACACATCTCGACAGACATTATCCGGGATTGGCGGCATCCGTCGTTGCGTCGTCCTTCAATACCGCGCTGTCAGTCCGGCAATATCTCGGAACGCCGGAAGGCGCGGTCTACGGGTTCGCGCCGACGCCGCCGCATTCGATGATCGAGATGCTCAGGCGTTCACCTGCAACCGGCATACCCGGTCTCTATATCGCATCCGCAGCTACGGGATTCGGCGGCTATACCGGGGCGATTCAATCCGCCGGCGCATGTGCCGATATGATTTTGCGCGGACGATGACAGCCGTCAGTTCGTCAGCAACCGGAATCGCAAAGTCTTGGCGCCGATAAACGATACGAAATCACCCTGACGCCGCCATGTCGCCGCATCGCTCAACGTGGCGACAAGCGCATCGTCGGCCTGGGCACGTGTTGGCGTACAGTCGCGGTCCGACATCGCGCCGGGAACGAAGATCACGGTTTCGTTGGCGACGGAAAACTGTCCCTTGCCGGACTTGCACCACAGATCGAGAACGGCCTCGCCGCTTTCGCCAATCTCAAGCGTTGGAATTTTCTTCGAGCCGGGCTGCGGAGCGGCATCCAGCGTCATTTCCATCCCGAACGGAAATTCGCTCGCCGCCTGTGCCGTCGCCAATCCGAAGATCGTCGCGCCGAGAGCGATAGCAAACGCAGTGTGTCGCAGAATTGTCATTGCCGGAATGTCCTGGAGTTTTCGCCGCGCGGGTTTCTAGACTTAAATCTTGCAAAACACCAGCAGGTCAGGACGAAAACTAAGCTCACAAACGAAATCCCCGCGGCTTGCGCTGCGGGGATTCGCGATAGCGTCGTCCCAGCGAAGGTTATTTCAGAACCAGCGCCGTGAACGGATAGACGTAGGCCTGCAAGGTCACAAGCACGCCGACCAAGCACGCCAGCACGATGGAGTGCCAGAAGACGTAGCGCAGGATCGAGCCTTCGTGGCCGTACCAGTTTGTCGCAGTCGAGGCGACGACGATCGACTGGGCGTCGATCATCTTGCCCATGACGCCGCCCGACGAGTTCGCTGCGGCCATCAGGATCGGCGACAGACCCAACTGCTCCGATGTGATCTTCTGCAAGTTGCCGAACAGCACGTTCGAAGCGGTGTCCGAACCTGTCAACGCCACGCCCAACCAGCCGAGCAAGGTACCGAAGAACGGATACAACACGCCGGTCGCCGCGAATGCGAGACCCAGCGTTGCGTCAACACCCGACAAACGCGTCAGGGTACCGATCGCGAGCATCGCCGAGATCGTAATCAGCGAGATCGCGCACACCTTGATGGTGCGGCCATATTCGCCAATCAGCTTCGCCGGCGAGAAGCCCATCAGGAAGCCGGAGATGATGGCTGCGATCAGCATGCCTGTTCCGGTGAAGGACAGGTAGGTGAACGCAAACACCGCGCCCTCCGGCGTCGGCTTGGCAGCCACCGGCGGCATCTTGTTGATCATGTTGTGCAGACCGGGAACCGGATAGTTCCAGGTGAAGATGGAGTTCGCCCACGTCTTGAACGAACCGTTACCCCAGATCAGCATGACGACGCAGACGATGATCCAGGGGAGCAACGCACTCCACAGCTGGCCTTGAGTCAGCGGCGTTTTGTTCATCGCCTTGACCGGCTTCATGGTCGAAGCAGATTCATCGTTTCCACGAAGGGCCGGCGAGGTCCAAAGCTCCTTCGGCTGCCAGACTTTGAGGAAGAGGATCAGGCAGCCCATCGAAATCAGCGATGCGCCGATGTCGACGATCCAGGGGTTGATGTAGTTCGAGATCACGAATTGCGGAACCGCGAACGAAACGCCCGTGACAAGAATTGCCGGCCAGATCGCCATCATGCCGCGCCAGCCCGCGAAGGCCCAGATCAGCCAGAATGGGACGATCAGCGAGAAGAATGGCAGCTGACGTCCGACCATTGCGCCCAGAATGTACGGATCGAGACCGGTCACAGACGCAAGGCCCTGGATCGGGGTGCCGAGCGCGCCGTAAGCCACGGGTGCGGTGTTTGCGATCAGCGAGAGACCCGAAGCAGCGAGCGGCGAGAAGCCGAGGCCGATCAGCACGGCACCGGTGATGGCCACCGGTGTGCCGAAGCCCGAAGCGCCCTCGAAGAACGCGCCGAAGGCAAAAGCGATCAGAAGCAGCTGCAAGCGACGGTCGGTGGTGACGCCGCCAATCGCGCGCTGCAACAGTTCAAACCGTCCCGTCTCGACCGTGATCCGGTAGAGGAAGATGACGTTGAGAACGATCCAGCCGATCGGGAAGAATCCGACGACGACGCCGAGCAGCGACGCGCGGATCGACATGTCGGCCGGCATTGTGAAGACGAAGATGGTGATGATGTTGGCGACGATCAGAGCGATGATGGCCGCGAGATGCGCCTTCACCTTGCCGCTCGCAATCAGAACCAGCAGGGTGACAACTGGCAAGGCTGCGGCAATCGTCGATAGCGCAGCACTGCCAAGCGGATTATAGATTTGATTCCACATGGACGTTTCTCCCCCACGTTATAGTTGTGAACACCGGCCAGAGCGTGGTTGGCCAGCGTCTGCGTGGTCGAGGGATGTCTTTTCGAAACGGCGTCGAGCGTTTCCGCACACGGAAATCCGCTCACAACCTTGCGATGGAGATGAACCCCCCGGCCCTTCGCCTCACGTCATGCTAGGGTGAAGCAGGGAGTCGGGACAAGATGTCGCGCCTCTGCCGATTTACGACTTTAGTCTAATGTCTCGATTGCTTAGCCTTTTCAGTGCTTTGCAGCCACCTCTCCGGAGAAAAATTCTGTGAACGGTATCGGCTCAACGATTGCGGCCGTATGGCGCATTTCCATTCCCTACTTTCGCTCGAGCGATAAATGGGCCGGCGGAGGATTGTTGGCCGCCGTCATCGCGCTCGAACTCGGTTCGGTTGCGATCACCGTGCTGCTGAATTCCTGGAACAATCGGTTCTACAACGCACTCCAGGAGCGCAACTGGGACAACTTCGTTTACGAGATCAGCTATTTCACGGTTCTTGCGATGATCTACATCGCGATTGCCGTCTACCAGCTCTATCTCAACCAGTGGCTTCAGATCCGCTGGCGATCGTGGATGACGACGCGCTATCTCACGGACTGGCTCGATCACGCCAACCACTATCGGATGCAATTGCTGGGCGACGCGGCGGATAACCCCGACCAGCGCATCACCGACGACGTCAAGCTGTATGTCCAGCGGACATTGGAGATCGGCATCGGACTGCTGAGCTCGGTCGTCACCCTGTTTTCTTTCATCGTGATTTTGTGGACGCTCTCCAACGAAGCCCCGCTGCACATGTTCGGCAGGGATATCGACTTTCCGGGCTACATGGTGTGGGGGGCGCTCATCTATTCCGTGCTCGGCACATGGCTGACGCATGTCATCGGCTGGCCGCTGGTCGGCATCGATTTCCGTCAGCAAAAGTACGAAGCCGATTTCCGCTTCAATCTGGTTCGGGTGCGGGAGAATTCGGAACAGATCGCCCTACTGAATGGCGAAACCGCGGAGCGCAATCGTCTGCTGACGCGTTTCGGGATGGTCGTCGAGAACTGGCTCGCCATCATGAGCCGGACCAAGAAGATCACCGCATTCACCTCCACCTATTCGCAGGCGTCGGTCATTTTTCCTTACGTTTTGGTCGCGCCGGCTTACTTCGCCGGGAAAATTCAGCTTGGCGGCATGATGCAGACGGCATCTGCTTTTGGCAGCGTTCAGGGTGCGCTGTCGTTCTTTATCTCCGTATATCGCCAGCTCGCGGAGTGGCAGGCCGTGGTCGCGCGCCTCGACGGATTTGAAGCCGGTATTTTGCACGCAAAAGTATTGGCCGCTGACCCGGCGACAATTCAGGTTGCTCGCGGCCTACCTGACAACGCGATCAAGCTCGAAAATCTTGCTATCCGCCTGCCCAATGGCAATGCTTTGCTTCAGGTTTCCGGCCTCACCCTCAAATCGGGCGAGCGCACGCTCGTTACAGGGCCGTCCGGAGCCGGCAAATCGACACTGCTGCGCGCAATTGCGGGTATCTGGCCGTTCGGAAGCGGCGCCGTCCAGATTCCGGCGGAAGCCAAGGTGATGATACTGCCGCAACGTCCGTATTTCCCGGTCGGGAAACTGTCGGCAGCGGTTTCCTATCCAGCCCAGGACGGATCTTTCCCAGCCGAGAAACTGCGTGAAGCCTTTCAGCAGGTCGGGCTTCCGGCGCTCGCAACGAGGCTCGACGAAGACGGCCACTGGAATCGGACCCTGTCGCTTGGCGAGCAGCAGCGGCTGGGCATCGCGCGGGCGCTTCTTCAGGCTCCGCAGTACCTCTTTCTGGACGAGGCGACCGCTTCGCTTGATGAGCCCTCCGAAGCCCTGCTTTACCGGCTCATCATGGAGAAACTTCCGGGCACGACGATCATCTCAATCGGACATCGCAATACGCTTGGCGCGTTTCATCAGCGGCAGGTTGGGCTTGTCCGTTCGGGCAACAAATTCGCAATCGGCGACCGGACCGAAAGCAAGCAGCTCTAGAGCGACCACGCCACGGCTCCGCTCCGGCGCAAAGACCTGCCGACGGCCAGCGATGCGACCGGATTGCGATGCGTGAACCAGACCGGCCATTGGACAAACAAAAAGGGCGGCAGATTTCTCTGCCGCCCCTGATGTGAGAAGTAACCGATTACTTCAGGTTGGTCATTGCGGTCAGGTCAGCCGAGAGCTTGGCGATGAACGCTGCCCCGCACCAGTTGGAGCCGAAGCCGCCCGGATTGATCGGGGTGGCGAAGCCGACCTGCGACGCGGTGAAGTCGCTGGTGAAGGCGTTACAGTTGCCCTTGCTCAGGTCGGTGTCCGAGTAACGCAGGTCGAGGGTGAACACCTTGTAGGTGAAGCCCACGCCGACGTTCCAGGTGTTGTAGTCGGCATACTTGATGCCCGGACCTGCGGGAACGCCCGTAATGCCGTAGAAGCCGTCCGAGGTTCCGAGCCACTGGCGACCGAATTCACCCGACACGTAAGCGCCGAGACCGGCAGGCATCATGCCCGACGGAGCGGTGACCTTTGCCGTGACCGAAGCGTAGGTGCCGTCAGCGCCGGTGTTCAGGAAGTTCGGCGAGTAGAAGACGTTGCCGCCCATCGCGAAGTAGTCGTTAAAGGTGTAGTTCACCTTGCCGTACACTTCGTAGAAGCTGACGTCTTTCTTCATCACGTTGCCGTTGAACGGAATCGCGCCGCGAGCGATACACTCAAGATTGGTGGTGTTGGCTGCGGTGCCGAAGCACTGCCCACCCGGATACAGGTAGCCCCAGACACCGAAGTCGAAGGCAACCGGACCGAAGGTCGGGCGGATACCGCCGTAGATATCGACTTCAGCAGCTGCGCGGTTGGCGAACGAGATGCTCTCGAACGACGAACCGACATAGAGCTGGAGGTTCGGATTGACGTTGTAGCGCGGCTCGAAATAGGCAGTCACCGATGGCTTGTGGTTCGACTGCGTGACACCGCGGAAGATGTAATCGCTCATGATGGCCGAGCCAAAAGCGATATCCCACGGATCGACTGCGGCAACCACCGGAGCTTTTTTGTAAACCTTTGCAGGCAGGTCGGCAGCCGAAGCAGCCCCCGTGGTCAGACCCATCGCAACGAGTGCTGCGACAGACAAACTTACTTTCTTCATGACGATCCCCATCATCGTTTAATTTCCAGTCCGATTGCCGAAGGTCGGGATGACAAGCGAAAACCGACTGCGCGAATTGATTTCGTGGCCACAATTTGCTGTGCCGTGTCGTTCCGGTGAAGCAAAAAACCCAAGCAAATGCCGCCTTTTTAGGCGTTTTGGCGATTCGGGGCGATGTTCTGCCGCGGTGTGGCATTCAGACAACAGAATCTTGCCGCATTTGAGCTTTTCAGGCCAAAAATCTACGTAGTTTTTACAGGGCAAATCGTCTGCTGACGATTTGGAGCCGTCCTTCGGAGGCCGGATGCTGAAAGGACGGCGATTCGCGAATCTGGACCGGTCAAAACTGTCAAAAACGAAAAAGACCGCAGCAATGCTGCGGTCTTTCTACCTTGCGCGGTCTGATTTTGGCGGACGTTTCCGGTCAGTTGCTGCCATCCTTGTTGCCGGACCCGAAGCTGGACGACCAGCTTGGCGCCGGCGAAGGGTCGCGCTGGGCCGGATTGAGCCAGCTCGTGCTCGGAGCCGGCGCAGGTGCAGCAGGCTTCGGCGCCGGTTTGGCAGCACTCTTCTTTTTGGCCGACTTCTTGGCCTTTTTGGCAGATCTCTTCTTCGAAGATTTCTTCGCCGACTTCTTGGCCGATTTTTTCGCCGACCTCTTCTTTGCCGACTTCTTGGCCTTCTTCGATTTCTTGGCGACCTTTTTCTTCTTCGTCATCGACTTCTTCATTTTTTTGCTTTTCTTCGCTTTCTTCTTCTTACGCTTGGCCATCACTGTCCTCCATTTTTCCGCCGGGAGAAATTTGCCGGCGGTCAAGCACTCCCGACGCGGGGGCTCTTCATCGATTCTTTGAACGACGCCGGAGACGGCCCGCCTGTCACCCAGTCAAGAAGCTCGACCGTATGCGCAACAGGAAATGACCTTCCATCACCGTTCGATCCCAAGCCGATCTGCACCATGCACCCGATGTTGCCTGCGGCAACAATGTCCGGTCTGGTCGATGCGATGTTGGCGATCTTTCGTTCGCGCAATCTCATCGCAATGTCGGGCTGGAGGATGTTGTATGTTCCCGCCGAACCGCAACACAGATGACTCTCAGGTACATCTTTCACCACGAAACCGCTCTTGGAAAGCAATTCTTTCGGAAGCTGTGTGATTTTCTGCCCGTGCTGTAGCGAGCATGCGGAGTGATAAGCGACGACGAGATCGGTACGTTGCGATGGCCATGCGATATTCAGGCCGCCGATAAATTCGGTCACATCCTTCGCAAGCGCCGATACGCGCATGGCTTTTGCGGCATAGTCGCGGTCTTCCCGCAGCATGTAGCCGTAATCCTTGATGGTCGTGCCGCAGCCGGAGGTCGTGACGAGGATGGCGTCGAGACCGTTCCGGTCCGCTTCACTGATCCATACGTCAATATTGGCCTTGGCGCGCGCGAGCGCGTCATCGTCGAGCCCCATATGATGCGTCAGCGAACCGCAGCATTGCTCATCGGCGACCAGCACCACCTCGATACCGTACCGCGTGAGGAAACGTATCGCAGCGCCGTTGATACTTGGCGACAAGACCTGCTGCGCGCAGCCTTGAAGGAGAGCCACCCGTCCCCGCCGCTGGCCTTCAGCAGCGAACGATCCCCCGCCGGCCGGGCCTTTTTCCGGCAACGACGCGGGTGCCAGCGTCAGCATGGCCCGCAGGCGATCGAAAAAAGTCGGTGAGACCCGTCCCGGAGAAGACTTTGGCAAGAGCGCCGAAAACGGTTTTGCGAAGCGCGCGGCAATCATGCTTATCCGAAACAGCGCAGGGTTCGGCAAAACGCGCGCGAGAACTGCACGCAGCAGCCGTTCCAGCGGCGGGCGGCGGTATTCCTTCTCGATCTTGACGCGGCCCTGATCGACAAGGTGCATGTAGTTCACGCCGGATGGACACGTGGTCATGCAGGCGAGGCACGACAGGCATCGATCAATGTGCTTGACGACATCTTCGGTCGGAGCCCGGTCGTTTTCGAGCATGTCCTTGATGAGATAGATGCGCCCGCGCGGGCTATCGAGTTCATCCCCAAGCAGCACGTAGGTCGGGCACGTTGCCGTGCAGAAGCCGCAGTGAACGCACTTGCGCAAAATCTTGTCCGCTTCCTGAATGTCGGGATCGGCCAATTGCGCGAGGGAAAATTCCGTCTTCATGCGCGCACCATCCGGCCACGATTGAGAATGTTTTTCGGGTCGAAGCTCGCTTTCACGCGCTTGCCCAAGGCAGCTATGCCCTGCTGCTGCGGATGAAACACCGGTACCGCACCGCGTATTTGCTCACTCGCCCGCAGAAGCATCGCATGTCCGCCGATGCCGTTCAGCCGCTCACGCAACATTCTGGCGTGCGCATCGGATGCCGGCGGGAGCGCCGCCCAGATCAGACCGCCGCCCCAGTCGTAAGTCACTTCACCGCCGGTATCTCGCGCCAAGGCCTGACCGAACGCGCCGCCGGATGCAGGCGGACAAACGATCCGCCACACGGGCCAAGAACCGACAGGACCATTCGCAGCGAACAATTCGACGTCTCGTATGGCAGCCCAAGCGCGCTTGGATTCTGCGTCTTCGATCATGCTGACTTGACCGAACGGTGACAACGCATTGCCAAGAGACTTGGCGCGATCGATCACCGATGCGCCGATGCCCTCTAACCGGATCAGCGTAACGCTTTTCTCCGGCGAGCCGACATTCGCGAATGCACCGACAGAGCCGCGATGCTTCGATGCCGGAAGATGGGATGCTGCGGAAACATCGAATGACGATCCGAGCGCGGCGGTCATCGCGCGGCCCGCGGTGACGTCATCGAGGCCGTGGAGCATCAGCGTTCGCTCGCGTTCGGCTTTCGGCATCACTTTCAGTGTCATTTCGGTCATCACGGACAACGTGCCCCACGATCCCGCGATCAACTTGGAGAGATCGTAACCGGTGACATTCTTCACAACGCGGCCGCCCGCCTTGAACGAATCGCCAAAGCCGGAAACACCGTGAAAACCCAAAAGATGATCGCGCGCGCCGCCCTGCTTGATGCGGCGCGGACCGGCGAGCCCCGCCGAGACCGTCCCGCCAATTGTGCCCGCAGCGCGCGGCGTTCCAAGCAGAACGGAGGTATCCATCGGCTCGAAAGCAAATTCCTGATTTTTCGAATCGATCAGCGACAGCACGTCCGCCATCGGCGCGCCGGCCTGAAGCGTGATCACCAACTCGTTCGGCTCGTAGAGCGTCACGGCATTGAGTGCCGACAGATCCAGCACCGCATTGGTTGCCATCGGCAAGCCGATCGCGCGCTTTGTGCCATGTCCGATGATCTCGAGCGGCTGCTCGGCGGCGAGTGCATCGCGCACCGCCTGCTCCACGTCCTTTGCGTCACGTACCTTGAGTGTGTCCACGACGAAAGCCGATCAAAAACGCGGAATGTCGGGAAAGGCCAGTTTGCCATGATGAACATGGACCCGGCCGAGTTCCGCGCAGCGATGCAGCGTCGGGAAAACCTTCCCCGGGTTAAGCAGGCCCTGCGTATCGAACGCGCATTTCAGGCGCTGCTGCTGCGCAAGATCGATATCGCTGAACATTTCTGGCATCAGGTCGCGCTTCTCGACGCCGACGCCGTGTTCGCCGGTGAGCACTCCTCCCATCTCGACGCAGGCACGGAGAATGTCGGCGCCGAACGCCTCGGCTTTATCCATCTCCTCAGGGATATTCGCATCGTAAAGAATGAGCGGATGCAGATTGCCGTCGCCGGCATGGAACACGTTGGCGACGCGCAGGCCGTATTTTTCCGAGAGGTCGCGAATGCGAGCGAGCACCGCAGGCAATTTGCCGCGCGGAATCGTGCCGTCCATACACAGATAGTCGGGCGACATGCGTCCCACCGCAGGAAATGCAGCTTTGCGACCGGCCCAGAACAGTAGCCGCTCCTGCTCTGAATTCGAGATCTGACACGTCGTCGATCCGCAATTGAGAGCGATTTTCTCGACGCGTCCGATCAGTTCATCGACTTCGACGCTCGGACCGTCGAGTTCGATAATAAGGAGTGCTTCGACATCGAGCGGATAACCTGCGTGAACGAAGGCTTCGGCGGCATGAATGGCGTTCTTGTCCATCATCTCCATGCCGCCGGGAATGATGCCGGCACCGATAATATCGGCAACGCATTGCCCGGCCGCCTCGATCTGCGCGAAACCGACCATCAGCGCGCGCGCCGTCTCCGGCTTTTTCAAAATGCGCACCGTCACTTCGGTCACGACGCCCAAGAGGCCTTCAGAGCCCGTGATGATTCCCATCACATCGTAGCCATCGCTTTCGGGCGCTTTGCCGCCGATACGCAGGATTTCGCCGGTAATAAGCACGAACTCGCAGCCGAGCACATTGTTGGTGGTCAGACCATACTTCAGGCTGTGAACGCCGCCGGAATTCTCCGCGATATTGCCGCCGATCGAGCAGGCGATCTGCGATGACGGATCGGGCGCGTAGTAAAAACCTTCGTGCGCAACCGCCTGACTGATAGCGAGATTGGTGACGCCGGGTTCGACAACAGCGACACGATTATCGAAATCGATCTCGCGGACGCGTTTGAACTTGCCGAGCCCGAGCAACACACCATCTTTCAGCGGCAACGCGCCGCCTGACAGCGATGTGCCGGAGCCGCGCGGCACGACTTTAATTTTATTGTCGTAGCAATATTTCAAAACCTTCGAGACCTGCTCCGTCGTGTCGGGAAGCACGACGACCATCGGCGGCTGGCGATAGGCAGTCAGCGCGTCGGATTCATACGGCTGCATTTCCCGCTCGCTGGAAATAACGCCCTCGCCCGGAACGATTCTGCGCAGCGCCGCAACGATCTCGTCGCGGCGATCCAATGTCGCCTGATCCGCTTCCGGCATCATAATTGTCATAGAACGTCTCCTGAACGCGACTCAGCCTGCGAGCGCGCTCATCTCCCGTTTGGCCGGAAGGGCCGGCATGACGGCCTGGACTACGAGGCCGCGGGCCCGCGCATCCAGCACACCCACGGCGCGCAGCGCAAATAGCGTGATCGTCTGCACGGCGTCGCGCAACTTGATGGGGTCGTCAAGGTCTCCGGGCGCGAGCGGACCGACGAGAGATTCATGCAGTGCTCCGATCAGCGCAGTCGCCGCCAAAGCGGTGTCCTGTGTCGGCAAATGGCCGGCGCGCATCGCCGCATCGATCCGCAATTCCATTTCGGCGGCGATCTCGCGGCGGCTCGCCATCCGCGACTCGGTCACATCGACATCGACAGGCTCAGCAAGAATGCCCCATGCGAGTTTGCGATTCGATACGACATGCACAGCAACGGTCGTCACTGCCGCTGCCAAAGCGGATGAAGGCCCGGGCGCAGCGTCGGCGGCGCGGCGGATCGCCGCCAACTCCGCTCGCGAAACATCCGCGATCAATTCGGAAATCAGCTCAGCCTTTGACGGAAAGTAGCGATACACGGTGCCCGCAGCGACATTCGCCCGCGTTGCGACCGGCGCGATCTGAACCGCCGCCATTCCGCCATCGGCGGCCGCGTCTCGCGCGGCATTGAGGATCGCTGTGCGGCGAGCGGCGAGCCGCTTCACGACCTGATGAGTTCGCCTGTAAACCATTGACGGCGTTTATCTCCCGAAAGAACTGAACAACAATTCAAAACGAGAGACAAGGATTTTGGTTCGGCGAAATGAAAATTCGCAACGCAACAAATAGCTAGCGATTGATAACAGACATCGCGACTACGTGGCTGTCCTGGTTCCACGATGCGATGACACGGCGCGCGATGAGCGACGCGACGATCAATGTCGCGATGAATCCGACAGGCGCGACGACGAATTGGAACGAAACGAGCAGCGCGATGGCGACGCCGAGTGCGGGCAATTCATGATTTCGGAAGCCGTCTTCAAGACCCATGCGGACGATGAGACAGATCGGAATGACAAGAACGACCATGTCGTAGAGATAGAGATATGGCGTCGCCAGCAGCGTTCCGGCCGCCAGCGCGGCGGCCTTTAGATTGTAAGAAATTTTGCTTCGCCACAGCAGAACGAGCGCAAAAGCGGCGGTGCCGGTGACGCTCCACTGAAGTGCCCATGCCAGTTTGTCGCCGCCGCCGAGAAAACGCGTCAGCGACAGCGCGCTCTGCATCTTTCCGAACTCAGCGAAGCCGTCGGATAGAAATGCCTGCGAGGCGCGCGGCAGCCAATGAAAGAATGCGAGCCACGTTTCGGTCCCAAAAGCGAGCCATGAAATCGCGGCAAGAACGATCGTAGTGACGGCGGCTGAAAAAAACATGCGCCAATAGCCGCCCGCGATCAGCACCAGCGGAAACAGCAATCCATATTGCGGCTTATAAGTCAGCAGACCGAGACAAACGCCTGCGAGCAACGGCCGCTTCGGCATCAGATACAAAGTGCCGCCGATCAGCGAGGCGGTGAGAAATCCGTTCTGGCCGATCATGGCGTTGACCATTGCCACCGGAAACGCGCATGCGATCAGCCAGCCGATGCGATGGTTTGTCAGCGCGCGAACCATCAGCAGATACGGAGTGAAACTGAGCGCCATCCAGCCCGCGAAAGCAGCAGTATAAGGCAGCTTGGCCAGTACCGCCGCGACGAAGAGGAACGGCGGCGGATAGTGCCAGCCGAAATAACCGTCGAATTTCTGTCCGAGAACAGCTTCCTCGACGAGCTTGTGCGAATCCCAGTCGTAAGCAACCGCAGCATGGCCGTCGAGAACAAGCTTTCCGGCGGCATAGACATTAGCGAAATCGGTCGGAATTCCGAGCCCTGCGGAATCGAGAATCCACTGGCCGGATAGCGCCGACACAGCGAGCGAAAACGCATTCATCACGCACAAGGCGAAACAAACCGATACAAGAATTCGAGGAACTCCGGAGTCGTCTTCGCTGCCGAATGTCGTTGTCGTCATTGCCATGCGTATCACGCCTGCAATTGCGGGAGGCGATGGCTGTCGGGCTGCGCTATGTCTTTACCGAACACACCGGCTCGTCCAGCGATCATTACCGTCATAACCAACGTCGCGGCGAATCCCGTCGGCGCGCCGACCAACGGGTAGATAAAGAGCAATGCGAGGATAAGGCCCAGGGCCGGCACTTCGTATCGGCGGAAGCCGCTTGCCAATCCGAGACGCACCATCAGCGCGACGGGTACGGCAAGAACCATGACATCATAGAGAAATAGATACGGCGTCGCGAGCAGCGTGCCTGTGGCAAGTCCCGCTGCCTTGACCGAATAGCGCACGCGGCTGCGCCACAGCGCGACGAGTGCGCAAGCAACCAGCGCCGTCATGGTCCATTGGCAGATCCAGGCGAAGTGCTCCGTGCCGTCGAAGTAGCGCACCGTCGCAAAGATGCTCTGCATTTTCCCCCACGGCGCGCGGCCTTCCGAAAGAAAGGCCTGCGACGCCATCGGAAGCCATTGCCACCAGGCAAGCCATGCTTCGATGCCGAATACGGCGCACGATGCAATCGCCATCAGCACTGCGACAATCGCGGCCGTGACGAACACGGTCCATTGCTGAGCGACGATCAGAATCAGCGGGAAAAGGATTCCGTATTGCGGTTTGTAGCTGAGCAGTCCAAGGCAAATGCCAGCCAGCACCGGGCGGATCGGCATCAGATACAAAGTGCAGCCGATCAAAGCCGCGGTGAGAAAGCCATTCTGCCCGATCAGCGCATTGACCAACACCACCGGAAAAGCCGCGGCCAAGATCCAGCCGAACGAATTTCCGACCAGACCGCGCATGACGAGCGCGAACGGCACGAAACTGATGAGCGGCCACGCCATATATGCCGTCACATAGGGAACGCTGGCGAGCAATGCCGCGACGAACAGAAACGGCGGCGGATAATGCCAGGCGAAATTACCGGGATAGGATTGTCCAAGAATTTCAATTTGCAAGTTTTTCTGGATTCCCCAGTCCCACGCCTGTGCTGCGTGCCCCTGGAGTGCGAGTTTGCCGGCCGACCAGACGTTCACAAAGTCGGTCGGAATGCCGAGCCCCTTGTCGTCGATAATCCACCAGTGGCCAAGCCACGCAGCCGGGAAAAACGCGACGTGCAAAACCGCAAGCGCAAAGCATGCCATCATCAATGGTGATGGAACGACGTGAGTCTTCGCGGTCGGCGGCGCAAGCGGAGTCATAGATAGTCCTCGGCGCAAATCGGCGCGGAAGCTGAACGTGCCCCGTTTCGCTTGAGGAAGGCTTAAGTCAGTGCGGCAAAACCCGCGCAACAAAAAGGCCGGTCAAATGACCGGCCCTTTGCGGAATCTGGTTTTTAAGGATTCGTTAAGACTGCGGCTGGGGTTCCAAACCGGCGTCTGGACGCGGGCGCGGTTTGCCGGCTGGCGGCACGGCGGACGTGCGCGGACCCGTCGGCTCCAGCACCGATTCGCGATTCGGCTTCTTGCCCTTCAACAGGTCGATGATCTCGTCACCCGACAGCGTCTCAAACTCGAGAAGACCCTTGGCAAGCGTCTCGAGGTCGCCGCGCTTCTCCGTGAGGATGCGAACTGCATCATTGTAACCGTCTTCGACCAGGCGCTTCACTTCGGAGTCGATCTTCTGCGCCGTCGATTCCGAAACGTTCTGCTGGCGGTTGACCTGCATGCCGAGGAACACTTCGTCGTTGTTCTCGCCGTAGGACACCGTGCCGAGTTCTTCCGAAAGACCCCAGCGCGTGACCATCATCCGCGCGAGGCGTGTGGCCTGTTCGATGTCGGAAGCTGCACCCGACGTCACCTTCTCGCGGCCGAAAATCAGTTCTTCTGCCACGCGCCCGCCCATCATGATGGCGAGGCGCGACGTCATCTGCTCGAGCGACATCGATAGCTTGTCACGCTCCGGCAACTGCATGACCATACCGAGCGCACGGCCGCGCGGAATGATCGTCGCCTTGTGAATCGGATCGGTCGCGACGACATTCAGGCCGACGATTGCATGGCCGCCTTCGTGATAGGCCGTCAGCAGTTTTTCTTCCTCGGTCATGACGAGCGACTTGCGCTCGGCGCCCATCATCACCTTGTCCTTGGCTTCCTCGAACTCGGCCTGCGTCACCATGCGCTTGTTGCGGCGCGCCGCAGTGAGTGCAGCCTCGTTAACGAGATTCATCAGGTCGGCGCCGGAGAAGCCGGGCGTACCGCGTGCGATAGTCTTGAGGTTGATATCCGGCGCGAGCGGCACCTTGCGGACATGAACTTTCAAAATCTGCTCGCGGCCGACGACATCCGGGTTCGGCACGACAACCTGACGATCGAAGCGGCCCGGACGCAGCAACGCGGGATCGAGCACGTCGGGACGGTTGGTCGCCGCAATCAAGATGACGCCTTCGTTGGCCTCGAATCCGTCCATCTCAACCAGTAACTGATTGAGCGTCTGTTCGCGCTCGTCGTTGCCGCCGCCAAGGCCCGCGCCACGATGACGGCCGACCGCGTCGATTTCGTCGATGAATATGATGCACGGCGCGTTCTTCTTCGCCTGCTCGAACATGTCGCGCACGCGGCTTGCGCCAACGCCGACAAACATTTCGACGAAGTCAGAACCGGAAATCGTAAAGAACGGCACGTTGGCTTCGCCCGCGACCGCGCGCGCGATCAGCGTCTTGCCGGTACCCGGAGGTCCAACGAGCAGCACGCCGCGCGGAATGCGTCCGCCGAGACGCTGATATTTTCCGGGATCGCGCAGGAATTCGACGATCTCCTGCAAATCCTGCTTGGCTTCGTCTACACCGGCGACGTCCTCGAACGTCACGCGGCCATGCGCTTCGGTCAGCATCTTGGCGCGCGACTTGCCGAATCCCATCGCCTTGCCGGCACCGCCCTGCATCTGCCGCGACAGGAAAACCCACACGCCGATCAGTGCGATGAACGGCAGCCACGAGACGAGCAGCGACACGAACCACGGGACGTTGTCGCCCGGCGGCTTCGCGGTAATCGAGACCTTCGCGTCGTAGAGACGCTTGATCAGAGACGGATCGCTCGGCGAATAGGTGTGGAATGTCGAACCGTTAGTGAATGTGCCGTTGATCTCCGGTCCCTGAATGACGACGTCGCGCACACGCGACTGATCGACTTCGGTCAGAAGCTGCGAAAAGCTGATGTCCTGAGACGCAACCCGTTGACCCGGATTCTGGAAGAGCGTGAACAATGCCAACAGCAGCAAGACGATAATGACCCAGAGGGCGAAATTGCGCAGATTGGCGTTCATTGGGCTTCCTTGATGACCGCGCGGACCGCAGCCTTATATCCTTGGCCGAAAAACAGGTTTTCCGTTTGGATGGTGAGTTCAATCTAGGTGCGGCAAACCCCCATGCCAAGGGAACCGCTTAGGACTATTTAACGCATATTAGCGGCATTCCGGGTGAAATAAGGGCGCCGATGCCGCCTATTCCAACAGTGGTTAAGACACCTCGCGCAACCCTATTTCGTCCCGGAATGGCTGCGGCGGCGAGGTGCAGCGGCAATCTGGATGCGATCGCGGTCGATGCTGACGATAGCGCCCGCCAAAGTCTGCTTGAAACGGACCTTCTGGGATGCCCGATTTGCAGCAGCCAGCGCACGATCCATCGCCTCTAACAGCGATTCGACCTTTCCCAGTTCGGCCGGCCCTTCGTGCCCTGCCCGGTCAATTGCGCGCAGCAAAAGTCTGACCCTGATTTCATCCGTCAGTGCAGCGAACGCCGCGAGATCGAATCCTGAGCGTCCATCCAGACCATCGATTCCCGCAAGATAGCGTTCGGCACCGTCCGTCATTTTCTCGATCGCCGCGTTTGCGCGCGCAAGCCGCCACGCTAGTCGTGCAAGATTGCGCGCGTCCGCTCCCTCAGCCGCCAGCGCAGGCATGAGATCGCGCAGGCGTGGCCGTGTGAAACGGGTATCGCGATTGGTCGGATCGTCCGCGAAGGCGATGCCTGCTTTTCTCAGCGTCGCGACAAGTTGCGCCTTGGGAATATCCAGCAACGGACGAGCGAGGATAACACCTTCGCGCGCGGATTGCCGCGCCATCGCGGCGAGGCCACCGATGCCGCTGCCGCGCGACAAACGCATGATGAAGGTTTCAGCCTGATCGTCGCGTGTGTGAGCGGTGAAGATATGTGACGCTCCGGCGGATCGCGCCGCACTTGAAAGCAAGGTGTACCGGGCATCGCGCGCCGCCGCAGGAATTCCGGTTTTCGGTTTGACGCCGGACCACCGCATCGTGCGGTGATCCACTTCAAGCGATCTCGCAAGACGCTTCACATCTCGCGCCTCCCGTGCCGCCTCTTCGCGCAACTCGTGATCGATCGTGACCGCGATGAGGCGCGGGCCCTTCCTCAGCGCCGAGCACCAGCGCGCTGCGAGCCACATCAATGCAACGGAATCGGGACCGCCCGAAACGGCAAGCACGATTGCCGGCGCGGATTTCCAGTCGGCGAACAGACTTTTCGCCTCAGAGGCCGAGATTGCCTTGGCAGAATCGTCGCTGGACATGATCGAACCCGGCATGCGCGAACATCGAGTCGCGACAGTCTAGCAGTTCAATCTCAGCAGCCCACGCGCTTTTGTTCGCGATCCGCGCCCTGCTTTACGCCGTTGGACGCTTTTGGATATTTGCGGCCGATTTCGCCGAAGGCGGCGCATGCCGCTTCCTTTTCCTTCAGCGCCGCCAGCGATTGTCCAAGACGCAGCAGGGCATCGGGTGCTTTGCCGGACGTTCCGTATTTCGTCGTCACGCCGAGGAAGGCTTCGGCAGCTTCGCGGTATTTCTGCCGCTGGAACAGGCTTTCGCCGAGCCAGTATTGCGAATCCGGCACGAGCTTGTCGTTGGGATATTTAGCACCAAAATTTCTCATCGTCTCTTCGGCCAGCGCGTAGTCCTTGCGCTGGATGTATCCGATGCCGAGATCGAATTCGTCGCGCGGTGTCGCCGACGGAGGAAGCGTCGTCAGCGATGCCGTCGCGTTGCCCTGCGCCGGTGCTTGCTGCGGATAGGCTTGCGCGGGGGCTGCATTCGGATTTCGCGCGCCGACATTGGAAAGATCGAGCGGTTCCCCCGCGCCGCGGCCGCCAGGTGCACCCACGGCAGTGTCTTCAGTGACCGGCATCTGTCCGCCACCGAGCGCACGCGGCGCGCCCGGTGCCGTCGGATTCTGGTTCGGGTCGAACGCATCGCCGCGGCGACCGCCGGCGGCCGGCGCAGTCACGACCGGCGGCGGAACTGACGCGACAGGCGGATTGTAAGCAGGCTGCTGCTGGCCCGGCTGCGGATTGGCAGGCGCCTGCTGTGGCGCCGGATTGGTCGCGACGTTCGGCCCGTTCGGACGCGGCGCTGCCTGTTGGCCGGGAGCCTGATTGGGCGCGCCGCTTTGCAACGCGCGCAACTGCTCTTCAAGCTGACGGTTGCGGTACTGCAATTCTTCGTTCTGCCCTGTCAGCGTGCGGAGCTGATTTTCGAGCTTTTCGATCCGCATTTCCGGATCCATGTCGGCCTGCGCAAACGCATTGCCCGACATGCACAACAAAGCCGACGCGGAAACGGCGTAAGCAAGAATTCGATTTTTGGATGACATTTTGACCCAACGAATATGAACGAGCGTTGCCTATCGGGCGACCGGCATTGTCGGTTTCAGTACGCCAAAAATGTGACAGCCAACAGGCGAAACATGCCGCCCTGAAACAAAAACGGCGCCCGAAGGCGCCGCGTTTGGTCCTTGCGGATAACCTTTACGAACTGGCGTTCAAGACCGTCACAGCGCGGCGGTTCTGCGACCAGCAGGAAATGTCGTTACAGACCGCGACCGGGCGCTCCTTGCCATAGGAAATCGTGCGCATGCGGCTCGGGTCGATGCCGCGCGAAGCAAGGAAGCTGCGGACCGACTGCGCACGCTTCGCACCCAGCGCAATATTGTATTCGCGGGTTCCGCGCTCGTCGGCGTGGCCTTCGATCGTGAACGAATAGCGATTGTACTGCTGCAACCACTGCGCCTGCTTATCCAGCGTCGCAATCGCCTGCTGCGACAGTTCGGTCTGGTCGCTCTCGAAGAACACGCGGTCGCCAACATTGACTACGAAGTCCTGCTGGCTGCCCGGCGTCGCTGCGCTCGCCATTGCATCTGCGCCTGCGCCGCTCTTGTTGGCGCAAGCGCCCATTGACAGCGCGACTGCCAGAACGGCGGCCAGCTTTAATCCCTGGAGGATTCGCATCTGATGTTTCATTCCGGAGCCTCCACGCTCAGGTTCTTTGACCAACTTCCGGTCTACCGTGGCTTAGTTAAGCGAACGTTCCGTCAACCTTGATGGGCCGTTGCCGAACCCCCTCAAATGCCTGCAATCCGGTGAAAGCAATCGCTATAGTTAATGAGCCATAAATATGGCGCGACAGTGAATGGACGCAAGCGAAAACGGCCCCGGACAGTATCCGGGGCCGCTACGTTGCTTCATTCATATTGCTCCCCGGCCCGATGTCAGACCGGAAAGGAACTCAGGATCGCGGCACAATCGTTGCGCGATCGAATGGAAACGGCGGCAACGTCAGCACGGGTGCCAGAGAATCCGACACGACCTGATCGCGCTCGAACAATTTGCGGCGCTCGAAGAATGTGGACCTGAAGTAAGGGTAGCGTTCAAAGATTTTCTCGCGAACGTCGAGATAATCGGCCGCCATCAAGCAGAGCGGCTTCGTCAGCGTCGGATAAGGCCGCGGCTCGCAAAGCGGGGTCTGCAAAAACACCTTGCGATAAAATGCGCGATGTTCCTTGCGCACAGTCGCCGTTCCAATGTCCGCATTGAAGTACGCGCAGGCCACATAGCCAAGGCGCACGGTGAGATAGGGCAATTCGGGAATGCGGTGATCGCGATTGGGTTCGGCGACAAAACGATTCGGATCGACGATGACTTTGCCCTTCGCAAGTTCCGGCTTGAGCAAATCCGGAAACGCATCGACCGCCGGGGTTTCGTCGTTCGGTGACGTCGCAACACTCACACGCAGCGAGCTAGCGAGAACGCCGTCGTAATAGACACCGAAGATCCAGGAATTCGGAAGATTGTCGAAGCGATCCGTGAGCCGCTTGTCGGCACGCGGTTCGATCGCGCCCTCTTCAACGTAGGCGCGATAACGCAGACGGTAGATTTCTTCTTTTTCAAATTCGGTTTGGGCGAGCCTGTAATCGACGCGATTGAGAAGTTCGCTGCCGCGCTCGTGCAAACGGTTCGCTGCTTCGGTTGCCGAACCCATTTTTATTGGAGCCCCCAGCTCGAATTTCAACATTGCCGCAGTGACCGAGATGTTAAAGTTTTCTTAATTCGATTGCAAAGACATCAGGATATTAGGGTTAACCGAAGAGCCTGGATGAAGACGCGCATCCAAGCGTATCGGCGCTGATTTCTCACAGAGATTCGGAAACTGGAACGAATGGAACCGGCTTAGGCGATCGACTTGGCTTTCTTGCCGATCAGTGCCGGGTCTTCGGTTCGCGCATGCGATGCCTTTAGAAGTTCACGCACTTGCGTTGCGGGAACCGGACGGCTGAATAGATAGCCCTGCGCTTCGGTCACAGTGCCGTCAGCACTGACAAGTTCAAGCTGCTCATTGGTCTCGATGCCTTCGACGACGACCGACATTCCGAGGTCTGCGCTCAAGCGGGCCACGCCACGCAGCAGCGTCAGCGGCCGGTCGTTGCCGATGCCTTCGAGGAACGAGCGGTCGATCTTCACCTTCTGCAACGGAAAATTGTGCAGATAGCTGAGGCTCGAATAACCGGTGCCGAAATCGTCGAGAGAAATCCGCACGCCCGCTTCCCGCAGTTGCAACAGCACATCTAGCGTCCACTGGGTATTGCGCAGCAAGGACGATTCGGTGATCTCAATCTCAAGGCGGTGCGCAGGCAAGCCCGAAACCTCAAGTGCGTAGCGCACTTCGCTCAACACATCGCGCTGGTGGAATTGCTGCGGCGAGAAGTTCACGGCGACGTTGACGCCTTCCGGCCACTTCATGCACTCCATGCACGCCTTGCGCAAAATCCAGCGGCCAAGATCGACGATGAGGCCCATGTCCTCGACGACGGGAATGATATCGGCCGGCGATACAGCACCTCGCACCGGATGATTCCAGCGCAGCAGTGCTTCGCATGTCGTGATGCGTCCCGATTTCAGGTTGACCAGCGGCTGATAGAACAACTCGAACTCTTCGTTCGCCAGCGCCTTGCGCAGATCAAGCTCCAGCACGCGGCGGGCTTCGACCGTGTGGGCCATCTCATCGCGGAAGAAGCAGAATGTGCCACGGCCGTCCGCCTTTGCACGATAGAGTGCCATGTCGGCGTTCTTCAACAGAATGTCCGCGCTGACTCCCGGCGACGTCAGTGCAATACCGATGCTGGCACCGATCTCGATCAGATGCTTGTCGACTTCGTAGCGTTCGCTCAGGCTTTCCACGATCCGCTTTGCCAGGCCCGCGGCATCATCCTTGGAATGAATGTCGCGCTGGAAAACGACGAATTCGTCGCCGCCGAAGCGCGCAACAAAATCCTGCGGGCGCAGCATGTGCCGCAGACGATCAGTGACAAGTCCAAGCAGCTTGTCGCCGCACGGATGTCCGAGCGTGTCGTTGACCTGCTTGAACTGGTCGAGATCGATGAAGAGCAGCGCCGATTGCGGCGCATCGGCTGTCAGGCTCGTCAGCTGACGCTCGATTTCGTCACGGAAGTTCACGCGGTTCGGCAATCCGGTCAATTCATCGAAGCGTGCCATATGGCTGATGCGTGCTTCGGTATTGCGCCGCTCGGTAATGTCTTCGAGCAGCACAACGACGCCGCCGTTCTCCATCGGCTGCAACTTCCACGACAGCGCCCGCTCACCTGTCGGCCCGATATTCAGGCTGGTGATTTCATCTGGCTGCGCACGCTCAATTCCTTCGACGATACTACTTCCGCTCGCAGCAGGAAGAGTGCCCGCACTGACGCAGGCCGAAACAACGTCGCGCACGTCAGAGCCGCGATAGACGAGATCGGTGCAGATTTTCATCATCTCGGTGAAACGACGATTGATGACTGCGAGCCGGCCGTCGGCGCCGAACATGCAAAGCCCGTTCGGCATATTGTTCAGCGCGGTGTCGAACTGAGTGGCGATTGACGTGATCGTTTCACCCGCGATCAGCGCGCGGGTGTGGACCTGATGAAGGTCGAGTGTGATGCGCTTGAGCGCGATGAAGAACAGCGTATTGAGGAGACCGAGCGCGAAGTAGTAAAACCCGCCATGCAGAAACAGCGCCATGCACATCGGACCGCAAGCCGACAGAACCTGGAGATATGCAATTCGCGGCCGACCGTAGTTGCGGCCTGCGCCGGCGGCGATATAACCGATCGTGACCGACAGACAGAGAAGATGCGCGATGGGATCGCTGCTCTCGAGCAGCGCGATCCAGCACCACAGTCCAAGCGATCCGGCATAGAGAACCGCACCGACCGTATAGCGGCGCTCCCACTCCGGTGCTGTCTCCGGTGTCAGCGGTTTTCCGTGCGTTTCGTAGGCGTGCATGTCGTAGGTGCGCGCCATGCCGACAGCGATAATCAAAAGCGCGCACGGCCACAGCAATTCCGTACCGGTTTTCCACGCAGTCAGAAGCGCCGCGATCGCCGCACAAACCGTGCCCGCGAACGACGCCATGAAATTTTGGAAGAGCGAATCGACCAGCGCCACGTAAATCGCGGGCGTCAAAGGCGTATCGTCTTTTGCCTGCCGGAAGCCCAAAAAGGCCATTCACACGTCTCACACGAGGAATTTCAGCCTTTGTTCTATCGCGCGTAAGTGAACTATTCCTGAGTCAACATCGTTAGCAATTCATTGGACGCGTTAGAGAATTGCGACAGACCTGCTCAATTCAGAGGCGCTTGCATCCACGCAAGCCATTTTTCGGCCTGGAGAACTGCGAAACCTTGCGACGCTGTACTCTTCGCAGCTCGAAGTTCCACCGCAGCGTCTACTCTTAACCAAACATTAAAATTTGGCCTTAATGGCGAGTTAACAGCCATAGGGAAAATTGCCGTATGGATGTACCTTGCGGCTCTGTGAGTAATTTGCGTTTGGAGAGTAACGATGAGTGAAACAGTCGTAGCGCGCTCGGCGAAGATGGGCGATGCGTGCGTGCGAGACATTCCGCGGCTCCTTTCCAAGGAAGAAATCCGCGACCTGTCGCAGATCGACAGCGTCAAGTTCTCGCTCGCAGCACTGCTCGAATTCGGACTCATCGCGGCAACTGTCTGGGTCAGCGAAACCTGGTGGAATCCTGCGATCTATGCGCTCGCCGTGATCGTTATCGGCTCGCGCATTAACGGGCTTGGCGGCCTGATGCATGACGCCGCCCACTATCGCGCGTATGAAAACCGCAAGCTCAACGATTTCATCGGTGAGGTGATCGCGCTTCCGACATCGGCCTCGATGGCCGGCTACCGCAACAGCCATTTCGCGCATCACCGCGAACTCAACAGCGAGAACGATCCGGATTGGACACGCAACGTCGGCCTCGAAGAATTTGAATTTCCAACATCACCGAAGAACGTCGTCAAGCACGTCATGCAGTATCTCTCGGGACTGAAGATCAAGACTGCGCTCGGCGGATTTCACAAGAACGCCGAGACACGCGACATTCCCGCAGCGGTCAACCGCGCGCGCATGATCTTCTTTGCCGGACTCGTGGCCGCGTCGATTGCTTTCGGATTCTGGAAATTGATCCTGCTCTACTGGATCGTTCCGCTCGCCACCGTGTTCCTTGCGATACGCTATGTCCGCAACGTCGCCGAACATTATGCTGTCGAGCATGAGAACGTGCTGAACGAAAGCCGCACCGTGATCGCGCCGTTCTGGGAGCTATGGCTTATCGCGCCGTGGGGGCTCAATTATCATCTCGAGCACCACCTGTTTCCGAGCGTGCCTTGCTTCAGATTGGGCGAACTGCATCGGCTGTTGATGACGCGCGATCCGTTTCCGCAGATCGCTCATGTCACGCATGGATATTTCAGCGGCCTGCTGCACGATTGCGCGTCGATGCACGACGCTGCAGTCCCTGCAAAGTAAACGCAGCAGATTTTACGACAGCAGCGGCGACCAGGCCGGGTCCGACGCAAATCCAGGGGTCGGCTGCTTCTGTTCGTTGCGGCCTGAAATATCGACGGTATAGAGCGAAGGCCCGCCGCCGGATTCGCGGAAGAACATCACAACACGTCCGTTCGGCGCGAATGTCGGGCCCTCGTTATGAAATCCCGACGTCAGGATGCGTTCGCCCGAACCGTCCGGCTTCATGATACCGATCGAGAACTGACCGCCGCCCTGTTTTGTAAAGGCGATGTAGTCGCCACGCGGCGACCAAACCGGCGTCGAATAGCTGCCGTCGCCGAACGAAATGCGCTGGGCCGCGCCGCCATTTGCACCCATGACGTAGATCTGCGGCTTGCCGCCGCGATCGGATTCAAAACAAATCCGCACGCCGTCGGGCGCATAGGACGGCGAGGTGTCGATGGCCGGCGTGTCGGTCAGACGCGTGGTGGATTTCGACCTCAAATCCATCACAAAGAGATTCGAATTGCCGCCTTGCTGCAAACTCATGATGATGCGCTGGCCGTCAGGCGAGAAGCGCGGCGAAAACGACATGCCGGGAAAGTTGCCAACGATTTCGCGCTGGCCGGTTTCGACATTGAACAGATAAACGCGCGGATCGCCCTGCCCGTATTCCATGTAGGTGATTTCCTGCGTGGAAGGCGAGAAGCGCGGAGTGATGACGAGATCGGCACCGCGCGTCAGATAGCGCACATTGGCACCATCCTGATCCATCACGGCGAGACGCTTGACGCGGCGGTCCTTTGGACCCGTCTCATCAACGAAAACCACGCGGCTGTCGAAATAACCCTTTTCGCCGGTGAGGCGTTCGTAAATCTGATCGGAAATAATATGCGCGATGCGCCGCCAGGACTCTGCCGCAGTAAAATACTGCTGGCCGGCAAGCATGTTGCTCGCCGGCACGTCCCACAATCTGAATTCCGCCTTGAGCCGTCCGTCGCTCTGCCGCGTCATGCGGCCGACCACGAGCGCCTGCGCATTGATCGCGCGCCAGTTTTGAAATTGAGGTGCAACGTCGGGATTTGAATTTCGCTCGATGAACGCCGCCGGATCGATGGGCGCGAATAGGCCGCTGCGCTTGAGATTGTTGGTAATGACCTGCGCGACCCCATTCGCGACTTCGCCGTCCGCCTGGCTTCCGGGCGCAAAACTCGGAATCGCAATCGGGATCGGCTGGAAGTTGCCTTCAGTCACAGTGACGCGCGCCTGCGCGAGTGCCTTGCTGATCGGCGTCGCCATCAGCAAGCCGGACGCCGCACCGGTCATCATCTGGCGACGTGAAAAAATCGTTCCGAGGTTTTCGCTATTCAACTTGTCGTCGCGCATGGTCATTTAAACTTCATTCTGGCGAGATCGCCGCTTAATCGGACTCACGAAAATTTTTCCGTGAAGACCGGTTCAAAGAATTTCCACTCGTCGAAAAACTGCGGCGGCAGATTATATGGCGCGCATTCGACGATCGCGCGAAATGCGCTATCCTGATAGACGCGGAAGTACTCGCTTGAGCTTCCGGGTAGCCGAACCGGCATCGCCTCCAGCGAACCGTCGCGCTTCAATCTGATCGTGAAGCTTGTCTCGATCTTCTGTGCTTCGATGCCGCCGTAAGGCTTCTTCCAGCAACGCTCGACCTGCGACTTGAACATTGCGCCCCACGTCGCCGAGTTGTCGGCAGACTTGCCCTTCGCCGTTCCGAGCGAGGCCTGCGAATTCAATTCGCTTCCGGTGATCGACTGCCGTGTCGGATCGCGCTTGTCGAGCAATGCCGCGATCTTGGACTGGTCGAACACACGCTCGGCCTTCTTCTCCGGCTTCGGCGGCTCGGCCTTGGCCTGCTGCGGTTTCGGTGGCGGCTTTTTCGACTCGTCTTTCTTCAGGGCTTCCGCGATCGGATCGATCTTTGCCTGATCCGGCTTCTTGTCGGCGGGCTTGGTCTCTTCCTTGGGCTTGTCTTCTGCGACCGGCTTCGGTGGCTCGGGCTTTTTTTCGACCGGCTTTTCGACAGGCTTGGGTGGAGGCTGAGGCGCAGCATCGGTGACAACCGGCGCCTTCTTGTCGTCGACCTTGCCGACGGCGTCATCGACCGGCGGCTTCGCTTCGGCGACTTTTTCGACCAGCGGCTTCGGATTTTCTTTCTTGCCGGTCTTCATTCCGGACGTGACTTTTGCGAACTGGTCCGCAGAAATGATGTCGACGGGAAGCGACTCCTCGGGAGTCGTCTCGAATGCCTTCGAGGTAAACGACACCAGTCCCCAGCCAATGACAATGACATGGAGCGCGATCGACGCAGCAAGGGTTTTGTCGATCTTCGGGATCTTCACCTTAAGTCCCCTGCTCAACCTCGGTGACGAGAGCGACGCGCTTGAAGCCCGCCGCCGACAGCCGTCCCATCACACGCATCACCGTACCGTAATCCACTTTGGTGTCGCCGCGCACAAAGATGCGCTCCTCCATGCCGCCGCGCGCTTGTGTGATCGCGGTCAGTTTCGGCACCAGCTCCTCGACCGGAATTTCAGTATTGTTGAGAAACACCTTGCCGCTGACCTGCACGGAGACCGTCAGCGGCTCCTTATCCTGATCGAGGCTCTTGGCAGCCGTCTGCGGCAGATCGAGCGGCACGCCAACCGTCAGCAATGGGGCGGACACCATGAAGATGATGAGCAGCACCAGCATCACGTCCACCATCGGCGTGACGTTGATCTCTGACATCACGTTTGCGCGGCGATACCGACGCCGGCCGCCTCCGCTGGAGCCGCCAGCCATGTTCATGCCCATGACGGACACCCTATGGTTAGGCGCAAGGCAATTGCACTCACCGGATTACCTCTCAGGCGCGCTCATCGATCTGGCGCGACAGGATCGCGGAAAACTCGTCAGCAAACCCTTCCAGCCGCTGGGCCTGCCGGTTCACCTCGGACGTGAACTTATTGTAGAAAATAGTGGCAGGAATTGCGGCGATAAGACCGATGGCGGTAGCAAAAAGCGCCTCCGCGATGCCGGGGGCAACCACCGCCAGCGACGTATTTTTGGAAGCCGCAATCGACTGGAAGCTCGACATGATGCCCCAGACGGTGCCGAACAGTCCGACGAAAGGACTGGCGGAGCCGACGGTCGCAAGCACCAGCAAGCGGCGGTCGAGGCGTTCGATCTCGCGCGCGATCGAAACGCTCATCACCTTGTCGATGCGCATCTGAAGTCCGGCAAAGGAATTGGAGCGGCTCTCGAACGAGCGTTTCCATTCACGCATGGCGGCTACGAACAGGGCCGCCATCGAATGCGTCGGCTTGGACGCGAGCGAGCGGTAGAGTTCGTCGATGGACTGGCCCGACCAGAACGCCTGCTCGAAGCGGTCCATCGCTTTGCGTGTGCGCGCGTAGAGAAAAATCTTGTCGATCGCGATGGCCCAGACCCAGACCGAACAGGCGAGTAGGCCGAGCATCACCGCCTTCACGATGAACGCGGCCTGCAAAAACAGCGAGATCAATGAGACGTCGGCAGAGGCCAGCGGCAGGGCGGACTGCGCCACTTCGCCTGGATTCATGATCGGGGTCCTCTCACAGCGGTATCCCTAAAACTTTAATCGCCAGCGGCTCATACGGCGCATGCAGCAACAGCAAAAAGCCGACGCTGCCGATCGCCCGGTTCCGATCTCGTCTCGCGTGGGATGGCCTGTCCCAAGGCCGCAGCCAAAATCCCGCGCCAACGTGTCAAAACGAGGGCTGTAAGCGCCGTTTAGCCCCATAACCAGACGCTAATCATGGTTAAGGGGGAGTTACCAAAATCAGCATTGCAGCCTGATGAAAACCGTCGCCACGGCAAAACGCCCGCCTCAATGAGGCGGGCGTTCCGGGTTTCGGATTTCGCAGGTTCAGCCCTGGGACTGATCGTCCGCCGGCTTCGGCCGCTGTTTGTGCTGCGACATGAACTCGTCGAACTCCTGCTTGTCCTTGGCGTGACGCAACCGGTCGAGGAAGTCCTTGAATTCAGCCTGTTCGGCCTCGAGACGGTTCAGCGTCTCCATGCGGTAATCGTCGAAAGCGCGATTGCCGCTCGATGGGGCGTAGAAACCCCGCCGTTCCATGCGATCGCGCATCCGCTCCATTTTGTACTGCATGCGCTCCATCTTGTTGGCCCAGCGGCCTTCGTAGCCGTGATGATAACAACCCATTTTTCTGCTCCAGATTGTGTAGGCGAGAGCGGCGAGGCCGAGCGGCCACCAGACGATAAAACCCGCGACCATGATGAGGATCATTCCCGGATGCCAACCGGGCCGCCAAGCGTAGTGGCCGTCGAAATTGCTGTTCTGCGGACCCGCCCAGTCCGGGCGGCCCCATCTGTCGAGACGAGCGGTGTTGGCGTCTGCGGTACTGGCCATAAGCCTCTCCCTAACGGCACTGCCGTTGTTAATGTAAATAACATTTACATAGATAAAACATCCCGGGATTTTGTCAAGCGGGGCGCCGAATGGGCCTCGATAATTATTTTTTGGAAGTCGAAGCGTGGTTCCCGGCCGCATGATCGATCGGAAATCCGAGACCTTTCAGATAGATCAACACGCCCGCTTCCAGCAGATCTTCCGGCGACATCGGCAGTTTGCGGCTGGCTGCGTCTCCACGGCCGAACAGCGAAGCGATGCCGTGCGACAGCGACCAGATGTGCAGCGCCATCATCAGCGCGGGCGGGCGCGGCACACCCGGAGGGGCCATTGCCGCCAGCCGCTCGGACGCAGCCCGAATGATCGCAAAAGCCCGTTCGCTTGCAACAAGCAAAGCCGGGTTCGAATCCAGAGGAAGCCCGGATTCAAACATCGCCGAGTAGTGCGCGGGATGTTCGCGCGCGAACGCAAGATACGCCTTGCCGACCCTCTGAAACGCCGACGGTGTATCGGGACGGCCATCATCCCACGCCGCCGTCAGCACGCTCTCGAACTGCTCGTAGCCTTGCTGGGCGACGCTCGCCAGCAACTCATCGCGATCGCGGAAATGACGATAGGGCGCGGCGGGACTGACCCCCGCAGAGCGCGCCGCCTCTGCGAAGGTGAAGCCACCGGCACCCTTCTCGGCAATCAGATCGAGTGCCGCTTGAACAAGCGCCTCTTTCAGATTGCCGTGGTGATAGCCGCCTTCACGGCGGCGTCGTTCCTTGCGCCAGCTCATATGCGATCGCCGGGTTGCAGCATGTGAATAGATTTTACATGAGCCAGAAACGCGCGTCACTACCCGCGTATATCTTTTCGCCAGCGGTCCTAATGCTTCTCGCGATCCGCCGTCATGGCAATTCGCAACGCTTTCGGAATGGGGCGCGCACGGCCGCCGGAAACAAAGGCCACCTTCACGTGAGAACTCAATAACAGATCGTCGCCCCGCCGCACTTCCTGATGCAAAGTGATCGACGCGCCCTTGATGTCGTGCGGCGACGTGACAATGGTCAGCACATCGTCCATCCGCGCGGACTTCAGATAATCGATCTGCATCGCGCGCACGACGAAAGCGAATCCCGGCGCCTCGCTCTCCGCTTCCGCAAAAAGCGCGTGCTGATCCGCGCCAAGCAGGCGCAGATAGTTTGTGCGCCCGCGTTCCATGAAGCGCAGATAATTGGCGTGATAGACGATGCCGGTGAAATCGGTGTCTTCGTAATAGACGCGCACCTGCATGACGTGGCGGCCGCCGGTGATCGCGCCGTCGAGCGGGCTATTCGTCGCAACCTTATTCGTCATCTTGCCCGAACATTCCGAACTGCGCCGGATCTCGTGACGGCTCGGCAAGGCCGAGATGCTTGAACGCGTGCGATGTGAGCAGCCGGCCGCGGGGCGTGCGCTGAAGATAGCCGCACTGGATCAGAAACGGCTCGATGATGTCTTCGATGGCGTCGCGCGGTTCGGACAACGCCGCCGCCAATGTCTCGACGCCGACCGGGCCGCCGCCGTAGTTCATCGCAATGGTTGAGAGATAGCGGCGATCCATCGCGTCAAGGCCGGCCTTGTCCACTTCCAATGCGCCGAGCGCGCTGTCAGCGATCTTGCGATCGATGGCGCTGGCATCTGCGGCGGATGCAAAATCGCGCACGCGCCGCAGCAGGCGTCCAGCAATGCGTGGCGTACCTCGTGCGCGACGGGCGATTTCATTCGCGCCGTCCGGCGTAATGCCGATGTTGAGAACACGCGCGCCGCGCGTGACGATCTTTTCCAGTTCGTCTTCGGTGTAGAAATTCAGCCGGATCGGAATCCCGAAACGATCGCGCAGCGGATTTGTCAGCAGGCCCGCGCGCGTCGTCGCGCCGACAAGCGTGAACTTCGACAGATCGATTTTCACCGACCGCGCGGCAGGCCCCTCGCCGATGATGAGATCGAGCTGAAAATCCTCCATCGCCGGATAAAGAACTTCCTCGACGGCCGGATTAAGCCGGTGAATTTCGTCGATGAACAGCACGTCACGTTCTTCGAGATTTGTAAGAAGTGCAGCAAGATCGCCAGCCTTCGCAATCACCGGACCCGAAGTCGCGCGAAAGCCGACGCCGAGCTCGCGCGCGACGATCTGTGCAAGCGTCGTCTTGCCAAGGCCCGGAGGACCGACGAACAGTACATGATCCAGCGCCTCGTTGCGCTTGCGCGCGGCCTCAATGAACACCGAAAGATTCGCGCGCGCCTGCTGCTGGCCGACGAATTCCGACAGCACTTGCGGGCGCAGCGATATATCGCCGATATCATCGGGCCGCCGCTCAGGCGTGACAATGCGCGGATTGCTCACTTGCTCAGCTCCTTCAGGCCGAGCTTGATGAGCTGCGCCGTCTCCGCCTTGTCGCCCGCCGTGCGCGTTGCTCTCGCGATGGCCGCCGCAGCCTGCGGCTGACCGTAGCCGAGATTCATCAGCGCCGAGATCGCGTCCGTTACGGGTCGTGGCGCGCGATCTTCATCGACCGCGCCCGACAGATGCACGAGCGCAGGATCGACGCTCGCAAACGCAGGCGCCTTGTCCTTCAATTCCGTCACGATGCGTTCGGCAACTTTCGGGCCGACGCCCGGTGTCCGCGACACAGCGGCCTTGTCGCGCAACGCGATTGCGTTGGCCAAATCCGATGGCGGCAACGTGCCCAAAACTGCGAGCGCCACCTTCGCGCCGACACCCTGCACGGTTTGCAGCAGCCGAAACCATTCCCGTTCCATGTCGCTGCGAAAACCGAACAGCTTGATCTGATCTTCGCGAACATGCGTTTCGATCGACAGCACCGCCGCCTCGCCCGGCGACGGCAGCGTCTGCAACGTGCGGGCGGAACAATGCACCTGATAGCCGACGCCCTGCACGTCGAGGATCACATAATCCTCGCCATAGGAATCGATGATGCCTTTCAGTTTGCCGATCATGCGCTGGCGACTTTCAGCTTCAGCATCGCGCGTTGGCGATGATGCGCGTGCGTGATTGCAATTGCGAGCGCATCGGCGGCGTCCGGCGTCTTCGGATCGGCCTTCGGCAACAGCACGCCGAGCATGACGCGAATCTGATTCTTGTCGGCATGCCCTGCACCGACCACCGTCTTCTTCACCTGATTAGGCGCATATTCGGCGACGAGAATTCCGGCCTGCGCGGGAGCAAGCATCGCGACACCTCGCGCCTGCCCGAGCTTCAATGTCGACGCGCCGTCCTTGTTGACGAAAGTCGCCTCGACCGCGGCTTCCATCGGCTGAAACTCGCTGAGAATTTTCGCAAGGCCTCGATGGATGGCGAGAAGGCGCTCGGCGAGCGACAGCGTATCGCGCGATTCGACCGAGCCGCAGCCGACATAGATCAGCCGGTTGCCTTCAATATCGATCACGCCCCAGCCGGTACGGCGCAGGCCCGGATCGATCCCAAGAATGCGAATCGCATTGCTTCCCATGCCGCCATGATACGCGAATCCGGCCTTAACGTCCGGTGTTACAGCAGCGTCCCGCGCAGGATCAGCAGCGCAACGCTGAAATAAATCATCAGTCCGGTAACATCCACGAGGGTCGCAACGAACGGCGCGGACGCGCTCGCAGGGTCGAAGCCGATCCGCTGCAAAGCGAAGGGAAGCATCGATCCCGCGATGGAGCCGAACGTGACGACCCCGATCAATGCAGCGGCCACCGTCATTCCCACCAGTATCCAGTGCTCGCCATAGTCGTAAATGCCGAGCTTTTGCCAGAGCACGATGCGCACAATACCGATGACGCCCAGCAGCGTTCCGAGCAGCAAACCCGTCGGAAGTTCGCGCAACATGACCCGCCACCAGTCGGCGAGCTTCACGTCGTGCAACGCAAGCGAACGGATCAGCAGCGATGTCGCCTGCGATCCCGAATTGCCGCCGGAACTCATAATGAGCGGGATGAACAATGTGAGCACCAGCGCCTTCTCGAGTTCGCCCTCGAAATGCTGCATCACGCTCGCTGTCAGCATTTCGCTGAGAAACAGCACAGCCAGCCAGCCGCCGCGTTTGCGGATCATGTTGACAAGACCGATCTGCATGTAGGGTTCTTCGGTCGCCGACATGCCGCCGAATTTCTGCACGTCCTCGGTACTCTCCTCGATGATGGCGTCGATGATGTCGTCCACCGTCACGATGCCGATCAGATGCCCGGCCTTGTCGATCACCGGCACTGCGAGCAAATCGTGTTTGGTGATGAGGCGCGCAACGTCTTCGCGGTCAACCAATGGAAACGTCGTCAACGGCTCGCGTGTCGGCGCGAGTGTCAGGATGTTGGCAGACGGATCGCCGGAGATCAGCCGCCGCAGAGTAACAGCACCGACGAGACGGCGTGTCACCGGATCGAGCACATAGATCGCATAGACGGTTTCTCGGGTCCGTTCGACCTTTCGGATATGTTCGAGTGTCTGCTCGACAGTCCAGTTGCTCGGCACGCTGACGAACTCGGTCGTCATCATCGCGCCTGCGGTATTTTCGGGATACGCCAACAGGTCGACAATGGCACCGCGCGAAATGCCGTCCAGTTCGGCAAGCAGTTCTGATTTTGCAGGCTCTTCGAGCAACTGCACGATGTCGGCGGCGACGTCGGCCGACATGCCGGCGAGCAGCATGCCCGCGACATGGCGAGGAAGTGCCGCGATGATTTCGGCGCCGAAATACAGTTCAGGCTTGTCGAGAATTTCGATCGCGGCTTCACGCGGCAAGAGCCGCACAACATCGGCGGCGTCCGACGGAGGAAGACCGTTGAGGATTTCGACGGTGTCTGCGGCGTGCTTGCCGGCAAGGCTCGCGGCCAGCACAGCCGCGTTGAATTCGCCGGGCGGGGCTTCGTGAATTTCCGTCATAGCTCACCTTCGGGGTCTGCCGGCAATGGCAGGATCGGCGAGCTGATTGCCCTAGATCGCTGAAGCCATTGTCGGCGAAATACGCGGACTGTCGCTTGGCATCGTTTGCTGGTTTCCAGTGACGGATGACGATCGCGAACGACCGCACCCTCGTATTGACATGATCCTTCGGCGCCGTGCCGTCAACAAAAAATCTTGGGAGGCCGATGAGACCGCTCAGGCGCTCATCTTGGCGGCAAGCGCGTCCGACACTTCAAAGTTTGAATAGACGTTCTGAACGTCATCGTGCTCGTTCAGGAGATCGAGCAGCTTGAACAGTTTTTCGCCGGTCTCGTCGTCCACCGCGATGGTGTTCTGCGGCCTCCAGGTGAGCTGCGCCTTGCGCGGTTCACCGAACTTGCCCTCAAGAGCCTTGGCGACGTCGCGGAATGTCTCCTGGGACGCATAAACTTCATGGCCGCTCTCGCCGGACGACACGTCGTCCGCACCGGCCTCGATTGCTGCTTCAAGCATCGCCTCGTCGGACCCGGCCTTCGAATCGTATTCGATGACGCCGACGCGATCGAACATGAAAGCGACCGATCCGGTTTCGCCGAGATTGCCGCCGGACTTCGTGAAATAGGAACGGATGTCGGACGCCGCGCGGTTGCGGTTGTCGGTCGCTGCCTCGACGATCACGGCGACCCCGCCGGGGCCGTATCCCTCGTAGCGGATTTCCTCGTAGTTCGCGCCGTCATTGCCCAATGCCTTCTTGATGGCACGGTCGATATTGTCCTTCGGCACGTTTTCGGCGCGGGCGGCGCTGATCGCCAGACGCAGGCGGGGATTCATTGCCGGGTCAGGCGTTCCGAGCTTGGCCGCAATGGTGATTTCCCGCGCCAGCTTGCCGAACAGCTTGGATCGCTGGGCGTCCTGCCGGCCCTTGCGGTGCATGATGTTCTTGAACTGGGAATGTCCGGCCATGGCAGGGCTCTTTCGGGGTGCGGTTTGGGGTCGCAGATTGCGCGCCGGTTTCGTTAACGTGAAATCGCTGGCGGGGCGGGTTTATAGGCCCGCAAACGGCAAATTCAAAGCCAATGCAGCCGGTTTCGGTAGACCGGTATGGGAAAACACCCCATCTGCGGCGGTAGGTATTAACCATGAATTCATGCGGCGATGAGAGACTTTGCTCCTGTCATCCATCGTCCAGAGATACTCAATGGCCTTCGGTCTTTTTCGCAAGTCCTCGCCTGATCCGGCCATGCCCGAGGCTGTGACCTCAGCACCACCTGCCGTCGCACAAGACGCGCCCAAGGCTGCGACGCATGATTCGGCGCGCGAAATTCTGGAACTGCTCGAACTCGAACTCGTGGCGATGATCCGCCAGCTTGAACGCGCGGCCAACTCGGTGGCGAGCGGCGCGGAATCGACGGCGACGACCCTGACCGCGATCCGCCATCGCACCGAGGCGCTGAACGAGCGTTCGGGCGACGCGCAGATGACGGCGGAGACATTCTCGCAGGCTGCCGAGAAATTCACGCAATCCGCCTACGGCATCGGCACGCAGGTGCGCGATGCCAGCAAGCTCGCCGACGAGGCGAGCGCGGCGGCACGGGAAGCAAGCCTCAACGTCGAGCGGCTGCGCGAGTCGTCCGCCGCCATCGGCAATGTCGTCAATCTGATCGCCAGCATCGCCAAGCAGACAACGCTGCTCGCCCTGAACTCGACCATCGAGGCTGCGCGTGCCGGCACTGCGGGCAAGGGCTTCGCCGTCGTCGCATCCGAGGTCAAGGCACTCGCGGTGCAGACCCAGAGCGCCACCCAGGAGATCAAGAAGAAGATCGACGCGCTCCAGCAGGATGCCGCCACGTCGTTCGACGCGGTCCATCGCATCACGACGGCCATCGAAGCCATCAAGCCGGTGTTCGAGCACGTCAATGGAGCCGTGGCCGAACAGAACGAAACCACAGGCGAGATGTCGCAGAACGCAGCGTCCGCTTCCGAGTTCATTTCATCGGTATCCACCAGCAGCGCCGAAATCGACAGCGCAACCAAGGAAGCGGAAGCCCACGGCGAGAGCGTTGCGCGGGCCGGCAAGGCTGTGACGATGTTCGCGGAGAAACTCAAGACGCGCTGCGCGGTTCTGCTGCGCAAGGACGAGAACGCCGAGCGCAAGGCCGAACGGATGCCCTGCCGTCTCCAGATCGAGATTGCTGCGCGGTCATCGCAGATCAAAGCCGAGGTTTTTGAAATCTCACTCGATGGAATCCTGATCGGCGGGCCGCGCGCGGAAGCCATCGCCCTGAATGAAGTGCTTCAAGTGAAGTTGCAGGACATCGGCGAATGCCAGATTCGCACAATCAGCCGCGACTCGGCCGGCGTGCGCGCCGAATTCGTCAACTCGAATGCCATGCTGAAAGAGCACATCGAGGACAAGGTCTGGAGCATCCACGACGAAAACACCGAACTAGTCACCCGCGCGATGGAAGCCGGTGACGCGATGACGAAAATTTTCGAGAACGCGGTCGCCAGAGGCGACATCAGCATCGACGACCTGTTCGACGAAAACTATATCGAGATCGAAGGCACCAACCCCGTTCAGCACCGCAACAAGATGCTCGACTGGGGAGACCGCGCATTGCCGGAATTTCAGGAAGCGTTTCTGGCGCGCGACAATCGCCTTGCCTTCAGCGTCTGCATCGACCGCAACGGCTATCTGCCGGTGCACAACAAGGTCTATTCGCAGCCGCAGAAGCCGGGCGACGTGGCATTCAATACAGCGAATTCCCGTAATCGCCGCATCTTCAACGACCCGGCAGGCCTCGCCGCAGGCCGCAACATCCGCTCGTATCTGATCCAGAGCTACGCGCGCGACATGGGCAACGGCAAGACGGTGATGATGCGCGAGATCGACGTGCCGATCCGCGTCAACGGCCGCCACTGGGGCGGATTCCGCACCGCCTACAAAATCTGATCACCAGAAATCGGGAACCGCACGGTCCATAATGGGACCAAGACGAACCGGCGCGACTTTGAGCGCAAGGCCGGTCTTGTCATCGGTCTCGACCGCAACGCCGCTGAGTGTAGCCACGCCGTCCGCAGGCTCGAAACGCGACGCCGGATAGCCGCGCAGAAAACGTCCGAGCGGCTCGTCCTTCTGCATGCCGATGATCGACTGATAGTCGCCGGTCATGCCCGCATCGGTCATATAGGCCGTACCGCCGGGCAGAATGCGATGATCCGACGTCGGCACATGCGTGTGCGTGCCAACCACCAGGCTTGCGCGGCCATCACAGTAATATCCGATGGCCTGCTTCTCGCTCGACGCCTCGGCGTGAAAATCCACAATCACGGCGTCAGCCGCCTCGCCCAGCGGACATGCATTGAGTTCGCGGTCGATGGTCGTGAACGGATCGTCGAACGCCTGCATGAAGATGCGGCCGATGCCGTTGACGACCAAAGCGCGTTTGCCGCTCCTGGTCTCGACGAACGCCGCGCCTCGTCCCGGCGTGCCGACCGGAAAGTTCACCGGGCGGATGAGCTTCGGCGCGCGCTCGATGAACACCAGTGCCTCGCGCTGATCCCATGAATGATTGCCGAGCGTGATGGCATCGGCGCCGCAGTCGAGCAGTTCCTGATAGATCGCCTCGGTAATTCCGAAGCCGCCCGCCGCGTTCTCGCCGTTGACGACGACAAGATCGAGTTTCCAGTCGCGGATCAAACCGGGCAGGGTTTCGGATACGGCAACCCGTCCGCTGCGCCCGACCACATCGCCGACAAACAGGATACGCAAATTAAAAACTCCGCAGATCGATCAGTTCGCGTTCCGTTAGCACACAATCGAGCTGCTCGTCGTGGTTTGCTGCCGGAACGGTATCGATTTCCTGCACCGCAAAACCGATACCGATGACGGTGATCCGCTTCATCGCGCGCAGCGGCTTGAGCGTGCGGTCGTAATAGCCGCGTCCGTAACCGATGCGATGGCCGGCACGGTCGAAGGCCGCGAGCGGCACAAGCACGATGTCCGGATCGACGTCAGGCGAGTCGGACGACGGCTGGAAAATTCCATAAGCGCCACGCACCAGACCTTCGATCGGCGACCACGACCGGAATATCAGCGCGTGATCGCGCTTCACAATGACCGGCAGTGCCAGTTCGGCGCCCTTGCCTTCAAGCGCGCGCATCAGCGGAAACGGATCGATCTCGCTGTTGATCGGGGAATATCCCGCAACGATCGTACCCGGCGAAATTTCAAGATGCAGTGGAATTTTGAACAGCGCGTCCGCCGCGGCAACACGCTGTTCGACGCTCAGCGCGTCGCGCTTTGAGAGCGCCGCAGTGCGCAACTGGTCCTTCGTCGCGGAAGAAGAAATGGCTGCGGCCTCTGGCTGCGGAACGAAAAAGAAAGTGCGAAGCCGCGATGGCCGTTGAAGCACTCGATCCCGGAGCACCTACGAAAGTAGGTGGGCACCGTGTGCCCGGGTCCACGGACCCGGCCAGGGACAGTTCCCTAAAGGATCGATAAGGCCCCGGAGATATATGGCTCCTGACGCGCGACGCAGCCTCGCCGGACCAATGTAATGGCGAATGGCTTCCGCCGCCAGCCGTGATCGCGCCGGAATCAACCGATGGCGATGCCGCCGCGTGTCGGCCGGTTAAGCGCCTGTGTCATCTTCTCGATCCGCTCGGACGCTGAATTGAGCGCATTGGCGACCGCAGCCTGTGTCGCCCGCGCGCGATCGGACGCGGTAATGCGAACTTCGCGCAAGGCGACAAGCTCTTCTTCCAGCGCGCGGATGCGCGAACTCGCATCCACGAGTTCATCCGCGACCGTGAGCGCCGCCATCACCGTCAGACGCTGATCGCCGATCTCGCCGAACTTGCCGCGCAAACTTGTGACGCGCGACTCCAGATTTTCTGCAAGCCGCAGCAACCGCGACTCCTGCCCCTCTTCGCAGGCCATGCGGTATTGCCGGCCGTTGATCGTCACATTCACATGACTCATGTGGGCTCTCCGGGTTCGAGAACGGAGCGGATAGTGTCGATAGCGACATCGAGCCGCTCGGCGATCTCGCGATTGGCGCGCTCCAGCGCACGCGATCGCACCAGCGTGCCGTCGAGTTCGTTGGCGAGACGCGAACGGTCGGTTCCCAGCGCCTGAATGCGCGCGGCCATATCGTCTTCGGCGCGGTCGTTCTCGCGGCGGCGCTCCACCGCGCTTTCGAGTGCATCGAGGGCAGCCGCAAGCCGCCGCGTGGCGAGTTCGATATCGCTCTGCGCTGCGGCCGGCGATTCCAAATTTACAAAGCCGTTGGCATTGCGATCGTTCATGGCGGAACAGTTGCCTTTTTTGTTCCATCCGGCCGCGCAAAAACTGCGAACCGGCAGGCATTTAGGCCAATAAATTTATGGCCGCCTTGAACGGAGCGCAACGTCAGGTCCGAGCTATGCACCGTTAAGCGAAGTTGAGCGGCTGACAGAGAGCATCGCGCCCTTGGACTCGCCGGAACCAGATGCTATCCACCCGCCAATTGTGGCATTCCGCACGGTCGCCACCGATTCTGGCGCGACCTCACACACGACCGGCGAATTAAGGCAGACCCTTCCATGACAACGCGCGTCGATCATTCCCGTATGGCCAATGCGATCCGCGCGCTTGCGATGGATGCCGTGCAGAAAGCGAACTCGGGCCATCCCGGATTGCCGATGGGCGCGGCCGATATCGCGACCGTGCTGTTCACGCAGTTTCTGAAATTCGACGCGAAGGATCCGAAGTGGTTCGACCGCGACCGCTTTGTGCTCTCGGCCGGTCACGGCTCGATGCTGCTCTATGCGCTGCTGTATCTCACAGGCAATGAGAGCATGACGATCGAGCAGATCAAGAATTTCCGTCAGCTCGGCTCCATCACGCCGGGCCATCCTGAAAATTTCGTCACGCCCGGAATCGAAACCACCACCGGCCCGCTTGGCCAGGGCATCGCCACCGCGGTCGGCATGGCGCTTGCGGAACGGCACATGGCGGCCGAGTTCGGCGGCGACATCGTCGATCACTACACTTACGTGCTCGCCTCCGACGGCGATTTGATGGAAGGCATCAGTCAGGAAGCGATTGCGTTCGCAGGCCACCTCAAGCTGAACAAAATGATCGTACTGTTCGACGACAACGGCATTTCCATCGACGGCGCAATTTCGATCTCGGATTCGGTCAATCAGGTGAAGCGTTTCGAGGCGGCCGGATGGGCTGCCGAACGCATCGACGGCCACGATCCGAAAGCCATCACAGACGCGCTCACGCGCGCGCAGAAATCCGACCGCCCTTCGCTGATCGCCTGCAAGACGACCATCGGCTTCGGCGCGCCGACCAAGGCCGGTTCGGAGAAGTCCCATGGCTCGCCGCTCGGTGCAGATGAGATCGCGGGAGCGCGCAAAAATCTGAAATGGGATTCGCCGCCGTTCGAGATTCCCGCCGACATTCTTTCCGCGTGGCGCGAGGCCGGTTCGCGCGGTGCCAATGTGCATGCCGACTGGACGAAGAAGTTCTCGACAAAGGACGCAGGCGCGCGTGCCGAATTCGAGCGCCGCATGAAGGGCGACCTGCCGGCGAAGGCGCTGGCCGACGCTGTTGCAAAAATGAAAGCTGCGCTTGCTTCAGCGCCAAAGGAAATCGCGACGCGCACCGCGTCCGAGCATGTGCTCGAAATCCTCACTGCCGCCGTGCCCGAAATGATCGGTGGCTCGGCGGACTTGACTGGCTCGAACAACACACGCGTTAAAGGCATGGTCGCGGTCTCCGCCAACAATTACGGCGGACGCTACGTCAACTACGGCATCCGCGAGCACGGCATGGCCGCTGCCATGAACGGCATGGCGCTGCACGGCGGCCTCATTCCTTATTCGGGCACGTTCCTTGTGTTTGCCGATTATCTGCGCCCCGCGTTGCGGCTTGCCGCACTAATGGGCGAGCGCGTGATTCACGTCCTCACACATGATTCCATCGGTCTCGGCGAGGATGGACCGACACACCAGCCGGTGGAGCATCTGGCAGCATTGCGCGCGATCCCGAACTGCAACGTTTTCCGCCCGTGCGACACGGTCGAGACGCTGGAATGCTGGCAACTCGCGCTTGAGGCCAAGGAAACACCGAGCGTCCTCGCCCTCACCCGCCAGAACCTCCCGCAGTTGCGCCTTGCGAACGATGCCGACAACAAATGCGCTGCCGGCGCCTACGAGATTTCCAAGGCCCAAGCATCCTTGAATAATGGCGAAGCCAGGGTCTCGATCTTCGCCTCTGGCTCCGAAGTGTCGCTGGCCGTGGAGGCGCAGAAGCTGCTCGCAGCGCGCGGCATTGCGACGCGGGTCGTCTCGGTGCCCTGCATGGACCTGTTTCTGGAACTGCCCGCCGCCAAAAAAGTGGCCATCATCGGCAAGGCTCCGGTCAAAATCGCGGTCGAGGCCGCCATCCGCCAGGGCTGGGATGCCATCGTCGGCTCCGATGGCGTTTTCGTCGGCATGACCGGATTCGGTGCCAGTGCTCCCTATAAGGAGCTTTACAAGCATTTCGGCATCACCGCCGAGGCGATTGCCGACGCCGCGAAGGCGCGTTTGCAGGGCTGATAACCCTTCTCGCACTCCGTCGAACATTCCTGGCAACGGGACGTTGCATCGTGGCGTCATTCGGGGCAGAAAACGCCTCGAAATCCACCATTTCCGCAAGGTTCAGGGAGAAGTTGAATGGCAGTCCGGGTCGCGATCAATGGATTTGGCCGAATTGGCCGCAATATTCTGCGTGCAATCCATGAATCCAAGCGCACGGACATCCAGGTCGTCGCCATCAACGATCTCGGCCCGGTCGAAACCAACGCGCATCTGCTGCGTTACGATTCGGTCCACGGCCGTTTCCCCGGCGAAGTGAAGGTCGATGGCGATTCCATCGACATCGGCTCGGGCAAGATCAAGGTCACGGCAGTCAAGGATCCGGCGACGCTGCCGTGGAAAGACCTCGGCGTCGACATCGCGCTCGAATGCACAGGTATTTTCACCTCCAAGGACAAAGCCTCGGCGCACCTCACCGCCGGCGCGAAGCGCGTGATCGTCTCCGCTCCAGCCGACGGCGCGGACATGACCGTTGTGTATGGCGTGAACCACGACAAGCTGACCAAGGATCACAAGGTCATCTCCAACGCGTCGTGCACCACGAACTGCCTCGCGCCGGTCGCCAAGGTGCTCAACGATGCCATCGGCATCGAAAAAGGCTTTATGACCACGATCCACGCCTACACCGGCGACCAGCCGACGCTCGACACCATGCATAAGGATCTGTACCGCGCGCGTGCGGCCGCGATGTCGATGATCCCGACCTCAACCGGTGCTGCGAAGGCTGTGGGCCTCGTGCTGCCCGAACTCAACGGCAAGCTCGACGGCGTCTCGATCCGCGTGCCGACGCCGAACGTCTCTGTCGTCGATTTCAAGTTCGTCGCCAAGAAGAAGACCGACAAGGACGAGATCAACAACGCAATCAAGCGCGCAGCCGAACAGCAGCTCAAGGGCATCCTCGGCTACACCAACGCACCGAACGTCTCGATCGATTTCAATCACGACGCCCATTCGTCGATCTTCCACATGGATCAGACCAAGGTCATGGACGGCACCTTCGTGCGCGTGATGTCCTGGTACGACAACGAATGGGGCTTCTCGAACCGCATGGCGGACACCGCCGTTGCGATGAGCAAGCTGATCTGAGACCTGAAGGGCGACGATGGCCGGCTTTCGTACCCTCGACGACGTTGACGTAAAGGGAAAGCGCGTTCTGCTGCGCGTGGACCTCAACGTGCCGATGGACAACGGCCGCGTCTCCGACACCACGCGTCTCCAACGAATCGCCCAGACCATCATCGAACTTTCGCAGAAAGGCGCGAAGGTCGTCATCCTCGCGCATTTCGGACGGCCCAAAGGCCCGGACCCGAAGGATTCGCTCAAGCCCGTCGCGGTTGCGCTCGGCTATGTGGTGAAGAAACAGGTGCAGTTCGCACCGGATTGTATCGGCGAGGTCGCCGAGAAGGCCGTCGCGGCGATGAAGGACGGCGATATTCTCTGTCTTGAGAATACGCGCTTTCATCCCGGTGAAGAAAAGAACGATCCGGCCTTCGTCGGCCAACTCGCCAAGCTCGGCGACATCTGGGTCAACGATGCATTCTCCGCCGCACACCGCGCGCACGCCTCGACTGAAGGCCTCGGCCACAAGCTGCCCGCCTATGCCGGCCGCACGATGGAGGCCGAACTCAGCGCATTGAACAAGGCGCTCGACGCGCCGACGCATCCTGTGATCGCGATCATCGGCGGCGCGAAGGTTTCGACCAAACTCGATCTGCTCGAAAATCTCGTCAGCAAAGTCGACGCGCTGGTGATCGGCGGCGGCATGGCGAATACATTTCTGCACGCACAGGGCATCAAGGTCGGCAAATCCCTTTGCGAAAAAGATCTCGCCCCCACCGCGCTGCGTGTGATGGAAAAGGCCGAAGCTGCCAACTGCGCGATCATTTTGCCGGTGGATGCGATTGTCGCCTATCATTTTGAAGCCAACGCGCCGTCGCATGCCTACGGTCTCGACGCCATTCCCGCCGACGGCATGATCCTCGACGTCGGCCCGCAGTCGATCGAACGCGTCAAATCCGCGATCGACGACGCAGCGACGCTGGTCTGGAACGGTCCGCTCGGCGCATTCGAGATGACGCCGTTCGACAGGGGCACGGTTCAGGCCGCGAAGCATGCAGCCGCGCGTACCAAGGCCGGCAAGCTGGTTTCGGTCGCAGGCGGCGGCGACACCGTTGCGGCATTGAACCACGCTGGTGTCGGCGGCGATTTTTCCTATGTTTCGACCGCAGGCGGCGCGTTTCTCGAGTGGATGGAAGGGAAACCTTTGCCCGGCGTCGAGGTTCTAAGAAAATCCTGAAAGCGGCGCGGACGCGCGTCCGCCCGGTTTCAACATATTCAAAGCGCGGCGCATGTTGCCGCGACAAATCGGAGAACGAAGGCTCATGGCTCGCATCACGTTGCGTCAATTGCTCGATCACGCGGCGGAACACGACTACGGCGTGCCGGCGTTCAACATCAACAACATGGAACAGGCGCTCGCGATCATGGACGCGGCGTCCTCGCTCGACGCGCCTGTCATCATTCAGGCCTCGCGCGGCGCGCGGTCCTACGCCAACGACGTGATGCTCAAGCACATGATGGATGCCGTCACCGAAATCCATCCGCAGATTCCGGTCTGCGTGCATCTCGATCACGGCAATGAGCCCGCGACCTGCATGACCGCCATTCAGGCCGGCTTCACATCGGTGATGATGGATGGCTCATTGAAAGCCGACGGCAAGACGCCCGGCGATTGGGATTACAATGTCGGCGTCACCAAGACCGTGACCGACATGGCGCATCTCGGCGGCATTTCGGTCGAAGGCGAACTCGGTGTGCTCGGTTCGCTCGAAACAGGAATGGGCGACAAGGAAGACGGTCACGGTGCGGAAGGCAAGCTCTCGCACGATCAGCTTCTCACCAATCCTGACGAGGCGGTGAAGTTCGTCAAGGAAACGCAGGTCGATGCGCTGGCTATTGCGATGGGCACCTCCCACGGCGCCTACAAGTTCACGCGCAAGCCGGACGGCAATATTCTTGCGATGAACGTGATCGAGGAAATCCACCGCAAGCTGCCAAGCACGCATCTTGTGATGCACGGCTCGTCGTCGGTGCCGCAGGATTTGCAGGACATTATCAACAAGTTCGGCGGGCAGATGAAGCCGACATGGGGCGTGCCGGTCGCGGAAATCCAGCGCGGCATCAAGAACGGCGTGCGCAAGATCAACATCGACACCGACAACCGCATGGCGATGACCGGCCAGATCCGAAAAGTTCTTCAGGAAAATCCGAGCGAGTTCGATCCGCGCAAATATCTCAAGCCGGCGATGGAAGCGATGACCAAGCTGTGCAAGGCGCGGCTTCAGGAGTTCAATACCGCTGGGCAAGCCAGCAAGATCAAGAAGGTGCTGACCACCGCCGAAATGGCCAAGCGTTACGCCAGCGGCGAGTTGAAAGCGAAGATCGCTTGAAGACGAAACGGGCGGGACACGATCCCGCCCCTTTTTTGGCCGCAGTCCAAAGGCATCACCTGAGCTATGGCGACCAAACAAAGGCCCGTTCCTCCGCGCCCGGCTCCGCGACTCTATCTCGCAACGCCTCTCGTTGCCGAGCCGTCGTCGCTTGTCGCCGTACTTCCCGAGCTTCTTGCGGCGGCGGACGTCGCCGCTGTCCTCCTGACGTTTGCGCCCGCCGACGAACGCAGCATGACCGAGCACGCCAAGACGATTGCAGGGATCGTGCAAAAGACAGGTGCTGCGCTTTTGCTTGACGGTCATTTCGGGCTCGCTGCGCGCGCAGGCGCAGATGGCGCGAACATCAGCGGCATCGCCGATCTCGAAGACGCAATCTCGACGTTGAAGCCGGATCGTATTCTCGGCGTCGGCGGATTGCACACACGGCACGATGCGATGATCGCGGGCGAATCCGGCGCGGACTACGTGCTGTTCGGCGAACCCGCAGAAGACGGCGAGCGGCCGTCATCGGAAGCGATTTTTGAGCGCCTGCAATGGTGGGCGGAAGTTTTCGAGCCGCCTTGCGTCGGCTATGCCGCGACGCTGCAAGAGGCAGGACTGTTCGCTGAGTCGGGCGCGGACTTCATTCTGGTCGGCGAATTTATCTGGCAAGATGAGCGCGGGCCTCGCGCCGCATTGATCGAGACAAGTCAAATCGTGCAAAAGCATTTCGATGCCGCATTCGGCAACGCCAAGGCCAGTTGAAGGTTATCGAATGCCGCTCCGCTTCTACTTCGTTTCGATTGTCGCGCTGCTTGTCGCGTCAACGGCGTCTGCGCAAGTTTCGCTGACGCCGAAAACCGATACGAAGCCGGCTGCGGCCAAATCGGAAAAATCGAAAGCTGCGCCGAAAGCGAAGTCGCTGCCATCCGCTACGCAGACAAAGTCTCCTTTCCCCAATCCGCCTGTCGACAATCCGAACGCGGATTTGGCTTACGGCGCATTTCAGCAGGGCTCCTACATCACCGCGTTGAAGCTCGCCACGCAGCGCGCCGAGCAGCAGAACGATCCGAAATCGATGACACTGGTCGGCGAAATCTACGCCAACGGATTCGGCGTCAAGCAGGACGATGCAAAAGCCGCCGAATGGTACAAGCGCGCCGCAGACATGGGCGACCGCGAGGCGATGTTCGGGCTTGCGATGCTGAAAATTTCCGGGCGCGGCGTCCCGGAGCAGCGCGATGAGGCCGCGAAGCTGCTGGCGGCTTCCGCAAAGCTCGGCAAGGCCGCCGCCGCCTACAATCTCGGTTTGCTTTATCTCGAGGGACAGGTCTTCCCGCAGGATCTCAAGCGGGCTGCTGAATTGTTCAAACAGGCCGCAGACGCCGGAAATCCGGAAGCACAATACGCGCTTGCGACGTTCTACAAGGAAGGCCGCGGCGTGGAGAAAAATCTCACCGAAGCCGCGCGCCTGCTTCGCGCGGCTGCGATGGTCGATAACCTCGATGCCGAAGTCGAATACGCGATTGCGCTGTTCAACGGCACCGGAACGCCGCGCGACGTTCCGACCGCGCTTGCGGTTTTGAATCGCGCCGCGCGCCAGGGCAGCCCCATCGCGCAGAACCGCCTCGCGCGCGTTCTCGTGTTCGGTCAGGGCACGGCCGTGAACAAGATCGAGGGATTCCGCTGGCACCTCGCAGCCAAGACAGCAGGCGCCAGCGACCCCGAACTGGATGCGCTGTTTCAGCAGCAGACGCCCGAAGATCGCAAAAAGTCGGAAGACCTCGCCAAAAAATGGTTCGGCACCAAATAAGCGCGCGTCCGCCCTTGACGCATCATGGCATTGCCGCCAAAGCATCGAACCTGTTTGCGGGAATTGAATAACACATGCTCTATTCGGCGCTCATCAACGTCATGGTCAAGGCTGCGCGCCGCGCGGGCCGAAGCCTCAAGCGCGATCTCGGCGAAATCGAAAATCTTCAGGTGTCGCTGAAGGGGCCTGCGAATTTCGTATCGCTCGCCGACAAGCGCGCCGAACAGATGCTGTATGTCGATCTGACCAAGGCGCGGCCCGGTTACGGTTTCATCGGCGAGGAAGGCGGCACGCGCGAAGGCACCGACAAATCCAACATTTGGATTGTCGATCCGCTCGACGGTACGACGAATTTTCTGCACGGCATTCCGCAATTCGCGATTTCGATCGGCTTGCAGCGCGAAGGCGTGATGATCGCGGGCGTCATCTACAATCCCGCCAACGACGAGCTTTACATCGCCGAGAAAGGCAAAGGCGCGTTTCTCAACGACCAGCGTATTCGCGTCGCCGGGCGCAAGAAGCTCAATGAATGCGTGATCGCATGCGGCCTGCCGCATATCGGACGCGGCGATCACGAACTCGCACGCCGCGAAATGATGGAAATGATGCCGAAGGTCGCAGGCCTGCGGCGCTTCGGAGCGGCGTCGCTCGATCTCGCGTTCGTCGCGGCCGGACGGCTCGACGGTTACTGGGAACGCAATCTCAAGCCGTGGGACATCGCGGCCGGTCTCATCATGGTGCGCGAAGCGGGCGGACTCGTCAGCGGCATCGAAGGTCACGACAACGCGCTACAGACAGGCGACATCGTCTGCGGCAACGAATACGTTCAAGCCGAACTCGTGAAAATCCTCAAGCCGCTCTGAGCGCGCTCAAGCCTTCTTCATTCGATAGTGGCTGACGCCCCATTCGCTGCCGTCGGCGTAGCCGAACAATCCGGCGGTTGCGAGAAAGAACCAGCGCCAGCGCCGCATCCACAACGATGTGTCGTCGCCGTAGACGGGACGCAACACCGCTTCGATCTCACCGTGATGAGCATCGAAATTTTTGAGCCAGTCGAGCGCGGTGCGCTGGTAGTGCACGCCGCTCCAGCGCCACTCCTTTTCGACCTCGAACAGATCCGCATATTGGCGGATCAGATGGTGGCTCGGCATCACACCGCCGGTGAAGAAATGCTGCGCGATCCAGTCTTCCTTGTCGGCGCGGTCGAACAGATATGCGCCGGACCGATGCGTGAAGATATGCATGAAGAAGCGGCCATCGGGATTGAGCCATGTCCGCACGCGCGTCATCAGTTCGCGCCAGTTCATCATGTGCTCGAACATTTCCACCGATACGATGCGATCGAACGTGGCCTTCGGATCGAAAGCATTCATGTCCTGCGTGACGACGGTGAGATTGCTGAGGCCTCGCGCCTTCGCCGCCGCTTCAATGTATTCGCGTTGCGAGTTTGAATTGGAAACGGCCGTGATCTTCGCGTTCGGAAACTGCCGCGCCATCCACAGCGACAGCGACCCCCAGCCGCAGCCGAGTTCGAGGATCACCTGACCGTCCGCGAGGTCCGCATGTTCAACGGTCCGGCGCAGTGCCTCTTCTTCGGCTTCCTGGAGCGTCGAACTGAAACTCTTGTAAAAACACGACGAATATTTTCGATTCGGTCCAAGCGCCATCGCGAAGAAATCCGCCGGTACTTCATAATGTTGCGCGTTGGCAGCGTCAGTGTGTTCTGCAATCGCGCGTGTCGCCATCTCGCGCGCAAAGGCCGCATCCGTTTCGGCATTTCCGGCCGAGAGTTTCGCTGCCGTGCGCGAACACAGCGCATTGATCCCCGCGCGAATCATGATGTCGGGAAGCGGAACGCGTTCGGCCTTGTCGATGACCGTTGAAATAAAACTCATGTTTCTCAAACCTGCTGCGGCATGGGAAAGAACTTGCTCGTGCGGCGCTGGTAGGCGCGATAGGCATCGCCGCGCGATTTCAGCATCTGCTCTTCGAGCGGCGGAACGCCTGTCACATGCACCAAAATCCAGTACATGAAGATCGGCGCGAGCACCGTGATCCAACCCCAGCTGAACGAAGTCGATATCGCGATCGTCGGATAGGCGAGCCAGCCGAACCACTCAAAAAAATAATTCGGGTGCCGCGAGAATTTCCATAAGCCCACGTCGCACACCTTGCCCTTGTTGGCGGGATCGGTACGGAACGCTTTAAGCTGCGCGTCGGCGACGGCCTCGCCTGCAATGCCCGCGAAAAGAATCAGCGCGCCGAGATAGTCCTGAAGACGAAGGGCTTCGGACGGGAAATGCGCAGCGATGAAAATCGAGAACACCAGCGGGATCGAACCGAAGCCCTGGTTCTGAAGAAACACGAACATTCTGCGCGGCGAATCCGCGCCCCACTCTTTCGCGAAAGCTGCATACCGCGGATCGTCGGTGATGCCTGCGGTGCGGATCGCGATGTGCGAGCCCAGCCGAATCGCCCAGATCGCGACGAGAATTGCGACCAGCCATTGACGCGATGTCGCGGGCTGACCGTCCATCGTCCACAGCGCGCCGGCGGCACCGACGAGGCCGAGCGAGAACGTCCAGATGGTATCTACCCACCCGGAATTGCCGCTACGCTGCTGGACGACCCACGCGCCCGCCATCAGAACCGAAAGCGCAACCGCCTGAGCCACAAGCCCTAAAATGAAGAACCACGTCATTGCCGCATGCCTTTGCAGAAAGCCCCTGAAATACGCCCCAACCCAAGTCCGGTTTCAGCGTCTCGTTCCCTCCGCGCGCGCCGCGCCTTTAATCCCGCCGCCGCTGTGCCATATTGATGCCTGAGACATTCCGCGCACAAGGAGTGACAATTCAAACATGGCGAAGAAACCCGCACCCGCAGCAGGCGACGATCTTACCGTCACCAAATTGTCGTCGCCGCGCATCTTCCTCGTCCGCATGCTGGTGTTTCTCATCCTGTGCGGCCTCGTCTTCACGGTACTCTACAAGCAGGTGTGGACCGCGTTTCTCGCCAATCCCGGCCTCAACGCGCTGATCGGTGCGGTGCTTTTAATCGGTATCGTTCTTTCGTTCCGGCAGGTCATCCGCCTTTACCCCGAAGTGGCGTGGGTCAACAATTTCCGGATTTCGGATCCGGGACTCGCGGTCGAGCGCCGTCCGGCGTTGCTTGCGCCGATGGCCGCGATCCTGAGCGGGCGATCCGGCCGCATGAGCATCTCGCAGCAAACAATGCGGCATCTGCTCGACTCCATCGCGACACGACTCGACGAAGCGCGCGACATCTCGCGCTACATGACCGGACTTCTCGTGTTCCTCGGTCTGCTCGGCACGTTCTGGGGACTGATCGAAACCGTCAGTTCGGTCGGCAGCGTCATTCAGAATCTGAAAGTCGGCGGCGATGCAGGCTCCGTCTTCGACACGCTGAAGGAAGGCCTTGCCGCCCCGCTCGGCGGCATGGGCATTTCGTTTTCGTCGTCGCTGTTCGGTCTCGCCGGGTCGCTTATCCTCGGTTTCCTTGATCTGCAATCGAGCCAGGCGCAGAACCGTTTCTATACGGACCTTGAAGACTGGCTTGCGGAGACGGTGCGCGAATATTCCGGCGACGTTCCCGTGTCGGGTGCTGCGTCCGCAGAACTGCATCCGGTGATCGAGCGGCTGCGCAACGCCGTTGAGGAGATGGGCTCAACACGCGCGACGACAACCGCGATGGCCAATCTCGCGGAGGCAATCCAAGGTTTGGTCAGCCATATGCGAAGCGAGCAGCAGATGATCCGCGAATGGGCCGATGGACAGGGCGAACAAAACCGCGAAATCAAAAGGCTTCTGGAACGCATCGCGCGCGCGCCGGAAAGCCGCGGATAGAGAGGCAAAGCGATGGCGCTTTCGCGTTCACGCCGCAACGACAGCGGATTCAACTACTGGCCGGGATTTGTCGACGCGCTGTCGACGCTCGTGCTTGCTGTCGTTTTCCTGCTGTCCGTGTTTCTCGTGGTGCAGTTCTTCCTGTCACAGGAAGTCACCGGCAAGGACAAGGCGCTGGAGCGGCTCAACGCGCAGATCGCGCAACTCAACGATCTGCTGTCGCTGGAAAAGCTCGGCAAGCTGAGTCTTGAGGATCAACTCACGCAGACTCGCGCCGGTCTCGCATCCGCGCAGGCTGAACGCGACCGCGTGCAGGGCCTTTACAACGGCCTTGCGGGCGCAGGTGCCAGCGCCGAAGGGCGCGCCAGTGAACTCGGCAAGGCGCTCGACTCGGAAAAACAGATTTCCGCACGCGCGCTGGCGCAGGTCGAAGTCCTCAACCAGCAGATCAGCGCGCTTCGCCGACAGCTAGCGGCACTGGAAGAAGCCCTCGACGCCTCCGAAAAGCGCGACAAGGAATCGCAAACCAAAATCGCCGATCTCGGCCAACGCCTGAACGTCGCCCTCGCCCAGCGTGTGCAAGAACTGTCGCGCTATCGCTCCGAGTTTTTCGGGCGGCTGCGCAGCATTCTCGGCGACCGGCCCGACATTCGCGTGGTCGGCGACCGCTTCGTGTTTCAGTCCGAAGTGTTCTTCGATACCGGACAGGCCATGCTGCTGCCGGAAGGCCGTGCCGAACTCGACAAGCTCGCAGACGCCCTGAATGAATTGACCAGGAAGATTCCCGCCGAAATCGCATGGGTCTTGCGCGTCGACGGCCACACCGATGTGCGGCCGATCAACAGTTCTCAATTCAAATCAAACTGGGAATTGTCGTCCGCGCGCGCGATCTCGGTCGTGCAATATCTGATTTCACGCGGCGTTCCCGCGCAGCGGCTTGTCGCCGCAGGCTTTGCCGAATTTCAGCCACTCGACACCGATAAGACCGAAGAAGCCTACAAGCGCAATCGCCGCATTGAGTTGAAGCTGACCGAACGCTAGGCTGCCACGCATGTCTGAATTCATGCTCAGACCGTATCGTTCGAGCGACGAAGACGTCGCCATCGCGCTGTGGCATCGCACGTGGCAAGAGGCCTATCCGGACATCGACTTCAGCGAACGTCTCGAAGCATGGCGAAAGCGATGGTGCGAGGAACTCGCACCCGCAGCCCAAATCGTCGTTGCTGAAAGAAGCGGAGCCATCGTCGGATTCGTCACCGTCGATACGACGGGCTATCTCGACCAGCTTGTGGTCGATCCGGATTTATGGGGTTCGACGCTCGCCGACGCGCTGATCCGTCATGCGAAGCTGATGTCGCCGGACGGGCTGACGCTGCTGGTCAACATCGATAACGACCGCGCCATCCGGTTTTACGAGCGCAACGGATTCGTCCACACCCATGACGACGTCAACCCGGTGTCGGGCCGTCCGGTCTACGGCATGGGCTGGAGACGATAGTTTCAGGTGTTCTCGAATTGCAGCCGCGCCAGCCGCGCGTAAAGCCCGTTCGCCGCAACGAGTGAGGCATGCGTGCCCTGCTCGACGATGCGGCCCTGCTCCATCACCAGAATGCGGTCGCACGACAGCACCGTCGCAAGACGGTGCGCGATGACGATGGTGGTGCGATTGCGCATCAGATCTTCCAGCGCCGTTTGCACCAGCGTTTCGCTTTCGGCATCGAGCGAGGAGGTTGCCTCGTCCAGCAAGAGCAGCGGCGCATCGCGCAGAATCGCGCGCGCAATCGCAATGCGCTGGCGCTGGCCGCCGGAGAGCGTCACGCCGCGCTCGCCGAGTTGGGTCTCGAATTTCAGCGGCAGGCGTTTGATGAATTCGGTCGCGTGCGCGAGGTCTGCCGCACGCGTAACATCCGCATCGCTCGCATCGGGACGGCCGAAGCGGATGTTCTCCATCGCGCTTGTCGCAAACACCGCCGAGTCCTGCGGCACCAGCGCGATGCGCGAACGCAGTTCGGATGGATCGGCGTCGCAGATCGGCACGCCGTCGAATGAAATGCTGCCGCTCGCCGGATCGTAGAAACGCAGCATCAGATGAAACAGCGTGCTCTTGCCCGCTCCCGACGGTCCGACCACTGCGATCTTCTCGCCGGCTTTCACCGCAAACGAGACGCCATCGACGACGAAATTTTCCGGCCTCGTCGGATAGGCGAAACGAATATTGTCGAACGCCACATCGCCGCGCGCCGGCACAGGCATTGCGCGTGGATTTGCGGGCGACGCGATGTCGGGTTTGATCCGCAGTATCTCGAACAACCGCTCCGCAGCACCGGAGGCCTGCGAAATTTCGCCCCACACCTGGCTGAGTTCTCCGAGCGCGCCCGCTGCGAACGCCGCATAAAGCACGAACTGTCCGAGGCGCCCCGGCGAAATCTGGTGCGTCAGCACGTCGTGCGAGCCTACCCAGAGGATTGCAACGACGCTGGCGAAAATCAGGAAGATCACAATCGCGGTCAGGAACGCGCGCGCGCGCGTCGAATTGCGCGCGGCAACATAAGCCCGCTCGACCTCTTTGCCGAAGCGCGTCTCGGCAAGACGCTCGTTCGTGAACGCCTGCAATGTGCGGATCGCGCCGATCAGCTCCGACGCATAGGACGAGGCATCGGCGAGCGTATCCTGCGCGCCGCGCGACAATTTCTGCACGCGACGACCGAATGCGACGAGCGGCAGCACGATCAGCGGAATCACCGCGAGCACAAATCCCGACAATTTCGGACTGCTCACCACCATCATCGCGGACGCGCCGATGAACAGCACGAGATTGCGGAGCGCGATGCTGACCGACGCACCGACAGCGGATTTAATCTGCGTCGTGTCGGCGGTGAGACGCGAAACAAGCTCGCCGCTATGGGCGGTGTCGAAGAACGACGGCGACAAGGACGTCAGATGATTGAACACGTCGCGCCGCAGATCGGCGACGATGCGCTCACCGAGCGTGATGACGAGGTAGTAACGCATCGCGCTTGCGCCCGCGAGCACGGCCACAACCGCGATCATCACGGAGAAGTAGCTGTTGATGAGGGCCACGCCTTCGGGGCTGAAGCCCATGTCGATCATGCGGCGCACGGCGACAGGCACGGCCAGCGTCGCCGCCGAGGCCACGATCAGCGCGACGAGTGCGGCGAGCGCCTGTCCCTTGTAGCGCGCGACATAGGGGGCGAGCGCCAGCAACGGGCGCAGTTTCGGACGGCGGGATTTCGGCGCGGCCTCGGCCGCAGGGAGCGCGGCAAGATCGTCCAACGTGGCCTTTATGGCGGCCTTCTCTTCGACGCGATCGACGACGTTCATATGGCCGCTGACACCCTATTTGCTGCCTTCAAATAGGCTCCGCGAAGGGCGCTGGCAAACGGCCTTCCCTGCTTGTTTCAGCGGCGATCCTGCGATATAGACCGCGCAAATTCGCACCCACATTGACCGAGATCAAGGGCGCCCAGCGCCAGAGGATTTGCCATGAAACCCGAAATTCACCCGGATTATCATAACATTAAGGTCGTGATGACCGACGGCACCGAATACATGACGCGCTCGACCTATGGCAAGGAAGGCGACACGCTGAACCTGGATATCGACTCCAAGTCGCATCCGGCCTGGACCGGCGGCACCCAGCAGATGCTGGATCGCGGCGGCCGCGTTTCGCGCTTCCAGAAGAAGTTCGCGGGCTTCGTCAAGGAGAAGTAATTCTTCTCCTCGGCCCGGATACGACAACGCCCCGCTCGATTGCGGGGCGTTTTTCTTTGAGCAATGGACTGAAAATTATCGGCGCTCGAAGGCTGCCTTGAGCATGTTCATCTGCGGCACCAGAGGATTGCCGATCGAGACCTGATCGGACGGCGGCGCGTGGATCGTCGCATCGAGCCGGCGAACGCGCGTTTGCAGCGACATCGAGCGCGCGATCAGTTCCTGCAAGCTCGGCGGCAGTTTCGCGATCACGTCTTCGGCGCCGGGATCGGCGGCTGTCAGCTTGACTTTGGTCTTTTCGCGATTGGCCTGCATCAGTGTCATCTCGCCTTCCTTCACGGCACGATGCAGCAGCAGCCATGACGCGAGCTGCATCAGCCGCGTGGTGAGACGCATGCTCTCGGTCGCATAGGCAAGACTTACGGAACGCTCCAGCGCCTTGGCTTCAGCACGGCCCGCGCCGTCGAGATAGGCCGCGGTCTCCTCGACGAGGTCCATGCCTTCACGGAACAGATTGCCGAACGCGGCCGATCCGGTGATGCGCTCCTTCAGAACAACGAGCGCCGTATCGTCTTGCGGCTGATCGGACATGGTTAACGCCTCACGCAACTGTTACGCGGATTTTTTTATGATGAACAAATCATTGCGCGCCCGATGGCCCCGAGTCCAGCGCCAAGCGCGGATATGGTTTCCATACCCATGATCCGAACGAAGAATGTCGATGGCGTTTGCGCAAAAAAAGAGCCGCCATTTCTGGCGGCTTTGAAAGTTTATAACAGGGAGGCGTCAAACAGAGTGGACAGGAGCCACTCGGTGTCCAAACAAGGACAGTCCCAGTCATAAACCTGAAAGCCTAATAGACCGTAAATGAGGGATTCTTTTTACCTTCTCTTCGCGTCTGTGGCGGGTGTGGTAAACGCGTCACGTTTTGAAGAAGGCACTCGCGGCATCCTTGCTCGCGCCCTTCTTCGCCTTCTCTGCCTTTAGCCGCTCAATCTCCGATGTCAGCAGCGCAATCCGCTCGTCGAGATCGCCAGCTGAAAGCGCGTAGAGGTCCTGTCCGATCTCATGGGCGATTTTCTTTCTCGGTCTGTCGTCATCCTCGGTTGCCATGCTTCCCTCCGGCCATTTGCGCGACTATAGCTTCGCTCCGCTGTATCATTTCGCAACACACTTCGCTGCAAGAATTGACGAGGACCGACCATGGACAGACTGCCTTCGGAAATGACCGCCATCGCGATCAGCAAACCCGGCGGACCCGAGGTTCTCGTTCCCGAACAGCGTCCCGTGCCGAAACCGGGACCGAACCAGATTCTCATCAAGGTTCAGGCGGCAGGCGTGAACCGTCCCGACGTTCTTCAGCGCATGGGACGTTATCCCGTCCCTCCGGGCGCAAGCGATCTTCCGGGACTTGAAGTCGCCGGTGAAGTCGCGGCCCTCGGCGACGGCGTGACGAAGTTCAAGCTCGGCGACAAGGTGATGTCGCTCGTCGCAGGCGGAGGCTACGCGCAATATTGCCTCACGCATGAGACGCACGGCATGAGCATCCCCAAAGGCTTTACGATTGAGGAAGCCGGCGCGACCGCCGAGACGTTGATGACGGTCTGGCACAACGTGTTCGAGCGCGGCGGATTGAAAAGCGGCGAGACGCTGCTCATTCACGGCGGCTCATCCGGCATCGGCACGATGGCGATCCAGATGGCGAAGGCGCACGGCGCCAAGGTGATCGTCACCGTCGGCTCGCAGGACAAGATCGACGCATGCCTCAAACTCGGTGCCGATGTCGGTATCAACTACAAGACCGATGACTTCGTCGCGAAGTCGAAGGCCGCGACGAACGACAAGGGCGTCGACGTCATCCTCGACATGGTCGGCGGCGAATATGTCGACCGCAACTACAGCACCGCCGCCGTCGAAGGCCGCATTGTGCAGATCGCGTTTCTCGGCGGACCGAAAGCGACCGCCGATTTCAGCAAGCTGATGATCAAGCGCCTGCATCACACCGGATCGACGCTGCGCCCGCGCTCGGTCGCAGATAAAGCGGCGATGGTTAACGCCATCGAGGCCAAGGTTTTGCCGTGGCTCGCGGAAGGACGCGTCAAACCGTTGATCGACAGCGCGTTTGCGCTGAAAGATGCAGCCAAGGCGCATCAGCGCATGGAATCGAGCCAACATATTGGCAAAATTGTGCTCACGGTTTAGCTCGGCCGTGCAACTCGAAAGCCTTTGATTCACTTCATATTCGTGTCATTTATCGCGTTCCTCCGGCAGCTCTTCGGCGCGCCGGGTTGGCGAATGCGGAGATCTGACCTTGCGTGCGATCGGAAGCCTGACGCTTGTTGCGTTCGGCCTCATGATATTTGCCTTCGCGCAACCGGCGCGCGCGCTTGACGCCATCAGCGTCCGCAGCGACGCGCCCGCAATCGATCTGACCGGCGTTCTCGAATTCCAGAAGAGCGATACCGACCGTATTCAGGTCTCCACCGCGCCCGGAACCGACGGCATCGTCCGCCGCATCGAGGTGCGCGCGCGTGAAGGCGGACAGAACTGGGTCGTGTTCGCGCTGACCAATAACACCGACGATCAGCTCGATCGTCTCATCGTCATTCCGCATTATCGCATCGTGTCGTCGGGATTGATCTGGCCCGATCTCGGCCTGTCGCGCGTTGTCTCAATCACGCCGTCGACCGGCGACCGTCCCGAACGGCAGGACAGTTCGACCGCCGATATTTTCCGCATCACGCTCGATCCCGGCGCGGTCATCACGCTTGTTGTCGAGCTTCGCACCGATGCGGTCCCGCAGCTCTATCTGTGGGAGCCGGAAGCCTACAAGGACAAGGTCAACTCCTTCACGATGTATCAGGGCATCGTGATCGGGATCTCCGGTCTTCTCGCGCTGGTGCTGACGATCCTGTTCGTGGTCAAGGGCAGCATCATGTTCCCCGCTGCTGCCGCGCTTGCGTGGGCGGTTTTGCTTTACGTCGGCATCGATTTCGGATTCTGGGGCAAGGTGTTCGACATGTCGTCGGGTGCCGAGCGCATCTGGCGTGCGTCCGGCGAAGCGGTGCTGGCCGCAACGCTGCTGGTGTTTCTGTTCGCCTACCTCAATCTGTCGCGCTGGCATGTGCGCTATTCGCACATCACCATCGGCTGGGTCGCGTTTCTCGGCGCACTCGTTGCGCTTGCGCTGTTCGATCCTGCTGTTGCCTCCGGCATCGCGCGCATTTCGCTGGCGCTGATCGCAGCCTGCGGCTTCGCGCTGATCGTCTATCTCTCGACGCACGGTTTCGACCGCGCGGTTTTGCTCATCCCGACCTGGTTTCTGCTGCTCGTCTGGGTGATCGCCGCCGGCATCACGGTCGAAGGCGGCGTCACCAACGACATTGTCGGACCTGCGCTGCTCGGCGGCCTCGTTCTCATCGTCATGCTGATCGGTTTCACGGTGATGCAGCACGCCTTTGCAGGCGGCGGCGCGACCACGGGAATCGTTTCCGACATGGAGCGCCGCGCGCTCGCACTCACCGGCTCGGGCGATCTGATCTGGGACTGGGACGTGTCGAGCGACAAGGTGTTCACCAGCCCCGAAACCGAGACGCTGCTCGGCCTCAAGCGCGGCACGCTCGAAGGCCCCGCCGCGAAGTGGCTGGAAGTTCTTCACCCACTTGACCAAGATCGTTTCCGTGCCGCGCTCGACAGCGTGCTCGATCAGCGGCGCGGACGCTTGATGCAGGATTTCCGCCTGCGCACACCGGACGGGCACTTCATGTGGTTCGCGCTGAAGGCGCGTCCGGTTGTCGGCTCGGACGGGGAAGTCGCGCGCGTCGTCGGCACGCTCAGCGATGTCACCGACATCAAGAACGCCGAAGAGCGCATGCTGCACGATTCCGTGCACGACAATCTCACCGGTCTGCCGAACCGCCAGCTGTTCATCGACCGTCTTGTCGCTGTTTCTGCTTTCGCGAAGACCACGCCGAATTTGCGCCCGACGATCATGGTGATCGACCTCGACCGCTTCAAGCAGGTCAACGATTCCGTCGGCATCGCGGTCGGCGATTCCATTCTGCTGACGCTGGCGCGCCGCCTTGCGCGTATTCTGAAACCCCAGGACACATTGGCAAGACTATCCGGCGATCAGTTCGGCCTGATCCTGACGTCCGAATACGAACCGGGCCGCATCACTGCGTTTGCCGAAACCATCCGCAAGACCATCCGTGCGCCGATTGCCTTCAACGGCCGCGAGATTTTTCTCACCGCCTCCATCGGCCTCGCGCTCAGCGATCCGCAGGTGCCGCTGACCGACGAGATCATCAAGGATGCGGAACTGGCGATGTATCACTCCAAGCGCATCGGCGGCGACCGCATCGACGTCTACAAACCCGCGATGCGCGCACGCCGCACCGACCGCCTTGCGCTGGAATCCGAACTGCGCCGCGCCATCGAGCGCGAGGAAATCACGATCCTTTATCAGCCCATCGTGCGGCTGGAAGATCGCACCATCGCGGGTTTCGAGGCACTGGCGCGCTGGGATCATCCGAAACTCGGCCGGATGTCGCCAACCGAATTCATTTCGATCGCGGAAGAGATCGGCCTGATCGTCGAACTCGGCACCTTCGTGATGGACACGACCGCGCGCCAGCTTGCTCAATGGCAGCGCGCCGTGCGTTCGCGCGAGCCTTTGTTCGCAAGCGTCAACGTCTCGTCGCGGCAATTGCTGCGTCACGATCTCATTCACGACGTTCGCAGCGTGCTGTCGCGCAACGCCGTCGCGCGCGGATCGCTCAAGCTCGAACTCACGGAATCGCTGGTGATGGAAAATCCGGAGCATGCGGCGCAGATGCTGCACCGGATCAAGGAACTCGGCACGGGATTGTCGCTGGACGATTTCGGCACCGGGCACTCATCGCTCGCCTATTTGCAGCGTTTCCCGTTCGACACCATCAAGATCGATCAATCGTTCGTGCGCACGACCAATCGCGGCGCACGTCCGCTGCTGCTGAAATCCATCGTCGCGATGGCGCACGATCTCAACATGCAGGTCGTCGCCGAAGGTGCGGAAACCGATTCCGACGCTGTCGAATTGTTTCAGCTCGGCTGCGAATACGCGCAGGGTTTTGCGTTCGGCGAACCGATGGATGCGGACGCGACGATGCGTCTGCTCACCGGCGAACAGGTGCCGCAACCGCGCAACCGCCGCCAGAGCGCGCGCGGCTCGACCATCGCCGCGACACAAGGCTGAGTTTTCAGAAAATCAGGCGTGCCCTGCTTCGTTGGACAGCATCGCGATGTCGATGCCGATCTTGTCCAGCGCACGCTTGTATTTGTCTTCGACGTTGCGGCCGAAGATCAGTTCGGCGTCGGCGTCGCAATGCAGCCAGCCATTATGCTGGATTTCGTTTTCCAGTTGCCCCGGCGCCCAGCCTGCATAACCGAGCGCGAGGATGGCCTGCTTCGGCCCCGTGCCGCCGGCGATGGCTTTGAGAATATCCAGCGTCGCCGTGAGACAGATGCCGTCGTCGATCGGCAGCGTCGCGTCCTTGATGAAGAAGTCGCTGGAGTGAAGCACGAAGCCGCGTCCGGTCTCGACCGGGCCGCCTTTCAGCACTTTCAGATTTTCCGCCGCATCCGGCAGCCTGATCTGGCGGTCCTTGTCGATGATGTTGAGCTGAACCAGCAATTCGGGGAAATCGATACTGCCGGCGTCGCGGTTGACGACAATACCCATCGCGCCTTCGGACGAATGCGCGCAGAGATAGATCACCGAGCGCGCGAACCGTTCGTCGTCCATCACCGGCATCGCGATCAGAAGCCGGCCGTCGAGATAGCCCTCGCCCGAGGTGTCGCCGCCGCTTTCGATCTTTCTGCGCTTTTCCGTCATCGGTTGCCGACTCTCCTTCTCACAATCCTGATATTGGGATTTTCGCCTGTCAATCAATGAGGCGGGCAAGCGCCACAAAAGAAACCGGATCACGCGCAATTCAGTGGTACGATTGTCACGCTCTGCTAAGGACGCCAGATGAAAAACGCTTTCGCCCGATTTCTGTTCAGTGTCGCAGGCACGCTGCTCGTTGCTTCGGCAATCTCCGCGCGCGCTGAAGATTCCTCGCCCTGGATCAGGGATTCGCATTCCGCCGTGCGGCTGATTGCAGGCTCGCGCAGCGGCAACGCGTTTCTCGGCGGCATTTCGTTCGACATCGCGCCGGGCTGGAAAACCTATTGGCGCACGCCCGGCGATTCCGGCGTGCCGCCGCGTTTCGATTTCTCGAAATCCGACAATGTCGAGAATGTCACGGTGCTGTGGCCCGCGCCGATGAAATTCCCCGACGGCAATGGCGGCTTTTCATACGGCTATCAGAAACAGGCGATCCTGCCGCTTCGCATCGTGGCAAAGGACGGCAAGAAGCCGGTGATTCTGCGCGCCGCGATCAACTACGCGGTCTGCGAAAAACTCTGCGTGCCGGTGGAGGCCAGCGCGGAATTGAATTTTATCTCCGAATCCAGCACCGAGGATAACAATATTTCTACGGCCCTCGACACTGTGCCGAAGCCCGCGAAGATCGGCGACGCCGGCGATCTCGTCATCCGCGACGTCAGGCGCGACGGCAGGATCGGAGTTGTCGTCGATGTCTTTGCGAAGGACGGCAAGGACGCAAATCTGTTCGCCGAAGGCCCGACTCTCGATTGGGCGTTGCCCGTGCCGAAACTTGTCAAACGCGAGCCGGGAAACATCCAGCGTTTCGCTTTCGATCTCGACGGTCTGCCGCCGGGCGCTTCAACCGACAATGCCGCGCTGAAACTGACACTGAGCGGCACCGCAGGCTCATCCGAGTACAATGTCAATTTGAAATAGCGCGATCATTCGACAAGTGGCAATGGCGCGCGCAACCAACCTCGTCTATGACACATCCATAATTCCAGGGAGATACCGATGACGATCAAAGTTGGCGACAAGCTGCCCGAGGCCAAGTTCCGCGTGATGACGGGCGAAGGTCCGCAGGTCAAAACCACCGACGATATTTTCAAGGGCAAGAAGGTCGCCCTGTTCGCCGTTCCGGGTGCTTACACCGGCACCTGCCACAAGATGCACATGCCGAGCATTTTCCTCAACGCCTATGCGATCAAGGGCAAGGGCGTGGACACTGTCGCCATCGTGTCCGTCAACGACGTGTTCGTGATGAACGCATGGAAGCGCGACACCGACCAGCGCGATGAGGGCATTTTCCTCGCGGACGGCAACGCGGAATTCACCAAGGCCATCGGCATGGACTTCGACGGTTCGGGTAACGGCCTCGGCACGCGCTCGAAGCGTTATTCGATGCTGGTCGAGGATGGCGTGGTGAAGAAGTTCAATCTCGAAGCCAATCCGGGCAAGGTCGAGGTTTCGGGCGGCGACACGCTGCTCGGTCAGCTTTAAGAACGTGACCTCATCCTGAGGAGGCGCTTTGCGCCGTCTCGAAGGATGAGGCGTCACTCTCCAGTGCCTCATGGTTCGAGACGCGGCTGCGCCGCTCCTCACCATGAGGCATTCATCTATTCGCCGCCAGTCCGTCGCGCGCGAGCTGATCGGCACGCTCGTTTTCCGCGTGACCGGCGTGACCCTTGATCCAGTGCCAATGCACTTCGTGCGGCTTGAGCGCCTCATCGAGACGCAGCCATAGATCGGCGTTTTTCACCGGCTCCTTGCTCGCCGTGCGCCAGCCGTTTCGCTTCCAATTGTTGATCCAGGTCGTAATCCCCTGACGCACATATTGGCTGTCGGTCGTCAAATCGACCAGCGCAGGCTTTTTCAAAGCCTCCAGCGCCGAAATCGCCGCCATCAATTCCATGCGGTTGTTGGTGGTCGGATTTTCGCCGCCCTTCAATTCCTTCTCGACATCGCCGAAGCGCAGGATTGCGCCCCAGCCGCCCGGACCCGGATTTCCCGAGCACGCGCCATCCGTAAAAATCTCGACCTTGGGCCGATCGCTCACGCGGCGAACCCCGACTGATCGAGGCCGTAGTCGCCGATGCTTATCACACCCTGATGAAATCGTAGTTTGCGGACATATTCGAGCGGGTCTTTCGGCTTCACCAGCGCGCCGGGCGGAACGTTGAGCCAGTCGACCAGCCGCGTCAGCAGAAAGCGCATCGACGCGCCGCGCGCTAGCAGCGGAAACGCCGCCTGCTCTTCGGCGGATAATTTGCGTTCACGCGAATAGGCGTTGAGCAACGCGCGCGCCTTGGTGACGTTGAAGGAATGATCGATCTCGAAACACCACGCATTCATCGTGATCGCGACATCGTAAGCGAGCATGTCGTTGCAGGCGAAATAGAAGTCGATCAGGCCCGACAATTTGTCGCCGAGAAATAAAACATTATCCGGAAACGCATCCGCATGAATGACGCCCTGCGGCAGCGATTTCGGCCAGTGTCTTTCAAGATGATCGAGTTCTGCGCTTAAAAGATCGCGCAATCCCGGCTGCACGCTGTCGGCGCGATCTTTCGCCTGATCGAACAGCGGACGCCATCCCGAAACCGACAGCGCATTCGCGCGCGTCATTTTGAAATCCGCGTCCGCAAGATGCATTTTCGCAAGCACCTGTCCGACCGCCGCGCACTGGGTGGCGTTGGGACGGCGGGGCCACACGCCTTCGAGAAAATCGATGATGGCGGCGGGGCGGCCTGCGAGCGTGCCGAGCGCGTTGCCGGATTTATCTGCGACCGGCTGGGGGCACTTGATGCCGTGCTTGGCCAGGTGCGTCATCAGACCAAGAAAGAACGGCAGATCTTTGGCCGCGACGCGCTTCTCGTACAGCGTCAGGAAAAAATAGCCTTTGGAGGTGTGCAGCAGATAATTGGAATTCTCCACGCCTTCCGCGATGCCTTTATACGACAGCAAATCGCCGATCGCGTAGCGGGAGAGAAATTCCGAAAGGTCTTCGGCGGTGACGTCGGTGTAAACCGCCATGTGACTGCTTACTCGGCCGCGTCGTTCCGCAGCGGGCGCGGCAGCGGGAAGAATTCATTTTCCATCGCGGCCGAGACGGTTTCGACGTTGAGCTTATAATGCTGCGCGAACGCGTCCATGATTTCCTCGACGATCACTTCCGGCGCGGATGCGCCTGCCGTAATCCCAAGCGTCTTGATGTCCTTGAACTTCGACCAATCGATTTCGGAGGCGCGCTGCACCAGCACCGAGACCTTGCAGCCCTCGCGCTCGGCGACTTCGCGCAGGCGCTGGGAGTTCGACGAGTTCGGCGAGCCGACCACGACCATCGCTTCGACCTGCGGCGCGACCTTCTTCACCGCCAGCTGACGGTTGGTGGTGGCGTAGCAGATGTCTTCCTTGTGCGGACCGTCGATGTCGGGGAAACGTTCCTTCAAGACCGCGACGATTTCCTTGGTGTCGTCGATCGACAGCGTGGTCTGCGTCACGAAAGCGAGCTTGGATGCATTCTTCGGCTGGAAGGTGCGGGCCGCTTCCATCGTCTCGATCAGAACGACTGCGCCCTTCGGCAACTGGCCGAGCGTGCCGACGACTTCGGGATGGCCGGCATGGCCGATCAGGATGATCTCGCGGCCGCGCTTGAAATGGATCGCCGCCTCGCGGTGCACCTTCGTCACCAGCGGGCAGGTCGCGTCCAGCGTGAAGAAATTGCGCTTGTCGGCCTCGTTTGGGATCGCCTTCGGCACGCCATGCGCGGAAAACACCACCGGCGCATCGGTCTGCGGAATTTCATGCAATTCGGCGACGAAAATCGCACCCTTGGCCTTCAGGCTTTCGACCACATAGCGGTTATGCACGATCTCGTGACGCACATAGACCGGGGCGCCGTAAATCTTCAGCGCCCGTTCCACCGTGTCGATGGCCCGCACCACGCCGGCGCAGAAGCCGCGCGGGGAACAAAGCACGACGGAGAGTTCAGGTTTTTGGGCGTCTGGGGTCATTTTTGAGCCGGAATCGAGCGTTTTAAGGGGCTTATCACTGGAATCTACGAGGGACTTGGGGCCGCGCTCCCCTGTCTGTCAAGGGCGATCCGAACCATTGCACGGCCTGCCCTCGCCAGACTATATAGGTGCGAATTCCCGTCATCACCGATGACCACCCAGCTTTACCCCCAAAAAATCCGGTGGGCGAAGCGTAAAGGAGATTTGCCATGAGCAACGCACCGCTGATGCCGAAGGCGACTGCCGTGTGGCTGGTCGATAACACCGCGCTGACCTTCGATCAGGTCGCCGAATTCACCAAAATGCACCCGCTGGAAGTGCGCGCCATTGCCGACGGCGACGCCGCCCAGGGCATCAAGGGCATGGACCCGATTTCGACCGGGCAATTGACCCGCGAGGAGATCGAAAGGGGTGAAGCCGACCCGGATTATCGCCTCAAACTCGGCGAATCCAAGGTCGTGCTGCCGGAAGCCAAGAAGAAAAAGGGTCCGCGCTACACGCCGGTGTCGCGCCGTCACGAGCGGCCGAGCGCGATCCTCTGGCTGGTGCGAAACCATCCCGAACTGAAAGACAGCCAGATCATGCGTCTGGTCGGCACCACCAAGACCACGATCGCCAGCGTCCGCGACCGCACCCACTGGAACGCCGGCACGCTGACGCCGATGGATCCCGTCACGCTCGGACTTTGCTCGCAGATCGAACTCGACTTCGAGGTTCAGCGCGCGGCCAAGGAAAAGCCGGCCAAACAGGAATATGGCGGTGCGACGCTGCTGCCTGCCTCGGAAACCACCCGCAAGCCCGAGCCGGAAACCGCAGCGCCTTCCGAAAAGCAGCGCGACGACATGGATGTCGACGCGGTGTTCGCCAAACTCAAGACCATCGGCGGCAAGAAGCCCGAGGACGAGTAGGCTTAACAGCCTGACCTCATGGTGAGGAGCGCGCCAGCCTGCGCGCGTCTCGAACCATGAGGTAATCTCCTCTCATCCTTCGAGACGCGCGAAGATCGCGCTCCTCAGGATGAGGCCTGACGGCAGAAAGCGGCAGCCTGCGCGCTTAACTCTGCCCAAAAATAGCCGTCGCAACCGCTGGTATTCGCGTAAGCATGCGTTATGATTTTATCATGACCACAAGCGCATCAATCTATCGGGTCAAGACTGCCATCGCCGCCCTTCTGGCCATCGCGATGAGCGATGTTGTCGCGCTGGCCGACAAGCTGGTCGATCCGTCGGCCGTTCCGCCGGAATTCCGCGAGGCCGCCGAAAAGCGCCGCGCCGAGCAGATCAAGATCATCAACTGCAACAACGCGGCGAAATTCGCGAATGTCCCGCCTCGCGAGTCGCTCAAGTTCATGCAGGATTGCATCGACAAGCCGGACGCGCCGTCCGACATTTCCTCATCCACGAAAAAATAAATTCGCACGAAAAAATAATCCCGCGGCGCGTTTCAGCGTCCGGGTTTTGCGCCGCCCCTCACCGCAACAACGGTGGAGCGCGGGAAGGCGCCAGGATGTTTGCGAGACATCCTTGAGGCTTGCCTTGCGATCGGCTCGCCTCGCGCGGTTTGCGAACGAGGTTGCGACGCCCGCTTGCGAACCGTGCGCGCCCGTTGACGACAGGCGCTGCGCCTCCCGGCGCTCCACCGTTGTCTTTCAGGCCTCATCTCGATGGTGATCGGCCATTGAGACGATTGATAGGAATATAGTCCGTTGATGGGGAATGTCAAGGGAGAAGCCTACTTCCCCTTCCCGCTTTGCTTCGCGGCCTTGCGCGCATCTGCAATCGCGAGCTTGAACTGCTCGGCGGTCAGTCCGCCCGGCACGCGAAATGTACCGACGATAAAGGCCGGCGTGCCGTTAAAGCCGAGACCTTCGGCCTGCTCGTTGTTGCGCTTGAGCAGCGCGTCGATGGAGGCCTTGTTGGCCTCAAGATCGGCTTTCGCTTTCACGACATCGACGCCGGCTTTCGCCAGCGTGTCATCGATGATGCTTTCGGTGAGCCGCCCGACACGCGCGATCAGCGCGCGATGCGCGGCCTCGTATTTGTTCTGATATTTCGAGGCCAGCACCATTTTCGCCGCATAGGGCGACGGATCGCCGAGGATCGGCCAGTCCTTCAGCACGAGACGTATCTTGCCGTCTTCCTTCACCACCTGTTCGATGACCGGCTCGATCTTCTTGCAGTACGGACACTGATAGTCCGAATACTCGACGATGGTGATGTCGCCGTCCGGATTGCCGCGCACCGGAATATCCGCATCGCGCAGAATTCTGTCGCGCGACAGCGGATTGGGGGCTGCGTCCTGGGCGCTGGCGGGAAGCGCCGATGCAAGCGACAGAATCGTCAGCGCCATCGAAGCGCCGCGTAAAAATTTCAAATCAAAAAACATCGATTGCCTTTCAGGCCGAAACCGGACATGGACGCCGGCATTCACGCCTTCTTCAAGAATTCCGTTCGCAGGACCAGCCCCTTGATCTTGTCGGTGCGGCCTTCGATCTCGCTGTCATTGTCGGTGAGGCGGATATTCTTCACCACCGTGCCGCGCTTCAGGCCGGTCGGCGAGCCTTTCACTTTCAGGTCCTTGATGACAGTCACGCTATCGCCGTCCTTCAACTCGGTGCCGTTTGAATCCCTGACTGTCATAACTGTCCCTGTCTCGGCGCAATTGCGCGCATCAATAAAAATCTATCTTCCGTTCAACATGTCTTCGGCGAGATTTTTGTGCGCCCGCTCCATGCGGTTCTCGCGGGAGACCGCGACATCGCGATCCTTGAGACACGCGGCATATTCCTTCGAGCCCTGTGTGAAGCCCTGACTGCGGCAATAGGCGTCGTCATCGACGACGGCCCTCGGCGGCGAACGCTCGAACTGCGCGCAGGCCGACAGCAACGCGGCTGCAACCAGAGCGGGGACAATCCTCGTAAGCGAACGAAACATGCAAATCCACTGTGCAGATACGGCGCGAAGGACGCGGTGTTATTCGAGTTCGATCGAGCCGTCGATCACATAAGAGAGATCGGCGCCTGCGACGGTGAGCGTCACTTTCGCGGGCAGCTTTTCGTTGCCCTTGAGCTTGCCGCTTTCGATGGCCTCGCGAACCGCTTTTTCAATCTCGCGCTGGCTGGTGACGCCGACGGTTTTCAGAAACCGGCGCAGGCTGCCGTTGAAATTGTCTTCGTTCATCGCTGTCTCCTTAACAAGCAAATCTCGCCGCCAAATGCGGCTTATGCGCGGCCCTTGACCGCCGTCTTGATCTCCTCCAGCACCATCGGATCCTCGATGGTCGCCGGCATGGTCCACGGCTCATTGTCGACGATCTTCTTGATGGTGCCGCGCAGGATTTTGCCCGAGCGGGTTTTCGGCAGCCGCGCCACCGTGATCGCGAGCTTGAACGCCGCGACGGGACCGATTTTTTCGCGCACCAGAGCGACGATCTCCTTCTCGACCTCGGCGGCAGGTTTTGTCACGCCCGCCTTCAGCACGACGAAGCCGCACGGCACCTCGCCCTTGACGTTGTCCTTGACGCCGAGCACCGCGCATTCGGCGACATCGGGATGCGACGCCAGCACTTCCTCCATGCCGCCGGTCGAGAGCCGATGGCCCGCGACGTTGATGATGTCGTCGGTGCGGCCCATCACGAACACATAGCCGTCAGTGTCGATGTAACCGGCGTCGGAGGTTTTGTAGTAGCCGGGAAATTCGTTGAAATAGGCTTCGCGGCAACGCTCGTCCTGCTGCCACAGCGTCGGCAGACAGCCCGGCGGCAGCGGCAGCCTGATGACGATGGAGCCCATGGCGCCTGCTTTCACCGGCTTTGCCGCTTCGTCGACGACCTGCACGTCGTAACCCGGCATCGCGACCGTCGGCGAGCCATGCTTCACCGGCAGCATGCCGACGCCGACCGGATTGCCCGCGATGCACCAGCCGGTCTCGGTCTGCCACCAGTGATCGATCACCGGCACTTTCAGCTGCTGCTCCGCCCACTCCACCGTCGGCGGGTCCGCGCGCTCGCCGGCGAGAAACAGCGTGCGGAACTTTGACAGATCGTATTTGCGGATGAACTTTCCGTCCGGGTCTTCTTTCTTGATCGCGCGGAATGCGGTGGGCGCGGTGAAGAACGCAGCCGCCTTGTGTTCGGAGATCACGCGCCAGAACGCGCCGGCATCCGGAGTGCCGATGGGTTTGCCTTCGTACATGACCGAGGTCGCGCCGTGCAGCAGCGGGCCGTAGATGATGTAGCTGTGACCGACGACCCAGCCGATGTCGGAGCCGCACCACCATGTTTCTCCCGGCTTCACGCCGTAGAGATTGAACATCGACCATTTCAGCGCGACAGCGTGTCCGCCATTGTCGCGCACCACGCCCTTGGGTTTGCCGGTCGTGCCCGACGTATAGAGAATGTAGAGCGGATCGGTCGCCTTCACCGGCACGCAATCGGCGGATTTTTTCGCCTTGATGGCGGCCTCGCGCAATTCGTTCCAGTCGTGATCGCGCCCTTTGGTGAGGTCGCAGGTCTGCTGCGGCCGCTGAAGGACGACGCACGCCTTCGGCTTCGTGCTCGAGAGATTGATCGCTTCATCGAGCAGCGGCTTGTATTTCACGATGCGGCCGGGTTCGAGACCGCAGCTTGCGGAGAGAATGAGTTTCGGCTGCGCGTCCTCGATGCGCGTCGCAAGTTCTTTCGCCGCGAAGCCGCCGAACACCACCGAATGCACCGCACCGATCCGCGCGCACGCCAGCATGGCGATCATCGCCTGCGGCACCATCGGCATATAGAGAATGACGCGGTCGCCTTTCGTCACGCCGAGATTCTGCATGACGGCGGCGAAGGTTTTCACCTCGTCCAGCAATTTAGCATAGGTGAATTTCGTGATCGTGTTGGTCAGCGGCGAATCGTGAATCAGCGCGAGCTGATTGCCGCGCGTGGCGATGTGACGATCCAGCGCGTTGTAGCAGGTGTTGAGCACGCCATCGGGAAACCAGCGCCCGTATAGCCCCATCGATTTGTCGAATATTTTCTTCGGCGCTTCGATCCAGTCGATGTCGCGCGCCGCCTCGCTCCAGAAACCTTCCCGGTCGCGCAGCGAGCGCGCGTGAATTTCGGCATAGCGGCTTTTGGCGTCGGTCATGGTGTTTCTCCCGCCGCCATTGTAGCGGCGAATATCGCGATTGTCGCAACCGCTATTTCTGAGCGGGCGGCTTCAGCGGCATTTTGGCACCCTGCAATTCGATCTCGTGAAACAGGGTCTTGCGGTTGGCGCGGGCAATCTCGAAATCCGGCTTGAAGCGCAACGCCGCATCGAGATCGGCCAGCGCCTTGCGCCGGTCGCCCTTGGCGCGCCATGCCATCGCGCGGCCGTTCAGCGCATCGACGAAGGACGGATCGACGGTCAGTGCCGCGTCGAAATCCGCAATCGCGCGGTCGTTGTCGCCCTTCACGGCGAAGTCGCTGCCGCGCGCGGCGAGTTCTTTGGCGCTCAACGGTTTCGGCGGCGGCGCGGCTGTGCCGGATTTATCGTCCGCCATCCGGAATGCAGCCGGCCCGCTTGTCTCGGCCGCGCAGACAAGCGAGACCAGCGCCGTCAGGACCAGCGCGCCGATCGTCACGCGTGCGGCATTTGTGCTCAAGGATCGATTCCGTTCAGTGCCATGATGAAGCGTGCCGCGTCATATCGCGCCACGCATACAAGAATCTCCGCCATTGCGCGCGGAAAATATCGGACCCGCCGCATCGGTAGCTGCGCTGCAATATATAGCCGAATGTCGGGGCATTCTTTACTTGGCAAAGCTGCCTAATTCGCGCACAGATCGTTTCACATAAAAGTTCCGCCGGGAAACGTCAGGAGAAATTTCATGTCCACGCGCTCCGTGAAATCGTCGTCGTCCATCGTGCGCTCCACGCGCCGTTCCGTTCTGATCGGCGGAGCTGCCGCGCTCGGTTCGATGCCGTTCATCTCGCGCGGATCGTTCGCCGACACATGGCCGTCGCGTCCGGTGAAATTCGTTGTGCCGTTCGCACCGGGCGGCACCACCGACATTCTCGGACGTCTGGTCGCGGCGAAACTGTCGGAAGAGTACGGCCAGCAGTTCATCGTCGAGAACAAGCCGGGCGCGGGCGGCAATATCGCCGCCGACTTCGTCGCGAAATCCGATCCGGACGGTTACACGTTTATCGTCGGCACGCCGGGCACGCATGCGATCAACAAATATGTGCAGAAGAACATGCCCTACGATCCGCTGGTCGATATTCAACCCGTGACGATCATCGCGCGCGTGCCGAACCTGATGTCGGTCAATCCAGATGTGCCCGCAAAGACCGTGCAGGAATTCATTGCGCTGGCGAAATCGAAGCCGGGCCAGATTTTCTACGGCACGCCGGGCCTCGGCTCTACCGCGCATCTCGCAACAGAACTGCTCAAATCGATGACCGGCATCGACATCGTGCACGTCCCGTATAAAGGCAGCGCGCCGGCCGTCACCGATCTCGTCGCGGGCCGTATTCAGGTGATGATCGACAATCTTCCCGCCGTGCTTTCCTTCGCCGAAGCCAAGAGTGTGCGTGCCATCGCCATCAGCACCAACACGCGCTGGCCGCTGCTGCCGGAAATTCCGACCATCGCCGAATCCGGCGTGCCGGGCTACGACGCCGCAGCGTGGTTCACGGTCGCGGCGCCCGCCAAGGTCTCAAAAGATATTGTGATGAAACTCAACGCCAGCGTCATCAAGTTCATCAAGTCGCCGGACGGCGTCGAGCGAATCCGCAAGCTCGGCGGCGAGCCGATCGGCGGCACGCCGGAAGAGATGCAGAAATTCGTCATCGCCGAAACCGAGAAGTGGGGCAAGGTCGCGCAATTCGCGAAAATTCAGCCCGAGTAACGCCACGTTTGCGCGGCATGGCTGGAACGATTGATCTGACATGCGATTGTTGCAGCCATGCCCGCGATTGATAAGCAAATAACGACTTCGACCCGGCGCTGGACGGTTCTGGCATCCGCCTTCGGCGTCGTTCTGCTCGGCACGGTTGCCGCTGCCGCGTTTTTGCTGTCGTATAAAATTCTGCCGCCGCCGGGAATTGCGCCGGTCATCGCGGACGAGGAAAATTCGACCTATGCCAGCACGCCCTGCATCATGGCCAATACGCTGGATCGCGAGCTCATCAACAACCGCAACGAAGTCAGCGACCCGGACAAAACGCTGGAACTGAAGCCCTACGCCAACGAGAAGACGATTGCAGACGTGACTTCCGATCCGCGCTGGAAGCGCGACACCGCCTGCAATTACGCTTTCGGCTTCGATCAGATCGTCACACGCTGGATGCGGTTGACCGGCTATCGTTCGCGCTGGGCGGACGACGGACACTGGCGCTGGTAAAGCTGTGCGAATTGGTAGACGCTAGACCCGCCGGATTCTCCCGCTCCGTGAGATACGCTTGAGCACGCTGCAAGACCAATCGCGCCCGAAACGCTCGCTGTTTTCCGCCGACGGCGTTGCTGCGCCTTTGCGCCACGGCGTCTTTCGCCGCATCTGGCTCGCGAGCCTGCTCTCGAATCTGGGCCTGATGATAAACGGCGTCGGCGCGGCCTGGGCGATGACGCAGATGACATCGTCCGCCGACATGGTCGCGCTGGTGCAGACGGCCTTGATGCTGCCGATCATGCTGCTGTCGCTGGCCGCGGGCGCGATTGCCGACATGTACGACCGGCGCATCGTCGGTCTCGCCGCGTTGTCGCTCGGCCTGATCGGCGCGGTGACGCTGGCGGTGCTCGCGTTCCTTCATCTCATCACGCCGCACAGTCTGCTGTTTTTCTGCTTCATGGTCGGCAGCGGCATGGCGCTGTTCGGTCCCGCCTGGCAGGCCTCGGTCAGCGAACAGGTGCCGGCGGAGACATTGCCCGCCGCCGTTGCGCTCAACGGCATCAGCTACAACATCGCGCGCAGCTTCGGGCCTGCGCTCGGCGGCATCATCGTGGCTGCCGCCGGCGCGGAAGCCGCCTTCATCTGCAACGTGTCGCTCTACATCCCCTTGCTTGTCGTACTTTATCTCTGGCAACGCACGCTGGAGCCCTCGCGCCTGCCGCCCGAACGATTGCGCCGCGCCGTCGTCTCCGGCGTGCGCTACATCGCTCACTCGCCCAGCATCCGCATTGTGCTGTCGCGCACGCTCGTCACCGGCATTGCGGGTGGCTCGGTGCTTGCGCTGCTGCCGCTGGTCGCGCGCGATCTGCTCGGCGGCACAGCACAGACTTACGGCGTGATGCTCGGATGTTTCGGAATGGGCGGCGTACTCGGCGCGCTGAATATCTCGGTCGTGCGCGATCGCTGGAGCAGCGAAGTCGCGATCCGCGGCTGTGCGCTGACGATGGGTGCGGCGATCGTCGCGCTCGCGATCAGCCGCTCGCCGTGGCTGACGGGCGCCGCGCTGATCGTCGCCGGAACCTCGTGGATGGTGTCCGTGACGCTGTTCAACATCGGCGTGCAGCTTGCGACGCCGCGCTGGGTCGCGGGCCGCGCGCTTGCCGCCTATCAGGCGGCAATTGCCGGCGGTGTCGCGGTCGGAAGCTGGCTGTGGGGACACGTCGCCAATGTCACCGGCGTCGAAGGCTCGCTGATTATCGCAGGCGTCACGATGCTGGCGTCTCCGCTGCTGGCGATCTGGCTGCGGATGCCGAGCACCGACGGCGTCAATACCGATGCGACCGATCCGCTCGCCGAGCCTGAAGTGAATCTCGCGATCACTTCGCGCAGCGGGCCGATTGTGGTCGAGGTCGAATATCGCGTAGCGCAGGATCGCGCGCGCGAATTCCACGACGTGATGCAGAGGGTACAGGCAACGCGCAAGCGCAACGGCGCTTATGGCTGGTCTATCTCGCGCGATCTTGCCGATCCTGAGCTATGGACCGAGCGTTATCACTGTCCGACTTGGCTCGATTATCTGCGTCAGCGCAACCGCGCGACGCAATCCGAACGCGAACTGCATCAGCACGCCATCGGTTTTCATCTCGGTCCTGAGCCGATCCGGATTCGCCGCATGCTGGAGCGGCCGGTCGGTTCGGTGCGCTGGAAGGACGACACGCCGGATCGCGGCGGCAACGATGTGATCTCGCTGCCGGGCCCGGCCAACAGCGGCGTGTGACGGATTACTTCGCGCGCGTTCTGCGGAGCGCGCCGTGCTCGAACCAGCTGTTGGCGCGATCGAACATGCGCCAGTGGGTTCGCTCGGCTTCGGCGAATTTTTCCGCCGACAGATAGGGACGCAGCGAGGCGATAGCGCGCTCCCATTCGGCGCGGACGGGCCGTGGCGTGTCGGACATGTCGAACAGCCGGTTGTTGTTGTTCATTGGCGTTGCGCTTTTTCTTGTTTTTGGCGTCCGCATTTGTGCGACGGATTTATTTCAGACCATCCGGCAGCCGCATGCGAGTGAAATCCACAGCCTGTGGATAACTCCCGAAGCGGGTGCTGCGCCGTGTCGCAGAATTCGTGCGTCGTGTGAAGCGTCTCATAGCTGCTATGTTCGGACGCATTGAAATGGAACCGGTATATTCGCGCGAATTCATTTTCGCAGTGAGAAGACGACGATGACGGAATTTTCCGCGCTTATGGCGAGCATGGCGCAGCAGAACGACACATACAGCGTGACCGCGACCGAGGACTGGTTGCAGGGCCGCACGATCTACGGCGGGCTGGCCGGCGCGTTCTGCCTTGAAGCCGTCTCGCGGCAATTCGGCGAGTTGCCGCCGCTGCGTTCGGCGCAATTCTCGTTCGCCGGTCCGGCATCCGGCACCGTGACGATCAAGCCCACAGTTTTGCGAAAAGGAAAATCCACTGTATTCGCGGCCGCCGATCTTTCGGGCGATGCCGGTTTGGCGACGCGCGCAACGCTGTGTTACGGCGCTACGCGTCAATCGGAACTCGCACGCGACGACATCGCGCCGCTGAAAATCGACGACCCCGACAAATATCCGGTGTTCTTCCGTGAAATTCCAGGGCTGAATTTCGTCCAGCATTTCGACAGCCGTCTCGCCGCCGGAAATTTCCCGATGAGCCAGAAGCAGCCGACAATGACGCTGTGGCTGCGTCACCGCGACAAGGCCGCTCCGGTCTCGATGACATCGCTGGTTGCGCTGGCCGACGCGCCGCCGCCTGCCTCGATCGTGATCTTCAAGAAATTCGCGCCGATCAGCACCATGACATGGTCGATGGATATTCTCACCGACAGGCTTGAGACCGAGGACGGCTGGTGGATCGTCCGCACCACTGCTGAGACGGTGCGCGACGGCTATTCAAGCCAGGCGATGATCGTATGGAATTCGCAGCGCAAGCCGATGATGATCGCGCGGCAGAACGTCGCCGTGTTCGCATGATACGCGGACGCAAACCGCAACTGGTTTGCGTCCTCGTGCTTTGCCTATTGCTGCCGCTTGCCGCAACTCTTGTCCGCGCGCAGACGCCCGCGAAAAATTCCGCGACTGCGCAGCAGATGGCGGAGTATCGCAAGAAACTTCTGGAATACACCGCGATCCGCCGCGCCTTCGACGACGAGGCCGAAGCGTACTGGAATTCGATCACGGAAAAACGGAAAGCACGCAACGCCAAGCGCCGCAGCGGCGAAGCGGTCGTGCTGCCGGATTATGTGCTGACGCAACCGCCGGTCTATTCAGGCCCGCCGCGTCCTGCCGATCCATCCGGCGCGCCGCCGCCTCCCCCGCCGCCGCGCGAACCGATACCGGTGGTCGCGGATTTTCTTCAGAATGCGCTGACGCAGTTTCAGTTCGCGCCGCGCAAGCCTGCGAACGAGATCGACTACAAGCGCGCTTACGCAAAGATCGCATCCGCCTTCGGTCTGACCAAGGATCAAGCGGTGCGTGTTTACGGATTCGAATCCGGCGGCAACGGCAAATACGACGTGCAGGCCGGACTCGAAAGCGGCACGGGCGGGCGCGCAATCTCCACCGCGCTCGGCTACAACCAGCTTCTGACGACCAACACCATCGGGCTTCTCGCCGAACATGGCGGCATCGTCGTCAAGGCGCTGAGGGACAAGATCGCGCAAACCGCCGGCGCGGCGCGCAAGGACCTCGAACAGAAACTCGCGATCGTCCAGCACATGATCGCCTTCTCCAAGACCGTTCCGAACGAATGGAATGCGCATGAGCGGCTCGGCAAGACGGCGCAGGGCATCGGCGTTCACGCGCTCAATCTCGACATCGATGTCGGGCCGTATCTACAAACATTAAAGTTGATGGACTCCATCGACTTCGCGCGGCGCAAGGGCGTCACCGCGCAGTTGAGCGCGGCCGAACTCGAAATGATGAATCTCACCGGCGACGGCAACGGCTTCGACATGGTGTCGATGCCGCAAGCGATGCGCCCGCAGGTGCCGACCTCGAATTTCTTCCAGCGCAAGGGTTACGAGCGCAATCCCGTCGCGATCCGCAACAACACGGTGTCGAAACTGATCGCGGCGACTGACGTGAAGATGGACAAGGAAGTTCAGTTGCAGGGCGCGAGGGATCTGGCGGCGGGGTTTTAGTTTTTGCGGATCAGGCCGCGCGAGAACGCGGGCGCCGGCGGCGGAAGCCTGTCGTCAGCCGGCTGTTCTGAGGGACTCGCCCTGGCCGATTTTAGATAACGCATCGCCGCGACGATGACGACGAATGTCGATACCCACGCGATGCGTGCGCCGTATCTGTCGTGCGGGCCGGACAGGATCGCGCAGACCGACGCATTCGTGAGCGTCGCAACGGCGACCGTTGCGGCCAGAAGCGCAAGTTCGTCGCGCCGCTTCTGAAAGAAATTCACGAAGCCCAGCAGCATCGTCGCCATCGACACCAGCGCGACCGGCACATGCAGGCGATTGATCGCGGAAAAATCCAGCAAACCGCGCTGCTGCCGCGCCGCGCGCATCGCCTTCAATTCCTCCTGAACGTAACCGCCCATGATGCCGTAGGTGTGTACGACGCGGTTGTTCACGCCTGTCCCTGTCGCCACCATCGTCAGTTGCTTCAATGTTGACTTCAGTGCGGCTTCGATCTGGCGGGCGGGATAGCCGCGAAGACTGTTCAGCACGATCTCGCGCATCTCGTCGTCCAGACCCTCGAAGCGGCCGAGATCCTGAAACGGCCCATCCTCCCAGAGAAACTGATCGCCCGTCTCCGGCAGTTCATTGCGATAGGGACACAGCTTCAGATGCGTGTCCGGGCAACGATCGTTGAGATATTGCGCGACGATGCCGTCCTGAAGCATGCGCGCGAACACGATTGCATATCCGCCGGGCGTCCACGCCATCTGACCCGACAGCGCGAAATTCGCGGCGACCAGCATGATCGCGCCGCATGCCATCGCCGCCAGGCCGCCGATCAGCCGCCGCGCAACGACGGCGCCACGCCGTAACATGCCGAGCACCGCCGCCGCAACGAGAACGGCAAGCAGCACCGCCAGCGTCGCGCTATGGGTCGCGACTGAAAACGCGATCAGCACAAACAGCGCGATTCGTTCCCACTGCCTCAGATCGTCGGCGCGAAAAATGAAAAGATAAAGCGCGAGCACGCTCAAGCCGGCGAAAATATCGGTCAGCAGAATAGATGTCAGCCACGGCAGGCCGGTGAAAACCGAAAGCAGCACGACGAGTGCTGCGAGACGCAACGGACGCGCGAGACCGAACACGCGCAGAACCAGATAGACGATCCAGACCGTGAGCGCGGATTGCACCAAAACGTTCGGCCAGAAATGCAATCCTTCGCCGAGATGCAGAAAGATTCCGAAGACGGTCGAACGGCTGGGAACGAGATAGCCTTCATACCAGCGCGCGAGATAGCCGCCGGTGTCGTATTGCAGCAGCGGAAAACCGTTCCACAGCACGGGCGCGATCAGCGCCAACATCGCAACCGCAACCGCGCCGATCCACGCCAGGTCGGTACGGTTTGGCCTGTTCATGAACAAGTCCCGAAGCGAATCCGGAAGCGAAGCCGCGAACCATCTTCACTTGAGCGGCCGGTGCGCGGCAAGCCGATTTGCGACGATGCCCGACGGATTGGATTCGCCGGTGTCATCATGAACGGCGGAGGTGAAAGAAAATGAATGGTGCCCAGGGGCGGGATCGAACCACCGACACTGCGATTTTCAGTCGCATGCTCTACCAACTGAGCTACCTGGGCATCGCTCCCGATCAGAACCCGAAGGGCCGCGAGGGAGAGCGCCGGTTTATAGTGAGACGGGGCTAGCCTGTCCAGCCGCAGAGCCGGTTTTGGGCCGCCCGAATCCGTGCGCGGAACGCCGGTAAACGCTTAGAAATACGCCTTTCTTTTCAAAACGCATTCGGCTCAGGAGCCGTCGTTATCTTCCTCGTCGCTCTCGCGCGCGGGAATGGCGTAGGAGCCGGAGAGCCAGCGATTGAGATCGACATCCCGGCAGCGTTCCGAACAGAACGGATTGGACGCCTGCGTTGGCGGCTTGCCGCAGATCGGGCACGGCCTGCCGCGCGGCTTTGTCCTGTCAGCCGCCGCCGGCATTCAACCAGCCGTGACGATAGGGATAGCCTTCGCCGCCGAGCAGCGCGGCGGTCTCATATAAAGGCAGGCCGACGACGTTCGAGTAAGAGCCGACCATCTTGACGACGAACGATCCGGCGATGCCCTGCACCGCATAGCCGCCCGCCTTGCCGCGCCATTCGCCGGAGCCGATATAGCCGGAAATGTCGTCCTCGTTCAGGCGCTTGAAGCGCACCTTGGTTTCGACGAGGCGCTGGCGAAACGTCTCCTTCGGCGTGACGATGCAGATCGCGGTGTAGACGCGATGATTGCGGCCCGACAGCAGCCGCAGACATTGCGACGCTTCATCGACCAGTTCGGCCTTCGGCAGAATGCGGCGTCCCACCGCGACAACCGTATCGGCAGCGAGAATGAACGCGCCGCGCATCTCGTCGTCGAGCTGCACGCTTTTCAGCGCGGCGTCGGCCTTGGCGCGCGCCAGACGATTGGCGCAGGAGCGCGGCAGTTCGCCTCGTTTCGGCGTCTCATCGACATCGGCGGGGCGCAGCGCATCGGGTTCGATGCCGGCCTGATTGAGCAGGCTGAGACGGCGCGGCGAACCGGACGCGAGAACGAGTTTGGGACGGCCTAGCATGGAGGATTGTTTTCACGGGTGAGGCGATTTGCGCGGAAACTATCCGAACGCATTGGCGGCCACAACCGCGTTGCGGCGCCGATTTTACTCATTCGCCACGACAGGCGCGCCGAACCGCTCTCGGATTTTCTCGCGCAATCCATCCCTGACGCGGCGGTAGGCATCGAGCTGCAATTCGCGGCGGCCTTCGGTGCCGACGGGATCGGGCGTGGGCCAGTATTCCACTTCGGTGGCAAGCGTTGCCGTCATCTGCATGGCCTTGTGATGCGCTTCCGGCGACAGCGTCACGATCAGATCGAAGTTGAAGCCTTCCCAATCTTCGAGGTCTGCCACCGTCCACGGCTTGTGCTTGGAAATGTCGATGCCAGCCTCGTTCATCACGGCGACCGCGAACGGATCGAGTTCGGCTTTGCTCACGCCCGCCGACTGGATATAGAGCCCGCGCGGCACGAGTTGCTTGAGCAGGCTCGCCGCAATCGGCGAGCGCACGCTGTTCTGTCCGCACATGAAAAGGACGGCCTGCGGAGAGCGAACAGTCACGCGAAATTTCCTCCGCGCGTGATCTGATCCGAAAACCGGTATCCACTTTTTGCTGTCGCTGCCGTTCCGGTCGGGGTCATGCGCCGCCGCCCTCACCTTTCCAGTGCAGCACGGAAATCAGCGTGAACAGCCGCCGCGCCGTCTCGAAATCCACGCGCACCTTTCCGTCGAGCCGCTCCATCAGCGTGCGCGAGCCTTCGTCGTGGATGCCGCGACGGCCCATGTCGATGGCTTCGATCTTGTCCGGCGTCGCCGTGCGGATCGCCTGATAATAGCTGTCGCAGATCATGAAATAGTCTTTCACGATTCTGCGGAACGGCGTCAGCGACAGCAGATGCACGACGACCGGCGTGCCGTCCTGCTTCTTGATGTCGAACATCAGCCGGTTGCCGGTGATGCCGATATGCAGCGTGTACGGCCCGACGTGCCCGCCGTCCGGCGCGAACAGATTGGCCTCGATCAGATCGTAGATCGCAATCGCGCGCTCGTGCTCGATGTCCGGCCCCGAGCGGCCGATGGATTCCTCGTCGAGCGTCACCGCGACAACGCGGTTGTTCGCATCGTCTGGTGAAGCCGTACTCATGGCAGATTCAGCCGCAGCGCGACGCTGCGCGCATGCGCGTCGAGGCCCTCGGCCTTGCCAAGCGCAATCGCCGCCGGTCCCAGCGCGCGCAGCTGATCGGGGCCGCATTTGAGAATCGAGGTGCGCTTCATGAAATCGAGCACGCCGAGTCCCGACGAGAACCGCGCCGAACGCGCCGTCGGCAACACGTGATTGGAGCCGCCGACATAGTCGCCGATGGCTTCCGGCGTGTGACCGCCGAGGAAGATCGCGCCGGCGTTGACGATCTTCGCGCTGATGCTTTCGGGATCGGCGGTGATGATTTCGAGATGCTCGGCGGCGATGGCGTTCGCAAGTTCGACCGAAGCATCGAGCGACTTCACCAGAATGACCGCGCCGAAATCGTTCCAAGACGCGCGCGCGATTTTTCCACGCGGCAGCGTGGTCAGTTGTGTCTCCACCGCACGCTCGACATCTTTCGCAAGTGTCTCGTCATCGGTGATGAGAATCGACTGCGCGCTGACATCGTGCTCGGCCTGCGCCAGCAAATCGGCCGCGATCCAGTCCGCATTCGCGGTCTTGTCCGCGATCACCAGAACCTCCGACGGCCCCGCGATCATGTCGATACCGACTTTGCCGAACACGATACGCTTGGCGGCGGCGACATAAGCATTGCCGGGGCCGACGATTTTTGCGACCGGCTTGATCGTCGCCGTGCCGTAGGCAAGCGCCGCGACCGCCTGCGCGCCGCCGACGCGATAGATTTCCGACACGCCGCCGAGTTTCGCAGCGGCCAGCACCAGCGGATTCAATTTTCCGTCCGGCGACGGCACCACCATCACGACGCGCCCAACACCGGCGACCTTGGCCGGAATGGCGTTCATCAATACCGACGACGGATAGGCCGCCGTGCCGCCGGGGACATAAAGTCCGACGGCCTCGATGGCGCTCCAGCGCCAGCCGAGTTCGACGCCCTGCGCATCCGTGAAACGCTCGTCCTTCGGCATCTGCCGCTTGTGAAAGGTTTCGATGCGGTCGCGCGCGAATGTCAGCGCGTCGAGCGTGGCCCTGTCGCAGGATTTGACCGCGGCATCGATTTCGGAATCGGCGATCCGCAGACCGTCCGCCTTCACATCGAGCCGGTCGTATTTCTTCGTGGCTTCGATCAGCGCCGCATCGCCCCGCGTCTTCACGTCATCGACAATCGCGCGCGCGGACGCATCGACCTCAGCGGACACTTCCCGCTTCATCACGAGCAGTTCGCTGAATCGCTCCCTGAAGTCGGATTGGCGATAATCGAGGCGGATCGGCATTAACAAAGTCCCGGACGCGAATGGGCGCTCATTGGCGCGCAGCCAAATCGCAGTCAATCCTTAGCATTCCCGCAACCGGACTGCGAGACGCGGGTGCGGCGATGCAGGCTGTCAAACGCCCGATTTTGCGGGAAGATCGGAAGGCGCGGCCTCGCCCGTCAGATCGCCGGGGCCGAGATCGGCGAGTTCGCATTCGAGGCATTCGACATCGAGCCGCAGCACGCCGCCGTCGCTGAACAGCAGCAGCGCATTGCCGCCCGGCGATTCGCTGGCGTGAAACTCGATGCCGAGGAGCGTCTGCACAGTGCCGGGATCGGTATTGTCGATGTCGCGCGACTTGCACGAGAGCACACGGTCGAACCGCAGCGCGGACACCAGACGGCGCGTCGGCGTCTCATTGGTGACGGCTTCGTCCCAATCGAGCCGGCGCATGCCGACGACGAGCCGCTTTTCGCTTTGCCGCCAGATGATGTCGGAGGTGACGACGGTTGCGTCCTGAATATGCGCCGAGATCACCGCAAGGTCGTCCTCGTCGAGCGCGATCAGCTTGCGGTGGGACATCTGGTTAGCCGCTGATGCGCTCGATATTCGCGCCGCAGGCCGAAAGTTTTTCCTCGAGCCGCTCGAAACCGCGATCCAGATGATAGATGCGGTTGACCATTGTCTCGCCTTCGGCCGCGAGGCCCGCGATCACCAGCGACACCGACGCGCGCAGATCGGTCGCCATCACCGGCGCGCCTTTCAGATGCGAAATGCCGTCCACCACAGCCGTCTCGCCGTCGAGCGAAATCTTCGCGCCGAACCGCGCCAGCTCCTGCACATGCATGAAGCGATTCTCGAAAATCGTCTCGGTGATGCGCGAGGAGCCTTTCGCGCTCGCCATCAGCGCCATCAGCTGCGCCTGCAAATCCGTCGGGAAGCCGGGGAACGGCGCAGTCGCGACCGTTACCGGCTTGATGCCCGCGCCGTTGCGCTGGATGCGGATGCCTTCGTTGTTCGGAATCACCGTTGCGCCGGCCTCGACCAGAATATCGAGCGCAGACTGCAACAGTTCGGGCCGCGCGCCGGCCAATTGCACGTCGCCGCCGGTCATCGCCACCGCCATCGCGTAAGTGCCGGTCTCGATACGATCCGGCAGCACGGTATGACGCGCGCCGTGCAATTTGCTCACGCCGTCGATGACGATGCGCGGCGTGCCAGCGCCGGAAATTTTCGCACCCATTTTCTTCAGGCAATCGGCGACGTCAACGATCTCGGGTTCGCACGCGGCGTTGGTGATGATCGTCTTGCCCTTGGCGAGCGTTGCCGCCATCAGCGCGACATGCGTGCCGCTGACCGTGACCTTCGGAAAATCGATTTCCGCGCCGGTCAATCCGTTCGGTGCTTTCGCGATGACGTAACCGCCGTCGATCTGCAATTCAGCGCCGAGTTTCTCCAGCGCCATGATGAGCAGATCCACCGGTCGCGTGCCGATGGCGCAGCCACCGGGCAGCGATACTTTACATTCATGCATGCGCGCCAAGAGCGGCGCGATCACCCAGAAACTCGCGCGCATTTTGGAGACGAGTTCGTAAGGTGCGGTCGTGTCGATGATGTTCGCCGCCGAAATGTGCAGCGTCTGGCCCTGATACTCGCGGTCGCCGGGGCGCTTGCCCGCCGCCATGATGTCCACGCCGTGATTGCCGAGAATCCGCTGAAGTTGCGCGACATCCGCAAGGCGCGGCACATTGTCGAGGATCAGTGTCTCGTCTGTGAGCAATGCAGCGATCATCAGCGGGAGCGCAGCATTCTTCGCGCCCGAAATCGGGATCGTGCCATTGAGCTTGTTGCCGCCGACGATGCGAATGCGATCCATGCCAAACCTGCTGAGTTATAGAGAGATGTCTTAGCGCGTTTGTGCGGAGGTGAAAACCGCCGCCCGCCCCCGCAGCCGAACCGAAGGAAGGGTCTTTTCAGCCGATTGCGGCGAAATTGGCGGAACTCCGTCGGCCCCGCTTAACCATCAGACCCGGTTGATGTCCTCGACTTCAAGGATGGGCTTTGGGTAGCCGCGTCTCGCCACGCCGATCATCGCACGTCCGACCTGTTCGGTGGTGGTGACGGAATTAGGCGCGAGGTGCGCGGTGAGCGACATCAGCGGCGAGATCGCCGTATAGATGATGTCGATCCATCCGGTTTTCGACCGCACGCCGTACAGCGGCTGGATCAGTCCGGGGCGGAACATGAAGGCTGCCTTGAACGGCAGTTTGAGCAAATCGTTTTCTGTTCTGCCTTTCACGCGCGCCCACATCAGCGGGCCTTTCTCGGTGCTGTCGGTCGAGCGGCCGGTGACATAGACGAAAGTCATCTGCGGATTCAATCTCGCCAGCGTCGTCGCTGCGGCGAGTGTGAAGTCGTGCGTGATGAGCGTGTAGCGCGTCTCGTCCATGCCGATCGACGTGATGCCGAGACAGAAGAAGCAGGCGTCGTATCCGGTCAGTTCATTCTCGATCGGCGTGAAGTCGAGAAAGTCCTTGTGCATGATCTCGCGCAGCTTCGGATTGCTTTGTCCGACAGGCGTCCGCCCGACGGAGAGCACATCCGTCACGCCGGGATCGAGAAGGCATTCGCGAAGAACGCCTTGCCCGACCATGCCGGTTGCACCGAACAGAATGACTTTCATGATCGGTTGTCCGCCGGATCAAATCGAGGGACGAAATCGCTTCAATCCGAGCACGATCATCGCGACGAAGAACAGCAGCGTTAAGCCCTGCACGGCGAGAAACGGCGGCTCGTTCTGCTTCGGCGCCAGCGAGGCGAAAGCCGGAAATTTCACGAACAACTGGATGATGAGCACGAATACGTTGAACCACAGCGCCAGCAGCGCGGTGACGACATAGGTGGGGCGCCAGAAGCCGGAGAGCTTGCGGCCATAAAGAGCGATCACCGCAATCGCCAGGAGCGCAAGCGAAATGCCGCCCACGATATGCGACGGCATGATGCCCGGCACCGGAAACAGATAGCCGGATGCACTGGTGAGAATTGTCAGCCCGAGAAACCACGCCGTGACCGACGGCATCCGGTTCGAGGTGACAATTCCATACGTCACGACAAGCCCGAGACCGATCGCGACGAAACTGATGAGCGAATGAACGAGCGTGAAGAGAGCCAACGACATTCCCAAAACCATGATGCGCTCCTGTTGTCAGAAAACTATTTGTTCAAAAATTCGACGAGTTTCGGAATCACCTGATCCGGCGCTTCCTCCATCAGCCAGTGACCGCTGCCCGGCACCAGCACGCCTTCGACATTGTCGGCGACCATCTTGCCCTGCTCGATCAGGAAGGTGCCGCCGGCTTTCTCGCCGGACAGCACAAGCAGCGGCATTTTCAGTTTGGTTTTCGAGAATTCCGCGAAGTCCTTGGCATCCGTCGGGAACGCCTTGAAGACTTCCATGCCAGCCTTCATGTGGCCCGGCTTGGCGTATTCGCCGGCGTAGAATTTGCGGTCGGCTTCGGGAATCGATTTGGTCGCGTCGGCCGCGAAATCATTCCAGAAATGTTCGAGATAGATTCGCTCGCGTCCGGTGACGAGCGCCAGCGGCGTCTTGCCGTAGAAATGAAAGTGCCACAAATCGCGCAGCAGGAAGACGTTATTCCATTCGCCGACGCCGGGCAGAAACGCTTCCGCCAGCACGAGGCGCTCGACTTCGTCTGGATATTGCGCGGCGTAGGCATAGGCGACCATCAATCCGATGTCGTGACCGGCGAGACGGATTTTTGAATAGCCAAGACTTTTGACGAGCGCATGAACGTCCTGCGCCATTTCCTTCTTGGTGTAGCCGCTTTCGGGCGCGGACGTGCTGCCGAAGCCGCGCAGATCGGGCGCAATCACTTCATGATTTTTTGCAAGCTGCTCGATCAGCGGCCGCCACATGTGGCTGGTCTCGGCGAAGCCGTGCAGCAGCACGACGGGATCGCCCTTGCCGGCGACGAGGTAGGACATCTTGATGCCGTTGACATCGGTGACGCGGCTCTGGATCGCAGACTTGTCCGGCGATTGCGCGGCGGCCGGGATCGCCAGAGCCACGAAAGCCACGGCGGCGAAAACGAAATTTCTGAATCCTGTCATTTTCATCTTTCAGTAATAGCGCGGGATCGGCCCGTTATGCGGCGTCTTGCGATCGGACAGATCGAACAGAACTTCATCGACATAGCACCAGCCCCAGCCTTCCGGCGGGTCGTAGCCTTCGATGATGGGATGCTGCGTGGCGTGAAAATGTTTTGTCGCATGCCTGTTCGGCGAATCGTCGCAGCAGCCGACATGTCCGCAGGTCCGGCAGATGCGCAGATGCAGCCAGACGTCGCCCGTCTTCATGCATTCCTCGCAGCCGAGCGCGCTCGGCGTGACGGTTTTGATTCCGGCGATGTGATGACAGGGCATTTCCGCTCTCTGACTTTGTACCGACGTTAGGCGTGCGGCGCGGCTTTGTCTGCAAGAAATCCGTGCAGTGCGGCAACCACTTGTGCACCTTCGCCGATGGCGCCGCCGACGCGCTTCACCGAACCCGCGCGGACGTCGCCGACCGCGAACACGCCGGGCACCGAGGTTTCGAGCTGCCCGACAGGGCCATGCCCGTTCTGCGCGCCCGTGATAACAAAACCCGTGCGGTCGAGCAGCACGCCGCATGTCTTGAGCCATCCGGTCGCGGGATCTGCGCCGACAAACAGAAAGACGTTGCGGATGTCGCCGGAGGATTCCTCAGCCGTCTTGCGGTTGCGCCAGCGCACGCGCGCGAGGCCTTCCTCACCTTCCAGGCCGGTGATCTCGGTCGAATACATCAGCTCGATATTCGGCGCCGCTTGCAGCCGGTCGATCAGATAGCGCGACATGCTTTCCGCAAGACTTTCGCCGCGAACCATCATGCGGACTTTTCTGGCGTGGCCGGAGAGAAACACCGCCGCCTGTCCCGCCGAGTTGCCGCCGCCGACGAGAATGACTTCCTGATCTGCACACAACCGGCCTTCGATCGGCGACGCCCAGAACCAGACGCCGCGCCCCTCGAATGCATCGAGGTTGGCAATTTCGGGTTTGCGATAGCGTGCGCCGCTCGCAACCACGATCGACTTCGCCGAAATGTTCTGGCCGCATTCGGTCGTGAGGCTGAACACGCCGTTCGGCTTTGAACAGTCGAGCAATTTCGCTTCCACGGGAATCATCATGTCGGCGCCGAATTTCTGCGCCTGTGTGAACGCGCGGCCGGCCAGCGCCTGACCCGAAATGCCGGTTGGAAATCCGAGATAGTTTTCAATGCGCGCGCTCGCTCCCGCCTGCCCGCCGAAATATTTCGCGTCCAGAACCGCGACCGACAAACCTTCCGACGCCGCATACACAGCCGTTGCCAGCCCCGCAGGACCGCCGCCGACGATGGCAACGTCGTAGAGTTTCTTGTGCGTGCCGCCGATCATGCCCATCGCATAGGCAAGCTCGGTCTCCTTCGGATTACGCAGCACACGCCCGTCCGGCACGACCACCAGCGGCAGATCGGATGGCGACGGCGAATAGCGCGCGATCAGATCGGCGGCGTCCTTGTCGGTTGCCGGATCGAGCACATGATAGGGGTTGCCGTTGCGCGCCAGAAATCCTTGCAGACGCACCAGATTGTTCGATGTCGGCGCGCCGATCAGGACCGGACCGCCGACGCCGCCTTCGATCAGCGAGACGCGCCGCAGAATCAGCGCACGCATGATGCGTTCGCCAAGATCGGCTTCGGCGACAAGAAGCCTGCGCAGATTGTCGGATGGAATCAGCAGCGTCTCGACATCGCCTTCCGCCGTGCCGTCGACCAGTGCGCGGCGATTGGACAATTGTCCGATCTCAGCGAGAAACTGTCCCGCGCCCTGCTCGATCACCGGCGTGACATGGCCCATGCCGTCGCGCTGGGTGATCGCGACAATGCCCTTGAGCACGACGAACATGCCGGGACCGGGCTGGCCGGTCTCGAAAAGTTTTTCGCCGTCCTTGTAGGAGCGGATTTCGCCGAAGCCGCGCATCCGCTCGATCTCTTTGGCCGTCAGCGTCGGAAACGTCTGCTCGTGGCGCGGATGCGCTGCCGAGCCGATCGACGGCGTGCCGGATGAAACCGACTGAGAATTATCTGTCGCCATTGTCTTTTGCCTTGTCGCCGTCTTGCGCGCGCGCATCGTCTTCCGGCGTCACCACCGTCATCCCGGCGCGGCCGCGCGACTGCGCTTTGCGGCGTTTGAGATTTTCCCGCAGCGCCAGTTTCAGCCGCTCGTTGCGCGCGGACTGTGCTTTGCCGCTGAATGCGCCTTCTTTATCCATCGCCGACGGAGCACTCCGATCCCTGACCCAATATAGGGCGGAACGGGCGATGGCCGCGATGCCCATTCCATCAAGGATTTAGCCGGGATCGCCTGGCGCGCCGGCATGGTTCCGGACTGAAGACCGGTCGGCCAAACCGGCCATCCGCGCTTGCGAAGCCCCCGTCCTTATGGCAAGCATCGCCCGCCTTTAGGGGCTTTTTTGCCGATTCATGTCATAGTTCTGGATCTGGCGAACGCTGCCGTAGCTCAGTGGTAGAGCACTCCATTGGTAATGGAGAGGTCGACAGTTCAATCCTGTCTGGCAGCACCATCCCCTCGGCGCATTTCACATCGCGGAATCCGCAAGCGCGCCTATTTTGCCATCAATCTAAATTTTATTAACCATGTTCCCGGATACTCCCGGCGCTACGTCATTCGACGGATTCGCGGGGGAATTCATGGTTTTGCCGTTCAATATCGCCAAACTGGGCCGTCTCAAATTCACCTGGCCCAAATTCGGGGTCCGCGGCAGCCTTTTAATGGCATTCGGCGTGGTGGCGGCGATGGCGATTGTCATCAGCGTGACCGCGAGCGCCCTTCTCGGCCAGCTCGGCGCGACGATGAGCGACCTCAGCGAAAGCGACATTCCGCGCCTCGAAGCGACACTGCAATTGTCCGCGCAAAGTGCCAGCCTCGCGACGCAGGGTCAGGCGCTTCTCAACGCCAATTCGCAGCAGCGGCTGGAGGAAATGTCAGAGCGCATGAAGATCACGCAGCAGACCGCGACCGAAAAACTCGGCGTCGTCGCGCGGCTCGGCGCGGACAAAGCCGTCGTGGAGGCACTCGCCGAAACCAACAAAGGCATCGGCGACATGGTGGACAGCATCAAGTCCGCCGCTCAGGAACGGCTGACGATCACCGAGGAACGCGACGCGCGCTCGGCCACGCTGCAAAAACTGCAAAACGATTTCCTGTCGTCGGCGGCGCTGACGATGCTGGACGCGCAAACCCAGTTCAACGCGACGCTCGCATCCGCTTCCGAATCGCGTTCGGCGGCGACCGAAGCCGCGCGCAAGATCGACGTTCTCAGCAACGTCATGTCGAACACGATGTATCTTGCGTCCGCCATGCGCTCCGCATTGTCTGCGACAAGCGCCGACGCCATCGACGTTCTCAACAAATCGTTCCAGGCGCGCAAGGATCGCCTGTCGGGTTTCCTCGAGGCCCTCGGCAAAAGCGATAACTCGCTGAAATCGTCGGCGACGGGGCTGATCGCGCTCGGCGAAGGCAAGGACAGCATCTTCAAGCTCCGCCAGAAAGAACTCGACGCCCACGACTACGGCCTGCTCGTCGTCGAGGAAACCCGCAAACTCAATCGCGGACTCGAAATCAGCGTCAAGCAGCTCGTGGACGGCGTGCAGACCGAGACGGGAAACTCGGCCGACCGCGCCCATCGCAAGATTTCCATCGCGACCTTCGTCATGCTCGCGCTCGGCGCGCTGACGCTTGTGGGTTCCGCCGCGTTCGTCTGGCTCTATGTCGGGCGCAACATTCTGGCGCGGATCGAACGGTTGCAGCGCGCAATGCAGCGGCTGTCGGATGGCGATCTCGACGTGAAGATCGAAAGCGGCCGCCAGCAGGACGAAATCGCCGCGATGGCGCGTTCGCTGGAGGTGTTCCGCGAGAGCATGATCGAAAGCAACACGCTCAGCGGCCAGCAGAACAAGGATCGCATTGCGAAGGCGGAACGCGCCTCGCGCATGGAAACGCAGATCGCGCGCTTCGAGGACAAGGTGCGCGCCGCGCTCGAAAGCCTCGTGCAATCCGCCAACACGATGCAGGCGACCGCGCAGAGCATGTCGGCAACTGCGGATCGTTCGAGCGGTCTTGCGGGCGCGGTTGCCACTGCGGCCGAGGAAACCTCCGTCAACGTGCAGACCGTCTCTTCGGGCACCGAGGAACTGTCGTCGTCGATTTCCGAAATCAGCCGTCAGGTGACGAGTTCGGCGCAAATCGCGAGCAACGCCGTGAACGAAGCAACAAAAACCGACACCACCATGCAGGGTCTTGCCGACGACGCCGCGCGCATTTCAAGCGTGGTCAATCTGATCGAGGAGATCGCCTCGCAGACCAACCTTCTGGCACTCAATGCCACGATCGAGGCGGCACGCGCGGGCGAAGCGGGCCGCGGCTTCGCGGTCGTCGCCGCCGAAGTGAAAAATCTTGCGGAGCAGACGGCGAAGGCGACCGACGACATCCGCGCGCAGATCACCAACATGCAGAGCGTCACGAGTACGGCGGTCGGCGCGATCCGTCACATCGGATCGACCATCGGCGAGATCAACGAAGTGACCACGGCGATTGCCGCAGCCGTCGAGCAGCAGGGCGCGGCCACGCGCGAGATCGCCCGCAACATCCAGCATGCAGCGGTCGGCACCAGCGACGTGTCGAGCAATATCGTCGGCGTCTCCGAAGCATCGTCGGAAGCGGGCGCTGCGGCAACGCAGGTTCTGGCCTCTGCCGGAGAATTGCGCCGCGAGGCCGATACGCTGCGCTCGGAAATCGACGCGTTCCTGCACGATATTCGCGCAGCCTGAGTGCGTTAAGGAATCGGGCGCATCGGCGCCCGATTGACTCTTTTGGACCTGCATGGTCCCTGCTAACGTCGCCTCTTCAGGGCAGATCGAGTGCAAGGGACCGGTCATGACGGTATCGCAAATTTCCACCGACACGCTGCGTTACGACTGGACACGCGCGCAAGCGCAGGCGCTCTACGATCTGCCGTTCGCCGATCTGATGTTTCATGCGCAAAGCATTCACCGCCGCAATTTCGATCCCAACCGTGTCGAAACCGCTAGCCTGTTGAGCATCAAGACCGGCGGCTGTCCTGAAGATTGCGGCTATTGCTCGCAGAGCGCCAAATACGACACCGGCGTGAAGGCGACCAAGCTGATGGACCACGACGACGTGGTAGCGACCGCCCAGCGCGCGAAGGATGCGGGCGCCGAACGCTTCTGCATGGCGGCGGCGTGGCGCAATCCGAAGGACAAGGATCTCGATAAGGTCTGCGACATGGTCAGCGCCGTCAAAGGTCTCGGCATGGAGACCTGCGTGACGCTCGGCATGCTGACCGGCGCGCAGGCCAGGCGCCTGCACGACGCAGGGCTCGACTTCTACAATCACAACGTCGACACCTCGCCGGAATTCTACGGCAACATCATCACCACGCGCACGATGGAAGATCGCATCGAGACGCTGGCGCATGCGCGCAACGCCGGTTTGAAGGTCTGCTGCGGCGGCATCATCGGCATGGGCGAACAGATCGACGACCGCCTCGGCATGCTGGTGCTGCTCGCCAATCTGCCGTCGCATCCCGAAAGCGTTCCGATCAACATGTGGAACGAAGTGAAGGGCGTGCCGGTCGCCGAGACCGCTGAACGCCCTGATCCAATTTCGCTGGCACGTATGGTGGCCGTGGCGCGCATCATGATGCCGAAAAGCGTCGTGCGCCTGTCCGCCGGACGTTCCTACATGACAGACGAGTTGCAGGCGTTGTGTTTCGTCGCGGGCGCGAATTCGATCTTTATCGGCGACGTGCTGCTGACGACGAAAAATCCGCAGACCGAGCGCGACGCCAATCTGCTCGATCGTCTCGGCATCAAGTCCCCGCTTGATGATTCCCGCGTGTCGATTGCGTCGAACGCCGCCGAATAACGCGTTTCAAACGAAGTTGCATGGCATTGCTGCCGTGCGGGCGCGAAATACGGCTGGCACAATTGCTGTCACAGCGTTAAGCCGACCCGATGACGCCTCAAACCGCCACAGCAAAGCCGGCACCCGCCTCGGACGGATTGCGCTATCCGATCGAGACGCCGCCGAAACCCGATGAAGCGATCGAGATCGCGCCGGGAATCGTGTGGGTGCGCCTCACGCTTCCGTTCCGTCTCAACCATGTGAACATCTATCTGCTCGCCGACGGCGACGGCTGGACCGCGGTCGATACCGGCATCGGCAACGAAGCCACCATCGCCGCATGGACGACGCTGTTCGACGGCCCGCTGAAGAATTTCAGGATTACGCGCCTGATCGTCACCCACGCGCATCCCGATCATGTCGGCCTCGCCGGCTGGATCGCGGAGCGTTTCAATTGCCGTCTTTGGATGTCGCAGGTCGAATATCTGCAAGCAGCCTATCATCAGCATCGCGGTTCGGAAGAACGCAGAGCGGCGATGCGGCAGTTCTTCCATCGCCACGGCATGAGCGAGGACATCACCGAGGCGCTGCTCGGACGCGGACAGGATTATCTCAAGCGCGTCTCCACCCTGCCCGCTTCATACCGGCGCATTTCCAAGGGCGAGGAGATTTCAATCGGCGCGCGCAGGTTCAAGGTCATCACCGGCGGCGGCCATGCGCTCGATCAGGTGATGCTCTATTGCGAGGCCGACAATATCTTCCTGTCGGCGGATCAGGTGCTGAGCAAGATTTCGCCGAATGTCAGCGTCTGGGCTGTCGAACCCGACGCCAACGCGCTCGGCGAATATCTGCGCTCGCTCAGTGAACTCAACGTCGTTCTGCGCGACGAGGTTCTCGTTCTGCCCGGGCATGGCGTTCCGTTCTACGGCGTCAAAACCCGCATCAAGCAGCTCGCCGATCACCATGAAGAGCGTTGCCAATTAATCGCCAAGGCGTGTGCGGACACGCCGAAGACCTCGGCGGAACTGGTTCCGGTGGTCTTCCACAAGCATGTGCTCGACGCACATCAGACCGGCTTTGCCGCAGGCGAGCTGATCGCGCATGTGAATTACATGCTGGATCAGGGCCGTTTGACCCAGATCATGTCGCCTGAAGGAATTCTGCGCTTCAAGGCTGCGTGAACAGCTTTATTCCCGAACCGGGACACGGATTTCAGCGACAAATTCGTCTCGACAGCAAAGCTGGAAACGCTCTAAAAAGGCTTCGCCTGCACTCGCGGGCGGCCTTTTCCAAAGGCCCCGACCAAGGTTTTTGCGATGGATTACAATAGCTTCTTCGAAAACGCGCTTGAGCGCCTCCGTGACGAGCGCCGCTATCGCGTGTTCGCCGATCTGGAGCGCATCGCAGGTCGCTTTCCGCACGCCATCTGGCATTCCCCGAAGGGGCAGCGGAACGTCGCGATCTGGTGTTCCAACGATTATCTCGGCATGGGCCAGCACCCGAAGGTCGTGGGCGCGATGGTGGAAACCGCAACCCGCGTCGGCACGGGTGCCGGCGGCACCCGCAACATCGCCGGCACCAACCATTCGCTGATCCAGCTTGAGCAGGAACTCGCCGATCTGCACGGCAAGGAAGCGGCGCTGGTTTTCACGTCCGGCTATGTGTCGAACCAGACCGGCATCGCGACCATTGCACAATTGATTCCGAACTGCCTGATCCTGTCCGACGCGCTCAACCACAACTCGATGATCGAGGGCATCCGCCAGTCCGGCATCGCATACAAGATTTTCCGTCACAATGACGCAGCACATGTCGAGGAATTGCTGAAGGCAAATCCGAACCGTCCGGTGCTGATCGTGTGCGAGAGCCTCTATTCGATGGACGGCGATGTCGCGCCGCTCGAAAAATTCTGCGACCTCGCCGAAAAATATGGCGCGATGACCTATGTGGACGAAGTTCACGCGGTCGGCATGTACGGACCGCGCGGCGGCGGCATCGCCGAGCGCGACGGCGTCATGCATCGCATCGACGTTCTCGAAGGCACGCTGGCGAAGGCGTTCGGTTGCCTCGGCGGCTATATCGCCGGCAGCGCCAAGATGGTCGATGCGGTTCGTTCCTACGCGCCGGGATTCATTTTCACCACCGCGCTGCCGCCCGCGATCTGTTCGGCGGCAACGGCTGCGATCAAACATCTGAAATCGTCGAACTGGGAACGCGAGCGGCATCAGGATCGCGCCGCGCGCACCAAGGCAATTCTCACCGCAGCGGGCCTGCCGGTGATCGCCAGCGACACGCATATCGTGCCGGTTTTCGTCGGCGATCCGGAACGCTGCAAGAAAGCGTGCGACATTCTGCTGGAAGAATTCGGCATCTACATTCAGCCGATCAACTATCCGACCGTGCCGAAGGGCACCGAGCGCCTGCGCATCACGCCGTCGCCGTATCACGACGACAAGCTGATCGATGCACTCGCCGACGCGCTGGTGCAGGTGTGGGATCGCCTCGGCCTGCCATTGCAGGCAAAAGCGGCAGCCGCCGAATAACTAGATCGCAACGCGATCCGACGGCCGCAACGGAACATCCGACAACACGATCCGCATCAGATCGGCCGCATTGCGCGCGCCGAGCTTGTCCATGATCCGCGCGCGATGCACTTCAATGGTGCGCGGGCTGATGCCGAGCCGCCGCCCCGCCTCCTTGTTCGACGCACCGCGCGCGACCTGCGCCAGCACATCGCGTTCGCGTTTGGTCAGGAGTTGGCGGCCCGGAAAATCCGCCAGTCCGTCGATATGTCCCGCCATTGATTTTCGATAGGCCGCAACCGCGTCGCGCACGCGCTCGATGATGACGTTCGCGGAAAACGGCTTTTCCAGAAAATCCAGCGCGCCGAGTTTTATGGCCTCAACCGCCATCGGCACATCCGAATGACCCGAGATGACAAAGATCGGCGGCTGAAACCGCAGGTCGGACAGCCGCCTCATGATGTCGAGGCCCGACATTCCGGGCAGTTGCAGATCGAGGATCAGACAGGTCGGATCGCCCAGTCTCAATGCGTCGAGGAAGCTGTCGCCGTCGCCAAAGCTCTGGACCGCAAATCCCTCCAGTTTCAGCAGCAATGCCAGCGCGTCGCGAACCGAAGGGTCGTCATCGACGATGAAGACAGGCAAATCCTGGCTGATCGCAAATACTTGCCCCATGACATCCTCTTAAGTAGCATTATATCCATAATACAACTTTTACGTGTATATCCTGATTCGCCTGTTCCGCAAAGGCGCGAATCGGTATCTCGCGCCCGGCGTGATGCGCCGCCGGGTGGAGAAGGCTAAAGTCGCCGCAGCCAAGCGGACCTCGCAGGACGAATGAGATGCTGCACGACTGGAGCGTGATCGCCGTTGCCTTCGGCTACATCGGGCTGCTGTTCGTCATCGCGAGCTACGGCGAAAAAATCACGCAACTGCAACGCGGACGGCTCGGCGGATTTATCTATCCGCTGTCGCTGGCGATCTACTGCACGTCATGGACGTTCTTCGGCTCTGTCGGCCTCGCGACGCGGACCAGCATCGAATTTTCGGCGATCTATATCGGGCCGATCCTGATGATCGGGTTTTGCACGCCGGTGCTGATGCGCGTCATCCGGCTGGCGAAATCGCAGAACATCACCTCGATCGCCGATTTCATCGCTGCGCGTTACGGAAAGAGTCAGGCGGTCGCGGGCACAGCGGCCTGCATCGCCATTATCGGCTCGGTCCCCTACATCGCGCTTCAACTGAAAGCCATTGCATCGTCGCTCGAAACCATTCTCACCACCGATCAGGATATTTCGAGCCTGCCCTATGTCGGCGACATCGCCTTCCTCGTCACCGCGACGCTGGCGATCTTCGCGATCCTGTTCGGCACACGGCAGACCGATGCGACCGAACACCAGCACGGGCTGATGTTCGCGGTCGCCACCGAATCGATCGTCAAACTCGTCGCCTTCCTCGCCGCCGGTGCATTCATCACATTCTATATGTTCAGCCCGCACGAGATGATCGAGCGCGCCATGAAGACGCCGGAAGCCGTCCGCGCCATCGAGACCTCGCCGTCGGTCGGAAACTTCCTCGCGATGACGCTGCTGTCGTTTTTCGCGATCATGCTGCTGCCGCGGCAGTTTCACGTCAGCGTCGTTGAAAACTCGACCGAGGCCGAAGTCCGCCGCGCCCGCTGGCTGTTTCCGCTCTATCTCCTCGTCATCAATATCTTCGTCATTCCAATCGCAATCGCCGGCCTCGTGACTTTCCCGTTCGGCCAGTCCGACAGCGACATGTATGTGCTTGCGCTGCCGATTTCGGCCGAGGCGGATCTGCTCAGCGTCTTCGTGTTCGTCGGCGGATTGTCGGCGGCAACCGCAATGGTGATCGTCGAATGCGTTGCGCTCGCGATCATGGTGTCCAACGACATCGTCGTTCCGCTGGTGCTGGCACGAAGACCGGCGCCGGACGGCAAACCGGACTTCGCAGGCTTCCTGCTCAAGGTCCGCCGCGTCGCGATCTTCGCCATCATGATCATGGCGTATATGTACTATCGCGTTCTCGGCAACACGCAGCTTGCCGCCATCGGTCTTCTATCGTTTGCCGCCATCGCACAGCTCGCGCCGTCATTCTTCGGCGGGCTGTTGTGGCGGCGCTCGACGGCGCGTGGCGCGATGGGCGGGATGATGATCGGATTCTCGGTCTGGGCCTATACGCTGTTTCTGCCGAGCTTTGCCGACGTCGATCCGCTCGGCACGCAGTGGCTCGCCGAGGGACTGTTCGGAATCAAGGCGCTGCGGCCGCAGGCGCTGTTCGGCACCGAACTCAGTCCGCTGATCCACGGTGTGCTGTGGAGCCTGTCGCTGAATGTCTTCACCTACATCGTGCTGTCGCTGACACGCCAGCCCACATCCATCGAGCGCGTGCAGTCCGACCTGTTTGTGCCCAACGAACTGGCGCCGATTGCACCGAACTTCATGCGCTGGCGCACGACCGTGACGGTGCAGGATCTTCTCAGCACGGTCGCACAATATATCGGTCCCGAACGCGCGCTCGAATCCTTCGAGACATTCGCCGCGAGACACCGCATCAGCATCGAACGAAGCGCACCGGCCGATTTTCAATTGCTGCGTCACGCCGAGCATCTGATCGCCTCGTCGATCGGCGCCGCCTCGTCACGTCTCGTGATGTCGCTGTTGCTGCGCAAGCGCGCGGTGTCCGCGAAGGCCGCGCTCAAACTGCTCGACGACGCGCACGCGGCAATCCATTTCAACCGCGAAATGCTCCAGACCGCGCTCAACCACGTCCGGCAGGGCATCGCGGTCTTCAATCAGGAACTGCATCTCATTACGTCCAACCGGCAATTCGGCGAGATTCTCGATCTTCCCGCGCAACTCGGACAGATCGGTATCCCGCTTGCCGATATTCTCGAATATATCGGCAAGAGCAGCGGCCACGCCGACGACGAAACGATGCTGCGCAAGCGGCTCGTTGCCTACACGACCGAGGGCGAGCCCTATCTCGAACGTCTCGCGGATCGCAACATGGTGGTAGAAGTGCGCGCCAACCGCATGCCCGGTGGCGCACTCGTCGTCACATTCACCGACATCACACCGAGCTTCGAGGCCGCCGAAGCACTTGAGCGCGCCAATGCGACACTCGAGCGGCGCGTGCGCGAACGCACCGAAGAACTGACGCGTCTCAATACCGAACTGGCGCTCGCAAAGAGCACGGCGGAAGAAGCCAACATCTCCAAGACACGGTTTCTCGCGGCTGCCAGCCATGACGTGCTTCAGCCGCTCAACGCAGCACGCCTCTACGCCACAAGCCTGGTCGAGCGGAAGGCCGGCGGCGAGGACGCGCGCCTCGTCGCCAACATCGACGACTCTCTGGAAGCCATCGAGGAAATTCTCGGCGCGCTGCTCGACATTTCCCGTCTCGATTCCGGCGCAATCACGCCGTCGATCACAAGTTTCAAGATGAACGATCTGCTGCGATCGCTTGAAGTGGAGTTCAAGCCGGTCGCCAAAGCCAAGAAGCTGAAACTGACCTTCGTGCCCAGCACGCTTGCTGTGACCTCGGATCGCGTGCTGCTGCGGCGCCTGCTGCAAAACCTCATTTCAAACGCGATCAAATACACGCCGAAGGGCCGCGTGCTGGTCGGCTGCCGGCGCGCGGGGGACTCGCTCCAGGTCGGCATCTACGACACGGGTGTCGGCATTCCGATCGTCAAGCGCGGCGAGATATTCAAGGAATTCCACCGCCTCGATCAGGGCGCACGCATCGCGCGCGGACTGGGGTTGGGTCTGTCGATCGTCGAGCGGCTCGCGCGCGTGCTCAATCACGGCATCGCGGTCGATTCCAATCTGAGCGGCGGCTCGCGCTTTTCCGTGACCATGCCGATTGCCAGAACGGTCACGCATATTTCGGCGCTGGCCGGCGCGAACATGCTCGACAAGACCCCGATGAGCGGCACGCTTGTCGTCTGCATCGAGAACGACCGTGCCATTCTGGACGCGATGAAAACGCTATTGACCGGCTGGGACGCCAAGGTCATCGCCGCACCGGATCTGGAATCCGCGTCGCAAGCCATCGCCGCCGCGAACCAGCGCGTCACCGGATTGCTGGTCGACTATCATCTCGACCGCGGTAACGGCATCGCGGCGATCCGCGAGATCCGCAAGACATTCGGCTCGGGGATTCCGGCGATCCTCATCACTGCGGATCGCAGCCCGCAGGTGCGCTATGCGGCGCGCGAGGAAGCCATTGTCGTGCTCAACAAGCCGGTGAAGCCGGCATCCGTTCGGGCGTTGCTCGCGCAGTGGAAAACGCAGCAGATCGTTGCTGCGGAATAACCTATTCCGTGACGCTCGCCTTGTTCCACTGTCCGCCGGCGATCTTTGCCGCGGCGATGACGGCCTGAGTCCGGCTCTCGACGCCAAGCTTTTGCAGGATCGCCGAGACATGCGCCTTGATCGTGGCCTCGGACACACCGAGCTCGAACGCGATCTGCTTGTTCAGCAACCCTTCCGACAGCATCATCAGCACGCGCACCTGCTGCGGGGTCAGCGTGACGAGGCGATCGCGAAGCCTCATCGTGTCGGGATCGGCGTCGGCCGACAGATCGACATCGGCGGGAACCCACACATCGCCGCGCATGACCTTTCCGATGGCGTCACGCAGCGTTTCAACACCGAATCGCTTGGGGATAAACCCGGACGCGCCGAAGTCCATCGAGCGCCTGATCGTCGCCGAATCGTCGCTTGCCGAAACGATGACAACCGGAATCGCGGGAAACTGCGCACGCAGATAGATCAGACCGGAAAATCCGCTGATTCCCGGCATACTCAGATCGAGCAGAATGAGATCGACATCGGTTTCCCGGTCGAGCAGACCCGTCAATTCCTCGAACGATCCTGCCTCGGTGATCCTGGCTGAAGCAATCACGCTTGCGACTGCTTGTCGCAACGCATCGCGAAACAGCGGATGATCGTCGGCAATCACAAGATGGGTGCTGGCAGCGTTCATGGGTCCAAACTGATCTGAAGCGTGGAACAAAAAAATGTGCTTTAGCCGTTTGGCGACGAAGCAATCGCGATCATTCTCCGGCACGAAGCCGGTTGCAAGCCGAACTCGCCGCAGGCGTGCCGTATCCTAATTCAACACCCTCATTGTGCAACGCAAGAAAGTTCGCGGCCTCGTTTTAAGGCACGGTGAGCCAAAAGTCGTATAGGGCCGCGTTTCGGGCCGATGTTACTTTGCTTGCGAACTCTTGGCGCTTTGAACCGGCGAAGAAACGGCGCGCGGGAGCAGGTTTTCTTCAACATCTTAAAGTCTGGGAGCACATCTATGGCAACTATGGCCTCTACCTCTGCCAAGCAGGCCGGCATGACGAAAGACGAACGCTTCGTCATTCTCGCCTCGTCGCTCGGCACCGTTTTCGAATGGTACGATTTCTATCTCTACGGTTCGCTCGCCGCGATCATCGGCGCTCAGTTCTTCAGCGACTATCCTCCGGCGACGCGTGACATCTTCGCGCTGCTCGCTTTCGCAGCCGGCTTTCTCGTCCGCCCGTTCGGTGCGCTGGTGTTCGGCCGCGTCGGCGACATCGTCGGCCGCAAATACACCTTCCTCGTCACGATCCTCATCATGGGTCTGTCGACCTTCATCGTCGGCCTGCTCCCCAACGCCAAGACCATCGGCATCGCTGCTCCGATCATCCTGATCGCGCTCCGCCTGTTGCAGGGTCTTGCACTCGGCGGCGAATACGGCGGTGCTGCAACTTACGTTGCCGAGCATTCCCCGAAGGGCAAGCGCGGCTACTACACCTCGTTCATTCAGACCACCGCAACCCTCGGTCTGTTCCTGTCGCTGCTCGTCATTCTCTTCACCCGCACGATCATGGGCGAAGCAGATTTCGCGGCATGGGGCTGGCGCATTCCGTTCCTGCTCTCGGTCATTCTGCTCGGCATTTCGGTCGTCATTCGTCTGAAGCTGAATGAATCGCCGATCTTCGCGAAGATGAAGGAAGAGGGCAAGGGTTCGAAAGCGCCGTTGACCGAGTCGTTCGCAAACTGGAGCAACGCCAAGATCGTTCTCATCGCACTGCTCGGCGGCGTGATGGGCCAGGGCGTCGTCTGGTACACCGGACAGTTCTACGCGCTGTTCTTCCTGCAATCGATCCTCAAGGTCGACGGCTACACCGCGAACCTTCTGATCGCGTGGTCGCTGTTGTTCGGTACCGGCTTCTTCATCGTGTTCGGCGCGCTGTCGGACAAGATCGGCCGCAAGCCCATCATCCTCGCAGGCTGCCTGATCGCGGCTCTCACCTTCTTCCCGATCTTCCGCATGATCTCGACCAACGCCAACCCGGCGCTGGAAAAGGCCATCGAGTCGACCAAGGTCGAAGTGGTTGCCGACAAGGCCGGCTGCGGCGACTTGTTCAACCCCGTCGGCACCCGCGTGTTCTCGGCTCCTTGCGACACCGCGCGTGCTTTCCTCGCCCAGTCGTCCGTCAAATATTCGACGACGTTCGGCGCAGCAGGTTCGGGCGTGAAGGTGATGGTGAACGGCAAGGAAGTGCCATACACCGACGCCAAGACCTCAAACCCGCTCATTGCAGCTGCGGTTGCGGAAGCGGGTTATCCGAAGGCAGGTGCTGCGGGCATCGTGAAGATGACGAATCCGTTCGACATCTTCCGTCCGCAGGTCGCAGCCGTGATCGGTCTGCTGTTTATCCTCGTGATCTTCGTTACGATGGTTTACGGGCCGATTGCAGCGATGCTGGTCGAACTGTTCCCGACCCGCATCCGCTACACCTCGATGTCGCTGCCGTATCATATCGGTAACGGCTGGTTTGGCGGCTTGCTGCCTGCGACCGCGTTCGCGATCGTGGCATCGACCGGCGACATCTACGCCGGCCTCTGGTATCCGGTGATCTTCGCCGCGATTACCGTGGTTGTCGGCTTCTTCTTCCTGCCGGAAACCAAGGACGTCGATATCACCAAGTAAGATTTGAACCGGCACCGCCGGTTTGAAACGACATCGGCCACGGATCGCTCCGTGGCCGATTTTTTATGTCGTACCTGCGCTTTTATTTTTCAATTCGAGAAACTTAGAAGTTTGGCCCAACCCAGATCGTCACGATAATTTGCCAAAATTTTTCGTTCATTTGCACATCTCTCAATTGTCTCGCGCCGCGCATTGGGAAGCGGCTCGAGTTCAATGAATACTTTGCCAGGGGATTTTTTCTGACCGTCGCGTTTGGGCGCACGAAAGTTGCGATCAAGGTTTAGTTGAGCAGCTTCTTCGGCTGCGTCAACCGGAAGCACTACGTAGGAATACACCGTCGGAGAACGTACAGCGACCAATACGACGTGAGACGCCGTGTAAAAGCTAGATCGCCGATTGAACATTGTCTCTTTGTTCAATTTTTCGATTATTGGTTCAGTGCAAAACCCGTAGCCAACCCACCACGGTTTGTCGTCAGGATTGGTCGCACCCTTTACCTGAATCTGTAACGCAGCATTGGGTGAGACCGCGAGCATATCTGCGTTAGCCGCCGTGCCGTCGCTATTGAGATCGCTCACACGAAATCCGCGTGCCTCCAGTTCGTTCGCAACAATTCGTTCTGAAATTCTTCCGACGTTCGTTTTAGAGATTTGCATAGGCTTCTCCTACAAGCCTTGACTCATCTCTACGGATCATCTCGCACTGTCAAGCATCAAAGGTGGCGGCTGCGGTTTCCGCTAGATTTTCTCGGACAGCTTCTTCTGAACTTTGTTCGCCATCTCGATCAGGCGGTCCCACATCCGGTCGATCAGTGCGAGCAGTTTCTGATTGTCGGCGCGCAGCCGGTCGAAGCTCTCGTCGATGGAGTCCGAGCCTTTCTTGTCGTCGGACTTCGGCGCGACATTCGCGTTGCCGCCGGTGCCCGCATCGCGCTGCGCGAGCTGCTCTTTCAGCTTCTTGTTTTCAGCCTGAAGTTTTCCGATTTCCATATCCAGCGCGGAACGCTCGTCCGGCACAGTGCGGCAAACCCAGCCGTCCTTGTTGCTGCATGTCGAGACGGCGCCTGTGCGCGTATCGAGCCGCAGATATTCTCCGGCAACCGGCGACAGCGTGTAGCGGCCGTTCTCGGTCTCCGGCGCCGATTGCGCGGCGACACGCGTGGCCGCCGCAGGAAGCGAGATCGACGCTGCAAAACATAGAAGCAGAATCTTGCGCATGTCCGGTCCTCGAATGATTGCGGCCAGGCCGCAACCCTAGACCTCGGATGTGTAGGCTTTGCGGCCGGATTTCAACGCGTCGGCAAGCAATTCGATCCGGTCCTGGCCCCAGAACACTTCGCCGTCGAGCACGTAAGCCGGCGAGCCGAACACTTCGGCCGCAATCGCCTCGTCGCGATTCCTGTCGTAGATCGCGCCGATCTCGTCCGATCCAGATCGCGCCACGAGCTTTGCGCCAGGCAATCCGGTTTCATCGGCCAATTTTGCAATCGTCGCCGCATCGCCGAGATTGAGCTGGTCTTCCCAGATGGCTTTGTACGCACGGCGCATGAACGGCTCGGGATTGTGTCCGCCCTCAATAGCGGCGAGCACGACACCGTCTGCCAATCGAGGATGGGCCGGCCAGTTGTTCGGCTTGAGATGAAATTTCAGCCCGCGTTTCTCGCGCCAGCGTTGCAGTTCAACCATCCGGTAGTGCTGTCGTGCGGGGTGACGTTTGGCCAATGGCAGGCCGCCGGTTTCGGCAAACACTTCGCCCAGCATCACCGGCTTATAATTGATCCTGAGATTGTTGGCCTTCGCCACATCCTCGAACAGCGCGTGGCCGATATAGGCCCACGGAGATTGCAAAGAAAAATAATAGTCGATCGCGCGCGCCATCCGGATTTTGCCTTGCTGGTTTTGGAGCCGCATCCGAACAGACGGAAGGGGCGCGATCAAGCAAGTTGGCGATCGATAAGCGCCGTCGGATCGCGACCGATTTCGCAGTGCGATGATGGCCCGCCACGCTCCAAAGTTTTCCTGAATAAGAAGAACAGATTCAAAGACTTAACTATGGTTCACGGAGCCTTGACTTGGATTTATGCGCTAAGTATGGTCCGCGCGGCTTTTGAGGGCGATTTAGCGTCGTTTTCACCCATTTTCAGCGTTGTTTCGAGTCTCCACAGCATGTCGGACGGCACGGACAAGGGCAAAAATGGAAACCGCGACAGGCGGTCGTCCGATGAAGCTGCGCTTTCCGCAAGACTCGGCAATCTGAGTAGCCGGTTGTCCCAAATGAGGGATAGCCGAAAGGCTCAGGCAGGCCAGACCGGAGCAGGAAGCGGAGACCGAGCCGCCAATGCATCGCTGATGGCGCGCGGTCTTCGGCTTTCGTCGGAACTGGTCGTTGGAGTTCTTGTCGGCGCTTTGATGGGTTGGGGTCTCGACAAGCTGTTGTCGACGTCGCCGTGGGGAATGATCGTGTTTTTGCTGCTCGGCTTTGCTGCCGGCGTCAGAAACGTGGTGCGATCCGCGAGCATGACTTCAAACGATCTGAAGCAATAGCGGACGATTTCATTCAAGCCGGTGCGCCGGCCGACCGAGAGATGCGACGCGGATGGATCCGATCCACCAGTTCAATATCCAGAAGATCTTCACGATCGGCCATATCGGCGGTCAGGAGATCGCCTTCACCAATTCCTCGCTCTACATGCTGGTCGCGGTCGCGATCGTGGCGATCCTGATGCTTCTGCCGGGCCGCAAGCTCGTTCCGGGCCGCATGCAGTCGGTTGCCGAAATTTCCTACGAGTTCGTCGCCAACACGATCCGCTCGACGGCGGGTTCGGAAGGCATGAAGTTCTTCCCGCTGATCTTCTCGCTGTTCATGTTCCTGGCGGTGTCGAATCTCGTCGGCATCATTCCCTATACCTTCACGGTTGCGAGCCACCTGATCGTTGCAGCGGCGCTGGCGTTTCTGGTGTTCTTCACCGTCGTGATCTACGGCTTCTACAAGAACGGCCTGAAATTCTTCAAACTGTTCGTGCCGTCGGGCATTCCGATCTTCATTCTGCCGCTGGTCGTGTTCATCGAGGTGTTCTCGTTCTTCCTGCGCCCGATCTCGCATTCGGTGCGTCTGTTCGCCAACATGCTGGCAGGCCATATCGCGCTGAAGGTTTTCGCGAGCTTCATTCCGGTTCTCGCCGGCATCGGCATCATCGGCTATTTCGGCGCCGTTCTGCCGCTCGGCATGGTCATCGCGCTGACCGCGCTCGAACTGCTTGTCGCGTTCCTTCAGGCTTACGTCTTCACCATCCTCACCTGCATCTACATCAACGATGCAATTCATCCGGGCCACTAATCGGCCTCTCACCGCACGTTTAGAAAATCCAGCAAGGAGTTCGTTATGGATCCAGTAGCAGCAAAGTACATCGGCGCAGGCATCGCATGCATCGGCATGGGTGGCGCAGGCGCAGGCGTCGGCATCATCTTCGGCAACTACCTCGCCGCAGCGGTGCGTAACCCCTCGGCAGCCCAGGGCCAGTTCGGCAACCTGATTTTCGGCTTCGCCGTGACCGAAGCACTCGGCATTTTCTCGCTGCTGATCGCGCTTCTGCTTCTGTTCGCGCTCTAAGTTCACCGTCTGACCGGCATGGCTCGCTTGCGGGCCGCCGCCGGGCGTAGAGGAGACTCCCGTGGCTGAAAGTCATGGCAAAGCAGCGGCTCATACCGAAGCGGATGGCGGCGCGCACGCCCGCACCTTCCCGCCTTTCGAGAAGAGCACGTATGCCTCGCAGCTGGTTTCGCTGCTGATCGCGTTCGTCGCGCTGTATCTGATCGTGTCGCGCCTCGCGCTGCCGAAAGTCGGCGGCACGATCGACGCGCGTCAGGATGCGATCGACACCGATCTTTCCGATGCGCAGAAGCTGAAGGACGATTCGGACGCAGCCCTGAAGGCTTACGAGACCGAACTGGCCAACAGCCGCGCCAAGGCGCAGGCCATCAGCACCGAAGCGCGCGAAAAGTTCAACGCGCAGGCCGACGCCGAACGCAAGACGCTCGAAGATCGTCTTGCCGCCAAACTCGCCGATGCCGAAAAGACCATCGCTGCGACCCGCAAGTCCGCGATGAGCAACGTCAACACCATCGCGTCCGATGCTGCTTCCGCCATCGTGCAGCGGCTCACGGGCGTCGCGCCCGACGCGAAGGCTGTTGCCAGCGCCGTCGATGCGACACTGAAGGGGTAAAGCGATGTTGCATATGCTCGGAGAAGCCGAAACCTGGGTCGCCGTCGCCTTCGTGATCCTGATGGGCGTGTTCGCCTATGTCGGCGTGCACAAGACCGTGCTGAAGGCGCTCGACCATCGCCGCGACCGCATCAAGTCCGAACTCGACGATGCGCGCCGCCTGAAGGACGAAGCCGCAAAGCTGCTCGCCGAATATCGCGAGAAGGCCAAGAGCGCCGAGCGCGAAGCGCAGGACATCATCGCCAGCGCGAAGTCCGAGGCCGAACGCATCGCTTCGGAAGCCAAGGCGAAGATGGAAGATTTCGTTACCCGCCGCACCAAGGCTGCCGAAACCAAGATCGCACAGGCCGAAACGCAGGCGATCGCCGACGTTCGCGCGGCTGCCGCGGAAGCCGCTGTCACCGCCGCAAGCTCGATCATGTCGCAGACGGTGAAGGGCAACGTTGCCGACGACCTGATCGCAAAGGGCATCAAGGACGTCCGCGACAAGCTCAACTGAGCCAAAAAAGTAAATTCAAACGAAAAGCCGGCGCTTCGACGCCGGCTTTTTTGTATCTGCGCTGTCGCGCACTTACCGCTTCTTCTTGCCCTTCGCAGGCGCTTCGGGCTTCAAGCCCGCCGGGTCGAAGCCGATATAGAAAATGTATGAGTCGTTCGCCGACGCCGCCGGCGCCGGATAGACGATATCCTCGGCGACCAGACTGAAATCCGCATTGAGGTCGCCCGGCGGGATCGAAACGCTGGTCTTGAAGGCCTTGGTCATGATGATCTTTTCCGGCGCACCGTCCTGAACGACAGCGACGCGGATCGGAATATCGACGGTCGGCGGCGCACCGGCGGGGCCGACGATCACGCGGCCCAGAATGCCGATACGCGCCGAAATTTGAGTCCCGCCCTGAAGGTTGCAATCGCGCGCCGTGCGCGTGATCGTGCCCTGATAGCGAAGATCGTTGCCGCTTGCAGGCTTGCCTGGCATTCCGACCGACAGTGTCGAAGCGCCGAAGCGAATCTGTACGTTCGGGCAAGTGAGATCGCTGTTGTCTGTTTGCTGCGTCGATGGCGTGGCAGGCGTGTCCGATGTTTTCGCTTCCTGCGAGTTCGAGCCGAACAGCTGGCTGAACCGGCTGCCGGCCGACGACGTGCTCGGGCCTGACGACGATCCGAACATGCTGCCGCCGCCGCATCCTGACAGCGCACCGGCCGCAATCACGGCCAGCACAACGCCAACGGTGCGCTTCGTATCGATCTTCATGATGAAATCCGGCAGGTCCAAGGATCTTTGGGCCACTTTATAACAGGCCAAACGCGGCGAACCAAAGGCGCAACACGCGTCAAACCGCCCTCGCCTTCCCACTGGTTAACCGCGAACATCCTCGTCCAGCAGGCCATAGAGATAGTGGTCCTGCCATATGCCGTTGATGCACAGATACCGCCGCGCCAGCCCCTCGCGCGCGAAGCCGCATTTCTCCAGAACGCGCACCGAGGCGCGGTTGGTCGGGATGCAGGCCGCTTCGACGCGGTGCAGATTGAGTTCGCCGAACAGCGTCGGCAGCAAGACATTGAGCGCGGAGGTCATGTAGCCGCGCCCCGCGAACTGCTGGCCGATCCAGTATCCGATGGTGCCAGCCTGCACGATACCGCGGCGGACATTCGCGACCGTCACCCCGCCGACGATCGCATTGTCTTCGTCGCGCACGATCACGAACGGATAGGCGCGATCTTCGGCGGCGTCCTCGGCATAACGTCGCAGCCGCCTTCTAAAACCCGAGCGAGTCAGATCGTCAGAAGGCCAGATCGGCTCCCATGGCGTCAAAAACGCGCGGCTCTGTTCACGCAGGTCGCTCCACTGCTGATAGTCCGCCATCACGGGCGCACGCAGCATCAGTCCCTGCCCCTGCGGAGCCAGTACCGGAGCCGATGCGGATGGCAGTCGAAACAGCGCCACGAACGAAGCCTATGTCACAATGCCGAATGCCGGGAGTTTAGCGCAAAGCCGCAGCTTCGCCAGCCTCCGCCGCAGCACTTAGTGAAGCAGCGCGCGCGCCTTCGGTCGCGACAGGCCTTCGGCCAGAGACACGGCGCTGTCGAGGCCGCGGCCGTTTCCAAGCGCAACGACCGCCGGACGGCTGCGGCTCAACAGGCCGCGCGCGGCGTTGCTTGTGGTCTCGACGGTGACGGCGTCGATTTTCGCCACGAGTTCTTCCACCGTGAGCGGACGCCCGTAAATCAGCACATGACGCGCCATCTGTTCGGCGCGCGCGCTACAGCTTTCCAGCGCCATCAGAAGCCCTGCTTTCATCTGCGCCTTGGCACGCGCGATTTCGGCCTCGGTCAGCGTTTCGACCGCGTTGTTGATTTCATCGACAATGACTTCCATCATCTCCGGCGCGTCGCTCGGATCGGTGCCGGTATAAAGGCCGAAAAATCCGGTGTCGGAATACGGCGCGTGGAACGCGTAGATCGAATAACAAAGGCCCCGTTTCTCGCGCACTTCCTGAAACAGCCGCGACGACATGCCGCCGCCCAGGATATTCGTGAACACCTGAAGGCTGAACAGCGACAAATCCTTCTGGGGGAGTCCTTCGAGCGCGAGCGTCATATGGGCCTGCTCGAGATCGCGATGAATCACGCGCGAGCCGCCCTTGCCGAACATCGCGGGCGCAGGCTTCGGCGACGGCGTCGCATCGAAACGTGCGAAACGCTTTTCGGCTTCGGCGACGACCTGCTTGTGATCGACGGCGCCTGCCGCAGCCACAACCATTTCAGGGCCATGATAGTGTGTGGTGAGATAGTTCCGCAGTCCGTGACGATCGATGCCGGCGAGCGTCTGCGGCGTGCCGAGCAGGGATCGTCCGAGCGGCTGGTCCGGGTAGCATAATTCACTGAGGTTCTCGAACACGACATCGTCCGGCGTGTCCTGCGCGGCGCCGATCTCCTGCGCGATCACATTCTTCTCGCGTTCGAGTTCGTCGGTCTCGAAGGACGGATTGGTCAGAATGTCGGAGAGCACATCGAGCGCGAGCGGCACATCCGCTTTGAGCACACGGGCGTAGTAGGCCGTCGTCTCAGTGGATGTTGCGGCATTGAGATCGCCGCCCACGGCCTCGATCTGCTCCACGATGTCGCGTGCGCTGCGGGTCGTCGTTCCCTTGAACGCCATATGTTCGAGCAGATGCGACATGCCGTGCTCGTCCGGCTTCTCGTCACGGCCGCCGACGCCGGTCCACACGCCAAGCGCCGCCGTCTCGAGATGCGGCATGGTGTCTGTGATGACCGTGAGACCCGATGCCAGCTTGGTGACGTTCACGTTCATCCGGCTGCTCCCTGCTTCGCCGCGCGGCTGACCGACAACACGAACCGCTCGACTTCGCTCCGGTCGTTTTTCATGACCGTGATTTTCTCCGCCTTGGTCATCAGCCCGTCGAGCCACGCAGGCAACGCGGGACGAACGCCGCACGCAGCTTCGACCGCATCGGGGAATTTCGCAGCATGCGCGGTGGACAGCACGATATTCGGCACCATCGAGGCTGGCTTGTCCTGATCGGCGACCGCAAGCGCGACCGCAGTGTGCGGATCGACCAGATCGCCGCATTCGCGCCACATCGAACGGATCGCGGCGTTGGTTTCGGTTTCGTCAGCACGATTGGCGTCGAAGTCTTTACGGATTTCCGCAAGTGCGGCATCCGGCAAGACGAAACGCCCCGACTGCGCCAGCGACCCCATCAATGAGCGCACGATCGCGCTGTCGCGTCCCGACGCCTCGAAAATCAGGCGCTCGAAATTGGACGAAATCTGAATATCCATCGACGGCGACGTCGTGGCGTGAACGTCGCGCACTTCGTAGATTCCGGTCTTGAGCGCACGAACTAGAATATCATTGACGTTCGACGCGATCCGCAGCCTCCGCACCGGCAGGCCCATGCGCTTGGCGACATAGCCCGCGAAGATGTCGCCGAAATTTCCGGTTGGCACCGTGAAGTCGGTTTCGCGCGCCGGCGCGCCGAGCGCCACGGCCGACGTGAAATAATAGACGACCTGCGCAACGATACGCGCCCAGTTGATCGAGTTCACGCCGGACAGCGAGACGGTATCGCGAAACTTGTGATTGTTGAACAGTCCTTTGACGATACCCTGGCAATCGTCGAAGTGACCTTCGACGGCGAGCGCATGCACGTTCGCAGCACCGGAAGTTGTCATCATGCGCCGCTGCACATCCGAGATGCGGCCGTTCGGAAACAGCACGATCAGATCGACATTGTCGCGCCCGGCAAACGCATCGACCGCCGCGCCGCCCGTATCGCCCGAAGTCGCGACCACAATGGTCGTGCGCTGGTTGCGCTTCGCCAGCACATGATCCATCAGCCGCGACAGCAACTGCATCGCGACATCCTTGAACGCAAGCGTCGGGCCGTGAAACAGTTCGAGCACGAATTGATGCGGATTGACCTGATCGAGCGGCACGACCGACGGATGCCGGAACGTCGCGTAAGCCTCCGCCGCCATGCGTCCGAGATCGGCGTCGGAAATCTCGCCTGCGACGAACGGGCGGATCACTTCGACCGCGACTTCCCAATAGGGCCGGCCAAAAAATCCGGCGATGGTTTTTGCGTCGAGCTGGGGCCAGACCTCGGGCACGTAAAGTCCGCCGTCGCGGGCGAGCCCCGTCAGCATGACGTCACAGAAGCCGAGTTTGGGGGCTTCGCCCCGTGTCGAAATATAGGTCGTCAAGTCGTCCTCCAAAGACTTATGCCCTCATAAGTCTTTGATAAATTTGGATGATCGACCTCGCTCGAGCGAAATCGAGCCGCACCTTATCGGCTGGGTATGCGCGTCACAAGGAGGCCGAAGGCTGCTTTTCGCGGCTTAACGCTTGCCGCGCTGGCTGAAAATCCAGAACCCGAAAGTCGCGGACACCGCCAGCGCCAGCCCGAACCATGTGATCGCATATTGCAGGTGATCGTCTTTCAGATGGACCTGAAGCGGACCGGATTTCGGCAGGCCCGACGGCGGCACCTGCGATTCGAGATCGATATAGAAGGGTGCAACCTCGCCCCAGCCGTTCGCCCTGGCCATCGCCAGATGATCGCGCGCGAACCAAAGCCGTTTCGAGGCGTCCTCATGCGGCGTGAACCAGCCGCTCTTTTCGGCGAAGCGGATATAGCCGGTCAGTTTGTAAACCTGAGGCGGGATGGGATCGGCGCTCGCACCGTCGGGCACAAACCCGCGATCGACCGCGACAACCGATCCGTCCTTCAGCCGCGCAGGCGCGAAGACGAATGTGCCGAGACCGGAAATGTCGGTACGGAGTGCAGAGCCGGAACTGTAGACCTTCGCATCCGATTTTGAATCCAGCGTGGCCTCGAAAGTGACGCGCGTGAACTCATCATTCGCGGGACTGAGATTTTGCCATTGCGATTTCGGCGGTAACGCAACCGGCGCCGCTGCGAGCCGTTCGGTGAGTGCCGCGATCAGCGCGCGCTTCTCGTCCTTGCGATGCAGTTGCCAGATGCCGAGCGACACGAGCACAGACACCATCGCAAGTGCGATCAGCGCAAGACCGATGGCGCTGCGCGCCGGCTTCGCGCGTTTGGCCGAAGCCTTTTTCATTCCGGCTTGCGCTCGACGAGCTGGCCTGGCGCAGCCTTGTGATGAAACTGAAGCGCGAGCAGAAGCGATTTCATCGCGCGCAGAGGCCACAGCGTGACGGCCAGAATAAGTGGAATCCACAAGGCCGCATGCAGCCAGAACGGCGGCTGATATTTGATTTCGACGATCAGCGCAGCACCAACCACGATGAAGCCGGCAATCATGATGATGAAGATCGCGGGACCGTCACCGGAATCCATGAAGCTGTAATCGAGCCCGCACGATTCGCAGCGCGGACGCAAAGTGAGATAGCCGTCGTAAAGTTTGCCCTTGCCGCAACGCGGGCAGCGGCAGCCGAGCCCTGCAAAATAGGGCGAGACGGAAGTCCCGGAAGTCGTCGGTTCTGGTGTTTCGGTCATCGCGCTCGCGGTTATTTCAGAGAAATGCGGTGAAGTCTTGAATGTAAAAGGGGCGGCCCGAAAGCCGCCCCTATCTCGTCAATTGAAAGCGCGATCAGTGACCGCCTGCGGCGGCACCTTCGGGACCGTGGCCCCAGACATAGATGCAGATAAACAGGAACAGCCACACCACGTCGACGAAGTGCCAATACCAGGCGGCGAATTCAAAACCGAGGTGCTGCGTCGGCGTGAACTGTCCGGCGAGAGCACGGAACAGGCACACGGTCAGGAAGATGGTTCCAACCAGAACATGGAAACCGTGGAAGCCGGTCGCCATGAAGAACGTCGCGCCGTAGATATTGCCCGAGAAGGCGAACGCCGCGTGGTGATATTCGTAAGCCTGCACGCAGGTGAAGCACGCACCGAGCAGAATGGTGAGAATAAGACCCCACTTCAGACCCTGACGATCGTTTTCGAGAAGCGCGTGATGCGCCCATGTGACCGTTGTGCCGGAGGTGAGCAGAATCAGGGTGTTGAGCAGCGGCAGATGCCACGGGTCGAAGGTCTCGATTCCCTTCGGCGGCCACACGCCGCCGAACAGCGCATCGCGCGTGGCGTGCACGGGATCCGCCGGAAACAGCGCGGAGTTGAAATAGGCCCAGAACCACGCCACGAAGAACATCACTTCGGAAGCGATGAACAGGATCATGCCGTAGCGGTGATGAAGCTGCACGACACGGGTGTGATCGCCCTTGTAGGTCGCCTCGCGGATCACATCCGCCCACCAGCTTGCCATGGTGTAGAGAACGCCAACGGTGCCGACGCCGAACACCAGAGGTGCCGCCGCGTACATGTGGTGCATCCATGAAATGGCGCCGACCGCCATGATGAACGCCGAAATCGATCCCACGATCGGCCACGGGCTCGGATCGACGAGATGATAGTCGTGGTGCTTGACGTGCGCGTCGGCCATTTCAGTTTCTCCGTAACCCTGCCGGCCTCAGCCGGCGTGTTCCCCAGTTATATAGCAAATTCCGTCAGAGACTGCCCTTGCGTTTATCCGGCTCCGACGCCGCAACCGGCTTCGGCTCGGGATCGCGCACAGGGTAGAACGTGTAGGACAGCGTGATCGAATTCAGTTCGTCGTGGTCGTGGTTTTCCGCGAGCTTCGGATCGACGTAGAAAACCACCGCCAGTTCGCGCTTTTCGCCCGGCGCGAAAGTCTGTTCGGTGAAGCAGAAGCAGTTGATCTTCTGAAAGTAAGAACCGACGGCCAGCGGCGCGACATTATATGCAGCCTGCCCCGTGGTCGGGCGCGCGGCCTGATTGGTGACGGTGTAATAGACCGTGACGACTTCGCCGATCTTGACGTCAACCGACGTCTTTTCCGGCTCGAACTTCCACGGCAGACCGCCGCTGATGTTGGAATCGAAACGCACGGTGATGGTTCGTTCGAGCGACGCGTCAGGCGCGGATGTCGCAACCTGAGTCGTGCCGTTGAACCCGGTCGTGCGGCAGAACCAGTTGTAGAAGGGCACGGCGGCATAGGACGCGCCGACCATGAACGCGACCACGAAGCCGCAGATCGACGCGACCATCACATCGCGGTTTGAGGATTTGCGGCTGCCTGCGGGTTGCTGCATCGGGCTTCTCAGATCGGACGCATCAGCACGGCTGGTCCTTTGACCATCGTGACTGCGAAAAAGAGGATCACCAGAACGCCGAGCGCGAGTGCAATGGCAATCGAGCGTTCGCGCTGACGCTTCTTCTGTTCCGGCGTCAGAACGATTCCCTTGATCTGTTTTTTATTCTTGGCCATGACGAGCGCACTCATACCCACGCCCGCAGAAGAGCTGCCGCAGCGACTTCAAGCAGCAGCACCGCAAACAGCATGAACAGATAGAGGATCGAGAATTTGAACAGCGCCCGCGTCGCGCGATTGGCCTCAGCGCCGCTGCGTTCGCGATAGACACGAACCGCAAGCCACAGCATTCCGGTACCGAGCAGGAGCGACGTCACACCATAGACCGCGTCGAAATATCCGAGCGGCCACGGCGCGAAAGCCGCCGTCACCAAGAGAACCGTGTAGAGCAGAATCTGCAAACGCGTCGCGTCGGGACCGGCGACGTTCGGCAGCATCGGCACATTGGCGCGGCCGTAGTCGTCGGTGCGGAACAGCGCCAGCGCCCAGAAGTGCGGCGGCGTCCAGAGGAAGATGATGAGAAACAGCAGAATTGGCTCAGGCGACAGCGATCCTGTCGCAGCGGCCCATGCCACCACCGGAGGCAGCGCGCCTGCCGCGCCGCCGATCACGATGTTCTGTGCGGTCCAGCGTTTCAGCCACATCGTGTAGATCACGACGTAGAAGAAGATAGTGAACGCGAGCAAAGCGCCTGCGAGCCAGTTCACCAGAATGCCGAGCGTCATCACGGAGAAGAATGCGAGCGTCAGGCCGAAAGCCAGAGCTTCGCCGGGCGTGATGCGGCCGCGCGGCACAGGGCGATTTGCAGTGCGTGACATCAAGGCGTCGATGTCGCCTTCGAGGGCCATGTTCATGGCTCCCGATGCGCCGCCGCCGACGGCAATACAGAGGATCGATGTCACGGCCAGAACCGGGTGAAGATGGCCCGGCGCGATCACAAGTCCAACGAGCGCAGTGAAGACCACCAGCGACATCACGCGCGGCTTCAGGAGCGCGACATAGTCGGCGACGCCGGCCTCCGAGATGCGCGGCAAATCGATCGCGTGATGGTCAACAATCGACAAGTGGTGTCTCGTTTCCTTTAACGCTTCACCCGCCGGCGGCCCGGAAGGCCGCGGCGGATGAATTCAACTCAAACGCTGCGCGCTCACTGAACGCGCGGCAGAACTTCAAACTGATGGAACGGCGGCGGCGACGACAGCGTCCATTCGAGCGTCGTTGCACCGGCACCCCATGGATTGTTGCCGGCCGGGACTTTCTTCACGAACGCCTGCACGACGCCGTAGAGGAAAATCAGCACGCCGAATGCGGAAATGTAGGAGCCGATCGACGAGATCAGGTTCCAGCCCGCGAATGCGTCCGGATAGTCGACATAGCGGCGCGGCATGCCGGACAGGCCGAGGAAGTGCTGCGGGAAGAACACGAGGTTGACGCCGATGAACGTCACCCAGAAGTGCAGCTTACCGATAAATTCCGAATACATGTAGCCGTACATTTTCGGAAACCAGTAGTACCAGCCCGCGAAAATGGCGAACACGGCGCCGAGCGACAGCACGTAGTGGAAGTGCGCGACGACGTAATACGTATCCTGCAAAACGCGATCGACGCCGGCGTTGGCAAGCACGACGCCGGTGACGCCGCCAAGCGTGAACAGGAAGATGAAGCCCATCGCCCAGACCATCGGCGTCTTGAACTCGATCGAGCCGCCCCACATCGTGGCGATCCACGAGAAAATCTTCACGCCGGTCGGCACCGCGATCACCATCGTGGCCGCGACGAAGTAAGCCTGCGTCGCCGACGACATGCCGACGGTGTACATGTGGTGCGCCCAGACGACGAAGCCGATCGCGCCGATGGCCACCATCGCGTAGGCCATGCCGAGATAGCCGAACACCGGCTTGCGCGAGAAGGTCGAGACGATCTGCGAGATCATGCCGAAGCCCGGCAGAATCAGAATGTAAACTTCGGGATGTCCGAAGAACCAGAACAGATGCTGGAACAGCACCGGATCGCCGCCGCCATCCGCCGAGAAGAACGTCGTGCCGAAGTTCCGGTCGGTCAGAAGCATCGTGATCGCGCCGGCGAGCACTGGCAGCGCCAGCAGCAGCAGGAACACGGTAACGAGGATCGACCACACGAACAGCGGCATCTTGTGCAGCGTCATGCCCGGAGCGCGCATATTGAAGATCGTGGTGATGAAGTTGATCGCGCCGAGAATCGACGACGCACCGGCAAGATGCAGCGACAGAATTGCGAAATCGACCGCCGGGCCCGGATGGCCGGTCGTCGAAAGCGGCGCGTAAATCGTCCAGCCTGCGCCGACGCCGTTGCCGCCCGGCTCGCCCTCGACAAAGGTCGAGATCAGGAGCAGCGCGAACGAAGCCGGCAGCAGCCAGAACGAAATGTTGTTCATGCGCGGGAACGCCATGTCCGGCGCGCCGATCATCAGCGGCACAAACCAGTTGCCGAAGCCGCCGATCATCGCCGGCATCACCATGAAGAAGATCATGATAAGACCGTGAGAGGTGACGAACACGTTGTAGGTGTGGGACTCGTGGAACAGCTGAACGCCCGGATACATCAGCTCGATACGGATCGCGACCGACATCGCGCCGCCGATGATGCCCGCGATGATCGCGAAGACAAGATACATCGTGCCGATGTCCTTGTGGTTCGTCGAATAAACGTAACGCCGCCATCCGGTCGGGTGGTCGTGGGCGTGATCGTCATGGGCGTGAGATGCAGCGGAGGTGGCCATTTGCGAGTCCTTTGAACCTTGCAGTTCGTCAACCTAGAAACTTAAAGCGCCGTTTGCCTTGCGCTTAGCGCGCCGCCGAACCAATCGAGGCGTATTCATTCGACGGATTGGCGGCGAACTTCTTTTTCGCCCCTTCAACCCAGTTGTTGAATTCCTGATCGTTCACGACACGGATCGCGATCGGCATGAATGCGTGATCCTTGCCGCACAATTCCGAACACTGGCCGTAAAACATGCCTTCCTTGGTCGCCTTGAACCACGTCTCGTTGAGGCGGCCCGGAATGGCGTCGATCTTGATCCCGAAAGACGGGATGGCGAAGGCATGGATCACATCCGCTCCAGTCACCTGCACGCGGATCACCTTGTTGACCGGCACGACAACTTCGTTGTCCACACCGAGGAGGCGCGGTGACTTGTCGGCGACGAGGAGCGAGTCGAACTCGAACTTGCCGTTATCGGGATAGGAGTAGCTCCAGTACCACTGCTTGCCCGTCGCCTTGATGGTGAGGTCTGCCTTCGGAATATCGAGTTCCTGGAACAGCAGCCGGAACGACGGCACCGCGATGCCCACAAGAATGAGGACCGGCACGACCGTCCAGATCACTTCGATCAGCGTGTTGTGCGTGGTCTTGGACGGGACGGGATTGGACTTGGCGTTAAACTTGACCGCGACGATGATCAAAAGGGCCAGAACGAACAGCGTGATCGCGGTAATCAGCCACAGCAGAAAATTGTGAAACCAGATGATGTTGTCCATCACCGGCGAGGCGGACCCCTGAAGCGCATATTCCCAGGGCGTCGGCTGCCCGGTCCCTGCGACCGCTGCGCCTGTCGCGGCAAGCACGCTCGCGATCACGGCGAAACCCAGAATCCGGCGGCCGGTCTGGCCTTTCGACATCTTCATGCCGCTCTCGCTCCTGCTCTTGTCTCGATACGGTCTCGCCGGGCGGCAAGGCCTGCTTTTTCTATCGCGATCGGGCTTTTGACCATTGGCCAAACGGTTAGAACGCGTCGAAATTCCAGCTTCTCAAACCATAATTCCGCGGCTGCTGCAATGCACGTAATAAGGTGTCAGGAAGCGCGGAAAGCCTTCGGAAATCCCTTGCCGGAAAGTCGAAAACCGGCCCCCGAATTGCCCGGATGCTTGACAGGCGAAGTGACCGATGTACCCACGGCACAGTCGCGCAGCGGCGGTACGATTCGCTGCCGGTTTTAAGGGCCGATCCTGCGGCGATTTGCCCTCAAGACGCCGTCATTGCCGTCAAACTGCCAAGGGATTGGGCCTGATGGGCCGTTCTGACCAGCGAGTTTTCAGCGTGCCGAACAATCGTCCGAACCGCCGCCGGCGCATGGCGGCGCATTTTCTGGCTGCAATTTCCACAGCGATTTGGCTTTTCAGCGCGATTTCCAGCCCGGCCACCGCCCAGGGCGCCGTGAAGGCGACGTTCGGCGACTGGCAGATCCGCTGCGACACGCCGGCGGGCGCGCAATCCGAGCAATGCGCGCTGATCCAGAGCGTTGTCGCCGAGGACCGCTCCAATGCGGGCCTCACCGTCATTATCCTCAAGACCGCTGACCAGAAGAGCAAGCTGATGCGGGTGGTTGCGCCGCTCGGCGTGTTGCTGCCGTCGGGTCTCGGACTGAAACTCGACAACGCCGATGTCGGCCGGGCAGGCTTCGTCCGCTGCCTGCCCAATGGCTGCGTTGCCGAAGTTGTGATGGACGACAAGCTGCTCGGCCAGCTCAAATCGGCGAAGACCGCGACCTTCATCATTTTCGAGACGCCCGAAGAAGGCATCGGCTTTCCGCTCAGCCTCAAGGGTCTCGGCGACGGTTACGACAAGCTGCCGTAAGGCCTGTCATATAACTATCGCACTCCTGGCAAATCGTTCCTATCTTGGGCCTCTGTTTCCGCGCCGGAGTTTCCATGACCAATCCATCCGACATTTCCGCATCGACCTCGCTGCTCGATCGCGCCGGTCTCGATCGCAACGACGTGCGGAAAGAAATCGTGCGCGGACTGGAAGGCGCGGACGACGGCGAATTGTTTCTCGAATACCGGCAGTCCGAAGGGCTTGGATTCGACAACGGACGCTTGAAGCAGGCGACGTATGACACCGCGCAGGGCTTCGGGCTTCGCGCCGTCAAGGACGACGCCGTCGGTTACGCGCATTCGTCGGACATTTCTCTTTCTGCGCTCAGTCGTGCAGCCGATGCGGTTCATGCCGTGCGCGGCGGCTACAGCGGAACGTTTGCCTCGGCCCCTCCCCACACCAATGTGCGGCTCTATGGCGACGAGAATCCGCTCGATGGCGTTGCCTTTGAGGCCAAGGTGAAACTGCTCGCCGAGATCGACGCCTATGTGCGCGAGAAAGATCCGCGCGTGCGGCAGGTTTCGGTCAGTCTGGGTGCAAGTTGGCAAATCGTCGAAATTCTGCGGCCGGATGGCGAAAGCTACCGCGACATCCGTCCGCTGGTGCGCGTCAATGTTTCCGTCGTCGCGGGCTCCGGCGATCGGCAGGAGAGCGGCAGCCACGGTTACGGCGGCCGCGAAGGCTACGCACGTTTCATCGAAACGAAGGCGTGGCGCAGCGCCGCCGACGGTGCGATCCGTCAGGCGATGGTCAATCTGGAATCTGTTCCCGCGCCCGCCGGCGAAATGGATGTCGTGCTCGGACCCGGCTGGCCCGGCGTCATGCTGCACGAAGCGGTCGGTCACGGGCTCGAAGGCGATTTCAATCGCAAGCAGACCTCGGCGTTTGCGGGTTTGATGGGACAGCAGGTCGCGGCGAAAGGCGTCACCGTCGTCGATGACGGCACGATTTCCACGCGGCGCGGCTCACTCTCCATCGACGACGAAGGCACGCCGACCAACAAGACGATCCTGATCGAGGACGGCAAGCTCGTCGGCTACATGCAGGATCGCCAGAACGCGCGGCTGATGAAGATGAAGCCGACCGGCAACGGACGCCGCGAATCCTACGCGCATGTGCCGATGCCGCGCATGACCAACACCTACATGCTCGCAGGCAAGCACGATCCCGCGGAAATTCTTGCTTCAGTGAAGAATGGGATTTTTGCCGCGAATTTCGGCGGCGGTCAGGTGGACATCACGTCAGGCAAGTATGTGTTTCAATGCACCGAGGCGTACAAAATCGAGAACGGCAAACTCGGCGCGCCGCTGAAGGGCGCGATGCTGATCGGCAACGGACCGACCGACCTTCATCGCATCACGATGGTCGGCAACGATCTCGAACTCGATGCCGGGATCGGGACTTGCGGCAAGAACGGTCAGGGCGTTCCCGTCGGCGTCGGGCAGCCGACGCTGCGGATGGATCGGATCACGGTCGGCGGAACGGGTTAGTTTTTCAGTCGCGCGTGTTCGCCTCCGATTAAGTTTACGCAATCTACGCAAGCTTGATTGCGCAGCAAAACCGGTATCCGCGTTTGCGGAACACGCGTTAGCGCACCACGCCCGAAATGAACCCCGGCTTTCGGCGCGGCGGCTTCACGGCGTCTTTCAAAAAGCAGCGTGCGGTTTTGCCGATATAGCCCGGACGCGCATACGTCCATGCGCGGCACTTATCATCCGCCTCGCAGGCGGCCCTGCACGTTTCGCCCGTTGAATCCTCGCCGACTTCGATATTCCGGAAGTCGCCGCCCTGCCGGTCGGTCTCGACCTCGTAGGCGCTGGTGCGCGGTTCGACCACGCCCGCCCCGCGCACGCCCGAGACGCAGCAATTGCTCTGCACGCGCGGCGGCACGCTGCTTTTCAGCCAGCACACCGCGCCGTCTTCGTTCACCAGCGGATAGTTGAAACTCCATGCGCGGCACTTGCGGTCGCGCTCGCATTGCAATGCGCACAGCGCCGGATCGCCGGACTGCACAACGGTGCGTGAATAATCGGAGCCTGGCCGATCCCAGTTGGCCTGCGCATAAACCGGACGAGAGAAGGCAAGGAGCGAAACAGCCGCAATCACCGCAATGCGAATGCATGCCCGGAAATAGTCCCTGACGATGCGAGGTCCGAACATGCAGCGATGACTTCCAAGCGAATTGACTGCGCCGCAAGCCCCGTGGCGGCGTTGCTCATTGAATGGGCGCATTGATGTATGGCGGATGAACGGGAAATAAACGTGCCGTGATCCGCAGACTACCGCCTGTCACCAAACCGTTGAGTCAGAACGCGTATTCCGAATAGGCCGGATCGACCGAACCGCCCCATGCGCCGTTGAATTTTTCAAGCATCACTTCCGCAGGGGTACGCCCGTCCTCAATGATCCGAACGAGCGGATCGAGATACCGCGTCTCATCACGGCCGAGATGATCGACGTGACCGCGGCGCGACAGACCGCGATGCGCCAGCGCGAGACACTCTTTGGCGATGTCGAACAGATAGCGATTTCCGATCTTGGCCCGGAATCCGAATTTCGGTACCTCGTCGCGCATGGACTGGCGTTCCTCCGCCGTCCAGTTTTTCACGATGTCCCAGGCCGCGTCGAGATTTGCATCGTCATAGAGAAGCCCGGCCCAGAACGCCGGATGCGCAGGCAACTGTCTCCACGGCACGCCGTCGCTGCCGCGCATTTCGAGATAACGCTTCAGTCGCACTTCGGGGAAAATTGTCGAGAGATGATTGGCCCAGTCCGACAGCGTGGGGCGTTCGCCTTTGATCTTGTCATTCTTGCCGTCGAAAAAATCGCGGAACGACGAACCGGATACATCGATGTATTCGTCGCCCCGCTTGACGAAATACATCGGCACATCGAGCGCGTAATCGACCCAACGCTCGAACCCCATGCCGTCCTCGAATGCCCACGGAATCATCCCGGCGCGCGCGTTGTCGGTGTCGCGCCAGATTTCCGAACGGAACGAGAGATAACCGTTGGCTTTGCCTTCGGTGAACGGCGAATTCGCAAACAGTGCAGTGGCCACCGGCTGCAACGCGACCGACACCCGCAACTTCTTGACCATGTCGGCTTCGGAGGAGAAGTCGAGATTGGTCTGCACCGTGCAGGTGCGATACATCATGTCGAGACCGTACTTGCCGACTTTCGGCATGTAGTTCGTCATGATGCGATAACGGCCCTTCGGCATCGTCGGAATCTGCGCGCGCGACCATGATGGCGTCATACCGAGGCCGAGAAATCCGATTCCGAGCGGCGTCGCAATCTCACGCACTTGCGCCAGATGCGCCATCAGTTCGGATGCTGTCTGGTGCACGGTCTCGAGCGGCGCGCCGGACAATTCAAATTGTCCGCCGGGTTCGAGCGAAATCGCGCCGCCGCCGGTCACATCGTAAAGACCGATGATCTTTCCGTTCTCGGTAATCGGCTCCCAGCCGAGCAACAGCTTCATACCTTCGAGCAGCGCACCGATGCCGCGCGCGCCTTCATAAGGCACAGGGTTATGACCCTCGAGGGTGAACGGCGTCTTCTCGTGCTCCGTGCCGATGCGGAATTCGGACTTCGGTTTTACGCCCGCCTCGATCCACGCGATGAGTTCTTCGCGCGATTGCAAAGGCGTCATGTCGATCTGGTCACGCGCCATCTGAAATCCGGTTTCCGGCGCGGTGCGCGCGAAGCAGAAAGCGGTTACGGATGCATGCATCCGCAAGCGCGGGAGGATGAAACGAAATCATCGCGCGGGCGATGCTTCTTTGGAGGATGTGTCTTTCGCCGCAGAATGCGCGCCGCCGCAACAGCCAAGCCGGTCGAGCAGGCCGGTGAGCTTGAGCGCATCCGCATCCGACAGTTTCGAGCCGATGTGACGTTCGATGGCTGCCGAATATGAATTCCACATTTTTTTCTGCAACTCGCGCCCGGCGTCGGTGATTTCGACGAACAATCCGCGTTTGTCCATCTTGCACTCGCGGCGGACGGCGAGACCTTCTTCGACCAGCCGGTCGATCAGCCGCGAGGTCGAATATTGCGGCAGCAGCATCTGCTTTTCGAGTTCGACGGGACGCAATTCGCCGGACGGCGCGCGCGACAATTCGAGCAGCGCGTCGTACCAGGCCAGCGGCGGGAAACCTGCCTTCTTCAAATCCTGCTCGACGGCATCGAGCACACGGCTTTGCACCCGCATCAGGCGGATCCAGGCGTCCGTCGCTTCGGTGGAAGGTTTGCGTTTCATGGTCCAGCTCACCAATTCAACAACGAGTGTACCGCACTGAATGCAGGTGCATCAATGTTGACAGTTTCATGCAGCTGCATTTAATAGCCCGGCATTTCCTTGCCAAGCTCCTCAGAAAGGATGGCTCCCATGAAACTTTATTATTCGCCCGGCGCATGCTCGATGTCGCCCCATATCGCGCTTCAGGAAGCCGGTCTGCCCTACGATCTCGTCAAGGTCGATCTCAAGGCCAAGAAGCTCGAGGATGGCAGCGACTATCTGAAAGTGAACCCGAAGGGCCAGGTGCCGGCGGTCGTCACAGACAGCGGCCAGCTTCTCACCGAAGGTGCGGTCATCGTCCAGATGATCGCCGACAAGGCGCCGGGAAAAAATCTCGCGCCCGCGCATGGTTCGGACGAACGTTACCGCTTGCAGGAGTGGCTGAACTTCATCGGCAGCGAATTGCACAAGAACTTCGGGCCGCTGTTCCAGCCGGTTCTTTCCGACGATACCAAGCAGTTCTTCAAGGACCGCCTGATGGGCAAGTTCAAATATATCGACGGCGCGCTGGCGGGTAGGGACTACCTGATGGGCAATCATTTCACGGTGCCCGATGCCTATCTCTTCACGATGCTCGCCTGGGCGGACCGCATGAAGTTCGACCTTTCGGAGTTCAAGAATTTGACGGCGTACAAGGCGCGCGTCGCCGCACGTCCAAAGGTTCAGGAAGCCTTGATGGCAGAGGGTCTGTTGAAGGCGGCTTGAGGTTTCGGTGAGACAAAGAAAAAGGCCGGATCGTCGATCCGGCCTTTTTTATTGTCGATGCGCGGAAATTACGCCGCCATCTTTTTCGGCGCGAAGCGCGCGTAGAACGTCTCGCCCTTGGCAGCCATGTCGATCAGAAGTTTCGGCGGCGTGAAGCGCGAACCGTACTTCTTCTCCAGCTTCTGGCACAGCTCAACAAACTTCTTGGTGCCCATGAAGTCGATATAGGACAGCGTGCCGCCGGTGAACGGCGCGAATCCAAAGCCGAGGATCGAGCCGACATCGGCTTCGCGCGGATCGGTAATAACGTGATCCTCGACCGTCCGCGCGGCTTCCACCGCCTGCACCACCAGGAATCGCTGCTTCAATTCCTCGACATCGAGCATGTCGGGATCGAGGTGCTTCGGTTGCAGCGTTGTCAATTCCGGCCAGAGCTTCTTCTGGCCTTTGCCCTTCTCGGGATAGTCGTAGAAGCCCTTGCCGTTCTTGCGGCCGAGGCGTCCGCGCTTCTCGACCATCTCGACCAGAAGATTCTTCTGATCCTGTGCAATGGCGTTTGCGCCAAGATCGGCCTCTGTCGCTTTGAGAATCTTCAGCGCGAGATCGATGGCGATCTCGTCGTTGAGCGACAGCGGGCCGACCGGCATGCCGGCCATCTTGCCGACATTCTCGATCATCGCCGGCGGGACGCCCTCGAGCAGCATCTCGTAGCCCTCGCCGATGTAGCGCAGCACGCAGCGATTGGCGAAGAAGCCGCGCGAGTCGTTGACGACAATCGGCGTCTTCTTGATCTGGCGCACATAGTCGAGCGCGGTGGCAAGCGCCACATCGCCCGTGTTCTTGCCGACGATGATTTCGACCAGCATCATCTTCTCGACCGGCGAGAAGAAGTGAATGCCGATGAACTTCGACTGATCCTTCCACTCCTCGGCCAATGAATTGATCGGCAGCGTCGATGTATTGGTCGCGAAGATCGCTCCGTCACGCAGCAGCGGCTGCGCCTTGGCGTAGGTCTCCGCTTTCACCTTGCGATCCTCGAACACGGCTTCGATCACAAGATCGCAATCCTTGATCGCAGCGTAGTCCGCAGTTGCCGAGATGCGCGCGAGGATTGCGTCGCCATCCGGTTGCTTCATGCGCCCCTTTGCGACGAGACCGTCGATCACGGTCTTGGCGTGGCCCTTGCCGGTATCCGCGCTCGCCTGATCGCGATCGATCAGCACGACATCGATGCCCGCTTGCGCCGAAACAAAACCGACACTCGCACCCATGAAGCCCGCACCGATAATTGCGAGCTTCTTCACTTTCGTCGGCGGCACGTTCGCTGGACGGCGCGCGCCCTTGTTGAGTTCACCCATCGACACGAACAGCGAACGGATCATTGCCGCTGCTTCCTTCGAGCGCAGGATCTTCGAGAAGTAGCGCGACTCGACTCGCAACGCCGCGTCCATCGGCAACTGCAAGCCCTCGTACACGCACTGCATGATCGCGCGCGCGGCGGGATAGTTGTCGTAGGTCTCGCGGCGGAGAATTGCATTCGCCGGGGGGAAGAACTGCATTCCGCCCTTGGAGTAGACCGGCCCGCCCGGCAGCTTGAAGCCTTTTTCGTCCCAAGGCGCGACGGCCTTGCCGCCGGCCTTGATCCACTCTTTCGCCGTCTTGACGAGATCGGCCTGCGGGACGACCGCGCCGACGATTCCGTAACCCTTCGCCTTGTTGACGTCGATGGCATCGCCCTTGATGAGCATCTGCACCGCATCCATCGGCTGCATCATGCGCGGCAGACGCTGGGTGCCGCCGCCGCCCGGAAACAGACCGACCTTGATTTCGGGAAGACCGAGACGCGTCTTCGGATTGTCCGCCGCCACGCGATAATGGCAAGCGAGCGTCAGCTCGAAGCCGCCGCCGAGCGCGAGACCGTTGATCGCGGCAACCCACGGCTTGCCGCTTGTTTCGACGTTGCGAAGCGTCAGCGACAGCTCGCGAACGTTATCGAACACGAACTTGTTCGCGGCTTCCTCGCCTTTCGACTTCAGCATTTCGACGTAGGTCTGATTCATGCCTGTCAGCATGGTGAGGTCCGCGCCTGCGCAGAAGGCATCCTTGCCCGACGTGATGACGACGCCCTTGACCGCCGCGTCATCCGTCATCTGCTTGACGATGGCTGCGAGTTCGGTGCCGGACGTCTCGTCGATGACGTTCATCGGTTTGCCGGGAATATCCCAGGTGACGAGCGCGATGCCGTCGGAATCGATTTCAACCTTGAAATTCTTGTACGCCATGATTCCGCTCCTCAAACCCGCTCGATGATCGTTGCCGTGCCCATGCCGCCGCCGATGCACAGCGTGACGAGAGCGGTGTTTTTATTCGTGCGCTCGAGTTCGTCGAGAACCGTCCCGAGGATCATCGCGCCGGTCGCGCCGAGCGGATGGCCCATCGCGATTGCGCCGCCGTTGACGTTGATCTTGGCGGTGTCGATGTTGAACGCCTGAATGTAACGCAGCACGACGGAGGCGAAGGCTTCGTTCAGTTCGAACAGATCGATGTCCGACAATTTCATGCCGGAGCGTTCGAGCAGCTTCTTGGTGACGTCGACTGGCCCCGTCAGCATCATCGCAGGTTCCGAGCCGATATTGGCAAACGCGCGAATCTTCGCGCGCGGTTTCAGCCCGCGCTTCTTGCCGCCTTCGGCGTTGCCGATCAGCACGGCACCGGCACCATCGACGATGCCGGACGAATTGCCGGCGTGATGCACGTAGTTCACCGCCTCGATTTCAGGATGCGATTGGACGGCAACGGCGTCGAAGCCGCCCATCGCGCCCATCGCAGCGAACGATGCCTGTAACTGGCCGAGCGACTGCATCGTGGTGCCGGGGCGCATGTGCTCGTCGCGGTCGAGGATGGTGATGCCGTTGATGTCCTTCACGGGAACGACCGAGTTCTTGAAGCGGCCTTCCTTCCAGGCGGTATCGGCGCGCTTCTGGCTCTCGACCGCATAGCCGTCGACGTCGTCGCGCGAGAAGCCGTATTTCGTAGCGATCAGATCGGCCGCGACGCCCTGCGGCATGAAATAGGACGGCACCGCCATCGACGGGTCCATCGGCCACGCCGCGCCTGACGACATGATGCCGACACGGCTCATCGATTCAGCGCCTCCTCCAATGGTCATTTCATGCTGGCCGGACATCACTTGCGCAGCGGCAAAGTTCACGGCATCGAGACCCGATGCACAGAACCGATTGATCTGCACGCCCGGCACCGACGTGTCGAAGCCCGCATTCATCGCCGCGAAACGTGCGATGTCGCCGCCCGCCTCGCCGACCGGATCGACCACGCCGAGTACGACGTCGTCGATGGCGTTGGAGGCGAGATTGTTGCGCTCCTTTAGCGCCTTCAGCGGCACCGTCGCCAGCGCAAGCGCCGTGACTTCATGCAGCGAGCCATCGGACTTGCCTTTGCCGCGCGGCGTGCGAACGTGATCGTAGATAAATGCCTCAGGCATGAGAGCCTCCTTGCAAAGCGGTGATTTTCAACTTGCATGCCGGACTTGACCCGGCTTTCCCGTTCATCAAATCCCGAAACGGGCGCATGTCCAGCACAGAGCTGACATGCGCCTCGAAATCAGAATGCGTCGGCCGGCAATTCCATCATCGAGCCTGCGCCGGTCTGGATGCGCGTCAGTCGCAACGCGGTTTCCGGCAGCATCCGCTCCATGAAGAACTTGCCCGTGACGAGCTTAGACTTCAGATAAGGCTGCTCGCCCGAACTGGCCAGCTTGTTCTGCGCGACCCTTGCCATCTTCGCCCACATGTAGCCGAGCGTGACGAGACCGAGCAGATGCAGATATTCGGTGGACGCCGCACCGGCATTGTCCGGATTCTTCAGGCCGTTCTGCATCAGCCACATCGTCGCCTTCTGCAAATCCTGCACGGCAGCATTCAGCGGCGCGAGAAATGCCTTCATCGATTCATCCGCCGCATTGTCCTTCGCGAAAGACGTCACTTCGTTGAAGAATGCGGTCAGCGCGCGTCCGCCGTCCTTCGGCAGCTTGCGTCCGACGAGATCGAGCGCCTGAATGCCGTTCGCGCCCTCATAGATCATCGAGATGCGCGCATCGCGCACGAACTGCTCGACGCCGGTTTCCTGAATGTAGCCGTGGCCGCCATAGACCTGCTGCGCAGCAACTGCGTTGGCGAAACCGACATCGGTCAGCATGCCTTTCACTACCGGGGTGAGAAGACCCATGTGGTCGTCGGCTTCCTGACGTTCCTTCGGATCGCTGGAGCGATGCGCGAGATCGCTTTTCAGCGAGGTCCACACGACAAGTGCGCGCGCGGCTTCGTTGAAGGCGCGGATCGTCATCAGCGTGCGGCGAATATCCGGATGCACGATGATCGGATCGGCCGGCTTGTCGGGCGACTTCACGCCGGTGAGCGAACGACCCTGAAGGCGATCCTTCGCATAGGCCGCCGCGTTCTGGTAGGCGACTTCGGATTGTGCGAGACCCTGAACGCCGACGCCGAGACGCGCTTCGTTCATCATCACGAACATCGCCGCCATGCCCTTGTTCTCTTCGCCGACCAGCGTGCCGATGGCGTTGTCGAAATTCAGAACGCAGGTCGAATTGCCGTGAATGCCCATCTTGTGTTCGATCGAGCCGCACGACACGCCGTTCGGTGCGCTGGTCACAGCGCCGTTCGCATCGAGCTTCATCTTCGGCACAACGAACAGCGATACGCCCTTGATGCCAGCGGGTGCGCCTTCGATGCGCGCGAGCACGAGGTGAACGATGTTTTCCGACAGATCCTGTTCGCCGCCGGAAATGAAAATCTTGGTGCCGGTGATCTTGTAGGTGCCGTCCGCCTGTTTCACCGCCTTGGTGCGCATCAATCCGAGATCGGTGCCGCATTGCGGCTCGGTGAGATTCATCGTGCCGGTCCATTTGCCGGCAATCATGTTCGGAACGAACGTCTTCTTCTGTTCGTCGTTGCCGTGGACGAGAAGAGCCGCCATCGCGCCCTGCGTCAGCCCCGGATACATCGAGAACGCCATGTTGGCGGACATCATGAATTCGTTGACCGGCTGCGCCAGCGTGACCGGAAGCCCCTGCCCGCCATACTGCGTGGGCCCGACGAGGCCGAGCCAGCCGCCTTCGCCGAGCTGCTTCCAGGCGTCCTTGAAGCCTTTCGGCGTGGTGACACGGCCGTCATCGTGACGCGTGCAACCTTCGAGATCGCCGACGCTGTTAAGCGGATGCAGAACTTCTTCGCTCAGTTTCGCAGCTTCATCGATAATGGCTTCGCGCACATCGGCAGACGCGTCGGCGAAACCCGGAAGGTTGTTATATTTGTCGATCTGGAACACGTCGTTGAGAAGGAAACTCACGTCTTCCACGGGGGCCTTGTAAATCGTCATGGGAATCTCTCAGTTCTGAGCGGAAGCAAGGCGGGCAAGTTGTTCGCCCATCAAGCGGTGAAGCAGGTTGATCGCTTTCAGAGGCCGCACCATCACCTTGAAATGCGTGATGCGTCCGTCGTCGGCGAAAGTAATCATGTCGACGCCGTTCAATTTGATGCCGTCGATCTCGTTCTCGAATTCCAGCACGGCGGAATTTTTGCCGCGCCACTCATTCAGGTAGCGGAAGCCGGGACCGCCGAGCACATCTTCGGCGCTCTTGAGATAGGCAAATGTTATTTCGCGTCCGCGCTGCGGCGTGTGCACGACCGGGCTCTCAAACACGGCATCGGGATGCAGCAACTCCCACAACGCTGCGTGATCGCGCGACTGGATGCAGTGGTACCAACGATCAAGACCGTTCATCGAAACACCCTTGGAGAAAGCTGCACGGTTATGTCACGCCGATATGACGGAATGTAAGGCGGCCGATGCGAGACATAGTACCGCTCCTTGCGACGTTATGTCTGGCTTGCCGGAGCAACCGCTCCGAACGCGATCAGAACCAATGCAAGCGCGAGCAGCATCCAGCCCGGATGCCGTCCGCGCGTTGCCCAAAAGTTTCCGGCTGCGCCGAACAGATAGGTCGCGCCGACCAAGAGGCAGACAAAAAGTCTCGCCTGCGCGCCGAGGATCGTCGCCGATGCCAGCGCAACGCCGCCGGCAAACCAGACGATCGTGCTGAAATGAATGAGAGGCGGCACAAGCCTGCGCACCGTTGCGGAAAATTTTCGACTTCCCGCTGTGACGTCCGCGAACGGCCGGACGATCAGGCGTTGGACGACTACGCCGTGCGCAATCGCAACGACCGCGCCGATCAAGCCAGCCAGTTCCAGCGCCAGGTTCTGCCAAGGCATTTCCGTACACCTCTGTACGGAGCCTAGCTTCAGCCGGCGAGATGTGTCAATACACTTGTGTATGGTCGATTCAGCAGACACCGCCGTTGTTAAAGACCGGCTCACCCGGGACCAGTGGATCGTCCACGGGCTACGGACCCTTGCCCGGCAGGGCGAAGGCGCCCTGAAAACCGGGATGCTGGCGTCCGGGCTAAATGTCTCAAGAGGCAGCTTTTACTGGCATTTCGAGAGCATCGCCGACTTCCGCGCACAGCTTCTGGCGACGTGGGAGGAGCGCGCGACAGAGGGGGTCATCCGGGAAATCGATTCGTCCATCGTTGGGCCGGCGCGGCTGACCTATCTCATGAAGCTCGCATTCAACGAGGATCGCAGCCTGGACCGGGCTTGTCGCGCTTGGGCCGCGACCGATCCTGAGGCTGCCAAGGTTGTCGCAAACGTCGACGCAAGGCGCATCGCCTACATCGCAAAACTTCTCCGCGAATCGGGTGTCAGCGCCGAAAAAACCATGCCCCGCGCCGAATTCATCTACTGGGCCTATGTCGGCCAGTCGTCCGTCATGCACATCGCGCATTCATCGATCACCGAAGCCGACCTCGACGACCTCAGCGGCCTGTTCGCAACAGCCTCGGGCCGAAGCGGCTAGACACACGATGTTTCGGCGGCATGAGTGCCGTTCTTAACCGCTTTTTTACCCTAACAATTAAAAGTCGTTACCGGGATCGGCCGTCCCGCGCGCGAAATTCCTAAATCTCTTCAAGGGCGCAGGGTGGCTGAAGCGTTGAGGCAGGAGCCTCGCGCCGTTTACCGGGCCAAGGCATGACATCGCGCGTATCGTGGAGTGTTGACGGAATAGAGCCATCGGTCCGCGAAAGGGCAGAAGCCGCCGCCCGCCGCGCCGGCATGTCGCTCGGCGACTGGCTCAATTCGACGATCGGCAGCCCCAACGACGCGCAAGACGTGGCGGACATTCACCGGCGTCTCGATTCCATTTCGCGCCAGATGGAAAACATTTCGCGCGCACCGAATGGATCGAAAAGCGATCCCGGCGTTGCGCGGCAGTTGAACGACGCTATCTCGCGTCTCGACGAGCGGCTCTCGCAAATTTCCGGGCGGACTTCATCGCCTTCCAATCAAGCGGCGCCTTCCTACCGTCCGTCGCCATCGATTGCCGCACCTCAGATGCAGCAGCAGATGGATTTCTCCATCGCTGAAATCGTCGCGCGCCAGGGCGAACTCGACGGCGCGCCGCGCGCCATGCCGTCACGCATGACGCCGATGATGCCCGCGCCGACATTTGTCGCGCCCGTTTACGCGCCGCCGATGCAGCCGCAGGCCGACTTCTCCGGGCTCGAGCGGCAGTTGTCGCACATGACCGACCGCATCGAGATGCTGCGCCGGCCGGATCCGATCATGGAACAATCCATCGCGTCGTTCCGCAGCGAATTGGCCGACATCCGTCACGCCATTATGGACGCAATGCCGCGCCGCGCGATTGAGTCGCTTGAAAGCGAAGTGCGCTCGCTGGGACGGCGCATCGATGAGACGCGATCCGGTGGCGTTGATGGTGCCGCTCTGTCCGGCGTCGAGCGCGCACTTGCCGAAATCCGCGGCGAACTGCGGTCGCTGACGCCCGCCGAAAAACTCACCGGCTTCGACGAAGCGATCAACCATCTCGGCGCGAAGATAGACATGATCGTTCGCACAAGTCCCGATCCGGGTATCATGCATCAGCTTGAAGATGCCATCGCGGCGTTGAAGCTGATCGTCTCGAACATCGCTTCCAACGACGCGCTGCATCAGCTCGCCGATCACATCCAGATGCTGTCGGCCAAAGTCGATCAGGTCGCGCGATCCGGCGGCAGCGAAATTCTGTCGGCGCTCGAACAGCGCATCGCCACGCTGACGTCAGCATTAGAGTCGCGCGAGCGCCCAGCGGCTGGCGATTCCAGCTATTTCGACAATGCCGTGCGGAACATCTCCGACCGCCTCGACAGCCTTCAAGTCGGCGGCGACAGTGCATCGTCGCTCGGCCATGTCGAACAGCGCGTACATCATCTGCTCGAACGCCTCGAACACTCCGGCGCCAGTGGCGGAAATCTCGGCCGCGTCGAGGAGGCGCTTTCCGATATTCTGCGTCATCTCGAGCAACAGCGCCTCAATGCGGCAGCGGGCCAGCCCGCCATGCCGATGGATGGTGCGGTTGCCGACACGATCAAGCGTGAACTGACCGACATGCGCTACAGCCAGTCGGAAACCGACCGGCACACTCAGGACTCGCTTGAAGTCGTCCACTCGACGCTCGGCCACGTCGTCGATCGCCTCGCCCAGATCGAAGGCGATCTGCGCGAGGTGCGTTCGGCGCCGCGCGCCGTACAATCACCGGAAGCCGTTCGCCGCGAAGCCGTTGCACCGGAGTCCGCACGCCCGCAAGCTGCAATGCCGCGGCCCGAATTGCCAAATCCCGCTGCTGCGCAGCCTCCGATTGCGCGATCTCAAATCTCCGAAGACCGCCCGTCTGCGGCTCCGACGATGGCGGATGTCACCATTGCCGGCGAACACATCGGTGTCGCCGAACCGTCGCCCGCCACGCGTCCTCCGTCGGCCGCGCGCAACCCGATCGATCCGAGTCTTCCGCCGGATACGCCGCTTGAGCCCGGCACGCGGCCGCAGCAGATGCGCGGCACATCGACTCCATCCGAACGAATTGCAGCTTCCGAAATTGCTCTGAGCGAAATCCCGGCCGGCACGCGCGAGCCCGTCAGCACGTCCAACTTCATTCAGGCCGCACGCCGCGCGGCACAGGCCGCAGCAACCGCACCCGAGAAACCTGCGGCCAAGAAAGCCAATCGCGTGACATCTCTCAATGACGCCGCGCGAACGGCTGCGAAGGTCGCAGCCACCGGCGAATCGCCGCTGTCGTCGAAAATCCGGGGATTGCTCGTCGGCGCCAGCGTCGTTGTGATCGTGCTCGGCACCGTCAAGTTCGGCATGAACCTTCTCAACGGACGCGACACTAGCCCGCCGGCGGCATCCTCCGAGTCCAGCGACGCCGCGCCATTGGTGCTGCCGTCGGCGCGCGAGGGCGAACCGCATTCGGATAATGTCTCGCCGATCACGCCGTCGATGACCTCACCGACACCGATTGACCGTCAATCGATGAACGGCACATCTCCTCTGGCGGCTCCAGCTCAACCCGGCGTCACTGTGGCGCCGAAGCCGCCTGCCGCCAATCCTCAGCCTTCACCGGATATCACCGGCTCGATTGCCGCGCCGTCTGAACGTGTCTCCGTGACAATGCCGCCGGTCGCAGCACCGCATGCGAAGGCCGTCCTCACCCCGGTCTCCGACAGGATTCCCGAAAGCATCGGCAGCGCCGCGCTTCGCACAGCTGCGAGCAAAGGCGATCCGGCCGCAGCGTTCGAGATCGGCGTGCGCTATTCGGAAGGCAGAGGCGTGGCCGCAAACTACGAAGAAGCCGCGAAATGGTATGCGCGTGCGTCGGACGGCGGTATCGTTCCGGCGACCTTCCGTCTCGGCGCTCTCTATGAAAAAGGCCTCGGCACCAAGAAGGATGTCGAGGCTGCGCGGCGGTATTACATGCAGGCCGCTGAACGCGGCAGCGCCAAGGCAATGCACAATCTTGCTGTGCTTGACGCCGACGGTGGCTCAAGCGGCCCGAACTACAAGGGAGCCGCACAATGGTTCCGCAAGGCAGCCGAGCGCGGTGTTGCCGACAGCCAGTTCAACCTCGCGGTCCTTTACGCGCGTGGCATCGGCGTCGAACAGAATCTCGCCGAGTCCTTCAAATGGTTCAGCCTTGCGGCCGCGCAGGGCGACGCCGAATCGGGCCGCAAGCGGGACGATGTCGCCAAGCGTCTCGATCCGCAGTCTCTGGCCGCAGCGAAGCTCGCAATCCAGACCTTTACGCCCGAAACACAGCCCGACGAAGCCATTGCGACCGGAGCGCCTGCGGGCGGATGGGACGCGGCACCTGCGCCGAAGACGTCGGCCAAGAGTTCTGACAAGGCCACCAAGACCAAAAGCGCGGCCCGTTAATCTCGATTATTTACCAGCCCCGAATCCGCCCTGCGCGGTCGCGGCTGCGCGATGGCAAAAACGGTCTAAAGCCAAATTCTTTAACCCCCGCGTGCTCATTATCGGTTATGGAGAGACGCGGCGCATGATCCGCGTCGCGGCCATTTGAATCGCTGCGAGAGGTGAAGTGCGTCTCGCGCCTAACCCAAGCGAACGCGCGTGCAGCTCTTCCTCCCGATCGCCGACATTCCGGTCAATATTTTCCTCATCCTGGCGATGGGCGGAGCGGTCGGGTTCGTCTCCGGTATGTTCGGAATCGGCGGCGGCTTTCTGATGACGCCGCTGCTCATCTTTATTGGCATCACACCGGGCGTCGCCGTGGCATCGGTTTCGAGCCACATCGCGGCGTCGTCGTTTTCGGGCGCGCTATCCTACTGGCGGAGGCGCGCCATCGATCCCGCACTGGCTGGAGTTCTGCTCGGCGGCGGCATCGTCGGCACTGTCGTCGGCGTGTGGCTGTTCACGCTGTTACGCAAAGTCGGCCAGCTCGATCTGATGATCGGATTGTCCTACGTCATCTTGCTGAGCGGCGTCGGCGGACTGATGTTCTGGGAGGGCGCGCGCGCAATCTGGCGCGCACGGCGCGGCGAAATCGCACCGACCCGCCGTGTGCGTGCACAGGGCTGGATCCTCGGCCTGCCGATGAAGATGCGCTTCAAACGCTCAAAGATTTACCTCTCGGTCATTCCTGTCGCGGGCGTCGGACTCATTATTGGGTTTCTCGGTGCCATCATGGGCATTGGCGGCGGATTCCTGCTGGTGCCAATCATGATCTACGTACTTCGCATTCCGACCGCGACCGTGATCGGCACGTCGATGGTGCTGACGCTGGTCACGATGATGATTGCAACGGTGCTTCACGCCTCGACAAATCATCTGGTCGATGCCGTGCTCGCTTTGGTGCTCATGGTCGGCGGTGTCGTCGGTGCACAGTTCGGCGCGCGCGCGGGGCAGAAAATCCGCAGCGAGCATCTGCGATTGCTGCTCGGCCTCCTTATTCTTTCCGTCGGCATTCGCTTTGCGGTTCAACTGATCGTCCGGCCCGACGAACTGTATTCCATCCGCGATCTGGGGTTGGGCGGATGAGGACCATCGCTCGCATTGCCGTCATCGCCGCCGCCGTTGTCGCAGCGGCAAGCGACGTGTGTGCCGAAAATCTGATCGTCTCGGTCTCCAATCACCGCGTGACGGTGACACCGAACTATGCCGGCGAAGAACTCGTACTGTTCGGTTCTGTCGAGCGCGATGCGAAGTCGCTGCCGGACAACACGAGCTACGACATCGTCGTGACCGTCACGGGGCCGCGCTCCGACATGGTGACGCGGCGCAAGGAACGAAAACTCGGTATCTGGGTGAACACCGATTCGAGAGAGTTCGTCGCGGCACCGAGCTATCTCGGCATTTTCTCCAATAGACCGATCGACGCCATCGCGCCGCCCGATGTGCAGAGGCGTCAACAGCTGGGTCTGAACAACGTGCTGCTGCCGCAGAAGATCGGCCACGACATCGCCAACGTTGTCGCAAGCGATCCGTTCAGGTTTGCGTTCGTGCGATTGCGCGCCGAAAGCGAGCTGTATCGCGAGCAGAGCGGTGCCGTGACATTTCTGACGCCGACATTGTTTCGCACCGGCATCCCTTTGCCTGCGGAAGTGCCGATCGGAACTTACAACGTCGATATCAAGCTGTTCGCCAACGGCGCGCTGGTCACGAAATCAGAAACTGCGTTCGAGATCGTCAAGGTCGGTTTCGAGCAGTTCATTGCAAACTCGGCGCGTCAGCACGGCTTCCTGTACGGGCTTGCGACGGCTCTCATGGCGCTGATGACCGGATGGCTTGCGTCGATCGTGTTCCGGCGAGACTAGTCAGAAGAGAAATCCCGCGAACATCCCGGCGACGCAGACAATCATCGCTGTCGTCGATACCCACCCAAGCCAATAGAGTGGGCCTGCGACGACAAATTTATTCATGACGTCGTGCCGCCGCGCCATGAACATAAGCAGTATCATCACCGGGATCGCCAGCACGCCGTTAATCACTGCGCTCCAATAAAGCGCAGAGATGGGACTGATCGGAGTAAAATTCAGAAGAATACCGATGCCGGCGGACAGTGCGAGCACAGCATAGAATGAAACTGCCTCACGCGGCTTGCGCGCGAGACCCACGGTCCATTTCCGTCCTTCGCCAATCGCGTAAGCGGCAGACCCTGCAAGAACCGGCACCGCGAGCAATCCCGTGCCGATGATTCCAAGCGCAAAAATAAATTCTGCGAATACGCCGGCAATGGGGCGCAATGCTTCCGCCGCCTGCGCGGACGTTTCGATGTTCGTATTGCCGGTTGCATGAAGCGTGGCAGCGGCGGTGATGATGATCGAGACGGCGATGAGATTTGAAAACGCCATGCCGGCAACCGTATCGACGCGAATACGATGAAATTCCCTCTCGGCTCCGTAGTGTTTCTCCGCGAGCGGCCTTTTCTTGCTGTCAACGCGCTGATCCTCCGCCTCCTGCGAGGCCTGCCAAAAAAACAGATAGGAAGAAATCGTCGTGCCGAGGAGGGCGACCAGCGTTGTCAGAAATGCTGACGACCACTCAATGTAAGGAATTACGATGCCGCGCACGGCATCACCCCACGAGACTTTTGCAAAGAACAGCGCCGCGACATAGGCGAACAGGCTAAGTGTCAGCCATTTCAGAACTTTGCTATAGCGCGCGTAGTCGAGAAATATTTGAGCGGCGACCGACGTGACGCCGAACACCACCACATAAAAAATGCCCGAACCGCCGATCAGGAGTTTGAGCGCGTCGCCCATCGCCGCCAGATCGGCAGCGATGTTGATTGTGTTGGCGATGAACAGCAGCGCGATGATGAAATTCAGGACCAACGGCGAATAGTGCCGGCGGACATTCCCGGCAATGCCCTGACCTGTGATCCGCCCCACGCGCCCGGAGATTTCCTGAATCGCCACCATCAGCGGAAACGTAAACAGCATTGTCCAGCCGATGCCGTAACCGATTTGCGCTCCGGCCTGGCTATAAGTGCCGATGCCCGACGGGTCATCGTCTGAAGCGCCCGTGACAAGGCCGGGGCCGAGCGCCTTCAGGAAACTGCGAGGCGAGAACGGATTGTGGTGCTTTGGCGCCGCCGGCGGCGGCTTCTCATTCTTCTTGCGATGATCGGTTTTTCTTTGACGCATGCCGTGCCCCCAAGCCGATCGGCAACACAGTGGCCTTCGTAAAATTCCGCGTCAAAAGACTAGTAGCAGCGCGCCGCCGAAATTGCGTGGACGCGCCGGTCGCCAAGCACATGCGCGGTAAAATCGAGCGCACGAAAAACCGCCTCGAATGCAGCATCGCGAATGCTCAGGCCGCCCGTATAAGAGCCGAACGCCGGCATGACCACGCGCTCGCCATCACTTGCGAAACACCGCCGCTCGACCGATCGCCCGCGGGTCGAAACGCGCGCCTTCGGATGCAGATGACCTGCAATCTCACCGCACGAACCCGTCGGCTCATGGCGGAACACAATCGAGCCGATTGCAATTTCCTCGGCAACGACGCCGCCGATCTCACGCGGCAACGCCGGATCGTGATTCCCGGAAATCCAGATCCAGTCGCGTCCAGCCTGCAACGCTTTGATTGCGTCACTGTCTTCTAGCGACAGACGCGTATGCGCCTCGCGGTCGTGGAAACTGTCACCGAGAGCGATCACGGTGCGCGGATCGTGCCGGACGATCACATCGTTCAGACGCGCCAGCGTCGCTGCCGTGTCGTAAGGCGGCAAGAGAACGCCGCGTTCAGCAAAGCTCGATCCTTTTTCAAGGTGCAAATCCGATACGATCAGAATGCGCGCATCTTCCCAATAAAGCGCGCCCGAAAGATCGGCCACGAAATCTGCATCGAGAATGCTGACCAACGCCGTCCGCGCGTCGAGCGCATCTTCAAAAATGTCTTCGTGCTGCGCCCCGGCGATCACTTCATATTCCGCTATTTCTTCGACATCGCTTCCTTGACGAGTTCATCGGCTGCTTCCGCCAGCAACTCGTCCGATGCTTCGCCATAAACTGCTTCGCGGCCGATTTCCAGCATCACCGGCACGGCGAGCGGAGACACGCGATCGAGTTCCTTATGCGTGATTCGGCCTTTGATTCGCACCAGCATATCGCTCAGGCGGCGAATATCCAGCAATCCTGTCGCCGCGTCTGCCCGCGCCGCGCGCAGCAGCACATGATCCGGCTGATGTTTTCGCAAAACGTCATAGACAATATCCGTCGAGAACAGCACCTGACGGCGGGATTTTTCCTCGCCGGTGAAACGCCGCGCGATGAGCCCGGAGATGACCGCGCACGTTCGGAACGTGCGTTTCATCAACGCGGATTCCGCGAGCCACGCTTCGAGATCGTCGCCGAGCATATCCGGATCGAACAGTGCGGCGAGATTCAATCGCCCGCTGCGGATCATCGACGAAACATCGCCAAGCCCCCATACGGCAAGTGCGTATTCGTTGGCGACAAAACCCAATGGCTTGGCCCGCGCACGTTCCAGCCGCCGCGTCAGCAGCATACCGAGCGTCTGATGCGCCAGACGCCCCTCGAACGGATAGCAGACAAGATAGAATTTATCTGCGCGCGGAAATGTCTCGACGACGAGTTCGCGCGGATCAGGCACGCGCGAGAAGGCCGTTTGCAGCGACAGCCAATCCTGCACCTGGTCGGGCAATCGCTTCCATGCGCGGCGATCGGCCAGCAACAATCGCACGCGCTCGGCGAGATACGTCGAGAGCGGAAATTTTCCGCCCATGTAGGACGGCACCTTGGCGTTGGCGTCGTTGGTCCGCGAAACGTAGACCTCGTCTTCCATCAACGCTTCGTAACGCACGACTTCACCGCTGAAGACGAACGTATCGTTCGGGACAAGTCCTTCGATGAAATACTCCTCGATCTGACCAAGCACGCGCCCGCCGCGCGCGATTGCTCCTGTCGATCCTGATGCTTTGCTTCTGCTGCCGCGCACGAGCTTCACTTTGAGCATCGGCTCTTCGACGATGGTGCCGACGTTAAGGCGATAACTTTGCCGTACACGAGGATTTGCCACGCGCCATCGTCCGCTTTTGTCCTGCTTGATCTTGGCAAAACGCTCGTAGCTTTTCAGCGCATAGCCGCCAGTTGCGACAAAATCGATAACATCGTCGAAATCCTTGCGCGGCAGATCGGCGTATGGCGCGGCGCTTCTCACTTCGTCGAACAGCTCGTCGGCCAAAAACGGTTCGCCGCAAGCTCGGCCCAGCACATGCTGCGCCAGAACATCCAGCGCCCCGGTCCGCTGCGGCGGCGTATCCTGCGCATTCTCGGCGACTGCGTCGATGGCCGCCCTGCATTCCAGAACTTCAAAACGGTTCGCCGGCACCATCACGGCCCGCGACGGCTCGTCGAGACGATGATTGGCGCGGCCGATCCGCTGCATGAGCCGTGACGCGCCTTTCGGCGCGCCGACGGTGATGACGAGATCGATGTCGCCCCAGTCGATGCCGAGATCGAGCGAAGAGGTCGCGACAACGCCGCGCAGTTTTCCGGCGGCCATTGCATCCTCGACTTTGCGGCGTTGCCCGACATCCAGCGACCCATGATGAAGCGCGATGGCGAGATTGTCGTCGTTCATCCGCCACAGGTCCTGAAACAGCATTTCGGCCTGCGCGCGGGTGTTGACGAAAATCAGCGAGGTCTTGTTCTTTGCGATCAGATCGTAGATTTCGCCGAGCGCATGCCGCGCCATATGCCCCGCCCAGGGCAGCCGCTCTTTCGTATCCAGCATTTCGACGATAGGAGCAGCGCCTGCGTCTGCGATCACAAGGTCTGCGAGATTCTCAGTGCCGGTTTTTTGCGGAACGAGATAGCGCCGCAGATCGTCCGGGAACGCGACCGTCGCAGACAGGCCCGTCGTCGTAACTTGCGGCGCGAGTTGCCAGAGCCGCGCGAGCCCAAGCGAGAGCAGATCGCCGCGCTTCGACGTCACCAGCGCATGCAATTCGTCGAGCACGATTCGCTTGAGCGATGAAAACAGATACGGCGCGTCATCGGACGACAGCAGCAGCGCGAGCTGCTCCGGCGTCGTCAGCAGAATGTCCGGCGGATATTTTCGCTGCCGCTGACGGCGGGACACCGGCGTGTCGCCTGTTCGCGTCTCGACGCGGATCGGCAGCTTCATGTCGGCGATCGGCCGCTCGAGATTTCGCGCGATGTCGACCGCGAGCGCCTTGAGCGGCGATATGTAAAGCGTGTGAAGGCCGCTGCTGCGCGTCACGCCTCGCCCGGTTGAAGCCGTGATCGCCGTTGATGAACTTGCCCGTCCGCTCAGTTCCACCAGCGTGGGCACAAATCCGGCCAGCGTCTTTCCCGCCCCGGTCGGTGCAATCAGCAGCGCGGAGCGATTCTCACGGGACTTTTCGAGCAGAGCGTATTGATGGACACGCGGCGACCACCCGCGCGCGGTGAACCAGCGCAGAAAAACATCCGGCAGCGGCTTTTGAGACGGTTTCGGAGCATCCACGTAAGACAAGTATGCCGTTGCCCGCGCGCGGTCGAGGGTGTGAAAAAATCGCGATTTTTCGCTGAATTAGCGGCCGATCTGCGGCAATTTGGCTCAGGTGTGACTGGGCAGCCACAGACGCCCGCCTTCAAAGCCGCTAGGTATTTGACGCAATGCGGGATTCCCGAAAGCTCCTGAAAATCCTGATGATCGCTGCGGCGTCTGCCGGCGGTGCCGATGTCGCATGGGCAACGGATTTGCCGGCGCGTGTCTATACCAAGGCACCTGTACCCTCGGCCGTGTTCGACTGGACCGGCGGCTATGTCGGCGTGAACGTCGGCGTTGCGGTCGGCGGCGAAGGCAATTCCGCGCTGAACATTCCCGGATTTCCATCCGCAGAGACGTTCAATCTCGCGTCGGCTGGCGTACTCGGCGGCGTGCAGGCGGGATACAATTATCAATTCGGCAACTGGGTGGTCGGCGCAGAGGCGGACGTCCAGGGCATCGGCAACGAGAAGCACACCAACTGCATTCTCACCTGTAACGTCGTCAGCAGCGCCACCGTCAGTCAGGATTTGTCGTGGTTCGGAACGGTGCGCGGACGCGTCGGCTACGCGACGGGACCGATCCTGAACTATTTCACGGGCGGCTTCGCCTATGGCGGCGTGCGCACCAGCGACGCCGAAGTCCTCGGCGGTGCCCCCGCAGGCAGCGTTGCTTTCAATCGCACCAAAACGGGCTACGTGCTCGGCAGCGGTCTTGAAGCGGCTATCGGCGGCAACTGGACCGCAAAGATCGAATATCTTTACGTCGATCTCGGCAGCACCGCCGACAGCTTCGTTCTCGGCGGCACGCCGCATGTTCTGAACACGGAAGTACGCGAAAATGTCTTCCGCGCCGGCCTGAACTATCGCATCGGCGGCCCACGCACGATCTACGCGGCGATGCCGGCGGCAAACTGGCGCGGATTTTACGCGGGCGGCAATGGCGGATCAGGTATCGCGCGCGACGAGACGGTTCATAGCGTCGCCGGCGCCGGTCTCAACAACAGTCTCGACCTCGCGCCGCGCGGTTTCATCGGCGGTCTGCAAGCCGGTTACAACTGGCAATACGGCAACTGGGTGTACGGCCTCGAAGGCGACATGCAGGGATCGCGGCAGATTACGGATCGCAGCTGCCTTGAGACTTGTACGGCAGCGAGCATTGCCAATTTCCGTCAGCGGCTCGAATGGTTCGGCACCGCGCGCGGACGCGTCGGCTATGGCGTCGGCCCAACCCTGTTCTATGCGACAGGCGGCCTCGCCTATGGCGGCGTGCGAACGCGCGTCACCGAAAACATCGTAGGGCTCGGCGTCAACGGCACCGCGACGGTCGATAACGTGCGCGCCGGTTATGCAGCGGGCGTCGGCATCGAGACGCCGCTGGAAGTCTTCGACTGGTTCACGCCCGGACGCTGGACAGTAAAGAGCGAGTATCTCTACATCGATCTCGGCAACAGCTCGGACAATTACGTCCTCAACGGCGTTCCGCACACGCTGACGACCAACGAACAGAACCATCTGTTCCGCACCGGTGTAAACTACCGGTTCGACGCGCCGGTCGCCGCGAAATACTGACCCTTCTTACTTCGTTGCCGTAACGACGAGACCGGGGACGGGATCGCCAGCCTCGATGCGCGTCGATGCGGGAGCGATCGCGCAAACTTCTAGTCTCGCAGCATTGATCGTCTTACGAAGATAGTCCGCGCTATGCGCGTAACGCAGCGACGGCCCCAGAATGAATCCTTCGCCGTCGTGAGTCTCCACCGTGAATGCGACCAGTCCCTGCGGCTTGAGCACACGAGAGGACTCGGCCATCAGGGGCTCAAGATCGCCGACATAAACAACGGCATCGGCGGCAAGAATGAGATCTGCACTTCCAGCAGGTTCCGCGCGCAGACCCTGCAACATGTCGGCAACATCGAGCCGCGCGTAAAGTCCCGTCGCGCGTGCACGGTCGATCATGCCAGCGGACAGATCGACGCCGATGAACTCGTCTACCAGCGAAGCGAACTCCCGCGCAGCCAGTCCGGTGCCGCATCCCAGATCGAGTGCGCGCTTGAAATGCGCCGGCAGTTTTGCCGCGTGTCGCGCCGCAAGCCCGGCTTTCAATAAAATTTCCGGGCCGCGATAGCCGAGATCGTTGAGCAGCGTCTTCTCGAACTTCGGCGCATATTGGTCGAACAACGCGCGCACATAGCCCGGCGGCATTTCGGATAGTGTTTCCTCCCCAAGACGCATCAAGCGCAGCTTCGCACCGTGGCGGTCTTCGGGATCGGCATCGCGGGCACGGCGATAGGCAATGATCGCCGCATCGCGCTCGCCAAGCTGCTCGCGAAGGTCGCCCAGCGAAAACCACGCGGACGCGAAATTCGGTTCGAGTTCCGCCGCCTGCGTCATCAGGTCCGCTGCGCCGTTCAGATCGCCGCGCAACTGCAAATCGCGCCCGAAATCGTAGCGGCGGTCGGCGATCAGGTTTCCGGACGAGAGGAATAGGATATTTGCCATAGGAGCGAAGGCATCCCCCAACGTGACGCGCCAGACAGCAACGGTACGCGATGCCTCTTATATTCGAGATAGGCCGGCAAGGCATATTGAACCCAGTCCCCGCCGACCGGCGGCTGGAGACATTTGAACGAATGTTAATCTCCGAAGGCGCAAAACCGTCGCTCGAACCCGCCGATAGCCATTGACGCCGACGAGACGGTTCCCCATGTGCGTGCTATCGTGCGAAGCACGCAGCCACTTGGGAGACCATCGATGCCGGACGACGTGAGAGAATTGCCAGCCAGAGACGACAACCTGTCGCGCTTTCTCGGCGGTTCGCCATTGGCCGTATTTGTGCGGCTGGTGCTGTTGTCGGTGCTCGTCGGCGTCGTGCTCGCCGCGATCGGCTTCGATCCGTGGAATATTCTCTACAGCATCCGCCGTCTGTTCGACTGGATCTACAATCTCGGCTTCGACTTCATCAACGGGCTGTGGCGTTACTTTCTGCTCGGTGCGGTGATCGTTGTGCCGATCTGGCTGATCTCGCGGCTGTTTCATACCCAGCAGCCGCCACGCCGCTAAGTCTTAGACCGGCCAAGGCTCCGCCGTGATCGTCGCCGCATCAGCGCCGACGATTTCGGACAGCGAGTCGCGGCCGGTCCGGCGCAGCGTCGAGAGCAGATCGGTCTTGATACTGTCGACGAGGCCGAGCCCCTTGTAGATCAGCGACGAATAGAGCTGGATCAAAGTAGCGCCGGCGCGGATTTTCATCAGCGCCGCGCCGCCGCTATCGATGCCGCCGACACCGATCAGCGGAAATGCACCTTCGCATCTCACATAAGTTTCCGCGACCATTCGCGTCGATAGCCGCAGCAGCGGACGGCCTGACAATCCGCCGGCCTCCGTTGCGCGAATCTTGTCGCGGAGCGTATCCGGCCGCGACAACGTGGTGTTGCCGACGATCATGCCATCGACACGGCGCGAGCGCGCGATGTGAACCACGTCGTCAAGCTCCGGCAATGTTAGGTCGGGCGCGATCTTCAGGAGCAAAGGCGAGTCACCCGCATTCTTGCGAACACGTTCACGCGCGTCGACGACACGCGCCAGCAAATCGTCGAGGGCTGCGGCCTGTTGCAGATTGCGCAATCCCGGCGTGTTAGGTGACGATACGTTGACCGTGAAATAGCTCGCGACCGGCGCGAACAGTTCGATCAGGCGCACATAGTCCGCTGTGCGATCCGTGGAATCCTTGTTGGCTCCGATATTGACGCCGACGATGCCGCCGAGACGCGCGCGCGCTGCCAGACGCCGCAGCACGGCTTCGGCCCCGTCATTGTTGAAGCCCATGCGATTGATGACGCCGGAATCTTCTTCCAGCCGGAATAATCGCGGACGCGGATTGCCGTCCTGCGGCTTCGGCGTCACTGATCCGATCTCGACAAATCCGAAGCCGAGCCGGAGCAATGCATCCGGCGCTTCAGCGTTTTTGTCGAAACCCGCCGCCATGCCGATCGGGTTTGGGAAATTCAGACCGAAAGCGCGTGTCGCGAGTTTCGGATTGTCCGGCCGCGCTTTCGACGGCGGCAGCATTCGCAGCCCGCCGATCGCAAGACGATGCGCGTCCTCAGGATCGAGCCGTCTCAACAGCGGCAAAGTGAGTGCGTCGAATGCGCGGATCACGGCACCAGCTCCGGTACAACATGCGATCCGTCTGCGCGGTTTCGCAACGCGTATACGTCTTTAGCCGCCCCTATATCGAGATCGCCGTAAAGATGCGGAAACAGGTCGCCCCCGCGCGATGGCTCCCACTTCAAGGCATCGCCGAGTAGATCGGCATCGATCGCGATCAGAAACAGTCCCGCCTGGCCCGAAAAATGTCTGGCAAGCGTCCCCTCGACCTGCGCCGCCGTCGAAAAATGAATAAAGCCATCGCGCCGGTCGTCGGCGCTGCCGCGATAGACCCCCTGCCGCTCGGCATCCCGCCATACCGAAGCGGGACAGATTTTGTAGATCGTTGCTGCGGGCATTCGGCGTCGGCTTGTCTTTGAAATGTATCGGATTTTCGGGTTGTAACCTGATCGCGCCGCGACCGTATCGGCGCGCAGGATGCACTTCAAGTGCGGCAAGGCTATTGCGGCCAATTGCAGCCGCGCCCGATTCGAGGTAATAATTCCTATAGATTAGCAACCCCGGTCCGGTCGGCCAGGCATCCACTCCGGCTTAAACATGCTCACTCACGATCAAATCTGGACGGCGCTCGATCGCCTTGCAGCCCGCGCGGACCTTTCACCGTCCGCGCTGGCCAAGAAGGCGGGCCTCGATCCGACGACCTTCAATAAATCCAAACGCATCACCAGCGACGGCCGCGAACGCTGGCCATCGACGGAATCTGTCGCCAAGGCGCTGGCAGCGACCGGCACGTCTGTCGACATGTTTGTGCAGTTCATCGAAGACACGGCACGCGCCGTTCAATCGGTGCCGCTGATCGGCTTCGCCGAAGCCGGCGCCGGCGGCTATTTCGACGACGGCGGCTTTCCCGTCGGCAAGGGTTGGGACGAAGTCGGCCTTCCGTCGGTGAAAGACGAGCACGCTTACGCGCTGAAAATTTCGGGCGATTCGATGAAGCCTGCCTACCGCAACGGCGATGTCATCGTCGTCTCGCCCTCCGCGCCGATCCGCAAGGGCGACCGTGTGGTGGTGAAGACAACGAGCGGCGAAGTCACGGTCAAGGAACTGCGCCGCCGGACCCAGAAGGTCGTGGAACTCGCCTCGCTCAATCCGAGCCACAGGGATCGCACGCTCGACGCCAAGGATGTCGAGTGGATCGCGCGCATCGTCTGGGCCAGTCAGTAGATCGGGCGACTAGGCCGCGCGCTTGAGCGCGGCGTCGATCATCGCAATCGTATTGGTCACGCCGTAGACTGCGACGAACGATCCGAAGCGCGGGCCTTTCTCCTGACCGAGCAGCACCTGATAGAGCATGTTGAACCAGTCGAGCGATACGCCCGGCCGGCCATCCTTGCCCTTCTTCACCGTATCGAGGAACGGCTCTCGCCGGCCGATTTCATAGACGACGTTCTGGATGTCTTCGGCAAATGCTTCCGGCGATAACTTTGCAAGCGCATTTCGCAAATCGGTCAACGCCGCGCGTTCGCTGTCGGTTGCCTCGCGGAATTTTTTCGTCGGCGCCACAAAGTCGCGATAATAGTTGATTGCGTAGCCAACCAGCGCGTCGAGCTTCGGATGCGTATTCGGCGTGACGCCGGGGCGATAGCGGCCGATGAAACCCCACAGCGTCTCGGCATTTTCGGCATTCGATGACGACACCAATGTCAACAGCAGCTGGAACGTCACCGGCATATCAGCCGGCTGCGGATGTCCGGCGTGAATGTGCCAGACCGGATTGCTCAGCCGCTGCTTGCCGTCCTGACGCGAATAACCGTCGAGAAATTGCTGATAGTCATCGACGTTGCGCGGAATGACGTCGAAATGCAGCCGCTTCGCAGCCTTGGGCTCACGATACATGAAGAGCGACAGCGATTCCGGCGACGCATAGCGCAGCCATTCGTCGATGGTCAGGCCGTTGCCCTTCGACTTCGAAATCTTCTGGCCCTTGTCGTCAAGAAACAGCTCGTAGTTGAAACCTTCCGGCGGTGTGCCGCCGAGCGCCGAACAAATCTTGCCCGACAACTTCACGGAATCGATCAGGTCCTTGCCAGCCATCTCATAGTCCACACCGAGCGCGACCCATCGCATCGCCCAGTCCGGCTTCCATTGCAGCTTGCAGTGACCGCCCGTGACAGGAACGGTGACGCGCTCCTTGGTGTCGGGATCGTCGTAGGACACAGTTCCGGCCTTCGCGTCGTGCTCGACGATCGGCACTTGCAGTACGATGCCGGTGCGCGGCGAGATCGGAAGAAACGGAGAGTAACTCGCCGCGCGCTCCTCACGCAGCGACGGCAACATAATCGCCATCACCTTCTCGATATTCTGCAACACCTTGAGCAAGGTCGCGTCGAAGCGTCCGGACTTGTAGTATTGCGTCGAGCTTGCGAATTCATACTCGAAGCCGAAGGCGTCGAGAAACGCGCGAAGACGCGCATTGTTGTGCTCGCCGAAACTCGGATGCGTACCGAATGGGTCCGGCACCTGCGTCAGCGGCTTGCCCAGATGCGGCTCGATGATTTCCTTGTTCGGTACATTGTCCGGCACCTTGCGCAAGCCATCCATGTCATCGGAGAACGCAAGCAATCGCGTCTTGATCTTGTCTTCGGTCAGGACGCGAAAGGCGTGACGCACCATCGTGGTGCGCGCGACTTCCCCAAATGTGCCGATATGCGGAAGGCCTGAAGGACCGTATCCGGTCTCGAACAGCACTTCGTCCTTCGGCTTTTTCTTAAGCCGCGCGACAATCGCCTTGGCCTGCTCGAACGGCCATGCATTTGACTGTTCGGCAAGCGCGCGCAGGTCTGCCGCCGTCATGCGGTCGAAATCCACCGGCTGCGTCGTCGCTGCTTCACTCACCAAACGTCTCCACGAATTCCATTCTCATTCCGGCGGTCAGAACGGGCTGACCGAAAAATAGCGCAGCCATAAATCCGTGTAGCGCCCTTTTTCCCAAAGCCGGAACATCGCCCAGTTCAACGCCTGACGCAGCGTGTCGTTGCCGCGCTTGACGCCGATGCCAATACCTTCGCCGAAATAGCGGCCCTCTACAAACGGCCCACCGCTGAATGCACAGCAATCGGCGGAATCCGTTCCGTTGATCCAGAACGCGAGCGAGATCGCATCGCCGAATATCAGGTCCACCTCGCTTCGCCGCAACGCCAGCCGCAGCGCCTCATCGTTGGGGAAGCTGACAATCTGCGCGTCCGTAAACTGCGATTTCAGGTAAGCCTCATGCGCCGAACCCGCAATCGCGCCGACCTTCTTGCCTTCAAGCAATTCGGGGCGCACTTCGGCCATGACATTGTCGCGCCGGGACACGAAACGCGCCGGCGCACGGTAGTACGGATCGCTGAAATCGAGCTTGGCGCGAAGCTGCGGCGTCACGGCCATCGAGGCGATGATCGCGTCACCCCGATTTCCGTTGATCGCATCGACCAGCGTCTCGAACCGGCGCATCTGGATCGTGCACGTCACCTTGATCTCTTCGCAGATCAGGCGCGCCAGATCGACGTTGAAGCCCGCAGGATTGCCGTCGGGGCCGGTGAAATTGAACGGCGGATAGTCGGTCTCGGTGAGAAAGCGGATCAGAGTCACGCGTGAAAGATCCGGCCGGTCCGGCCGGCGGCGAGGATCCCAAAATCCCGGCACGGCCTGCGGCGCCGAAGCCTGCGGCGCGGGCGCGGTCTGCGCCGCTGTCGGCATTGGCAAAAGCGCCAGCATCAGAATCGCAACACGCAGAACCGCGGTTGCAGGCAGCGCGGCTCGCAATCGCTTATTGTGGGTCGAAACAATCTGTGGTTGCATCATCGCAGGCTTTCGGGTGGTGCGTCTTATAGACCATCCCAAGCCCGAGGCGAGTGCCGTTTGTTGCGTGGGGTAGCGGTCGAATGGCCGTGGGGGACCGGGCATTTGGGCGGATTGCGAAACCTGTCGAGCCGCCCGGACGCGGGCGCGCGGCGAGGCGTGCGCGTTCGCTCGCATCGATCGTAAACGGCTTCCTCGGACTTTCGCGGTCGAACAAAAGCGATCTTGCGCGCCACCGTGAACCCGGCCCCGCCGTCGAACTCGATTGCCTGAAGAATGTATTTGCGCCGGACGTCTTGCGCGCCGCGGAACGGCGAGGCCTCGATATTGGAATCGGCGCCGATCAGGTGCTCATCCGATGGGGTGCGATCTCGGAAGAGCAATATCTTCGATTTTTCGCGCGTCACACCGGATTGAATTTCGAGACGTTTGCCGAACTCGACCGATCCGACTGTCTGCTGGATGACGACGAACTGCCGAACGCAGCGTGTCACGGAATTCTGCCGATCGAATATCGCGGAAGGCGCAATTTCATTTTCGCGCCCGGCGGCTATGTTTCACGCCGTATCGCAAGGCTGATTGCACGCTATCCGTCCGTTGCCGGCCGGACGCGCGTGACGACGCGAGCATGCCTTAACGAATTTCTGGCAAGTCATACGAACAACGCACTCGGACATCTCGCCTCGGACGGACTTGCGGAGCGTTTTTTCGACCTCTCGGCCGCGCCGATTCCTGTCTGGCGCTCGCCATTTATGTCATTCGTGCGCCTCGCCACACGATACCTGTTCTTCACGGCGCTTTTCGCGATCGCACCCGCATTTACATTTGAAGCGACAGGGATCGTTCTCGCGTTCTGGTTTCTGCTGTTTACGAGCCTGCGGCTGGCCGGAAGTTTCGCGCCCCGAAAGCGCAGGAAGTCACTGCCCCGGCTGCGCGACGATCAACTGCCCGTTTACACTATTGTCGCGGCACTCTACAGGGAGGCGAAATCGGTCCGGGCGCTAATGCGATCCATAGATGCGCTCGACTATCCGCGCGAAAAGCTCGACATCAAGCTGGTCATCGAGCCGAACGATCTGCAAACACGCGCCGCGATTTCAAAACTCGGCGCGTTGCCTCATGTGCAGATCTTGATCGCGCCCCATATCGGCCCGCGGACAAAACCGAAGGCACTGAACTATGCTCTGCAATTTGCACGCGGAACATTCATCACAGTGTTTGATGCCGAAGACCGGCCGGAACCAAGCCAGCTTCGCAAGGCGCTCGATACATTCCGCTCCCACGGCGAGGATGTTGCCTGCGTCCAGGCGAGCCTTTGTATCGACAATACGTCCGATAGTTGGCTGGCACGTATGTTCACGGCGGAATATGCCGGGCAATTCGATGTCTTCCTCCAGGGATTCTCGGCATTTGAAATGCCCCTGCCGCTCGGCGGCTCGTCCAATCATTTCCGCACATCGGTGCTGCGCGCGGCCGGTGGCTGGGATTCCTATAATGTGACCGAAGATGCCGATCTGGGTTTCCGGCTGGCGCGGTTCGGTTATCGCAGCGTGATGTTTCTATCGACGACTTACGAGGAAGCCCCTGCACGGTTTGGCGCGTGGCTGCGGCAACGTTCGCGGTGGATGAAAGGCTGGATGCAGACGTGGAGCGTGCATATGCGCTCGCCGTTGCAATTGTGGCGCGATACCGGCGCGCGCGGCTTTTTCACGCTCAATATCATCGTGGGCGGCAACGTGCTCACGGCCTTGGCCCACCCTGTCCTCCTGGGCGATGTCGCGCTCCAATCGATCATGCCGCTTTTCGACAGCGACACGCCGTCGTTCCTACAAAGCCAGTTTGCCGGGCTTCACATCGCAACGATTGTCGCCGGTTATCTATCGACCGTTGTCGTGGGGCTGCTCGGATTGTCCCGACGAGGGTTGTTGCATGAAGCCTGGGTTCTGGTGCTCACACCGATCTACTGGATTTGTCTGTCGCTCGCCGCGTGGCGCGCGCTTATCCAATTGCTGAACGAACCCTATCGCTGGGAGAAAACCGAACACGGCCTCGCGCGCAGTTCGCGCGTATCGTCGAGAATGGCCGCAAAAGCAGCGAGGACAGATCGCCTGCCGTTCAGAGGTACCGCTTAAGCTCTGCGGCGGCTTCTTCCGGCTTGCGCTTGAGATCGAACGGTTTGACGAATTTGCCGTTGCGATCCATCAGATAGATCAGCGCGGTGTGGTCCATCGTATAGTCGCCATCCTTCAACGGAACCTTCTTCGCGTAGACTCGATAACCGGAAACCACCTGCCCGATCTGCTCCGGCGTGCCTGTCAATCCTTTCAGGCTCGGATCGAAGCTCGACAGATAGTCTTTCATCGCCGCCGTCGTGTCGCGCTCCGGATCGACGGAGATAAAATATGCGTTGAGCCTGGCGGCGTCGGGTCCCATCGCGCGCAGCACTTCAGACATTTCAAACAGCGATGTCGGGCAGACATCGGGGCAGTGCGTGAAGCCGAAGAAGATGATGGTCGGCTTGCCGAGAAGACTCTTCTCGGTGACGGTCTGGCCGGACTGATCGGTCAGTTGAAACGCCCCGCCGATCGAGGCCGGTGCCGTGATGGTTTTAAAACCGCCGACCAGCCAGAATGTCACCAGCAAGCCGACGACGAGACTTGCGCCGAAGGCGGCGATGACGGCGAGCGGCCTTGTCGTTCTGTCCATTGGGTATCCGGCGTCCGATGTTAGCCCCGCAAAATTGCGAGAAGAAGCAACGGTGAGTTAAGTCGGGACGGGTCTCGACGCAAGCGGCGACGCGATCCGGGAGATCACGTCACGCTGAACAAATACCGAGAAATTGGATTACCGCGATCCCAGCGAGTGGACGGATGCCTGAGCATCCATGAAGCAGGGTCGATAAAAATTCATCAGCTCGCGGCCGCGCAGGAAAATCATCTGTGTTTTGAGACCGCCGCGCTTGGCGATCCAGCTTCGGATCGACGACGGATACATCTCATACAGCATCTGGGTCGCTTCGAGATTGGTCACGGGACGCCCGCTCGAGCTGAAATCCCATGCCGCGTGAAATCCGAGATTGGCGCGCGAGGTCACGCAAATCTTGTCGTGCGGCACAGCACCGAGCACGATCGTGCAGGCAGATGCGCAAAGCCCGTCGATCATGACGGTTTCGCCGGAGCTTTTGAGACCCTGATATTTATCCACATAGGTTCCGATGCGGCCGCCGCGGTCTTCTGCGATCCGAACGACCGCCTGGCTTGTCGCCACACCCGACAACAGCAGAATTGCCGCGAAAATCCCCGTCACAATCTTCATTGCCGGCCCCATGTGGCCCTGAGTCGTTGTGTCCGTCAGGGCACCTTGAGCGTGTTGCCAGTCCGTGTTTTTGTCCAGATCGTGCAACAGGATGGGCGCGGATTCTGTCCCAGTGTTGCTGCGTTGCTGCACTTGCGTTACCGCGATCCCGATTTGGAACAGGAAACTGTCATCGGTTTGGGAAGAGGCCTCACTCTTTGCCGCAATTTCCATTGACCTGCGTTTGCGCGGCGCGGTTCACTCCGCACGGGTTGGGGAACATAGAAAATGGCAAACGATGCAGATGTGATTGTCGTCGGTGCGGGGCTTGCGGGCCTTGTCGCAGCGACCGAAGCCGCCGACGCAGGACGCCGCGTGATCGTGGTCGATCAGGAAGGAGAGCAGAATCTCGGCGGTCAGGCGTTCTGGTCGCTGGGCGGCCTGTTCATCGTCGATAGCCCTGAACAGCGGCGCCTCGGAATCAAGGATTCCTACGATCTTGCGCTTCAGGACTGGATGGGAACTGCGGCGTTCGACCGCGAAGAGGATCACTGGCCGAAGAAATGGGCCGAGGCCTATGTTGCGTTCGCTGCCGGAGAAAAGCGCGGCTGGCTGCGCGACATGGGACATCGCATTTTCCCGATCGTCGGCTGGGCGGAACGCGGCGGCTATGACGCGATGGGTCACGGCAACTCGGTTCCGAGATTCCATCTGAGCTGGGGCACCGGTCCCGGCGTCGTCGAGCCGTTCGAGCGCCGCGCGCGAGAACACGCGAAAACCGGCCGCATCGTTTTCAAGTTCCGCCACCGCGTCGACGCGCTGGAAAAAACCGGCAACGCGATTACCGGCGTCAGCGGAAAAATTCTCGCTCCGTCGAATGAGCCGCGCGGTGAAAGCTCGAACCGCAATGTTACTGGAGACTTCTCTCTGAAGGGTCAGGCGGTGATCGTTGCGTCCGGCGGCATCGGCGGCAATCATGACCTTGTCCGGCTGAATTGGCCGAAGCGTCTCGGCACACCGCCCAAGCACATGGTCAGCGGCGTGCCTGCGCATGTCGACGGACGCATGATCGGAATCACGGAAGCCGCAGGCGGGCGCCTCATCAACCGCGACCGGATGTGGCACTACGTCGAAGGCGTGCACAACTGGAATCCGATTTGGCCCGGTCACGGCATTCGTATTCTGGCGGGCCCATCGTCGCTGTGGTTCGACGCGACCGGCAAGCGCCTGCCCTCGCCGCTCTATCCCGGCTACGACACGCTCGGCCAGCTCGAATACATCATGAAGACGGGCTACGAATATACGTGGTTCATCCTCACGCAGAGCATCATCAAAAAGGAATTTGGGCTTTCCGGCTCCGAGCAGAATCCCGATTTCACCGGCAAGAGCTGGCGTCAGGTCATTCGGCGCGCGGGCACCAAGGGCGGACCGCCGCCGGTTCAGGCCTTCCGCGACAAGGGCGAAGACTTCATCGTTCGCGACAATCTCGAAGACCTTGTCGCGGCAATGAACAAGCTCAGCGGAGCGAACCTGCTCGATCCTGCTTTCATCCGAAGACAGATCGAAGCGCGCGACCGGCAGATCGACAATCCTTATGTCAAGGACACGCAGGTGATGGGGCTACACAACGCGCGGCGATATTTCGGCGACAAAGCAATCCGCATCGCCAAGCCGCACAAGATTCTCGATCCCGCGCATGGTCCGCTGATTGCCGTCAAGCTCAACATCCTGACCCGCAAAACGCTTGGCGGTTTCGAGACCAATCTCGACTCGCAGGTGTTCGGCAGCGACGGCCGGATCATCTCCGGTCTTTACGCAGCGGGCGAAGCGGCGGGATTCGGCGGCGGCGGCGTACACGGCTATCGCGCACTGGAAGGCACCTTCCTCGGCGGATGCCTGTTCTCTGGACGCAACGCCGGGCGTGCGGCCGCGAAAGCAATCGTCTAGCGCGATTGGCCTGCGGTGATGGCGCGCTCGAAGGCTTCGAGATCTTCGTTCGGCAGATCCGAGACCGCGACGTAGGTGAAGGCGCTGTCGCTCCAGCTGCGGACATTGTATCCGGCGATGGCGACCGGCCAGAACGATTGGCCCGGGCGAAGCGTGGTGAGACTGATCGCATGCTGCGCGCGTTTATAAACGATCGTCGCCAGCGGATCGCGGCCGATCACATCGACCCGTCCGCCCGCAAGCGTAAATCCCTGCGAGGCAAGATCGACAACCTGCGGCGATTCCGGAATGCGCGTTGTGAACCACGGCTTGACGGTGTGACGGTCGGACGATGCGACATCGAAGGGCTGCGGCGCGAGAAGCGCGCGAATGTGATTTGCGACGATTTGGCTCGTGACCTCCTGGCGGGCGTTGTAGCGGTCGAACGTCAGCATCGCGCCGCTTGTCAATATGACCCCGGTCAGAAGTGCGGCCGCCATCGCGCGCCAGGGCGAGCCGTGTCCGGTTGAACCTTCCGCATCGACTGCGGATGTCACGCGCGCCAGTAAATCTCGCGGCGGATTGGCCGTCGGCAACGCACGTAAAGCACGGCGCAGCTCCATGATCCGATCGTGCCGAGCACGCAATGCCAGGTCGCCGGCCATGTGGCGCTCGAAATCAGCGGTGGCCGCAGGATCGAGGGCGCCATCGCAATAGGCCTGTAAAAGCTCGTCGCGATTGTCTTGCATCGGAGCGATCATGGCCTCCGGTCTCCCAAAAGTTCAATCAAAAGCTGGCGGGCACGCGACAGGCGGGACATCACGGTGCCGATCGGAATGTTCGTCACCTCGGCGATGTCCCGATAGTTCATTTCGTGCATTTCCCGCAGCACGATGATTTCCCGGAACGGCGTCGGAAGCGACCCCAGTGCGCGGCGAACTTCGGCGATGTCTGCCTTGAGTACGATGTGGTCTTCGGGCGTGGCGCGCCGCTCTGTATATGTGTTCTCGTATTCGACCTGCTGTTGCTCGCCGGGACCAAGCTCTTCGGTGAGCACAACGGCCTTTGGCCGGTTTTTTATCAGCCAGCTATATGCGGTGTTGCGCACGATCGTCAGCGACCACGCGCGCGCATTGATCGCGCCGAATCCCCTGATGCCGCGAAATGCCCGCAGCGCCGCATCCTGCACCACGTCCTCCGCGTCGGATGGGTTGCCGGTGAGCCATTGCGCAAGACGATAGGCTTCCGCCAGATTCGGCAGAAACACTTCGTCGAACAGTGCACGATCGTCCTTCACCGTCACCGGCGTTTGCCTTTGTCCGACAATTCGGGACCGGCGTGTTAGCACGCTTTCCGCAGAACGTGACGACGGCAATTTATTCACCGAGCGGGTGCTAAAGAACTTGTGATTTGCGCTTTCGCCGAAGCTCAAGGTTTGAAAATCCGATATCGTCTGAACCAAGGACTGCCATTGGCATTGCTCAGCGCCAGAACGAACATTCCGCCGGCAATGGCCAGATCCTTCTCGAAATGCAGCAACTCGTTTCGGTTGTCGAAATTCATATGAAACGAGAATGCAGTCATCAGACAAAACAATCCCAACGCGGTCGCTGCCAAACGTACCTGCCAGCCGATAACGATCGATAATCCAGCAAGAAGTTGTAAGACTATTGTTGGAATGAGGAGAATCCCCGGGACACCCAGCTTGACCATCGACGCAGACACAGTGTCGAAATTCAAAACAAGAAAGATTCCCTCGTGGATAAAAATCAGCGCGAGAAGAACCCGGCTGACAAGCATGACGATAGAAGTGAGCAGTTCACCGTATTGTCCTGTCGCCGCGCTCATCAAACGAGTCTCCGTCTTTCTGTATGAAGGAAGCGAGCGAATTTGCTCGCTCCGGTATGTTAGTTGCTCGACGTTTTGCCGCCGATCGCCTTCTGAAGGTCTTCGCGCTCTTCGCATCCGCCTGGGCACAGTTTTACGAGAGCTGCGAGCTGCTCCTTGGCCTTCTCGATATTTCCGGTTTCGACGTAAAGCTCGCCGAGATATTCGCGCGCGGCCTTGTGGTTTGGATCGAAGTCGAGAGCCTTGTTGTAGTAGGTCAGCGCGGTTTTGAAATCGCCGCTTTTACGCAGACTGTAGCCGAGCAGATTGTAAACATCGGCATGCTGGTTGGTGTCGGCGATTTTCTTCAGGTCTGCGATCGCGCCAGCATAGTTCTTGGTTTTGATCTTCTCTCGCGGACCCGACAAATCCGGCGCGTCAGCCGACGTCATATTGTCCACCGCGTATGCCGGTGCGGACAGCAAATTCGGAGCGAGACTGATGCTCGCGATCAATGCGAAGCCGACAGCAAATGAGCGTGATTTTTTTGTCATGACGATTTTCTCCTTGTTTGAAATCAGGCCGATGCCGATGTGAACGCGTACCCGTCGCCGTCCTTTGTGAACTTGCCGGCACCGGGAAATGGGAAGTGCGCTCCGCAGATCATCATCTTGTCTGCGATCACGCGATCGACCAGCTTGCGCCGCGTCGTCACCGCCGTTGGGCCATCCTGATCGTAAGCGCCCATCCAGTCTGGATGCGGCGCCAGCAATGCCGGCACGTACATCACGTCGTTCGAGATCATCAGCTGCTGGTTGCCTGACGCGACCAGAAACGCCGAATGGCCGGGCGTGTGACCGGGCGACGACACGATGCGCACACCGGGCGCAACTTCAGCGTTGTCCTCGACGAGCTTCCAGTTCTTCCATTTCGGGAAATTCTCGGCGATGCGCTTGCCGGCGGGCTTTCGGGCGTCGGGCAATTTCTCGACGCGGCCTTCTTCGGTCCACCATTTGTATTCCGTGGAGCTGACGACAAGTTCGGCGTTCGGATAGACCGGAGCGTTCGTGCCCTTTTCGAGTAAGCCCCAGACGTGATCGGGGTGGAAGTGCGACACGAGAATCGTGCCGATCCTGCTCGGGTCGATGCCTGCGGCCTTCATGTTGTCCGGCAGATGATTGGCGTTGGGCTGCCATTGTCCGACGCCCGAGCCCGAATCGATCATCACAAGTTTGTCGCCGATTTTGAGAACCACCACGGTGAGCGGGATCGGCATGAATTCCGTCGTCATGCCGGCTTTCGCCAGTGCTTCCTTGGTGTCCTCGATCGACGCATTCTTGATGAAGGCCGGATCGTGCGGCTTGCGCCAGATGCCGTCGTAAAGCGCCGTCACCTCGACCGAGCCGACCTTGTATTTGGAAAAGCCGACGGTTGGCTCCAGTTGCGCTTCCGCATGTGCCGGATTGACGAAAGCAAGGCGTTTGTTCAGGCCGAACGCCGCTGCCATGGCCGCAGATGCCATCAGTGTTCTGCGCGACATATCCAACATCGAGTTTCTCCCAAATCCGCTTGAGACCCGGAGCGCAAAGTGCGGATCAAACAATGCCTCCAATGAAGGAGACCGGGCGACGACACGTTTTATTCGCGATCGAAGGAATCTTTTTCGGGTTCAAAGAATCCTTTTAGTTTCAACGCTTAACACCTGCGCCGCAGCGAAAAGCGCGGGATATGGGTTGTTGTGACGCGGGAAGAACCGGCGCAATGTTCGCGCAGCGAAAATTCAGGGAGCCGCTCATGAACGCCGCCGCCTCACCGGCATCACAGTCGAAACTTGCAGCGGTGCTTCGTGTCACCAGCGGCAATTTCCTGGAAATGTTCGATTTCTTTCTGTTCGGCTTTTATGCTTCCTATATCGCAAAGGCGTTTTTCCCGGCTGGCAGCGAATTCGCGTCGCTCATGCTCACCTTCATGACGTTCGGCGCGGGATTTCTGATGCGGCCACTCGGCGCTGTCGTCCTCGGTTCGTATGTTGATCGTGTCGGACGGCGTAAGGGGTTGATCGTGACGCTTGCGATCATGGCCGTCGGCACGGTGCTGATCGCGTTTGTGCCAAGCTACGCAACCATTGGCCTGCTCGCACCGGCGCTCGTTTTGATTGGACGGCTTCTGCAAGGTTTTTCGGCCGGCGTCGAGCTTGGCGGCGTTTCGGTTTACCTGTCCGAGATGGCACCGCCGAACCAGAAGGGCTTTTACGTCAGTTGGCAATCCGGAAGCCAGCAGGTCGCCATCGTCGCCGCGGCCATCATCGGTTACGTTCTCAACACGACGCTGACACCGCAGACGATGTCCGACTGGGGCTGGCGCGTTCCGTTTTTTATCGGCTCGCTGATCGTTCCGTTTATTTTCATCATCCGCCGCTCGCTCCAGGAAACGGAAGCGTTTTTGGCCCGTAAGCATCACCCGACATTGCCGGAGATTTTCAACTCGATTGTCTCGAACTGGTGGATCGTGCTGTCGGGCATGCTGCTGGTCGTAATGACGACCGTATCGTTCTATCTCATCACGGTTTACACGCCGACATTCGGGCAAAATGTTTTGAAGCTGTCGATCACCGACTCACTGATCGTGACGCTATGTGTCGCGATCTCGAACCTGTTCTGGCTTCCCGTGATGGGCGCGGTGTCGGACCGCGTCGGACGCCGTCCGATCTTGCTCGGCTTTACGCTGCTCACGATTCTCACCGCCTATCCTGCGATGTCGTGGCTGGTATCGGCCCCGTCGTTCGAGCGCATGTTGATCGTTGAACTCTGGCTGTCGTTTCTTTACGGCAGCTACAACGGCGCGATGGTCGTTGCGCTCACCGAGATCGTTCCGGCAAGCGTGCGCACCGTCGGCTTCTCGCTATGCTACAGTCTGGCCACCGCGCTGTTCGGCGGCTTTACACCGGCCGTTTCAACTGCACTCATCAAGATGACCGGCGACAACGCGGCTCCAAGCCTCTGGATGACGTTTGCAGCGGTTTGCGGATTGATTGCCACGTTCATGGTCTATGGCCGCAGCGAATCGAATCGGTTGGCGCAGGCCGCCGCCGCTTGAGCAATTAGTCGCGGATCTGTTCCACGCTCAGTCCGGGCGAGCCTTTGCCGGCCTGCTCCGCATTGCGTATCAGCGCGATAATTTTTTCGGACAAAGGCGTTCTTAATCCGTGGCGCTTTCCCAATTCGACGATCAATCCTTGCAGATGGTCGATTTCGGTACGGCGGTGACGTTGCAGATCTTCCCACATCGACGATCGTGCCTTGGGGTCGATCTGGACCATCGGGCGCGCGATGATCTGAAAGGCAAAATCCGGCAATTTGAGAATGTGGGGAGTCGCTCCCGGCGGCAGCGGCGTTGACGACACCGGAGCAATTCCCTCGGCCTTGAGTGCCGTCAGGGCTTCCGACATCTGATCCGCAAATAATGCACGCCACGGCCTTTGAGAAAGCTGATCGCGCAACGGCAGGCCGGACAGCGCATTCAGTGCGTTGTTCAGGTTGATGAGCAGCTTACCCCACTGGATGCCGGCCATGTTCTCGACCGCACGAAACCTCAGTTCCGGCTGACTGAGTTGCGAGGCTGTATCGGCCGCATCCTTGTCGATCAGAATGTCGCCGGACGTCGCGCGGTGGAAATGACCCGGCTCAAGCGTCAGCACGTTGAACGGCACCATACCGGCGAGCACGCTTCGGCCCGCAAGTTTATCGCGTAACACCGGCACGTTGCCGACGCCGTTTTGCAGGCTGACCACAACTGCGCCGGGCGAAGCGTGCTGAGCGATGCGATCCGCGATCTCCGCCGTATCGCCGCTTTTCACGGTGACAAGAATAATATCCGCATCTGAGAACACCGAGGGATCATCGGAGAGTTTGATCTCTGCGGACGTGAAGCGGTGTTCGATTCCCTCGAAGCTCGTAACCTTCAGCCCGTTCGCACGCACGTCTTCGATCATGCGTGGGCGCGCAAGCATCGACACGGAATGTCCGCCGGCGCGCAGCATTCCACCGACGAAGCAGCCGATGCTGCCGGCACCCGCGATGCAAACCGATTTTCGTGACGGCATCGAATTCTTCCGTTCGGATAGCTGGAGCGGGCGAAGGGAATCGAACCCTCGTATGCAGCTTGGGAAGCTGCCGTTCTGCCATTGAACTACGCCCGCGAATGCACAACCTTAACTGTTGCCTGCAATCGCCCGCAAGCCGGTTCGGACGCCGGGATTCGGGTGGTCTTTGAGGGCGTGAGACCGCAATATTCTCCAATCGCTGAGTTGAGCACTCATGCTAGGATTGGGCGCATCATGACAACGGGTTTGGCGCTTTTCGATACGGCAATCGGACGTTGCGGGGTCGCATGGGGCGAGCACGGCCTTCTCGGCGTGCAACTGCCTGAACAGAACGACGAGGCGACGCGCGCCCAGCTCCGGAAAAAAGCGCCCGGTGCACAGGAAGGGCCTCCCCCCGCCGATGTCGCTCGCGCCTGCGCGGCGATGACCGCGCTGTTGAACAGCAAGGCAACCGATCTTTCGTTTGTCGCGCTCGATATGACACATGTCCCCGATTTCAATCGCGGTGTTTATGATATCGCGCGTGAAATCGAACCGGGCAAAACCATGACCTATGGCGACATTGCCATACGGCTGGGCGACAAATTGCTGTCCCAAGCCGTCGGCAAGGCGCTGGGGCAAAATCCATTTCCCATCGTGATCCCCTGCCATCGTGTTGTTGCGGCAAACGGCAAGACCGGCGGATTTTCGGCCAACGGCGGCGTGACGACAAAATTCCGGATGCTCGCCATCGAGCGCGCCAAGATCGCCGCCCAGCAGTCCAGCGATGCTCCGATGCTATTCGAGCCCGAACTGTCGGTTGCTCCACGGCGTCGTCGGACGTAAAATACCCGCATGACCCGAAGGACTTTGTTGCAAAACAAGACTTTATCGGTGATCGACTTCCGGTGCAATGCGGGGCCGGACGACAAGCCTTTTGTCGAGCAACACCACTGCCATTCGCTTTCATACGTCCGCAAGGGCAGTTTCGGTTACGACACCGGCGGCCGCTCGCATGAACTGGTCGCAGGCGCAGTGATGATCGGACATCAGGGCGACGACTATGTTTGCTCCCATCCGCATCACATTTGCGGCGATGAATGCCTGTCGTTCTGGTTTTCGCCGGAGACCGCCGAGGAAATCGGCCTTGACAAGAAGTCATTGCGGCTTGGCTCGCTGCCGCCGCTTCCCGAATTGATGATGTGCGGCGAGCTTGCAGAAACCGCGCGGCGCGGCGACAGCGATATCGGCATCGACGAGGCTGGCATGTTGTTCGCCAAACGATTCATCGATGTCACGATGGGCGTTTCACGCAAGCCGTTGAAAGCCGCCGCATCCGACCGCCGCCGCGCGGTCGAAAGCGCGCTGTGGATCGACGCCAACGCGAACCGCGAGATCGATCTTCCGAGTCTGGCGAAACGGGCAGGCATCAGCGCGTTCCATTTTCTGCGGCTCTTCTCGAATGTGCTCGGCGTCACGCCGCATCAATATCTCGTTCGCTCGCGGTTGCGCCATGCAGCCCGCCTTCTTGCCGATGACGCCCGCTCAATCACATCCATCGCGTTCGATGTCGGATTCGGCGATCTGTCGAATTTCGTGCGCACGTTCCATCGCGCTGCCGGAGTATCGCCGGGCGGCTACCGCGCGATGTCGCGAGGCGACCGCAAGATTTTCCAAGACCGCTTGCAGGCTTATGCCGCAGGGTGATCTCCGAACAAGGAGATCGCCATGTACGACCACATCGGACTGAAAGTCACAGACCTCGACGCCAGCGTGCGCTTTTACACCGAGACACTCGCTCCGCTCGGGCATGTTCTCGCGTCTCGCGACAATACAGGCGCGGGCTTTGGACCGCCCGGCGCTCCGGCACTTTGGCTTTACCTTGCGAAAGGACAGAAGGCGACCGGCGCGCATGTTGCATTCACCGCGCCTAACCATGCCGCGGTGAAGGCGTTCCACGCAGCTGGGCTGAAGGCCGGCGGACGCGACAACGGCGGCGCAGGTCCACGCGCCGACTACAGCCCGACGTATTATGCAGCGTTCCTCATCGACCCCGACGGGAATAACGTCGAAGCAGTCTGCACCTGAAATTTCTCAAGCGAGGATTTGACATGGCTTCAATCGTAAAAGAGGCAACCATCGACGCATCGGCCGACGGCGTTTGGGATGCCGTCCGCGATTTCGGCGCGGTTCATACGCGGCTTGCGCCCGGTTTCGTGACCGATGCGAAGATGGATGGCGCGGATCGCATGGTTACGTTCGTCAGCGGCAACACGGTGCGCGAAGTTTTGATAGATAGCGACGACGCCAAGAAACGTCTGGCATATTCAATTCGGAATGAGCGTTTCAAGCATCACAGCGCGTCGGTTCAGATCGTTGCGGACGGCAACAATCGCTGCCGCTTCATCTGGACGGCGGACATGCTGCCGAACGAGCTTGCTCCGTTCATCGATTCGCAGATGGATCTCGGGATGGCGGCGATGAAGAAAAATCTGGAGCGCAACAAGACTGCCGCCTGATCTAACTCGGCAGTCCCGCAGCCTTCGGTCCCCAGTCGGTGACGCGAACGATTGCGGCAACCAGCGAACCGAGCAGAATCATCGAGACTGCGGCCAGCCAGAAAAACTGCGTGCTGCTTGCGCCGATACGAGTCAGCCACCATCCGCCGACGACGATAAAAGCGAGACGCGCTGTCTGCCCCAGCACAGGGCCGGCGACTTTCGCCGCGCCCTGCGACGAGAAATACAGCGAGATCGACAGGCCGATGAACGCGAACATCGGCGCGGCGGTCGAAAGATATTCGCGGCTCGCAGCGCGAACAGCGGGATTGTCGGTGAAGATATTCACCCATAGGCCGGGGAAAATCGCGATGAACGTCCCGAAAGCGCCTACGATTGCAAACGAAGTAGCACCCGCCGTCCACGCGATCCGCCGTGCGCGCACGATCCGGCCTGCACCGATCGACATGCCGATCATCGGAACAGACGCCATGCCGACGGCGAACGCCAGCGAGGTCAGCATGAATTCCAGCCGCGCACCGATGCCATAGCCCGCAAGCACCTCCGTGCCGAAGGCCGCGAGCATATGCGTAAAGTATGTGATCGTAAGCACGACCTGTAACGGCGACAGGCAGGCAACCGCTCCCACTTTGAGAATGTCAGCGAACATCCCGCGATGAAATTTAAAGTTTCTGAGATTCAGTTTCACGCGGCTGCGGCCCGAAAGAAGATACCACGCCATGATCGCCGCGCTGATTGAGAAGGCCATCAACGTGCCCGCAGCGACGCCACGCATGCCGAACTGAGGAATCGGACCGAATCCCAGACCGAGCGTTCCGCCGAAAATAATCTGCAACAGCGCGGAATTCAGAATGACCGCGGACGGCAGCTTCATATTGCCGGTTCCGCGCAATAGCGCCGCCAGCGTATTCATCAACCACGGGATCACCGCGCCACCGAAGAATATCTGCGAATAGGCGATGGCCTCGCTCAACACGCGCCCGCGCCCGCCAAGCAACGCGAAGAGATAGGGGCCGAAGACTAACATGCCCACCATGAACACGAGGCCGAAACAGACTCCGATCATCAGCGCGTGAACCGCGAGCGTCGAAGCGCGTTCGGTATCGTCGGCACCGAGCGCGCGGGCGATCGCGGACGCAACGCCGCCGCCCATCGCCCCACCCGACATCGTCATCATCAGAATAACAAGCGGAAACACCAGCGCCATCGCGGCGAGCGGCTCGACGCCGAGCCGGCCGATATAGGTGGTTTCAGCGATGGCAACGCAGGTGCCCGCCGTCAGCGCGACGACGTTCGGCGCGGCGAGCTTCAAAAGCGTTGAGAAGATCGGGCCGTCGAGCAGCGGATTTTTTGCGCGGCCCTGCACACGCGGCAGCGGCGGCCTGTCATCCTCGACAACCGGAATTTCTGCGACGCCGAGCTCGGACATGCGTTTCCCCGGCAGCAATTTCTTGTGGGGGCGCTGCCTTGAAAAATCTCTAGCATCGATGCGCGGCGGGGCAATGCGCATCCAGCGCATGGGTATTCCGCGTTCGAGGAAAACAGACGCTCAAACGCGGAAGTGCTTGGAGAGCTTCAGGCCCTGGCCCTGATAGTTCGAGGCTATACGCTGGCCGTAGAGCGCATCCGGACGGGACAACATCTTCTCGTAGACAAGCCGTCCAACGATCTGGCCGTGTTCTAAAATGAAAGGCACTTCCCGCGACCTCACCTCGAGAACCGCCCGCGATCCCTGACCGCCCGCCCCGGCGTAGCCGAAACCTGGATCAAAAAAGCCCGCATAGTGAACGCGAAATTCGCCGACCAGCGGATCGAACGGCACCATTTCGGCGGCAAAATCCGGCGGCACCTGCACCGCCTCCTTCGACGCCAGAATGTAGAATTCGCCGGGATCGAGAATGAGACTGCGGTCGGGACGCGCGCGGATCGGCTCCCAGAATTCGCCAACCGTGTAACCGCTGCGGCGATCGATGTCGATCACGCCGGTGTGGCGCTTCGCGCGATAGCCGACAAATCCGTCCGAACCTTCACCGGACAGATCGACGCTGAGAGCGAGACCGCCATTCAGATCGGCCTCGTCGATGTCTACGAGCCGTTCGCGTGCATGCAGTTCTTCGAGCGCATCGTTATCGAGCAGCGGATGCCCGGTGCGGAAACGAATTTGCGACAACCGCGATCCCTCCCGCAGCAGCACCGGAAATGTTTTCGGGCTGATCTCGGCGTAAAGCGGGCCGTGATAACCGGCGCCGATCGCGTCAAACCGGCGAGTGCCGTCGGCGATCACGCGCGTGAAAACATCGAGCCGTCCAGTTGAGCTTTTCGGATTGGCCGCCGCCAGTACCGACGGCGGAAGCGCGAGACTCTCCAGGAGCGGGACGATGTAAACGCAGTTCGTTTCCAGCACCGCACCGTCAGTGAGATCGATTTCGTGCAGTTTAAGTTCATCGATCCGTTGCGCGACCGTCGAATCCGGACCCGGAAGAAAACTTGCGCGCACGCGGTAGGCCACTTCGCCAAGGCGCAGATCGAGGCTCGCCGGCTGAATCTGACTTTCCACGAACGGATAGGCGGGAAGAATGAGGCCGGCGTCCGCCATCGCCGCGATCATCCGGTCCGGCAAAATTCCTGTCGCATCGGGCGCAAGCGTGAACGGCACGTCACTCGTCTTTCTGTCTGCATTGCCTTGCAGATACTGATGTTTACCGGTTATCCGATGACATGCTTGACGCAAAGAGCAGACCGGAATAAGGCTAACACTTATCCCGTGGTCATTTGAGCCGGCCGGCTTGCAGCCACGTAAAATAAGTCGCTAAACAGGCCGGGGACAGTGTGATCCCGGCCTGTGGAATTTTTCCAGGCCGGTTTTTTGTGACCATTTTTCAAGATGGCCACGATGGAGGTCACATGTCTGAGACGAAAACGCCCGCCGCAAAAACGCCCTCTCCCACGCAGCATTATCGCCCCGAAACGCGGCTGGTTCATTCCGGCTCACTGCGATCGCAATTCGGCGAGACGTCCGAGGCGTTGTTTCTGACGCAAGGCTTTATCTACGACAGCGCCGAACAATGCGAGGCGCGGTTCACCGGCAAGGACCCCGGCTTTCTGTATTCGCGATTTTCAAATCCGACCGTGTCGATGTTCGAGCGGCGCATGATCGAACTCGAAGGTGCCGAGGCCGCACGCGCGACCGCAACCGGCATGGCCGCAGTCACCACAGCAATTCTCGCGCCGCTTCGCACAGGGGATCATGTTGTCGCGGCCAAGGCGCTGTTCGGATCGTGCCGCTATGTGGTCGAGGACTTGCTGCCACGCTACGGCATCGAATCGACATTGGTCGATGGGCACGATCTCGATCAATGGAAGAAAGCGATGCGTCCGAATACCCGCTCGTGCTTCCTCGAAAGCCCGACCAATCCCACGCTCGATGTCGTCGATATTCGTGCCGTTGCCGATATCGCGCATGCCGGCGGCGCGCGGCTGATCGTGGACAATGTTTTCGCGACACCGATCTGGCAGAGTCCGTTGACGCTGGGCGCCGATGTGGTCGTCTATTCCGCGACCAAGCACATCGACGGACAGGGCCGTTGTCTCGGTGGCGTCATTCTTTCATCGGAAGAATTCATTCAGGAGCACATCCACAACTTTCTGCGCCAGACCGGCCCCGCAATGTCGCCGTTCAATGCATGGGTCTTGCTGAAAGGACTGGAAACGCTGGGGGTCCGGGTGAAAGCGCAGACCGAGACCGCAGGCGCGGTCGCCGAGGCGCTATCGAAACATCCGAAAATCACGCGGCTGGTCTATCCCGGCCGGCCCGATCATCCGCAAGCCGCCATCGTCAAAAAGCAGATGCGCGCCGGATCGACGCTTGTCGGCTTCGAGGTGAAGGGCGGCAAGGCCGCAGCGTTCCGCACGCTCAACGCGCTGAAGCTGTCGCGTATCTCCAACAATCTCGGCGATTCGAAAAGCATCGTCACGCACCCTGCCACAACGACGCACCAGCGACTGACGCCGGAGACCCGCGCCGAGCTTGGCATCAGCGACGGCTTCATTCGCTTTTCAGCGGGTCTCGAACACAAGGACGATCTGATCGAAGATTTCCAGACCGCGTTGGAAAAAGCGTAGACTCTACATCGGACGGAACGTCATGACGTTGGTCGGGACTTCGGTTCCGGCCCTCACCTGGCCGACCGACTTGATGATCGTGTCACCAAGCAATTGCGCGAAACACGCATAGCCCCAGTCGTTCATGTGAAGGCCGTCGCCGATCACGAAGCTATCGAACGGCATCTTGTCGTTCTCATGCCATTCTCTCATGATTTCAAAGCGAGGAAACAGCGAGACGTGACGGAGCTTCGCGACGTTGGCGATCAGCTTCACCATCTCGCTGGCGTTCTCCTCTTTCGCGGTGACGGCCGGTACATACTGGGGATCGATCAGCACGACATCGATCCCGCGCGACTGCAACTGTGCGAGACCGTCTTCGACGAGCGCCTTGGTCGCGGCGACATCCGCTTCCGTACCCTTGATGACTGTGTTGGTGCCGAGTTGCCAGATGACGAGGTCGGGATCGGACGAAAGCACCGCCGAGTTGAAACGCTTCATCATTTCTGGCGTGTCCTGACCGCCCATTCCCCGATTGATGATGGTGATGTCAGCAGTCGGGAATTTGTGACGCAGCTGATCTGCAAGACGCTGCGGATAGGTATAGGCGGGCGAACTCACGCCAAAACCGACCGTCGTCGATGAACCGAACGCCACGATAGTCACGGGATCGCCGGATGCGATGCGTTTTGCGACGCGCGGCAATGAGCTGGCCGAGTTTGCGATACCTTGGGCGGGCAGGCACGGCACGCGCGTCAGAATATCGCCCGCCTGCGTTGCAGCACTTCTCACAGCTTCGATCGTCTTGGTCGTAAGACTTTTCTTCGGCGCCGTGTCAGGATCGCCAAGAGAAGACTCTTCAGACGAAACACGTAAAATTCCGGAAAACGTCTCCGGTACAGATGGCGGGCTCAGAACAGCGACTGCGAGCGCCGTGATAACAGCCAACGCAGCAATAGCCAGAATGACCTGGCGGTCGCGATTCATCAGCGGACTTCCGCAGGCTTAATCCGCGATGCATCGGCGATAAATGTCGATAACGCGCGACCGATGCAATCATGGACCCGTTTTGCCATCGCATAGCCGTGCACTGCGCCAAGCAGATCGAAATCGCCGACATCGCTCCAGTGCCGCATGATGGAGAATCTATCGAACAGCGGAATATCGTGCGTTTGCGCAACGACTCGCATCGTATCGAGATATGGCGCAACCGCGAGCATCGATTCGATGCGGGGGCTGTATTGCAGATTCATGATGAGAATGTCGGTCCCCGCTTTTTGCAGAGTCGTCACGCCCGTATCGAGGGCACCGCGAAAATCATCCGGATCGATCCCGCGGATTGCGTCCACTGTTCCGGTCTGCCAGATCGTCAGCGCGGGCCTGGCGTCAGGCGGGCGCTTGTCGATCGACTCGGCCAGAACGCTCGCGACCTCTTCGGACGTTTTCTTCGCATAGACATCGGCCGTCACGCGCACATTCACATTCGGAAATTTCGCGCGCAGCGATGCTTCAAGCCGCGCGGGATATGAAGCAGCGACGCCGTCAGGTCCCGCCAGGAGCGAAGAGCCGCTTCCGACAACGAGAATATCAAGCTGCTTGCGCGTCTTGATCGCGTCGGCGACTTTCGTAAGCTGGCTTTCGGTGGTCAGGAGATAGGCCGGCACGGTGCATCCGGCATCCTCCTCGGCAAATGCGGGATGACCCGCGAATAGGATTGCGATCGCCAGAATGATCGACGCCTTCCTCATGCGTCGCCTCCCGCGAAATCCGCATCATTCTCTATCTTCTTGGTACGCTTGCCGCTCTTGTTCACCTCCGCCTTGTACCATGTCAAAAGCCATCCCGTCGCCGACATGATAAGAATTCCGGCGATGCTGATGAACGAGTGCATCCACGCGCTGTTCGACACCTCAGTCAGGATAAAGTGACCGGCGAAAGCCAGAAATACGCCGAGGCAAAAGATTTCGAGCGAGTGCTGACCGCACATGATGATCGGGCGGAGCCAGAGCGATTTCAGCCCCGGCCAGTCCTGATGCAGAAAGCGCACCGTGATCGCCGCAAGCGCAAGAAAATGCGCGAAGCGAAGCACGTCGAGATCGGTCTTGTTGATCGGGTACATCACGTTTTCGAGCCAGTGCGGCACGAAAAAATTCAGCCGCGGCACATACCAGGTCAATGTCACTCCAAACGCGAACAGAAGATAGATGATGCAAATCCATAGCGTGACGCGCGACGCGAGAATGCGCGACATACGTTTGGCGCCGCCCAGCGCGCACCATGCGCCGAACACAAACAGCAACTGCCACGCATAGGGATTGAAGGCCCAAAATCCGTTCGGGTACGCTTCAAGGTGAAGATCGAACTGCCATGTCAGCGCGTAGAGTGCCGCCGACAGCGCCAGCGTCAGATCGGGCTTACGCTGCATCAGCCACAAAATCAGCGGCAGAAACAGCATCAGCACGATATAGAGCGGCAACACGTCCATATTGACCGGGCGGAACTTGAGCAACAGCGCCTGCACGATCATCACATCGGGCTGCTTGAGAAAATCGAGGATGCCCATTTCCTCGGTGTAGAGCGGATTATCGAACCGCGCCGCGAGATACGAAATTTCGGCGAGATAAATCGTGAAGAGGAATACGTGCGCCACGTAGATCTGCCAGACGCGCTTGAAGATGCGCGCGCTCGCGATCACAAAACCGCGGTCATGCATCGCGCGGCTATAGACGAATGCAGCCGTATAGCCCGAAATATAGATAAAAATTTCAGTCGCATCGCTGAAGCCATAGTTTCTGATCGTGAACCACGTCAGCACGTTGGTCGGGAGATGGTCGATAAAAATCAGCCAGAGCGCGAAGCCGCGAAACAGATCGAGCCGCAGTTCGCGTTCACCCGCCGCAACCGGCAAGACGATGTCTTTCGCAGATGAGGCTGCGGCAACCTTTCTGCCGGGGATGTCGGTCGTGGCAATCGTCATGAATAGGCGTTCTTCATTCTTCACGAATCTTACGAAAGTTCGGGAACGCTCGCAAACGGCAATCGCCCGCCCCGGCAGCAAAGCAATCGCTACGCAACCGCAGTGAACACGGCTATGATGCGGCGAGATCGGGGACGAGTGGCATGTATCGCGCTGTAACACGCGGAATTGAGGTCACGGTTGAGCCGAACTTTCAACCGGATCGCTCGTCGGCGGAACATGGACGCTACTTCTGGACCTACACAATCGTCATCCGCAATTCCGGCAATGAAACCGTACAGCTCAAAACGAGGCACTGGATCATCACGGACGGAACCGGGCGCAATCAAGAGGTCCGCGGCGAAGGCGTTGTCGGCGAGCAACCCATTCTCGCGCCGGGCGAGCGATTCGAATACACCAGCGGCGTGCCTTTGCCGACCGCGTCGGGATTTATGACCGGCCGCTATCAAATGGTCACGAATAAGGGCGAGCCGTTCGAGATCGACATTCCGACGTTTTCGCTGGACAGCCCGGGCCAGCGGCGAACGCTAAACTGATGCTTCGCCGCCTCGGTCAACGCCCGCTTCTTCCGGTGTGAATTCATAGACCGAAGAACAGAATTCGCAGGTCACGACGACTTTGCCGTTCTCGACCATATCGGCGCGATCCTTCGGCTCGAAGCTGGCCAGCATTCCGGCAACCGCTTCGCGCGAACACGAACATTTCGCCTGCAAAGGCTGCGTCGGGAAAACGCGAACTCCACGTTCGTGAAACAGCCTGAACAGCAATCGCTCCGCCGACAGATCCGGATCGATCAGTTCGACGTCCTCGATCGTTCCGAACAGCGACTGGCTTTCTGCCCACGCATCGTCATCAGGAACGACATGCGTCTTTGTTCCTTCCGGTGCATCGCCCGGATGTAGATCCGGCTGCCGTGCACGTTCAGGCGCCTTGGGTAAGAACTGCATCAGCATGCCGCCGCCGCGCCAGCGATGTTTCGGGCCGTCGCCGCCGCGAAATTCTTCACCGACAGCGAGCCGCACGCGCGTTGGAATCTGTTCGGAACGCAGAAAATATTCATGCGCGGCGTCTTCGAGATTGCCGCCTTCGAGCGCGACCAGTCCCTGATAGCGGCTCATGTCCGCGCCCTGATCGATGGTCATGGCAAGATGGCCGCGCCCGAGCAATACCGCCGAATCCTGACCGGCCTTGAGACGTTTAGCGTCGAAGCGGGCACAGGCGCGCAGACGATCCGGCGCGTGATAGTCGATCACGATCAGCGACACCGGCCCATCGGTCTGTGTCTGCAAAATAAAACGTCCATCGAATTTCAGGGTCGAGCCGAGCAGCGTAGTGAGAACAATCGCTTCGCCAAGCAGCTTGCCGACAGGCGCGGGATAATCGTGCTTGGTGAGAATTTCATCGAGCGCCGGCCCCATGCGGGTCGTGCGGCCCCGCACGTCGAGCGCGCTGACCTCAAACGGCAGCACGGCATCGTCAACAGGCGTTTGGGAAGGCGCACGGATCGGCGTCTCGGCAATCATGACATCGCGGTCTCTTGCTTGGGAGTGCGCTCTATATAAGAGCGTCCGACAAATAATAAAGGGGACGACTGGCCGTCAGCCCACAGCGTTGAGGCACCAGGCAAGAATTCCCTTGTGCGCATGTAGCCTATTTTCTGCTTCGTCGAAGACCACCGATTGCGGCCCGTCGATCACTTCATCGGTCACTTCCTCGCCGCGATGCGCGGGCAGACAGTGCATGAAGATCGCGTCCGGCTTGGCGAGCTCCATCAGTTGTGAGTTGACCTGATAGGGCCGCAGAAGATTGTGGCGATGCTCGCCGTCCTTGTCGCCCATCGAAACCCACGTGTCGGTGACGACGCAATCCGCGTTCTTCACCGCGTCTTCAGGCTTCGATCCCAGCATGATCGGTGCGCCCGAAGACTTGATCCAGTCCTTGAGCAATTTGTTCGGCGCAAGCTCCGGAGGTGTCGCTACGCGCAGATTGAAATCAAAACGCTCCGCCGCGTGCGCCCACGATGCCAGCACGTTATTGTCGTCGCCGACCCATGCAACCGTGCGGCCTTTGATCGGTCCGCGATGTTCTTCAAACGTCATGACATCCGCCATCACTTGGCCCGGATGCGAACGCCGCGTGAGACCGTTGATGACAGGAACGGTCGCATATTCGGCCAGTTCACGTAGCGCATCATGATTCAGAATTCGGATCATGATGATATCGACATAGCGCGACAGAACGCGCGCGGTATCCGCGATCGTCTCGCCGCGGCCCAACTGCATTTCCTGGCCGGTCAACATGATGGCTTCGCCGCCGAGCTGGCGCATGCCGACATCGAACGACACGCGCGTCCGCGTCGAAGGCCGCTCGAAGATCATCGCGAGCGTCTTGCCTTCAAGCGGCTTGGCTGGATTTCCGGCCTTCTGGCGTTTCTTCAAATCGACGCTGGCGTCGAGAATCGCGCGCAGTTCCGCTGTCGGCAGCTCGGTAAGATCGAGAAAATGACGCAGCTTGCTCATCACGCAGCTCCGCGCGCCTTCGAGAGCTTGACGCACACGCGCTCAAGCCGTGACACCGCATCTTCGATTTCGGTCTCGTTCACGATCAAAGGCGGCAACAGACGCACAACGTTCTCACCTGCGCCGACCGTCAGCAGCTTTTCATCGCGCAGGGCATTCGACAGGTCGGCTGCCGGAACGACAGCTTTTATTCCAATGAGAAGTCCCTCACCGCGCACTTCGGACACAACATCCGGATAGCGATCGACAATCGAGGCCAGCTTCTGCTTCAACAGCAACGACGCCCGCCGAACCTTGTCGAAAAACTTCGGCTGAAGCATCACATCGAGCGTCGCATTACCTGCCGCCATTGCCAGCAGATTGCCCCCGAAGGTCGAACCATGCGTGCCCGGCGTCATGCCCGCTGCGGCTGCGGACGTGGCAAGACACGCGCCCATCGGGAACCCGCCGCCGAGCGCCTTCGCCAGCGCCATGATGTCCGGCGTCACGCCCAGCCGCTCATGCGCGAACAGCGTGCCGGTGCGGCCCATACCGGTCTGCACTTCGTCGAAAATCAGAACGAGCTTGTTGTCGTCGCACAATTGCCGCAGCGCGCGGAAAAATGCCGGCTCTGGTGCGCGCACGCCGCCCTCGCCTTGCAGCGGCTCGATGACGATGCCTGCGGTTTGCGGGCCTATGGCTTTCTTGACGGCTTCGAGATCGCCGAGCGGCACCTGATCGAAGCCATCGACCGGAGGGCCGAAACCTTCGAGATATTTTTGCTGACCGGTCGCGGCAATCGTTGCAAGCGTGCGGCCGTGGAAAGCGCCTTGAAACGTGATGAGGCGATAACGCTCCGGTCTTCCATTCGCGGCCTGAAACTTCCGCGCCATCTTGATGCAGGCTTCCATCGCCTCGGCGCCGGAATTGCAGAAGAATGCCACGTCCGCGAAACTCACCTCGCACAAGCGGTTCGCGAGCCTTTCGCCTTCGGGGATCCGGAACAGATTGGAGACGTGCCACAGCTTCGCGGCCTGCTCTTGGAGCGCCTTGACGAGATGCGGATGCGCGTGACCAAGCGCGTTCACCGCAACGCCGCTGGTGAAATCGAGATAGCGGTCGCCGTTGGTTGCGATCAGCCACACGCCCTCGCCGCGCTCGAACGCAACGTCGGCCCGCGCGAACACGGGCAGCATGTGGTTTTCGCTATGCGACTTGGCGCTCTGGCTCATGACGACCTGATCGAGATCAATGGGCCGACAGCATCGGGAAGCGCAAAAGCGCAATCCGTTCAAATGCCTGCCCGGAAACAAAATGTGCCGCCCGGAAAGGCGGCACGTGACAATGATTGTATTGTCGGAACCTCGACTGTCAACATAACACCGCGGCCCTGAAGAATTGTGAAGCCGCCGCGAAGGCCGGAATGAGTCCGTATTTCAGGGACTTAACTTTTTGCCGCGCCCCTCGCTTCGCGGCAAGACTCAGAAAAAGCGGATTTGGCTGCTTGAAAAGCTGGAACATGTGGACTTGCGGAGCCCGACTCTTGCGCGTGAGTCACGGCATATTGTAGCATTTTAATTGTCGGGTACGACATATCGTGCGGCGGTTCTAAATCTCGATGGTTCTGTGTGAGGCGTAAACGCCCGGCTGCGGAAAGCGCGGCCGGCGAGCGCGGAAGGATTCCAAAGGATTCCGCCGATTGAGATTTTCGGGTTGCGACGCCGGGTCGAAAACAGCCGGCGCGAGACAAAAGGAACAGGCGATGACGGCAGCAGGGTGGACCGACGATCGCGTTGAACAACTCAAGAAGCTCTGGGAGGCCGGTCTGTCGGCCAGCCAGATCGCAGCGGAACTGGGCAACATCACCCGCAACGCGGTGATCGGCAAAGTCCACCGCCTCGGCCTGTCGGGCCGTGCCAAAAGCCCCTCCTCATCGGCGCCGCGGCCGCGCAAAGTTCGCCCCGCGCAGCACATGATGCGGATCAGCCGCCCGGTGTCGCGCGGAAATACCGCGCTGGCTCAAGCCTTTGAGGTCGAAGCCGAGCCGGATCCGATCGCCTACGACAACGTCGTACCGATGAGTCAGCGGCTCAATCTTCTGCAACTGAACGAGTCCACCTGCCACTGGCCGGTCGGCGATCCGTCGAGCCCGGATTTCTTTTTCTGCGGCGGCAAGGCGCTGGAGAGCCTTCCCTACTGCGCGCACCACTCGCGCGTGGCGTATCAGCCGGCCTCCGACCGCAGGCGCCGGAATCCGAACGGAAAATGATCTAACCGTCTCACCTCACAACAGAAAAAGCCTCTTCCCATGCGAAGAGGCTTTTTTGTTACGAAATTCTGACCGACTTGGAATCGAATGGCGGAAACGTGACAGCGCGCTCACGCGGCTGGCGCTACTCCGCCGCCTTCGCAAATCTGTCGTCGAGCGCGTAGCCCGCGCCGCGCACGGTGCGGATCGGATCGGAATCGCTGTCGGCGTTCAGAACTTTCCGCAAGCGTCCGATGTGAACGTCCACCGTGCGCTCGTCGATATAGATGTCGCGGCCCCACACGCCGTCCAATAATTGCTCCCGCGTGAACACGCGGCCCGGATGTTCGAGGAAAAATTCCAGCAGGCGATATTCGGTCGGGCCGAGATCGATAGGTCGCCCTGAGCGCGCGACGCGGCGGCGATCGCGATCCAGTTCGATGTCGCCGAAGGTGAGTACTGTGGCGAGACGCTCCGGCGCGGCGCGGCGCAGCAGGCCCTTCACGCGCGCGAGAAGTTCCGGAACGGAAAACGGCTTGACGATGTAGTCGTCCGCGCCGGTCGCAAGCCCGCGCACGCGCTCGCTCTCCTCGCCGCGCGCGGTGAGCATGATGATCGGCACCTGCTTGGTTTCCGGCCGTGCGCGCAATCTTCGGCACAGTTCGATCCCTGAAAGGCCCGGCAGCATCCAGTCGAGCACGATCAGGTCGGGCACATTCTCCTTCAGCCGCGTGTCGGCATCGTCGCCGCGCATCACGGTCTCGACGTCGTAGCCTTCGGCATCGAGATTGTAGCGAAGCAGCGTGGTCAGCGCCTCTTCGTCTTCCACCACCAGAATTCGCGCGCTCATATTTTGGTCCTCGATACGGCCGTCATTGCGAGGAGCGTTAGCGACGAAGCAATCCACTTTTGGTAAAGAGATGGATTGCTTCGCTTCGCTCGCAATGACGGATCAAATCCGTCAAATCAATTCCCCGACGCCGCGGTCGCGAACGCCGTCATGTCGCCCTTCGGACGCTGATCCAGCATCTGCTGGCCTTCGATCATATAGAACACGGTTTCGGCGATATTCGTCGCATGATCGCCGATGCGCTCGATATTCTTCGCCACGAACATCAGATGGATACAGAACCCGATATTGCGCGGATCTTCCATCATATAAGTCAGCAATTCGCGGAACAGCGAGGTACAGATCGCGTCTACCTCCTCGTCGCCCTTCCACACCTGCATCGCGGCCGGCAGATCGTGCGCGGCGTAGGCATCGAGCACGGATTTGACCTGGCTCTGCACGAGGTCGGTCATGTGTTCGAGGCCGCGGATCAGTTTCAGCGGATGGAAGTCGCCGTCGAGCTGCGAGACGCGCTTGCCGATGTTCTTCGACAGGTCGCCGATGCGCTCGAGATCGGCCGCCACGCGCATCGCGCCGACGATCTCACGCAAATCCACCGCCATCGGCTGGCGGCGCGCAATGGTAAGCACCGCACGCTCCTCGATGAGGTGCTGCAACTTGTCGAGTTCGAGGTCGGCCGCCACCACGCGCTTGCCGAGCGCGATGTCGCGCCGGATCAACGCGTCGACCGAATCCACGATCTGCCGCTCCGCGAGGCCGCCCATCTCGGCGACCAGCCGCGTCAATTCCTGGAGGTCTTCGTCGAATGCCTTGGCTGTATGTTCGGATGCCATGATGATTGCTCCCTCAGCCGAACCGGCCGGTGATGTAGTCCTGCGTCCGCCGATCCTTCGGCGACGTGAAAATCTTCGTGGTCTCGTCGAACTCGACCAGTTCGCCGAGATACATGAAGGCTGTCTTGTCGGACACGCGCGCCGCCTGCTGCATGTTATGCGTGACGATGGCGATCGTGTAGTTTTCCTTCAATTCCGTAATCAGTTCCTCGACTTTCGCGGTCGAGATCGGATCGAGCGCCGAGCACGGCTCGTCGAACAGAATGACTTCGGGACGGACGGCGACGGTGCGGGCGATGCACAGGCGCTGCTGCTGACCGCCAGATAAGCTCAATCCTGAGGCATTCAACTTGTCTTTCACCTCATTCCACAGCGCGCCACCGCGCAATGCCTGCTCGACACGGCCATCCATCTCGGATTTCGAGATTTTTTCATAGAGGCGGATGCCGAACGCGATGTTCTCGTAGATCGTCATCGGAAACGGCGTCGGCTTCTGGAACACCATGCCGACGCGCGCGCGCAGCAGATTGAGATCGAGCTTCGGATCGAGAATGTTGGTCGTGTCGAGCAGCAGCTGACCTTCCGCGCGCTGGCCCGGATAGAGATCGTACATCCGGTTGAAAATACGCAGCAGCGTGGACTTGCCGCAGCCCGACGGGCCGATAAAGGCCGTAACGCGGTTTTCGCCGAGCGCGATGTTGATGTGCTTCAGCGCGTGAAAATCGTTGTAGTAGAAGTTGAGGTCGCGCGCGGTGACTTTCGCACGCGCTTCGTGCGCGGCGCCCGCCATCGGCGGCATGTGGCCGCGCGGCAGTTCGACGTTGACTGACAACTCACTCATGATTTCTTCCTCTCGGCGCCGAGGATGCGCGCGCCAATATTCAGGGCCAGTACGGTCAGGGTGATGAGAAGCGCGCCGCTCCATGCGAGCTGCTTCCAGTAGGCATAGGGGCTTTGCACGAAATTGTTGATCGTCACCGGCAGGTTCGCCATCGTCTTGGTCAGATCGAGGCTGAAGAACTGATTGCTGAGCGCGGTGAACAATAATGGCGCGGTCTCGCCGGCGACACGCGCGGTCGCGAGCAAGACGCCGGTGATGAGACCGGCACGCGCGGCACGATAGGCGATGCGGCGGATCACCAATGATCTTGGAAGTCCGAGCGCGGTTGCGGCTTCACGCAGCGGGTTCGGCACCAGCGCCAGCATGTCTTCGGTGGTCCGCACCACGACGGGAATGACGATCACAGCCAGCGCAAGCGAACCGGCGAGAGCCGAAAAGCCGCCCATCGGCACCACGATGGCGCCGTATACGAACAGGCCGATGATGATCGACGGCGCGCTCAACAGAATGCCGTTGATGAAGCGGATCACTTCCGTGAGTTTGTCGTGCTTGCCGTATTCGGCGAGATACGTTCCCGCGAACAGGCCGAGCGGCGCGCCGATGCCGACGCCGATCACCGTCATGATAATCGAGCCGACGATTGCGTTTTTCAATCCGCCCTCGTCCGAACCGGGCGGCGGCGTATTCTCGGTGAAGATCTGAAGGTGAAGACCCGACAATCCGTTGACGAGGAGCGTGAACAGGATCAGCGCGAGCCATGTGACGCCGAACAGCGCGGCGCCGATGCACAGCGCGCGGATCACCACGTCCTTGCGCTTGCGCCCGCTATAAATGGCGTTGATGTCGCGGTTGGGTGCGGCAATGGCGGTGTCGGTCATCTTAGTTGCCCGCCTTCTTCTCGAGCCGCGACAGCATGATGCGCGCAGCGGCCAGCACGAAGAACGTCAGGATAAAGAGCAGCAGGCCGAGCAGAATCAGGCCGGACTGATGCAGTCCGTCGCTTTCCGCGAACTCGGATGCAATCGCCGCCGAGATCGTGGTGCCCGGCGCGAAGATCGAGCCGTTGATGCGGAACGAGTTGCCGATGATGAAGGTGACAGCCATCGTCTCGCCGAGCGCGCGGCCGAGCGCCAGCATGATGCCGCCGATCACGCCGACACGGGTGTAGGGAATGACGACATTCTTGACGACTTCCCAAGTCGTGCAGCCGACGCCGTAGGCAGCTTCCTTCAAGACCGGCGGCACCGTCTTGAACACGTCCACCGAAATCGAGGTGATGAACGGCAGCACCATGATCGCCAGCACCAGCGACGCATTGAACAGGCTGAGATAGGACGGCGGGCCGGCGAAGATCGTGTTCAGCAGCGGAATATCGGCGAACAGCTTGATCATGAAGGGCTGAAAGGTTCCGGCGAGGAACGGGCCGAGCACGAAGAAGCCCCACATGCCGTAGATGATCGAGGGAATGCCGGCGAGAAGTTCGACCGCCATGCCGATCGGACGGCGCAGCCATTGCGGGCACAGTTCGGTGAGGAAGATCGCGATGCCCAGACCGACCGGAATGGCGATCAGCATCGCGATGAACGACGTCACCAGCGTGCCGTATATCGGGCCGAGCGCGCCCAGCACCGGCGGATCGGCGGACGGCGCCCAGCGCAGCGTGGTGAGAAATTCAAAGCCGTATTGCCGGATCGCGGGCCATGCGCCTGCGATGAGCGAGAGAATGATGCCGCCGAGGATGAGGAGAACCGAAATCGCGCTCAGGCGCGTGGTCCAGTAGAACGCCTTGTCGCCGAACTTGAATGCGCTGAGGGCCTTGGCGCGATCGTAAGGTCCGGCCGCAGATTCGATCGACACGCCCTGAACCGCCATATCTGCCACGCCCAGCCCCTATATTCGAATACTAACGCAAATCTCAAGCCGGAAGTTCAAAAAGCGTCATTGCGAGCGAAGCGAAGCAATCCAGTCTTTACTTCCGAGATGGATTGCTTCGTCGCCATAGTGCGTCGAAGACGCGCGTAAACGCGCTATTGGCTCCTCGCAATGACGCCGCGAGACTGGAGCGGCGCGAACGCCGCTCCAGAACGTCTTAGCTCTTGATGTCTGCCGACCAGGTCTTTTCGATCTGCTTGACGACCGAGGAAGGCATCGGGATGTAGTCGAGTTCTTCAGCCATCTTGCCGCCCTTCTCGAACGACCATTTGAAGAACTTGATGGCTTCCGCCGACGCCGCCTTATCGACCGGCTCCTTGTACATCAGGATGAAGGTCGCAGCCGTGATCGGCCAGGAGGCTTCGCCCGGCTGGTTGGTGAGGATCAGGTAATAGCCCGGAGCCTTCGACCAGTCGGCGTTCGACGCAGCAGCCTGGAAGGCCGCAACGGTCGGCTGCACGGTCTTGCCGGCCGAGTTCACCATCGCGGTGTAGGTCAGCTTGTTCTGCTTGGCGTAAGCATACTCGACATAACCGATCGCGTTCTTGGTCTGGCTGATATTGCCGGCAACGCCTTCATTGCCCTTGGCGCCGACGCCGACAGGCCACTCGACAGCGGTGCCCTCGCCGACCTTCGACTTCCACTCGTCGCTGGTCTTGGAGAGATAGTTGGTGAAATTGAAGGTAGTGCCCGAACCGTCCGAACGGCGGACGACCGTGATGGCTTCCGACGGAAGTTTCGCGCTCGGATTGAGCTTCTTGATCGCGGCGTCGTCCCACTTGGTGATCTTCCCGAGATAGATGTCGGCCAGCGTCTTGCCGTCGAAGGTGAGTTCGCCCGGCTTGATGCCGTCGAGGTTCACGACCGGAACGATCGCGCCCATCACCATCGGCCACTGCGAGAAGCCGTCCTTGTCGAGCTGCTCGGCCTTGAGCGGCATGTCGGTCGCGCCGAAGGTCACGGTCTTGGCCTGGATCTGCTTGATACCGCCGCCGGAGCCGATCGACTGATAGTTCAGGCCGTTGCCGGTCTCTTTCTTGTAGGCGTCAGCCCATTTCGAGTAGATCGGGAACGGGAAGGTCGCGCCCGCGCCGGTGATGTCTGCGGCAAATGCCGACGTCGATGCGGCGACAAGGCCAGCAGCGACGATTGTTTTGAGGACGTTCATCCGAATCTCCAATGTTTGTGAGCGAAGCGCCGATGCGCCCGAATGCGCTCACCGCGGCGTTTAAGGACCGCGCATGCAGCTTTTATGATGACTGGATGACACTCATATGACAGCCGCAAGGGGCCGGAATCGTTGAGCTTTATGCGTCCGCCGCAGGCTTCGTCTGTGGAAAAGCGGCGGTAAAAGTGGCCCCCTGTCCGGGAACACTCTCGATCATCAGCCGGCCGCGATGGCGGTTGAGGATGTGCTTGACCAGCGACAGGCCAAGCCCCGTGCCGCCCTGCGCGCGGCTGTCGCCGATGTCGACGCGATAGAAGCGTTCGGTCAGGCGCGGCAGATGTTCGGGCGCGATACCGGGTCCGAAGTCGCGCACGCTGAAACGCATCTCGGATGTCTCGCCCGCCTGCGCTTCATTCAGCGAGATCACGATACGGCCGCCGGACGCGCCGTATTTCAGGCCGTTCTCGATCAGGTTCTCGAACAGCCGCAGCAGTTCTTCCTGGTCGCCCGCGATGATGGCCGGCGTCTGCGGCAGATGCGTTTCGATCGAAACGCCGCGCTCCTTCGCCAGCGACTCCAGCCCGTCGATCACCTGACGCACCAGCGGCACGAGATCGATCTGCGCGTCGGGGCGCACATGCGCGGACAATTCGACGCGCGACAGCGACAACAGATCGTCGATCAGCCGCGCCATGCGCGTCGCCTGCGCGTGCATGATACTCAGGAATCTTTCGCGCGCCTTCGGATCGTCCTTCGCCTGCCCCTGCAGCGTGTCGATGAAGCCGGACAATGCTGCGAGCGGCGTGCGCAGTTCGTGACTTGCGTTGGCGACGAAGTCGGCGCGCATTTCCTCGGCACGGCGCAGCGGCGTCTGGTCGTGGAATGTCATCAACAGACACGACTCGGTGCCGCCGAAGGCCGCCGGCAGAGTCAGCGGCGTCACGATCAGTTCCATCCAGCGGTCGATCGGCACGCGATCGACATACATCGCGCGCTGCGGCTCGCGCGTCGCAATCGCCTGACGCAACGCCGCGATGATTTCCGGCGAGCGCAGTGCGAACAGCGCCAGTTCGTTTCGCCGTAGAGCGGGGGCAAGCTGCAACGCCGCCGCATTGAGTTGCAGCACACGGCCCGCGCGGTCGAGCAGCACGGCGGCTTCCGGCAATCCCGACACCAGCGCCTGCACCACCGGCGTCTCCGCCGGACGCAAACCCATCTGATCGTCGGTCGCCGGCGCGTCCTGCCGCAGCCGCCAGGGCACAAGAGACGCAGCGACGATGCAGAGGAAAATCAGCGACGCCTGCGCCGATGTCAGGCCGCCGAAAACGACACCCGCCGTCAGCCCCAGCAATCCGCCGAGCAGCACGATGGCCGAACGCCGCAGCCGGTCGGGCCAGCTTTCGGAGCGGGGTTCGGTGCCGGACGAGGAAAGTTGCGTTGCCATTCAGTCCGCCGTTCGGTGTGTCACATGATCCGCTGGCGCGAGAACTTCAAACCTCAACTGGCCGAGCGCGGCTTTCGCGGCGGCGTCTGCGCCGTCTGCGCCACATCGTCGAGATGCTTGATCGCCGCCTTCACGCGCTTCGCCTTCAGCCCGATCAGCAATTCGCGCACCGACAGCAGCGCCAGCGAAATCGCGAACGGCACATAATAATAAAGAACACGAAACAGCAGCAGGCTTGCGAGAAGCTCCTCGCGGTCGAACGCGCTCTGAAAATGCAGACAGCCATACAGCATCGCGGCGTCGAACACGCCGAGACCGCCGGGCGAGTGGCTTGCGAAACCGAGCAGTGTCGCCGACACGAAGATGACCGCGACGACGACGAATGCGACATGGGGCGTCGCGGGCATCAGGATATACATCGCCAGCGAACAGAACGTCAGATCGACGATGCCGATGACGATCTGCAACAGCGTGAGTTGACCGCCGGGCAAGGTGACGGTCCAGGTGCCGCGTCCGACGACGCGCGGCCTGTTCCAGACCCAGGCGACGTAAGCCGTCAGCCCCGCGATAATGCACAGACCGAGGATGCGGTTCATCCAATGCGGCAGGTGATCGATCGAGGACGCGGCGTCCGGATGGTAGGCGACGCCGAGACCGAGCACGGCCGCGTTGCCGAGCCAGAACGTCAGCCCTGCCAGAAAACAGATTTTCGCAACATCGATCGCGTTCAGTCCATACGCCGAATAGACGCGATAACGCACGGCACCGCCGGTCAGCACGCTGGCGCCGACATTGTGCCCAACCGAATAGGAAGTGAAGGCGGCGAAGGCGGCGATGCGATACGGCACGTCGTTCTTGCCGATCGTGCGCAACGCAAACAGATCGTAGAACGTCAGCGTGAAATATCCGGCAGCGACGCACAGGCCCGCCAGCAGAATCGACTGCGGCGGCGTGTTGCGCATCGCCTGCACGACTTCCGAGAAATTGAGATTCTTGAGCATCTCATAGAGGACGTATCCCGCCACCGCGATAATGGTGAGACTGATCGCCACGCCGATCTTGTGCAGGATGTTTTTCTCGCGCGCGAACGCGATCATCCCGCGTATTTTCTCGATCATCCCCGTCCTCGAACCATCTCGTCCTGTTTCCTAGCAGACCCCGTCCGCAGTCGCGAGGGCAGGATCGCCGATTTAAACTGCAATAGGCGCGACTATTGACCTATCTGGGCGGCATCAGGCGCGACACGACCAGCGCGCGCAGCCACGCGCCGGCGGTACAGCCGGCAAGATAGACGGCGAACATGACAAGACCGAGATCGAGCCAGTATCCGGGACGACCCGGAACGAGCCGCAGCAGCGACACGAGAATAAGGGCGCCGAGCAGCACGGCGCTTTTTTTCATCGTCTGATCCGAAAAACCAAGCCCGCGCTGGACCACCGACACCCAGCCCATCGCAAAGCCGCACAGCGCCGCGAGCAGCAACCAGCTCCAGTTAAATGCGGCGAGATAAAACATGCGTCCTCACTTCACCACGAAATCGATGCGGCGGTTTTTCGCCTTGCCTTCGTCGTCGTCATTGGATGCGACCGGCTTCGTGCTGCCGTAGCCGACGGCCTTCAGCCGCGTATTCGGCAACCCGGCCTGAACCAGATAATCGGCAACCGCCTGCGCGCGCTTTTCCGACAGCGACATGTTGGCCGCAGCATCGCCGTCGCTGTCGGTGTGGCCTGCGACTTCGATATTGGCAGTCGGGCAGCGCAGCGCCGTTGCAATCAGCCGGTCGAGCAGCCCGCGCGAATCCTGATCGATGTTCGCCTTGCCGGACTCGAAGCGGATGCGCGCCTTGTCGAGAAGTTCGGAGAACAATTGCTGGCAGACCGTGGAATCGACCGGGCTCGCGCTCGGCTTGACCGAAACGTCGGCGGTGAGCTTCCAGCCCTGCGGCAGTTCGCCGCCGAGGCCGTCGCGAATCTGTTGGGCTGCGACATCGAACAGCGCATCGCCCGACAGCTTCACCTCTTTGTCCGACAGCGACAGCGAGCCGGTCGACACGCGCGACAAGGCGCCGAGCGCCTGGATCGCCGCCTGCTGGAATCCCTGCGGCGCGCCCGCGCTCGCTTTCAGATTATCGACGACCTTCTCATTGAAAAATTTCCGGCCCACCGCCGCCACGATCGCCGCATGGGCGTTGTTGTCGGGCACGTAACCGCCGAGCGTGACGGTGTTGCCGACCGGATCCTTGTTGGCGGTGAAGACATAGAGCGGCGCGCGGATGGCGTTTTCGCCTATGGTGTAACCTTCGGGCAGATTCTTCAGCGCCGCGAGGATGGATTCGCGATAGCCGAGTTCGCGCGCCATGCCGTTGAGATTGACCGTGGTGTCGCTGAGCCAGACCTTGCCTTCTTTCAGCTTGCCGACCTGCTCGACCAGAAGCGCGGCCGCGTTTTCAAATCGCGGCGGTGCGCCCCGCGCCATTCCGGTCTTGTCCACGACTTCGGTGTTGCCGGCCATCGCGCGCGCGGCGTCGAAAAGCCGCGCCTTGGTCGCGGGGAACGGCACGTTGCCGTAGAGCGTCACGCGCACGACATCGCGCTCGGCCAGCCAGATGAAAGGCTTCGCTGCAGCAATAAGGCGGGTGTCGTCATCGACGAGACGCACACCGGGCACGCTTTCGGCCTGCGACACCGCGCTGTGGCGGCCTTCCTCGGAAAACGCCTCGGCAGACAGGCGCACATCCCGCCCCGACGCGGACACCTGGGTCTTGTCCAGAACGGTATCCTTGAGTTCGGCGAGCGTGCGGGCGGAGAGGTCCGCCTCGATCGGTGCGGTGGACCCCCAGATGGCTGCAATCCAGAGGACGGCCAAAGGGATCAGCCCCGGCCACCATTTCCGCATCCAACTGAATAAACGGCTCATTTCCGTCCTTTACCCGACCGGGCACAGACAAAACAAACCCTTTTGAGAGTGTCAAACGCGAAATGATTTGAGCCTGTCAGCGGCCTTATTGCGGGGCGCCAATAACCGTTTGTTCAGCCGTTTCTGCGAAACCGGAACGTCCGGAAACGCATCCCGAACGCCATGAAACAGCTGCGCGACAACGTCATCAGAGCGGGTTTCGACGCACTCTATTATACGGGCGCGCATCGGATGCTGCGGCCGCTGCTGGCAGGCGTTGGCACGATTTTCATGCTGCATCATGTGCGGCCAGCCCGCGGCGATTTGTTCCAGCCCAATCGCCATCTCGACATCACGCCCGATTTCCTCAGCGCCGTTCTCGATCATGTCCGCGCGCAGGACATCGACATCGTCTCTCTCGACGAGGCGCACCGGCGTCTTGCCGAACATGACTTCGCGCGGCGCTTCGCCTGCTTCACCTTCGACGACGGCTACCGCGACAACCGCGATCATGCATTGGCCGTGATGCAAAAGCACAACGCGCCGATGACCGTCTATGTCGCGAGCGGTTTCGCCGACGGCACCGGACGGCTATGGTGGGTTGCGCTGGAAAGACTGATTGCAGCGACCGATGAAATCGATGTCGAGATCGGCGGCACAAACGTTCACTTCGACATGCGCGACGCCGAAGCCAAGCAGGCCGCATTTTCGCGCATTCACGACTGGCTTCGCGGCCTGCCGGACGATACGCAGGTGCAGAACGCGGTATCGTCGCTCTGCGCCAGGTATAATGTCGATGACGCGAGCATCGCCCGCGAGCTGTGCATGTCGTGGGACAAATTGAAACCGTTTGCCGCCGACCCGCTTGTGACCATCGGCGCGCATACGATCAGCCATTGCAATCTCGCGCGTGAAACGCAGACGGACGCAGAGCACGAGATGCGCGTGAGCAAGGAACGGATCGAAGCTCAATTGCGCAAACCCGTGCTGCATTTCGCCTATCCCTACGGCGACAAATCCGCCGCCGCGTCGCGCGAGTTTGAAATTGCGAGAAACATCGGATTCAAAACCGCCGTCACCACACGCCCCGGCATGGTGTTCGCCGAAAACGCCACGCACCTCACCGCTCTGCCGCGCATTTCGCTCAACGGCAATTACCAGAATGAGCGTTTCCTTTCGGTGCTCACCTCCGGCGCGGCGACCGCGATGTGGAACGGCTTTCGCAAGGTGGATGCGGCCTGACCGCACAGCGAAATCGGCAATCAATGCTTCCTTGACTTGGCCTTCCCTGCTGGCTCTAACCTAGAGTTAGATTTCAGGGAGGCTTTCAATGTTTGAAAAAATGTTTTCGCTGGACGGCCGCGTCGCGCTCGTCACCGGCGGCTCGCGCGGCATCGGCAAGATGATCGCGGGCGGATTTCTCGCCTACGGTTGCGCGAAGGTTTACATCACCGCGCGCAAGGCCGGGCCTTGCGAAGAGACCGCGAAAGAACTGACCAAGCTCTACAAGGGCGAATGCATCGCGCTGCCCATCGACATGTCCACGGTCGAGGGCTGCAACAAGCTCGCGGAGGAAATTTCAAAGCGCGAGCCGAAGCTCGACATTCTCGTCAACAATGCGGGTGCGGCATGGGGCGCGAACTTCGACGAATTCCCGGAGCAGGGCTGGGACAAGGTGATGAATCTCAACGTCAAGTCGCTGTTCTTTCTGACCAAGGCGCTGGCGAAACCGCTGCGTGCCGCTGCCACGAAAGACAAGCCCGGCAAGGTCATCAACATCGCCTCCATCGACGGCCTCTCCGTCAATCCGCTTGAGACCTACTCCTACCAGGCCAGCAAAGCGGCGGTGATTCACCTGACGCGGCGCATGGCAGCGAAGCTCATCAAGGACAACATCAACGTCACCGCGATCTGCCCCGGCGCATTCGAGTCCGACATGAACACGGCGGCGCGCGATCACGGCAACGAAGTTGCCAAGCGGATTCCCAACAAGCGCATCGGCCGGCCGGAAGACATGGCGGGCATCGCAATCTGGCTCGCGTCTCGTGCAGGTGACTACGTCGTCGGCAATTCCATCGCGGTCGACGGCGGCATCGTCTACGCCAATCTCAGCCTGCCGGTGGCGGGCGAATGACGCGAACCGCGCGCTGCGTCTGCGGACAATTATCGGTCGAGGTCGAAGGCGAGCCGTCCGGCGTCTACGCATGCAGCTGCAAGAAGTGTCAGCGCGGCAGCGGCAGCGCGTTCAGCTATGCCGGACAATTCAAGACAGCCGCACTGAAAATTTCCGGCAATCACACGGCCTATCGCGAGACCGGCGAATCCGGCAACTGGACCGAAGGTCACTTCTGCCCGACCTGCGGCGCGACGGTGTTCTCGCTGTTTCAGAACATGCCGGAGGAAGCGATCGTGTCTGCGGGATGTTTCGAGGATTCGTCTTTCGCGCCGCCGCAGATTTTATTCTGGGCCTCGCGCCGGCATGAATGGCTGAAACTGCCGGAGAGCACGCAGCTATTGGATACGCAGCCGGATTGAGACCGTCGCTTGAAACGAAGCCGTCATCTTGTGGTCCCCGCGTAGGCGGGGACCCATAACCACTATCGTGAGTGTTCAAGTAAGATGTCGGCTTCTTCCTTATCCCAAGTTGAATTCAGGGATTGTGGGTCCCCGCCTTCGCGGGGACGACGGAAGAACATCTAGTACGTTCAATACGTCTCCACATGATAGCGCCCGCTCTCGCGCATCGCTGGCTTGAGCGCCGCCCAATCGAGCGATGCCCCCCGGCATGCATCGGCAAACGCTTCATCGACGCCGCTTTCCATGCCTTTAAGCCCGCAGATATAGATGTGCGTCTTTGCATCGCCGAGCAGTTTCGCGATCTGCGCCGCCTCCGAGCGAATGCGGTCCTGCACATAGACGCGCGGCTCATTCGGCACGCGCGAATAGCAGAAATATTTCCCCAGCAGCTTGTCCGGCACTTTCTGCAACGGACCAAAGTAAGGAAGTTCTTCCGGACGCCGCGCGCCGAAGAACAGCAACAAGCGTCCCGATGCATCCGGCATCGCGCGGCGGCGCCGTTCAGTAAATCCGCGAAACGGTGCCGAGCCCGTGCCCGTGCAGATCATGATGATGTTCGCCGTGGCATCGTCCGGCATCAGGAACGTCGCGCCGAACGGACCCGTCACTTCGACCTTCGCGCCGCGCGGCAGATCGCACAGATAATTCGAGCACACACCCTTGTCCTCGCGTTTCACCGTGAGCGCGAGATTGTTGGCATTCGGCTTCTCGCCGTCGCGCGAACTTGCAACCGAATAGAGCCGCGCGACATGAGGTTTTCCATTGGCGTCGCTGCCCGGCGCGACGATGCCGATGCTCTGGCCTTCCAGCACCGGAAATTTCTGATCGCCGAAGTCGAGAATGATGTGACGCACATCGGAATCGGATTGCGCGTCCGTCAGCCGGAAATTTCCGGTGACTGTCGCAATCGCGGGCTTGCTGCGATTGAAAAGATTGACCGTCGGCTTGCTGGCCGAATGCGGCGCGACCGGCTTACCGCCCAGCCCCTTGCGCGCCTCTTCGAGAAGTTTTGCAACTTCATCTTCGATGGCTTCGACCGCGCCTCCCGCCGCCTTGTCGGCGACGATCTCTTCCTGCTTCGGCAATTCGCCCCAGGAGAACTGCTCGTCGAGTGTGTAGGCCTTCGCGACCACGCGCCAATTGTCGATCGAGCCTGTGGGACAAGGCGAAATGCAATCCATGCAGTGATTGCAGATCGACGCATCCACGACATAGTTGTTGCCGTCATGCGTCACCGCATCGACCGGACATGTCTCTTCGCAGGTGTTGCAGCGAATGCATATTTCCGGATCGATGAGATGCTGCTTGAGAAGTTCGGTTGCCGGTGCGTTCATGGCTTTTACCTGCGCCTCATGGTGAGGAGCCGCGCCTGCGGCGTCTCGAACCATGAGATGCTCTGCGCGATGATCGAGCCTCGTCCTTCGAGACGGCCGGCCACGCCGGCCTCCTCAGGATGAAGCTCGATGGGCTGCGGCATTCTCACGCCGCTTCGATCTTCACATATTCAAAGTCGCCGGGCTTGTTGTCGATGCCCATCTTCGGCGGCGAAATCCAGTTCGCGAACTTGCCCGGCTCGTTCACCGGCGTCATCAGCGACGAAATGAAATCGCCGTCGGCTGCGGACGGCAGATAATCGTCCTTCGCCTTGGCCCAGTCGCCGTCGCTGAGCAGTACGCCCTTCGGCGTCGCATGCACATTGGCGAACTCGCCAATCTGGCGATGGAAGGCGGTATGCGGCAATTCGAGGCGGAAGTTCACGCCGGTCTTTTCGATCACCTTGTTCCAGCGTTCGACGCCCTTGGCGCAGTCTTCGGTATAATCGTCGCGCAGCCGCATGTTGAGCGCGGTCAGCGCAGGCTCGTCGACCAGCGTGATCTTGCCGTCGACCATCTTGAGCACTTTATAATGATCGTCGGTCAGGCGATGATCGTCGTCGATCTTGGTCTCCATGAAGCGGCCCTTGAGGCCCGCGTTGTAGAAATTCGCCGCATTGGTCGAGACTTCCGATCCAAAGAGGTCCAATGACAGCGAGTAATGCAGGTTCATCTTCTTCTGCATGGTCGGAAGGTCAATGACGCCGAGCGCGCGGACCTTTTCGATCTCGTTCGGATCCTCGATGCCCGTAGCCTTCATCGCCTCGCAGGTGCGCTGAAGCACGCGGCTGACACCGGTCTCGCCGACGAACATGTGATGCGCTTCTTCGGTCAGCATGAAGCGGCAGGTGCGCGACAAGGGATCGAAGCCGGACTGCGCCAGCGATTCGAGCTGCATCTTGCCGTCGCGATCGGTGAAGAACGTGAACATGAAGAACGACAGCCAGTCGGGAGTGGCTTCGTTGAACGCGCCCAGCATGCGCGGTGCATCCGCGTCGCCCGAACGGCGGCGCAGCAGATCGTCGGCCTCCTCGCGGCCGTCGCGGCCGAAATATTTTTGCAGCAGATACACCATCGCCCAGAGGTGACGGCCTTCCTCGACATTGACCTGAAACAGATTGCGCATGTCGTAGAGCGACGGCGCGGTTTTTCCCAGATGACGCTGCTGTTCGACCGATGCAGGCTCGGTGTCGCCCTGAATGACGACCAGCCGCCGAAGCATCGCGCGATATTCGCCCGGCACTTCCTGCCATGCCTTGTCGCCCTTGTGCTGACCGAAATTCACAAGACGCTGTTCGTCCTGCGGCGCAAGCAGTACGCCCCAGCGATATTCCGGCATCTTGACGTAATCGAATTTCGCCCAGCCCTTCGGATCGACGCTCACGGCGGTGCGCAGATAGACAAGCGACTCCTGAAAACCTTCCGGTCCCATGTCGTTCCACCAGTCGAGATAACCGGGATGCCAGCCTTCCAGCGCCTTCAGCACCTGGCGGTCTTCGGAGAGATTGACGTTGTTCGGAATCTTCGTCGTGTAATCGACGTTCATGATGTTCATTGGCGGTCTCCAAACTCTACGTTGCTGCCGTCACCCTGAGGTGCGAGGCGCTCTTTGCGCCGAAGCCTCGAAGGGCGACGGCTGATTCTCCGGCGCTCATCCTTCGAGGCTCGCAAGCGCTCGCACCTCAGGATGACGCCACTCATGATCACACCCTTGTCATGTCGAAATTCGCTTTGACGCCGGTGCCGTAACGCAACAGCGCGCCTTCTTCGCCGACCGCATTGGGCCGCTGGAAGATCCAGTTCTGCCAGGCAGTCAGGCGCGAAAAGATTTTCGATTCCATCGTCTCGGGCCCGACAAAGCGCAGGTTCGCTTCCATGCCGGTGAGACTGTCCGGCGAGAACGATGTGCGCTCCTCGAAGAACACGCGCACTTCATCTTCCCAGTCGATGTCGTCGAGCGCAAAGGTGACGAGGCCCAGTTCTTCTGCGGCTTCGGCGTCGAGTGCCTCGCCGGTTTTTGCTTTCGCGGTTTCGAGATCGGACGGATCGGCCTGAAAGCGCGACTCAAGCCGCGTGAGGCCGTGGCTCATCGGATAGGGTCCGAAATTCTGCGCGGTGAGCACGATCTCGGCGGGCGGGCGGTTGTCGCCCTGAATCTGGCCGATCAGCATGTAGCTGCGGTCGGATGCAAAAACGAGTTCAGCGAGTGTGCCGGCGAAGCACGAACCAGGCTCGACCAGCGTCACCAGCGTGCGCGAGGTGACATCGACGCGCTTGAGCACACGCTTCCAGTAATGATTGATCTCGTTGACAAGCCAGTTTGACTTGTTCGCGTCGAGAAACGCATCGTAAGCCAGCACGCGCGCGCGTTCGCCGACCGACTTGAACACGAACATCGCCAGCTGCAATTCGTTGATGCGCAGATGCAGGATCGCATCGTCGAGTTCGCGCGCGACTTGCAGCGGCCAGAACCCGTCGCCGAGTGCCGCCAATGCAGCCGCGTCCTTCGGCGGATCGGATTCCGGCGTCTTGATGGTGAGGGTTGCGATCCGCTTGTCGCGGTCGATCTCGACATTGACGAATTCATACTTCACGCCGTCGTCGGTGAATTCGCGCTTCAGCGGATTGAGCTTGATGCCCTTCTCGCCCGCGCGTTTCGACTTCGCGGCGAATTCCTTGGCGCGCTCGGCGACTTTCGCTTCGAGCTTCGAGTTCGAGACAATCTCATCGACCAAGCGCCACTGCACCGCGCGCTTGCCCTTGATGCCTTCCTCGATGGTGCAGAAGAAGTCCGCGTGGTCCCGGCGCACCTTGCGCTTGTCCACGACGCGCGTAAGACCGCCGGTGCCGGGCAGCACCGCGAGCAGCGGCACTTCAGGCAGCGCAACCGCAGCCGCGCCATCGTCCGCCATGATGATGTGATCGGTCGCCAGCGCGAGTTCGTAACCGCCGCCGGCCGCCGTGCCGTTCACCACGGTGATGAACGTCTGGCCGGAATTTTCCGACGAGTCTTCGAGGCCGTTGCGCGTCTCATTGGTGAATTTGCAGAAGTTCACTTTATGCGCGTGCGTCGATCCCGCGAGCATGCGGATATTCGCGCCGGCACAGAACACGCGGTTCTTGCCCGAGCGCAGCAGCACGACTTTCACTTGCGGATGCTCGAAGCGCAGACGCTGCACGGCATCGGCGAGTTCGATGTCGACACCGAGATCGTAGGAGTTCAGCTTGAGCAGATAGCCCTCGAACAGCCCGCCGTTCTCGTCGACATCCATCGTCAGCGTGGCGACATCGCCCGCAACATCGAGCTTCCAGTGCCGGTACTTCGGCGGCTCGGTCTGGAAATCGATGTAGCGTGCGGAGCGGCTAAGTTTTCTGTCTTCGGCAGCCATTTTCAGGTCTCGGCGGGTCTCGGGATGATATGCACAATATTTCCGGATTTCGGGCCTGTCCAGCCCTATATGCATTTTATTTCATGTCGCCAAAAATCAGGCCGCGCGGCCCAGTTCGCCCTCGCCGTGGAACTTGAGCAGGCGATTGGCGAAGTCGGACGCGATTTTCAGCGTGACGGCGGCGGATTCCCGATGCGGCGAATGCCCGGCGCCATCGATGATCGAAACATCGACGGGGCAGTAGCATTCCTCGCGCGCGATCTCGATCTGCCGCAGCGTGCCGTACTGATCGCCCGCGCCCTGGATGATGGCGATCGGCACGCGCACATAGGCGAGCGATTCCGAAATGTCCCAGTTGCGAAAGCGCGGATCGAGCCACGCGCCGTTCCAGCCGATGAAAGCGTTATCGACATTCTTGTGCCAGCGCGCGAGTTTCGATTTGAGATCTGTTGTCGCGTAGGTGGTTTTGATTTCGGCGATGGACTTCACCGAAATGTCTTCGACGATGAAATGTGGCGCGACGAGGATGAGTCCGCGCACGCGATGATCCTGAATGCCGCCCGCGTAAATCGTCGCAATCGACGCGCCGTCGGAATGACCGAGCAGAAGCCCGCGCCGGAATCCGATGGCGTCGAGAATTTTCGGCAGCACGTCGAGCGCCTCGGCATGCATATAGTCTGGCTGCCGTGGCAGTTTCGCCGGCGACGACTGGCCATAACCGGCGCGCGAATAGACGAACACGCCCGCGCCCGTCGCGGCTTGCAGCTTGTCCGGAAAATCTCCCCACAATCCGGCCGAGCCGAGACCTTCATGCAGCATCACGATGGTCGGCGCCTTGTCGGGCATAGGACCGATCATGCGGTATTCGAGTTCGGCATCGCCGATCTTCAGCGCGCCGGAGGGTTCGAGAATGGTCATCGTCTCTACCTTCTTTCGTCATTGCGAGGAGCAAAGCGACGACGCAATCCACTCTTAAAGCTGGATTGCTTCGCTTCGCTCTCAATGACGGTTACGAATTGGCCCCATCCCGCAATTTGAATCGCTGAATCTTCCCCGTCGCGGTTTTCGGCAGCGCATCCACCACTTCGATCCAGCGCGGATATTTCCACGGCCCGATCTTCTGTTTCACATATTCCTTGAGTTCACCGTCGAGCGACGCGCCGCCCGCGCTGTTCTTCAATACGAGAAACGCTTTCGGCTTCAAAAGCCCCTCACCGTCCGCCGCCGGAACGACTGCGGCTTCAGCGACAGCCGGATGCGTGATGAGCGCACTCTCGACCTCGAACGGCGACACCCAGATGCCCGATACCTTGAACATGTCGTCGCTGCGGCCGCAGTAAGTGTAACGGCCGTCCGCGGCGCGCGTATATTTGTCGCCGGTGCGGGTCCAGTTGCCCTCGAATGTGCCGCGGCTCTTCTCGCGCTGATTCCAGTAACCCTCGCCCGCCGACGGCGCATTCACCAGCAAGTCGCCGACCTCGCCGTCCGGCACGTCTTCACCCGCGTCGTTCACAAGGCGGACGGCGTAACCCGGCACCGGCCTGCCCGAGGTGCCGTATCTGATGTCGCCGGGCGCGTTGGACAGAAAGATGTGCAGCAGTTCGGTGGAGCCGATGCCGTCGAGAATGTCGACGCCGAAACGGTCCTTCCACGCCTGTCCCACCGCTTCAGGCAACGCCTCGCCCGCCGACGTGCAGACGCGCAGACGCTTGGTGCGCGGCGCATTCTTGCAGGCTTCATCGTTGAGCATCGCCGCGAACAATGTCGGCACGCCGTAAAAAATCGTCGGATCGTGTTTGGCGATCAGATCGAACATCAGTTGCGGCGTCGGACGTTCGGGATTGAGCACAGTTGTCGCGCCGACCGACATCGGAAACGTCAGCCCGTTGCCGAGACCGTAGGCGAAAAACAGTTTGGCCGCGGAGAGACACACGTCGTCCTCGCGGACGCCGAGCACTTGTTTGGCGTAAGTCTCCGCCGTCGCTTCGAGATTGGAATGAACGTGCCGCACGCCCTTCGGCATGCCGGTCGAGCCCGACGAATAGAGCCAGAAGGCCGGCTCGTCGGGATGCGTGGCGACCGTGTCGAACCTGTCGTTCTCTTTCGCGAGTTCGTCTTTCAGCAATGTATGACCATGCGCGTTCGCGCCGGAGACGACGACATGCTGCAAATCCGGCATGCGGCCGAGCACATCCTTCACCGCCGGCAGCAAGGCTTCGGAGATGAAGAGCACGCGCGCGCGGCAATCGGCGAGGATGTAGGCGTATTGTTCGGCGGTGAGCAGCGTGTTGAGAGGCACCGGGACGATGCCCGCACGGATCGCGCCCAGAAACACGATAGGAAAATCCACCGTGTCGAGCATCATCATCGCGACGCGCTCCTCGCGCCGCACGCCGAGCCGCTTCAGCACGTTCGCGAGCTTGCGGGTTTGTTTCTGTAAATCGGCGTAGGAGATTTCGCTGGCCGGATCGCGGAAGACGATCTTGGAGCCGCGTCCCGCTTCGACGCTGCGGTCGAGCAGATACGTCACGGCATTATAATGCCCCGGCACGCCGCTCATGATGTGCGCGCCCGAGCCTGACGCCGGAAAGTGCCCAGCGGTTTCCGGGCAACGTCATGCTCGCAATCCATCATGCCGACCCTCACGACGTTCTCCCCAGCTTTAGAATTATAATTCATATAAAGTCACCACGTTCGCTTGCTGTCAATCCCGCACGGCATTATGTTTCCGGTAGTGAAAATGGGGTCGCATGCCCAAAAAGCCTGACGCGGAAGACGAATTTCTCGAACAGCTCGGCCAGCGCGTCCGGACGATGCGTGCGCTGCGCGGCATGTCGCGCAAGGTGCTGGCGAAGACCTCAAAAATTTCCGAGCGATATATCGCGCAGCTCGAAAGCGGCAAGGGCAACGTCTCCATCGTACTCTTGCGCCGCGTGTCTGCTGCGATGGGCGCGCATGTCGAGGATCTGATTCCGACAGCGGACACCACTCCTGACTGGCTCGTTGTGCGTGACATGATGCGCGCGGCCACACCGGCGCAGATCGCGCAGGCGAAGGATGCCCTCACCGGCAGCGCGGCGGCGAAACGCACGACGCAATTCTCCGGCATTGCTCTGATCGGCCTGCGCGGCGCGGGCAAGACGACGCTCGGCAAACTGCTTGCGAAAAAAGTCGGCTGGGCCTTTGTCGAGTTGAACAAAGAGATCGAACAGCAGAACGGATTGTCGGTCGCCGAGATCATCGCGCTCTACGGTCAGGAAGGTTTCCGCCGCATGGAGCAGATCGCGCTCGTGCAACTTCTCGCACGCAAGGAAATGATCGTGCTCGCAACCGGCGGCGGCATCGTCTCCGAGCCGCTGACCTTCGATCTCGTGCTGTCGTCGTTCTACACGGTTTGGCTCAAAGCCAAACCCGAAGAACACATGGCGCGCGTGCGCAAGCAGGGCGATCTGCGTCCGATGGCGGACGACCGCTCCGCGATGCAGGAATTGCGGACTATTCTGCAAAGCCGCGAGCCGCTTTATGCGCGCGCGTCCACCAGCGTGGATACCGCCGGACTTGCGGTGAACGATGCCGCCGCAAAGCTGATCGACAGCGTGATGCCGGTGATCGCGAAAGAACCGCTGGCCTTCGCGCCGAAGGCGGCACGCGCGCGCTAGACGCCGAGATGCTGTTCGAGCAGCGCCTGCTGCTTGGCGAGCGCGGCGGGTGTTCCGTCGAACACGATCGTGCCTTTCGACAGCATCACCATGCGGTCGGCAATCCGCGACAGCGCGCGGAAATCCTTGTCGACAACGACGGTCGCAACGCCTTCCTCGCGGATAATACCGAGCGTCGTCCAGATGTCCTTCGCGACCAATGGCGCGAGACCTTCCGTCGTCTCGTCGATCAGAAGCAGATCGGGATTGGTCATCAGCGCGCGGCCGATGGTCAGCATCTGCTGTTCGCCGCCGGAGAGCTGATGCCCTCCATTGTTTCGACGTGCATGGAGACGCGGGAAGAGCTGATAGATCTTGTCCAGCGTCCAGCGTTGCCGTCCATCGGTGCCCGGACGCGCCGCCATCGTCAGGTTCTCGACGACATTCAATGAGCCGAACACGCCGCGCCCTTCCGGCACCAGCGCCATTCCCGCGCGCGCGATGTTTTCCGGTGCCTCACTGCGGATGTCGCGGCCCGCGAACTGGATATGTCCGCGCGTGTCGGCGACGAGACCCATCAGCGATCGTAACAACGTCGTCTTGCCCATCCCGTTACGGCCGATCAGCGCGATCTGCTCGCCGCGCGAAACTTTCAGATCGATGCCATGCAGCACCTGACCCGCGCCATAGAACGCTTCGAGCCTCTGCACGCTGAGGAGATCGCTCACGCCGCATCTCCCTCGCCGAGATAGGCGGTCTTCACCGCCGGATCGTTACGCACCTCTTGCGGCAATCCGCTGGCGATCACCTTGCCATCCGCCATCACGGTGAGGCGATCCGCGAGCTCGAACACCGCATCCATGTCGTGCTCGACAACCAAAACCGCGCGACCCTGCTTGAGCGAGGCGATCAGATGAACCATGCCGCGCGCTTCGGACTGCCCCATGCCGGCCAGCGGCTCGTCGAGCAGAATGACATGTGGCTCGGTCGCCAGCACCATCGCGATTTCGAGCTGGCGCTGTTCGCCATGCGACAGATGACTTGCGGTGAGATGCGCGCGCGCGGTCAGGCCGGATTTTTCCAGCGCCGCGCGGGTGCAGCGATTGACGTCGGCATCGGAATAGACGCCGCCGGTCATTTTCAGCGGGGACGTCGCATGCGCCTGCGCCGCGAGCCGGACATTTTCCTGCGCGCTGAAATCGCGGAAAATCGTCGTCTTCTGATAGGAGCGGCCGAGCCCCATCAGCGCGCGCCTGTCCGCGCGCAGATTCGTGATCTCGCGGTCGCCGAGGCGAATCTCCCCCGAATTGAGCGACAGATCGCCCGACAGCAGATTGATGAGTGTGGATTTACCCGCACCGTTCGGGCCGATCACGGCGTGAATTTCACCGGGCAACACATCGAGCGAAACATCGGACACGGCGGTCAATCCACCGAAATGTTTTTGCAGGCCGACAGCGCGGAGCATGGGAGCTGGACTAACCATGCGCGTCTCCTTTGTGAGGAGATTTCGCATGCGGCAGATCGCGTTCCTTGTCGTCCGGGCCGAGTGCAAGTGTCAGCAATTGCCGCACGCCGTTCGGCAGCATCAAGACGATGCAGATGATGATGAGGCCTTCGGCGAGTTTCCAGTATTCGGTCGCGGCTTTGAGAACTTCTTCGAGACCCATCAGCACCAGCGCGCCGGCGAGCGGACCCGCCACCGAACGCAGTCCGCCGATCAGCACCATCACCAGCACTGTCGCAGAGACGTGCCAGCCCAGCGTCTGCGGCGCGACAAATCCGAACTGTGCGGCGGAAAAATATCCGGCAACACCGGCCATCGCGCCGGACAGCGTGAAGGCGGTCAGATGCAGCCGGAAAATCGGAAATCCCAATGCACGCGCGCGGCGTTCGTTGTCGCGCGCCGCCGTCAGCGCATGACCGAACGGCGAACGCATGATCATCGTGAGCAGCGCAATCGCCGCGACGAGGATCGCCAGAATGAAGAAATAGAAGACAATCGGCTTTTCGAGATTGAGAAACGCGGGATTGAACGATCCGATCGCAAGCGACGGCTTGTTATAGATGAACGCGCCGTCCGAACCGCCGGCGAATTTGGAATCGTGAAACAGGAAGAACAGCATTTCGCCGAACGCCAGCGTCACCATGATAAAGTAGATTCCGCGTGTGCGCAGCGCGAGCGCGCCGATCACAAGTGCGGCGAATGCGGATGCGGCAACCGCCGCCGGAAATGTCAGCCAGAACGATGCCGGATCGTATTTCGGCGACATCAGCGCCAGCGTGTAGCCGGCGATACCGAAGAACGCGGCATGACAGAGCGAGACCAATCCGCCGAAGCCGACCACGAGATTGAGCGACATCGCCAGGATGCCCATGATGAGCGCCTTGCTGGCGAACTGCACATAATAAGGCGGCGCGACGAACGGCAGCGCGGTGGCGACCGCGAGCAGAATGAGAGGCGCAACAAAGGCGCGGGTGGTGAGCGGCGCCATATCAGATGTCCCGCCGGCCAAGAATGCCGTTCGGCCGCCACAGCAAGACCGCCGCCATCAATCCGTAGATCAGAAAGCTCGACACGCTCGGAAACAGCACCTTGCCGAATGTGTCGGTGAGACCGATCAGCAGCGCGCCGATGGCAGCACCTCCGATGGAGCCGATGCCGCCGAGCACGACGACGACGAAGGACAGGATCAGCATGCCGTCGCCCATGCCGGGATACACCGTCGAGACCGGCGAGACGACGATGCCGCCGAGTGCGGCCAGCGCGATGCCGACCGCGAAAACGTAGCGGTTCACCTTGTCGAAGCCGATGCCAAGCGTGCGTGTCATCTCGCGGTTCTCCGCGCCCGCGCGCACGATCATCCCGATTTTCGTGCGCTGGATCACAATGTAGATGAGCGCCGCAACGACGAGACAGAACGCGCAGATCGCCAGACGATAGACCGGATACGACAGATTGTCGGTGAGCTGGATCGCGCCGCGCAACGCGTGCGGCGGCAGCACCGAATGCACGTCCTTGCCGAACAGGATCTGCCGCACCTCGTCGATGACGAGAATCAGACCGAACGACAGCAGCACCTGCGCGAGATGATCGCGGCCGTAGAGACGCCTGATGAAAACGTTTTCAAGCACGAGCCCGACAACGAATGCGACGATGACACCGGCCATCAGCGCGATGCCGAAACTGCCGGTGTAGGCGGCGAGCCAATACGCCAGATACGCGCCGAGCATATAGAACGCGCCATGCGCAAGATTGATGACGCCGAGAATGCCGAACACCAGCGTCAGTCCGCTGGCGACCAGAAACAGGACCATCCCGTACTGAATGGCATTCAGAAGCTGAACGCCGAACGTGGCGAGGTCCATCGGGGAAATTCCAGTAAGATGAATTTCGTCATTGCGAGGAGCGCGGCGACGAAGCAATCCCGCTCTTTTATTCCAGACGGGATTGCTTCGCTACGCTCGCAATGACGTTTTACGAAATCTTGCAGCCGCGTGCCGGATCGTCCACCGCGCTTTGCGCGATCGAGATCATCTCGTTGCGGCCGTTGCGGACCTCACGCAGATAGATGTTCTGGATCGGGTTGTGCGCCTTGTTGAACGACAGCGGCCCGCGCGGCGAATCGATCTTGGCATCGCCCATCGCCTTTATCATCGCGTCGCGTGCCTTGTCGTCGCCCTTCACCGCCGTGAGGCCGATGTCGAGCAATGCCGCCGCGTCGTAACCCTGCACGGCGTAGATGTCGCCGTCGTTATTGGTCTTGGCCTTGAAGGCTTTCAGGAACGCGACGTTGGCCGGATTGTCGAGATTGTCGGCGTAGTGCAGCGTGGTCTTGATGCCGTTGGCCGCCTCGCCCTGCGCCGGGATCGTGCCGTCGGTGAGGAAGCCCGCGCCGTAAAGCGGAATGGTCTTGTTGAGACCGGCTGCCGCATAATCTTTCACGAACTTCACAGCACCGCCGCCCGCGAAGAACGAAAACACAGCGTCGGGCTTTTGCGAGGCGATCTGCGCGATCAGCGCCTGGAATTCGACTTCCGGGAACGGCACGGTGAGATCGGCGACAACCTTGCCGCCGAGCTTGGTGAAATTCTCGGTGAATGCGCCGATCATTTCGGCGCCCGCCGTATAGCGCCACGTCACCGTCGCGACATTCTTGACGCCTGCATCGAACAGCACCTTACCGGCCGGATAACAGGTCTGCCAGTTCGAGAACGAGGTGCGGAAAATGTTCGGCGCACAGAGCGCGCCGGTCGCATCGTTGGCGCCCGCGTTCGGAATAATCATCAGCGTGTTGGTGTCGCGCGCAACCTTCACCATCGCCATCGCAACGCCGGAATGAACGGTGCCGACGACGACATCGGCCTTCTCGCGGCTGACGATGCGGTTCATGTTGTCGGTCGCGGCTTCCGGCTTCGATTCGTCGTCAACCTGCACGAATTCGACCGTGCGACCGCCGAGCTTGCCGCCCTTCTGCTCGACATAGAGCTTGAAGCCGTTGTCGATGAAGGTACCGAGCTTCGCGTAGGTGCCGCTATAGGGCAGCATCATGCCGACCTTCAGCGGCGCGGCTTGCGCAATCGCAGGCGTGAACAGCCTGGGCGCGGCGGCGAATGTCGCGGCACCTGCGGCTGATGTGAGAAGCGTGCGGCGTGTGAGCTTGAATTTCGTATCGGTCATCGGCGTGTCTCCCTCTCGATTTTGTTCGAATAAGTCCAGCGGGACCGGCCACCGTCAAGGGCAGCCGATCCAGTCCTTCGTATCGTTGCCGTTGAGTTTTGCGAGTTCGGCGGCGCGGCGCGACAATACAGCGCGCTGGTTGATGTAACCCTTGTCGGTGATTTCACCGCCATCGACGGAGGGCGGCTCGCTCATCAGGCGCGCGCGCGTGGCGAAGGTCGAGGTGCCGCCGCCATTGGCTTTCAGTTTGGCCAGGCCCGCAGCGGTCGCCTGACGCACGGCCTCGCTGTTCAGAACGTCATCGACGCTCGCATCGTCGGCAAGTTTCGCCAGCGAACGGCACGCCGCAATATTCGGTATCACCAGAAAGCGCACCTCGTCGCCGTCATGTCCGGCCACGACAATGTCCTGCGCGACCGGCGCGAGCGCGGCAATGCCTGCAACACGCAGCGTACCGACGCTGACCCATGTGCCGGTCGTGAGCTTGAAATCTTCCGAGACGCGGCCATCGAAAAACAATCCGAGTTCGGGACGTTTCGGATCCGCGAACGTCATGGCATCGCCGATCAGATAGAAGCCGTCTTCGTCGAACGCCTTCTTCGTCTGCTCCTCCGCCTTCCAGTAGCCGGGCGTGACATTCGGCCCGCGCACGCGCACTTCCATCTTGTCGCCGCAGGGCACCAGCTTGAGTTCGGTGCCGGGAATCGGCACGCCGATATTGCCGGAACGCTCGGCCTGAAAATGGCAATCGGTCGCCAGCGGCGCGGTTTCGGTCGATCCCCATGAGGAGACAATCGGGACCGCGTGGCCGACGGTCGCGACCGACATTTTTTCCAGCGCCTCCCACATATTCTGCGGCAATGCCGCGCCGGCATAGAACATCACCTGCACTCCGGAGAAGAAACGCCTGCGGAGGTCTTCATCCTCGCGCAATGCCGCAATCAGCATGTCGTAGCCGCGCGGCACGTTGAAATAGACGTCCGGTATCACGTCGCGCAGATTGGCGAGCGACAGCGCGAACAGGCCCGGCGCGGGCTTGCCGCTGTCGATATGCAGCGTGCCGCCGGTGCGCAGCACGCAGTTGAAATTGTGATTGGCGCCGAACGTATGGCTCCACGGCAGCCAGTCGAGCGTTGTCAGCGGGCCGTGGTTGAGGAAGGTCCAGCATTGCAGCTTCGCCGCCTGATTGGAGGTGAGCATGCGCTGGGTGTTGATGACGGCTTTCGGCGAGCCGGTCGAACCGGAGGTAAATAGAAATTTCGCGATGGTATCGTGGCTGATTCCCGCGAACGCTTTTGCGACGGCATCCGTCTCCGGCGTGGCGGTTACGGACGAAAACGCAATCGCGCCGTCATAACCGGCTGGATCGCCGGCGACGATCTTCGCATTGTGAAGGGATGCAATCGCATTCAGCGCCGGCGCGAATTGCTTTGCGCTCGCCACATAGATCGCGCCGGGCTCCAGTAACGCGATCATGCTTTTCAGCTTGTCGAAATCCTTCGAGACCAGCGAATAGGCCGGCGAGATCGAGGTCGACGGCACGCCGACATGCATCGCGGCGAGCATGAACACCGCATGGTCGATCGAATTGTCGGAGAGTATAGCAAGCGGCCGCTGCGCGCTCATGTTCTGCGCGAGAAGCCACGCGCCCGCCGCGCGAACCTTTTTCAGCGCGTCGCGATAGTTGAGTTTCGTCCACGGCCTGTCGGCGCTGGCGCGCTCGGCGAGAAAGACAGCATCGGGCGTATCGCGCGCCCATTGTTCGAGCCAGTCACCGGCGCAGCGCGCATAGTCATCGAGCGGCGTTGAAGATTTGAGCCAGATGCTACCGTCGGGCTTGCGATCCGCATTGATCCGCGGCGCGGCGAACATCGCGGCGACGGTTTCCTGCCGGTTTGCGGCTGTCTTTATCATGGGCCGGTGCGCTCACATCCGATGAATGGAGACGCCACGATACGGCCCTGCGCGGCCTGCGCGACAGCAAACATAAAGCCTCCCCCTCGATCTTCCCTTGGCGACTGCCTGGTTTGCGCGAATAATAATGCAGTTCTGCCCGCCGCCTTGAGACGGTCTATGCAATATAATGCCTATCGGGGAAGCCCTGTCAAACGAAAACGGGAAGCGATGGCTCGCTTCCCGCTTCAATTCTGAACGCGACTTGGAGGGGCTTAGAATTTCGCCGTTGCGGAAACGCGAACCGTGCGCGGCGCGCCGGGCGAAATGTTGTTGTTGCTGTCAGCGGAGGCCCAATAGCCGGTGTTGAAGATGTTCTCGATGTTGAGCTGCGCGCGCCAGGTCTCGTCGATCTTCGCATAAACCGCCGCGTCGAAGCGCCAGAAGCTCGGCAGCTTCACGGTGTTGTCCGATGACGCGTAGGAATCCGAGAAGTAGATCGCGCCGGCCGCGGCCGCCCACCGCTCATCGATCTGATACTTGTTCCACCACGAGAACTGATTGAACGGCACGAGCTGAACGCGGTTGCCTCCAACCACCGTCGCGCTCACGTCGCGTGTGATGTGCGAATCCGTATAGGCGTAGCCAAGCTGCGACTGCCATTGCGAGGTGACGTAACCGGCAAGCGTCGTCTCGAAGCCCTTGGTGGCCGAGGTTGCGTTCGGCAGGAAGAACCCGGCATTGGTCGGATCGTTCACCGGCTGGTTGGTGCGGTTGAGATTGTAGATCGCAGCGGTGTAGAGCAGCCGCGGATTGATCTGCCATTTGACGCCGAATTCTTCGGTTTCAAATTTCTGAGGCACCAGGATCAATGTCCCGTTGCTCAACGCGCTGAACTGGTCGCCGGACGACGGCAGATACGATATGCTGTACATGCCGTAGACCGAAAGATTGTCAGTCGGCTTCACAATCACCGCCGCCGAGGGCGACAGCTTGTCGTCGATGCGGCCGCGATTGGTATTCGTGTTCATATCGAGCGCGTTCAGGTCGAAGCGGTCGAACCGGACGCCGCCGATGACCTGAAGCCACCGCGTGATCTCGATGGTGTCGCGCGCGTAGCCGGACTCGATATTGAGCCGGTACTTGCTGTTCGCATCCGAGGCGAGGTGCGAGAAAATGACATTGCCGAAATAGGTCGGCGCGAACGGATTGACGACCACCGTGTTCGTGCCCGTCGCCGAGAAAACTCCGGAGTTGCGCAGCGACAATCCGGTCTGCCGTCCGAATTCGGTTCCGAAGCCGATGGTGTGGGCGATAGGTCCGGTCGCGACCTTGTAGGTAAAGTCGGTCTGGTTGAACAGGTTCTCGCGATTTGTCGTGTTCTCATACGCCGAGAGATTGACGCCCGTCTGTGCCGGATTAACCGCACCGGCGAGCGCGCCGCCGCCGGGGTAAATATTCCGGTAGTGACGATTGTAGTCGGCGTAAAGCGTCTGGCTCTTCACCGTCAGTCCGTTTTCAAAATCGTGTTCGATCTTCGCCATCGTCGTCTGCACGTCCGATGCCGCGACGTTGAAGAACGGGCTGCCGAAGAATGTCGTCAGATTGCCGTTCGGCGCGAATGGCGTGGCTGGACTGTTGCGCATGGTCGCGGCATTGACGGCGGCGGCCGGGCCGGTCAGCGGCAGACCGAGCGGCGAGTACGATGGATTGCCGCGATCGTTGGTGCGCTCATCGTGATAATATTCGTAGGACAGTTTGATCTTGGTGGTGTCGTTCGGCGTCATCGTCACGGTCGGGTTGATGCCGTAACGCTCGAGCTTGCCGTAGTTGCGGAACGTGTCGGAGCCTTCGTAGAACGCGTTCATGCGAACCGCAAAATCCTGACTGATCGCCTGACCTGCATCGAGCGAGATGCGGCGGTCGCCGTATGAGCCGGTCTGGGCGGTGGCTTCATAAATGCGCTGGCCGTCGGCTTCCTTCAGCGTGCGGTTGACAAGACCGCCACCCGCGCCGCGGCCGAATGTCAGCGCGCTCGGTCCTTTCAGCACTTCGATGCTCTGGGTGTTGTAGAGATCGCGGAAATACTGAACGTCGTCGCGGAAACCATTGACGAAAAAGTTGGCGCTGGAATCGACGCCGCGAATGACGAGCTCGTCGCGGTTGCCTTCACCCTGATGGATCGCGACGCCGGGAATGTAGCGCGTCACGTCGGTGAGCTGCTGCGCGCCGGAGTCCTTGATGAAATCCTTGGTAACGACATTCACCGACTGCGGAATGTTCAGCAGCGGCGTATTGGTCTTGGTCGCAACCGCCGTCGAGTTGGCATAGTAGCCGACCGTGCCGGTGCGATTGTCGTGCGTATCGGCCGGCTTCGCCTGCGGCTGCTGTGCGACGACGGGCGCCGACTCGCGCGAGGGCGCGGCGCGGGCGGCACGGCGCTTCTTCTTGGCGGCATCGACGGAAACAGCCGGCAATTCGGTCGCGCCGGGCCGCGCTTCAGTGGAATTCTGTTGAGCCTGCGCGGCAGTAACACCCAGAGAGAGACTTACTCCCAACGCAATCGAACTGACGGACAGAAGAGCCGCACGCGCAAATCGAACTTCACTCACAACACGCCCCCGAATTTCACGCCGCGCTCAGTCGCGGCAATTTCATGGCTTTCTCTTGTGAAAATTGAGCGCGCGCGTCGAGGGCTTGAGACTAGAAGCCATCTAGAAGCGTCATCGCGCAGACGCGCGTTTAGAAATCGTCTAAAGCGCGGTTTGAAGGAATCTCCTTTGCCGATGGGCATTTCTCAAAACGGCGGCGCGATGCCGGCGGTTTGCGCTGAAATCCGCAAGCGAAACTCTTGAGGGATTCTAAAGCAGCCCGCCGAAAGCAAGCGATTTCAGGGGTGACGCTCGGCGGGTTTTGGCCGATTGAAAGGCGGACGCTTGCCGTCCCACGACCCATGCCGGCGCAGCCGCATCCGGGTCGGCAACTTTCGGACAATTTAAGTGATGTACCGCGCGCTGATTTCCTATTTTCGCACCAACCGGCAGGAGGCGCTGCGCTGGGGCCTGAGCGGCGCCGTCGTGCTGTTCGCGCATGTGTCGGTCGCCGCCGCCATCGTCGGATGGAACGACAGCGACGACTCCACCGATCCGGTCGGCGCGATGGTGGTTGAACTTGCGCCCACGACAGTCGCACCGACGAACGCGCCGTCCGATATTCAGCCCGGTCCCGAACAGCAGCAGGCCGAGGCAACGCCCGAAAACATCGCCAAGCCCACCGAGAAACCGGTCGATAAAGTCGTGCAGCCTGAAAAGGTGAAAGAGCAGCAGGACATTCCGACCAGGGACAATCCCGACGTCGCGCTTCAGAAGAAGTCGCCCGTGCCGCAACCGGAAAAGCCGAAACCCTCGGAAGCGCAGCTGGCGGCACCGGTCACGTCCGCGCCTCAGATGCCGAAAGCGGATGTCGCCGCGCTTGCGGCGGCACCGAACCAGACCATGTTCAACCTCAACGATTCCAACGCCGTTCCGACATGGAAGCGTCTCGTCGCGAGCAAACTGGAGCGCAACAAGAAATATCCATTCGCTGCCCAAGCGCGCGATGAGAAGGGCGTGGTGCAGCTCGAATTCAGCGTCGATCGTCAGGGTCATCTGAAATCGAGCCGGATCGTCAAAAGCTCGGGCTCGGAGGCGCTGGACCGCGAGACGCTCGACCTCGTGCAGCGGGCGCAGCCTTTTGCGGCGCCGCCTGCGGCGATGACGGGCGAAGAGGTCTTTCTGGTCGTTCCGATACGGTTCAACATTCATTGAACCGCTCTAACCTGGAGTAGCCCGCCGCAAGGATCGGTGCTAACGCACTCGCAATTCCTCAAATCCGGATCGGTTTCGACTATGCTGAAGCGCCAGATGTTTTCTTCGTATCGCTACCGCCTGTCGGCGGGCGCGGCCGCATTGGCTTCGGCGCTTTTTCCTGTTGCCGCTTTGGCCGCCGCACCGGCCAACCCGCTGCTTCCGCACGACCTGTCGCCGTGGGGCATGTTCGTCAACGCCGACATCGTCGTCAAAACCGTGATGATCGGCCTCGCCTTCGCATCGCTGGTGACGTGGACGGTTTGCGTGGCGAAGCTGCTTGAACTTCGCGCCGAGACCGCGCGTGCACGCAAGCGCATCGCGGTGCTTGCCAGCGATGCCACGCTCGCCGACGCACAGCGCGACAGCATGGGCCACAAGGATCCGGTCGCGCAGATCGTGCAGGCGGCGGTTGCGGAAGCGACGCTGTCCGGCGGCATGCGCGACGAAGGCTTCAAGGAACGCGTGGCGCTGCGGCTCGAGCGCGCGGAAGCTGCGATGTCGCGCAAGATCGCGCGCGGCACCGGCATTCTCGCAACGATCGGCGCGACTGCACCCTTCGTCGGCCTGTTCGGCACGGTGTGGGGCATCATGAATTCCTTCATCGGAATTTCCGAAGCGCACACCACCAATCTCGCCGTCGTCGCGCCCGGCATCGCCGAAGCACTGCTCGCCACCGCGATGGGACTGGTCGCTGCGATTCCGGCCGTCGTCATCTACAATCATCTCGTCCGCATGATCGCCGCCTATCGCGCGCTGCTGGGCGACGCCTCCGCCAATGTCATGATGCTCATCAGCCGCGATCAGGGCCGGCCGGTGCGCGGCTCGCGCGCGGCTGAATAATCCGATGGGCGCGAAACTCGGCAGCAGAATTTCCGGCGACGACGATCTCGTCGAGGCCCACGAAATCAACGTCACGCCGTTCATCGACGTGATGCTGGTTCTGCTCATCATCTTCATGGTGGCGGCCCCGCTTGCCACCGTGGACATCGGCGTCGATCTGCCGGCCTCCACTGCAACGCCGCCGCCGCGCCCCGACAAGCCGGTGTTCATCACCGTGAAGCCGGACCTGTCGCTCGCGGTCGGAGAAAACACCGTACCGCGCGATGCGCTGGCTTCCGTTCTTGAAGCTGCGACCGGCGGCAAGAAGGCCGATGCGCTCTATCTGCGCGCCGACAAGACCGTCAGCTACGGCGATCTCATGGAAGTGATGAACCTGCTGCGAAATGCAGGCTATCTTAAAGTCGCGCTGGTCGGGCTCGACGCCAGAAAATAATGACGCAAGATAGCGCCAAGCTATCGGCCATGAACGACATTACCTATGAGACGATCGACCGGGCCGAGGTCAGGCGGTGGACCCTGTCCGCCGTTCTGGTCGTTGTGGCCCACATCGTCATTCTGACGGCGGGCTTGCACTGGTTCAAACGCCACAACGATTTCGCCGGCACCGGCACGCAGCCGATGATGGTCGATCTGGAATCCGCGCCGCCGACGAACGAGCCGCGCAAATTCGACGTCGCGCCGGGTCCGGAAATGCAGCAGGCACCTGCACCGGTCCCCGAACGGAAAAATCAGCCGGAGACAAAACCGGAGCAAATTCCGCCGGCACCGGTACAGGAAAATTCATCCGTCGTCGCGCCGGTCGAGCAAAAGGAAAAACCGAAACCCGAACCGGACAAACTGGAGACGAAGGTCGAGACGCCGCCGCGACCGAGCGAGGCACCGGCCTCGCGCACCACAGCTCCGCCGCAGGCCGCTGAAGCCGCCCGCGCAAACTACAACGGTTTATTGTCAGCGCATTTGCAACGCTACAAGCAGTATCCGCCGTCCTCGCGCGCCAAGGGCGAAGAAGGCGTTGCGATGCTGAATTTTACCGTCGGCCGCGACGGCAAAGTGCTGGACAGTTCTCTCGCGAAATCGTCCGGCTCGGCGGCGCTCGACGCGGAGACACTGGCAATGATCCGCCGCGCGCAGCCATTGCCGCCGTTTCCGCCCGCGATGACGCAGAACTCGATCACCATTACGGTGCCGATCCGGTACTCGCTGCGCTAGGTGCATCGCACGGACCCATTTGGCGCATTCAAGAACGGGTAAATTGCTGATATAACGTGCCGGCTCAATCAGCGGGGGGACCGCGATGTTCGACGGTATCGACGCCATTGTGCTGGCCCGCGCCCAATTCGCCTTCACGATGTCATTTCACATTGTGTTTCCGGCGTTCTCGATCGGGCTTGCGAGCTATCTCGCCGTTCTCGAGGGCCTGTGGCTTTGGACCAAGCGCGAAGTCTTCATCGATCTGTTCAATTACTGGCTGAAGATTTTCGCCGTCGCCTTCGGCATGGGCGTCGTGTCCGGTATCGTGATGTCCTACCAGTTCGGCACCAACTGGGCAGTGTTCTCCGATAAGACGGGTCCGGTGCTCGGGCCGCTGATGGCCTATGAAGTTCTCACCGCGTTTTTTCTCGAAGCGGGTTTTCTCGGCGTCATGCTGTTCGGGCTCAATCGCGTCGGCGAACGGCTGCATTTCTTCGCAACGCTGATGGTCGCACTCGGCACGCTGGTGTCGGCGTTCTGGATTCTGTCCGCCAATTCGTGGATGCAGACGCCCGCTGGTTACGCGCTCAACGCCAGCGGCCAGTATGTCGCCGCCGACTGGTTCAAGCTGATCTTCAATCCGTCGTTCCCCTATCGACTCGTTCACATGGTGCTGGCGGCATACCTGACGACGGCTCTTGTCGTCGGCGCGGTCGGTGCCTGGCATCTGTTGAAGAACTCACGGCGCGAAGGCCCGCGCGTGATGTTCTCGATGGCGATGTGGATGGTGGCGCTCGTCGCGCCAATCCAGATTTTCGCGGGCGACCAACACGGCCTCAACACGCTCGAACATCAGCCGGTGAAAGTCATGGCGATGGAAGGCCACTTCCAGAGTCACCAGAATGGCGCGCCTTTGATCCTGTTCGGATGGCCCGACCAGGCTGCCGGTGAAATGAAATTCTCGCTGGAGATTCCGAAGGCATCGTCGCTCATTCTCAAACATTCGTTGGACGCGCCGCTGAAAGGCCTCGACACCGTGCCGCGCGCCGACTGGCCGAACGTGCCGCTCGTGTTCTGGTCGTTCCGTATCATGGTCGGTATCGGCTTTCTGATGCTGGGATTGGGACTGCTCAGCCTGTTCGCGCGCTGGCGCGGCACACTCTACAAATCGAAACTGCTGCATCGCTACGCGCTGGCAATGGGGCCAGCGGGATTCGTCGCGGTGCTCGCGGGCTGGTTCACGACCGAAGTCGGACGCCAGCCGTACACGATCTACGGATTGCTGCGCACGGCTGACTCCGCTTCACCGCTTGCGGCCCCCGCCGTCGCCTCGTCTCTGATCGCGTTCATCATCGTCTATTTCATCGTGTTCGGCATGGGCGTGTATTACATCCTCCGCCTGATGAGCGCGCCGCCGCATCAGGACGAAAAAGGTCCGCGCGACAACGTGCCTGCGCGCGCCGCCGGTATCACGCCGGGCACGCTTAGCGGATTGGGGTGAGCAGATGATCGTCATCGACATCGCAACGGTCTTTGCCTTCGTCATCGCCTTCGCCGTGTTCATGTACATCGTGATGGACGGCTTCGACCTCGGCCTCGGCATCCTCTATCCGTTCTTTCCCAAAAAGAGCGACCGCAACGTCATCATGAATTCTGTCGCGCCGGTGTGGGACGGCAACGAGACCTGGCTCGTGCTCGGCGGCGGCGGATTGTTCGCCGCATTTCCGCTGGCCTATGCGGTCTTGATGCCGGCGATCTACACGCCGATCATCGCGATGCTGATCGGCCTGATTTTTCGCGGCGTCGCGTTCGAGTTTCGCTGGCGCACGACGCGCGACCGCAATCTGTGGGACCACGCCTTTATCGGCGGCTCCATTCTCGCGGCGCTGTCGCAGGGCATCGCGCTCGGCGCGATTCTGCAAGGCGTCAATGTCGCGGGGCGTCAGTATGGCGGCGGGTGGTGGGACTGGCTGACGCCGTTCAGTATTCTGACAGGCGTCGCTGTCGTCGCAGGCTATGGGCTTCTCGGCGCGGCGTGGCTCATCATGAAGACCGAAGGCAGACTGCGTAACGAAGCCTATCGTCTGAGCCGCTGGCTGCTGCTCGCCACCGTCGGAGGAATTGTCGCCGTCAGTCTCGCCACGCCATTCCTGAACATCAAATACTGGCAGCGATGGTTCGAATGGCCGAGCATCCTGTTCACGTCACCGATCCCGCTCGCGGTTGCGGCGATTACAATTCTGCTGCTCAAGGCGCTCGCTGACAAACGCGATTACCGGCCATTCTTCCTGTCGCTTGCGTTGTTCGCGCTGTCCTATGCGGGCCTCGGCGTCAGCATGTATCCCTACATCGTGCCGCAGAGCATCACGATCCAGCAGGCGGCAGCGCCCGACAACAGTCTTTATTTCATGATCGTCGGCATTGCGATTCTGGTGCCGATCATTCTCGCCTACACCGCGTTTTCCTACTGGGTGTTTCGCGGCAAGGTCGACGCCAAGAGCGGCTATCACTGATGACGCGCGGCGATTCGCAGCGCCCGCTGTCGCAACGATTGCTGTGGTTCGTGGCGCTCTGGCTGCTCGGCGTCGGAACCGTGACGATTGTGTCATACGGTCTGCGGTTGTGGATCGCGCCGCATTGAGCACCGTCTCAGCGCAATTTTAAGCATTCCGCCCTATCACGAAACCGTCGCGCACGACCGGATGCCTTGCCACCAGAAGGCTGGTGGGGTTTGATGGTGCAACGGCGCAAATCGGCAGGACACAAAGATGAACATCAATCCGCTGCGCATTTTCCTGATGACATTATTGACGGCTGGAGTCGTCGCGACCAACGCGATGGCTCAGTCTCGCGATGAAGGCGACAGGCCAGGCTACGTGCCGACCGAAGACGAGGAAACTCTCGCGCCGGAATTCCAGAAGACGATGGTGCTCTATCGCACCACCGAAGCGCCCGGCACCATCATTGTCTCCACCTCGGAACGCTATCTTTATCTCATCCAGCCGGGTGGGCGCGCATTGCGCTACGGCATCGGTGTCGGCCGCGAAGGATTCCAGTGGCAGGGTCTTGTGAAGATCTCGAAAAAACAGGAATGGCCGGACTGGACGCCGCCGCCTGAAATGATCGAGCGTCAACCATACTTGCCGCGCTTCATGGCGGGTGGGCCCGGCAATCCGCTTGGCGCGCGCGCGCTCTATCTTGGCGCGACCGTGTATCGCATTCACGGCACCAACGCGCCGCAGACCATCGGCACCGCCGTCTCGTCCGGCTGCTTCCGTCTGGTGAACGCCGACGTCACCGATCTCTACGATCGCGTTCCGGTCGGCACCAAGGTCATCATCCGGCAAAAGCCGGAAATCTGATCGCCTGCATTTCAGCACTTTTATTTAGAGACGCATCGAGAGACAGTATTCATGGCACTTTTTTCACGCACCTTCCGCTCCGGCCTGACCATCGGCCTTCTGATCGCAGTCCTCGTCGGCGCAGCAGCTGTCGTCTACGAATTCTACGACACACGGACATTGAAGCGCACCTTGCGACGCGACGCGGTTTTGTGCGGCGTCAACACGGGTCTGCCCGGATTCTCGAATCCCGACGGCAGCGGCAACTGGAGCGGATTCGACGTGGATGTGTGCCGCGCCGTCGCCGCAGCGATCTTCGACGATCCGAAGAAAGTGAAATTCGTGCCGCTCGATGCCAACGAGCGTTTCAAGGAATTGCAGAACCGCAAGGTCGATATTCTTTCGCGCAACTCGACATGGAGCATGTCGCGCGAGACCGACTACGAACTGCATTTCGCCGCCGTGACATATTACGACGGCGAAGGCTTCATGACGCGCAAGTCGCGCAACATCGAATCCGGCCTCGAACTCGGCGACAGCAAGGTCTGCGTGCAGGCCAACACAACGACTCAGCTCAATCTCGCGGATTATTTCCGCGCCAACAACATCAAGTATCAGGAAATCAATTTCCCGAAGCTCGACGATGTCATCAAGGCCTATGACAGCGGCCAGTGCGACGTGCTGACCACCGACGTGTCGCAGCTCTATGCGATCCGGCTTCGCCTGACCAAGCCGGTCGATCACGCCATTCTGCCGGACGTGATTTCAAAGGAGCCGCTCGCGCCTGTCGTGCGCCAGCGCGACGACGACTGGCTCTTGATCGTGAAGTGGACGATCTACGCCATGATAAACGCCGAGGAACTTGGCGTGACGTCGAAGAACATCGACGAGGCGTTGAAATCGAAAAAGCCGGACGTGATGCGGCTTGTCGGCACCGAAGGCGCTTACGGCGAAGAACTCGGCCTCAGCAAAGACTGGGCCGCGCGCATCATCCGCCATGTCGGCAATTACGGCGAAGTCTACGACCGCAATGTCGGCGACGGCTCACCGCTGAAAATCCCGCGCGGGCTTAACCAGTTGTGGAATAACGGCGGATTGCAATACGCACCGCCGATCCGCTAACGCTCAGTAGTTTTTCAGCCGCGCTAATTGATCGGCGTGGAAGGCCGTGTCGCCGAACAATTCCTGACACACCCGCGCGCGCTTCATGAAGAAGCCGATATCGAAGGCGTCCGTCATGCCGACGCCGCCGTGCATCTGCACCGCTTCCTGAACCGCGAGCGTCGCAACCGATCCGGCTTTAGCCTTTGCGACGGCCACCGCCGCAGCCGCGTGCTCGAAATCGGTATCGAGCATGGTCAGCGCCTTCATCACGGCGGCCTTGGTGATTTCGATCTCGGTGTAGAGATGCGCGGCGCGATGCTGGAGCGCCTGGAATTCGCCAATCAGCTTACCAAATTGTTTGCGCTCTTTCAGATAGGTCACGGTGCGGGAAAACGCTTCCTCGCTGGTGCCGGTCATTTCCGATGCCACGGCCGCGCGGCCGATATTCAAGACACCGTCTAACAGCGCCGATCCCTGATCGACCTCGCCGAGCACGTTGTCGGCAGTGACCTCGACATCGTTGAAATTGATGCGCGCCGCGTTGTGGTAGTCGACCATCGCGGTGCGTTCGGTCTCGACGCCCTTCGATTTGGGATCGACCAGAAACAGAGTGAGGCCTTCGGCGTCCCCAGGCTTTCCCGACGAACGCGCCGCGACGATCAGCAAATCGGAGACATGGCCGTCCACGACCATCGCCTTCGCGCCTTTCAGCTTGAACCCGTTGCCGGAGCGTGTCGCTGTCATCGCGGTTTTCGCAGGGCGATGCTTGGTGCCTTCGTCCACCGCAAGCGAGGCGACGAGATCGGCCTTCGCGATCTTCGGCAGGTACTCGGATTTCTGCACCTTGCTGCCGCCGCGGTTGAGCGCGGACGCCGCAAGCACGGCCGTGGAGAGAAACGGCGACGGCATCAGCGTGCGGCCGATTTCCTCCATCACCACGCCCGCTTCCACAAAACCGAGCGCGCTGCCACCGAATTCTTCCGGCACCAGCAAGCCTGAAAAGCCCATCTCGCCGAATGTCTTCCACAATTCGCGCGAGAAGCCGGTAGCGTCCTTGCCGTCTCTGAGTTTGCGCAGATGCGCGACCGGCGCCTTGTCGGTGATGAGGCCGCGCGCACTGTCGCGCAGCATTGACTGTTCTTCGTTGAGGACGAGAGCCATAGGCATTCCTATCGATCAGACAAAACTTCCATTCACTTCCGCCGTCATTGCGAGCGAAGCGAAGCAATCTAGAATCCGCGAAGATGGATTGCTTCGTCGCCATCGCTCCTCGCAATGACGACATTCTTCTTACGCCCCCGGCAAATCCAAAATGCGTTTAGCGACAATGCCGAGCATCACCTCAGACGTGCCGCCCTCGATGGAGTTGGCCTTGGTGCGCAGCCAGGTGCGCGCCGCCAAACCTTCGCGCGAGCGTTCGCTTTCCCATTCCAGATTGTCGATACCGCCGGCGGACATCAGCAGTTCATAACGCCGCTTGTTGAGTTCGGTGCCGTAATATTTCAGCGCCGCCGAATAGGCCGGATGGCCCTGCCCTGCTTTCGACAGATCGATCGCCCGCTCCGCCGCGCACGCCAGCGCAGCCTCATCCACGTCGAACGCCGCGATCTGTCCGCGCAGGATCGGATCGTCGAGATGCCCCTTTTCGTCGGTGCCGATGGAATTCGCCGCGACCTGCCCCATCGGACGCGAGCCACGGCGTTCGCCGACTTCGGAAATCATCGCGCGTTCGTGCTGGAGCAGATATTTCGCGACATCCCAGCCGCGATTGACGGTGCCGACGACATTGGCGCGAGGCACGCGCACATTGTCGAAGAAGGTTTCGCAGAACGGCGACTTGCCGGAGATCAAAAGGATCGGCTTGGTGGAAACGCCTTTCGATGCCATGTCGAACAACAGGAAGCTGATGCCGTCATGCTTCTTCGCGGAGAAATCCGTGCGCACCAGACAGAAAATCCAGTCGGCGAAATTCGCCATCGAGGTCCAGATCTTCTGGCCGTTGACGATGTAATCGTCGCCATCCACATCGGCGCGCGTCTGCAACGAGGCGAGATCCGATCCCGCGTTCGGTTCGGAATAGCCCTGACACCAGCGGATTAAACCCGCCGCGATTTTCGGCAGATGTTCTTTCTTCTGTGCGTCGGTGCCGTACTTCAAAAGCGCCGGCCCAAGCATCCAGATGCCGAAGCTCGACAGCGGCAGGCGCGCGGCGATCGCCGCCATTTCCTGACGTAGAATTTTCGTTTCCTCGATGCTGAGGCCGCCACCGCCATATTCCTTCGGCCAGTCCGGCACGGTCCAGCCCTTGTCGCGCATGCGCTCGAACCAGAGCTTCTGCGGTTCGGACGAGAACGTGCGATTGCGTCCGCCCCAGAACACGTCGCCTTCCTGCGTCACGGGCTTGCGCATTTCGGGCGGGCAATTGGCTTCGAGCCATGCACGCGTCTCTTTGCGGAATTGATCGAGATCGGCCATCGGATGATCCTCGCGAAATTTTCTGGCCGGACTGTAGCGGCGCGCGACTGGAATTCAATACGGCGCGCGGAATATGGTAGCCATGCGGCGGCCCGGTTAGTGACGAAAAAGGCAAAGGAAACGAACATGCGTTTGAAAACGCTTTCGCCTGGCGAAATGACGAGCGACCAGAAGGCGATCTGCGACGAATCCAGCGCGGGCAAGCGCGGCACCGTGACGCCGCCCGCGATGGCATGGCTCCGTGCACCGGACGTTGCGCGGCATGCCAACCGGCTTGGCGAATATCTGCGCTACAACACGACGCTCGGGCCGCGCTATTCTGAGCTTGCGATTCTCGTCACCGCGCGATTCTGGAACGCGCAATACGAATGGTACGCGCACAAGAAGATGGCGCTCGCCGCCGGCATCGAGCCGAAGATCGTCGATGACATCAATCATCGCCGCGTGCCGGATTTTCCCGATGCCAAATCGCAGTTGATCTACGAGTTCAGCGAGTCCCTTCATGTCAACCACGTCGTGCCGAAGCCGCTCTACGATCAGGCTATCGACATGCTCGGCGAGAAAGGCACGGTCGAACTGGTCGGTCTACTCGGCTATTACACGCTGGTGTCGATGACGCTCAACACATTTGAGGTGCCGCTGCCGGATGGCGAAAAATCCGACCTTGTGCCGTGAGCGATAGAGCATAGATCGAGAATCACATTGTTCCGGAGTTTGTCATGACCTCGCATCCCGTCACGCCGCAGCCCATCGACGCAGGCACAAAAATCGGCCACGTTCATTTGAAAGTCGCCGACCTCGACCGTGCGCTCAGCTTCTATTGCGGCGTGCTCGGCTTTCAGCTGATGCAGAAATATGGCGATCAGGCCGCGTTCGTTTCGGCAGGCGGCTATCATCACCACATCGGATTGAACACGTGGGAGAGCAGAGGCGGCAAGCCGCCGGCTCCCGGCACGACGGGATTGTTTCACACCGCGATTCTCTATCCGACGCGCGCAGCACTTGCGGATGCGCTTCATCGGGTCGTTACGGCCGGTATCGCGCTCGATGGTGCGAGCGATCACGGCGTGTCCGAAGCACTCTATTTAAGAGACCCCGACGAGAACGGCGTCGAACTCTATCGCGACCGTCCCGAAGCCGAATGGCCGCGCGATGCCAATGGCAATCTTTCGATGTTCACGCGGCGGCTCGATGTCGATGCGCTGTTGAAAGAGTATAAGCCTAAATCGTGAGCGGCTTTTTGGCGCGGATCAGAACGACCGCGGCCGCGATCAGTTCAAGCGCCATGCACAGCGAGAACGGCACGGTATAGCTGCCGGACCAGTCGCGCAGCAGGCCGACGAGGCCCGGACCGAACGCGTAGGTGAACTGGCAGATCGCCGTCACCAGACTGACGAGCACGCCGAACGACGCCGCGCTGAACTCCCGCTGCACGATGAGCGACGGCAGCGTGATCGCGTTGCCCACCGTAAATCCGAACACGGCGGACGCCGCGAACAGTGCATATTCGTTGCGCGTGTTGATTGCGAGCAAGAGCGCGCACGCCTGACTCGTGAACAGCACAGCCGACGCAATGCGCTGATCGAAGCGATCGATCACGGTACCAAGCAGCACGCGCCCGATCACCGCGAACGCCGTCATCAGCGCCACCGCGATGCTCGCCTTGTCGCGGCCCATAACCGGATCGAGAAACGAAATCTGGTGAACGATAAAGCCGACCTGCGCCAGCAAGACCGACGCGAACGGAATGACAATGGTCCAGAACGGCAGCGCGCGGAATGCCTCGCCGCGAATCTGCGCGGCGGATCGCACGACCGGCGGCTTGGGATCGAGCGCATCGGGCGGCGGCAAAGTCTTCTTCGGCGGCACTCCGACCCATAAAAAAATGGCGGGAATCGCAATCGCAACCATCACAATGCCTGCAACGATCTGCGTGCCGGCGAATCCGAATTTGCCGATGGCGGCGACCAAAAGGGGCACGCCGATCACGCCGCCGATGCTGGCGCCGTTGAGCGCGTAGCTGATCGCCATGCCGCGCCTTTTATCGAACCACAGGCCGAGCGTGTTGTTGATCGCGGCGAGACTCGTGCCGGCCCAGCCGAACGAAATCAGCCCGTACACCGCATAGAGCTGCCATATCGATTTGATCTGCCCCACAAGCGCAATGCCGACGGCCATGCAGCACACGCCGGTGACAAGAAGCAGTCTCGGCCCGAGTTTGCGGATCGCCTCCGAGACGAACACGACCAGCACCGAACTGAACAGATAATAGCCGGTGGTCGCGGCCGAGATCAGCGATGCGGGCCAATTATTCGCGCGCTGCAATTCCACGAGATAGACGCCAAGCCCGTAGAAGCCCGCGCCCCATGCGAAGGTCGCCACGATGAAACAGACGGCGACAACCAGCCAGCCCTCGTAGCGAAACGAGGTTTCGTCGGCACTTCCGGATCGGGTCATGCGGCGGGCTTGCCGGTGTCGTAGAAGAAACGCTCGCGGAAAATCCTGTCGCCGCGCCATTCCTGCACGGCAACCTCGTCGAAGTGCCGCGTGCGGCCCGCCTTGTTGGTCATGTCGAAATTCCAGTGAATCATCACGCGGTCGCCTTCGACCACCGAAGCAATGGCGCGGGATTCGACCCTGCTCATCTGGGCGAGGATGTTTTTCTCGAAGGCAACCAGCGTGTCGCGGCCGACGCGCGGCGGCGACGAATTTTCCTGCATGCTGGCGTCTTCGGTGTAATAACGTTCGATGGCGCCGGCGTGATCGCCGCTGACGACCACGGCTATGAATTCATCGACGCGCGCGCGTGTCGGCATGGCGGATGTCTCCCGGCAGAAACAGCCGGGAGAGAATCACAAAAGCGGTGCGATGCAAAGCCGCGCCGTTCCGGGCATCCGGTCATTTTGTCATGACCGCATGACGGAAATCGGGTGGCCGAACGGTTCAGGCGTAAAGATAGCCGACCGGCGCGCCTTCGGTGCGCAGCGGGCGAACATCCTTCCGCGTGATGATCTTGGCGGCCAGACCGTCGATCTCGTCGCGCTGAGAGGGCGTCCATGAGCGGAGCTTGTCCATGCCGCTCAGAAGGCCGAGCCGGAGGATCTGGGTATTTTCTCCGATGGCGGTGATCTCGATCGTGCCCTTGCCTGCTGTGACGACATCGCCCGCCGTAAGCTCAAACATCTTCGCGCCGTCTTCCCTGAATTCGGCTGAGCCGCGGATCACGCGGTAGATTTCAACCTCGCCCCTGGCGAAGTCGGACATCGTCGTGCTTGCCGAAGATGTCTTCGGCAGCAGCGAGTGTCCGGACGGATCGGTTGCGATGATGTGCCCTGTGACAAGATGGCCGCTCGGAACCTCGATGCCGATGTCGCGAACGTAAACCGGCGACGGCGATTTGATGAGATTGTCGGCCAGCGGCTTGTAGAGCGCGTCGAGCGCCAGTGGATCCTGCAACCAGAAGCCTGCATCGTCGGGGCGGTCATGCAGCGGATGCGTCCAGGCCACACGCGGCGTCTCCGCCTCAACGATCTGATCCGGGCCGACGATGGTCGGATTCGGAAACGTCGTCGGATCGGTGATGAAGGCTTCGAGAAATTTTCCCGAATAGCCCATCGACATCGGATCGGGCACCACGGTCTGCGGCGTCTTCAGGTTTTCTTCGGTCGACAGGCCCGACCATGTGTAGAACAGCTGACGATGCACGATCGCGCTTTGCAGCATCACGGCGCCGGGACCGACATTGTAGAAACGCCCGTCATAATCGAACGTGAACATGCCCGACGTGACCAGCACGAGCTGGAATCCGCCCGGCGGCAGATGAAGATGGAAGTCCGTCGGGCCGGTGTCTTCGCGGTAGATCGGAAGATTGGTCGCGACTTCGTGCAGCAGGAAGGCTTCGTTGTTTTCGTGGAAGCCGGCGTTGGCGCGGTTATAGAGCGCCTGCGGGCGATAGGTCGCCTCGAACTTCGCTTCCTTGTCGCGGTCGATGGCGACGAACTTCTTCTTGTTGAGACCGATCGGCTTGCCGTTGGGATGCGTAAGGCCCGGCCATTTGAAATCGGTGGGGACGTGGACATTCATTGCAGCCTCCAAGCAGGCGCGAGGGCCGCGCCCGGTTGTTTCTGCAATGCACCATGCGAATCCCGCGCCATGCGGCGGCGATTCCGGTGGAATGCCAGAACAAGTTTTGAGCAATGCAGGTTGTGACTGAATTTAAAGGACGGTCTGCAATTTTGCGGGGGCAAATTTCGTTACGAGCCTAACGAGCGCGCCACCAATTACCTCACGAGGTAACGCCGCTCGCCTGCGTGAATAACAAACGGCCCAGCGATCGGGCGTTCACTGCCTAATATTCGACCTCAAGCTCGTCGATCTCCGCAGGCTCTGCGCGCGCGGCGGCAACCCACTCCGCCATTTCCGGCAGCGCCATCACGCGCTTTCCATAGGCCGAAAGCGTGGAGTTGATCTGCACGTCATAGGTCAGAAAGCGCGTGACGACCGGCGCGTACATCGCGTCCGCCATCGAGCGATGGCCGAACAGAAACGGCCCGCCGGATTTTTCCAGACAATCGCTCCAGATCGCGCAGACGCGATCGATGTCCGCCTGCGCGCGTGACCAGATTTTGAATCCGGGGAAATGCCCCCGGATGTTCACCGGCAGCGACGAGCGAAGCGTGGCAAAGCCGGAATGAATCTCGCCGCAGATCGAGCGGCAATGTGCCCGTGGAATGCGCTCTTTCGGCAATAGACCGGCATCGGGAAAGAGATCGTTGAGATACTCGCCAATGGCGAGAGTATCCCAGACCGTCGCGCCGTCGTGGCACAGACAGGGCACCAGTATGGACGACGACAGCAGCAGCATTTCCGCCTTGATGCTCGGATCGTCGGCGGCGACGAGAATCTCATCGAACTCCAGACCCGAAAACCTGGTCATCAGCCAGCCGCGCAGCGACCACGACGAATAGTTCTTGCTGCTGATCGTGAGTGTCGCCTTCGCCATAAATTAAGCCTCCGCACGCCGAACAGATGCGCATGCGCCTACGCAACGGGCGAAGTCTGCCCGCGATTTAAGCGCCTGTGTCCTGTTCAACTCAGCAAACCACATGCCAATTCGCGGCGCCGATTGACGGCGCTTTGGCTTCGATGTTGCATGGCACAAAGGCAGGAATGAATCGGATGTCACACATGATGTATCAGGCCTATCAGAACACGATGGACATGCTGGCGCCGTTCCGAAACAGCGCCGCATCCGGCAAGGCCGCGATCAGACTGCTGCCCGAGGGATTGTCCGACAAGGTGTTCGGCCGGCTTGCTGCTGCGCTCGAACTGATCTCGCGCACAACGCTGACCTATGCGCGGCCCGACTACGACATCAAGCCGGTGCTGGTCGGCAACGGCAAATATCCGATCGTCGAAGAAGTCGCCTGGTCGACGCCGTTCGGCTCGCTACTGCATTTCAAGAAAGACGGCGCGCCGGAACAGCCGAAAGTTCTTCTCGTTGCGCCGATGTCAGGACATTTCGCAACGCTGCTGCGCGGCACCGTGCAGACGCTGCTCCAGGATCACGACGTCTACATCACCGACTGGCACAACCCGCGCGACATTCCGGTCGAGGCGGGAAAATTCGGCCTCGACGAATACACCGAGCACCTGATCGAGTTCATGGGCAAGATCGGCCCGAAGTCGCACATGATCGCGATCTGCCAGCCGTCGGTATCCGCACTCGCCGCCTGCGCGATCATGTCGGAAGGCAATCATCCGGCGCGGCCCGCAAGCCTGACATTGATGGCGGGGCCGATCGACACCCGTATCTCGCCGACCAAGGTCAACGAATTCGCGGTGTCGAAGCCGCTGAAATGGTTCGAGGACAATCTCATCAACTACGTGCCGATGCAGTGCAAGGGCGCGTGGCGCAAAGTCTATCCGGGCTTCATTCAGGTCACGGCCTTCATGTCGATGAATCTCGATCGCCACATCAAGTCGCACAAGGATCTGTACGAGCATCTCGCCAATGGCGACATCGAGAAAGCCGAAACCATCAAGACATTCTACGACGAGTATTTTGCGGTGATGGATCTACCGGCGGATTTCTATATCGACACCATCCGCGACGTGTTCCAGGAGCATCTGCTGCCGCAGGGCAAGCTCACCTACAAAGGCCGCCCGGTGAAGCCGGGCTCGATCAAGAAGATGGGCCTGATGACGGTGGAAGGCGAGAAGGACGACATCTGCTCCATCGGCCAGACGCTGGCGGCGCAAGACCTTTGTACCGGCGTGCGCGCCTATCGCAAGGTCCATCACATGCAGGCCGGCGTCGGCCACTACGGCGTGTTCAGCGGCAAAAAATGGAACAACGAAATCTATCCGCTGCTGCGGGATTTCATTCACGTCAATTCGTGACGCTGCTGCCTCATCGCTGAAACAAAAAGGCCGATAATCGCGAACGATTATCGGCCAAGTCTTTGGGTAGAAACGTACAGGCGCCGCCCATCACGCGATGGAGCAGCGCCCGTTGGCAAAATTCGTCAGGCGCCCGGCGGATTGCCGCTGCGGGCAATGGCTGCGGCGATGTCGTCGGCGGTGTATTGCGGCTTTGACGACGCAAAAATGTTTGACAGATAGTAGGCGATCAGAGCCGTCAGCGTCGGCTGCTGCGCTTGCTTCATCGTGCTCATGCTTGTCCCTTTCCATCGATGACTTGCGTTTGAAGCTAGGCCAACGCATAGTTTTGGCAAACGAATAATTATGCACCTTAATATCGGTTTTTCAGATATAAGAAAAACGGCCGTAACCGGCTGCGATGTGGGAGATCATGGACACCGAGCTCGCGCGTACATTTTTGACCGTGGTTGCGGAGGGCAATTTTATCTCCGCAGCGGACAAGCTGCACGTCAGCCAGTCCACGGTGAGCACGCGCATCCACACGCTGGAAGACCAGCTCGGCTGCGTGCTGTTCGTCCGCAACAAGGCGGGCACGACGCTGACGCCGGCCGGCCGCCAGTTTCAGAAACATGCTACGGCGCTGGTCCGCACCGTCGAACGGGCGCGGCATGACATCGGAGTTCCGAAAGGCTTCAGCGGCACACTCAACATCGGCGGACGCATCGGCCTGTGGGAAGAATTTCTTTTGCACTGGCTGCCGCTGATGCAGACCAACAATCCCAACATCTCGATCCGCGCCGACAGCGCGCTCGAATCCGAATTGATGCAGGGTCTGATCGAGGGCCGCACCGACATCGGCGTGATGTATACGCCGCAGAGCCGCCCCGGTCTCAAGGTCGAGCAACTCTTTGAAGAACGGCTGGTTATGGTTTCGACCGACCCGAACAGTGCGCCTGAGCCGCAGCCGGGTTACGTCTATGTCGATTGGGGACCGGAATTCTACACGCGTCACAGCGCGTTCTTTCCGAACTTCACCGGACCTTCGCTCACCGCGAACATCGGCTGGCTCGGATTGCAGCATGTGATGAGCAACAAAGGCTCGGGCTATTTCCCGCTTCGCATCGTGCGGCCCCAGATCGAGGCGAAGCGTCTGCATATCGTGAACGGCGCGCCCGAATTCTCGATGCCGGCCTATGTCGTCTATCCGATCGAACATGACGAGGCGATCATCGGCAACGCGCTGATGTCGATGCACCGCGTCGCGGATTCGATTGCACGCGCCAACAAGAGCCTTCCGCGCGCGAATGAAAAGAAGGTCGCGGCCGTCAAGCGCCGCAGATAGCAAATTGCAATGCGCATCAATTGACCGTGTGTTGCCGCGCATGCGGCGGCTTGATAGCGTCCGGCATTCCCGCGCCGCCAAAAAACAACATCGAGGATCGCCCATGAAATACCGCCCGCTCGGCCGCACCGGCATGTTCGTCTCCGAAATCTGCCTCGGCACCATGACCTTCGGCGGCCAGGGCGAGATGTGGAAGAAGATGGGCGAGGTCGATCAGGTGGGATCGAATGCGCTGGTGGATGCCGCGCTGAAAGCCGGCGTCAACTTCATCGACACGGCAAACGTCTACTCGGAAGGATTGTCGGAGACCATTCTCGGTCAGGCGCTGCGCGACCTCAAAGTGAAACGCGACGAAGTCATCATCGCCACGAAAGTGCGGGTGCGTACCGGACCGGGACCGAACTCGGTCGGCCTGTCGCGCGGACACATCATGGACGCGGTAGAGGCCAGCCTGAAGCGGCTGCAACTCGACCATATCGACCTCTACCAGATTCACAGCGCCGATCTTGCAACCCCTATCGACGAGACCTTGCGCGCGCTCGACGATCTGGTGAGGCAAGGCAAGGTGCGTTACATCGGCTGCTCGAACATGCCGGCATGGCGGGCGATGAAGGCGCTCGGCGTCTCAGCCCGGCATGACTATGCGCGGTTCGAGACCATGCAGGTTCACTACACCATCGCGACCCGCGATCTGGAACGCGAGATCGTGCCGCTGGCGATGGAGGAAAATCTCGGCATCATGGTGTGGTCGCCGCTGGCCGGCGGATTGCTATCGGGGAAATTCGGGCGCGACGTGGCGACACCCAACGACGCGCGCCGCGTCGTGTTCGACTTCCCGCCCGGCGACAAGAATCACGCGTTCGATGTCGTGGAGGCGATGCGCCCCATCGCCAAGGCGCACAATGTTTCGGTTGCCCGCATCGCAATCGCCTGGGTGCTGCATCAGAAAGCGATCATGAGCGTCATCATCGGCGCCAAGACCGTCGAGCAGCTCAACGACAATCTCGCCGCCGCCGCCATCAAACTCTCGGCCGAAGAACTCGCGGCGCTCGACAAGGCGAGTGCATATAAAATCGAATATCCGCAATGGATGGTGGAGCGTCACCACACCGGCCGCATTCCGGCCTGAGCTGAATTTACGACTGATGCGCGCGGGTTGCGGTCGGCGTCAGTCCGAAACGCCTGCGGAAGCAGCGGTTGAAATAGGACAGATCGTTGAAGCCGCAGGCGAACGCGATTTCGCTGATCTTGCGCTGATCGGCCTGCGCCAGAAGATCGACGACCTTGCGCAATCTCAATTCAAGCAGCCGCGAGCTGAAACTCGCGCCTGCTTCATAAAGCAACTCGTTGACGTAGCGTTCCGACAGACCGGCCGCCTGCGCGAGCTTCTGCGCGGAAAAATCCGGTTCGGCAAATCGCTCATTCAGAACGATCAAGACTTGCGTCAAACGCAACTCGCGCAATCCACTGCGGCGTGCGACCACTGCACGATGTTGTGAAGCTGTGAGTTCCGAAGTAGCGCCTGTCAGTCCGTGCGATACGCTGCGGACGCCGGTCAGTCCAAGCGATTGCGAGAATTGGCACGATAAATCGCCGCACCTGACAATACTCATCGGGCGTGCGGGCAGACAAAAGCATCCCGCACAAATTTCTCATCGATAGAGGGAGAGCTTGCATGCCGAGATTTTCGCCGATCCGTCTGGCGCTGCTTAGTGGCGTCATCGCAACCAGCATGGGTATCGGCTACGCCATCGGCGCGCAGCCGCATATGGGCGAGGCGCTTGCATTCCTGCAAAGCGCACGCGGCGAGTTGCAGGCCGCTACGCCCAACAAGGGTGGCCATCGCGAACGCGCGCTGGCACTGATCGACAACGCCATCGCGGAAGTCCGCGCCGGCATCGCATTCGCCGGCGGCTAACAACAACGGGGGAGAGACACGAAGACAATTCTCGCAGCAGCGTTTCTTGCAGGATCGGCATTCGCCCCCGCGCTGGCGCTTCCATTCAATCAGCCGGCAAACAGCGCAACCGAAGTCATTCAAATCGCCGGAGGTTGCGGCGCAGGCTGGCATCGCGGGCCGAACGGCGGATGTTTGAGAAACTTCGCAGACCCCGGCGCTCACGCCTGTCCGCGCGGCTATCACATCGGCCCCGGCGGTGCGTGTCGCGGCAACGGCCGGTAATCGGCAATCACATAAAAAAGCCCCGCATCGCGCGGGGCTTTTTTCTTTTACGCAGCCAGCGCCTTCATCTCTTTATAGAGATCGGATTTGCCCTCGAATCCGATGCCCGGCAGATCGGGCATCACGATGTGGCCGTTCTCCACTTTCACGCCATCCGGGAAACCGCCGTAAGGCTGAAACAGATCGGGATAGCTTTCGTTGCCGCCCAAGCCGAGACCCGCCGCGATGTTCAGCGACATCTGATGACCGCCGTGCGGCACGCAACGCGACGGCGACCAGCCGTGCGTTTTCAAGACGTCAAGCGTGCGCTGATATTCGCAAAGCCCATACGACAGCGCGCAATCGAATTGCAGCCAGTCGCGATCCGGCCGCATGCCGCCGTATTTGATGAGATTGCGCGCGTCCTGATGGCTGAACAGATTCTCGCCGGTCGCCATCGGCCCCGGATAGTAGTCCGCCATTGTCGCCTGCAACGCGAAGTCGAGCGGATCGCCAATCTCCTCGTACCAGAACAGCGGATACTGCCTCAGCATCCTGGCGTAGGCGATGGCGGTCTCAAGATCGAAGCGCCCGTTGGCATCCACTGCCAGCTGCGCCTGCGATCCGATCTCTTTCAAGACTGCCTCGATGCGCTCCTGATCTTCCTTCAGCGGCGCGCCGCCGATTTTCATCTTTACGACATTGTAGCCGCGATCGAGATAACCGCGCATTTCCGCGCGCAGAGCCGAATTATCCTTGCCGGGATAATAGTAGCCGCCAGCCGCATAGACGAACACGCGCGGATTGGCTTCGCGCTTGTGGCGCTCGGCGAGCCAGCGAAACAGCGGCTTGCCCGCGATCTTCGCCGCCGCATCCCACACCGCCATGTCGAGCGTGCCGACTGCGACAGAGCGTTCGCCATGTCCGCCGGGTTTTTCGTTCGACATCATCGCGGCCCATATTTTATCAGGATCGATGTTGTCGCCAGCGGCATCGAGCAGCGATTTCGGATCGGCTTCGAGAATGCGCGGCGCGAAACGTTCGCGGATCAGTCCGCCCTGCCCGTAACGGCCGTTGGAATTGAAGCCGTAGCCGACCACGGTCTTGCCGTCGCGTTTCACGTCGGTAACGACCGCAACGAGACTGGTCGTCATCTTGGTGAAGTCGATATAGGCGTTGCGGATTGGAGATGAGATCGGCTTGGTGATCTCGCGGACATCGACGATACGGACGGACATCGGGCTTTCGCTTCAAATAATTGAGGGAGGCTGCGCGCCTCCCTGTAGCAGAAAACCCGGTAGATGAACCGCAGCCTGCACGGGTGCAGCCATGCTTATTCGCAATAGCGTTTGCCGTTGAAATTGAAGCATTTGGCGTTGGGATCGGCGAAAACGCGGGCCGTCACCGGCTGAACATAATGACGGCGGCGGATGCGCGGTTCGCTCATGACCGAACGCAAAATCGGCGCGACGCAGCGGTCGTTGATGTCCTTGTCGGTCACAACCTTCCATGTCGCTTTCGCGCCATCCGCCGCGCAGGTCAGCATCATGGATTTCTGCGCGCAGATATAGGCGCCGTCGCTGTAGTTCTTGCTGTCGTACACGCAGAGCGGCGTGCTGACAGGTGGCGATTGCGCGAAAGCGGGACCGGTCAGCAATTGCGTCCCGACAGCCGAGATCGCAGCCAATGCAAGAAACCTGCGCATGACGAAGTCCTCTCACCGGTTGCCGGCAGAAGCGCCAGTCGTTTGGTCGCCTGGAATCTAAACCGCGTTCAAATAAAAACGGCCCGGCGAAACGTCGCCGGGCCGTATTCGTTCATCTCACTGAGTGAGCTTGCAGCCCGATTCGGCGACGGTGAAGAACGCCTTGTCGCCAGGCACAACCGAAATCTGCTTGTAGTAATCCCAGGGCTTGGTCGATTCGGACGGCTTCTTGACCTCGAACAGATAGAGGTCGTGCACCATGCGGCCGTTTTCGAGAACCTTGCCCTGCGCGAAGTCGTCATCGACCGGAAGCTCCTTGAGCTTCTTGGCAACCGCTTCGGTATCCTTTGTGCCTGCGGCCTTCACGGCCTTCAGATACGACAGCACCGCCGAGTAGGTGCCGGCCTGAATCATGTTCGGCATGCGTCCGGTGCGCTTGAAGAACTTGTTGCCGAGATTGCGCGACCTGTCGTCGCGATCCCAGTAATAGCCTTCCGTCAGCACCGAACCCTGCGCGGCTTCAAGACCGAGGCCGTGAACTTCGGCCAGTGTGAACAGGAGACCGGCGAGCTTCTGTCCGCCCTTGACGATGCCGAACTCGGCCGCCTGCTTGATCGAGTTGGTGGTGTCGAGACCTGCGTTCGCAAGTCCGATGATCTGCGCCTTCGAGCTTTGCGCCTGAAGCAGGAACGATGAGAAGTCCGGCGTGTTCAGCGGGATACGAACCGAGCCGACGACCGTGCCGCCCTTGGACTTGACGAAATCGCCGGTGTCTTTTTCCAGCGCGTAGCCGAACGCGTAGTCCGCGGTCATGAAGAACCAGGTTTTGCCGCCCGCCTCGGTCAGCGCACCGCCGGTGCCGACGCCGAGCGCGCGGGTATCGTAGGCCCAGTGGAAACCGTAAGGCTGACAGGCATCGCCGGTCAGGCGCGACGTCGCCGCACCCACGACGATGTCTATCTTCTTCATCTGCTTCGACAGGTCGTGAACCGCGAGCGCAACCGACGATGTCGTCAGTTCGGTAATCATGTCGACGTTTTCGACTTCATACCAGCGGCGCGCGATGCTGACGCCGAGGTCCGGCTTGTTCTGATGGTCCGCCGAGATCACTTCGATCTTCTGGCCCAGCACCGTGCCGCCGAAATCTTCCACGGCCATCTGCGCCGCTTCGACCGACCACTTGCCGCCGTAATCGGCGTAAACGCCGGACTGGTCGTTGAGGATGCCGATCTTCACACCCTGCGCAAACGCAGGCGCGGCTGCCGTGACAGCGAAGGCTGCGACTGCTGCGGCGAATATTTTCGTCTTCATTCTCAGTCTCCCGAATTTTTTTGTTAGAACTGGTATCCTTTATACCTGCATGATCGGCGCGGTCATGCATTCTTTAGGCGGCAAATTCGCCGATTGAGATTTTGCGCTGCACCAAAGTCAACGAGAGGGCCGGCCATGACAAAAATTATTCGTTGTCTTGCGGGAATATTTGCGGTCTCCGCGGTGCTTTTTCCGGCATCCGCACCGGCGCAGGACAAGACGCTTCACATTCTCAGCGGCGGCGCGGCGCAAAGCCTGATCGAAGATCTGGCTCCGCAATTCAAGAAGGACACAGGCTTCAGCATTGCCGGTCAATATGGCGCGGTGGGAGCGATGGCTGACAAATTGCGCGGCGGCGAGCGAGCCGATCTCGTCGTCCTGACGACGACGGTGCTAGATCAACTCGCGAAGGATAAATTGTTGCAGCCCGGCGACTACCGCAACGTCGGCTGGGTCACGACGGCTGTGGCCGTGCGGTCGAAAGACGCTGCACCGCGCATCGACAATGCGGATATGCTTCGCGATGCATTTCTCGCCGCCGACGAAATCTTTCTGCCCGACACCAAATCATCGACTGCCGGCATCCATCTGATGAAGGTGCTGGCCAAATTGAACATTGCCGACAAAGTAAAAGACAGAATACGGGAATATCCCGCAGGCCGCATCGCGATGAAGAATCTCGCAGCCTCTCCGGCAAAGACTGCCATCGGCGCCACGCAGACGACCGAGATCGTCGTCACGCCCGGCGTGCGCCTCGTCGGCACGCTGCCGAAGGGATTCGATCTGTCGTCGATGTATGCGGCGGCTATCCCCGCCAAAGCCGAGAACGCAGCGGCCGCACAGAAGTTGAGCGATCTGCTGGCGGCAGACGCACAGCGCAGCCTGCGCGACAGCAAAGGTTTTGCCGCGCAGAAGTGATCTAGTGCTTGGGAATGAATTTCTTCGCGGTCAGCTTGCGGAAGCGCACGCCGTTGTCGTCCGGCAGCCGTGTCGCCGCGTAACCGCCATCGCGGATGGCGTCGCGCTGCGGACGCGCGTTTTCAGGATTGCGTTCCTTCTCCCACCACGACGCACGCTGCGAGGCGCGCGGCAGCGCAAAGCCGAGAATCTCCTCGATCTGATCGAAGGAAAGCACGAACTCGGTCGTGTCCTGCATCAGGAGATAGTCGCGAAGCGGGTCGTAGCTGTCCAATTCCATGCTCCGAACAATAAAGTCGTATATCGTCCGGCGATAGCTACGTCGCAATCGCGGCTTTGAACAGGCCTGTCGTGAAACTGTTTATATTCGGACTGGGTTACAGCGCGGCCTTTTTCGCAAGGCGGCAGATCGGGCGCAGGCATGAGGTTCGCGGAACCGTGCGCTCGCGCGAGAAGGCGGAAGCTCTCGCAGCGGCGGGTATTGTCGCTCGCATTTTCAGCGGCGGCGAACGGGACGGCGAAATCGAGTCCGATATCGCCGATTCCGAGGCACTGCTGATCTCCGTGCCTCCGGACGATGGCGGCGATCCGGTTCTGCGCGCTTATAAAGAGCAGATTGTCACCGCGAAAAATCTGCGCTGGATCGGTTATCTTTCGACCATAGGCGTTTACGGCGACCATAGAGGCAGATGGGTCGATGAAAACACACCGGCGAACCCGATGAATGAACGCTCGCGCAGCCGCGCGAAAGTGGAGAGCGACTGGCTGTCGCTAACGACGAAAACGAATGCGGCCACTCACGTTTTTCGCCTCGCCGGAATTTACGGCCCCGGCCAGAACCAGCTCGTGCAGATTGCACGCGGCACCGCGCGCCGCCTCATCAAACCGGATCAGGTGTTCAACCGCATTCACACCGAAGACATCGCGCGCGTGCTCGAAGCCTCGATCGCAAAGCCGCGTCATGGCGCGATCTATAATGTCACCGACAACGAGCCCGCTCCGCCGCAGGATGTCGTCAACTTCGCCGCGCAACTGTGCGGCGTCCCTCCACCGCCAGAAGTGAAGATCGAGGACGCCGCGCTGACGCCGATGGGCCGCTCGTTCTACGAAGAGAACAAGCGCGTGCGGAACAAGCTGATTCAAGGCGAACTCGGCGTGACGCTTGCCTATCCGACCTATCGCGAGGGACTTTCCGCGCTGAAAACCACAGGCGATGGCATCGCGAACGCAGGTAAGGTTGACCGGTTAGGTTAAAACCCGGCTTGCGTTGCGCCATCGCGGTCGGATGCTACCGATGACATGTCGTTCAAAGCCGGCCTCGCGGCCGCGATTTTAATTGGGCGACAGGGGCCGCCGCTCTTTTCGCCCAACGCGGCGGTCCCACCTCGCATCAACGCAATTCAAATAGGCCATCGACGCATCGGGTGCGCCGCGCGAACGTTTCGATTCGCGCGGTGTCAAGATTTGACGAAATCGCGCCGCAATGCATTCTCGTGCCTAAGTGATTTGGAGGCGCGCGATGCTGAAGACGATCAAGCGGATATTGGCCGATGTCCGTCTGGTGCGTATGAGCGATGGGCATCTCGCACTCGTCCGCGATCTCGGCCTCGTCAAGGGCGGGCGCGGATTGCGCCAGCACGAAAAGCTGATGTCGTTCGGCTCGCAGCTGGTTTCAATTCCCGCGCGTATCCGCATCGCGCGCGCCCGCGATCTCTTGGCGAAAGACGTATCGCCGAGCCTCAGCCGCTAGACGCCGCTTTAAAGAAGCGGCCTGCTGATACTTGCACGACGACAAAGAAGCCGCGAAAATCCGGACCGGTAAAAGAAACAGACCGGAGCCCGGACTATGCAGTTTGACGACGTCGTCCTCGGCCGCCGGAGCATTCGCGGTTACAAACCCGATCCGGTACCAAGAGAACTGATCGAGGAGATCATCCGTCTGGCGATGCGCTCTCCATCGTCGATGAATACCCAGCCGTGGAATTTCTACGTCATCACGGGCGAGCCGCTCAATCGCATTCGCGCGGGCAATACGGAGCGGATGGTGGCAGGCGTGCCGCAATCCCGCGAGTTTCGCACCGGTCAGGGATTTGCGGGCCTACATCGCGACAGGCAGGTCGGCGTCGCCAAGCAATTGTTCTCCGCGATGGGCATTGCGCGCGACGACAAGGAGGGACGTCAGGATTGGGTGCTGCGCGGTTTCCGTCAGTTCGACGCGCCGGTATGTGTCATCGTGACTTACGATCGCGTGCTCGATGGCAGCGACGATACGCCGTTCGATTGCGGCGCCGTGGCGACCGCGCTGGTCAACGCCGCGTGGTCGCGCGGACTGGGTGCGGTCATCAACAGCCAAGGAATCATGCAATCGCCGGTCGTGCGCGAACATGCCGGGATCGCCGACGATCAGATCATCATGAAAAGCATCGCGCTGGGCTGGCCGGACGAAAACTTCCCCGCGAATGCCGTCGTGTCGGAACGAAAGTCCGTGAACGACGCCACGGTGTTCGTCGGGTTTGACGATTGAGCAGGCGTAAATCGCCGACACCCAAGTGCAAGGTGCAGGCACCGAGCCGAATGACTTCAATGATCGGCATTTGCCGCTAGGATTTGAATGATGAAAAGAATTTTGAATACGTACTGTATATTTTCGTTCACGGCTTTGGTGACTGCGACGGCGTTTGCTGGGTCGATGCCGTCAACCAATTTGCAGAATAAAACTGTGACGCTTTTTTGGGGCGAGACCAATACGTGGCGAAGGCTGCCCGACGGCCAAACGGGATCTTCAACGCCGACTTTTGAAAGGTTGATTTACATTAGCAGCGCCGGAAGACCATTCGTTCGCGTCAATGCAAAGGCTGGCAGCGTGGCAAAGCAGGATTTCGGTCCGGACGCTAACGCAGGCCGCTTCGCGTTTGAGGGGCTCACAATGACGAATTTCGCAGGACGCGCCGGCTTGCTCAGAAAGTTTACAGTGACGTTTGATCCTGCCTTCTCAAGCTGCACTGCTACGGTGGCCATTCTGAAAGACGGCCCTAACCCAAAAACCCCCGGCATCGACGGCGCGCAATACGAGACACTCTCGATCTCCGCAGGGCAAATCTCATGCTCGGTGAAAAACGGAAATTCACTGGCAAACTAGTGTCAGCGATTGAAATGCCAAGACCTCTCCCCAAACCGGGCTCCCCGTTTTGTTGTAAAGCTGCTTTGGGAATGGCTCTGCCTGTGCGGTGCCCGACAACAAGATGAGTCCAGTTAGAAAATTGAGAATTCTGCAAAGCAAATTTTTCTCCTGACAAAATGGCTTTCTCTCATCGAACCGGGGTGACGTTGCCCCTCATTGCGAAGCATCCGCGCGAAGTATTGAAGTCGATGGGTGCAGGTGGATTTGGGTTGGCGGAGGGAGAGAACCCGGGTTCAAACCCTCTCCGCCAGAAGATTTTAAGCTCGTTCGGCCTCTTGAGATTTCTGCAGGCCAATCGTCCAGCGTTCTCGCAAGTCGCGTTTTAGAACTTTGCCGAGAGAATTTCGGGGAAGTTCGTCGACGATAAAGACATATTTTGGCTTTTTATATCCAGCAACGAGGTCGCGGACATGGGCCAGGACGGAATCTACCGTAGGATTTTTGCCCTGAGCGCGCTCGATGAATGCCGCAACGGCTTCGCCAAAAATTTCGTCGGGAACTCCAATGACCGCCGCGTCTGCTACATCTGGATTTGCCAATAAGGCCTGCTCCACTTCCTTTGTGTAAATGTTGAATCCGCCGCTCAAAACCATGTCCTTCTTTCGGTCGACGATATAAAGATAGCCGTCGGCGTCGGCCTTGGCGACATCACCTGTTTGAATCCATCCGTCTCGGATCGTCTCTGCCGTGTCTTCCGGACGATTATAGTACCCTCGCATCACAGAATAATGTCCGGGTTGCCCAACGCGAACCAACAGTTCACCAGCCTCTCCGGTCTTCACAGTGTGGCCAGCGTCATCGACAATGCGAACCTCAACGCCAGGCGTCGGCCGCCCGATCGATGCCGCATGATCGAACTGCTCTTCGTGGGACAGTGAGGTCACACCACCAACTTCAGTCATGGCGAAGAACGACACCAAACGCACACTCGGCAGCAACTCAATAAACTGCTTTTTGAGTTCAACTGGAAACGCCTCGCCCGTGACGACGAGCCGCCGCAGCGTGGCAAACTTTGACGGATCGGCTTTGATCTTCGGCAGTGTCATTCGGCAGACGGTCGGTACCATTCCGACGACGGTAATGCGTTCCCGCGCAATAAGCTCGGCGGCATCGGCGGGATCGAATTTCTTCATGACAACCAGCGTACCGCCTAAGGTCATCGAATTCGAAAGTCTTGCAAATCCGGTGCGATGTGCAAGTGGCGTCGTCACTAGATAGTGGTCTTCGCTCGTGATGCCCCATTCCACACCGTTAATAAAATAGTGCTGCACAACGATGTTCGCGTGTGTGATAATCGCGCCTTTCGGCTTACCCGTTGTGCCGGACGTATACATGATGATAGCATCATCGGATTCTACTGACAAAACAGGCAAATCTGTAATTTCCGAACGCCTCAATTCTTCATACTGAAGCGCGTCAACCGAACTCGGTCCAACCGCAATGCGAACTGCGTGCGGATTGTCGTCAAGCACATGCTGAATTGAAGCGCCGGGCCCTTCGTAGACAATCGCAAGAGGACGGCTGTCCGAGCAGATGTGAGCAAGTTCGTGCGGCGTCAGACGCGTCGTTACCGGAACTACGATCGCGCCGAGTGAAAATGCGGCGTAGAACAGTTCAACGATTTCGGTGCCATTCGGCAGGAAAACAACGACGCGATCGCCGGAAGCGACGCCCTGCTTCCGCAATCCGGCCGCAACGCGGTCGATGCGATTCATCAGATCGGAATAAGATACGCGCTCATCGTCGCAGATGAGCGCGGTCTTGTGAGGATATCGACGCGCCTGGGCGCGAAGGATGTTCTCCAGCCGCATCGTTTGCCCCCGTCTCAGGCCAACTTAAACGCCGGATAATTTGCGTCGTCGGACAGCTTATCCCAAGCAAGCGTCACTTTTTGCCCGATAGCGACCTTATCGGGATCTGCGCCAAGAATGTTGCCTAGAATGCGAACGCCCTCGTCAAGTTCAACGGTCGCCAGCGACAGCGGCAGGCGGCCATCAAGCCCCGGTCCCGGCACGCGAATAACAGTATAGGCGTAGATCGTGCCTTTGCCCGAGACTTCGCGCCATTCAAGATTGCGACTACCGGTGTAGATACTGACCGGACGCGGATAGTGCTGAAACTTGCCACTATCCTTGCAATATTGAAGCATGAGCTTGCCCTGCTTCACGCCGTCCCAGAATGGCTGCGTATCAACATATACATTCGGCTTGGGGACGGGACGTCCCGCTTTTTCGTCTGCCATTGCTCAGGCCTCCAGAATCATGGCGGCACTGGTGCCCCAGTTGCGCGCGTAGGGAATGACGCCGATGCCGGTGATCAGCGCGTTCTTCGGATTTGCAACCTGGCGGGCACCGCCTTCGCCGAACATCTGGCGAACGGCTTCCGCTAGATTGAGGCCGCCGCTGGCAAGACCGGGTTGACCGGCGGAAATTTGTCCGCCGCCGGTGTTGAGCGGCAGCGTGCCCTTGATGGACAGGTCGGTATTGAGTGTGAAGTCACTGCCCTGCCCGCGCCTGCAGAAACCGAAATCCTCGAACTTCATCATCACCGCTATGGTGAAATCGTCGTAGGGCTGGAACATGCGGATGTCTTTCGCGCTTAGACCCGACTGCTGATAAACCTTGGGCGCGATTTTCGAGAAGCCGGTTTCGGTGATGTCCGGCGTGGAATTGTTGCCATTGACGTTGGTGATTTCGGCGTAGGCGGTCGGATAGACCATTTTCTTGATGCCGAGGCTCTTTGCTTTCTTCTCGCTCATCACCAGAAACGCGTTCGCGCCGTCGCAGAACATCACGCAATCGAGTAGGCGCAGCGGATCGGCGATGACGCGGGACTTGTTGTAATCTTCCATCGTGATCGGCGTCTTAAATTTCGCATAGGCGTTGTCGTTGTGCAGAGCGTGCTCGCGCTGCGTTATTGCGATCTTACCGAGCGCTTCGGACTTGATGCCGTACTGATGGTTGTATCGGCTCATGAGCAGACCGAACGTCGCTGGCGGCCCCTGCACGCCAGGAGGGTCCTGAAATTCAGTGCGATAAGCTCCATAGTTCGCGCGCCACGACGTGCTCGGAGCATCCGCCGACATCACTACTACGACTTCACATAAGCCGTCGCGAATCGCAGACGCTGCACGCGCAACGCCGCCAGTTGCTGAACAGCCGCCGGTACCGCCGAGATTGAGCCATGTTGGCGTCAAACCAAGCGCCTCGGCCATATAGACGGCGTAGAACGGGTTCGGCGCTTCACTGAGCGGATTGGTGACAGCCATGCCGTCAATCACGTCTTTCTCGATGCCGGTGGAGGCCAATAATTTCGCCAAAGCCTCGCCTGCGAAATCGTAGGCGCTGCGACCGGACTTAAATTCGATTGCTGTCTCCGAATAGCCAGCGATCACGATGTCTTTTTTGCTCATGCTTATTCTCCGCGGAACGCCGGGGTCCGCTTTTCACGGAAGGCCTTGAGGCCTTCGTCGCGGTCCTTGCTGAAATAAAGAAGGAAGGAAGCATCGCCTTCAGCTTCAAAGCCGTCTGGCAGCGCCATATCGATACCCCGGTCGATAACTGACTTCGTCATCATGACTGAGATCGGCGCGTTCTCGCTGATGCTTCTGGCGATCTCGCGCGCTTTCTCAAGCGCTTTGCCCGGTTCGGTGACGTGATTGACGATGCGATACCGCTCGGCTTCCGCCGCTGTGATCCGGCGGCCCGTCCACATCAACTCTTTCGCAAGCGGCTTGCCGATCAGGCGCGGCAGAGTTTGCGTGCCACCGCCGCCTGGCATCATCCCGAGCTTGATCTCAGGCAGACCGAACTTCGCATTGCCGCCGGCAACAATCATGTCACCGACCAGCGCGAGTTCAAGACCGCCGCCAAGCGCAAAACCTTCGATCGACGAAATCAGCGGCTTGGTGAACGACCCAATCTCGCGGAATAGCCGGTTCACTTTCCGGTTACGCTTGCGGAAACGATAGAAGTCGAAATAGCCGTTATCCTCAATCTGGAATTCGCTTGTATCAATGCCGGTGCAGAAAGCTTTGTCGCTGCCGAGCAGGATCACAGCGCGAACATCGCGGTCATGCTCGACCTCGCCGAGAATACCCAGAATTTCCTCAGCCGTTTTCTCGCGCAGAGAATTGAGCTTCTTCGGCCGATTGATCGTGATCTCGACCCAACCGACCTCCTTGTTCAGAATGACGTCTTCGTAACTCATCAAGCGCAGTCTCCAGTGTTTTAAACTATTGGGCGATACTTGCGTGATCCGGCGTGGGATCGTCGTCATGCCTCATGGCAGCCGCAATCCGACTGTGAAGGACCGCGATCTTGTCCGGATCGGCGCGCGCCGCATCGTCAATTGCAACTTCCAGCACGATCTTTGCCGGGGAACTCAGAACAATGGCGCGATCGGCCATTTCCAGAGCGTCGTCGATGCGATGCGTGATCAAGACGCAGGTTTTCTTCAACTCGCGCGCGATCTGATAGAAGTCGCGGCGCAGCGCTCCCGATGTGACGTGATCGAGCTGGCTGAAAGATTCGTCGAGAAATACGATCTCGGGATCAATCGCAAGTGCGCGCGCCAGCGACACACGCTGACGCATGCCCCCCGACAATTCGTGCACGTACTTGTCGTCCGCATTGTCGAGACGAACGCGTTTGAGCCACTCGGAGGCATGGCGACGAGCCTCGCTTTTCGACTTGCCGAGGATCAGCAATCCCAGTTCCGCATTTTCGACCGCGGTGCGCCACGGCAACAGCCGATCAGTCTGAAAGCTGACCGACAGGCGCCCTTTCAACTCCTTGAACGAGTTGTAGGGATCGACGCCCGCCACTCGCACGGTGCCTTCTGTCGGCTCGATCGTGCCCATGATCAGATTGAGCACGGTACTCTTGCCCGCGCCGGTCTGGCCGAGCAGCACAACGATCTCGCCGCGTCGTACATCGAGCGACAGGTTGTCGATGGCGAGATAATTGCCGAAGCGCTTTATGACGTTCTTGACTTCAATGAGATTTGTCATCGCACCGTCGCCTCCGGACGCCATCGCAGCACGAGCTTTTCCACGCCGTTGACGGCGGCCTGCAAAGCGAGATTGAGAATGACGAGGAAGAAGGTCCAGGCGAGCACTTGATCGATACGGAACGTCGATTGCGCGAAATTCATCCGCGCGCCGATGCCGACCGCCGACGCCACCAGTTCGGCGAAGATCACCATGCGGATCGCGTAGCCGATCACTGACTTGGTGGTGAGGAAGATGTAGGGAACAATGTGCGGGAAAATGAGGTAACGCAGGATCTGCCAGCGCGACGGCCGGAAGCTCTCGATCATGTCGACGAGATCCTTCGGCAGCGCGCGGATGCCTTCATAGATGTTAAGCGCGTAGAACGGCAGCAGGATGACCAGCAGAATGAAGAAAATTCGCGTTTCCGGATTTTTGAACCAGAACACAGCGATCAGCATCCACGACAGGGCCGGAATGCCGGTGTCTATGACCACAAGCGCGCGAAGATAAGGCCGAACGCTAGGCAGCATGCCCATCAGCAGACCGAGCAGAACGCCGATGAACATCGAGATGGTGACGGCAACGGCGAGACGCACCAGCGTCACCGCCACGTTGTAGGGATCGCTGAAAAACAGTTCCCGCGCCGCCTTCCACACGGTGACCGGCGACGGCATGATATAGTCGGGTACGTACCGGCTCGTGATCTCCATCGCGACAAGGAGCAGGATCACCACGACTGTGGTCGCGATCACGTCCTTGCGGCTTTCCGGACTCCGTCCTTTTGCAGACATCGACAGCGGCTTGACGATCTCGCGATCGCCCGCCAGCGTTTTGCCCGGCACGCCCTGCGCTTTTAACTGCGTGGATATTTGCGTTGCGCCACTCATCTCACGCCGCAAAGAAGTTGTCGTCCACGGGCTTGATCAGAAGACCGTTGCGCGCCAGAAATTCACTGGCTTTCATAACCGAGTTACGCGAGGCGCCGTCCGACATCGGCCGGTAATTGAAAACGAGACGTTTGGACGCCATCGCTTCCTTGAGAATATCGCTCGGAATGCCGGTCTTCTCGCCGAAAAGATCGACGGCCTTTGCGGTGTCAGCATTTATTCCCGCAAGGCATTCTTCGAAGATTCTGCCGATCTTCGCGGCTATGTCGGGATTCTTGTCGAGCAATTCCTGACGGACGCCGATGCCGAAATACGGGAGATCGCCCTCGCCCACTTTGTGATAAGCGTCGCCCGCTTTGAAAATGACGCGCAAGTCTGGTTTCTTCACCAGCCCTGTGGTGATGTTCGGCTCCCACGACAGCGCGGCATCCGCGCGATCCGCCATTACCAGCGTCACCGAAGCAGCCGGATTGTCCACGTTCTGAATCGTGGCATCCTTCTCAATGTCAATATTCGCCGTTTCCTTGATAAGCGCACGCACCATGCGATAGGTGCCAGTGGACTGAAGTGCGGCGATCGTTTTACCTTTCAGTTGCGACACATCGCTCACACCCGACTTCGGCGCGAGCAGCGCGATCATGTTTGCGTCGGTAATGGTCGACAGATATTTGATCGGCACGCCCGCTTGATAGCGCGCGGCGAACGTATCCCAGCTTCCGATGCATACGTCGTAATTGCCGGCGACGAAATCGTTGTAGTAGGTCGACACCGCCGTGTAAGGCGCAGGATCCGGAAGATTGATGCCATTCTTCTGGCCGAGCTTGTTGGCCAGAATGTATTGCACGGGCAAAACGGTGAAGCCGGGCTGCAGCGATGCCCATTTCACTGAAAGTCCGGCCTGCGCGAAAGCCGAACGCAACGCTGGAGCCAGCAGAAGAGATGCTGCACCTGACGCCGCAAAGAAGCCTCGCCGAGTCAGATTCGACTTCAAATTCGGCATGATTACTCCTCCCTGGTTGAGCGCCGGTTCGCTCTCTTTGCGGAGTGGCTATTCCGGACCGGACGCCGCTCTCGTTTGTTGGAAAACACTCTAACCTTGCCAAAGTCGAGACGGGGGTGCATTTTTGCTCGCCATTCGTTCCATATTTGGGACTTTCAGAGGTATTTAGATATATTGCTGTACCCGTGAGAGGTAAGGGAATGACGCGAAAGCTGGATCTCAACGCGTTGCTGCTGTTTTACGAAGTGACCAATGCACGCAGCATCAGCGCAGCCGCAGAAAAGCTCGGCGTTCCGAAATCCACCATCAGCCGCAAACTGCAGTTTCTTGAAGATCAGACCGGAGCAGTCCTGTTCCGCAAGGGCAGCCGAAAACTCGTCACGACCGATATTGGTCAGGCGCTTTACGAACATTGCGAACGCATCGCCTCGGAGATCGAAGAGGCCGGGCTCGGCACCGCGCGCATGCAGACCGAACTGCGAGGCACGCTCCGGGTAAGCATGCCGGTGGATTTCGGCATCGGATGGCTCAGCCGGGCGATGGCGGCATTCGCCGTCGACTATCCGGACATCGACCTAGTGATCGACGCCAACAGCCGCTGGGTGGACGTGTCGGTAGAACCTTACGATGTCGCCGTGCAACTTGGCCCCCTGCCCGAAACTCAGGGAGGCCAGCGGCATTTGGCGACTATCACGCGCGGCGTTTATGCGAGTCCGGGTTTTCTCGCCCGTGCAGGCGTGCCGTCTAACATCGACGATTTCGGACGCTTTGATTGCATCGTCACCGAACACCAACGCGCCGAAGGCGTGTGGACGTTTCGCGGCAGTCAAGGCGCGAAAATCATCGACGTCGCAGGCCGCGTCACCGTCAATCATATCGGCATCGCGCGCGAACTCGTCGTCGGCGGCGTTGGTCTGGGAATTCTTCCGAACATCATGTGCCAGAACGACATTCGCGCCAAGCGTCTGGTGCGCGTATTGACCGACTGGGAAAGCCCGATGCTCGAAGTCTCGGCGACCTATCCGGGCAAGCGAAAAGAATCGCGGCGGCTTCGGACGTTTCTCGATTTCATGGAAAACAAGCTGAAAAGTGAAGGCGATCCTGAATTGCCGTCGCGCGCCGCGGAATGAACGGAGGCGTCAGACCACGCCGCAGTTCTGATAAATGTGCTTGATCTCAACGAAATCGATCAGCGCATCGTAACCGTGCAGCCGCCCCAACCCGCTGCGGCGATAGCCGCCGGTCTCGGCTTCCGCGAACAGCTTATTGTGGTCGTTGATCCAGACCGTGCCATTGCGTAGCGCGCGTGCAACGCGCATAGCTCTTGCACCGTCATGTGTCCACACACTTGCGGAAAGTCCGTATTCACTATGGTTGGCGCGCGCGACTGCATCCTTTTCGTCATCGAATTTTTCCAGCACGACGAGCGGGCCGAAGATTTCTTCCTGAATGAAAAACGCTGACGTATCGCGATGGCCAACCAGCGTCGGCGTCAGAAAGAAGCCCTTCTCCAGTTCGCCGTTTGGACGGCTCCCCTCCAGAATGACCTCATCTGCGGCTTCGATCGTTTCCGCGATGCGCCGCGACACATTCGAAAGTGCGGCCGAGTCGATGAGCGGACCCATTTCAGAACCAGCAGTTGAACCCGGCGCGACTTTCAAATTTGCCAGCGCGGACTTCAAGGCGGCCTTCATATCGTCGTAGCGGCTGGAGTGAACCAGAACGCGTCGGGCAGCGGTGCATTGCTGGCCTGAAATAATCGTCGCGGCGGCGGCGAGTTTCGGCGCGACGTCTGCAATATCCGTGTCGTCAAAGACAAGACAGGCTGATTTACCGCCCAGCTCAAGCGACAGCTTCTTCATGGTGGGCGCAGCCGCCGCCATGATACGCTGGCCGGTAGCGTTCGAGCCAGTGAAGCTGATGACATCGACATCGGGCGACGTCACCAGATGCGACGCCACATCATGCCCCTGCTCGCTGACGAGATTGACGACGCCTTTCGGCAGCCCTTCAACGTCGCCGAGACATTTGACGATTGCAGCCGTGATCTGCGCGGTCTGCGGCGCGGGCTTGATGACAACCGTACAGCCCGCCGCCAGAGCCGGCGTGAGTGAGCGAATGAGAAGCACGGCCGGCGCATTCCAGGGAATGATGAGCCCCGCGACGCCAGCAGGCTCCTTCAGCAGCGTTGAATAAACTCCGGGTTCGACTTCAAAGACATGCCCCGGAATGAAGCGCGTCAGGCCCGCGTAATAGCGGATCTCCGAGATGCTGCCGCCAATCTCAGCGCGCGACTGCGCCAATGTCTTGCCGTTCTCGAGTGTGAGAAGTTTCGCCAGTTCGTTGGCGCGCATTTCCAAAGCGTCGGCCCAGCGCAGCATCACATTCTGGCGCAAACGCGGATTCTGCGCCCAATTCGACCGATCGAACGCCGCGCGCGCCGCCGCGATCGCAGCCTTCGCGTCGTCAAGCCCGCTCGCGCTGAAACTGCCGATCGATGCCTGACTGGATGGATCGATGCTGGGCGAGCTAGCCCCGGAGAGGGCCGGCTGCCAGCGCCCATCGATCAGGTTATCTGCGTGCATTTTCTATTTCCCTTGTCGATCAGATGGGCGCGCGGCCGTTGAGCCACGCACTCCACGAGAACATTCAGCGGCCGATAAACTTCGGCGGACGCTTGGTATTGAATGCCTCGACACCTTCCTTGAAATCCTCGGACTGACGAAGGCGGCTGTAGCAATGCCCTTCCAGCTCAATGGCAATCGCCAGCGTCGAGTCTTCGGTATCATTCAGGAGCTTCTTCGCCGTCCGTTGCGCCATGGGCGAAAACGTCCGCAACTCGTCCACTAGCTTGTCAGTTGCCTTTTCAAGGTCGGCGTCCGGCACACATTCCGTCGCGATTCCCCAAACCTCTGCTTGCTTACCGCTAATGCGCTTGGATCGCATGACGATGTCCTTCGTACGGGTGATACCGATCATTTTTTGCAAGCGGGCCGATCCTCCTGATCCCGGGATTTGACCAAGTTTCTGCTCGGGCAAGGCATAGAGTGTTGTTTCCGAACAAATCCGGAAGTCGCAAGCCAGCGAAAGTTCGAAGCCGACGCCGAAGCAATAGCCGCGATTGGCGACGATCACTGGCTTTGTACAACGTGCAGGAGCTGCAATATTCCATGCCAGCTTTGAGACGTGTTCAGGAGTCGCCTCCATAAAGCCACCGATGTTGCCTCCACTCGAAAAATGCTCGCCGATCGAACGTAGAACAATAATGCGAACGCGGGCATCCTCGTCGAGCGTTTCGAAAACTATGCGAAGCTGATCCCGCTGTGGCATCGCAACGACGTTATACGGAGGCCGATGTAGAATGATGTCAGCCCGTTCGTGAGCCTCGTCGAATTCGACGCTGAAGCCATCAAGCTTGTCGAGGCGCGGATCTTTGAATGCGTAAGCGGATGCCATGTTTAAATCCTTTTCTGATAGTTATGCCGCGTTAGAGGGTGGCGTCTGTTCGGGAACGTATTCGCCAGAGACGAGAAGCCGGCGCAATAACTTGCCGACAGGAGATTTTGGAATTGCATCGACAAAAATGAAGCGGCGTGGACGCTTGAAGTTTGCAAGACCTGAGGTTTGGCAAAAGTGTTCCAAGTCCTTCTCGCTCACGGGAGTTTTGCGCTTGACGAATGCAGTAACAACCTTGCCCCACTTCTCATCAGGAAGGCCAACAACGGCGACTTCCAAGACCGCCGGATGAAGAGAAAGACAACTTTCGATTTCGACCGGTGAGACGTTTTCACCGCCGGTAATAATCATGTCATCAACGCGACCTGTCACAAACAGATCGCCATCTTTGTCGACGAAGCCGGTGTCGCCGGTAAAATACCAGCCGCTCCTAAGCGCTTTCGCATCTGCATCGGGACGGCGCCAATACCCTTCAAAGGCTTCGTCGCTAATTAAAGCCGCAGCAATTTCTCCCTCTTCATCAACGGTCGCGACGTCGTCCGGCGAAGTTGCCGCCAATTTTAAAACGCGAATGTTCTGATTGATTCCCGCCTTTCCCGCGGAACCCGGCTTCGCCACTGGATTCTGGTCGATAGTGAACGTGTAAATTTCAGAACTGCCATAATGATTGACAAACAACTCGGGTTTAAATTCGTTGTTTAGCTTCTTGAGCAAAGCGTCAGTCATGGACGCACCGGCAAATCCAATTTTTCGGACGCTCGAAATATCTGCGCTTGCGAACGCAGGGCTGTGAACAAGATCATGGTAGAGTGTTGGCACGAGATAGAGATTGTCGATCTTCTCTTCCTTGATCAGCATGAGCGCACGTTGCGTATCGTAGCGTGGTAAACAGACAAACGTTCCGCCAATCAATGACATAGCGATTAGAGATCGTACGCCCATGGTGTGATAGAGCGGCATTACGCCCAGAGTTCGCTCGTGGCGGCGATAGAGATTCTGCGCAACATGCGCGACGCCTGCGGCACGCTCAGCGCGATGACGGCGTGGAACACCTTTCGGGCGCGAAGTTGTGCCCGACGTGTAAAGCATCACCGACCAACTATCAGCATTAGCGCGCGGCTTCGCATCAGCAGCAGCCTTGGCAAGAAGGTCGCTAAAAGACTTGGAGGCAGGCACCCCGCTAGCGCTATCAACCGCAATTAGGATTAGTCCTTCGGAGAGCTTCGATTCCCTGACAGCGTCGTGGGACACATCCTGAAAGACTAGCGCGCGCGCGTCCGAATTCTCGATATAAAAATCTAGTTCGTCGCCTTTGGCACGCCAGTTTGCAGGAGTGATGACAATTCCCGCGAATTGGCAGGCCCAGTGTAGTGTCGCGGCCTCCCAACGGTTTTGAAGCGCCGTGATCAGGTGATCGCCACTTTTTAATCCCATCTCGTCGAAAGCGGCTACGATAGAGGAGATTTTCCTGTACCACTGCTGATAAGTCATGCGGACGTCGCCATCCACCAGGGCGACCACCTCAGGGTCGCGCGCGACGCTGGCTAGGAAGCTATTTCCAAGATCAAGCATCGGTCTTTTCACTCCCTAACTTTTCAAATTCCCTTACGGCCTCAAGCGCGGCTTGAACGATCGGCGTATAACCCGTGCAACGGCACAAGTGTCCGCTAAGAAGATCGCGGATGTCGCCTTCACTGGGCGACTTGTGGTGACTGAGAAAGTAATCGAGCGACATCAAAATCCCGGCGGTACAGAAACCACATTGCAAGGCGTGGTGACGCTTGAACGCTGCCTGTAGAATCCCGAGCCGTCCGGGTTGTGGCGCGAGACCCTCGACGGTACGAACTTCGCATCCGTCGATTTGCACTGCGAGCGTGAGACATGCTCGCGTCAACTGACCATTCACTTCAACTGTGCAAGCGCCGCAAACGCCGTGTTCACACCCCACATGTGTGCCGGTCATGCCTATATTTTGTCGCAAGAAATCTGTCAGCAGCAGACGCGGCTCGGCCTCTCCTTCAACCGGAACGCCATTAAGCGTGAGGCAAATTCGATGTTTCTCTTGAGCGTTGAAGCGGCTCATTTCAGAACCTCGCGAACTAGATCGCGACCGATCATTCGTACTAGATCGCGCCGATAGCGCGCGGTCGCATGAACGTCGTCCCGAGCTTCGAGTTCGTATGCAAACGCGTTGAGCGCGTCATCGAGCGCGCTTCCATCCAAAGCTGGCCATTCTTTCGCGACTGGCACATCGGCGACGCCACCGACCGAAAAGCGGACGCCGCTAGCCGTTTTGACCGCCGCGCAGCCGACGATTGCGAAATCGCCATGTCGCCGCGCGACTTCCCGAAATGCACATGGCACATCGCCTGTCGGAAACGAAACCGCTTCAATCAATTCGTCATCGGCGCGCGCCGTCACCATCATGCCGGCGAAAAACTCCGAAGCCGGCACCCGGCGCTTTTTTCGAGCGTTGGACAGGTGCACAGCACCGCCAAGCGCAACGAGTGCAAGCGGCATCTCCGCACTCGGATCGGCATGCGCGATCGAACCGCAAATCGTTCCGCGGCTGCGGGTTTGCACATGCCCGGTCCAGGGCAGTGCTTTTGCTATTAAAGGTACACGCGATGAAAGTTCGGGCCACGCGAGGAGCTTCGCTTGACGCACGCCCGCGCCCACTGTCACTCGGCCGGGCTCGATGTCGATGCGGTCGAGCTCGCTCAAACGCATAATGTCGATCAATACATTCGGTTTGGCGAGACGCATATTGAGCATCGCCATTAACGACTGCCCGCCTGCGAGAATGCGTGAATTGCCGCCCTCACGCGCTAGCGCGTCGGTCACCTCCGCAACGCTCTCGGCGCGGATATAGTCAAATGGCGCAGGCTTCATCGCGACAATCCGAGGAGACGGTACAACCAGCCGAACCGGCCGCCAGATCGGGACGCTGCGCCGCTTGACTGCCGCGCGAGCGCCGTGAAAAACTTTCCGATGATGACTTTGGTTGCACCGTCGAGCAGACGGCCACCGATACTTGCGACCTTGCCGCCGATCGCAGCTTCGTAAGAGTAGTGCATCACGGTGCCCCCGCTATCGGTCGGCTCGAGCCGGATGCGGCCCTCGCCTTCGCCGAAGCCGAGCGCTCCCTCCGCCGCACCGCTCAGCGTGACTGCACGAGGTTCGTCGAGGTCCGACAGTTTGACGTTGGCGCGGTAACGGCCCGTCACAGGACCGATTCCAAGCACGACGTCCGCGCGGAAGTGCGTGTCGGAGACTTTCACCAACGTCTCGCAGCCGGGAATAACCGCCTTGAGCGTCGCCGGATCAAGCAGCATGTCCCACACGCGCTGTGGAGCAGCGTCGACCGTCGCGCTGCCTTCGGCCCGCAAAGCTCGCCCGCCCTCTCTTTTCGGCGATGCCGCTTGTCCGGCGGGCGCGGAGATTTCCGCACCGCGAACCAGTTCTGCGAGCCGCGCCGGAACGACGGGCAACGTCACGTCGTCGATACCGAGCGCATCAGCAACGGCGTTAGCGATGCAAGCCGGTGTCGACATGCAGTTTCCCTCGCCGACGCCCTTTGCGCCGAGCGGGGTAAACGGCGATCGGGTTTCCATGTGAAGAATGACTGGATCAGGAACTTCCATCGTCGTCGGCAGCAGATAGTCAGCGAACGTGCCTGTCTGGTAGCTGCCGTCGTCGCTGTAGGCATACTCTTCATAGAGAGACGCCCCAAGAGCCTGCGCGAAACCGCCGCGAATCTGCCCGTCCGCCATGGCGGGATGAAGGATGACGCCGCAGTCGTGCATTGTAACGTAGCGATCGATGCGTGTTTGCAGAGTCGTTCGGTCAATCTCGATTCCGCAAAAATCAAAGATAAAGCCGTGGCACAGTGAAGAATTGATATGATCGTCATCATCCGGCGGTGTTAATTCCGGCGGCGTCCAGAATACGGTTTCACGGATCGCTGCACCCGTGTCATCCGGCAACGAACCGGGCGACCAATGACTCAAGGCCGCAAGGCGCGTAAACGCAATGCGGTTGTCGCGGTTGCTCTTTGAAAGAGCGAAGCCGCCCTTGAATTCGATGTCGGCCGCCTCAACGTTGAGCTGGCTGGCGGCGATGCGCTCCAGCTTGGCGCGCAGCCGTTCAGCCGCAAGTTTCGCGGTTCCGGCGACAGCCGGTGCAAAGCGGCTGGCATAGTTGCCCGACGCAATCGACCATGCATCTTTCGCCGTATCGAGCTCGGTGTTGACCTGAATATCCTGCGGCTTCAGTCCGAATACATCGGCCACTACTTGCGACAGGACCGTGCGATGGCCCTGTCCTTGCGGCACCGACGCGACATGAACGCTCACAGCGCCGACGGGATCGAGCGCAACTGTCGCAGTCGCCTGCGCGCCGTTTTTCGGTCCCGCCTTATGACGTTCGGCGGCCGTCAATACGGCCGTGATGTAACCCATGTTCGATACGCTCGGCTCAACGACCGCCGCATAACCGATCCCGTAAAGGCGACCGTCCGCCCGCGCTTCGTCGCGACGCTTTTTCAATTCATCTAGACCGCCTTCACCTACACCGCGTTCGAGTGCCGTCTGATAATCGCCTGAATCCAGCAAAGCGCCGGTCGCCGTGCGATACGGAAAAGCGTCGGCAGAAACGAGATTGCGGCGGATCACTTCGAGTGGATCGAGCTTTAGCTTGAGCGCGATGCGATGGACGAGACGCTCAAGCGCGAAGTAAACTTGCGGACCACCGAACCCGCGGTTCAGCCCGGTCGGCGTCTTGTTCGTGACGACAACACGATTGCGAATTTTGACATTCTGAATCCGATAAGCGCCAGTCAAGTTGCCATGCATGCGATAAAGCGTTGCCGGCTCCGGCGCTCGGAGGTGAGCGCCGCAATCTTCGACCTGATCCCAGTCGAGAGCAAGAATTTCTCCATCATCGCTAACCGCAGCAGAAAGAGTCGTGGCACGATTTGTCGCGGAGACCGACGCCGTTAGATGTTCCAATCGATCTTCGATCCATTTCACCGGGCGGCCCGTCAGGCGCGCTGCCGCGCCCATCAGGACAATGTAAGGAAATACGCCCTGTTTAACGCCGAAGCTGCCGCCCGAATCAGGTGGCGTCCGAAGGCGCATCCGATTGCCCGGCACTTTGAGTGCACGCGAAATCACGGCGTGAATTGAGAACGGACCCTGAAAATTTGCGAGTATGTTGAAGGCGTCTTCCGCCGCGTCGTATTCAGCGACCACTCCGTAAGTTTCGATCGGCGTGCAGGAGTTGCGCGGATATTTGATGTCGATTGAAATGCGATGATTTGCGATTGCAAACGCTTTTTCAGGATCGCCGTAGCGAAAGCTCCTGTCGCTGGCAATGTTTCGCGGAAATCCCTCGTGCAACAGCGGCGCGCCATCGGCGATGGTATTCAGCGGGTCAACAACCGCAACGCGCGCCTTGTATTCGACATTAATTAAATCGAGCGCATCTTCAGCGAGGTAACGATCGGCTGCGACAACGACGGCCACGGGCTCGCCGACGTAACGTACACGATCGGTCGCGATTGGCCAGCATTCCACAGGTGCCTTGACGCCAACGACGAGGCTTGTCGTCAGCGCTTTTATCTCCGCGCCGGTCAGGACAGCCACAACGCCCTTTGCTGTGCGCGCCGCCGACGCGTCGATCGAAATTACATCGGCGTGAGCGTGGGGGGAGCGCAGAATTGCAGCATGCAACGTGCCGGGACGTGTGCCGAGATCGTCGATGTAGCGCCCACGCCCAGTCAGTAAGGCTGCGTCTTCGACACGCTCGATCGAGCGGCCGAGCCATGTTGCAGCGCCGCTTGGTTCTGTACGCAAATATGGGGCGGCGGCCTTTGCCATCCTTCAACTCGCTCCCAGCCGCGCTTGTTTTCCGCGCATTCGATCCTTTTGTCAGACCGAACGTGGGCGAGACATACCCGGTTCTACCAAGACTTACCAAATAGTCTCATTCAATGGATGGGCTATCCTGCCGCCAATCGCGAGACATTGCGAAACTCCCGTGGACCGACACCTGCGTGGTTACGGAAGAATCGGGTGAAGTGTGCCGGCTCGGGAAAGCCAAGTTGATCGGAAATCTCGCCAACGCTGAAATCGTCATTGAGCACGGCGCTGACGGCTTGTTCCATACGCACGACGTTCATGAATACTTTTGGCGGCACACCGATCGAAGACTCGAACAGCCTGAAGAAGTGCGACCGCGAGAGTCCTGCAGCCTTGGCGAAACTATCTATGTTGAGCGTTCGCCCTTTCACGGCCTGCATCGCCTCGGCAGCGCGACGAATCCGCCAGTCCGGCGAACTGACGCTCATGCTTCGGATCGAACGAGGAAATGAATGCCACGGCGTGAACCGCTCGATGACCGTCAACATAAGATCGCTCAACAGCGCTTCATGCGAAGCGATGCTGTCGGGCCGCGTCATCATGTCTGCCGCAAGTGACATCGTCAGTTCGCGAATGCGAGGCGTGATATCGCCCTGCGGGCGATCGAAAAATCCGGGTGCGCCGCTCGCAGCCCATCCAGGCCGGAATTCCATCAACCACGTCGGCTCAATATAGAGAGCGAGGATCAGGGTTCGCTGACGATTCGGATCATGAACATAAGCGTGCGACTGCCAGCCATCGACGAGAACGGCGGTGCCATCGGTTAGCCGGCAAAGCCGTTCGCCGACCGTAAACTGCGTGTCCTCGCCTTCAACTTTCAACAGAACGTGACAATGCGGGTGAGCGTGGCGAACAAGCGAACAGTCCATATCCAGCAGGGCAACCCTGCCGAATGCTCCGTGCGCTATACGCAAGGCCGTGGACATATGAGCCTCCCGCTCAGCCGCTTATTTTGATTGTTGCGGCAGTTTCAAAATCAAACCAAGAATCCGGATCATGTGCAATCCCGCCCCGCACCTTCCCTAGCGCCAATCAGCCGGGTAAAGGCCGTTTGCGGATCGCCTTCCAGAACACGGGCGAGATCGACGTTTTCCTCGCCCTTGACGTGGATGCGCTTGAACTCCATCGGTTTGGCGTTCGCAGGCTTGGTGGCGTCGATTCCCATTTTCGCGCTGATGCCGCCGTTACTTGACGGATCGAGCTTGGAGCCCTGCGCACCCGAGACGATGATCAAATCCTTGTCTGCCTGAAAGCGGGTCGCGACAGCCCATTCGATTTCGTTCGGATCATCGATGTTGACGTCCATATCGACGACAACGACCTGTTTGACATCATAATGGCCGCCGAACGCACCCATGATGATGTTGCGCGGCTCGCCATCGCTGGTCTTTTCCATTTTCACCACGAGGTGATAGCGGCAGGTTCCGCCACGTGTCAGCCGCACGTCGCGCACGCTGGCGAAGCTGCGCTGCAAGTGGTCGAGCAACGTAGCCTCGCGCGGAATTTCTCCCAGCACGAGATGCTCCATGCCGCCGCCAACGATCGTATGGAAGATAGGATCGTTCCGGTGCGTGATGGCATCCACATGAATGACTTCGCGATCCGCGCGCGGGCCATAATATTGCGGAAATTCGCCGAACGGGCCTTCCGGCTCGCGCACGTTTGGCAGGATGCGGCCTTCGATGACGATCTCGGCATGGGCGGGCACGCGGACATTGTTGGTCACGCACTTCACCATCTCGACGGGCGCACCGAGCAACGCGCCCGCAATTTCCATCTCGTCTTCGTCAACGGCTGCAATAGCCTGAGACGCGAGAATGCAGGCGGGATGTACGCCAATCACAAGCGCGATCTCCAGCCCTTCGCCGGACTGCTCCGCCATATGGAAATAATGCAAAGTGTGGCGCGGCAGCAGCAGCACTCCGATGCGATCCGGCCCACTCACCTGACAGCGATGGATCGAAACGTTCTGCACACCCGTCTTCGGATTGCGGGCAATGAGAAGCGCCGCCGTAATATAAGGGCCGCTGTCATGCTCGTTGTGCTTCGGGATTGGAAGTTGTTTGAGCAAATCGACTTTGCGATGCACGACCGCCTGACTGGGTGCGTCCGCAACTTCGACCCAAGGCAAACGATTGCGGACGGCGCTCTGGAAGCGCGGCAGCAGCTTATCCGTCGAAATGCCGAGCGAATCGGCTACCCACGTACGATTGGCGAAGATGTTGGCCAGAACAGGAATAGTGTGACCGGAGGGCGAAGGAAAAAGTACGGCCTTGTCATTCTCCAGCCGCTTCGACACCGCGGCGATTTCGTCGATCAACGACAGGCCGGGTTTCGCGATGGCGAGGCGATCTAACGCTGAGAGCTGCTGAAGCCAGCTCCGCAAGTCCGGCGTCGTGCTGTTACTCGCATGCGCTTTCACATCAGTCTGGCTCATGATCCCTCTTCCTATCGCTTTTCGCTTACGCCCAGCGCAGGGCGGCGTTTCAAGTCGTTCTCGCCCCAGCGCTCCACCACGCCGATATCGATATCGAAAAGGTCGAGCACGCGGCCGACCGTGTGATCAACCATATCGTTTAGGCTCTCGGGCTTGGCGTAAAAGGCTGGCACCGGCGGTGCGACGATCGCGCCGATTTCGGAAAGCGCCGTCATCGTTCGCAGATGGCCGGTGTGCAGCGGCGTTTCGCGGACCATCAGCACCAGCCTGCGCCGTTCCTTCAATGTTACGTCGGCGGCGCGTGTCAGGAGCGTGGTCGTTACGCCGGACGCGATTTCCGACATTGAGCGCATGGAGCACGGCGCGACAATCATGCCCGCGGTCTGGAACGATCCGCTGGAAATGGATGCGGCCATATCGTCGATGGAGTGCGACACATGCGCCATCGCCTTGACGTCCACAATCTTGAAGCTGGTTTCGTAGGCGAATGTCTGTTCGGCGGTCTTCGACATAACAAGATGCGTTTCGACACCGGCGTTACGCAAAAGCTGCAGGAGCCGCACCCCGTAAACGACGCCCGATGCGCCCGAAATTCCGACGATTAGACGCCGCTGCCGAGTGTCCGCCATCACGCACCTTTCGAAGCTGGGACAGGCGGCGGGAATGAATTCTCTCGGCGCCCATCCCGCAAAAACTAGGCTGCGATCGCAATCAGGACAAATAATAGGTTTTGATAAATTCGATCATTGATTATGATGGCCAGAACAAGCCGGAGCGGCGAATGGACCTCAAGCAGCTTGAATACTTCTTATGCCTTGCGCGGGAAGGCAACGTCACTCGCGCGGCACGTCAGCTCAACATCGTGCAGCCGGCGCTGAGCATGCAGGTGGCCAAGCTGGAAGCCAGCCTCAAGAAACGACTGTTCGACCGCTCGGCTCGCGGCGTCACGCTCACCCCGGCCGGTGAAAGGCTTGCAGCGCTCGCCGGCGAGATCACACAAAGCGTCGAACGCGCGCAGAATGAGATGGGTCTTCTCGACGGCAAGATTTCCGGCCGCGTCAGCATCGGCATGATTACCTCGGCGGCACAAAGTACGCTGGCCCAATCCTCCGCCAAGATTGCTGCGCGTTATCCTGAAATTCAGCTTCAGGTCTGCGAGGGTTACACGGACGTTCTGCTGGAATGGGTTGCGACCGGCCAAATCGACGTGGCGATCGTTAACCGCCCGGCTGGAAAGTCGCAGCTTACGGCGCATCATATTCTCGACGAAGAAATGATGCTCGCGCACGCGACCCGCACCGAATTGTCGCTGCCTAGGGCCGTGCCTTACAACCGCCTCGGGCAACTAGACGTTGTCATTCCCTCACGCCGACACGGCCTACGCCGGATTCTCAACGACGCGGCGGCGGATGCCGGTTTTCATCTAAAGCCTCGCCTCGAAGTCGATACATTGTCGGCGATATGCGACATCGTCGCCTCGACCGGCATGGTGACCGTCTTGCCCGGCATCGCCCTCCAGCCGGACCTCGTGGCGGGACGCTTAGTCGCCCGGCGCATCCGCAAACCCGCGCTTCAACGAACCGTGTCTCTGCTCACCCATCCCCGGCGCGCCGTCTCAGGGGCGATGACCGCTGTGATGGATATTTTGGCAGATGATTTGCGCGCCGCAGCGCGTTCCGCAGCCAAGCATGTCAAATAGATCGGTCGTCAGGTACTGATCAGCCCATCACTGATCTTTTCCGCAATCATGATAGTCGGAATGTTCGTGTTTGCGGTGGGCAACCGCGGCATGACGGAAGCATCGGCCACGAATAGATTTTCGGTACCGATCACCCTGCCGTTTGGATCGACGACTGCGTTGACGTCGTCGCTTGCGCCCATGCGGCAAGTGCCGCTCGGGTGCCAGACCCCGAATACGTTCCGTCGGACGAAATCCGCCAGTGCCTGATCGTCGTTGATCACTTCCGCGAAGGACACTCCATGGAGCAGGAGCTTACGTATCATGAACTGGCGCAGTGCGGACGGAATGTCCAGCATTGCGCCCAGTACGGCCGCAGCAACACCGTTGGCTGCCTTCATTTGGCTTAGTTTCTTGATGCGCGGCGAAAACGATGCCGGGAAGAAATCGCCGGCTGACGGATTGATCCATTCGCTTACGACAAGCGCAAACGTTCTTCGCACGGCATCCATCATCCGTACGAGATCTCTTTCATCCGACAGAAGATTTAAATCGATGATCGGATATTTCGAAGAGTCGGACGAGGCCAGCGTCACACGGCCTTCCGAATGAGGCTGATTGCACCAGAGGAAATAGAGACCGAGCCGTGCGCCAAGCCGGTGCCAGCCTGCGCGAGCGGAGGCCGTCAAATACATATCCGATGCTTCGCCACCGACCACGCCAGAGGAAAAGCGTAACGCAACGAAACTGGCGCGGCGGTAAGACGATGGCAAACGCAAAGTACGCGGAAGAAACTGGCAGAACGTCAATGCAGGATGGTCATGCAGATTGGCACCGACGCCTGGGCGGTCGATCGCAATACGAATTCCCAAATCGCGCAGCTTCGATCCTGCGCCGATTCCGGCACGCATCAAGATCGCCGGCGACATGATTGCACCGGCTGTAACAATGACACGCCGCGCTCGTACCTTTGTCTGCTGGCCATGACACAACACTTGAACAGCCGCCACGCGTCCGCCATCCATCTCCAGCGTATCCACGCGCGTTTCGCCCCAGATCGTCAACGAAGGGCGGCGGCGCACAGTTGGGTCGAGATAGGCTACGGCCGCCGATACGCGCTGATCGTTACGATTTGAGAATGCAGGCGGAAAAATTCCGTCCTCGAATTCCCCATTTTGATCCGCCTTAAAGGGTAGCCCGGTTGCCGCAAAAGCCTCACCCACCGCACGACCAAAAGGGGGCCAATTCTCGCGCGCGATACGCCGGATCGGCACAGGTCCATCACGACCATGCAGCGGTCCTGCGAAATCGAGGTCAGTTTCGAGTTTGCGGAAGTACGGAAGTACGTCTTCCCAGCCCCATCCCTTGGCACCAAGATCCCGCCATTCATCATAGTCGCGAGGTAATCCGCGATTGGCAGATTGGACGTTGATGCTGGATCCACCGCCCATCACGCGTCCCTGCTCGTAAGCGCGAGCTGGCGACGGAGCATTTCCGACCCGGGTTGGTGATGCAGTCAGTCCTGGCCAGATGTAACGATCGCCGAAAAACAGCGGCATCGGATAGCTGTCCAGAATTTCCGGCGGTTCTTGCCCTGGCGCGATGTCTTTGCCTGCTTCAATCAGCAAGACGCGACGACGTCCGCTGGCTGACAAGCGGTTGGCGATGACGCAGCCCGCAGACCCGCCCCCAACGACGACGTCATCGAACTCGACTTCGTTCATCAGAAATAAAGCTCCAGAAACGGCGGCCGATGTGGCCGCCGCTTTCGCATATCAGCGGAAATCGCCTTTGGTTTCAGGCACGATCAGCGCGCCGATCAAATAGACCAGAAATATTCCGCCCGCGAACATCGCAAGCGACATTGGAATTTGCGCTGGAGTAGCACTAGCGAACGAGATGAATGTCGGCATCATGCCGCCGAGCGCGAAACCAATGTTCCATGACAAGCCGGTCCCGGTCGCGCGAATTTCCGTGGGGAAACGCTCATTGAGGAAAATCAGGATCGGCGCATACCCAGCATTGCCGAGGAAAGCGATGGCCAAAGCATAGAGCGTAATCGTGGTGTTATCGGTCGCCTTCTGCATGCCGAGATAGCAGATTGGCAACAGCACTAGCATGCAAACCCCAGCGAGAAGAAAGGTCTTCTTGCGGCCAATAAAATCGCTCAACGTGCCAACCGAAATTGCCGACACGATTGCAACAACGCTTGCGCCCATTAGGATTAGTGACGAGACATTGTTGGGCACAGCGTTCACAACTTTTAGAAATGCCGGCAGATAACCCGACGTGATGTAGTAACCCGCACCGCCCCCAAAAGTTACGAGGATATTGGCAAGAAGAATGCCGCGATATTCGCTGGAGAAGACGCGCGCGACGGGAGCCTTGCCGATTTTTCCCTGCTTTTCCTTGGCTTTGAAGAATGGCGATTCTTCCAGATTTTTGAAGATAAACCAGCCAAGCAAGGAGCTAAGCAGTCCTGAAAAGAACATCACGCGCCAGCCCCAAACAGCAAACTGGTCGCCTGGGAATAGCGACGAGGTCACGAGAAAAATGAAAGACGCGAGAAGCGCGCCAAGGCCGGCACCGCCGCCACCGACAAGTCCCGACATCGCACCGCGCCACTTAGGAGATACGGACTCGGTGCCAATGGTGTGCGTCGAGGCCACCACGCCACCAACGAACACGCCTTGGACCAAACGAAGGATCAAGAAGATTATTGGAGCAATGAGGCCAGCCTGCGCGATAGTAGGCAACAGGCCGAACGCTGCGGTGCTTATGCCGACGCCGACGATAGCGATGAGCATCGCGCGCTTGCGCCCATGAGTATCCGCAAAATGTCCGAAAATCGCCGAACCAACGGGCCGCATCAACAGCGTCACTGCGAATGAAGCGTAAACAGCAGCTAGCGACAAAGTCGGATTGCTGGACGGGAAGAACAGAGCGCCGACGACCGGCGCGACATAGAGCAGAATGAAAAGGTCGAAAAGATCGAGCGACCATCCCAGCAAGGAAGCGATGATGGCGTTGCGCTTTTGACGATCATCGACTGCGATAGTACCTGCGCTGGCGACTGACATTGTTTCTCTCCCCCGTTTGAACTGTGCGGTTACACTAGCCTGCGGCCTTATTTGACCGCCTTTTAGATAGCGTCTGGCGCGACTCGGTGATTGGTCGCGAATTGCGTTAAATTCCGCTGGTTACGGTTTGACGACGCTTGACCGACAATCGGAAAGGCTGCTCAACGCGGCGATACCCCGCGCTCTTAAAACTTACCAACACGTCTCATTTAACGTGCTGCGCTGCGACAATTGCCAACGCATATCGATTATCAGAATCGCAAATCTCGGCTGCCTGATAAGGCTCTTCTAAAGATTTCGCTGATCGACATTACCACAATAGGAATGATCACGGCCACGTAAGCGTTGTCAATTTCGTACGGATTGCCCGCTAGGTACCAACCGATCGTACCGACCAGCGAAAGCGCAATACTAATAAAAGCTCCATTGCTCGTCCCGAATTTGGGCGCATAAAAGACCAACAGAACCAAGACTGCGAGTGACGCACGAAGCGCCTTTGCGAGGAAAGTCACTGCCACGATCTGAGTCGAGAGGATCGCGAGCGGTATCGGCAGCAATCCTACGATAATTGTAGCAATGCGCACAAAAGCGAGCGAAGAACCCTCTGTCCCTGTCCGGCCGGTAAAGGGCAGATAGAAATCCTTATAGATGAGCGTGGACGTGCCGATGCTGAGCGCTGAAATCGTTCCAAACAATGAGCCTGCAAGGCCAGCAACAATGATTGACGCTGGCAGCGCGCTTAAATGGACGATCACTTCGGAGAACGCCTGAATCGGCTTGATACCTGGGAATGCAACTGCAGCCACAACACCAACTAAAGCCGCCGCAATTCCGAATGGAATTAGTAAAAGAGCGGCGTAAAAGCTTGCGCGTGTCGCCTTAGCGCCGTCAGGTACTGCGCTGATAGCTTGCACAACATATTGCGTTGAGAACACCGCACCGACGCCCGCTACCAGCCACGCAAAAATCTGATCCCAACCGACACCATCGATCGAAAACATTTTTGCTGGAGACAAATCGATGACGCGTTGCATTCCTCCCGCCATTGAAAATGCAAATGCAAGTGCGATCATCACACCCAAATATTTCATCACCGCATGGATAACGTTTGTGTAGATCACCGAGCTCATGCCGCCCAAGCTCACGAATAACACGGCAACGACGCCGGTAATTACGATAGCGGTCTCGCGGCTTACCGAGAGAAACGGGGCAATGACCGCGCCACCTGAGGAGTAGGTGGAAATCGCTACAATCTGCAGCGCGAAAATCATAATAACAGAAGTCGCGAGCTTGACGTTTTTGCCGTAAACCCGTGCCAACGCTCCTGAGATGGTATTCTCGCCGCTCTCGTTAAACTTCCGGGCGAGCAGGAAAGAGTAAAGAAGAAAGCCGATGCCAAGCACTGCAACGTTCCACGCAGCGGAAATGCCGAACAGATAAGCCTGTTGAGATGTTCCTACACTCGCGGTCGTACCGATAAACTCGCTCATCAGTATGAAACCGATAAAGACCGCCGGATACGTTGCGCCTCCTGTGGTAAAGCTATTGGCAGTGCGAGCGTAACGCCGCGCGATAAAGCTGACGATGGTCAGCAATGCCATGTAGCCAATGCTGACGCCGATAACGAGCCAGTTAGCGCCCATATGGTTTCTCGGTCGGGAATCGACGAAACGGGTTGTTCATCGCAATCGTCTCAAGCCTTGATAATCGGAGCGTGTCTGACGCTGCCCTGACATCGCACGCTGTTAGATTTCAAAAAATGCCAACACGTCTCATTTAGCGTGCTGCGTTGCGAGACGTAGCGTTGCGCGGGGCTACCGATCTCAAGACAACTCGGCCAATACGCGCCTAAATTGGTTGGGCGAAGCGCCCGTATGCTGCTGGAAGAAGCGTGTAAAATTGCCCTGCGCGCTAAAGCCGAGATTGTGCGAAATCGTGCCGATATCGGATTTGTGTTCGCTCAGCTTGCAGACCGCCGCTTCCACACGCAAAGCATTTGCATAAAGCCGCGGGCTGATTCCTATGCAACTCTTGAAGAGGTGATTGAAATGGGGGCGTGACAGCCCCGCTCGCGCAGCGATGTCGTCGAGATCGACGCGGTCGCGGGGCTCGTCTTGCATCATGCGAAGCGCTTTCCAAACTCGAAAATCGCGAGGGCTTCGCCGCGCTTCCTTAGAACGCCAGTCTGAAAACCCGTGGACGACTTCGAGCGTCAGCGCGAGGATCATATTTTCAAGGTTGCCCGCGTCGGCATGAATATCACCATGCAAATGTTGAACGATCTTCGCGCGCATTCGCGAGATTTCAGGGGTAACCGTGATCGCGGGCATCGCGAAGAACCCCGGACGTGCGCAATCTGCGAAGGAACCGTCGGCCTGCGCCAGCCAGTCCGGCTCTATATAAAGAGCAAGAAATACGGTCCGCCCTGGACTCGCGCGATGCAAATACTCATGGCGCTGCCACGTGTTGACCGCAACTGCAGTATCGGCACGCAAGGGAAACGCCTGCTGATCGACAACAAACTCTTGATCCGGCCCGCTTGCCTTAAAAATCAAATGGCAATGCGGATGTGCATGCGCCACCAGCGAGGTGTCCATGTCCAGCAAGGCAGCCCGCCCGAAGGCCCCGCTCAGTATGCTCAACGGCTCGGTCATACGGCTTCCTACAAAACCGCCCTGTAAAGTTCTATCACGCGTCGCCCCGGCAAGAAACACGTAACGGCAACGCTCAAAATCATCCGAAATGATAAAAACTCCGCCGTCAGGCAAAGCTCTCCCAACGCTCGCTGGGGTAGGGTCCGCTCAACGAATATGCGGGAGGACGATATGAAAATGGACGTCACTTTTCAGGACCAAGCGCGCGATGTGCGCGAACAACAGCGGCAAAAGATGTTCCGCAACAGGTTCGTGGCTGACACACCGACCTGGTACCACGGCGCGATGCACCTCGGCTTTACGCTACTTGTGACCGGAGGGGCGCTACTGTTCTGCTGGAATCGAATTCATGGCGCCTCTTGGGAATGGTGGCTCATTCTTCCTATCGCTCTCTTCGGCAACTGGATCGAATGGGCAGGCCATCGCTACGTACTTCATCGTCCGGTCAAGGGACTTGAGATGATCTACAAGCGCCATTGCACGGTGCATCACCAGTTTTTTACACATCACGATCTTGGCTACGAGGGGCACAAGGAATGGCGCGCTCTGCTGTTTCCTCCGTTCGCGCCGCTCGGATTTGTGATAGCGGCGTTGCCACTCGCTTTTCTGCTCGGCTTTCTTATCAACGCCAACGCTGGCTATATCGTCGTGTTCACGATGTCAGCCTATTACCTGCTCTATGAAGGCTTACATACTTTGTCGCATCTTGATGACGAGGACTATCCGTTCCTGAAGTATATTCCACTCGTCAACACTGTGCGCCGGATGCACTACATCCATCATGTGCTCGGCTTCATGCAGACTCGGAATTTTAACCTCACATTTCCGATCTGCGACGCTTTGTTCGGAACGAGCGATCTTGATCGCGGGGTCATCGGCACTCTTTTCAACGGCAATTCGAACAAGCACATGCGTGCCGACCTCAAGATCATGGATCCCGAAATTCCGGTGTCTCAACTCGATAGTTAGGAACTTAAAGAGGGGTCCTATCTGAATTGCAGTTGCGTCAAATGCTGCTTAGATAGAAATTCTTACCGTTTCAGACTTTAAAAACAAACGCCGCGGCCCGCCGCGGCTTTCTTCTTCTGCAATAGGTCAACACATGTATTCGCGTATTCGAAGTTACGGAACATGCAATTTGCTTCAGATAAACTTTGGGCGGCTTTCTACCTAACCGCGCACAGCCCTTTGACCGAAAAGGACGCTCTTTGACTCTTCGGTAACGACAGGGCCGCCATTGAGCCATTCACGACCCACGTTCCAACCCTCTTTGACTTTCGGCCGCTTGTTCATTTCCAAGAACCAACGCTTGAGATTGGCAAACGCGTCGAGTTCCTGCCCCTGCCCTTTGTATGGTTTGATCCAAGGCCAGCAAGCCATATCGGCGATAGAGTATTCTTCCGCAATGTATTCGCGGTCGGCCAATCGGTGATCGAGCACTCCGTAAAGTCGGTCCACCTCATTGGTGTATCGGTCCACCGCGTAGGGAATCGGCGTCTGCACGTATTGCCTGAAGTGGTGAGCCTGACCACACATTGGCCCCAGACCCCCCATTTGCCACATCAACCATTGCATGACGTCGTAACGTTGACGAATTGAGTTCGGAAGATAGCGATCGTGCTTCTCAGCGAGATACATCAGGATCGCTCCTGACTCAAAGATCGAGATAGGCAACGCGCCATCCGCCGACGCATGATCGACGATTGCAGGCATCCGTCGATTTGGGCTGATCTTTTCGAACTCCGGCTTAAATTGATCGCCCTTGCCAATATCGAGCGGAATCAGCCGGTAAGGAATCTCCAACTCGTGAAGCAGTATCGTAACTTTGCAGCCATTTGGCGTCGGCCAATAATACAGATCAAGCATATCCCGCTCGCATTGTCTTAAGCCGCACTCAAAAGTTTTGCATTCACTCCGAGCGCAGTCTCCACTTCAGAGCGAGCCTTAGGGTTAAGAGCGACAAACTTTTCTCGTAAAACTCGAAAGCATTTTGCATGATACTTGAAGGGCGCCTGCGAGTAACTCAGGCCCTCCCACTCGAAGGAGAATGAGTTGACGCCCGTCGATACGCCAATGTCGTTTGCCTTGAGATAATGAAGATACAGATCAGCCGCGAGGCGAAGCAAATCGACGGTCGCGCCACCAATGTGAGCCATACTCGCTTTTGCGTGCTCGATGCCCGACGAGTCTTCAAGCAGTTGGAGATAAGGGAAAACACCCAACCCGTTTTCGCGCATCACGCTCCAGGGCGTTGGATCTGTGACCAGCGATTGCAGCTGGCCGTAAAAACCGAAATCACCAAGCACGGGTGAATTGCCAAAAATGAAAGTCGTCTTGTCCGAGATTCGATCCATCGCCTTGAGGATGCGCTGAAAGCTCGCAACAATCATTGCGGCGTTTTCGAGGGTTGCGCCGACCAACGGCATGCGTGACTGCTGGCGCGAAGCAAAATGCTCTGCTGATCTTTCAAGAAGTGCTGGCGTGTAATCGCCACCCAGAAATTCCCCGGTTACGATTCGGCTTTTGTAGCTCGCATCCTGTTTGTATCCCCAACGGTAGAGGAAAGCGATTTTAACAAGCCACTCATCGGCCATGTCTTCCAGAAGATGCGAACAGAATGCTATCGCGGGATCATCCGAAATAATCGGGCGATCCGGATGCTGTTCATCAATCAAATAGGCAACTGTCGTTGATTCATTTTTGATGGAATCGTCGCCGGGAAAATAGACGGCTGGGACCACGCGCGGATTCAATTGCGCGAGTTTGCTATTCGACGAAGCGCAGAGCGGTGGATGCGGCAGATCATCCGGTATCCAATCCAAGGTGGCCGGCATCCAGTCGAACGGAAGACGCTTATAGCGCATCAGCGCACGAAGCTTGAGTGCGTATGGCGATCCGATAGACCCGTACAATTTGTAGCGCGTAACGCTGTCTGCGGCTGGCAAAGGTAATGTTGCGCTTTTCATGCACAGAAACTAGCCGATCGGCCCCAATTCACTGTGAGGCCAGCCCGACAAGTACTGCGGCAAATACGCCAAATTCGGCGTTGTCCGATACGCCGTATTGTTTGGCGCTTACGGGACAGAAGCGGACTTTCGGCTTTGGGATACTCGGCTGGATTAGCTGGTAGAGGCTCCCATGAACCTGGCACGAACCCTCGTCAATCACGCGCAATTCAAGCCCAACGACACCGCGATCGTGTTTGGCGATCAAAGTCTGTCCTATGCGGATTTCAACAAGCGGGTGAACCGACTAACCAACGCTTTACTGGGCTTGGGAATAAAGCCAGGGGACAAGATTGCGTGCGTGACGCCAAATTGTCTCGAAATGGTCGACCTGTATTGGGCAACGGCAAAAATGGGGGCGGTTGCAGTTCCGCTCAGCCCGTTACTTCTAGGCAGCGCTCTTAAGGGGCTTGTCGATCATTCCGACTCTATTTGTGCCGTGTTGTCACCGGAGGCCGCGCACGAGCTGAGACCTGATGGTCCGCACAGTCCCAAAATACCTTTGAGCAAGAGAATCGTCGTGGGGCCCGCTCCCCCGGATCACACAAACTACGGCAAGTTTGTATCGGCTGCGTCGGATTCCGAGCCGAAGTTGTGCGAGGTCAATCCGACAACTCCGCTGATGATTGTCTACAGCAGTGGCACGACGGGAGAGCCTAAAGGAATCGTACTCAGCCATTATGCTCGCTCGATGTACTGCACGCTCTATGCGCTTGCGTGGCGCATGTCCCCCGAAAGCGTCTCACTTCATACGGGCTCGCTTGTGTTCAACGGAGCATTTATGACGCTCCTGCCGAGCTTTTTTCTCGGCTCGAAATACATTTTGCACGCAGAGTTTAATCCTGAAGCAGTCTTAAAGACAATCGAGCGAGACAAGGTGACCCATATAGTCATGGTCCCATCGCAAATTATTGCACTGCTGGATTGTCCTACGTTTGATGCTGCGCGTTTGAAGTCGCTGGAGGCTCTCATTTCCCTGGGCGCAACGCTTCACCTCTCTCACAAGCGTCGCTTGATGGAAATCCTCGGCGGTCGGTTCTACGAAATGTACGGATTAGCCGAAGGCTTCATGACTATCCTCGACAAGACAACCGCAGAGTCAAAGCTGTCATCAGTTGGTACGCCCCCGCCATTTTTCGAAATGCGTATCGTAGATGACGCCGGCAACGACGTGCCGCCCAACACGATCGGCGAGATCGTCGGACGTGGTCCGATTATGATGGAGGGCTATTATCAACGCCCGGATCTCACCGAAAAAGCCGTCAAAAACGGATGGCTACATTCCGGAGACGTCGGTTACGTCGACGAGGAAGGATACCTGTACCTCTCCGATAGAAAGAAAGACATGATCAAGTCAGGAGGCGTTAGTGTGTACCCCCGAGACATTGAGGAAGTCATTGTACGGCATCCGGCAGTTCAAGAGGCCGCCGTGTTCGGTGTTCCTCACGACAAATGGGGAGAAACGCCCGTTGCTGCGATCGTACTTAATCCAGAGCACGAAAAGAAAACCAAGGTTGAAGAATTGAAAAACTGGATCAATCAGAACGTTGGCGCGAAATTTCAGCGCATTGCCGATCTCATCGTTCTTGATGATTTCCCGCGCAATGCCGCCGGGAAGACCGTCAAACGGACGATCCTTGAAATGTATATCAATAATCCGGTGCGACCGACCTAAGTCCGCAACCGACTATGCGTCGAGAAATTGACCGGGTGTTCGTCCGGTGACGCGACGAAACATCTCTATGAACGAGCTGGTGTTCTCGTAACCGGCGTCGTACGCGACGGATGTCACTGATTGACCAAGGTGAAGGCGAATAATCGCGTCTCGTATTCGGATTTGACGCCGCCATTGCGCAAACGTCAGGCCGGTTTCCTTTTTAAAAAGCCGCTCAAGCGTACGTGTGCAGCCACCTGCGGTGTCCGCCCAATCCGCCAAGCATTTATTGTTCGACGAATCTTTCTGTAACGCGGCACAAATCCGCTTCAGTCGCGCGTCGCGGGGCTCTGGAACAGCAAATTCCAACTCATTGGTAGGCGAAAATTCGAGAACCAAAAGATCAACAACCTTTGCTTCCCGACTTCCGCTGTTGAACCACTGTTTGCCGTCAATGGCGGTCGCCAACAACTCACCGAACAATGCAGAAACGGTTATAGGGCAGACCGAACTCGGCAACTCTGGCGCCAATTCCCGACAGATTTGAAGGTTGCGAAGCGTTACTCCAGTAGAAGCAACGACTTCGTGAGGCGCGCCTTCTGGAATCCAGATACCGTGCTTGCCGGCGATCACAAAGGATCGGCCATCGATTCTCACGGTCACCACGCCTGAAGGAGCGGTTACGACCTGGCCTCGATGATGACGGTGCGTTTCAATCGTTGCCCCCGACACAAGCTCGAAACCGACGCCATGAATTGGCGCCGGTCCGACCTCTGCTTCCCAATCAGCGATGACCGCTGCGCTTAAGCCTGAAAACTGCATGGCACGGCGTCTCTTGTTGATAGCCCGCCAGCGCTTCTCAATTTTCTCACGTCAGTTTCCGCCCTCGCGTTTCCGGCATCGTGAAGATAGTAAGGACGGTCACTAGATTGAGTAACGCTAGATATCCCGAAAAGATATCGATCCTATCGAGGCTCGCAAGCCAATTCTGTAGGTATGGTGCAGTGCCACCGAATAGTGCGACTGATAGCGAATATGGTATCGCCGTTCCTGTCGCACGTATATGCGTCGGAAACAATTCCGCATACACCGCGGGTGCGATCGATGTCCAAGCAGCAAGCACGAACATCGATACCGACATTGCAGTCGCAAGTTGCCAGAATTGTCCTTGAACCAACATAACCATTGGGTATGCGAGCAAGGCACCGAGGCCAGCACCTATGAGCAGATTTGGCTTGCGCCCTATCCGATCCGACAACATTCCCCAAAATGGCTGCACGATGATGTAGACAACGCACGCTGTGAGCAGCGCCCAAAGCGATAGATTGGCCGGCATCTGTTTGAAGTTAATCGAATAAGACGTCGCTCCAGACACCCAAGTGTTGTAACTCACGGTCGGACCTGCCGTCAGTCCGATGACGGTCAAAACCGCTCCTTTGTTTTGAGCAATCGATTTCCAGATCGACTGACGTTGTGTCGAACCATCATGTTCGGCCTTCTTGAAAGCTTCGGGCTCTTCCAAACCTTTCCGGAGAAAGATTGCGTAGACGCCCAATAGTGCACCCAATAAGAACGGAATTCGCCAACCCCACCCCTTCATCGCATCGGCGGTCAAAACGCCGTTTAGAAATAGCGCGACAATCGTCGCAAGCAACGAGCCCATGATAAGAGAGATGAACATGGTACTCGACCAAAGCCCGCGGCGTTCTGTCGGCGCACTCTCGACTAGGAATGTATAGGAGGCGCCGATCTCACCCCCGAGACCAAACCCCTGGGACAATCTACCAATGACAAGAAGCGTCGGCGCGAGAACGCCAATCGTAGCGTATGTCGGCGACACACCGATGATCAGACAGCCCAAGGCCGTCACACACATCGAAGCCACCATTGCGAAGCGACGTCCCCTTCGATCCGCGAGCCAGCCAAAATATAGGCCACCAAGTGGCCGCAGTAAAAAGCCCACCGCAAAAATTGCCAACGTCGAAAGAAGAGCGGCGGTCTTGTCGGTAGGACTAAAAAACTGGGGGGCGAAAAATGGCGCGAAGATCGCGTACGCCGCAAAATCATACCACTCCAAAACGTTTCCGATACCGGCTCCAAAGATAACCGATCGGGCGCTTCCGGAGTTTTCAGAACGCGCTCCCTTTAAAGTAACGCTGATAGCTTCCGTGGTCATATCATCCTCCGATGTGAATGCTTTTCTTTTGAAGCTATCAAATTGGAGGTCGCTGACTTGCAGCGCCTACGACATTCAATACCGCGAAATGGACACCACATCTTTTGTGCGGTGCATAAGGCGCAATGCGCGCTGATTGCGGGAGCTGCGGCGTGAGGTATCTCATCCCGTTCGCGGTTAAAAAGTGTCAGAAGGTCAGCGCCGTTGAGTTATCGAATCTCCCGCGTCAGCGATTGGAAACGCGATCGTCGTCAGATTCTCTACTCGAATTTATGGAAACCCTGCTCAAACCAAACTGTAGAGATTTACATCTCGATTTGGTTTCCATCCTTATCAAACGTGTAAGATTTGAACTTCGGCGGGAAGACTCTCCGCCTGCTAGCTGGCGTAAAACCATACTCGGCTGCAATCTTTAGCATTGTACTCTCGGCATTATTGGCGATCGACACGTAGGGGGACTGAACGGGGAACCCGTTAGTCGACTTTATGACTGGACCAAACTGGTTGATCGCCGTGACGGCATCAATCCACTGCTCGTAATTGCGGCAATAAACACTGAGCGGGATTTTGTCCAAGTCAGTGATCTCGTCGAATTTTGAGAGCGCTGCCACAATGCGGTGCCACACCTCGCGACCACGGGGTCCGAGTTCTTCCGGACAACTTGGTCTGATGGGACCAGCAATTGAGTTGGTCATTGAAGGACCTCGCAGTCTGGTGTTGCGTGCAAAGCTTCGAGCTGGTCGAACGACTTGCGGTCCGCTTCTCTGACTGCTCTCTTGCCGGTGAAAGCCTGCCAGCGCCTGATCGCAACATCGATAAAGAGCGGATCAATCTCGATACCGAGGCAGACCCGGTCGACGGACTGCGCCGCAATCAGTGACGTGCCGCTCCCAAGGAACGGCTCATACACCGTCTGACCGGGCTCGCTGTTGTTCAGCATCGGCCGCCTCATACATTCGACCGGCTTTTGTGTGGAATGCCTGGTCTCAACGTCTTGCCCGCCGGTTGGAATGGTCCAAAGCGTGGTTTGCTTGCGATCGCCAGTCCAATTGCCCTTCTTCCGCACGGCGTACCAACACGGCTCGTGCTGCCAGTGATAGTCGCCGCGGCTCATCACAAGGCGTTCCTTGGCCCAAATAATTTGAGACCGAATATTGAAGCCCGACCGGATCAGACTTTCCGCCACTGTCGATGAATGCAGAGCGCCATGCCAAATGTAAGCAATGTCTCCAGGAAACAGTGACCACGTATCGGTCCAATCCGCGCGCTCATCGTTTTGGATCTTCCCGCGCTTGTCGGATTTGTTGAAACCGGCCCGATGTCGCCACTCTGGATCATATGCGACGCCATAAGGCGGATCGGTTACCATGAGATGCGGCGTTTGACCCCCGTATAGCCTTGCAACTTCGTTTGCGTCAGTGCTGTCTCCGCATGCGATTCTGTGGCGATCAAGCAGCCACACATCGCCACTCTTACTAACAGCAGTTGTTTGCTTCTCCGGAATTTCATCTTCATTGGTTAGCCCAGTCTGTTTGGAACTCAGCGCAGCTGATAGTTCAGATTTGCTGAAGCCGAATTCCTTCAAACTCGCTCCAAGCGAAGCCAAATCCTTCAACTCGAGGCTCAAGATCTTTAGGTCCCAGCCGGCATTCATCGCGATACGATTGTCCGCAAGAATCAATTGACGCCGCTGCACATCGGTCAACCCTTCGAGGACGATCACGGGTACTTCACTGAACTCAAGGTGTCGCGCTGCAGCCAGACGGCCGTGACCGGCGATAAAATCGCCGTTGGGGGCAACGAGGATGGGGTTTGAGAAGCCGAAGGCTCGAATACTAGCCGCGATTTCGGAAATCTGCTTGTCGCTATGTGTTCGCGCATTATTCGCGTACGGCGTCAATCGCGAGAGAGGCCAGTATTCGATAATAAGATTTCGCCTGCCCCCTATGCTGGCAGCACCCCCTATGTCCGCTTCGTTCAGCTCTGGCACGCATTCCTCTCCTCTTCTTGAGTTAAAAAGACTTTTGAAACGTCAGTGTCCGGCCTTGGTACCCCTATGCTGCCAGCATACCCTGCGGTTGATTAGTTCACCGACATGGGACCCCTCCCCCCTCGGCGATCAAAAAAGTTTTCGAATTTTGCGGAATTGCGAATGTGCTTGCCCACCGGTCGCCTTCACGAGCCGCCAGAGATTTGACCGCCCCCCACCCCTTCTGAGCACGCTGTCCGACGCTTGAAGATTTCTTGGATGAGCCAGACGATGCCTGCACCGCGTTCTTTAAGCTCCGCGTCCGTCGCCATAGTCATAATTTCCGAGGTGACCCCTTCAATGAGATCGCCATAGATCTTGGCATCGCTACCAAATTGGTGCTGAAGATCTCGGTTCCATCTTCGCTCAGCTGCGTCTCGCGCGACCTGCTTGGACGAGATTCCGAATGATAATCGTGGTACAAAATGACTTGGAGACTGCACGCTGGTAATCGATGAGCGACTCTTCGCGCCTGATGCGACAAGCGGCTGAGCCTGCGACTTGGCCTCGGTGGGCAAGGTTAATTTAGATTGGTTGGTAGAGAAGGTTTGTGTGGCGGTTCTGTCACTAGCAATGTGACTTACAATACATTGCGATACTGACTCCGGTGTAAGTTTTGATCTCTTGCGTCGGTTCGCCTTTTTGCTTTTCCATTCCGCGACGCAATTCAGCAACTTTTGCCAATTCGGTTCGTATTGGTTGCAATGATTGTTTCCGCCATGTTTGATCTTTCGAAGAAAACCAGAAGCCCCCAGGCGCTGCGTTGATCGAATTACAGTCCGCGGATCGCATCCAACAAGATCAGCGATTGTACTGATACTCGGATCACAACGGCCAGTTCGGCGATTGTAGCAATCGATTATGGTGCCCATTACGCTTCGATCAAAGGGCAAAAGGCCTTCTGCAAGATTCAGCCCTTTGTGGGCAAGCAGGATAGTCAATGTAGTCGGCATGAGCATTCTCGTGTTTGTGCGCGAGAAGTTCTCACACCCTGCTTTTATTTAAAATTGTGAAGAGTATTCCTTTTGATACTTTTGATCGATTAGGTTTCCGCGATACTGGTCGTGATCATTGGAGGCTGCGCGATAATGACGTCGACAACTGATTTTCATCACGAATCAGAAATGAAGTGGCTCAAAATGATGATCGAAGCGGATGTTCATTTTGAGCTCGCGCTAGCCGCCGCGGTTTTTCATTGCGCAAATTACACTCGTCCTCCGCCGATTTGGATTGCGCAGCTTCTTTGCCGAAAGCTCCTAGAACCATCGGCGGCGTGGGGAGAAAAAAACGGACCAGTTAAAAAATACATTCAAGCTCGCAAAGACTACAGGAGATGGGAAGCCGTCTCACATGCGGTGTCAGAGCAATATTTGAGCAAACTCGAAAGGAAAAAATTGAATGGAATAAAATCAGAGCGAAAGCCAACGGAGATCGAATTAGAGCGCGCTAACTTATATCTCGTTGAAGGAAAGTATTGGTCGGATGCGGTCAAAGTAGCCGCCGCAGATTTAAAAGACACGGGCGCTGAAGGCTCTGAACAAACGGTTAGAAAAAGCTACGCCAAGATAAAAAGGGCAGCAGAATCTGATCCCAATTGGAGGATGCGCTACTATCGCTTTGATATTCACTTTCTAGAGTTCATGAACATCAACGTAGACTTTCGAAAACTGAGGTAGTCATCAGGCGATTTCGCTACCCTAACTTTTGAGAAATTTTCCTTCATCGTCTGGCTTTCGTTGATTCGTAATCATTCGAAAGGCAGCAAATGGACGAAAAAACCCCTGACCGACTATTTACTCGAGAGGCGGCGAAGTATCTGCGGATGAGCAGATCAACTTTGGCAAAGTGGCGATCGAGCGGAGAGGGTCCACCTTCTCACAGCCATGGGAAGCGTCTCAAATACTATCTGCGCCGCGATTTGGATCGCTGGCTCACGGACAACGATAACGATCGTTGACGATGCACAATCCGCACCAGTCGCTCGATTTGGTTGAAGTCGCCGAAATCCTGGCGATCGGTCTAACGCGTCTTGAGGCGCGGAAGTCCAGTCAGAATTCGGCTCAAATCGGAGAAAGTTCGCTTCACTTCACGGCTGCCGAGAGCGGTGTTCGAAAACCCCGTTCTCAGAAGGCATAGCGATGAAAGATACCGTTCCAGCCCAGCTTTTGGCCCTAAAGTCGGCCACGACCCCCGCACTGAAGGCCCGTTGGCGCGAATTATTCGATAGTCCGCCGCCACCGTATAATCGCCGCTTCCTCGAAAGCCGCCTCGCCTACCGTATCCAGGAATTGGCTTATGGGGGACTGCGCAAGGAAACGCTCGAGCGCCTGCGCGCGATGGCAAAGGAATACGACACCAAGAAACGGGCAAAATCCAAGAAGGGCGAAGAGTTCAGGCCCATTGCCGGAACGAAGCTTATTCGTGAATGGCAAGGCATAGAGCATTGCGTCACCGTTCGCTCCGACAGCTTCGAATATCTCGGCCAGCCTTACAAATCGCTGTCTTCAGTCGCTCGCGAGATCACCGGCACGCGCTGGAATGGCTGGGTGTTCTTCGGCCTCAAGAATTTGAGGGGCCGCTGATGCCTTCACGTTCAAGGAACCTTACGAATGCGTCCGCAGGTCGAACCTCGATTGCAACAATGGTGCGTCCGGTTGTCCGCAAACTCCGATGCGCGGTTTACACGCGCAAATCGACTGAAGAAGGCCTCGAGATGGAGTTCAACTCGCTCGACGCCCAACGAGAGGCCTGCGAGGCGTACATCACTAGCCAACGTGCGGAGGGATGGATTCTTGTCAAAGACCGATACGATGATGGCGGCGTCTCAGGCGGCACCTTGGAGCGACCAGCGCTCAAGCGCCTCTTGTCGGATATTGAAGACGGCCTCGTGGACGTCGTGGTTGTCTACAAGATCGACCGGCTCTCTCGGTCGCTCCTGGATTTCTCAAGGCTGGTCGAGGTGTTCGACCGTCATAACGTGACATTCGTCTCCGTCACGCAATCCTTCAACACAACCAGTTCGATGGGTCGCTTGACGTTGAACGTGCTGCTGTCATTCGCGCAATTCGAGCGCGAAGTGATCGGTGAGCGCATTCGCGACAAATTCGCTGCATCTCGCAAGAAGGGCATGTGGATGGGCGGCTGGGCGCCGCTCGGTTACGAAGTCAAAGACCGAAAGCTCGTGATCAACAAGACAGATGCAGATCGAGTTCGCGCGATCTTTAAGCGCTTCACTCAACTGAAATCCGCGACGCTTCTCGCCAAAGAACTTGTCGCAAAAGAAGCCCGAAACAAGTATGGCCACCTCCTCGATAAGGGTGTCCTCTACAAACTGCTCAACAATCGAGTTTATATCGGCGAGGTTGTCCACAAAGGCACGTCATATCCCGGCGAGCATCAGGCGATCGTTGATCGCAAGCTTTGGGATCACGTCCACGCGATCCTAAAAACCAGCCCACGCGAAAGAGCCAACAAGGCCCGAGCTCAAACGCCGGCGCTTCTCAAAGGCATTCTATTCGGCACTCAAGGTGAGGCGATGACACCAACCCACACCCGCAAAGGCGGCCGCTTGTACCGATATTACGTGAGTCAGGCAGTCTTGAAGAACAGAGAGAGGAAAGAATCGATCGCTCGGATTCCAGCCGATGAGATCGAGCGCGTTGTCGTTGAGCAAGTCAGGCAGCTGCTACTAACGCCTGAGATCATCGTTCAAGTATGGCGAACCGCTCGTCAGTCGATCAAAGACATTTCTGAAAGCAAAGTGCGGAAAGCACTCGCAGAATTTGAGGAGCTTTGGAATGAGCTATTTCCTGCAGAACAGGCTCGGGTCGTTCAACTACTTGTCGAACGCGTCGACGTCAAAGCGGACGGAGTGCACATCACCCTTCGGATCGAGGGGCTCACGTCGCTTGCGAACGAACTCGTCCCACAACCGGTCCCGAACAATAAGACTGCCCGCGGGAAAGCGGCATGAAGACCAGGACCAGCCAAAAGAAAATCGCGGTAGATTCGCAGCGCCTAATCGTTCACGCTCCGATGACGTTTCGCTCGCGCAGGCATACAAAGCAAATTAATCCGCCGGGCGCCGCTCCATGGAAAAGAGAACCACAATTTGATACAACGCTCGCGAAGGCTGTAGTACGTGCATTCCGGTGGCGCGATCTTTTGGAGTGCGGCAGCTACTCGACAATTCGAGAACTAGCTAAGGCGGAGAATATCAACGAGTCCTACGTTGCTCGGATTCTGCGACTTACTCTACTCTCTCCGGACATAATCGAACGCGTACTGAACGGCCGCACAGAAGGTATTCCTGAACTGAGCCTTCTGCTGTCGCCTTTTCCTATTGAATGGCGGAAGCAGTTAAGGCCGCGGTGAAAACGTGCTACAAGGTTGCATCGTTTTTTGGGTGGCTCAGTCGCTCGAGCAAATGCTGCAATGTGCGATTCAAGAAATCGGTGTATTCGACAATTTTGCGCTTGCCGGAGCGGTTGACCAAAATCTTTATTAACCAACTCGAAACTAGATAATTATCTATGGGTAGATCGAAGTCATTCGGCCTCGACGTTTCTAGCGAGCAAGAGGCCTTGCTCGTGTCGGGCGCAACGGACGCGAGGCCCGTTCGGGGCCTTACACATAACTTCTACAAATATCCAGCAAGATTCTCTCCTGCGTTCGTTCGTGCAGCGATTGAAGTTTTTACAATGCCTGGAGATTTGATTGTCGACCCTCACGTCGGCGGCGGCACCACTCTTGTCGAGGCAATTGCGCTCGGTCGAGATGCGATAGGAATTGACATATCACCCTTAGCGCAATTCGTCGCGACGACAAAATCGACCGTATATTCCGAGAAAGAGCTTATTCAACTTAAGCGTTGGATAAAGCAAGTAACGAACGCTATCCATATGGGCAAACGCTCTACCAAGCTGCGGACCTACGAGCAGCTCGGTTACTACAAGCATCTTCACGAGAAGTCGCGCTGGCGCCTGCGAAAAGCAATAGAACAAGCGATGGCCAGCGCTATGAAGCTTAAAAGTAATCGACTTGAATCTTTCGGTCGATGCGCTGTCTTGAGAGCTGCGCAGTGGGCGCTCGACGGAAAAGGGCGCCCGACCTCTGTGAAAGAATTTCGAGATCATCTTGCGATGAGTCTCGTTGAGATGATTGAGGGCGCAAGAGAACTCCGCGCTGTGGTTCGCGCTAGTTCGACATCATCAAAAGTCAAAGTGGTGCATCGCAAAGCTGCTGGAATGGAACGCGATCCTCGAATTAATTCGCGCCCGCCGAAGTTGATAGTTACCTCGCCACCTTATCCAGGGGTTCACGTCCTCTACCATCGCTGGCAAGTTGATGGTCGCAAGGAAACTCCCTTGCCATTTATGATCGCTGGCAAACTCGACGGAGCGCCAAGCAGCCACTACACGATGGGCGACCGCAAAGCCCCTGGCCTAAACGTCTATTTCGAGAATCTTGTGGCCACCATGTCGTCAGCAGCTGCGATTGCAGACGACCAAACCATCTTTGTGCAAATGGTCGCGTTTTCCGATCCAGTTACGCAGCTTCCTCGATACCTCAGTGTCATGAAGGAAGCTGGACTTTATGAAATTTTTCTTCCGTCCCTCTCTTCAAAGTTGGATGGACGCTTATGGCGCCGTGTCCCAGGTCGCCGCTGGTACAGCGAACAACGGGGTGAGACCCCAGGTAGCCGGGAAGTTGTATTGATCCATCGCAAGATTTGCGAGGGCACCCCCTCACTAACGCGTTGATTTCAAAACGTAAAAGTTGATCGCGCGTTAAAGCATAGAAAGAATTGAGCTTATAATCTATAAGCCTCCAATTGACTCCGGTTGAAAACCCCTTATAGGGCTATAAGCCCCTTTATGAGGCTTAACTAAGGAGTCGATCATGATGGTGCAGCGAGTCCCAAATAGCGCTCTTCTCGAAGCCGGGCTCAAGCTCATGACAGCTGTTGGCCTGCCTCTTCGAAAGCTCGAAGCGAAGGGTCGCGCGATGATTTACGAAACTGACGAAGGAAACTCGGTTCGTGTGCGCACGTGCAATGACCACGTGTTGGTTGCGGTTGCCTCCAGTTCTGGAACTGAAACGAAACTCAATTTGGAAGGCACAGACAAAATTCTTGTGATCATGCCAGAGACGCCTCGCACACCCGGACCGGTGATGGCGTTTCTCGTTCCAACAAATGTGGCATTGGAAGCAATTCGTTCTGCACACGGTGACTGGAAAACCAACAATCAAAGCACAAATCGGACCTGGAATATTTGGTTTGGTGACGATGGGCTCTCAACCGCAAACAATTTTGCTCGAAAATGGGACGCGTATCGCTTGCGTGCGTCTACGAGCGTAGAGAGCGATGTGACGCGTAATTCGAAAGCAAGCCCGGCCACTCTCGGAGAAGTTATACTTGACGCTAAGCGTCAGATCGCGTCAGCAGCCGGCGTTCCGGAAACTGCTGTCAAGATTTCCATTGATCTAGCTTGATGGGGACCGGAATGCGTGACGAGAAACTGCTCAAAGAATTACTTGATGCCGAAGACGAAGGCGCCGTTTTGACGGCACTTAACGCGCGTGGACTTCTCAATAGACCCTTGCGATGGAAGTACCTCGGCAACATGCCGAACAATCAGTCGATTGTACATGCGCAACAGAGCACCCCGACTGCGGCGTTGGTAGAGAAATTTACAAACGGCGTAGATGCTATCCTTCTGAGAAACTGGAAGCGCACAAAGAAGGACGCTCGCGGCACTGACGCTTGGAAAAACATGGCGGCTGGCATTGAAGCGTCCTTCGGTGATTTGAATAGCTTTGCTTCTCAAGACATTCGCAAACTCGCTGAGGAGAACCTTCTACTCTACGCAACAGGTTCAAAATCGCGACCATCGCTTTCTTTCTATGACGGGGGCGAAGGCCAGCTTGCCGAAAATTTCAGGGAAACTTTTTGTTCGTTGATAGCGGGAAGCTCTGCTGGCTCATACAAGGGTGCAATTCCCTTTGTTCAAGGCCGCTTCAATATGGGAGGAACTGGTGTTCTGCCATTTTGTAGCGAGGAGCGAAAACTACAGCTGGTGGTTTCCCGGGTGCCCGACGAAATCGCTGAAAAGGGCAATCACGAGTGGGCGTACACGCTGTTTTGTTTTTTCCCGGGGCGACAAGACCCATCATGGAAATATCTAGTTGGAGAGGACGGCGCCATCCTCACTGCAGGAACCGAACCACTTGGTTTGATTCCAAAAGCCGGCGCCAAATCAGGAGAGGCCTGCGCGCCTAGAGAACGGAAGGTTTCGTGTGGCACCCTGGTGAAAATGTATGACTTTAAAGCGCCACGTAGCAACATCTGCGGCGAGCTATTCAAAAAATTTGAGGACTATCTCTTACGTCCAGCATTTCCATTGCGCCTCATCGAATGCCGAACAGAGTATCGCGCGAACGTCATGGGCGTGACTATTTGGGATCGACTGAGTGCTTGGGCCAAAAATAAAATTGAGAGCGGGTTTGAAGAAGGCGCGAGCATTCAAATTAAACTGAGTACCGGCGAAACGGTCCCAGCAGAAGTTCGTGTTTTCAAGAAAAGAAAAGAAGGGGAAGAAGACGATCTGCCCCAGACAGGCCTGCGCGCTCTTATCAATGGGCAGTCACACGCAAAACGTGACGCTCATTTCTTCAGGACAAAAGCTGTCGATAAAGAGCATATCGCAGGCAGCATGTTGGTAACGCTCGACTGTACTGATCTTGGGCAGGGATCGCGCAACGCGCTGTTCATGAGCAATAGGGAAACATTTCGAGAGGATCCGCTACTTACAGAGCTTCTTCGAAAGCTCCAGAGTGAGCTTAAACAGCACGAGGGTTTGATCGAACTCAATCAGAGACGCTATGAGGAGAAGATTGCGGACGCAATTTCAGACGAACAGGGAATCAGCGCTCTTGAGGAGCTTCTTTCGTCGGACCCTTCTCTTGCCGACCTTTTCGGCAGCATGGCAATTGGCAAAGTCGCTGCCCAGATCGCAAATAGTGGAACGGGCAACAAAATCGAAGAAGATGCGCAGCCATTTGTTGGCAAGGACTTCCCAACTTTTTTCAAAAAGGCCGACGGTTCCACGAGTGTCACGGTTCAATTTGCCCGTGGAGAATCGACGCGCGTCTCATTCTTGACGGACGTTAAAAACAATTATTTTTCCAGACGAAATTACCGAGGCAAATGTGAGTTCGACGGAGCATTCCAACCAACGTTTCGACTATTTAACGGGCGATTGACGCTCACATTCGCATTAGAGAAATCGATTGCAATCGGAACAAAGTTCTCAACTGTCGTTACGATTGAAGATGCTCATGGCAGCGGGCCCTTTACTTTGCAGATTTCTGGTGAGGTCTGTGCCGCACAAGAGAAATTGGAAGGCGAGAAACGTGAACCAAATCCGCCAAAGGCTGATGCAGTACCAAGCCGCCCTGATGTCATTGAGCGGGAGAACGGTCCTGACGATCCACCAATTACTATCGAAAAAGCTCCGGGTACCGAGCGACTCACTCTCGTTGTTAACACGGGATCTAAGTTACTCACCGAAGCCAAAGCGCTCCGCTCTCCTGAAGACGCTTCTGCCGTCGACTTTGTCTTCAAGTACGGTCTGGCATTGGTCTCAATGGGCCTTCTGGATGCTGTTAAGAAAACTGACCAATGGAAGTCTGATCCAGACACTTGTAGAGACAACATAGCGAAGTCGTCAGAGGGCGTTGCGCGCGTAATTGTCCCGCTATGCCTCAGCTTGCCAGGAAAGCTTCCAAAAGCTGCTTAGCGATTGGATGGCGCTCTATGAATCGGAGAGGGATTCGAACTCGTCACCAAGCTAAGTACTGCTTTTTTTAGGTTTTCGAACTGCCGTACCAAAACGCACAGTCATAAGGTGCGGAGAAAAATCCGTTCTCCGAGGGCCGAATTCCAAGTGTAAGCCGCAAGCCGCGGCTAGTATCATAGAGACCACGCCTAAAATCGGCCCTGCGGCGCTACTTCCTTCACGTAAGATCTACTTCACGATTAAAGATTGGCGGAGAGAGTGGGATTCGAACCCACGGTACGGTTTCCCGCACACACGCTTTCCAAGCGTGCGCCTTCAGCCACTCGGCCATCTCTCCGGAAGCGTTGTCATGAAGGGACGCAAGCCGATTTGCAAGGGATCGCGCCTTGCGTCCGGCAATTTTCGCCAAATTATTGAGGGGTTGCCGCTATTTTCCGGCGTCCTAGTGCAGAAACGCGCCGTCCGCGGTACGCAGCAGCTTGATCCGCGGCGCGCCTGAAATGGCGGTCAGATCCTGCGCGGCGTGAGCCTCTATAAGAGTCTCGACGAATCCGGCGAACCACTGATGGATGGTGCCCGCGCGCAATTTGCGCATCATCGATTCCCAGCGCATCCGCCGCTCCTGCACCGGCATCGACAGCGCGGCGGCAATCGTCCGCGCCATGCCTTCAATGTCGTGCGGATTGACCTGCAACGCCGCTTCAAGCTCATTCGCCGCACCTGCGAATTTCGACAGCACCAAGACACCGGGATCGGCCGGATTTTGCGCAGCGACATATTCCTTGGCGACGAGATTCATGCCGTCCTGCAACGGCGTCACCACGCCGACCTGCGCCGCGCGATAGAAACCGCCGAGCACACTCTGGCTGAATCCCTTGTTCAGATAGCGGATCGGAATCCAGTCGACCTCGCCGTGACGTCCGTTCACGTCGGTGACTTGTCTGGCGAGTTCGCTTTGCAGATCGTCATAGGCCTCGATGGTGCCGCGCGAGGGTGTTGCGATCTGTAGCAGCGACACCTCGCGCTTGAGCGAGGGCTCCATCTCGAGCAGACGGTCGAACGCCGCGATGCGGTTGACCAGTCCCTTGGAATAATCGACGCGATCAACGCCGATGGCGAGACGCTCGCCGCCGAGACTCATGCGAAGCCGCGACACATCCGGATGCGAGGCCGCGCGCCGCGCCTGCGCCGCGAAGCCTTCCACATCGATGCCGATAGGAAATGCAGCGATGCGCGTGGTGCCGAATCGCGACATCACAACGCCGTCGTGAAGCTGAAGACCGAAATCCATTTTCAGGCAGCGCACGAAGTTTTCGACATCGTCCTCGGTCTGAAAACCGATGAGGTCATAAGACAGCATCGCCTCGATCAGTTCGCGGTGATGCGGTACGCCGGCGATGACGGCGCGCGCAGGCCACGGCGTATGAAGAAAGAAGCCAAGCGGATTCTTGAATCCGAGTTTGCGCAACTCCGCACCGAGCGCAAGGAAGTGATAGTCCTGAACCCAGAACGCGGCCGCCGGCTTCTTGAAGCGCGTCAGCGCGCGCGCCATGAATGCATTCACTTCGCGATAGGAGGTGTAGTCGTCCTGCGAGGCGCGGATCAGATCGGGCCGCGAATGCAGCGCGGGCCATAATGCGGAGTTCGCAAAGCCCTCATAGTATCCGCCGTAATGCGCAGCCGGCAGATCGAGCATCGCCAGCGCGCCCGCGCCAAGCTGCTCGATTTTCAGCGGCGAATCTTTTTCGGAAGTGCCGCTGACCTTGCCGCTGGAGCCGACCCAGATCGCGCCGGATTTTTCAACGACCGGCAACAATGCTGCCGCCAGTCCTCCGGTCATGGGCTCGTTCGCTTTCGCGCGAGCCACTCGATTTGAAACGACGACGAGATCCACAACGCGCGCTCCAGCTTCCGCAACCGGAAAAATAACAATCGTTCATCAATATGGTTCCTCGCCATCATTCGAGCGAAATGAAGTCAAAATCGGGCACGTTAAAAATGGAACCGGTTCCATCGATATGGAACGCTTTGATTTCGCGCTGCCTTATTCCGGCGCGAAAATTTCAATGATGAAAATTTTATGCGTCAGCTACGCCAGTACCTGTCTTCCCAATTGCGCGAGATTTTCATGCCGGTGAGAATCAATCCGGCCATCGAATAGGTCTGCGGAAAATTTCCGAACAGCGCGCCGGTTTTCGGATCGATGTCTTCCGACAGAAGGCCGTAGCGATTGCGATGTGCCATCGCATCCTCGAACAATTCGCGCGCTTCGTCCTTGCGTCCCTGCTGCCACCACGCATCGATCAGCCAGAAGCGGCAGATCAGGAACGCGGTCGCGGGCATGCCGAAATCGTCCTCGGCGGCGTAGCGCATCATGTGCTTCTCGCGCAGCAGTTCGCGCTCCATCGCCGTCACCGTTTTGACGAAACGCGGATCGTCGACCTCGCAGATGCCGAGATCGGGCAACAGCAGCACGCTGGCATCGAGATCGTCCGAACCGAAGGCTGCGGTAAACGCTTCGCGTTTCGGATTCCACGCCTGCTCCAGGAGTTCGTGCTGGATCGGATCGGCGACCGAATTCCAGTACGCCGCGCGATCGGCAAGGCCGAGCCGCGATGCGATCGACGCGAGACGGCTGATCCCGGCCCAGCACATCGCCGCCGAATGCGTGTGAACGCGCTGACGCCCGCGATATTCCCAGATACCGGCGTCGGGCTTGAGCGCGTAATGCGCCGCCTTGTTGCCGAGCTTCTCAAGCAACCTGAACAGCTTCTCGCCGCCGGGACGCGGCAGGCGACGGTCGTAAAATAAAGGCTGCGCGGCAAGGATAATCGAGCCGTAAGTGTCGTGCTGCACCTGGTCGGCGGCGGCGTTTCCAATTCTCACAGGTCCGTCGCCGCGATAACCTTTCAGATCGTCCGCGATCCATTCGTCGAGCGGCAGATTGGGCACGACGCTGTAGACGGGCTTCAAAAGTTCTTCGTCGTTCGACGCAATCGACAACGTGAAGCCGATGAAATCTTCCATCGTCTGCGTCGCGCCGACGCGGTTGAGCGCCTTCACGACGAAGTAAGCGTCGCGCAGCCAGCAGAAACGATAATCCCAGTTGCGTCCCGACCCCGGCGCTTCGGGAATCGATGTCGTGTGCGCCGCGATGATGCCGCCGGTCTCCTCGAAGTTCGACAGCTTCAGCGTGATCGCCGCGCGAATAATCGCTTCCTGCCAGTCGTAGGAAATATAGAGACGCCGCACCCAGTGCAGCCAATAGTCGCGCGTCTGATCGAGAAACGAATGCGCGGTGGCGGCGAGATCGCCGGGATAAGCCTCATCGCTGCCGAACACCATGTGAACGGGCTTGGTCAGGACGAACGTCGTCTCGTTCTCCACCATCGCAATCGGCGCATCTGTCGTGACGCGGAAATTGGATTCTTCCTCGACATAGCGGATGTGATTGCTGCCGAGCGACGAACGCTTCAGCGGTTTGCCGTAGGAATGCGTCGGCCGCACGCGGATGGTGATGCGCGGCAGGCCCGACACCGGCTCGATAATGCGAAACAGCTGCGGCGGACGGAACATGCGGCCGAACTGGCGGAAGCGCGGTGCGAAATCCGTGATGCGGATGGCGTTGCCGTGACGGTCGGACATAACCGTCTCGACAATCCCAGTGTTACGGACGTAATCCGATTTGAAATCCGCCATGCCTTCGAGCACGACATCGCTGAAGCCTTTTTCCTCATCGCCAGCGAGCAGGCGCGAGAAAACCGGATCGGCGTCGAAGCGCGGAAAGCACCACCACACGATGCGCGAGGTCGGATCGACAAGCGCGGCGGTACGGCAGTTGCCGATCACCGCCAGATCGAGGCCGTGATCGATCTTCATGCCGGTCGCCTCGGCTGTCGTCACCTTGGGGATCGTCATTGTTCGCCCGCCTCGTCATCCAGCAAATAAGTGAGCCACGCGCGGACATCCTTCGGCGCGCGGAAATGCCCGTCCACGCCGTGCATGCGCCGTCCTACCGAAAACGACACGCCCTTGAACGACGGCATGATCTCGAACACCGATTCGTCGGTCACGTCGTCCCCGATGAACAGCGGCCGCCGTCCCGCGAACGGCGCATTCGACATCAGTTCACGCACGCCGGTCGCTTTGGTAATTCCAAGCGGCTTGATCTCGCACACCGACTTGCCCGGCAGCACCTCGAACGGCGCATGCGGAATGTCGGCGCGGATCGCGGACACCGCTTCATAGATCGTGCGCTCGAACTGCGGCGCGAGGCGATAGTGAAGCGCAATGGAATAGCCCTTGTCCTCGAACAGAATGCCGGGACTGAGCGCGGCAATCGCGCTGAAGCGTTTCTTCAGGTCGTTGTCCATCGGCGGCGCGCGCGAGGCAACGGCCTCGTATTCGGCGGACAGCCGCATTTCCGCGCCGTGTCCGCCGACAGCAGGAAATTGCAGCGGCGCGAAGATCACATCGATGTCGGAGAGCGAGCGGCCACTGACCAGCGCCAGCGCGCCGGCCATGCGTTCATGCAATCCGTTCAACGTCGCACCGAGTTTCGGCGGCACAACAACATCGCGCGGCGTCGGCGCCAACTCCAGCAGCGTGCCGTCGATGTCAAGCAGCAAGGCACATTCGTCGAGATTTGGCGTGATGCCGGCCGGCGCAAGCGGTATGTCGGTTTCGGCGGCCGCAGCTATGTTGCCGGATTCCGGGATCGGCTCTTGCGCGAAGGACCGGCTCGACATCCGGGTACCGGTCAAGCGTGACATCCCCGACGTCCCTTCCAACAACTCCACCTCGTTCGCGAGCGAACGCCCCTGAAATGGCAAAGGCCTCAGGGCCAATCACCCCGAGCCTCTCCGCTGCGTGCGAAGGCTGATCCGCCCTTGCCGCGCTGAATCAACGGACATGCGGCAATAAGGTTCCGCTCGAGAAAGCCCTGCGGGACGGGGCTTTCTCGGCGTCGCGAGCACGGCTCGACGCACGCGATGGCAGTTTCGTTGCAATTGCGAGAAGCAAAGCCGCGGTTGTGGCATACCAAGCAGCGGCGACAAATGTCCCGCGCGCGACAATCGCTGCGTCGTTTTTCATCGCGCGAAATTCCATCACGCGCTGATGATCGGACCATGACAGCCGCGACCAAAATCCCGGTTGCAAAGTTTTACGGGCCGGTTCCTAATTAGAACAATTAAAAAATCAATTCGTTCGTGGGAGGTTCAGTTGGCTACAGTCAAAATGACCGTCAACGGCAAGGCGGTCTCCGCCGATGTCGAAGACCGCACGCTTCTCGTTCATCTGCTGCGCGATCATCTGGGACTGACCGGCACCCATGTCGGCTGCGACACCAGCCAGTGCGGCGCCTGCGTCGTGCATATCGACGGGCGTGCGGTGAAATCCTGCACCACGCTTGTCGGTCAGGCCAACGGCACGAAGATCACCACCATCGAAGGCATTTCGACCGGCGACAATCTTCATCCGATGCAGGAAGCCTTCCGCGCCAATCACGGACTTCAGTGCGGTTACTGCACGCCCGGCATGATCATGACCTCGATCGACATCGTGAACCGTCACGGCGCGAAGGTCGATGAAGCCACCGTGCGTCAGGAGCTGGAAGGCAACATCTGCCGCTGCACGGGCTACCACAACATAGTCAAGTCCGTGCTCGACGCCGCCGGAAAGATGAAAGTCGCGCAAGCGGCCGAATAATTCGACTTCGCTTCAACCGAAATCAGCGCCGCACGCGATCTGAGCGCGACACGCGGCCAGCAAGGGAGGCTACCAATGGGTGCCGAAGGAATTGGCGCAAGGGTCGCGCGAAAAGAAGACAAGCGTTTCATTACCGGCAAGGGCAGATACACCGACGACGTGCGGTTGCATGGCATGACCTATGCCGCCTTCGTCCGCAGCCCGCATGCGCACGCCAAGATCAAGAAGATCGACGTGGCGGCGGCGAAAAAGATGCCGGGCGTTGTCGATGTGCTGACCGGCCAGCAGATCGTCGATGACAAGATCGGCAATCTGATCTGCGGCTGGATGATCCACTCGAAAGACGGCGCGCCGATGAAAATGGGCGCTTGGCCCGCGATGGCGCCGGATGTCGTGCGCTTTGTCGGCAACGCGGTTGCGGTCGTCATCGCAGAAACGCGCAATCAGGCGCGCGATGCCGCCGAAGCGGTCAACGTGACCTATGAGGAATTGCCGGCGGCTGCGAATATCACGGCGGCGATTGCGAAAGGCGCGCCGCAGATTCATCCCGAAGCGCCGGGCAATATCATCTATGACTGGAGCATCGGCGACGAAGCCGCGACCAGCGCCGCCTTCAAGGGTGCGGCGAATGTCGTCGGCATCGACATTCTCAACAATCGCCTCGTGCCGAATGCGATGGAACCGCGCTCGGCGGTCGCCGAATACGATGCGGCCGAAGAGCACTTCACACTTTATTCGACCTCGCAGAACCCGCATGTCGCGCGGCTCGTGCTGTCGGCCTTCTACAATGTCGCCGCCGAAAACAAGTTGCGCGTGATCGCTCCCGACGTCGGCGGCGGCTTCGGGTCGAAGATCTTCATCTATCCGGAAGAAATGGTGGCGCTGTGGGCGTCGAAGAAAACCGGCCGTCCGGTAAAATGGACCAGCGACCGCACCGAAGCGTTCCTCACCGACGCGCACGGACGCGATCATCTTACGCACGCCGAGATGGCATTCGATAAAGACAACAAGATTGTCGGATTGCGCGTGAAGACCCACGCCAATCTCGGCGCCTACATGTCGCTGTTCTCGTCGTCGGTGCCGACCTATCTCTACGCAACACTGCTGTCGGGCCAATACAACATCCCGGCGATCTATGCCGAAGTCGTCACCGTCTACACCAACACCACGCCGGTCGATGCCTATCGCGGCGCGGGCCGTCCTGAAGCGAGCTTCGTGATGGAGCGGCTGATGGAAACGGCAGCGCGGAAACTGAAGGTCGATCCGGCGGAACTGCGCCGCAAGAACTTCATCACGCAATTCCCGCATCAGACGCCGGTCATCATGGCCTATGACGCGGGCGATTTCGGCGCTTCGCTGGATGCGGCGCTGAAAGCCGCCGACTACGCAGGCTTCCCCGCACGCAGGGAAAAATCCAAGAAAGACGGTAAGCTGCGCGGCATCGGTTTCTCCTGCTATATCGAAGCCTGCGGCATCGCGCCGTCGAAGGCGGTCGGCTCGCTCGGCGCAGGCGTGGGCTTATGGGAATCCTGCGAGGTGCGCGTCAATCCTGTCGGCACTATCGAAATCCTCACCGGCTCGCACAGCCACGGTCAGGGCCACGAGACAACGTTCTCGCAGGTGGTCGCCGACCGGCTCGGCATTCCGGTCAGCCAGGTGTCGATCATCCACGGCGACACCGACAAGGTGCAGTTCGGCATGGGCACTTACGGCTCGCGCTCCGGCGCGGTCGGCATGTCAGCCATCGTGAAGGCGATGGAGAAAGTCGAAGCCAAGGCGAAGAAGATCGTCGCGCATCAACTCGAAGCCTCCGAGAACGACATCGTCATCGAAGGCGGCGAGTTCAAAGTCACCGGCACCGACAAGAAGATCGCGTTGCCGATGGTCGCGCTCGCGGCCTACACGGCGCATAATCTTCCGGACGGCATGGAGCCGGGCCTGAAGGAGACCGCGTTCTACGATCCGACCAACTTCACTTTCCCGGCCGGATGTTACGTCTGCGAGGTCGAGGTCGATCCCGGCACCGGCAAGACCACAATCCTCAACTTCGTCGCCGCCGACGATTTCGGACGACTCATCAATCCGATGATCGTCGAAGGTCAGGTGCATGGCGGCATCGCGCAGGGCGTCGGTCAGGCGCTGCTCGAAGGCGCGTATTACGATGCCAGCGGGCAGCTGCTCACCGCCTCGTTCATGGATTACGCCATGCCGCGCGCCGAAGACCTGCCGTCGTTCAAGGTGTCGCACACCGTGACGCTGTGCCCGAGCAATCCGCTCGGCATCAAGGGTTGCGGTGAAGCCGGCGCCATCGGCTCGACGCCCGCGGTCATCAACGCGATCACCAACGCCATCGGCAACGAAAATATCGAGATGCCGGCGACGCCGAGCCGCGTCTGGCACGCGATCCACGGTCAGCAACAGGCAGCGGAGTAACGAACATGTACGAGACGAATTATCACCGCGCCTCGAGCGTTGACGATGCAGTCGCCCTTTTCAAGAAGGGCTCGGATTCGAAATTTCTCGCGGGCGGCCACACGCTGCTGCCCGTGATGAAGCAGCGGCTTGCGCAGCCGTCGGATGTGATCGACGTCGCAAAGATTCCCGGCATGAGCGGTGTGTCGGCATCCGGCGATGCGCTCGTCGTGAAAGCGGCGACGACCTACTACGACATCATGTCGAGCAAGGACACCGCGAAGGCGATCCCCGCACTCGTGCATCTGACCTCGATCCTCGGCGATCCTGCGGTGCGCTACAGAGGGACCATCGGCGGCTCGATCGCCAACAACGATCCGGCGGCGGATTATCCGGCGGCGCTCCTGGCGCTTGATGCGACCGTGAAAACCAACAAGCGCAGCATCAAGGCCGACGATTTCTTCAAGGGTCTGTTCTCGACGGCGCTTGCGGACGGCGAACTCATCACCGAAGTCTCATTCCCGATTCCGGCGAAAGCGGCTTACGAGAAGATGCGCCATCCGGCGTCGCGCTTCGCGCTCACCGGCGTGTTCGTCGCCAAGACGAAATCCGGCGACGTGCGCGTGGCCGCGACCGGCGCATCGCAGAACGGCGTGATGCGCGTGCCGGACATCGAGAAGGCGCTCAAGGCCAACTGGTCTGCTGGCGCAATCGACGGCGTGAAGATTTCGCCGAAGGGCATGATGGAAGACATCCACGGCACGTCCGCCTATCGCGCCAATCTGGTGAAGGTGCTGGCGCAGCGCGCGGTGGCGGCGGCAGGATAATCGCTGCCGTCATTGCGAGGAGCAATTGCGACGAAGCAATCCACTCCTCTTCATTTCTGGATTGCTTCGGTTCGCTCGCAATGACCGGTAACAAAAAGGCCGCCCTCGCAGGCGGCCTTTTCTTTTCCGTTCGGTCGGACGTTAATCCACGATCTCGACGATGCGGCGCGAACCCGGCTCGACCAGAACCGTGCGGCCGTTCACCACCGTGTAGCGATAGTTCGGCGCACCATATTCGGCAGGCACGTCGTAATACGTCACGCCGTCATCCGGCAGCACGACGCCGACCGCGAGATTGTCGCGATACCGATAAGACGCGCGATGCTGGTTGGCGACATAGGTACGAAAACGCGGACGCTGGTCGATGCCCAGCACGCCGTTCACGCCGCCGACGACACCGCCGACCGTTCCGCCGACAATCGCGCCGACCGGACCGGCTGCACGACCGCCTTCACGCGCACCCTGATCGGCGCCGCCGATCACGCCTTGAGCAAATGCAGCGGCCGGCAGCAGCGCACCCGCGACCGTCAAAACAATCAATGTCCGTTTCATCTTTCAACTCCCGGTTCGAGGAATGAACGGGAGGCACAAGTGCCGGAACCGGGAATAGTTCCTGAAAATTTTCGATTTGGAACGAAACGCACGATGTTTATGCAGTTGAGGCAAAATCATTTCGTTCGCGCGCATTGCTGCCGCGAAATCGTCACACGCCGTAGCGTTCCGTGCGGATGATTTTCGGCGACAGGCCGTTGTCCATCAATCCGTGCGCCGCCATCTCGACGAACGGATTCGATCCGCAGACGAACGCCTGCGCCGGTGCGGATGGAAGTTTCGCCAGGACCGCCGCGATCATCGCGTCGTCGATGCGGCGCTCATAGTCGCCCGCACGCTGCGCCTTGTCGCGCGTCACCGCGATCGCGAGTTCGAAACCATCCTTGCGATCATGAAGGGCAATCAGTTCGTCACGATAAATCACCTCGTCCCATGTGCGCGACGATACCAATAGCGCAACCGGAGTCTTGTCGCGCCGCGCCACGCGATGACGCAGCATGCTCACAAGCGGCACGACGCCGGAGCCGCCGCCGATCAACACCAGCGGCCCGCCGTCCTCGACCTTCCAGATGAAATGCCCGCCGAGCGGCGCCTTGATTTCGATTGTGTCGCCGGCCATCGCGATCTCGTGGAAGAAACCTGAGACTTCGCCATTGTCGAGCCGCTCGACAGCGAGTTCGATCTCGCCGCCATGCTCAGGCGCGGTCGCAATGGAATAATTGCGCTGCGCGCGATAGCCGTCCGCAGCGGTCAGCCGCACGGCGACATGCTGCCCCGCCTGATAGGCGAGAGGCCGATCCGGCTTGAGGAAGAAACTCGTCACGCGTTCGGTACGCGGTTCGATCTTCGTGACGGTCGCATTCTGCCAGACGGCAAGCCGGCGCGATTCGGCGGACGACACGCTCATCTACGGATCACCCGTGTAACGCTGCTCGCGGAACGGATCGCCATACATGTGATAGCCGCGCAATTCCCAGAAGCCTGCGGTGTCGGTCTCGGTGAATTGCAGCGCGTTGACCCATTTCGCGGATTTCCAGAAATAGAGATGCGGCACCAGAAGCCGTGCCGGGCCGCCATGATCGGAGGTCAGCGGCTTGCCGCCGAAATGGGTCGCGACCATTCCCTTGCCGCCGATGAGATCTGCGGTCGGCACATTGGTCGAATAGTCGTCAAAGGAATGCGCGAGCACAAACTGCGTCGGCGCATCGATGCCGGCAGCTTCGAGAATGTCATCGACAGTCACACCGCGCCATACAGTGTCGAATTTCGACCAGGTGGTCACGCAATGAATGTCGCGTTTGATCTCGGTTTGCGGCAGCGCGTTGAACTCGGCCCAACTCCATTTCGCCACCGGCTTCGGCCCGACCTTCAGCGCGAAGGTCCAGGTATCGAGATTGACGCGCGGCGTCGGCCCCGCCGACAGCACCGGAAAATCGCTCGTCAGATGCTGCCCCGGCGCGAGGCGCTTGGCCGTGTCGGGCGGCTGCGGCCGTCCGGTAAATCCGCGTGTCACCATGATGATGCTCCTGTGCCGATGTTTTCAGACTAAGGCGCGCGAAACAACCGTAATTCCCGCCGACTCGCATCGCCATGTTGCAGCCCCGCGCCTTGAAGGCACCCACCCTTTTCGTTAGTTTCCGCGCGCTTTGGCGGGCTTGCGGCGGCAACCCGAAATCACGGTGGATGAGCGCAGCCCCTCCCGATGCTTTTCAATTCGCTTGAATTCATTTTCGTGTTTCTGCCGGTTGCGGTCGCCGCGCATTTCATCGCCGCGCGCCGCAGCATGGTGGCCGCCGTCATCGTCACCACGCTCACCTCGCTGTTCTTCTATGCGTGGTGGAAGCCGCCCTTCGTCGTTCTTCCGGTCCTGTCGATCCTGCTGAATTTTCTGCTGGCGCAGCAAATTCTGAAATCCGACAAGGCGACGGCCAGATTGCTGGTGACGGCGGGCGTGATCGCCAACCTGGTCGTGCTCGGCTATTTCAAATATGCCGACTTTATTATGTCCATCGTCGAACAGCGCAGCCCCGGCAATCCCAATGTGCCGCTGGCGCTGTCGTTCACGACCTTCGTGCAAATCGCGTTTCTGGTCGAGACCGCGCGCAAGCCGGTCGAGATCAAATTGCCGCGCTACGCGATGTTCGTCGCGTTCTTTCCGCATCTCATCGCAGGCCCCATCGTGCGCTGGAGCGAACTGGGTCCGCAGATCGCCGACAAACTTCGCTACCGGCTCGACTGGAACAACATCGCGCTCGGTCTCACTATCTTCGTGCTCGGTCTGACGAAAAAGGTACTGCTCGCCGACAAGCTCGCGGTGCATGTCGCGCCGGTATTCGATGCTGCGGCAAGCGGCGCGCCGGTGACGGCTGCCGCTGCGTGGGGCGCTTCGCTCGCTTACTCACTACAGCTCTATTTCGATTTCTCCGGCTATTCCGACATGGCGGTCGGACTGGGTATTCTGTTCAATCTTCGTTTGCCGCTGAATTTCGCCGCACCTTTCCGTTCGACCAGCATCATCGATCTGTGGCGGCGCTGGCACATCACGCTGTCGCGCTTTCTGCGCGATTTCGTCTATGTCCCGCTCGGCGGCGGCGCGTCGGGACCGGTGCGCCGCTCGATGAATCTCTTGGCCACGATGGTGCTCGGCGGGCTGTGGCACGGCGCGAACTGGACCTTCATCGCATGGGGCGCATTCCACGGCGTATTGCTCACCGTCAATCACTGGTGGCGCACGCTGCGCGGCCCGCGTCCCGTCACGATGTCCGGCAATCTGACCGGATGGGCGCTGACATTCTCCGCCTTCGTAATCGGCATGACATTCTTCCGCGCCGCCAACATCCACTCCGCTATGCTGATGCTCAAGGCGATGGCAGGCTTCGGACACGCGCCGGATAATGCGCCGCTGCTGGTCGAGTACGATTTCTTCGCGATGGAAAAGGGCTACGTCACCGAAGCGTTCCTACGCAAATGGCTCGGCTCGCACTGGTCGCTGGTCGGCACCGGCCTGACATTCGGCGTGCTTGCGATTGCGCTCATCATGCCGGACACGATGGAATTCGTGAATTACCGCGAGGGCGAGCCGCACTCAGACTGGCGGCGCTCGCAGAAAATTCTGGTCTGGTCGCCGTCGATCTTCTGGGCGATTGCGATACTGGCGCTGTTCGGCGTGGTGTTCGCCAACCTCGGACACTTCAGCGAATTCCTCTATTATCAGTTCTGACGGACGCAACATGGCACGGCGATTTTCACTGGCGGTGATAATGGGAGCGGCGCTGCTGTTCCTGTGCACCGTTGCCGCGAACGTGCTGTTTGATCCTGAACTCGTGTTCGGCACCAATCTGTTTCCGCAGAACATCAACTGGAACGAGCGCGTCAGCAAACTGAGAAACTATCAGCGCGACGCGGACACGACCGACGCGCTGCTGTTCTCGTCCTCGCGCGGCAATCTGCTCGACCGCAAACTCCTCGCCAAGGACATGGGCGCGTCGCATCTGCTCAGCATGTCGATGTCGTTCGGCATGATTACCGATCACCTGCCGCTGCTCGAATACATCCTGCGCGACAAGGCCGCGCGCGGCCAGCACCTCAAGTCCGTCGTATTGCTGCTCGATCCGGATTTCTTCGGCAAGCCGCCGTGGACCAACTCCAACATCAACAGCTTCCTGCCGCCCGAACTCTCAGGCGAGTCGCCGGTGCGCTACTGGTGGCGCTATCTCACGGTGTTTCAGTATCGGCTGTGGCGGGACGTGTGGCGCTCCCGCGCGCAGGCCCATGCGGTCAATCCCGCCGAGCGCCCCGGCGACACGGCGCCGGCGACCGAAGCCATTCCGACAGCCGCGCGCGTGCCGATCCCAACGATCAGGGAAGACTATCGCCGCGGCTTCAATTCGGTGCGGCCCGATCTCGAACGGCAGTTGGTTGCGCTGAAGCGTTTCGTCGAACTGTGCCGCGAGAACAACGTGCAACTGAAAGTCGCGGTCAATCCGATCATCGATCAGAATCTGGACTGGCACGAGCCGGGCGTGATCGACGGCCTGATCGCGCGGCTGGCGGCCGTGACGCCGCTGTGGGATTTCAACGCACCACCGCTGGTCGCCAAGCGTCACGAATTCTGGCTGGATTTTTCCCACTTCGACGCAGCGACCGGAACGATGATGATCAACCGCATGTTCGGCACGCCCAATCCGCCGGAGTTCGCCGAGTTTGGAAAACTACGCGGCGCGGCAAACTAACTTCGCTCCGGCGTCCAGCCAATCGATATGAGTTTCGACGGATCGGCAACCAGCGAGCCGCCGAGCCGTTCCCACAATTCGCTGCGGCCTGCGATCCGCAATCCGAATTTCAGCAACGCCGGATCGACGCCGAACAGATGTCGCGATTGGCCTGCGCGCGTTCGCGCCCGCGCGAACATCTCCGCCACCGTCACGGCATCCGGATCGGCGACGATGAAGGTCTCGCCCATCGCTTTCTCGTTGAACAGCACGGCGGCGATGGCGGAATTGAAATTTGCGACCGACAATGTCGAGCGCCGATTGTTGAGATTGCCGAACGGCAGCGGCAGCGGAATCCGCGCGATGGCGTTCAGCGTTGCCGTGTTGCCCTTCGCGTCGGGGCCGTCGATCACGACGGGCCGCAGAATCGTGAAGCCGATTCCGGTTTTGGCGAGTGCCCTTTCCGCCGCGAGTTTCGCCACACCGTAGTCGCCGCCGGGATGCGGCGTATCGGTTTCCTTCAACACGCCCAAAGCCGACGGACCCGATTGCGCCGCGATCGACGACACCAGAACGAACTGCTGCACGCCGGCGCGCTTGGCGGCTTCGGCGGTTTCCGCCGCAAGCACATGATTGATCCGGTCATGTTCCTCCGGGCTCGCAGGACGATGCGCCAGCCCGGCGAGATGCACCACGGCGTCGATGCCGTTCATCAGTTGCGCCCATCTGCCGATCGCGGACGGCATGGTGACGGTCGATATGCGGACGTCATCGAATTTGAGCTGCGGATTGCGGCTGGCGACGACGACATCGAACCCGGCATTGCAAAGATACGGCGCAAGATGCCGTGCAACGAAGCCGCCGCCGCCTGTAATCAGAATTCGTTTCAACGGTCTCTCTTGAAATTCATCGGCGTGACGGCAATCGGCGGCGGTTCAATCGAACCGGCGCGGTGATAGCATATCACAATGAACATGCCCGATTCTCCCTGCGCGTCGTGTTTTGCCGCCTCGCCCAATCACGAGCAGCGTTCCGCGACGGTGGACATGATCGTCCTGCATTATACCGGCATGGCCACCGCGAAGGGCGCGCTGGAGCGATTATGCGATCCGGAGGCGAAAGTCTCGGCGCATTATCTTGTCTACGAAGACGGTGCGATCACGCAGATGGTCGCGGAAGACCGCCGCGCCTATCACGCGGGCGTCTCGTCCTGGCAGGGCACGACCGACATCAATTCGCGCTCCATCGGAATCGAGATCGTCAACGGCGGGCACGATTTCGGCTGCCCGGATTTTCCGCCGCAACAGATCGAAGCCGTGATCCGGCTTTGCAAGGATGTGCAATCGCGCTTTCAGATTCCGCAGGCGAACGTGCTGGCGCATTCGGACATCGCGCCCTCGCGCAAACAGGATCCCGGCGAGAAATTTCCGTGGGAGACCTTGCATCGGGCCAGCGTTGGATTGTGGGCCGAACCCGCTGCGATTACGGACGGCATCGCCCTTCGCATCGGCGACGAGAGCGAGGCTGTCGGCAAACTTCAGACCGCGCTGCGCGCTTACGGTTACGGCGTCGAAGTCACGAACACATTCGGCGAGATGACGCGCGATGTGGTGACGGCATTCCAGCGGCACTTCCGTCCCGCGCGTGTGGATGGCGCTGCGGACGCATCGACGATCGAGACGCTGGAGCGTTTGATCGGTGCAAAGGCGAAAGCCGCGCGTTGAGCCATGAAAAAAGCCGCAGGAGCGATCCCGCGGCCTGTTGTTTCTCACCCAGCGTCGCCGCCGAAAATTACTTCTTGTTGTCCGGATTGAACAGCGGCGGACGTCCGCCCTGCCCGCCGGCAACGCTCAGCTTGTTGGATTCGACATTGGTCTTTTCGGTCGGGTTCGGATTGCTCGACACGACCTGCGGCGGCAGCGGCAGATTGCCCTGCACCTTCGGCGGCGACTGCTGCAACGTCGACGACGAACCCTTGATGGTCGAGACATCGCCGGACAGCACGCCGCCCTTTTCGATTTCGATGTCGCCGTAAGTTGCCGAGCCTTCGATGCGGCCGGTCTTGCGGAGCGAGAGGCACACCTTCGCTTCGATATGTTCGTAAACCTTGCCCTGAACGTCGGCCTGATCGACGCTCACCTTGCCTTTGATCGTGCCGGTCGGGCCGACGAGCAGATCGCGCGCGACGATTTCGCCATCGACGGTGCCGTGAACCACGACTTTCTCAGGGGCGTTGATCGAACCCTTGAACACAACCCCTTCGCCGAAATAGGCGCAGCTGGCCTGGCCGCCGACGCCCTTGTCGAGATCACTCATCGAACGCACTCCACACACTGAACGCAGTTGTTAAGATGAGTTAACTTCTCTCCAAGACGCTCGGACGGCAACCGGCAATTAACATTTGCCGATAACCAATTTTAATGAAGGTTAATTTTGCGCGCAGAGTTCCATTTGCCACAATTGGAAAAGGCGCATCAATGTTGATGATTTTGAGCGCAGTTGGCTGAAGGCGCTGGCGGAGAGGGAGGGATTCCCAGCCAAGGCGCGCGAGCGCTCAAGAAAGTCAATGAAAACGGGCTTTTCTGAATGGCCGGCAAAGACTTTGTGGCCACCACTGTGTACCACTTCTCGTGGGTGCACAACCCTGCCGATTCGACCGTATACCGAACGCCAATTCCCCGGCTGCGAGGACCCGGCTGCGGCACCGCCGAAAGTGCAGCGGCCGCTCCGCGACAGAACGAGACCCCCCCTTGGCGCGGCCGTCTCACGGTGTCTTCTATTTCTTTTTGCGTGCTGCGGCCCGCGCGTCCGCAATGGCCTGTTTGAACCCGGCCGCGTCGAGCACGCCAGGAACACGGAACGTTCCGACGATGAAGGCGGGAGTACCCTGAAAACCAAAGGCCTCGGCCTGTTCATTGTTGCGGACCAACAGCGCCTCGATGGCAGGTTGGTACGTCGTCATGTCCTTGACGGCTTGGTCGATGTCGACGCCAGCCTTCGAGAGCAGGTCCTGAACGATCCGCTCGCTTAGCTTCGTGGTCGCTCCGATGAGGGCAGCATGCGCCTCATGGTACTTGTTCTGATATTTGGCCGCGAGGACCATCTTCGCCGCATATTGCGAGGCTGCGCCGAAGATCGGCCAGTCCTTCATCACGATACGCAGCTTTCCATCTTCCTTGGCGATCCTGGCCAACTCCGGAGCGACTTTCTTGCAGTACGGGCACTGATAGTCGAAATACTCGACAATGGTGATGTCTCCCTGCGGATTGCCCATCGACGGAACGTCAGGGTCGCGCAGGACGCTCTCCCTGAAGGAATCGGCGCTCTCCCCCGAAGCGAAGGTTGAAAGGCCGACGAGGCTTCCGATGGCGACACCGGTTGCGATGGCGACGGAGATGATCATTTTCTTCATGCTGTGACCTCTATTTGGAACGCGCCGCCGCGTCATTGAACGCGGCCGACACGGACGATTGGGAAAGGATTTCGGAAAGCGCGATGCCGTCAGTGGCCCCGGGGCCGAAGACGATGTTGAAGGGAATCCCGTAGCGGCCGTGCTCGTTCAGAAACTGCGCGATCTCCGGATCCGGTTTGGTCCAGTCGGCGCGCAGGGGCACCACGTCCGAGGAGAGTCGCCCCGCGACCTCCTGCCCGTCGATAACAAGAGCCTTGTTGATCTTGCAGGTGATGCACCAGTCCGCGGTGACATCCACGAACACCGTGCGACCTGCGGCAACGAGCGAATGCAGTTCGTGGGCCGAAAACGTGCGCCATGGAATCTGCTGGGCGGGCGATCGATGATGCGGAGTGAAAGCAGCAAGTGCTGCTATGACGACCGCGATCGCGGCGCCCGCCCCTGCAACCATCCGGGGTGGCGCCCCTTTCGCCAAGCCGAGGACGGCGAGCGCCGAGGCCAATGCAGCGCCGATCGAAATAGCCAGCATCGTGCCGGCGACCTCGCCGAGCACCATCAGGAGCCATCCGGCGGTCGCCAGCAGCGCGATGCCGAATACCTGTTTGACGTGAGCCAGCCATGGCCCCGGCCTTGGCATGACCTTCGCTATCCCGGGAAATGCGGCAACAATCAGGTATGGCGACGCCATGCCGATGCCGAGGGACGCGAAGATGATCATGATCTCGCCAGTTCCCTGCGACAGCGCAAAACCCACCGCCGTTCCGACAAGAGGAGCCGAGCAAGGCGTCGCGAGGAGGGTCGCCACGAAGCCGCTGAGAAAATGCGACGTCGTGGACGTTCCTCCGGCGATGCCGCTCACTTTTGTCAGCAATGCGGATGGCGCAGCGAGATGAAGGAGATCGAACTGGCTGGCGGCGAACAGCGACAGGACGATCGACATTCCCGCCAGGAATACCGGCTGTTGGAATTGAATGCCCCAGCCGACGCTTGCGCCTGCCGCCTTCATGCCAGCCAACACGCCCGCAAGAACTAGGAACGACAGGAGGATGCCGGCCGCCGTTGCTGTGAATCCCCTGCGCACCTCTCTCTTGTCGGCCGTGCTGCCGTGAACGAAGGAGAGAAGCTTTAGCGAGAGCACCGGAAATACGCACGGCATAAGGTTCAGGATGAAACCGCCGGCGAGCGCGATGCCGATGAGTGCGAGCAAAGTTGACGGCGCGGAGGCCGGCCTGGGATCGGCGGACGCCGGCAAACTCCCGCTCTCTCGGGCCCGCACGGCTGAAGAGACCGCCAGCACGCTTTCGCCGCCGGAGACCACCGTGGCCGTCACTGTCCGGTCGCGGATGCTGTTTGCGGTCTCACCGGGCAGCTCGACGGCAAGCGTTGCGCGGTTGCCGTGATCGAACGTCACGACCGGCTTGTCTCCGCTCAGCGGAGGATCGCTCTCGATAAAGGCGTCGGGTGCGAGAAGAGGCCTGCTTGAGGCGACTTCGATCCGCAACGACGCGGGTCCCGTAGAGGAACGTTCGATGGAGAGAACAGACAGCACGTGAGATGTGGCCTCTGGAACCTTCGAACGCCATGCGTCGATGGCGGCCTGGGACGGACCGCCCGCTCCCGGCTGGATCGTGGCGTCGAGCACTCGCTCTTCGCGGACGCAGATGGTGCTACAGGCGTAAACAGCGAGCTTGAGGCGGATGCGTGTCTCTACGTTCGGATCGCGGACCTTGAGCCTGACCGGAAGGAGGACTTCGTGCGTGTATCCAACCGTCTCAAATCCCAGAATGGAAAGCCGAGATGGCGCAGGCCACTGCACCTCCGCATCGAGGACGTTCGACGAACCGGACCAGTCGAACTCAGTCGGCAGTCCGGCATCCCCCGGTGATTTCCAATAGGTCTTCCATCCCGGCCCGAGATTGAGGTCGACCCCCAGCCAAGTCTCATCACGGGCCACCGTCGAGTCGCCTACCATGAGATCGGACCTGATATCCGGCTTGTTAGCCACCGCCGGCGCAAAGGTCTGACCTGCCGCAGCGGATGCCGCGAAGACGCCGACGGCGAAGGCGGCAATCGTGCGCAGTACAATGTTCGTCCTCATCAGCGCACCTCTGCCTTGATCGATGTTTCGGCTGCGACTGATGGAGTCGCGCGCGATTCAGCCTCGGAGAGAACAACCACCTTGGATCCGACCGGGACGCGGTTGAAGAGATCGATCACATCCTGATTCAACAGCCGGATGCATCCGCTCGACACGTTCTTGCCGATACTTTCAGGCTCGTTGGTGCCGTGGATGCGGTAGAGGGTGTCCTTGCCGTCCTGATAGAGATAAAGAGCTCGCGCTCCCAGCGGGTTGGTAATGCCCGCGGCCATGCCCTGCCGGTACTGCTTGAGCTCCGGCTGACGGGCCACCATCGCGGAAGGCGGTGTCCAGGTTGGCCACTGCGCCTTGCGGCGGATGTCAGCCGTTCCGGTCCAGCCGAAGCCATCGCGTCCAACGCCTACGCCGTAACGCAAAGCAAAGCCGCCTTCCTGCACCAGGTACAGAAACTTGGCGTAGGGATCGACGACGACGGTGCCGGTGGGATAGTTCGTCGCATAGCGCATGCGCTGCTTGACGAATTTAGGGTTGATCGTCTCGGCTTCGACCGCAGGGATACGGACGGCGCCGTCCGAGAGTGCGGCGTATTGCGGCGGTAGTGGTGGCGCAAAGGACGCTTGCTGAAGCGTCGCCTGGTTGCAGGCGGCCAGCAATACTGTCAATCCGGTCGAGCACAAAGCGCGCAGCAACGGATGCGACGCCGCACGAAGTGCGGCTAACGGCGATATCATGATTGTTCTCCAGGGATCTATGGACGCAATACGGCCGTCAGCGCGAAGCTGCCGACGTTATGCGTGGATCCGTGGAGGCCTGAACTGCGGAGCGCCGAGCCACTGCACCAGGAGCGCCATGTCGGCGAGGGCAGTATCTCCGGCAGCGGAAGACTGAGGTTCAACGAAGGCGGAACTCGTCGCATCGAGTGCGACCATGGCACCCGCACTGCACGATGTTCCCACGGCCCCCGGAACCACGCGCTGGCAAGGCTTGCCGCCTTTGATCGTATGGTTCCTGACGAACGCGGTCTGGTCCGCCTTCGAGACGCCCCGTGCTAACGCCGGCTGCAGGAACGATGCACACAGGCCCACCATGCAAAGCACGGCCAGCAGCAAACGAGACAAGCTCGTCCGCCGAGGCGCGGTTCCAATGGCATTTGCAGGACTCTGGTGCATCGATGTCTTCTCTCCAGCCAGAGCGCGCCTGGCAAATCACCAGTCCGTGAGGCCTTCGTGTTCACGCTTGCGATTCATATAAGCACTACCTAATTTAGTATTTACTAATGAGAAAGACGACCATGGCTGCCGGTAGCAAGGGTTTTGTTGATTTCCAGAAGAACGCCACCGAGGTCGCTGGAATTCTGAGCGCGCTCGCCAACGAGCGGCGCCTCATGATTCTCTGCAAACTGGTCGAATATGGCGAAGCGACGGTGGGCTCCCTGGTCGACGCCGTGGGCATAAGCCAGTCGGCAATGTCCCAGCATCTGTCGAAGATGCGCGACGAGGGCATCGTCACGTTCCGAAAGGAAAGCCAGATGGTCTGGTACCGCATTGCAGACCCTCGCATCGAAAAGCTGTTCGCGACGCTTCACGACCTCTTCTGCCAGACCGTGCGCAAAACCAGGAAACCGCTGAGGACTCGCGGATGACCGACTTCACCCCGGCATCTGCGCTCGCGGGCGGGTTGCTGATCGGCACGTCCGCCTCCTTGCTTCTTATTCTTAACGGCAGGATCGCCGGCATAAGTGGAATCGTCGCGGGCCTGTTTCGGCGCGACCTCCGAGAGGTCTCATGGCGGGCGGCCTTCGTGGTCGGCGTGTTGCTGGCGCCCCTCGTCTATGGCGTCCTGTTCGGTCCCCTGCCTCCAGTCACGTTCAACTCCTCCGCAGGCGTGATCGTGGCTGCGGGGTTACTCGTCGGCTTCGGTACGCGCCTCGGATCCGGGTGCACCAGCGGTCACGGCGTATGCGGTATTTCGCGCGGATCGCCGAGATCGTTGGTCGCGACCGGCGTCTTCATGATCACCGCCTTAATCACGGTTCTCGTCACCCGACACCTGATGGGACACTGAAAATGTTAGTGCTCTCCGCGTTCGCCGCCGGGCTGCTTTTCGGCCTCGGGCTCATCGTCTCGCAGATGGTGAATCCTGCGAAAGTCCTCGCCTTCCTGGACGTCACCGGGTCATGGGACCCGAGCCTCGATTTCGTGATGGTCGGCGCCACCGCCGCATCCGCTATCGGATATGCCGTGGCGAACAGCCCGGGCATCCCTGTCCTCGGCGACAGGCTTGAGATACCGAATCGACGGGATTTCGATGCGCGCCTGATCGGAGGCGCCGCCCTCTTCGGAATTGGTTGGGGCCTGGTGGGACTGTGCCCGGGCCCCGCAGTGGTCATGCTGCCGTTCGGTCTCTGGCAAGGATCGGCGTTCGTCGTCGCCATGCTCGCGGGCATGGGTCTTTTCGCCGCGCTTCGGTCCGCCAAAGCTGGATCTTCTTCGCGCGAGGTCGGTGTGTGATGCCGGATATCGTCACCAGCATGCTCACTCTCGTTTCGGGAGGTGTCGTCGGCATCGTGCTCGGGTTGGTGGGCGGCGGCGGCTCGATCCTCGCAGTTCCTCTGCTGGTCTACGTGGTCGGCGTTAGGTCCCCGCATGTGGCCATCGGCACCAGCGCGGTCGCCGTCGCGGCGAGTGCGGCTGGAAACCTGCTGTCGCATTGGAAAAACGGAACCGTCAAATGGGGTTGCGCCGCCGTCTTCGCGGCGGCCGGCGTTGTCGGCGCCTTCGGCGGTTCGACGGCGGCCAAGGCGGTTGACGGTCAGAGGCTTCTCGCGTTGTTCGGACTGGTGATGATCGTCGTTGGTCTGCTCATGTTGCGGCCCCGGTCCTCGGAAGGCGATCCCGACGTCAGATTGACGACGGAGTCCGCCGGCAAGCTCGCTCCGCTTCTCATCGGCGTAGGATTCACCGTCGGATTATTCTCGGGGTTCTTCGGGATCGGTGGCGGCTTTCTGATCGTGCCGGGTCTGATGCTGGCGACCGGGATGCCGTTATCGAACGCCATCGGGACGTCGCTGTTCGCCGTGAGCGCATTCGGCGCGGCGACGGCCGGGAGCTACGCGGTCTCAGGCCTCATCGACTGGCCCATGGCCGGCCTGTTCGTTTTCGGTGGTCTCGTCGGAGGCGTAGCCGGCGTCCGGATCGGGAAGATTTTAGGCGCCCGGAAGCGGGCGCTTACCCTGGTCTTCGCGAGCTTGGTCATCCTGGTTGGCGTCTACGTCGTAGCCAAGGGCTTCTGGCAACCATCGCCGGCGGCATGAAAGGAAAAAACGAAATGATGAACGAGAAATCCACCTACGGCCGCGGCCGTCCCGTCGTGACCGGTTTCTTCGAGAAACGCACGTCGAGCGTCCAGTACGTCGTGGCCGATCCGGAAACGCGGGAATGCGCCATTATCGACCCCGTCTTCGATTTCGATACGAATTCCGGCGCGACGGCGACGACTTCGGCGGACGCCCTGCTGGCCCACATCGAGCGCGAGGGTTACAGGTTGACCTGGATCCTGGACACGCATCCGCACGCCGATCACTTGTCGGCGGCGGGCTATCTCAAGGATAAGACCGGCGTGCCGACCGCGATCGGCGAGAAGGTCGTCGAAGTGCAGAAGCTGTGGAAGCGAATTTATAATTACGACGACACGTTCGCAATTGACGGCTCGCAATGGGACAAGCTCTTCTCCGACGGCGAACGGTTTAAAATTGGCAACCTTGACGTGGATGTCCTGCTGACGCCGGGCCACACGTTGGCTTCGATCGCCTATCTCGTCGGAGATGCGGCATTCATCCACGATACGATCTTCATGCCAGACGGCGGTACCGCCCGCGCGGACTTCCCGGGCGGCAGCGCACGCGCGCTGTGGTCCAGCATTCAGAGGATCATGGCTCTTCCCGACAACACTCGATTGTTCACGGGCCATGACTACTGTCCCGGGGGACGCAAGAAACCCCTTTGGGAAAGCACCGTCGAACGGCAACGCGTCGAGAACATCCACTTGACGAAGGCAAAGACCGAGGAAGAGTTCATAGCGCTGCGCGAGGCCCGGGACCGCGAACTTCCGATGCCCAAGCTCATCCTGCACTCGCTTCAGGTCAACATCCAAGGCGGGCGATTGCCGGGACAGGAAGAAAACGGCAAGCGTTACCTGAAGATTCCGTTCGACGCGCTTGAGCCCGTTCCTTGGGCCGATTGATCGCACCTCCAAACGTCACTCCATGAAAGGACTCGTTATGAAAACCGCTAACCAACTTGTGATCGATGCCAACGGACAGATCGAGACGCTTACGGCCGAGGAAGCGATCAAGCTCATGGACGACGAAAACGTCGTCATTGTCGATCTACGGGAGCCCTCCGAAGTGGAAAAGGGTTCTCTCCCGGGTGCGGTGCACGTGCCGCGCGGACTTCTCGAATTTCAGGTCGATACCCGGAGCCCTTCTCACAATCAGAAGCTCGGCCCCGGCAAAAAACTGGTGCTGTACTGCGGTTCGGGCGCGCGCTCCGCGCTGGGCGCCAAGGCCTTGAAGGACATGGGCTTCACGAACGTAGCTCACGTCGCCGGCGGTTTTCCTGCGCTTCAGAAGGCTCTGGGTGGGAACAAGCCGTCCTGAAGCGACCCGCCCTGAACCTCCCGTCAACTTCGCAGAAATCGGCTGAACTGAAAACGCTGCGTGTTGCCGCCGGGAGTCATATGATCGTGCCGCCGGGAATCTGCCAGTTCGAAGGCTGGTCCAAGCGTCGAGGCAAGCTCATCCGGATCGTAGCGGACGATCGGCAACCCGCTGCACCTTTCGGGGCCATCCTGAGCGAAAGTCGCAATGATCACGTGGCCACCGGGACGTACGGCCTTCTTCAGGCAACCGACATATGCATCGCGGTCGGTCGCCTCCGTCAAAAAGTGAAAGGCGGCGCGATCGTGCCAGAGGTCATACGTGCTCGAAGGCTTCCAACTGGTGATATCAGCGACGATCCAGTCGACCGCCTCTCCGGCCCGGCCGAGCCGCTTTTTCGCTGCCCCAAGAGCTTTGGCGGAAAGGTCGAGTATCGCTATCCGGCGGAAGCCCTGCTCAAGCAGGCTGTCAACCAGTCGTGAAGCACCGCCCCCGACGTCAATGATGGATGCGTCCGTCGAGATGCCGGTGGCGGCGATAAGATCGAGCGACGGGGCCGGATTCTCCTGAAACCAGCTCACTTCTTTCTCGGCCTTCACCGCGTATACCTTCTGCCAATGAGCTTGGCGATCGGTGTTGTTCATGACTGCGTCCTCCCTTCAAGACCAAGGTGCATTACAGATGGCTGTGCCTCCCATTCTCGACAACAAGAACCCGTCAGCGCCTTCGGTCTTCATGCCGGCGGCGCTGATGCGGGAGGCACGACGCCAGAAGAAGATCAAGGAGGCTGACGTTCCCTCCGTTTGCCTGCTGGATCCGGACGGCGATCTGGTCCGCCATCTTCGCCGGACCGGGCGCGCCAAGTCGTTCGAAGCATGGCCATGCTATCACACCGAACTCGATGTCTTCTCCCTCGCCGAAAGGGATGTAGGCATCGTCGGACGGGCGGTCGGCGCTTCTTTCGCCGTTCTGGTGGCTGAAGAGCTTTTCGCCAGCGGTTGTCGCCTGCTGATCAGCTTGACGTCGTCCGGACAGATCGTCGCCTCCGGCTCTCCTCCATACTTCATCATCATCGACCGCGCGCTGCGCGACGAAGGCACAAGCTACCACTATGCTCCGCCATCGGAGTATGCGAGCGCATGTCCGCAGTTGCTCGCCGCAGCGGTCGAGGCCGTAAAGCGAGACGGCCCCAGAACCATCAGCGGTTCTACCTGGACCACGGACGCCCCTTTCCGCGAGACTAGCGAAGCCATTCAGGCCGCGGCCGACAAGGGGATTCTCGCGGTCGAAATGGAGGCCGCCGCTCTGTACGCATTCGCCACCGCGACGGGCTGCAAGGTCCTCTGCCTTGCTCATGTGACGAACACGATGGCCCAAAGCGGCGCAGACTTCGAAAAGGGCGAGGACGACGGCACGGTGGATGCGCTGGCGGTCCTGGGCAGCATCGTGGGTGCTTTGGCCGAAGGATAGGCGGACATGCGGGGCGCGCTTGCGCGCCTGACGATCTGCGTACTTCCCCCGCTGTGCAGCGCCATCGAGCCGCTTCGGGTGAGCTCCAACGCCACCGTAGGAGGCACCGGTTTGCAGAATCTCGGACCGGACAGCCCCGACACTCGGACAATGTCCAAGCCTCTGTACAAGGTCGCGGCGGGTCCACAGCGCCATCCCCCGGCGGTCAACTTGGTAATCCGCGCCGTCGGCAACTCTCGGCATCATCGTCCGTTTTGATTCGAGGGTCGTTGAGATCGTACCCGAAACCTTCGTAGGCGGCTTCAGCCATGACGAGCGCGGCGGTATTCAGCATGACCCGATCGCGAATGCGTTGCCGAAGCTTCGAATGCGTAGCCGAAGGTCAGCGCATGAACATGACCTAGACCACCATGGCCATGATGATCCATGATCGGCACCATGCCGACGATCGAGGCCACGACCGGCAAGGTGATCATCGCCGCCTTTGCCTATCGCTATGCTAGACATGCAGTGTACGATCTCTCCGTCTTCTATGCCTCGTTTTCTATCTGGATCGTGACGTAGTCGATTCCGGCACGAATCGCATTCCGTCCCACCGAAAGAAACGGTTCGACGTGCCATAGTTCACTTCGATGCCGGCGGCGCCGCCGCCGGTCATTTTGAGGTCGCGCGCCCGCACGCTGAAGACGAGTCGGTGGCGTCCGCGTGATTCCAGGTACACTTCGTGGAGACATCCGTGCAGGTTGCAGACGGCCGCGCGGTTCGCGCAGGCGAAATCCTCGAAGTGAAGCGAGACGAAACGCCGGCCTCTCACCGCCATCGAGACCGAGAAGTAGTGCCCGGCCGCCGCCGCGCTGCCGCACGCGCGTTCGCGCGCGAAAATCCCCCGTCGTATATCGGCCGGGAGCGCCTCGATATGCTCGGAAGCCCAGGGGTTCTCGGTGGCGAAGCTGCCGCGAGCGGTCGACTGCCCGCATGTGAGCAGCGAGCCAAAAAGCAGCAGCGCACCCATCAGCCGAATTCGTCGAGCCGGTCTCATGGAACGATCCCCCTTTTTTGCTTCGGCACGCCGTCGTCGGTTCGATCGAAGCGGACTCCGATGCGGCGTTCGGAGGCCCAGATGAGACGACAGGATCGCGAGATATCTTCCGAAGGGATGACCAGGACGAAATCGTGCGGGATGCCGAGCGGACTCTCGACTTCCAGCAGCGCGCCGGAGACCGTCAGGTTTCGGACGGTGCAATCGATGGCCGCCCCGCCGAAGGCAATCCTTCCGGCCTTCAGCACTCTCTTCCGCGGGGTGGACCTCTTCTCCGCCATAGCGACCGTCTCCACGAAGGGTCAATCGACTTTCTTCTCGGCCGCCTCTCCCTGTTTCACGATGTCCCCCGTCGTGAAGAGGATGCTCTGAAGCTCGGTCCGCCAGTTCTTGTTGCGGCGGAGGAGGAATTCGAGGTTCATCCCAAAGTGCTTGAATTCTTCCTTTTGTGCGTTCGCCATGATTGCTTTCGCTTCCTTGTCCTTTTCGAGCGACATTCGTTGTTCGTACCAGCCAATAGCCTCGGCCTCCTCTATGAGCGACGTGATCATCCGCGCGAATGTGCGCATTTCCTGCGAAAGTTCTTCCGGCGGTTCATGATATTGATCGAACCCCATTTTGATCTCCTTTTTTTGATAGAGTGAAGAGATGTTTTCCGTGAAAACGCGGTTGTCGCCCAGCGCAGACTCCAGGCTATCTGCACCGAAGCTAGTTATGCGATCCACCTGATGGTCCACGCCAATAGGATTTTTCCACCCGTCATTGCCCTTCCTGCCGCACGATGTTTTAGAACGTTTAGAGCAAATGCTTGCCTCGAGTGTTCTGACACCAGGCCGCAAGGCATCAGCATTCACCGCGAGCCGAATTCAGTGTCTTGGAATTTGCAGGCGCGGTTGACGATCGAAGAGTGAAGCGAATTATTTCCAGCAATCGACGGCCGTTCCAAATGAAGAGCACCGAAGCAAGCGCCAGATAGACCCAGGCTAAGCCCGACAGAGTGGCTATCGTGCGTATTTCGTCGTTCCTGAAGTAGTAGGCCAAGCTGACCTGAACCAAAAACAGCAGCGCGAGTGCGGTCGCAGACAGAAGACCGAAACGCAGCCGCATGAGCAGTGCGACGCCGAACAGGGATTGAGAGGCAGTGAGAAAAAACTCTTCAATTTGTCGCGCGTCCAACGGCAGTGCTGTCGCACCGCCGGCGCCGACGGTCATCGCCAGCGGTAGCATGCCGACCAGAAGCGTCCACTGGTTGATCTTGTCGCTGATCATGGTGATGAGTCCGCCCGCGGCGCGCCCCCTTAGAACAAACAGGACGGCGATAGATACGGCGGGTGCTTCGCTGGCGAGCGGCGCCAACCACTGGATGAGAAGGAATTCGTTGATGCCGAGGGCGCGGCCCGCTTCGATCATAGCTTCCGCGAAAGGCGCGGCGCTCCAGAGAATAATTCCGCAGGCGGCGAGCCCGAGGCCTGCCATAACTATCCACTGCGTCCGGAGCGGCAATTCATTGAGCGCCGCGGCTGGTCCAGGCTCGTCCTCTTCATCCGGATTCTCGCTTTTGCGAACGTTGCGGACGCGCCAGACATATCCTCCATAGATTGCCACCAACATCGTGAAATCGAAAAGGGTAATGCTTCCTTTGAATAAAATGACGAACGCGTAGAGGCTGGCGAGCAAAAGGAACGAGACTTCGATTGCGTTGTCGTTTGTCAGTTCGATGGCGCGATGCCGATCCTTGATCCAGTGCAGCAGCGCTAAAAGCGGCCATGCGACACCGACAAGCAGCCGATTCGCGCCGGTCATGTTGGCCGCAGCATAATGGACGTACGGCGACTCCGGGCCGGCCTGGCCGGCCTGAAAAGCGTAATACATATCCACCGCATATTCCGGAAGGACCGTTATCAAGGCGACAGCCGCAAGGATCAGGCCCTGTGCGATGTGCCGCTCGGCGGCTTCCGCACCCCACGACAAAAGAAATCCGGCCGCGAGGATCGCAACGCCGAAGATCGCAGTGTCAACGACCGGTCCGAGACGCCATCCCGCTGTTCGCAGAGCCAGGGCCGGTAGAGCGGCACACATTGCGATCCCAATGAGGACCAAAAAGCGCTTCATTGGCGTCCCGTTAAGATTAGTGCCGAGACTGCTGTCAGAATTCATGCCCGTTCCCTTCCCGCTTAGCTTCCTTCGGCCGCCAGCGCCGCGCATCGAGCCGACCGATCAAAGGCAGGAATTGCAATTCCAGGATCAGAATGACCAAGACGGTCACCAGTCCGGCAATGAGAAGTTCGCCAATCCCCGCAAGCATACCAACCGCCGACGTTGCCCAAATGGCCGCTGCCGTGGTCAAGCCACGGACGTTGCCACCGTCCTTGAGGATCATCCCTCCGCCAAGAAAGCCCACACCGGTGACGACGCCCGCCATTATCTTCTCCGCGGTCGCCGGAAAGTTCTCGACACCGACGGCCGTGAACGCGGCCGCCCCCAGGCTGACGAGCATGAAGGTACGGTCGCCGGCCTCCGAACCGCGAAACTCGCGTTCCCATCCGATTGGGAAAGCCAGCGCGACGGCAACGCCGATCCGGACAAGCAACGCGAGATCGAACCTGGTAGTACCACCGGCGTCGCCTGCCGCTGCGAGTGCGCTGCCTGTTGTCAGTCCGAACGCGAGAGCGATGATCGCGGGTCGGGCCACTGCATGACGCGCGGCCTCTGTGATGGACAGTCGGCTCAATGCTTGAAACATCGCGTCACTCTCAGGGTTTCTGGCAAGCAGGAAAGCATTCGATTCTTCTTCCTCAAGACTTGAACGGCTCGGTCGTGGGCAAGCGGAGCAAGCGCAATGCGTTCATCGTCACCAGAACCGTCGCACCGGTATCGGCGAGGATGGCTGGCCATAACCCCGTCAATCCGACGACGGTCGTGACAAGAAAGACGGCCTTGAGCCCGAGTGCGACCGCGATGTTCTGCCGGATGTTGATCATCGTCCGCTTCGACAGATCGACCATTGCGGCAACGTCGGCGACCCGCCCATGCAGTATAGCGGCGTCGGCCGTTTCCAGTGCGACGTCAGTACCTCCGCCCATGGCGATACCCACATCGGCTGCTGCCAGTGCCGGCGCATCGTTGATGCCGTCGCCTATCTTTGCGACCGACCAGCCCGCCTTTTGAAACTGGCCGACGATTCGCTGCTTGTCTTCGGGCAGCAGCTCCGCCTCGACGTCGATTCCCAGTTGCTTCCCGATCGCGCTCGCGGTGCGGCGATTGTCGCCGGTCAGCATCACGGTCCGAATCCCCGCATCCGTCAGATGCTTGAGTCCGTTTTTCGCATCCGGGCGGGGTTCGTCGCGCATCGCGATCGCACCCGCAATTTTCCCCTCGAGCGCGACGAGCGAAACGGTTTTGCCTTCGTCGTTCAGGGCTGCGATCTGCGTCTCCTGCTCGGTTGTTAGAGGACAGAATTCCGCGACGGCCTTGGGCGATCCCAGGAATACTTCCGCTCCTTCGACGGTCGCACGTATCCCTTTTCCGCCGATCGCCCTCGAGTCGGAGGTCGGCGGAAGCGAGATCTGCTGTACTGCCGCCCTGGTCAGGATTGCGGTAGCAAGGGGGTGACTCGACCCCGACTCGAGCGCCGCAGCGAAACGCAGGACATCAGCCTCGCTGCGCGCGAAGCCGATGATGTCTGTGACCTGGGGCTTGCCGGCGGTGAGCGTGCCAGTCTTGTCGAAACAGGCCACGGTGATCTTGCCGATCTGCTCCAGGACCGCGCCGCCCTTCAGCAGAAGACCTCGGCGTGCCCCAGCGGACAGGCTGGCCGCTATCGCAGCGGGCGTGGAAATGACTAGCGCGCACGGACAGCCGATCAGCAGAATGGCCAGACCCTTGTAGATCCAGCCGCTCCATTCCCCTCCAAACACTAGAGGAGGAATGACTGCTACCAACGCCGCGACTGCCACCACCCCCGGCGTATAGACACGGGAGAACCGATCGATGAAACGCTCCGTCGGCGCCTTCGACTCCTGCGCCTCCTCGACGAGGCGCACCACGCGCGCGATCGTGTTGTCCGCGGCTGCGGCAGTCACCCGCACGCGCAGCAAGCCGTCGCCGTTGACCGTACCGGCAAACACGGTCGCATCCGATCCCTTCTGGACCGGCGTGCTTTCTCCCGTGACCGGCGCTTCGTCGATCGCGCTCTCTCCGGAAAGGATGACACCGTCGGCGGGGACCCGGTCGCCGGGCCTTATCTGGATCGTCGCCCCCACTTGCAGGGTGTCGGCCTGCACCTCACCGACATGGCCGTCTTCTTCAAGGCGGGCCGTCTTCGGAACGAGCTTGGTGAGGTCCTGGATACTGGCGCGGGCACGGCTTGCGGCGACGCCCTCCAGGAGTTCGCCGATCAGAAACAAGAACACGACGGTTGCTGCCTCTTCGGTCGCTCCGATGATGACCGCCCCCACCGCGGCGATCGACATCAGCATCTCGATCGAGAACGGCGTTCCGGCGCTCGCTGCGGCGACGGCACGACGTCCGATGGGAATGAGGCCTACCAGCATCGCCAGCAGAAACGCCCAGTGCTCGGTCGCCGGAGCGGCCTTGCCGATTATGAAGGCCGTCGCCAGCGCCAATCCCGACGCGATGGTGAGCATCCCTTTCCTTGTTCGCCACCAAGGTTGACCGCCGCCAGCAGGCTCACGGCTTTCAAGACGGGGTTCCGGCGAAGCTCCACCATCCGTTTCTCGGGCGGCTGCATTCTCGACAAATTCGCTGCTTGTAACCCGATATCCTAGTTTCGCGATCTGATCTCGGATTTGATCTTCGTTGTCGTCGGTGACGACCGTCACCGTCCCCGCCGACACCGACACGATCACATCGCTGACGCCGCGGATGCGGTGCAGGGCATTTTCAATCTTTGTTGCGCAAGAGGTGCAGTCCATGCCCTCCACGCGTAGACGGACTTTGGCGAGCATAGCGGTTTCAGTCATGGTTGGGGCTCCCGGAGCGCGAGGTCGAGGGTGCAGCGTATAGCGTGCATTCACGTCTTGCCCTCCAGCCGGAGCCGCTTATAGAGCGCCTCGACAGCCTCGGAAAAATCGAGCGCCTCGTTTCGCGCGCAGTGATCCTCGAGGAACCGCAATTGAGTGACCAGGTCGAAGGTCGCCGGATTGAGATCGAGGCCCTCATCCACGCCCGGCGGCCTGCTCAATATGATTCCGCTCATGAAGCCTTGTGCCCAAGCTAGATAGTCCCTCCGCACCGTGGGATTAGATAGGACGTCGCCGTTGAACTGCATGCAGGTCGCGGCGCCCAGGCCGACGATCCTGGCAGTTCGCCCCTCTGCCCTCAGGTCCGCCGTGGAGGACGTCATCAAGGTAATTGCCGACAACATGAAGCACAGCACCGGACGTCGAACCTTCCGATCGACACCACGGGCTGCGACGGTCGCGTGGCGGCCGTCGCAGCCTGAAGTTTCCTGTGCGCTCCACATCGGAACCTTAGCCATCGTCCGCTCTACTTCTTGAATTTTGCCTGTCCGGATTTTCCTTCCGCGGTCTTGATGGTCAAAGTGATCGTGGCACCCGCCGGTATCGCCGCCTTTGCGTCACCCTTGAGGGAATTCTCGCCCTGCGGAACGAGCGTGACCGTCTCCCGGCCGCTGCCGCCCGCGATGAGCACCGCCGCAGTAAAGCCCTTTGTAGAAACCGGCTTTGGGGTGTTCGGGACGAAGACGTTGATGGTGACGGTATTCCCGGCGGTAAGAAGCTCAGCGTCGATGCCCGCGACGTCGAGCATGAGGCCGCCGTTTGGTCCTTTTTCGTATTCTTCGGCCGAAGCCGGGGCGGCGAACGTCAAGGCGGCGATAAGCAGCAGAGCGTATTTCATGATTTCACTCCGTTCGGTTCCGGCGTTTTCAATTCACCGTTCTCAAGGTCCTCGCGCCGGAACAGGACATAGAGAGCGGGCAGCACCAGCAGCGTAAGAATGGTTGACGAGATGATTCCTCCGATGACGACCGTGGCCAGCGGCCGCTGCACCTCCGCGCCGGCGCCGGTCGCGATCGCCATCGGCACGAAACCGAGGGAAGCGACGAGCGCAGTCATCAGGACGGGCCGAAGCCGGGTCAGCGCGCCCTCGCGGACCGCGTCCACAAGGGCGTGTCCTTCCCTGCGAAGGCGCTCTATGAACGTGATGATAACGAGGCCGTTGAGCACGGCGACGCCCGACAGTGCGATGAAGCCGATGCCGGCGCTGATCGATAGGGGAATGCCTCGGAGCAGGAGTGCCACGATGCCGCCGGTAAGGGCCAGCGGCACCCCGCTGAACACCAGCAGCGCGTCGGGCATCGAGCCAAGGCTGATGAAAAGCAACAGGAAAATCAGCGCCAGCGCGATCGGCACCACTATCGTTAGCCGCTGCGTCGCCGAAACCAACTGTTCAAATTGGCCGCCCCAGCCAATCCAGTAACCCGCTGGCAGCTTCACCTTTTGCTCGACCTGACGCTGAGCGTCGGCGACGAACGACCCGAGGTCGCGGCCTCTCACGTTCGAGGTCACGACGATCCGCCGCTTCCCGTCTTCGCGACTGATCTGATTGGGACCGGGCGCCAGATCGATCTGCGCGAGCTCCGACAACGGCACGTAACGGATCTGGGCGAGTGGCGAGTGGCCCCACACTGCAGGAACCGCCTTGGACTGGTTCTCAAGGGGTGGCAGCGGTATCGGTAACGACCTGATCGCCTGAATATCCGCACGCAAATGCTCCGGAAGCCTGACGACGATGCTGAACCGGCGGTCGCCCTCAAAGACCAGCCCGGAATTCTTGCCGCCGACCGCAATCTCGACCAGATTTTGGACATCACCGACGCTGATCCCGTAGCGCGACAAGGCCTGCCGGTTGAGCTTGACCGTGAGAACCGGAAGACCCGCGGCTTGCTCGGTCTTTACGTCCGCGGCTCCCTGAATCGTCTGCAAAACGGCCTGCACCCTTGCCGCAGACTGGACCAGTACATCGAGATCGTCTCCGAATATCTTAACCCCGACGTCGCTTTTGACGCCGGATATCAGTTCGTTCATGCGTTGCTGGATAGGTTGCGAAATTCCATAGATGCTTCCCGGCACATCTTCGGCCGCCTGCTGAACTTCTGAAACGACAGTCGCCTTCGATTTTTCGGGATCGGGCCATTCCTTCCGTGGCTTCAGCATCACGTAACAGTCGGATGTAGACGGCGGCATCAGGTCGGTCGCGACTTCCGCCGTGCCGGTGCGCGCGAACACCTCCTTGACTTCGGGCAATTTAAGTAGCCGCCGCTCGAGCATCGCCTGCATCTCCACGGACTGGGTCAGGCTCGTTCCCGGGATGCGCACCACCTCCATGGACACATCGCCTTCATCGAGACTTGGAATGAATTCACCCCCCATCCGCGAAGCGGCGATCCCGCAGACGACCATCAGCAGAGCGGCGATCACGGCGACGCCGTACCTGTTGCGGATCGAGGCGGCGAGCAGCGGTGTATAGATGTGACGCGCTGCTCGCATGAAGAAGTTCTCATGCTCGGAAACCTTGCCGGTGACGAGGAGGGCAACGGCCGCCGGGACAAACGTCAGAGAGAGGATACTGGCGCCGGTAAGCGCCATCAGCACCGTCAAAGCCATCGGCGTGAACATCTTCCCCTCGACGCCCGTGAGCGTCAGGATCGGGATGTAGACCACTCCGATGATCAGCGTTCCAAACAGACTTGGGCCGATGACTTCCCGGGACGCGGCCAGGATCGTCTCGAATCGCTCCTGACGGTCAAGAACGCGCCCCAACCGGTGCTGCTCTGCCGCCAGCAGGCGCAGACAGTTCTCGACGATGATGACGGCGCCGTCGATGATGATGCCGAAATCGATGGCTCCTAGACTCATCAGATTGGCACTGACCTTGTTCTCCACCATGCCGGTGATGGTGAAAAGCATGGAAAGCGGAATGACGAACGCGGTCGCGATGGCGGCTCTGAAATTCCCCAGGATCATGAACAGAATCACGATTACAAGAAGCGCGCCTTCAACCAGATTTTTCTCGACGGTTGCAACAGTGGCTTCGACCAGCCGCGTCCGATCGTAAACTGCCCGTGCAACGACACCGTCCGGCAAAGAGCGTCCGATTTGCTTGAGCTTGGCCGCCACACGCTGCGCCACCGTCCGGCTGTTCTCGCCGATCAGCAGCATGGCAGTTCCAAGCACGACCTCCTTGCCGTTCACGGTGGCTGCGCCGGTGCGCAAATCCTTGCCTTCCCTGACGTCGGCGACATCCGAGACCCGAACCGGAACGCCGTTTCTTGATCCGATCACGATCTCCTTGATCTCTTCGATATTTGCGACTTGCCCGGGTGTGCGGACGAGATATTGCTCACCGTTGCGTTCGATGTAGCCGGCGCCGACGTTGGCGTTGTTCGACGCCAGCGCCGTCATCACGTCGCGGAAACTGAGCTTGTAGGCCATCAGTTGCGCGGGATCCGGCAGAACGTGAAATTGCTTCTCGAATCCCCCGACGGTGTTCACCTCGATGACGCCGGGAACATTCCGCAACTGCGGCTTGATGATCCAGTCCTGGATCGTGCGCAGATCGCTCGGCGTGTAAGGCTCGCCGCTCGTTTTGCGGGCCTCCGGCTTCGCTTCCACGGTGAACTGATAGATCTCGCCAAGACCGGTCGAGACCGGTCCCATCGCCGTTTCGATCCCGGGCGGAAGCTGGTCCTTGACCTGCTGGATCCGTTCGTTGACCAACTGTCTGGCAAAGTAGATGTCGGTGCCATCCTTGAAGATGACGGTGACCTGGCTCATGCCATATCGCGACTGCGAGCGGGTGCTGTCGAGATGCGGAAGCCCGCCCATCGCGGTCTCGACCGGAAACGTGATGCGCTGCTCGACTTCCAGCGGCGAGTAGCCCGGCGCCCGGCTGTTGATCTGGATCTGGACGTTTGTGATGTCGGGAACGGCGTCGATCGGCAGCCGAGTGAAATTCCAGGCACCGAAGGCGGCCATGACCAGCACGCCGATCATCACAAGCCATCGCTGACGGATGGCAAACGAAAGAATTCCGTCAATCATCGCGTTTCTCCGGGTGTCGGCCGATTTCCCTGATGCGTGCAAATTTATGGACCGCCGTCGTGAACACGACGCCGTCGCCCTTCCTGCCCGTCCAGGCAGCCGACGCGATACGTTCGCAAATCTGATCGGCTAATTCGGACCGGCAGACCAATCTCAGTTCCAGAAACTGGTGATAGGTCAGATCGGTATCAGCCGAAACGTAGCGCCCGCCTTGTCCGCGGCCGCGTCCCTGCCCTCGGACCTCGTCGAAAGTGAAGCCGGGAAAGTCGGGCAAGTCATGCAGCGCGCGCACCACGTGGCCTTCCATGTGCGGCCTGATGAGGGCGGTGATCAGCGTCATTGCAGCGTCATCAGTCATTGTCGCCCGATCCTTTCCCCAGTTCCGCCTTGATGATGAAACTGTTTTGCGCGGCATAGACGTCGCCATCCAGCACGCCGAAAGTGATCTCGACAAGCTGCGGATCCCGCTCGCCGATCTCGACGTCCCGCGCTTCGAATTTCCCGCCGTTGCGGACGAAGACGACCGTGCGGTTCTCCCAGGTCTGCAGAGCGGAGGCCTTCACTGCGACGCTCACGGTTTTTTCGGACAACGTCAGCCGCCCGGTGACGAAGAGACCGGGCCGGAGCCGCTGTTCGGAATTCGGAACGACGGCCCTGGCGAGCGCGCTTTGGGTGTCGCTGCTGCCGACGGGCGACAGGTACGAAACCTTGGAATCGATAGGCGGCCCGCCGTCCGCCGGATCGATCAGAACCTGATCGCCAATGCCGACCCGTTTGAGGTCGCGCCGATAGACGGAGAAATCGACCCATACGGTGGAGAGGTCCGCGATGACGAACGCCGGCTTCTGCTCCGAAACGTATTCGCCGAGCGTCGTCTGCCGGTCGATTACCGTTCCGGCAAGAGACGCCTTCAGTTCGTATGTCGTCAGGCTCTGGTTGCTTTCGACAATGGCAAGGATGTCGCCCTTCTGGACGCGATCGCCGATTCGTTTACGCACGTCCCGAACAATCCCGGGAAATCGGGGCGTGACCTGGACCAGCGATTCCTGGTTCGGCTGGACCATTCCGTTCAGTAACAGGCTGTCCCGCAGCACGCCGGACGACGCTTTCGCAAGCTCGATTCCCGCCGTCTCGATCTTGGCATCGCTCAGGACGACGCTGTCCGAGCGTTCATCCTTTTCGGCCTTCTCGGCGGGCGTCGTTTTGGTGGTCGCCGGCGTCAGCATCCGGTAGCCGCCATAGACAAGCGCTGCGGCGACCAGAAGGAACGTGGAATAGCGGACAATAGCCTTCATCATCGGGAACTCTGGTGCGTGAGCGAAAATGGATTGCCGACGAGACCTTCGATCGTGGCCACGGCAATATGGAAATTCTGCAAGGCCTCCTGCTCGCGCAGCAGCGCCTGCAACAGCGACCCGCGGACGTCGAGCAATTCGAGCAGTGTGAAGCGGCCCTGCGAGTAGCCGCTGAGGATCGTCTCGGCGGCGCTGCGGGCGTTGGGAATAACCGACGACCGCAGAAGCTTGAGCTCGGCCAGAGCGCCTGTCAGGGTGTCGTAGGCGCGGCCGGCGATGCTGAGCAGCACCAGCTTGTTGATCGCCCGCTCCGCATCCGTCTTCGCGAGCGTCTCCTGTGCCGCGATGATGTTGCCGGTGTTCTGGTCGAAGACCGGAAGCGGGATCGAAACGCCAAGGCGGACCGCATTGTCGTTGGTGTCTTGGTAGTGTCGCCAGCCCGCCGAAAAGCGCGGGTCCGGAATGGCTTTTAGTCGGGCGATAAGAAGTTCGGCATTGCGCTGCGCCGTGACCGCGGTCCAGCGCGCCAATTGCGGATTGGCATCGATCGCCTGAAGTACGGCCTTGAACGGCGGCGGCTGACCGGTACTTGCCAGCCGTCCCACGGCTTCGCCGAACCTCGGACTGGCGTCCCCCATCAAGATAGCAAGATCGCGGCGCGCCGTAGCCAGCAGCGTCTTGGTGCGTTCCCGTTCGACGCGGAACAAGTCCGCTGCAATCTGGGCCCGCAGCGTCTCGGCAGGCGAGGACGCGCCCTCCTGGACGCGTTTTTGCAGCAATGGAATCAGCGGATCAAAGCTCGCAATCTGCTCATCGAAGATCTCGATGCGCCGCTGCGCGCTAATGATCGTGATGAAGGCAATCGCCGTCTCGGACAGGACTTCCAGCCGCGTCGCCCGCCGCTGCCAGACGGCCGTACCGATGCCTGCCTCGCCGGCCGCAACGCGTGCTTCCCGCTTGCCGCCCAGTTCGACGAGTTGGCTAAGCTGCAGATTGGTCTCGGCCGAGCGCACGCCCTTGTACGGACCGGAGCCAAGTGCGTTGTCGAGTTCGAACGAGGCCTCCGGATTGGGAAGCGCACCTGCCTGAATGCGGAGTCCGCCGGCAATGCCGATATCCCGCTCGGCGGCCGTCAGGCGCGGGTTGGCAGCCAACGCACGCTGAAGCGCCTGCGGCAGGGAAATTGTGCGAGACGATCCCTCGGCAGCGAACGAAGGACCTGAATAGGCAAGCAACGCGCAAAAGACGCGCGCGGCAATAGGCAGACGGGACATAGGAGTGACCTGAAATGAGACGATTGCGCGAAGTGATCCGCGCGGGCTGATAGCTCAGTTCAGGGATTTGGGGGGCGGCGGATCCGGCAGACGTGCTTCGAGGACAGGAATAGTGTCACTCGGAAACGACATTTGCGCGGATATGCTTACCGGTTCGTACACCAACACCGCTGGGGGCACGGTGATGGGGACGCAGGAGTAGCAATGCTCGACCACTGTCGGGGTCTTTTTCGAACCTTCGTCGGCCTTATCCGAGGGCGCGCTTGTGCTGATCGGTTCGGAGGTAAAAAGGGATTCCTCTGCGCACGCAATCTCGCCAGCAAATCCAACCACCAGATATACCGCAGCAAGAAACGCCATTAGCACCCGCCTCAGGCGGGTGGCTTGCGGTCTTGGCAGCGTGTGGTCGTTTTGACGTCCCATGTTCGTTGGTTAGCAAATTTGTTTCTGGAACACTATCACGAATTCGGCTATCCGTATTTTCATTTGAAAAGCCGGTTGCGCCTCCTGCTCTTGCGCCTCCTGCTCTCCGCAAGGCGAGCGTTACATTTCACCGGACTGTCTTGCTTTCTCCAGATTGTGTTGACTGGGCGGGCGATGAGACCGCCGCTCCGCCGTCTTCCGACACGTCGCACCGCCAGCCTAGGCTTGGCGTCTGGGATCCTTAAGGCGAAATCTCGGATGCGGGCGCCTAACGCCAGGCTTCGTCGCTTTGTGTCCTCGGCGAACGGTCTCTCCGCCCTCGGCTTCTGCGGGCAACGAAAGACATCTTGTGCGCGACCCGCCAGCCGCGGGAACCTCCCGTTTGGCGATCTTGGCTCCTAGGAGTCCCCCTTCCCCTGACCTGCCTTACAAACCCTCCCACGGAGCTCGCGGCGGCGTCTTGGCATGCCGGCCGGGACAGCCACCAAGCACTCCCGCTTTCGACCATCCGGTCCGGGGAGCAGGACGCCCGTCCCTTCCTTCCGCGCCTCCCCTTCCGCGCCTCCTGCGGTCCGCACGCCGTTCAGGCGTAAAGCCTCCACGATTTGACTCGTCCCTCCGAACTCCTCAATCTCTGCGAGCCTTGCTTCCGGAAGTCAGATATTTAACCAGCGCCACTGCCGCCAATACTAAAACGACGATGACCAGCACGCAGACCAGACCCATGCCCCAAGTCATTGCGGGCGACATACCGTTCATCATGGATCACCTCGTCTTGTTGACGGCGCAAGAGGTCGCGAACTCCTTAATGGTTCGAGGCCGGCCTGGGCCACAGGCGCATCAGTTTCTGACGCACCGTCATCGAGACTTGGGACCGCCCTGATAGCGCCAAGCTGATCCGCCGTCGTTTGGATTCGTCGTGGGCTGCTGGCGTGACGGTATCCGGTCGTATGCGAACGCGGAATTCGGATCGCCTTGCGAGCCACCAGTCCTGGCTTGTGCGCTCTGCCTGGCCTCATTCGGCCAATAGCTTTTGTCGGTGATCGTCGATCCGGCATATGCAGAAGCTGACGCCGCCATCAGCGGCAACAAGAGTGAAATCGTGAGAAGTTTTTTCGTCATGGTCCGGCTCCATCAGTTCTTCGAAGCGCGTCATGTGCGCTTCTACTAATGAGTTCGGACCGTTTCGTTCGCCGGTTACAGGCTCACGTTGACGTGACCGGTAAACGCTCACCAACGCAATAGTCGTGGTCCCATTGCTGCGCCTGCTAAGGTGCAAAGCACAATCGTGCCGCCGTACCAAACCGCTACAAAAGGCAGGGAATCGTCCGCGCAATGTAGCGCATACGCCATCGCGCTAACGCCGCCCGCAACAAGTCCTGCGAAAGCACCCGTGCGAGCAAGGTTCGTAGGCGCCGCTTGTCGAACGGCCCAGATAGCGACGGCGAAAGGAACGATCGCGATGACTGGAATGGAAACAAGGCATTCGAGCCATTCGTCTCCGACGATCATCTTGGTCCAGTGCGAGCTTGGCGCCAGCCCGAGGCTGATTGCTGCAAGCGCCACGATGACAAGAAACGGCACAGCAACGAGATACGATCGAGGTTTTCGTTCTCCGCCAGGGCGCGCCAGCTTTGCGAGATAGACAAGCGCGAGGCTGGAGATTCCGACCGCGAATGAGACCTTTGCGACGACGAAACCCAATGCGCCGGACGTCATCATGTCCGGACGGACGCCCAGTCCGAAGATCGTGATCCCCAGCGCCAGAATTGAACCTGACCCAAGCGCGATCAGAAGCGTGCGAACGACCATGCCGCGATCGACCGGCTCGGGATTGGTACTCAGGAGGGCCACAAGCTCGTCAGTTTTCATGTCCGTGTTTCCCGGGCGATTAGCGTCGCCAGTGTTTTGAGCCCCCGGTGGATGTTCACTTTGACCCCCGGTTCGGAGATACCGCATCGTACTGCCGCCTCCGCGATGCTCAAGCCGTCCAGCTTCACCGCCTCGATGGAACACCGCATGTTTTTCGGTAGTCGCTCCATGAGCCTCCTAACATCGTAGCTACTCTCCGCGCCGACATTGTCGTCGTGCGCCATGATCGCATCGGCCTCCTCGATAGGCACGTCGGCCCGCGACGTGCGGGTCCGCCGCAGGAAATCGATCAACTTGTAGCGCGCGATCGCATGGACCCAGGGCGTCAGAGGCTCGGCGGGATCATAGGTGTGCCGCTTGAAGTGGACCGCCAAGACCGCCTCCTGAACGAGATCCTCCGCCTCTGCCGCACCCCTTCCCACCCTGGCGAGCTTGCCCTTGTAGTACGCCCGCAAACGGCTGCTCAATCGCTCGAGCAGCGCGCGGTGCGAGGCCGCGTCGCCGTCCAGGCTCGCAAGCATTAGCGCCTTGAGTTCGATCTCGTGGGTCGTCATGCTTGCGTATCTCTACTAGTTCGCTGGCCCGGCGGATTTGGTTACAGCCGAAGGTGACCGGGCCTCGAAAATAGTCGGAAAGGCCTGCTGCAGCGCTTCGGCTAGGCCTCAATCCGCTTTGCTTGGCGATCGCGTCTTTTCCGTTCCTCGCATTCGTGCAGCAATTCGGGGCCGGACCAGATCGCGGTTCCGTCATCGTCGACGACGAGCGGCATAAACAAGTTCAGGGTTTCGCTCAGCCGAACGACGCGGCCCAAGGCACTCTCGTTGTCTGGATGCGGCTCGCATCGCAGGACCAAGTCGCCGGATGGGCGGGAATCGACATCAGATACTGGGCCGTCGGAATACAGCAGGGTCACGGGCCCGTACTCCGGCCGCTGCTTCCAGCGCCGCAACAATTCCTGGCAGGCAAGCTCGACGGCGCGCGGCACCGGCCTGAGGTCGCTTTCCCAGTATTGAACAGCGCCGCGGCTCAGCCCGAGCATCTCTCCGGCCGCGACCTGGTTGAGTCCCAACTTCTTCCGCCACTTCTTGAAGTCCCACTGGTCCATCACGTCATCCTGGCGCCGAGGAACGAGCGCGCCCTTCGTCATTCCGCTGCTTGCGAGCGATGTAAATCATCTGGGCTCGCCTGTTCGTTGCTGCTCCGGCGCACTGCCGAGTCCGGTGCGCGGGGCAATCGAAATCCTTTGACCAGTGCGTAAACGGCAGGAATCACGATGAGCGTCAGGATCGTCGACGAGATCATGCCGCCGATCATTGGCACGGCGATGCGTTGCATGACCTCGGAACCCGTGCCGGTGCTCCACAGGATCGGTATGAGTCCTGCCATGATGGCGACAACTGTCATCATCTTGGGGCGCACCCGCTCGACGGCGCCGAGCATGATCGCTTCGTTCAAGTCCGCTCGCGTGAACGGCTTGCCTTCGACCTGCCGTTGGGTATGTATCTCCTTCATCGCATGATCGAGATAGATCAGCATGATGACGCCTGTCTCGGCCGCGACACCGGCCAGCGCGATGAAGCCGACGGCGACAGCGACGGACATGTTGAAGCCAAGCCACCACATCAGCCACAATCCGCCGACGAGGGCGAACGGCAGCGACAGCATGACGATCAGCGTCTCGGTTAGCCGGCGGAAGTTCAAGTAGAGCAGCAGGAAGATGATCAGCAGCGTCACGGGCACCACGATCTTCAGTCGGGCGGTGGCGCGCTCAAGGTATTCGAACTGTCCGCTCCAGACGACATAGTTTCCCGGCGGAAATTGTACACTGGCGGCCACGGCGGCCTTGGCATCGGCAACGTAGCCGCCAAGATCGCGGTCGCGGATGTCGACGAAGATGTAGACCGCGAGTTGGCCGTTTTCCGTCCGGATCGACGTAGGCCCACGCGTGAGCTTGATCGCTGCAACCTCCCCCAGCGGGACAGTCCCTCCATTTGGCATCGCGACGAGAACATCCCGGGCGATGGATTGCGGGTCGCTGCGTAGATCACGCGGATAGCGCAGGTTGACGCCGTAACGCTCTCGGCCCTCGACCGTGGTGGTGATGGTCTCGCCGCCCAATGCGGACGACACCGTGTCCTGCACATCGCTGATCATGAGACCGTAGCGCGCAAGCGCCTCCCGGTCAGGGACGACATCGAGGTAATAGCCGCCGATGACGCGTTCCGCGTAGGCGCTCGATGTGCCGGGCACCGCTTTCACGACGGTTTCGATTTGGCGGGCAAGCTTCTCCATTTCGGCCAGGTCTTTTCCCAGCACCTTGATGCCGACCGGCGTCCGAATCCCGGTCGCGAGCATGTCGGTGCGGGCCTTGATCGGCATGGTCCAGGCATTGGAAACGCCGGGAAACTGCAGGGCCTTGTCCAACTCCGCGATCAGGCCGTCGACGGTGAGACCCGGACGCCATTGCGCCTTGGGCTTGAGGTTGACGATCGTCTCGAACATCTCGGTCGGCGCAGGATCGGTCGCGGTCTCGGCGCGCCCCGCTTTGCCGTAGACCGACGCGACTTCCGGAAAGGTCTTGATGACCTTGTTCTGCGTCTGCAGGATTTCGGCCGCCTTGGTGACCGACAGGCCTGGCAGCGTCGTCGGCATGTACATCAGCGTGCCTTCGTTGAGGCTCGGCATGAACTCCGTTCCGAGTTGCCGGGCCGGCGAGAGGCTGACCGCCAAGGCTGCAAGTGCCAGAAGTATCGTCAGCGTCTTGGCCTGCAGCACACCTCGGATCATCGGGCGATAAACCCAGATCAGGAACCGGTTGATGGGATTCTTGTGCTCCGGAATGATCTTGCCGCGAATGAACAGAACCATGAGCGCCGGTACCAGCGTGATCGACAGGATCGCCGCCGCCGCCATCGAGAACGTCTTGGTGAACGCCAGCGGGCTGAACAGCCGGCCCTCCTGCGATTCCATGGTGAAGATCGGCAGAAAGGATACCGTGATGATCAGCAGGCTGAAAAACAAGGCGGGGCCGACCTCGCTCGCCGCCTCGATGAGGACCTCCAGGCGCGGCTTGTCGGGCGGCGCGCGCTCAAGATGCTTGTGGGCGTTCTCGATCATGACGATGGCGCCGTCGATCATGGCGCCGATCGCGATGGCGATCCCGCCGAGGCTCATGATGTTCGATCCGATGCCCAGCGCCTTCATGGCGCCGAATGCCATCAGGATCCCGATCGGCAGCATGACGATGGCGACCAGCGCGCTACGGACGTGCAGCAGGAAGACGATGCAGACGAGCGCGACGACAATGCTTTCCTCCGTAAGCGTCCGCTTCAGCGTCTCGATCGCATCGTGGATCAGGTTCGAACGGTCATAGACCGGTATGATCTCGACGCCCTTCGGAAGCGCCGACGCCATCTCCGCCAGGCGCGCCTTCACATTGTCGATAACGTCCAGTGCATTCTGTCCGAAGCGTTGGAGTGCGATTCCGCTGGCGACCTCGCCCTCCCCATTGAGCTCGGTTATGCCGCGGCGTTCGTCCGGGCCGAACTCGACCCGTGCGACATCCTTCAGCAGGATCGGCGTGCCCTTGTCGACCTTCAGCACGATGTTTGATAGGTCGGAGAGGCTCTTGACGTATCCTCTGCCCCGCACCACGAATTCGAATTCGGAAAGTTCGACGGTACGCCCGCCCACGTCCATGTTGCTGCCGCGGACCGCATCGCGCACCTTCGCAAGCGGTATGTCGAGCGATCTCAACCGGTTCGGATCGACGATGATGTTGTATTGCCTGACGAAGCCGCCGACGCTTGCGACCTCGGCCACGCCTTCCGCTTTGGAAATTCCGTATCGGATGGTCCAGTCCTGGATCGATCGCAGATCGGCCAGCGATTTGTCCTTGGACTGCAGCGCGTACTGATAGACCCAGCCGACGCCCGTCGCGTCGGGCCCCAACGTCGGCGTCACGCCGGCGGGCAATTTGCGCGCCGCGGCGTTGAGGTATTCCAGCACACGCGAACGCGCCCAGTAGATGTCAGTGCCGTCTTCGAAGATGATGTAGACGAACGAGACGCCGAAGAACGAAAACCCCCGCACCACTTTCGATTTCGGCACGGTGAGCATGGCCGTCGTCAAGGGATAGGTGACCTGGTCTTCAATGACTTGTGGTGCCTGACCTTTGTACTCGGTGTAGACGATCACTTGCGTGTCGGAGAGGTCGGGGATCGCATCGAGAGCCGAGTGCTGCAGGGCATACACCCCGGCCGCAACAGCGAAGACTGCGCCGATGAAAACGAGCATCAGGTTCCGGGCCGACCAATCGATGAGCCGCGCGATCATTGTGATTTCTCTCCGGTGTCGAGGCCCTTGAGCGCTGCCTTGAGATTGCTTTCCGCATCGATCAGGAAGTTCGCGGAAGAGACGACCTTGTCGTTTTCGGCCAGCCCTTCCTTGACCTCGACCAGGCCGCCGCCGCGTCGCCCCAGCTTGACCGTGCGCGGTTCAAAGCGACCCTCGCCCTTGTCGAGAAGCACAAGCTGCCGCTCGCCGCTGTCGATGACCGCGCTGCTGGAGACTGTCACGACGGGCGCGTCCGTCCCCGTGGCGATTTCCACGTCGGCGTACATGTCGGGCCGCAGCACGTCGTCCGGGTTGGGTAGTTCGATCCTGATCCGCGCGGTGCGCGTTTCCGGTTTCAGGTGCGGATAGATCACAGTGACTTTTCCCGTGAACGGACGGTTCGGATAGGCGCGCAGACGCACGGTGGCGGTTTGCCCGACTTCGATGAGCGCAAGATCACGTTCGGCGACGTCGACCATCACCCAGACGACACCATGGTCGACGATCCTGAAAAGCACGTCTCCAGGCGCTGCACGCATCCCGTTGACGGCCGTCCGCTCGACGATTTCGCCGTCCTGCGGGGCTGGCCAGTTCAGGTAGACCGGGACCTCGCGCGTCCGCTCGATGTCGGCAATAAACCCATCGGGCGCACCGAGGTTTTCGAGGCGGCGGCGCGCCCCTTTAAGGGCCTGGCCGCTGATGCCGGCTTCCGGACGGGCGTTAAGGACCGAGAGATATTCGGCGGCGGCGCTCGACAGGTTCGGGCCGTAGATGCGCATCAACGGCTGGCCCTTGCGGACGTGCGTGCCGGTCGTGACGTTGTCGACGGTGTCGATGAAGCCCTCGAACCGGAGCGAGACGACGGAAACGCGACGCTCGTCCTGCTGTACCGTGCCCGGTGCCCGGATCATCGTATTCAAGGTGCGGCGTTCCGCGACCTCTGTCTGGACGCCTGCCTTCTGCAGCTTGCCCGCGCTGACTTTGACGGACGAGTCGTCGTCCTGTTCGCCCTCATATACGGGGAGATAATCCATCCCCATCGAATCCTTTTTCGGCGTCGGCGACGTGTCCGGAAGGCCCATGGGATTGCGGTAGAATTTGATCCGCCCGCGTTCGCCGCCCTTCGCAGTCATGGCTTCCGGGGCCTGCTCCTCGAAGCTCACATCTTCGCTGGCGCGGACGGCCGAATATTCCTTGGCCGACGGCGTCTTCCTGGGCGTCATGGAATAATCGGGCGCGCCGTCCGGATCACGGTAGTAGACGATCGGTCCGGTCGCAGCCGGTTGAGCGGAACTTGGCTTTGCCGCTGCGGGAAGTACGGCGGACAGCCATCCTGGAAGCGGAGCGCTTGAACGTCCGACGGCCAATCCGACCACTCCGGCGGCCAGGATCGCCGTAAAGGCTAACAAAGCACCTACTGGCCATCTCATAGCGAACCCCCGGCCAGACGTTCCATTTCGGCGTATTTCGTCTGAAGTTCTACCTTGAGCTTCAGCAGGTCGAGTTGGACGGCACGAAGCCTGCGCTCCGCCTCGAAAACCGAGGAAAGATCGGACGTGCCGGCTTGGAAACCGTTCCGCGCGTTGTCGAGGGATGATCGTGCAGGCGGCAATTGGCGCGATGCGTAGATCTGCACGACTTTGCGAAGAGCATCGACGCTGAACCATGCGTCGGCGATCTGTCCGTCGACCCGCAGCCGCAGCGCCTCGCCGCGGGCTTGCGCTGCGCCGAGACGCGCACCCGCAGCCCGCTGTTCGGCGTCCTTGACCTCATAGTGCAGCGGCAGCTTGACGCCGAGCATGAACTCGCCGGTATCCTCGGTCCCGGGCCGCTGCACGTATTTCGCGCCGAGCGTGACGTCGGGATAGTAGTTGAGGTCGGTAAGGGATTTGGTCTGGGCCGCAGAATTGCTCTGAGCTCCGGCCAGCGCCAGCATCGGGTTGGCAGAGCGCGCGAGCGCCTGAACCTGCGCGAGGCTGACCGCCTTGAGGGCTCTAAAGCCGGTCGGCGCTGCCAAGGGCGCCAGGGACGGACGGCCGATCAGGGCATTCAGCCTGGCCGCCGCTGCCTTCTGTTCGCCTTGTCGGCGGACGACGTCGCCGTCGGCGGTAGCCGCTTCGATCTCGGCCTTGATGACGTCCTGCCGGTCGACCGATGTCGTGCCGTATCGCGAACGCAACAATCCGAGCGTCTCGTCGTACCGCCGCTTGATTTCGGTGGCGACTCCAACGGCTTCATACGCGGCATTGTATTCGCCATGCGCTGCAATGACCTGCGCGATGAGTTCGGTCACGGTGGCACGGCCTTGGAATTTTGCGGCATCGGCGTCGGCCATGGCGACGTTGCGCTCAAGGCCGTATTTGCCCCAAAGCTTGAGCTCCTGGTCGATGCCTATGCGGCGCTGTCCCACGCCCTGCCGGTTGACGTCCCAAGCCTCGAGAATGAGTGTCGGGTCAGCCAATACGCCCGCCGTCCCGATCTTGTGAACCGCTGCATCGAACTCGAGCGCGGCCGCCGCCACCGTCGGGTTGAGGCGTTTGGCAACCGCCACGACGCTTTCCGCGGTAGCTCCGGGCAAAGTCTGCTCGGCCGCCAAGGCCGGGGACAACCACAGCACCGCTGCGGCCGCTCCAATTGCAGCGAAGCGCGTGCCTCGGCCTACGCGGATCACGGCGTGGCCTTGAGGACGAGCTTGCTTTCGACCGTCCCGGTTTCGCCCTGAACCTTGGCGCCGAGGGACAATTGCCAGCCACCTTCCATCGTTATGGCGGCCTTGAACTTATAGACGCCCGGCTCCGTACTCGGCATCGCCTCGATCGACGTCTTCATCGTCTCCATGCCGTCCGGAGCCATGTCCAATCTCTTTGCGAAGATCACCGCACCGGGAACCGGCTTGCCGTCGGGCTTGTGGACCAACCGGACCGAGATGGTCGCTTCCCCCTTCTTGACTGTTTTGTCGACCAGTTGGAATTCGTAGTCCTTGATGTCGGCGCGCGCGAGCGTGGCCGAACCTGCCAAGGAAACGGCGATCAACGCCGCCCGGAGGGCGGGCGCGAAGGCATACTTCTTCATTGTGCAAATCCTCGATGACCCGATGCGCCGCGAACGGCGGCGTGCGTTAACTGCGCGGCCCTGAGACCGCGCAGCAGCAGACGGCGTGGAGACGCCGATCAAATCGAGATTCGAGGGGGATGATCCGGAGGGGAACCGATGAGGCCGTCCGCAATCAAGTCGTCGGGCGGTGAAAGCGGCCGGCTCGTCTGGAAGGAAACTTCGACACCGTCCGTTGGGGATGGCTCGGCCTGCGCGATGGTCAGCATGCACATCGCGATAAGCGGACAATCCCGGCAGTTATTGCTCTTTTGGCCGTCCGGACAGCAAGGCATAGCGTCCGACATCGCGGCCATATCGGTCATCTCAGCGACAGCCAGACGCTTTGCCGCCGCCGGCGTGACCAGCGGCGCAGCGACCAGCCCGACGATCACGAAGACCGCGACCAGACGACCGATGAGTCGGCGAAGATTCATAACTCGTTATCCCACGGGGCCGGGAACTTGGGAAGGACCATCGCTTCACATGTTCGCCAGAGGCGTTTCCCTGCCCAAAAAGGGTTACCGGTTAACCGAAGAAAGCACTTCAACTCGCTACTTCGGAACCGACAAACTGCATAAATGACCGCCGGCCGGTGGCCCCAAAAAGGACCACGTCGTACTTCCGGGGGGTACCGCCCTCCATTCCCGGCGACCCGGCCGGCATGCCCGGAACCGCCAGTCCCACGGCGGCGGGCCGTTTCTCCAGCAATTGTCGCACCGCTAAAGCGGGTACGTGCCCCTCGATGACGTAACCCGCGATTTCCGCAGTGTGGCACGCTGCAAGGTCGCCCGGCACGTCGAGGCGTTTCCGGATGGCCTGAAGCAGCGCCGTCTCCTTGACCGTGACCGTGAACCCGGCGTCCCTGAGGTGTTGCACCCAACCCGTGCAGCATCCGCAATTCGGATCCTTGTGGACGAGGATGGCTGGCGTCTGCGCCGAGGCGGGATACCCCCGCGCAACCAATCCCGCTGCGAAGATCGCGAGCGCACTTCGCCGAGTCACTGTGCTTAATTTGTACATTTTCTGGACATCCCGCTGACGTTCAGCAAGGATCATATCTAGGTCTTCGCGACCGCGGGCCCAAATCCGCGTGATCAGCGTCCCTTCACGTTTCAAATCCCTACCTAAAATGCGAAGACCGGACCTCAACGGTCACGTGCGACAAGTCGGCGAACTTTGCCAATTTCTGATGATAATAATCCGAAACACGGTCGTTCGGAGTAATCACGGAAATGATCGCGCCGAGATGGCCAGGCCCCAATCTCCACAGATGGAGGTCCGTTACACGATCACCGTCGCTCTCGATCTTAGCGCGAACGTCTTCTGCCATGCGCGCGTCTGGTGTCCGATCCAATAGGATGCCTCCAGTGTCACGCAGCAGACCAAGCGACCAATTTGCGATGACCACCGCTCCAACCAGACCCGCAAGCGGATCCATCCAGAGCCACCCGAACGTGCGCGCCATCAGTAGACCCGCGATGACAAGCACCGACACTGCGGCATCAGCGACCACATGAATGATCGCCGCGCGCATATTGTTGTCGCGATGATGTGCACCGCGTGACGTGCCATGGCCGTGCTCCGCAAAGGGCTCCTGGAACTCTTGCGAATGGCCGGCATGAGCAAGTCGCATCCTCGCCTCAAATTCATGCGGCTCGGGAATTTCCTCGGAGGATTCCAGATATTTTTCGCGATCGACGAACGCAAATGTCTGCCTTGCGCCGTCTGGCCTGATTGTCTCGATCGTGACCTCCCAAGCCTTCAACATGGAAGCGTCCGGTAGGCGGATCCGGAAGCGCGGCGGAACGCCCTCTTCGAAGACTTCAAGTTCGACCGTGCCACCGCCGATGTCGATGCGTCGAACGTCATTGCCATGATCATGCGCCTCATCGTGCCCGTGAGAATGGCCGTGGCTGTGTCCATGATGGTGACCGCCGGACAGTAACCACGCGCTGACGATGTTGACTGCCAGCCCCAGCACGGCGATCGGAATTGCTTCGTTGAAGCTGATCGCGATAGGGTTCAGGAACCGTGATACCGCTTCGTACCCGATGAGCAGCGCAATCATCGCCAAAACGATCGCACTGCTGTATCCGGCAAGATCTCCGAATTTTCCGGTGCCGAAGGTGAAATTCCGGTCGTTGGCATGCTTGCGCGCGTAGGTATAAGCCAGCGCAGCCAGTAAAAGTGCGCCGGCGTGGGTCGACATGTGCAGGCCGTCGGCGATGAGAGCGAGCGAACCGAAAAGCGCTCCGCCGACGATCTCTGCGATCATCATAAGCGAGCAAAGCACGATTACCGCCCAGGTTCGGCGCGCCGCCTTGTCATGGTCCGGTCCCAGAAAGACGTGATCGTGCGTGCCGGGATGGTCGATGGCGTGTTCTGTGGTCATGACCGCTTCTTCATTTCAAATACGAGTGAACGACTTCGATAAGCTGATCCGCGGCATCCGCATCGAGCGCGCCCGGGCTCTTCTGAGGATCCACAAGATGAGTGCGTATGTGGTCCTCGACTACTTCAGCCATCAGACCGGCGACGCTTCCGCGGATGCCGGCGATCATGTGCATGATGCGTTCGCACTCGGCTTCCTCTCCCAGAGCACGCTCGATCGCCTCGACCTGACCTTTGATCCGACGGACCCGGGCAAGAAGCTTCTTCTTTTCCCTTACGGTATGGCTCATTGCGACAATATAGCCTACCCCCCTATTCTAGGCAATGGTTGTAACATCCTCCCCGGGGGGATACATATCGGCTATGTCCAATGAGCATGTTCACATAACGCACCCCGGAATCCTCAAGCGTCTCAAGCGCGCCGAAGGTCACCTGCACAAGGTGATCGAGATGTTCGCGGACGGCCGCCCCTGTCTCGATCTGGCGCAGCAGCTTCACGCCGTCGAGAAGGCCATCAGCGAGGCGAAGAAGACGCTGATTCACGATCATGTCGATCATTGCCTCGATACCGCCGCCAACGGCGGGAAGGCGAAGTCGACGGAAAGCGTGCTCGCCGAGTTCAAGGCGATCTCGCGATACCTGTGACGGCGCCGCAGCCGTTACCAACCTAGAACCGTCAGCAATCCGCATGGCCATCATCCGACCGATTACCGTCGTTGCAGCGTTTGCCCTTGGTGCCGCATTCGCGTTTGGCTTACCAGCGTTGCAGCGCGTAACCGGCCTCTGGGTCCCGGCGGCCGTCGCGCAGCGGGACGCCAAGCCCGCCGCCCCGTCGAACAAATCCACGGTCGTGGCGATGGACGACGAGCGCATCAAGCTGGCGGAGATCGAGGAGCGCCGCATCGGGCCTTCTACGGTCGCCAGGCGCCTCGCCGTGCCCGGCACCGTGGTGCCCGATGCCGGCCGCGTGGCCCATGTGTCCGTCAAATTGTCCGGCACGGTCTCCGAATTGCGCAAGAACATCGGGGACGACGTCGTCAAGGACGAGATTTTGGCGGTCCTCGAGAGCCGCGAGGTCGCCGACGCGAAGAGCGAATATCTGGCGGCCCGGCTGTCGAACGATCTGCAGCAGGATCTGACGGCCCGCGACAAATCCCTATGGGAGGGACGCGCCGTTCCGGAACAACAGTACATCCGCTCGCGTAACGCTGCGGCCCAGGCGTCGATGCGCCTCAATATTGGACGGCAGAAGCTGCTGGCTCTCGGCGTGCGGGCGGATGAGATCGAAGAACTTCCGCAAGCCCCAGACGCTCTCCTGCGCAGCCAGAACGTGCGCGCTCCGATCTCGGGACGAATTGCGGAACGACGGGTCGAACTAGGCACGGCCGTCGGTCGCGACAATCTCGAAACCGAACTCTTCGTCATCGTCGACCTCGGCCGCGTCTGGGTCGACCTGTCGGTCTCCTCGGCCGATCTGCCAGCGGTCAGGGAGGGACAGGCGGTCAACGTCGCGACGCGCGGACAACCGGAAGCAGGCACCGCGAAGATCGTCTTCGTGAGCCCGTTGCTCGACAAGGACACCCGTACCGCGCGCGTCGTTGCGGCTATCGATAACGCCGACGGGCGCTGGCGGCCGGGGTCGTTCGTCACGGCAGCAATCGCCATAGAGGAGCACATCGCTCCGGTGGTCGCGCCCTTCGCCGCCGTTCAGAACGTCGGAGGCGGCAAGGCCGTCTTCGTCCGCACCAAGGAGGGTTTCGAAAAGCGCGACGTCGTCTTGGGCCAGCGCGATGGCCACTCCGTCGAGATCGTGTCGGGCCTTGCGGCCGGCGAGACGATCGCGGTGTCGAACACGTTCTCGCTGAAGGCGGAACTGTCGAAGCCCGGCGAAGAGGACTGATCGATGATCGAGAGGATCGTCGACTTTTCGGTCAGGCGGCGGTGGCTAGTCCTGCTGATCACGCTCGTCGCCTCTGCGTCCGGTCTGTGGTCGCTGACGAAACTACCGATCGACGCCGTTCCGGACGTGACCAACGTTCAGGTCCAGGTCAATGCGGTCGCGCCGGCGCTCACGCCGGTGGAGATCGAGAAGCAGGTCACCGTCGCGCTGGAGACCGCGCTCGCGGGAATACCAGGACTGGAGTCCACCCGGTCGTTCTCGCGCAACGGATTCGCGCAGATCACGGCGGTGTTCGCCGACCGCACCAACATCTACTTCGCCCGCCAAATGGTGTCGGAGCGGATCAACGACGCCAAGCCCAGCCTGCCGCCGGGCGTGGAGGTCAGGATGGGTCCGGTTTCCACGGGACTCGGCGAGATCTATTGGTGGGCCGTCGAATACGAAAAGCCCGGCACGACCGCTCCGGTCCGTGACGGCAGGCCCGGATGGCAGACCGACGGCAGCTATCTGACGCCGGAAGGCGAGCGTCTCACCGATGAGTTCCAGCGGACGGTTTACCTGCGCACGGTGCAGGACTGGGTGATACGGCCGCAGATGAAGACCGTGCCGGGCGTTGCCGGCGCCGACGCCATCGGCGGCTTCGTCAAGCAGTTCCAGGTCCAGCCGGATCCGGCGAAGCTGGGGAGTTACGGCTTGTCGTTCGGTCAGGTGATTTCCGCCATCGAGGCCAACAACGTCAGCCGCGGGGCGAACTACATCGAGCAGAACGGAGAAGGTTACGTCGTGCGCGCCGCCGGGCGCGTCGAGAACATGGAAGACATCTCCAACATCGTGGTCACCACCCGCGGCGGCATCCCCGTGCGGGTGCGGGACGTCGCCGACGTCGCGATCGGACGCGAGCTGCGCACCGGCAGCGCCAGCGTCGATGGACGCGAGGTCGTGCTGGGAACGGCGCTGATGCTGATCGGCGGCAACAGCCGAACCGTCGCCGCGGCCGCCGACGTCAGGATCAAGGAAATCAGCCGCACTCTGCCGCCGGGCATCTACGCACATACCGTCCTAAACCGGACGCAACTGGTCGACGCGACCATCCACACGGTGGCGAGCAATCTGGCCGAAGGCGCGCTCCTCGTCATTGCGGTGCTCTTCCTACTGTTGGGCAATTTGCGCGCGGCACTCATAACCGCCTGTGTGATCCCGGTGACGATGCTGGTGACCGCCACCGGGATGCTGCAGGGGCGCATCAGCGCCAACCTCATGAGCTTGGGCGCGCTCGACTTCGGCCTCATCGTCGACGGCGCCGTGATCATCGCTGAGAACAGCCTGCGCCATCTTGCCGAACGGCAGCGCGACCTTGGCCGAACCCTCTCGCTCGAAGAACGGCTGTCCACCGTGACGGCTTCGACCTCGGAGATGATCCGTCCCTCGGTGTACGGCCAGATCATCATCATCCTCGTCTACGTGCCCCTCCTCGCCTTCACCGGCGTCGAGGGCAAGACGTTCGAGCCGATGGCGCTGACGGTCATGATCGCGCTCGCGACCGCGTTCGTGGTGTCGCTCACCTTCGTCCCGGCCGCCATTGCGGTCGCTTTGTCGAAGCCGGTGCGGGAAGACGAGAATTATCTCGTCCGCCGGCTGAAGTCCGGATACGCGCCCCTGCTGAGCCGGACGATCGCAAGGCCGCTGCCGGTGATGGTGGTTGCAGCGCTGATGTTCGTCGGCGCCGTCCTGTTGTTCGGCCGGCTCGGGCAGGAATTTACTCCGACGCTGGACGAGAAGAACATCGTCATGGAGGTGAAGCGTGTGCCGAGCACGGCGCTGGCGCAGTCGCAGCGCATGCAGCTTCTGATCGAACGCCAGATCAGCAAGTTTCCCGAGGTGGCCTTCGTCTTCTCCCGCACCGGAACGCCGGATCTCGCCGCCGATCCGATGCCTCCGAGCTCGTCCGATACCTACATCATCGTCAGGCCGCAGAACGAGTGGCCGGATCCCGGCATCACGAAGGACGACCTGATCAAGCGCATCGAGGCCGAAGCAACCAAGCTTCCCGGCAACAAGGTCGGCTTCTCGCAGCCGATCGAGATGCGGTTCAACGAACTGATCGCAGGGGTACGCGAAGACCTTGCCGTCAAGGTCTTCGGAGACGATTTCGCAGAGATGCAGCGGACGGCAGCCCGGATCGCGGACGTGCTGCGCAAGGTCGACGGCGCCGAGAGCGTCAAGGTGGAGGAGACGGCGGGTCTTCCGTTTCTCGAGATCAAGATAGACAAGTCCGAGATCGCCCGGCGCGGTCTCAGCCTGGCGTCGGTGCAGGACCTGATCGAGACCGCCGTGGGCGGACGCCCGGCGGGACTCGTCTTCGAGGGTGACCGCCGATTCCAGATCGTGGTGCGCCTCAACGATGCGCTACGCAACGACATCTCGGCCCTCGAGGACCTGCCGGTGCCGCTTCCGCACGCCAATCCGAACGCTCCTTCTTCGTCCGTCCCACTGCGGACGGTGGCCACGTTCGAGCAGACCGAGGGCGCCAACCAGATCAGCCGCGAAAACGGCAAACGGCGCGTCGTCGCAACCGCCGAAGTCCGCGGGCGGGATATCGGCTCCCTGGTCGCGGAGGCGCAGGCCAAGGTCGACGAGCAGGTCAAGCTTCCGCCGGGAAGTTTCCTGACCTGGGGCGGACAGTTCGAGAACTTCTCCGTCGCGCGTCAGCGTCTGATGATCGTCGTACCGGGCTGCTTCCTGTTCATCTATCTGCTCCTGTTCGGCGCGTTGGGTTCGCCGCGCGACGCCCTCATCGTGTTCAGCGCCGTGCCGTTGGCACTGACCGGCGGCATCGCCGCACTCTGGCTTCGCGGCATGCCGTTCTCGATTTCTGCGGCGGTCGGATTCATCGCCCTGTCGGGTGTCGCGGTCCTGAACGGCCTGGTGATGCTCACCCAGATCCGCAAGCTCATCCTGGAAGGTGTAGGCACCCACCTGGCCATCAGCCAGGGCGCCCTCACCCGCTTTCGCCCGGTCATCATGACCGCGCTGGTCGCCTCGCTGGGTTTCGTGCCCATGGCGGTTGCGACGGGCACTGGGGCGGAAGTGCAGAAGCCGTTGGCGACCGTCGTGATCGGCGGGCTGTTGAGCGCGACCCTGCTGACGCTGCTGGCGCTGCCGGCGCTCTACTCCTATTTCGCATCCGCCCAAGCACAGACGAAACCCGTCAGCGCATTCATCCCCAGCCGCGCTGCCGAATAGAAACCGAAGGTACGACATGTTGAAGCAAATCCAGGACTGGTTCGGAATGTCGCCCCAAGGGCAATCGCTGGGGCTCGGCCACGGCCCGGCCGACGGCAAGGGTCATGGCCACACGCACGGATCGATAGACCCCACAATCGCGACGACGACAAAGGGGATCTGGGCCATCAAGTGGTCGTTCGTCGTGCTGGCGATCACGTCCGTCCTGCAGCTTGTGGTCGTCGTGATTTCGGGCAGCGTGGCGCTCCTGGCCGACACCATTCACAACGTCGGCGATGCCGTTACCGCGATTCCCCTCTGGGTCGCTTTTGTCTTGGCGCGCCGCAAGCCGAGCAAGACTTTCACCTATGGTCTCGGACGGGTCGAGGACTTGGCGGGCGTCGTCATCGTGGCGATCATCCTGTTCAGCGCCGTCTTCGCGGGGTACGAAGCGGTCGACCGCCTGATCCATCCGCAAAGCATCGATTTCATTCCCTGGGTGGTGGCCGCCGGCGTCATTGGGTTTCTGGGGAATGAAGCCGTGGCGGTCTTTCGGATCCGGATCGGGCGCGAGATCAACAGTGCCGCGCTCATCGCCGACGGCTATCACGCCCGCACCGATGGTTTCACAAGTCTCGCCGTCGTCCTGGGTGCGATCGGCGTGTGGCTGGGATTTCCGCTGGCGGACCCGATTGTCGGACTTCTCATCACCATCGCCATCTTCGGCATCGTCTGGCAATCGTCCAAGGCGGTATTCGTCCGGATGCTCGACGGCGTCGACCCCGCGGTCACCGACGAGATAAGGCATGCCGCCGGCCACGTCGAAGGCGTCCGCCAGGTGCTCGACGTCAAGGCGCGTTGGCTGGGACACCGCCTGCTCGCCGACATCGGCGTGCGCGTCCCCGGCAACATGCCGATGATCGACGCAGACCGTTTGGCCGAAAACCTCCGGCATGAGATGCTCGAGCACGTGCCCGCGCTCTCCGTTGCGAGCGTCCGGGTGTCGTCGACGACTGACGACGCCCAGATACCGCGGGAGCACGACGCTCCGCGGCCATTCGAAGTCCGCAGCGAACTTGCGGATGGGGAGCTTTCGATTGCCGGCACGCCGGCGGGAGAGCGGATGCGGCTGACACTGAGCCGGCGGACCGATGGGTTGAAGGCGGTCGTGGTGATCGATCGCGCCGCAGGACCGGAAACCCTCGTTCTTGCGCCGTCGTCGGGAGATCTTTCCACACTCGAGAGCGGGGCGGCCCCGGCCGAACCGCACGAATTCAACGCGCGGCTTATTTTGTCGGCAAACGGCAAAGAGGACATTCAGGAATTTCACATGGCGGAGCCGGTTGGTGACGCCCACTGAAGGTCTTTCGACAATCGGGGGGCAACTCGCTAGACTCACTTCGATCCAACCGCCATCGTAGATTGCCTGCCTGGCGCGAAGCAAAGGCGTAAACAGTGTTCATTGTACAGGGTAAGCCCCGAGAGACGGGCGGGATCATAAAGGTAGTCAGAGAAACCAGAAAGCACGCGTTGGAGACCGCCGTAGACTTTCTGGACCAGGGAATTCCGTTCGTCAGCATCATCGGCGACGGACGCATCTACACGGCGGCAGAGTTCGCCGTGACTATCGTCAATGATGGAAGGTACGATGCACCAAGGACCTAACGGACAGAACTGGCCGGCCGGCGCCATCAGCAACGCCGTGATATAGCGCCCCGAACGCGCACGTCGAGGCGGTCGCCAAGTATCCGGGCGGTCAGAGACGCGTTCGGAAATGGAATTGTTGGCGCATGAGCTTCATGCCGGGCGCATCTTTGGGGCGCTTGCGGCAGGGAGACTCTTCAATCCGGCCGAGCCGCGCAACTTAGCTTTCGCGCATGCGCCGGATTGCGGCCAAATCGTTCTCAAAGCCACCGCCCCCTCGGAGTGCGGCGGCGCCATGGGGTACCGGGCGGAGGGGTTCGCACACCGACAGAACCCGCAGCGCGGCCTTGGTCACGAAGAATTTTCCCGCGACCTGCGAGATCGGAAGCCGCCCGTCGCGCACGGCCGTGCGGAGCGTCCGCTCCGAAAAGGGACCGTCCGGCCAGAACAGCGCCGCCGCCTCGCGGAGCGTCATGATCTCGTCGTCCCTCCATTGCGAGGGATCAGGCCTGGTCGTGACCCGGTCGGTCGCTGCTGTTCTCGGCATCGCGATTCTCCAACTTCAGGGCCGTCAGGCGCGACAGGAATAGCGCTCGAAGGCGCTGATGGGCCGCGCGTCGATGGCCGCGTCGTGGCGGCGGTAGATCTCACTTCGGAGGAACGCCAGTTCGGTTTCGAGCGCGTGGTCGGCAACATCGACATTCCAGGCCCGTGCCCGGCCGTCGCTCCCGTCGTACCACCGGTAGCCGCGGCGCTTCAGGGAGTCCTTGCGCTCGAACGGTGCCCGCACCGCCGAGACTCGCCAGCGCGGCTGGCGGGCCGACTCCAGCAGGACGCCAAGGGCGGACCGGCCGCTGCGCGGCAAAGTACGGGAAAGGATCTCGATGCCGGCACGGCAATCATGCACGGCGCGATGACCTTCGTGGAAGAAGCCCTGCGCCGCCGCCAGATGGGCTAGTTTCGCGCTATCGAAACCCTCGTCCGCCCAAGGCACCTCGGCCCATGAGCACGCCCACGGCAGCGTCGCGAACGCGCCGCACAGCCTCTCCAGGAAACGCCGGTCGAAGGCGGCGTTGTGGGCGACCACAAGCGCTGCGGGTCCGAGAAAGGCCTCGATCTCCGCAGCGTCGATCGATGCGCCGGCGACCATCGCGTCGGAGACGCCCGTCAGCGCCGTGACGGCGGCGGGGATCGGCCGACCCGGATCTCGAAACCTGCAGAAGGGTTCGTGCACCGCGAAGATCCTGCCGTCGCTGCTGAAGTCGAACGGCAGCATCGCGAGCTCCACGACTTCGTCCGTTCTGGGATCCAAACCGGTGGTCTCGACGTCGACGAACACGCCCCGCCGTGTCGGGGTGCCGTCGTAATCGTGGTAGTTAGCGCGAGGCTCCAGCCGCCGAAGGATTCGGTAGCTCCCGCTCGCTTCCAGACGCGCGGCCATGTGTTCCAAGGATTCGCGGTCCAAGCACCTCGTCCCGATGGCATCCGGCGTCGGTGCCTCCTCCGGAGCCGGGCCGGCGCAATTGAGAGAATTCATCGAACGCCCCCTGCCGGTGACGTTCCGCCCGCCGCGGGCGAAGCAGGTTCGGCTCCCGCGTCCGGGCGCGGAGCCGACGCCGCACCGCCGGCATGATGAAGTCCGAGGAATGCAGGGGCTTCGGGCGGCAGATTCCGTTCCTGCCGCGCAGCCGGCCCGGGACCCGAAGCGGAAACCGACGGGTGTCGCCGAATGGCGTCGGCGACCGCCGCGCCGTCAATGCGCCCGGCCGCCATCAGACGTTCGGCGACCGCATCGAGCGCCGGCCGGTAAGCTTCCAGCAGGAGCCGGCAGGCCCCGGCCGCCTTGGTCAACTCCTCATTGACGGCTTGACGCACGTCGGCATAGGCCAACAATTCGTCGCGCTGGTGGCGGGCGCCGAGGTAAAGCAGGGGCCGCGGCCCCGTCAAACCGAAAGAAGCGACCATCGCGGCGGCGACGCCGGTTGCGCGTTCGAGGTCGGATCCGGCCGAGCCGCCGGCGCCGTGGCTGGCCCGCCCAAACACGACCTCCTCCGCGGTTCGCCCGGCCAACAGCATCTGCAGCCGCAGAAAGTAGTCTTCGTAGTCGCCGACGAGCCTCGGCCCATCGGTCCTGACGACGGCGCCGCCGTTGCCGCCCATTGCGGTGATGTTGGCGTGCACATTGTCCGGACCGTAGAAAAGTACATCCATCAGGATATGCCCGGCTTCGTGGACGGCGGCACGTCGCTTCAATGTTTCCGGACGATCGTCCTCGGCGACGACCGCCTTGAGGAGGTCGGCGGCGGCAAGCGGCCTTTCCTGGTGGCGGGCATACCGGCGCGCGTCCTTGACGACGCGCTCGACATCGGCGCCGGCGCCGCCCAAGGCCAGTTCGCAAACTTCGTCGAGGTCGGCGCCGGCAAGGTCCTGTCCGAGCCTCACCCGGAACATCTTCCCGAGGTCGGCCAAATCCGGCAGTGGCACCTGGATGATGCGGTTGAGACGCCCGGCGCGTACCAGCGCGGGGTCGCAACGCGTGATGTCGTTTGACGCGGCCAGGAAAATCAATCCGGGGTGCGCGTAGATCTCGGCAAGAATCGCGTTCACCACCTCAATTTGATAGTCCTTGTGGGCATGCGTCAGCGTCGCGCGGTTAGGAAAAGAATCCACTTCGTCGATGAACATCACGCACGGAATTTGCGAACGTGCCTTTTCGAAATCCTGTCTCATCGCACGCAACAAATGACCTAAGTGCGCCTCCCCCGAAGATTGCCATCGCGCGAGCGTCGCGCTCACCATCGGAATGCCGGCGGCTTCCGCAAACAGACGGCAGAAGGTGGTCTTGCCGGTACCCGGCGGCCCGTTCAAAACGGCGGCGTAGTCGACAGCGTCCCAGCCGATCTCGCCCCTTTTCCAGGCCGCGAGATCGACGATGGTCGAGCGAGCCCATGCGACGGCTTCATCCATCCCGTGCAACTGGTCCAGCGTAAGGTCGCTCGCGCTCGGCGTAGTGGTCTTGTCCGCGGCAAGGCGGCGCAACTCCGCCATGCATTCCTCCGGCGACCGGTCGAAACGCACCGCGATGACGAGTTCGTCCGGACCCAGCGTGGCCGCAGTGGTCGCATCGAGCACGTCGCGGCATGGCCGGCCGGTCACGATCCTGACGGTGCGCGCGATCGTGTCGGGGTCGAGGCGCGGAATTTCGATCCGGTGCCGCGAGGCGCGCAGGAGCGCCTCCGGCAGATGCGTCGCTCCGAGCGGCGAGAAGGCGAACACCGGCAACGCCAGCGACACCACCGCGAGCGCCATGTCCTGCATGCCGTCGCGATCCCTGGGCTTGATGGCTTCCTTGGCGACGAAGTACACCGCGTCGTATTGCTCGCGGTCGCCGACGGCGCCGCCGGCGGCGGCCTGCAGATAGCGCGTCGACGGCGGAAGGACCACGTCCTTCCAGTTGCGGATCAGCCTGTTGAACAGTTCGGCATACGGAACATCGACGAGCACCACCGGCGAGCCGTTTCGAATTGCCTCAGCGAGTCCCGGCCGCGCATCGATCTGCCGTGCGAACAGCAGACGCGCCGCGACGCGACCGGCGGTGACCGGCTCGGGGGCCGTCCTCACCGACCGGCCGGTGTCGATGTCCTCATCCTCGATGTCCTCGGCCGCGCGCCGGCGCAGAGCGGCGAACGAACTGCGCGCGCCCGTCTTGCCAGCCGCGGAGGATTTCGCGACGGCAGCCATGGCCTGCTCCTGAAGCTGCTTGACCATCAGTTCGTGCTCCCGCCGGGCCGACACGACGGCGACGTGGTCGCGGTATTTCAGCGACGCGCGCCAGTCGCTCCGGTAGACGGCGGACTCCAGGGGACCGAGGGCTGCGGTCGCCGCCGCGCCGCCGGCGTGCATCTCCGCCGGCGCGGCGGCGCCGTCTTCCGGTTTAGCGGTACGGCTGCGGCCGCCGGCCTTTTTCGTTTTGCTTTTGCTAGTTTGCTTACGCGTCACGGCAGTCTTCCTTTGGGTACTGATCGAACTCGTCCGCTAGGGCGGGTGCACCTGCGGCGTGCGGACTATGGCGAAACGGCTTCGGGGTTCGGACATCGTGGTCTCCATGGTGAAGTTGGCTTCATCGTCGGGGGCCGGACATCGCTAGGGCGGATGCACCTGCGACATGCAGAGTATGGCGAAGAGGCGCAGCAGTTCATGCATCGGAGATCTCCATGGTGAAGGCGGGGTCGAACGAGCGGTTTTCGCCCGGATAGGCGCGGGGATTGCTCAACAGCCTGGTGCGGCCGCGGCGCAAATTCATCGAGAAGTGCGTGTGGCCCGTCACGAAAACTTCGGGCTGGTGGCGGTCGACCAGCGGCAGGAGTTCGGAGGCGTAGGCCGCGCTCAACAACGAGCGCTGAAACTGCGGCGCCACGGCATCGAGCGTCACGGCGTGGTGCGCGACGACGATCGTCGGCCCGTCATGATGCTGCGGGAGTACCGTCTCCAAAAACTGCCTGGACTGCGCGTGCAGCAGGGCCGCTTCCTGCGGCCGAAACCGCGCCCACGGATCCTTACGCCACTTGATCCGTTTATGGTCCAGCAGCCCGTCGGCGGCGGTGCGCATCGCAGCCTCGCGCAAGCCGGCGCCGAAGAGGCAGTAGTCGGTCCAAAGAGTGCACCCGACGATGCGCGCGCGTCCGATCATGACGACGTCGTTCTCAAGCAAATGCACGCCCAGTTCCCTGGCCCGGACGCGGCCCGCTTCGAGTTCGGACGGCAGTTCGTAGCCGTAATATTCGTGGTTGCCGGCGACGGTCGCGACCTCGACGTCGGGAAACGCGCGCCGCAGCAGTTCGATCGCCTTGACGAGTCCCTGGCAGGTGTCGCCGGCGACGATGACGAGATCGGTGCCTTCGACGCACGGCGGGATGGACGTGGTGCCGTAGAATTCCACGTGCAGGTCAGAAAGGATCTGGAGCCTCACTTCGAATCCTCCCCTTGGCGGGCGCCGCCGAGCCGTCCGGTCCGACCGCGGTCGAGTTCGGGCCACGCAGTCCGGAAGTTGTGCGCCAGCCAGGACGTCGCGAGACGGCTGCGGAGCACGCGGTCGATCGGCATGCGGCGCAGCAGATATGACAGGACCAGCGAGGCGCCCGCGCTGCCGCGCAACGCGCTGTTAAGAAGCACGGTCATCACGAAATCGGTGCGGGCGGTGATCTCGGACGGAATTTCCATGCGGAGCGCCATGCCCATCGCGCTCGCGGCGTCGCCGCCGACGGCCTTACGCCAGACGTCGATGGTGGACGAGGTGCGGCGCATGCATTCGGTCACGGCGGCGCGGCGCATGAAATCGAAGCCGTGCGCCGGCACCGTCCGCCACAGAAGAAGCGCGCGCGGCCATTCGCAGCTATCGCCGTTCGCAGCGACGTCCATGCCGGCTTCGCGGCCACGATGGCCGTGGCTCGACTGGTTCGTCATCTTGTTTCCCGTAGTCATCACGCAAGCCTCTCCCGTCCGCGCCGAAGGGCACGTTGACGATCCTCGCCGTTCTCGATTGCCTTGGATGGGAGAGCCCTGTTACGGGCTCTCCCTGGTTGCCACGCCGGACGGTGCCATGCCTCGCCGGGCCACGCCCCCCAAGCTGCTATTTGACTTCCTCCACCAGGAACGTTCCGTAGTTGGGCCGCCAATCTCCCAACCCGAACAGGAACCCGGCCGTGGAATAGGTGGTCAGCACGTCCGCCCGGTTGACCAGCGAGGGCAGGAACCAAACTTCGAATTCCACGCTCCACTCCGGAAACCGTGCACGCGTCCTGATCGTCCTCGCCTTGCCGACCTTCGCCGGTACCCGCAGACTGAAGCGCTCGTCGCGCCACAACTCATCCATGTCTGTCGGACCGCCGTACTCGAGCAGCGCCGGCGCCTCGATGAGGATCCCGGCCTTTGCCTGCTGGCCACGCCGCTCGGTCTTGGCAACCGACTTGAACGTCGATTGCAAGGCCTCGGCCGGGATGCACGGCAATCCGTTGTGAAGCCAGAGTCCGCCGTGCCACTCGATGCGTCCGATCTCGATGTGGTCGGCTTCGGTCTTCGGTCGCTTTCCGGTGAGCTTGGCGAGCCTCTTCGTGACCGGGTCGAGCGGATCCGACAACCGCGAACTGTGCATCAGCAGCGGACGCGTGCCGGTGAGACGCAGCCGGACCTTCTCCGCGGTCATCGGACCGGCTCCATGCGCGTCGGGTCGAACAAAGGCACGCTGACCGTCAGGCGCCGGACATCGGCTCGCAGCGGGGCGATGAGCGCGTAACGCCCGGCGCGCTGAAACGACGTCACCTGATGATGGCAGTTCCTGCAAAGTGCGGTGAGGTCGCCGTCGGCCTCGCAGCCGAACCGTTCGTAGGTGCGGTGGTGCGCCTCCAGCGGCGTGCCGTCGGATGCGGCGGCCGGACACAGGCGGCATTCGAAGCGCGCGGCTTCGAATTCGCGCAAGCGGACCGGGTTGGTCCGCCAAGCCGCGCTTCCGATATATTCTTGGTAGTACATGACTGCTCCTTCTGCGTTGGGATCATCATGCCGCAGCAAGATCGCAGAAGCAAGTTTTCCTTCCTATTATGTGAAGGAAAAATTTGTTAAGGTTAATTCCCCGTTAACGAGGCTCTCCCATTGGCGAAAACAAAATCCATCGAAGATCCCCCGATAAGCGCGGCGATGATCAGGGCGGCGCGCGGCCTCCTGAATATTTCGCAGGCAAAACTCGGAGAGCTTGTGAACGTCAGCACGCGGACGTTGATCAAGATCGAAGCCGCTCCCGAAGGACGTCTCGACGCCCGCCGCCGCGCCGTCCACGACGCCATCCGGAAAGCAATGGAGGATCATTACTCCATCGAGTTCATCTTTCCCGATGGGCAGACCGGCGAGGGCGTGAGGAAGAGGCGCCCCCCGAAAGATTGACCCTTTTGCGCGCCGCAAGCCTGGCCGTTCAGGCCGGGTCGATCCTCCGCGACTCCGAGGTGGTGCTGCGGCGCCGGCGATGTTCTCGAGCACCGGCCGGGAAAATCGGAAAGCACCATGGCAAAGACGTTTCGACCGATTTCTCCGGCGGCCTCATTGAAACCGATGGCTTCGGCCGGAGACCTGCGAAATCGGACCGGTTCGTCGTCGATTGTAGCGAGCGACCGCGCCCGGTACGTCGCTCGATCGTGACGGCGCGTCCCCCGCGGCCGGTTCCTCATTCTGCCCTAAGTCTGGACGGGTGTTTCGAGCCGCAACTCATGGCCGCCATCCGGATCCTAAATGTTCGAAACGTTCAATAATCGCCTTTTCGAAGCGATTGCGGCGGCTCCGACGCTTACGGGAGCGCAACTCAACTTCGCGATGCTGCTGGCTCAATCGGCCGTGTACCTCGGCCCGTTCATGCTCGCCCTCCTGTGGATTTTCGGGACGCATGCGGAGCGGCGGGCCGCCGTCGATGCGGGCCTGTCGACGCTTTTGGCGCTGGCGTTGGCGGTCGCCATTTCATCGCTTTGGATGCATCCCCGTCCTTTCGCGATTCTGCAGACCCGCAATTTTCTCAATCACGCTCCGGATAGCTCGTTTCCAAGCGATCACAGCACCCTGCTCTTCGCGCTAGGCTTCGCACTTTGGGCATCCGCCTCAATACCTTCACGTCGTGCCGGGGCATGCGCCGTTTTCCTCGGCCTCTCCGTGGGCTGGGCCCGCATTTACCTCGGCACCCATTACCCATTGGACATCGTCGGCGCTGCGGGCGTCGCCGCGGCATCGTCGTTGACTGTCTCGTCGCCCGTGGGACGGACGATCGGCGCGCGCCTCACGATTTGGGGCGAGCATCTTTTCGGCTGGTCGATCGCAAGCAACTTGTGCCGGCGCCGATGAAGGCGAGCGACGTTCGATCTTTTGTCAAACTACTTTGGTGCTTGAGATGAACGACAAGCGGAAAGCATCGCGACATCGCGTTTTAAAAGCCGGGAAGATACTGTTCGACGGCGCCGTGATCGACTGCACCGTCCGCAACATTTCGCGAACGGGCGCGGCATTGGAAGTGGAGAGCCCGGTCGGCATTCCGCATCGGTTCGTCCTGGTGATCGAGACTGATCGGGTCCGGCGGGCCTGCCATGTGATTTGGCGGAAGGAACGGCGGATCGGCGTGGGATTTGACGACGAGGGTGATTGAGATCGACGAAAGCATTTTACCGTGCGTTCGACTCGAAACCATCAGACAGGAAACAGCGGAATGATCCGTCTCCATCAACATCCGGAAGACCATCTTATCTATCGAATCGGGTGGCTGCGGGCCGCGGTACTGGGAGCCAATGACGGGATCATCTCCACCGCAAGCCTCATTGTGGGGGTCGCTGCGGCTGCAGCAGCTCCGCACGACGTGCTGATTGCTGGGATTGCAGGGCTTGTTGCGGGCGCGATGTCTATGGCGGCCGGAGAATATGTCTCAGTCAGTTCTCAGTCCGACACCGAAGTCGCCGATCTGGCGCGCGAACGCCGGGAGCTGAGTGAGAACCCGGAATCCGAACTCGAAGAGTTGACCGATATTTACGTCAAACGGGGTCTCGAACGCGAGTTGGCACGGCAGGTGTCTCAGCAGCTTATGGCCAAGGACGCATTGAAAGCGCATGCCCACGACGAGCTCGGAATATCCGAGGCTACGGCGGCCAAGCCCGTTCAGGCTGCGCTTGCATCGGCGGCCATGTTCTCGATCGGAGCGGCCATGCCCTTGCTGATGGTGGTTATCGCGCCCGCGGGCGTGTTGGTTCCGGTCGTGTCCGCCGCGTCCTTGGGTTTCCTCGCGCTTTTGGGCGCGGTCGGAGCGAAGGCGGGTGGCGCCCACATCCTGCGTGCAACGATACGCGTGACGTTCTGGGGAGCGCTTGCCCTCGCCACCACCGCCGTAATAGGCAGGTTGTTCGGGACGGTGGTCTAGTCGACGCGAGATGCGGCGGACCTTGCCTCCTCGCCCCGTCGCCAGGGATGTAAAGCCAAGAATCGAAATAATGAAAGGCCGGAACGTCTGTCGATGAAGGCCAAAGGCCAGAACTCGTTGTAGATGGATACGTTGGCAACTACGCTTGGGACGTCGTCTCGGAAACGGCAGGAAAAGTGACGCAGGCGCTTAGACCGGGTCCATCGGGCGGTCCCACATTCTCGAGCCGGATTGAACCGTGACACCGTTCGGCGATGCGCCGCACGATCGAGAGACCGAGGCCGGTCCCGTCGCCACGCGAGCGGCTTCCGCGGAAGAACGGCTCAAAGATCCGGTCGATCTCCGCGCTCAGAATGCCCGGTCCGGTATCGACGACCTGGAGGATGACAGCCTCACCTTGGCGAAACAGGCTCACGTCCACCCGACCGCCCGCCGGAGTGTGGCGAAGAGCGTTGTCGATCAGGTTTCGAACGAGCATCGCCAAGGCTACGGGATCGCCCCGCACCGAAACGTTTTCGATCCGTGCGAATCCCAGGTCGATCGAACGCTCCGGAGCGACCGGGAGAAGGTCGGCGACCACCTCCTTGACGATGCGGTCGAACTCGCTATCCGGCATTTCCGCGTCTACGTCCGCGTCGTATCTGGCGAGCGCGAGAAGCTGTTCGAGCAGGTGAGCGGTTCGCCTAATTCCCGCCTTGAGGGAATCCAGCCGGACCCGTCCGTCTTCCGAAAGTCCGGCACGCTCCAGGTTTTCGGCTTGGACCGAAAGCGCGGTGATGGGACTGCGAAGTTCGTGCGCCGCATCGGCGACGAACCGTCTCTGTTTGTCGAACATCGTCCCGATGCGGTCGAGGAGACGGTTGATGGAGGCGACGAACGGAAGCAATTCCTTCGGGATGCCGTCCGTCGGCAGCTTTTCCAGATGGGCCGATTGCTTCGCGTCCAGACGCTCCGCCAGCCTCGATAGCGGACGCAGACTTCGATCGATGACGATGCCGATCAGGAGCATGAGGCCCGGAACGAGCAGGCCAAGGGGCACGATGGTCCGCAGCGCGCTGTCCTGCGCAACTTCATCGCGATTGGCCGTCGGTTGGCCGACCGCGACGCGGCTTCCGTCCTTCCGCGTCCGGACCAGGATCCGCCACTGCTCCGCACCGCGTTTGATCGTCTGGAGGCCGTCGGGAAGATCCTGCGGCAGGCGGGGAAGCGAACCTGCCGGCGCGGGATCGCCGGGCCGCGGCGTCAGTTCGTCGATGACGACCCGCGCCTCGCCGTCGATGCTCCCTTCGGCCGGAAGGTCGGTCAGGTGACTTTTCGACGCCAGCGAACCGACCTGCAGCAGGATGGCATCCTGAAGTTCGATCGCCTCCTCGAACGCCCATCTGAAGGCCAGGTAACCCGCTGCGACCCCCGTCCCGACGACGAAAACGGTGAGCCCCGCGAACAGGCGACCGCGCAGCGACGAAATCAGCATGGGCGGTCCACCATCCATCCGACGCCCCTGACGTTGCGGATCGCCGCAGCGCCGAGCTTCTTGCGTATCGCGTGGATCAGGAATTCGACGGCATTGCTCTCGACCTCCTCGTTCCAGCCGTAGATATGCCGTTCAAGATCCACGCGCGACAGGATGGTGCCGGGCCGCAGCAGGAGCGCTTGCAGCAGTGCGAATTCGCGTGCCGTCAACCGCGATGTCTCGCCGGCGTGGGCCACTTCATGGGTTGCGGGATCCAGGCTGATCGCGCCGTTGCTCAGGACGGCGGAACTACCGCTTCCTTGCCGCCTGAGTATCGCCCGCATGCGCGCGAGCAGTTCACGGATCTCGAACGGCTTGACGATGTAGTCATCCGCCCCGAGGTCGAGCCCGTGAATCCGGTCGTCGATGGCGTCGCGCGCCGTCACGATGATCACGGGCAACTGACGTCCGGTCTTGCGGAATTGCCTCAAGACTTCGCTCCCCTCCGGAGGCGGCAGGCCCAGGTCCAGCAATGCGAGGTCGTAGGTCTCCGCGCGGGCCGCCTCGATCGCGGTTTCCCCGTCCGTGACCCAGTCGACCGCATATGAGGCGTCCTTGAGCGCCTGGGTCACGGCTGCTCCGATCATCCGGTCGTCTTCTATCAGAAGAATACGCATGTTCAGTTCCATTGCGGCCGGCGGCGGCCCTCCGCCGCCGGCCGCCTGATGGAGCGTAGGGGGGATCAATCGGCCTTGTCACCCTCGTCATCGGCGTCCGCCGCATCCTTGGTCGATGCGATGACCGTGCCGGCGTCCGGATCGACCTTCACGTCGAACACGTCGGTGCCACTGGCGACTTCGACGTCGTATCCCCACCGGCCGTCCTTGCCCTTTTCGTATTCGGCACGGACCGCCTTGCCGTTGGTGTGTTTCTCGGCGGCAGCGATGGCGGCTCCCAGCGATATCTTGGCTTGCGCGATGGGCCCCGCATCGTTGGACGCCGTCTTGGCATTGTCCGCGAGAGCCGCCGCCGAGGTCATGACGGCGGCGGCGCAAACGATCGTCTTCAGCTTGTTCATGTGCGTTCTCCAGAAAGTGCCCCCGTCCCGTCTGGCTCAGGCCACTTAGCGGCAGCTTAGCCGATCCAGCCTGACGACGGCGCATCCTCTAAGTCGTCGCTAAGTCGACAACCCTAACGATGAGGGAGGGCGCACGAATACCGACGGCCCTGCGAAGGGAAAAGAAATGGATTTCGCGACAGCCCGGGCCGGGATAGCCCTCAACAAGGTTCCACAGGTGACGCTCGCGTTCTGGGCGATCAAGATCATGTCCACGACGGTGGGCGAGACTGGGGCCGACTATCTGGCGGTGCATGTCGGACTCGGCACCGCAGTGACGGACGGCATCACCCTGACGCTGCTGGTTGCGGCGCTGACGCTTCAGATGAAGATGTCGCGCTACGTCCCCTGGATCTACTGGCTGTCCGTCGTGCTCGTCAGCGTCGTCGGGACCCAGATCACGGACGCGCTCACCGACGGCATGGGCGTGAGCCTTTATGTCAGCACGCCGATATTCGCCGCAACATTGGCTGCGACTTTTGCCGTCTGGTACGCCGCGGAGCGTACGCTCTCGATCCACACGATCGTCACGGCACGGCGCGAGCTCTTTTATTGGACCGCCATCCTTTTCACGTTCGCGCTGGGCACGGCGGCCGGCGATCTCGCAACCGAGGCCGTGGGTCTTGGATTCAACCTGGGCGTCATGGTGTTCGGCGCGATGATCGCGGTCGTCACGACCGCGTACTATCTCGGCGCAAACGCGGTGCTGTGCTTCTGGCTCGGCTACATCCTGACACGGCCTCTCGGCGCTTCGCTCGGCGACCTGCTTTCGCAATCGCGTGAATATGGCGGGCTCGGTCTCGGTTCGGTCTACACCAGCCTCGGATTTCTCACCGCCATCGTTGCGCTTGTCGCGTTCCTCACCCTGCACGACCGCTCGGTCGCCGCGGACGAACGCGCTTGAACCTCAACACAGACCTACCGAAAATGGAGTTCGAACATGTCTGCAGAAAAAACCTTTCATAGGATCGTCCTGTCGGCGCTGCTTGGTGCAGGCCCGCTGTCGGTCGCAATCCTGTCGCCACCTTTGATCGTCGCCGACCTTACGCGGGCGCAGGCCGCTTCGTCCAAATTGGGCGATCTCACTTCCTTTCGGAACGTCGTCGCCGACAGCAAGGCGCTGTTAGACAAGGGCGACCTGGCCGGGGCGAAGGCGCGCCTGAAGGATCTCGAGACGTCATGGGACGAGGCGGAAGCCGGATTGAAGCCGCGGGCGGCTGCGGACTGGCACACACTCGACAAGGCCATCGACCGTGCGCTCACCGCCGTGCGGGCCGCCTCGCCGGACCTCGCCGCCTGCAAGTCCGCGGTCGACGAAGTCGTCGCCACGATGGACCGCCTTGCCGGCCGGTCATAGGCCGAATGCCGCGCCAACAACAAATGCGCCCGAACCGAAAGCAACCATTCATGAAAGACCAACTTCGCGAAAGCTTGAGCAAGGTGCCCGCAGTCACGCTCGGGTTCTGGATCATAAAGATCGCCGCGACGACGCTCGGGGAAACCGGCGGCGATGCGGTGACGATGTCGATGCATCTGGGTTATCTCGTCGGCACGGCGATCTTCGCGGCCCTCTTCGTCGCCGCCGTTGCGGCGCAGATAAGCGCCAGGAAATTTCATCCGTTCCTCTATTGGGCGGTCATCGTGGCCACGACGACGGCGGGAACGACGCTTGCCGACTTCGTGGACCGGTCCCTCGGCATCGGATATCTCGGCGGCAGCTCGATCCTCCTCGCTCTCCTGCTGCTATCGCTTGCGGTCTGGTACCGCTCGCTCGGGACCGTCTCGGTGGAAAGCGTCACCACGCCCAAGGCAGAAGTGTTCTACTGGGCGACCATCATGTTCTCACAGACTCTCGGCACCGCTCTCGGCGACTGGATGGCGGACTCTACGGGACTAGGCTACAGCGGCGGCGCCGTCGTGTTCGGAGCCGCGCTGGCGATCGTCGGCGCGGCCTACTTTTGGACGAACATGTCGCGCACCTTCCTGTTCTGGGCCGCCTTCATCCTCACGCGCCCTCTCGGTGCAACTGTCGGTGATTTCCTGGACAAGCCGCTCTCCAACGGCGGGATGGCATTGAGTAGGTACGCTGCGTCCGCCGTGCTCGCGGTATTCATCGTCGGATGCATCGCGTTGTTGCCTCAGCGGGCAGGACGACATCCGGCCTAACCGGTCGAGCCGCCGGAAACGGGCGACGCAAAGACCAACATTCACCTTCGCAAACCAGACGTAGGAACGAAAAATGGCGACTGAACAGTATCACGAACCTGCTGCAGAACTCTCCCCGGAGACGCGCACCTTTGCGCGGATGATCACCGGCCTCGTCGAAGAAGCCGAGGCGATCGGCTGGTATGAGCAGCGCATCTCGCTTGAAAAGGACAAGGAAGCTCGCGCGATCATGGAAAATGCGCAGAAAGAAGAGTTCAAGCACTTCGGCATGGATCTCGAATTCTTGCTTCGGCGCAAGAAGGAGTGGCGGGAGATCCTCAAGGGCATTCTGTTCACCGACGGCGACATCGTGGAAGCCGCAGAGAAGGCCGAGAAGAAGGCCGACTAGGCCTGCGGCCGATCCCCTTCATTACCGAGACCAGTATCAAGCATGAAAAGACAACCCGCTTACGGAAAGACCGCGAAGGTCTTGCATTGGCTGATCGCGGCGCTGCTCGCAGTGCAGTTTCCGGTCGGTTGGCTGATGCCCGACATCCGGCGGGGCATGGCTCCCGGAACGCAATGAAACTGCATATCGCCATCGGGCTTGTCATCCTGATGTTGATCGTGCTGCGCCTTGTCTGGCGGCTCTTCCACCCCGTCGCGCCTGCGGAGGCGCTGCCTCGTTGGCAGCGCCTCACGTCGGCGAGCGTTCACTGGCTTCTCTACGGACTGGTTTTTGCAACCGCCATGAGCGGATGGTTCTTTGCGTCGTTCCGGGGCTGGCAGTTACCGCTGTTTTCCGGAGTGCTCCTACCCACGCTGACCGCCCCCGGATCGGCCGCCGGCCGCCTGGTCGGCGGCTGGCATCAAGCAGCCGGATGGGGTCTGCTCCTCGCCATCGGTGTCCACGTCATCGCGGCCTTCACGCACGCGTTCATCTTCCGTGACCGCGTCGTGCAGCGGATGCTTGCCGGATAGACCATGGCTTTTCGCAAGAACTGCACAAGTTCGTTGGGGGACGGATTGGAGATACGCTCGGAGGCCCGGTCCAGTGAGCCTGCGCGTACCTTGAGGGGCGCACACCGGCTCCGTCAACAGAAATTGCGGGGCAATGATTTGTGGATGTGCGTGGCAGCAATCGCGGCATGCCCGGTAGCGACCGCAATCTGATGGAGGTCCGATACGACGTCTCCTGCGGCATACAGCCCGTCGACGGTGGTGCGCTGGTGCTCGTCGACCCTGAAGCAGCCGGACGCATTATGCTGCGTTCCAAGCCGCAGCCCCAGTTCGGAACGCACGTTGCAGCCGAGCGCGGGATAGAGCGTGTCGAAAGTCTCGCGATGACCGCCGCGAAATAGGGCGGCGATGCCATGCCCGTCGCGCTGCAGCCCGACTACCGGTGCGGTGGAGCGACGGACGCCGGCCGCCGCAAGCGCCGAAGCAGCTTCATTGCCGGCATCCGACGGGTCGCCGATGTCGAGCATCGTCACGTCGCGGGAATACGTGCGCATGAAGAGCGCCTTTTCGAAGCACTCCCGCGTACGGCCGAGCACGGCGACCTTGCGGCCCCGCACGTCATAACCGTCGCAGACCGGACAATAGCGTATCGCCCCGTCCGATACGGCCCCGTCGAGGCCCGACAGATCCGGAGTCTTATCCACGATGCCCGTCGCGACCAGTACGCGACTTGCGCGAATTTCCGATGCTTCGAAGATCGCAACGTAACCGCGGTCCGAGCGGCGAAGGTCCGTCACCTGGCCGTCGTGTATCGAGACGCCGAATTCCCGCACTTGGGACCGCAGCGTCTTCAGGAGGTCGGGGCCGCTGATCCCGTTCGCGAAGCCGGGATAATTATGGCTGACGGGAATCAGTGCGGCACGGCTGCTACCGCCGTCGACAATCGCAATCCTTCGGCGGTATCTCGCCAGATAGATCGCGGCGGTCAGTCCGGCGGGGCCACCTCCGACGATCAGGCATTCCACATCCTTTTCGTACTTGCGTGTCATGTTGTGGCGGCCTTCCGCAGTAGTTCACGCAAGAGATCGCGGACGCCGCGAGCTCGCAGTCGCCTATATCTCGACGGTCCGAAGCCGTAGCGCGTTGCCGACGACGCTCACCGAGGAGAGAGCCATGGCAGCCGCGGCGATGACGGGAGACAGCAGCAATCCGAACGTCGGGTACAGGATGCCGGCGGCGATCGGGATTCCCGCCGCGTTGTAGACGAAGGCGAAGAACAGGTTCTGCCGGATGTTGCGCATCGTCGCCTGGGAAAGACGACGGGCGCGGACGATGCCGCCGAGGTCGCCCCTCAGGAGGGTCACCCCCGCGCTCTCCATCGCCACATCCGTTCCCGTCCCCATGGCGATTCCGACGTCGGCAGCCGCGAGCGCGGGCGCGTCGTTGACGCCGTCGCCGGCCATCGCGACGATCCTTCCCTGCTTCTGCAGCCTGCCGACGACGGCGCTCTTCTGATCCGGCAGCACCTCGGCCTCGACCTCGGAGATGCCAAGACGCGCCGCGACGGCGTTCGCCGTCGTCCGGTTGTCGCCGGTCAGCATGATGACCTTGATGCCTTCGGCGGCCAGTGCCTTCAACGCTTCCGGCGTCGACGGCTTTACCGGGTCGGCGATCGCGAGGATGCCGGCAAGCTTGCCGTCGACCGCGATATTGATGACCGTCGCTCCGTCGCCGCGCAGCCTTTCTGCCTGCTCTTCCAGCGGTCGGGTTTCGATGTGCGACGACGTCATGAAATTCGCGTTGCCGAGAAGCACCGCCTTGCCGGCGACCTTACCGGTCACTCCCTTGCCGGTCGGGGAATCGAATTCCTGAACATCGGCAAGCGGCAGATTCCGTTCTTCCGCCGCCCGCACGATCGCGTCGCCGAGCGGGTGTTCGCTGGACCGTTCGACGCTCGCCGCAAGCTTCAGAATTTCCGCTTCGTTGAAACCCTCCGCGGGCACGATTGAGACCACCTTCGGCCTGCCTTCGGTCAGCGTTCCCGTCTTGTCGACGACCAGCGTGTCGACTTTTTCCATGCGTTCGAGAGCCTCGGCATTCTTGATCAGGACGCCGGCCTGGGCACCGCGTCCGACGCCGACCATGATCGACATCGGTGTCGCGAGTCCGAGGGCGCACGGGCAGGCGATGATCAGGACGCTGACGGCCGCAACCAGGCCGAACGCGAGCCGCGGCTCCGGACCGAACAGCGCCCAAGCACCGAACGCGAGGAGGGCGACGACGATCACCGTGGGCACGAACCAACCGGCCACTTGGTCGGCGAGGCGCTGGATGGGAGCCCGGGACCGCTGTGCCTTTGCCACCATCTGCACGATCTGGGAAAGCAGGGTGTCGCGGCCGACCTTCTCGGCCCGCATCACGAACCCGCCTGATTGATTCAGCGTGCCGGCAATCACCTTGTCGGCGGTTTCCTTGGTGACCGGCATCGACTCCCCGGTCACCAACGACTCGTCGAGGGACGAGCGTCCTTCGATGATGACGCCGTCCACCGGCACCTTCTCGCCCGGCCTTACCCGCAGCCTGTCGCCGACGTTCAGGCCGTCGAGCGGGACCTCACGATCCGCGCCGTTCTCGTCGACCAGGCGCGCCGTCTTGGGCGCCAGATCCAGCAGCGCCTTGATGGCGCCGGAGGTGGCCTCGCGGGCCCGAAGCTCCAGGACCTGACCGAGCAGGACCAAGACGGTAATGACCGCAGCGGCCTCGAAGTAGACGGCCACCGCGCCGTCGTGGCTCCGGAATGCGGGCGGGAAAATGCCCGGCGCTAGGGCTGCGACGACGCTGTAGGCGAAGGCGACGCCCACGCCCATCGCGATGAGGGTGAACATGTTGAGATTACGGGTGACCAGGGATTGCCAGCCGCGCACGAAAAACGGCGATCCGGCCCACAGCACGACCGGCGCCGCGAGGACGAACTGAATCCAGTTCGAGAGCGTTTGGTCTATCCACCGGTGGCTGCCGACCAGGTGGCCGCCCATCTCCAGAACAATCACCGGCAAAGCCAGCGCGAGTCCCACCCAGAAGCGCCGGGTCATGTCGGCCAGTTCGGGGTTGGGTTGGTCGTCGAGGCTGACCAGATCGGGCTCGAGCGCCATCCCGCAGATCGGGCAGCTACCGGGCCCGATCTGGCGGATCTGCGGATGCATCGGGCAGGTGTAGACGGTGCCCTCCGGAACGTCGGGGGCGGACTCTACGGTTGCCTTCTTGAGGTATTGCTCCGGAGCGGCGGCGAACTTGGTCCGGCAGCCGGCCGAGCAGAAATGGTAGGTCACGCCTCCGTAGTCGGAGCGATGCTTGCTGGTTTCGGGATCGACGGTCATGCCGCAGACCGGGTCGACGACACCGGCTCCGGCCGCAGCGTGATGATGATGGTCGTGAGCGCCGCCGCCGCAGCACCCGCTCTTCTTGGCCGGAATTTCAGCCCCGGCGGTGGCCTTGGACGAACATCCGCATCCTCCGGAGGACATCGTCTTCTGATCGCTGGCCATTTCGTGCTCCATGCCTACTTGCAACCCGTACCCTGTAGGGGTATATGGGGGTCATGCGAAAAGACATCAAGGCATCCTGTCAAAAACGCCTCAGCCGGATCGAAGGCCAAGTGCGCGGGCTCTCCAAGATGGTGGAGGAGGAGCGCTACTGCATCGACGTCGTCACGCAGATTTCGGCGGTCCGTGCCGCGCTGCGGCGGGTCGAGGAGGAAGTTTTGAAGGACCACGTCTCCCACTGCGTCGAACACGCCATCGCGAGCGGCGACAAGACGGACCAGAGGAAGAAGATCGCCGAATTGATGGCCGTCATCGGTCGGGCGGACCGATGAGCGAAACTACAAGTTCCATCTTGGCGGCACGGTGCTTCACCGCTATGCTTCCGAGTCTTGATACGAAAAGGCGTTGATGTCTGAATGCTCGTCAGGTTGACCAGAGTGAAGCGATTGAGGGCAGGCTGGCTGGTAGCCCTTGCCTATCTGCTTTGCGTGCTGGCGCCGACGATCTCCTATGCGCTGCCGGGCGTCCACGCTCCGGCCCCGTGCCTGACGGATGAGAACCACATTCCCGGAATGGTTCATGTTCATTCCGAGCCGCAGCATGTGCATGACAACGGCCAGATCCATGATCATGCCGCTGCGCAGGCACATTCCGGCGGCATTGACCATTCGATGTCGTTGGCATCGGATTCGAAGTCGGCTCCGGAAAAAGCTCCGCATAAATCCGGCGGGGAGTGCTGCGGGCTGATGTGCGTGACCGCTATTCCGGCGAAGGTCGTCGATATCGTGAAGCCTGCCGCTCCGACGGCGGTGTGCGATGTCGAAGGCTACCAGAACGTCGCCGACAACGCTCCCCCTCGGCTCTATCGTCCCCCCATTACCTGACCTGATCGAAGCTACGCGGTGCCGTGCCCGTCGAGGGCTCGCGCGCCTGTGGTCCATCGTCAGTTCAGGAAAACAAAATGCTTGCGCAGCTTGGGGCGATTCTCACCGCCGTTCGGTCGGTGGTGGAGAAGTTATTCGACAATAGATTTCGAACGATAGCGGGGACGGCCGCGACGGCATTGGCCTTGGGCGGTTGCATGCAGACCGCGGCGCCGCTGGCCGGTCCCGATCCCGCGGATCCGAGCGTGCGCGTGGCCGGCGTCAACTACCGGTCCGGCATCGCACCCTACACCAGGATGAGGCCCACGGCCCCTTCGGGCTGGAGGGAACAGAACCAGCGCGTAACTCCGTCGCCGAAATCCGGCCAGTAGGAGCGCGCCATGACAGAAAACTTTCCGATCCAAGAGCGACGCAAGTCGGCCGCTCGCGGCGGCATAACGGCGCTGCTTGCGCTGTCCGCCGCTCTGCTGCTCTCGGGCTGCGCGACATTCTCGCCGGACGGCGGAATGACCGCTGTCGCCGACATCGCCGGCGGCACCATCAAGAAAGACGTGATCTCGATCCGTACCGCCGACGACGCGCTGGTCGCCAACGATGCCGCCAAGCGGCTCCTGCGGCGCACGCTCAACGTCGAGACCGCGGTGCAGGTTGCGCTCCTCAGCAACCGCGGACTTCAGGCGGCGTACAATGAACTTGCTCTCGCGGAGGCGGACCTCGTTCAGGAAAGCCTGCCTCCCAATCCCACCTTCTCGATTTCACGGATAGCCGGCAACGGAGCCGTCGAGATCGAGCGACAGGTCGTCGGCGATATTCTGGCGCTTGCCACCTTGCCGTTCCGCTCGGAAATCGCACGTCAGCGTTTCCGGCAGGCGCAGTTGCGGGCCGCCCTCGAGACGCTGCGGCTCGCTGCGGAGGTCAGGCGGTCCTATTACCGCGCGGTCGCCGCCAACGAACTCGTCGCACTTCTGGCAGACGCCAAGTCTACTGCGGAGTCGACCGCCCAACTCGCGCTGAAGCTCGGTCAGACCGGAGCGCTCAACAAGCTCGACCAGGCTCGCGAACAGGTCTTCTATGCGGAGACCACGGCCGAACTCGGATCGATACGCCAAGAGGCCGCTAGTTCGCGCGAACGCCTCGCGCGCCTGATGGGGCTTTGGGGAAGCGACCTGGCCTTCCGGATTCCGGGCGCGTTGCCGGCGCTTCCACGGCATCCGTCGGCGCTGCCGTTCATCGAGGTGGACGCGGTCAGCCACCGCATCGATCTGCAGATAGCGCGGATCGAACTCGACGCGCTCGCAAAATCGCTCAATTTGACGGAAGCGAGCCGCTTCGTGACGCTCCTTGACGTCGCGGGGATCGACCGAAAGACGCGCGATCCGGAGAGTGCACCCTTCCGTGAGCGCGGCTTCGACGTCCAGTTCCAGATTCCGATCTTCGACGGCGGCGAGGTGCGGGTCCGGCAAGCTGCCGAGACGTACAATCAGTCGTTCAACCGCCTGACCGAAAAGGCGATCAACGTGCGCTCGGAGGCGAGAGACGCCTACCGCGTCTACAGGTCGACCTATGAGGTCGCCGGCCAGTACCAGCGCGAAGTGCTGCCGCTGCGGAAGATCATCACCGAAGAGATGCAACTCCGCTTCTCGAGCATGCAGATCGACGTGTTCGCCCTGCTGACGGAGGCACGGCAACGCATCGCCTCGCTGCGGGCGGGAATCGAGGCCAAGCGAAACTTCTGGTTCGCCCAGTCGGACCTGCAGACGGCCGTCAACGGCGGCGGCTCCGGAGACATCCAGAATCCATCCCGTCAGACCACCACCGCCCAGGCCGGCGGCGGCGGCGGCCACTAAGGAGACGATCATGCTATCGCGAAGAGGATTTCTCGGAACGGCGGCGCTGGTAAGCGCCAGCGCCGTGAGCGGCCGGGTGCAGGCCGCCGGCATTCCGGAAGCGCCGATCATGGAAAAGGCGGTGATGCAGCCGCCGCTCCATCCCACGTCAGGTCCCGACTACCGCCCGGTCGTGACGCTCAACGGATGGTCGCTGCCGTGGCGGATGAACGGCGACTGGAAGGAATTCCATCTCGTCGCCGAACCCGTGGTGCGCGAATTCGCGGAAGGGATGAAAGCACACCTCTGGGGCTACAACGGACAGGCTCCGGGTCCGACCATCGAAGCGGTCGAGGGCGACAAGGTGCGCATCTTCGTCACCAACAAGCTGCCCGAACACACCACGGTGCACTGGCACGGCATGATCGTGCCGAACGGGATGGACGGAGTGGGCGGCCTCAATCAGCCGCACATCAAGCCAGGCAAAACCTTCGTCTACGAATTCCAGATCAAGACGAGCGGGACGTTCATGTACCACCCGCATTCGGACGAGATGGTGCAAATGGCGATGGGCATGATGGGCATGTTCATCGTGCATCCGCGCGACCAGACGTTCCGGCCGGTCGATCGCGACTTCGTCTTCATCATGAGCACCTACGACATCGATCCCGGCACCTACCTGCCGAAGGTCAACGAGATGACCAACTTCAACATGTGGACCTGGAACAGCCGCGTGTTTCCCGGAATCGATCCGCTGCCGGTGCGCCTCGGCGACAAGGTTCGCGTGCGTATCGGCAACCTAAGCATGACGAATCATCCGATCCATCTGCACGGGCACAGCTTCGCCGTGAGCTGCACCGACGGAGGGTGGGTGCCCGAGTCCGCGCAATATCCGGAGACGACGACCGACGTGCCGGTCGGGGCCGTCCGCGCCTTCGACGTTCTCGCCGACAACCCGGGCGACTGGGCGTTCCACTGCCACAAGTCGCACCACACCATGAACGCCATGGGCCACGACATGCGCAACATGATCGGCGTGCCGAAGGCGGATCTCGCCAAGGCCGTCCGAAAGCTCGCCCCCGACGCGATGGTGATGGGATCGACCGGTATGGCGATGGGCGAAATGGAAATGCCGATGCCGGACAACACGCTCATGATGATGACCGGGTCCGGACAGTTCGGCCCCATCGAAATGGGCGGCATGTTCACGGTCATGAAGATCAGAGAAGGACTCGCGCGCGACGATTTCAGGGACCCGGGCCCCTACAAAAATCCACAGGGCACCGTCGCGTACGAAATCGACGCGCCGCAAAGCGAACCGGCGCGTCAGACCGGCGCCAAGGACAAACCCTCGAAAGACAAGGGAGCCAAGCAAATGGACATGAAGGGGATGAAGGGAATGAAGGGAATGTAGCCGCGCTATCGAAATCTCAACTTTAAATCAAGAGCAAGGACGAAGACCATGAAGACCCTCAACCGAACCGCGGTCGCGCTCGTCGCGACGACGCTTCTCTCCGCCGCAGCATGGGCAGGAGCAGGCCCTTCCGGGCACAGCCACGACGAAACGTTCTCCGCCGGCGAGCCCGGCGATCCGAAGAAGCCGGCGCGCATCATCCAGATCACCATGGGCGAGATGGATGGAAAGATGATGTTCATGCCCGCCAAGCTCGAGATGAAAAAGGGCGAACAGGTCAAGTTCGTTCTCCGCAACAACGGCGAGCTCGAGCACGAATTCGTCCTCGCCGACACCGCGGAAAATCTCAAGCACGCGGAAGCCATGAAGAAGAACCCCGACATGGTGCACGACGATCCGAACGCCAGGAGATTGGCTCCGAAGAAGACGGACGAGATCGTCTGGAAGTTCAGCAAGAGCGGCGACTTCGAGTTCGCGTGCCTGATTCCGGGCCACCGCGAAGCCGGCATGGTGGGAACGGTGGTCGTCAAGTGATCCGTCCGAAAGCAACTCCAACGAAAGGAAAGCAAATGAAAACCAACAAGTTGGCGGCGATGTTGTTGTCGCTATCCGTCACGCTGATCGCCGGCGTCGCCTTCGCGCAAGCGGCGATGGTCAACGGCGAAGTGAAGCGGATCGACGAGGCGGCCGGGAAAGTCACCTTGAAGCACGGCCCGATCAAGAATCTCGACATGGACGAAGACGGGATGACGATGGTCTTCCGCGTGCAGGATCCGGCGATGCTCAAACAGGTGAAGGTCGGCGACAAGGTGCAGTTCGAGGCCGAAAGGGCCACGGCGGGAATTACGATCACCAAGCTGCAGAAGGGCAAGTAGGCGAAACGACCGGCGTTGCTCGCCGCAGGCAGGCAGCGGCGACGCCGGTCGGACGCAGACGTTTCGGAGGATCAATGGATGGAGGCATCGTTGCGCCAGGTTGACGAGGCTGAAGCCGAACGACCGCTCGCGTTCGATCGGGAGAGCGGGATGCTGACCGGCGCCGGCGTCCTCGACCGGGTGGCGGTGCTGGCCCTGCAGGCCGGGTCCATACTGACGAGGCATTACGGACATCGCGGCTACAGGCTGGGTTGCAAGGCGGTCGCCAACCTCGTCACCGAACGCGACGTCGTCGTCCGGCTGAACGGCGACGCCGACTTCGCGTTTCCGTTTTGCGACGGTTATTGGAGCAGAACGCTCAACCGCAACTACGACTATGAGGAGGAGATCGAAGCGTTCCTGAGGAGCGCATCGGACGTGAGATACTCGTTCGTCGATTGCGGCGCGAACTTCGGTTACTGGTCCGTGCTGGCATCCAGCCGCCCCTTCGGCGGACAAGCGACACTCGCCATCGAAGCATCTCGCGAAAATGCGAAGCGGCTCGCAAGAAACGCCCGCCTGAACGGGGGCCGTTTCCGTTGGCTCAACGCCGCCGTCGGCGAGGCATCCGGTGGCTTCGCGCGCATCACGGGCGCACGACACGAAGCCTTTGGAACGCTTGCGCTGGCGGAGAACGAGCCTGAAGCCGTGCCGATCGTTTCACTGGACGGACTCGCCGCCGATGGCCTCATCGACGCAGCGCTTCCCGTCGTCATCAAGCTCGACGTCGAGGGCGTGGAAATCGAGGCGCTGGCCGGCGCCGCAAAGCTGCTGCGGCGCGATTGCGTAGTCATCTGCGAAGAGCATGGGCTCGACCGGTCGCATGGCATCACACGCCACCTCATCGACGAATTGTCCCTGCATGTTTTCGTGTTCGATCCCGAACTGTGCCATTTCATCCGACTGGATGGCGTCGAACGCCTCGACCGGATCAAGAAGCACGCGTGGGTCGGCTACAACGTCTTCGCTACCTCCAGCACATCGTGGGAAGAGCGGCTGCTCGCGGCAACCTGGAGGGGTCGATGACTGCTTCGTTGCAGCCTGCCGGTTCGCGGCAAGCGGAGGCCTCGCAAGAGTTTCCATCCGTAACAGTCGGGACGGCGGTTCGTCGCCGCCAGTTCGCGGGGACGTCATTGCCCGAAAATGCAGGAGGTGCGACGAGCGATCGGTAATGCTTTGACCGCTACACCACGACGAGAATCTTGCGAGGTCCGCTTCGACAGCGCGTGCTGAAGCTCGCCTAGGCGCCAGTCTAGACGCCGGTCCCGTCGTTGCCGAAGCGCCGGAACAACAATTCATAGCGGCCGTTTGCGAATGTGTTTTCTAACAATGGAGAATGTGATGACACGAAATATCCTGAAGATGTCCGTTGCGTCCGTGGCGATCCTGCTTGCGCTTTCGATGCCGTCGTTCGCCGACGATGCCGGCCAGGCCTACATGAAGTCGATGGAGAAAATGGACGCCGACATGAAGAAGGGCATGGATCCCGATCCGACGAAGGCGTGGGCGAAGATGATGGTTGCCCACCATCAAGGTGCGATCGACATGTCTCAAACAGTCCTCAAGGAGACGAAGGATCCCATGATCCGCGAGATGGCGGAGAAGGGGATCAAGGATCAGACGAAGGAGCAGACGATGCTCAAGGAGTGGATCAGCAAGCACGGCGGCTGAACGGCCTGAACCCAACCGCGAGGACTCCATGATCGCACTTCCGTACGACTATTTTCTGATCGCCTGGTTCGTCCTCGCGGCGGGCTCTACCGCGTATGTCGCCTTCGACCAATTCAACGGCAATCCCGAGCCGACGGTGATGAAATGGGGCTTCATTCTCGTCACGCTCTACATGGGCCCGTTCGGACTTCTTCTCTACGTGCTCGCGGACAAGGAGCCCCGACCGGGCGAGCATGAGCATTTCACGTCGCCGCTCTGGAAGCAGGGCGTCGGGAGCACGATCCACTGCGTTGCGGGGGATGCGACCGGCATCATCCTGGCGGCGACCGTGACGGCGCTACTGGGCCTGCCGATGTGGATCGATCTTATCGTCGAATACATCGCAGGCTTCTCGTTCGGTCTGTTCATTTTCCAATCGCTCTTCATGAAAAAGATGATGGGCGGCACCTACTGGGAAAATGTCCGCAAGAGCTTCATGCCGGAATTCATCAGCATGAACGCGATGATGGCGGGAATGGCGCCGACGATGAGCCTGCTGATGATGGGCCGCGACATGCGCGCCATGGATCCGCTCGAATTCGTCTTCTGGGGCGTGATGTCACTCGGCGTCATGGTCGGATTCACGACGGCCTATCCGTTCAACGTCTGGATGGTGAAGAAGAAGATCAAGCACGGCCTGATGACCGAACGGCCGCAGGCACCCGGGCGACAACGCGACATGTCCGGGATGAAGTCCGAGATGGGTCAGATGTCGGACGAGCAGATGAGCCAGATGGAGGGACATGGGGGACAACAGAAAGCGAAAAAGTCGGGCGACCGCGAAGCGTCCCCTGGCGGGGGCCATCAGATGGGCGGCGACGCGACGACGCCGCAACTGGCCGCGCTCGCCGGCGTCACGTCGTTCCTCCTGATCTCCGGAATGGTGATACCGGGCTTTTCCGTCAATCTCGGTCTCAGCGCCCGCGACGTCGACGGCTCCATCATGCCGCCCGGAATGATCAACACCTTCGACCTGCCCGGCGAGGCGATGAAGGACATGGCCGCCGTGAAGCCGCGTCAGGTCGCCTACGTGGCGGCGCCCGACGCGAGGGGCGACAAGGTCCTCCAGCCGCGCATCGAGAACGGGGTCAAGGTCTTCGACATCAAGGCCGAGATCATCCGCTGGAACATCCTTCCGGACGTGTCGGTCGAGGCCTACGCCTACAACCGTCAGGTCCCGGGACCGCGGCTGCAGGTGACGGAAGGCGACCGCGTGCGCATTAACTTCCGCAACGCGCTTCCCGAGAGCACGACCGTCCATTGGCACGGACTGATCGTGCCGAACGAAATGGACGGGCCGGCGAAGGTCACACAGGATCCGGTGCCGCCGGGCGGCTCCTACACCTACGAATTCGACGTGCGCCAGAGCGGCACCTACTTCTACCACAGCCACGATCACCCGGACCGCCAGCAGGCGCTCGGGCTCTACGGGGCGCTTCTCATCGCGCCGAAGGATCCTTCGGCCGAGGTGAAGGCCGACCTCGACTACACGATCCAATTGCAGGAGTGGCTGAAGCGCGAATGGCTGACCTATCCGGCCATGCTGATGGAAGGGGCGTTGCCCAACTACTTCACCATCAACGGCAAGGCCTATCCGTCGACCGACACCGTCGCGATGAAGGTCGGGCAGACCATCAAGCTCCGCTTCATAGGCACGAACAACAACTTCGTTCATCCCATGCACGTGCATGGCGGGCCGTTCGAAGTAGTCGCCGTAGACGGCGTGAACCTGAAGGACACCGCGCGATACCAGGCTGACACGGTCAACGTCGGTCCGGGCCAGCGCTACGACGTGGTCTGGACGGCGCGCAAGCCCGGCAAATGGCTGGTGCACTGTCACATTCCACACCACACGGCCAACAACAACGTCGAACACAAGGGTGGCGGCGGTCTCATGCTTGTCCTGAACGTGCAATAGGGCGGCAACAACCGAGGAGCGGACCAGATGAAGACGAGCAAGGAGATGCAGGCGTGCATCGACGAGTGCCTGCGCTGCTACCGGATGTGCCTCGGGACCGCGATGACCCACTGCCTGGAGGCGGGCGGCGAACACGTCGCGCCGCAGCACTTCCGGCTCATGATGGCGTGCTCCGAAATGTGCCGTACGGCGGCGCACTTCATGCTGCTCCATTCGCCGCACCATGCGCACGTCTGCAAGGAGTGCGCCGAGATATGCACCGAATGCGCCAAGGACTGCGAGCGCCTCGGCGGCATGGACGATTGCGTGACGGCATGTACGCGTTGTGCCGAAAGCTGCCGGGCGATGGCAAGCTGATCGATGCCGACCGTGCAGAGGGCTAGAATATTCCTGCCCAACGAACCATCGGCGACAGTGGCTTCGTCGGAGCCCGCATCGTCGGAGCAAGTCAAGAGGACAGCGACGGCATCCGAGGTCGTTTCGCCGCGAGGACGGGATCTGCGTCTCGACCTGTTCCGCCGTCTCGCGAACTGGGCGATATTTCTCGATCACATTCCCAACAACTCGATCGCGTGGCTGACGACGAGAAATTACGGGTTCAGCGACGCCGCCGACATCTTCGTGTTCATCTCCGGCTACACGGCCGCGTTCGTGTACGCTCGAAGGATATCCACACAGGGAATGCTCGCCGGAACGGCCCTGCTGATGCGGCGCGTCTGGCAGCTATACGTCGCCCACGTCCTGCTGTTCGTCTTCTACGCCGCGGCGATCGGCTACGTGGCGCAGCGCTACGGACACTCGCACCTTCTCGACGAATTCAATGTCGCCGGCCTCATCGAGCAGCCGGCCGCCACGCTTACGCAGGGCCTGATGCTGAAGTTCAAGCCGCTGAACCTGGATGTCCTTCCTCTCTACATCGTCCTGATGGCCGGCTTCCCGCCGCTGCTGATCGTCATGATGCGGTGGCCGCATGCGGCGGTGGCAGCCTCGACCGCGGTCTACCTCGCGGCACGCCTCTTCGGCTGGAACTTCTCGGCGTATCCTTCCGGCGGCTGGTACTTCAATCCGTTCGCCTGGCAGCTTCTGTTCGCACTGGGCGCTTGGTCGGCCTTGGGTGGTCGCGCGCGCATGAAGGTACTGGCGCGGTCCCGGACCGTTTTTGCCGCAAGCATCGCTTTCGTTCTTTTTGCGCTTGTCGTGACGCTGGCAGACCGTCTCGGGACGACGAGTGTCCTGCCCGCCGGTGTACTCGAATGGTTCGTCCCGAACGACAAGACCAACCTCGCGCCGTACCGGGTGCTGCACTTCCTCGCTCTCTCCGTCATCGTGGTCCGTTTCGTCCCGGCTGACTGGAGCGGGCTGCGTTCCGCGGCGCTGCGGCCGCTGGTCGTCTGCGGCCAACGGTCGCTCGAGGTTTTCTGCGTCGGAATCTTTCTGTCGTTCGTCGGACATTTCGTCCTCGAAATGTACTCCGACGGGTTGGCCGCCCAAGGCATCGTCAGCGTCACCGGCCTGACGCTCATGACCTGCGTCGCCTTCTACCGGAACTGGTCGCGTTCGCTCGATCGGTCGCCGTCATCCCCAAAACCAACCGCCGTACTTGACGATCGTCGGCGAGAACCCTCAACAGACAAAAAGGTGGATGCTAAATGACGAGACGATTGGTTGTTGCGGTCCTGGCTGCAGTGGCTCTCTTTGGCGGAATTCTATTCTACGTGGGCTACGGCTTCTACGATGTCGGCGCGGACACGCCGCACTGGGAAATCACCCGAAAAGTGATGGAGACCGTCCGCAACCGCTCCATCGCGGTACGCGCCAGCCGGATCGAGCTACCCGACCTTCAGGACGAACAGCTTGTTCTCAAGGGAGCGGGGCAATATGCGGCAATGTGCGTGAATTGCCACCTCGCACCCGAACAGACGGACTCGGAAATCCGACCCGGCCTTTATCCAAAACCGCCCAATCTTTCCGAGCAGCGTTTCGATCCCAAGACCGTGTTCTGGGTGACGAAACACGGACTGAAGATGAGCGGCATGCCGGCTTGGGGTCTCGGACATGACGATGCGACCATCTGGAGCATCGTCGCATTCGTCACCAAACTGCCCGGCCTGTCCGCCGAGCATTACAAGGACATGGTCGCGAGGGCGCCTCCGGACGAGGAGATGGAATCCATGGACAAGGGTGATGGCAAGAAGCCGGAAAAAGACGGGAAACCCGGGACCGGGATGCGGATGCAGACAGAGCAAAAGGGCGAACACAAGCACTGAGCCGGAAGCAACAGTCCATCGGCTGGGCAAGCGGAGGATGTCGGATGGAAGACGACAAGAGGTCGGACCCGCGCCACAAAGTCCTCAAGGCTGCGACAATTTCCTTCGGAGGAGGTGCAATTAGCTGCACGGTGCGCAACCTTTCGGACACTGGCGCCTCGCTCGAGGTTGCGTCGCCAGTCGGAATACCCGACTCGATCGTTCTCGAGCTCGAAGGCGGCGGGCGACGATGCCGGGTGATCTGGCGCAAGGAGAAGCGGATCGGCGTGCGATTCACCGATCGAGTCCTTTAGCTGTTAACGGGACTGTCATCGCGCCGCTGCCTTGGCACACCGTGAAATCTCTCCTTTAGCTTAGCCTTGAGTAATGCCGGCGGTTCAAACGCGCGTTCTTCAATGCGACCTCGAAGGGCAGGCCTGCGGCCCCGACGGCCTCACCGGAGGCCGTCTTGCTCGGGCAAGGGCGCGACCGATACGCCTGGGGGCCCGCCGCGACCTTCGTGGGAGGCTTTGCGAGGCAGGCGGGGGCCGCGCCCCGCAACCCCCGACGTTTGCGAAACGGGAGGTTCCTGCGGTCCGCGGCCTCGGGGGGGGGAACAGGGATCGCGAGGGACGCCCCCGAACTGGGATTATTTCGGTTCAGGTCCGGTCGCCCGCTCCCGCCGGTAGTCGTCTATCTCGTCGACGAGACTGGCAACGTCATGGATGCCCAAATCGAGAAATTCCTTCGTTGGCAGGCGTGGCATCCCGCCGCCCGGCAGTGGATAGCGTGTTGCCGTGGCGTAGCTGCTGAAGCGGTCTAACGAGGCGAGATCGGGTCTGAAAACGTTGTCGCCCGGCAGCGCGCCCGCCAGAGCGCCGATCTGGTGACCGACGCCGAACATGATCCCCTCCACCGTCAGCACCGCCTTCGCCAGCTTTTCGGCGGCCTGCTGAAGATGAAAGACTGCATTTCCCGGATCCGAAGTCCGGATCAGCTTCGCCAGCGCCAAGTCCCTGCGGGCGAGTTCCATGAGGCTTTCCGCCTTGCCGCCAAGTCAAGCTCGTATAGTGTCCCCGGGGGTTCGACGTGCCGCAGCGGACGGATCGGATCCGGAGGTGCGCGGCCTGCCGGAGACCGATACGCCTTGGGCGGCCTGTTCCCCCGATATCTGGACTCGCCGTTCGCTTTGGACCTGTCACCCCTTGCCGGCGGCAGCGGGGATGCCCGCCCAGACGGAGACCATCAACCCGATCGTGCCGCGTCTGGGCACTGGCCGATGCTTCCAGATGCCGTCCGCCGCGCCGAAAACGCCTCCACCATCGGCTAGGCTGAAAATGAAGAAGTGCCTGCGCCGCAGCAAAAATCGCGAATTTCCGCTGCCAATACCGCAGACGGTCTTGGACGCGGAAATTCGCTATTTCACACACTCCGATACCGTTTTTGCCCCTTCGACCCCCTCCGGACCCCGCTTGTTCGCTCCCGTGACGCCCCGTTTTCTCCACCACACACCCCCGATTTTCGGGTTTTTCGGAAATGAGCGTTTAAAATCCGGACCTCCAGCCCGACGCCGGCGCGCCCGCCGGCACCCCCCGGCGCGCTTACGCGGCCGGCGCGGCGGCGCCTTCGGGCCGTACTTCCTGCGCGGAAACCGGAACCAAGGCGGGCGGCGGCGGCCAGCACCGGCCGGACGGTGGACCGAACCCGATCGGCTGCCACGCCTGCGGACGGACGGCTGTCGGCGGTCGATGCGGCATCTGGATCCCGACCCCGTTCGACGAGTCGAGCTTCGGCTCCCGTTTCAACCTCTGCGGACTCGACTTTTGTTCTTGTTATGTTCTATTTGCGAAAATGAACGACAGACCCGCGAGCTGGCACATGCCGACCCCGAAACAGATGGAACGGCTGGCCGCCGAAGCGGCGCGGAAGTCCGCGGGCGCAGCCCCGCCTGCCCCGGAGGAAGCGCTGCCCGCCGAATACTGGGAGTCGGTCCTGAAGGATCCCCGCGCCGGCGCCGACGGCATCCGGATGCGCAAACGAAGGCTTTCGGAGATCCCCCGGCACGTGCTGCGCGTCGCCTGCCGGCGCTGCGACCGGACCGTGGAGATCCAGACCGCAGACGCGGTCCGCCTCTATGGCGGCAACGCAATCTGGAAGGACGTCGGACAGCGGCTCCTCGACGATACCTGCCGGCAAAGGACCGGCAGCCATGAGGACGACGGGTGCTGGCCGGCGTTCGACGTGCCCTGACCTCACACCGAACCGGTCCTCACCTGGATGTCCGGATGGCGCCGAAGCACCACCCACGCCCCTGTCGGGCGGCGACCGAAAGGCTCTGGCCAAGGAGCTCGGCAAGGCACGCGCCATGACCGGCATCATGGCCGCACGATCGGCGGAAATGCGGACGAAGGGCGAGGCGATGATCCGGCAAGCCGACAGGCTTCTGTGCGAAAGCTGGAACGAGCGGATGTGGAGCGACGGCGAGCCGATCGACCCCTCGCCAACCATCGACCAGGCCGTCAACGGCGGCTTTCCCTGGCTGGAAATCCGATGCTCGCGGTGCAAGACCCCGAACGACGTCGATCTCGCCGCCCTCGAACACCCGCCGACAACCTTCGTGCACGACCTCGCAAGCCGCCTGCGCTGCCGCAAGTGCGCCAAGGCCGGGCGGCGCCCCTCCGCGACCTTGCTCCAACTTGGTTGGCAGCCGCGTCACCCTCAAGGGGAGGTCTAGGTTGCGGACGCGGCAGGAATCATCGACCGTCGTATTCCCCGGCCATGAACGGACCCCCAAGGTGCAGACCGCAACCGCCTACCTCGAAGCCCTCAATCCCGAGCAGCGGCGTGCGGTCGAGCACGGGGCCGCGGGCGGATCGGCGGCGCCGCCGCTACTGGTCATCGCGGGGGCCGGTTCCGGAAAGACCAACACCCTCGCCCATCGGGTCGCCCATCTGATCGTGCAGGGCGCCGACCCGCGCCGGATCCTGCTGATGACGTTTTCGCGGCGCGCCGCGTCCGAGATGACCAAGCGCGTCGAACGCATCGCGCGCAAGGTGATGGGCGCCGGTGCCGGAGTGATGACGGACGCGCTTACCTGGGCCGGCACCTACCACGGCATCGGCGCCCGGCTGCTGCGCGAGTATGCCGAACAGGTCGGCTTGGACCCAGCCTTCACGATTCACGACCGCGAAGACTCAGCCGACCTCATGAACCTGGTCAGGCATGAAAAGGGATTCTCCAAGACCGAAAGCCGCTTCCCGACCAAGGGCACCTGCCTTTCCATCTACTCGCGCTGCGTCAACGCCGAGATGCCGATCGAGCAGGTCGTCGGCACGTCGTATCCGTGGTGTTCGGGATGGACGGCGGAGCTGAAGGAATTGTTCGCGGCCTATGTCGAAGCCAAGCAGAAGCAGAACGTTCTCGATTACGACGACCTCCTGCTCTACTGGGCGCAGATGGTCGGCGACGCCGGCCTGGCCGACGACATCGGCGGCCGCTTCGATCACGTCCTCGTCGACGAGTATCAGGACACCAACCGCCTGCAGTCCTCGATCCTGCTGGCGCTCAAGCCCGGCGGCCGCGGCCTGACGGTGGTCGGCGACGACGCCCAATCGATCTACTCGTTCCGGGCCGCGACCGTGCGCAACATCCTCGACTTTCCCGACCAGTTCTCGCCGCCGGCGCACATCATCACGCTCGACCGCAACTACCGCTCGACGCAGACGGTTCTCGCCGCCGCCAACGGCGTCATCGGTCTCGCCAGGGAACGTTTTACCAAGAACCTGTGGACCGAACGGACATCGGGGGCCAAGCCGCAACTCGTCACCGTCCGCGACGAGGCCGACCAGGCCCGCTTCATCGTCGAACGCATCCTGGAGAACCGCGAGTCCGGCACGCTCCTCAAGGAGCAGGCCGTGCTGTTCCGGACATCCAGCCACAGCGGTCCGCTTGAAATCGAACTGACACGCCGGAACATCCCGTTCGTGAAGTTCGGCGGACTGAAGTTTCTCGATGCCGCCCATATCAAGGACATGCTGGCGTTGCTGCGGTTCGTCGAAAATCCGCGCGACCGGGTCGCCGGATTCCGTCTGCTGCATCTGCTGCCCGGCATCGGACCGGCCACCGCGCAGCGCGTGCTCGACCGCATGGCGGAGGCCGCGGACCCCATCGCGGCGCTCGCGGACATACCGACGCCACCGCGCGCCGGCGACGACTGGAAGGGTTTTGTCGAGACCTTGGGCAATCTCCGATATTCGGAATGGCCCGTCGACCTGGAGCGTGCTCGCCTCTGGTACGAACCACATCTCGATCGCATCCACGAAGACGCCGAGACGCGACGGGCCGATTTGCTCCAACTCGAGCAGATCGCCTCCGGTTATCCTTCGCGCGAACGCTTCCTGACCGAACTCACGCTGGATCCGCCGGACGCGACCAGCGACCAGGCCGGCGTGCCGCTGCTCGACGAGGACTACCTCATCCTGTCGACGATCCACTCCGCCAAGGGCCAGGAATGGAAGTCGGTCTATCTGCTCAACGTCGTCGACGGCTGCATGCCTTCCGACCTCGGCGCCGGCACCTCGGCCGAGATCGAGGAGGAACGCCGGCTGCTCTACGTCGCCATGACACGCGCGAAGGACGAACTCCATCTGGTCGTGCCGCAGCGCTTCTTCGTCCACGGGCAGCACGCGCAGGGCGATCGTCACCTCTATGCGTCCAGGACTCGCTTCATTCCGGAAAAGCTGCTCGGCCTGTTCGAACGTACGGCTTGGCCGCTTGTGCCGGCTGGTTCTGCCGCACGCGCCGCAAGCCAGGGATCCAAGCTGGATATCGGCGCGCGCATGCGCGGAATGTGGCGATGACGGCAAGCGGGCGCCGAAATGCCGTGCAAGGTCGTCGGCCTCATCCGGCCGACGGTCCAAACCAACGGATGAGCCGACAATGACGACGATAAACACCATCCATTCCCTGATCAGGGAATTGGAAAAGGTCTCGCCCAAGCTGGCATCCCTCGACCTGTGCTCGACCATCCAGGATGGACAGATCGAAGCGGAGCGATTCGAATTCGCCAACAACGGCGACGAAATCGCACTGGTCGGCAGGGCGCTCGAACACCTTCCGGCCCCCGGGGCCGCCTTGCGAAAGATGATGACCGATCTGCTTTCGCAGCAAAACTTCTATGGCCAACTTTGCGAGTTCGCGGTCTACGATTGGCTGCGACGCAACGACGCCGGCTTTCAGGTGCAGGTTCCCCTGACCGGATCGGAAGTGCTGAATCGAAACGGGACCGACCTCGACGGACTTTTCGAGGGACGCGACGTGTATTTCGACATCAAGGGTTTCGGATTCGAAGCCTACGTCCGTGAAAAATTCAGGGCCAAGCTTTCGAGCATGGTCAACGGAGGCCGCATCCTCATCGAGGGCGCACGCGACAATTCGGTAAAGGACATCGAGGGCGCATTCCGCAAGCTCAAGGGGTTGGCGGCCGAACTTCAGCAAAACGGCATCGCCAAGATTCCGGAATTGGATTGGACGCTTCGTGCTTCTACTTCCCCGCTCACCATGGAACTGGGCACGGCCGATCCTTATCGGACGGCCGAAGAGAACTGGTATTACCCGTTCAAGACGTCCCGGCAGTTTCACCGCACTTCGGCATTCCTCCTGGTATTTGCATTTTCTCCGAGATTCAACGGACTGATGTCGGTCGACTTCGACGGCTCCACGGGAGTGTTCCTCAGATCGTTGGCGAGGCGGGCATTTCTTCAGACGAAAGGCGATGCAACGCCGATCTCGAACTTCGACGCCGCGGCGGATCCGACCGTTACCCTGGATCAGGCGTCGCAATTGCTCTCCGGCCTGCTTTTTCTGAACTTCGCGAATGACAACGCATGGCTGTTCCTGAATCCCAGGGCGGCGCATCCCCTGAAGAAGGACCGTGTCCCCCAACTGTTCGATTTCATGCTGCCGCGAGAAATGTCGATCGATGACTTTTTTCACGACAACTACTAGAGGGAGAGCCGAGCCGACCCAATGTGCAACCTCTACTCGATTACGACGAACCAGGCCGCCATCATCGCGCTCTTCCGCGTGGTCAACCGGTACGTCGGCAACCTCGCGCCGATGCCCGGCGTCTTTCCGGATTACCGGGCACCGATCGTCCGCAACCGCGCCGACGGCCGCGAGCTCGCCACGGCGAGATGGGGGATGCCATCGTCGTCGAAGGCGCTGATGGATGCCACCAGAAAGCGAGCCGAAAAGCTGCAGGCAAAGGGCAAGTCGGTCGACTTCACGGAATTGCTCCGGATGGAGCCGGACGGTGGCACGACCAACATCCGCAACGTGAGAAGCAAACACTGGACGAGGTGGCTGGGTCCGGAGCACCGCTGCGTGGTGCCGTTCAACAGCTTCAGCGAGTTCAACAAGGCGGAAGGTGGCGACATCTGGTTCGCACTCGACGATGGCCGCCCCCTTGCCTGCTTCGCCGGCATCTGGACCAACTGGACGTCCGTCCGGAAGGTCAAGGAGGGCGAGACGACCAACGACCTCTACGCGTTCCTGACGACGGAGCCGAACGCCGAGGTCGGCGCGGTCCATCCGAAGGCGATGCCCGTGATCCTGACGACGCCCGATGAAGTCGAGACCTGGATGACGGCGGCACCGGACGAGGCGCTGAAGCTCCAGCGGCCGCTGCCGGACGGGTCGCTCCGGATCGTCGCCCGCGGCGTCAAAGAAGACCCCGCCGAGCCGGAAGCGTGACCGACGAGGCCGACGACCAGGCGGGCCCGGTGGCGCGCCAGCGCAAGATCATCCACGTCGACATGGACGCGTTCTACGCGTCAGTCGAGCAGCGGGACAATCCGGATCTCCGGGGCAAGCCGGTCGCGGTCGGCGGATCCCGCGAGCGCGGCGTCGTGGCGGCGGCGAGCTACGAAGCCCGCAAGTTCGGCGTCCGCTCGGCGATGCCGTCGGTGACGGCGAAGCGCCAGTGTCCGGACCTGATCTTCGTGAAGCCTCGCTTCGAGGTCTACAAAGCGGTCTCGCAGCAGATCCGCGACATCTTCGCCGAGCACACGCCGATCATCGAGCCGCTGTCGCTGGACGAGGCGTACCTCGACGTCACCGAAAACCTGCAGGCGATTGCGCTGGCACGCGACGTCGCGCTGGCCATCCGCGCCAGGATCAAGGAAGTGACCGGCCTGAACGCATCCGCCGGCATTTCCTACAACAAGTTTCTGGCGAAACTCGCCTCGGATCATCGCAAGCCGAACGGCCAGTACGTCATCTCTCCGGAGATGGGACCGGCGTTCGTCGAAGCCCTGCCCGTCGGCAAGTTTCATGGCATCGGTCCCGCCACCAGCGCCAAGATGAATTCTCTCGGGCTCCATACCGGACTCGACATGCGCAACCAGACGCTGGATTTCATGCAGGCCAAGTTCGGAAAGGCCGGCGCGTACTACTACTGGATCTCAAGAGGCATCGACGATCGGGAAGTCCGCGCGAACCGGATCCGGAAATCCGTCGGCGCCGAGAACACGTTTGCCGGCGACCTCACCGACTTCGACGCGATGGCCGCCGAACTGCTGCCGCTGGTCGACAAGGTCTGGCGCCATTGCGAGGACAAGGGTTCGAGGGGCCGGACGGTAACGCTGAAGGTCAAATTCAACGACTTCGAGATCATCACCCGCAGCAGGTCCGTTCCCGTCGCCGTGTCGAGCCGCAGCGAACTCGAGCGCCTGTCGGTCGCCCTGCTGCAGAACGAGATGCCCCTTTCCAGACCAGTGCGCCTCTTGGGAGTTTCGCTATCCTCGCTGCACGAAGGCGAGCAGGACGAATCGCAACTCGGCCTGCCGATCTGAAAACGTTCATGATCAGCATTTCAACAGCAGGCAGCATGCGATCACCTGTCATCGTCGTCGGCCGGTTCGCACTCAAGTTTGCGCGGAACGCGCGCGGACGCGCCAGCAATCTGTACGAAGCAACGCTCTATCGCAGCGTCAACTCCACGCGGCGTGCCCTGCTCTGCCCAGTTCTCTGGGTGTCACAAAGGGGAACCGTGCAGATCATGAGGGCGGCGAAGCCGTTGAGCGACATGATGAGCCTGGACGAGTACATGCATGTCACCGAGGTTTGGGACTACGTGCCGGGAGAGGACAGTTGTCCCTTCGAACCGAAGGCGTCCGACTGGGGATGGTTCGAAGGCCGGATGGTCGCTCTCGATTACTCAACCCCGGCGTGGGAGGCCGACGAACCTATTTCCGCTTGAGTCCCTTGAACGAACTCTGCCGTAGCAGACCCTCGGAAGTAATGTCGCGGTACTCGACGTCCGCGAAGAACATCGGCTCGACCCAGGTGGCCTTCGGCTTCTTGATCGGCTTCGTCAGCTTGGATTTCGGGCTCACCACGGTATCAAGCTGTTTTCTGATCTGGCTAGAGACGGTTCGAGACCAGCCGGTCCCAACCTTGCCCATGTAGACGAGATCCTTTCCCTCTCGCTTGCCGAGATACAGTGCAGCCACCCCGGTGGGGTCCTTGATGAAGCCGATGACCGGGAATTTTCCCTTCTGCACGGTCTTGATCTTCCACCATCCTTCGTTCCTGTCGGAGCGGTAGGGAGCCTGCGCGTTCTTCGAAATGATACCCTCGAAGTTGAGCTTCGCGGCGTGTTCGAACATCTCCTGTCCGTCGCCGGTCAGGTGCTCGGAGTAGATGACGGGAAGCCCGATGTCGTTTTCGCCGAGCAGGTCCGACAGCATCCGCTTGCGCTCCACCTGGGGGAGTTTGCGGAGGTCACCGTCCCGCCAGAGGAGATCGAAGGCGTAGTAGACGAGGCGATCCTGTTTGCCCGCGGCGAGTTCGGCCTGGAGCTCGGAGAAATTGGTGCGGCCCTCATGGATGACCACGACTTCTCCGTCGAATATCGCCTGACCAGGGATATCCAACGTCCCGGCGATCCCGGAAAAACGTTTGGTCCAGTCCAGCCCGCTGCGGGTGAACACCCGCTTCTTCCCCTTGTCGAGGTGGACTTGCACCCGGTAGCCGTCGAACTTGATTTCATGGAGCCATTGGTCGCCGGACGGCGCCTTGGCCTTCAGCGTGGCGAGTTGCGGCTTGATGAATCCCGGCATTGCCGCCTTAGCGGCCGCCGCAACAACTCTCCGCGCACGCTTCGTCATCACTCTACCCAAAACGCCAGTTTACCGAGGAACCCTTACCGATCTTCTCGTTGCGGACGAACGAGGCCGCGCCGTGGAAGCGCCAGCGCGCTCAGGGTGCGTTGAAAGAGGAAGAAGTCGCGGCCGTCTTCGGCTTGCGCGGTCGCGGACCGAGCACGCCGGCGCGGTGCAGCACGCCCGCGACCTTAATGCGCGGGAGGCTACCGGGCAACGGCGCATGCGGGCGGACACGCTTCCAGAAAACGTCGACCGTCTCGCCGCGCGGCCGGGCGAGGAAGCGAGCCGGCAGTCCTGCGATCCACCGGTCCATTTCCGATCGCTCGGACGAACTCGCCTTCGCGATCGTGGCGGCGGCCTGCCGGTACCTCACCCATCGCAAGCTGGCATGGAAGAGGAACTTCTGATCGGCGGTCGACAGTCGTCCTGCCCGCCGGAGAGCCTCGGTGTGCGCGAAGTGCCGGTCCGCAAGCGCGTTGCGCGTCGCGATCTGTCCCCCGCGTTCCCATCCAAGGTCCGCGAGCATGATGCAGATCGGATCGGAGCGCAGGGCCTGCGACGTGCCGACCCTGTCGCCCCGCGCCGACGTGAACAGTCTCATGGTCTTCTCCGCGGCGGCGACGCCGCGCGCGCCCAGCCATCGACCGGCCGGGCCCTCCAGAGGATGGCACCGCGTGAGGACGCGCAGCAGCAGTTCCTCGTCCAGCGCCGCTGCCTCGATCTCGTCCTGGGACAGGTCTCGCTCGCGGGCACGTGAATGCCGACGCCGCAGCGCGGCGACCGCGGCGCGTTCCTCCTCGACTTCGAAGAACGAGTCGAAGAACTCGAACAACCGCTCCGGGAGGCCGATGCCGCGGAAGCCGTGACGGCGGCCGAGGCTCTGGAACAGTCGGTTGAAGGTCTGAGGATGAAGCTTCTTTCCCTTCGACGTCACGAACAGCCATGGCCCCGCGTCGTCGGGACGGAGACCTTCGCAGCGCCGGATCAACTCCAGCACCACCGGGAGTAAAAGGACGGGCCGCTTGCGACCGCGGTTGGTTTTAAGCACCACCGTCCCGGTCAGCGCTTCGTCGAACAGCAGGCGGCCGGCGTCGGCGTGACCGATCCGCGCGCACGCGGCGAGCGCGGCGAACAGCGCGGCCTGCACGCACATCAGAAGTGCCGCGCGACCGTGATGCGACCAGGTTTCCGGCTGCAGCATCGCGAGGACGTCGCCGAACGTCGGGGTCGGCGTCTTCCGGAGCGAGGGTGCGGCGCGCCGCCGGGCATTCCCTCGCGTCGCCTGCTTGGCACGTCTACCCATGCAACACCTTCGAGATCGCGGCTTCGAGCTCGCCGCGCACCAGGCGGTCGGCGCCCTTCACGACGGGCCCCGCCGGCGGCGGCGGGTCGCTCCGCGGAATGGCAGGCAGCTTCTTCCCTGGATCGACGAGCCGTTCGAGCGTGATCGTCTCGGGATCCGCGCGCGGACGCTTCACCGCCTCCTCGCTGTTTTTCAGGCTGCGGTAGGCCCGGTCGATCGAGTCCTCGCGATTGCCGAAATACAAGGCGATCTGGCCGAGACCGAAGCCGGCGTGCCAGTAGGCCGTGACCCCGCCGCCCTTGAGATCGTGCAGCCGGGCGTCGACGCCGACGATGCCCAACGCGCTGCGCGCCAGTTCGACGACACCCTCGGCCGGGCCGCCGCGGCCGTTGTGGACGACATAGGCGCCTCCGTCCATGCGCAGCGGCCAACGCTCGTTCGCGGCCTCGCGTTCGTCCTCCGCGCTCCAGCGGGCGAACAGTTCGGCGACGCAGGGGAGCATGGGCGAGTTCTCGCGCGGCTTCTTGAAGTAGTTGGGGCTCTTGCGGCCGTTGCGGTGAATCCATTGCCTCGCGACGTCGATCCAGCCACGCCATGTCATCGGTCTCCACCCGAGCTTGAGGATGGTGTGCAGCCGGGTCCCTGTCAGCCAGTAGACAAGGAGCAGGCGGATGACGGCCGCGTGGGCGGCGACGTGTTGCGCCCAAAGGGCGGCGTCCCGCCCGCCGATGCGGACGAACTCCAGACGCCACTCGCCGTCGTGCATCACCCAATGCGTGACGAATCCGATGCCGTCCCAGACGTAGCCGAGGCAGTGCAGGACCGCGCGCTGGACCTCCTCCCAGACGAGGTCCGTCGTCTCGCCCGGCGTCGCTTCGGGAGTTTCGAACTCCACCCTGAAAGGAGGCCTGAACTCCCGCCGAAACCAGTCGAAGACCAACCGCATGAACGACAGCCGGAGCAGCACGGTGGTATCGCTCGGACCATCGACCTTTCCGCCGCCTTCGCGCGCACCGTGCTTCGGCTTGCTCTGCGCGAATTTCTTGTAGTCGATCCCGAAGTTGGCGTTGAGCGACCCGAGCCTGTCGTCCGTGACGAATTTCAGGATCTCCACCGCGGTGTGGCAGTGATCCTTGTAGGAGCGCATCGGATCGCGCTCGCCATGGCTGCGCGCTTCGAGGCGGGCGAGTTCCTCGTTCCCCGGGATGACGTTGCCCGGACGGACCCGCTCAAGATACATCCGGATCACGGTCGAAAAGCGGATGGTGGCGGGATCGAGCCGGGCGTGAAGCCTGAACAGGAGGTCGGCGCAATAGTTTTCGAAGAAGGCTACCGCCTCCGGACTGTCCAAGGGATTTTCAAGCCCGGCGGCGGCGACGCCCGTGCTCTTCTCGTCCTCGGTCCCACTATGCCGGACGATCACCATGGCCTGCCGCCCTTCCTCGGCCGGCCTGATCGCGAGGTACGGCGGCGGGCTTCCGATCTCGGCGCGTTCGTACAAATCCTCGAGGACCTCGAAGGCCCTCCTCCCGTCGCAGCTCGACAGGATCTTGCGGATGAGTTTCTGCCGCTTCGGGCCCAGGTCGTGGAGGTCGATGGGCGGCAGATGGTCGTCGCGTTTTTTCGCGCGATAATGCGAGGGCATCACATGCCTCCCGTTGCGGAGGATTGCGGGGATTTCGACGAGCGACCGCCCGCGGCCCGGATCGCCAGCACGCGTCGGTTCGATGCGCGTTGCCGGGAAAACTGAATGGCCATCTCTACTCCATGGGACTGAAGGCGAACTGAGCGGGCGAGCCAACAAATTCGCGGCCGGGTCGCGGAACTACGTAGAGCGTGCGATTCTTCGGGTTGCATCGGTCGGGACATCGGCTCGTTTCCTCAACGCGTTCCGAAATCCGCGGCCGACGGTCCAAACGCGAGGCGGATGCCGTGCTCATGCGACGGGTGCGCTCCCCCGGTCGGCCGCACACCGTCGACGACCTCCTCGGCATCGGCGGCGGAAACGCCGAACTCGATGAGCCTGTCGACCTGCCACCAGAAGCGGCGCTCAAAAGCCGCCTGGTCCACGTCCTCGTCGCCCGGCGAACGACCGAAGATGCCGACGTGATCGTACAGGTCGTTCAAGTTGCGGAAGCCGTACATCCGCGCCATGAGATCGTGGCACTTCGACAGGGGCACCCCGTAGCCGCGGGCGTCCAGCGCCTTCTTGAGGTGTTTGCCCTTCTTGAGGGGACGCGCGCGGCTATCGCAGTGAAAGCGCGTGTCGTCACCGCGGGCGAGCCTCGGCGGGATCGTCTCGTTGCCGAGGTGTTCGGTCCTGAATGGATTCATCGGGTTGCTCCCAAGGTTTCGGTTTGTTCGGTTCGGAGGCTCGTCATTTCGTTTGACCTATGCTGCTTGTGGTGATTCACTCTCTTTGACTGCTGATTTAGCAGTCTATATGGATGAAATTAGCATACTGTACGTGCTAATTTAGTCAAGGGATACGACTGAAATGGCCGTGTCAGGGTTAACGGATGTTGAATCGGTGCAAACTGACCATCGCGCGCTGGCTGCGGCGAAGGACGGCGGGCAGCCGTGGTTCGTCATCGGCTCGATCTTCTCGGAGGCACTTCGAAACGCGCGGGAACAAGACCATCGGGAGCTCCGAGAAGCCGCCGCCAAGGCGACGCGCCTTTCGCCGGGGGTGCTGCGCCGCTACGTCCTGCTGCTGGATCGATTGCGGAGCATCGCGGCCATCGAAGGTCTGGAAAGGGATGCGCTCCTGTCGCCGGTCTTCAACGCGGCGGAGGTCGCGGTTAGGATCTACGATCGCAACGCGACCGCCGGGATATCATCGCTTCGCGAACTCAAGGCCGGCGAAGTCACGCTCGTTCAACTGAGGGACCGGCTCACCAAGGTGCCGGTCGAGTTGACCGAACCTTCCGACGCACCCGACGCCGTCGAAGGCGAAACGCGGATGCAGCGCAACGAGCGGATCGGCGGGGCCGTTATTCAGGAGCGGTCCGTGAAGGTCGCCTTCATGCTCCAGGCGTTGCGAGAATCCCTTCCATCGCTGTGGCCGGAAGCGGAGAAGATCCAGCGCCGCCCCCAATCGCCCTTTTTCACCGGGCATCAAGGATTCGAGGTCGTGGGAAAGGATCCCGGGAAGGCCGTCGTCGCCGGAATAGAGATGCTCGTTCTCGACCGCGACCGCATCGACTATCTCGAGCGCGCTCTGCCTGCCTACCTGACGCTCGCCACGTTCTACGATCGCTTCTACTTCGCGTTCTCGCCCGGTACTCCTGCCGGTTACGTATCGCATGCCGCGGAGTTGCTCGAAGCTTTCGACGCGGGGTCGATCGGCATCCTCGTCGTATCCTCGGAGGGTGCGGTAAACGCGATGACCGGGCCGCGCGCTGGTCCGGTTCCGAGCCGCGTCGGAAACTACGCGCTGCTGCGGCGCGACCGGGCCGCGAAGACTCAAGTTTCGGCCGGCGAACCGGAAGATCCTGGAGAATAAATCCGGGCGCGTTTCCATCGCAGACGGCGGCAGTTTGCCTCGCCTCGGCATAGGGGCATCCGGATCCGCGTTCGACCGGGTGGATCCGGCGCGACGATCCCCTTCGGACGACAGGTCGCTGCCGGCGGCACCCCGGAGAGCGACCAGGTCGGGAACCCCGGCGTTAGAGAGCGTCGGCGACGTCCTTGAGCGCCCGCGCCGTGACGACGACCGAGCGCAGCAGGCCGCCCCTTGGATAGCGCCGGGCCAAGCGCGATTCGGTGACCAACGGAAACGGCATCGGCTCCGAGGCGAACGCGGCCGCATCGGATTTCCCGTCGGTCCGAAACCAGCGCACCACCGCGGCGCGCGGCAGCGAGATCCTGGGAGACCGTCCCGCGAACCAGATCAGCTTCAGCGCTTCCTCCGCCGCGAGATCATAGACCCGGTAGGGGACATTGCCGCTGTGGCTTGGAGGGACGACCCCCTTCGCGAGGTCGTCGATGTGCCCGGAGAGGAAGCGCTCGAGCGTCAGGCCGCGCCCCTTGGGTCCAAGCGGCTTCAAATCCCTGAACGCGGCGAGTGCTTCGGCCGCATGCTTGGCCGCGAGCGAGCCGGCGACCGCGATGACGAGACGCGAGGCGTCGTCGGCCGTCATCTCCGCGGCACCCCTGCCGTAACCAGTGAATGTGATGCCTCCCACCGCGCGGATCGTCTTGAGCTGCAACCGCACGCGGTCCGGCTCCTCGTCGAGCGCCGCGGCGACCGCGTCGGCCAACCGCATCGACGTGATCTTTCGCGCTTGAGGCGCGCTCCCAGTGAGATTCGTCATTTCCGTTAACCGTACAAGCAAGTCCGTTCAGCGTCACTATTGTCACGCTGACATTTCAGCGCCACATTTGTTCCACTAAACCAAATGAGGCCGGCGGCAGGAGAAGGCGATGGGAATACGAGTGAACAAAGCGTGCGGGCAGGTGATCGGCACTCCGTCGATTTTTCCGGAACGCGTCAGGCAGGCGGCCTCCCGTCTGACGGACTTCTTCGGCGATCGCAGGTTCGGCTCGATCGGGCGCGACGATTTTTGCGCCTATGTCGAGAAGACCGCCGAGCGGCCTCCCGGGACGGACAATCGACCGATCGGCAGTCCTGCCGAACGCGCCCGCTACGACATCCACATCTTGGGGACAATTGCCGGCTTCGCCGGCGAGATCGCGCTGTGGGAACTGATCCAAACGTGGCTCGAAGAGAGCCCTGCCGCGATGGCGGAGGAACGGGCATGATCCAATTCCTCGAAACGTCGTCGCGCGCCGAGGCGTACCGCTCCGACGAATTCCAGCGCGAAGTCGGGCAGATCCTGCAACGCGGCCGCCGCGACATCCGGCTCTTCGTCGACGCCCTCCTGAAGGCAGACCGCGTGCCGGTCGTTGCCCCGGGTCCGCAGCAGGATGCCGCGGTCGCAACCGAGGCGGCGCGTATCCTTTCGGCAGTGGCCTCCCGGCAGATCAAGGCCGCCTCGGTCGTACGGGTCACCACCCGCATTTTGAAGATGCCCCATCGGTGCGACGTCGTCGACCGCCAGCGCGAAGCGCCCGCGGCACCCGCCCCGAAACGCCGCGGCTCGTTCGAAGACGATCTCGCGGAGGCGCTCCGCACCACGTGGGAGGCCAGCGAAGGAATGGGTGCCGGCCTTCCGTACCCGCCCAACGTCACGGTCACGTGGAATGACGGCGGCACCGTGCTCTACGGGCGGATACAGGACATCAGGAGCAAAACAACGGCGCTGTATTCCAACGCCGCCATCCCCGCGGGACTCGACGGCACCTGGGACTACGTGCGCACCGACGCCGTGGGCGGCACCGTTTTCAGCGCACTCTCGCTGCTGGGATTTGCCGAATGCGTCCGCGACGCCGTGCGCGCGGATGGGGACGACGACGACGGCGGTCCCGCATGAGCGGAGGCCGCGCGGCGCAGAACACGCAGCCGTCCCGACCGCATATCGAACGCGCGTCGGTGAACGAGATCATGCCGCCTGAGATCACAGGCCAAATCCTCGCGCTATGCGACGATCTCGGCGCCATGGCGCCGCTTTATCTCAACGTGTCTCCTGCGCCGGAGGCGAGAATGGGATGGTGCTCGACCAACGTTCTCGATCGATGTCGCGAAAAGGGTGGCGAGCCGCGCTACGGATGGCTGCTATGGGCAGCATCGGGACTGTATCTCAACGCGGAATTCCACTGCGTCTGGCGGGACGGGCAAGACCTTCACGACATCACGCCGACGCAGGAAGGGGAAACATGCGTGCTGTTCGCGCCCGATCCGCGGTATGCCGCGGATTTCGATTTCAAGAGGCGGCCCAACAACCGCCGCTTCCGTTCATACGGATGGGCCGAACGGGAGCCACTCGTCCGGGCGAAGCTTGGCGAGGCGAGCGGCCCGGCGCTCGAATACAGAAGGCGGAGGGCGGAGAAGAAGAGTGTTACGCTTCGCCAGATGATCCTGTCGTCGCTTCCGCGCGATCGGCTGGAGATGCTGATCGACGAATTCCTCTTCGCCGCGGGGCGGACGGATGGGATGTTGACCGTGACCGAGCGCGGTACGGAGTGCCTGGCTCCGAATTCGGTCGCGGAGTATCGCCGCCGCGTGTTCGAGATCAACCTCATGAGGAAGGAAATGATGCATCTGGCCGTTCACGGGATGACGGGACTTTCGCCGTGACGGACATCTCGCGCGCCCGACTTCTCCACCATTAGGCGAACAACGAGGCTGCGCGAGATTCCTCGGCCGCAACCGCCGTCAGGAAAGCGCCTTTCGCAGCGAATGAAGCATGCTCTCGGCGGCCTCGATCTTCTTCAGAAGGTCCGCGTCTCCCTTCAATTCCTGCAGGGTCGTCCAGGGTACCGCCCTGACCGCCTCGACTACGGCGTCGAGCTCTCCGGACAGGCCGTCGTCGCCCTTCTTCTTCGCCGTTCCGAGACGCAGCGCCGCCGACTCGAGATCTCCGGCATCGGCGAGAAAGTGAGCCTTGGCCACGGGGTCCGGCAGTATGGCGCGCAGCTTGCGCAGATCCTTTGAATTGGTGATGCGCTTCTGATTGACCTTCCTGACGACGGCCTCCACCACGCTCGGCGTCAGAAGCTTCTTGCTGACGCCCATCAGCTCCCGTGCCCATGTGATGGCCGCACCGGGGTCGCGGAGGCTGGTGAATTTCTCGGAGAGATCGAACACCTCCACCAGCTTGTCGAGCTCGCGAACCGTGATGCCGAGGATGTTGGCTGCGCTGGCGCGGCCCACAAGATCGACGAGACTGTAGGCGACCATCTCCTTTTCCTTGGCGTCCCATTCCTTGCGCTGCCGGTGAATGTAAATCCATACGCGCAGCCGGTCTTCGTCGCTCAGCGTCCGGTCGGTCACTTCCACAGGAACCTGTCGATATTCTTCCTTGCCTTGCTCGACCAACACCTTCGAGTTCGTCCATCGCCGGTCGCCGTCGATGATGCGGAATTTCCGCGGCAGGTGCGGGTGCGGTTCGACAAGCAGCGGCTCGAAAAGACCTCCGTTCGCTTCGATCTGCCGCTGGAGCTCTTCGTCTATTTTTGGACCGAGGCGCGGTTGCTTTTCGTTCGGGACGATGTCCTCGATGTCCGCTCTGGTGCGGTATGTCCGCAATACGGTCCGGTCGAGCCTGCGCTCCTGAAGATTGACGACGACGTTACGGTCTTCGGCCGCGCTAGTCATCGGCGATCTCGCCGAAATCGGCGGTGCCGACGATCGCGTCGATCTCCGTGGTCAACTCGGCGCGAACCCGCTGCACCGAGCGGACCAGTTCGCCCTGCCGCTTCCAGGTGGCGTCGTGAGCCTTCTTCTCCTTCACCTGCAATTCGAGAAGGTCGTCAGTGTGGTTGTCGATCCTGGCTAGAAAACCGGCGCAGCGCTCCGAGGTGATGAAATCGTACAGCACCGCCGTCTTTCTCGCGCGCTCCTCGTTGCTGAGACGCAGGGTGTGGGTCTGGACCAGGTGCCGGCGGATGACCAGCACCAGCGCCACCACGCGTGCGGGTCCGGCCAAGACGACGCCGTCCTGGACGTGAAGGTGTCGCGCGCCTTTGGGAAATTTGCTGGTCGAGAGCACCGCGTGCTCGGCCTTGGCCGCCATCTGATCGGAGGCGAGTTTGGTCACGAAGTCGTTGCGCCACGCGTTATGGTTCTTGGAATCGTAGATGATTTTCCCGCATTCCTTCCCGTTGTGCATCACGGTGTGCAGGATGTCGGCGCCCGGCTGCCCTTTATTGATCCGTTCGATCCGGTCACCCTCGAATTCAGCCTTGAGGGCTTCGTAGAGATCGATCTCGGCGCCTTCGCCCAACTCCTCAGCCGTCTTCTGTTCGTAGGCGCGCTTCAATTCCTCGAACTTGGTCTGGATCCTGAGGCGTTCCTCGAACGAGGCCGCCTTCTCGGCGTTGACGGCGTCGTCGACGGCCTTCTGCCAGATGTCGCGTTCTTCCTGGACCTGCACCTGATGTGCCTGCTGCAGGGCTTCGACCTGCTGCATCGCCGAGGCGACGCCAGCTTCAGCTTCCGTCTTAGCCTTTTCGAGGTCATCGATTCGTTGCCGCACCGCGTCCGTGGCGGCGACTTCAATCTCCTTGCGGATCCCGGCTTCACGGTCAGCGGCCGCCGACTTCAGCCTTGCCAGCGCGATGTCATGGTCATCGCGTTCCGTGGCCAACGCAGCCTCAAGCGCAGCGGCGGCGGTCTCGGCCGCGACCTTGGCGGCGTCAGCGCTCTCGACGCGATCATTGAGCGCGGTCTGGATCTCCTTCAGGCGGTGTTCGCTCTCCTCGAGCTTTTGGCGCACAGCAGCTTCCGCCACGCCGAGAGCTTCTGCGCGGACTGCCTGCTCACGTTCGGCGGCAGCGTCCTTCATCCGCTCAATCATCGCCGTGGCGCCGGCCGTTGCCTCTCGAGCGGCGTCGAGTTCAACGCGGATCGAAGCCTGGGCTTCCATGTTGGCGCGGTCGATCGCGGCGATGCGTTCGGCGCCAAGGGTCTCGGCCGCACGGCGGGCGGTCTCGCAAGCTTCCGCGATCTTCGCATCGGAAAGCTTGCGCGCCTCCTCCAGCGCCAGTTCCTTATCGCGCGCGTGCTGCTCTTTCAGTCGCGCGGCGATCTCGTCCGATCGTTCGCGCTCGCGCGACTGGATCCGCTCCTTGATCTCGTCGTGGCGATCGTGCGGGATCGGCTGGTCGCAGGTGGGACAGGCGTCCGCCAGCAGCGACATCCTGGGAGTCGGTTGAACTGCTTTGGCCTCGAAAAGCGGTGCACGCGCAGACATCGTATCTACCCTCCGAAAAATAGGACCTAATTTATCCTATTTGTTCCTAGATTTGTCAAGGTCGCGCTTTTTCCGTGCGGTCCCTTCGGTTTTCGCGCCGAATTCCTAGTCAAAACAAATATTTATACGCCGCCGCCTGACTGTTGCAGCGGGCCGTTGTTCACGCTGACCGCAGTTCTCTGTTTGCGGGGCGAATCGTCCGGTGACGTCGGATATGAGATGGGTGCATCCCACGAACGAGCGCTGTTAGAGCAATTCCACCGGATCGTCTGCGCCGCCGGTGGGCCGCCCTCTTATGGTTGCTTGGGCGGCGCCGATGCCGATCCCGCAGCGGGAAGATCGCGCTGCGGTTTGGCGGCGAAGGTGTCTTTCACCCAGTTCACGCTGAAGGCCACCGCAATCGCGAGAACCAGCGCACCGATACCGCGATAGTAGGTCTGCTCGCGCTCGATCGCATGAATCCGGTCGCCGAGCGACTTGTCCTGTTCCTTCAGTTTCTTCGAGAGGCCGGCAAAGGATTGCAGCTCGCCGGCGACCGATGTCACGGCTTCGATATCGATGCCCTTGTGGACCTGGCCATCCTTCTTGAAAGCGGTCTCGCGATCGAGGCGGGCGTACCAGATGAGAAAGATCGGCTGGCCGCGCCTGATGTGGATCGGGACCGGGCCCGCGTTGAAGACCGCGAACGTCAACTGGCCGCGGTAGCCGGGATCGACGTGAAATCCGGACACGTTCACCAGACCCTTGAACTTCGTCCTGGCCCGGATCGAGATGAAGGCGATCGCGTCCGCCGGTACCGACACGACCTCCTCCGTCAAAAGGAACGCGAACTGTCCGGGCGGGATGGTGAAAGCCTCGCCGTCGGCAAGCTTGCGCACGGTGACCGTGGTCGGGTCGACGGTCTGGTCGTTCGGCGAGACGTACACCTCGGGTCCCACCGCAAGGGTATATGCCGCGCAATCGATCCGTTCGGGCGAGAATGGCTCGATCAGACCGGGCAAGCGCTCGGTCAGCGTTTCGCCGCTCCAGAATGATCCCGTCGTCATGTCCGATTTCCCCTCTGCATTTTATGGTTATTGTCTGCGTCGCGCCGCCTCGGGGTGGCGCCGGCGACGACGATGGCGACCGGAAGGGACCGTGAAGGATGAACGTGGTCGGACACGGAATTGATCTGGTCGAAGTCGCCGCGCTGCGCCGATGGATCGAAGATCCTCGCGATCCTCTCATTCCGCGCTGCTTCACCGACGACGAACTCGCGGAGATCGGCAGTGGTCCCGACCGGATCGAACGGCTTGCAGGCAGGTTCGCCGCCAAGGAGGCGGTGCTGAAGGCTCTCGGCACGGGCTTCGGCGACGGCGTCGCGTTCAAGGATGTCGTCGTTCGTCGCAAGCCGGGCGGCCCTCCGGAAGTCGTTTTGAGCGGGGGAGCCGCGCTGGCCGCGCAAGGTCTCGGCGTCACCGGCTGGCGGTTGAGCATCAGCCACGCCGGCGGCATGGCCATCGCCAGCGCCATCGCACTGGTCGACGCGGCTCACGCCGCGGTTCCCCCGGCCGGCCCCAGATAGTCGATGCGTCGGGCATCGAGGTCGACCGCGATCCGCCCGCCGCCCGCGGCGTGAACGGCGCGCCAGACTTCGAAGCCCAAAAGGATCGCCTGCTCCCACTCTCCGGTGGTGCGCCGGCTGACTTCCAGGTGCGAGGTCATGTCCTTGACCGTCCGCAGAAGCTGGAAATCCAGGCGTGCCACCCCCTCCAGCATCCGGTGGCGGCGGGCGTAGTCGAACGCGAGCGCGGCGATGCCCTCCTCGATCACGGCCGCCCGACCGCCGTCCTCGACCTCGTCGAGCAGCGGTCTGCTTTTTCGCTTGCGGCGGATCAACGACCGCGTCACCGGCGACCATGCGAGCACGGCCGCATACGCGAAGTGAAAAACGTCGTGAAAGCGGTAGCCGTCGGGATCGTAGGCATTGTCCGTCAATTCGGCCCCGAAGGGCTCGCCGTCGATCACGACGCGGACGCTCTGCCGTCCGGCGCCGTCACAGTCGATGAGCTCGACCTCGAACCTGCGTGGCAGCCGTTCGGCGTCCGGAAGATCGGTATCGAAACTGTCCGGCGCGGCGTTGTCGGACAGGAAACGGCCACGGGTCTTCTCGAGATTGGCGACGGCCACGTCGTCAAGCGCCAGCCCGAACTTGCTGGCGACGTTCGCGACGTACCACATGAGGTCGCCGAGTTCCTCGGAAACGCGTTCCTTGAAAAGACGGTGGGCTTCGCCGTCGCGGAGGTGCTTCTTGTATTCGCTCAGCAGTTGGCCGGTCTCACCGGCGAGCCCCAGCATCGGCACGATGAGGGAGGCCACGTCGTCGTCGCCGTGCGCCGGCACGCGATCGGTACGCAGCGCTTCCTTCTGGTACGTCTCGAAGTCCATGCTAAGCTCCTGTCGCTATCCGGTCGCCCGAAGTTTCGATGCGATCGTCCGGATCTTGTCGTTGATCTTCCATTTGGGCGGATAGAACGGATCGACCCGCGTCGAGATCGGCTGGAATTTCTGCTTGATCCGGGTCCGGCCGGTCTTGCCCATGACATGCGGGTGAACGACGCGCGCATATTTGTCGACCTCGCAGAAAAGGTTCTGGCAATCGATCAGTTGAAGCCGGCGACCCCACAAAGATTCGAAATTCAATCCGTAGCGCTCGAACTCCTGCTCCTGAAGATCGGCCATCAACCGGATGAGTTCGGGCTCGTTCAGTCCTCCTGGGTCGACGAAACACTTGCGCAAGCCGTCGCGCGCGCCGGGGCCGGGAACGACGAAATCCATCTCGCTGAAGTCGGTGATCTCGCTGTAGTTCACGTCGATGACGAACTGGTAGGCCAGGAAGTCGCCGATCGTGGGGTACGACCGCAATTTCTCGAACCCGTCCTGCATCGAGCGGGCCTGCGCGAGCCGATCGGGAAGGCGATCCGCCATCATCCGCTCCAGCATCAGCAGATTGTTCTGGTGTTTGGCCGGCCGGCCGAACGCGGCGCTGCCCGGCGGCATGATGTATGCGGCGGAATAGATCCGTTTGCCCGCGGCCTTCGCGCGGGTCAGGACCTCGTCGAAGCGATCGAAGCGATAGCTCTCGAAGGTGATCGGACCGAGCGCGCTTTGCAGAAGTTCCCAGGTTTCGATCTTGTTGAACAGCTTGAACAGCAGGATCCGGAAGAACACCTCCGGAGGGTTCTTCGGCAGATCCTCACGGTAGATGACGTTCCGGATCAGGTACTGACTGACGCGATCGGAGGCCCTGTAGGCGTTGGTGAACTTGTAGGTCGAGATCACGGCATCCTGCGTCCAGGGGCTGGCCTCGGCACGGGTTCTGCGAAAGAACACCGCCTGTCGTTCCGCGGCGAAGCGCCAATAGCTCTCATAGACCTCCGAAACCTTGGCCGGAGCCAGGTGGGAGAAAACAAGCGGCGAGACCGGGACCGGTTTGGCCGCCGATGCCGAGACCTTCGGTTTCGCCGTTCCGCCGCGCGGTTTTTCCGCACGCGGTTTGCGCGCCTTCTGCTTCAAGCCGAAGCTCCCCTCGCGCTCACGCCCGGCCGCGGAGCCTTCGGCGGAGCCGCGGGCGCGACGGCGGCGCGTGCGGCGGCGATCAGCGGCGCCAGCGAGGCGTCGGATTTCCCGACGCCGTCGAGGTTGGCGACGCCCACCGTAACGTTGAGCCGCGCCAGCGGAAGATTGAGTTCATGTGCCATGAAGGCGCCGAGTCGGGCGAGGCCCAGGTAGTTGCCGTAGGCCTTGTCGAACACGTACTGCGTTGCATAGAAGGCGTTGACGGCGAGGCCCTCCTTGGTGGGCACGAAGGAGACGTGCTGCAGGCACGGAAAGCGGACCCGCGCCATCCTGATGTGATCGCGGGCGGGATCGAAAATAGACACCTGAAGCATCGTATCGCGGACACCCGCTCGTTCGTTGTAGCTGGACAGTATGAATTCCAATTGGTTGCCGTCGCAGGGGACCTCCTTGCTGAAATTGGTCATGCGCTCGAAATAAAGTCCCCGTCCGTTGGCCGCGCGGTTCATCGCGACGTAGCGCGGAAAGGCTCCGGCATACAGCGAAAAGAGGCGCTTTCGGTCGCCGCGGGCGATCTTCCACAACCTGTCGGGAAAGATCGTGAACGCGACGGTTTCGACGGAAATCTTCTTCTTGAGCTTGAGCGTGCGGTCGAGGGATTCGCGGACGCCTGCTATCTCCGCGATGCCGCCGTCGGCGTCGAAGCCGGTGAGGCTGAAGGTCAGTGGAGAAATTTCCGTCCGGCCGCTGTCGAAAATCTGGAGGAAGAGACGCGCCCATGCCCGGGAAAGGTTGGTGTCGGCGATGATCGTCGGTTCGTCGGCGTGCGAATTGGACTTACTCATCGGGATCATCCTCCAAGTGTCGGTATCGGGCCAGTCCCACATAGGCTTTGGGTGCGACGCGGACGAACGCCGCCCAATTTCCGGCGGTCGCCCGGACGATGCCGGAGCGCACGGCGCGGAAGAGGCGGCCGGCCTCCAGGTCGCGTTCATGGGCGAGCGCGCCGCCGCCGGCCTCGGTACCTTCCGGAAGCAGCAGCAGCGAGTCGACCTCTGTATCGAGCGTCGGCGAAACGCGATGAAGATCGGCGACGAGCAGCGGCTCCGGGGTGAGCGCGGCGAGAAGCTCGGCGCGTATCGCGCTGGGTTTCGTTCGCTTCAAAATCTTGGCCCGCCCGTACGGCAGCATGTTCATGCCGGCGGAGAGGTGCGTCAGGAGCGTGTTGTAGCCGACGCCGAATTCGCAGGCGATGGTGAACATCTGCGCCGGCGTCGCCGTCGCCGGCGTCCAGCCGCGCGCCTTGAAGGCGCGTCGCAGGCCGATCGTCGGCATCAGTACGAAACCCGCGAACGTGTCGGCGAGAAATTCCTTGGGGTCCTCCCAGGGGTTCGACTTCGCATCCTCGCGGAGTTCGTCGATGGATGTGCCGTGGCGGAACTTGTGATGGCCGAGTTCATGAGCGCAATTGAACGCGCGCCGCGGCAGCGGGCGCCGCGCGGACAAATGGATGCGCGGCTGGGCGCCGCGCTGGTACATCCCTTCCATATTGATGTTGTTGAAGCGCACGTTTACGCCGAGCGTCTCGCAGACAGCGTAGATGCAGATCGGACCGGCCTGGCCGACCCCTGCTTCGGCCCGCGTGGCCGCCGCGGTCTGCATCGCCTGGGTTGCCAGCGAGCGGCGATCCAGGCTTGGCTTGTTCGTCCGCATCGCAGTCATCAACCCCCGCTCCCCTCGTCCTTGTCGTTTCGCATCACCGCGAGCAGATTGAGCAGCCGCTGCAGGTCTTCCGGTTTGAGCTTGGAGAGTTCGCGGGCGGCAAGTTCGAGGCGCGGGTCTTCCGCATCGACGGAATCTGGCACTTCCCGCAGCAGCCAGGCGACGTTCACGTCGTAGAGGGCAGCCAACTTTGCGAGTTCGTCTGCGGAGACCCGCCGGTTGCCCGCCTCGATCTCGGAAACCGAAGGCCGATGCAGTCCGAGCATCCGGGCGACGTGCCCCTGCGAGAGTCCCGCGAGCTTGCGCGCCTCCTTGAGACGTTCTGCGATCTGGGTGCGTGTGACGGAATCCTGATCGGTCATGCTGCTGCTTGCTTCTTGCCCTGCTTCTTCTGGAGCTCGCACACGAACACCGCGATTTCCTCGATCGAACGCGGCGCCTTCGTCGTCTCGTCGATGAAGATGTTGACGTCGTCCGGAATCGGGATGTTGATCTCGGTCGCCAGGATCGTCGTCGCGACGGGCCAGATCTTGCTGTCGAACTCCGGAACGGTACCCACGGGCTTGGTCGCGCCCGTGAGCGGGGGACATTCGAGTTCGCTGTCGGTTTGAATTTGGCCGATGATGGCGATCAGCGCATCGACGAGGTCTTTGGGTTCCATAAGCGTGCTCCTGTCTGACGCTTGGTAAGATAATCTTACTACCGTCTAGGTCAAGGACCCCGCGGTTAAATTTTTTCGTCGGGAACCAAGATGGAAATGAACTGTTATCTATACTACTGAAAGAGAAAGACTTATTGGCGTAGTGATAAAGCTTGATTGTCAGAAAAACTTGTACTATTTTCTGACGGCAGAGGAGCGAGAGATGAGTTCGATAGCGGACAGAATTTTGAGACAGGTCCGGGCCCGGGGCTCGGGCAGCGTCTTCACGCCTTCCGATTTCGTGGGTTTGGGAAGCCGCGCTGCGGTGGACCAGGCTCTGTCGCGTCTGTGCAAGGACAAGCGGCTTCGCCGTCTTGCGCACGGTCTCTATGACTACCCCCGTGTCCACGCACGGTTGGGTGCCTTGGCACCGTCTCCAGACGTCGTCGCCAAGGCCTTCGCGCGCGAGACCGGCTCCAACTTGCAGATGGCCGGGGCTCAGGCGGCCAACGCACTCGGATTGTCCACGCAGGTGCCGGCGCGCAGCGTGTATCTGACGGACGGCCCTTCCCGACGCGTGGTGCTTGGCAAGCGGACCGTGGACATCCGCCATGCTTCGCCCAAGCATCTCGTCGCGCCGGGCAGCATGGCAGGCACTGTCGTTCAGGCCCTGCGCCATTTGGGACCCGACTCTGCTTCGGCCGTCGTCGACGCTGCGGCTCCGCGTCTGAAAGACTCGGACAGGCGCGCGTTGGCCAACGGCATGAAGCAGGCACCGGCCTGGATGCGCCCCGCGTTGGATCGGATCGTCCGGCAGGCCTCGGGCTGACGCCGTGGACAAGGTCGCCCTGATGCCGGCGGCGGACCGCGCCGCCCTGTTCAACCAGGCGGGCGCGGCCCGCGGCCTGGCGGACGCCATCATCGAAAAGGACTTCTGGGTCTGCTGGACGCTGAAGCGGCTCTTCGGCATCCAGGGCGAGGATTCGCCGGGACTGGTCTTCAAGGGTGGCACGTCGCTCTCGAAGGGCTACGACGCGATCCGCAGGTTCTCGGAAGACATCGACCTATCCTTCGACCGCGCCGATCTCGGTTACGGAGGCGACCGCGATCCGGAAGCCGCACCTTCGCGGAAGAAGGCCGACAAACTGATCCACGATCTCGTCGTCGCCGTCGCAAAGCACATCGAGACCGTCGTGCTGCCGCGCCTGAGTGCGGCCATCGAGCGCGAACTGGGTCCCGCAACGGAGGCCGGCTGGAGCCTGAAAATCGATCCGGGCGAACCGCAGAACCTGATCTTCGAATATCCGGTCAGCCTGCCCGAGAAGGACTATTCCGGGTTCGCGTACATGAGCAGCAGGGTCAAGCTGGAATTCGGCGCGCGCGGCGATCCCTGGCCGACCGAAAAGCGGGAAATCGTATCGTATGCCGCGCAGGAGTTTCCGGACTTCTTCGAAGCACCGGCTTGTTCCGTCGACGTTCTGGCACTACGCCGAACCTTCTGGGAGAAGGCGACGGCGCTTCACGCCGAACATCACCGCGACCTCGAATCCGCGACGCCGCAATACTTCTCCCGGCACTACTACGACCTTGCGACGCTGGCTGACACCGACGACGGCAAGACGGCTATGAAGGATACTGGGCTGCTGAAGCAGGTCGCCGACCACAAGTCGCTGTTCTTCCGTTCGGGATGGGCGAATTACGACACCGCCCGCGCCGGCACTCTGCGGCTCTCGCCGCATCCCGACCGGATCGCCGATCTGCGCGCCGACTACCGAAAGATGGCGCCGATGATGTTCGACGATCCGCCGCCGAGCTTCGACGACATCCTGAAGAGGATCGCCGAGATGGAGAAAACCATCAACGGCGCATGACGGCCCGACTGCCCTCGCCCAGTCCGGTCAGGTGAAGGCTGGAAGGTCCCACACCGAGGCGAAGACCGCTTTCAACTGCGGATCGCCGCAGAACTCGCAGCCCTCGCGTCGCGGCTTGAGCCTGCGCACCGGTGTCGGCGGTCGCCACGGATCGAGGTGCACATAGTTGGACAGCGGGACGCCTTCCGAGGATTGGCTCCTCATCAGATCAACCACCATCAGGCATCCGGCCAGACTGGACACGAAGGCGAAGGGTGCCAGCGCCTGCCTGCCGCCCGCCGTGGTCACCGGCGCGGAGCCGCAGCGCGCCTTGGCCAGACTGTCCATGGATTTGCCGAGAAACGTCTCGGGGGGCTCGCCGAAATTGCGGGACAGTTCGGCCGCCGTGTCGCCGTCCACGATCCTCCGCTTGACCTGGTCGAGCGTCAAGCCGAGCAGATCCGCGATGTCGCGCTCCCGCGCATCCTCTTCCGGAATGTGGGGATAGATGCAGGACAGGCAGGCGTATCCTGTGGGCTGCCGGTGGTGATGTGCGACGACGGCCGTGACGTCGGTCGTCGAGGCATCGAATATCTCGAGCGGCATGTCGGTCTGGATCGAACGCCGCGCCGGGCGGCTGTCGACCGTGACGAAGACGCGCCGGATGCGCCCGCGCTTCAGGAGGAGATCGCGAAACGTGCCGACGAACGGCTCCAGGACGGTGTTGCCGAGCAGTGCCCGCGCGGCCAGCCGCTCGGCCTTGGGCTTGTCGACATCCTCGCCTTCGTAAAAGAAGCAGCGGTTGAGATTGCCGCCGGAGACGTTCTTGCCGTCGACGACCGTCAGGCGTCCCGACGTCTGCACCGCCTGAAGCGCCCACAGAAAACCGGTCCCGACGCCGCCGCAGCCGGCAAGGACGTCGTCTTCGAATACGACCGGTGCGTATCTGACCGGGATCCCCAATGCGCGAAATCCGACGGTAAAGGGATCGGGACAGGCCTTCCCAATCGCGCGCGCGATAGCGACGCCGGCCGCATAGCAGGTGCAGATCCGTTCGTTGAATCTCGGAACCGCCGACCATTCGGGCCGCACGACCGCGCTGCCGACGGTCAGCCCGTCGCCGCTCATCGATGCGACCATCCTGACCGGCGCGTCGGTCGATGCCGGACCGCCGAGCGCGATCTCGATATCCGGGCCAGCGTCGGCGCTGACGACCTGAAGCGTCTTCCCGATCAGTTGCGACAGATCGGAGGCGAAGGCAGCCGCCGCAGGGTCGGCGACGGTGACGACGACTTTGGTCTGCAGCTTCTCGGCGGCTTCCTCCTCGTCGATCCCGAGCAGGCTCGCCAGGGCCTTCCGGTTTTCCTCCTTGGCGTTCAGCATCATCCGAGCTCCATCGCCTGCGGGACGTCCTCGTCCGGAACGGCAATCCACCTGTCGTCGTCGGAAAGGCGGTAGATGGCCGTCTGATCCATGAAGTTGGCGACGGTGGTGCCGGCGCCGAAACGGGGTACGACCAACGACAACGCGCCGCGATGGCGGACGATCGCCCATTCGTCGTCCGCCTGGGAATGAAAAGCTCTTCCCGGATGGGAATGGACCTGCGCCGCGACGTGCAGACGGGTGCGTCGCAGGTGGCCCATCAGGTCCTTCATCGCCGCCGGAGGAATGCGGAAGAAATCCATCTCCGCGATCTGATCGGGCCGGTAGGCTTCCTCGATCCGCTCCGCCCCGCGGGGCCCGCTGGCCAGCCAGAGCACGACGGCTTCGCATTCGGCGGCGCCGCCACGTCGAAGGATGTCGATCGTGCGCGCGACGATCTCCTTGGGGACGAGGAGCGTCATGTGCCGACGATCTTGCGCAGCGCGCGCGATATCTGGGTGATGATGCCGAGAATGTTCATGCCGTCCTCGCCGCGGTAGCTGTCCCAGACTTCGTTACGGTGGCTTGAGTGCGTATGATATTCGCGCACCCCGCGCATGCAGATGAACGGCCGGCCGGTCTGCTCATGCGCCGATTGATTGAAGATCGAACCCGCGAGCGGCTGGACTTCCGCCTCGGTCAAGAAGGCCCCCGCCGGGGACAGAAGCGCCACCGAGGGCGGCACCTCGTTCCAGTTGTCGCAGTCGACGCGAAGACGCAGCGGCCGCTTGGCTTCGATCGTCAGATCGAGAACCGGATACGCGGCCGACCAAAGCGTCCACCGCTTTACCCGCAGATATTCCGGAGTCAGCAGCGCGACCTCGGCGTCGAACTTGGCCTTAGAGGCCGCCGGATGCACCTCCGCCCCCTTCGGGCTTGTGCCACTCGATCTCGACGATTCCGTGCAGCCCGTTTTCGGCGAAGGTCTTGGAAGGATCGATCGGGCGGTTGTCGACCTCGGCCACCCAGTCGGCAGTGTTCGTCAGTTCGAGCTTGATCCTTGCGCGCTCCAGGACGTGCGCGACGACCTCGCCGCGATGGGAGCGGCTGTAATCGTTCGCGTCCGGATAGAATCCGCTCGGCGTGATGACGGCCACCGCGACCGGCTTGTCACCGTGATGATGGCCGACGTGATCAGCTTCGTGTTCGAGTACCGTCATGGCTCTCTCCGGACGAGGGGTTGAATCGGCAAGACATTAATACTAACTGCAAAGTCTGTCAACCTAGTACCCCTTTGGGATGTCAACTTGGTTGACTTACGCCCGCGAATACGGGACGATTCGGCGACTGCCCCGCCGCCCGCGCGCAAAAGATGACATGATCACACCCAACGATTTCTATTTGAGACTCGGCGATTCGATTCGGCGCCGCCGGGAGGAATTACGGCTGACCCAGGCCGAGCTCGGCGAGAGCCTCGGCCTCTCTCGCACCTCCGTCACCAACATCGAACGCGGACGCCAGCGGCTGCTGATCGACCAGTTTCAGCGCGTCTGCAAGGCGCTCGACGTGCCGGCGGATATACTTCTTGCGGCCCTCGAGGCGCCGCCGCGGCCCGTCGTTCGCGATCCGGGCGAGCTCAAGCGCATGCCGACCGTCACCGCCTATCTGAAGAGGACCCTGGTCAGGGCTGGTGAGCGGTGAGGCCGCTGCGACCCCGGTACAACCGCATTCGCCGCTGCGCGGCCGACCTTCTGGCCGCGAACGGCATCGAGCGTCCGGCAGTGCCCGTCGAGCGTCTGGCCAAGGCCGCCGGCGCGATCATGGAATATCGCGATTTCAACAATGAAATTTCCGGTCTGCTGATCCGGAAGCAGAAGATGGTGGTCATCGCCGTCGCCCAGGAGCAACCGGAGCAACGGCAGCGGTTCACGATCGCCCACGAATTGGGCCATCTGCTGCTTCATGACGGCATCGAGGTCCGCGTCGACAAGCATTTTCGCGTCAATCTTCGTTCAAGTGCATCTTCGAAGGCCGAGGATGTCGAAGAGATCGAGGCAAACGCCTTCGCCGCCGAACTCTTGATGCCGCGCGACTTCCTGCTGCGCGACGCCAGAAAACTGACTCTCGACATCGAGGACGAGGAGCAGATCGCCACCCTTGCGCGACGCTACGAAGTCAGCCGGCAGGCGATGACGTTCAGGCTGATGAACCTTTTCGGAGAGAGAGCCTGATGCTGCGGTGGCTGCGAACGCTGCTGTCGCGAATCTTCCACGACCAGAGCCCGGCTCCCCGGCCGGCGCAACGCTCCTGGACGAGGCCGAGACTTGATGTTCCGCGATACGCGGGCGCCGGCGAGGCTCCGCCGATGCACTGGAAGCCCTGTCATCCGGCCACGGTCAGGCGCTTCAAGGCCCAGTTCGCCTGCCCGAACGGGCATGGCATAATTCTGAAGGGCCACTCGATCGATGCCGACGGCACCGTGCATCCCAGCGTCGTCTGTCCCGTGCCGGCTTGCGACTTTCACGATTTCGTTCGACTCTCACGCTGGGACGCCGGCTCGATCTGAACTTGCCCTGCAGCTACTGCGAAATCCATTACGTGCGTAGTTGGCTGGGCTTGGATTTCCTCCCGTCAACCGACTTGGCGACGACCTTGTACCTCGGATGCTTCGCGATCTCGCGATACATGACATCCGGCGTCACCTCGCCATATCCTTCGCCCTCGGTGCGGGGAGCGTGCCCCTGGATGCAATCGAGAATCAACCAGTCCATTCGCGATTTCCTGCCCACGGTCTTGAAGCGGTGGCGCCAGCCGTGGTTCGGCTTGACCAGCGGATCCTTGATGCCGAGTCCGCGCACCCATTCGGCAAGCTTGTTGCCGACGCTCGCATAGGTCGGATTTTTCCTGTCCGGATTCCGTTGCCTGGCGATCGAATAGAAGAGCGGCGCATTGCCCCGCTTGGCTCGGGCGAATTCGACGAATCCCTGTTCGCGCAGATGCGGATGCAGCGGCACATTCCGCTCCCGCGAGGTCTTCACGGTGCCGGCCTCGGGAGTGATGTGGATGCACCAGATTCCGTCGATTTCCTTGACATCCTTGGCGCGGAGCTGGGTGATCTCGTTGACCCGCGCCCCGGTGTACGCGCAGATCCACGGCACCCATCGCCGCGCCGCGGCGTTCTCCTTGCTCATCAGCTTGTTGGCAGGTGCCAGGGCGGCCGATAGAATCCTATCGGCCTCGTCGTCGCGGAAGCCCCGCATCTTGGTTTCGTGCTTGTCGCTGACTTCGACGTGCACTTCCGCACTAGGGTCGGTCGGCAGCTTCTTCATCCGCTTCGCCCAGCCGAAGAACGCCTTCATGGCGGCGATATACCCGTCGCGCACCGTGACCTTCGAAAGCTTGGACGCCATCAACGCGTCGCGCCAATCCAGCAGGTGCTTTTCTGTCACCTTGCTCATGTCGTCGCTGCCGGTACGGCGGATCAGCGCCCGGAAGTAGGGCTCCCACTTCTTCTTTGTGGAGGCCGCCACCATCTTGGCCTCGCAGAATTCCTGCCAGAGGCTGTCGAACACCTGCTTGGCGTCGGTCGGCACGAATTTGGGAAAGCGGTCGGCGTCGGGGTCTGGGCGGTAGTCCCCGCGGGCGTTCTTCAGAAGCTGCTTCGAGGCCTGCTCCTTCGCGTCGACGTAGGCGTGAATGAAGCCGAAAAGCTGGTCGCCGACGAGATTGAGCCCGCGCTTCTGCAGAAACGAACGGACCTCGCCGCCGAAGGTGCTCAAGAGATGCAATCCCCAAGACACGCCTCCGACGATCGGCCTTTTGCGGTTGGCGTGCTTGGTGAGGGCCTCCTCCCAGTCCCGCGGCGGACCGGGATTGGCGCGGTGGGTCGCCACCATCTCGTCGTAGAATTCACCGGCGAGGGCCGTGATCTGTTCGTGCGACAGATCGGACGGCGGCGTGCCGTACAGATTCTCGCGCCAGGCGCGCTCGAGCCTCAGATTCTCCTCCTGGCACAGAAGCACGGCCTCGTCCCAGTCGGTGGTGTTGAGCGACTTCTTGATTTCGCCGTGCATGCCGAACTTGGCGAACTTCGCCGGCACGCGCCGGCGGAACCAGAAGAAACGGCTGCGCGGATTTTCCCAAGGCAAGATCATTCGAAGACCCATGGTGGACCACTCCTGTGTACCACCGGCCGTTTTCGAAAAGCCTTAGTTCATCGATACAATTTGAATTTCCTGGGTTTCCGGCGCTTTTTGGCGGAGAGGGAGGGATTCGAACCCCCGATAGGCTTGCACCTATGCCGCATTTCGAGTGCGGTGCATTCGACCACTCTGCCACCTCTCCGGTCGCCGAAAGCGGCAGATGTCCCGCCGGGTCGTGGCGGTGTTCTATGTGAGGAAGCCCCGATTCACAAGGCAGCGCGAGCACCGCGAACGCCGGAATCCCGACATAAATCGGATGGCAGCAAACGGCACGCCGGGACTATTCGCAGTAGCGTTTGCCGTTGAACGAGAAGCATTTCCCGCCGCCGCCGCCGCCCGATGGAGCGGACGGCGCCACGCGTGCGGGAGCCTCGGAGCGGGCGACCGCCTTGCGCTCCGGCGGATCGGGACGCTTCTTGCAGACGCCGTCGGAGTTCAGGATGAAACCGGCGTCGCAGGTGATGGCCACGCAGCGGTCGTCCTCAACCTTCTGGCCCTTGGCGCAGACCAGCGGACACACGCGGCCGGTTTTGGCACGAACGCCATCGAGCGAATTGAGGCTCGCGACTTTCACGTCGAAACTGGTGCTGGCGTTCTTGTTGAACTGATCGAGCGCCTTGCTCGATGAGGCATTCCAGTTGCCATCGGTGTTGCCCGGATCGCAGCCGACGCGCTTGAGGTGGGCTTGCAGCAATCGCGCGATGTCGGTCGCGTCCATCGCCGGCACCGGCGGCGGCGCGGGCGCCTGCGGACCGGCGGTCGGGGAAAGCGAAGCGACTTTGTTTTTCTCCGCCTCGGCCTTGGCGGCAGCGACCTGCTTGGCTGCATCCTCGACAGCCTGCTTCTTGGCGTCGTCGATCTGCTTTTGCGCGTCGGCGGCCTGCTTCTTGGCGGCCTCGACCTGACGCTTGGCTTCATCGAGTTCGGCCTGCGCCCTGTCGGCGATCTGCTGTCGCGCGATCTCGAGGTCTTTCTTGGATTTCTCGTCGTAGGCGCGCTTGTCGTCTTCGGCCTGCTTCTTCGCCTGTTCCTGAAGCTGCTTTCTGAAATCCTCGGCCTTTTGCCGCGCCTGCTCTTCGGCTTTCTTGATGCCGTCGTCGGCCTTGGCGCTGGCGGTTTCAGCCGAATTCAGCTTTGCGGCCTGCTGGCGCGCGAGGTCTGCATAAAGGCCGGTCGGCCGCGCCGCGAGGAACGACGCCCATGCTTCTTTCGTGCCGAGTTGGGCTGCGAATTCGTAGTCCTTGCGCGCCTCGGCGTTCGGATCGGCGGGCGGAATGACCGACTGCGGCACCAAGGCCACCGTATCGCCGCCAAGCGAGCCATACATAAATGGTTCCTGACGATTGCCGGTGCTCTTCACAACGTCGTCGCGCACCTTGCCGAAAGCCAGACGCAAATCGAGGCCGGGCGCGGTGAGATACTTCATCAAGGCGGTCGCGAACGGGCTGTTCGCGCCGTCGCCGTCGCCTGCCACGGCGCCGGCTTTCGCGGCGAACGCGATCAGCGTGTTGGTCGTCGTCGGCTCCACCTGCGCAAGACCGCGGCCGATCGAACGAGTGCCGCCGATGCTGCGCTTCATCGTCTTGTTGAACGGATTGTCGCGGCAAGCATCGAGAATGACGAGCCGCAATCGCTTGACCGGCTCAAGCGCCTGCAACACGCGATCGAGCGACATCGTCTCATCGGGAATGTCGAAGTCGCTGACCAGACGCGCGTCGGCAGGGATCAGATAGTTGGTGCCGTCCACTTCAATGCCATGACCCGCGTAATAGACAACGGCGATATCTGCGTCTGCCGCCATGCCGGCGAAGTCGCGGACCTCGCGGCGCAATCCCGAGACGGTGAGATCGAGTTTCATGTCGACGACATCGAAGCCCGCCTTCTTGAACACCTCGCCCATCGCGGCGGCATCGCGCGCCGGGTTGGTCAGCGCCGGCACGTTCTGATATTTCGACATGCCGAGCACAAGCGCGACGCGCTTCTCTGCCAGCGCGCCATGGGACGTGGCGAACGTCAGCAATGCTGCCAGAACGGCAATCAGGCTCAATCGCTTGGACATGTCCCTCAGTCGTCCCCAAAATTGTCCAGGTTCACTCGCTGCCGAAGACGTTTCCATCCTGAATTCTGCAACTTGCAGCGCCCGTTTTTACGGACAGAATTTCAATAGACCTTCCGTTGACCATACTGCGCGCGTGGATCGAGCCGGAGCCAGCCTCCTTGCCGGTCAGAACCTGCGCGCTACAGCTTTGAAAGCCGCCGTCAAACGTCACCATAACATTTCGGGCGCCGCCGCGCATCGGTGCCGACATATTCAGCGTGTTGCCCGAAAACGTAACGCTTCGCCTCGAACCTTCGCCCGCCACCGCATCGCGCTTGCCGGTTTTCAGCCCGCCGCGCCTGCCTGAGAAGGAATAACTCATTCGGCTGAAGGGCTTGCCTGCCGTACTCAGATAGACGCTGAACTGCCCGTTTCGCGCGACATTGCGAATGTCCGGATCGCCTTCGGCCCGCTGATCGCGTTCTTCCGTCCATGTGACCACGACCGATTTTCCATAGAGTTGGGAAGGCGCAGCATGGCCGGCGGTCGCCAATGGGATCGCAGCACCTGTAAACCCCAGAAGAATCAATACGTATCTGCGCATTGCTTCCTCGGCCACCCGCCCATTGCGCTTCAAATCAATCGCGCGGGCCTGTACCCAAAATGAAAAAGTATCGGATGGGAGTTTAGCGATTTCGCGAATAACCGGCAATCGGGAAGGCGCAGCGGGACGGTCCATTCAATCTTTTTTGTTCGGACCGCGCATGGTGAAGCGGGCATTGCCGAGGCCCGTGCCGATGGTGAGGATTCCCCACCTTTTGTAGTCCTGCATGAACGGGATTTCGCTCAGTCCCTGCACCGCGCCGTCATTGTGCATCAGCGCGGCCGTGTCGTGCCAGCCAATTCCAACCGCCGCCACCGCTTCGTCGGACATGCCTGATCGCCCCCAGCCAGTTACGGCTGGACAACGGCAGCGGAACCGCTTTGTTTCAACGGCGAAAGCGCGCAGCGTAAAATGCGCCAAAACTCCGTAAATCCTGCATAATTGGCCTGTTTTAGGGGCACTTTTCCTTGACTCGGAGCCGTCGGCGGCTATAAGTCCCGCACCCGGCGCGGAGGTTTCTCGCGCCGTTTGTTTTGCAAGGCCGCAAGTCAAGAACAAGCGGCCGGCAAACTCAACATACCGACTGAACAAGAAGCCGGCCCGGACCTGTCCGAGGCCGGGATCGAACACGAAGGAATAAAACGATGTTCGCAGTCATCAAAACGGGCGGCCGGCAATTCCGGGTCGTTCCGAATGATGTGCTCGAGATTGGCAAGATCGCCGGCGATGTCGGAACGATCGTGCAGCTTGGCGAAGTGATGGTGGTGGGCGGCGACGCGCCGACGCTCGGATTTCCCTTTGTGAAGGGTGCATCCGTGGCGGCCGAGGTGCTCGACCACAAGCGCGGCCCGAAGGTGATTTCCTTCAAGAAGCGCCGCCGCAAGAATTCAAAGCGCAAGCGCGGCTACCGCGACGAGATCACGGTGATCCGCGTCACGGAAATCCTGACCGACGGCAAGGCGCCTTCGATCGGTCCGCGCCCGAAGAAGGAAAAGAAGGTCGAGGCCAAGCCGGCTGACGGCGAAGCAAAAGCCAAGAAGGCACCGGCGAAAAAGACCGCGCCCAAGAAGGCTGCTGCACCCGCCGCCAAGGCAAAGGCACCGGCGAAGCCGAAGGCCGCAGCCAAAAAGGCTCCGGCCAAGGCAAAGACTGAGAAGTAAGCTGCAAGAAGTGAGATGATTCCGTCACGGAATCGGGTTAGAGCATGATCCGGAAAAGTGGAATCCGGTTTTCCGACAAGATCATGCTCAAGCTGAAATAGAGACTGAAGAGAATTTTGGAGACGGTGTCATGGCACACAAAAAAGCAGGCGGCTCATCGCGCAACGGTCGCGACTCGGCAGGCAAGCGCCTTGGCATCAAGGCGTTCGGCGGCGAGCACGTGATTCCGGGCAACATCATTGCCCGTCAGCGCGGCACGACCTGGCATCCCGGCCAGAACGTCGGCATAGGCACGGACCATACCCTGTTCGCCAAGGTCGAAGGCAAAGTGGAATTCCGCGCCAAAGCCAACGGCCGCACCGTCATCTCCGTTATCCCGGCCGCGGCCGCGGCTGAATAACCGGTAAGACACATCGCGTCTGCCGGTCCTGTTGAACCGGCAGAGCGCCACACGAATCCAGAGTGGGCTCTGAAGGGGAGACGGGAAACCGGCCTCCCCTTTTGCTTTTTCGCGTTCGTCGCTTCGGGACGGACGCAACAAGGAGCCTGACATGATCCTCGAATGCCCGACCCAGACGTTAAGAGAAACAAGCGGCTTCGTCCTCGAAACCAGGCGGCTGACGCTGCGCCAGCCGGGGCTCGCGGACATCGAAGCCATCGCCGGAATCGTCAGCGACAAGCGCGTGTCGATCAATCTGCGCCGCGTGCCGCATCCCTATTCGGTCGATGACGCGCGCGATTTCGTGAATTCGGCTGCGGGTTCTGCCGAGACCGTGTTTCTGGTCGAGAACGGAAGCGAGGCCGTCGGACTCGTCGGCCTGAGCTGGGAAACCGAAGGCGTGCCAGAACTCGGCTACTGCTTCGGCGTCGATCACTGGGGCAAAGGCTTTGCGACGGAAGCCGCGCGCGCGGCGATCGACTTTGCGTTCGAGGAATTTGCCATCGACCGCATGACGTCGGGGGCGCGGGTGCTCAACCCGGCCTCGCGCCACGTTCTGGAAAAGTGCGGCTTCAACTGGACCGGCGTCGAACTGCATCGGTTTCTCGCGCTCGGCTCAAGCACGCCGGTGGACTGCTTCAAGCTGGAGCGCAGCGTGTGGTCGTCGATCCGCAACTGGAGCAATTCGACGCGTAGCGCATGACAACAACTAGGCCGGCGGTGGTACCACCACCGGCTCCTCTTTGCTGTGGCTGCGCTCGCGCAGGAAAATATAGAAACCGGCGGCAATGATGACAGCCGCACCAACAAGGACATGAAGCGTCGGCACATCGTCGAAGACGACATATCCGAAAATCACCGCCCAGATAATCATGGAGTATTGATAGGGAACGACGACGGTTGCAGGCGCCAGAATGAGCGAACGATTGACGCTCATCAGCGCGCCGATGGCGATCAGGCCCGCGAACAGAAACAATGCGAAGTCGAACGACGTCGGTGTTTTCCATCCGACGATGGCCGTCAGTATCGCACCTAGCGCCAGCGTGCTGACGAACTGGCTTGCCGCCAGAACCACGTCGGATGTTCGCCGCAGCGAGCGCGTGACGATCATCTGGATCGCGAAGAGAATGCTGCCGGTGATCGCGATCAGCGCGGGCCAGGTCAGGGACTGCGCCGAAGGACGTAATGCAATGAGCACGCCGATGAAGCCGAGAAGCACGGCGCTCCATCGCCGCCAGCCGACATGCTCCTTGAGGAAGATTGCCGAGCCTGCTGTGACGAAAATCGGAGATGCCAAATAAAAGGTGATGATGTCTGCGAGAGGAAGATAGACGGTCGCCCAGAAGAACATCAGCACTTCGCCGCTCGACAGCGAAACGCGAAAGAGCTGAAGCCAGGGGCGCTCGATCCGGTCGAAATCCGCGCGGTTTCGCCAGATCGTCGGTGACAACAGAATGAGGGACGCGATCGACCGCAGAAGAAGCAGCTGGCCGACGGCGTAAACGCTGACGATATGTTTACCGAGCGCGTCGCCAACCGAGAACAGCAGAACGCCGAGCAGCATCAGGCCGATGCCTGCAAGCCGCGCGGAACGGTCGGTGAGGTCGCGGGAGAATTTGGAGAACATCAAAGCGCGGCGCATTCGTTAATCCGGTGCCCAGTCGTGTAAGCGTTCGATGCGGCTCCGGCAACATGACTAAACTGCGGCAATTAAGCCTTTTGATGAATTCAATGAGTTGCCGGTGCAAAGCCCCTGCGTTACGGATGAGCCATGAAATTTCTCGATGAAGCAAAGGTGTTTATCCGCTCCGGCGACGGCGGGAACGGCTGTGTCGCGTTTCGTCGCGAAAAGTTCATCGAGTATGGCGGTCCTTCCGGGGGCAATGGCGGGCGCGGCGGCGACGTCATTGTCGAAGTCGCCGATGGCCTCAACACGCTGATCGACTATCGTTACCAGCAGCATTTCAAGGCCGCGAAGGGCACCGACGGCATGGGTTCGGATCGCCACGGTGCCAACGCCAAAGACATCGTACTGAAAGTGCCGCTCGGCACCCAGATTTTCGACGAAGACAAGGAAACGCTGATTCACGACTTCGACAAGGTCGGCGAGAAATTCGTGCTCGCCAAAGGCGGCAATGGCGGTTTCGGCAACGCGCATTTCAAGACATCGACCAACCGCGCGCCGCGCAATGCCAATCCCGGACTGCCCGGCGAAGAGCGCTGGATCTGGCTGCGGCTGAAACTGATCGCGGATGCGGGCCTCGTCGGATTGCCGAACGCTGGCAAATCCACATTCCTCTCCGTCGTCAGCGCGGCGAAGCCGAAGATTGCGGACTATCCGTTCACGACGCTGCATCCGCAACTTGGCGTCGTTCGCATCGACGGGCGCGAATTCGTGCTGGCGGATATTCCGGGCCTGATCGAAGGCGCGCATGAAGGCGCGGGCCTTGGCGACAGATTTCTGGGCCATGTCGAACGATGCCGTGTGCTGCTTCATCTTGTCGATGCGACCTGCGAGCACGCCGGCAAAGCCTACAAGACCGTTCGCGCGGAGCTTGAAGCCTATGCCGATACGCTCGCCGACAAGATCGAGATCGTGGCACTGAACAAGATCGACGCGGTGTCGCCGGAAGAATTGAAAGAACAGAAAGCACGCCTGAAACGCGCGGCCAAGAAAACGCCGCTGCTGATGTCCGGCGTCAGCGGCGAAGGTGTGCAGGAAGCGTTGCGTGAATTGTCGAAACTGATCGGCGAAGCTCCGGTATCCGCGAAGGCCAAGAAGGCTGCCGAGCACGAGCCGGAAGCGGAAGCGTGGACGCCGCTGCCGCGCTGATGTTTATGGTGCCGCGCCTTTAAATTCATTCTCCAATCGTTGCTGTCATGTCGAACCCCAAGCTCAGTCAGTTTCGCCGTATTGTCGTGAAAGTCGGCTCCTCCTTGCTGGTGGATGCCGCGCGAGGCGAAGTGCGCAGAACGTGGCTGGCGGCTCTGGCTGCCGACATCGCGAAACTTCATAAGGATGGCAGGGACGTCCTTGTCGTTTCCTCCGGCTCGATTGCGCTGGGCCGCAGCTATCTCAAACTGCCTACGGGCGCACTGAAGCTCGAAGAAAGTCAGGCGGCCGCAGCCGTCGGGCAAATTCAGCTCGCGCGAGTCTGGTCCGAAGTGCTGGCAGCACATGACGGCATCCGCGTCGGGCAAATTCTGGTCACGCTCCAGGATACCGAAGAGCGCCGCCGTTATCTCAACGCGCGCTCGACGATCACCAAGCTGCTCGAATGGCGCGCCGTTCCGATCATCAACGAGAACGACACGGTGGCCACCAACGAAATCCGCTACGGCGACAACGACCGCCTCGCCGCGCGTGTCGCCACCATGACCAGTTCGGATCTCCTCGTGCTGCTGTCGGACATCGACGGGCTTTACACCGCGCCGCCCGGCGCCAATCCGAATGCAAAGCTGATCCCGGTCGTGAACGCCGTCACCGCAGACATCGAGGCGATGGCAGGTGCTGCGGAATCCGAACTGTCGCGCGGCGGCATGCGGACGAAAATCGAAGCCGCGAAGATCGCCACTTCATCCGGGACGCACATGCTGATCGCATCGGGCAAGATAGACCATCCGCTTCAACGCATCGCCGATGGCGGGCCGTGCACATGGTTTCTGACACCGGCCAATCCCGTCACCGCACGCAAGCGGTGGATCGCCGGATCGCTGGAGCCGAAGGGGACACTGACCATCGACGCCGGAGCTGTGGCTGCTTTGCGCGCCGGGAAAAGCCTTCTGCCCGCCGGCATCATCCGCGTCGACGGTCAGTTCGCACGCGGCGATGCCGTCGTCGTGCGCGGCCCCGATACGCATGAAATCGGGCGCGGACTTGTGGCTTACGACGCCGAACATGCCGAGCAGATCAAAGGCCGCTCATCTTCGGATGCGGCGCAGATTCTGGGAATCAGCGGTCGGGCCGAAATGATTCACCGCGACGACCTTGTGGTCGGCGGCCCGCGCGACGTCGATAGCGCCAAATAGGAGATAGGCCATTGGCCGACTGGGCCAGCGGCCGACCGGCCCGCCTCGCGGAACTTGATTTTTCGTGTTAATGCATAGCTTTAGAGCAAACAAAGACTGGAAATGACTGCGCCATTGAAAGCCGTCGAAGGCGGCGATCTGCCGTCGCTGATGTCCACCCTCGCTGCCGGCGCGCGCCGCGCCGCGCGGGCGCTCGCGGTTGCCTCGACCCGGCAGAAGAACGACGCGCTGGCCGCGATGGCCGCCTCCATCCGCGCCAATGCGCCGAAGATACTTGCGGCCAATGCCGAGGATGTCGCCGAAGCCAAAGCGGGCGGCGCGACCGGCGCCTTCGTCGACCGGCTGACACTGAACGACGCGCGAATCGCCGCGATGGCGGACGGCATCGACATCGTGCGGGGCATCGCTGACCCTATCGGTATCGTCACCGAGAATTGGACCCGCCCCAACGGCATGACCATCGAGCGCGTGCGTGTGCCGCTTGGCGTCGTCGCCGTGATTTTCGAGAGCCGTCCCAATGTCGCAGCCGACGCCGGCGCGCTGTGCCTGAAATCCGGCAACGCGGTGATTCTGCGCGGCGGCTCGGACAGTTTCCGGTCGTGCCGCGCGATCCACGAATGCCTGGTCGAGGGATTGCGCAAAGCGGGCCTTCCCGAACAAGCCATCTCACTTGTGCCGACGCGCGATCGCGCGGCGGTCGGACTGTTGCTGAGCGGACTCAATGGCGCCATCGACGTCATCGTGCCGCGCGGCGGCAAGAGCCTCGTCGCGCGCGTGCAGGATGAAGCGCGCGTGCCTGTGTTTGCGCATCTCGAAGGCGTCAATCACGTCTATGTGGACAAGGCCGCCTCTCTCGACATGGCAAAGACCATTGTGCTGAACGCCAAGATGCGCCGGACCGGCGTATGCGGAGCCGCGGAGAATCTTCTGATCGACAAGGCGGCAGCATCGGCGCAGCTCAAGCCGCTGGTGACGATGCTGCTCGATGCCAACTGCGAAGTGCGCGGCGACGCCGACGTGCAGAAGGCGGACGCACGCGTGAAGCCCGCGACGGAAGAAGACTGGTCCACCGAATATGAGGACGCGATCATTTCGGCGCGTGTCGTCGATGGCGTCGATGAAGCCATTGAACTGATTGCGCGTTACGGCTCGCACCATACCGATGCCATCGTGACGGACGATAAGAAGACGGCGGAGAAATTTCTCAACGAGGTGGATTCGGCCATCGTGCTTCACAACGCGTCGACGCAATTCGCAGACGGCGGCGAATTCGGCTTCGGCGCGGAAATAGGCATCGCCACCGGCAAATTCCATGCGCGCGGCCCGGTCGGGGTCGAACAATTGACGAGCTTCAAATATCGCATCCACGGCACCGGACAAACGCGACCGTGAGTGCGCGTCCGTGAACGAAACGCCGATCTCTCACGCTATTCCGCTTCACACCGACGGCATGCGCATCGGCCTGCTCGGCGGATCGTTCAATCCGCCGCATGAGGCGCATCGCGCGATCAGCCTGTTCGCTTTAAAGCGGCTCAAGCTCGACCGCATCTGGTGGCTGGTGTCTCCCGGAAATCCCTTGAAGGATACAACGTCGCTCCCCGCGCTCGAACAGCGCGTCAAGGCTGCCGAGACAATCGCGAACGATCCGCGCATCGATGTCAGCTGTCTCGAAACCGTCATCGGCACCCGTTACACCTACGACACGATTTCATTTCTGCGGCGGCGCTGCTCCGGCGTCCGCTTTGTGTGGCTGATGGGCGCGGATAATCTCGCGCAATTCAATCACTGGGAGAGCTGGCGGCGCATCGCCGATCTGATGCCGATTGCGGTGATCGACCGTCCGCCCGACAGTTTCCGCGCGTTGTCGTCGGTCGCAGCCAAGGCACTCGCGCCCTATCGCGTCGATGAACAGGATTCGGGCACACTGGCCAATCGCGAAGCGCCGGCCTGGGTTTTCCTGACCGGCCTGAAATCCGATTTGTCGTCGACAAGGCTGCGGAACCCGGACGGAAGCTGGAAATCGGCATGACGTTTTCCGGCAACAGTTCGGATTTCACAGCACCTTCATCTGGAAGATTGAAACCGTTAACCCCACATGCGTAGTATGATTGCCGGGCATCGAGATTCGATGTTCGCGATACAGTGAAAGGAATGGTCCCTGGCCACATCTGTATTGTCCAAGTCGGCTTCGGCGAAGTCAGTAGCCAAAGCCAAGCCTGTAGCGGTCTCGAAGGCGCAACCTGACGCCGACAAGACGCTGAACCTGATCCTCTCCCGCCTCGACGACATGAAGGCGGAAGAAACGGTCACTATCGACCTTCGCGGCAAATCCTCCATCACCGACTACATGATCGTCACTTCGGGGCGGGCCAACCGTCACGTCGGCGCGATTGCGGAGAACGTCGCAAAGGGCCTCAAGGAAAACGGCGTCGCAGCCCCTCACGTCGAGGGATTTCCCAATTGCGATTGGGTGCTGATCGATTCCGGCGATGTGATCGTGCATGTGTTCAGACCGGAAGTCCGCGAGTTCTACAATCTGGAAAAGATGTGGACCTCGGACAAGCCGGCCGCCAAGGCACGCTAAGGCGGCGCGCCGACGAAGGTCGGCGTTTGCGTGTTCATGTGCTGGCGCGCATGTTAGTTTGCGTGCATGCGCGTCGTCGTCATTGCCGTCGGAAAACTCAAGCAAGGCCCTGAGCGGGAACTGGCGGATCGCTACCGCGAGCGGTTCGACGAGGCCGGCCGCAAGACCGGGTTTCGCTCCATCGAGCTTCATGAAATTCCGGAAAGCCGCGCGCGCGATGCTGCGACCCGCATGGCCGAGGAAGCCGCCGCCATCACGGCCCTCATTCCCGACAAATCGGTCATCATTGCGCTGGACGAGCGCGGCGAAGCCATCGACAGCGCGGAATTCGCGCGTCATTTCGGCAAAAATCGCGACCAGGGTTTGCCGACAGTCTTTCTTATCGGCGGCGCGGACGGACTTTCGCCCGAATTGAGGCGCAAAGCCAAAATCGCAATCGCCTTCGGCAAGACCACATGGCCGCATCAGATGGTGCGTGTCATGCTGCTGGAACAAATCTATCGGGCCGCCACGATTTTATCCGGCCATCCCTATCATCGCGCCTGAGTCAGTGAATGGCAGTTGAGACGGCAAACGACAATCTGCCACGCGGGCGCAGGCTGCGCGCTGCGGCTTTGCCGCTCGGCTTTGCGATGATGTTTGGGATTCCGTTCGATGGATTGCGCGCGCAGACGCCGGTGACGAAAGTCTCCGCCCCCGACCAGGAAGAAATCAAGCAGAAGAACAAGGAACTGGAGTCGACGCGCGAGCAGCAGCAGAAGGCGCTTCAACAGCAGGACAAGCTGAAGAACGACATCGCGGCCATCGGTCAGGACCGCACCAAGCTCAACCAGCAATTGATCGACATCGCCGCCCGCGTTCGCGACATCGAAGCGCAGATGGCCGACACCGAAGGCCGCATTCGTCCGCTCGACGCACGCGAACAGCAGATCCGGACTTCGCTCGCTTCGCGGCGGGAGGAAATTGCCGAAGTGCTCGCCGCGCTCCAGCGCGCCGGACGCCGCGCGCCGCCGGCGCTGTTCGTCCGGCCTGAGGATGCATTGCAGTCGTTACGCACGGCGATGCTTCTGGGTGCCGTCGTGCCCGACATGCGGGCGCGCGCGGTGAAGCTGTCGAGCGATCTCGGCGAACTGATCGCGCTTCGCAAGAATATCTCCGAGGAGCGCGACCGTCTTGCCGCCGACCGCGACCGGTTGAAAGACGACTCAACGCGCCTCGCCGCGCTCGTTCAGGAGCGGCAGAAGAATCAGGCGGCGGTCGAGAAGGATTTCGACGCCGAAAAGCAGCGCGCGATTACGCTGTCCAGGCAAACGGAAGACTTGCAGGGCCTGATCGGCAAGATGGAGCAGGACGTCAAGAGCGCGGCGAAGGCCGCCGCCGCCGCCGAGCTTCAGGGAACGCCTGCCTCATTGAACGGCAAACCCGATCTGGGTGCCCTGAAGGACCCCGGACGGCTCAGCCCGGCCATCGCTTTTGCCTCCGCCAAGGGATTATTGCGGCTTCCGGTTAACGGCACCAGGATTCGCAATTTCGGCGGTTCTGACGGCACCGGAGGCCAGGAAAAGGGCATTTCCATCGCAACCCGGCCCGGAGCGCAGGTCACAACCCCGTGTGACGGCTGGGTTGTTTACGCCGGTCCGTTCCGCAGCTACGGACAACTCTTGATCCTCAATGCTGGCGGCGGGTATCATGTCCTTATCGCCGGGATGGAACGCATTTCGGTCAATATTGGCCAGTTCGTTCTGACGGGAGAGCCGGTCGCGACAATGGGGACCACGTCCCAGGTCGCTTCGATTCTGGCGGCAGCTTCCAGCCAGCCGATACTCTACATCGAGTTCCGTAAAGACGGGACTCCGATCGATCCAGGTCCATGGTGGACCGCAACTGTAGGCGAAAAGGTTCGCGGATAATGCGCAAGACTTCCCTCATTCTTCTCAGCGCCGCAGCCGGTGCCGCAGCGACCCTCATGTTGACGCAGCCGCGTGCTGCGCTGGTTGGATCGACCGCGCGCGCCGCGTCCGCCGACACCTATCGCCAGCTCAATCTGTTCGGCGACGTGTTCGAGCGCGTTCGCAGCGACTATGTCGAAAAGCCGGACGACACCAAGCTGATCGAGACTGCCATCAGCGGCATGCTCACCGGGCTCGACCCGCATTCCAGCTACATGGATGCCAAGAGCTTCAAGGACATGCAGGTGCAGACCCGCGGCGAATTCGGCGGGCTCGGCATCGAAGTCACGATGGAAGACGGCCTCATCAAGGTCGTCTCGCCGATCGACGACACGCCGGCGTCCAAGGCCGGCATTCTGGCTAACGACGTCATCACCAATATCGACGACGACGCCGTGCAGGGTCTCACGCTCAATCAGGCGGTCGAGAAGATGCGCGGCCCGGTCAACACAAAGATCAAGCTCAAGATCGTCCGCAAGGGTCAGGACAAGCCGCTCGAACTGACGCTGACGCGCGACAACATCCGCGTCCGATCGGTGCGCGCTCGCATCGAGAGCGACGACATCGCATACATCCGCATCACCACCTTCAACGAGCAGACGACGGAAGGTTTGAAGCGCGAGATGGTCAATCTGCAAAACCAGATCGGCGACAAGCTGAAGGGCTACATCATCGACCTGCGCAACAATCCGGGCGGATTGCTCGAAGAAGCCGTGTCGGTTTCGGATGCGTTCCTCGATCGCGGCGAAATCGTCTCGACGCGCGGCCGCAACGCCGAGGAAACCCAGCGCCGCACCGCCAAGGCCGGCGATCTCGCCAAGGGCAAGCCGGTGATCGTTCTCATCAACGGCGGCTCGGCATCGGCATCGGAAATCGTCGCCGGCGCATTGCAGGATCACAAGCGCGCAACGCTGATCGGCACGCGCTCGTTCGGCAAAGGCTCCGTGCAGACGATCATTCCGCTCGGCTCGGGCAATGGCGCGCTGCGTCTCACCACGGCGCGTTATTACACGCCATCGGGCAAGTCGATTCAGGCCAAGGGCATCGTTCCGGACATCGAAGTGCTGCAAGACCTTCCTGACGACGTGAAGGCGAAGTCCGACACCAACACCAAGGGCGAAGCCTCGCTGCGCGGTCATTTGAAATCCGACGGCGACGAAGCGACCGGTTCGCAGTCTTACGTTCCGCCGGACGCCAAGGACGACAAGGCGCTCAAATCCGCAGCCGACCTTCTGCACGGCATCAAGCAGACCTCGTCGTCGGCTCCTGCTCCGGACAAGGCGGCACCGAGCAAATCGGCGAACTGATTTCGCTGCGAAGTTACCGATCAGGGCGGCCCTCGGGCCGCCCTTTTCGTTTGCGTTCGAGGCCTTAAGGAATCGGCTTTCGCAGCTTCCCTCGGGCCAGTCCTCATGGCCGCCGTGATAGGATTCCGGCAATTGATTCGCGAGGTTGACCCAGGTGACGACCGACGAACTGAGCGCCCCGCTCGGACAGGATAAACCGCGCAAACGGCGTATTAAGCTGCCGTTCACCGCGCTTCAGGCGCTGGCCGTGCTGCTCGGCCTGTTTCTGGTGACGTTCGCGGGCTTCGCGATCTTCAACACCAATCCGCTCGGCGGCGAGCCGATGGCGAAGGTTGCCTACGATCCGTCCGCGCTGCCGGGCGACAAATCCAAAGCGAAGGCCGCAGCACCCGTCGCACAGCAGGCACCGGCCACGCCTACCCCCGCGACGCAGACCATCACGATCATCGACGGATCGAGCGGCAAGCGGCAGGACGTGATGATCGGCGCGTCCGAACCCGCTGGAGAGAAACTCGACGTCGAAGCAGCACCCGCGATGGCGGGGATCAATCCGAAGCTGCTTGAGAGTTCGCGCTACGGGATGATTCCGATTTCCGCAGACGGTGTGAAACCCTTCCGCGCCTATGCGGGCGGGACGGATGCCAACCGCGCGCTTGCTGCGAAGACGCCAAGCATCGCCATCGTGATTTCCGGCCTCGGAGTCGGTGCTGCAAAAACCGCCGACGCAATCATGAAACTTCCGCCGGCTGTGACGCTGGCGTTTACGCCCTACGGCTCCGATCCGACAAAGCTCGTCGAACGCGCGCGCGCGCAGAAGCATGAAGTGCTGCTGCAAGTACCGATGGAGCCGTTCGACTATCCCGACAACGATCCCGGCCCGCAGACATTGTTGACCACGCAGGGCGCCGAACAAAATCTCGATCGCCTCGCGTGGCACATGAGCCGCTTCCAGGGCTATGTCGGCATCGCCAACTTCATGGGTTCGCGTTTTGTGACGACGGATGCGGCGTTGCAGCCGATCATCAAGGACGCCGCGAAACGCGGGCTTGCATGGCTCGATGACGGCTCGTCTCCGCGCAGTGTGGCCGGCGTGATCGCCGAGGGACAGGCGATGCCGTTCGCAAAGGCCGATGTCGGCATCGACACCGTTCCGACTCCGGCTGAAATCGACCGTTCGCTGGCGAAACTCGAGACAATCGCGAAAGAGCGCGGTACGGCGGTGGGCGTCGCATCCGCATTGCCGATCTCCGTCGAGCGCATCGGGAACTGGGCCAGGCAGCTTGAGAGCCGTGGTATCATGCTGGTGCCGTTGACAACGGCGATGCTGAAACCAAAATCGGGTTAAGCGGCCATCGTCGCTCAACTTTGCGGCTCAAGAGGCTTTCACGATATGGCGCGTTACGACGACCTGCCTTACCGGACCTGCGTCGGCATGATGCTGATCAATTCCGAGGGCCTCGTTTTCATCGGACGGCGCGCCGGCGGCCCCGAACATGTCGATGCGACGCATGTCTGGCAGATGCCGCAGGGCGGCGTCGATGCGGGCGAAGACACATGGGCCGCCGCCAAGCGCGAGCTCTATGAAGAGACCAATGCCAAGTCGGTCGAGAAGCTCGCCGAAGTCCCCGAATGGCTGACCTACGACATCCCCCGTACCATTGCGGGCCGCGCATGGAAGGGACGTTTCCGCGGGCAGAAGCAGAAATGGTACGCCGTGCGCTTCACCGGCAAGGACAGCGAGATCGATGTCGTCGCGCCCGCAGGTCACAAGCAGGAATTCATCGACTGGCGCTGGGAGCCGATGGAAAATCTTCCCGGACTGATCGTGCCGTTCAAGCGGCCGGTATATGAGCGCGTGGTCAGGGAATTCGCGAAATTCTCGAAAAGATAGGACAACAAAAAAGCCGCTACAATAAAAAAGCCCTGCAAATGCAGGGCTTTTTGAATTTCCGAGGCGGCGGAATCAGTGCATCGCGGTCGAGTTCATGACCTGCTGCTGAATCTGCTTGAAGTGATCCAGACGCGTGATCGCCTGATCCAGCTCGTCGCCTTCCTTCTCTTTCAAGTTCTCTTCCATGTCGGAGATCTTGTCGGCGAAGGCGGCCTTGTCGAGTTCGGCGGTCGATGTCGCGGTATCGGCCAGCACCGTGAGGCCCTTGTCGGAGACTTCCGCAAGACCGCCGAGCACGATGATCTTCTCGTGCTTGCCGTTCGCGGTGATCGTCAGAATGCCGGGACGGATCGCGGCAACAACCGGCGCGTGGCCGGCGAGCACGCCGAAGTCGCCTTCGACGCCGGGAATGTCGACCTGATCGACTTCGCCGGAATAGGCGAGCTTCTCAGGCGAGACGAGATCGAAGTGGAAGGTTGTCATTTTGCTCAGGCCGCCTCAGCCGCGAGTTTCTTGCCCTTCTCGACGGCTTCTTCGATCGTGCCGACCATGTAGAAGGCGGCTTCCGGCAGGTGATCGTACTTGCCTTCGCAAAGATCCTTGAAGCCCTTGATGGTGTCGGCGAGGTCGACGAACTTGCCCGGCGAGCCGGTGAACACTTCGGCGACGTGGAACGGCTGCGACAGGAATCGCTCGACCTTGCGGGCGCGCGCCACCGTCAGCTTGTCCTCTTCGGACAGTTCGTCCATGCCGAGAATCGCGATGATGTCTTGCAGCGACTTGTACTTCTGCAACACCTGCTGAACCATGCGCGCGGTCTGGTAGTGCTCGTCGCCGACGATCAGCGGCGAGAGCATGCGCGAGGTCGAGTCGAGCGGGTCCACCGCCGGATAAATTCCCTTTTCGGAAATCGCGCGGTTCAACACCGTCGTCGCGTCCAAGTGGGCGAACGAAGTCGCGGGCGCCGGGTCGGTCAAGTCGTCGGCCGGAACGTAGATGGCCTGCACCGAGGTGATCGAACCCTTATTGGTGGTGGTGATGCGCTCCTGAAGTGCGCCCATGTCGGTCGCGAGCGTCGGCTGATAACCCACGGCGCTCGGAATACGACCCAACAGCGCCGACACTTCCGAACCCGCCTGCGTGAAGCGGAAGATGTTGTCGACGAAGAACAGCACGTCCTGGCCCTGATCGCGGAAATGTTCGGCGACGGTCAGACCCGTGAGGCCGACACGTGCGCGTGCGCCCGGAGGCTCGTTCATCTGGCCGTATACGAGAGCGCATTTCGAGCCTTCGCCGCCGCCCTTCTTGTTGACGCCGGATTCGATGAACTCGTGATAGAGGTCGTTGCCTTCGCGGGTACGCTCGCCGACGCCTGCGAACACCGAGTAGCCGCCGTGCGCCTTCGCGACGTTGTTGATGAGCTCCTGAATCAGCACGGTCTTGCCGACGCCTGCGCCGCCGAACAGACCGATCTTGCCGCCCTTCGCATAAGGCGCGAGCAGATCGACGACCTTGATGCCGGTGACAAGAATTTCAGCTTCGGTCGACTGATCGGTATAGGCCGGCGCTTCCTGATGGATCGCGCGCGAGCCTTCCGACTTCACCGGGCCCTGTTCGTCGACCGGCTCGCCGATGACGTTCATGATGCGGCCGAGCGTGCCTGCGCCCACCGGCACCTTGATCGGCGAACCGGTGTCTTTCACTTCCTGACCGCGAACGAGACCCTCAGTGGTGTCCATCGCGATGGCGCGAACGGTCGATTCACCGAGATGCTGCGCGACTTCCAGAACAAGGCGGTTGCCGTTGTTGGTGGTCTCGATGGCGTTGAGAATTGCCGGCAGGTAGCCCTCGAACTGCACGTCGACGACGGCGCCGATGACCTGAGATACGCGGCCGGTCTGATTGGCGGATGTTGCCATTGGATAGTTCTCCTTAAGCAGTTCTATTGACTGTCATTGCGAGGAGCGAAGCGACGAAGCAATCCATTTCTTCCATGTCTCTGGATTGCTTCGCTTCGCTCGCAATGACGTGTTGTTAAATCGCGGTCAGCTTGACGGGCACGTTGCCCTTCGTCGCCTTGGAATACGGACAGATGGTGTGAGCGTCTTCGATCAGCGCCTGCAACTTCGCCTTGTCGGCGCCGGCAAGCGAGACCTTCAATTCTGCGGCGAGCGAGAACGCGCCGCCGTCGGTGTTGAGCGTGACTTCGCAGGTGACTTTCGCAGCCTGACCGTCGAGACCGTGCTTCTTGGCCAGCACGAGAATCGCCTGACCGAAGCAGGACGACCAGCCAAGCGCAAAAAGCTGCTCAGGGTTATGGCCGTCTCCAGCGCCGCCGAGATCCTTCGGCAGCGCCATAGCAAGCGCGAGTGTGCCGCCATCGAGAACCGCGCGACCGTTGCGTCCGCCTGAAGTCGTAGCCTTGGTTACATACGCCATGACGTATCCCCTCAGACTGCCTCTGCGCCGGAGATGATTTCGATAAGTTCTTTCGTAATCATCGCCTGACGGGTGCGGTTGTAAGTGATGGTCTGCTTGCGGATCATTTCGCCCGCGTTGCGGGTCGCGTTGTCCATCGCGCTCATCTGCGCGCCGTAGAACGACGCGTTGTTTTCGAGAAGCGCGCGGAAAATCTGCACCGCGAGATTGCGCGGCAAGAGCGTGGTGAGAATTTCGTCTTCTTCCGGCTCGTATTCGTAAGCTGGCGCAGCCTCGGTCTTCGCGTCCTTCGCCTCGACAACCAGCGGAATAATCTGCTGTGCGGTCGGCACCTGCGCGATCACCGACTTGAAGCGCGAATAGAACAGCGTGCAGACGTCGAACTCGCCATTGTCGAACATCTCGATGATCTTCTTGGCGATGCCCTCGGCGTCCTTGAAGGAGAGAACCTTCACGGCGCGCAGATCGACATGGCCGACGATCTGACGGTCGAACTGGCGGCGCAGCGATTCATAACCCTTGCGGCCGACGCAGAAAATCTTGACCTCTTTGCCCTGATTCATCAGGGAGAACGCCTTCTCGCGCGCGAGGCGCGCAATCGACGAGTTGAACGCACCCGACAGGCCGCGCTCGCCGGTGCAGACCAGAAGCAGATGCACCTTGTCGTTGCCGGTGCCAGACAACAGCTTCGGCGCGGAGCCGGAGCCAGCCGCAGCGGTCGCGATGTTGGAGATCACCGTATCCATTCTTTCAGCGTATGGACGTGCGGCTTCAGCCGCCTGCTGCGCGCGGCGCAGCTTGGATGCTGCGACCATCTGCATGGCCTTCGTGATCTTCTGCGTCGCCTTGGTGGAGGCGATGCGGACACGCATGTCCTTGAGAGACGCCATCTAACTTCTTGCCCCGTATCGTCATCCTGAGGTGGCCGCCGCTTGCGGCCCTCGAAGGATGACCAGTTTGCCGTCGCCCTTCGAGGCTCGCTAACGCTCGCGCCTCAGGGTGACGGCTTGTTACTTACGAAAACGTCTTGGCGAAACCTTCGACAACGCTCTTCAGCTTGCCGGCGGTGTCGTCGGACAGATCTTTCGAGTCGCGGATCGCATTGAGAATTTCGGTGTGCTTGCCGCGCAGAAGCGACAGCAGGCCGTCCTCAAAACCGCGAACCTTCGACACCGGAAGCGCGTCGAGATAGCCGTTGGTGCCGGCCCAGATCACGCAAACCTGTTCTTCCATCTTCAGCGGCGAGAACTGCGGCTGCTTGAGCAGCTCGGTGAGGCGCGAACCACGCGCGAGCAGGCGCTGCGTCGATGCGTCAAGATCCGAACCAAATTGAGCGAACGCCGCCATTTCGCGGTACTGCGCAAGCTCGCCCTTGATCTTGCCGGCGACCTTCTTCATCGCCTTGGTCTGCGCGGACGATCCCACGCGCGACACGGAAAGACCGACGTTCACCGCAGGACGGATGCCCTGGAAGAACAGATCGGTTTCAAGGAAGATCTGACCGTCGGTAATCGAAATCACGTTGGTCGGAATGTAGGCCGACACGTCGTTCGCCTGCGTCTCGATGACAGGCAAGGCAGTCAGCGACCCGTTGCCCTGTTCGTCGTTCAGCTTCGCCGAACGCTCAAGCAGACGGGAGTGAAGATAGAACACGTCGCCCGGATACGCTTCGCGGCCCGGAGGACGGCGCAGCAGCAGCGACATCTGACGGTAGGCGACGGCCTGCTTGGACAGATCGTCATAAATGATAACGGCGTGCATGCCGTTGTCGCGGAAGAACTCGCCCATGGTGCAGCCGGTGAACGGCGCGAGATACTGCATCGGAGCCGGGTCCGACGCGGTGGCGGCGACGACGACGGAATATTCCATCGCGCCCTGTTCTTCCAGAACCTTCACGAACTGCGCGACGGTCGAACGCTTCTGACCGACGGCGACGTAAACGCAATACAGCTTCTGGCTTTCAGGTGCGCCTGCGCCGTTGAGCGACTTCTGGTTCAGCATCGTATCGAGCGCGATTGCGGTCTTGCCGGTCTGGCGGTCGCCGATGATGAGCTCGCGCTGGCCGCGGCCGACGGGGATGAGTGCGTCCACAGCCTTGAGGCCGGTCGCCATCGGCTCATGCACCGACTTGCGCGGAATGATGCCGGGCGCCTTGACGTCCACGCGCATGCGCTTGTCCGCCTTGATCGGACCCTTGCCGTCGATCGGGTTTCCTAGTGCGTCGACGACGCGGCCCAGAAGTCCCTTGCCGACCGGCGCGTCCACGATGGCGCGGGTGCGCTTGACGGTCTGGCCTTCCTTGATCTCGCGGTCGGCGCCGAAAATAACGATACCGACGTTGTCGCTTTCGAGGTTCAGCGCCATGCCGCGCGTGCCGTTTTCGAATTCGACCATTTCGCCGGCCTGAACGTTGTCGAGGCCGTAGACGCGGGCGATACCGTCACCGACGGAGAGAACCTGACCGACTTCGGTGACTTCGGCTTCCTGTCCGAAATTCTTGATCTGGTCTTTCAGAATTGCGGAAATTTCCGCGGCGCGGATGTCCATCAGCCTGCCTCTTTCATCGCGTGCTTGATCGAATTGAGTTTGGTGCGGAGCGAGCTGTCGACCATGCGGCTGCCGAGCTTGACGACAAGCCCGCCGATGATCGACGGATCGACCTTCACGTTGAGATCGACGTCCTTGCCGGACACTGCCTTGAGTGCGGCCTTGAGAGCGTCGAGATTCTTGTCGCTGAGTTTTTCGGCGACGGTGACTTCAGCGGTGGCTTCACCGCGGAATTTTGCGACCAGCGCGCGGAACGAGCGCAAAACATCGCCGACTGCGAACAGCCGGCGGTTCTTGGTCAGAACTTTCAGGAAGTTGGCGGCGGTGCCCTTGATGCCGGCCTTGTCCAGCACGGCGGAGAGCGCCTTGGTCTGCGCTTCCGACGTGAACACCGGGCTGCGCACGAGGCGGACAAGCTCCGGGCTGTCGGCGAGCATTTTCTCGAACCTGTCGAGATCGGCCTTCACGGAATCGATGGATTTCTGATCGCGCGCCAGTTCAAAAAGCGCCGTCGCGTAACGTCCGGATACGCCAGAAACGGATGAGTCTTCAGCTGCCACGAAACAACTCTATTAGCTGCGGAACGCTCAAGGAAAATGCCGTCGCAAAAAGCGAGCCAAGTCCTTGGAATTCAAGCGGGACTTCGATTTTCAGCCGGAGCAATTTGCCCGGCGGCCCAAAATCGCGGGTTTGCTAACATAGGGCGAGTGCGGGTGCAACACGACGGGGCGGGCGAAATGACGCCGTGCGGCTTGGCCGACTTCGCCTCACCGATCCGCGAATAGCCGCTCCACGGCCGTCACACATGGCCGACCGGAGCCTGCCACGCGGTCACATTCCCGCCGCTCGATTCCAAGTCCGTCACCTTCTCGCCATTGCGGTTTGGAGCGCCAGCCCGACCCGCCGTAGGTGGCCCTAAGCTACCCTTCTTCGCAAATGCAGCAATTCTCAAAACGCATGTCATGAACCAATACGGCGAGAATGCGTTTACTGGCGAATTCAATCTTCGCAAGATACTTTAAGTATAATAGAAGTATAGAATAGTATTCTATTGTGTTTTTACATGTAACTTTCTGAAACTTAAGTTTATCTATCTTAACATAAACACATACTTGGCAACGAGAACGGAATCATCTGGCCGTTGTTACGCCCCATTATTGGTCGACCTACCGCAACTCATTGCGCTGACTTGGAATTAGCCAGCGCCCGGCAGGAAATACAATAAAGGGACGAACTAGATGATGACCACTCTCATGCGTGGGAGAGTGCCTCGTGCGGCGATTCGAAATGCCTCAACGGTATTGATGATTGGCGGCTTGCTTGCCTTGGGCGGCTTTGCTGCGACTGCGAATATCCGCAAGCCGAACCCAGAAACAATCAAAGACTGGCGGGACGCGAAGGCATCGGCCAACCCAGCTCAGGGCTTCTCGGGCATCGCTTCTTTCTACGGCAAGGACGACGAGCCAAAGGGAGAAACCGCATCGGGACAAAGGTTCGATGAGGACGCGATGACCGCGGCTCATCGCACTCTGCCGTTCGGGACGCGGCTCAAAGTCACGCACGAAGGCAAGAGCGTCGTGGTCACAGTCAACGACCGCGGACCATTCGTGGAAGGCCGCGTGCTGGATCTGTCGAAAGGCGCCGCAAGCGCAATCGGCATCACCGAAGACAAAGGTCTCGGCCATATCGTTGCAGAAGTGCAGTAAGCGGCACTCAGTCCAAATCAAAAAAAGCCGGCACCCTGTGCCGGTTTTTTTCATTCACAGGAAACTTTGCGGATCGACATCGATCTCGAGCTTGAGATTGCCTTTTGTCTTCGACCCCGCAGCGATCCAGTCGCGCAGATACTCCGATAGATCGAAGTTGCGCGCGGACTTCACAAGAATTCTGAAACGATAGCGGCCCTTGATGACTGCAAGCGGCGCTTCTGCGGGACCGAGAACCTGCACACGATCGTCGAACGGTGCCGCAGACACAAGTTTGCGCGCGAAACCTTCCGCCGAAGGACGGTCGCCTGCGGAAACGATGAGGCTCGCAAGCCGCCCGAACGGCGGATACAGCGCGCGTTCGCGCGCCTCGATCTCGCTTGCATAAAAGGCTTCACGATCCGCCGCGACCAATGCCTTCATCACCGGATGATCCGGCTGATGGGTCTGCAAATAGCCGACACCATAACCCTTCTCGCGGCCGGCACGGCCGATCACCTGGTTGAGCAATTGGAACGTGCGCTCCGCTGCGCGCGGATCGCCGTTGCCGAGACCGAGATCGGCATCGACGACGCCGACAAGATTGAGTCGCGGAAAGTTATGACCCTTCGCGACAAGCTGCGTGCCGATAATGATGTCGACACGGCCTTCCGCGATTTCGTTCAATTCCGAGCGCATCGTCTCGATGGACGTAATCAGATCGCTCGACAGCACCATCGTCCGCGCGTCGGGAAACAAGGCCGCCGCCTCTTCCTGCAAACGCTCCACGCCCGGCCCGATGGCTGCCAGCGATTCTTCCGCCGCGCATTGCGGACACACGTGCGGACGCGGCATCGTAAATCCGCAGTGATGGCAAACCAATTTCTGCCGAAAGCGATGATCCACCAGCCACGCATCGCAGATCGTGCAGGAAAACCGGTGGCCGCACGCCCGGCATAGTGTGAGCGGTGCATAGCCCCGGCGATTGAGGAAAAGCAGCGCCTGTTCTCCGCGGCCTATCGCCGTGCCGATTTCTCCGGCCAAACGCGGCGAAATGAACTTGCCTTTAGGCGGGCCTTCGCGCCGCAGGTCGATCGCCGCAATCTGCGGCATATGTTGACCGCCAAAACGAGACGGCAAGACGACGCGCTGATAGCGGCCCTTGCGCGCGTTGACTTCCGATTCCACCGACGGTGTCGCCGAACAGAGTACGACTGGAATCTTGGCGATGTTTGCGCGCACCACCGCCATGTCGCGCGCGTGATAATGCGCGCCGTCTTCCTGCTTGTAGGCCTGATCGTGCTCTTCATCGACAATGATGAGCCCCAAATTCGCGTAAGGCAAAAACAGCGCCGAGCGCGCGCCGACGACGACTTGCGCCACGCCTTCCGAGACCGCTGCCCAGTTTCTTGCACGCGCGCGCGGCGTCAGTTCCGAATGCCATTCGACCGGACGCACGCCGAAGCGCGCTGCGAAGCGATCGAGAAATTGTCCGGTAAGCGCGATCTCCGGCATCAGGATCAGAACCTGCTTGCCTTGACGGATGATCTCGGCCACCGCCTCGAAATAAACCTCGGTCTTGCCGGAGCCGGTTACACCGTCGAGTAGTGCGACATGAAACCCGGCTGTTGAGGCGAGTGCCTTCATCGCATCGGCTGCGATCTTCTGATCCGCAGAAAAGTCCGGTGCGGAAAACGATGGATCGGGTGCTGGCGCAGCGATTTCGCGCAGCATCGGCTCCGCCGCAAGCGTGCCTTCATCGACAAGCCCGTCGATCACGCTGGCGCTGACGCCGGTTTCCTTTGCGACATCGGATTTGCCGTGAAGCAGTTGATCCGAGAGCGCATCGATCAATCTACGTCGCGCAGGTGTCATGCGCAACGGCAGATCGCCGATGAGCCTCACACCCATCCGAACGCGCTCGGGCCCAAGATGCTCACCCATCCGCAACGTCATCCGCAGCACCATGCCGCGTGCGGACAATGTGTAACCGGCAACCCAATCGACGAAACTGCGCAGTTCACCCTTCAGCGGCGGAACATCGATTTTCTCGCTGACATCCTTGAGGCGGTTGTGAAGCCGCGGGTCTGGCTTTTCGTTCTCCGCCCACACCACCGCCGTCACCTCACGCGGGCCCAGCGGCACGCAGACAACATCGCCCGGCTTCAGATCGGTGTCGTCGGGCACGCGATAGGAATAGGTCTGGTTCAGCGCGACCGGCACCAGAACATCGACGACGCGCCTCACCATGCCGGAACGGTCCAAATTTAGGATGGGGTAAGGAAAAGGGTGCGATAAACCGATTCCTGTCAACGGGACATATGATGGCTAAACCCGCCACGACAAGCGAATCTCCCGGCGATCCGCGTCTGACCTGCGCTGCTGCAGACCTCCGGGCCGAGATGGCGCGCTGGCTGACACATCTGCGCAGCGAGCGGCGATTGTCGCCGAAGACGCTCGATGCCTATGAGCGCGATCTGCGCCAATGCCTGATCTTTCTGGCGGAGCATTGGGGCGGCGCAGTTTCGCTGAAAAAATTTGCTGCCATCGAAGCAACCGACGTGCGCGCATTCATGGCGGTTCGCCGCAATGACGGCATCGGCGGACGCTCGCTGATGCGTGCTCTTGCAGGCCTGCGCTCGTTCGGACGATTTCTGGAGCGTGACGGCAAAGGCAAGGTCGGCGCGTTGTCGGCGATCCGCGCACCGAAAATCGGCAAGAGCCTGCCGAAACCTATTCAAGCCGCATCCGCATTGAAAATGACTGACGCGGACATTCGCGCCGGCGATACGCGCGAGCCGTGGATCTGGGCCCGCGATGCCGCCGTCATGGCGCTGCTTTACGGATCGGGTTTGCGGATTTCGGAGGCGCTCGGATTGAAGCGGCGCGACGTGCCGCTTCCCGGCGAAGGCGATGTTCTGACTGTCACCGGCAAAGGCAACAAGACGCGGATGGTGCCGGTTCTCCAGAACGTGCTGACTTTGATTCAGGACTACGTGAAGATGTGTCCGCACGACCTGCCGCCGGAAGGACCGATGTTCATCGGCGCGCGCGGCGGACCTCTCAGTCCCCGCATCATTCAATTGACAATGGAGCGCCTGCGCGGCGCGCTTGGACTACCGGATAGCGCAACGCCTCATGCGCTTCGACATTCCTTCGCGACCCACCTTTTGGGAAGGGGTGGCGACCTGCGCGCCATTCAGGAACTGCTCGGTCACGCGTCGCTTTCGACGACGCAAATCTACACGGGCGTAGACGCCGAGCGCCTGCTCGACGTCTACAAGACCGCGCATCCGCGCGCCTGAACTTTATTTTCGCTGGGCGACTTCACACAGCGGATGCCTGGCGATGCACTTTGCCTGCGCATCCTTGCCGGTCATCGTGCAAGTCGTTTGCATGAACGATTTACGAAAACCTCAATCCCGGTCGCACGCAGAAGTTCCATCTTTGCGCTTGCGCAGCCCGTGCCATTCGGTCAATCGTGGTTCCATCATATTGGGGAGGACGACAGGATGAGCGCGCATGAAAGCATGGAGCATGCCGAACACGCAGAGCACGCGTCCGGCGAAAACAAGAAGATCGCATTGCTGATCGCGGTGATCGCGCTGTTTCTTGCGCTCTCCGAAACGCTCGGCAAAGGCGCTCAGACCGAATCGATCAGCAAGAACGTCGAGGCATCCAATCTCTGGGCTTTCTTTCAGGCCAAGAGCATTCGCCGTACCGTCGTGGAGACAACTTCGGATCAGGCCAGGCTCAGCCTCGGTGTCATGGGCGATGACGCAGCGAAGGCCGCGCTGGCAAAGCAGATCGACGCATGGGGCAAGACAGCGGCTCGTTATCGCTCAGAACCGGAAACCGGCGAAGGCTCCGAACAATTGTCCGCGCGCGCCAAGAAAGCCGAAGAAGAGCGCGATCTCGCGATGGCACGTTATCACCACTATGAAGTCGCGTCGGCAGCCTTCCAGATCGGAATCGTGCTGGCATCCGCAACCATCATCACCGGCATGATTGCGCTTGCCGGCGTTGCAGGGGTTCTGGCTTTGGCGGGAGTCGCCTTCACGGCAATCGGGCTGTTCGCGCCGCACGCCGTACATCTGATGTAGAGCGGACTACCGGAACATGTGTACGCGCCTGCGCAGGCGCTCCACAAATCGCGACGACGAACGCATCCGAAACTGCTGGCGGAATTGAATAAGCGCGGCCTTGATGGGCGCCATCTGCGCCCTGGACCATTCGCGCGCCCAAAGCAGAAATTCATAGAGCCTGTTGAACCAGCGCATCTGGAGCAACTTCTCGCGCGTCACGTCGAACACGAACGCGGTGATGCCCATACCGAGCAGCTTTGCGAAAACGATCACAAGCACCGCACTGACGAAGTATTTGTGCGCGAGCAGCCAGAGCCCGATCACCTTCAGCGGAAACAGCGGAATCAGCGGGACGACAAACACGATCAGAGTCGCTCCGGGCGACAGATGATCGATCTTGTCGCCGAACCAATCCTTCATCGCTTTCAGCGGAATGCGGTCGACAAACCACGCGACGATCGGCTCAAGCCGATCCCAAAGCCACGCTTCGATCAGGAAGACCAGCGCAAGCACGATCCACAGTGGACGAAGCAGACGGCGCATTCTGCACTCTCGTTCGTCGAGGTCCGGCGCGTGGCCGGATCAGTCACATATGAATAGCACGTTTGCCGACGGCAAGGGCTGCTTCCTTCACGGCTTCCGAACGGGTCGGATGGGCGTGACAGGTCCGGGCAAGATCTTCGGCCGAACCGCCAAATTCCATAAGCACAGCAGCTTCATGGATCATCTCGCCTGCCTCAGCGCCAATGATGTGCGCGCCGAGCACACGATCCGTCTTCGCATCTGCGAGAATTTTCACGAAACCATCGGTCGTCTGATTCACTTTCGTGCGTCCGTTGGCCGTGAAGGGAAATTTGCCGACGTTGTATGCCACACCCGCCTGCTTGAGTTCCTCTTCGGTCTTTCCGACAGAGGCCACTTCCGGGAACGTGTAAACAACTCCGGGAATCACGTCGTAGTTGGTGTGGCCCGCCTGGCCGGCGAGAATCTCCGCAATTGCGACGCCTTCGTCCTCTGCTTTATGAGCGAGCATTGGACCGGCGATCACGTCGCCAATGGCGTAGATACCTCTGACGTTCGTGGCGAAATGTCCGTCGGTCTTGATGCGTCCGCGCTCGTCAAGCGCAACACCCACTTCCTTCAATCCCAAGCCCTCGGTGTACGGCACGCGGCCAATCGCAACGAGCACGACGTCCGCTTCGATCGTTTCAGCCTTGCCTCCGGCGGCAGGCTCGATACTCGCCTTCAGCTTCTTGCCCGATGCATCGACGCCCGTGACCTTCGCGCCGAGCTTGAACGTCATGCCCTGCTTTTCGAGGATGCGTTGAAACGAGCGCGCAACTTCGCCGTCCATTCCCGGCAGAATGCGATCCAGAAATTCAACGACAGTAACTTCCGATCCGAGACGCCGCCACACCGATCCGAGCTCGAGGCCGATGACGCCCGCGCCGATCACGAGCATCTTTTCCGGCACCTTGTCGAGCACGAGCGCCCCCGTTGACGACACGACGCGCTTCTCGTCGATGTCAATGCCCTTGAGCTTGGTCACGTCGGAGCCTGTCGCGATGACGATGTTCTTCGCGTCAAGCACCTCGGTCTTGCCGTCGCTCGATTTCACTTCGACCTTTCCGGCCGAAACGATACGTCCGGTGCCGATGTAGGGTGTGATCTTGTTTTTCTTGAACAGGAAATCGACGCCCTTGACGTTGCCGTCGACGCCATCGGTCTTGAATTTCATCATCGTTGCCAGATCGAGCTTCGGCTTGCCGACGCCGATTCCCATCTTGGGAAGCATATGCGTGACTTCTTCGTAACGCTCCGATGCCTGCAACAGGGCCTTCGACGGAATGCAGCCGATGTTGAGGCAAGTGCCGCCAAAGGTCGGCCACTTCTCGACGACGGCGACTTTCATGCCGAGCTGCGCAGCGCGGATGGCACAAACATAGCCGCCGGGGCCGGTGCCGATGACGACGAGATCGAAGGAAGCCATGATTTATATCCTGTAACTTGGTCGCGCGGCGTATCAGCGCCCGCCCGACACATCGAGAATTGCACTGGTGATGTAGGACGCATCGTCCGACATCAGCCAGACGATAGCGTTGGCGATTTCGTCCGCAGTGCCGACGCGCTTCATCGGAACCATGTGACTGAGCCGGTGAGCGCGGTCCGGCTCGCCGCCGCTGGCGTGAATGTCCGTATCGATCAGTCCGGGGCGAATGCCGGCGACACGAATGCCTTCGTTCGCGACCTCGTATCCGAGCCCGACCGTGAAGGAATCGATCGCGCCTTTCGATGCGGCATAATCGACATAAGTGTTGGGCGAGCCGAGTTTTGCCGCAACCGACGACAGATTGACGATCACGCCGCCCTTGCCACCGTGACGCGTGGACATGCGTTTGACGGCTTCGCGCGCGCAGAGAATGCTTCCTGTCACATTGACGGCCATCATGCGCTGAATCCGCTCGGCCGACATATCGTCCACGCGCGACGTCGCACCGACGATACCCGCATTGTTCACGAGGGCTGCGAGCGGCCCGAACCGGTCCGCAGCTTTGAACAGCGCAAGAATGTCCGCTTCGCTGCCGACGTCGCATTTCACCGCGATCGCCTTGCCGTTGCTCGATTCGATATTTTTCACAACTGCATCGGCGGCAGCTTTGTTGCTTGCGTATGCAACAACCACTTTGTAGCCACGCTTCGCGGCAGCCAGCGCCGTTGCGCGGCCGATGCCGCGGCTGCCGCCAGTGACGATGCAAACGCTATCCATAATCAGAGATCGAGCACCAGACGCGCCGGATCCTCAAGGCCTTCCTTGACACGCACGAGGAACGTGACCGCTTCTTTGCCGTCGATCACGCGGTGATCGTAGGACAGAGCGAGATACATCATCGGACGCACTTCGATCTTGCCGCCGACGACCATCGGCCGCTCCTGAATCTTGTGCATGCCGAGAATGCCGGACTGCGGCGCGTTGAGAATCGGCGTCGACATCAGCGAGCCGTAGACTCCACCGTTGGAGATCGTGAACGTGCCGCCCTGCATGTCTTCGATCTTGAGTTGGCCGTCGCGCGCTTTCTTGCCGAAATCGCCGATACCCTTTTCGATCTCCGCCAGCGACTTGTGATCGCAATCGCGCACCACCGGCACGACAAGGCCTTTGTCGGTGCCGACCGCGACACCGATGTGATAATAATTCTTGTAGATGAGATCGGTGCCGTCGATCTCCGCGTTGACGGCGGGGACTTCCTTGAGCGCCTGTACGCAGGCCTTGGTGAAAAAGCCCATGAAGCCGAGCTTCGCGCCGTGCTTCTTCTCGAACAGATCCTTGTAGTGCGCACGCAGCCCCATCAGATTGGTCATGTCGACCTCGTTGAAGGTCGTGAGCATCGCGGCAGTATTCTGAACATCCTTCAGGCGGCGCGCGATGGTTTGACGCAGGCGCGTCATCTTCACGCGCTCTTCGCGCGCGGCGTCGTCGGCGGGCGATGACGCACGAACTTGAATTGACGCTGCGGGCTGATTGACTGCCGTTGGTGCAGACGCCGCCTTTTCGATGGCGGCGAGCATGTCACCCTTGGTCACGCGGCCGTCTTTTCCCGAACCCGGAACGGTCGATGGATCGACGCCGGATTCGGCCGAGAGCTTGCGCACCGATGGCGCCTGCGGCGCGTCCGCGGGCGGAGATTTTTGTGCTGGAACCGGAGCGGCCGCTGCCGGTGCCGCCTTCGCAGCCGGTGCTGCGGATGGCTTGGCAGGCACAGCGGCAGGCTTTGCGCCCCCCGCGCCTTCGTTGATCTGACCGAGCAGCGCGCCGACTGCGACCGTCTCGCCATCCTTGGCGACGATCTCGCCAAGCGTGCCTGCAAACGGCGCAGGAACCTCGATCGTGACCTTGTCGGTCTCCAGTTCCACCAGCGGCTCGTCGACAGCGACCGCGTCGCCCTGCTTCTTGAACCATTTGCCGATGGTCGCCTCGGTAACAGACTCGCCGAGTGTCGGAACGCGAATTTCAGCCATTTTATTTTCCTCTTGCGTCGCGGGCTGCTTTGTTCGCCTGTCAACGACCTGACCACACCAATAAATCCACCGCACCGTGACATCTCACGCCGCGCAATCGTTAGCCGAGTGCTTCGTCCAGAAACGCCTTGAGCTGCGCAAGATGCTTCGACATCAAGCCTGTCGCAGTCGCAGCGGCGGCGGCACGCCCGGCATAGCGCGGACGCTTGTGCGTCGCGTTGACCTGGTTCAGCACCCATTCGAGATACGGCTCGATGAAGTACCACGCACCCATGTTGCGCGGTTCTTCCTGGCACCACACGACTTCAGCCTGCTTGAAACGCTCGAGTTCGAGAACCAGCGCCTTCAGCGGCACCGGATAAAGCTGCTCGATGCGCAGCAGGTACATGTCGTTGATGCCGCGCTTCTCGCGCTCCTCGAACAGATCGTAGTAGACCTTGCCCGAGCAGAGAATGACGCGGCGAATCTTCTTATCGTCGTCGAGCTTGATCTCACCGACGCCGCGTTCAGCATCGTCGTGCAGCACGCGATGGAATGACGTCTCTGGCCCCATCTCATCGAGCTTCGACACCGCACGCTTGTGACGCAGAAGTGACTTGGGCGTCATGATGATGAGCGGCTTACGGATTTCGCGCTTCAACTGGCGCCGCAGCACATGGAAATGGTTCGCCGGCGTGGTGATGTTGACGACCTGCATGTTGTCTTCGGCGCACATCTGCAAGAAGCGCTCGAGGCGTGCGGACGAATGTTCGGGACCCTGCCCTTCGTAACCATGGGGCAGCATGCAGACGAGACCGGACATGCGCAGCCACTTGCGCTCGCCCGACGAAATGAACTGATCGAACAGCACCTGCGCGCCGTTGGCAAAATCGCCGAACTGCGCTTCCCACATCGTCAGTGCGCTCGGTTCGGTCAGCGAATAGCCGTACTCGAAGCCGAGCACCGCTTCTTCCGACAGCAGGGAGTTGATGACTTCGTAGTGCCCCTGCTTGTCGCCGAGGTGGTTGAACGGCGTGTATCGGCTTTCGTCTTCCTGATCGAACAGCACCGAATGGCGCTGCGAGAACGTGCCGCGTTCCGAATCCTGTCCCGACAACCGAACGCGGTGGCCGTCCTGAAGTAACGTGCAGAACGCCAGAGCTTCGCCGGTTGCCCAGTCGATACCTTCGCCAGTTTCGATTGCTTTAGCGCGCGCGTCAAGGAACCGCTGAATGGTTTTGTGAACCCGAAAACCATCCGGCACCTTGGTGATCTTCTTGCCGATATCTTTTAGCTCGTTGATGGCGGCGCCGGTGTTGCCCTTGCGAGGGTCGTCGCCAAGGTCGGCCGACTTCAGTCCCGACCACTTACCGTCGAGCCAATCGGCCTTGTTCGGCTTGTAACCGGTGCCTGCTTCGAGTTCCGCATCGAGACGCGCACGCCAGTCGGCCTTAGCCTTCTCGACTTCGCCTTCGGTGATGACGCCGTCCGCAATCAGGCGCTTGGCATAGATGTCGAGCGTCGAAGGATGACCCGCGATCTTCTTGTACATCACCGGGTTGGTGAATGCCGGCTCGTCGCCCTCGTTGTGGCCGTGGCGGCGATAGCAGAACATGTCGATGACGACAGGCTTGTGGAATTTCTGCCGGTATTCGATCGCAACCTTGGCCGCGAACACCACCGCTTCCGGATCGTCGCCGTTTACGTGGAAAATCGGCGCGTCGATCATTTTCGCGACGTCCGACGGATAAGGCGACGAACGCGAATAGCGCGGATAGGTCGTGAAACCGATCTGGTTGTTGACGATGAAATGCAGCGACCCGCCGGTGCGGTAGCCTTTCAGGTCGGACAGCGCGAAACATTCCGCGACAACACCCTGACCGGCGAAGGCCGCATCGCCATGCATCAGCAGCGGCAACGTCGAGATGCGCATGTCGGGCGGATCGCCATGCTGATCCTGCTTGGCGCGCACTTTGCCAAGCACGACCGGGTCGACGATTTCCAGATGCGATGGATTGGCGGTGAGCGACAGATGGATCTTGTTGCCGTCGAATTCGCGATCCGACGAAGCACCAAGATGATATTTCACGTCGCCCGAGCCTTCGACCTCGTCCGGATTGGCCGAGCCGCCCTTGAATTCGTGGAATAGCGCGCGGTGCGGTTTGCCCATCACCTGAGTCAGCACGTTGAGGCGTCCGCGATGCGGCATGCCGAGCACGATGTCCTGTACGCCGAGATTGCCGCCGCGCTTGATGATCTGCTCGAGCGCAGGAATCAGCGACTCGCCGCCATCGAGGCCGAAACGCTTGGTGCCGGTGAACTTCACGTCGCAGAATTTCTCGAAGCCGTCGGCTTCGATCAGCTTCATCAATATCGCGCGGCGTCCTTCGCGCGTGAAACTGATCTCCTTGTCAGGGCCTTCGATGCGTTCCTGAATCCAGCCCTTCTGCGCCGGGTTCGAAATGTGCATGAACTCGACGCCAAGCGTCTGGCAATAGGTACGCTGACAGATCGCGACAATCTCGCGAAGCGTTCCGGTTTCCAGACCGAGCACATGATCGAGGAAAATCTTGCGGTCGAGATCGGCGTCCGTAAAACCATACGAGCGCGGATCGAGCTCTTCGTGATCCTTCTGGCCTTCGATACCGAGCGGATCGAGGTTGGCGTGGAAGTGACCGCGCATGCGGTAGGCGCGAATAAGCATCAGGGCGCGAACCGAATCGCGCGTCGCCTGCTGCACGTCCGGAGAACTCAGGTCGCTGCCGGCAACCAGTGCTTTCGCCGCGATCTTGCCGCCGACGATCTTTTCAACCTGCGCCCAGTTGCCGTCGAGCGCCGACGTCAGTTCGTCAGTTGGAGATGTCGGCCAGTTTGCCTTTTCCCAGGACGGGCCCTGTGCGTTCTTCTGAACGTCGGCGGGCGAGTCTTTCAGGCTTTTGAAGAAGTCCGCCCATTCGCTATCGACGGACGAAGGGTTCTTCTCGAACCGCGCGTACATGTCGTCGATGTAGTTGGCGTTGGCGCCTTGGAGGAAGGAAGTGAGTGCGAAGTTGGCGTTCGCGTCCTGGCGAGACATGTTCGCGTCCTGATTCTTGTAACTGACGGAAATATCGGGGCTAATTGCCCGATAGGCGGCAGGCATCGTGCTGTCTGCCGCATCTTTTACCCCATTTAGGGCAAAACTTCGCGCCGAAAAGAACCAAGCGATGAATTAGGATTTCAATCTTTCCATCAGCGTCGTACCAAGACGCGCGGGCGACGGCGAGACCGTGATTCCAGCCGACTCCATCGCCGCAATCTTGGAATCCGCATCACCCTTGCCGCCCGAAACGATAGCGCCGGCGTGACCCATGCGGCGACCCGGAGGGGCCGTGCGTCCGGCGATAAATCCGACGATGGGTTTCTTGCGTCCGCGCTTGGCTTCGTCTTTCAGGAACTGCGCGGCGTCTTCTTCAGCCGATCCGCCGATTTCACCGATCATGATGATCGACTTGGTTTTCTCGTCTGCCAGAAACAGTTCGAGAATGTCGATGAATTCGGTGCCCTTGACCGGATCGCCGCCAATTCCGACTGCGGAAGTCTGGCCGAGACCGACCTGCGACGTCTGAAACACCGCTTCATAGGTCAGCGTGCCGGAACGCGAGAGAATGCCGACGCTGCCCGCCTTGAAAATGTTCGCCGGCATGATGCCGATCTTGCATTCGCCGGCCGTGACGACGCCCGGACAATTTGGTCCGATCAAACGCGACTTCGATCCCGACAGCGAACGCTTCACGCGCACCATGTCGAGCACGGGCACGCCTTCGGTGATGCAGATGATGAGCGGCACCTCGGCGTCGATGGCTTCGCAGATTGCGTCGGCTGCACCCGGCGGCGGAACGTAGATCACGCTCGCATCAGCGCCGGTCTTCTCGCGCGCTTCCTTCACGGTCTCGAAAACCGGCAGGCCGATATGCGTCGACCCGCCTTTGCCGGGGGAAACGCCGCCGACCATTTTGGTGCCGTAAGCGATCGCAGCTTCCGAGTGGAACGTGCCGTTCTTGCCGGTAAAGCCCTGGCAGATGACTTTCGTATTTTTGTCGATCAGGACGGACATCGGCTTACTTTCCCTTCACCGCTTTGACGATCTTCTGCGCGGCATCGTCGAGATCGTCGGCGGGCAGAACGTTGAGACCGGATTCGCGGATGATCTTTTTGCCTTCCTCGACATTCGTGCCTTCGAGGCGAACGACCAGCGGCACCTTCAATCCAACCTTCTTCACGGCGGCAACGACACCGGCGGCGATAACGTCGCACTTCATGATGCCGCCGAAGATATTGACCAGAATGCCTTTGACGTTCGGGTCGGCGGTTATGATCTGGAATGCGGCCGTGACCTTCTCTTCAGAAGCGCCTCCACCGACATCGAGAAAGTTGGCCGGGCTTTCGCCGTAGAGCTTGATGATGTCGAGCGTCGCCATCGCAAGGCCCGCGCCGTTGACCATACAGCCGATGGTGCCATCAAGCGCGATGTAGGCGAGATCGTATTTCGACGCTTCGATTTCCTTGGCATCTTCCTCGGTGGTGTCGCGCAACGCGACAACATCGGGGTGCCGATAGAGCGAATTGTCGTCGAACGAAATCTTTGCGTCGAGACACTTCAGCTCGTTCTGCTTGGAGACGATCAGCGGATTGATCTCCAGCATCGCCATGTCCTTGGCGACGAACGCATTGTAAAGCTGCGCGACAAGTTTCTCGGCCTGCTTGGCAAGATCGCCGCTCAGTCCAAGCGCGCGTGCAACCGTGCGCCCGTGATGCGGCATGACGCCGGTCGCGGGATCGACAGAGAACGTCACAATCTTTTCCGGCGTGTCGTGCGCAACTTTCTCGATGTCCATGCCGCCCTCGGTCGAGACGACGAATGCCACTTCGGACGTTTCACGATCGACCAGCGCCGAGAGGTAGAACTCCTTCGCGATCTCGGAGCCGTCTTCGATATAAAGGCGGTTGACCTGCTTGCCGGCCGGGCCCGTCTGCAACGTCTCGAGCGTCGCGCCGAGCATTTGGCCCGCGTAGGTCTTCACTTCATCGATTGATTTGGCGACGCGAACGCCACCCTTGTCGCCTGCCGATGCTTCCTTGAACTTACCCTTGCCGCGTCCACCGGCGTGGATCTGGCTTTTTACGACCCAGATCGGTCCGCCGAGTTCTTTTGCCGCAGCTTCGGCTTCAGACGCCTTGAAGATCGCGACGCCGCGCGACACCGGCACGCCGAATTCTTTCAGAACCGCTTTGGCCTGATATTCATGGATATTCATCGAACGCTCCCGCCCCGGTGAATTTGAGTATTCACCTCAGTTTTCGACTGGCATACCATATACCAGTTGGACTGCAAGCTCAAAACCGCCCGCCGTTCAGAACTTTTCCGAATGGCGAAGCGACCGATCTTTTTGCGTCAACGGCCGAGAAGGTCGGGCGCGATCTTCTTGCAGGCATCGACAAGGCCCTGCACGGCGCCGACCGATTTGTCGAAACCTTCGCGGTCCTTGCCCGCGAGTTCGATCTCGACGATGCGCTCAACGCCCTTCGATCCAATGACGACCGGCACGCCGACATACATGTCCTTCACGCCGTACTCGCCATTGAGATAGGCGGCGCAAGGAAGAACGCGCTTCTTGTCGCGCAGATAGCTTTCCGCCATCGCAATCGCCGACGCGGCGGGCGCGTAGAACGCGGAGCCAGTCTTGAGCAGGTTGACGATTTCGGCGCCGCCGTTGCGGGTGCGATCGACGATCTCGTCGATGCGAGCCTGCGAAGTCCAGCCCATCTTCACAAGATCGGGAAGCGGAATGCCCGCCACGGTCGAATACTTCGTCAGCGGCACCATCGTGTCGCCATGGCCGCCGAGCACGAACGCGGTGACGTCTTCAACGGACACGTTGAATTCGTCCGCGAGGAAGTAGCGGAAGCGCGCCGAGTCCAGCACGCCGGCCATGCCGACCACCTTCTTGTGCGGCATGCCGGACGCCTTCTGGAGCGCCCAGACCATCGCGTCGAGCGGGTTGGTGATGCAGATCACGAACGCGTCGGGTGCATACTTTTTAATGCCGGCGCCTACCTGCTCCATGACCTTCAGATTGATGCTGAGAAGATCGTCGCGGCTCATGCCCGGCTTGCGCGGAACGCCTGCCGTGACGATGCAAACCTTCGCGCCATCCAGCGCCTCGTAGGAATTGGCGCCGGTGTAATTCGCGTCGAAACCATCGACCGGCGAGGACTGCGCGATGTCGAGCGACTTGCCCTGCGGGATGCCTTCGGCGATGTCGAACATCACGACGTCGCCAAGCTCCTTGAGGCCAACGAGGTGAGCCAGCGTACCGCCGATCTGACCCGAACCAATCAATGCAATCTTGTCGCGCGCCATGAGAAAACAGTCCTTTTATGGAGGGAATGAGCCTGGAGGGCTGGTTAGACCTTTCGCCGCAGGCGTTCAAGTCGCCGTTCGCCCAACAATTCGGCGTCGAGGCATGCCAGCGTCAGGTTTCGACCAGACCCGTGGTCTTGCCGCTCGCCGTTGAATCGCCCCGGCCGTGCGGCAGAGCCAAATAGGATTCCGAGCCCATCTCGATCAATCTTGAAGATGTCCGCTTGAACTCATTGGCTTCAAAACCTTCGCTAGCAGTGTAGAGCGACAAAGGATCGGCATCGGCGGATGCCATCAGCTTCACGGCATTGTCGTAAAAAGTATCGATCAGATTGATAAAGCGTTTGGCGAAGTTGCGGTGCTCGTATCGCATCGCAGGAATGCGATCGATGATTACGGTGTGATAGTCGTGCGCGATGCGCAGATAGTCGGATGCGCCAAGCGGCTTCTCGCAGAGATCAGCGAACGAAAATCGTGCGACACCGTGCGCGGACAGCGGGACGTGAAGGGTGTGACCCTTGACTAGTATGTCGCGTTGACCGCCATGCGCACCCGCTGTGAGTTTCGTCCACGCCTTGTCGAGCGCCGCCTTGGCATTCGCGTCCGCCGGCACCAGCCACATTTTGATCCCGGCCAGCTTTTCCAGCCGAAAGTCCGTCCGCGCATCGAGCCGGATGACATCCATCCGCTGTCCAAGCTGGGCAATGAACGGAAGGAAGAGCGCCCGGTTGAGACCGCCCTTGTAGAGATCGCCGGGCGCAACATTCGACGTCGCCACGACAACTGTTCCCAATTCAAACAGACGCGTGAACAGACGGCCGAGAATCATTGCGTCCGCAATATCGGTGACGTGAAATTCGTCGAAACAGAGAAGCCACGCTTCATCGAAGATAGACGCCGCAGTCAGCATGATCGGATCGGTGTCTCCGATTTCATGCTTCGCGATTTTCTGGCGGAACGCGTAGATCCGTTCGTGGACATCGGCCATGAATTCATGGAAATGTGCGCGGCGTTTATGCGTGACCGGAACGTCGTTGAAAAATAGATCCATCAGCATGGTCTTGCCGCGCCCGACCTCGCCATGGATGTACAGCCCGCGCGGCGGCGCATCGTTGTCGGTGAACAACCGCTTCAGCAATCCGCCGGAACGAGACGGGCGGTATTTGACGAGTTTGCTCTCCAGCGCCGAGAAGGCTTCGACGGCGCTGGCCTGCGCAGGATCGGCCTCGATGGCCCCCGACGCGATGAGTGTCCGGTAGTGCTCACGGAATGAAAGGGTCGGAGCGATCATGGACGCTAACGGCCCCAAGGAGGAGAAAATTGCAAGCGGACATAAGGAACGAAGAGGCTCAGGCGCTCAACGCGTAGGCATCTTCGACAACATAGGGGCCGCCGCCCACGGACGCGCGCGACGAAAACAGAACAAAGCGCGACGCCATGAAGCTGCGGGTGGGGAAATAGCCGCGCACGGAAAGATAGTCGGCAACATCCTGGCTGGAGGAATCCCGCAGCCGTGCAAGCGTCACATGCGGGACGAACTTGCGGCCTTCCGGATCGAATCCGAAACGCTGCATCATGCGCTCAAGCTCTGCCTGCAATTCCATCAACGGGCGGCTCGGCACAACGGACGCCACCACGGCGCGCGGCTTCTTGCCGCCGAAGCTCGACAGACCTTGAAGCTGAACTTCAAACGGTTTGCGGTTGACCCGTTCCAGCGTCGAGGCGATCTCGTTCGCTGCCGCCCCATCGATGTCGCCGATGAAACGCAATGTGACGTGATAATTTTCGGGATCGATCCAGCGGGCACCCGGCAATCCGCCACGCAGGCCAGATAGCGTCTGGCCGATGTCGGGAGGAATTTCCAGCCCAGCGAACAAGCGCGGCATCAGAACTCTCCTCGATGCGAGAGGATCACGAATCACCTGTAATGGTTTTACCGCAGCGGGATGACAGTGCGAAGCGACACGTCAAGGAACACACGCGAATTCCGAGCGGTTGCACATTTCAGTCACAGTAAATCGGAAACACTACTTATTCTTCAGGAATGCCTCGACCGTAGGCAGGATGCGTTTCACGATGGCGTCGACGCCTTCGGCGGTCGGATGCAGTCCGTCGCTTTGATTCAGTTTTGCATCTCCAACAATCCCCTCCAGAAAAAACGGATACAGCGGAACGCCGTAGGCCTTTGCCAGATCCGGATAGATGCTGTTGAATTTCGCTGCATAGTCCGCGCCATAGTTCGGCGGCGCGTACATCCCGCACAACAGAACCCTGACATTGCGCGCCTTCAATCGCTTGAGAATGTCGTCGAGCGACGCGCGGCTGACTTTCGGATCGATGCCGCGCAGGGCATCGTTCGCGCCGAGTTCGACGATCACGGCGTCGGTGTCTTTCGGGATCGACCAGTCGAGCCGGTCGCGGCCGCCGGATGTCGTGTCGCCGGACACACCGGCATTGACGATGTCGGTTTGGATACCCCTCTCCTGAAGCGCCTTCTGGAGCCTGACCGGGAACGCGGCCGATGCAGGCAGTCCGTATCCGGCGGTCAAGGAATCGCCCAGAACCGCGAGCTTGATCGGCTTGGCGCCTTTTACACTTGCCGTTTGCGCGGAAGCCGTTGCCGACATCGTGACCATTGCACCGACCGATGCAGCGAGAATCAGCATTACGAGCCTCTCGACCGCACCCAAAGAAACCCCATATGAAATATTCATGGATAGTCTCATCAAACCCTCTGCTGGCCTCAAGCCGGACACCATTACGATCAGCAACGTCAATCTCTCATTGGGAGACGGCGCAGCACGCGTTCACATCCTCAAGGATGTCAATCTGCGCGTTGCCGCAGGTGAAGCGGTCGGACTGATCGGACCATCCGGCTCGGGAAAGTCCACACTCCTGATGATTATGGCGGGATTGGAACGTCCTGATAGTGGTGACGTAATCGTCAATGGCTCTTCTTTCAATGCTCTCGACGAAGATGCACTGGCGCGATTTCGCGGACGCCAGGTGGGAATCGTATTTCAGTCATTTCATCTCATCCCGACCATGACCGCGCTCGAGAATGTCGCCGTGCCGCTCGAACTTGCCGGGCGTGAAGATGCTAACGAGCGCGCGGCGCAAGAATTGTCCGGGCTGGGTCTGGGCGAACGGCTGCATCATTATCCATCGCAGCTTTCCGGCGGCGAACAGCAGCGCGTCGCGCTTGCGCGCGCGCTTGCGCCCGATCCCGCCATTCTCGTCGCAGATGAACCGACGGGAAATCTGGACGAGGCAACCGGCAAACAGATTGTCGATCTAATTTTTGCGAAGCATATCGAACGGAGCATGACACTCGTTCTTGTCACGCACGATCTTGCCCTCGCGCAACGATGCGACCGCGTCGTGCGGTTGCGCTCCGGCCGGGTCGATGGTCCGGCCACCGATCGTCATTGGGTCGAGACGGCCTGATCGCATGAGCGATATTTCATACGCGCCGCGCAATCGCGCGCTACAGCTGGCGATCCGCTATGCCGTGCGCGAGCTGCGCAGCGGACTTCGCGGCTTCTATGTTTTCATTGCATGCATCGCGCTCGGCGTCATGGCGATTGCCGGCGTGGGCTCAGTTGCCGGAAGTCTGACCGAAGGCCTCGAACATCAGGGACGGATATTGCTGGGTGGCGATGCGTCCTTCGCATTGATCCAGCGCGAGGCAACGCCGCAGGAACGCAGTTTTCTGGAAACACGCAGCACTGTGTCATCGGCCGCCGTAATGCGCGGCATGGCGCGCTCGGAAAGCGGAGAGTTTGCGCTGGTCGACCTGAAAGCGGTCGACGGAAACTATCCGATGCTTGGCACGGTCTCGCTGAAGCCGCAAATGGCTATGGCTGACTTGCTTGCACAGCGAGACGGCCGGTTCGGCGCGGCTGCCGACCCCGTACTGCTGGCGCGGCTTGGTTTGAAAGTCGGCGACCGAGTTACCGTCGGCAACGCGCTGTTTGAAATCCGAAGCATCGTCGAAGCCGAGCCGGACAAACTCGCGGGCGGCATTGGCCTGGGCCCGCGTTTTCTCGTCAGTGAAGACGCGCTGCGTGCAACCGGACTGCTCCAGCCCGGCACGCTTGTCCGCTGGATCTATCGCGTGCGCCTGCCGGGAAATGCGCTCGACGAACGCGCGACGCATACGCTGGTCGATGACGCGCGAAAAGCACTGCCGGAAGCCGGCTGGGAAATCCGCACCCGCAGCAACGCCTCGCCGCAGCTCGAACGCAATATCACGCGCTTCTCGCAATTTCTGACGCTTGTCGGGCTGGCTGCATTGCTCGTTGGCGGCGTTGGCGTTGCGAATGCGGTCAAAAGCCATCTCGACCAGCGCCGCGATGTCATCGCGACATTCAAGGCGCTTGGCGCGACCGGGCGCGAAGTTTTCACGATTTATCTTACGCAGGTCGTAGTCCTCGCCATTCTCGGCGCGCTTATCGGTCTTGCGATAGGCGCGGCGCTGCCTTTCATCATTTCCGCTGTGTTCGGGAAAATCCTGCCATTGCCGGTCGACCCGACCTTTCATGCCGGCGAACTCGCGTTATCCGTTGTTTATGGGCTTTTGACTGCGCTGGCATTTGGGTTATGGCCGCTGGGCCGTGTTCACGACGTTCCGGTCGCGGCGTTGTTTCGCGAGGACGTGGCACCGGAGTTTCACTGGCCGCGCAAACGCTATCTTGCTTTGATGTCCGCCGTCATCGCGCTGCTCGTAGCGGTCGCGATCGGGCTGGCTTACGACAAGCGCGTCGCCGCCGTATTCGTCGCCTCGTCGATCGGCGTATTCGCATTCTTGCGCGGCCTCGCGTCTGTGCTGATGAATCTGGCAAAGCGGCTGCCTCGCCCTCGCATTACGATGTTGCGCCTTGCGATTGCCAACATCTACAGGCCGGGCGCGCTGACGCCTTCTGTTGTGATGTCGCTCGGGCTTGGACTCGCGGTGCTTGTGACGATCACGCAGATCGACGGCAATCTGCGCCGGCAATTCACGGCCGCACTACCGGAACATGCGCCGTCGTTCTACTTCATCGATATCCCGTCGGGCGATGCCGGGAAATTCAGCGATTTCCTGAAACAGAATGTTCCTGCGGCAAATGTCGAATCCGTTCCGATGCTGCGCGGGCGCATCGTCGCTGTGAAAGGCGTCAAGGCCGAGAACCTCAAGCCGCCGAACGATGTCGAGTGGGTTCTGCAAAGTGACCGCGGCCTGACCTACACGAGTGAGATACCGCGCGGCTCGAAGGTGATCGAAGGTCAGTGGTGGGAAGCAAACTATGACGGGCCGCCGCTGGTTTCGCTGGAAAAGAAAATTGCCGACGGGTTCGCGCTGAAGGTCGGAGATGAACTCACCGTCAACGTGCTTGGCCGCGACATCACGGCGAAGGTCGCCAACCTGCGTACCGTCGATTGGCAGAGCCTCGGTATCAACTTCGTTCTGGTTTTCTCTCCGAACGCATTTGCCGGCGCACCGCACACCGGCATTGCAACGCTGACAGATCAGGACTCATCGGCCGAAAAAGACGCCCAGATTATCAAGTCCGTCGCCGCCGCGTTCCCGATGGTGACGAGCGTGCGCGTGCGCGAAGCCTTGCAGACCGTGGGAACGGTCGTGACCAATCTCGTGCTGGCGATCCGTGGCGCGAGTTCGGTGACTTTGATCGCGGCGATCCTGGTTTTGGGCGGCGCGCTTGCCGCCGGCCATCGCCATCGCGTTTACGACGCTGTGATCCTCAAAACACTGGGCGCAACGCGAGCCCGGCTGGTGGGCGCCTACGCGCTCGAATACCTGATGATCGGTCTGGCAACGGCGGTGTTCGGCGTCCTGGCCGGATCGGTCGCCGCCTGGCAGATCGTCACCCGGCTCATGACACTCAGTTTCATCTGGCAGGCGGGCAGCGCAGCAATTGTCGTGCTCGCGGCGCTTGCGGTGACAGTCGGCCTCGGACTCGCAGGAACGTTACTGGCCCTTAATAAAAAGCCGGCGTCCGTCCTTCGCAACTTATGACAATATGTAGCAGAGTTAATGCGGTTTCGCGACATTCCGCCGCGCGGCCGTGCTTGCGTCGAATGTGTTAGTTTCCCACATACCGAGCGGGTTCGGGATTCCGTTTTGAGCCGTCGCAAGACGGCTTAACAGAGTTCCGGGAATAACTTATAGCTGGCGGCGCTGACCCTTCGCATCCGCCAGACAACAACGAGGTTTCGACCATGTCGGACTTGGACCGCAACTACGCTTCTCCATTCGGCCGGGCCGCCGGGCGCGCTGACGCCGCGACCGTCGATGCCGGTCTGCGCTCGTACATGCTGAAGATCTACAACTACATGTCGATCGGCTTGGCCATCACCGGCCTTGCCGCGCTCGGCGTGTATCTGTTCGCAGTTACCGGCGACCCGGCAGCTGCCGTTAAATCGGCGAGCGGTGCGTCGCTCGCGCTCAAGGCGGGCCAGTACCTCACGCCGTTTGGCTACGCTATGTTTGTTAGCCCGCTGAAATGGGTATTTATTCTCGCGCCGCTGGTGATGGTGTTCGCCATCTCCTTCGGCATCAACCGCCTTGCTCCTTCGACAGCGCAGATTTTGTTCTGGGTGTTCTCGGCGCTGATGGGCATCTCGCTGTCGTCGATCTTCCTCGTTTACACGCACGAGTCGATCGTTCGCGTGTTCTTCATCACCGCAGCTTCGTTCGGTGCGCTGAGCCTTTACGGCTACACCACCAAGCGCGACATGACGGGAATGGGCTCGTTCCTTATGATGGGTCTCTTCGGCCTGATCATCGCGAGCCTTGTGAACATTTTCGTCGCAAGCTCGATGTTGCAGTTCATCGTGTCTGTCGTCGGCGTGCTGATCTTCGCAGGCCTCACCGCCTGGGATACGCAGCGGCTGAAGAACGACTACATCTACGGCTATGCCGCGCAGGGCGGCGACATCGCGGAAAAGGCCGCGATTACCGGTGCCCTCTCGCTCTACCTGAACTTCATCAACCTGTTCACGCTGCTGTTGCAGTTGCTCGGACAGCGCGACTGAATACAGACCATCCAATAGCTCAAGCCCCGGCCTTGGTGCCGGGGCTTTTGTTTTGCGGCCATTTTATCTAGCTTTCGCTTATGCGCGATTTGAAAATTCGGCCGGCGACACCTGAAGACCTGCCAGCCATCACCGCGATCTACGATCATGCCGTCCGAACCGGCACCGCGACTTTCGAGATCGAGCCGCCGGATTTAAGCGAAATGACGCGGCGCTATCGTGCGCTCATCGACAGCAACTCACCTTATCTCGTCGCCGTCTCGGACGCACAAATCGCCGGTTACGCCTATGCGGGAACCTATCGTCCGCGCCCGGCCTATCGATTCACCGTCGAGGATTCGGTTTACCTCGCGCCCGAGTACCAGCGACGTGGGATTGGCGCGGCGCTGCTCGACGAGCTGATCGTTCAATCCGAAAAACGCGGCTATCGGCAAATGATCGCTGTGATCGGCGATTCCGCGAACGCAGGATCGATCGCGGTTCACACCAAGGCCGGATTCGAAATGATCGGCACGCATCCCAACGTCGGCTTCAAATTCGGACGATGGCTCGACACCGTGATGATGCAGCGTGCGCTCGGTGCCGGCGGGTCGGCACTTCCCGACGACTAGTCAGACCAGTTCGAGTTTGCGGTCGATCACAAGGAGCACGCGCTCCAGTTCATGGCCTCGCCGAAGAATTTGGCCGTTTGCTCCGACAACACTGTAGGCGCCTTGCTTGCGTGCAAGACCCGGGTCCTTGACCACGCGGTAGATCGGCACCTCGGATGCACGGCGGAATACCGAAAACACCGCCCGATCTTCCAGAAAATCGATTGCGTAATCGCGCCATTCGCCGTCGGCGACCATGCGTCCATAAAGGTTGAGGATGCGATTGAGTTCGAGGCGATTGAAAGTCACGTTCGGCGGCGAGGCGGGTGCGAAATTTCGCGCGTCATTCAAATCCGTATCACCCGACATCAAACTCATCGGCGTCTCCGCTGTCACCTGCCTGACATGATCCACCTGCGAAGGCTGCGCCGCAAGCATGAATTCGCAGGCAAAGCGGCGCGACAATGTGCCCGGCCCGACCTCACGCGTTAGTTAGGCAAATCATAATGCCGCCCGATTTCGGCCAAGCGTCCGCCGCGCTGGATGGCGATAAATCTGAAACTGCGTTGACCCGGTCCTTTCGGCACCGGATTCCTCAGCCCCCAGCCCCCCGGGGTCGTCGGGATCGGGTCTATTCGCAGAACGATCCCCAATCTTTCAGGTCAGCGTAAGCTGGCCTTTTTTGTTGTCGGATAATGCCAAAGACACGCGGCAAAACTTGCGCGTCGACCGACCGAAATTTCGGAAAAATTCAGTTCAGCGTTGTGAACGCTGCACCGAGCATGGGGCCCGGCTTGTCGCGGCTGCCGTCCTGCACATAGACGGCCGCCGCATCGACGCCGTCGCGCGCGATGTTTTCGAGCGGCACGCTCCAGCTTCCGGCCTTGCCGTTCCAGTCGCCGACCTTGAGAACGCTGCGAACGACGTTGTGATAGGTGATCTGATGCCCGCGATTTTCCCCGCGGTTGATCGTGATCGGAACCTGCTTCGACACCGCGCAAATCCAGACCTCGCCGGATTTTCCGTTCGCCGCCGCAACGACAACGTCGATCTGCTTGCCCGATTTATTCATCGTCACCGGCACGGTCATCACGCCCGAATTCTTCGTTGCAGTTGCAGCGGCTTCAATTCCAACCCGATCGCTGCCAAGGACATGAACGGAGCCGTTGACGACAGCCTGCGGCGTATAGACGTCGCGATCGCCGCGAACGCTCGAATAGGCCTTCTGCCGCGCACTGAACCTCGAATCCGCAAGGGTGTCTTTCCAGCCGAGATAATCCCAATAGTCGACCGGAAGACTGAGCGCGATCACAGTTGGATCTTTCGCCAATTCGCCGAGCAGCTTGTCGGCCGGCGGACAGGACGAGCATCCCTGCGACGTAAACAATTCAACGACCGCGCGCGGGTCTGCATACGAAGGCGTAACAACGGCAATCGCGGCCACCACGCCGAATGCGCCTGACAGCAATGCCGCAGCCTTGCCTGAAAGTTTCGCTTTGGTGTCGTCGATAGTCACGTGTCGTACCGCAAATGATCCAGCGCCTTCATCAGCAAGAAGGCGGCCCTGTTCTAGGCCGCCTTCCAAATGCCCACTATTCACATGGCAGTGAGCCTGTTCACGGATTCGTTTTCAAGCCCATTCGCGCGTCATTTGACCGCACGAGCCGCTCCGCTTCGATCGGCTATGCTGCGAGCTTGCGCAGCACGTAGTGGAGAATGCCGCCATTGCGGTAGTAGTCGAGTTCGTCGAGCGTATCGATCCGGCAAAGCAGCGGCACCTTCTTCACTGCCCCGTCATTCGAGACGATTTCCGCCGTCAGTTTCTGCCGTGGCTTCAGATCGCCTTGCAGACCGCGGATCGTGACCTTCTCGTCGCCCTTCAATCCAAGCGACTGCCACGACGTGCCGTTCTCAAAAGTGAGCGGCAGTACGCCCATGCCGACGAGGTTCGAGCGATGAATACGCTCGAAGCTCTGGGTGATGACGGCGCGAACGCCAAGAAGCCGCGTACCCTTGGCTGCCCAGTCACGCGACGATCCGTTGCCGTATTCTGCGCCGGCGAAAACGACCAATGGCACTTTCTCCTGCTGGTACTTCATCGCCGCGTCGTAGATCGGCATCGACTCGCCATCGGGCCAATGCTTGGTCATGCCGCCTTCGGGAATGTTGCCGTCGGCACCCTTCATCATGAAATTCTTGATGCGGATGTTGGCAAAGGTGCCACGCATCATCACTTCGTGATTTCCGCGCCGTGTGCCGTACTGGTTGAAATCGGCGGGCCGCACCTGATGCTCCGACAGATACTTTCCGGCAGGTGATGTCAGTTTGATCGAACCGGCCGGCGAGATGTGGTCGGTCGTGATCTTGTCGCCAAACATCGCAAGGATGCGCGCGCTCACAATATCGGTGACGGGCTCCGGCTGCATTTTCATGCCTTCAAAGTAAGGCGGGTTCTGCACGTAGGTCGACGACATGTTCCAGCGATAGGTGTCGCTGACTTCGGTCTTGATCTTGCGCCAGTTGGTGTCGCCCTTGAACACGTCGGCGTATTTCTTCTTGAAGATTTTCGACGTGACGAACTTCTTGGTAAATGCGTTGATCTCCTTCGTCGTCGGCCAGATGTCTTTCAGATAGACCGGCTTGCCGTTCTTGCCGATGCCGAGCGGATCCTTCGCGAGATTGATGCCGACATTGCCGGCGAGCGCATAGGCAACGACCAGCGGCGGCGAGGCGAGATAGTTCGCCTGCACGTCCGGCGACACGCGGCCCTCGAAGTTGCGGTTGCCCGAAAGCACGGCGGCAGCAACGACGTTGTTGTCGTTGATGGCCTTTGAAATTTCTTCCGGCAGCGGGCCTGAATTGCCGATGCAGGTGGTACAGCCGAAGCCGACAAGATTGAAGCCGACCTTGTCGAGATCCTTTTGCAGACCGGAATTGTCGAGATATTCGGCGACAACCTGGCTGCCCGGCGCGAGCGACGTTTTGACCCACGGTTTTGCAGTCAGGCCTTTTGCGGCGGCATTGCGCGCGAGAAGCCCGGCGCCGATCAGCACGCTCGGGTTGGAAGTGTTCGTGCACGAGGTGATTGCTGCGATCACAACATCGCCGTGGCCGATGTCGAAATTGCGTCCGGCAACATTGTAACGCTTCCCGTCGAGCGCCCTCTTGTATTCGTTGGCCATCGCGGTCGCGAAACCTTCCGACACCGCTGGCAGTGCGACACGGCCTTCCGGACGCTTCGGTCCGGCCATCGACGGCACAACCGAACCGAGATCGAGCGTCAGCAATTCTGTGAACACCGGGTCTTTCGACTTCGAGTCGCGGAACAGACCCTGTGCCTTGGCGTATTTCGTCACCAGCGCCACGCGATCGCCCGCGCGGCCGGTCGTCTTGAGATAGTCGATCGTTTCGGCATCGACCGGGAAGAAGCCGCAGGTCGCACCGTATTCGGGCGCCATGTTCGCAATCGTTGCCTTGTCTGCGACCGACAGGTGGTCCAGTCCCGCACCGAAAAATTCCACGAACTTTCCGACCACGCCCTGCTTGCGCAGCATCTGCGTCACGGTGAGCACGAGGTCGGTCGCGGTGACACCTTCCTTCAGCTTGCCCTTGAGCTTGAAGCCGACGACGTCGGGCAACAGCATCGATAACGGCTGGCCGAGCATACAGGCTTCAGCTTCGATGCCGCCCACCCCCCAGCCAAGCACCGCAAGACCATTGACCATCGTGGTATGCGAGTCGGTGCCGACGAGAGAATCCGGATAGACGACCTCGAACGTGCCCTTCTTCTTGTCGACCGTCAGCTTGTCCTTCTTGGTCCACGCGGTCTGCGCGAGGTATTCGAGATTGACCTGATGGCAAATGCCGGTGCCGGGAGGCACGACGGAAAAATTCGAGAACGCCTTCTGGCCCCATTTCAGAAATTCGTAGCGTTCCTGGTTCTGCTTGTATTCTTCCGCGACGTTCTTGCCGAATGCCTTGTTGTCTCCGAAGAAGTTCACGATCACCGAATGGTCGATCACCAGATCGACAGGCACCAGCGGATTGATCTTTTCGGCATCGCCACCGAGCGACTTCATCGCATTACGCATGGCGGCAAGATCGACGACCGCCGGCACGCCGGTGAAATCCTGCATCAGCACCCGCGCGGGGCGGAATGCGATTTCATGTTCGAGGGTTTTCTTCTTCGCCCATTGGGAGAACGCGACGATGTCTGCCTTCTTCACGGTGCGATCGTCTTCGTTGCGCAGCATGTTCTCGAGCAGCACTTTCATCGAATAAGGCAGCCGCGAGATACCCTTCAGGCCGTTCTTCTCGGCCGCCGGCAGGCTGTAGTAGACGTAGGTCTTGCCGCCGACCTTGAGGGTTTTCTGGCACTTGAAGCTGTCGAGTGAAGGCATGAGGGCGATCCCGATTCAAAAGGTTAGAGGCACCGGCATATGGTATTTTAGCACCGTCAGAGCGGGCGGATCGCGCGACAAGCATGCGATTTGCGGCGGCTGATTGTGTGCTGCACCAAGTTCCGGTTTTATAGAATCTTTCCAGTCTGTCCACCACGCCGACTATGGATTGTCTGCCAATTCTCGCTGTGATTGCTGGTGTACCAGCAACTTCTTCAAACCATTGCGAAGTCCAACGGTTCATCCATGAGGCTATCGGGCCGAAATCTCAGATGCGTGCGCGGCGGACGCGAGGTTTTCGCTGGACTGAATTTTGAATTGAACGGCGGCAAAGCCCTCGCCGTCACAGGTCCGAATGGTGCGGGGAAGTCTTCGTTGCTGCGGATGATCGCTGGCCTGCTCCCGATCGCCGATGGATCGATTGTTACGAGCGGCGCAGATGTGGAACTCACGCTTGCTGAACAGGCACACTATGTCGGCCATCGCGATGCATTGAAGCCGGCTCTGACCGTCATCGAGAATCTGAACTTCTGGCGCGACTGTCTGGGTGGTCCGACATCTGACGCGCGAACGTCTCTTGAAGCCGTCGGCCTCGGGCATGCCGCTGATTTACCGGCAGCCGTTCTCTCGGCAGGTCAGCGTCGGCGCTTGTCAATAGCGCGGCTGCTGACGGTGCGGCGGCCGATCTGGCTGCTCGACGAACCGACCGCTGCGCTCGACTTAGCGGGCCAGAAGATCGCCGCCAATGCGATGAAGGTGCACTTGAAGAAAGGCGGTTTGATTGTCGCCGCCACACATGGCCCGCTGGGAATTGCCGTAAAGGAATTGCGTATCGGAGGCGTCGCATGACCGCGCTGATCGCAATCGTTCGGCGCGACATCAGGATCGCGCTGCGCGTCGGCGGCGGCGCGCTGATTGGAGTCCTGTTCTTTCTTACCGTCGTTGTGCTGATGCCATTTGCAGTAGGGCCGGACCTCGCGCTGCTGAAACGGATCGGTCCAGCAATTCTTTGGCTTGGCGCATTGCTCGCAAGCCTGTTGACGCTGGACCGGTTGTTCACCGCCGATCAGGACGACGGCTCGCTCGATCTGTTGGTGATGAGCTGCACCCCGCTCGAACTCATCTGCGCCGCCAAGGCTGTCGCACATTGGCTCGCCGCAGGAGTGCCATTGATCGTCGCAACACCATTCATCGCAATTCTTCTCAATCTCGACGTTGCGGCGGCTCTTGCCGTCGCGCTGACCTTACTGGCGGGCACGCCGGCGCTGACCTTTATCGGAATGATCGGCGCGGCGCTCGCCGTGACGCTACGGCGCGGCGGGCTGTTGCTTGCGGTACTCGTCTTGCCGCTATCGATTCCAGTTCTGATCTTCGGCGTTGCCGCATCGAATGCCGCAGTGGTCGGGCCCGTGTCGTTCGGGACGCCATTCTCTATTCTGTGCGCGCTTTCACTCGTTAGCTTCGTGGTCGGGCCGTTCGCTGCGGCCGCGAGCCTGCGGCAAGGATTGGACTGATGAACCAGCAAATCGAAGACGCACACAAAACAATGTCACCGCCACGAACTCTCATTGCCTGAACGACATACGACGACTATCAGGACAACCATGAGCATTATCGATCTCGCCAATCCAACTCGGTTCCTTTCGCTCACGGCGAAAATTCTGCCGTGGCTCGCAGCGGCAACCGCGCTGCTGCTCGCACTCGGGCTCTATCAATCGGCGATGGCGCCCGATGATTACCAGCAGGGTGCGACCGTGAAGATCATGTTCATTCACGTGCCAAATGCCTGGCTGTCCATGTTCGTATGGGGCGTGATGAGTGTCGCCGCTCTCGGCACGCTGGTATGGCGACATCCGCTGGCCGACGTTGCGGGAAAGGCCGCGGCTCCGCTCGGCGCCGCGTTCACGTTTCTCGCACTCGTCACCGGATCGCTGTGGGGCCGTCCGATGTGGGGAACCTATTGGGAGTGGGACGCGCGGCTGACATCGGTGCTCATTCTGTTTTTGATGTATCTCGGCATCATGGCGCTCTGGCGCGCCGTCGAGGACCCGTCGCGCGCCGCGCGCGCGGCTGCAATTCTCACACTGGTGGGAGCGATCAATATTCCGATCATCAAATTTTCCGTCGACTGGTGGAACACGCTGCATCAGGGCGCTTCGGTGTTTCGCGCCGGAGGGCCGACGATGGACCGCTCGTTCCTTGTTCCTCTGCTTGTGATGGCGATTGCGTTCTCACTGCTGTTCCTCACGCTTCATCTGGCGGCTATGCGCAACGAGATCATGCGGCGGCGCGTGCGCACGTTGCAGATGATGCAAGCCAGCAAGCGAACAAAGTGATCCGATGTCGCTTGGACCTTACGCATCCTTCATCGTCACGTCCTACGCTCTGGTGACGTTCGTCGTCATCGCGCTCATTGTCTGGATCGCGCTCGACTATCGAAGGCAACAGGAAAGGCTGCGCGATCTTGAAGCGAAGGGCGCCAAACGACGCTCCTCGAAATCGTCCGGCAAATCGAAATGACGGCCGCGAAAGTGCGACAGCCGCGACGGCGGTCATGGCTTGTTATCCTGCCGCTTCTTGCTTTCATCGGCCTTGCGGGACTGTTCTGGTTTCGGCTTGGCACGGGCGATCCGTCGCGTATTCCGTCCGCGCTGATCGGACGCGCAGCGCCTCAAACAAAACTGCCACCGATCGACGGACTTTCCACCAACGGCGCGCAGGTCGAAGGGCTCGACCCGTCCACTTTCAAAGGCAATGTCAGCATCGTGAATGTCTGGGCATCGTGGTGCGTGCCGTGCCACGACGAGGCACCGCTATTGCTGCAACTGGCGCAAGACAAGCGTATTCGCGTGGTTGGCATCAATTACAAGGACGCGCCTGACAACGCACGCCGCTTTCTCGGACGCTACGGAAACCCTTTTGCCGCCGTTGGCATCGACCCCAACGGACGCGCCTCGATCGAATGGGGCGTTTACGGCGTGCCGGAAACTTTCATCGTCGGCCGCGACGGCAATATCGCCTACAAGCTGATCGGCCCGATCACACCGGACAATATCGATGGCGTCCTCAAGACTGAGATCGAAAAGGCGCTAGCCGCCGCGAACGCGTTAACGGCAGCACCGCAAAAATAATTTTGCGCTTTTATCTGCCGTTCATTTTGGCGCCCTAGCGCAGCCACGAATGCGCCCCACCTAGCGCGCGTTGCAATCACCGCAACGACCGTCCTTGGAGGGACACTATGCGTTTTTCTAAACTTGCTTCATTGACTGCCGCCACGCTCGCGATCGGCCTCATGGCATCGTCGCCGCTGTTCGCTCAGGCGACCCAGCCCGCGACCGGCGCGAAGACAACGCCGCCGCCCGCTGCCGACTCAAAGATGGCTCCGGCCGCGAAGTCCGACAAAATGGCACCTGCTGCCAAAGCGGACACCAAGTCTGACACAAAACCGGCTGCGAAGACCGATCTGATCGATCTCAATTCGGCCAGCGCCGCCGAACTCGAAAGCCTCAAAGGCATCGGCAAGGCTCACTCGGCTGCGATCATCAAGGGCCGCCCCTACAAGGGCAAGGACGATCTGGTGTCGAAGAAGATCGTCACCGAGAAAGAATACGCGGAGATCAAGGACAAGATCATCGCGAAGCAGAAGTAACTCGCTGCTGAAAATTCGAAACGCACCGGCATCGCTGCCGGTGCGTTTCTGTTTCAGCCGCGCGTATTGCCGCGCTCGGTATCCGGTACTTCAGAGGTGGCGGGATCGCGGTGATAGCGTTTGACGAGCGGGGTCTGCATCATCGCAAAAATCGCGGTGATCGGAATCACCGCAAACGCCTTGAACGATACCCAGAAGTCCGTGCTCTGGGTTCGCCAGACAACCTCATTCAGCACCGCCATGAAGGCGAAGAAGATGGCCCATCGCATTGTCAGAATTCGCCAGCCTGTCGGCGTTAAATTGAAGACCTGATCGAACATGATGGCGATAAACGAACGGCCGAATATTAGGCCGATGCCAAGCGCCGCAGCGAACAGCGAATAGATGATCGTCGGCTTGATCTTGATGAATGTCTCATCGTGGAAGAACAGCGTCAGTCCGCCGAACACAAGTACGATCCCCGCCGTCACCAGCGCCATCAGCGGAACGTGACGCGTGACGATGTAGGACGCAGCGATCGCCACCACGATCGCCACCATGAAGGCGCCGGTCGCAACGAACAGCCCGAACTTCGCGTTCGCTGCGAAGAAAATGACGAGCGGGCCCAATTCGGTCGCGAGTTTGAACAGCGGGTGCGGCGTGGCCTTGCTCATGAGTCCTTACCTGCAAGTGCGAGTGCGAAATCGCGCGCGGTGAACGGCGCAAGATCGTCGATGCCTTCACCCACGCCGATGAAATACACCGGCAGTTTGAACTTTTCTGCAAGCGCCACAAGAATGCCACCGCGCGCCGTACCATCGAGCTTGGTCATGATGAGTCCAGTCACACCCGCCGTCTTCTGAAACGCCTCGACCTGCGACAACGCATTCTGCCCGACAGTCGCATCGAGCACGAGAAGCACAGCATGCGGCGCTGTGGGGTCGACCTTTTTGATGACGCGCGATACTTTTTCAAGCTCTGTCATCAGCTCCGCCTTGTTCTGCAACCGCCCTGCGGTGTCGATCAGCAGAATATCGCTGCTCTCGGCCTTCGCGGTCTCGACAGCCACGAACGCAAGACTGGCAGAATCGGCGCCCTGCTCTTTCGCGATCACCGGTGCGCCGGTGCGCTCGCCCCATACTTTGAGCTGTTCGATGGCGGCGGCGCGAAACGTATCGCCGGCCGCCAGCATCACTTTCTTTCCTTCGGCGGAAAATTTCGATGCGAGCTTGCCGATGGTGGTGGTTTTTCCTGCGCCGTTGACGCCGACAACAAGAATAACGAAAGGCTTCTTGCCCGAATCGATCTTCAGCGGTTTCGCGACAGGTGCCAGAACCTTTTCGACCTCCGTAGCAACAATCGAAGCAACGTCTTCCGCGGAGACCGACTTGTCGTAGCGTCCCTCGCCGACAGCCGCAGCGACGCGCATGGCAACATCGGTTCCCAAATCCGCGCGCAGCAGAACGTCTTCGATGTCTTCCAGCATGGCGCGGTCGAGCTTGCGCTTGGTCACGAGGTCCGCGACCGCGCTGCCGAGCGAACCCGATGTGCGCTTCAGGCCGCCCGAAAGACGCTGCCACCAGCCCTGCTTTTGATCTTGCGTGCTGTCACCCATATCGGAGGTGTGTTACCCGGTTCACGTCTCGAACGAAAGTCACCCTGCCGCGATGGATACGCCGCAACCGACACCGGAAGAAATCCAGGCCCGCGTGCTTCACCGCGACGGGCTGATGCTTGTCATCGACAAGCCCGCCGGTATCGCCGTGCATCGCGGGCCCAAAGGCGGCCCGAATCTCGAAGCATCGTTCGACGCGCTGCGTTACGGCCTTCCACGTCCGCCGGTTCTCGCGCACCGGCTCGACCGCGACACGTCGGGCTGCCTCGTGCTGGGACGCCATCGTAAGGCAACCGCGTCGCTAGGCCTGCTGTTCAAGCACGGCAAGATTTCCAAAACCTACTGGGCTGTCGTCGAAGGCAGCCCGGCGCAAAATGAAGGCGAGATCGATGTTCCTCTAGGCCGCCTCGATGCGGATCGTGGCTGGTGGCAGAAGCCCGATCCCAACGGATTTCCGTCGCTGACAAAATGGAAGGTGCTCGGACGCGGCCAAGACTCCGATCGCAAGGCCCTGACGTGGCTCGCGATGGAGCCGATCACCGGCCGCACGCATCAGCTGCGCGTGCATTGCGCGGCGAGCGGATGGCCGATCGTCGGAGACAACATCTACGGCAACGGGCCGCGTTTCGGCGAACCGTCGCTGCATCTGCATGCGCGCGAAATTGTCATCCCGATTTCAAAGAACAAACCGCCGGTACGGGTGGAAGCGCCCGTGCCATTTCATTTGCAGGAACGGTTGCGCGCCTGCGGATGGAACGGCGAACAGCACGTTCCCCAATTGGCAGAATCAGCAGAGTAATCGCGCGCCATCGTGATTGGTCACTTTAAGCGCGCGCACGTCGCCCGGCTCAGCTCCCGAAATCGCAACCGGAATAAAATGCTCGGTGCGGCCCTGCGTCGCGCTTTCGATCAGAACCTGACGAACGGAGCCAACCTCCGCATCGAGCCTGCGGCGCAAAGCCGCCTCTCCAGTGGCCCGCAACCGCTTCGCACGTTCCTTGACGACGCGGCTATTGACCTGCGGCATCTTCGCCGCCGGCGTACCGGGGCGCGGCGAGTAAGGAAACACATGAAGGAACGTCAGGCCGCATTCATCGACCATATCCTGCGAGCGCACGAACATGTCTTCGGTCTCGGTCGGGAAGCCGGCGATGATGTCGGCTCCAAATGCAATGTCGGGCCGCAGCCGTCTCACTTGCGCGCAAAATTCGATTGCATCCTTGCGCGAGTGACGTCGCTTCATGCGCTTCAGAATCAAATCGTCGCCCGCCTGTAGCGACAGATGCAGATGCGGCATCAAACGCTCGTCATCGGCAATGACGTCCAGCAAATCATGATCGGCTTCGATTGAATCGATCGACGAAATGCGAAGGCGCTTCATCCCCGGAACATGCTTGAGAACTTGCTTCGTTAGCAAACCGAGTTTTGGCGCGCCGGGCAAATCCGCTCCGTAACTCGTCAGATCGACGCCCGTCAGCACGATCTCGGCGTGACCCGCCTCGACCAGCGCGCGCACCTGATCGACCACCGCACCCATCGCGACCGAACGGGAATTCCCGCGCCCATAAGGAATGATGCAGAACGTGCAGCGATGGTCGCAGCCGTTCTGCACCTGCACGAAGACGCGCGGCAATCCGTTTTGAAAACCGCTGACGAGATGCGGTGCCATCTCAGTCACCGCCATGATGTCTGTCACAGCGATTTTGTCGTCGCTTAAGACATCGAACGCCGCGCGGGTGTCGTGCCACATCTTTGCACGTATCTTATCGTCATTGCCGAGCACACGGTCGACTTCCGACATCGCTGCGAACATTTCAGGTTCGGTTTGAGCCGCGCAGCCGGTGACGACGATACGCGCATCCGGCTTCTCGCGGCGAAGTCTGCGGATCGTTTGGCGCGCCTGCGCGACCGCTTCGTTGGTGACGGCGCAGGTGTTGATGACAATGGCGTCGTTCAGACCCGCAGCTTCAGCTTCGTGCCGGATCACTTCGGATTCGAATGTGTTCAGGCGGCAGCCGAAAGTAACGACATCGACGCCCATCACGCGACGTTCGCGAACAATGCCGGATCGAACCGGCCTTCAAATTCGAACGCCGCTGGTCCCGTCATCAGCACATGATCGTCGCTCTCGCGCCATTCAATGACGAGATTGCCGCCCGGGAGGGTCATGTTGACGACGCGATTGGTCCGCTTCAGGCGCGCCGCCGCCACCGCCGCCGCACACGCGGCCGAGCCGCAGGCCTTGGTCAACCCGGCGCCGCGCTCCCACGTCCGCATCACGATGTGATCGCGATCGACGATATGCGCGAGCGTGATGTTGGCGCGCTCGGGGAATACCGGATGATTTTCGAGCAGCGGACCGAACCGTTCGAGATCGTAGGCATTCACGTCATCGACCCAGAAAATCGCGTGCGGATTGCCCATGCTGACGACAGACGGCGTGTGCAGGATCGGCGCGTCGATTGGACCGACCTGGAGTTCGATCCCACGCGTATCGCGAAATTCTTCCGCGAGCGGGATGTCCTGCCAGCCGAACTTCGGGGGGCCCATATCGACCGTATAAAGATCGGACGACGGTCCCTGCCAGCAGTTCAGCGTGCCGGCGCGCGTCTCGAACGTCAGCGCGTTCTTGCCCGTCTCTGCGAACATCTGCCGCGCCACGCAGCGCATGCCGTTGCCGCAGGCCGCCGCCTCCGAGCCGTCATTGTTGTAGATGCGGATGAAGGCACTGGTGCCGTTCGTGCGGGGCTTGTGCAGCACCATCAGCTGATCGTAGGGCACGCCTGCCGGCACCGCGACGGCGCGGGCCTCGCCGGCTGTGACAGTCGCCGCCGAATCGCGCAGATCGACAACGACGATTTCGTTGCCGATGCCGTTCATCTTGACGAACGTATGATTTGCGAGCGCGCCCATGATGATGTCCCGTGCCGCCTATATGGCGAATGCAGGCCGGATTGGCCAGAGCGGGCGAGCGCAGCGCGGCCCTGTTTCGGACGCGGTTCTGAGCCAGTGATGGAATGGCGGCGAGGCTTCGTGTTAGCCTTTGTGAATTCCGTTGAAGGTTGAGCCGGAGTGCTGGCCGATGGAGATTTCTGAATGAAACGTGGCGGTTTTCCCCGTGTGGCAGGTTTGCTGATAATTCCGGCCACGCTCATGGCAACCCTGCCTCCGGGATTCGCTCAGGCTCCTCCCGCGACTCCGCCTGCGACAAGTTCGCCAACACCACCGGCAACCACGACGCCGCCGACCCCGGCGCCCGAAACGCCTGCTGCCTCGACGGCAGCCCCATCGACGCCCTCACCTGCGTCAAACTCTACGCAGCCGGCGGCCACACCTACCCCGCCTGCGTCCGAACAGAAAGCAACACCGGCTCCCGAGCAAAAGCCGACTCCGCCGCCTGCGACAGCACCCAAAGCCCAGAACACCGACCCGTTCGGCGAAGCGCAAACACTGACCGCGCGCAAGGTCGTGATGCTCAAGGGCACCGCCAACTGGGACAACGCATTCGAGACGCTGACCGGCTCGGTGAAAACGCTGTCGAACTTTCTCGACAAGCAAAACATCAAGCCCGCCGGAAATGTCCTGATCGTCTACACGTCAACCGACGACACAGGTTTTTCCTACCAGGCCGAAATTCCGGTCGATCAGGACCCCAAAAATCTCGGCCGTGGAATCACCATCGGCCAGTCGCCGGAAGGAAAGACCCTCAAATTCGTCCATCGCGGTTCTTACGACAACATGGACAACACCTACGAGGCGATCACCAATCATCTCGACGACAAGAAGCTGGAAGCCAAAGACACCTTCATCGAGGAATACATCACCGACCCGCTGAAGACCGCCGAAGACAAGCTCGTCATCAACGTCTTCGTGCCGCTGAAATGAAGATCGTCATGAAGCAAGTTGCCCTTGTCGTCATTGGCACCCTATTAACGTCGTCGGCCGAAGCCCAAACACCGCCGCCGGCGATTTCAGTCACCGGCGAAGCAACGATCTCGGCGGCTCCCGATCTCGCGCAGATCGAAGGCGGGGTCACAAACGACGCGAAGACCGCGCGTGAAGCCTCCGAAACCAATAACAAAGCGATGGGCATCGTGCTGCTGGCGCTGAAGAGCGCGGGAATTTCTGAAAAGGATTTTCAAACCTCGCAACTTTCGCTTCAGCCGCAATACGCGCTCAACAAAACCGGCACTTCACCGATCACGGGATTCCGCGCCAGTAACCGCGTGACCGTCACCGTGCGTGACGTCGCGAAAGTCGGAAGCGTGATCGATACGCTGGTGACGAACGGCGCGAACGATATCGGCGGTATTTCGTTTATGGTCTCGCAGCCGTCGAAGCTGCTCGACGATGCGCGCCCGAAAGCCATCGCGGATGCGCGGCGCAAGGCGGAACTCTATGCACAGGCGGCGGGCGTTGCGCTTGGCGCACCGCTGAGTATTTCAGAGGAAAGCACGTCGGCGCCGATCGCTTACAGGAAAATGTCCGCCGGACTTGCGGCGCCAGCGCCGGTCGCGCCCGGCGAGGAAACGCTGCGCATTTCGGTCAGCGTGTCCTATGAGATAAAACCCAAATCGCCTTAGGCTAAATCTCGAAGGTCTGCCCTGGCTTCAGCGCGACGAATTTCTCGCGAGAAACTTTCGCCGCATCAAGCGCAACCGCGAGCGCATTGACGGGCGCGTCAATCGCTTCGTCGGTCAGCTGGAACGTGCCGTGATGGTGCGCGAGCGCGACCTGCGCGCCGCAATCGGCCAGCGCCTTCACCGCGTCTTCCGGATTCATGTGCATGTCGCGCATGAACCAGCGCGGCTCATAGGCGCCAATCGGAAGCGTCGCGAGCCGGATCGGGCCATGCGCGTCGCGCGCGCGGCGAAAGTGAACGCCGTCGCCATATCCTGAATCGCAGACGAGATAGATTTTGCCCGCCGGCGTCTCCAACACGAAACTCGCCCACAATGCCTTGTTGCGATCGAACAGTCCGCGCGCGGACCAGTGTCGCGTCGGTACGAGTGTGACAGCGACCCCGTTGCCGATCTCGAGGCGATCATTCCAGTCGCGTCCTTCGGCGCGAATATTCTGATCGCTGCTTTTCATCGTGACATCGTTGCCGAGCGGCGTGATAACGCGAGGTGAGAACTTCGCCGCCAGTCGTGACAGCGTCCGCAGATCGAGATGATCGTAGTGACCGTGCGACACGAGCACGACATCGATCGGCGGGAGATTCTCGAACGCGATCCCCGGATCGTTGACCCGCTTCGGGCCGGCAAAGGCGAACGGCGATGCGCGTTCGGACCAGACGGGATCGACAAGGATGTTCAGACCCGCCGTTTGAATGAACCAGCTCGCATGACCGACGAAAGAAAACCGAACCTTCTTGCCATCGACCTGTGCAGGCGGCGTGTCGGAATAAGGACTTGGTACGCGCTCCGGCCATTTGTCCGGCTTGCGGCTGAATTGCCATTGCAAGACATCCGTCAGCCGCTTCGGCGGCGAGCCGTCCTTGTCGAAAAAATAGGTTCCGTCGAAATGATCGGACGGCGGGCCATCATAGGTTTTCATGCGAGTCATCCAGGCGGCCGGCGCGCCGAGTGCCGCAGCGATGCCAGCCAACATACCGAGGAAGCTGCGGCGGGTGATTTTCATGCGCCGATTGGACCGAAAAGCTCAATTTCTGCAAGGGCCTGCAGACACATCGGCGTGACCCGCAGAGCACCAAAAGTCAGCGCCTTTTCTTGACTTTCGGGCGTCCGGAGGGTTTAAAGCGCGCAATTCTCGAAAAGACGTTCTTTTCGACCCGCCGACCGGTGCTGGATGCCGGAGGCCAACGCCCGACAGCGCGATGCGCCCTCGGGCGCAAACGTGTTTTGCATAGGCCTTTCACCGAAAGGCCGTCACTGGGTTAAGCGATGTTCGACAATCTGTCGGAAAAACTTGGAGGCATCCTCGATCGTCTGACGGGGCGCGGCGCGCTGTCCGAAGCCGATGTCGATGCCGCCATGCGCGAAATCCGCCGTGCGTTGCTCGAAGCCGACGTTGCGCTCGACGTCGTGCGCTCGTTCATCGAGAAAGTCCGCGAGCAGGCAATCGGTGCAACTGTCGTCAAATCGGTGACGCCGGGCCAGATGGTCGTGAAGATCGTTCACGATCAGCTCATCGAGACGCTTGGCTCCGACGGGCAGACCATCGATCTCAACGCGCCCGCGCCTGTCGCGATCACGATGGTCGGCCTTCAAGGCTCCGGCAAAACCACAACGACTGCGAAGCTCGCGCGCCGCCTCACGACACGCGACAAAAAGAAAGTTTTGATGGCGTCGCTCGACGTCTATCGCCCCGCCGCGCAGGAACAGCTTGCGGTCCTGGGCCGCGATCTCTCTATCGAGACATTGCCGGTCGTCGCAGGACAAAAGCCGGAACAGATCGCGCAACGCGCGCTGCAAGCCGGCAAACTCGGCGGCTATGACGTCGTGCTGCTCGATACTGCGGGACGCACGACGCTCGACGAAGAAATGATGAGGGAGGCGGCGAATGTGAAAGCCGCCGCGAAGCCTCACGAAGTGCTGCTGGTCGCGGACTCGCTGACGGGTCAGGACGCCGTCAATCTCGCGCGCTCGTTCGATGAGCGTGTCGGCCTCACCGGCATCGTGCTGACTCGCGTGGACGGCGACGGGCGCGGCGGCGCGGCGCTGTCGATGCGTGCCGTCACCGGCAAGCCGATCAAGCTGATCGGCACCGGCGAAAAGACCGACGCGCTGGAAGATTTTCACCCCTCGCGCATCGCAGGCCGCATTCTGGGCATGGGCGACGTGGTGTCGCTGGTTGAAAAAGCTGCCGCACACATTGACGCCGAAAAGGCCGCGCGCGTCGCCGAGAAGATGCGCAAGGGCAAGTTCGATCTTGCCGATATGCGCGAACAGCTTTCGCAGATGGCGAACATGGGCGGCATCAGCGGGCTGATGGGCATGATGCCCGGCATCGCAAAGATGAAGAATCAAGTCGCCGCTGCCGGTCTCGACGACAAGATTCTCAGGCGTCAGATGGCGGTCATCGATTCCATGACGCGCGAGGAGCGCAAAAATCCCGACATTCTCAAAGCCAGCCGCAAGAAGCGCATCGCTGCGGGATCTGGTCTGAAGGTCGAGGAGATCAACAAGCTGCTCAAGATGCACCGGAACATGGCCGACATGATGAAGGCGATGGGTTCGGGCAAGCGCGGCCCGATGGCGGGCCTTGCAGCATCGATGGGTTTCGGCGGCGGCGTGCCATCGCCCGAAGCATTGAAGGATTTGGCGGCGAAGATGCCGGGCGGAGCGCAGGGTCTGCCTCCCGGCCCGTCGCTGCCGAAAGATTTTCCCGGCCTCTCGGGGCTTGGAAAACCGACATTGCCGGGCCTCGGCGGATTTCCGGGGCTGGGCAAGAAGAAATAACGCAAACGAAATTAGAACTCGAACACGTAACGGAGAACCAGAATGCCAGTTGTTATCCGCCTCGCACGCGCAGGCACCAAGAAGCGCCCGATCTATCACGTCGTCGCAGCCGACTCGCGCTTCCCGCGCGATGGCCGCTTCATCGAGCGTCTCGGCTATTTCAATCCGCTGCTGCCGAAGGACAATGCCGAGCGCCTCAAGCTCGACATGGACAAGGTGAAGGCCTGGATGGCGAAGGGCGCGCAGCCGTCGGATCGCGTGATGCGTTTCCTCGACGCCGCCGGCGTCAAGAAGCGCCAGGCCCGCAACAATCCTGAAAAAGCGATTCCGCGCAAAGAACGCAAGGCGCAGGCGGAAGCTGCGGCTTCGGCACCGAAGGCCGATGCAGCGCCGAAGGCCGAAGCGGCTCCGGCCTAACGCTGCGTGACCAAAGACGCACGCATCTGCGTTGCGAAAATCGGCGCCGCGCATGGCGTGCGCGGCGAGGTCAAATTATGGCCGTTCACGGAAGACCCGATGGCGGTGCTCAATTACGGCCCGCTATCGACAAAAGACGGCGCGCGACAGTTTGAGGTCGCGCGCGCGCGGATCGCGAACGATCATCTCGTGGCTTCGCTCAAAGGGATCGCGACGCGCAACGATGCCGAGAGCGTGAACGGAATCGAATTATACATCGCCCGCGACAAACTGCCCGACACCGAGACTGACGAATATTATCACGCCGACCTGATCGGGCTTCGCGCCATCGGCGAACGGAATGAAGACATCGGCAGTGTGATCGCGATCCATAATTTCGGCGCGGGCGACATCATCGAGATTGCTCCGGGGCGGGGACCGACATTGCTGCTGCCTTTCACGAATGCCGTCGTTCCGAAAGTCGACATTGCAGCAGGTCACATCGTCATCGTCAGACCGACAGAGATCGACGGCGATTCTCCCCAAGACGCGGACATTTGACGATGTGGCGGGCGACTGTCCTGACGCTGTTTCCAGACATGTTTCCCGGTCCGCTGGGTATCAGCCTCGCGGGCAAGGCGTTGGCTACAAACTTGTGGGCGCTTGATGCCCGCGATATTCGGGCTTCGGCGAGCGACAAGCATCGCAGCGTCGATGACACGCCGGCAGGCGGCGGCCCCGGCATGGTGCTGCGCCCCGATATTCTGGCCAAAGCCATCGACGATGCGAGCGTTGCCTCGGATCGCCCGCGCCTTCTGATGTCGCCACGCGGCAAGCCGCTGACGCAATCGCGCGTCGAGGAAATCGCAAACGGCCCAGGCCCGCTGATCGTGTGCGGGCGGTTCGAGGGGGTCGATCAGCGCGTCATCGATGCGAGGCATTTGGAGGAAGTTTCCGTCGGCGACTACGTGCTGTCGGGCGGCGAGATCGCTGCGATGGCGCTGATCGATGCCTGCGTGCGTCTTTTGCCCGGCGTAATGGGCAAACTCGCCTCCGGCGACGATGAGAGCTTTTCAGCGGGACTGCTCGAATACCCGCAATACACCCGCCCGCAGGATTTCGAGGGCCGGGCCATCCCGGATGTGCTGATTTCAGGCGACCATGCCCGGATCGCAGCCTGGCGGCAGGCTGAGGCCGAAGCCCTGACCAAAGCCCGCAGACCGGACCTCTGGGCCCTCAAAAGCCGCCAAAACGCCCCTCCGAAGGGCCGAAAAGACCCGACTTAAGGGTGACAACCCGCCGGTGATGGCGTATATCCTCGCCCAATCCGTGCATATGCTGGATACGAATTTCGCGCAGCCCCGCGTTTGGAAAAGGCTGGGGCGCGCCGCCGATGGAGTTTTGCGATGGACATCATTGAACAGATCAACAAGGAGCAGCTCGACAAGCTCTCCAAGGGCCGGAAGATTCCGGACTTCGAGCCGGGCGACACCCTGACCGTCAACGTGAAGGTCAAGGAAGGCGATCGCACCCGCGTGCAGGCCTATGAAGGCGTCTGCATCGGCCGTCACGGCGGCGGCATCAACGAGAGCTTCACTGTTCGCAAGATTTCCTACGGCGAAGGCGTCGAGCGCGTGTTCCCGATCCACTCGCCGATGATTGATTCGATCAAGCTGGTTCGCCGCGGCAAGGTTCGCCGTGCGAAGCTCTATTATCTGCGCGGTCTGCGCGGCAAATCGGCCCGCATTTCCGAAAAGCAGGAAGGCCGTCAGGCCGCATCGGGCGAGTAATTTTTTCGCCAATCGTTTCATGTGAAAAGCGCGGCAATTGCCGCGCTTTTTATTTGGCATTCTCGGATAGCGGCGCGTTCATGATCCAGCGGTGGCCGAACGGGTCGCGCAGAATGGCGGTTCGGGTTCCCCAGAACGAATGCGTCGGCGTCACCTCTCCGATCGCACCCAGTTTGGTGGCGCGCGCGAAAGTCTGATCGACTTCCTCCGCCATCGCAAACTCCAGACTGACCGACATCGTGACCGGCTCGCCGGGCAACGGCGATCGCGCCTTGCCGAATTCCAGAAACGCATCCGACAGAAAAACTGACCCGCCATTGATCTCAAGTTCGCAATGCATGATGCGCAACCCGTCGAGTGCGGGCATCAACGCCTTCTGTTTGGCGTCGAATGCCGCCGCATAAAATGCGATTGCACCCGCAGCCGGGGAGACCGTGAGATAGGGGGCAACCGGCGGGCGCGACGACATGGCATTTCCTGCGTAAGCTATTATGTCTTCAAGATACTTTCCCCCCGGGGTTTAAGCGAGTAAAAAGCCCGCACATCTGATCGGCGCATCGAACTGAGCGCCGAGACCACCCATCCGGACGACGAATATGGCGAAATCGACCACTCTCTACGACAAGATCTGGAACGATCATCTGGTGCATGAGGCCGAAGACGGCACATGCCTTCTCTATATCGACCGGCATCTGGTTCATGAGGTGACTTCGCCGCAGGCCTTTGAGGGATTGCGCACATCCGGCCGCAAGGTTCGCGCGCCCAAGAAGACGCTTGCGGTCGTCGATCACAACGTCCCGACCACGGATCGCTCCAAGCCGAACCCCGATCCGGAGAGCGCCGAACAAATCGCCGCGCTCGCCGAGAACGCCAAGGAATTCGGCGTCGAGTATTTCAACGAATACGACAAGCGGCAGGGCATCGTTCACGTCATCGGACCCGAACAGGGCTTCACCCTGCCCGGCTCGACGATCGTTTGCGGCGACAGCCACACGTCAACACACGGCGCATTCGGTGCGCTGGCGCACGGCATCGGCACGTCTGAAGTCGAGCATGTGCTGGCAACGCAGACGCTGATCCAGAAAAAAGCCAAGAACATGCGCGCGACCGTCGATGGCAAATTGCCCGATGGCGTGACGGCGAAGGACATTATCCTCGCAATCATTGGCGAGATCGGTACCGCGGGCGGCACCGGCTATGTGCTGGAATATGCGGGCCAGGCCATTCGCGATCTGACGATGGAAGGCCGCATGACGGTCTGCAACATGTCGATCGAAGGTGGCGCGCGCGCCGGTCTCGTCGCGCCGGACGAGAAGGCTTACGAATTTCTGAAAGGCCGCCCGATGTCGCCGACAGGCGCCGATTGGGACAAGGCTGTCAAATACTGGCAGACACTGCGCACCGACGACGGCGCGCATTTCGATCACGAGATCAGGCTCGACGCGGCGAAGCTGCCGCCGATCGTCACATGGGGCACGTCGCCCGAGGATGTTGTCTCGATTTCAGGCATCGTGCCCGATCCGGCGAAAATCGCAGATGAGGCCAAGCGCGTCTCCAAGCAGCGCGCGCTCGACTATATGGGCCTGAAGGCCGGCACCAAGATCACCGACATCAAGCTCGACCGCATATTCATCGGTTCGTGCACCAACGGACGCATCGAAGATTTGCGTGCCGTTGCCAGGATCGTCGAGGGACATTCGGTCAACGGCAATCTCAATGCGATGATCGTGCCAGGCTCGGGCCTCGTGAAAGAGCAGGCCGAAGCGGAAGGTCTCGACAAGATTTTCATCAAGGCCGGATTCGAGTGGCGCGAGCCGGGATGCTCGATGTGTCTTGCGATGAATCCCGACAAGCTGTCGCCGGAAGAACGCTGCGCGTCGACCTCGAACCGTAACTTCGAGGGCCGTCAGGGTTTCAAGGGCCGCACGCATCTTGTCTCGCCGGCGATGGCGGCGGCGGCGGCGATCGCCGGACACTTCGTCGATGTGCGCGAGTGGCAAGCGACCTGATTTCCGTCACTCTCTAGTTCCACAAAACAAAAGGCGCCCGATCAGGCGCCTTTTTCTTCTCGGCATTCGCCGCAGAATCAGAAACCGAAATAGATTCCGGGGCGACGATAGTAACCGTACCCGCCGTAATACGGACGCGGCGCGTAGTACGGACGATAGTACGGACGATAGTAGTAAGGGCGATAATATCCGTAGCGCCGATAGTAACGGCGGGCACTGATGTCAGTGGACTGGCTTGCCGCAAGGCGAGCATCGTAGCCAGGAGAAACAGTGGCAGTCGGCGGCGCGGCGCTGGCAGGCGTCGTGGACACCAATCCAGTCAGCGAAAGGGCGACGGCAAAAGTCGCAGCCGCAAGAAACTTCTTCATAACAATCCTCCTCCGGTCTTTCTTTCACACATGACAGATAACGTAAGTTGGTAACTTCCGTTTCGCTCAAGGTTCACCTTCAATCGGCAATCTTCGAGCGCCACGACCTCTTTGGAACGCTATTCGGACTTTGGTGCGGCAGCAAGCCGCAGGCGTCCCACGCCTACCAATATCGCCAAGGACGGCAGATTCTGCGCGGCCCATAGTATGTCATGACAATCCGGCAGCGACGTGGCGCGTAATAGTATCGCGGCGCATAATACCGGTGGCGGAAGCTATAGTGCCGAAAACCGCCGCCGAAGTGCCGGCCACCGCCGAAATGGCGCCCGCCGCCGTGTCCGCCGCGGCCTCCATGACCGCCGCGAACCTCGGTTGTGAGTCCCTGCGACGCATACTTCGCGGTTCCGGCAGCGGCGGGATTGTTGAGTGACACCGCTTGCGCTCGATCCACGGGCACCGCAGTCAGCAGCATTCCAGCAACGGTAAGAAAGCCAAGCATCCTGTTCATGCACTCAACTCCCTCATGTTGAAAAATTTCACCAGCGATGCCGGCGATGCCAGCGCGGACGCCAGTAGTGGCGATGGTGTCCATAATGGCGGCGCCAGCGAACTTCACTGGTCATGTTTTCTGAAGCGAACTTGGCCGAAGATGCAGCCGGATTCGCCGGCGAGAATGCTTGTGCCTGTCCGGCCGGCGCCGCAACCGACATCAGACCTGCGACTGCGGCCAGCCCGAGAATCTTCTTGATGCTCATTTGTCGTCCCTCCCGGTTGTGAGTCAGTGTCAAACTGTCTCACGCCTGCTCCGTTCCATCGTCGCGCAGGTACGGCACATTATTTGTAACGCTAGGAGCGACGACCTGAATGCGATGTGAATACCAACGCCGCAATCATGAACGCATCGACAGAAACAAGCCGTGCGTTCATCCGGCGATCGCAGGTGAACATGACGCGGGGCCGTGCGAACAACAGACTGGAAGGAAAAATCAGCCGCGCCAGTAGCAGTTCATGCGCGGCACGATGACCGTACCGCTCGGCCGGAATTCCTGCACATAGTACGCGTTGCAGACGCGCACGGCATTCGGGCTCAGCGGTGCGCCGTAGATTCGCACACGGCGCGCGGGGCGGTGCACGACGATCCGGTTCTGCGATGAGAATTCGTCAGGAATCATGCGCTGCGACAAGATCTCCGCTTTGGCGGCAGTATCGTCAGCGTGCGCCGGCGCGCAGAGAAAAAACGGATAGCACACCGCAAGCAAAAAAACGGGCAATCTCGTTCGTACCATATTCGTTCATCCTCCGACGAAGCCGGTTTCGGGCAACGTCTCCGATTGAGATAGCCTCGTCAACACCGCGATGGGCGACAATGCGCACTTGGCTGACGGATTGCGGGCTTCTAAAGAAGGCAGATGTTGAAATCGTCGAAATCCCCGTCGCTCGATGACATCGAATTGATCGCGCGCGATGCATTCGCATCCATGCCGGAACAATTTCGCGATCTGTGCGAAGGACTCATCTTTCATGTCGAGGATTTTCCGACGGAAGAAGTCCTCACGGCGATGAACGCCGAGAGCGAATTCGACCTGCTCGGGCTGTTTCAGGGTGTCGGCCTGCCCTTCCGCAGCGGCGACGAGATTGCCCCGATGCCGAACATGATCTGGCTTTATCGGCGGCCGATTCTGGATTACTGGGCCGAAAATGACGAATCTCTCGGGCATATCGTGACGCATGTGCTGGTCCACGAAATCGGACATCATTTCGGATTGTCGGATGACGATATGGAGGCCATCGAGGCATCGGTCGCATGACCGATTTAGGCTTTGCGCCAGCGAACCGCCGCGATAAATAACCCGCCAATAAGGGCGTCACGCCCCACAACGGAACCGGACAATGGACAAGTTCACAGCACTGACGGGCGTCGCTGCGCCGCTGAAGATAATCAATGTCGATACCGACATGATTATCCCGAAGCAGTATCTCAAAACGATCAAGCGCACCGGCCTCGGCAAGGGTCTGTTTTCCGAGCAGCGTTACAAGGACGACGGCAGCGAAAATCCTGACTTCGTCCTCAACAAGCCGGCCTACCGCGAGGCGAAGATTCTCGTCGCCGGCGACAATTTCGGCTGCGGATCGAGCCGCGAGCATGCGCCTTGGGCGCTCGCCGATTTCGGTATCAAGTGCATCATCTCGACGTCGTTCGGCGATATTTTCTACAACAACTGCTTCAAGAACGGCATGCTGCCGATCCGCGTCTCGCAGGACGAACTCGACAAGCTGTTCGACGATGCGGATCGCGGCGCCAACGCAACGTTGACCGTCGATCTCGAGAAGCAGGAAATCCGCGGCCCCGACGGCGGCACGATCAAGTTCGACCTCGATCCGTTCCGCAAGCACTGCATGCTGAACGGTCTCGACGATATCGGACTGACGATGGAAAAGGGGAAATCCATCGACATGTTCGAGGCGAAGGAAAAAGCCGAGCGGCCCTGGCTGTAAACTAGTTCGCCTTCATCGCTCCGATAGCATCCGCGATCGCGATCGTGCGCTTCGCCATCTCGACGTGAAGCCGCTCGACCATCTGCCCGTCGAGCTGCACGACGCCCTTGCTTTGATTTTCCGGCGCATCGAAAGCACCCATGATCTTGCGCGCCCGCGCGACTTCGTCGGGATGCGGCGTATAGGCCGCATTTGCCGCATCGATCTGGCCAGGGTGAATCAGTGTCTTGCCGTCGAAACCCATATCGCGGCCCTGCGCGCATTCTCTTGAGAAACCGGCGACGTCATTGATGTCGTTGTAGGGGCCATCGAGAATCTCGAGCCCATATGCGCGCGCAGCAAGAATGCAATGCGTGAACAGCGGCAGCATCGCCGCGCGGCCCGGCAGCATCCGCATGCGCGTCTCGCGCGCGATGTCGTTCGGGCCCATGATGAAGCCAGCCAGTCTTGTTTTTGCATCGCGCGCTTGCGCGGCAATGTCTTGCGCGCACAAGACACCGATCGGCGTTTCAATCATCGCCCACACCCGGATCGCGGGGTCCGCTTTCAGTGCCGTCAGCTTCGCGGCAATCTTCTGAATGTCTTCGGATCTCGATACTTTCGGCACTAGAATTCCATCGGGTGCGGCTTTCGCGGCCATCGCCATATCGTCAGCCCACCAGGGCGATTCGAGATTATTGGTGCGGATGATGATCTCGCGTTTCCCGAAGCCCTTGGCGGCGACGGCCTGCGCGATCTGATCCCGCGCTATCGGCTTGGCGTCGGGCGCAACCGAATCTTCCAGATCGAGAATGATGCCGTCGGCGGGTAGGTTGCGCGCCTTTTCCAGTGCCCGCGCATTGGAACCCGGCATGAACAACACACTGCGGCGCGGACGGATCATGATAGGTTCCTGAAAATCGGCACAATCGCAACAATGGCATTTCGCCGGCGCCGCAAAAGGCTTGTCCTGAGACTGCCGCTAGGATAGCCACTCGGTATCGTTTTGCGAGGCCAAATGACCCCGTTTCCTCCGCAACTTCTCGCCGGTTATCGGACCTTCGCGACCCAGCGTCTGCCGACGGAGCAAGCGCGCTATCGCGAATTGTCGCGCGAAGGACAGTCTCCCGAAGTCATGGTGATCGGCTGCTGCGATTCCCGCGTGTCGCCGGAAGTCATTTTCGATGCGGGGCCGGGCGAGTTGTTCGTCGTCCGCAATGTCGCCAACCTCGTGCCTCCCTATCAGCCCGACGGCAACGCCCACGGCGTGTCGGCCGCACTTGAATTCGCAGTGCAGGTCCTACGTGTGAAGCACATCGTTGTGCTGGGACACGCGCAATGCGGCGGCGTCAGCGCCTTCATCAACAAGAGTGCGCCGTTGTCGCCGGGCGATTTTATCGGCCGCTGGATGTCGCTGTTTGTCAAACCGGGCGAAATCGTAGAGCAGCGCGAGCACGAGTCGATGGAGAAGTTCGTCTTCCGAATCGAGAAGGCAGCCGTGCTGCGCAGCCTCGAAAATCTGATGACGTTTCCCTGCGTGAATATTCTCGTCGGGCGCGGCAAGCTGCAATTGCACGGCGCCTATTTCGGCGTCGCCACCGGGTCGCTGTCAGTTCTCGATCAGGAGACGAAAGAGCTTCGCCGCGTCACCGATGGCGCGCTCGTGGCCTGAAACAGGCGGCGGCCTTCTCAGGCCGCTTTCTGCTTGGACTTGATGAGCTTGCGGTTAATCAGGCATTCGGCGATCTGGATCGCGTTGAGCGCCGCACCCTTGCGCAGATTGTCGGACACGCACCAGAACGCGAGACCGTTCTCCACCGTCGCGTCCTCGCGGATGCGGCTGATATAGGTCGCGTCTTCACCCGCGCACTCATACGGCGTGACGTAACCGCCCGGCTCATGCTTGTCGATCACAAGCAAGCCCGGCGCATTGCGCAGAATGTTGCGCGCCTCATCCACCGAGATCGGCTTCTCGAATTCGACGTTGACCGACTCGCAATGGCCGATGAACACCGGCACCCGCACGCAGGTGGCGACGAGCGAGATCTTCGGGTCGAGAATCTTCTTGGTCTCGGCCAGCATCTTCCACTCTTCCTTGGTGTAGCCATCCTCCATGAAGACGTCGATCTGGGGGATGACATTGAAGGCGATACGCTTCGGGAATTTCTTGTTCTCGATTTCGCTGTTGGTGTAGACGGCCTTGGTCTGCGAGAACAATTCGTCCATCGCATCCTTGCCCGCGCCCGAAACCGACTGATACGTCGAGACGACGACGCGCTTGATCGTCGCCGCATCGTGCAGCGGCTTGAGCGCAACGACGAGCTGCGCGGTCGAGCAGTTCGGATTGGCAATGATATTGCGCTTGGTAAAACCAACCACAGCATCGGCGTTCACTTCCGGCACGATCAGCGGCACGTCGGCGTCATAGCGCCATGCCGAGGAGTTATCGATCACGACGGCTCCCGCCGCGCCGATCTTCGGCGACCACTCCTTCGACACCGAGCCGCCTGCCGACATCAGGCAAATATCGACGTCGCTGAAGTCGTAATTCTCGAGGGCTTTCACTTTCAGGGTGCGGTCGCCATACGAGACTTCAACGCCCTGGCTGCGGCGGGAGGCCAAAGCCACCACCTCGTCAGCCGGAAACGCGCGTTCGCTCAGGATGTTGAGCATTTCCCGGCCCACATTGCCGGTCGCTCCCACACACGCCACCTTGTAACCCATCGTTCACTCTCCGAAGCAAAAAGCCCTCCCGCAAAGCCCCGCGGAAAGGAAAGAGGGGCGCTTCTATGCGAAAAACGGCCCAAATACAACGCAGAAGCGGGCTTTCGCCGACTGTAGCCCATCGCGGCTGGAGACGGAATTAACGCGAAAATTCGCAGCCGATTTCAAGAAGTGAAATTTCGCGCATGAGTCCGATCGTTCTCGATCAGCCTGCACTGGACCGGTCCTGCTTTCACCCGGCGCTGCGCAGCTTTGCCGATGAATGCAGCGCCGTTTTCGTCCGGATTCTCGCTTATGTCTGCGGTCTCGCGGTGCTGGCAGCCATCGTGGCCGATCTTTTCGCGGCTGTTCCGGCCAGCCCGACAGTTCAGGCCGCATCCGCGCCAGCGTGGGCACCCGCCACCAAACCGCATGCCGCCTTCGCGATCAGCCAGCTGGATTTGAGCAATAGAACAGACGCTTACGAGATTCTGCGGCATCCCGATGGCGGCCGGAAAGACATTTTGCGCTGGGGCGTATCGGCGGCGGAGCCGGTGAGTTTCGAGGTTGAAATCTATCGGCCGGGCGGGGAGATCGATGCGTTCGCGGCCGCCGATACCGACCTCGCGTTCCGCATGGGATTGCGAAGTTCGGGTGAAGCGGAAAACGCAGGCGTCATCGACACCAAATTCGGACCTGTCGCGCTGCTTCGCTTCGGCGGCGAGAAAAAAGCGCCGGCCTGCATGGCGTTCGTCAAAGCGTTCGACGCGCCAAATCTGCGGATCAGCGGCTGGACCTGTCAGGGCGAAACCGCCGCTGCCCAGCGCATTCAAATCGGCTGCACGCTGAACCGCCTCACGCTGCTGTCGGCGGGAAACGATCCGAAAGTCGCCGAACTGTTCGCCCGCGCCGAACTGAAACGTGCCGGTTGCCCGGCTGCCGCCGCACCCAATGCCGACTGGGTCACGGCGCCGCAGGAGCCGGTATTGCGCGGCCGGATTTAAGCGCGAATCGCTCTAAATCCCTGTCTTTCATGCAACATTTTGACTGCCGCAGGCGTTATTGTCGGCCTGTGTGGCCCGTTTGACCTTGTGGCCCCATGAGCCGAACGGCTAAATAGGCGGAACATTTTTGGGATTTTCCGCGAGGATATGATGGCTTTGAAAACTCTGGTCGCTGGCGCCGCGTTGGTGGCCGTTGCTGCGCTGGGTCTTGGCGCAACGGGTGCGGACGCGCAGACGCCGCCGAAGAAAAAATACGTCCGCACCTATTACGGGCCGTCGCAGGGCTATCGCAATCCGAACTATTCCTACATGGCCGGACCGCGCACCCGCGTTTACGTGACGCGCCGTTCCTGGCTCGATGCCGGCACGGAAGTGAACCCCGGCGACCGCAAATTCACCGACTATGCGCTCGCGCCCGGCTACTCCTACGGCCGCTCGATCGACCGTCTCTACACCACGCGCCGTCCGCTCGGCGACACGCCGCTCGATTTCGGTGGTTATCCGACGGCCTTCCCGCTTTACTGACGCAGAATCAAATCCTTATCCGACGCCGCGCCCGGAATTCCATTCCGGGCGTTTCGCTATGGCGAAACGGTGACGGACTTGGAATCGAATGGCGAGAATGTGGCGCGCCGCCATGAACCTGAAGGGCCTTCGCACGCTCAAATAGTGGCACGAGCCTGCGCGCTTTTATACCTTGCGCGGTACTGAGGTGCCTCTAGACTCTGACGCAGATTTTCGACCGGATTTATTTTTCCCGAGACCACGGCGGGGGCCATGCGGTCTTTTATTTTCGCGGCGGCAATTCTGGCTGCATCGGCGCTTCCGGCGGCGGCGGAAAAACGCGTCGCGCTGGTGATTGGCAATTCGGCCTATCAGAACGTCGCACGGCTCGACAATCCGAAGAACGACGCGAAGCTGATCGCCGATGCGCTCAAAAGCGTTGGCTTTAGTCTCGTCGGCGGCGGCGCGCAGCTCGATCTCGACAAGCCGAAATTCGACTTCGCGGTTCAGGAGTTCGGCAAGCAGCTTCTGCAAGCTGACGTCGCGCTTTTCTATTACGCCGGTCATGGCGTTCAGGTGCGCGGCTCGAACTATCTCGTACCAATCAGCGCAAATCCGACGCGTGAAGCTGACGTCGATTTCCAGATGCTGGATGCCAATCTGGTATTGCGGCAAATGGAAAGCTCAGGCGCCAAACTCAACCTGATGATTCTCGATGCCTGCCGCAACAATCCGTTCGGCGGTCGCGGCCTTCGCGCGGGCGACGGTGGTCTCGCGCAAATGAAGGCGCCGGAAGGCACAATTATTTCCTACGCAACGCAGCCAGGAAACGTCGCGCAAGACGGCACCGACGGTAACAGCCCCTATACGAAGGCGCTCGCAGCGACGATCAAGAAGCCGGGCCTCGATGTTTTCAAAACCTTCAATGAAGTCGGTGTCGAGGTGAGCCAGCGCACAGCGTCCGCGCAGCAACCCTGGCTCGCAACGTCGCCAATCAAAGGCGATTTCTATTTTGTCGGTGGCGGCCAAACTGCGGCGTCAAAAAACGCGGATTTGGAAGCCCTGCAAGCCAAGCTGAAAGCTGCCGAAGACGCGCTGAAAGAAGCGGCGGAACGCAGCAAGGTGAGCGAGGCGAAGGCGAAAGCCGCACTGGAAGAACAGACACGGCTTGCAATTGAAGGCGCGAAGAAAGCCGAGCAGGATAGAGCTGCGGCAGAAGCGAAGAGAGCTGAAGAACAGCGTATCGCGGCCGCGCTCGCCAAGACGGCGGAAGATGCGAAGGTTGCCGAAGCCGCGAAAGCAAAAGCTGCGGCCGACGCAAAAGCAGCAGAGGACAAGGCGAGAGCAGACGAAGCAGCACGCGTCGCTGCCGAAAAGAAAGCCGCTGAAGACACGGTAAAGGCCGGGCAAAAAATCGCCGCGCTGGCACCGCCCGCAGAACAGGCTCCGCCGAAAGCAGACGCTGCCGTTGGCTTGCCTAGCATCTCTAGCCAATTGCTGGTCGAACTCAAACGCGTGGGCTGTAACACCGGCGAAATCGACGGTAGTTGGAATGCCGCCGCGCGAAAGTCTGTCGATCTTTTCAACAAAAACGCCGGAACCAATCTTGATCTGCGAGAAGCGACTCTCTATTCGCTCTGGGTCGTCCAAGCTAAGAGAAGCCAAGTCTGCCCATTGGGGAAAAAGCCCGCGCTGCCGATAGTCAAACGCTAAGAACCTGCTGTGAAGCCCGAAGCTAAACCGAAAGCGGCAGAATCATCGGGACAGATTCTTTGTGCCCAAGGCGGCTGCCGACCTGTTGCGAAGGGTTGCCGGATCGTGGTGAGCAGTCAGCAGGGGATGTACGCTCGCGGCCAACAGGAAGTCTGTGACTAGCGGCGCTTACTTCGCGAGCTGATCCATCTCCGCGACAATCGCTTCGCCCATCTGCTGTGTGCTCACCATCTTGGCGCCATCCGACTTGATGTCTGCGGTGCGCAGACCCTTCGCCAGCACGGCCGCGACCGCCTGATCGATCAGATCGGCTTCCTTCTGCATGTCGAAGGAATAACGCAGCGCCATCACGAAGGACGAAATCATCGCGACCGGATTGGCCATGCCTTTTCCGGCGATGTCCGGCGCAGAGCCATGCACCGGCTCGTACAGCGCCTTGCGCTTTTTCGTTTTCGGGTCCATCTCACCCAAAGAGGCCGACGGCAGCATGCCGAGCGAGCCGGTGAGCATCGCGGCAATATCCGAGAGAATGTCGCCGAACAGATTGTCGGTGACAATCACGTCGAACTGCTTGGGATATTTCACGAGCTGCATCGCGCCGGAATCCGCAAGCTGATGCTCGAACTGCACGTCCTTGTATTCGCGGCTATGAACCTGCGTGACAACTTCCTTCCACAACACGCCACTCTTCATGACGTTGTGCTTTTCCATCGACGTCACCTTGTTGCGGCGCTTTTTCGCAAGCTCGAAAGCGACGCGCACGATGCGCTCGATCTCGTAGGTGTCGTAGACCTGCGTGTCGATCGCGCGCTTCTGGCCGTTGCCGAGATCGGTGATCGTCTTGGGCTCGCCGAAATAGACGCCGCCGGTGAGTTCGCGCACGATCATGATGTCGAGACCTTCGACGATCTCTTTTTTCAGGCTCGACGACTCCGCAAGCGCCGGATAGCAGATCGCCGGACGCAGATTGGCGAACAGCGCCATGTCTTTCCGGAGACGCAGCAATCCCGCTTCCGGCCGCGCTTCATAAGGAACATCCGCCCATTTCGGTCCGCCCACCGCGCCGAAGATCACGGCGTCCGCCGCCTGCGCGCGCGCCATCGTCGCGTCCGTGATCGCGACCTTGTCGGCGTCGTAGCTCGCGCCGCCGACGAGGCCGTCCTCGGTCTCGAACTTCGCAGTGCCGTTTTTATTGAGCCATGCAATGACGCGCTTCACCTCGCCCATCACTTCGGTGCCGATACCGTCGCCGGGAAGAAGAAGAAGTTTATGCGTCGCCATGATTACCGTCCTCAGTGCATCGTCATTACCGGGCGTAGCCGTCGGAAGGACGGCGTCACTTCGTTCGCCTATGACCCGGTGATCCATCCTTTGAAGAGGATGGATGCGCGGATCAAGTCCGCGCATGACAGGGAATAAAGTCGCGCGACTTGCTAAAGCGCCCCTGCGCTCTTGGCAAGACGGCAATGCGCCCGCGCGATTGGCCAAACGCAAAGATTGCTGGCAGATTGCCGCGCCTTGCCGGAGTGAATTCGTGAAAAGTCCCGATTCGATTGCGACCATGAGCCCCGCGCGCACGGTCCTCATTCTGTCGCTCGCGCCCGCCATCGGGCTCGGCATCGGCCGCTTCGCCTATTCGCTGGTGCTGCCGGACATGCGCGACAGCCTCGCATGGTCGTATTCGACGGCGGGTTTCATGAACACGGTGAACGCGGCGGGCTATCTGGCCGGCGCGCTTGGCGGCGCGATGTTCGTGCGGAAATTCGGTTTGTTCCGAACAGTGTGGCTCGGCGTCGTGATGAGCATCGTCTCGCTCATCATCTGCGCGCTGACCGGAAATTTTCTCGCGCTGAGTTTCGCGCGTATCCTTGTCGGCTATGGCGCGGCGATTTCGTTCGTCGGCGGCGGCGCGCTGGCGGCGACGATTGCGCAGACATATCCGGAGCGTTCGGCGCTGCTGCTGTCGCTGTTCTACACCGGCCCCGGACTGGGCCTGATCGTGTCGGGCCTCGTGTCGCCGTTTCTGTTGCAGCATTTCGGTCCCGGCTCGTGGTGGATCGTGTGGGCGGCGCTCGCTGCGATCTCCACGCTGATGGCGATACCGCTGCTGCTCAATCCGATGGACACACCGCCGCCGGAAAGCGCGGCGGCAAGCACACCGGTCGCGTTGAAACCGATGATGATTTTTCTGATCGCCTATTTCATCTTCGGCGCGGGCTACATCGCCTACATGACGTTCATGATTGCTTACGTGCGCGACGCGGGCGGAAGTGCAGCCGCGCAGAGCGCGTTCTGGTGTCTGATCGGCGTCGGCGCATTCGCGTCGCCGTGGGTCTGGCGCAGGCTGATGGCGAAGGGCGACAGCGGCGTCACGATGGGCGTCATCATGTCTGTGCTCACCGTCGGCGCGGGGCTGGCGATGATCGGCGCGACGCCGCTATGGCTCGCGGCCTCAGCACTCGTATTCGGAAATTCGTTCTTCGCGGTGGTGACGGCAACGACGGCGTTCTCGCGGCTGAATTACCCGCCGGAGCAATGGCCGAAGGTGATCGGCATCATGACCATCACGTTCGGTCTTGGACAGACGCTCGGCCCGTTCGCGACCGGCGCAATCACCGACGCGACGGGCTCGCTGTCCTACGCGCTGAATTTTTCGGTGGCGGTGCTGGCTGCCGGCGCAGTGCTGGCGTTTTTCCAGAAATCGCTGCGAGTTAAATAGTCACTCTGCCGGGGAATGCGCGGACCTATCGCGGTTGCGCAGCATCGGAATGAAATAACGCAGCCACGCATAGGCCCGCGCGATCTTCCAGCGCGTCGTGAACAGCGCCTGCTTACCTCGCGCATGCGCGATCGGGAATTTCTCCTCGACCCATGACGGGCCGGATGGCGCCGCGACACCCTCAATGCTTTCGCGCGCAGCTTTAGAGATGCCGAAACGCTCGTACAGCATCGGCAGCACGATGAGCGTCAGCAACGTCGCCGTCACAAGCCCGCCGATCACCACGATCGCCAGCGGCTTCTGGATTTCCGAACCCGGCCCGGTCGCAAACAGAAACGGCACGAGGCCGAGGGCGGCGATACATGCGGTGAGCGTCACCGGACGCAGACGGCGGCGCGCAGCATCCATGATCGCTTCGCGCAAGGTGAAATTGCCGCGCTTCTCGTTGAGGTAGTTGATGAGCACGTCGTTGATGTACGTCACCATCACGACGCCGTTGAGCACGGCGATGCCGAGCAGCGCGATGAACCCGACCGATGCCGGCACCGACAGGAATTCGCCGGAAAGACGAAGTGCCACGATGCCGCCGATGCAGGCGAACGGCACGTTGCAGAACACAAGAATGGACTGCCGTATCGATCCGAAGGTGAGGTACAGCAGCAGGAAAATCATCGCGAGCGCAATCGGCACCACGATGGCAAGTCGTGCGGCGGCGCGCTGCTGGTTCTCGAATTGCCCGCCCCAGTCGAGCGTATAGCCGAGAGGAAGCGGCACGCTTTTGTTCACAGCAGCCTGCGCGTCGGCAACGAAGCCAACGAGATCGCGGCCATCGACGTTGGCGAGCACAGTTGCAAATCTCTGTCCGTCCTCGCGGATCACCTGAATGGGTCCATCCTCAATCTTGATCTCGGCGAGTTGCGACAGCTCAACCGTGCCGCCGTTCGGCAGTACGATAGGCGTGTGCGACAGATCTTCGGTCGATGCGCGAAGACCTTCTTCGCCGCGAATGACCAATGGCGTGCGCACCGAGCCTTCGAGCACGATGCCGACGCGCTTGCCGTCCACCCATATTCTCAAAGCATCCTGCACATCGGTCGCGTTCAATCCGAGACGCCCCGCCTTGGCGCGGTCGACTTTCACAGTGAAATATTTCTGGCCGGCGTTGCGCAGCGCGAACACGTCGGTCGCGCCCTGCACTTTCTTGATCTGCGCCGCGATCTCCCGACCGAGCTTGTTGAGCGTCGGAATATCCTCGCCAAAAATCTTCACGACGACGTCGCCGCGCGCGCCGATGATCATTTCCTGCACGCGCATGTCGATGGGCTGCGCGAACGCAAACGAGATTCCCGGTATAGGATCGAGGACCTTGCGCATTTCCTCGAGCAGCCACTTCATATCCTTGTTGCGCCATGTGTTGCGCGGCTTCAGCGTCATAAAGAAATCGGTTTCGTTGATCGGCGCGGGATCGAGACCGAGTTCGTCCGCCCCGGCACGCGCCATGATGCGGTCGATTTCCGGGATCGCGGCTTTTAATTCTTTCTGGATCAGCAGATCGGTTTCGGCGGCTTCGTCGACCGAAATCGTCGGGTATTTGCGCAAGGAAATAACCGGCGTGCCTTCGTCCATCGTCGGCAAGAACGTCGAGCCGATGCCGGTGAACGCGATGCCTGCGATCAGCAGCGCCGAAATCACCACGGCGGCGACGATTTTCGGCGCGTCGAGCGCCTTCGCCAGCACCGGATCGTAGACCTGATGCAGCTTGCGGATCACCCACGGCTCCTGATGCGAGCCGTGCTTGATGAGAAACGCGGCGAGCACCGGAATGACCGTCAGTGACAGGATCAGCGCGGACGACAGTGCAAATCCAATCGTCAGCGCGACCGGGCTGAACAGCCGCCCCTCCAGCCCCTGCAACGACAATAGCGGCATGAATACCGTGATGATGATGACGACGCCCGACACCAGCGGCACGCCGACTTCCTTCACGGCGTCGAGCGTGATGCGCAATCGCGCCATCAGATCGGGATTCTTTTTCTCGGCGATGCGATGCTCGACGTTTTCGACCACAACCACCGCGCAATCGACCAAGAGGCCGATGGCAATTGCCAGGCCGCCGAGCGACATGATGTTCGCCGACCAGCCGAACAGCCGCATGATGATGAAGGTCGACAGCACGGCGAGCGGTAGACACGCAGCGACCACCACGGCGGCGCGCAGATTGCCGAGAAACAGCACGAGCAGAATGACGACCAGCACGATGGCTTCGATCAGCACGCGCTGCACCGTCCACACCGCTTTCTCGATCAGGTCGTTGCGGTCGTAAAACAGCGTGATCTTCGCGCCCTGCGGCAGCAGCGGCTCGATTTCCTTGAGGCGCTGCTTCACGCCGGAGACGACGACCTTCGCGTTCGCGCCGCGCAGACCCAATACGGTCGTCCACACCGCCTCGCCCTGCGCGTTCGTCGTGATGACACCGTTGCGCGGCAGCGCGCCTTCGCGCACGTCGGCCACGTCGCCGACGCGCACCGTCGCGTTGGATTTCACCGCGATGATGGTGTTGCGGACGTCGTCGAGGGTGCGGATGCGGCCTTCGGAGCGCACAAGAAGTGCCTCTTCGCCTTCGCGCACGCGGCCCGCGCCGTCGTTGCGGTTGTTGGCGACGAGAACTTTTTCTAACTGTTCGGTTGTGATGCCGCGCGCCGCCATCGCCGGCGCGGACGGCACAACTTCAAAGATGCGAACGAAGCCGCCGAGCACGTTGACATCGGCGACGCCGGGCAGACCGCGCAAACGCGGACGGATCGTCCAGTCGATCAGCGAGCGGATTTCCTGTACGCTCATCGTGTCGGATTCGACGGTGAACATCAGCATTTCGCCGAGCGCCGTAACGATGGGAGCAAGGCCGCCTTCGGTGCCGGCGGGGAGCTGGTCGCGAATTTCCTGCAAGCGTTCGTTGACCTGCGCGCGCGCCCAATAGATGTCGGTGCCGTCGGCGAACTCGAACGTCATCAGCGCCACCGAATAGCGCGTGGTCGATCGCATGCTGACGAGATTGGGAATGCCGCGCACGGCGACCTCGACCGGCGCGGTGACACGGCTTTCGAGTTCTTCGGGTGCCAGACCCGGAGCGCGCATCGACACCAGCACCTGCACGGGCGCGACATCGGGAAACGCATCGACGGGCAGTTTCGAGTAGGAGTAGATGCCCCACGCACTCAGCGCGAGCGCAGCCAATACGGTTATGAGGCGCTGCTTGAGCGCGAGATCGACCAGACCTGCCAGCAAGGATTATTCCTCCTTGTCGGCGTCGACCAGCTCCGAAAGCAGCGCCAATACGCCGCGCGAGGCGATTTCATCGTTGGGGCGGAAGTCCGCGCGAACCGCGACATTGCGTGCGGTTTCGGCGATCACCTGAACCGGGCGGGCGCGGAAACCGTCGGTGCTCTTGGTGAACACCCAGGTCTGATCGCGGTGGCGCACGACTGAGGTCGAGGGCACCGACCAGTTCTTGCCGCCGCTGGCGACATTCGGCGCTTCGACGCGCACCGTGGTGCTCACCGCAAGACCGGGGCGCAGGCGTCCATTGGCGGCGGAGATTTCCGCGACCGCGATGGTCGATTGCGTGGACTGGTCGATGGTGCGGCCGATCCGGATGATCTTGCCTTCGACGCCGTGCGCGGCAAGCATCACGCGCGCGCCGACCGAAATATTGGCGAGGCGATGCGACGGAATCTGGATGTTGACCCAGAGCGGATCGAGTTCGCCGAATGTATAAAGCGGCGTTGCGGCCTTCACCTGTTCGCCGGTTGAGGCGTGGCGTGTCACCACGGTGCCGGTGATCGGCGATTTCACGATCAGCAAACTGACAATGCCGCGCGTCGTCGTGAGCGTATCGAAATCCGCCTGATCCATTCCCATCAGAAACAGAAGCTGCTTGCGCTCGTCGAGCTTCGACTTGGCAATCGCGGCTTCGGTCTCGGCGATGCGCAGATCCTTTTCGGGCAGCGCCTTGCCTTCGACCAGCATTTTGGCGCGGCGCAGTTTGTCGGCTGCCAGCGTCTCATCCGACATCGCTGCAAGATAGAGGCGCTGAGCTTCCACCATGTCGGGCGAACGCACCTGCGCGACAGCCTGTCCCGCCGTGACCGGCTCGTCCTGCGCGACAAGCATCTTTTCGACGAGACCGCCGGCGGGCGCGGCCACCATACGCAACTGCTGCTGCGGCACGACGACCGTGCCGGGGAACGTCAGTTCGGCCTTGCCGTCGTCCGGCACGACATGGATCGTCGAAATGCCGGCGGCCTTCATGCCGTGATCGTCCATCGGAATCGAAATTTCGAGCGCGCGGAAATTCGCGCTGGAGACATCCTGGGTCTGCTGGTGCTGTTCCTGGGCTTCGGCCGACACGGAGGATTCGCTCCACACCGGCAACACCGAGGTCGCCAGCATGCAAAGCGAGAAAATGCCGGCACCGGCATTGATGACAGTTCGAATCACGTCATAGCCCCTGGTCTGCGAAGTCCACGGCGGTGTGGCGCAGAATCTTTTCGTGTGCACTGCGTCATAAATGCACGTTCCGTGCCTGAAAAGTTAAGGCATTGATTTATTTGAGTTTAATATGGTTAATGCGCGGTAAACGCGTTTCACAATGGCGTTAGCGCCCATTTTGGGTGCAATGCACGGTATCCGGGGATGGTTTTGGCGGCAGACTACTTCCACAGCAAGGAAATGACTCTCGGTGAATTTGCGACTCGCTTAGGTTGCAAGGCAAGTGGTCCACTTATTGGGAGTAGCCAATGTTTGGTTCAACGAAATGCGGAAAGTGTGAGAATTCTTCCTTCAAACTCCAGCAAATCGAAGCGCGAGATGCGGCATACAAAATGTTCACGATCCAATGCACTAGCTGTCAAACACCCATCGGAATTACCGACTACTACAACGTGGGTTCACTAGTGAAGCAACAAGAGGCTTCGATCAAAGAACTTCAATCGAAACTGAAAAACGTCGAGTATATCGTAACTCAAATCGCTCACGTATTGAACAATATGCGGCGATAGCTGAGCTGCAATTTCATTTTCTGCAATAACCTAAGCAGCTTTAACTTCCTGAGAAATCTTTTTAGTCCTGATTTTTCCAGTAACCGCGCTTTTAGTCGTTGGTGACTTCAATTGAGATCTGACGACTGAACGGTTTCCTGTCGCGATACATAACGGAGGCCAATTTGTATTTGTTGTTTCTCGACGAGTCAGGAACGCCACCGCTTCCAAACAAGGCGCAAGGGAAATACCTGATAATCGGCGGCCTCATAATTCCTGAAGGAGCTTGGCAAGGCATCGCAAGCGACTTTAAGAAGGCGACCAAAGGCAGAGTTCGCGGAGAACTGAAATGGAAATACTTCGGGCCTCAGAACAACGATCCACGAAATTCAATTAAACATCTGAGCACACAAGAGAAGACATCGTTGAGAAATGATATTTTCCAAATCATCACCAGTCGAAAATCTACAAAAATCATATCCTGCGTTTGTTCAGTTGAAGCTGCATATGCTCGGCCCACGATAAGCAACCAAGATGACGTTTACCACCTTACCTACAAAGGAGTGACCGAGCGATTTCAGTACTTTCTCCAAGATGCAACGCGCGTAACCAGTCAAACACAGTTCGGTATGGTCGTGTCGGACCATCGAATGGTCTCCGACGATGCAAAACTTCGCAAGCGCCATCATGAACTCGTTGACACCCCTGAAGTCTTTACTTCTAACTATGCGAATCTAATTGAAACAATTTTCTTTTCACCAAGCGAGGCAAGCGTCGGCTTACAGCTTGTCGATATGGTGGCAGGGGCGGTGCACCGTTCTTTTCAGTACGGCGAACATACATTTGCAAAACAACTTCTGCCCGCCTTTAGAACATCAAAGACAGGGGTCGTTTTAGGCTATGGTTTGGTAAAAATGCCGAAGGGCGATTTTATTCACCCACCCGGCGGAGCGTTTGTCTAGGAAAGTCGTCGAGTGGAGGACTACTCGCAGAGCTTTCGTCACTCCAACGCGCTAATTCGCCGCGCTCTCGACTAACGTCAATATAGACTATCTTATTGAAATTTCAATATTTATTTTCTTGATTCGGTTCAAGGGCTTAAGCCAAATCAGCTTCCCGAAAAATCGTTGTAGCCCTGATTTTCCCAGTAGCCGCCCTTGTAGTCGTTGGTGACTTCCATCGACACGACCCATTTCGGGTTCTTGAAGCCGAGTTTCGTCGGCACGCGGATTTTCATCGGATAACCGAAGCCGACCGGCAGCATCTTGTCGTCGAATTTCAGCGTCATCTGCGTCTGCGGATGCATCGCGGTCGGCATGTCAATTGAAGACGTGTAGCCCTCGATGTCATCGCAGCGGAACCAGCAATATTTCGCGCGGGTATCGGCGCCGACAAGTTTGAGAAAATCGCTCAGGCGAACACCGGTCCAGCTTCCGATCGCGCTCCAGCCCTCGACGCAGATGTGCCGCGTGATCTGCTTGAACTGCGGCATCTTCTCGAAATCTTCCAGCGTGAAGGATCGCTTCTGATCGACGAGGCCTGTGACTTCGAGCTTCCATGCCTTGCCGTCGATCTGCGGCGAATTGTCTTCGAGGAAATAGGCGTTGAACGGGAACGGCCGCGTGACTTCGCTTTCGCTGAAGGTCGGCGCGAGTGTGTTGGGGTTGAACAAAGCAGCCTGCACCTTGTCGTTGAACTTTGAAATCTGCACGAGCAACGCCTCGGCGGAGGAATCGTCGCTGACATTGCAGCCGGTAAGCATGGTCAGCGCGCCGAGGCTTGCGCCGCCTGCGAGAAATCGGCGGCGCGTCAGATCCGGCATCAGTTTCGCCGCGTCCTTGACGAGCAGCTTCTTGTCCACGCCGGGAATGATGAGTTTACGACGGTTGCTCATGCTATTTTCCAACAATCATCGCGCGCAGACTTTTCGGCACCAGCAGCGCAAGCAAAATATGAATGACGAGAAACGCGACAATCAGCGCCATGCAGGCGAAGTGAACGTAGCGCGCAAAATCGTAGCCGCCGAAGATCGCGGTGAGGTATTGCAGCTGGACAGGTTTCCACATCGAGAGGCCCGACAGCACGATGACGATGCCGACGACGATAATGCCGGCGTAGAGCAATTTCTGAACCTGATTGTATGTGGTGAGGTCGGCGTGGCTGAGTTTGCCGGTCAGCGCCGCTTTCGTGTCGCCGATCACGCCGCTCGCGGAAATCGGCAGCAGTTTTTTCCGGAAACGTCCGGTAATAAATCCGAGCGCGAGATAGACAAGGCCGTTGACCATCAGCAGCCACATCGCCGCGAAATGCCATTGCAGCGCGCCGCCGAGCCAGCCGCCCAATGTTATGTAACTCGGAAAATGCAAATCCTTCAGCAGCGGCATCGGCGCAGCATTGAATATCTGCCAGCCCGATCCGATCATCATGAAAATCGCGACCGCGTTGATCCAGTGCACGAGGCGAACCCAGAGCGGCTGGATCGTCTTGCCGGACGCGGACGGCGTTCCGATGCGGTCTGTCGTGATGCTGGACATGTGCTCCACCTTGCCTGTCACGAACACCTACGCCGCAAATCTAGTCCCGTTACACCCCGCCGTCATGACATATCCGTGAACGCAATGACGCAGGCATTTCAAAATAAAAGACGGGCCGGATTGCTCCGGCCCGCCCGTCTCTCACGTCCTGTGGGACATTCAGGCCGCGCGAGGGAGTTTTAGGACGCCGGCATCAAAACGGTGTCGACGACATGGATCACGCCGTTCGACTGGTTGACGTCTGCGATGGTCACGGCCGACTTGCCGCCCTTGGCGTCGATCAGCCAGACCTTCTTGCCGTCGAGCTTCACGGTGAGCTGTTCGCCTTCGACCGTGGTCAGCGTCTTGCCGTCGGTGAGATCGGCTGCGGCGAATTTGCCCGGCACGACGTGATAGGTCAGAATCTTGGTCAGCGTCGCCTTGTTCTCCGGCTTCACGAGCGTTTCGACCGTGCCCTTCGGCAGCTTGCCGAACGCGGCGTTGGTCGGCGCGAACACGGTGAATGGGCCTTTGCTCGCAAGCGTGTCGACCAGACCGGCGGCCTTCACGGCGGCAACCAGCGTGGTGTGATCCTTCGAGTTCACCGCATTCTCCACGATGTTCTTCGACGGATACATCGGCGCGCCGCCGACCATCACGGTCTTTTCGCCCGACATTTTGTCCTGGGCCTGAACCGGCGCGGTGAGGGCCAATGCTGCGAACGCAACGGCAGAAAGCAATGCAATGCGCTTCATGATTTCGTCTCCCGATTGAATTGGAACTCCGGCGGACATCCGACGGATCAACGGCAGCGATCGGATCGTTCGATCCCGCCGCCATTGCCCGGAACTACGGAGGCTTTGGCGGCGGGGGTTCAGTGAAAAATCTTTGTGATGGCTGAAACCAGGTCACGATCTTTACGTGAGTCTCACAATGTGGCCGTCACAAAGCTCCGGTTCCATGTCGGGCTGATGAGGATTTCGTTGATGCAGACATGCGGCGGCATGCTCGCCACGAACGCAATAGTCTTGCCGAGATCGTCGGCCTGAAGCATGCGCTTCATGTCCTCCTCGCTCGGCGGCACCGGACGCAGCTTCATGATCGGCGTTGCAACTTCGCCCGGCGACAGACACGTGGCGCGCAGACCGTTCCTGAATTCGTCCATGTTGAACGAGTGTGTCAGCGCCAGCACTGCGTGCTTGGTCGCGGTGTAGGCCGGTCCCGTCAGTTTCGAGACGTGACGCCCCGCCCATGAGGCGACGTTGATGATGCAGCCGTCCTTCTGCGCGCGCATCGCCGGCAGCACGGCCTTCATGCAATACATCAGCCCGTTGAGATTGATGTCGACGACCTTGTCCCAGCCTTCGGTCGTAACATCGTCCCAGCTTCGCTTCGGCACGTTGAGGCCCGCGCTGTTGACGAGCAGATCGATGCGGCCGTGCTTGGCAACAATCGCTTTCGCAACCTTCTCGCAATCGGCCGCGTTGCCGACATCGAGCGGCATCGCTTCCGCGCCGCCCTTGATGGTCTTCGCCGCGTCGTCGAGCACATCCTTGCGGCGGCCGGAAATGATGACGGTCCAGCCGTCCTTCGCCAGTTCCTGCGCGCCGCCGAGGCCGATGCCCGTGCCGCCGCCCGTGATCCATGCGATCTTCTTGTTGCTCATGCGTGTCGTCTTTCGTTGCTCTGGGAACCGATGGTTTGCTAAGGAATTTCGTGGCCTTCGGTTGTCATTGCGAGGAGCGCAAGCTCCGAAGCAATCCAGCTTTTGATCGCCGTTGTGGATTGCTTCGCTTCGCTCGCAATGACGGCGAACAACTGGAATTGTTGCATGAACGCCCAACCGAACGCCAATCTGTTTTCGCGCCTGTTCGATCAACTCAAGGATGGCGGCAAGACCGCCATCGAGACCACGGACGGCACGATCATCAGCTACAGCGATCTGGTCGCACAGGCCGGGCGCATGGCGAATTATCTTGTCTCGCGCGGCGTGAAGCCGGGCGACCGTGTTGCAGCGCAAACGGAAAAATCCGTCGCGGCGCTTGTTCTCTATCTCGCGACCGTGCGCGCGGGCGGAGTATTTCTGCCGCTCAACACCGCCTACACGCTCAACGAACTCGATTATTTTATCGGCGACGCCGAGCCGTCGCTCGTCGTGTGCGATCCGTCGAAGCAGGCCGGCATCACGGCACTCGCCGACAAGATCGGCGCGAAGGTCGACACGCTGGACTCAAATGGACAAGGCTCGCTGGCCGACGGCGCGGCAAAGCAGAGTGCGGACTTCGCGACGGTGAAGCGCGCGAACGACGATCTCGCCGCCATTCTCTATACATCCGGCACCACCGGCCGCTCGAAAGGCGCGATGCTGACGCATGACAATCTGGCGTCGAACTCGCTGTCGCTCGTCGAATACTGGCGTTTCACGAACAAGGACGTGCTGATCCACGCGCTGCCGATCTATCACACGCACGGATTGTTCGTGGCAAGCAACGTCACGCTGTTCTCGCGCGCGTCGATGATCTTCCTGCCGAAGCTCGATCCGGAACTGATGATCAAGCTGATGAGCCGCGCCACCGTACTGATGGGCGTGCCGACATTCTATACGCGTCTATTGCAGTCGCCGAACCTGACCAAAGAGACGACCAAGCATATGCGGCTCTTTATTTCAGGCTCCGCACCGCTGCTGGCGGAGACGCATCGCGAATGGAGCGCACGCACCGGCCACGCCGTACTCGAACGCTACGGCATGACCGAAACCAACATGAACACGTCGAATCCATACGACGGCGAGCGCGTGCCAGGCGCGGTCGGATTTCCGCTGCCGGGTGTGAGCGTGCGCGTGACCGATCCTGAGTCGGGTAAGGAACTGGCACGCGACACTATTGGAATGATCGAAGTCAAAGGCCCGAACGTGTTCAAGGGCTACTGGCGCATGCCGGAAAAAACCGCGACGGAATTTCGTAAGGACGGATTTTTCATCACCGGCGATCTCGGCAAGATCGACGCGCAGGGCTACACGCATATCGTCGGTCGCGGGAAAGACTTGGTGATTTCCGGCGGCTTCAACGTCTACCCGAAGGAAGTCGAGAGCGAGATCGACGCGATTCCCGGCGTCACCGAAAGTGCTGTGATCGGCCTGCCGCATGCGGATTTCGGCGAAGGCGTTACAGCGGTTGTGGTGAACAGCAAGGAAGCGAAGCTCGACGAGGCCGCCGTCATGAAGGCGCTCGACGGACGGCTGGCGAAATTCAAGATGCCCAAGCGCGTGATCTTCGTCGACGATCTTCCGCGCAACACGATGGGCAAGGTGCAGAAGAACGTGCTGCGCGAGACGTATAAAGGTTTGTACGAAAAGTAGCTGGTCTTCCCTTCGTCATTGCGAGCGAAGCGAAGCAATCCACCTCAGAACATGCATCGAGTCAGGGCTGGATTGCTTCGGCGCGATGCGCCTCGCAATGACGACAGGGGTGATGGGTCCCGGCTTTCGCCGGGACGACCGCCCCAGTCAAATCCCGAACAACAAGCTCACCACGAACCGCGAACTCACAATCAGCAAATAACATCCGAACGCTTTTTCGAGCGTCCGCTTGCTCATCAGATGCGCGACCTTCACGCCGAGCGGCGCGGTCAGCAGACTTGTCGGCATCACCAGCAAAGTCCCGATCAGCGAGATGTAGCCGATGGCAAACGGCAGTTGCAGCGCGACCACTTCGGGATGACGCATCGCCGCCGGCCAGCCCGCATAGATGTAACCGAGAGCGCCGGGGACCGAGATCAGCACCGCAAGTCCCGCGGACGTGCCGATCGCCTGATGGATTGGGCGACCGTAAAACGTCATCAGCAAATTCGAGAACAGTCCGCCGCCGATTCCCATCAGCGTCGAAAGAAGCCCGATGAAGAAACCATAGACGCGCATGAAGAAGCCCTTCGGCATCTCGTCGCCGAGCTTCCAGTTTTCTTTTCCGAACAACAGCCGCGCGGCCGCCGACCACGCCACGCCGACGAACACATATTTGAACAGTTTTTCCGGCGCGTAGCGCGCGATCACGCTGCCGACGATGACGCCGATCAGAACCGGGAGCGCCCACTTCAGCAGAATGTCCATATCCACCGAGCCGCGCTTGCGGTGCGCCTGCCACGAGCGGATCGAAGTCGGGATGATGATCGCGAGCGAGGTGCCAATGCACAGAGGCATGCGCGCATCGAGCGGCACACCTGCAAGACGGAAACATTCGTAGAGAACCGGGACCAGAACCGCGCCGCCGCCGATGCCGAAAATGCCGGCGAGAAATCCGGCGAGCGCGCCGGTGACGAGCAGCAGCGCGACAAGCTCAAAAAGTTGCGTTGAATCCAGCCCGGCGATCATGCACGTCTTCTTATTTTCTTCGGCGTCATTAGCCGGATTGATGAGCGAAGGCTATGGCATACAAGTAATGAATTACGTTTGCGACGGCATTTCGCGATGGCTACCAATCGCCTTTGATATAAGCGGATTTGAAGCTCTGAACTGCTGTTCGTGGTATGCCAACTTCGGCGTTGCGCTCGGTTATTCCACTCCGTAAATAGAAATCCTCTAACGCGATCCCGCATGCTGGCCGGCGACTTAGTTTCGTGTCGTCAGCAAACCATCGAAGCTGAACATGACCCAACGGATCGACCGTCCGCTCTCGCCATTCCTCACCTACCGCTGGACGCTGACGATGGCGATGTCGATCGTCCATCGCGCCACCGGCGTCGCACTCTATTACGGAACGGTCCTTCTCGCCTGGTACCTGATCGCGACCGCATCCGGCCCCGGTGCCTACGCGCAGATGCAGGCCTTCACGTCGAGCTGGATCGGCCGCGTCATTGTGTTCGGTTACACATGGGCGCTGTTGCACCATCTGCTCGGCGGCGCGCGTCATCTGATCTGGGATCTCGGTTACGGCTTCGGCAAGGAGCAGCGCGAATGGCTGACCTGGGCCGCACTCATCGGCTCGGTCACGCTGACGGTCGTGCTCTGGATGATCGCCTACGCAGTCGGAGGTGGACGATGAGCGCGCCGGACATGCCGCACAAGCATCCGTCGATGCGCACGCCGCTCGGCCGCGTCCGCAACCTCGGCTCCGCCCGCTCCGGCACGTCGGACTTTTTCCGCCAGCGCATCACAGCGGTCGCGATGATCCTTCTGATCGTGCCGTCGATCGTCATCGTGATGAAGCTGCTCGGCAGCAATCAGGCGACCGCTTCGCAGGTCCTCGGCAATCCGCTGGTCGCCGTCATCATGATCCTCTTCATCATCGCCAGCTGCTGGCACATGAAGATCGGCATGCAGGTCGTGCTTGAAGACTACATCCACGACGAGAAGCTGAAGCTCGCGCTCATCATCGGCAATCACTTCTTCTGCTGGTCGGTCGGCCTCGCCTCGATCTACGCCATCGTCAAACTGTCGTCGGGAGTTTAATTTTTATGGCACCGAACGGCAAAACCAACGGCCAGGCCTATCCGATCGAGGATCACACCTATGACGTGGTGGTGGTCGGCGCGGGCGGCGCAGGATTGCGCGCGGTCGTCGGTTGCAGCGAATTGGGCCTGCGTACCGCCTGCATCACCAAAGTTTTCCCGACGCGCTCGCACACGGTCGCAGCACAGGGCGGCATTTCGGCGGCGCTAGGCAACATGCACAAGGACGACTGGCGCTGGCACATGTACGACACCGTGAAGGGGTCGGACTGGCTCGGCGATCAGGATTCCATCGAATACATGGTGCGCAACGCGCCGGAAGCCGTGTTCGAACTCGAACACTGGGGCGTGCCGTTCTCGCGCACCGAGGACGGCAAGATTTTCCAGCGCCCGTTCGGCGGCATGACGATGGACTTCGGCAAGGGTCAGGCGCAGCGCACCTGCGCCGCCGCCGACCGCACCGGCCACGCGATGCTGCACACAATGTACGGCCAGTCGCTACGCCACGCGGCTGAATTCTTCATCGAGTTCTTCGCCATCGATCTGATTATGGATGACCAGGGCGCATGCCGTGGCGTGGTCGCGCTGAAACTCGACGACGGCACGATCCATCGCTTCCGCGCCCAGACCGTGATCCTTGCGACCGGCGGTTATGGCCGCGCGTATCAATCGTGTACTTCGGCGCACACCTGCACCGGCGACGGCGGCGCGATGGCGCTGCGCGCAGGCCTGCCGTTGCAGGACATGGAGTTCGTGCAGTTCCACCCCACCGGCATTTTCCCGGCGGGCTGTCTCATCACCGAAGGCGCGCGCGGCGAAGGCGGCTATCTCGCCAACTCCGAGGGCGAACGCTTCATGGAACGCTATGCGCCGTCGGCGAAAGACCTCGCCTCGCGCGACGTCGTCTCGCGCGCGATGACGATTGAAATCCGCGAAGGCCGCGGCGTCGGCAAGAACAAGGATCACATCCTGCTGCACCTCGATCATCTCGATCCGGCAGTGTTGCACGAACGTCTTCCGGGCATTTCGGAATCGGCGAAGATTTTCGCGGGCGTCGACATCACGCGCGAACCGATCCCGGTGCTGCCGACCGTGCACTACAACATGGGCGGGATTCCGACGAATTATCACGGCGAAGTCGTCACCAAGAGAAACGGCGACAACGATTCCATCGTGCCGGGCCTGATGGCGGTCGGCGAAGCGGCCTGCGTGTCGGTGCATGGTGCCAATCGTCTCGGCTCGAACTCGCTGATCGATCTCGTGGTGTTCGGACGTGCTGCGGCGATGCGCTGCGCCGAGAAGCTGGAGAAGAACGCGCGCCAGCCCGATCTGCCGCAGAACTCCGCCGACTTCGCGCTCTCGCGCCTCGATCATTTCCGCAATGCCTCGGGCGGCACCCGCACCGCGAAGCTGCGCGAGAACATGCAGAAGGTGATGCAGAACAACTGCGCGGTGTTCCGCACCGGCGATGTTCTGCATGAGGGCCAGGATCTAATCCACAAGGTCTATGGGGGGCTACCGGATATTTCCGTCAGCGACCGCTCGCTGGTGTGGAATTCCGATCTCGTCGAGACGCTGGAATTCGACAATCTGATCGCGCAGGCTGTGGTGACGATGGATTCCGCCGCCAACCGCACCGAAAGCCGCGGCGCGCATGCGCGCGAGGATTACGCGGATCGCGACGACAAGAACTGGATGAAGCACACGCTGGCCTGGTTCAGCGGCAAGGGCGCGACGACGATCAATTACCGCCCGGTGCACGACTACACGATGACCAATGACGTTCAGTACATTCCGCCGAAGGCGCGCGTGTATTGATACCCTAAATCGTCATGCGCGGGCTTGACCCGCGCATCCATCTTTTTAGGAGGATGGATTGCCGGATCAAGTCCGGCAATGACAGCAGAAGGATCGAGCAGATGGTTGAATTCGCACTTCCGAAGAATTCGAGAATCGGCGGCGGCAAGACGTGGCCGAAACCCGCAGGCGCCGACGATTCCAAACTGCGCGAATACAACATCTATCGCTGGAATCCCGACGACGGAAAAAATCCCGCCATCGACACGTATTACGTCAACACCGCCGATTGCGGGCCGATGGTTCTCGACGGCCTGATCTGGATCAAGAACAACATCGATCCGTCGCTGACCTTCCGCCGCTCGTGCCGCGAAGGTGTGTGCGGCTCGTGCGCGATGAACATCGACGGCCAGAACACGCTGGCCTGCACCAAGGACATGCACGATGTCGACGCCGGCGCGGTGAAGATCAATCCGCTGCCGCATCAGCCTGTCGTGAAAGACCTCGTTCCCGATTTGACGAATTTCTACGCGCAGTATGCTTCCATCGAACCGTGGCTGCACACGACAAGCCCGACGCCGCAGAAGGAATGGCGGCAGTCGCCGGAGGACCGCGCCAAGCTCGATGGTCTTTACGAGTGCATTCTCTGCGCATGTTGTTCGACCTCGTGCCCGAGCTATTGGTGGAATTCCGAACGCTTCCTCGGTCCGGCTGCATTGCTTGCCGCTGATCGCTGGGTGAAGGATTCGCGCGACGAGGCCACCGGCGAACGTCTCGACAATCTCGAAGACCCGTTCCGGCTCTATCGCTGCCACACCATCATGAATTGCGCCAAGGCCTGCCCGAAGGGTCTCAACCCGTCGGAAGCCATCGCCGATCTCAAATTGAAGATGGTCGAACGGCAGGTTTAGCCGGCCGTCATTGCGAGCGTTAGCGAAGCAATCCAGAGCAACAATCGAGGACTGGATTGCTTCGTCGCTTTGCTCCTCGCAATGACGCAAGTAGAATTGGCGCATGAATACGCCCTCAAAAGACAATCTGCCCTTCGGTGCCTGCGCGCCCAATGCCGCGCAGCGCGCGGTGATTGCCGCCGCGCATAACTCCGGCCTGAAGCGCGGCGCGTTTCGTCCGTGGCTGTCGCGCCTCCTCGATCTGCTCGGGCCCGGCCCTATCGATGCGGAGTATCAAGGCGCGTCGTTCCGCCTGCATCATCTGGCGAGCGGCACCGAGCGCGGCGCGCTGTTCAATCCCGACTACAATCTGCCTGAACTGGACTTTCTGCGCGAGCATGCGCCGCGCGGCGGCACCTTCGTCGATGTCGGCGCGAATGTCGGCACCTATGCGGTGTCGCTCGCCAAACATGTCGGCGACAATGGACGCGTCATCGCCATCGAGCCGCATCCGGTGAGCGGAGCGCGTCTCGCATTCAACGCGCGCGCGTCGAATCTGAAAAATCTCACGCAGATCGCGGCTGCCGCAGGCGACATCGACGGCGAATTGATGATCGAGACCGACGGCGACAATCTCGGCGCCAGTCACATCTCGAACAGCGGCGGCATCAAGGTGCCGGCGAAGAAGCTGCTGACGGTTTTGAACGAGAACGGCATCGCGTCAATCGACGCGCTCAAGATCGATGTCGAAGGCTATGAGGATCGCGTGCTCGTTCCGTTTTTCCGCGATGCGCCGAAATCGCTGTGGCCCAAAGCCGTCGCCATCGAGCATCTTGAACGGAAAGAATGGCAGAGCGACTGCATCGCCGGCATGACCGCGCGCGGTTATGCCATCGCGGGCAAGACGCGCAGCAACACGCTATTGGTGCTGCGCTAATTCGCGTTCAGCGGATTACTTGAAAACCGGCAGCACGAAAATCGCAACGTTGATCGCGAGTCCGATCAGGAACGAGAGTGAGCGCAGCGTCGGAATGTTGTTGATGTACAGCAATCCGTGGATCACCCGCACCGCGACGTAGGCGATCGCCAGCATGTTGACGGTTGCAGGCGCAGCGCCGAGCGTCATCGCCACGATGACGGCGATCGCGAAAAACGGGAAATTTTCATAGGCATTCTGGTGCGCGGCGTAGGCGCGGCGCTTCGGCGGCGTGAGGTTGTCGTAGTCTTCGCGCGGATAGCGATTGTCGCTTTCGACACCCAGCTTCGCGTAGCTGACCCAAACGATCGGCAGCAAGGCAGCAATCAGAACGCACCAATAGGCAATCGGCATTGTCGTCTCCCGGCTTCGGCGTAACGCGCCGGTAAATTCGATGCTTGGTTCCGTGACAATTGTCAATATCGGCGCGAAAAACCTCGAAAAAACGGGCATTTAGCAGGGTACTTCGGAACGTATCCGGGGTGCGCCGGTTGGATCGTGACACCGGCAAAATCGAAAGGGCGCGATGTGAGTCCCGACCCTGCATACCCTGTTCGCGAGCCGCCTGAGGTGCCGCCGGGCCATCCGCGTCCGGAAATCCCGACGCCTGTGAACGATCCCGCACGGCCGCCGAATCCGCCGCAAGAGCTTCCGGGAAAATTGCCGGACGAATTGCCCGTTCGTGGACCGCAGCGACCGCGCACGCCGTATCCGGCGAGCGATCCCGGCATCGGCGATCGACCGGGTTCGGAACCGGACGCCGTTCCGGGAATTCTATCTCAGCCGCGAACGATCCAGCTTTTCATCGCCGAAACTTAACGTACGTTCATCTGCGGTGCGCTGATTCGTCTCAACACGCAAAATACTTTGCGCGCGTTTTACTTCGCCACAATGCCGCCTAACCGTTATCCGCTGATCGGTTGACGGACGAAAATTTTCCCGCCCGTTTTTACTTCAACGATACAGGTCGCCATGACACACCTTCGGTTGATACTTCTCACGACGACAGCAATCGCAGCACTGCAAGGTTCGCAACTCGCCGCGCGCGCTGAAACTCTCGAACAGCCGTTCGTCGTCGCGCAGGCGGCTCCGCCCGAACAACCGCCGAAGGCTCCACCGAAGGCCGCGCCAGTCCCGCCGCCGAAAGCGCCGGCAGCAGCACCTCCTCCACCGCCGCGCCCCGCAGCACCACCGCCCCCACCACCGCCGCGTCCGGCTGCACCGCCGCCGCCTCCGCAGCCACGCGTCGCACCTCCACCGCCGCCACCTACGCCGCGCGTTGCGCCGACGCCTCCACCGCAAATTCAGCGGCAGGCTCCGACTCCTCCACCGCAGATGCAGCGGCCGCCGGAAGTTCAGCGTCCGGTGACGCCGCCGCCGCAGATTCAGAAATCCGCGCCGCCTCCTCCGCCGCCACCACCACCGGCAGCGCGCACGGCACCGACGCCACCTCCAACCGCGCCATCGACAGTGGCTCCGACAACTCCGAACACGCCGCCGACTTCGCCGGGCGTGCGCGATGTCACCCCGCCGCGTCCGCCGCTGGAAGGCGAGCGCCGCGGTCCACCGACAACGCCGAATTCCGGCGGGCCGAGCGCGCCTTCGACCGAGCGTGTGAACCCGAATGGCACGGCTGTGACGCCACCTCCGCCGCCGATCACAGCGCCGTCGACGCCTCCGACAACACCGAATGCGACGACGCCAACGACTCCTCCGGGCGGACCCGGCGGACCTCGCTCGGAAGATCGCGGACCTCGCGGTCCCGGCGGACCAGGCGGACCAGGCGGCGCAGGCGGACCGCCGCCCGCGATGCAGACTCAGAAGGGACCGTCGGTCACGACGCCTTTGCCGACGCTCGCACCGGGTGCGACGACGCTCGCGCCTGCAACGCCGGGCGCGCCAACGAAACCCGGCGCGCCGAATCCGAACGTGCGTCTTGCTCCGATCGCACCGACCGTCGCAGGCGCGGGTCCATCCGGACCCGGCAACATCAGCACGTTCCGCGCCGAGCGCCGCGAGCAGAACATCGGCGGACGCACCGTGTTCTCCGAACCGGGACGCCTCATCATCAAGGATCCGAACGGAACGGCTTACGTCCGCCACAGCGAAGTCGATCGCTTCCGCCTCGGCGCGCGCGACGTGCGCGTTCAGCCCGACGGCGCCAACCAGCGCACCATCATCGTGCGCCCGGACGGTTCGCAGATCATCACAATCACCGACCGCGACGGCAATCTGCGGCAACGCCTGCGCCGCGGACCCGACGGGCGTGAGATCATCATCATCGACAATACGCGGCGGCCGCTCGGCATCGGCGGCTTCTTCGTCAGCCTGCCGCCGCCGATGATCCGCATTGCGCCGGATCGCTACATTGTCGAATACGACGACGCGCCGCCGGACCTGATCTATCAGACGCTGGTTGCGCCGCCGGTCGATTACATCGAGCGTCCTTATTCGCTGGATGAAATCCGCTACAGCCCGACGGTGCGCGAGCGCATGCCGTCGATCGACGTGGACACGATCAATTTCGACACCGGCTCGTGGGAAATTCCGCCCGATCAGGCCAGCAAGTTGCAGGTGATCGCCGACGGCATGAACCGCGCCATCCAGCAGAATCCGCGCACCGTGTTCCTGATCGAAGGACATACGGATGCCGTCGGCAATGACGTCGACAATCTGTCGCTGTCGGATCGCCGCGCGGAAGCTGCCGCATCGCTGCTCACGCAACAGTTCGGCGTGCCTGCGGAAAATCTCACCTCGCAGGGTTACGGCGAGCAGTATCTGAAAATTCCGACCGATGGGCCGGAGCGCCGCAACCGCCGCGTCACCATCCGGAACATCACGCCGCTCCTGAACGGCGGACAGGCGTCGCTGCCTCCACCGCCTCCGGGCGTCGGACCGGGCGGACGCTGAGGTTCACCGAAAAAGAAAACGGCCGGAGAAAATCTCCGGCCGTTTTTGTTTGGATTGATACTTGAGGATCGTCATCCTGAGGTGCGAGGCTGTGCCGAGCCTCGAAGGATGACTGTTATCATGAGCGCATTCGTCTACATGCTTCGCTGTGCGGATGGCTCATTTTACGTCGGTAGCGCGACGGGAAACGACCTATCGCAGCGCGTGGCCCAGCATGACGCAGGCGCGTTTAAAGGTTACACGTTCTCACGGCGGCCCGTGACGCTCGTCTGGTCGCAGCATTTCGAGTGCATCACGGATGCAATCGCCGTCGAGCGGCAGGTGAAAGGCTGGAGCCGCGCAAAAAAGACCGCGCTTATCAAGCCGAGCTGGGAAACAATACGAAAGCTCTCGCGGAGACGAGGTGGTGCTCAGAAAACCAGCCATTAATCCTGCCGCCATCCTTCGAGGCTCGCTACGCTCGCGCCTCAGGATGACGGATAAGCCCGAGTATTACGTCTTGTCCTTGTCGAGCTTCGGGATGTCCGCACCCTTTGCAGCCGAGAGCAAGCCGGTCTTGGTGTAGAGATCGAGTTTCCCGCGCGTGTCGGAAATATCGAGATTGCGCATGGTCAGCTGGCCGATGCGATCGGCGGGCGTGAACGGCGCATCCTCGACCTTCTCCATGCTCAACCGCTCCGGCGCATAGGTCAGGTTCGGACTTTGCGTGTTCAGGATCGAGTAGTCGTTGCCGCGGCGCAGTTCGAGCGTCACTTCGCCCGTGATCGCGCGCGCGACCCAACGCTGCGCCGTCTCGCGCAACATCAAGGCCTGCGAGTCGAACCAGCGGCCCTGATAAAGCAGCCGGCCAAGCCGCATGCCGCTGATGCGGTATTGCTCGATCGTGTCTTCGTTGTGGATGCCGGTGACGAGACGCTCATACGCGATGTGCAGAAGCGCCATGCCCGGCGCTTCGTAGATGCCGCGGCTCTTCGCCTCGATGATGCGGTTTTCGATCTGGTCGCTCATGCCGAGGCCATGCCGGCCGCCGATTGTATTGGCTTCCAGAAACAGCGCGACCGGATCACCGAGCGTCTTGCCGTTCAGCGCAACGGGCACACCTTCGGCAAAGCGCACTGAGACTTTCTCGGCCTTGACGGCGCAGTCGTCGCGCCAGAACGGCACGCCCATGATCGGATTGACGATTCCGATGCCGCTGCCGAGATGTTCGAGATCCTTGGCCTCGTGCGTCGCGCCGAGAATGTTGCTGTCGGTCGAGTACGCCTTCTCCGCACTCATCTTGTAGGCGAAGCCGGCAGCCTTCATGAACGCGGACATTTCCGCGCGGCCGCCGAGCTCGTCGATGAACTGCTGGTCGAGCCAGGGCTTGTAAATCTTCAAGTCCGGATTGGTCAGCAGTCCGTAGCGGTAGAACCGCTCGATGTCGTTGCCCTTGTAGGTCGAGCCGTCGCCCCAGATGTTGACGCCGTCTTCCTTCATGGCGGAGACCAGCATCGTGCCGGTCACGGCACGGCCGAGCGGCGTGGTGTTGAAATAGGCGATGCCGCCGGTGGAGACGTGAAACGCGCCCGCCTGTATAGCGGCGATACCTTCGTGAACCAGTTGCGCGCGGCAGTCCACCAGCCGCGCTTTCTCGGCGCCGAACTCAAGTGCCTTGCGCGGAATCTCGTCGTAGTCCGCTTCATCCGGCTGACCGAGATTGGCGGTGTAGGCGAAGACGCGCGCGCCCTTCTGCTTCATCCAGAGCAGCGCCGCGCTGGTGTCGAGACCGCCCGAAAAAGCGATGCCGACATTTTCTCCCTTCGGAAGACTTTTTAGAATCGTGCTCATGGAACGTCCAATCGGGCGATTTCGTCTGGCGGCGGGCAAACCTCGCGCGGACGAGTTGACTCTCTATAGAAAAATCAGGCGATTAAGGAAAGGCCGTCAGGCCTGTGTCTGAGCACGCACGCGCGGACTTGCACCGACATCGCGGCCGAATTTCTTCTGCACCCAGCGATAGCCGGGCCACGCAAAGCGCGTGAGCCAATCGTCCACGCCCTCGTCCGTCAGCCTGGTCGACGGCCAGCGATAGATCAGCGCGTAGAACAGCCACACGACCAGAAACGAGACGATGCCGGAGAACGCCACGTCGGTCAGGAAATGCCCGCCGAACGCCATGCGTAAACCTCCGGTGGCAAGACCGAACGCGGTCGCGCCGACATAGGCCAGCGGACGCCACTGCGGCGGCGCGAGAGCGGCAGGCGCATAAGTCCAGAACGCCGTCGCGCCTTCGCCGGAGAAGAACGAGCAGTTTCTCGGGCACTCGCCGCGCGGATCCCACCACGGCTTGAAATTCAGCTTGCCCTCGAACTGAGTCACGACCACGGGACGCGGACGGCCCCAGTACGACTTGAAGATCATGTTCGACAGCACGATGGCCGACAGCAGCATGGTGACGAGCAGAAACACCGTTGCGCGGCCGGACATCATCAGCGGCTTCACCGGGCGGACGAGCTTCACGATCAGCGCACCGAGCGCGGGGATCACGAACGCCCACGCCACCCACATCGCACCGTCGCGCGCGATTATCGCCCACGTCACCGTCTTGAGCGGGAATGTCTTGGTCGTCGCGTCGTAGAACAGCGACGCAATTTTCAGATCGAGTTCGGGATAAAGCCCGAACAGCAATCCGAAAAACAGCGCAAGGCCGAGCGCGATATAAAGTCCAATGCGGTTCATCGCCGCTGTGTAGCCGACGCGCGCATGGCTGAAAAGCGCCCGATTGTGGCGGCTGGCGGCGTTTCCGCCACGCTGCTAGCGTGCCTGCAAAACATTAACTCCTGGGGAAATGCGCTCATGTCCAAACCGCAGCTCACATTCTGGTTCGATTTCGGCTCGACCTATTCGTTCCTCGCAGCGATGCGGATCGAACAGCTCGCGAAAGACGCGGGCGTGGAGGTGACGTGGAAGCCGTTCCTGCTCGGCCCGGTGTTCCAGTCGCAGGGCCTGAAGGATTCGCCGCTGAATGTTTTTCCGGTGAAGGGCAAGGCGCTGATCCGCGACGCGCAGCGCATCGCCGAGGACATGGGCATTCCGTTCAAATGGCCGGAGAAATTTCCGCAATCGAGCGTGCTTGCAGGACGCGTCGCGCTTGTCGGATTGAAGGAGGGATGGGGCAAGGATTTCGGACGCGACGTGTTTGCGGCGGAATATTCCTACGGCAGGGACATTTCGGATCCGAACACGATTACGGAAATTCTCGCGAAACACAAAGTGCCGGTCGAGGCGACGCTCGCCAAGGCACAGAGCGACGAGATCAAAAGCGAGTTGCGCGACAACACCGCCGATGCGCAGAAGCGCGGCTTCTTTGGCGCGCCGACATTCACGACCGCAAGTGGCGAATTGTTCTGGGGCAACGACCGTCTCGAACAGGCGCTGCGATGGGCGAAGAAATAATTATTGCGCCGGGGTGCCGCGCCAAAATCCGGCGTTGCGGCCCGCAATCATCCAGTAAACCACGCCGCCGACCACGCCCGCGCCGACCATCACCTCAAGATGGCGGCGCACGATGCCGTTGAACGTCATCGTCACCGTGTCGAACGGAATGAAAGCGAGATAACAACATAGACCCGCCAGCGCGCCGACGATCGCGTAGGCCAGGATGTGCCGGATGTAGAATGCTTCGGTTATCAGCACGAGCACGAAGGCCGGCACCAGCGCAAAGCCGCTGATGAGAATGAAGCCGAATCCGAAGATCGTGTTGATGCCGTCTTCGTCCAAAGTCGCGTTCTTCATTTCTGGCAACAGCAGCGCGAAGACCACGACCGCTCCAGCCGCGAAGCAGGCGAGAAGGAATCCGAAGAAGATTGCGAACAGTCTGCCGATCAGAGCCATTTCAAAATCCAGTCCTCAAGCGTTCCGGCCTCATCCTGAGGAGCGCACTCTCGTGCGCGTCTCGAAGGATGAGGATGTTTCGTCCTCATGGTTCGAGACGGCGCAAGCGCGCCTCCTCACCATGAGGGGTGTCGAAGCCGCGGCCAACATCAATCAGTCATCGCCATCGCGCGCAAAGCATCGCGCTCGCGCACCGACAATTTTTCCGTTTCCGACTTCAATTGCCCGCAGGCCGCAAGAATGTCGCGTCCGCGCGGCGTGCGCACCGGCGAGGAATAACCCGCGTTGAAAATATACTCCGAGAATTTCTCGATCTGGTCCCAGTCCGAGCATTCGTATTTGCTGCCGGGCCACGGATTGAACGGAATGAGATTGATCTTGGCGTGAACGCCCTTGAGCAGTTTCACCAAGAGTTTTGCGTCCTCCATCGAATCGTTGACGCCCTTGAGCATCACATATTCAAAGGTGATGCGCCGCGAATTCGACGAGCCGGGATAATTGCGGCAGGCTTCCAGCAATTCGTTGAGTGGATACTTCTTGTTCAGCGGCACAAGCTCGTTGCGCAATTCGTCGCGCACCGCATGCAGCGAGATTGCCAGCATGCAGGCGATTTCCTCGCCTGTGCGTGCGATGTTCGGGACCACGCCCGATGTCGACAGCGTGATGCGGCGGCGCGACAGGCCAATGCCTTCATTGTCCATCACGATGAGCAGCGCATCGCGTACCGCGTCGAAATTATAAAGCGGCTCGCCCATCCCCATCATCACGATGTTGGTGACGAGGCGGTTGCCGTGCGGCGTTTCGCGATCGATCCAGTCGTTGAGGCGATCCTTCGCGACCATCACCTGTCCGACGATTTCGCCGGCGGTGAGATTGCGCACGAGGCGCTGCGTGCCGGTGTGACAGAACGAACAGTTCAGCGTGCAGCCGACCTGGGACGACACGCATAAAGTGCCGCGATCCGTTTCAGGAATGTAGACACACTCGACCTCATGCGCGCGGCCCTTGCCGTCGCCGGGCAGACGCAGCAGCCATTTGCGCGTTCCGTCGTTTGAAATCTGTTCGGTGACGACTTCGGGCCGGTCGACCGTGAAGCGGGACTCAAGCTGTTCGCGCAAAGCCTTCGACACATTCGTCATGTCGTCGAAGGATTGCGCGCCGCGCACATACATCCAGTGCCACAGCTGCGCGACACGCATGTTGCGCTGCTTGTCGGGAACGCCGAGTTCGCCGAGCCGCTCGGAAATCTCCTCGCGCGACAGTCCGATCAGCGACGGCTTGTCCGGCGGCTGATAGGTCTCTAACGCAATTTTTTCGAGCGGAGCGTCTGCGCCGGTTGCGGTCTCGGTCATGGCAATCAAATAGGCCCTTCAGGGCCGTCTGGAAAGCCTCAGCGTTTGCATTCCTGCGCCAGCCTGTCGAGCGCCTGCGACAGGCCCTTGAGCGGGAACGTGTCGATGGTGTCGGTACCCTTGGCGGAGGTGCCCTTCACGACCGCGTCCGAGCCCTTGCGAAGCGCAGCTATCATCGCGTCTTCTTCGGCGGCATTCTTGATCCAGAGCCCGTCGCCTTGCGCGTACATCGCGTAGCGCGAACTGCCGATCTCGACCGAACCTTCGGAGCCCGGCTTCAGCTGATAGCCGATCATGATCGAGACTTCGTTGACGACTTTTTCCGCAGGCCGCGTCGAAACGAATGCGAACGAGGGATCGCGCGGCTTGTTCGGCGGATTGGTTTTCGACGACGCAGGCTTGGCGAGCGCGAAGCAGACTTTCTTGCCGTTCGGCGACGCCGTGTAAGCGCCCCATGTGCCGAACTGCCCGATCAGATTGGGCTCTGCGCTTCCCGCAGCCGCAGGTTTCGCCGGAGCGGGCGCGGACTTGGCGGACGACTTCGCGCTGTCCTTAGGTGATGACTTTGTGTCCTTCGCGCTCTTGTCGGATTTCGGCGCGCTTTGTGCGGCGGCCATCGTTGCGCCCGCCAGCATCAATGCCGCAGCCAATGTCAGCACCACCGGTTGCCGGCTCTGCATCGCCCTTAACCTCATCGAAAACCGCCCTGCGGAATGTTCCGTATGAAACAAACACTCAATTCCTGAAATAGACGTGAATCGCGAATTTGGAAAGCGATTGCGGCAGCAGCGCGCCATCATGCGCACGAATTGAATTGTGCGGCGGCCTCAAATCCGCCATGAAGAATTCAGGCGCAGGTTCCATCGCTATCGATCAGGTGCATCAATGAAAGCCGTTCTGTGTTCGGAGTTTTGCGGTCCCGACGATCTCAAGCTGACCGACATTCCCGATCCGGTCGCAGGTCCGGGTCAAGCCGTCATCGCCATCAAGGCGGCGGCGCTGAACTTCTTCGATCTCCTGATGATCCAGGGCAAGTATCAGGTGAAGCCGCCGTTCCCGTTTTCACCGGCCGCCGAAATTGCGGGTGTGATCGAGAGCGTCGGCGAAGGCGTCACCGATCTGAAACCCGGCGACCGCGTCGCGGCCTCCATCGGGCATAACGGCGCACGGCAGAAGGTCGCGGCTCCCGCCTCGTCGATCGTGAAAATTCCCGACGCGCTCGACTTCGACCGCGCTGCCGGTGTCATCGTGATTTACGGCACCGCCTATCACGCGCTCAACGACCGCGCCGATCCGAAGCCCGGCGAAACGCTCGCGGTGTTCGGCGCTGCCGGCGGCACCGGTCTTGCGGCATGCGAACTCGGCAAGCTGCTTGGATTGAAAGTCATCGCCTGTGCGTCATCGGATGAAAAACTCGCATTCGCCAAAAAACACGGCGCAGACCTGACGATCAACTACGCCCGCGACAATCTGCGCGACAAGCTCAAGGAAATCGGCGGCGAGAAAGGTATCGACATCGTGTTCGATCCGGTCGGCGGCGATTTCGCCGAAGTCGGCGTGCGTTCGCTCGCATGGGGCGGACGTTTTCTCGTGATCGGATTTGCCAACGGGCAAATTCCGAAAATCCCGCTCAACCTCGCGCTGCTCAAGGGCTGCGATATTCGCGGCGTGTTCTGGGGCGCCTACATGAAGCGCGATCCGAAGCACGGACGCGCCGCGCTCGAACAGCTGATGAAATGGGCAGCGGAGGGAAAAATCTCATCGCATGTCGATCGCACCTTCCCGCTCGAAAAAACCACCGACGCATTGAAGGTGCTCGCCGAGCGCAAGGCGATGGGCAAGGTGATCCTCCACCCGTAACATCCCGTCATTGCGAGCGAAGCGAAGCAATCCAGTCGCCCGTGGATTGCTTCGTCGCGTTGCTCCTCGCAATGACGATTCGCTATTCTGGATTTTCCTTCAATCCCCGCTCCAGCGCCGCCTTCGCGGCGTCGCGATGCTCAGGCGTGATGTGGCTCGATACAATGCGGATCGCAGTCGCCAGAATTGCCGCGTCGTCGGTGAAGCCAAGCACCGGCAGCATGTCCGGAATGAAATCGAAGGGCAGAATGAAGTAAGCGAGCGCGCCGAGCAGCGTTGCCTGCACATGGCGCGGCGTCTGCCGGTCGAAGGCGCAATAATACGCCGCGAGCAAATCCTCCGCGAACGGCAGCTTCGCGATCACGCGCTTCAGCTTGATCCAGAAATTCCTGCGCACACGCTCGGGATCCTTCGCCATTTTCTCGGCGGGACCGAAATGCACGGTGTCGTCGGATGCCATGTCCATTGTCCTTGCGGGATCGCTCTCGTCTACATCCGCTGATGTGGGAACGATGGACGGCGCCGCAAGGTCGTCGGGGAGCCGGTCAGACACTGGCGATCCGGTTCATGGCTTCGGCAAGCGCGATGTCCTTCTCCGTCACGCCTCCCGCGTCATGCGTGGAAAGCACCACCTCGACGGTCTTGTAGACATTCCGCCATTCCGGATGGTGATCGTTCTTCTCGGCCACCAGCGCCACGCGGGTCATGAAGCCGAAGGCCTCGTTGAAATCCCTGAACGTGAAAGTCTTCGCGATGGCATCGCGCCCGTTCACCTCCGACCAGCCCTTGAGCTTGCCGATTGCCTGTTTGCGCGCATCTGCCGTGAGCTTTTCCGCCATCGCATTGCTCCGTTCACCTGAACTTGACCGCCGTCCGCATCGACCAAAAGCAGCTGAAGGCGCAGGAACTGCTTCAACGCCTTCGCGGGCCGTTGGGTCCAAGATGGCCACGGGCTCGGGAGATATGCTAGTCTTCGTGAAGGGTTCAACCAATGCGGCAATCGCATTCAAGGGCGCGGTGAACATGGGCTTCGGGGACATGTTTAAACGGTCGATTGCGTCCACGACCCCCGCGCGCGCCGGCACCGTGCAGCGGCAGAAGTCGTCCCGCGGGACGCTGATCGCCATTGCGGGCGTACTCGCTCTCATCGCGACCGTCGGCGGCATCACCTATTACGTCAATCGTCCGGTGACGCTGCGCATTGCCGTCGGCCCGCCCGCCAGCGACGACGTGAAAATCGTGCAATCGATCGCGCAGATATTCGCGAACGATCGTAAATATGTCCGCCTTCGCCCGATCGTCACCGACGGAACGACGGCCAGCGCCGCGAGCCTCGGTGCGGGCACAACCGACCTCGCTATCGTCCGTGGCGACCTCGATCTGCCCAAGGACGCGCAGGCGATTGCGATCATCCGCAAGAATTTCGCTGTGCTGTGGGTGCCCGCCGGCAAAGGCAGGGCCATCAAGAAAATCGAACAGCTCGCGGGCAAGAGAATCGGCGTGATCGGCCGCACGCAGGCAAACGTCAAATTGCTGCACGTCATTCTCTCGCAGTCCGGCGTCAAGCCGGAGAGCGTTCAGGTGACGCAGTTCAGCACCTACAATTTCCCTGACGCGTTCAAGAACGAGAAGGAAAAGATCGACGCGTTTCTCGCGGTCGGTCCGCTGAACAGCAAGATCACGGCGGACGCCATTGCGGCGACAGCCAAGAGCGGCGAGCCGACGTTCCTCAGCCTCGATACCGGCGACGCCATCGCACAGAAGTATCAGGCCTACGACGCCGGCGAAATTCCCGCAGGCTCGTTCGGCTCATCGCCCGCGCGCCCCGACGACAAGGTCGACACCATTACCTTCGCGCACCATATCGTCGCGCGAAAATCGCTGTCGGAGACAACCGCTGCGGCGCTGACGCGCCAGCTGTTCTCGATCCGCCAGCAGGTGCAGTCGGAATTCCCGCAGGGCGCGAAACTCGAAACGCCGGACACCGACAAGGACGCCGCGATCCCTGTACATCCCGGCGCTGCCGCCTATATCGACGGCGACGAAAAATCGTTCCTCGATAAATACAGCGACTACATCTGGGGCGGCATCATGGGCCTCTCCGCGCTGGGCTCCATCGGCGCTTGGTTCGTCGGCTACATGCGCCGCGACGAACGCGACACCAACACGTCGTTGCGCGAGCGTCTGCTCGAAATGCTCAAAATCGCGCGCAAATCTACCTCGGTGGATGAACTCGATTCGATGCAGGCGGAGGCCGACGAGATCATGGCCGATACCCTGCATTGCTATGAGGACGGTGCCATCGAGGAAGGCTCGCTGACCGCCTTCAGCATCGCGCTGGAGCAGTTCCACAACGCAGTGGCCGACCGGAAGGCGGTTTTGGCGGATATGCCGGAAAAATCGGCCCGTTCAAGCCGATCGAAGGTCGCGTGAGGCCGCAAAATCCATCCGTCATCCAACCGTTCTAAATCCGTCAGACACCGGGACTAGTTCTCGCCGGGCAACCAATCATGCCGGAGCCTGTCATGACGTTTCGTCTGTCCCGCCGCCGCTTTCTTTCAACTGCCGGAAGTATCGCCGCCGGCAGCATCGCGATGCCCTATCTCAGCCGCGCCGCCGACCGCCCAATGGTCACGCATGGCGTGCAGTCCGGCGACATCACGCTCGACAGCGGCATGGTGTGGGCACGCACGGATCGTCCCGCGCAACTAATCGTCGAAGTCGCGACGACCGAGACGTTCAAGGATACGCGGAAACTACCCGCCATCAACGCGCTTCCCGAAAGCGACTTCACCGCGAAGCTGCTGATCGAGAATCTTCCCTCCGATCAGACGATTTTCTATCGCGCGCGCTTTCGCGACCTGTCGCACACGCTCGTCGAAGGCGAAGCCGTCACCGGCCGCTTTCGCACCGCGCCGTCGACCAAACGCGACGTCTCGTTTGTCTGGGGCGGCGACGTCGCAGGGCAAGGCTGGGGCATCAATCCCGACGACAACGGCATGTTCACTTTCGCGACCATGCGCAAATACAACCCCGACTTTTTTATTCACTCCGGCGACACGATCTACGCTGACGGACCTATCCCGGCCGAAGTCAAATTGCCGGACGGCAAGATCTGGAAGAACATCGCGATTCCGGAAAAAGCGAAAGTCGCCGAGACGCTCGACGAATTCCGCGCCGCGCACAAATATAATTTTCTCGACGATCATCTGCGCGCGTTCAACGCGGACATTCCGATTTTCGTGCAGTGGGACGACCACGAAGTCACGAATAACTGGTCGGCATCGAAGGAACTTCCCGCAGCCTACAAGGAACGCAACATCGAATTGCTTGCCGCCCGCTCGGCGAAAGCATTTCATGAAATGTATCCGCTGCGCGAAAGTCCGGCCGAGCCGGGCCGCGTCTACCGCACCATCAAATACGGCCCGCATCTCGACGTGTTCATGCTCGACGAGCGCAGCTATCGCGGCCCCAACGGTCCGAACCTCCAGACCGAATATGGACCGGATTCTTACTTCGTCGGACCCGAGCAACTTGCCTGGCTCAAGCGCGAACTGAAAAATTCAAAGGCGACGTGGAAAGTCATCGCCTCGGACATGCCGATCGGCATCATCGTCTACGACGACGCGGTGAAGAAAACCGGCTCCGAAGCCATCGCACAGGGCGACGGTCCCGCGCGCGGACGCGAACTGGAAATCGCCAACCTGCTCAAATTCATCAAGGCCGAAAACATCCGCAACACGGTGTGGATGACGGCTGACGTTCACTACGCCGCCGCGCATTACTACAATCCGAACAAGGCGCAGTTTCAGGACTTCGAGCCGTTCTGGGAGTTCGTCTCGGGCCCGCTCCACGCGGGTTCGTTCGGCCCCGGCGAAATGGACAACACGTTCGGGCCGGAGGTGCGGTTCGTGAAAGCGCCCGGTCTCGACAAGCAGAACATGTCGCCGCTCGGCGGCATGCAGTTCTTCGGCCTTGCGAAGATTGACGGCGCGAGCGGCCAGATGACCGTCTCCTTGCGGGATCGGGCCGATAATCTGCTCTGGACCACGATTCTCGACCCCAAAATGGGGTGATTGAATCGTTGTTTTCTGACCGTTTCTGACTATATTGCGCCGCAACGCGTGCCCTAGTGCCCGGCTCCTGTGAGCCGGGCACCGGCTTTTTCAGGGGCGCATGCAGTTCCAGACCGGTGCAAAAATGAATTTGCGAAATATCGCCATCATCGCCCACGTCGACCACGGCAAGACCACGCTCGTCGACAAGCTGTTGCAGCAGTCGGGCACCTATCGCGAGAACCAGCGCGTCACCGAACGCGCGATGGATTCCAACGATCTGGAAAAAGAACGCGGCATCACCATTCTGGCGAAGTGCACCTCGGTCGAGTGGCAGGATACCCGCATCAACATCGTCGACACGCCGGGCCACGCCGATTTCGGCGGCGAGGTCGAGCGCATCCTGTCGATGGTCGATGGCGTGATCGTTCTCGTTGATGCCGCAGAAGGTCCGATGCCGCAGACCAAGTTCGTGGTCGGCAAGGCGCTCAAGCTCGGCCTCAAGCCCATCGTCGCAATCAACAAGGTCGATCGTCCCGACGGGCGCGCCAACGAAGTTCTCAACGAGGTGTTCGATCTGTTCGCAGCACTCGACGCCACCGACGAGCAGCTCGATTTTCCGATTCTCTACGGCTCGGGCAAGAACGGCTGGATGGGCACGACGCCAGAAGACAATGCGAACGGCATGAAGCCGCTGTTCGATCTTGTCCTCAAGCATGTGCCGCCGCCAACTGTCGAAGAAGGTCCGTTCCGTCTGCTCGGCACCATCCTCGAAGCCAATCCCTATCTCGGCCGCATCATCACCGGACGCATCGCTTCGGGCAGCGTGAAGCCCAACCAAAGCGTCAAGGTTCTGTCGCGCGACGGCAAGACCGTCGAGACCGGTCGCATCACCAAGATCCTCGCGTTTCGCGGTCTTGAGCGTCAGCCGGTTGAACTGGCCGAAGCCGGCGACATCGTTGCGATTGCGGGCCTGACCAAAGGCACTGTCGCCGACACCTTCTGCGATCCCTCGGTCGATACGCCAATTCAAGCACAGCCGATCGATCCGCCGACCGTGTCGATGTCCTTCATCGTCAACAATTCGCCACTGGCCGGCACCGAAGGCGACAAGGTGACAAGCCGTCTCATTCGCGACCGCCTGCTGCGCGAAGCCGAAGGCAACGTTGCACTGAAGGTCGTCGAAGCCGCCGACAAGGATTCGATGGAAGTGTCAGGCCGCGGCGAATTGCAGCTTGCGATCCTGATCGAAACCATGCGCCGCGAAGGCTTTGAGCTTTCGGTATCGCGTCCGCGCGTGGTTCTCACCAAGGACGACAGCGGACAGTTGCTGGAGCCGGTCGAGGAAGTCGTCGTCGACGTCGACGAAGAATTCTCCGGCGTCGTCGTGCAGAAGATGAGCGAGCGCAAGGCCGAGATGATCGAGATGCGCCCGTCGGGCGGCAATCGTTTGCGGCTCGTGTTCTACGCGCCGACACGCGGACTTATCGGCTATCAGGGCGAACTGATGACCGACACGCGCGGCACCGCGATCATGAACCGCCTGTTCCACGATTACCTGCCTTACAAGGGCGACATCCAGGGCCGCCGCAACGGTGTGCTGATTTCCAACGATCAGGGCGAAGCGGTTGCCTACGCGATGTTCAAGCTGGAAGATCGCGGACCGATGATGATCGAGCCGGGCTGGAAGGTCTATCGTGGCATGATCGTCGGCGAGCACACGCGCGACAACGATCTTGAGATCAACATTCTCAAAGGCAAGCAGCTCACCAACATCCGCACCACATCCAAGGACGAGGCGGTGCGCCTGACCCCTCCGATCAAGATGACGCTGGAAAAGGCGCTGGCCTATATCGAGGACGATGAACTGGTCGAGATCACGCCGAAATCGATTCGTCTGCGCAAGCGCGAACTCGATGCAACCGAACGCAAGCGCGCCAGCAAAACCAAGGAAGCTCTGGCGGGCTGAATTGGTCGCTCGGATCTGACGTAAACATAAGGCGTCATACGCGGGCTTGACCCGCGTATCCATCTTCAAAAGTGATGGATTGCCGGGTCAAGCCCGGCAATGACAATCGTGGATCAGGCTTGTCCGCATGTCTTTTCCCTCCGACATCGACGTTGCGATCATCGGCGGCGGCGCAGCCGGCATTGCTGCCGCGCGCGCGCTCGAAAACTCGAAACTTTCGGTTCTGATTCTGGAGGCGCGCGACCGTCTGGGCGGGCGCGGGCACACCATCATGACACCGGCCGGGATTCCGTTCGATCTGGGATGCGGCTGGCTGCATTCGGCGGACGAAAACAATTTCGTGCAGATTGCCGAGCAACTTGGTTTTGAAATCGACAAGACACGTCCGCCGTGGCGCGAGCAGGCTGTCGAAAAGGCATTTCCGCAAGATCAACGCGCCGACTTCATCGCCTCGCTGGATTCCTTTTACGAGCGCGCGCATGCCGCCGCGCATTCCGGACGCGATGCTGCCGCGAGCCACTATCTCGAACCGGGCAATCGCTGGAATCCGATGATCGACGCGATTTCGACTTACGTGAACGGCGTCGAACTCGATCGCGTGTCGGTTTTCGACATGGACGCGTATGAGGACACCGAAATCAACTGGCGCGTTCGCCGTGGATACGGCGCACTGATCGAAGCCTACGGCGCGCCGTGCAAGGTCTCGTTCAATACGCAAGCGAGGCTGATCGATCATTCCGGCGCGCGCATCAAAATCGAAACGTCGCGCGGCACGCTCACGGCAGGCAAGGTCATCGTCACCGTGCCGACCAATCTGATTGCGGACGAATCGATCCGCTTTCATCCCGCGCTGCCTGCGAAAGTTGATGCTGCCGCCAATCTTCCGCTCGGCCTCGACGACAAGACCATGCTCGCACTCGACGAGCCACACGATCTGCCGAAAGACGGCAGCCTGCGCGCGGCAACCATGCGTACCGCGATGGGCACTTATCATCTGCGCCCGTTCGGACAGAACTGCATCGAAGGATTTTTCGGCGGCAAGTTCGCACGCGAACTCGAAGATGCCGGCGAGGGCGCATTGATCGCCGCGAGTATCGACGAGATCGCCGCCATTCTCGGCAACGACTATCGCAAGAAACTCAAGCCGCTCGGCGAATCGCGCTGGGCGCAGGACCCTTTCGCGCGCGGATCGTATTCGCACGCGTTGCCCGGTCACGCCGACAAGCGCGCGGTTCTCGCCGCGTCCGTCGATGATCGGCTTTTCTTTGCAGGCGAAGCGACATCGCCGCATTTTTTCTCAACCGCGCACGGCGCGCAGGAGACGGGCGCGCGGGCGGCGGGGGAAATTCTCGCCAAGTCGCCGGTCAACTGAATCGGTTTACTGCTTTGCCTTGGCTGCAACGCCTTGCGGCGGCGGTGCGGGCGCCTGAACCGCCAAGCCCTTCACATTCGCAAGCATCTGCTCCATCAGCGCCTGATCGCTTGTTTGCGCCAGCGCATGTCCTTCGTCGCTGTAGGGCGGCAGAACCTGAAAATCCACGAGCCCTGCGTCCTCGGCGAACGCATCTGCGAGTTGCTTGGAGAACTCAGGCGTAAAAAACGAATCGTTCTGCGCGACAAACCACGTCACCGGCACCTTCGCGCCGTCGCCGAAATCGGTCACGGCGGAGATCAGTCTGTCCGGCGCACAGACCGAGCCGGCGCGATTGTCTTTTCGTCCGCCACGCCCCGGCGCAAATACGATAATCGACGAAAGACTCTTCGGATTCTGATCGGCGAGATAAAGCGCGCCCCAACCCCCGGCATCGTCGCCGACCACCACGGCGGCGTCCTTGCGGATGAAGGGCTGCGTGCGCATGAAGTTCAGCGCGGTCTCGATCGCCTCGCCCGTCGCTTGCGCCGACATCGTGTATTCGCCGTTCTCGCAGCCGTCGGGGTCTTCGAGATACGGACCTCCGGTTTTGCCGTGACCGAGCCGCTGCGGAACGATGACCGCGAAACCGCGCGCAACCAGCGCCGCCGCAAGTGCGGGATATTCGGGCTGCGGCATCTTCGCACGTGCGTCACGCGACGGCGGCGACGCATGCGCGATCAGCGCCAGCCGGAACGGGCCTTTGCCCTCCGGACGGAACAGGATCGCGCGCGACATGGTAATCTGGTCTGTCGTCGGCAGCAGCCATTCCTGCCGGTGATTCGGCGAACCCTCGCCGCCCTGAGCGCCGACTTTCGGTTGCAGCCCCAGTTTCTGTTCGAGTTTTTGCAGGAGCTTCGCTTGCGCTGCAACAGGCGCGCCATACCAGAGGCTAACCGCGAGGGCGAGCAAGGCGGCTTTGAGCAATTCAAGTTTTCTCATGTTCTGCGATCATTGCCCGCAGGCAGATAGCAAGCCAAGCGGCCAGCCATGTTTTCCTGTCCTCTTTCGGCACACGCAAAAGCAACAGTTGGTGCAAAAAGCCCACATGTTAACTGATAATTAATGATGGACCTTGAAGGGGCCACGGCGACTTGCTTTGATTGCGCCATGAGCAGCACGATCCTTATCGAGGTCCGGCCAGCCAGGGCGTCCGATGCGACGGCGATTGCCGCGACGCATGACGAGGCCTGGCGCGCGGCCTATCAGGGCATCATTCCGGGCGCCGAACTCGAAAAGCTCATCAACCGCCGCGGGCCGAACTGGTGGGATTCGGCGATCCGCAAGGGCAGCCGCGTCAGCGTGTTGTCGTTCGGCGACCGCATCGCCGGCTACGCGAATTATGGACGTAACCGCGCGCGCAGCCTGCATTTCGAGGGCGAAATCTACGAACTCTATCTGCGTCCGGAATTTCAGGGTCTCGGCTTCGGCCGCCGCCTGTTCACCTCCGCCAAGCGCGACCTTGTACAGAGCGGTCTCAAGAGCATGGTGATCTGGGCGCTGTCGGATAACGAGCCGGCTGTCGATTTCTATCGCACGCTCGGCGGCCGCATGGTTGCGCGCTCATCCGAATCATTCGGCTCCAGGTCGCTCGACAAGGTCGCGTTCGCCTGGAATTCCTGAATGGCTTCCGGCGTCACGGCGCGCTAAACCCGCCCGATCATTGATCCAATCGTCAGACGGGCCTGTATTGCGATGCGTATCGACGCCATTTCCATCGGCAGCAATCCTCCCCACGAAGTGAACGTCATCATCGAAGTGCCGGTCGGCGGCGAGCCGATCAAGTACGAGATGGACAAGGAGGCGGGCACGCTGGTGGTGGATCGCTTTCTCTACACCGCGATGCGCTATCCGGGAAATTACGGCTTCATCCCGCATACATTGTCGGACGACGGCGACCCCTGCGACGTACTCGTCGCCAACACGCGCGCCATCGTTCCGGGAGCCGTGATCGCCGTGCGTCCGGTCGGCGTGCTGTTCATGGAAGATGAAGCCGGCGGCGACGAGAAGATCGTGGCCGTGCCGACATCGAAACTGACACAACGCTACGATAAGGTGAAAAACTACAGCGACCTGCCCGAAATCACGCTGCAACAGATCCAGCACTTCTTCGAGCACTACAAGGATCTCGAGCCAAAGAAGTGGGTCAAGGTGATCCGCTGGGGCGATGCCGGGGAAGCCGAGAGGCTGATCGTCGAAGGCATCGCCCGTGCCAAGAAATAAATCGCCGAAGGACAGCCGATGCGCCGCTTTCTCAGATTGATCCGCAATATCCTCGCATTGGTCGTTCTGGCTGTCGTTCTGCTTGCCGGCGTTCTCGCCTACAACACGTTCAGCAATCCATCGCGCCAGATCGACGTCGCGGCGATTGCGAAGGTGCCGGTCGACGAGGATGCGGTCTCCAAGCGGCTCTCGGTTGCGATCCAGCTTCAGACCATCGCCGAAGTTTCAAATCCCGACGCCAATGCCGACGCCTTTCGCGGCATTCTCGCGCATATCGAAGCGAACTATCCGGCATTCGGCGCCGCGGTGAAGCGCGAAATTATCGCCAACTACAGTCTGCTTTACACATGGCAGGGCAGCGATCCGAACGCCAAGCCGATCGCGCTGCTCGCGCATCAGGACGTGGTGCCGATTGCGCCGGGCACCGAAGGCGATTGGGAAGTGCCGCCGTTCAGCGGCGCGATCAAGGACGGATATATCTGGGGCCGCGGCTCGTGGGACGACAAGGGCAATCTGTTTTCCATTGTGGAAGCCGCCGAACTGCTGGCGAAAGCCGGTTTCAAGCCGAAGCGCACGATCTATTTCGCGTTCGGTGCCGACGAGGAAATTTCCGGCAAGCGCGGCGCGACCGGCATGGCGAAGCTGCTGCAATCGCGCGGCGTGAAGCTCGATTTCATTCTCGATGAAGGCCTGCTCATCACCGACGGCATCATCAAGGGCGTCGATCAGCCGGTCGCGGTGATCGGTGTCGCGGAAAAAGGCTACGTCACACTCGACGTCAGCGCGACAGCCCCGCCGGGCCATTCGTCGCTGCCGCCGCGCGAGACCGCGATCGGGCAAGTCGCAAAGGCGCTGGTCAAGCTGGAGAAAAAGCCGTTTCCGGCGGAGATCAAGGGCGTGATGCGCGAAACGCTGGAAACCACCGCGCCGCATATGCAGCTGTTGAATCGCGTGGCGCTGTCGAATCTCTGGCTGCTCGAACCTGTTGTCCGCAAACAGCTCGAGCAGGCGCCGACGACCGCCGCCGCGATTCGCACCACGACCGCGCTGACGATATTCAACGCAGGCAATAAGGAAAACGTGCTACCCGGCAACGCCACCGCGACGATCAATTTCCGCCTGCTGCCCGGCGACACCGAGGACAGCGTGCTTGATTACGTCCGCAGCACGATTGCCAACGACAAGATCAAGGTGACGCCGAAGCCCGGCAACACCAACCCGCCGCCGGTGTCGCGGACGGACAGCGAATCCTATCGCGCGCTGAATCGGACTATTCGCGAAGTGTTTCCCGACGTGCTGGTCGCGCCCGGACTGATGGTGGCCGCAACCGACTCGCGCAACTACATCGATGTCACGGATGCGATCTACCGTTTCACGCCGGTGCGCGCGACAGCCGAAGACCTCAAGCGGTTTCACGGAACGAACGAGCGGCTGAGCGTGTCGAATTACGCGGACATGATCCGGTTCTATCGGCGATTTCTGGAAAACACGGCGCAGTAATTGTTGCGCGTTGCAGCAACGAATTTGGTCCGTTGGCTATTGCACCTGCTCGTCGAACGTTCCGAAACGCGATACTATCAGCCATTCGCTGACGAGTTCGTTCGCGCCCTGTCGGGAGATGACGATGAAAAATATTTGGCTCACGATTTTGGCAATGGCGTTTATTGCTGCGAGCGTGCCGACGGCAGTCGCACATCCGATGCAGGGAATGCCGCGAGACCCCATCTCGATCGCAGGCTGGTGCGCCAAGAACAGCCAAGGCGTTCACATCCCATATCGCGGCTGGCGAACGAGAAATCTCCTGGCTTATCGCACTTGCATGTGGCCGTTCTGGACCGCCGCATTTTAACGCTGAGTAAGAATTACACACCCGGCGCAGCGATGCCCTTGATCGCGCAGGCCGCGCGCAACGTGTTCACCAACAGACACGCAACCGTCATCTGGCCGACGCCGCCCGGCACCGGCGTGATTGCGCCCGCAACATTCAGCGCGCCCTGATAGTCGACATCGCCGACCAATTTGCCTTTACCGTCCGCGCTCGCAATGCGGTTGATGCCGACATCGATCACGGTCGCGCCCGGCTTGATCCAGTCCGCCTTGACCATTTCGGGTCTGCCGACCGCAGCAAGCAGTAGATCGGCCTGTTTGCACACCTTCGGCAGATCGCGCGTGCGCGAATGCGCGATCGTCACCGTCGCGTTTTCGTTCAGCAGCAGCTGAACCAGTGGACGCCCGACCAGATTCGAGCGGCCGACGATGACGGCGTTCATGCCTTCCAGCGAAGTGTGAACGGTCTTCGCAAGAATGACGCAGCCGAGCGGTGTGCAAGGCGTCAGCGCGGCCAATCCCGTCGCAAGCCGTCCGGCATTGACCGGGTTCAATCCATCGACATCCTTCGCAGGATCGATGGCGTCGATGACCTTCTGCGAATCCAGCCCTTTTGGGAGCGGCAGTTGCACGAGAATGCCGTGCACTGTCGGGTCGGCGTTCAGACGTGCGATCACCGACAGCAAATCATTCAGCGAGGTTTCCGCCGGCAGCTTGTGCTCGAACGAGGCCATGCCGGCGGCTTCGGTTTGCTTCGCCTTGGTGCGCACATAAACTTCGGACGCCGGATCGTGACCGACAAGCACGACAGCAAGACCCGGCGTCAGTCCGTGCTCGCGCTTCACCCGCGCGACTTCGTCCGCGACCCGGGCGCGCAAATCGGCAGCGATGACTTTTCCGTCGATGATCCTGGCCGCCATCAGCTTCCTTCCGCTTTGGTCAATTCGCGCAAGGTTTCGCCGAGCTTCTTGGGATCGCCATCGATGGCAACCTGCTTGAGCCGCGACGTTGCGCCGGACAAAATCCTTACCCCGCTTTTGGCCACGCGCAGCGATTTTGCCAAGAGTGCAATCACGGCTCTGTTTGCTTCGCCACCGTCAGCGAGGGCGCGGACGCGGACTTTGAGTACGCTGCGGCCATCCGCCAGCGTTTCGATTCCGTCAATTGCATCCGCTCCGCCACGAGGCGTCACGCGCAGCGCGACGGCAATTCCGTCAGCCGAGTAACGCCACGGAACGTTCAAGACGCGATCGGATCAAAAGACGTAGGGTTTAACGTACAACTCCAATACGACCTGAATAAAATAAATGATGATAATCACGATGATCGGCGAGATATCGAGCCCGCCGAAATTCGGCATCATGTTGCGGATCGGTCGAAGCACCGGCTCGGTGATCTTGTAGAGAAACTCAGCCACAGCCGCGACGAACTGGTTGCGGGTGTTCACCACATTGAAGGCGATCAGCCACGACAGAATCGCCGAGGCAATCAACAGCCAGATATAGATTCGAAGAATTAGTTCGATGACCGCGATAATGGCAAGCATGGCGATTTTGATCCACGTGAGGGAAGTTCCGATTAAATATCGGCTCATTGCCCTGCAAACAAGGGACGTGTGGCGAAACCGCGCGGAAAACAGGGCTTTCCGCCGTTCTTGACTTGGCTTTGCCGTGGATTGTAAATGGCCGAATTCGCGGCCTAAGCGTTATACCGGGCCAAGATGGGGCCATAGCTCAGCTGGGAGAGCGCGTCGTTCGCAATGACGAGGTCGGCGGTTCGATCCCGCCTGGCTCCACCAATTCCCCCGATCATTTTTTCGTCACATCGCGGCTGCGCGCCATGTCAACGCATTGAGATGCGCTGATGCTTTCGTGCGTGTAACGTACCGGCTTCGCAGTCCGTAAGTAGCGCAAGCGAACCGAGGAGGCCGCCGTGCCCACCGAACGATTTCAGTTTCCCGGCAGCGGCGGGCAGATGCTCGCCGCATCGCTCGATCTGCCGCTTGGAGCGCCTGTCGCCTTCGCGCTGCTGGCGCATTGCTTCACCTGCGGCAAGGATGTGCTGGCGGCGCGGCGCATCGCCGACGGACTGGCGAAGCACGGCATCGCGACACTGCGGTTCGATTTCACCGGCATCGGCGCCAGCGAAGGCGAATTCGCCAACACGACGTTCTCGTCGAATATCGGCGACCTCGTGCTGGCGGCGGATTATCTGCGCCAGACACACAAGGCGCCGTCGATCCTGATCGGCCATAGTCTCGGAGGCGCAGCTATTCTGCTGGCCGCCGCGAAAATTCCGGAAGCCAGATGCATCGCCACCATCGGCGCGCCATCCGATCCCGCCCATGTCACGCATCTTTTCAAGGATGCGATCGACGACATCAGGGAATCCGGCGAGGTCGAGGTGTCCCTGTCCGGACGGCCCTTCAAGGTGAAGCGTGAATTTCTCGACGACATCGCCGAACACAATCTGATCGAGGCCGTGAAAAATCTTCACAAGCCGTTGATGATTTTTCATTCGCCGACCGACGACTATGTCGGCATCGACAACGCCACGCGCATTTTTGTGGCGGCGAAGCATCCGAAGAACTTCATTTCGCTCGCGGGCGCGGACCATCTGTTGACGCAGAAACGCGATGCGTCGTTCGTTGCCGACATGATCGCGTCATGGGCCGCGCGCTATCTGGACATACCAGCGGAAGCCGAAGTGCCGGAAATGACCGATGGCGTCGTCGTGATGGAAACACGCCAGGGCATGTATCAGCAGGTCGTCTCGGTCGGCCCGCATCGCATGATCGCGGACGAACCGGTCAATGTCGGCGGCCTCGATTCCGGTCCCGGTCCTTACGATTTCCTGCTGGCGGGACTGGGCGCATGCACATCGATGACGATGCGGATGTATGCGCAACGGAAAAACATTCCGCTGGATCGCGTCACCGTGAAACTCAAGCACAGCCAGATTTACGCCAAGGATTGCGAAACCTGCGAAACGCAGGAGGGCATGATCAGCCGCATCACGCGCGACATTACAATTGACGGCAAGCTCGACGACGAGCAGCGCAAATCATTGATGGTAATCGCCGACAAATGCCCGGTTCACCGCACGCTGACACACGAAATCGATATTGTGACCAAGGCGACCTGATGCGACTCAGCTGCCGGTAAAACGCGGCGGCCTTTTTTCGATGTAACTTGCGACGCCTTCGCGGAAATCGGTGGCGCGAAACGCCGCTGACATTTCACGGTTGGCGTCGATGGTCGCTTCCGACAATGTCTGAAACGGCACGTCGTAAAGCTGCCGCTTGATGACGCGGATCGAGCGCGGCGAGACAAAATCGGCAAGTTCGAGCGCATAGGCGAATGTCTCGTCACGCAGCTTGTCCGCCGGAAAGACCCGATTGACGAGGCCCATGCGGAACGCCTCGCCGGCATCAAAGCGGCGCGCGGACATCAATAGGTCGAGTGCATTCGCATGGCCGACGATGCGCGGCAGCATCCAGCTGATGCCGTGTTCTGCGATCAGTCCGCGCCGCGAAAATGCCGTGGTGAACACCGCCGTGTCCGCCGCAAAGCGAACGTCACAATAGAGTGCATGAACGAATCCGATGCCGGCGGTCGGCCCGTTCAGCATGCCAATGACGGGTTTCGGAATCGCAGGATAGTAAGAGTAGCGCGCCTGCCAGTCCGGGCGGCGATCCATATCGTGAGGCGCCATCCAGCGATTGCTCTTGATGTCGTCGGGATCGAGACCTTTCAATGCATCCATATCCGCGCCCGCACAGAAGCCGCGGCCCGCTCCGGTCAGAACGATGACGCGCACGCCGTCATCCTTCGCAGCCGCTTCCATCGCGGTGCGGACCTCCTGCTCCATCACCGGCGTCCACGCATTGAGGCGATCCGGGCGATTGAGCGTGACGGTCGCGATGCGTTTGTCGACCGCGTAGAGAATGTCCTTGTAGCTCATGGCATTTCCCCTGTTGCGCTGCGGATCTTTCCGATCCGTTCTGGCGTCATTCCAATTGTGCTATTTGTCCAGCACTTTTCCCGGACGCGCGAGATAGTTCACCGTTTCGGGGCGGTCTTTCAGCCATCCGGTCCATCGCTTGAAAACTTTCGCCATGCGTTCGGGCTCGACGCCCAGCTGCGCCATCGCGACGCCGCCATTCACCGATTCGCGATACTCCGAAATCAATCCGCCGCGAATGAGAAAGCGGCTCATGCCGTCGATCACAACGCGCTGGCCCTCGAATTGCGGAACGCGCGAACGAAAGCTCGACAGCGACCAAGCATAGCCCATGCCGTCCTCGAACACCGGATCGAACATTTCCCAGCGATAGTCGTCGGCGTCACGATGGAACATGTGCTCCATCATATGCGCGATTTCGGCGCGGCCTTTGTGGGGTCCGTAGATGTAGTCGTAGTAGATGGCGTCTTCAGTGAAATGGCGTGCGAAGCGTTCGCCGTCGCGGGATTCGGCGGACAGCGTGAAGTCATGCAGCAATCGTGCGAAACCGTCCCGGTCCATTTCGCCTCGCGTTGCGCCTATTCGGCGGCAACGGACACGATGTCAGCGGACGAAGCCTGAGGCAAGGCGGGCGCAGGCGGACGATGCAGCCAGCCGTCGAGAAATGCCGACAGCCATTCCCGCTCCGAGCGGTCGTGGAGCAGGCGGCCGTGGAAATGTTCGTCGCGGCTGCGCGCACCCGGCATTGACAGCCGCTCGTGCCCACGCGTGGTCCAGCGATGCAGCATCGCCTGCGTCAGATCCGGATGAAACTGAATTCCGAAGCTGTTGCCGCAGCGATAGGCCTGCACCGGAAAGTCGTCGCCTTCGGCAAGCAGTTCGCACCCCGCCGGCAAATCGAACCCTTCGCGGTGCCACTGATAGACCTGATCCGGCCAGCGCGCCCAGAGCCTGCGCCCCGCATCGGTCGGGCGAATCGCGTAATAGCCGATCTCGGCGCGGCCCTGCGGATGCGGCGCGACATTTGCGCCAAGATGCTTTGCAAGCATCTGCGCGCCGAGACAGATGCCGAGATAGGGCTTGTTCTCTTTGAGAGGCGTCACGAGCCAGTCGATCTCGCGCTTGATGAAATCGTCCTTGTCGTTGGCGCTCATCGGGCCGCCGAATACGATCGCGCCGGCATAATTCTCCAGCGACTCCGGCAGCGGATCGCCGATCACGGGTTTGCGAATGTCGAGCGGATGGCCCATCGCGCGCAACGCGTTGCCGACGCGTCCGGGCGTGGACATTGGGCCGTGCAGAACGATGAGCACGGGAAGCGCGGTGTATTTACCGCAGGTCGAAAGACCAAACTCCGAAGGCAGCATGAAAAGTCTTCTTCAAACGCCGATAACAACGAAGCCGAAGCATTAAAACGCGATTATGAGAATATTTTGTTGCTACGGGGCCGTCGAGCCGACTTTTCGCGCACCCTGCCTGCAAAAGCAGGCAATCAGCGTTTCTGCTGAACGCGGGCGACCGACGCCAGCACCAGGCTGCGCGGCGCAAACCGCAGCAGAAACGGGATCATCCGCACGCCGACACCGGGCAAAACCACCCGCTTGTTGTTCATCAGCCCGCGATAGCCGGCACGCGCCACTGCGGCAGCCGAGACGCTAAGGATCGCGGAATCCAGGCCCGCCTGAAATCCGGCACGGTTCTGAAATTCGGTGGGCACCGGACCCGGACACAGAGCCGTCACCCGCACGCCCTTCGGTCCAAGTTCGCCGCGCATCGCCTCGGTGAACGACAGGACATAAGCCTTGGTGGCGTAATAGACCGCCATGCGCGGACCCGGCAAAAACGATGCGATCGACGCGACATTCAGCATGCCGCCTTTGTTGCGGATCAGGCTGTCGGAAAAGCGCAGCGACAGATCGGTCAGCACACGCACATTAATGTCGACCATCGCGAGCTGCTCGGCGCGGTCGAGTTCGATGGCGTTGCCGAACAGACCGAAGCCTGCATTGTTGACCACGGTCTCGACCTCGGCATTCATTGCCTTGAGCTTGTCGGCGACGACATCGCCGGCGCCGGGTGCCTTGAGGTCGCAGGAAATTGTCAGCGGCCGTGCCTTGCCGGTCGCAGCAATTTCGTCGGCAAGCTGGTTGAGACGATCTTCGCGCCGTGCGACGAGGACCGTCTTGCAGCCGTTCGACGAAAAGATACGCGCAAACTCCGCGCCGATGCCGGAGGAGGCACCCGTAATCAACGTGACGCGATCAGTCATGCATGCACTTCAATATCATTTTGGTCTTGTCGCCCTGAGGCCGGGATCGGTTCAAAAGGCGAAGCGAAAAAATGGCAGGCTCATTTTACTCATGAGGCGGGATCGGAAGCTAGCCTGCCGTCGGCAACGCGATGCTTGAGGTTGATCCGCTCGTGCGCCGAAATCCCAAGTAAATCAGCGGCCCGCCAGACGATATTGTCCTCGAACTCGCTCACATAGCCGTCGGCATAGACCAGTTCCCACATCATTTCGACGATCCGCAGCCGGCCTTCCTCGTTGACCTCGCGCATGATTACGCTGGTGAAATGGTAGAGATCGACGGCCTCGCCCTCGACCAGCGTTGCGTCGGCAATCAGTTTGTCGGCGGTGCCGGGATCGAGGTTGAAGCGATATTCCAGCAGGGCATGAAGTTTGCGCTTTTCAGTGTCCGACGGCTCACCGTCGAGCGAGATCACATGGATCAGGAGCGCCGTCGCAGCAAGGCGATAGTCGCCATCGGCGAAAGTCCGCTTGTCCTGACCGGCCGGGGATACGACGTCGGAAATGAATTGGCGCAGTTTATCCAGCATCAATGTCTGCAATCGAAAGTCGCGTCATGACCACATTTTTAGAACACAAAATCTCAGCGTTCTATGGCCCGAAAATGAAACTCTGGCAATGTTACTGGGCGAATTGAAACGTCAGGGAATTTCGTAAATCACGACCTTGTCGGCGATGCCGCGGAGTTCGACGCTTTTCTCCGTCGGCGTCAGTCCGGCATTGCGCAACAGTTCCATGACGGCGGGTGATTTCACCACCGGCTCGGTGGCATTGATCGCCTGCGCGGTTGCCTGACCCTGAACGCGGGCAGCGATATTGACGGTCTGGCCGAAATAGTCCTGCCGTTCGTTGAGCATCACGGCCAGACACGCGCCTTCGTGGATTCCGATCTTGACCATCAGATCCTGGGTACCGCGCTCCCTGTTGAGCTGCTCCATCGCCTCGCGCATCCGCAGGCCTGCGGCAATCGCCTGATCCGGCCGCACGAACGTCGCCATCACCGCGTCGCCGATGGTTTTGACAACCGCGCCCGCTTCCGACGCGATGATCTCGAGCAGCGCACGGAAATGCGCGCGCACCAGATCGAACGCGGCGAGATCGCCGACGCGCTCGTAAAGCGCGGTCGAGCCTTTCAGATCGGTGAACAGGAATGTGAGCGACGTGATCTTCAACCGCTGGTCGATGTTGAGATTGTCGGCCTTATAAAGATCGCGGAACGTCTGGTTCGCCAGAATGCGCTTGGCGGTCACGATAGGCTTGCGCTTGCCGAGCAGATCGTGAAGCGCATCGCCGGCAATCCACACCGCCGGTAGCACGCGATGTCCGGCGCGGTTCTCCAAAGTGAGACGCAAGGGTCCGGGACGCATTTCGACGGTGCCGGTCGGCGCGTGGGCGCCGTCGAATGTGAGCGACGCCGTCTGCTTGTCGCGCGTCGGCTCGCCCTTCACGTCGAGAAAGAGCGCCGTATGGGTCACGGGCTCGAAGACGATGACGAATTGCGCAGGCAGCTGAAGCGAGATCACCGCCTTCTCGCCGTCCGGCAACTCGATGGCTTCCAATGTCGCTTCGTCGACCAGCCGCTCGAACGAGTCTTCCGAAATGTCGATACCCGAACTCCAGAACATCTGCCGCCAATAGTCCCACAGCGGCAGCGTATGCGGATCGTGCGCGCCAATGCGCCGGATGCGCGGGCTGACCGTGAAGGCGACCTCGACCTGTTCGTCGATGGACACCTCGTATCCGCAGGCGCAAAGCCCGCAATGATAGTCCTCCGGACTCAAGGCTTTCAGCGTGTCATGCGCGCCCAGCACGCCGCTACAGCCCGGACACAGCACATTCCACGTCATGTCGAAAATGCCGAGCCGCGACGCATGAAGAAAGCCCGACAGCACCTTCTCTTCGGGAAGGGCGTATCGGGCTGAAAAATCGATCAAATTGATCCGATTGAGTTCGTGATCGGCACCCTTGGCCACCAATTGCTCGATGGCGTCGGCGACCTGCGCGTCGGCGGTCTGCCGCAGAACCGTGAACAGGGAATGGGACTCGCTCATCCCGCCAATCTAGGGAGCAGCCGGGGCCCCGGCAAGACGAGCAGAGCGCGCTCTGCCGCGTCAATTCCCGTAGAGATAGTTCGGCAGCCAGAGTGTCATGCCGGGCCAGATATACATCAGCACCATGCAGACGATCACGATCAGCATGTAAGGCATCATGCCGGCGAAAATCTGATTGAGCGTGACGTGCTTCGGCGCAACGCCCTTGAGATAGAAGGCCGACATCGCGACCGGCGGCGACAGGAACGCCGCCTGCAAGTTCACGAACACCAGCGTGCCCCAGAGAATCGGGTCGATGTTGAAGTGCTTGAGCATCGGCAGGAAGATCGGCACGAAGATGACGATGATCTCGGTCCATTCCAGCGGCCAGCCGAGGATGAAGATGATCGCCTGCGACAGAATCATGAACTGCACGGGCGTCATATTCAGCGACAGAACCCAGCTCTCAAGCAATGCCTGACCGCCGAGGATCGCGAACACAGCCGAGAACAATGCCGATCCGACAAACAGCCAGCACACCATCGAGGTCGTCTTCGCCGTGAGGAAGACCGCTTCCTTGGTGCGTTTCCAGTCGAGCGTGCGCGCCTGGAAGGCGAGCAGGAATGCGCCCGCCGCGCCCACCGCCGCAGACTCGGTTGCCGTCGTGATGCCGAGCAGAATGACCGCAAGCACGACGACGGTGAGAATGCCGAGCGGCATGGTCGATGTCGTCAGCAGCCGCAGCACCTCGAACTGCTCGGCGCGCATGGTCCAGTAATAGTAGAACAGCAGCAGAGCGAAGATGGCGCAGATGAAAGCGAAGTAGGTGTAGAACTCCGGCGGCGGCCCCGCCTCCGAAGGTGCGGCCTTGACCAGATCGCGCAGATCCGCACTGCCCATTTGCTGCAAAACTTCCGGTTCGTTTGAATCCGCCGAACCCGATTTCTCAGCGGCACTTCCAAGTTCCTGAAGTTTCTCCTCCGCCGGTTCAGCGACCGTTGACGACGGCTGCGAAGGGGCTTTTGCACGCTCGGAAGCCGCCGCAACGACCTGCGACGGTGCATCCGCCTGCTGGTGAATGACGACGTACCACCAGGCGCCCCATAGCGTGGCAACAGTGAGTATGAGCGGAACAAGCGCGAAGCTGAGGTTTTTCAGAAGCAGCAGATAGCTCACCCGCACGCCGTCCGCAGTAATCCCCAAGGCCTTAGCTGGCGACAGCGCCGCGGCAAGCAGCGCGGGCAACATCTTGTCGGAATAGTCGCGCTGAAGCTGCGTAATCCACGGCCGCACCGGAACGCGCGTTTCGCTCTCCGGCAATTTCGGCGCGATCTTCGGATTCAGCACCGCCCAGCCGATGATGTAGACGAGATAGAGGAACGAAAGGAAGAATCCGGGAAACATCGCGGCGGCATAGAGCTTCACAACCGACTGCCCGGCGACTGCCGCGTAGACGATAATCATCACAGAGGGCGGAATGAGAATTCCGAGCGTGCCTCCGGCGGTGATGACGCCCGACGCGAGCTTCACATCGTATCCGGCCTTCAGCATCGGATTGAATGCAATGACGCCCATCAGCACGACGACCGCACCGACAAGACCCGATGCAATTCCCCAGAATGTGCAGACGATCAGCGTTGCGACCGCCAGCGACGCCGGGACGCGGCGGAATGCGAGCTGGATCGCGTAGAACATCTTGTCCACGAGCGCGCCGCGCTCCATGACGTAGCCCATCAGCACGAATAGCGGGATGGAAATCAGCACGTCGTTGGTCATCGCGCCGTAAGTGCGCTGGACCATCAGATCGAAAATATGATTGGCATCCCATGCTTCGCCGGCGCGGTGGTAGGCGAAGAAGCCGAAGAACATGCCAAGTCCCATCAGCGTGAACGCCGTGGGGAAACCCATCATGATGACAACCACGATGAGGACGAGCATCAAAAGACCGAGTGCGGGATCGCTCATTTCTGCAAGTCTCCGCCCATGCCGCGCTGCCGGGCGCTTTCCTCAATGTCCTGTGCGTGCTCGATGGCGATCTTCTTCGACTCTTCATCGACATATTCGCTGCCAGCGAGCTGCTCCTCGATGACATCGATCTCGGAGACGTCCCTCAGGCGGCTCGGCCATTCGCCCGTCCGCAGGCAGACCACGCAACGCACGATTTCGGCGGCGCCTTGCAGCAGCAGCAGCACGCCCGCGAGCGGGATCATGAATTTGAACTGGTAGACCGGCGGCCCGTCGGCGGTGACGTTGGAGTGCTCGTTGATGCGATACGAATCCAGCGCGTAGTCCCATCCCGCATAGGCCAGAGCCGCGATGCCGGGAAGGAAGAACACGACGTAGAGCACGATGTCGAGCGTCGCCTGCGTGCGCGGCTTCATCGAACTGTAGAGGAAGTCGCCGCGGACATGCGCGTTCTGCGCCAGCGTATAGGCGCCGCCGATCATGAACAGCGTTCCGTAGAACATGTTGGAGGCGTCGAAGATCCACGCCGTCGGCATGTTCAGGATGTAACGCTTGAAGACTTCGGCACAGACGAGACCCATCAGGCCCATGATGAGCCAGGCCGATGCCTTGCCCATGAACGTGCTGACGCCGTCGATGGTATGAAGAAATCGCTGGACGCTCATGTTAGCCGCGTGTGCAGGGTTCAAACCGGAAAGGTCATATCAACAATGCAATGCAACACCCGGGAGAACGGTCCCGGATGTTGCCTTACTTGATCTAGTAGAATCAGGTCTTCTTCTTCGCGTTCGGCCCGAAGTAGTGGTTGTAGGCCATGCGGCGGTTGACCACCGTATCCTGCTCCCACTGCGTTGCACGCTTGGCGAAAGCCATTTGCGAATCGACAATCTTCTTGAACAACGGATTATCGGCGGCCTTCTTCGTTACGACCTCGTCGTAGACTTCAAGCTGCTTTTGCAGAAGCGAGTCCGGCGTCTTGTAGAACTTGACGTTGTCCTTGGTCTGCATCTCCTCATAGTCCTTGGAATAGCGGTCGATCGCTTTCCACGCCATGTCCTGACCCGCAGCCTCCGTGGCGTTTGCGATGATCGCCTTCATCTTGTCCGGCAAGGCGTTGTACTTGTCCTTGTTGAACATGATCTCGAACTGCTCGGCATTCTGGTGATAGCTCTGCAACATGCAGACCTTCGAGACGTCCGGGAAGCCGAGGATACGGTCGGACGAAGCGTTGTTGAATTCCGCCGCATCGAGCAGGCCGCGATCCATTGCAGATACGATTTCACCGCCGGGAAGCGCGTTCACCGCGGCGCCGAGGCCGGTGAACACGTCAATCGAAATGCCGACGGTGCGGTACTTCACGCCCTTGAAATCGTCGGCTTTGGTGACGGGCTTCTTGAACCAGCCCAGCGGCTGCGTCGGCATCGGCCCGTAAGGGAACGACACGACGTTGGCGCCGATCGACTGATAAAGTTCGGCGAGAAGCTCCTTGCCGCCGCCGTATTTGTGCCAGGCGAGAAGCATGTTGGCGTCCATCGCGTAGCCCGGACCCGAGCCCCACAGCGCCAGAGCGTTCTGCTTGCCGTAGTGATAGACGAGCACACCGTGGCCGCCATCGAGCGTTCCCTTCGACACAGCGTCGAGCAGCCCGAATGCCGGCACGACCGCGCCGGCTGGAAGCACTTCGATCTTGAGATCGCCGCCGGTCATGTCGTTGACCTTCTTGGCGAAGTCGAGCGCGTATTCGTGGAAAATATCCTTCGCAGGCCATGTGCTCTGCCAGCGCATGCTGATTGGACCCGCAGTCTGCGCGATCGCGGGCGCAGCGACGGCTGTTGCCGCAGTCGCGGCTGCCGCTTCGAGGAAGCGGCGGCGCGTCGTAGCCTTGTCTTTCTTCGATGTCGTCATGACGTTCTCCCCTTTATCCCGGTCCTTGGCGGACCAGCCCTTTTGATTGGGCGCAAGACAAAGGGTTGGGGACGTGATTTGCAACAGCGATTGAACAGATGCGACGCTTGGACGCGCCGGGAATGAATCCAGCGTGCGACTTTAGGATGGGAGATGCGATTGCATCGCAGCAACGCGGCGCGCGAAAATGCGACGGCTTTTTAGCGGCGCACGATACGAAACATCGGCGACCGGTCCGGCTGCGTCGTCACCACGCCGACCGGCGTCACCGGATCTCTGTCGAGCAATTCGACGCGGAACGCATTCACAAGTTTTGCCAGCGCCAGCGTTGCCTCGGTGAGTGCAAACTGCGCCCCGATGCAAACGCGCGGGCCGACGCCGAACGGCAGATACGCGAAGCGATCCGGCGGCGTATTGCCCGGCATGAACCGCGACGGGCGGAATTCATTCGGCGCATCCCACAATTTTTCGTGCCGATGCAGCAGCCAGGGTGAAATCATCACCACGTCCTTCTTCGCGACCGGCATCCCGGCAATCATGTCCGCGCCCGCCGCCGCGCGCACAATCAGAAATGCCGGGGGATAAAGACGCATGGTCTCGTCGATGACCGCGCGCGTGAACGGCAGCTTCGCCGCATCGAGCGCGCCGCCGGCCAATGCCGTTTTCGCTTCCGCCGCGACCTGATCCTGCGTCGCCGGATCGAGCGACAAAAGGTAAAGCGCCCAGAATAAAGCCGTCGCTGTGGTCTCATGCCCTGCAAGAATCATGGTCGAGACCTGATCGCCCAACTGTTCGTCGGTGAACGCCTGACCGGTTTCGGGATCGCGCGCGGCCACCATCAGATCGAACAGGTCGCGCGGCGCGGCTTCGCCGTTGCTCATGGCGCGGCGCTCGGCAATCAGCCCGCGCATGAAACGCGTCCAACGGCGTCTAAATAATGCGCGCGAAATATCTTGCGGGCTCGGCCAGCCCGGCGGCAACACGAGATCGAGAAAGCGAGGGCGCGCGAGGCGCGCGCCGTACTCGTTGACGAAATTGCGCAACGACGTGCCGTGCCGCTCAATCTCGAACGAGAACATCGTGCGTCCGGCAATGTCGAGCGCGAGACGCTGCATCGCTTCGCGCAGATCGACCGGCGCGCCGCAAGACATGGAGAGTGCCGTAACCGCATCGTCGGTCGCCGACAGCATGTGCGGCACCAGCGTCGACATCGCGCGCGGCGCGAAGGCGGGTGCTAACGTGCGGCGCTGATTTTTCCAGGCGCGGCCTTCGGCGAGCAGAAGTCCTTCTCCGAGAATCGGCTGAAGCACGCGAATGCCGGCAGGCGTGCGCGTATAGTTTTCGTAATTGTCGACCAGCACATGCTTGATCGCGTCGGGACGATTGAGAATGAAGCTGCTGCGCCCGAGAAACCGGCCGCGAACGATTTCTTCCTCATAGGCGCGCGGACCCCAGCTTGCGATCGCGTTGTTGCGGATCGCGGCGAGCCGGCCCCACGCGGACAGATTTTCCGAGGCGCGCGGAGGAAACGGCGGGATCAAAGGCTTGCGGGTATCGGGCCGCTCTAAGGTTTCGGCTAAACTCACGGGCGCCTCGCTATGCTCGTTGAAAAACAGCTAGGACGCGGAAGCCTGACGGTCAACCGGGCGACAGGGATTTGCTCTCCATCGCCCGGATGATCGCTCGTTCAATCGACCTTGATCTTGGCGAATTCCACGACCTTCGCCCATTTTTCGGTTTCGGACTGGATGATCTTGCCGAAATCCTCAGGCGTACCGATCAGCGGCACGCCGCCAAGTTCTTCAAGTCGCTTTTGCATCGCGGGCTCGGCGAGAATGGCGTTCACTTCCTTGTTGAGCTTCTCGATGATCGGACGCGGCGTGTTCTTCGGAGCACCCATGCCGAACCACGCACTGGCCTCATAGCCTTTCACAGTCTCGGCAACTGTCGGAACGTCCGGCAATTGCGGCGAACGCGTTTCGGTCGTCACGGCAAGCGCGCGCAGCGTACCGGCCTTGATGTGCTGAATCGCCGACGGCAGATTGTCGAAGATCACCTGTACGCGGCCGGCCAGCATATCGGTGAGCGCCGGTGCCGCGCCCTTGTACGGCACATGCAGCATGTCGATGCCGGTCATCGATTTGAACAGTTCGCCCGACAGATGGACCGAGGTGCCGTTACCCGAAGATGCCATGTTGATCTTGCCGGGATTGGCTTTTGCGTAGGCGATGAACTCCGCGACCGTTTTCGCGGGGAAGTCCGCAGGCACCACCATCACGTTCGGCGAGCGTAAAATCCCGGCAACCGGCGCGATGTCGCGGATGAAGTTGAAATTGAGTTTGGCGTAGAGCGAGGCGTTGATGCCGTTCGCGGGGTTGACGAGCAGTAGCGTGTAGCCATCGGGATCGGCGTTCACGACCGACTCCGTGCCTACATTGTTTCCGGCGCCCGGCTTGTTTTCGATGATGAACTGCTGGTTCAACCGCTCCGACAGACGCTGGCCGATCAGGCGGGCGAGAATGTCAGTCGCGCCGCCGGGCGGATATCCGACCACCCATTTCACCGGCCGCGTCGGATAGTCCTGCGCGGAAACGCCGGTGGCAGAAAAAGTAGCAAGAATGCTCATCGCGATCAGAGAGATCGCGGCGCGTCGTGAAGTCATATTGTTCCTCCCCACTGCCGCGGCTTGCGCGCGGTCAGCACCTGTTGAAGTGGCGGGAGTGTAACAACTAAATCGGAAGCCGAAAGTGCGGCGGTGCCGCGCACGGATCATCAAAAGGACTGGTGCCGCCTATAGGATTCGAACCTACGACCCCATCATTACGAATGATGTGCTCTACCAACTGAGCTAAGGCGGCGAGAGTCTTGAAACCGGTACTTTCGGTGTCCGCACCTGATACTGGCCAGCGCCCGGCTTTGCAAGAACGCTGGCCGATGAAATCTCTAATCAACTGACAAGGCGCGATAAAAAGCCCCGCCAGCCGCCCGGCTGCAAGTGCTCGGGATGCATCGAATCGGCAAACTCCTCGTCTGGCGGCGCGTCGTCGGAGACGCCCGGATCGTCCGGCGCGCGAACGATGGGAATGACGGGCGGCAGCCGTCCGGCGTCGATTTTCTCGATCTCGCGGCGCGGACGGAACACGGGCGGCGCGGCCGGTGCCGCAGCAGACGGCGGCGCAATTTGCGGGGGTGCCGTGGATGCGACGCCTGGCGAATTATCCTGCGTTGGCGGCGGCGTGCTTGGCAGTTCCACGCGCGGCAGTGCCGGCATTGTGTCGTCCGCTATCATCGCATCGATCGCGTTCGGCTTGTCGGATGGAAGTGCGGCGAGCGGCGTCAGCCACTGAAACGCATCGATACGTCCCGTGACGGGCGACACCGGACGCCAGCGATCCGACACATATCCATCCGCCGTCCATACCGGATCATGCGCTGCACGAACCGCACGCAACGTCCAGGCACGCGCCGCTCCGCTGTCGCCATGTTCGGCACGTTCAAGTTCAGCCATCAGCAACGCGACACGCTGCGTCGGCGCATCGATGAAAGGCTTGAGGGCATCGCGCGCCTTGGCGAATTCGCTGGCCTCGATGGCGGCATGCGCGACCGCGAGTGCGCTCTCGATATGCGAAGGTGCTTTCGCTGCGAGCGACTCGACGCGGGATAGACGCTGCACGGCCGAGTCGCCCAAACGAATATGCGCGTAGGCATCGGCGAGATCGGGATGCGGCTGGGCGGTCCACGCAACTTCCACGATGCGCATCGCGCGGCGGGTTTGATTCGACTCGCTCAAGAATTTTGCTGCGAGCGTCGCGGCGGGAACGAGCGTCGGCGCGAGCTTCACAGCCTCCATTACGCTTTCGCGCGATTTGTCGCGATCCGACGTTTCCAGATCGAGCGCGCGCGCGGTCAGCAACACGCCGCGTTGATGTTTATAAGGAATCGGATCGATCAAGCCCGATGCGAGATCGTTTTCGAGGATTTGCAGCGCGCCGTCCCAGTCGCCACGGCTGCAACGGAATCCGAGAACCGCATGCGAGGCCCACGCAGATGCTGGCGCTGTCTTTAACGCTTCTTCCGCCATTGCCACCGCAGTCAGCGCATCGTCGCGGCGCTGCGCCTCGATGAACAAACCGCGCAGACCCAATACGCGGGTGTCCTCGCGCTCGGCCAGCGCGTGAAACGCACGCTGCGCGCCGTCGCGGTCGCCATTCAACTGCGCCGACTGGGCATGGAGCAGCAACGCCAGCGGATCGTGATGCGCAAGGCGGCGCGCAACATCGGCGTGATGCCGTGCTGCGAAATGATCGCCGGTCCCTATCGCGATCAGACCCTGCGTAATGGCGTGGCGGCCTTTGGCCTGACGGCGTTCGTGACGCGAATGTCGGATGCGGCCCGGCATCCGGTAAATGCCGCGCGCGAAACTCCACGTCAGAATGAGCGCGGCAGCCGTCAGCACCACGCAGAGCAGAAACACCAGCACCGGCGGATCGGCACGCCACGCGCCCCATTGCAACGACACATCGCCGCCCTGATCCGCGACGATTGCAAGACCGAGAGCAACCGCGCCGACAAAGAACAGAAACAGGATGATGCGGATCATGTCTGTTCCTACTGCGCCGGTTTCGGAAGCGTGGCCGCTGCATTCGATGCAAATTGCCTCGCTGCCGCCAGCGCCGCTTCGCGCGCGTCGACTTTTTCGATCCAAGCCGCAAGCGGCGCGCGATCCGGCCCCGACAACGGCTCGATCTCACGGCGTGCGGCGGCGAGGTCGTCACGGCGCGCGGCGCTTGTGGCTCTGGCGGCGATTCTTGCGGCTTCATCGTCATCGACGCGGCGGACGCGAACGAGCTTCAACGCACTCTGCGTCAGCCGATCAAGCACGCCTGACGGCTGCGGCGGCGGCGGCGGCGGCTTTGTCGGAGTGAGCAGCCCGATCAGTTCGCGATTCAATACAGACGCCGGCGGAACTCCCTTGTCCGCGAACTGATCGAGCGGCTGAAGAATCGACGCGTCATCGGCCGCCGACCTGGCGGCGGAAAGCGCGACCGCATAAGGCTCGCCACGGTTGACAGCGGCATCGAGCGTCGCGGCAACCGCGATGCGCCGCAAGCGCGGATCGTCCGACGCGGCCTTTTGCGTTGAAGCCATTTCGCCGGTCAGCGCAACGGTTGCCCGCTCGATCTTCGACATCCGTTCTTCGATTGCGCTGGTATCGGGAGCAGGCGCCGGCGCCGCCTTGATCTCGTCGAGGTCTGAGCGCAGCGACGCGACGGATTTTTCCAGCGCATCGATGCGCGCCGTAAACGCCGGATCGGGCGACGATACCGGTGCTTTCGCGTCGGCCTTGGTCACGCGCTTGCCCGGCGACTCCATGTCGCTTTTGGCGGTGGTCGATGGAAAGCGCGACAGGATGCGGCTCGACCCGCCGGATGAATCCGCAAACCACCACGCGCCGAGAACGAGCAGCGCCGCAATCGCGCCGGTGAAACCTGCGACGAGCATCGACAAGAATGCATTGCGGACAGGCTTCGGCTGCTTGGGGACAGACGCCGTCGATTTACGAAATCGCGGCGTCATCGCTGCTCGCATCGCGGCAAACCGGTCGCGCCAGGATTTACGCGGTTTCTGCTCAGACGATGCCGACGGCCCCGATTGACCGGAGCCGCTTGAACTGTCCGACACGCTCGCCGCCGTCAGGTCGATAGTCGGCGGCGGGCGCTTGCGCGCGCTGCCCGGCGAAGCTGTGTCGTCCTGCTTATCGTCGTCCATCGGAACCCATATGTGTCGTCATAGCCTAGCAGATTCGAGTCCCATCAAGGCCGTTTCAAGCCCTCGGCCAAAGTACCGATCAATGCGTCCTCGTTCGGCGCAGCAGCGATCGTCACCTTCATCGCGCCCGCATCGCGCAATATCATCCCGACCGCGTCGGAAATGCAGTATTGCGGCAGAGCCAGTGCAGACACCTCGACGCCGCCCGACCTTACGGCAGCAACGAACGCACGCGCGCTGCGGCGGGAAAAATGCAGCACGGCCCCGATGAGTCCGGTCCGGAACGCCTCCGTTGTCTCAAGCGGTAAGGTTTCGACCGGGATCATGCGATAGGCGGTGTGGGTAATGACGGTAAAGCCGAGCTGGCCGAGTTCGGCCGCGAGATCGCGGGCGAGATCCGCCCCCGCAATATAACAAAGGGTCGCTCCCTTCCTGATGACTTTGGAGGCCGCGCTTTTGGCGATGACGTCGCGCAAGACGCCTGCGTCGCCTTTCGCCGCAATGATGTTGGTGAATCCCGCTTGCCGAGCCGTTTCCGCCGTGTGCTCGCCGACAGCGAACGACGGCAGACCGACCAGTCTGGAATTGAACTCGTGATCGCGAAGCGCGCGCACCGCGTTGGCGCTCGTCAGAATCACGCCGTCATAGGCCGCGCCATGATCGTCGTAGAACGGCATCGCCTCGAACCGCAGCGTCGGCGACAGCAGCGGCTCGAACCCCCGCGCGGCAAGCACTTTCGCAGTCTTCTCATTGTCCGGCGCCGGGCGGGTTACGAGGACGGCCATGCCTTCAAGCCTTTGTCACATCGGCGCAGATTAGCCGGTGAAAAGATGGCCGACATGACGAATTCACGATATGACCTCCGGGCAGGCGGCAATGTCAGGAAAGCGCCTGTTTCGCGGCGAAGGCAAGACAAGAATTCACAACGGAAAATCGAGAGCGGACTTTGGCAGCCGGCAAGCGGACATTGGTGCTTGGGATCGAAACCACCTGCGATGAAACCGCAGCGGCCGTGGTCGAGCGTCTGCCTGACGGCGGCGGACGGATCCTTTCCAATGTCGTGCGTTCGCAGATTTCCGAACATGCCCCCTATGGCGGCGTCGTGCCAGAGATCGCAGCGCGCGCCCATGTCGACATGCTGGATGGCATCATCGGCAAAGCCATGACCGAGGCGGAAATCGGCTTCGACAAACTGAGCGCGGTCGCAGCTGCGGCGGGGCCGGGACTGATCGGCGGCGTGATTGTGGGGCTGACAACAGCGAAGGCCATCGCGCTCGTTCGCAAGACGCCGCTGATTGCCGTCAATCATCTTGAGGCGCATGCGCTAACGCCGCGCCTGACATCGGGGCTTGGATTCCCGTACTGTCTGTTTCTCGCATCGGGCGGACACACGCAAATCGTCGCAGTGCTTGGTGTGGGCAAATATGTCCGGCTCGGCACCACGCTCGATGACGCGATGGGCGAGGCTTTCGACAAGATCGCGAAAATGCTGGGCCTGCCCTATCCCGGCGGACCGCAGGTCGAGCGCGCCGCGATGCTCGGCGATGCGAAGCGATTTGAATTTCCGCGTCCGATGCTCGGGCGGCCCGATGCGAACTTCTCGCTATCGGGTTTGAAAACCGCAGTTCGCAATGAGGCCGCGCGCCTCATCGAGCCGAAGGCACAGGATGTCGCCGATCTCTGCGCCGGGTTTCAGGCGGCCATTCTCGATCTCACCGTGGATCGCATCACTGTCGGGCTTCGATTATTCCAGGAACAGTTCGGACTTCCGCGTGCGCTCGTCGCTGCTGGCGGCGTTGCCGCAAATCTCGCCATCCGCAACGCTCTGCAAGACATCGCATCCAAAGCGCAAACGACGCTCATCATTCCGCCGCCGGCTCTATGCACCGACAACGGCGCGATGATCGCATGGGCCGGCGCCGAACGTCTCGCACTTGGAATGCTCGACGATATGGACAGCGCGCCGCGCGCACGCTGGCGGCTCGACGAAGAAACGCCGACGCCGGCGAAATTCGCCAGGACGCGCGCGCAGCACTGACAAACGAAAGTCCGGATGGCCTTGTATCAAAACATAGCGGTGATCGGCGCGGGCGCGTGGGGAACGGCGCTGGCGAACGCAGCGGCGCGGGCGGGACGCAATGTCACTCTTTATGCACGTGACGCGACAATTGCCGAGACCCTGTCGCGCAGCCGCGAAAATCCGCGCCTGCCCGGAATTCAGATTGCCAGAAACATCGCAATCACCGGCGACATTTCGCACGCGGCAAAATCGGACGCGTTGCTGCTTGTCACTCCGGCGCAAAGTTTACGGCAGGCGGCGGCGGCGATGTCGCCGTCTCTCGCCAAAGGAACGCCCGTCGTCGTCTGCGCAAAGGGAATCGAGCGCGGCACGCATAGGTTCATGACCGAGATTATTTCGGAGGTCGTGCCGCACGCATTGCCCGCCATTCTGTCGGGGCCGAGCTTCGCCAGCGATGTCGCGCAAGGATTGCCGACCGCCGTAACGCTTGCAGCGAAGGACGCTGCGATCGCCGAGGCGCTGGTCCATGCGCTCGGTTCGGACACATTCCGCCCTTATCATTCCAGCGATGTTCGCGGCGTCGAGATCGGCGGAGCGGCAAAGAATGTTCTCGCCATCGCCGCAGGAATTGTCGCGGGCAAGAAACTCGGCGCATCGGCGCTGGCGGCGCTGACGACGCGCGGTTTTGCCGAGCTGATGCGTTTCGGCGTGGCCTGCGGCGCAAAGCCGGAAACAATTGCCGGTCTCTCGGGGCTCGGCGATCTGGTGCTGAGTTGTTCGAGCACGCAGTCGCGCAATTTTTCCTTCGGCATGGCGCTGGGCCGCGGCGATACGCCGGCCCGCGACAAACTGAGCGAGGGCGAATTCACCGCGCCCGTTCTTGTCGAACTCGCGCGCGAGAAGAAAGTGGACATGCCGGTCGCAAGCGCGGTCGCCGCCGTGCTTGGCGGCGCGCTCACTGTGAATGAAGCAATTGAGATGCTGCTGACGCGGCCATTCAAGGCGGAAGGATAAGTTCGTGGCATACTGGCTGATGAAGTCCGAACCGTCGGCGTGGTCGTGGGATCAGCAGGTCGCCAAAGGCGCAAGGGGCGAAGCCTGGACCGGCGTGCGAAACCACACCGCCAAGCTCAACATGATGAAGATGAAGAAGGGCGACCGCGCATTCTTCTATCATTCCAACGAAGGCAAGGAGATCGTCGGCATCGTCGAGATCGTCAAGGAGCACTATCCCGACCCAAGCGACAAGACGGGGAAATTCGTCTGCGTCGACATCGCCGCCGACAAGCCGCTAAAGAAGCCGGTGACACTGGCCGCGATCAAGGTCGAGAAGGCGCTGGCGAATATGGATTTGCTCAAACAGTCGCGGCTATCGGTCGGCAGCGTGAAGGCCGACGAATGGAAATTGATCTGCAAGATGGGCGGACTTTAACCCCGGAGGGCTGAGATGATTTTGTATGGCGTGAATGTCGTCGCGGTTGTCGTCGCCGCCATTGCTGCGTGGTTCTTCGGCGCGGCCTACTACACTCCACTCGGAAAAATGTGGCTCAAGGCGCAGGGCAAGACAGCGGCGCAGGTGAAACGTTCTCGCAAATCCAGTCTCGCGAAAGCGACGCCGTTCATCATCTCGTTCATCGCCGAACTCGTCATGGCGTCGATCCTTGCAGCACTCATCATTCGCGCAGGCGCCGTCACGATCAAAAGCGGCCTGGCGTGGGGCGCGCTGATGTGGTTCGGATTCATGCTGACCACGATGACGACCAATTACGCGTTCGCGGATCGCAAACCGCTGCTGACTTTGATCGATGCCGGTCACTGGCTCGGCGTGATGCTCATCATGGGTGCGATCATCGGCGCGTTCGGGTTTTGACGAATCGGGTTATCGCCGACAAAGACGCCTTCATCCGCGCCAACACGCGGCTGCGTCCGGTGCCGCTGGTGCCGGAGATTTCGATTTACGTCGCGGATGAGGCCGTGCCGCTCTGGCACAAGACCGAGGAACAACTCGGCGAGGAAGGTCTGCCGCCGCCATTCTGGGCTTTCGCATGGGCCGGCGGTCAGGCACTGGCGCGTCACGTCCTCGATCATCCGCAACTCGTGCGCGGCAAAACCGTGCTCGATCTTGCCAGCGGCTCGGGGCTTGTCGGGATCGCCGCGATGAAGGCAGGTGCCTCTGCCGTTACGATCTCGGACATCGATGAGTTCGCTCTCGTTGCGGCCGCGCTGAACGGAATCGAAAATGGCGTCGTCTTGACGGCAATTGCCGACGACCTGCTGGTCTCGCAGGCTGGCGTGGATTGGGACGTAATCCTCGCCGGCGATATTTTCTACGAGCGCGATACGGCTGTCCGCGCATTCGATTTCTTGAGCCGCCACGCTGCGCGGGGTGCGACAATTCTGATCGGCGACCCCGGCCGCAGCTATTTGCCGCGCGAAAAACTGCGGAAAATCGCCGACTACAGTGTGCCCGTGACGCGCGAGCTTGAGGACGCCGAAATCAAGAAAACGGCTGTCTGGACGCTGCTCAAATAGCGCCTCAAAGGGCGGGAAATCGCCGGCATCCTTGACGGTTTCACAAGGGCCGACAAAAGTCCTATCCGTTGCGGCTTGTCCCGGTCATGCCCAAAAGCGCATAATGGCGCCAACAAGAATAACGCCGCGCGCGTGTTGTGATGCGGGTGAGTTGCGTGGAGGAAACTATGTCCGACAAGATTTACAAAGTATCGCCTGAATGGGCGAAGCACGCCTGGATCGACGAAGCGAAATACCGCGACATGTACGCGCGTTCGGTCAATGATCGCGAGAAATTCTGGGGCGAAGAAGCCTCGAAGCGCCTGAGTTGGGTCAAGCCTTTCACCAAGGTCGAGAACGTCTCGTTCGCACCGGGCAAGATTTCAATCAAATGGTTCGAGGATGGCGTTCTCAACGCATCCTATAACTGCATCGACCGCCATCTCGACAAGCGCGGCGATCAGGTTGCCATCATCTGGGAAGGCGACGATCCGAAAGATTCAAAGCACATCACCTATCGCGAATTGCACGACGAAGTCTGCAAGATGGCGAACATCCTTCGGCTGCGGAATGTCGCCAAGGGCGATCGCGTCACGATCTATCTGCCCATGATTCCCGAAGCAGCCTACGCGATGCTGGCCTGCGCGCGGATCGGCGCAATTCATTCGGTGATCTTCGGCGGCTTCTCACCGGACTCGATTGCTCAACGTGTGAAAGATTGTAAGTCGAGCGTCGTCATCACGGCCGACGAAGGTCTGCGCGGCGGCAAGAAAATTCCGCTCAAAGCCAACGTCGATGCGGCTATCGCCAAGAACGGCGGCGGCGTCGATCACGTCATCGTCGTCAAACGTACGGGCGGCAAGATCGATATGGATCCTGTGCGCGACGTCTGGCACCACGAAGCGGCGGCGATGGTGAATACCGATTGCCCGTCGGAGCCGATGAACGCCGAAGACCCGCTGTTTATTCTCTACACCTCAGGCTCCACCGGCCAGCCGAAGGGCGTGCTGCACACTACCGGCGGCTATCTCGCCTTCGCGTCGATGACGCATCAGTACGTGTTCGATTATCACGAAGGCGACATCTACTGGTGTACGGCGGATGTCGGCTGGGTGACGGGTCACAGCTACATTCTCTACGGCCCGCTTGCCAATGGTGCGACCACGCTGATGTTCGAAGGCGTTCCGAACTATCCCGACAATTCGCGTTTCTGGAACGTGATCGACAAGCACAAGGTCAACATCTTCTACACGGCGCCGACGGCGATCCGTGCGCTGATGCAATCGGGCGACGATCCGGTGAAGAAGACATCGCGCAAGAGTCTCCGCCTGCTTGGTTCGGTAGGCGAACCGATCAATCCCGAAGCGTGGGAATGGTACCACCGCGTCGTCGGCGATGAGCGTTGCCCGATTGTCGACACATGGTGGCAGACCGAAACCGGCGGCATTCTGATTACGCCGCTGCCCGGTGCGATTGCGCAGAAGCCCGGCTCGGCGACAAAACCGTTCTTCGGCGTCGTGCCTGAAATTGTCGATGCCGACGGCAAGGTTCTCGAAGGCGAGTGCACCGGCAATCTCTGTATTGCTAAGTCGTGGCCGGGACAAATGCGCACGGTCTATGGCGACCACGCGCGTTTTGAACAAACGTACTTCTCGACCTACAAGAACAAATACTTCACCGGCGACGGCTGCCGCCGCGACGCCGACGGTTATTACTGGATCACCGGCCGCGTCGATGACGTCATCAACGTGTCGGGCCACCGCATGGGCACGGCGGAAGTCGAAAGCTCGCTGGTGGCGCACGATGCCGTCTCGGAGGCCGCGGTCGTCGGCTATCCGCACGACATCAAGGGACAGGGCATCTACGCCTATGTGACCTTAATGAAAGGCGTCGAGCCGACCGAAGCACTGCGCAAGGATCTGGTCGCGTGGGTACGAAAAGACATCGGGCCGATTGCCTCGCCTGATCTCATTCAGTTTGCACCCGGCCTGCCGAAAACACGTTCGGGCAAGATCATGCGGCGCATCCTTCGCAAGATCGCCGAGGATGAATCCGGCGCATTGGGCGACACCACGACGCTGGCCGATCCCGCCGTCGTCACCGATCTCGTCAATAATCGGCAAAATCGAAAGAGCGCATAGTTCCACGCGCCTTCACGGCATTGTCAGCACATGCACGCCGCCAAGCTCCGGTTTGGCGGCGTGTGTTGTTTCCAAGTCATTTACTTTGTTTGCAGGATTTTCTTTCAATGGCCGGGCGGAAACCGGCTGTTGAAGCCTCTGCGGCACAATGCTGGTTAATGAATTCGCTACGAATAAAGTTAGCAGTCTCTGGAGTTTGCGATGTTGCGTAAGGTTGCATTGGCGTTTGCCGCATTGGCGATTGGATCGACGGCCGCAATGGCCCGCCCCGATCTCGTCCATTCTCCGAATGGCTATTCCGCAGGCTCTATCGTTGTGAAGACCAACGAGCGCCGTCTCTATCTCGTGCTCGGCGATGGCTATGCGGTTCGCTATCCGGTCGGCGTCGGCAAGCCCGGCAAGCAATGGGCCGGATCGACCCGCATCGACGGAAAGTATCGCAACCCCGCCTGGTCTCCCCCAGCCGACGTGAAGCGCGATAATCCGCGCCTGCCTGACGTGATCGAAGGCGGCTCGCCACGCAATCCGATGGGCGTTGCCGCCATGACGCTTGCGGGCGGCGAATACGCCATTCACGGCACCAACGTTCCGAACTCGATCGGCGGTTACGTTTCTTACGGCTGCGTGCGGATGTATAATCAGGACATCAGCGATCTGTTCGAGCGTGTCTCGGTCGGCACGCCAGTCTACGTCACTTCGCGCTGATCGCATCTATTGTGGAATTAGAAAGCCGCGCGTCTGCGCGGTTTTTTGTTAGCATCAGAAGATCAGAAGTCCGACGCGACGCCCTTGCGTTCCCAATCACCGAAACGTGTCGGCTCCGGTCCTGAAGGGCCCTGAATTTCTTTCGGACTCTTTGGCGCAGCAGATTTTGCTGCTTCCTTGCGCCGCGCATCGGCTTCCGCGAGCGCCCGCTTTGCCTGCGGCGATAGCGGCTTCCTGGCGGCGGGCTTTGAGTTTTCGCTATCTGTCATCACGGTAAAATTTCGGCTCAAACTACCAAGAACAGATCGGTTCAAACAGCCCGCAATCAAGACCGCATAAAACGATTCTTACATTTGGCATATTCTCGTGTCACTGATGTTTTGTGTCTTGCCCGCCAGTTGAAGTTTGTCCCGCATGAAGCCATCGCGATACGCCCCGCCGACCGAGGTTCCCGGCCTCGCAGCGCGCCGGATCGCGGCCGATATTCTCGACGGCGTTCTGCACAAACACCGCATGCTCGACGAGCAGCTTGACGGCCCGGCCGCTCATCCCGGATTGAAAACATTGTCGGATCGCGACCGCGCGCTGATGCGCCGCCTCGTCGCAACCATTCTGCGGCGGCTCGGCACGCTGGGACACGTCCTGTCGCGCCTGCTGGATCGCGGCATTCCGACCGATGCGCCACGCGCGCAAAGCGCGCTTCTGATCGGTGCCGCGCAAATTCTCTGGATGGACGTCCCCGACCATGCCGCGGTCGATCTGTCGGTACGGCTTGTGCAGTCGGATCGTCGCGCCGCGAAATATTCCGGATTGGTCAACGCGGTGTTGCGCCGATGCGCGCGCGAAGGCCAGCCGCTGATCGATGAAGTCGGATCGCAAATGCTCGATCTGCCGCCGTGGCTGGTGAATCGATGGATCGCAGCCTACGGCGAGGAAAATACGCGCGCGATGGCTACAGCATTGAGTTTCGAGCCCGCGCTCGATGTCACCGTGAAATCGGATGCGGCCGAGTGGGCTGGACGATTGCACGGCGAGGTATTGGCGACGGGCTCGGTGCGCTCACTGATACACGGATCGGTGACGATGCTTCCCGGCTTCGATGACGGGCAATGGTGGGTGCAGGATGCGGCTGCCGCAATTCCCGCGCGGCTATTCGGCGACATTAAAGGAAAATCCGTTGCGGACTTCTGCGCCGCGCCCGGCGGCAAGACCGCGCAACTCGCCCACGCCGGCGCAAACGTCACGGCCATCGACCGTTCGCCCAATCGCGTCACAAGGCTGAAAAGCAATCTCGCGCGTTTGGCGCTCGAAGCAAAGACCGTGGTTGCCGACGCGACGGAATGGCAGCCGGACGAACTGTTCGACGGAATTCTGATTGATGCGCCCTGCTCGGCCACCGGAACCATTCGCCGCCACCCCGACGTGGCCTGGTTGAAGCAGGAAGCCGACATCGGCACACTCTCGGCGTTCCAAACCCGACTGCTGCAAAAGGCCGTCACACTTCTTAAGCCCGGCGGCATGCTGGTCTATTGCACCTGCTCGCTCGAACCTGAGGAAGGCGAGCGACAGATTCAATCACTTCTCGCCGCCGATTCGAGCGTGCGGCGCGTGCCCGTGTCCGCCGGCGAAGTCGCGGGATTGAGCGAGATTGTGACGCGAGACGGCGACGTGCGCACTCTCCCCTGTCACCTCCCGAACAAGGATCCGCGTCTTGCCGGGCTTGACGGCTTCTACGCAGCGCGACTCATCAAATCCTGATCCGGCAAATCGCCGGGTTGACGCATAAATTTTCCGCAAATCGGCAGAAGGCGCGCAGTCTCGCGCGCGTCAATGGGGTGTCTTGCTGCCGTTTCCGGACTAAAAGGATGGCCGGGAATCTTCTCGGGGCAAAGGCGAATTGGCAATCGCTCAACGAACACGAATCTCGTCCCTGCTGCTTGGCCGCGCCGCACGCAAAGTGCTCGCGCACGCCAGCGGGCAGACCGTTGCGCTGTCCCGCTTCTGGCCCGGCCGCACCGACCGCCTGCTGATTGCGCCGAACGAGCTGCGCACCCTCGACGCCACGCGCGCGACTGAAATCTACGCGGGACGATTCGTGTTCGCCGGCAAGATCGTCACCTCGCACGGCCGTTCGATTTTCGATTTCGATCCGCCGTCAGACGACTGGGAAGCAGCACTTCTCGGTTTCGGCTGGCTGCGCCATCTGCGTGCGGCGGATTCGGCGATCACGCGCGCCAATGCGCGCTCGCTGATCGATGAGTGGATGTCGAAGCCGGTGCGCAAGAGCGGCAATGGCTGGCGCGCCGACGTGCTGGCGCGGCGCATTATCTCACTGCTGTCGCAGGCACCTTTGGTGCTGAACGACGCCGATGGAAAATTCTACCGCCGCTATCTGCGCGTGCTGACGCGCGAAATTCGCTATCTGCGCTACACGATCGTGGATATTCCCGACGGCGTGCCGCGGCTTCAGGTTCTGATCGCGCTGTCCTACGCATCGCTCTGCCTCGCCAATCAGGTCAAACATATCCGCACGGCGACACGGAAGCTGTCGGAAGAATTGCAGCGCCAGATTCTCCCCGATGGCGGACACATCTCGCGCAATCCCGGTGCGCTGATCGAACTGCTGCCGGATCTGTTACCTCTGCGTCAGACGTTCGCGGCGAGAAATATCGCACCGCCTCCGGCACTGCTGAATGCGATCGATCGCATGATGCCGATGCTGCGGTTTTTCCGTCACGGCGACGGCAGCTTCGCATTGTTCAACGGCATGAGCAGCGCGCCGCCCGGCCTGCTTGCGACGCTGTTGGCCTATGACGACACGCACGGCATCCCGATGGCGAGCATGCCGCATAGCGGCTTTCAGCGGCTCGACGCCGGAAATACTGCCGTCATCATGGACAGCGGCGCGCCGCCGCCGCCTGCCCTCAGCCGCGACGCGCACGCAGGTTGCTTGTCGTTCGAGTTGTCATCGGGCGCGTGCCGCATCGTCGTGAATTGCGGAATACCTTCCACGGGCCGCGACAACTGGCGCAGTTTCGCGCGCAGCACGCCTGCGCATTCCACCCTGACCTATCACGAGACATCGTCCTGCCAATTTGTCGAACTGACTGCGATGAAGCGCATGCTGCAAGGCGCGCCGATCGTCAGCGGGCCGTCGAAAGTCAGCGCGTTTCGCGAAGCCGCCAATCGCGGCGTGCTTCTCACCGCGACCCATGACGGATATGCGCGGACGTTCGGTGTCGCGCATCAGCGGGTCATCATGCTGTCGAACGATGGCTCGCGCCTGGACGGCGAAGATGAACTCATCAATGCGCCAGGCTCCTCGCCGCGAGGCCGCGACGACGACTATGTGCTGCGCTTTCATCTTCATCCCTCGGTCAAGGCCAGCCGGCTGCGCGACGGGCGCGGTGCGATGCTGGTTCTGCCGAACCGCGACGTGTGGACTTTCGAAGCAATGGACGACAAGGTCGACCTGGAGGACAGCGTTTTTCTCGCTGCCGCCGACGGCCCGCGGCGCACCTCACAGCTTGTCATCCGCCAGCATCTTAAAAGCGCCGCCAGTATCCGCTGGAGTTTTGTCCGATCCTCGGCTTCGGCGTCCGTCACCAATGCGCGCCGGGACGCCAAGCGCGAGCCGGAACTGCCGCTTTAAGTAGAGGTTTTGCCGGCCCGCAAACCATGCTACGCGACGGCATAACAGCAGGACCCTCGACATGACCGACCATCCGCGCCGCGTGACGCGCGCCTTGCTTTCCGTTTCCGACAAAACCGGCCTGATCGAGTTCGCGACGGCGCTGTCCAAACACGGCGTTGCATTGGTGTCCACCGGCGGCACGGCCAAGGCGATCGCCGCCGCCGGATTGAAGGTGATGGATGTCTCCGAACTGACCGGCTTTCCCGAAATGATGGACGGGCGCGTCAAGACGCTGCACCCCAACGTCCACGGCGGGCTGCTCGCGATACGCGACAATGCCGAGCATGCAAAGTCGATGAAGGATCACGGCATCGCGCCGATCGATCTTCTGGTGGTCAATCTTTATCCGTTCGAGGCGACTGTCGATAAAGGCGCGTCCGAAGAAGACTGCATCGAGAATATCGACATCGGCGGCCCGGCGATGATCCGTGCCGCCGCGAAAAACCACGACGACGTTGCGGTCGTAGTCGAGCCGTCCGATTATCAGGCGGTGCTTGACGAGTTGAACGCCAATCAGGGCTCAACAACTCTCACTCTCCGCAAGCGTTTTGCCGCGAAAGCCTATGCGCGTACCGCTGCCTACGACGCCGCGATCTCCAACTGGTTTGCATCGAAATTGAAAATTGACGCGCCAGACTTCCGCACCGTCGGCGGCAAGCTCATTCAGGCGCTGCGCTACGGCGAGAACCCGCATCAGAATGCCGCATTCTACAAGACGCCGGAGAAGCGCCCCGGAGTCGCGACGGCGCGGCAGCTTCAGGGCAAGGAACTGTCCTACAACAACATCAACGACACCGACGCCGCCTATGAATGCATCGGCGAATTCGATGCCAAGCGCACAGCTGCCTGCGTCATCGTCAAGCACGCCAATCCGTGCGGCGTCGCGGAAGGTAGCGATCTCGCCAGCGCATACAAGAAGGCGCTCGCCTGCGATTCGACGTCGGCTTACGGCGGCATCATCGCCTTCAACCGCACGCTCGATGCGGAGGCGGCGAATGCGGTCGCTGGAATTTTTACCGAAGTCATCATCGCGCCCGATGCAACCGATGAAGCCGTCGCGATCATCGGCAAGCGAAAGAACCTGCGGCTATTGCTTGCCGGTGGCTTGCCCGATCCGCGTGCTGTCGGATTAACCGCAAAAACCGTTGCGGGCGGACTTCTCGTTCAATCGCGAGACAATGCGGTGGTCGATGACATGACGCTGAAAGTTGCGACGAAACGCGCGCCGACTGACGCCGAAATGCGCGATCTGAAATTTGCGTTCCGTGTCGCCAAGCACGTCAAGTCCAACACGATTGTCTACGCGAAGGATCTGGCGACTGTCGGGATCGGTGCGGGACAGATGAGTCGCGTGGATTCAGCACGCATCGCCGCGCGAAAAGCCGAGGATGCCGCCAAGGAATTGAAACTTGCAGCGCCGATGACCAAAGGCTCGGTTGTCGCCTCGGATGCATTCTTCCCGTTTGCCGACGGTCTGCTCGTCGCCATCGAAGCCGGTGCGACCGCCGTCATTCAGCCGGGCGGCTCAATGCGCGACGATGAAGTCATCAAGGCGGCGGACGACCACGGCATCGCCATGGTCTTCACCGGCACGCGGCATTTCCGGCACTAGTCAGCGCGGCGCGCGGCGATCCTCAACGCGCATCAGCAGAATAAATCCGGCGGTGAAGAACACGACCAGCACCGCCATGCCGGATTTCTGGCTCGATGTCATCGCGGTGACGATGCTGACCGCGAGCGGCGCCATGAACGACGTCACTTTCCCCGACAGCGCGAATAATCCGAAAAACTGCGTGATGCGCTCTTCGGGAGCCAGCCGAATGAGCAGCGTGCGCGACGCCGCCTGCAACGGACCCGCCGCGACGCCGATCAGGAAGCCAAGCACCATATAGGCCTGCTCGGCTGGCGCGCCGAACAGTTTGCCGCCCGGCGCCGGAGGCGCGACCGGAAACATGAAGAACAGCCGGTCGCGATCGATCGACAGGATCGCCGCAATCGACAGCAACAGTAACAGCATGCTGCATGCAATCACGCGCTTCGGCCCGAATTTGTCGTCGAGCTTTCCGCCGAGCCATGCGCCGATGGTGCCGGAGATCGCAAGCAGAATACCGAACGAGCCAATTTGAATTGTCTGCCAGCCAAACGTGCCCGCGGCATAAATTCCGCCGAACGCGAACAATGCGACCAGCGCATCCGTATAAACCATGTTGGCGATGAGAAAAGTGAGCAGTGCCGGACGCTGCGGCAGCGTCGACAGGGTCTCGCGCAATTCGCGCAGGCCTTCACGCACCGCGCCGAGCGCCGGTGTTTTCTTCGCCAAATCCGGCGTGAAGAAAAATAACGGCAGCACGAAGATAATAAACCAAAGTCCAGTGAACGGTCCGACGACGCGATCGCCTTCATGCATTTTCGGATCGAGGCCGAACCACGGCATCACGCCGAACAGCGTCTTGCCGGTCTCGGGATTCGCAGCGAGAAATCCGAGCACAATGATAAGGCAGATAATCCCGCCGATGTAGCCTGTCGCCCATCCCGCGCCGGACAGTCTTCCGATCCGCTCAGGCGGCACCAGTGTCGGCATCATTGCATTGTTGAAGACGGTTGCGAATTCCGCGCCAAGCGTCGCGATGATGTAGGCAATCAAAACGGGCGTGATGACCTGCGGATCGCCGGGGCGTCCAACCCACATCAACGATGATCCGATCACGAGCAACGCACCGAACGCCGCGATCCACGGTTTGCGCCGTCCGCCCGCATCGGCAATCGCACCGAGAATCGGCGACAGAAGCGCAATCATCAGTCCGGCGGCAGCGGTCGCGAACCCCCATGACGCCTGCCCTTCCGCCGGTGTCGCCGCGACATGGGTCGCGAAATAGGGCGCAAACACAAAGGTTGTAATCAGCGTGTAATAGGGCTGCGCCGCCCAGTCGAAAAACACCCAGCTCAGAACCGCAGATCGCGGCGGATATTTTCTTTTTACCCCCGCATGACTGTCATGCGCCGAAATCGTCTGAGTCATGCGCAATGTTCCCGCCGAATCACCGAATGCATTTTTGCTTCACGCGCGAAAACCATATAGTGCGGCGCTGCAATTGCTATCTGGTTTTTCGCCGCGTGCAATTTGCCGGAGTGCCTTATGACGATATTCACCAAATGGCGCGCGCTGGCAGTTGGAATCGCTGTTCTTTCCGCGCCGGCGCTCGCGCAGGATTCCCGGCATGGCTTCTATTCGCCGCCGGCCATTGAAACGATCAAGCCGGCCGTTGCCCGCAACGGCATGGTCGTCGCGCAGGAAAAAATCGCGGCAGGCATCGGCCGCGACATTCTCGCGAAAGGCGGGAATGCAGTCGACGCAGCAGTAGCGACCGGTTTTGCGCTGGCGGTGACATATCCGCGCGCAGGCAATATCGGCGGCGGCGGATTCATGATGATTCATCTGGCCGCAACCAGGGAAGACATCGCCATCGACTATCGCGAGACGGCTCCTGCCGCCGCGACGCGCGACATGTTTCTGGGTGCGGATGGAAAGCCCGATGCGAAGAAGTCTCGCGAATCGGCATTGGGCATCGGCGTTCCCGGCACCGTCGCGGGTCTGTCACTCGCACTGGATAAATATGGTTCAGGGAAATTCAATCTCTCCGAACTTCTTGCGCCCGCCATCAAACTCGCGCGCGATGGTTTTGTCATTGCAGACGACAGCGCCGACACATTGCCGGACTATCGCGACCGTCTCGCGAAATGGCCTGCGAGCGCGAAGATATTTCTCAAACCCGACGGCTCGTCCTTCAAGGAAGGCGACACACTGGTTCAATCGGATCTCGCTACAGTGTTGGAAGCCGTCGCCACGCAAGGTTCGCGCGGATTTTACCAGGGGCCCGTCGCTGAAAAACTGGCGAAGGGAATTCAGGACGCGGGCGGAATTATCACGGCCGACGATCTGAAGAACTATCAGGCCGTCATCCGCGCTCCGGTGCGCGGCAGCTACCGCGGCTACGATATTGTCTCGATGCCGCAACCCTCGTCCGGCGGAACGGTACTGCTCGAAACCCTGAACATTCTCGAAGGCTACAATCTGCGCGAGATGGGCCGTGAATCGGTGAACGCGCTGCACGTTGAAATAGAAGCAATGAAGCGCGCCTACGCCGACCGCGCGCGCTATCTCGGCGATCCGGCGTTCGTGAACGCGCCGATCTCGGAACTGATTGCAAAGGATTATGCCGCCAAACAGCGCGCCACGATCAGCATGGACAAAGCGATGCCGTGGAACGACAGCGCGCTTTCACAGCCGCGCGAGGGCAGCAACACCACACACTTCTCGGTCGCCGATCAATTCGGCAACGCCGTCAGCAATACCTACACGCTGAACTTCAGCTATGGCATGGGGCTTGTCGCAGAAGGGACAGGCGTGCTTCTCAACAATGAGCTCGACGATTTCACCGCAGCGCCCGGTGCATCGAACGCCTATGGCCTTGTTGGATTCGAGGCGAACTTACCCGGTCCCGGCAAGCGGCCGCTGTCATCGATGACGCCGACCATCGTTCTCCAGGACGGCAAGCCAATTCTAGTGACCGGTTCACCGGGCGGCAGCCGCATTATCTCGACGGTGATGCAAGTGATCTTCAACACGCTGGACTTCGATATGAATATCGCAGCCGCCGTCGCCGCGCCGCGTCTGCATCATCAGTGGCTGCCGGATGAAGTGAGAATAGAAAAGGGCTTCGCGGCCAAGACGCTGGAAGCCCTGCGCGCGAAGGGGCACAAGATCGTCGAGCCGCTGGGTCAGACATCGGCCAACTCCATCGTCGTTTCGCCAGACGGAATGTTCGGCGCGCCCGATCCGCGTTCGCGCGGCTCGGAAGCCGCAGGCTACTAGTCTCGTCAAGCCGCGCCGCACAACACGCCGCTGATTTTGCCTGATGACACGACGATTTATCGGCGTAGGATTTGTGCAATTCTCAGCGGTGAGCGGCCATCGCGAGATTTGCAAGACCTAAGCGAATATTCGCCGCGGGGCATTTTCGGGGAGCACTCCACATCATGAGCACAACAGGAACGGAAGCGATCAAAGTCGCTCCGATTGAGGACAGCAGTCTTTTCGCGTTCTACCGCGACATGAACGTGCCGGAGAGGCGCACGTTCTGGGCGTGCGCGTCGGGCTGGGCGCTCGACGGCATGGACTTCATGATCTATCCGCTCGTTATCGGCACCATTATCGCGATGTGGAAGGTCGATGCAGGCACGGCGGGTCTCGCCGGCACCGTCACGCTGCTTGCATCCGCGATCGGCGGCTGGGGCGCGGGCTATCTCGCCGACCGTATCGGCCGCGTCAGAACGCTACAGATCACCATTCTCTGGTTCTCGTTTTTCTCGCTGGTCTGCGCCTTCGTGCAGAATTTCGACCAGCTTCTGGTCGCGCGCGCATTGCTCGGCCTCGGCTTCGGCGGCGAGTGGGCGGCAGGTGCCGTGCTGATGGGCGAAGCCATCCGGCCGCAATATCGCGGGCGCGCGGTGGGTTCGGTCCAGTCCGGCTGGGCCATCGGCTGGGGCCTCGCGGTGCTGTCGCAGGCAGTGCTGTTCTCGTATCTGCCGGCGCAGGAAGCGTGGCGCTGGATGTTCGCCATCGGCGCATTGCCGGCACTGCTGGTGTTCTATCTTCGTAAATACGTCGAAGAGCCGAAGATCGCCGCAGAGACCCGCGCCAAGCTCGCCAAGAAGGGCGACTCTCCGGCGCTCTGGGAAATCTTCTCGGGCCCGATCGCCAAGACCACGATCCTTGCCTCATTGGCCGCCACCGGCTGCCAGGGCGGCTACTACGCGATCACCTTCTGGGTGCCGCGCTTCCTCACCACTGAGCGCAAGCTGTCGATCGTCGGTTCGACAGGGTATCTCGCGATGCTCATCATCGGATCGTTCATCGGCTATCTCGTCGGTGCCTGGCTGGCCGACAAGATCGGGCGGCGCAATCTGTTCCTGACCTTCTCGGTCGGCGCGATTGCCGTCATCATCGCATACACGCAACTGCCGATCACCAACGATATTCTGTGGCTGCTGGGCTTCCCGCTCGGCTTCTTTGCCTCTGGATATTTTTCCGGCATGGGTGCGTTCCTGACCGAGCTGTTTCCAACGCGTCTTCGCGGCTCGGGACAGGGCTTCTGCTACAATTTCGGCAGAGGCATCGGTGCGCTGTTTCCCTTCCTCGTCGGCTGGCTGTCCACGCTGACGACGCTCGGCAACGCCATCGCGGTGTTCGCGGTGCTGGCTTACGTCGTGTTCTTCCTCGCAGCCTTCGCGCTGCCGGAAACACGCGGACGAATCCTGCACGCGGACAGCTGATCGCATGACATCGACGCAGAAGGAGGCCCCGGCATGTCCGGGGCCTCAATCGTCTCAGAGGATGCCGACGCGTTTCAGTGTTCCTCGCGGCGCGGTCGATACGCATGCGCATGTGATCGGTCTGCCACCGAAATATCCGTTCATGCCTCAGCGCAGCTACACGCCCCCCGAAGCGACGGCGAAATCTTATCTGGCGATGCTCGACGCTACCGGCATGACCTACGGCGTGCTGACGCAAGTCAGCGTGCACGGCACCGACAATCGCCTGCTTACCGAGACACTTTCAGCCAACAAAAGCCGTCTGCGCGGCATCGCAGTGATACCGCTGGATTGTTCTGAAAAAGAAAAAGCAGCTTTGAAAGATGCCGGCGTCGTCGGCCTGCGCATTAACGTGCTTTACGGCGGCGGCATCGGCTTCGAGCAGGTCGAGCAATACGCGGCGCTGTGCAAGGACATGGGCTGGCATCTGCAATTTCTTGTCGACGCGCGGCAATTGCCTGCGCTGGTCTCGCGCCTGTCGAAACTGCCTGTGCCGTTTTTGGTTGACCACATGGGGCATTTCCCGACCAGCGAAGGAATCGACAACGAGGGCTTCAAGACTCTGGTTTCGCTGGTTCGCGACGGCGCGTGGGTGCGGCTCTCGGGCGCTTATCGCCTGATGGACGAAGGTCCGCCCTATCGCAGCACGATTCCGTTCGCTCACAAGCTGGTCGAAGCATCGCCCGAGAGATGCGTCTGGGGATCGGATTGGCCGCATGTCGCCAACTGGGGCGTCATGATGGGCGTCTCAGACCTGCTCGATCTGCTCGCCGACTGGGTGCCGGACGAAAAGCTCCGCAACCGCATTCTTGTCGATAACCCGCACCGGCTGTTCGGATTTCCCGCAGCCTGACCGAAGGATCAATTCGCATGGCCACACTCAAGGGCAAGACGCTGTTCATCACCGGCGGCAGCCGCGGCATCGGTCTTGCGATTGCGCTACGCGCAGCGAAGGACGGCGCGAACATCGCGATTGCCGCGAAAACCACGACGCCGCAGCCGAAACTCGAAGGCACGATCTACACGGCCGCGGACGCCATCAGGGCCGCGGGCGGCAAGGCTCTGCCGCTCGTTTGCGACATCCGCGATGAAGCGCAGGTGATCGCCGCGATCGATCAGACTGTCGCGGAATTCGGCGGCATCGACATCTGCGTGAACAACGCCAGCGCGATCAGTCTGACCGATTCGCAGCGCACCGAAATGAAACGCTTCGACCTGATGATGGGCATCAACACGCGCGGCACGTTCATGGTTTCCAAATATTGCATTCAGCATCTGAAGAAGGCGGAAAATCCGCACATCATGATGCTGTCGCCGCCGCTCGACATGAAGGCCAAATGGTTCGAGCACTCGACGGCTTACACGATGGCGAAGTTCGGCATGAGCATGTGTGTGCTCGGTCTTGCCGGCGAACTGAAACGCGCAGGCATCGCGGTGAATGCGTTATGGCCGCGCACGCCGATCGCAACTGCCGCCGTGGGAAATCTGCTCGGCGGCGAGATGGTTATTCGCTCGAGCCGGACGCCGGAGATTCTCGCCGACGCGGCGCATGTGATCTTCAGCAAGCCGTCGCGTGAGTTCACAGGACATTTCTGTATCGACGATAAGGTTCTTTACGACAGCGGCGTTCGCGATTTCGAATCTTACCGTGTCGACAAATCGGTCGATCTGTTGCCGGATTTCTTCGTGCCGGACGACGATGTGCCGCCGCCCGGCGTCAAGCTCGGCGTGCTGCCGTCGCTGGGATCAGTGCAGCACTAATCAGCGCCCGATCTCGTAAGGACCGCCCTTCTCAAGCGCGCGTTTGTAAGCCGGGCGCGCGTGGATGCGATCCAGCCAAGCCGTCGCCTTAGGATAGCTCGCGTCAAGACCGGCGCGGGATTTTGCCGCCTCGAGCGGAAAACTCATCTGAATGTCGGCGGCCGTAAATTCGTTGCCGGCGAACCATTCGCTTTTGGCGAGTTCGCCTTCCCAGAAAGCCATGTGCTGTTTCAATTGCGGATCGGTCACGCGTGCGAGCAGCGGCGCGAATGCCATCTTCATCATTGGCCGCAGCACTGCTGGGGCGCGGCGCGGCGCGAGTGTGAAAAGCAATTTCTGCAACAGCAGCGGCATCGCCGAACCTTCGGCATAATGAAGCCAGTAGGTATAGCGCAGCCGCTCCGGCGTCTTCGGCGGTGGAATCATCCGGCCGTTGCCGTAAGTCTCGACGATGTATTCGACGATTGCGCCGGACTCCGCGACAGTGTTGCCGTTATCGGTGATGACCGGCGATTTGCCGAGCGGATGAATCGCACGCAATTCCTTCGGTGCCTGCATCGACGGCAGCCGCTGGTAGCGGACGATTTCATACGGCACGCCCAGCTCTTCGAGCAGCCAGAGCACGCGCTGGGAGCGGGAATTGTTGAGGTGATGAACTGTCAGCATGACGGCCCCGTGCATTAAAGGTTGATGCGTCAGTGGTGCCAGTCATGCATCAGCCTGTCGAGACGCGCATCTGCTCTGCCGCACAATTTAAAGAGCGCGTGAACACCCTCGAAGGCCCTGCCGGGGCGAATCCTCGGAAGCCACGGAAAGTACGTCTCATTTCGGAATTGAGAAGCGTCTCGGCTTTACCCGGCGTCCAATATTCCAATGGCCAAGCCCTGTTCTCACCGTGCTCGCCGCGATTGACAGTTCTATATTAGAACTCTAATGCTGCCAGAGCTTCGCCCCATGAAATTGGGCGGCGCGACTGCCGGGAGAACGCGATGCTGAGGAGAATCCTGTTGGCTGCGGCGATTCTGGCCGGCGCGTCAAGCACGGCGTTCGCCGAAGACAATCCCGGCGTCACCGCAACCGAGATCAAGGTCGGAGCGATCTTCCCGTTCAGCGGCCCCGCATCCGCTCTCGGCGCGGTCGGAAAGTCGCTGACCGCCTATGTGACATTCATCAACGACAATGGCGGTGTGAACGGACGCAAGATCAATCTGATCGCGCTCGACGACGCGTACAATCCATCGAAGGCGGTGGAGCACGCGCGCAAGCTCGTCGAATCCGATGAAGTCGCATTCATGTTCTCGACTCTCGGTACCCCGAGCAACCTCGCCATCGCGAAATATCTCGCAGCGAAGAAAATACCGCAGGCTTTCGTCGTTACGGGCGCGACGCGCTTCACCAATTTCGACGAGTATCCGTTCATCACAACCGGCCTGCCCAGCTACGACACCGAGTCGCGCGCTTATGCACGCTACATCGCAAAGGAGTATCCGGACGCCAAGATCGCGCTGCTCTATCAGAACGACGATCTGGGTAAGGATTTCGTAGACGGGCTGAAGTCCCAGTTGAAGGACGACTTCAGCCGCAAAGTGGTGATGCAAAATTACGAGGTCAGCCAGCCGACCATCGACTCGCAGATCGTGTCGCTGCGCAGCTCAGGCGCGACCGTCATGCTGTTTGCGGGCACGCCGAAATTCGCAGCGCAGGCGATCAGGAAAACGCACGAGATCGGCTGGAAGCCGCTGTTCATCACAAACCTGATTTCAAGTTCGATTTCGGCGGTGCTCGCACCGGCAGGGCTCGACATCTCGACCGGCGTGATGACCGCAACCTACCGCAAAGACCCAGACGATCCGAAATGGGCGAACGATGCGGGCGTAAAGCAGTACCGTGCGTTCATGGAAAAATACATGCCGGGCGCCGATCTCGCGGACAGCAACTATTTTACCGGCGTGCATCAGGGCGTGGTGCTGGAAACAATTCTCAAGCAATGCGGCGACGACCTGTCGCGCGAAAACATTCTCAAGCAGACCCGCAGCATCAAAGGACTGGTGTTGCCGATGTCGCTGCCGGGAATCATCGCGAACACCGGCCCAGCCAACAACAAGCTCTACACGCAGCTCAATCTTCAGCGATGGAACGGCAAGGCGTGGGATCTGGTGGGCGGACTTATCAGCGACGACGGCAAATAGAACTGATAGAATTCAACGCGGACGAGCGGGAGAAAAGCCTTGGCAAAACGAAATGCAACTGTCGCGGTGATCGGTGCCGGAGACTATATCGGCAGCGAGATCGCAAAAAAATTCGCCTCCGAAGGCTTCACGGTTTTCGCCGGGCGCCGCAACGGAGAAAAGCTCGAGCCGCTTATCAAGGAAATACAGGCGAAGGGCGGCGAGATTTACGGCCGCTCGCTCGACGCGCGCAAGGAAGAGGAAATCATCTCCTTCCTCGGCGACGCCGACAAACACGCGCCGCTTGAAGTCTGCATCTTCAACATCGGCGCCAACGTCAATTTCCCGATCCTCGACACCACCGAACGCGTATTCCGAAAAGTCTGGGAAATGGCCTGCTATTCGGGCTTTCTTGCCGGACGCGAGGCCGCGAAGCTGATGCTGCCGCGCGGCAAGGGCAACATCTTCTTCACCGGCGCGACGGCAAGTCTTCGCGGCGGCTCGGGCTATGCAGCTTTTGCCAGCGCGAAATTCGGACTTCGCGCCGTCGCGCAGGCAACCGCGCGAGAGCTTGGACCGAAGAACATCCACGTCGCCCATCTCATCATCGATTCCGGCGTCGATACGGAATGGGTTCGCCAGCGCCGCGAACAAATGTGGGGCAAGGAAGCACTCGACAATCCTGACCTCCTGATGCCGCCGGCTTCCGTTGCGGAATCCTATTGGCAGCTCTACCAGCAGCCGCGCACCGCGTGGACGTTTGAGCTTGAGATTCGCCCGTTCGGAGAAAAGTGGTAACAGCGCATCGTCCCGGACGCTCAGCAAGAGGTGGATGCGAATATGAAGATTCTCGTCATCGGCGCTGGCGCGACCGGCGGCTATTTCGGCGGCCGGCTTCTTGAAGCGGGGCGAGACGTCACATTCCTTGTGCGCGAGAAGCGCGCCGGCCTGCTGGCGAAGCATGGTCTCGTCATCAAGAGCCCGGTCGGCGACTACACCAAGCCCAATCCGCCCACGATGCTCTCAAAAAATATCAAGCAGCCGTTCGACGTCATCATTCTGAGCTGCAAGGCCTACGACCTCGACGATGCGATGGCATCGTTCGCACCGGCGGTGGGGCCGGATACGGCGATCATTCCGTTTCTCAACGGCATGAAGCACCTCGACGTGCTCGATGCGAAGTTCGGCCTGGACCGCGTGATGGGCGGCGTATGCCAGATTGCGGCGACGCTCGGCCCGAACGGCGAGATCATTCAGCTGACGCCGATGCACGGCATGACATTCGGTGAACGCGGCAAGGCGAAAGGCGATCGCGCCAGGCGCATCGAGACGCAGCTTCAAGGCGCGAAGTTCGAGTCGCGGCCCAGCGACATCATCATTCAGGAGATGTGGGAGAAATGGGTGTTCCTCGCGACCCTCGCCGGAGCCACGTCATTGATGCGCGCGACAGCCGGACAAATTACCGGCGCGCCGGGCGGGACCGATTTCATTCGCGAATTGCGTGCCGAGATCGCGTCGGTTGCGGAAGGCGCGGGGCATTGTCCGCGAGCAGAATTCCTCGAACGCACCAGCGGAATGCTGTTCGCGCCGAATTCACCGATCACCGCGTCGATGCTTCGCGACATCCGCGGAAACGCGCGCATCGAAGCCGATCAGATCATCGGCGATCTGATTCATCGCGCAGAGACGAACAAAAAGGGCGCGCTCAACGTGCCGCTGCTGCGGATCGTCTACACCCATCTCAAGGCGTATGAATCGCAATTGAGCTGACCGAGAAAACGAAAAGGCCGGGCAAAGACCCGGCCTTTCGTAAGCTGCCAAACTTCCAAAGAATTATCTGGAGCGGGCGAAGGGATTCGAACCCTCGACCCCGACCTTGGCAAGGTCGTGCTCTACCCCTGAGCTACACCCGCATCGCAGAGAATTGGCGGGGCGCAAGCGCGCCGCCGGGCAAACCTATGCCAAATGCGGCCCGCCAATGCAACCTGATTGGGCCTTCTTATGTGTCCGCCGGTTCCGGCGCATTGCTGCCAAGCCAATGTTAGTAAACGGCTTTATGGGGGAGCCGGACGATTGAAAAACCGCTGCGCCAGCGCCATTTACCGAACGGGCCGTGCTAGAAGCGGTTTTCATTCTCAAATTCGGCGGCAGACGAGGACTACGTGACAATTATCGAGCAAGGCAGCGGTCCTGCGGCAACCATGCCGCCCGATCTCATCAAGGACACAACGACCCAGACCTTCGTGAAGGATGTGATCGAGGAATCGAAGAGTCAGCCGGTGCTGATCGACTTCTGGGCGCCGTGGTGCGGACCCTGCAAACAGCTGACGCCGGTTCTGGAAAAATCCGTCCGCGCCGCCAACGGCAAGGTCAAACTCGTCAAAATGAACATCGACGAGCATCCAGCGATTCCGGGCCAGATGGGAATTCAGTCGATTCCGGCCGTGATCGCCTTCGTCAACGGACAGCCCGCCGACGGTTTCATGGGCGCGGTGCCGGAAAGCCAGGTCAACGCATTCATCGGCAAGCTCACGCAGGGCATGCCGGATGCGGGCGGCAACGATATTCCTCTGATTCTTAACGAAGCGAATGCCGCGCTCGATGCCGGCGACCCCGCAACCGCCGCATCGATCTTCGCCGAAGTGCTGGGCCTCGAGGCCACGAATATTCCGGCGCTCGCCGGTCTCGCAAAATGCTATGTGGCGACGAGTTCGCTCGAACAGGCAAAGCAGACGCTTTCGATCGTGCCGGAATCGAAACGCAACGATCCCGCGATCTCCGCCGTACAAACGATGCTCGATCTTGCCGAGCAGGCGAAGTCGCTCGGCCCTGTTAGTGATCTCGAACAGAAGGTTGCCGCCAATCCGCTCGATCATCAGGCGCGTTTCGATCTCGCGGTCGCCCTCAACGCAGCAGGCAAGCGCGCGGACGCCGCAACTCACCTTCTTGAGATCGTCAAGCGCGATCGCAAATGGGATGACGATGGTGCGCGCAAGAAGCTCGTGCAATTCTTCGAGGCGTGGGGCGCAAACGACGAAGCAACAGTCGAAGGACGCAAAAGACTGTCGACGATTCTATTTTCGTAATTGAAACCGAAATAACCGCGGCCTTCTGGAACGAGCGGATGCCGATCAACGCAGAATATAAAGGCCCCGCCGATCTGCCGGATATCATCCCGGTGTTTCCGCTGTCCGGCGCGCTGCTGTTGCCGCGCGGGCAGATGCCGCTGAATATTTTCGAGCCGCGCTATCTGCAAATGATCGACGATGCGTTGCGCGACGGCCATCGCCTCATCGGAATGATCCAGCCGGACGATTCTCACTCGCGTGATAAAGATAAGCCCTCTCTGTTCAGGGTCGGATGCGTGGGACGTATCACGCAACTCGCCGAATCCGGCGACGGCCGTTACATCCTCGAACTCACCGGCGTTTCGCGCTTCCAGATCGTCGAGGAGAAAAACGTATCGACTCCATACCGGCAATGCGCCGTCGACTACTTTCCGTTCGTCGACGATTTCACCGCGCGCAAGGGCGAGGACGACGTCGATCGTCAGGCGTTGCTGGACACGCTGACGGATTTTTTGAGCGCCAATGAATTGAAGGTCGATTGGGAAGGCATTGAGAGCGCACCCAATGAGGCGCTGGTCAATGCGCTGGCGATGATGTCGCCATACGGGCCTGCCGAAAAGCAGGCCCTTCTGGAAGCGCCGAATCTCAAAACCCGCGCTGAAATCCTGATTGCCGTGACCGAAATGGATCTCGCCAAGAAGCGAACAACCGGCGATCCGCCGCTTCAGTGAACGGCCGAGCAGTTACTTTTCCTTTCAGCCGTGATACATCGCGACCAACGAACATTGCGGGGCAAAATTCAATGGCGACCACCGACCGGCCCGAAAGCGGCGTCGATCCGAAACTTCTGGAAATTCTGGTTTGCCCGCAAACCAAGGGGCCGCTGGAATTCGACAGCGCCAAACAGGAACTGATTTCGCGCAAGGCGAAGCTCGCCTACCCGATCCGCGACGGCATCCCGATCATGCTGCCGGAAGAAGCGCGGAAGCTGGATTAGTGAAAGCGCGGCCAGCAAAAGTGGACACCGGTTTTGCGTCCGGCCGCGCGTCTTAGTATCTAGAGCGCCTCACCGCGCAAGAGCCTCGGCACTTCACCCGACAAACCCGCCGCCTGCCTGATGAACGCGCTCTTGAGCGGCGGAATCCGGTCGACCAGTCCAAGACCGATGTCACGGACAATCCGCAGCGGCGTCGAGTTGTTCGAGAACAGCATGTTGAGCGAATTGGTCGCAACGCCCATTGCCACGGTGTCGAAACGCCGCCATCGCTGATAGCGATCCAGAACATCCGCCTGCCCCGGATCTATACCCAATCGCGCGGCATCGACGATCACTTCGGCCAGAGCTGCGGCGTCCTTGATGCCCATGTTCAATCCCTGCCCCGCGATGGGATGGATGACATGGGCGGCATCGCCGATCAGCGCGAGACGTTCGCCGACGAACGAGCGCGCGACAAAATACCCGAGCGGAAATGCGCGCGGCCTGTCGAGAACAGACAACTCGCCGAGATGCAAACCGAAACGCGTCTCCAGCTCCGATTTGAATTGATCGTCCGGCAGAGCGACAATGCGCGTAGCCTCCGCGCGGCTCTCGGTCCACACCAGCGACGACCTGTTGCCCTTCAGCGGCAAAATCGCGAACGGGCCTGCGGGAAGAAAATGCTCTTCGGCGCGGCCATGATGGTCGCGTTCGTGGCCGACCGTCACGACAATACCGGATTGATCGTAGTCCCAGCCGTGGGTTGCGATGCCGGCGCGTTCACGCAGCTTCGAGCGCGCGCCGTCGGCGGCAACCAGCAGAATCGCGTCGATGTCGGCGCCGTCGCTGAGCGTAACTTTCAAGCCATCTGCGCGCGCGGCATAGTCCGATACCGCAAGCGGCCGCAGCTCGATGCCTTCAGCTTCCGCGCGCGCGACGAGAGCATCGATCAGGCGACGATTTTCCACCATGTGGGCGAACGGTTCGCCCGGCTCGACCTCGCCGCCGAATGTCAGAAATTTCGGTCGCGTCACATCGTCGAGCTTTGAATCCGTCACCACCATGTCGAGAATCGGCTGCGCGTCGGCAGCCACCCCGCCCCATGCGCCGAGCGTCTCGAACAATCTGCGGCAGGCCGCAACGATGGCGGATGCACGCGGGTCGCGGCTTGGGCGGTTTGCAAAAGCCGGATCGGCGACAACAACCGGAATGCTGTTGCCGAGGCCCTGACGCAATGCCAGCGCCAATCCAAGCCCGGCAAAGGCCCCGCCGCCGATGACAATGCTGCGTTGTTGCGACATGCGATCCTGTTTGGCCCGGCACCCTTGCGTCACATCACTCGATCAGTGAAATATGGCTTCAAGAGCTGTTCGGAAAGCCCGTTCGTGACGAGTTGTAGCAGGCTTTGCAGACGGCGGAAAACGGACGGATGCGCGCAAACCGCGCCGCAGATCGGAACATGGTGAATGTCGAAAAGCCTGATTGATCTTCTGTCGATCCTCGATATCGAAAAGCTCGAGGAAAATCTGTTTCGCGGCACCAGCCCGAAGACGAGCTGGCAGCGCGTGTTCGGCGGGCAGGTCATCGGCCAGGCAATGGTCGCCGCGTGCCGCACTGTGGAAGGCCGGCTGCCGCATTCGCTGCATTGCTATTTCATTCTGCCGGGCGATCCGCAGATTCCGATCATCTACGAAGTCGAGCGTCTGCGCGACGGCAAGAGCTACGCGACGCGGCGCGTCACCGCGATCCAGCACGGCCACGCAATCTTCTCCATCATGGTGTCATTCCACGCCGAGGAAGAAGGCTCATTCAATCACCAGGACAAGATGCCGGACGTGCCGCCGCCGGAAAAACTCACCGCCGAAGAAGTCTCCAAGCAGCCGATGTTCAAGGAGATGCCCGAATTCATTCGCCGCTATTACGAGTCGGATCGTCCTATCGAATTGAGGCCCGTCGAACTCGGACGCTACTTCGGTCAGAAGATCGAAGACGGCCGCATCCATGTGTGGATTCGCACCGCGGCAAAACTGCCCGACGATCCTGCACTTCATATGTGTGCGCTGGCCTATGCGTCGGACTTCTCGCTGCTCGATGCGGTGATGGCGCGTTACGGCCGCACGCTGTTCGACAAGCGGATGATGCCGGCAAGCCTCGATCATGCGATGTGGTTCCACCGGCCGTTTCGTGCCGACGAGTGGCTGCTTTACGCACAGGACAGCCCGAGCGCGCAGGGCGGCCGGGGTCTCACGCGCGGCCTGATCTTCAAACAGGACGGAACGCTTGTTTCCTCCGTCGCGCAGGAAGGCTCCGTCCGTGAACGGCGGATCGAGCCGGACAAGCCGAAGGCTTGACCCTTGCAACACCCTTGCAACCGGACTGCGTCTCGTGGCTACTTTCCAGGCGCATTGCCGGTAAATTCGGACTAGAACGAAAACTCACGGACGCAAGCTGGCGTCCGGCCAGATCGCAAAGGCTTCGTCATGAAACTTGTCACTGCCATCATTAAGCCCTTCAAACTTGAGGAGGTTCGCCAAGCCCTCACCGATATCGGGGTTCACGGCATGACCGTGACGGAAGTCAAAGGCTTCGGCCGGCAGCGCGGTCACACCGAGATTTATCGCGGCGCCGAATACATCGTGAACTTCCTGCCGAAACTGCGCATCGAAATCGCAATCGCATCCAACCTCGCCGACAAGGCGGTTGCGGCAATCTCGAAGGGCGCGCGAACCGGCCAGATCGGCGACGGCAAAGTGTTCGTGACACCGATCGACGGAGCCGTCCGTATCCGGACCGGCGAAACCGACAATGACGCTCTTTAATTTCTAGACCAGAAGACGCCGAAGCGACGCGAAGACGCCGCGCGGCAATCATAAAGCCGGGGGTACCATGAAACGCCAGAATGCCGCTTCGCGGCCGCTGTCTCTCTTTGCCTGTATCGCTTCCGCTCTCTCAATTTCATCGCCAGCATTTGCCGACACCGGCAAATTCGATCCCGCCGACACCGGCTGGATGATCGTGGCGACGGCCCTCGTCCTGATGATGACGATTCCCGGTCTTGCTCTGTTTTACGCCGGCATGGTTCGCAAGAAAAACGTGCTAGCCACGATGGCGCAAAGCCTCGCTGCCGTCGGTATCGTTTCGATTCTTTGGGTCATCTACGGCTATAGCCTCGCCTTCGTCGGTAACGACGCGTGGCTTGGCAGCCTTGATCGAGTCTTGCTCGGCGGCATGGGCATGGACAGCATCAACCCGCTCGCGAAGACGCTGCCGGAGGCGTTGTTCGTCATCTATCAGATGACATTCGCGATCATCACCGTTGCGCTCGTTGCCGGCTCAGTCGCGGACCGGATGCGTTTTTCCTCATTCGTCATTTTCGGAATCGGCTGGTTCACTCTTGTCTATGTGCCGCTGGCGCATTGGGTCTGGGGTGGCGGCTTTCTCGGACAGGCAGGCGTTCTCGATTTTGCCGGCGGACTCGTCGTGCATCTCAGCGCGGGTACCGCCGGACTCGTCGCGGCAATCGTGATGGGCAACCGCCGCGGCTACGGCACCGAGAATCTGTCGCCATACGATCTGTCACTCGCCGTCATCGGCACCGGCCTGTTGTGGGTCGGATGGTTCGGCTTCAACGGCGGCTCCGCGTTACAGGCGAACTCGCGCGCCGTGATGGCAATTCTCGCAACGCATCTTGCCGCCTGCGCGGGCGCACTGACGTGGAGCGCGATCGAATGGCTGACGCGGCGCAAGCCTTCGGTGCTCGGCATGATTTCAGGCGCGGTTGCCGGTCTCGGCACGATCACGCCTGCGTCCGGCTTCGTCGAGCCTTGGCATGGAATCGTCATCGGCGTCGTTGCAGGTACTGTTTGCTACTGGGCCTGCACCTGGCTCAAGCATCGCTTTAAGTACGACGACACTCTTGATGTGTTCGGCATCCACGGCATTGGAGGATTGCTCGGCACGTTGCTGGCTGGCGTCTTCGCAACCGCCGCGATCGGCGGAACGGCGGGCGCACTCGAAGGGAACCCGGCCCAGATTCTGATTCAGCTTTATGGAATAGCCGTCGTTTTCGTCTGGACCGGCGGAATGACCTTTATTCTTCTGAAGCTGACCGATGCGATGGCCGGACTGCGTGTGAGCCAGGAACAGGAGGTCGAAGGCCTCGATATCACCCAGCACGGCGAGGCGCTTCAGTAGAGATTTTGCCCGCTGCCTGAGCAGCATTACGACAATTTCTCGTCATGCCTATGTTTTTGGCATTCGTGTCGATCTTTTAGGCGCGACAAAACGACTCATATTCCCGACCCCACCCCACACCCGGAATTCTCTCGGATTCATAATCCGTTAGGAAATTCGGCCGGTTTGGCACGGCATTTGATTCTATTGGTCCCGGCTGTGCCCGTGGAGTGATCGTTCTTCGCGTGGTGACCCTCAGTCGAAAACGCCCGGCGCGTATGGGCCGGGCCCAAGTGGGGAAGAATCCATGAAAATTGTTATGGCGATTATCAAGCCATTCAAACTGGAAGAGGTCCGTGACGCTCTGACCGCCATCGGCGTTCACGGTCTCACGGTTACGGAAGTCAAGGGATATGGCCGGCAGAAGGGCCATACGGAAATTTATCGCGGCGCTGAATACGCGGTGAGCTTCCTGCCCAAGATCAAGATCGAGGTCGCTATCGCCTCGAACCAGGTCGACAAGACCATCGAAGCCATCACCGGTGCTGCAAAGACCGGCCAGATCGGCGACGGCAAGATCTTCGTCATCAACCTCGATCATGCGGTGCGTATCCGCACGGGCGAAGCCGATGCCGCGGCACTTTGATTTCGCGCGTAACCTCATCCAATCAGGAGTAACACAAATGACGTTTAAACGTCCCGCTCGTATGGGATTGGCAGCTCTCGCAATCGGCGCGATTGCCGTTGCTGGATTTGCCGGATCGGCGTTTGCCGCCGATGCACCGGTCCCGAACAAGGGCGACACCGCCTGGATGCTCGTGTCCAGCGCGCTCGTCCTCATGATGTCGATTCCAGGCCTCGCACTTTTCTACGGCGGACTCGTCCGCACCAAGAACATGCTGTCGATCCTCACTCAGGTGTTCGCGATCGTCTGCATGGTCGGTATCATCTGGGCGCTCTACGGCTACTCGATGGCCTTCACCGATGGCGGCAGCTTGACGCCTTACGTCGGCGGCTTCTCGAAAGCCCTGATGAAGGGTGTCGATGCCACCACGGTATCCACCACCTTCTCAAACGGCGTTGTGATCCCCGAACTCGCTTACTTCGTCTTCCAGATGACGTTCGCGATGATCACCCCGGCCCTGATCGTCGGCGCGTTTGCCGAACGCATCAAGTTCTCGGCTTGCATGCTGTTCATCCTGCTCTGGGTGACGTTCATCTATTTCCCGATCGCGCATTGGGTCTGGTTCGGTGCTGCTCCCGATGACGTTGCAGCCGCTGCCAAGGCTCTCGCCGAAGCAAAGGATGCCGCTGCAAAGGCTGCTGCGCAGGCAAAACTCGATGACGTCACCGGCGCTGTGGGCTGGTTGAACGGCGCGGGCGCTCTCGACTTCGCGGGCGGCACGGTGGTGCACATCAACGCCGGCATTGCCGGTCTTGTTGGCGCTCTCATCGTCGGCAAGCGCGTGGGCTACGGCAAAGAAGTCATGGCTCCGCACTCGCTGACCATGACCATGATCGGCGCCTCCCTCCTGTGGGTCGGCTGGTTCGGCTTCAACGCGGGATCGAACCTCGAAGCAAACGGCGTCACGGCGCTGGCATTCGTCAACACGATGCTGGCCACCGCAGCTGCGGGCTTCTCGTGGATGATCTTCGAGTGGATGTTTAAGGGCAAGCCATCGCTCCTCGGCATCTGTTCGGGCGCGGTCGCAGGTCTCGTCGCCGTCACTCCGGCCTCGGGCTATGCGGGTCCGATCGGCGCTCTTGTGCTCGGTCTCGTTGTCTCGCCGGTCTGTCTCTTCTTCGTTAGCGCGGTTAAGAACAAGCTCGGCTACGACGACGCGCTCGACGTGTTCGGCGTGCACTGCATAGGCGGCATCATCGGTGCGCTCGGCACCGGCATTCTCGTCAACCCGGATCTCGGCGGCGTCGGTATCACCGACTACACCAACATCACGGGCAACAATGCCGGCACCTATGATCTGATGGGTCAGATGATCTCGCAGTGTAAGGCCGTCGGCGCGACGCTCGTCTGGTCGGGTGTCGGTTCGGCGATCCTCTACAAGATCGTCGACATCATCGTTGGCCTGCGTCCGACCACGGATCAGGAGCGCGAAGGTCTCGACATCACCTCGCACGGTGAACGCGCCTACAACATGTAAGGAACAACGGTTGAGGCACATACCCGGCAATGCCTCATCCGTCTGGGGCCCCAGCGCAAGCTGGGGCCCTTTCTTTTTGGGCCTGAACGGCGTCCGATGCGCGATGGTTAATCGAGCCTTAACCTCGCCGCATCTATGGTGATGCGATCCAATTTCGTGCGAGAGGGCTGAGAAACCTCAGGTTTTCCCGGCCGGATCGACGAACCCACGGGCTGGCGCTTAAGTATGGCCATGACTGCCTCTTCCCGCACGGCATCCGGTGCAGGCGTCCAACAGCCTGCCGAGGCGAGCGAACGCTCGCCCTTTGCACGCCTGACCGAGCTATTGAGCCCCTATCAGCCCGGTAAGCCATTGATAAACCTATCGCTTGGCGAACCGCAGCATCCCGTTCCGGATTTCGTTGGGCCAGTGCTGGCCGGCGCTATTGCGGGCTTCGGCCGCTATCCGATTGCCAAAGGCACCGAGCCCTTCCGGCAGGCCGCAGCACGCTGGGTCTCAAAGCGATTCGCGTTGCCGCGTGCAGTCGATCCGGAGAGCGAAATTCTGGTGCTCAACGGCAGCCGCGAGGGATTGTTTTTCGCGGCCATCGCTGCCGCGCGCTTCGTTTCGCCGCGCAAGAGCGCGCCCGCGATTCTCATGCCGAATCCTTTTTATCCAGCCTACGCGGCAGGCGCACGCGCGGCCGGATGTGAGGCGGTATTTCTGCCAACGACGCGCGAGAACGGATTTCTTCCCGATCTCGAAAAGCTCCCGCCCGCACTCCTCGATCGCACCGTCGCGTTCTATCTGGCATCGCCTGCGAATCCGCAGGGTGCCGTTGCATCGCGCGCGTACTTCGATCGCGTCAAGCAGCTGGCGGATCGTCACGGCTTCATCGTTCTCAGCGACGAATGCTATTCGGAAATTTACACGCAGACGGCGCCGGGCAGCATGCTGGCGTCGGCGGGAAACGATTTTGCCAACGTGGTTGCGTTTCAATCGCTGTCGAAACGCTCGAACCTTCCGGGATTACGCGTCGGCTTCGTTGCGGGCGATAGAAAATTCCTCGCGCGCTTCCATGAACTGCGAAATGTCGCGGCTCCGCAGGTGCCGGTGCCGCTGCAACAGGTCGCGGTTGCCGCCTATGGCGACGAAGCGCATGTCGAAGAAAACCGCAGGCTTTATAAAATCAAGTTCGATCTTGCCGATCAGATTTTGGGAAACCGCTTCGGCTATTCGCGGCCCGCAGGCGGATTCTGCATCTGGCTCGACGTCTCCGAAAACGGCGGCGACGAAGCCGCAACGGTGAAACTTTTCAAGGACGGCGGCGTGCGTGTGATTCCGGGAAGCTATCTCGCGCGAACGCAGACGGACGGCAGCAATCCCGGCGCGGGTTACATCCGCGTCGCGATGGTGCAGAACAGTGAAACAACGGCTGAGGCGTTGCATCGCATGGTTGAAGCCTTGAACGAAACGCGGGGGCAGTAAGATGCCGGCGATCGAGCGCGTCGTTCCGATTGGCGGTCAGATGTCGGATCCGCTTCACGACATGCTGATGCGGCGCTTGCGCGAAATCATCGGTCTTGCCGTGATCGGATTTGCCGGCGTCATTGCGGCGGCGCTGATGACATGGTCGGTTGCCGATCCAAGTCTGAGCCATGCGACCTCCGGCCCGATCCGCAATGTCATCGGCTGGCCGGGTGCCATTGGCGCGGACATGATGATGCAGATTTTCGGTCTTGGCTCGATCATGCTTATCCTGCCGGTTGCGATCTGGGGATGGCGATTGATGACGCATCGCCATTTCGACCGCGAACCGCTGCGGATCGCATGCTGGATTTTGTCCGCGGTTATCGCGGCGGGTTTTTCAAGCTGCTGGCCGCGCGCCGGAACGTGGCCGCTGCCGACGGGCCTTGGCGGCGTCGTCGGAGATGCGCTGGTGCGCGTGCCCGCCGTTGTGTTCGGGCCACCGGGCGCAATCTATCGGCTGACACTCGGACTTGTCCTGTTTGCGATGATGCTCGCGTCATTCGTCTTTGCAAGCGGCGCGGGATCGAAAGAGAAGTTCGCCGAGACTCCTGCATTTGACGACGGGGAAGATGAACTCGAACCCGACGATGACGATCAAGGCTCACTGACGCTCGGCTGGATCGCGCATATAGCGATGAGCGCAAAAGCCGGTATCGGCCGCATGCTGTCGTCATCGTTCAGCATGCTGCTCGGACGCGGCGAGGCAGGACCGGTTCGTTCCTTCGACCGTCTCGAACCGAATCTGGGAAATGGACGCCGCGCGCCATCGCTCGTCCCGCGCGATGAGATGGACTTCGACGACGAGGAAGAAGAAGACGAAGAACCCGCGCCACGCGCTCGTAAACGCGCCGAGCCCAAGCCTGTCACGCGCAAGGGAGCGTTCGTTCTGCCGCCGCTGTCCGTTCTCGCAGCACCTCGCGCGTCAGATCGCATCACTCTGAGCAAATCGGAACTCGATGGAAATTCGCGCGCGCTTGAAGGCGTGCTTCAGGACTTCGGCGTCCGCGGCGAAATCACCGGAGCCAATCCCGGCCCCGTCGTCACGCTGTACGAACTCGAACCGGCGCCGGGAATCAAGTCGTCACGCGTGATCGGTTTGGCCGACGACATCGCGCGCTCGATGAGCGCATTGTCAGCGCGCGTCGCCGTCGTTCCCGGCCGCAACGCCATCGGCATCGAACTGCCGAACGAGCAACGCGAAAAAGTTTATCTGCGCGAACTTCTGTCGACCAAGGAGTCGGGCGACTCCGGCGCGAAGCTCCCGCTGTGTCTCGGCAAGAGCATCGGCGGCGCACCGATCATCGTCGATCTCGCCCGCATGCCGCATTTGCTGATCGCGGGCACCACCGGATCCGGTAAATCTGTCGCGATCAACACCATGATCCTGTCGCTGGTGTATCGCCTGCGGCCCGATCAATGCCGCCTCATCATGGTCGATCCGAAGATGCTCGAATTGTCGGTCTATGACGGCATCCCGCATTTGCTGACACCCGTCGTGACCGATCCCAAGAAAGCCGTCGTCGCGCTGAAATGGGCCGTGCGCGAGATGGAGCAACGCTACAAGGGCATGTCGAAGCTCGGCGTGCGCAACATCGACGGTTACAATTCGCGCGTCGCCGAAGCGAAATCGAAGGGCGAAGAGCTCACGAGAAAAGTTCACACCGGCTTCGACAAGGAAACCGGCAAGGCGATCTACGAGGAAGAGCAGCTCAATCTCGAGCCGTTGCCCTATATCGTCATCATCGTCGACGAAATGGCCGACCTGATGATGGTCGCCGGCAAAGACATCGAAGGCGCGGTGCAGCGTTTGGCGCAGATGGCGCGCGCAGCGGGTCTACATGTGATCCTCGCCACGCAACGTCCATCGGTTGACGTCATCACCGGCACGATCAAGGCGAACTTCCCGACGCGTATTTCTTTCCAGGTCACATCCAAGATCGACTCGCGCACCATTCTGGGCGAGATGGGCGCCGAGCAATTGCTCGGTCAGGGCGATATGCTTTACATGGCCGGCGGCGGACGCATCAGCCGCGTGCACGGCCCATTCGTTTCGGACGAAGAGGTCGAGAAGATCGTGCGCCATTTGAAAGCGCAGGGTCAGCCGGAATATCTCGAAGCCGTCACCGCAGAGGAAGAATCCGACGAGGACGGTGCAGTGTTCGATTCGGCCGGCATGGGCGGCGGCGAGGGCGATTTGTTCTCGCAGGCGGTGGCTATCGTTAAACGCGACCGCAAGGCCTCGACCAGCTACATCCAGCGCAGGTTGCAGATCGGCTACAACCGCGCCGCGACGCTGATGGAGCGCATGGAAGAAGAAGGTATCGTCGGGCAGCCGAATCACGCCGGAAAACGTGAGATTCTCATTGCTGAGGAAGAAGACCGCTTCTGATAGCTTTCACTATTCCGCTCAACTCGAAGCCGCGAAATCGCCACAGCGGGACGATAGCCCGCAGAGACCGAACAAAAATCCGGACAGGACGGACCGTTGAAAAATTCAAAATCCCGCGATCTACGCCGTCTGCCACATGAACAAGCGGCATCCGTCAGGTTCGGTACAATGCTGATTGCAGCCGCGTTCGCTGCGGAAATACTTGTCGCGCCGGCAAATGCTCAAGGCGTGCCCGCTCCAAAGCCGGCTCCGAAATCGCGAGACGCAAACGACGGACAACGGCCGAAACCGCCGGCAGCCGTTCAACCCGAGCAGAGCCCGCCCAATCCGATCATTCCCGATTTGCGCAGTCTGTTCGGCTCCGGCCCCGCACCCGCCGTCAATTTCGACGCCAATCAGAAGATTCTCGCTAGCAAGGTCAGCGCCTATCTTTCAAGCCTGAACAATGTCACCGGAAATTTCGTGCAGGTTGGGCCCGACGGCAGCCGCACCACCGGCGATTTCTATATTCAAAAGCCGGGCAAGCTGCGTTTCGAGTACGACGCGCCGTCGCCGATCGCGCTGATCGCCGATGGCACAACGCTCGCCGTGCGCGACAGCAAGCTCGCGACCCAGGACATCTATCCGCTCTCGCAAACGCCGTTGCGCTATCTGCTGTCGGATCGCATCGACCTGTTGAAGGACACGAATGTTGTCGGCATCACCGCCGATGATATTTTCGTCAGCATCACGATCGAAGAAAAGCAGCCGCTGGTCGGCACCAGCCGTCTGATGCTGATGGTCGGCGCCAAGGATTATCAGCTCAAACAATGGACCGTGACGGATCCGCAGGGCTACGACACCACCGTCGCGGTCTATAATCTGGATTCGACCAAGAAGCTCGATCAGGCGATGTTCAAGATCGACTTCACGAACTATCAGAACACCACAAACAATTAGCGGTGCGGGCTGGAGTGCACCGCCGAAACCGGCTACCGGTTTCGGATCGGCCCCATTTTCGAGTCCATGCGCTTCACACTCACAACCTGGAACATCAATTCGGTGCGCCTGCGCATCGATCTGGTCGCGAAGTTTCTCAAATCCGCGCGGCCCGATGTGCTTTGCCTGCAAGAAACCAAATGCATCGACGATGCGTTTCCACTGAAGCGATTCAAGCGCCTCGGCTATGAGTACATCGCGCTGAACGGACAAAAGGGCTATCACGGCGTCGCCATCGTCTCGAAGTTGCCGTTCGAGAGCAGCGATGCGCGCACCTTCTGCGGCAAGATCGATTCGCGCCACATCTCCGTTTCGTTCGGCGAGAAGGCGAAGATGAAGCCGCTGACGCTGCACAATTTCTACGTTCCGGCCGGCGGCGACATTCCCGATCCAACACTCAATCCGAAGTTCGAGCACAAGCTGTCGTTTCTCGACGAGATGAAGGCGTGCGAACCGCTGCATCCCAAGGCCGATGATCGCCATATTCTCGTCGGCGATCTCAACGTCGCGCCGCATGAGCACGATGTCTGGTCGCACAAGCAGCTTCTCAAAGTCGTGTCGCACACGCCGGTCGAAACAGAGAAGCTGATCGATGTCATCAAATATGGAAACTGGATCGACGTCGCGCGCCAGCGCATTCCGATGTCGGAGAAAGTCTATACGTGGTGGAGCTATCGCGCCGCCGATTGGACAGTCGGAGATCGTGGACGAAGGCTCGATCACATCTGGGTTTCGCCTGCGCTGGAAAATAGCGTGCTCGATTTCAAGATCACGAAAGATGCGCGCGGCTGGGAGCGGCCATCGGACCATGTGCCGGTGACGGCGGCGCTCGACGTCTGAAAATTAAGTGAGCTTCGCGGTCAGACGCGCAATCGAGCCTGCTGCATTGCCGGTGCGCGCTGCCATCTCATCGCGCAGACGTCGCGCAGCGTCCGGATGGCTTTCGAGCACTCGCTGAAACAGCGAGCGCGACAGCCGGATCACGGACGACGATTCAAGCGCCATCGCGGTCGAAGGGCGCGGCATCGCGACCATCAGCGCCAGTTCGCCGATCAGCGCGCCTGGGCCGACAATCGTTTCATTGATGCGCTCGACGGCAGCGACACGGAACGAGCCGCGCTTGACGACGAAACCGCTGTCGCCCTCATCGCCGATCTTGAACAGTTCATCGCCGAATTCGAGACTCTTGTGCTCGGCACCGATGGCAAGCACGTTGAGTGCCGCCATGCCAAGCACGTTCAGCGTCGGGATGCGATTGAACAGGGCGATGTCGTCTTCAATTGACATGACGCATCATGCAACGCGGCTTGCGAAATGTCATGCCTGAAGTATTACGGCACCAGTTTGTAGCCGCCGGACTCGGTCACAAGAATTTCCGGATTGGCCGCGTCTTTTTCGACCTTCTGGCGAAGGCGATAGATGTGCGTCTCGAGGGTATGCGTGGTGACGCCTGAATTGTAACCCCAGACTTCCTGCAACAGCGTCTCGCGCGAAACAGGCATCTGCCCGGTGCGATAGAGAAATCGAAGAATCGCGGTTTCCTTTTCGGTCAGCCGTACCTTTTTGGCGTTTGCGCCGGTCAGCATTTTCGAGCCTGGACGGAAGCTGTATGGACCGACGGAGAAAACCGCATCTTCGCTGGCTTCATGCTGACGAAGCTGCGCGCGAATTCGCGCCAGCAGAACCGCAAATCGAAATGGCTTGGCCACATAGTCGTTCGCGCCGGATTCGAGGCCGAGAATAGTGTCCGAATCGGTATCGTGACCCGTGAGCATGATGATCGGCGCCTTGAACCCACCCTTGCGCAGACTGCGGACAACTTCGCGCCCGTCGGTATCGGGCAAGCCGACATCCATCAGCACCAGATCGGGTGAATTGGTTTTGGCTGCCTGTGCGCCCTTGGCACCGGTGTCCACAGCGGAGGCTTCAAATTCCTCATGCAGTGACAATTGCTCCACCAAAGTGTCGCGCAGATCGTTATCGTCTTCCACGATCAGGATCTTGCGTGCGTTGGCCATTGCGTCCAATCCTTTTAAAACTCGAATTTAGATAATGGCCCTAGACAGGAACGCGAGAGGACATCGCGATCTCGGAGCATTTGCCGAAATAGAGCATTTGCGGGTCCAAGAGCAAGCAGGAGTTCCGGTCTGACATGGGAAGTGGCGCATTTCCAAGGGCTTACCGTACAACCTTGCGTGATCGGCCGCTGTCCGCAATCCAGATTCGCGCCGCTGCCGGAAATCCCACCCGTGGGTGGCTGATCGCAGGCAATAACGTCATCCCCGTCACGCTCGGCCGTGGCGGCATCAAATCCAACAAATTCGAAGGCGACGGTGGGACACCCCGCGGCGTCTTTCATGCCGTCAGACTATGGTGGCGAGCCGATCGTCATGTTCGCCCGCGCACATTTCTTCCAGTACGCGCGATAACTTCGGCAGATGCATGGTCGGAAGATCCGGCCGACCGGCATTACAACCAGCCGATCCGGCGCAGCGGCAACGAGGCCGGCGACAGGTTGAAGCGCGACGACGATCTCTACGATTTCATTGTCGAGATCGATTACAACACGCGGCCACGGATTGCACGAAAAGGAAGCGCGGTCTTTCTTCATCTCGCGCGCGAGAATTTTTCGCCGACCGCCGGATGCGTCGGCATGACGAAATACGGAATGCGGCAACTGCTGTCGCGTATCGGGCGTTCGACGCGCATCGTGATCGGATAATCAGCGGCGTCCGAAAATGGCGGAGCCGACGCGCACATGCGTTGCGCCGAGTTGAATTGCCGTCGCGAAGTCGGCACTCATTCCCATCGAGAGCAATTTCAATCCGTTGCGCGCAGCGATCTTGGCCGTCAAGGCAAAGTGCGCCGCCGGGGGCTCATCCACCGGCGGAATGCACATCAGTCCGGAAATCTCCAGTCCGTACTTGTCACGGCAACTTGCGATAAACGCGTCGGCCTCTTGCGGTATCACGCCGGCCTTTTGCGGTTCTTCTCCGGTGTTCAACTGGACGAACAACAGAGGCTTGCGGTCTTGCTTAACGACTTGCTTTGCCAGTTCTTTGGCTAATGCTTCGCAAATGCTCGGCCGGTCCACCGAATGAATCGCGTCGAACAGCCCCACAGCTTCCTTCGCCTTGTTGGATTGAAGCGGGCCTATCAGGTGCAATTCGATCCCAGGGTGGGCCGAAATCAAACCGGGCCATTTCGCTTTGGCTTCCTGCACGCGATTCTCACCGAATACGTGCTGCCCTGAAGCGATCACTGGAGAAATCGCATCGGCCTCGAAAGTCTTCGACACGGCAATGAGCGTTACCGACGAGCGTTCGCGCCGAGCATCCTTGCAGGCGCGCACGATTTCCGCCTCAACGGCGGCAAGTCCGTTTGGTGAATCGCCGGTTACTTTTGGGCGCGTCTCGGTCTGCATGAGATTGGATTGTTATCCGGCGATTCAGGATCGTTCAAATTTTACGAAATTGGCGGAAAGGTTTTTGAAGCCTTTGCCCTAGCTTCATTCGTGGGGGCAAGGGGAAGATCGATGTCGATCGTCAGTTTCGGCCGCAGCACGTCAAAACTCAAGGCGCTTGTCGGGATTCGCGCGCGGCTCGTGCTGCTTGCGTTGATTCTCGTGGTTCCCTTGATGGTCGATCGCGTGCGCGTGCTCGAAAACACCCGCGCCAAGCAGGTTGAGCTGGCCGCGAGCGAACTCTCGGAGCTTGCACGGCATACGGCCGATGCGCAGCGAGAAATCATCTCGACCGTGCAGGCAGTGCTGAAATCATCGGCCTATATCTATGCAGCGGCTTCGCAGCAGGGCCGCGGCTGCGCGATCATGCGCGCCAGCCTGCGTGTCGATCTGCCATGGATTCGCAGTCTTTCGATTCTCGGAACCGACGGAAAGATCCAGTGCTCGACCGCGACTAATATTATCGGGCTCGATCTGAGCGATCGCGACTATTTCAGGCGTGCGCTTGAATCCCACGAATTCGTCCTGAGCGACTACATTTTCAGCCGCGCCGCGAATTTGCCGACGATCATCGCCGCCTATCCGGTTTCCGCCGTCGATGGCGGCCCTGAAGCCGTTATTATAGCCGCTGTCGATCTCAAATGGATGTCGCAGTTGATGACCGATCGCATCTCGCGCACCGGCGTGTCCGTATTTCTGGTTGACAGTATGGGCGTCATTCTCGCCGCGCGTCCCGAGCATCAGGATTCAATCGGCCTTCCGCTCCAGGACACTTCGTTGCTCGAAGCGGTCGCTCATCGCGAGATCAATCTCAACCGCGAATCCGGTTCTATTTCCTTCGAGTCGGCTGACGGCGAGGAAAAAGCGGTTTCGTTTGCGCGCGTCGCTGGCACGAAAGCGCGGCTCATTGTCAGCGTCAACGAAGCCAAGATGCTCGGCGACATCGATCGCGACATCCTGACGGCTTACATTCAGCTCGGCCTGGTCGGGTTGCTGGCGCTGCTCGGCGCATGGATCGCGGGCGAGCGGCTGATTATCCGTCCTATTCGGGCGATGACCGATATTGCAAATCGCTTCGGTCGCGGCGATCTCACCGTCCGCGCCTCGAATGCCAATATGCCATACGAGTTTGCTCCGCTCGCACGCGCGTTCAACGTGATGGCATCGCAACTTGCAGAGCGCGAACGCGAAATGGTCGCGGCCAATGACCGTCTCACCGTCATCGCCTCGGTCGACATGGTATCGGGTCTTGCCAACCGGCGCGGATTGCAGAGCCGCCTTGAGTTTGAATGGATGAAGGCGTTGCAGACAGAGACCAGCCTGTCGCTGATGATGATCGACGTCGATCATTTCAAGTTGTTCAACGACACCTACGGCCATCCGGAAGGCGACGCGTGTCTCAGCCGCATCGGCGAGACGCTGTCGGCGATCGCCAACGAGGTGTCGGGCTTCGCTGCGCGCTATGGCGGCGAGGAATTTTGCCTGCTGCTGCCGAACAGCGACGCTGCCGGCGCAATGACCATCGGCGAGCGCGTCCGTGCGCAGGTCGAGCGGCTCGCGATCCCGCACAGCATGAGCGCCGCAAAGGTCATCACTGTTAGCGTCGGCGTGGCATCGATCTCGCCGAGCGAAGCACAGCCGCAGGATGACCTGCTCGAAGCCGCCGATGCTGCTCTCTATGCAGCCAAGCGCCGCGGCCGAAACACCGTGATCGAGCACGCGCTGATCCGTGCCACCGACCAGGTTATTTCGCTCGCGAGCTGATCTCCTGAAATTGCACCCCGCCAAGGTCGGATCGGCGCCAAGGCGTTGACCCATCGCGGTCTTTTATGGCTAGTCTGCCGCCTCAAATCACCGTCGAAATCCCCTTGGCAGACGATCCCTTGCGATGACAACCGAACGCTATAACGCCCGCGAATCCGAGCCGCGCTGGCAACGCCTGTGGGACGAAAAGGCGATTTTCGCCACTAAAAACGACGATCCGAGGCCGAAATACTATGTGCTGGAGATGTTCCCCTATCCGTCGGGGCGCATCCATATGGGTCACGTCCGCAACTACACGATGGGCGATGTGGTCGCGCGTTACATGCGCGCCAAGGGCTACAACGTGCTCCACCCGATGGGATGGGACGCCTTCGGCCTGCCGGCGGAGAACGCTGCGATCGAGCGCAAGGTCGCGCCGAAGAAATGGACTTACGAAAATATCGCCGCGATGAAGAAGCAGCTCCAGACGATGGGGCTGTCGCTCGACTGGTCGCGCGAGTTCGCGACCTGCGATCCGGGCTATTACAAGCATCAACAGAAAATGTTTCTCGACTTTCTCGCGAAGGGATTGGCCGAGCGCGAAAAGCGAAAAGTGAATTGGGACCCGGTCGATATGACCGTGCTCGCCAACGAGCAGGTGATCGACGGACGCGGGTGGCGTTCCGGCGCGCTCGTCGAGCAGCGCGAGCTCAATCAATGGATCTTCAAGATCACCAAATACTCACAAGAGCTGCTCGACGCGATCGACGGTCTTGATCGCTGGCCCGACAAAGTGCGGCTCATGCAGCGCAACTGGATCGGCCGCAGCGAAGGTCTTCACTTTGAATTCAAACTGATCGGCGCGCCTGCCGGGTTTGAAAAGTTGCCTGTATTCACGACACGGCCCGACACGATGTATGGCCCGACCTTTGCTGCGGTGTCGCCCGATCATCCGCTTGCGAAGGCGCTTGCAGACAAAGACAAAAAAGTCGCGGCATTCATCGAAGAATGCCACCGCATCGGGACGTCTCAAGCCGAGATCGATACCGCCGAAAAACTCGGCTTCGACACCGGCATCAAGGCGCAGCATCCCGGCGACGCTTCGATCAAATTGCCGCTCTACATCGCCAACTTCGTTCTGATGGACTACGGCACCGGTGCGATCATCGGCTGCCCTGCGCACGATCAGCGCGACCTCGATTTCGCGCGCAAATACAATTTGCCTGTGATCGACGTGTTCGTGCCGCTCGCAACCGGCGAGACCGTCAGGAATACAGCGTTCACGCCGCCGAAGACCGAAACGGTCCGTTACGTGCAATGGGCGGGCGACCCCGGTGTGATGACGTGCGAAGACGCGATGAAGAAATCGCTCGCGATGTTCGAGAAGGAAGGCTGGGGCCGCCGCGAAGTCAATTTCCGCCTGCGGGACTGGGGTATTTCGCGTCAGCGTTACTGGGGCTGCCCGATTCCCATCATCCATTGTCCAAAATGCGACGTGGTGCCGGTGCCGGACAAGGATCTTCCCGTCGTACTGCCGGAAGACGTGTCGTTCGACAAACCAGGCAACGCACTCGATCATCATCCGACATGGAAGCACGTCACCTGTCCGAAATGCGGCGGCAAGGCGCAGCGCGAAACCGACACGATGGATACGTTCGTCGATTCATCCTGGTACTTCGCGCGCTTCACCGATCCGTGGAACGACAACGCGCCGATGACACCGAAGGTCGCCGATCGCATGATGCCGGTCGATCAATATATCGGCGGTGTCGAGCACGCGATTTTGCATCTGCTGTACTCGCGTTTCTTCACGCGCGCGATGAAGGCCACCGGCCATATCGGCATGGACGAACCGTTCGCCGGCATGTTCACGCAGGGCATGGTCGTTCACGAGACATACAAGAAGAAAGACGGCACGTTCGCTTCACCTGCCGAGATCATGATCGAAGTCGTTGGCGACAAGCGTTCTGCCGCGATGCTCGATACAAAGGAACCGGTCGAGATCGGCTCCATCGAGAAGATGTCGAAGTCGAAGCGCAACACCGTCGATCCCGACGACATCATCGGCACCTACGGCGCCGACACCGCGCGCTGGTTCATGCTGTCGGACTCGCCTCCGGATCGCGACGTGATCTGGAGCGAGGAAGGCGTGCAGGGTGCCGGCCGCTTCGTGCAACGCATCTGGCGTCTGGTGAACACGGCCGTTGCCCATTTGCCGAAATCCGGCACGCCGATTCCCGCCGATCATGCCGATGCAAAGGCGCTGCGGGCCGTCGCGCATCGCACCTTGAGCGAAGTCTCGAACGCCATCGAGCGGTTGCGCTTCAACACCGGCATCGCAAAAATCTACACTTTCGTCGGCGCACTCGCGGATGTTGTGGACGATCCGAAAAAACCGCTCGAAAAGAACAAAGCATTGGCCGCCGCCGCACGCGAAGCGTTCGATATTTTGCCGCGCCTTATTTCACCGATGATGCCGCATCTGGCGGAACAATGCTGGAGCGAGCTCGGTCACAAAGGGCTGGTTTCCGAGGCACACTGGCCGGAAATCGAACAAAGCCTGCTGGTCGATGACACAATTACGCTCCCTGTGCAGGTTAATGGCAAGAAACGCGGGGATGTCACGGTCGGCCGGGAAGCCACGACCGCAGAAATTGAGGCTGCCGTTTTGGGACTCGATGCGATAAAATCGGCGCTGGACGGGAAATCCCCTCGTAAAGTCATCGTCGTTCCGCAAAGGATCGTGAATGTCGTGGTTTGATACGCGCATCGCTGCCCGGTTGGCAGTCGTGGCTGCGCTTGCCGCCGTGACGGCCGGATGTTTTCAGCCGATGTACGCCGAACGCGGGCCAAACGGCACGCCCGGACTGCGCGATAAGCTGCGTGCGGTGGAAGTGCCGCCGCTCAATCTGCCGAACGGATCGCGCGAAGCGCGGGTCGGCCTCGAGATTCGCAACAATCTGATGTTCAGCATGTACGGATCGGCGGTCGGCGATCCGCCGACGCATCGGCTTTTGATGCGCATCACCACCACCCGCCTCTCTGTCATCATCGATCCGAACACGGCGCTGGCCGACGCCGAGAACTACGGCATCAACGCGGTGTATGAATTGAAGGACAATACGACCGACAAGACGATCTTGACCGGAACGACCTTCTCGCGCGTGTCCTACGACATTCCGGGGCAGACCCAGCGATTCGCCCGCTCGCGCGGATTGCGCGATGCCGAGGATCGTGCCGCCAAGGTCATCGCTGACAATATCAATCAGCGGCTGGCGTCGTTCTTCGCGACCGGAACTTAAAGACGAACGTGGTCGCGCTCCGCGGACGAGACATCGACGCATTTCTCGCCAAGCCCGACCCGGCACGCCCCATCATTCTTCTCTACGGTCCCGACGCAGGCCTCGTGCGCGAACGCGCCGATGCGCTGATGGCGTCGGCCGTCGACGATCCAAGCGATCCATTTTCTCTCGTTCGGCTTGATGGTGACGAACTCGCCGCCGAACCGTCCCGGCTCGTCGATGAAGCCATGACCGTGCCGCTGTTCGGCGGACGCCGTGCAATCCGTATCCGCGCCAGCGGAAAGAGTTTTGCGTCGGGCATCGATACGCTCGCGAACATGAATCCGAAGGATTGCCGCATCGTGATCGAGGCCGGCGAACTGCGTCCCGACGCTCCGCTTCGTAAGGCATGCGAGAAAGCGAAGTCGGCCGTTGCCATCGCCTGCTATGCGGACGGCGTTCGCGACATCGAGCGGCTGATCGACGAAGAGCTTCGCGCCTCGAATCTCAAGATCGCACCTGACGCGCGCGCGGCACTGACATCCCTGCTCGGCGGCGACCGGCAGGCGTCGCGCAATGAGATTCGCAAGCTGACGCTTTACGCGCACGGCAAAAGCGAAGTCACGATGGACGACATCGCGGCTATCGTGACCGACGCGTCAGGCCTCGCGCTCGATCCGATTGTCGACAATGCTTTTGCCGGAAAGCCCGCAGATGTCGAAAGAGCCTTCGCCAAGGCGATCGCGTCCGGCATCAACCCGAACCAAATTCTGATGGCTGCGCAACGTCAGGCGGCGGCTTTGCACAAGGCCAGACTGTCGGTCGATGAAGGCCGGATGGAATCGGATGTGGTCGACAACGGATTTCCCCGGCTGCATTTTTCGCGCAAGCCGCTTGTCGAAACGGCACTTCGCAACTCCAGCGCCGACCGTCTGCTCAAGGTGATCGCTCAACTTGCCGACGCGGTGCTCGATATGCGCAAACAGACCGAGCTTGCGGAAACCATCGCACAGCGCGCGCTGCTGGCCATCGCGGTCAATTCCCGCCGCCGCGGCTGATGCGAGAAATGCCCTATTTACGGCGCGATTCGAGCCGCCGCAAAATTTCGTCGAGCTGATCGAGATCACGGTATTTGATCTGCACTGCGCCGCCGGGATCGCGATGCTCGACGCTCACTTTCAGTCCAAGCACGTCGCTGACCCGCTTCTCCAGCGCGACCGTGTCGGCGTCTTTTCCCTTCACCGCCTTGCCGCGTGACTTCTGCGGCTTGCGCTGCGGAACGCCTTCCTCATGCGCAAGAGCTTCGGCCTGACGCACATTCAAACCCTGCTCGACAATTTTCTTCGCGGCGGCAGCTGCATCCGGCACGCCGATCAGCGCACGCGCGTGACCGGCGGAGAGTTTGCCTTCGGCGATATATTTCTGCACTTCGTTCGGAAGTTTTGTCAGCCTCATCATGTTTGCGACATGGCTGCGGCTCTTGCCGACGATCTTGGCAATGTCGTCCTGGCTGCGTTTGAATTCGGCGGCAAGCGCGTGATAGCCCTGCGCTTCCTCCATCGCGTTCAGATCCGAACGCTGCACGTTTTCGATGATCGCAATTTCGAGCGCGTCGCTGTCGTTGACGTCAGCCGTGACGATGGGGACTTCGTGCAGGCCCGCCTTCTGCGATGCACGCCATCGGCGTTCGCCGGCAATGATCTCGAAGCGATCCGCCGCGCCCTTCACCGGACGGACCACGATCGGCTGGATTACGCCATGCTGTTTGATCGAATCGGCAAGCTCTGCGAGTTCGGTCTCGGAGAACGTCCGGCGCGGGTTGCGCGGATTGGCTTTGAGAAATTCAATCGGGACTTTGCGCGGCGATGCCTTCGCCGGGCGATCGACATGAGCCGCCTCGCCGCCGACGTCACCGATCAGGCTGGCAAGACCCCGGCCCAATCGCGAACGCGCTTCGTCGGCCATCGCCGTCTCCCTTGCACTCACACGACTCAACGCAAGCCTCCCGTTACAATCTCAACGCCGCAAGTTCAGTGCGTGCGCAGTTCGCGCTCGCGCTGAATCACTTCGGTGGCGAGCTTGAGGTAGGCCTCAGAGCCGACGCATTTGAGATCGTAGACGAGAACCGGTTTTCCGTAGGACGGCGCTTCCGAGATGCGGATGTTGCGCGGGATCATGGTGTCGTAAACTTTCTTGCCCATGAACTGGCGCACATCGGCGACGACCTGGTTCGACAGATTGTTACGCGCGTCGAACATCGTCAGCACGATGCCGTGAATCGTCAGCGTCGGATTGAGCGTCGAGCGGACTTGCTCGACCGTTTGCAGAAGCTGCGACAGACCTTCGAGCGCGAAGAATTCGCACTGAAGCGGAACGAGGATCGCATGCGACGCGGCCATCGCGTTCACAGTGATGAGGTTGAGCGACGGCGGGCAATCGACCAGCACGTAGGTGTAGTCGTTGTCCTTGTCCAAACCTTCATTCAGACCGGCGAGCGCATCGCGCAGACGAAACGCACGATCGCGCGCGGAGCCGAGTTCAAGTTCGAGACCGGACAAATCCATCGTCGAGGATGCGATGTGAAGACGCGGCACGGCAGTCGGCATGATCGCGTCGCGCAATTTCGCTTCACCGATCAGCACGTCGTAGGTCGAGCAGTTGCGATTGCGGCGATCGATGCCGAGACCGGTCGATGCGTTGCCCTGCGGATCGAGATCGACGATCAGCACGCGCTCGCCGATGGCGGCGAGTGCCGTGCCGAGATTGATCGCGGTCGTGGTCTTGCCGACGCCGCCCTTCTGGTTGGCGAGCGCCAGAATGCGCGGGTGGCCGTCCGCGTGAGCCGGGCCGTTATCGCTGCCGAAGATTCCATTCATGTCGATCATTCTACACCTACCCGGTCTTTGTTGCGGCGCAGCATTTCAGCGCCTCACAATCGATTCGATTTCAACGATCCAGCCGTCGCCAGTCAGGCTGCGATGAAGTCGATGCTCGATTGTCCAGTATTTAGTAGCTTCCGTCAATTCAGCGACTACATCTTGCCCTTTCAGAAACAGAGCTTTTGCGCCGTGTTTCATCAGCGGTTGGATGTAACCCACAAGGGAATTTAGGGGAGCAACGGCGCGCGCGGTGATGCAATCGACCGGGGCCTTCGAGCTTTCCACGTAATCCTCGATGCTCGACAGGTGGACGGTGCCCGGCGAGTTCGTCACGCGAAGAGCTTCGCGCAAGAATGCCGCCTTCTTTGCGTTGCGTTCGACGAGATCGATTCTCGCATTTTCTTTTTTAGCAAGCGCGCAGGCCAGAACGATTCCCGGAAATCCGCCGCCGCTGCCGAAATCGAGCCAGCGATTTGCGCGTGGGGCGAGCTGAAGAAGTTGCAGCGAATCCGCGACGTGACGCGTCCAGATTTTTGGAAGCTCGGAGGAGGCGATGAGATTCGTTTTCGTCTGCCACTCGGCGAGGAGCGCGACATAGCGATCCAGCCGCTTTTCTGTTTCACGTGAAACAGGGGTCAGCTTCAGCGCAGCGGCTTTGTCGGATTCGGAAATTGCGGCCACGTCAGGCCGAGATCGACGCGGTCATTGAGCCAGGCTTGCTCGCCTGACGCCGCAGATAGGCCGCGAGAATTGTCAGCGACGCCGGCGTCATCGCCTCGATTCGACCCGCCTGTCCGATGGTGCGCGGGCGATTGGATTCGAGCTTCTGGCGCGCCTCATTGGAAAGGCCGGGCACCAGCGAATAATCGACCTCCGTCAGCACAAGACTTTCATCGCGCCGGAATGCATCCACATCCGCGGCCTGCCGCGAGAGATACACATCGTACTTCGCATCGATTTCCAGATGCGTGGCGATGACCGGGTCGATTGCATTGAGCTGCGGCCAGATCGAAGACACCTGGCCCCAACTCACGTCCGGATAGGCCAGCAACTCGAACGCAGACCGCCGCTGGCCGTCGCGATTGAGATTGAGGCCGTGCTTCGCGGCTTCGTTCGGCGTGATCGACAGCGACTTCGAGAGTGCCTTGGCATCGGCCAAAGCCGCCATCCGTTTCACGTGAAACAGTCTGCGTTCTGAGCTGACGCATCCAAGAGCAATTCCGCGATCCGTGAGGCGCTGATCGGCATTGTCGGCGCGCAGCGTGAGGCGATATTCGGCGCGCGACGTGAACATCCGATAGGGCTCGGAAATGCCGCGCGATGTAAGATCGTCGATCATCACGCCCAGATAGCCGTCTGCGCGGTCAAAGACGGCCGGAGAGCCACCGGAAGCCGTCAGAGCGGCATTCAGACCGGCGACAAGTCCCTGTGCCCCAGCCTCTTCGTAGCCCGTTGTGCCATTGATCTGTCCGGCCAGGAAAAGCCCGGGAATGCGCTTGGTCTGGAGCGTCGGATCGAGTTCGCGCGGATCGACGTGATCGTATTCGATGGCGTAGCCGGGACGCACCATCCGCACATTTTCGAGACCCGGAATCGTTTCCAGAATGGACTTCTGAACGTCCTCGGGAAGCGATGTGGAAATGCCGTTCGGATAGACCGTGGTGTCGTCGAGACCTTCCGGCTCGAGGAAGATCTGGTGCCCGTCGCGATCGCCGAAGCGGACAATCTTGTCCTCGATGGACGGGCAATAGCGCGGGCCGGTGCTTTTGATCTGACCGGAATACATCGGTGAGCGATGAACATTCGCGCGGATGATGTCGTGGGTCGCATTCGTGGTGCGCGTGATCCCGCATTCGATCTGCGGCGTCGTGATGCGCTCGGTCATCACCGAGAACGGCTCTGCCGGATCGTCGCCCGGCTGCATTTCCACCGCTGACCAATCGATCGTCGAACCGTCGAGACGCGGCGGCGTGCCGGTTTTCAGGCGGCCCAGCGTGAAACCGGCCTGCTCAAACGACTTCGACAGACCCATGGCAGGCGCTTCATCGATGCGCCCCGCCGGCCAGTTGTTTTCGCCGAGATGGATCAGGCCGCGCAGAAACGTGCCGGTGGTGATGACAACCGCGCCCGCAGCGAATTCCCGGCCATCTCCAAGGCGAATCCCGCGAATTTTTCCGCCGCCGAGAAGCAGCTCATCCGCTTCGCCTTCGATGATTTCGAGATTGGCCGTCTCGCGGATCGCCGCCTGCATCGCAGCCGCATAGAGCTTGCGGTCGATCTGCGCACGAGGTCCGCGCACCGCCGGTCCTTTGCGGCGATTAAGAACGCGAAACTGGATGCCGCCCTGGTCCGCGATGCGGCCCATCAGGCCGTCGAGCGCATCGATCTCGCGAACGAGATGCCCTTTCCCCAATCCGCCGATGGCCGGATTGCAGGACATCGCGCCGACGGTCGAAAATTTGTGAGTCACCAGCGCAGTCTTCGCGCCCATGCGCGCGGAAGCAGCGGCGGCTTCGCAGCCGGCGTGTCCACCTCCGATCACGATGACGTTGAACGATGTGCTCATGAGCGCGCGTTCTATCGCGGCGGCACGAATGCCGAAAGACGAAAGCGCGTTTCACGTGAAACGATGATCCGGCGCAGCGACGTTTCACGTGAAACAATCGCGATTATTTTCCGATGCAGAACTCGCGGAAAATCACGTCGAGAATATCTTCGACGTCGACGCGGCCCGTCAGACGCCCCAAGGAGTGAATTGCAGTTCTTAGATTTTCCGCAAGTAATTCATCGGCTTGCTGGGCCACCGTGATGGCCTGCCCGAGAGAAATGGCTGTTTCCTGTAGCAGAGCGCGATGCCGGGCGCGGCTGACAATTCCGTTCTCGCTTGAGGCGAAAAATTCCTGCGCGAACGAGACGAGCCGCGCGATCAATTCCTGAATGCCATCTCCGCGCGAAGCGGAAATATCGAACGTGTCTTTGTGCGATTCCGGTTTCGCCTGTTCTGCTTTCGCCAAATCGATCTTGTTGCGCGCGATCCAGATCGGCGCACCGGTCAGATCGCCATCGATCTCAGGCGGCACGACATCGCTTGCATCGACCAGCCACACAACAAGATCCGCCGTCCGTACACGTTCGCGCGCACGCCGCACGCCTTCCTGTTCGACAGGATCGGATGTTTCGCGAATGCCGGCAGTGTCGATCAGCGTCACCGGATAGCCGTCGAGATCGAGATGCACTTCAATCGCATCCCGCGTCGTGCCCGCATGCGGAGAGACAATCGCTGCGTCACGACGCGCCAGGCGATTAAGCAATGTCGATTTTCCCGCGTTCGGCGGACCGGCAATCGCAACCACAAGTCCGTCCCGCAGGCGTTCACTTTGTGCCGATAAGCTAAGGGTTTCTTCAATTTCGGATTTCAGCGCGGAAATTTTCTTCAACGCCGGCGCGATCAATTCCGCCGACACATCGCCTTCGTCGGAGAAATCGATGCCGGCCTCGACCAGCGCCGAGGCTTCGATGATTTGCCGACGCCAGCTCTCGGCCTTGTCGCCAAGCAAGCCCTTCAGTTGCCGCAACGCGTGGCGGCGCTGTCGATCCGTATCGGCATGAATGAGATCGTCGAGGCCTTCGGCTTCGGTGAGATCGAGCTTGCCGTTCTCGAACGCGCGGCGCGTGAACTCACCGGGCTCTGCTGGACGCAAGCCTTCGATTTTTCCGAGCGCATCGAACAAGGCTGCAATCACCGCGCGGCCGCCGTGAATCTGAAATTCTGCGATGTCTTCGCCGGTCGCCGAGTGCGGACCTGGAAAAAATAATGCGACCGATTCGTCGATGGCGTTGCTGTTCGAATCGCACAGCGTTGCAAAATGAGCGGTGCGCGGCGGCGGCAATTTTCCGCTTAATTTTTCCAGCGCAACGCGCGCCTGCGATCCGGAAATTCGGACAACCGCAATCGCCGCGGGCGGGCGGCCCGACGACAACGCAAAAATGGTCTGATCGCGCGAATGCATGGCCTTTTGTGGCGGTAGAGCCCGCCCAACTCAAGCCAAAGCCTAACAAGTCCTTAAATTGCTGCACCTTTCGGCCGCAGCAATTTTTATATTGCGGCGCAGCAATTGTGCGTTCAGGCACAAGGGCGAAACGGTGACGGACTTGGAATCGAAGGGCGAAATTGTGACCGCCCAGATGAGCGGAATCAGCGCGCGCCGATCATCCCCGCCAGCGATTTTTTCTGCTTTCCGGACGCGTCGAAATTGTCCGGCGCGAGCCATTTCTCGTAAGCCGCCTTCAGCGCCGGCCAGTCGTCACGCGCGATCGCGAACCACGCGGTGTCGCGGCTGCGGCCCTTGACGATCATGTGGTTTCGGAAAATTCCCTCGAACGAAAATCCAAGACGCAGCGCCGTGCGCCGCGACGGCTCGTTGAACGCATTGCATTTCCACTCGTAGCGGCGATAGCCGAGATCGTCGAACACATGCCGCATCATCAGATACATCGCCTCGGTCGAGACGCGTGTCTGCTTCAGCGTATCCGAATAATGGATGCTGCCGACTTCGATCACGCCGTTGGCCTGATCGATCCGCATGTAAGACGCAATGCCGAGCGCGCGGCCTGAGGCGAGATCGATAATCGCGTAGCAGACGTTGCCGGGTGCTGCGGCAGAATCCGCCAGCCATTTGCGGAGTCCGGCCTCGTCGTCATACGGGCCGTGAAAGAGATAGGTCCAGGATTCCGGATCGGTGGTCCTGAACGCCGCAACCAGATCGTCGCCGTGCTTTTCGGGATCGAGCGGCTCAAGGCGCGTGGTGCGCCCTTCGAGAATATTTCCCGGCGGAACGATGCGCGGCGTCCAGCCGAGAAGTGGGACTCCGAGGGATTGAGATGGCGCGAACGTTTTCTCAGAAGACATGATGTTCACCCGTCATTGCGAGGAGCAAAGCGACGAAGCAATCCAGTTTGGCGTTGCTGGATTGCTTCGCTCCGCTCGCAATGACGACAAGTCAATCCAAGCGACTCGCTACGTATTCATGCTCTCGAAGAACTCGCCGTTGTTCTTGGTGTTGCGGAGCTTGTCGAGCAGGAACTCGATGGCGTCCATCGATCCCATCGGATTGAGGATGCGGCGCAGCACATACATCTTCTTGAGCAGCTGCGGATCGGTGATGAGCTCTTCCTTGCGCGTGCCGGAGCGCGCGATGTCGATGGCCGGGAAGGTGCGCTTGTCGGCGACCTTGCGATCGAGAATGAGTTCGGAGTTGCCGGTGCCCTTGAACTCTTCAAAGATCACTTCGTCCATGCGGCTGCCGGTATCGACCAGCGCGGTGGCGATAATGGTAAGCGAACCGCCTTCCTCGATGTTGCGCGCGGCACCGAAGAAACGCTTCGGACGTTGCAGCGCGTTGGCATCGACGCCGCCGGTCAAAACCTTACCGGAGCTAGGAACCACTGTATTATAGGCTCTTCCGAGACGTGTGATCGAATCGAGCAGGATCACCACGTCGCGGCCGTGTTCGACCAGGCGCTTGGCCTTTTCGATCACCATTTCGGCGACCTGAACGTGACGCGACGCCGGCTCGTCGAATGTCGACGAAACAACTTCACCCTTCACCGAACGCTGCATGTCGGTGACTTCTTCCGGACGTTCGTCGATCAGAAGAACGATCAGGAAACATTCCGGATGGTTGGCGGTGATCGAATGCGCGATGTTCTGCATCAGCACGGTTTTACCCGTGCGCGGCGGCGCCACGATCAGCGCGCGCTGGCCCTTGCCGATGGGTGCCACGATGTCGATGACGCGCGGCGACAGGTCCTTGCGCGTCGGATCGTCGATCTCGAGCTTGAAACGCTCGTCCGGAAACAGCGGCGTCAGATTGTCGAAATTGACCTTGTGCTTGGACTTTTCCGGGTCTTCGAAATTGAGCGTGTTGACCTTGAGCAGGGCGAAGTAGCGTTCGCCTTCCTTCGGCGAGCGGATATGGCCCTCGATGGTGTCGCCGGTGCGCAGGCCGAAGCGGCGGATCTGCGAGGGCGAAACATAAATATCGTCCGGGCCGGGGAGGTAGTTCGCGTCCCAGGAGCGAAGGAATCCGAAACCGTCGGGAAGAACTTCCACGACGCCTTCGCCGATAATGTCGGTTTCCTGAGCGGCGAGCTGCTTGAGAATGGCGAACATCAGCTCCTGCTTGCGCATGGTGCTGGCGTTTTCGACCCCGCTTTCCTCAGCAAAGGAGACAAGCTCCGCGGCTGTTTTGGCTTTGAGGTCCAGTAGTTTTATTTCCCGCATTGGGGTTGTCCTGTGGAGTATCGTCGAGGGGAGGGGTGCAAACGAGAGTTCGACCTGCTTGCCAACAAACGGACGTCAAGGATTCCGAAGTCCGAAAATTTTCAGCGAGAAAAGTCTTGAGCGAGGAATAAGCCGGGAGGCTCTTGAACCTGATGCAGCGGCCGGTTCAACACTGGAACCGGGACTCAACCGCATCCGTCTGCGTTCGGTGGGATGCAGCGACTATAGAAAATCGCTGTGACATCCGCAAGATGATCGTTTCCCGGCGCTCATCTAAAACGGCTTCACGATCACCAGGATGACAATCGCGATCATCAAAACGGTCGGTATTTCATTGATAACACGATAGAATTTCTGGCTCTTGGTGTTGCGATCCTCGGAAAATGCCCGCACGCGCCCGACGAAATAGCCATGAACTGCCGACATCGCGATCACGAGCAGAAATTTCAACTGAAACCAGTGCGCGGTGTGCCAGTTGCCGGCCCACGCCAGATACAGGCCGGCAAACCATGTCACCATCATTGCCGGATTGACGATGAATTTCAGCAGCCGCCATTCCATCGTCTTGAACGTCTCGGACTGCGGCGAGCCGACCGCAACGCCCGCGTGGTAGACGAACAATCGCGGCAGATAGAGCATGCCGGCCATCCAGGAGATGACCGCGATCACATGCAGCGCCTTGATCCACTCATACATCGCGAAAACTTCTCTTTATCGAACGGCGTTTCGATTGAAACGATCGATTGCTGCGCCGGTTCAACCGCATCGATACCTGATGTGAGCCGGGGTTTTTCCGCAAGCACGACTTGCCTTAAAAAATCTTTTTAGATTCTTAAGTTAGAGTCAGTGTTGCGGTGATTATGACTCACGCAATCTTCTCCCCGTGATTTTCAGCCGCCATCAACAGAGCATTGAATTATGCCCGCTGTACGGCAATTCCTCTCCGCAGATATACAGTCATGCTTTCAGCAGCTTGACCGGCATGGCGGCAGAATCGTCCAAGACAAATCCACATAAGCCCGCTAGCATCGCGCATCGGCTGTGACGATTTCCCGAACTCATGGCTGTGAATGAAATTGCGGGTTATCCCGGAGCGGGTCTGTCATAGGATGTTTTGGAGCCTGTCGGCGCACAGGGATTCACAACGATCCACAGCAGCGAAGTGAAAACGATAGATCGGCGCGGGGCTGATGCCTACCAGCGGTAGTTACTTTCACCTTCACATGATTTCCGACTCGACGGGCGAGACACTTATTACCGTGGCGCGCGCGGTCGCCGCGCAATATGCAAATGTCTCTCCGGTCGAACATGTCTATCCGCTGGTGCGCAGCCAGAAACAGCTCGACCGCGTATTGGCCGAGATCGAAGAAACCCCCGGCATCGTGCTTTTCACGCTACTGGAAAAAGATCTGGTGTCGCGGCTGGAAGCCAAGTGCCGCGAGATCAATATTCCGAGCCTGTCGATCATCGGCCCGGTGATGCAATTGTTTCAGGCCTATCTCGGCACCGAAACCTCGCCGCGCGTCGGCGCGCAGCACACGCTCAACGCGGAATATTTTAAGCGCATCGATGCGCTGAACTACACGATGATGCATGACGACGGTCAGCACGTCGATGGCCTTGAAGACGCCGATGTCGTTCTCGTCGGCGTGTCGCGCACATCCAAGACGCCGACATCGATCTATCTTGCCAATCGCGGCGTGCGCACGGCCAACGTGCCGCTGGTGCCGGGGATTCCGATTCCGCGCGAGCTTGAAGTCTTGAAAAAGCCGCTGGTGGTCAGTCTTCAGGCCACGCCCGAGCGGTTGATTCAGGTGAGACAGAATCGTTTGCTCGGCATCGGCAAGAGCGGCGACGATACTTATATCGACCGGCAATCGGTGACGGAGGAGGTTGCGCTGTCGCGCAAGCTCGCCGCGAAATATGGCTGGGAGTTATTGGACGTCACGCGCCGCTCCATCGAGGAGACCGCCGCAGCCGTAATGAAGCTCTATGCCGACCGCCAGCGTCAGAAGGCGTGATGCAATGACGATCTGGCGCGGAGAGCAAAGACTTATTCTTGCGTCGCAAAGTGCCGTGCGGAAATCTCTGCTCGACAATGCGGGGCTTAGCGTCGAGACGAGCCCCGCGAATATCGACGAGCGCGGCATCCAGCAAAAATCAGGGCTGAAAGATCCCGGCGCGATCGCTGCTTTGCTGGCGGGCGAGAAGGCGAAGCATGTGTCGGCTTCGCATCCGGGACGTTATGTCATCGGTGCCGATCAGACACTGGCGCTCGGCGAGCGATTGTTCAGCAAGCCTGCCGGCCGCGATGCGGCGGCGGATCAGCTTAAAGCACTCGCCGGGCAGACGCACACGCTGCACAGTGCAGTTAGCGTTGTGCGAGAGGGACAATCGCTGTTTTCGCATGTCGGCGTGGCGCGCATGACGATGCGGAAACTGACCGCTACGCAGATCGCGTCCTATCTCGACGCCGCTGGAGTTGCTGTAACGACAAGCGTCGGCGCGTATCAGCTCGAAGGCATCGGTGCCAATCTGTTCGACAAGATCGACGGCGACCACTTCACGATTTTGGGCCTGCCGCTGCTGCCGCTGCTGGAGTTTTTCAGAGCGCAGGGTTTGCTGACGATATAAGAAGCCTCATGGTGAGGAGCGCGTCAGCGCGTCTCGAACCATGAGAATCGGACGCTCATCCTTCGAGACGCGTTTCTGCGAAACGCTCCTCAGGATGAGGGAATATTGTACGGGAACAACATGCTTCTTCTCGGCCTCACCGGATCGATCGGAATGGGAAAGTCCACCACCGCGAAACTGTTCGTGGAGGCGGGCGTGCCGGTCTATGACGCGGACGCCACCGTGCATCAGGTCTATGAAGGCGAGGCCGCGCCCGCGATGGAAGCGGCGTTTCCAGGCAGCACTGTGAACGGCAAGGTGGACCGGCAGAAATTATCCGCGATGGTCTTCAACAATCACGATGCGATGACGCGGCTGGAAAAGATCGTTCACCCGATGCTGCGCAGCCATCAGCAGAAATTCTTGAGCGAGGCGGAAAAATCCGGCGCGCCGGTCGCGGTGCTGGATATTCCGTTGCTGTTCGAGACCGGCGGCGAAAAACGCGTCGATGCAGTCGTGGTCGTATCCACCACGCCTGACGTTCAGCGCGCGCGGATTCTCGAGCGCGAGAACATGACGCATGACAAGCTCGACGCGATTCTGGCGCGGCAGATGCCGGATGCCGAGAAGCGCAAGCGCGCCGATTTCATCGTGGATACCGGGCACGGTTTGGAACCGGTGCGCGAACGGATTCGCGAAATCCTGGCTGAAGTCGTTAAGATGCCGCAGCGGCGGATATGATTCGGATCAATAGCCATGCGTGAAATCGTTCTCGATACCGAAACCACCGGCCTCGATCCGCTGCGCGGCGACAGGCTGGTCGAGATCGGCTGCGTCGAGATGGTCAACCACATGGCGACCGGCCAGACGTTTCACCGCTATCTCAATCCCGAGCGCGACATGCCGCAGGAAGCCTTCGCGGTTCACGGGCTGTCGGCGGAATTTCTGTCGGACAAGCCGCTGTTCGCGGCGGTGGCCGGGGAGTTTCTGGAATTCATCGGCGATGCGCCGCTGGTGATTCACAACGCGTCGTTCGACATCGGTTTCATCAATTTCGAGCTGGAGAAAGTGTCGCGGCAGCCGATCGCGCGCGAGCGCCTTGTCGATACGCTGTTGCTTGCGCGCCGCAAGCATCCCGGCGTGTCGAACAGATTGGACGATCTTTGCTCGCGCTATGCGATCGACAATTCACGCCGCACCAAGCATGGCGCGCTGCTCGACGCCGAATTGCTGGCTGAAGTCTACATTGATCTCATCGGCGCACGTCAGTCGCAGATGCTTCTTGCCTCAGAAGCGCGCCAGACATTTTCGGGCGCAGCGTCCGATCAGCCGCGCCGGCAGCGCGAGACGCCGCTTGCACCGCGCGTCAGCGATTCCGATATGGCCGCGCATGCAGCCTTCGTCGCAACGCTTGGCGACAAGGCGCTGTGGAACGAGTTCAAGCCCGAAGATTGAAGCCAATCAGCTCGGCTTCGTCTGCTGTTCGGCCTGACGCGCCATGTTCTGGCGATACAGTCCGACGAAATCCACCGGATCGAGCATCAGCGGCGGGAAGCCGCCGTTACGCACCGAGTTGGAAATGATCTCGCGCGCGAACGGGAACAAGAGGCGCGGACATTCGATCATGATGAGCGGATGCAGGTTTTCCTGGGCGACGTTCTGCACACGGAACACGCCTGCATAGATCAGCTCGAATGCAAACAGCGTGGTGCCGGCGTTTTCCGCCTTGCCTTCGATCGTCAGCGCGATCTCGTAGTCGGTCTCGGCGAGACTCTTCGCCGTCACGTTGATCTGGATGTTGATGTTCGGCTGCTTGTCCTGCGGGCCGAGCGAGGCAGGCGAATTCGGATTCTCGAAGGAGAGGTCTTTAATATATTGCGCCAGCACGTTGAGCTGGGGCGGCGCGGCATTCTCGAGAGGCGCACCATTGCCGCCATTGCCGTTGGTCATGAAATCTCTCCGAGAACGTTGAAAACCGGATCGAGGCTGGAACGAAAATCCCGCGAATCGTGCCGGAATTGCAGGGAATGCCGCCTAAGCAGGCTCAATCGAGGCGAGTGGCTATCATAGGCTTGCCGCATTCGACAAGGACGATGGGTCTCAATCCGGGCCCCGATGGTTGGCCGCAACCGCCGTATCGGGTAGAATCGGGCGAATTCGGCGCAACATAAGGCGATGCCGGTCTTTCGTCACAACCATTTCCGCCTCCGCGGCGTTTGGTGATGTTGGCTGGATCGTGTTTCGTGCCTACATAATTAAGAGCGAATTCCGGCGCCAAGCGCCATTCTGACGGACTCATGCGGAGACCGTCCGGGCACATCAGAAAGCGACTGCGACGTGGATATCTACACCATCATTTTTCTGGCTCTGGCCGTCTTTATTTTCCTGCGTCTGCGCAGCGTGCTTGGCCAGCGCACCGGCGATGAACGCCCGCCAATGAATCAGGCGGCGCGCGACGTGGTGCGCGGCGCGCCGGACAATGTGGTGCCGATGCCGGGAACCGTGATCGATCAGGCGCCGCTCGCGCCGTCGGCCGATCCGGCCACTCCTGTGGATCGCTGGAAGGGAATCGCCGAGCAGGGTTCGGCACTGGCGCAGGGTCTCGACCAGATCGCGGCCAGCGATCCGTCGTTCGACGCGCAGCATTTCATCTCCGGTGCCAAGAGCGCCTACGAGATGATCGTGCTGGCGTTCGCCAACGGCGAGCGCCGCGCGCTGAAGGATCTGCTGTCGCCCGAGGTCTATGAAGGCTTCGATTCGGCGATCAAGGAACGCGAGCAGCGCGGCGAGAAAGTCGAGACGCGCTTTGCGTCGATCGACAAGGCGTCCATCGTCAACGCCGAGGTTCGCGACAAGACCGCGCAGATTACGCTTCGTTTCGTGTCGCAGATGATTACCGCCACGCGCGGCAAGGATGGCGCGGTTGTTGACGGCAATCCCGACAAGCTCGCCGACGTCACCGATATCTGGACGTTCGCTCGTGATATTTCCTCGCGCGATCCGAACTGGAAACTCGTTGGCACCGAGAGCGGCCAATAACAAAACCGTTCTGCTGCTGTCCGGCGCGTGGCTGCTCGCTTGCGCTGCCGGTTTTTATTTCGTGCCGCCCTGGGCAGACGATGAAGCGCAGGCGAGGCGCTCGCGTCAGCCCTCGTCCGAATCCGTTCACGTCAATAATTATCGCAATGTCGTCTGGCCGATTGAGATCGGCGGCGGACAATATGCGCCGCTGAACTGGAGCGATTTGAGCGGCTGGTCCGATGACGATCCGGTGCCGGCGTTCAGGACATTCCGCGAGAGCTGCAAACCGATTGTCGCGCAGATCAAGCCGCTCGCCGACGACAAGGCGCTCGGTTCGTCATTGCGCGATCCCTGCAAGATTGCGCGCGCGACCGACATCACTGAAACCGCGAAGGCGCGCGAATTCTTCGAGCAGAATTTCGTTCCCTTGCGGATTTCGCGCATCGGCGAGGATGCCGGATTCGTCACAGGTTATTACGAACCGGTCGTCGAAGGCTCGCGCACGCGCAGCGATCTTTATCAGGTGCCGGTGTATCGCCGCCCGTCGAATCTGTTCGTGCGCGGCTATTCGCAGGCGAGCGTCAGCCTGCCGAACAAAGGCGACGTGTTTCGCAAGATCGGCCGCCGCAAGCTCGTGCCGTATTACGACCGCGCGGAAATCGAGGACGGCGCGATTGCGGGCCGCGGGCTCGAAGTCGTCTGGCTGAAAAATCACACGGACTTATTGTTCATCCAGATTCAAGGTTCGGCGCGCGTGCGCGTCGAGGACGGTTCGGTGGTGCGCCTGAATTACGAAGCGCATAACGGCTACGGCTACACGCCCGTTGGCCGCGTGCTGATCGATCGCGGGATCATTCCGAAAGATCAAATGTCGATGCAGAAAATTCGCGACTATATGGAGCAGGACCCGGATGCCGCGAAGGAACTGCGGCGGCAGAACCGATCCTATGTGTTCTTTCGCGAGGTGCAGCTGACCGACAAGGACGAAGCGGTCGGTGCGCAGGGCGTGCCGCTCACCGCAGGCCGCTCGATTGCGATCGACAAGGCGCTGCATGTTTACGGCACGCCGTTCTTTATTTCGGGCGATCTGCCGATCGACTCCGATAAATCTAACACGCCGTTTCGCCGCCTGATGGTCGCTCAGGACACAGGCTCCGCAATCGTCGGCCCCGCGCGCGCCGATCTTTATTTCGGTGCGGGTCAAGATGCCGGAAAGATCGCGGGACGGCTGAGAAATTTCGCGCAGTTCGCGATGCTGCTGCCGAAGTCGCTCGATCCCGTCGCGCGCGGCAGGACGATGCCGCTGCCGGCGGATAGGCCGTCGGAGAAAATCGCGAAGCTGTTTCCGCAAAAAGAAGTCGTCAAAGAGATCGCGAAGGACAAACCCGATCCGGCGCCCGTGAAGGAGGCCGCCGCGCCGTCGTCGGCTGTGCCTGCGGTCAAGTCTCCGGCCATGAGTGCAATTCCGCTGCCTGCTGCGCGTCCGATGGAAGCGCCGAAGAAAATCGAAGCCAGGCTGGAGCCGCGCCGCGCATCGACGTCTCGCCGCGTGCGTCACCGCCGATGAAGCGCCCGAAGAATCTCGATTCCCCGCGACGCAAGCGCACCCTCAGCGGCGAGGAAATTGAATTGTGGGAAAGCGCGGCGAAGGACGCGAAGCCGCTGCGGAAAACCAAGAAAATTTCCGCCGGCGTCGAGCAGCCGGCCGTTCAACCTGCGATTCAAGAACCGGTAAAGGCTTTGCTGCAACCGCCGGCATTCAAGCCGAGTCCGCCGAAATCACCGCCGCCGCTCGCGCCCATCGGCCGCCGCGAGAAATCGCATCTGGCGCGCGGAAAGAAAGACATCGACGCGCGGCTCGATCTTCACGGCATGACGCAGGCGCGCGCGCATCGCAGGCTTCTGAATTTTCTGCACGACGCGAGCGAGGACGGCTGCACCTTCGTGCTTGTCATCACCGGCAAGGGCCGCACCTCCGAGCCAGGCGCGGAGCGCGGACTCTTGAGGCGAATGGTACCGGAATGGCTGGGGCTTCCTGAATTCCGCAGCGTCGTCGTCGGTTTTGAGACCGCGCATATCGGCCACGGCGGCGAGGGCGCGCTTTATGTGCGGATCAGGCGGGCGAGATAATTCGGAGAGCTGTCATTGCCGGGCTTGACCCGGCAATCCATCTTTTTTGCGAAGATGATGGATGCGCGGGTCAGGCCCGCGCATGACTCAATAAGTGAGTTGCGATGGCGCTATTCACAAAATAAACCGGCTCAGATCCGCGTTCTTCGCCAGATCGCCGACATGCTTCTTCACATAATTCGCGTCAATCGCGATCGTTTCGCCGTTGCGGTCGGGCGCGACGAACGAAATCTCGTCGAGCACGCGCTCCATCACGGTCTGCAAGCGCCGTGCGCCGATATTCTCGATGGATGAATTCACCGCAACCGCGACATCGGCCAGTGCGTCGATGGCATCGTCGGTGAAGTTCAGCGTCACGCCTTCGGTCTGCATCAGCGCGACATATTGCTTGATGAGCGAGGCTTCCGGCTCCGTCAGAATCCGCCGCATGTCGTCGCGCGTCAGTGCCTGCAATTCGACGCGGATCGGCAAACGTCCCTGCAACTCCGGCAACAGGTCGGAGGGCTTGGCGATATGAAACGCGCCGGATGCAATGAACAGAATATGGTCGGTTTTCACCGCGCCGTGCTTGGTCGAAACCGTCGTGCCTTCGATCAGCGGCAACAGATCGCGCTGCACGCCTTCGCGCGACACGTCGCCGGTGCGCGCGCCGTCCCGCACGCAGATTTTGTCGATCTCGTCCAGAAACACGATGCCGTTGTTCTCGACCGCGTGAATCGATTCCTGCGTCAGCGAATCGTCGTCGAGCAGCTTGTCGCTTTCCTCGTTGACGAGAATCTCGTGCGAATCCGCAACGGTGAGACGCCGCGTTTTCTTGCGGCCGCCCATCTTGCCGAAAATGTCGCCGATGGAAATTGCGCCGACCTGCGCGCCCGGCATGCCAGGAATCTCGAACATCGGCGCGCCGCCGCCTGACGATTGGGTTTCGATCTCGATTTCCTTGTCGTTCAGTTCGCCCGCGCGCAATTTCTTGCGGAAGGACTCGCGCGTCGCCGGACTCGATCCGGGCCCGACCAGCGCATCGAGCACGCGCTCCTCGGCGGCTTGCTGCGCCTTGGCGGAAACGTCTTTTCGTTTGCGTTCGCGCGTCTGCAAAATCGCGACTTCAAGAAGATCGCGGATCATCTGCTCGACATCGCGGCCGACATAGCCGACTTCGGTGAATTTCGTCGCTTCCACCTTGATGAACGGCGCGCCCGCGAGTTTCGCCAGCCGCCGCGCGATTTCGGTTTTACCCACACCCGTCGGCCCGATCATCAGGATGTTTTTCGGCAGCACTTCTTCGCGCAGCGCGCCTGTCAGTTGCAGCCGCCGCCAGCGATTTCTCAAAGCGATGCTGACCGCGCGTTTGGCGTCGGTCTGTCCGACGATGAAGCGGTCGAGTTCCGAAACGATTTCGCGGGGAGAGAAGTCGGTCATGATGCCTTAGCTATGTCGAAAGAAATCGAGTGCAAGCGATCACCAGAACGGCGGCCCTGCTTGCCATTGCTTGATGGCATCGAACGGATGAATCAGCATGATGATATTGAGCGTCAGGTTGTCGCGGATATGTCCGCCGACCGCGATCTCGAAAATCACCGCGATCAGAATCGTGGCCCACACCGGCAATGTCTTGGCGACGAGAAAGCCCGTCACCATCGACAGCGTGTCCGACAGCGAATTGACGATGCTATCGCCGTAGTAATCCAGCGAGATTGTGCCGGCGCGGTAGCGGTCGATGATGAAGCTGGAATTTTCCAGAAGCTCCCAGCAGCCTTCGATGACCATCGCGGGGATCAGCCGCGCGATCCACGATGCGCGGGGAAATGCGAGCTTGGTCAGACCGTAGAAGATGAAGCCGTGAATGATATGCGAGAAAGTGTACCAGTCGGTGATGTGCTGGGAGTTTTCCGAACTGTTCACCACGCCGTGCCACAGCTTCACGTAGCCGCAGGTGCAGATCGGATGGCGGCCCATCGCGTAGAGCAGGCTCGCCTGCGTTGCGAGAAGCGCCAGCGCGATCAGGAGCCCCGTTCGCAGCGACAATCCGCGCGGCGAATCCATCATTGCGCTCGCGCTCATGTCGTCAGCGTCTCGATGGTGACATTGCGGTTGGTGTAGACGCAGATATCGGCGGCGATGTCGAGCGACTTGCGCACGATGGTCTCGGCGTCCTTGTCGGTGTCGGCCAGCGCGCGTGCTGCTGCGAGCGCGTAGTTGCCGCCGGAACCGATCGCCATCACGCCGTGTTCGGGTTCGAGCACATCGCCGGTGCCGGTGAGCACCAGCGACACTTCCTTGTCCGCGACGATCATCATCGCTTCGAGACGGCGCAGATAACGATCCGTGCGCCAGTCCTTCGCGAGTTCGACGGCGGCGCGTGTCAGCTGTCCCGGATATTGCTCGAGCTTGCTTTCCAGCCGCTCGAACAGCGTGAAAGCATCGGCGGTCGCGCCGGCGAATCCGCCAATCACGTCGCCCTTGCCGAGCTTGCGGACTTTTTTCGCGTTGGACTTGATGACGGTCTGGCCGATGGAGACCTGGCCGTCGCCGCCGATGACGACCTTGCCGCCCTTGCGGACCGTGAGAATTGTCGTGCCGTGCCAGACGTCGCCTTGTGATGCCTGCATGAAAACCCCTTGTTCCGGCTTTCATCTATGAGGTCGGCTGCGCCGTTGCAAATCCGGCTTAACGACGCGGATTTCAGTCACCATATCGCGGAAATTCGGCCTTTCCCGCAGTAGCGAAGGGGTCCGCAGGCTGGTATGTCATGGCCGTGTCAAAGACCCTCACTTTGAGGCTTTCGGAGCGATTTTCATGCGCACGGCCACGATCAAGCGCAAAACCAAGGAAACCGACATCGCTGTGACCGTCAATCTGGACGGCACCGGCGTGTCCAATGTCGCGACCGGCATCGGCTTCTTCGATCACATGCTCGATCTTCTCGCGCGCCACTCGCGCATGGACATCACCGTCAAGGCCGACGGCGATCTTCATGTCGATCATCACCACACCACGGAAGATGTCGGCATCGCGCTCGGCCAGGCGGTGAAGCAGGCGCTCGGCGACATGAAGGGCATCACGCGCTACGCCTCGGTTCACATGCCGATGGACGAGACGCTGTCGCGCGTCGTGATCGATATTTCGGGCCGTCCGGTGCTGGTGTTCAAGTCGGAATTTCCGCGCGACAAGATCGGCGCGTTCGACACTGAACTCGTGCGCGAATGGTTCAACGCGTTCGCGATGAATGCCGGCGTGACGCTGCATGTCGAAACTTTGTATGGCGACAATTCGCACCACATCTCCGAGTCGTGCTTCAAGGGGCTGGCGCGGGCGCTGCGGATTGCGGTGGCCATCGATCCGAAGGCGGCGAACGAAATTCCGTCCACCAAAGGCACGCTCGGCGGCTGAGGCGCGAACGACAAAGGCCGTCATTGCGAGCGTAGCGAAGCAATCCAGCCGATCCTATATTCAACACTGGATTGCTTCGTCGCTCCCGCTCCTCGCAATGACGGCGAAGTCACCGGAGGTCAGTCATGGCGATCTATACGGTTCATGCGCCGGTCGGCTACGGCACGGATGCGCGCGCCACCGATGACAAGGTCGTGCTGATCCGCGACGGATTTTATGTCTGGGCGTTTCTCGCCGCGATCGTCTGGCTGATCTGGCACCGGCTGTGGCTGGCGCTGTTCGGCTATGTGGCGATTTCAGTCGCAGCCGAACTTCTGTTCAAGGCGCTCGATGTCGGCGTGACGGCGCGCTTCATCGTGATGCTGGTGTTTGCGCTTCTGATGGGCGCGGAAGCCAGCACGCTGTGGCGCTGGAAACTGTCGCGCGGAAAATGGTGTCAGGTCGATCTGATTTCGGCAGAAAACGAGGAAGAAGCCGAGCGGAAGTTTTTCAGCCGCTGGACGAACGCGCCGCGCGGCAACGAGATCGCGAGCAAACCCGTGCCCCAGCCGATGACGCCGGTGCCGGCGCTCGGAAAGCCGGACGACGTGCTCGGCGTTTTCCCGCAACCCGGAGCGCCGCGTTGAGCGTTGCGATCATCGATTACGGATCGGGCAATCTGCACTCGGCGGCGAAAGCATTCGAGCGCGCCGCGCGTGCGATGGACGATCCCGAGAAGGTGATCGTCACGCGCGATCCGGATGTCGTGTTCAGGGCGGATCGGATTGTGTTGCCGGGCGTCGGCGCATTCGCGGATTGCCGCAAGGGACTCGATGCGCTCGACGGCATGGTCGACGCGATGACGGAAGCGGTGCGCGACAAGGCGCGTCCGTTCTTCGGCATTTGCGTCGGCATGCAGCTGATGGCGACGCAGGGCAAGGAATATGTGACGACGCCGGGGCTCGACTGGATCAAGGGCGATGTCGAGAAAATAACGCCGCGCGACGAGACTCTGAAAATTCCGCACATGGGCTGGAACACGCTCGATCTCATTCGCGAACATAAAGTGCTTGAAAAACTGCCGCTCGGCGACAAGGGCCGGCACGCCTATTTCGTGCACTCCTATCATCTGAACGCTGCGAATGATGCGGATGTTGTTGCGCGCGCCGATTACGGCGGGCCCGTCACTGCAATTGTTGCGAAGGACACCGCCATCGGTACGCAGTTTCACCCGGAAAAGAGCCAGCGTTTCGGGCTGGCGCTTATCTCCAACTTTCTCAAGTGGAAGCCGTGATTCTCTTTCCCGCCATCGATCTGAAGAACGGCCAGTGCGTGCGCCTGCAACAGGGCGACATGGCGCGCGCGACCGTGTTCAACGATGACCCTGCGGCGCAGGCCAAAGCGTTCGAGACGCAGGGCTTCGAGTATCTGCATGTCGTCGATCTCGACGGCGCGTTCGCCGGCAAGCCTGTGAATGCGTCAGCGGTCGAGGCGATGCTGAAGACCGTGAAATTTCCGGTGCAGCTCGGCGGCGGCATTCGCAATGTCGCGACCGTCGAGGCGTGGCTGGCGAAAGGCATCCGCCGCGTTATCATCGGCACGGCGGCGGTGCGCGATCCGCAGCTCGTGAAAGAAGCCGCGAAGAAATTTCCGGGCCGGGTCGCGGTGGGACTCGATGCGCGAGACAGCAAGGTTGCGGTGGAGGGCTGGGCGGAAGCATCGAGCGTGACCACACTCGAAATCGCGCAGCGTTTCGAGGATGCAGGCGTGGCGGCGATCATCTTCACCGACATCGCGCGCGACGGCATGCTGAAAGGCCTCAATCTCGACGCGACGATTGCGCTGGCTGAGGCGATCTCGATTCCTGTGATTGCCTCCGGCGGCTTCGCCTCCATCGACGATGTGAAGGCATTGCTCGCGCCGCGCGCCAGTAAACTCGAAGGCGCGATTTCAGGGCGTGCGCTTTACGATGGACGCGTCGATCCGGCGGAGGCGCTTAAACTTATCCGCACTGCACGGGCGATTGCATGAGAGTAAGAATCATAATTTGTCATTGCGAGGAGCAAAGCGACGAAGCAATCCAGTCTTTTTTGTCCACGCTGGATTGCTTCGCGGAGTTTATCATCGGGCGGCGCCTTGCGCCGGCCCGTTGGCTCGCAATGACGACGAATGCGCAGCGCCATGTTTAAAGTCCGCGTCATTCCATGTCTCGACGTGAAAGACGGCCGCGTCGTCAAGGGTGTCAACTTCGTCGATCTGCGCGACGCCGGCGATCCGGTGGAAGCCGCGATTGCCTATGACGCCGCCGGCGCAGACGAATTGTGCTTTCTCGACATCACCGCGACGCATGAAAATCGCGGCACGATCCTCGATGTCGTGAGACGAACTGCGGAAGCCTGCTTTATGCCGCTGACAGTGGGCGGCGGCGTCCGCACTGTCGATGACATCCGCACATTGTTGAACTACGGCGCCGACAAGGTCTCGATCAACTCGGCCGCCGTGCAGAGGCGCGAATTCGTCAAAGAGGCTGCGGAAAAATTCGGCGACCAGTGCATCGTCGTCGCCATCGACGCCAAGCGCACCGGCTCCGATCGCTGGGAAATCTTCACGCATGGCGGCCGCAAATCGACCGGCATCGACGCCATCGAATACGCGCAGGAAGTTGTCTCGCTGGGCGCTGGCGAAATCCTTCTGACGTCGATGGACCGTGACGGCACCCGGCAAGGCTTCGACATTCCGCTGACCCGGGCGATTGCCGACAGCGTGACAGTGCCGGTGATCGCCTCGGGCGGCGTCGGCAACCTCGATCATCTGGTCGCCGGCATTCGCGAAGGCCACGCAACTGCGGTGCTGGCCGCCTCGATCTTCCACTTCGGCGAATTCACGATTCGAGAGGCGAAAGATCATATGGTGCGCGCAGGCCTGCCGATGCGGCTCGATCCGTAATACCAAATGCCTGATAGGCTTGAGATTTTCACGCTCCCCGGCAAAGCCCGGACCTGATAGAACTGTCACAAATGAGCCGCTTCACGATCCAGGATCTCGCAGCCACCATCGATGCCCGCGCGGCGTCGGGCGGTGAGGCGTCCTATACGCGCAAGCTGCTCGACAAGGGGCCGGATCACGTCGCCAAAAAACTCGGCGAGGAAGCGGTGGAGACTGTGATCGCGGCGGTCGAGGACAACCGCACCAGTCTGATCGCCGAAAGCGCCGATCTGATTTTCCATCTTCTCGTGCTGCTCAAGTCGCGCAACATCAAGCTGTCGGACGTGGAAGACGAATTGTCGAAGCGGACGCAGATGTCCGGTCTGGAAGAGAAGGCTGCGCGCAAGCGCGACTGAGTTTGAGTTGAACAGAAGAGTAGAGCGTATGCGTAAGGGATGTGGCTCATGGATGTGAGAGCCGAGACGGTCCAGTATAATCCCTACCGTATCTTCACGCGCGAGCAGTGGGCGGCGTTGCGCGACGATACGCCGATGACACTGACGGCCGAGGAGATCGAGCGGCTGCATTCGATGCATGACCGCCTCGACATCAAGGAAGTCGAGGAGATTTATCTCCCGCTCTCGCGCCTTCTCACCTATTACGTCTCCGCGACGCAGCGCCTGTTCGTGGCGCAGCGCCAGTTCCTCGGCATCGAGGACCGCAAGATGCCCTACATCATCGGCGTTGCGGGCTCGGTCGCGGTCGGCAAGTCGACCACGGCGCGCGTGCTGCAAGCATTGCTGGCGCGATGGTCGCCGCGCCCGAGGGTCGATCTCGTCACCACGGACGGATTTCTTTTCCCCAATGAGGTGCTCGAACGCGAAGGCCTGATGCAGAAAAAAGGCTTTCCGGAAAGTTACGACCGGCCTGCGCTGCTGTCGTTTCTGTCCGACATCAAGTCGGGCCGCCGTCCGGTGCGCGCGCCGGTCTATTCGCATCTGACCTACGACATCATGCCGAACCACTGGCTCGAGGTCGATCGCCCCGACATTCTCATCGTCGAGGGACTGAACGTGCTCCAGACCGGACCTTTGCCGAGCGACGGCAAGGCGGTGCCGTTCGTGTCGGACTTCTTCGATTTCTCGGTCTATATCGACGCGGACGAAGACATTCTGCGCGACTGGTATGTCGAACGCTTTCTCACGCTGCGCGACACGGCGTTTCTCGATCCGCGATCCTACTTCAATCGCTACGCAAAATTCTCGGACAAGGAAGCGACCGACAAGGCACTGTCGCTGTGGAACACGATCAACCTTGTGAACCTTGAAGAGAACATCGTACCGACACGGCCGCGCGCCACGCTGATCCTGAAAAAGGGCAGCGATCACGTCATCGAGACGGTGTCGTTGCGCAGGCTGTAAGCGCGTAACGCTGCCTCACGGTGAGGAGGCGCACTTGCGCCGTCTCGAACCATGGCGGCTTTCATTCATCCTTCGAGACGCGCGCCGATGCGCGCTCCTCAGGATGAGGCTGAATTACGCCGCGTGGCGGCTCGCATCCGCGCCGAAATGGCCGAGATAGCGTTCGTTGATCGCCGACACCGGCATGACAACCAGTACATCCGTGGTGCAAAACTGGTGGTCGACGACCGCGCCGTCGCCGATGAAGGCGCCGACGCGAAGATAACCCTTGATGAGCGGCGGCAGCGCCTTCAGCGCGGCCCTGGTGTCGATGGCGCCCTTCGCCATCATGTTCATGTCGATGCGCCGCGACGGATGCGCGCTGGCCCGCCAGCCTTCCGGCGCGCGTGCATAATGATGCAGGAACGACAGCGGCAGCGCGAGATTGTTCGGGTCGGTGCCCTCGAAGCTCGCGCAGCCGATCATCACGTCGAACTGATAACGGCGCACATAGGTCCAGACGCCGTGCCACAGAAGTTCGACCGTCCGTTTCGTCCGATAGGGCGGCAGCACGCACGAACGTCCCAGTTCGAGAAATTTCAGGCCGCGCTGGCGCTGCATCAGTCCGGCGATGTCGAACTCGTTGCAGGTGTAGAAACCGCCGTGACGGTCGGCGATGTCCTGGCGCAAGAGACGATAGGTGCCGACCACAGGCTGCTTGCCGCTGAGCGACGGTTTGGCCGCGTGATCGATCACCAGCAAATGATCGCAGATCTTGTCGAACGCATCCTTGTCGCGTTGCGCCAGCATGGTTGCGGCGTCGGCAATCGCGTTGCCGTCCTTATAGAAGACCTTGTATCGCAGCCGCTGCGCCCGCTTCACATCGCTTTTCGATTGCGCGAGCCGCGCTTCGAGCGCGCCGATGCGGCCGAGAACGGGTGCTGCGGGAAATATGCGCTTCGGCTTGCCGACGATGTCGTTGCGCGGCTTCAGCCAGGTCACAGCCGCCGAGGCTGCCGACTTTGCGATTTCGGGTCTGAGCAGTTCGATCAGGCCGGACTTTTCGCCGTGCATGCGTTTCCTTCCACAGCAGTCCGCGAATCGCAGGAATGCAGTTTCAGGCGTGAATAAGCACGGGTGTGATACGGGTATGTGACAGCAATGTTGGGATTATGTGACGCCGTTATGCGGCGACGCTTCCCGTCTTTATATCGGCGAGCGCATCGGCGAGTTTGTCGCGGTCGAGCGGCTTGACGAGGAAACCGTCCATGCCGGCCTCGAAGCAGGCGTAGCGATCGTCAACCAGCGTGTTGGCGGTGAGCGCGATGACAGGCGTGTGACGCAGGCAGCGTTCGGCCTCTCGCGCACGCATCTTCTTCATGGTCTCGATGCCGTCGAGCTTCGGCATCTGCACGTCCATCAGCACCAGATCGTAAGGCGCGCCGGCGGTTTCCGCCGCGATCCAGGATTCGAGCGCCTGCTCGCCGTCCGTCGTGATGACCGGACGATGACCGAGACGCGTCAGCAGCGAGCGGATCAGAAGCGCGTTGATCTCGTTGTCCTCTGCGACAAGGATCGACAACCCGCGCGATTGCATCGCGGGCAACGGTTCGGATGCGTTTGCGGCGTCATCGATGTCCGGCACCAGCGTCGCACCCGGTGCGGCGAGCCGCGCGGCCAGAGACGCCGCGCGCAACGGCTTGACGAGATAGCCGTTGAACGGCGCCATAACGGATGGATCGAGTTCATGACGCGCCGCCGGCGTGAACATCGCGATGCGAAGCGCGGCATGATGAAGCGCAGCCTCGCCGAGCTGTTTCATCTCAGACGTGCCGGTCATGCGATCGACAAGAATCGCGTGCCAGTCGCGTTCCGGCAGCAGCGCGCATGCAATTGCCGGATCGGACACCGTGCAGGTATGTGCGCCCCAGCGTTCCAGACGCCGCGCGATCAGTGACGCCTCGATGGTCTGCGGCGCGACAAGCATGATCGACTTGCCGTCGAGATTCGGTATGTCGAATTTTTCGGAAGCATCGCTCTGCGCTGGCGCAAGCGGAATCGAGAACTCAAACGTCGCGCCGTTGCCCTCTTCGCTCTCCAGCGTGATGCGGCCGCCCATGCGCTTGACGATGCGCTCGGAAATGCTGAGACCCAAGCCCGTGCCGCCATAGTTGCGCGCGGTCCTGTCGGAGGCCTGTTCGAATTCGCGGAAGATTCGCTCCTGCGCTTCGGGCGCGATGCCGATTCCGGTGTCGCGCACGAGGAAACTGATTTCGCCGGGCCAGATGCCGGGCTCGACGATGATCGCGACGCCGCCCGCCGGCGTGAACTTGATGGCGTTGCCGGCAAGATTAAGCAGCACCTGACGCAGCCTCGCGGAATCGCCGACAACCTGCAACGGCAGCCGCTCATCGACGTAGGCGGCGATTTCGAGTTTACGCGCCTGCGCGCGCGGCGCGAGCAACTCGGCGATGTCCTCGATCAATGCCGACAATGCAAATGGGCGCTGTTCGAGATCGATTTTCCCGGCTTCGATCTTGGAGAAATCCAGAAGCTCCTCGATCAGCGCGAGCAATGCGTCGCCGGAGGTTTTCACGGCTTTGACGTAAGTCGTCTGCTCGGCGGTGAGCGGCGTGTCGAGCAGAAGCCCGCTCATTCCCAAAATGCCGTTCAGCGGCGTGCGGATTTCATGCGACGCCATCGCGAGGAATTTCGACTTCGCGCGGTTGGCGGCGGTCGCGTGATCGCGCGCGAGCGCCAGTGCGTGTTCGCTCTCCGCCCGATCCGTGACGTCGCGGCCGACGCATTGCAGTTCGGCGGGTTGATCCGCGTCGCGGCGGACATAACCCTCGCGCCATGCGATCCAGCGCGGACCCCATGCGCTGTCGATCTTCTGGTCGTGAACCCGCGTGCCGCTGGTCTCGGTGGCCTCAAAGCCCTGTTCGAGCACCGGCAAAGCGAACGCAGTGCCGATCAGTTGTTCGCGCGGCATCTGCGCCAGCGCGCAGAACGCGTCGTTGACGGAGGTGATGCGGCCTTGCGAATCGCGCAGCACGATCAGATCGCTCTGCGACTCGAACAGCGAGCGCGCGCGTTCCTCGGCTTCCTTCAATTCCCAATTGCGATCGGTCAGTGCCTCGTTGCGCAGTTCGATCTTGCGCATCTTCTTGCGCAGCCAGCGCATCCGCATGCTCATGGTGGCGAGGCCGACGCAGGCCAGCGCAAACAGGAAACTCGCGCCGATGGCAAACGCCTGCGGATCGTAGCCGGAATTCTCGCCGCGGCTGCCGCTGATGAATCCGTATGCGCCGCCGAACGCGGCGGAAAAGATCATGAAGGAGCGGATGATGAAATTCGTGCGCGGATAGCGGCGGGCGAGGCGGCGCAGGCGCATTCGGATTCGTGGTGCCCGCAACATGATTGCCGTCCCGGAGTTCAGTCGAGTGCTGCTGCCTGATGCGAAAGAATGCGGCGGCGACGTTGCGAAGTGCTTGCGGCGACGACCCCTCCGAAGGGCCGTTGCGAACATGGTGAACGAAGCGTTAAAGCGCCGCCGTGCGCTGGGTCGTGACGGCGCGATTGGCGCCGACGACGAGCGCCGCCGCATCCTGGATGCTGAAGACGCGTGAGCGAACGAAAATGCGGAAGTCCGCGCCGCCTTCCGGCGACAGATAGATGACCGGCTCCTCGGCGGAGGCGTGAGGCGCGACGCTGACATATTTGATTCCGCCGGCGGCGCTACAGCTTTCCGCGTCGGCGGTGTTGATGTCGTCGATCACGGTGAAGTCGGCGAATTCCGGCCGATCCACGATCTGCACCCGCACGGTGGATGCCGCGCGGTCCTCGGTGAAGCTGACGTGAAACTGGTGCTGCCAGGGCGCGGTTGCGATCTGGAGGCTTGCGCCGCCGAGCGAGATGCAAGGCTGAACGTTCGAGGAAAACTCGCCGCCCGCCACGATACCGGCAAGCAGCAACGGCACGGCCGAAGCCAGAAGTTTGATACGCATGACGCAACGCTCACGGAACTGGTTTGTGCCCGATCCGATCGGAAAACCGGTTTCCACTTTTCCGGATCAGGCGGGTATGGTTCCTGAAGCGTAAATGCAGATCGTTACGGAAGTGTTTGCGGTGACGAGGCGCAGCGAAATTTAAGCCGCGCGGCGCACGTCGTCCGCGAGCGCGCGGTAGGACAATGCTTCCGCGATATGAAGCCGTCCCACGGTGTCCGCGCCATCGAGATCGGCCAGCGTGCGCGCCACGCGCAGCACGCGATGATAGCCCCGCGCCGACAGCCTCGTCGTATCAGACGCATCGCGCAGCAGTTTCATTCCCGCAGCGTCGGGCCGTGCGATCTCTTCAAGCACCGCGGCGGGCGCTTCGGCGTTGACGCGAATTTTCGGCAGGTTCAGCGCGGCGTAACGCGTGCGCTGAATATCGCGCGCGGTGGCGACGCGTGCGGCGACTTCAGCCGAGCCTTCCGACGGCGGCGGGAGAATGAGATCGGAGGCACTCACAGCGGGGACTTCGATGCGAAGATCGATGCGGTCCATCAATGGTCCGGAAATGCGGCCCTGATAGTCGCCGATGCAGCGGTCGATGCGGCCGCGCTTGCAGGAATAACCCGGCTCATACGCGTGCCCGCATTTGCACGGGTTCATTGCGGCGACCAGCATGAAACGCGCCGGATATGTGACGCGGTGATTGGCGCGCGACACCGCGACCTCGCCGTTCTCCAGCGGCTGACGCAGCGAATCGAGCACGCGCGGATCGAACTCCGGCAGCTCATCGAGAAACAGCACGCCGTGATGCGCCAGCGAAATTTCGCCGGGCTTCGCGCGCACGCCGCCGCCGGTCAAAGCCGCCATGCTGGCGGAATGATGCGGCGCGCGGAACGGGCGCTGCGAGGTGAGCGCGCCGCCTTCAATCTCGCCCGCGACGGAGGCGATCATGGAAATTTCCAAAAGCTCGGACGGCGACAGCGGCGGAAGGATCGACGGCAATCGTGCTGCGAGCATCGACTTGCCCGCGCCGGGCGAGCCGATCATGAGAAGATGATGTCCGCCGGCTGCCGCGATTTCGAGCGCGCGCTTGGCGCTTTCCTGTCCCTTGATGTCGCGCAGATCGAGCATCGACAATTTCTGCGCGGTGATTTTCGGCTGCGGGCGCGAGAGCACCTGCGTGCCCTTGAAGTGATTGGCAATCTGAATCAGCGATGAGGCCGCGACGATTTGCAGATCGGGGCTGGCCCATGCGGCTTCCGCGCCGCAGCCTGCCGGACAGATCAATCCCTGGTCGCGCGCGTTCGCACCGATGGCGGCGGGCAAAACTCCGGCGACGGACGCAATCGATCCGTCGAGACCGAGTTCGCCGAGCACCGTGAAATCCGACAACGCGTCCGGCGGAATCGCGCCGATGGCTGCCATCAGACCGAGCGCAATCGGCAGATCGTAATGACTGCCTTCCTTCGGCAGATCGGCAGGCGCGAGATTGACGGTGATTCGCCGTGCGGGAAGTGCGAGACCCGATGCGATCAGCGCCGAGCGGACGCGCTCGCGCGCTTCGGAGACAGCTTTATCGGGAAGTCCGACGATGGTGAAAGCCGGCAGGCCCGGCGCGACCTGAACCTGCACGTCAACCACGCGCGCTTCGACGCCCTCGAACGCCACCGTCGATACGTGCTGGACCATCGGCTTCCCCGCTCGGGAAAAAGCCTATCAGGAACTTTTGAACCGTCCAAGAACATTTAGAGAACAAAATGAGGCTCTGCGCCTTGCAGGCGTAGGGCAAGCGCCGCTCAGGTCTCGGCGAGTGCGGAAAAATCCGTTTCGGGAACCAGCGTCACATCCGGCTCCTCGACGGTCTTGGCGCGAAACTTGAGACCGAACACATGCGGAAAGCGCATGATCTCGACATGGAAGCCGGGAATGTCGATGAAGTTCACGGCGGATTTCGGCGCGTAAAGCCGCGCCCACAGATCGACGCCGGAAAACTGCGGCAGCTTGTTGAGCCGCAGATTGCCGATTGAGCCGGTGAAATTGAGAAGCTCGCGCGCGCGATCGTTCATCATCGTGACCCAGCCGTCGGTGACATGGCCGACATCGTTGGCAATCGGACAGGCGATCACCATTGCGTCGGGCGCGGTGCGGAACAGCTGTTCGTAGACTTCGGTGTTGTGGCTGATCTGCTCCTGATAGACCACAAGCATCACGCCGCCATGAGCGAGCTTGATCGGCAGCACGAGACATTGCCAAAGCTGGCCGCTGCGCGAGTGTGTTCCGCTGAAGCGCACGAATGTCGGCGTCATTTTCTTCGCGACCTGCCGGTACACATTCCCGAACTCGGCCGCGAGCGGATTGCTGTTCTGCGAGACCAGCGTGCCGGCAAGATTCTGCCCGGTCGCATCGCGCATGGCCTGGCCGTAATAGGTGTAAACGAAATCGTCGCCGGCGCTTATCAGATGGACCGAGTTGGCGCGCAGCGGATAGCTGCATTCTTCGGTCAGGCGCTGAAGCGTCAGGTCATCGATGGAATGAAGGGTTTTCCACTTCGCCCACAGGAATTCCATCGCGGCTGTTGCAAGCTCGCGCGGAATCGACGTGCCGTTGAAAACCTCAAGCGCCATTGCCGCCCTGCCCGGTGCATGGATACCGCGCGGTTGTCGCCGCATGGAACCCGACCGTCAAACAGATTGGCGGACGATGGTCAGCAATTGATTAAACAATAGGGCGTTTGCGATGCGAAATGCGGGCATGATCCCGAAAAGCGGACACCGGTTTTCGGATCAGGCCAACCGCCGCTAGCGGCGCTTGGTCTCGATGCAGTCCCAGATAATCGAAGCCACGTCCGGGCCGCCGAGGCGGGCGATGGCGCGGATGCCGGTCGGCGAGGTGACGTTGATTTCGGTGAGATGGCCGTCGATCACGTCGATGCCGACGAACAGTAACCCGCGCTGGCGCAGCGCCGGACCGAGACGGCGGCAGATTTCAAGTTCTTTTGCCGACAGGTCAGTGGCCTGAGCGGCACCTCCGCGCACCATGTTGGAGCGCAGATCGTCCGCAGCCGGCACGCGATTGACCGCGCCGGCGAATTCGCCGTCGACGAGAATGATGCGCTTGTCGCCGTCCTTCACGTTCGGCAGAAATTTCTGAATCACCCAGGGCTCGCGGAACGTCACCGCGAACATGTCGTAGAGCGAACCGAAATTCATGTCCTGCGGCGTGATGCGAAACACCGCAGCACCGCCGTGGCCGTAAAGCGGCTTCATCACCACGTCGCCATGCTGTTTGCGGAACGCGTTGATCTCGTTCTTGTCGCGCGAGATCAGCGTCGGCGGCATCAGGTCGGAGAATTCCATGACGAAGATTTTCTCCGGCGCGTTGCGCACGCTGGCCGGATTGTTGACGACCAGAACCTTCTCGTGAATCTGTTCGAGGAAATGCGTCGTCGTGATGTAGGCGAGATCGAATGGCGGATCCTGGCGCAACAGCACGACGTCGAACGTCTCCATCTGCACGCGCTTGGATTCGCCGAGCGTGAAATGGTCGCCTTCCTGGTCGCGCACATTGAGCGGCTGAACGGTCGCGACCAGCTCCTTGCCGTTGAGCGAGAGATTTTCCGGCGTGTAGTAGGACAGCGAATGCCCGCGCTTCTGCGCTTCGAGCAGCAGGGCGAACGTCGAGTCGCCGCGAATATTGATCTTCGCGATGGGGTCCATCTGGACGGCGACTTTGAGTGTCATTCGTAAAATCCGTTTCGTGAATTGCGCGGCGGCAATCTGGTCGATTTATTTCATTTTGGCCAGATGGTCAGCTACTGGCATCGAACGCCGCCATCAGATGGCGCGGCAGGCTTTTCGGCGCAATGAGAACGACATCGAAACGCATGTCGAGTTTCGCATGGTCGTCATGCGCGGCGAGCCAGACCTGCGCGGCGTTGACGATGCGCGCCTGCTGCTGCGGTGTCACCGAATAAGCGGCATCGTCCAATGTGGCGCGGGCCTTGACTTCGACGAATGCGAGAAGCCCGCGTTTACGAGCCACAATATCGATTTCGCCGTAGGGTGTTTTGAAACGCCGCGCGAGAATCCGATAGCCCTTGGCGATCAGATAGACGCAGGCACGGCTCTCTGCCGAAATGCCGGTCTGGAACGCGGCGACCCGCTCGGGCGAGGGCGCGGCTTTTGCTGCGGCCTTGCGTGTGCGAGGCGTGCGGTCAGTCATCGCCGGCTTCTTTTGCGATTTCGAGCGCGCGCGCATAAATTTCCCGGCGCGGCCGGCCGGAAATTTCCATCGCGCTTGCAACCGCATCCTTGACGCTGTCGCGTTTGAGCGAAGCACGCAGAAGATCGTCGAGTGCGTCATCGCTCATCGCTCCGGAATCCTCCGGCGGCGGCGCGATCACAAGAACGAACTCGCCGCGCGTTTCGAGTTTGTCTGCCTCGGCCGCCAGTTCGGAAATTTTGTCGCGCTTCACGTCCTCATGCAGCTTGGTCAATTCGCGGCAGATCGCGGCGTCACGCTGGCCCATGCTCAAAGCCAAATCCTGCAACGTGTCCTGCACGCGTGCGCCGGATTCGAAAATCACCATCGTCGCATCGATGCGTGCCAACTCGCCGAGCCGCGCGCGCCGCGCAGCCTGTTTCGGCGGCAGAAATCCCTCGAAGAAGAATCGATCCGTCGGCAATGCCGCAACCGACAATGCGGTGAGCACCGATGACGGCCCCGGCAGCGCAACAACATCATGCCCGGCTGCGCAAACGTCGCGGACCAGTTTGAATCCCGGATCGGAAATCAGCGGCGTACCGGCGTCCGACACCAGCGCGACGGAAAGTCCTTGCGACAGCTTTTCGAGAATTTTCGGGCGCGCGGCTGCGGCGTTGTGTTCGTGATAGGGCGTCAGCGATGCTGCTATTCCGTAACGCTCTATCAGCCGGTGCGTGATGCGCGTGTCCTCGCACGCAACGATGTCGACGCCTGCGAGTATCTCCAGCGCGCGCAGCGTAATGTCGCCGAGATTCCCGATGGGTGTCGCCACGATATAGAGACCCGGCTTTGCTTTCGGCGCGCTGACGGCCTGTCCCGCGATTGTGAACGAGCGCGCCACCTCGCCGGACTTCGCTTCGGACTTCACTTCGGACTTGGCGCCGGTCGCAGCGGATCGGACGGGTTTTGCACGCATGATGCCATCCTAGCGGCAATCGTCAGGCGCGTCTTGTTCGCCGCAGCAATCGCGAAGGTGTCGATTTTTTCGCGCGCCGCCACGCCATAAAGGTTTTGTTTTGGTTAACTATTCGCCGACAATATGCCCAAATCCCCATCCAGATCGTCCTGCGGGACAATGCGCGGGCCGATCCGGATCGGACCAGTGGAAAGCCGAGATGGACGACCCGTTCAATGCGAAGCCGCAGCCGGGCGGCGCCACCCGCCGCAGCGCCCTGGGTTTGATTCTCGGCGCGCCGTTGATGGCCGGCTGCGCGGGAATCCAGTCGCCATTTCCGGGCAGTCAATCTTCGGGACTCGAACAGCCGCCGACGCCGTCCGGTCCGCCGCAGCAACCGACTGCCGTAGGCTCCGGTCAGGTCAAGGTTGCGCTTCTTCTTCCTCTGTCTGCATCGGGCAATGCCGGCGTCGCCGCGCAATCGATGCGCAACGCGGCTGAACTGGCGCTCGCCGAATTTCAGAATCCGAATATCCAGTTGCTCGTGAAGGATGATGCCGGTTCGGCACAGGGCGCACAGCAAGGCGCACAGCAGGCCATCGACGAAGGCGCGGAAATTATCCTAGGGCCGCTGTTCGGTTTGTCGGTGCCTGCGACCGCCGCAGTTGCGCGCCAGCGCGGCATTTCGGTGATTGCGTTTTCGACCGACTCCAGCGTTGCGGGGCGCGGCGTCTATCTTTTGAGTTTCTTGCCCGAGTCCGACATCAACCGCATCGTCGATTACTCGGCGGGTACCGGCAAACGTTCGTTCGCAGCACTGTTGCCGGAAAATGCCTACGGCAATGTCGTCGAGGTCGCGTTCAAGCAGGCGGTTGCGCGCCGGGGCGGCCGCGTCATGGCGTTCGAGAAATATTCGGGCGACCCGGCGCAGTTGCAGACCGCCGCACGCAACGTCGCGCAGGCCTTGCCGACGACGGACGCGCTGTTGCTCGCCGACGACGGCGATGTCGTGGTCGGTGCCGCGCAGGCACTCACCGCGAACGGCGCAAATTTGAAACGCCTGCAAATGCTCGGCACCGGATTGTGGGACAGCCCGCGCGTGTCCGCCGATCCAAATTTACAGGGCGGATTTTATGCGGCACCCGATCCGGCGGGCTTTCGCGCGTTCGCCGGACGCTACAAGGCGAAGTTCGGCGCCGATCCGGTGCGCACCTCGACACTCGCTTACGACGCGGTCGCTCTTGTTGCGGCGCTCGCGCGCACGCAGGGTGCGCAAAGATTTTCACAGGAAGTTCTCACCAACACGTCGGGCTTCGCAGGCGTCGACGGACTGTTTCGTTTTCGCACCGACGGCACCAACGAGCGCGGGCTCGCGGTGATGAAGGTCACGGCCGGCGGCGCGCAGCCGGTTGTCGGATCGCCGAAAAGTTTCGGGGCGTGATCTCCTCATCCTGAGGAGCGATCCCATCGGGATCGCGTCTCGAAGGATGAGAGTCATGGTTCGAGACGCGAGGCTTCGCCTCGCTCCTCACCATGAGGACAGAGCTGTCAAGCCGCCAGATCAGCGACCACTGCGTCGAGCACCGGAAAACCCTCCGCCGTCACACGCACACGGCCGTCTGAATCGACAACAATCGCGCCTTCCTCGCTCAGAATCGCAATGCGATTCGGATCGAGCGCGCGGCCCGACAGCGCGAGATAGCGCATCGGATCGATGCCCTCGGTGAGACGCAATCCCATCAAAAGATATTCGTCGGCACGTTCCTCGCTGTTGAGCAGATCGTCGCCGACGACGCCGTGGCCCTGCGCCTCGACGCGCATCAGCCAGCTTTCGGGGCGCTTCTCGGTGGAGATCGCGTGACGCACGCCGTCAATATCGAGACGTGCATGCGCGCCGGGACCGATGCCGGCATATTCCTGGCCGCGCCAGTAAACCAGATTGTGCCTGCACTCCGCGCCTTTGCGCGCGTGATTTGAAATCTCGTAGGACGGCAGCCCTTCGCGCGCGCAGACATCCTGCGTCACGTCGTAAAGCGCACGCGCAACGGCTTCATCGGGAATTTTCAGCTTGCCCGCCGCATGCAATCCGAAAAACGGCGTCTCCGGCTCGATGGTGAGCTGATAGAGCGAAAGATGTTCGGCGGCTTCGGAAATCGCGAGCTTGAGTTCATCGGCCCACATCTGCGGCGTCTGGTCCGGGCGCGCGTAGATCAGATCGAACGAATAACGGTCGAAAGACTTTCGCGCGATGGCGACGGCATCGAGCGCCTCGCGCGCCGTGTGCAATCGTCCCAATGCTTTGAGTGAGACATCGTCGAGTGCCTGCACGCCGAGCGAAACTCTGTTCACGCCCGCCGCACGATAGCCCCTGAAGCGCGTGGCCTCGACGCTGGTCGGATTGGCTTCCAGCGTGACTTCGGCATCGCGCGCGACGTTCCAGTGCTTGCCGATGGATTCGAGAATGCTGCCGACAGTTCCCGGCTTCATCAGTGACGGCGTGCCGCCGCCGAGAAAGATTGAAGTCACCTCGCGTCCCGGCGCGCGCGCGGCAGTCGTTGCGATCTCGGTCTCGAACGCGCGCGCGAAGCGTTCCTCGTCGATGGCCTGATGGCGAACGTGCGAATTGAAATCGCAATACGGACATTTCGACAGGCAGAACGGCCAGTGCACGTAAACGCCGAAGGCTTCCGATGAGCCGCTCATGTCAGGCACATCTGTGCGAGTTTCACGAAGGCCTTTGCACGATGCGACAATCCAAGCCCGTGCGGCGGCAGGCCGTGCTTCTCGATGCTGGTCATTTCGCCGAAGGTGCGCGTGTATCCATCGGGAAGAAACGCCGGATCGTAACCGAATCCGGCAGTGCCGCGCGGCGGCCACACCAGCGTGCCGTCGACACGTTCTTCGACTGCTTCGAGATGTCCGTCGGGCCACGCAACACATAGCGCGGAGACGAAATGCGCCTTGCGTTGCGAAGGCTCCTTTGCGCCGCGTTCCTGCAACAGCCGTTCGATGCGCGCCATCGCGCCGTTGAAATCTTTCGTCTCGCCGGCCCATCGTGCCGAGAAAATTCCGGGCGCACCGTCGAGCGCATCGACACACAATCCGGAATCGTCCGCGAATGCCGGAAGCTGTGTCGCGTTCGCTGCCGCAACTGCCTTGATGCGTGCATTGGCCTGAAAGGTTTTGCCGGTCTCGTCAGGTTCGGCGATTTTCAGATCGGCGGCAGATACCGCGTCGATCCCGTAAGGCGCGAGCAGTTCGCGCATCTCCGACAGTTTGCCGGGATTGTGGGTCGCGATCACGAGGCGGCCGGTGATTCGGCGATGCATGTCTTACCGTAGCTCAATATTTTCTATCCGGGCATCTCATTCGCCTCGGACCTCATCCTGAGGAGCAGCCGCTTGGCTGCGTCTCGAAGGATGAATTCATGTTAGTGCGCGCTCATGGTTCGAGACGCGCGAAGCCGCGCTCCTCACCATGAGGCACCGCTTACGCAACCGCCAGCTTTTGCAGTTCCACGAGGCGGCCGATGCCCTTTTGCGCCAGCGCCATCAGCTTGAGAAACTCGTCCTGTGTGAACGGCTCTTTCTCGGCGGTGCCCTGAACTTCGACGATGCGGCCGTCGCCGGTCATGACGAAATTCGCATCGGTCTCGGCTTCGGAATCTTCGGCGTAGTCGAGATCGAGAACCGGCGTGCCATTATAGATGCCGCAGGAAATCGCAGCGACGTTGTCGCGCAGGACTTTGTCGGACTTCAGCATGTTGCGCGCCTTCATCCATTGCAGACAATCCGCAAGCGCGACCCACGCGCCGGTGATGCTTGCGGTGCGCGTGCCGCCATCGGCCTGAATGACATCGCAATCGACCGTGATCTGACGTTCACCCAAGGCAACAAGATCGACGGTGGTGCGCAGCGAGCGGCCGATCAGGCGCTGGATTTCGACGGTGCGTCCGCTTTGCTTTCCGGCGGAGGATTCGCGGCGCATGCGTTCATGCGTGGCGCGCGGCAGCATGCCGTATTCGGCCGTCACCCAGCCGCGGCCCTGACCTTTCAGCCAAGGCGGCAGCCGCTCTTCCAGAGTGGCCGTCACCAGCACATGGGTGTCGCCGAACTTCACCATGCAGGAACCTTCGGCATATTTGACGACGCTCCGCTCCAGCGTGATGGAACGCAGTTCATCGGGCGCACGACGGCTTGGCCGCATGGAAGTCTCCGGAATTGACGAATTGTGCCTGCTTTTAGGGGCCGCTGGCCGCAGCGGCAAGGCCGCACTATAATAAGGGCCGAGTTCTACCGGGAGCCGGACGTGGCCCATCACGACCCGATCAGCCATCTGATTACGCCGAATGCGGGCCTCGCACAGCTCAACGAGCGGTCGCGCGATATTTTCCGTCAAATCGTCGAAAATTATCTCGCAACCGGCGAGCCTGTCGGGTCGCGCAACATCTCGCGGCTGATCTCGATGCCGCTGTCGCCGGCATCCGTGCGCAACGTGATGTCGGATCTCGAACAGCTTGGCCTGATTTATGCGCCGCATACGTCGGCGGGACGGCTGCCGACGGAACTGGGATTGCGGTTTTTCGTCGATGCGCTGATGCAGGTCGGCGATCTCACCGAACCGGAGCGCCGTTCCATCGAGGCGCAGCTGAAATCCGTCGGACGTCCGCAGTCGATCGAAGCCGCATTGAGTGAAGCCCTCACGCAACTGTCGGGTCTCACGCGCGCCGCCGCCGTCGTGCTCACGGCGAAAGCAAATGTGCGATTGAAGCACATCGAGTTCGTGCGGCTGGAGCCGGAGAAGGCGCTCGTCGTTCTCGTCGCCGAAGACGGGCAGGTCGAAAATAGAATTCTGACATTGCCGCCCGGCGTGCCGTCGTCGGCGCTGACGGAAGCCTCGAATTTTCTCAACGCTCATATTCGCGGCAAGACGCTGGATGAAGCGCGCGCCGAACTTGAAGCCGCGCTGACGCGCGCGAAATCCGAACTCGATGCACTGACGCAGAAAGTCGTCGCGGCGGGAATCGCGAGCTGGTCCGGCGGCGGTGGCGACGAGCGGCAATTGATCGTGCGCGGCCACGCCAATCTGCTTGAAGATCTGCACGCGATGGAAGATCTGGAGCGCGTGCGCCTCTTGTTCGACGATCTCGAAGCCAAGAAGGGCGTGATCGATCTGCTCGGACGTGCGGAGCGCGCCGACGGCGTGCGCATTTTCATCGGCTCGGAGAACAAGCTGTTCTCGCTGTCGGGATCGTCCACGATCATTGCGCCCTATCGCGACAATTCAGGCCAGATCGTCGGGGTTCTCGGTGTGATCGGCCCGACCAGACTTAATTATGCCCGCGTCATCCCGATGGTGGATTACGCCGCCCGCATCGTCAGCCAGCTGATCGGCAAGTGATTGGGCGGACATAGCGGCTTGATTTTAGGCCGCCAAACCACGATATGCGGCGTAACAATTTCCACATTCAACGACGACGATTGCGAAAAGGGTGCGTTATGGCCGATTCCAACGGGCACAAGGAACCGCAGGGGACCGCTCAGGACAATGCGGCGCCTGAGAAGGAGCCTGTGGTCTCCAAGCCCTATGTGATGCCGGACGATCCGGAAGAAGGTTCGGTCGAGGCGCTGACCAAGGAAGTCGCAGACGCAAAAGACAAGATGCTCCGTACGCTCGCCGAGATGGAAAATCTCCGCAAGCGGACGCAGCGCGAAGTCGCCGACGCGCGCGCTTACGGCATCACGGGATTTGCGCGCGACGTGCTCGACATCGCCGACAATCTTCAGCGTGCATTGGACGCCGTGCCGCAGGAAGCGCGCGATGCCGCCGATCCGGGTCTCAAGGCGCTGATCGAGGGCGTGGAGATCACCGAACGGTCGCTGCACAAGACGCTCGAGAAGAACGGCGTGCAGAAGATCGAACCGCTCGGCGAGAAGTTCGATCCGAATTTCCATCAGGCGATGTATGAAGTGCCGGACGCGAGCGTGCCGTCGGGCACCGTTGTCCAGGTCGTGCAGGCCGGTTACACGATCGGCGAACGCATTCTGCGTCCCGCGCTCGTCGCCGTCACAAAAGGCGGTGCGAAGTCCGCACCTGCCACGCACGATTCAACGGCGTAATCAATCCAGTCAGAACAGCTTCGCCTCATGGTGAGGAGCGAGGCAAGGCCTCGCGTCTCGAACCATGAGCGGCAAAGCTAGTAGCCATCCTTCGAGACGCGCGACAAGCGCGCTCCTCAGGATGAGGCCGGTTCTGTTGCGAGGTTATTTCGGCGCAACGCCGTCACGGACGGCGCGAAAGCGCGGAAACGCCTTCGGCCATTCATCCTTGGTCGAGCTTGCGATGATGCGCAGCGTCGCGCCGCTGCCGAAGCGCAGCCATTGCACGACCTGAACCGGCGTGTCGCCTTTACCCGTAATGGCATCCATCCGCGTCTCGTAGCCCGGCGTGCTGTCGATGCGGATCGGCTCGTTCGTCGTGATGCGCACGCTGCGAAGGCCGGGAATTGCGCGCGCGGCCTGTTCGGCAAATCGCGCACGGTCGTCCTGCGTGGCGGGATTCTGCGGCACGGTGCCGATGACGATGTAGGGCGCGCCGTCGAGTGTCGTCTCCTCGGTGCCGTCGGTCAGCAGCACCGACACATTCGCCGCAAGCAGCCGCACCGTCTTGAAGCCGCTGAGGTCATTGACCTTGAACGGCAGCAGGCTCAGCTGCTCGTCCACCGGCACTTCCTTGCGTACCGTCAGCGTCGCCAGCATCTTGCGGATGTCCGCGTCTGATGGCGCCTTCGCGGAACCGTCGCGAATTTGCGAAATGAGATAGGCGGAAAAGTTCTCGCCCTTGGCGATCACCGAATATGTCCTGTACGTCGCGTCGCCATCCTTGCGGGATTCGACCGTGAGATAGGCGTCGCCTGCCGTCGTCTTGAACGGCTCGACCTTGTTGCCGTCGGCAACCGGCTTGCCTTCCTTGAATGCGGTCTCGACCGCGGTAAATGCTGCGGGCGGAATTTCGGCGACACCGACTTTCAGCGTCTTGTCTTCGTTCTCGAAGCCGACGAATTCACCTGATGTCTTCAAGCCATCGAGCGGAACGATGCCGACCCGCGCGCCGGAGGGAAAAACGACGTCGGCCGCATGGGCCGCAACGGTGACAAACAGGGCCGAGACGAGGGCGGCAAAACGCAAAGGATTTTTCATGAAACCTGACTGCTGATGGAATGGGGCGGTTCGATGGTCCGCGCCCGATTTGCTGCGGGACTGTTTCCGCGCCGGACCGACAGATCAAGTGTCAATTCGTTGCGCGGCGACAAAGCCGCAGGGGAAATTACCGCTCCTTTAAAGGTTTTGCGGCATTCCGGTTGGAATGACGGATCACATCATGATGAGGCAGCCAGAATCCGGCGCGTTCGTGCGGCGGTTCGATCGCTGCCTGCCGGCCAGCCTGCGCGCGGACGACCGGGGCATTTATCGCGAACAGCTGTTATTCGGCGGCGTCTTGTTCGCGCTCACCGCGATTGCCTATGTGGCCACGATTTCGTGGATCGCGCCGGTGCCGCGCGACGGAACGTCACTGGCGGTCGGCCGCGACTTCCTGAATTTCTGGATGTATGGGCGCTCGGCGTGGAGCGCGAACCCGAGTGCGTTCTACGACATCGGCACCTATCATGACGCGATCCGCGCGCTGCTCGGCTATTCGCTGAACGGTCAGAACTGGTCCTATCCGCCGAGCGTCATGCTGCTCGCCGCACCCTTCGGAAAACTCGGCTATCTGACGGCGCTGGCGATCTGGACTGTTCTTGGACTCGCGCTTTTTATTGCGGTCGCGCGGCGGCAGGTGAGCGACTGGCGCGTGCTGCTGCCGGTGATGATTTCTCCCGCCGCACTGATGTGTCTGATCTCGGGCCAGAGCGCATTCGTCACCGGCGCGGTTCTGATTTCGGTATTCGCGCTGCTGGATCGAAGACCACTGGTCGCTGGTTTCCTGATCGGCCTGCTCACGATCAAGCCGCAGCTTGGTCTGCTGTTTCCGTTTTTCCTGATCGCGAGCGGACGCTGGAAGGTTTTCATCGCCGCGGCGATGACGACGATCGCGATTGTCGCGATCACGACTGCGATTTTCGGCAATCAAGTCTGGTGGGATTTCATCCAGAAGGGCCTGCCGGTGCAGGGCATGGTGCTGGCCGATCCCGACCGGATCGCCACGCCGTTCTTCCCGACGATCTTCATGAATCTGCGCGGGCTCGATCTGCCCTATGCGGCGGCGATGTCGGTGCAGGCGGTGTTTTCGATGTTCGCTATCGGGTCGCTGGTCTGGGCGGCGGCAAAGCGGCCGCAGACAAATCCGGCGATGACAATGGCGTTGTTCTTCGCCTGCACGGTTTGTGCCTCGCCTTATCTTCTGAGTTACGACCTTGTGCCGCTGACCTTCGCAGCCGTCGTTCTGCTGGCGAGCGGCCAACTTGACGGGGCGGGGCGGCGGATCGCGCAACTGGTGTTCTGGATTTCGGCGCTTCAGTTGGCGCTCGGCACGTACCACATCCCCGGCCCCGCACTGATCGCGCCGGTCTTCGTCGCCTATCTGGTTTTCCATCTGAGGGACGCGCCGAAAACCGCGCGCGAATCGGCATAAATTTGCATGTTTTGCGGCGCTGTGGACTTGCGGTCCTTGCGGCCCAAGTGCCCCCTCCTATATGAGGCACAACGTCGCGAAAGCACGTGATTTTCTAACTCTTGGGGGTTGGTTCGGGGTGCCGTCAGGGCTCTGCCAGCCTGCCGCAAAAAGAAGGACTGAAAGACCATGGGTAAGGTCATTGGGATCGACCTCGGCACCACGAACTCGTGCGTCGCCGTGATGGACGGCAAAACGCCGAAAGTGATCGAGAATGCCGAAGGCATGCGGACGACACCGTCCATCGTTGCCTTCACCGACGACGGCGAACGCCTCGTCGGCCAGCCGGCCAAGCGCCAGGCTGTGACGAATCCGGAAAAAACCATCTTCGCGGTCAAGCGCCTCATCGGCCGCCGCTACGACGACCCGACGGTGGAAAAGGACAAGAAGCTCGTCCCCTATCAGATCGTGAAGGCGTCGAACGGCGACGCGTGGGTCGAAGCCGACAAGCAGACCTATTCGCCGTCGCAGGTGTCGGCGTTCATCTTGCAGAAGATGAAAGAGACGGCTGAAGCGCATCTCGGCCAGAAGGTCGATCAGGCGGTCATCACCGTTCCGGCCTATTTCAACGACGCGCAGCGTCAGGCCACCAAGGACGCCGGCAAGATCGCCGGCCTCGAAGTGCTGCGCATCATCAACGAGCCGACGGCGGCGGCGCTCGCCTACGGCCTCGACAAGACCAAGCAGGGCACCATCGCGGTCTACGACCTCGGCGGCGGCACTTTCGACGTTTCGATTCTGGAAATCGGCGACGGCGTGTTCGAGGTGAAATCCACCAACGGCGACACTTTCCTCGGCGGTGAAGACTTCGACATGCGTCTGGTCGGCTATCTGGCCGACGAATTCCAGAAGGAGCAGGGCATCAACCTGCGCAACGACAAGCTCGCTTTGCAGCGCCTCAAGGAAGCTGCGGAAAAAGCCAAGATCGAACTGTCGTCGACGACGCAGACCGAAATCAATCTGCCGTTCATCACGGCGGACGCTTCGGGTCCAAAACATCTGACGATGAAGCTGACGCGCGCCAAGTTTGAGGCGCTGGTCGACGATCTCATCCAGAAGACCATCGAGCCTTGTCGGAAAGCACTCAAGGACGCAGGACTGTCGGCTGCCGAGATCAACGAAGTCGTTCTCGTCGGCGGCATGACCCGCATGCCGAAGGTGCAGGAAGTCGTCAAGCAGCTGTTCGGCAAGGAGCCGCACAAGGGCGTCAACCCCGACGAAGTGGTTGCGATCGGTGCGGCCATTCAGGCCGGCGTGTTGCAGGGCGACGTCAAGGACGTGCTGCTGCTCGACGTGACGCCGCTGTCGCTCGGCATCGAGACGCTGGGTGGCGTGTTCACGCGCATCATCGAGCGCAACACGACCATTCCGACCAAGAAGAGCCAGGTGTTCTCGACCGCAGAAGACAACCAGAATGCCGTGACCATTCGCGTGTTCCAGGGCGAACGCGAGATGGCGGCCGACAACAAGATTCTCGGTCAGTTCGACCTGATGGGAATCCCGCCGGCTCCGCGCGGCATGCCGCAGATCGAAGTCACTTTCGACATCGACGCCAACGGCATCGTCAATGTGTCCGCCAAGGACAAGGCGACGAATAAAGAACAGCAGATCCGCATTCAGGCCTCCGGCGGCCTGTCGGAATCCGACATCGAGAAAATGGTGAAGGACGCCGAAGCCAATGCGGCGGAAGACAAGAAGCGCCGCGAGGCGGTCGATGCGAAGAACCACGCCGACGCGCTGGTTCATTCCACCGAGAAGGCGTTGTCCGAACATGGTGACAAGGTTGCCGAAGGCGACCGCAAGGCCATCGAGGATGCCATGGCGGATCTGAAGGAAGCTCTGAAGGGCGACGACTCCGAAGCGATCAAGGCCAAGGCCAACACGCTGGCGCAGGTGTCGATGAAGCTCGGCGAGGCGATGTACGCCCAGCAGGCTGAAGCCGACGCCAAGAAGGATGCCGCCAAGGACGACGTTGTCGATGCCGAGTTCACCGAAGTGGACGAGGACGACAAGAAGAACAAGAAGTCCGCGTAACGCGTCTCACGAAAAACCTCCCCCGCGAGGGGGAGGTTTTGTTTGATCCGGAAGGCTCGCATGTTGCAGATCGACAATGGCTAAGACCTGTTACTACGAGACGCTCGAAGTCGAGCGCACAGTCGATGACGCCGGACTGAAAACGGCTTTCCGCAAACTCGCGATGAAGTGGCACCCGGACAAGAATCCGGGCGATCCCGCATGCGAACACAAGTTCAAGGAAATTTCCGAAGCCTACGAAATTCTCAAAGACGGGCAGAAGCGCGCAGCCTATGACCGCTTCGGTCATGCCGCGTTCGAGCAGGGCAATGGCGGCATGGGCGGCGGCCCCGGATTCGGCACCGGCTTCGGTTCGGCCTTCTCGGATATTTTCGAGGACCTGTTCGGTATGGCGGCGGGCCGTGGCGGACGTGGCGGACGCGAGCGCGGCGCTGATCTTCGCTACAACATGGAAATCACGCTCGAAGAGGCGTTCACCGGCAAGACCGCCGAGATCAAGATTCCGGTCGCGGTCACATGTGACCCTTGTTCAGGCACCGGAGCCAAAGCCGGCACCAAGCCGAAGACCTGTTCGACCTGCGGCGGCGCGGGCCGCGTGCGGCAGGGCGGCGGAATTTTCATCGTCGAGCGCACCTGTCCAAGCTGCCACGGGCGCGGCCAGACCATCGACAGTCCGTGCCCGTCATGCGCGGGACAGGGCCGTGTGCAGAAAGACCGCACGCTCTCGGTCAACATTCCGCAGGGCGTCGAGGACGGCACCCGCATCCGCCTCGCCGGTGAAGGCGAAGCCGGCGTGATGGGCGGGCCTGCGGGCGACCTCTATATTTTCCTCTCATTGGCCGCGCATAAATTTTTCCAGCGCGACGGGGCCGACCTGCATTGCCGGGTTCCGGTCTCGATGGTGACGGCGGCGGTTGGCGGTGAGTTTGAAGTCCCGACTATCGACAAGACCAAGGCCAAGGTGAAGGTGCCGGGCGGCACCCAGTCCGGTCGCCGTATCCGCCTTGCGGGCAAGGGCATGCCGGTGCTGCGGTCGCGTCAGACCGGCGACATGTATGTGCAGGTCGTGGTCGAAACCCCGCAGAATCTGACCAAAAAGCAGAAAGATCTGCTGGCTGAGTTTGAAAAACTCTCTTCGGGTGAAACCCAACCCGAGGCTGCGGGTTTCTTCAAGATGGTCAAGGACTTCTTCGGGTCCAAGGCCAGCGCGCCGTAGGTCTCGCGGCGCTTTTTCCTTGCGCTAAAGCCGTTTGTGAAGGAAATTTGACGTCTCGCCCCGCTCGGGGCCACCCTGGAAGTGAAATGGCCCCGCAGTCAGCCGCGCGTGCGTTGAAAAAACCGCTTCGTCTCGACGACGAAGTCCGTTTTCTCCGCTCCTGGATCGAAACGCCGCTGCGCATGGGTGCGGTGATGCCGTCCAGCAAATTTCTGGCACGCGCCGTCGCCCGCTATGTCGATATTCATTCGTCCGCGCCCGTCATCGAACTCGGACCCGGAACCGGCGCGATTACGGACGCGATGATCGCCCACGGCGTCGCCGAAAAGCGGCTCGTGCTGGTGGAATTCGATCCCGGCTTCTGCGCCCTGATGCGCGAACGCTATCCGCAGGCCACCGTCATTCAGGGCGACGCCTATAATCTCGACAAGACTCTGGACGATCTGACTGTGCCGGGCTCGGCGATGGTTTCCGGCCTGCCGATCGTCACCAAGCCGATGCCGATCCGCGTCAAATTGATGCGCGACGCCTTCTCGAAACTGGAGCCGGGCGCGCCCTTCATCCAGTTCACTTATTCGGTGGCGCCGCCGATTCCGAAATCGCAGCCCGGCGTTGTCACCAAAGCATCCGAACGCATCTGGATGAACCTTCCGCCGGCCCGCGTCTGGGTGTATCGCAAGGGATAGTTTTTCCCTTCCGTCGCGGACTTCATGGCTGCCCTGAAAATCCTCGTCATTCCAGGATCGCTGCGCACAGGTTCGCTGAACGCGAAACTTGCTGCCGCTGTGGTGAAAGAGCTGGCTCTGCACGATGTGGACGTGACGCTGATCTCGCTTGGCGATTATCCGCTGCCGATCTATGACGGCGACCTTGAAGCGAAATCCGGCGTGCCGAAAATCGCCGTCGATCTCAAGCGCATGATCGGTTCGCATCACGGCGTGTTCATCGTCACGCCGGAATACAATTCGTCTGTGCCGCCGCTCGTCAAAAACACCATCGACTGGGTGACGCGCGTGCGTGAGCGCAACGAAACTCTGGGTCAGGTGTTTCGCGAGCGCGCGTTTGCGCTCGGCGCGGCATCCGACGGAAAGTTCGGCGGCATCCGCGTCCTGATGGCGCTGCGCCAAATTCTGGCGCTCGGCACCGGAGCGACCGTCATTCCGACACAGATGGGGCTTTCATACGCCGACAAAGCGTTCGACGACATGGGCGCGCTCAAGCATGAGAACGACGCCAATTTGCTGAAAGCGACCGTGCGGCAACTGATCGCCGTGTCGCAGCAGATGATGTGAGGTGAGATGACGCACGACATTGCCACGCGCGACCGCCTGATCGTCGCGCTCGATCTGTCCAGCGTCGAAGCCGCCGAAGCCCTGATCGCGAAACTCGGCGATAGCGTCTCGTTCTACAAGATCGGCTATCAGCTCGCCTATGCGGGCGGATTTCCGCTTGTGCAAAAACTTGCGGATCGCGGCAAGAAAGTCTTTCTCGATCTGAAGATGCACGACATCGGCAACACGGTTGCCGCTGGTGTCCGCAGCGTCGCCAAACTCGGCGCGAGCTTTCTCACCGTTCATGCCTATCCGCAGACCATGCAGGCGGCAGTGGAGGCGCGCGGCGACAGACTGAAAATTCTCGCCGTCACCGTGCTCACCTCCTACGACGACGACGATCTGCACGCGGCGGGTTATCGCCTCGATGTGTCCGATCTGGTCGAAGCGCGCGCGTTGCAGGCCGAGGCGCTCGGCATCGACGGCATCGTGTGTTCGGCGGAAGAAGCGGAAGCCGTGTCAGAAACCGTCGGTGCCGAAATGTTTCTGGTGACGCCGGGCATTCGTCCGGCAGGCAGCAATGTCGGCGACCAGAAGCGCATCATGACGCCGTCGCGCGCGATTGCGGCCGGCGCGGACTATCTCGTCGTCGGCCGGCCCATCGTCGAGGCATCCGATCCGAAAGCTGCGGCGGATTCGATTGTCGCTGAAATCACGCAGGCGCTCGGCTGATACGGGCAGAGAAAAAGGAAACGAACATGCCGAAGGGATATTGGGTTGCGCGTGTCGATGTTCACGATCTCGAAGGCTACAAGCGCGATTACGTCGCCAACAACGGCGCGGTGTTTGCTAAATACGGCGCGAAGTTTCTGACGCGTGGCGGCAAGTACGAGACCGCCGAAGGCTCGTCGCGCTCGCGCAACGTCGTCATCGAATTCAAGGATTACGATACGGCGGTGGCCTGCTATCGCTCGCCCGAATATCAGGCGCTCATCGCCAAGCGGAAGCCGCACGCCGAGAACGACCTCGTCATCGTCGAGGGCTATGACGGTCCGCAGCCGTCCTGAGCGAGACAAATCCCGCAGCGCATACTGACAAGGCGGCTTTCAACCGCTATACCGCAAGAAATTCCCTACGAATTGCCGGGATTTGACCAATGTCCGATATGAAGCTGATCGTGGCGGGAGCGGGCGGACGCATGGGCCGCACGCTGATCCGCGCCATTGCTGAGACGCCGGGAGCGGTTCTGGTCGGCGCGCTTGAATCGCCGACGTCGGACCTGTTGGGCAAGGATTCAGGCGTGCTCGCGGGGCTGCCGAAGAACGGCGTCGAACTTTCAGCGGACCTCTGGGAAATTTCCAAGGGCGCGGACGCGATTCTGGATTTCACGGTTCCGGCAGCGACGATTGCGAATGTCGCGATCGCAGCCCAGCGCGGCATCATTCACGTCATCGGCACCACGGGACTTTCGGCGTCCGATAACGCCGTCATCAAGAGCGTCACCAAGCAGGCCGTCGTCGTGCAGTCCGGCAACATGTCGCTCGGCGTCAATCTTCTGGCGGCGCTGGTGAAGCAGGTTGCGAAGTCGCTGGATGAGGATTTCGACATCGAGATTCTCGAAATGCATCATCGCGCGAAAATCGATGCGCCGTCGGGTACGGCCTATCTGCTCGGTCAGGCAGCCGCCGATGGACGCGGCGTCGATCTCGGCCAGCGTTCGGTGCGCTCGCGCGACGGCCACACCGGCGCGCGCAACACAGGCGACATCGGATTTGCCACGCTGCGCGGCGGCACGGCGACGGGCGATCACACCGTGATTTTCGCAGGCCCCTACGAGCGCATTGAGCTGGCGCACAAGTCCGAGGACCGCATGATCTTCGCGCGCGGCGCGATCAAGGCGGCGCTGTGGGCGCGCGGCAAGAAGCCGGGCTTCTACACGATGGCCGACGTGCTTGGGCTGGGCGAGAAGTAGTGCAACTGTCATTGCGAGCGAAGCGAAGCAATCCAGAAAAAAGCAGACTGGATTGCTTCGTCGCAGGGGCTCCTCGCAATGACGAATTACGACTGGAATTGAAAGAATGAGCGACCGACTTCTCGTGCTGGTGCGTCACGGCCAGAGCGAATGGAATCTGAAAAACCTTTTCACCGGCTGGAAAGACCCGAACCTCACCGAATTGGGCGTCGAGGAAGCCAGGCGCGCAGGGCAGAAACTGAAAGCCGAGGGCTTGCAGTTCGATGTGGCGTTCACCTCTGCGCTGACGCGCGCGCAACGCACGCTCGAACTTGCGATGACCGAAATGGGTCAGAAATTTCCGGTGACGAAAAATCTCGCGCTCAACGAGCGCGACTACGGCGAACTGTCCGGCCTGAACAAGGACGATGCGCGTGCGAAATGGGGCGAGGAGCAGGTGCTGATCTGGCGGCGCTCGTATGATGTGCCGCCACCCGGCGGCGAATCGCTGAAAGATACGCTGGCGCGCACGCTTCCCTATTACGTGCAGGAAATTCTCCCCTGCGTGCTGCGCGGCCAGCGCACGCTGGTCGCGGCTCACGGCAATTCGCTGCGCGCGCTCATCATGGTGCTGGAGAAACTGACGCCGGAGCAGATCCTCAAGCGCGAACTCGCGACCGGCGCGCCGATCATCTACCGGCTCAATGCGGATTCGACCGTGGCGAGCGTGAAGGATTTGGCGTAGCGGTCATTGCGAGCGAAGCGAAGCAATCCAGTTTTGATCGTTAAATGGATTGCTTCGTCGCTGACGCTCCTCGCAATGACGGAATGAACTAATTGTCTCCCGCCCGTCCGCTTTCCCAGCCGATCATCGCCTGCTTGCGGGTGATGCCCCAGTGATAGCCCGTCAAAGCACCGCTGCGGCCGAGCACGCGATGACACGGCACCACGAACGAAATCGGATTCTTGCCGACCGCTGCGCCGACCGCGCGCGAGGCTTTGGGTTTAAGAATTTTGTTCGCGACGTCGGAATATGTTGTGGCGCGGCCCATCGGAATTTTCAAAAGCGTTTCCCACACCCGCACCTCGAAATCCGTGCCGATCAGCACGACGCGCAGCGGCTGGTCCTGCCGCCACTGCGTCGAGTCGAAAATGCGTTTCGCCAATGGTGCTGTGTCGGCGTAGGATTCGATGTAGGTCGCAAGCGGCCAGCGCCGCTGCATGTCGTCGAGCGCCGGCTGTTCCTCGCCCTCGTCGGCAAATGCGAGACCCGCAAGGCCGCGTTCGTTGGCAATGACGACCGCAATCCCAAATGGCGAGGCGTGAAAGCCGTATTTCATCACGATGCCTTCGCCGCCCTTTTTCCATTCGCCCGGCGACATCGCTTCGTGCGTCACGAATAAATCATGGAGCCGTCCCGGCCCCGACAAGCCTGAGTCATAAGCTGCATCGAGCACGCTGGCGGAGTCGCGCAACAGGCGCTTGGCGTTGTCGAGCGTCAGCGCCTGCATGAAGGCTTTCGGCGTCAGCCCCGCCCAGCGGCGGAACAGATGATGCAGTTCATCGGGCGTCAGATGCGCGGCGTCGGCGATGGCTTCGGTCGTCGGCTGCGCGCGCCAGTGTTCGGAAATGAATCCGATGGCGCGGCGCACGGATTCGTAATCGCGCAGTGCCGCGCCTTGCGTCGATGGTTTCGCGAGCCGCAATCCTGCGGAGTTTTTCATCTGGGCGTTCATGGCTGAATCAATCGCTGTGTTCATCATGCGCTCGATGTAGCGCGCACGCCAAGCGCAACCCACCCGTTTCCAGAACGAAATAGTGCAGCAAAATCAGATTGTTCAAAGCGGGTTGTAGGTCGGGCCGCGTTTTGCGGCGTTGATTGCCGCGGAAAGTGCTTTCGCAAAGCTCGCTTTTTCATCCGGTCCCAGAAAGCTCCCGACCGAGAGACGCTTCCCGCGCGAGAGCAGATAAAGTTTCTCGATGCCGAATTCCTCATGCGTCTTCTTGTCGAGCTGCACCCACAGCGGATTGAGCGTCCATTCCATCGCGTGACCGCGATGGCTGACACGCCGCACGCAAATTTCCGTGTGTGTGATGGTGATTTCCTCGGTCGCCTTGGCGTGACGGAAATTGATCTTGAACGCCCAGTAAATCAGCAGCACGTCGAGACCGAAAAAGCCGAACACCGGCCACGCGCCGAGCATCAGGAATATGACGCCTGCGGCGAAACTCGCCACGGTGAGAATTCCCATCACGGCGATGAATCCGGTGCGGCTCAGCGAGCGGTGCGGCGTCAGCAGCGCCGAGAAGATCACGGGATCGTCATGAGTGTTGCGGTCATCCATCAAGAGACACTATAGCTTCATCATGGCGAAAAAATCGACCGCAAAGAAAAAGACGAAGCCCGCACCGAAGCGCGCCAAAGCGAAACCGGCTCCGAAAGCCGTCAAGCCGAAAAAGCCAAAACCCTGGACCGAAGCCGAAGTTGTCGAAGCGTTCACGCGCTTCCGCGCCGCCAATCCGGAGCCGAAGGGCGAACTCGAACACATCAATCCCTACACGCTGCTGGTCGCGGTCGTGCTGTCCGCGCAGGCGACGGATGCCGGCGTCAACAAGGCGACCCGCAATCTGTTTCCGCTCGCCGACACGCCGGAGAAAATGGTTGCGCTCGGCGAAGAAAAAGTGCGCGACACGATCAAGACCATCGGCCTCTACAAGGGCAAGGCGAAGAACGTCATCACGCTTTCCGAACAGCTGATCGCCGAGCACGGGTCGCAGGTGCCGCGGTCGCGCGAGGCGCTGGAGGCGCTGCCGGGCGTGGGACGAAAAACCGCGAACGTCGTTCTGAATATCGCGTTCGGCGAGCCGACAATCGCGGTGGACACGCATCTGTTTCGCGTCGGCAACCGCACCGGATTGGCGCCCGGAAAAAATCCGCTCGAAGTAGAACTGGGTCTATTGAAGATTGTGCCGGCGGAATTCGCGCGCCATGCCCATCATTGGTTAATACTGCACGGCCGCTACACCTGCGTCGCGCGCAAGCCGTTGTGTGGAAAGTGCATCATCAACGATCTGTGCCGGTGGCCGGAGAAATCGATCTACATCGGCAACGCTTAGGGAATCTCGAGTCCCGGCCTGCGCGGCTCGATCAGTTCGGCGGGCGTGCCGGACAGCCGCTTGTGGATGTGAACCATGAACGCCATGCCGAACAGCGGCGTCGCGAGATTCACGATCGGGATCGACACGAAGGCCGCGATGAAAAGTCCGGCGGTGAACACCGCCATCGCGTGCTGCTTGCGTAGCAGCTTGGCCTCTTCCGGCGAGCGGAAACGCATCGCGGCAAGCTCGAAATATTCGCGGCCCAGCAGCCACGCGGTCGCGAAGAAAAACAAAATCAATCCCGCGCCCGCAATCAGCAGCAATGGCAGCGCGACGATATAGACCGCTACAGTCAGAAGCGCAGTCTTGATGCCTTCGATGGACGCGCGCACCAGCGGCAGCGGCTTTCCCGGCCTGTCGGCGGGGTAGTGCTCGCGCTCGACGAGATCGGCGACATCATCGACGAAGAAACTCGCGACCAGCGAGGTAATCGCGGGCATCAGGAAGATCGCGCCCGCGACAACACCGAGACCTGCCGCGATGGACACGATCCACGTAAAGACGTTCAGCACGGTCGAATAGTCCGGCCCGACCATGCCCTCCGCCCACAACTCGCCCATCGTCGCAAGCCAGCTCAACAGCCGCTGCAAGCCGATCGACACCACGACGATCAGCGCCAGTGCGAGACCTACGGACTTCCACAGGATCGCGCGCATCGGCGGAGAGAGAATTTGGGAGAGCGCCTTGATGGCGGCGTTCAGCATGGGAGGGGTCTCCGTGAAACTCACGGAGAGTTAGAGACGGGATCGGATTTCAGCAAGTGGTCGGGAAAAAATTCGTCATTGCGAGGAGCCAATAGCGCGTTTACGCGCGTCTTCGACACGCTATGGCGACGAAGCAATCCATCGCTCTGGATTGCTTCGCTCCGCTCGCAATGACGCTGAATCTAGGCCGCGCGCTCGATGTCGCGGGACCTTACTTCTTCATGCCAAGCCACCGGCGCTTCCTCTTCCGCGTCAGGCGCTTCAGGAACGAGAGGCGCTTGAAAGGTCTCTGCTGGAAAGGGATCGTCTTCGCCCGTCACCTCCGGGGACGGCTTGGTCGTGTCGGCCCAATGGAGGGAGGTGTAGTCGAAGCCGAGCGCGATGGTCGGTTTCACGATCTCGAAATAGGGCGAGATGTCGAAGTCGCGCGGCATGTAGAGCGAGGAGTCGCGAATGTGCAGAATTTCCTTGCGGGCGCGGCGGGTCTTCGCCTCGGTGATTTTCGGCAGAATCGGATAGCGCACTGCGCCGAACGCCTGTGCAATGAGTGCCGAGCAGATGATCTTGGTCGGATCGCCGGAGCCGAGCGAAAGCATGCGGCGGCGGAAACGCTGCGGGATCGGCAGCGGAATGAGATAGCGCATCAGGTCGAGAATGTTCTTGGTGTCGTAGCCGAAGCCGACGCGGTTGATGGCGTAGCGGCAGACGGTCTCGCGGTCCTCGAACGACAGGCCGACCGGACGGCAGATGCGGGTGTGGAAGGCAAAATATTTCGACAGCGGCGCGGTGGTGACGCCCTCGCCGATATTGGCCTCGATCATCGTGTGCGGTTCACCGTTGGGCTCGGACGCGCCGTCGATCGGCCCGACATAAAGGGCTGCGTGCGACCAGGTGGACTGGGTGAGATATTTGATGATGCCGGAGATGCGGTTGTTGCCCTCGACCAAGAGCACGTCGCCCTGCTGGATGAGCTTTCGCACCCGTTCGGGATCGCTCGGTGTAAAGGGTTCGTACCCCGTCACCTGCTTTTGCAGGTAGCCGGCAATCACCTTGCCAACCGTGTCGAGCATAAAGCCCATGATGGTTTCCCCCGGCGGCGGCTTTCTGGCCGCTTCTTGGTCCATTGTTGTCGATACCAATTTCAATTTAGTTCATGCGTCAAGCGTCTTGCTCACCAAAGATTCACCATGTGTGTTGCCGCAGGTGTATCGATGCGGCAAATTCCCATGCGTTCCCGGTTTTGTTGAGAAACGGAAAACCATGACATGAAATTGACGCGCCGCGATTTTGTAGCGGGATCGGCTGCGATGGCGGCAGCTTTTCCGCGCGGCGCGTTCGCAGCTGCCCTGCCGCGCGAGGCCGAAACGGTGGTGATCGGCGCGGGCGCAGCCGGGATTGCGGCCGCCCGCCGCATCGCCGCTCTGGGGCGGAGCGTCATCGTTCTCGAAGCCTCCGACCGGGTCGGCGGGCGATGCCAGACGGACGCAACGACATTCGATGTGCCGTTCGATCGCGGCGCGCGCTGGCTCTACAACACCGATACAAGCCCCGTCGCAAAGCTCGCGCGCGGCGCCGAAGTCGATCTCTATCCGGCCACGCGCGGCCAGCGCATCCGCATCGGACGCCGCAACGCGCGCGCCGGCGAGACGGAGGATTTTCTGGCGCTTCTGGTGCGCGCCAACCGCGCCATCGGCGAGGCGGTGCGCGGCAAGCCCGACATGCCGGCTGCGAGCGCGATGCCGAAGGATTTGCGCGAATGGGCGGGCACGGCCGATTTCGTGCTCGGCGCGGCGAACACCGGCAGGGATTTGCAGAATCTGTCGGCGTTCGACCTCGTGATGATGGCGCAGCGCGACAACGCAGTGACGTGCCGTCAGGGCCTCGGCACGCTGATCTCGAAATTGTCCGTATCGCTGACGGTGGCGCTGTCCACGCCGGTGACGCGTATTTCCTGGAGCGGCAAGGACGCGCAGGTGGAGACGCCATCAGGCACGCTCAAGGCGAGTGCGGTGATCGTCACGGCGTCCACCAACGCGCTGCTGTCGGGAAAACTGAAATTTTCGCCGGAGCTGCCGAAGCGTCAGCAGGACGCGGCGAGCAAACTGAGTCTCGGCAGCTACGATCACATCGCGGTCGAATTGCCGGGCAATCCGCTCGGCCTTGCCAAAGACGATGTCGTGATCGAGCAAAGCACGGACAACCGGACGGGACTGCTGCTCGCCAATCTTGGCGGCTCGTCACTGTGTCAGGTCGATATTGCCGGATCGTTCGGCGCGGACATGTCGTCGCGCGGTGAGGCCGCGATGACGGCCTTCGCCGTCGAATGGCTCAATAAATTGTTCGGCGCGGACGTGGCGGGCGCGGTCAAGCGCACGCACGCCACGCGCTGGAACGACGTGCCGTATGTTCTCGGCGCGATGTCGGCGGCGTCCGCCGGAGGCCAGCCGATGCATCGCGTTCTGATGGAGCCGGTCGGCTGCATGTTCTTCGCAGGCGATGCGGTTCACGAAACGCTGGCGGGCACCGTCAACGGTGCGTGGGAATCTGGCGAGCGGGCGGCGGACGCGGCGATGCGCAGGCTCGGCGTGCTGAAAGCCTTGCCGACGGATGCGCCGGCGAAAGGGCCGCGCGGAAAAGCAAAACGCGAGACACTCTCATCGGCGCCAGTGCCCGAGCAGCGCGGATTGGCGTGGCCGTCGCGGAACTAGCCTCTAGACAGGCAGCGTCAGTTCCATCAGATCCTGCGCAAGCACGATCTTGCCTTTGAAATTTTTCTTCACTCCATCGAGCCAGTTGTCGTCGGTCACGAGAGGATCGTCGCCGGGCACGAAGTGATCGAGCACGAGCACCTTCACGCCGGCCATCGCGGCGATCTTGCCGACATCCTCAGTGGTGGTGTGGCTGTCCATCAGATGTTTTTTCAGCGTCGCGCCGTTGACGTTCTTTGCCACCAGACGATCCACCGCCGGCTCGTACATCACTTCATGCACCAGTATGTCCGCACCTTTGGCGAATTCGGCGAGTTTCGGATTGAAAGCCGTGTCGCTCGAGAACACGATGGTGCCGTCGGGCGTCTCGAACTTGTAGGCGAAATTATCCACGATCGGCGGATGCGGCGTGCGGAATGCCGTCACCTTCACGTTCTCGTCGTCCATCACCGGGCCGTCGCCCTCGACCTCTTTGGCGATCAGCAATTTGCGCAGATCGGGGCGGCCTTCGTCCTCGATGCGAGTCTCGATGTCGAAGCGGTTCAGTTCCCAGAATGTGAAGCTGTAGCGGATCAGCCCCTTCGGCCCGAAGGACTGGATCGGCTTCTGAAGTCCCGAGGTCCACGCGTTGTAGACGAGGTTGCCGTATTCCAGATTGTGATCGGAATGCATGTGCGTGATGAAGATGTCCCGGATCGACGGCAGCGGTACGCCTGCCGCCGCAAGCTGATGCGAAACACCCATGCCGCAATCGATTACATAAGGCACGTTATTGACCAGCAGCACACTTGCGGGATTCGAGCGGCCCATCGTGACGCGCGGCCCGCCCTTGGTGCCGAGAAACACGATTCGCGTGCGCGGCTTCGGTCTGTCTTGTGACGTGCTTTGCGCGAAGGCGCGCGAACCGCTCAATGCGGCCAGCGCCGCAGCACTTTTGAGAATATCCCGTCGGCCGATCATGCTGTCCTCCGCGAAGTTTCGCGGAGGCTAGAGTCATCCGGCGCGATTGCAAGCCGGGTGGACGGCGTTGTGCGGTCAACTATCCGCGAAGCGTGCCGCCGGTCTTCTTGTTGACGTCGGCGACGATCTTTTCGGCAACCGCGTCGATCTCCTGATCGGTCAGGGTTTTCTCTCGCGGCTGAAGCGTGACGGCGATGGCAATGGATTTTTTGCCGCCGTCGATGCCCTTGCCTTCGTAGACGTCGAACACGGTGACATTCGTAATCAGCTTCTTGTCCACGGCCTGCGCGGTGCGGACGATCTCGCCCGCCGCCACCTTGCGATCCACAATGAAGGCGAAGTCGCGCGACACCGGCTGGAATGCGGACAGTTCGAGCAGCGGCTTGGCGCGCGTCGGCTTCGCTTTCGCGTCGGGAATTTTTTGCAACGTCACTTCAAACGCAACCAGCGGCCCCTCGGCACCAAGGGCTTCCAGCGCGCGCGGATGCAACTCGCCGAAGTAACCCAGCACATTCTGCGGGCCGATCTGAATGGCGCCCGAGCGTCCCGGATGCAGCCACGCCGGAAAATTCTTCGAATCGGATGCTGCGACGATCTGCAAACCAGCCATCGGCGCACCGGCGGCTGCGAGCACCGCAAGCGCATCGGCCTTCGCGTCGAACGCATCGACGCTCGATGAACCGGACCAGAAACGGCCGCTGCCTTTGGATGAAGCGAGCGCGCGGCGCACGCCCGATGCGGCCATGAACTGATCTTCCGGCCTGTCGCCCTTGAAAATCTGTCCGACTTCAAAAAGCGCCACATCGTCGTAACCGCGATTGGCGTTGGCCTGTGCCGCTGCGACCAGTCCCGGAATCAGCGATGGGCGCATGTCTGAGAGATCGGCGGCAATCGGGTTGGCAAGCGCGAGTTCAGCCTTGCCGCCGCCGAACAGTTCGGCCTGCGGTTTCGAGACGAACGACCACGTCACCGCTTCCATCATGCCGCGTGCGGCGAGCGCGCGCTTGGCGCGGCGCGTGCGGTTCTGAAGCTGCGTGAGCACGGGCTTGCGCGGCGCATCGCCGCGCTCGAACGGCGTCATCGGCACATTATCGACACCGAAGATGCGGACGATTTCCTCGACAATGTCGGCCTTGCCGTGAACGTCGGAGCGCCACGACGGGACGGCAACTTTCACGACCGGCTCCTTGCCGACCAGCAGGAAGCCGAGATGCGTGAGAATGCGTTTGGCTTCCGCCAGCGGCACTTCAAGTCCGGTGAGGCGCTTCACTTCATCGAGCGGGAATTCGACGATGCGGTCGTCGCCATGCGATTTGCCCGCGACGACGACTTCCGACGGCGAGCCGCCGCACAGATCCATCACCAGCTTCGTCGCCATCTCGAGACCCGGCACCATGAAGGCCGGATCGACGCCGCGCTCGAAGCGATAGCGCGCATCCGAATTGATGCCGAGCTTGCGGCCGGTCTGCGCGATGTTGATTTCGTTCCACAGCGCGGACTCGATCAGCACGTCGGTGGTGTTTTCATCGCAACCGGACGCTTCGCCGCCCATGATGCCGGCGAGCGATTCGATTTTGGATTCTTGGCCCTTGTCATCGGAGATGACGCAGATCGAATCGTCGAGCGTGTAGGTCTTGGAATCAAGCGCGAGCAGCGTCTCACCAGCTTTCGCCCGGCGCACGACGAGATTGCCCTTCACCTTTTTGGCGTCGAACACGTGCAGCGGCCGCGCGCGGTCGAAGGTCATGAAGTTGGTGATGTCGACCAGCGCGTTGATCGGACGCAGGCCGATCGATGTGAGACGGCGTTGCAGCCACTCGGGCGACGGGCCGTTCTTGACGCCGCGCACCAGACGCAGCGCGAAACCCGGACACAATTTTTCGTCTTCAATCTTCACGCTCACGGGGCAGGGGAATTCGCCCTTGATCTGCTTCGGCGCATTGTCCTTGAACTTGCCCATGTCGGCGGCGGCGAGATCGCGCGCGATGCCGTGCACGCCCGTGCAATCCTGCCGGTTCGGTGTGAGGTTGATCTCGATCACCGGATCACCCAATCCAGCGTAGTCCGCGTAAGCCTTGCCGACCGGCGCGTCGGCCGGAAGTTCGATGATGCCGTCGTGATCTTCGGAAATTTCAAGTTCGGCCGCCGAACACAGCATGCCGTGCGACTCGACGCCGCGAATGTTGCCGACAGAGAGAGTAATGTTTTTGCCGGGAATGTAAGTGCCGGGCGGCGAGAACACGCTCAACAGCCCCGCGCGCGCATTCGGCGCGCCGCACACCACTTGCAGCGGCTTCTCGCCCTTCGCGACCTGACCGTAATCCACCATGCAGACGCGCAGGCGATCCGCATTCGGATGTTGCTCGGCGGAGATCACTTTGGCGATCACGAATGGCGCGAGCGCCTTCGCCTTGTCGTCGATGCGTTCGACCTCGAGCCCGATCATGGTGAGCTTGTCGGCGAGCGCCTCAAGCGGCTCGTCGGTGTCGAGATGATCTTTCAGCCAGGAGAGGGTGAATTTCATGATGCTTCTCCGCCCTTTTCTCCTCTCCCGCTTGCGAGAGAGAAGAAGGATCGCTCCCTCCCCCCTTGAGGGGGAGGGTTGGGGAGGGGGATCTGCGCCGCGCTCAAAATCGATTGTAGAACGCTATCTCGATTTTTCATCACATCCGAATTCCAAAAACGAACAACACGATAGCCCTTGGATTGAAGCCATCGGTCCCGTGCAACATCTTGTCGCGAATCTGCGTGCTGCCCGCCATCGACTTCAATTACCAAACGGCGTTCATGGCAGACGAAATCGACGACAAAAGATCCAATAGGGCTTTGACGTCTGAAACTCAGCCCTTCAAGTCGATTGGCTCTCAATGAAGACCACAGACGATGCTCCGCATTGGTCATGTCGCCGCGTAGCGTTTTAGCTCGCAATCGACGATATGATGGCACAAGGCGATGAGCGGCATGTCCACCCCCCTCCCGGTCCGCTGCGCGGACCGACCTCCCCCTCAAGGGGGGAGGTGGACGATCATTGTTGTTGCTGCTCACGTGCTCAACCCTCCGGCCAGCGTCGGCACGTCGAGCGGCTTGAAGCCGTAGTGATTGATCCAACGCACATCGCTCTCGAACATCTGGCGCAGGTCGCTGATTCCATATTTGAGCATCGCCACGCGGTCGATGCCCATGCCCCATGCGAAGCCCTGATAGACATCGGGATCGATGCCGCAGGCGCGCAGCACGTTCGGATGCACCATGCCGCAGCCGAGAATTTCCAGCCAGTCGTTGCCTTCGCCGAAACGAATCTCGCCCTTGTCGCGGCGGCACTGAATGTCGACTTCGAGTGACGGCTCGGTGAACGGGAAGAACGACGGGCGGAATTTCATCGTGACGTTGTCGACCTCGAAAAACGCCTTGCAGAATTCGGCTAGAATCCATTTGAGATGGCCGAGATGCGAACCCTTGTCGATGACGAGGCCTTCGACCTGATGGAATTGCGGCGTGTGCGTCGCGTCCGAGTCGATGCGATAGGTGCGGCCGGGACAGATCACGCGGATCGGCGGCTTTTGATTCAGCATCGTGCGCACTTGAACCGGGGAGGTGTGCGTGCGCAGAAGCAAGCGTTCGCCGTCTTCCTTGCGATTGAAGAAGAATGTGTCGTGCATTTCCCGCGCCGGATGGCCTTCGGGAAAATTCAGCTTGGTGAAATTGTAGTCGTCGGTCTCGATGTCCGGACCTTCGGCGACGGAAAATCCCATGTCGGCGAAGATCGTGGTGATCTCGTCCCACACCTGCGACAGCGGATGGATGCGGCCCTGTTCGGCGGGTGTTTCGCGCACCGGCAGCGACACGTCGATGGTCTCCGAGGCGAGGCGCGCATCCAGCGCGGCATTTTTCAGAACGTCGCGGCGCGCGGCCAGCGCCTCCGTCACCTTGTCCTTTGCGAGATTGATCTTCGCGCCTTCGGTCTTGCGCTCGTCCGGCGTCATTTTGCCGAGCGTTGCGAGCAACGCCGAGATCGAGCCTTTCTTGCCGAGCGCGCCGACGCGCACGGCCTCTAACGCAGTCTCGTCGGAAGCGGCTACAATGGAGCCGAGAATTTCGTTCTGCAATTTATCGAGATCGGACAAGATCGTTCACTCCGGCATCAGCCAAATATCGGTGTCGTAAGGTTTGCCGCCCGCTTGCGTCAGCATCGCATGCACCTGACCGCGATGATGGGTCTGGTGATTGAAGAAATGCGTCACGAGAATCCATGCGGGCTTCGTCACGTCGCGCTGCACCGCGCCCGAGAACCAGCTCAGATTTCCTTCGAGCGAGTTGTCGCGCAGTCCATCCGCCCACATCACGATGAAGGCGTCCATCGCCGCGCGTTTGTCCTTGAGGCCGTCCCAGTCGGGAAACAGCGAGACGGATTCCCCGATGCCGCCGGGCGGGCGCTCCTGTTTCTCGAAGCGCGCCATCCACACACTGTCGGCCCACAGAATGTGACTGAGTGTTGCGTGAATCGATTTGAAGAACGCGCCGCGATCCGAGCGCCGTTCCTCATCGGAAAGACGGTCGGCAGCGGCGTAGAGATTTTCGTTCTGCCAGCGATTGTAACGCGCCATTCGCTGAACATAAGCGGGGCGCATCGGCGCGAACCTTATGCGGCGAGTGCGGCCTTGGCTTTTTCGGCAATCGCCTTGAAGGCCACCGGCTCGTTGATCGCGAGATCCGAAAGAATCTTGCGGTCCGCAACGATGCCCGACTTGGTCAGGCCGTTGATGAACACGCTGTAGGTCATGCCGTAGGGACGCACGGCCGCGTTGATGCGCTGGATCCAGAGCGCGCGGAAGGTGCGCTTCTTCAGCTTGCGGGCGCGGAAGGCGTATTGGCCGGCCTTGTCGACCGCAGCCTTGGCGGCGCGGATGGTGTTCTTGCGGCGGCCGTAGAAACCCTTGGCGGCCTTGTAGACTTTCTTGTGCTTGGCGTGAGCGGTTACACCGCGTTTGACGCGTGCCATGACAGTGATCCTTCAACTCGAAAAGTTTTGAAACGAGCCGCGCATGCGCGGCTGGTGAAAGCAGCAGCGATCAATCGTTCGGCAAGAAATATTTCTTGATGTTGTCGCCGTCGGTCTTGAACAGCACGCGCGTGCCGCGCAGCTGCCTGATCTGCTTCTTGGTCCGCTTGATCATGCCGTGGCGTTTGCCTGCATGGGCGGACATCACCTTTCCGGTGCCGGTCACTTTGAAGCGCTTTTTGGCGCCCGACTTGGTCTTCAGCTTGGGCATTTGGCTCTCCTGTTGCCGCAACACGAAAGCGCCCCGAAAGGCGCTATGGCGGCCAAAATGCTCGTTAGAGCGTTGAGATACTTCGCTAAATCCCGAATGGACAAAGCTCGTATCGGTCATCGCCACGGCAGCCCTTGATAGCCGGGCGATGAGAAGGGCGGCTTATTGCAGAGAACGGGAAAATTGGCAACGATTAACGGGTCTTTTTGAACGCGCCGGAATGCCGGTTTGACCAAGTTTTGCGACCCGGATTTCCGCCTTTCCGGTCCCATCCATTTGAGAGAGAAACCCATGATTTCAGCCCATTTGAAGACCTCCGCCCGCCTCGCCGCCGTTGCCGCGATCCTGTTGTCTGCGCCTGCATTCGCAGGCTCTTTCGACGGCCCCTGGTCGGTGACGATCGCAACCCAATCCGGCAATTGCGATGCCGCTTACGCCTTTCCGATGCGGGTGGCCGGCGGACGGGTGATGACGTCAGGCGGCACCACCATGTCCGGCAGCGTCAGCGGTTCGGGCGCTGTCAGTGTCGCGCTGGTTCAGGGCAGCTCAAACGGCCGCGCCAGCGGCAGGCTGAGTGCCACATCCGGCGGCGGCACTTGGTCCGGCACCCTGAACGGCTCCCGCTGTAGCGGCTATTGGCAGGCGACCCGCCAATAACAGACTGAATTTTCAGCAATTTCTGTCACCGCGATCCGGCATGGAGTCCATGCCGGATTGCGCTGCATTGCGGTAACAGTATCGCCACAATCGCTGCCTACCTCGCGGGCAGATTTATTTGCGAGGGACACGAAAATGGCGATCACCCGCCCGGAGTTTTCCATCAGTTCGAGTGCGAAGGTTTTGTTCGGCGCCACGCTGGCCGCGCTCAGTCTCGTCGCCGCCGTTGCGTTCGCCAGCGCCGCGAAGGCTGCCGCATCGTTCGACGGCGCGTGGCAGGTGACGATCGTCACGCAGAACGGCAATTGCGATCCGGCCTATCGCTATCCGGTGAAGGTCGAAGGCGGCCGCGTTCTCTACAACGGCCAGAACGATTTTCAGGTGTCGGGCAGCGTCGGCGATTCAGGCGCCGTGAACGTCACCATCGCGCGCGGCGACCAGCACGCCAGCGGCACCGGCAAGCTCAATGGCAATTCCGGCTCGGGCGAATGGACCGGCAAATCGGCCAGCACCTCGTGCTCCGGCCGCTGGGAAGCATCCCGCAATTCGTAAGCGTTGCGTGCGTGGCGTTGAGTGAGTTCTGAGTCAAAATGGCGCCGCATGTCCCGCGGCGCCATTTTTGTTTTGTCATTGCGAGGAGCGTGAGCTCCGAAGCAATCCATCTGGCCTTCGACTGGATTGCTTCGCTTCGCTCGCAATGACGAATTCACGCCCCCTTGCGCGGCGAGTACCGCGACAGAATCGCCGCCAGCATCAGGCCGCCGACCACCGAAATGTGCTCGACCGCGAAATAGAATTCCTGCTTTGCGGCTTCGCCCTTCAGATTCCAGAAATCATGCGCGATCGGGATCGTCAGCAGCGTGAAGATCGCAAGCGCGCCCGCGCCCGACCATGTGCGGCGGTTGGCGATCACGAGCAGCGATCCGCCGAGCTGCGTGAAGATCACCAGCAGCGCGATCAAAACCGGCGGCTTCAGCCCGTATTGCTGCATCTCGGCGACCGCGCCCTGAAAGTCGATGGTCTTGGAGATGCCGCTGCCCCAGAACGGGAATGTCAGCACGATGCGTGCGATGAGCGGAAACCACGGCCAGTCGAGAATGCGGGCGATGAAATTCGGCATGGGATATCCCTTCAGTCGCCCGTCATTGCGAGCGTAGCGAAGCAATCCAGCAACAAAAAGATGGATTGCTTCGTCGCCAGCGCGTCGAAAACGCGCGTGGACGCGCTAATGGCTCCTCGCAATGACGTAAATAAAGCAGCCCGTCGGGTTCGGCGAGCTGCTTCGTTTAGCACGACATATGTAAAATTACTTCGGCGCGAGAACCATCACGACCTGACGGCCCTCGAATTTCGCGTCCTGTTCCACCTTGGCGAAAGAGGCGGTGTCGGTCTTGACCTTGTCGAGCAGCTTGGTGCCGATTTCCTGATGCGCCATTTCGCGGCCCCTGTACCGCAACGTTACCTTGACCTTGTCGCCTTCCTCGAAGAACCGCTGCATCGCCTTCATCTTCACGTTGTAATCGTGATCGTCGATCATCGGACGGAGCTTTATCTCCTTGATCTCGACGACCTTCTGCTTCTTGCGGGCTTCGGCGGCTTTCTTCTGCGACTGAAACTTGAACTTCCCGTAGTCCATGATCTTGCAGACGGGAGGATTCGTGTTCGGCGAAATCTCGACGAGGTCCATGCCGGCATCCATCGCCATCTTGATGGCGGCGGCGGTCTCGGTGACACCGACATTGGCGCCGGTCTGATCGATCAGCTGGATTTCGAGATTGCGGATTTCATCGTTGGTGCGCGGCCCGTCTTTGGCGGCGGGCGCAGGCGCTCTATTGGGACGGCGAATGGTAACTTCTCCAATGTTGTTAGCGAGGCGCGCATTTTGAAGGATTACGCCGGTGCGGGCAAGCGCAGGATGGCCACAGCTGCCGCTTTCCGGCGGCAAGTGCCGTAAAATCCGTCAAATGAGCGGAGTTTCGTTCACGCGGCGGGGTTTGCGCCGGCGAGGTTCACATAGAGACCGAGCGTGCGTTCCGCAACCGCCTGCGCGTCGTGATGCGACAGGATCCAGTCGCGTCCGCGGGTGCCGATGGCGCGGCGTCCGTCCGCGCTGAGACCGAGGAGCTTGCTCAGTGCCGCCGCCAGCGCCGCCGTGTCGTGCGACGAGAAGCGAAGTCCCGTCATGCGGTCTTCGCTGATGGCCGGCGGCGCGAGCACGATGTCCGGGCCCGCGCTCATGTCGGATGCGACGACCGGAACGCCCATCGCCTGCGCGGCGAGAATGTTGCGCGCGGTTCCTTCGGGTTGCGTGGACGCGAACACCGCAATCGAGGATGCCGCGAAGGCTGCGGGGAGATCGCCGGTCAATCCTGCAAGGCGGATCACGTCGTTGGTGTCGGTTGTTGCGATCAGATCCCACAGATCGCCGGTGTAGCTGGTGCGGCCCTGATCCTCGCCGGTGAATACGATCAGGAAATCCTTGAAGCCGGATGCTTTGAGGCGCTGCGCCGCCTGCACGATCAGGTGATGACCCTTGCGGCGGACCATGCGCCCCGGCGCGAGAATGACGCGCGTCTCCTTCGACACGCCCCAGGCCTGACGGATTTTGCTGACGCGTTCCGCCGACACGTTTGCCGGATCGAATTGCGCGACATCGAACGACGACGGCAGCACCTGCATGCGTTCGAGCGGCGTGCGATACCGTTCGCGGATGAGGTCGGCGATGTCTTCGCTCGCCGCGATCACGCGGTCGCCGCGCACCATCACGCTGTTGTAAAATCGCTTGAAAGCGTTCTGCTCGCGAAAGCCTTTATACCAGGATGTGACGAACGGGCGGCGATTGACGCGCGCGGCGACATAGGCGCTCCAGCCCGGCGCGCGGCCGAGCGCATGCACGACATGACACTTGCGCTGGCGAACCAGAGCCGTGAGCCTGCGCGCGCAATCCATCATCACAAGAGGATTCTTGCTCGCGACATTCATCGCGACGAACTCGCCGCCATGCGCCACCACCTGTCCGACGAGGCGTCCGCCCGTCGAGACCACGATGGGACGATGACCGGCGCCGTGCAGAAGTTTGACGAGATCGAGCGCGCCGTAGTCGGCAGCACCCGATTCCAGCGTCGGAACCGCGATCAGCACCTTCAGCTTGCTCGACAGATTGCGATTGGCAGGCGCCGGCATATCGAGTTCAGGCAACGTATCGCCGCTCTCCTGCACGGGAGACTCGTGATTTCGCGCTGCGGTCTGGCTCGCCATTCAGATCGTTTCCGGGAATAATCTCGAAAGTGCGAAGTCGTCAAAACTGAAGGTCGAATGAGGCTTTTGAAGGATCGGTCTGCGGGCGAAATATTTGCAGCGATTCGATCCGTGCGTTGACGTATCACGCAAGCCGCATCCATAACAACGGGCCGGGGCAAGCGGCCAGAAATATTTCGGCAGACGAAAAACTGGATTCATGACTCATTCGGCGGGCACAGGCACGTTAACAGTGCCGGACTTTATCGACGTCGGCAGCGGCAAAACATCGCGCCGCATCGCCGTGCGTGCGCGCAAGGGCGCGTCGCCGGGGCTTTTTTGGCTCGGCGGTTTCAAATCCGACATGGGCGGAACGAAAGCCGTCGCGCTCGATGCGTGGGCGGCGGAACAGGGCCGCGCCTGCGTGCGGTTCGACTATTCCGGCCACGGCGAGTCGAGTGGCGATTTCAAGGACGGCACCATCGGCCAGTGGATCGAGGAGGCGCTCGCCGTGTTCGAGCAATTCTGCGACGGCCCGCAGGTCGCGGTCGGCTCCTCGATGGGCGGCTGGATGGCGCTGTTGTTGGCGCGCGCGCTCGCAAAGAAAAAAGACGCGAAGGCGAAACTTGCTGGACTGGTTCTCATCGCGCCTGCGCCGGATTTCACCGAAGAACTGATGTGGAAGAATTTCTCGCCCGAGATCAAAAAGCAGATCGAGACGACAGGCGTGTGGCATCGCCCGTCGGATTATGGCGATCCCTATCCGATCACGCGCAATCTGATCGAGGAAGGCCGCAAGCATCTGGTGCTCGGCGGCACGATCCAGACCGGCTGCCCGGTGCGGATTCTCCAGGGCGCGCAGGATCCGGACGTGCCGTGGCAGCACGCCTTCGCGCTGACGCATTGCCTGCCGAGCGACGACGTGGTGCTGACATTGATACAGGACGGCGATCATCGGCTGTCGCGGCCGCAGGACATCGCGCGGCTGATGTCGGCGATCGCGGAATTCTAGTTCGTCATTGCGAGCGAAGCGAAGCAATCCATTGCAAATCAGAACTGGATTGCTTCGTCGCTATCGCTCCTCGCAATGACAACGGCGAATTCTGCGCGCACGCTCTCATTTTCTTCGCAAGTGAGTCGATCTTTCGCCATCGCTGCAAATTCCTCGCGCGGCAGAAGCCGCGACAGCGCCCATACCGCGGCACCCCGCACCAGCGCGCTTTCATCATCGAGCAATGCGCGCGCATTCTCCGCGAGTGCAATATCGCCGGAGTTGCCGATGGCGATCAGCACGTTGCGCAAAAACCTATCCCGCCCGATGCGCTTGACCGGCGATTTGGAAAACAGCGCGCGGAACGACGCGTCGTCGAGTTGAGCCAGATCGGAAAGCATCGGCGCGCGCAACGCATCGCGTGCCGCGAGTTTGGCTTCATGCCCGGCCTGAGCGAATTTGTTCCACGGACAGACCGCGAGGCAATCGTCGCAGCCATAGATGCGATTGCCGATTTTCTCGCGATATTCGCGCGGGATCGGGCCTTTGTGTTCGATGGTGAGATAGGAAATGCATTTGCGCGCATCCAGTTTGTAAGGCGCGGGAAACGCGTCGGTCGGACAAACGTCGAGGCACGAGCGGCACGAGCCGCAGTGATCCTCGAACGGTTCATCGCGCTCCAGATCGAGCGTCGTAAAAATCGCGCCGAGAAACAGCCACGAGCCGAATTCGCGCGACACCAGATTGGTATGCTTGCCCTGCCAGCCGAGGCCGGCGCGTTCCGCCAGCGGCTTCTCCATCACGGCGGCGGTGTCGACGAACACTTTCACTTCGCCGCCCGCATTGGATTGCAGCCAGCGCGCAAGTTCTTTCAGTCTCTTTTTGATGAGATCGTGATAATCGTCGCCGCGCGCGTAAACCGAAATGCCGCCGCGCGTCTTGTGTTCGAGAATCGCCAACGGATTTTCGTCCGGACCGTAGTTCACTCCCAACACAATGATGGAGCGCACGTCGCTCCACAAACGCCGAGGATCGGCGCGGCGTGCGGGATCGTTGGCGAGCCAGTCCATGTCGCCATGCGAGCCGTCGTCGAGAAACTTTTGCAGACGCCGATGCGCGTCCGTCGTCGCATCGGGCGACGTGATGCCGAGCGCAGAGAAGCCGAGTGCCTTCGCCTGCTCGATCAGCGCGATCCTAGTTTGCTCGGACATCATCGCAACACGCGGTGGACTTCACCTCTCCCGTGGGGAGAGGTCGGATTGCGAAGCAATCCGGGTGAGGGCGTAGAATGTCTCGATAATCCCAGCCCCTCACCCCAACCCTCTCCCCAAGGGAGAGGGAGCGTATCGCAGTTTCTGCGAAGGAATGATTCAGATCGCTGAGATTCAGAAATCCAAACTTTAAAAATCCAGATCGGCGTAGTGCGCCGCTGCCGGAACGCCCGGCAGCCACTCGTTCAGCAACGGGCGGAACGACGGGCGGGATTTGATCCGCACGTACCACGCCTTTACGGCCTCGTCCTCGTTCCACGGCACGTCACCCAGATAATCGATCGCCGACAGATGGGCTGCGGCGGCGAGATCGGCAAATGTCAGCCGGTCGCCGGCGAGGAAGTTTCTGGTCCGCGCCAGCCAGCCGATATAGGCCAGATGATAGCGCACATTGGCGCGCGCGGCGCGCAGAACATCGGTCGATGGCGCGCCGCCCCCCTGTTCCACCGTCATGTAACGCTTGTAGATGCGCTCGGTGACGATGGGCCCGGAGGCTTCGGCGAAAAACTTGTCGTTGAACCACGCCACCAGACGCCGCACTTCGATGCGGTCCTTCGCGGCCGCAGGCAGCAAACGGTTGTCGCCGAGCAGGGTGCCTTCGGTCTCGTCGAGAAATTCGGCGGCGATGGCCGGGCCCGGAATCGGCGGCGCGCCCTCGGCCACCAATAAAGGCGTGTCGCCCGCCGGATTGAGCGCGAGATAGGCCTCGCGCCGCTCCCAGACCTTTTCATCGACAAGGCGCACGTCCAGCCCATGCTCGCCGAGCGCCAGACGCACGAAGCGCGAGCGCGGACAGAACTGATGGTGGAACAGCGTGAACATGAAGTCTTGATAGTCCCGTGCGGTTTAACAAAACGTCTCGAAAGCATTACCGGGCAGGGTTAACGCTAGCGCAAAACATGCCGTACAAAATGGCAGCCTGTGGATGGCTTCTTTGTCGTCCCCGCGAAAGCGGGGACCCATAACCACCGCGGAACCTGTTCAACCGCGATCTCGCAGAAACTCTATCAACAGGGAGTATGGGTCCCCGCTTTCGCGGGGACGACGAAATCGCTTGAGGGCGTCAGGCGAATGGGCGACAAGAGCGCGGTTTTCGCATCACCTTTGGCGGGCGCGCATGCTGTACGATATTCTGAAGGCGGTTTTCCTCGGCGTCGTCGAAGGCGTCACCGAATTTCTTCCCGTCTCCTCGACCGGACACCTTCTTCTGGCCGAGCGCATCTTTAGTCTCGACGAAGATAATTTCTGGAAGACCTTCGCGGTGATGATCCAGCTCGGCGCGATCCTCGCCATTCTGGTGATCTATTTCCAGCGGCTGTGGCATGTCGCGATCCACATGTTTACCGATCCCGCCGCGCGGCGCTTCGTGATTGGCGTGTTGGTGGCGTTTCTGCCGGCCGTGATCCTCGGCCTGCTGTTCGGACACTTCATTAAAAGCGTGCTGTTCAATCCGTGGGTGGTGTGCTTCTCGCTGATCGCGGGCGGCGCGGTCTTACTGTGGGTCGATCAGCAGGACTTCAACCCGACCCATCACAACGCGATGACATTCCCGTTGCCGATGTATCTCGGCATCGGCATTGCGCAATGTGCTGCGATGATTCCGGGCGTGTCGCGTTCGGGCGCGTCCATTGTGGCGGCGATGCTGTTCGGCGCGGACAAGCGCGCGGCGGCGGAGTTCTCGTTCTTCCTCGCGATCCCGACCATGATCGGCGCGTTCGTCTACGACTTCTATAAAAATCGCGGCGACATGACGATGGATCACTCGGTGGTGATCGCAGTCGGCTTCATCGTGTCGTTCATCACCGCCATCATCGTGGTGAAGACGTTTCTGGATTTCGTTACGAAAAACGGCTTCGCGTTCTTCGCGTGGTGGCGCGTGATCGTCGGCTCGCTCGGCCTCGTCGCGCTGGCGCTGGGGAAGTAATCTCGGTCCTCATGGTGAGGAGGCGCTTGCGCCGTCTCGAACCATGAGTTGATGAGTTCATCCTTCGAGACGCGGCGAAAACGCCGCTCCTCAGGATGAGGATCTGACCTTGCTCAAGCCCCCTTCTGCGCGAACTGTCCGGTCTTGCGGAAACGCCAGAGATAGGACGGCGCGACGGCTTCGAGCGAATCCGGCGTAATGCCCAATCCTTCCAGCGTCAGCTTCGCCGACTTGGCAGCACCCGACACGACATTGTCGCTCTTGAGCAGTTCGACCTGATCCGGCGTCAGCTTGAAGACGCCCGGCGCGAATTGCAGGAACATTGCCTGCAGATTCGCGATGCCGAACGGCAGCGGCACCAAGAGGCGCTTGCGGCCGGTGATTGCGAGAATGTCCCGGATGATCTCGCGCATGGTCATCACTTCCGGCCCGCCGAGTTCGTAAGTGCCGCCGGCCTTCGCCTTGCCGTCGACCGCATCCGCAACCGCAGTCGCGACATCGCCCACATACACCGGCTGCATTTTGGTATCGCCGCCGATCAGCGGCAGCACCGGCGACATCCGCGCCAATGCGGCGAAGCGGTTGGTGAACTGGTCCTCCGGGCCGAACACGACCGAGGGGCGCATGATAATCGCGTTGCGATCCACCGCACGCACGGCCTTTTCGCCTGCGGCCTTCGAGCGCGCGTAACGCGATTTGGAATCTTCATCAGCGCCGATGGCCGAGACATGCACGATGCGTGCGCCGATCTCTGCTGCAACCTTGGCAACCGTCGCCGCGCCCTTGTTTTGAACCGCGTCGAACGACTGCGCGCCGCTTTGCGAGAGAATGCCGCACAGGTTGACGACGACGCTGGCGCCGCGCGCAGCCGCACGCACCGAATCCGGATAGCGGATATTGGCCTGCACCGGCATGATCTGGCCGACTCGTCCCAAAGGCTGAAGATGACCCGCCAGTTCCGGCCGCCGCACGCCAACGCGGATGCGATAGTCGCGCTTGGCCAGCGCGCGGATCACATGCCGGCCCAGAAACCCCGATCCGCCGTAGACCGTGACGAGGGTATCGATAGGAGCGGCCATAATGTTGATCCTGCGTGAGAGAGCGTCGGAAAGCTGCGATACCGTATCATTTCCGCGCCGAACAGGCCAATCCGATGGCCCTCATCAATTTGACAAGCGCGGCTGCGGCCAATACTAACCCGCCAATGCCCAGGTGGCGGAATTGGTAGACGCGCTGGCTTCAGGTGCCAGTGGCTTAACGGTCGTGAAGGTTCGAGTCCTTTCCTGGGCACCAATTCCCAACGAAATGAAATCGTGAGACTTCGACCCCGGTTCGGATAATCTGAGCCGCCGGGAGTTGGGGTCGTTTGCGTGTTGGGGCGTGGCAGCGCGCGCAGTTTCGTATGGCTGCGGCATTTTTCAATTTGTATCGCGGCTTTTGAAGTCGCAGCAGTGGACCGGGCTTTCGCGCAGATGCCGCCGCCCGAATCGTCGTCGCTTCCCCAGATCGTCGTCACTTCGCCGGAAAAAAAGCGCGCGAAACAATCGAAACGCGTCGAGCCACAGCCCCCGCCATCGACCTCAAACAACAATATTGGGAGTCAGGAGACTGCACCGCCGCAGGCTGCGAGCGAAAAAACTTTTACGAACGCCGACGTCAACGCCACGCCGGTGACGCGTCCCGGCGAAGCACTCGAAGTGATGCCCGGTCTCATCGTCACGCAGCATTCGGGCGAAGGCAAAGCCAACCAGTATTTTCTGCGCGGCTTCAATCTCGATCACGGAACGGATCTCGCGATCGCCATCGACGGCATGCCGGCCAACATGCGCACGCACGGCCACGGGCAGGGCTATGCCGACATCAACTTCATGATTCCCGAACTCATTCAGTCGGTGCAGGTCAAGAAGGGGCCGTACTACGCCGACGAAGGCGATTTCTCGTCGGCGGGTTCGATTCACATCGACTACCTGAACAAGATCGACCGCGCCTTCGCGGACATTTCACTCGGAAGTTTCGGCTATCGCCGCGCGCTGGTCGCGGGCTCAGGGCAGGCGGGCAACGGCACGGTGCTCACCGCGATCGAAGCGAATTCCTACAACGGGCCGTGGGCCGTGCCCGACAACATCCGCAAGCTCAACGGCGTGCTTCGTTACAGCGAAGGCAATTCCGACAACGGCCTGTCGATCACCGGCATGGCCTATCGCAACGGCTGGACTTCGACCGATCAGGTCCCACAACGCGCCATCGATCAGGGATCGATCGACCGCTTCGGCACGCTGAACCCGACCGACGGCGGCAATGCCGAACGTTACAGTGTGTCGGCGCGTTTTCGCGATACGGATGCGGCGGGCAGCACCAGGATCGACACATTCGCGATCCGCTCGTCACTGCAATTGTTCAACGACTTTACTTACTTTCTCGACGACCCGATCAACGGCGATCAGTTCAGCCAGACGGATAAGCGCACGGTGCTCGGCGTCAACGCCAGTCATACGTTCAATCATCACCTCGCGATGCTGCCGATGGAGACGACGTTCGGACTTCAGACGCGTTACGACAATATCAATGTCGGCCTGTTCAACACGGTAGACCGCCAGGTCACGGGCGTCGTGCGCGAGGATCGCGTCAAGGAAGGCAGCGCCGGTTTCTACGCGCAGAATCTCATTCACTGGTTGCCGTGGCTGCGGACGACGACGGGAATTCGCTACGACATATTCAACGCGCAGGTGAACAGCGACACGCCGGCAAATTCCGGCAACGTCACGTCGGGAATGGCGTCGCCGAAATTCGGTATCGTGTTCGGTCCGTCCGCGGCGACAGAATTTTTCGCCAACGCAGGAACGGGGCTTCACAGCAACGACGCGCGCGGCGCGACCATCACTGTCGACCCGGTCAACAAGATCGATCCGTTGCAGAAGTCGCCGCTGCTCGTGCGCTCGAAGGGCGCCGAGCTTGGCGTGCGGACGAAGATCGTCCCGGGCTTGGAAAGTTCAGTCGCGCTGTTCGTTCTGGATTTCGATTCCGAACTTCTCTTTGTGGGAGATGCAGGCACGACCGAGCCCAGCCGCCCGAGCCGCCGCGTCGGCGTGGAATGGACCAATCGCTATCGCGTCAATTCGTGGCTGGCGTTCGATGCAGATTTGGCCGCCACCAAAGCGCGCTTCATAAATTTCGATCCGGCGGGCAACTACATTCCCGGCGCGCCGAACCTCATTGGCTCCGCGTCCGTCGTGTTCGGCGAAAAGCTCGGCTGGTTCGGTGCGGTGAAGCTGCGCTACTTCGGCCCGCGTCCGCTGATCGAGGACGACAGCGTGCAATCGCTTTCGAGCAGCATCGTCAACGCGCGGCTCGGATATAATTTCGACAACGGCGTGCGTTTTCAGATCGACGCCATTAACCTGTTCAACGCGAAAACCAACCAGATCGAATATTACTACGAGTCGCGGCTGCCGAACGAAGTCACGGGCGTGTTCGACCGTCATGTGCATCCGGTCGAGCCGCTGGCGCTGCGGGCATCGTTGCGCGTGCCGTTGCAGTGAAATTGCGCTAACCACAGCCGCAGAAAGCCATGCTGCATGCGAGTCCCGCTCTCGCGCGCAAGATGAATCCGCGATAGTTTGCGTCATCGAATCGACGGAACGAAACCATGACCATCCGCCTGCATCGCGGCGATCTGCCGGACCTGTCGCGCTACAAGGATTCGGTTGCGATCGACACCGAGACGCTCGGTCTCAATCCGCATCGCGACCGGCTTTGCGTGGTGCAGCTCTCGAACGGCGACGGCACGGCGGACGTGGTGCAGATTCCCGCCGGACATAAAGACGCTCCGAATTTGAAGAAGCTGCTCGGCGATAAAAACGTCACCAAGATTTTTCATTTCGCGCGCTTCGATCTCGCGGTGCTGTTTCATGCTTTCGGCGTGATGCCGCAGCCGGTATATTGCACCAAGATCGTCTCGAAGCTGACGCGCACCTACACGGATCGTCACGGCTTGAAGGATCTGGTGCGCGAAGTGCTCGGCGTCGAAATTTCAAAGCAGCAGCAATCGAGCGACTGGGGCGCAGCGTCGCTCACCGACGCGCAACTGTCCTACGCCGCGTCCGACGTTCTGCATCTTCATGCGCTGCGCGAGAAGCTCGATGCGACGCTGGCGCGAGAAAATCGCGAGGCGATTGCAAAGGCGTGTTTTGAATTCCTGCCGGCGCGGGCGAAACTCGACCTCGGCGGGTGGGAAAACGACGACATTTTCGCGCATTCATAATTTCGCCGTCCGATCTTAATCTCGCCACTCGATTCCAAGTCCGTCAGTTTTCCGTCACTTTTCCGCCTTTTGGCCGGTATTGGTGAAGTGTCTGGCGGGACTGGATAAATCGCGGGCTGCAAAAACGCCGCGGATTGCTTAAGTTCAGCGAATTCACGCTTCGGAGCGGCCTTGTCGTCGATTCACGGCACCAGTTATCAGGCGGGCGCAGATGCGCGTTATGCGAAAGCAAAACGCCACAGCGCGCGCGTGCGCCTCATGCGCAAGGCGGTACCTGCTGTCGTGATCGCAGCACTTGCCGTCATCGTGTTGGCGTCGGTATTCAATCCGTTTCGCATTCTGTCGAAACTTCCCGTCGACATCGCCGGTCTTGCCGTTCAGGGCACCAAGATCACGATGGAATCGCCGCATCTGTCGGGCTTCACGTCGGACCAGCGGCCTTACGAGTTATGGGCGAAGTCGGCGACGCAGGACGTGTCCGATCCGAACAATGTCGAACTGCACGAACTGCGCGCGAAAGTTCAGATGGAAGACAAGACCGGCGTGACGATGGATGCGCGCAACGGGCTGTTCGATTCGAAAGCGCAATTGCTCGATCTGAAGGACGATATTTTTCTGCAATCGACCTCGGGATATGAAGCCCGCCTCACGCAGGCGTCGGTCGATCTCGGTGCGGGCACAGTGTCGTCCGACGAGCCCGTCGCGGTGAAGCTGCTTAATGGGACGCTCGATGCAAAGACGTTGCGCATTACTGAGGGCGGCGCGCTGGTGAAGTTCGACGGCGGCGTGACGATGATTCTCGTTCCCGACGGAGCGAGTAAGGCCGATGGAACGGGCATTTCTGCGGTTGCGCCGAACGCCCAAACGTCGGATACGGGCGCTCCCACGCAGGACGCCGCCACCAAATGATTTCGATTCGGGAATTCGCTGCGCTCAGGACGATGCGCCCGCCCCGCGCGGTGCTTCGTGCCATTGCGATATGCGCGGCGTTTGCGGTGGCCGGTGTTTTGAGCGAGGCGCGCGCGCAGACATCGACCGCAACCGGCGTGCCGAATGCCGTGCAGGGTTTTTCGCAGAACCGCGACAAGCCGATTCAGATCGATGCGGCCTCGCTCGAGATGCGCGACAAGGACAAGGCGGCGACTTTCAGCGGCAATGTCAAGGTGGTACAGGGCGACACGACGATGCGCTGCAAGACTCTCGTTGTGTTCTACGACAACAACGACACATCGGGTAAGCCCGCGATGAAATCGGCAACGCCGGGTCCGGGCGGCAGTTCGCAGATCCGCAGGCTGGAAGCGAAGGGCGGCGTCATCGTCACGCAGAAGGAGCAGACCGTGACCGGCGATCGCGGCACGTTCGACATGCGCGCCAACACCGTGACGATGGAAGGCAATGTGCTGCTGACCAAGGAGAAGAACGTGCTGCGCGGCGACAAGCTGATCGTCGATATGACGACCGGCGTCTCCCGCGTCGAATCCGGCGGTGGCCGGGTACAGGGCGTCTTCCAGTCCACGCCGGGTTCAGGCTCGCCCCTCGGCGGAAGTTCGACGACGGCACCCGCGAAGGAAAAAGAACCCGCATCTTCGGCGCCCGGAAAGCCTTTGAAATTGAACGAGTTTTCGACGCCGAAGCGCACTCAAGGTTGATCCTTTTCCTTCAAGCCTGTATCACCCGCCGCGAAAATAGCGGGGACGCCATCGTGCTGATCGATTGCCGCCCGAGGTGTTCGCTGGGCAATCGTTGTGCGCTCATTCATTCTGTTCCCGCGAATCGCCGACGCTTGAATCTCGTAACAACGACGCGCTCTGAAAGTTGAACGAACGGCATGGTGGATTTCCTGCGCATCTTTCGCCGGCGCGGCCCGGCTCGGGGCCGGCAGGGCTTTGCGCGCTCGCGCCAGGACATCACCTCGCTTGGAAGTTCGCTCGGCACGCGCATGACCGACATCTTCAAGACCGTCACGCGCGAAAAACCGCCGGTCGCGCGCGATGCGCCGCGCGAGAGCATGTCCGCCCGCCGCGATTCCGCTGTCGCAACCATTCCGCGCGAGACGCAATCGTCCGCTCCGCTCGCGCCGCGTCAGCCGTCGTCATTCGTGCTCGATGCGCCGCCCATTCCGCGCGATTTGCCAAAAGAGAAGACGCAGGATTCTGCGCGCAGAGAAAAGCGGACACGCGAGAAATCGAACGGCGCCGCTCCGATCAAGGGACGCTCGTCGGGCTATCTCGCCATTCATGGCGTCGAGAAAAGTTTCGGCTCGCGCAAGATCGTTCGCGGCGTCAGCATTTATGTCAGGCGCGGCGAGGCCGTGGGCATTTTAGGCCCGAACGGCGCGGGTAAAACGACCGTGTTCTACATGATCACGGGACTCATCAAGCCGGATCGCGGCCGCGTCGAACTCGACGGCCATGATGTGACGCAACTGCCGATGTATCAGCGCGCGCGGCTCGGCATCGGGTATTTGCCGCAGGAAGCGTCGATCTTCCGCGGCTTGAGCGTCGAGGATAATATCCGCGCCGTGCTCGAAGTGGTCGAGCCGAACAAGCGCAAGCGCGAGAAGGAACTGGATTCGCTGCTCGAGGAATTCAACATCGCGCGCCTGCGAAAGTCTCCTTCTATCGCGCTGTCCGGCGGCGAGCGCCGCCGCGTTGAAATTGCGCGCGCGCTGGCGTCGCGGCCGAGCTACATGCTGCTCGACGAACCGTTTGCCGGCATCGATCCGATCGCAGTCGGTGACATTCAGGAACTGGTGCGGCATCTGACCAGCCGCGGCATCGGCGTGCTGATTACCGACCATAATGTGCGCGAGACCCTTGGTCTTACCGACCGTGCCTACATCGTGTACGCGGGCGAAGTTCTGACCGAGGGCGACCCCGACGAGATCGTTAACGACCCCGACGTCCGCCGCCTCTATCTCGGCGAGGAATTCCGACTCTGAGGCCGGCGGCCCCGTACTCCTTTTTTGGAGAACGTCAAGGCGTGTACAAGGACCGCAAAAAGGGATAAGCAAGAAACGGACCAACTTTGGTCGAATCTTCGCTGTCGGGCCCTATTTTTATGGCGCTAACGCAGAGACTTGAGTTCCGCCAGTCGCAGTCGCTGGTGATGACGCCGCAGCTGATGCAGGCGATCAAGCTGCTGCAACTGTCGAATCTCGATCTCGTGGCGTTTGTCGAGGACGAGCTGGAGCGCAATCCGCTGCTCGAGCGTGCGGATCAGGACGGTGCGCCCGACCGTAGCGAACAGTCATCCGGACCGGCCGAGACTTCCGAAGGCGATGAAGGATTTTCCCAGCCGGGCGGCAGTGAAAGCGGCGCGGGCGACAGCTTCGAGCCCGGCACCGAGGAATGGATGTCGCCGGATCTCGGCAGCCGCCAGGAAATCGAGCGCAATCTCGATACCGGGATGGAAAACGTTTTCCCCGAAGAACCGGCAGATGCTGCCGCGCGGACCGCGCAGGACGCGGCGCCGACCGCCTACACCGAATGGGGCGGGGGATCGTCGAACGACGACGATTACAATCTCGAAGCATTCGTCGCTGCCGAGCTGACGCTGAGCGATCATCTCGCCGAACAGCTTGCCGTCGCGTTTCCGGACGCGCAGAGCCGCATGATCGGCCAGTACCTGATCGACCTCGTCGATGAGGCAGGCTATCTGCCTGCCGATCTCGGCGATGCGGGCGACAAGCTCGGTGTTGCCAATGACGTGATTGAAGCCGTGCTTGCGGTCTTGCAGAAATTCGATCCGCCGGGAGTATGCGCGCGCAATCTCAGCGAGTGTCTCGCGATCCAGTTGCGCGAGCGCGATCGCTACGATCCCGCGATGCAGGCTCTGGTCGAGCACCTCGATCTGCTGGCGAAGCGCGACATCGCGGGTTTGAGAAAAATTTGCGGCGTCGACGACGAGGATATCGCCGACATGATCGGTGAAATTCGTCATCTCAATCCGAAGCCGGGACTGAAATTCGGTTCTGCGAAAGCGCAGACGGTCGTGCCGGATGTATACGTGCGGCCGGGCCCGGATGGCGGGTGGCATGTCGAACTCAACAGCGACACTCTGCCGAAGGTCCTGGTGAACCAGGTTTATTATTCGGAACTGTCGAAAACGATCCGCAAGGATGGCGACAAATCCTATTTCAGCGAATGTCTTCAGAATGCGACGTGGCTCGTGCGCGCGCTCGACCAGCGCGCGCGAACGATCCTCAAAGTTTCAACTGAAATCGTCCGTCAGCAGGATGGGTTCTTCACGCAGGGCGTGGCGCATCTGCGGCCGCTGAATCTGAAAGCCGTCGCCGACGCTATCCAGATGCATGAATCGACCGTGTCGCGCGTGACCGCAAACAAATTCATGGCGACCAATCGCGGCACCTTTGAATTGAAATATTTTTTCACCGCCTCGATCGCATCTGCGGACGGCGGCGACGCCCATTCGGCGGAAGCCGTTCGGCACCGCATCAAAAATCTGATCGATGCAGAAAGTCCGTCCGCAATTCTGTCCGACGACACAATCGTGGAACGATTGCACGACGACGGAATTGATATTGCCCGGCGTACCGTTGCCAAATACCGCGAAGCCATGCGTATCCCGTCCTCAGTCCAGCGCCGCCGCGACAAACAGAGCATGCTCGGCACCGCGCTCACCTCTGCTGCACCTGCGGTAGATCGTTCGCGCGACACGGCACCCGCTTGACTGCGGCATCAATAAGCACAAACCTCAACGCACCCAAGTAGCAGACGAGGCAAGACATGACACTTCGGGTCTCCGGAAAAAGCATCAGCATCGGTGAAGCTCTTCGCGATCGCGTCCGCGCGCGGACGGACGAGGTGCTGCGGAAGTATTTCGACGGAAATTATTCGGGGCATATTACGCTGAGCAAGGACGGCTTCGGATTTCGTACCGACTGTGCGCTGCATCTCGATTCGGGAATCACGCTTGAGGCCGATGCGATGGCTGCGGAAGCCTATGCGAGCGCGGATGAGGCTCTGCTGCTGATCGAGAAGCGGTTACGCCGCTATAAGAGTCGCCTCAAGGATCGATCGGAACGAAGGGCGCATGCGGAGTCGGCTGCACTCGTGGGCCTGAACGGCGGTCTCGATGCATCCAGCTATGTGATCGAGGCGCCTTCGCATGAGGATGAGGAAGTTCACGAATTCAATCCGGTCATCATCGCGGAAGCTACGACGTCGCTGAAACGCTATTCGGTCAGCGAAGCGGTGATGGAACTGGATTTGACGGGAGCGCCGGTTGTGGTGTTTCAGCACGGCGGCAGCGGGCGCGTGAACATCATCTACAGACGCGCGGACGGCAATGTCGGCTGGGTCGATCCTCCCGCGACAAATGGCGTGGCACGGCATTGACGCCCCGTCGGAGCCTAACTATGGTCCGCGACCTTTCGGGGCCGGGGACCAATTTAAGCCGGCATCGGCCCTTGACGTAGCCCGGTTCGAAACCGATTTCTTAACCTCACCAACGGCTTAACTTTCACCTCGGAACGCTTCATGACGATTACCGATCTGGTCGCGCCCGAGGCGATTCTCCCGGCCTTGAAGGCTGTCAGCAAGAAGCAGGCGTTGCAGGAACTCGCGGCGCGGGCGGCTGAACTTACCGGCCAGAACGAGCGATCGATTTTTGAAGTGCTGCTTCAGCGCGAGAAACTCGGCACCACGGCGGTCGGGTACGGCGTTGCGATTCCTCACGGCAAGCTCCCGAAGCTCGACAAGATTTTCGGGCTGTTCGCGCGGCTGGAGCGGCCGATCGATTTCGAGGCGATGGACGGCCAGCCGGTCGATCTGCTGTTTCTGCTGCTCGCGCCGGAAGGCGCAGGCGCCGATCACCTCAAGGCGCTGGCGCGAATTGCACGCCTGTTGCGCGATCAGGATGTCGCCAAGAAATTGCGCGCCTCGCGCGATGCACAGGCACTTTATTCGGTGCTGGCGCTGCCGCCGGCGACAGCTGCGTAAATTCTTTCAACAGCCATCTCAAAACAAAAACGGCAGCGCCGATTGCACCGCCGTTTTCCGAATTCGTTCCTCAGCCGTTCAGCTTAGTGGACGCTGACGGTTTCCAGATCGTTGCTCCACGCGCTCGCAACCGCTGCTTCGCGGCTGTCGGTCAGCATGATCGGCGTGCCGTCGGCTGTATGCAGCGCGAACAGTTTGAGGCCCGGCGCAATCTGCGGCGCCTGCGGGAAAAGCCCCGGCACGTCTTCCGAGCGAATCTGCTTCACATAGGCGATATGGCCTTCGCCCATGTTGGCCAGCGTCTCCGGCGAGACATCCGGTTCAAAGATCACAGTGTTGGCTTCAGTCATGGTCTCGACTCCTTACTGTTGACCAAGCGGTCGAGTCCGCTACTCGTTCCATTATTCATGTTCATTGATGGCTATCTGCTTAACGACCCGTTCAGGTTCCGGCCTGGCGAGGTCGACCGACAGCAGCCCGTTTCTGAGGTCCGCGCCGACGACGAACATCCCGTCCGCCAGCACGAAGGTGCGCTGGAAGTGCCGCGCGGCGATGCCGCGATGGATGTATTGGCGGGTCTTGTCGTCCTGCTGACGGCCCCGGATCACAAGCTGGTTTTCCTCAGTCGTCACATCGAGTTGATCGCGAGTGAAGCCGGCGACCGCCAGCGTGATGCGCAGGCGTTCGGGTTGTCCGTCTTCGCGCGCGAGGCGCTCGATGTTGTACGGAGGATAACCGTCCGCTCCTTTGACAACGCGGTCGAGCACACGCTCGATCTCGTCAAATCCCAGAAGAAACGGACTCGATAGCGAAGGAACACGAGACATTAACAAAGTCCTCTCGAAGCGACTTTGAAGTGACGGGCCCTTGCGGCGCCCTATCCGGAGAATCCTCCGGACAACAACAATATGGAGAGAGTCGGAACGCCGTTCAAGATGCCGTAAAGCCCCGCCAATTCGGGCGAAAACGGTCAGGGATCGAGCCGTTTTCTGCCGTCGGCGCTGAACCGATGCAGCTTTGCGCGTGCCGCCGATGCTTTGATTCGCGAGCCGATAGCGGGCGCGTCCTGGCCCGGAATCCGGACGATGATTTCGCCCGGCGGCAATTCCCCCGGATTGGCGCTGACGCTGGCTACGCCGTCGTGTTTCGCGCGGCTTCCATAGATGAATGTTTCAGGTCCGACGCGCTCAACTGCATCGACCGTCAGGTCGAACGCAACGCCGCCATCGGATGCGGTGCTATCGACGACGAGATCCTCCGGCCGGACGCCGAGAATTCCGTCCTGTACGAACAGATTTCCGAATTCTCCGGCCTTCGCCTTCACGAGATTCATCGGTGGCGCACCGATGAAGGATGCAACGAACGTCGTTGCTGGCTTCTGATAGATGTCGAGCGGCTTGCCGATCTGCTCGACCACGCCGCCATTCATCACCACCAGAATGTCCGCAAGCGTCATCGCCTCAAGTTGATCGTGGGTGACGTAGATCGATGTTGTTTTCAGGCGGCGCTGCAACCGTTTGATCTCGACGCGCATGGCAATGCGCAGTTTTGCGTCGAGATTCGACAGCGGCTCGTCGAATAGAAACACTTTTGGCTGACGCACAATGGCGCGGCCCATTGCGACCCGCTGGCGCTGACCACCTGACAACTGTCGCGGTTTGCGATCCAGCATTGGCCCGATTTCAAGAATCTGCGCAGCCTCGCGCACGCGCGTATCGATCTCGGCTTTCGGCATGCCGCGATTTCGCAAGCCGTAAGCCATATTGTTGTAGACGGTCATGTGCGGATAGAGCGCGTAGTTCTGGAACACCATCGCGATGTCGCGCTCGGCGGGCTCGACTTCATTCACGATGCGGCCGCCGATGTCGATGGTGCCGCCTGTGATGGTTTCGAGACCGGCGACCATACGCAGCAGCGTGGACTTGCCGCAGCCTGACGGGCCGACCAATACGCAGAACTGCCCATCGCCGACCTCAAAGCTGACGCTCTTGATGGCTTCGACCCCGCCGGGATAGGTTTTGCGGACATCGTTCAGGACAACGTTGGACATCCGTGCTTCCTATTTTTCCGTCTCGACCAGTCCGCGAACGAACAGTTTCTGCATCAGGATGACGACCGCGACCGGCGGCAGCATCGCCAGCACTGCCGTCGCCATCACGACCGGCCATTCGGTAAGCGCGTCCGACGTCGTAATCATCTTGCGGATGCCGATGACGATGGTCTGCATGTCGTCGCGCGTCGTGATGAGCAGCGGCCAGAGATACTGATTCCAGCCATAGATAAACAGGATCACGAACAGCGCGGCCATGTTGGTGCGCGACAGCGGCAGCAGCGTATCCTTGAAGAATCGAAACGGCCCGGCGCCGTCGATGCGGGATGCTTCCAGCAATTCATCCGGTACGGTCATGAAAAATTGCCGAAACAGCAGCGTCGCGGTGGCAGACGCGATCAAAGGCAGCGTCAGGCCGGCGTAACTGTCGAGCAGATGCAGATCGGCTGCGATTTTGTAGGTCGGATAGATGCGTACCTCGACCGGCAGCATCAGCGTCATGAATATGAGCCAGAAGATCCACATCCGGAACGGAAAGCGGAAATACACGATGGCATAGGCCGACAGGATCGAGATCGCGATCTTGCCCAGCGCAATCGACAGCGCCATCACCAGCGAATTCAACAGCATCACGCCGACCGGCTCGCGCGTCGATCCGCTGGTGCCAGTGAAAATCGTTTTCTTGTAAACCTCGATCAGATGTCCGCCCGGCAGCAGCGACATCTGGCCGTTGGCGATCTGATAGGCTTCCTGCGTCGAAGCAACAATCGCGAGATAGACCGGAAACGCGACGATGGCGATGCCGATCCACAGGATCAGGTGCGCGGCGTAGCGGCGGATGCCCTGACGCTCGACCATCAATACGTCACCTTGCGTTCGACATAGCGGAATTGAATCGCGGTGAGCGCGATGACGATCACCATGAGGACCACCGACTGCGCAGCGGATGAGCCGAGATTGCCGCCGAGAAGGCCGTCGAGATAAACTTTATAGACGAGCGTTTCGGTTGCCTTGGCAGGCCCGCCGCCGGTCATAGCGTCGATGATGCCGAACGTGTCGAAGAACGCATAGACGATGTTGACGACGATCAGAAAGAAGATCGTCGGCGTCAGCAGCGGAAACGTCACGGTCCAGAAACGCCGCATCGGACGCGCGCCGTCGATGGCGGCAGCCTCGAGAACGCTTTTCGGGATCGCCTGCAACCCCGCAAGGAAGAAAAGGAAATTGTAGGAAATCTGCTTCCACGTTGCGGCGAGCACGACGAGGATCACGGCGTGGTCGCCGTTGAGTAGCGGATTCCAGTTGACGCCGAGATTGCGCAGACCTCGCGCCAGCACGCCGAGCGAAGGATGCAGCATGAAAATCCACAACACGCCGGCAACGGCGGGTGCCACCGCATACGGCCAGATGAGAAGCGTGCGATAAATTCCGACCCCGCGCAGCGGCTTGTCCGCCATCACCGCGAGCAGAAGCGCGAGCGAGAGCGAGGCGCCGCCGATCGCCGCCGAGAACGTAAAGGTCCTGACGATCGCGCTGAAATAGCCAGGCTCGTGAAACAGCGCGACGTAGTTTTCAAACGCAACGAAAGTCGTCGATAGTCCGAATGCATCCTGTAGAAGAAAGGATTGATAGACGGCCTGCGCCGCGGGCCAGTAGAAAAAGATCAGAACAACCGCAGCCTGCGGGATCAGCAGGAGGAACGGCAACAGCCGCGAATGAAAGACGTTTTGTTTCTGCATGATGGAAGTGAGGCGGGACGCTTTCGCGTCCCGCTTTAGAGATTATTTCGCAACCGTGCGTTCGAACTGACGCAGCATCGCATTGCCGCGCTCCGCTGCCGCATCGAGGGCTTCCTTGGCAGTTTTCTTGCCGGCCAACGCGCCCTCGATTTCCTCCGCCCAGATGTCACGCAGCTGCACCATGTTGCCGAGGCGAAGTCCGCGCGAATTCTCGGTCGGCTCCTTGTTGGTCAATTCAAGCAGCGGCGTTTCGAGATAGGGCTGTTCCTTGTAGAAGCCTTGTTCCTTCGCTTTCGCATAGGCGGCCTTCGTGATCGGCAGATAGCCCGACGCCTTGTGGACCGCGACCTGCCGGTCGGTATCGGAGAGGAAAGAGAGAAATTTCGCGACGCCCTTGTATTCTTCCGGCGTCTTTCCGCCCATCACCCAGAGCGAAGCGCCGCCGATGATCGAATTCTGCGGAGCGCCCTTCACGTCCGGATAATAGGGCATCGGCGCGTTGGTCCAGTCGAACTTGGCGTTGCTCTTCACCTGCCCGAAAAAGCCGGACGAGGTGAGGAAGATCGGGCATTCGCCGGAGGTGAAGCGGCCTTCGCCCGTGTTGGTGCGGCCTGAGTAGTCGTAGGTCTTGTTCTTCTGCAATTCGATCAGCGTCTCGAGATGTTTGATTTGCAGCGCCTTGTTGAATTCAAGCACGGTGTCGAAGCCGTCGAGACCGTTGGCCTTGGTCGAAAGCGGCACGTTGTGCCACGACGACAATTGTTCAAGGTTGACCCACGTCACCCATGCATTCGAGAAGCCGCAGGTGTCGTAGCCGGCTGCTTTCAGTTTTTTCGCGTCCTCGAAAACCTCCGGCCAGGTTTTCGGAATCTCGGCGATGCTGGCTTTCTTCAACGCATCCTTGTTGATCCACATCACGGTGGAAGATGAATTGAAGGGAAACGACAGCATCTCGCCCTTTGAGGTCGAGTAATAGCCGGTGATCGCGGGCAGGTATGCTTGCGGATCGAATTTCTCGCCGGCCTCGGCCATCAGCTTGTAAACCGGCTTCACCGCGCCGGTCGCCGCCATCATGGTGGCAGTGCCGACCTCGAACACCTGCATGATATGCGGTGCGTTGCCGGCGCGGAACGCCGCGATGCCGGCGTTCATCGTGTCCGGATAGCTGCCCTTGTAGGACGGCACGACCTTGTAGTCGCTTTGCGAGGCGTTGAACTCTTCCGCGAGCTTGACCACGACTTCGTTGTTGCCGCCGGTCATTGCGTGCCACCACTGGATTTCGGTAACGGCGTGAGCGGGGTTTGCGAAAGTGATAAGAGCCGAGGCGGTCAGGCCGAAGCCGAGTTGGCGAAATGTCATCGATAGTCTCCCGGTATGCGTCATCGTCGTTCGATCGGCGATCGTTGCGCTTTATCAGCGCCGGATGACGTTCAAGTGATGCAATCGTAGTCGGGGAGGGCGACCGGAGGGAAGCGGGAAAGTAGCCGTATCTCGCAATATCGCGGCGCTATTTCGCTTTTGCGGCAGGATTTGCGCTGGATGCGTCGGCGCCAATCGTCTCCGGCGGGGTGCCCATCGCTTCGCCCGTCGCGACCTTGCATGCGATATTTTGCGTCGAGAGCGCAGAAACATTGACGGGGTCGCCGTTCTGGTTTCGCATCTCGAAATGATCCTTGCCTTGGTTCAGCTCATAAACGACCTTCGCCTGACAGGATGTTCCATTGGACGAAATGTCAGTGAGCAGGCGATAGCTTCCTACAAGCGTAACCTGATGCAGCTTTGAGTCCGAATACAGCATCTGCACGCCGCGATTGAAGTCACCGAGCGCGCCTAGCGCGTATCGCGAACTCGAATGTGCCGGATCGGGGCGGACATAAGACAACCGGCTGGATATTTCCGCCGCCGATTTCACGTAAATCACGATCTCGCGGCGGACGTGCTTGAGCCCCGGAGCGGGAGAGACTTCCTGTTGATCCTCGATGTAGTTGAGCTTGAAAGTGCGGCCCGTGAAGTTCTCAAATCCTGCGTAGGGATTTGCGTCCTTCGGTGGTTGTGCGACGGGTTGCGCCCCGCGATTGTCGGGCGCCTTGCTGGCGACCACGGTATTCGCAGGCGCGCTGTCGAGTTTGCTTCGCGCGGCACGCGCAAGGTCGGCATAAAAACCTTTCGGGTAATTGTTGATGAACGCATCCCACGCTGGCTTCGTATTCACCGCAGCTGCGAGTTCATAGTCCTGACGCAGTTTCGAGTCGGGATCGAGGGCTACGACCTGCGCAGGAACAGTTGCGGCGCGGGCCGGCGCGGCAACAAGCGCCACGTCGTCGCCGCCAAGCGAACCGTAGACGAACGGCTCTTGCTTGTTCGACGTCGCTTTCAGAACCGAATCACGGACGTAGCCGAGCGACTTTCGCAAATCCTGTCCCGGCACCGGCAACTGCACGAGGAGCGCCGTTGTGAAGGGACTGTGGCTTCCTGCACCGTCTGACGCGGTCGAGCCGGCCTTCGCCGCATAGGCAATGAGAGTATTCGGGTTCGCCGGTTCGACTTTCGCGAGGCCGCGCTCGATGCCGCGCGAGCCGATGCTTCGCTTCATCGTGGTTGCAAATGGATTGTCCCGGCAGGCATCGAGAATGACCAGGCGCAGTTTTTTGGCCGGCTCGATGGTCTTGACGATGCGGTCGAGCGACACGGCTTCGTCTTCGACATCGATATCGCGTTCGAGCTTGGTGTCGATTGGCAACACATAATTCGTGCCATCGACTTCGATGCCGTGTCCCGCGTAAAACACCACCGCAACGTCAGCGTCTGCGACCTTGTCGGAAAAGTCGCGGATCATCTTCTTCATATCGGCGACGCCGATATCCTGACGGGAATCGACGGAATCGAAGCCCGCCTTCTTCAGCATTTCGCCGATGGCGGCGGCATCCTTGGACGGGTTCGGAAGCTGATTGACGTTTTTGTAGGCGGAGTTGCCGATCACCAACGCAACGCGCTTGTCGGCAAGCGCCGGTGCACTCGAAAGCGAAGCAAGCAAAACCGTGATTGCGAGAGCGGGCGATTTGCGAAGAAGAGTCCCGAACATGACCCGGCTCCCGTCCATTCCGTTGGGCTGCGTCAAATTGCCATAAAGGTTCCGGCGGCGGAAGGTCGCGAACAGAGGCGATCGCCATTTGGCAATCACCTTTCTGTTGTCGCGCGGCCTGACGGATGAGTTCGTGCTTCAGAGAGAAATTCCGAAAATTCAGCGTTTGCGATCCGGACCGGCGACGATGCCGGAGGCGCGCAACTCCGCGATTTCTTTGGCCGAGTAGCCAAACTCCGAGAGGATCGTATCGGAGTGCTCGCTGAATTTCGGCGGCACATGACGCAGGCTGGCCTTGGTGCGGTCGAAGCGGATCGGCGAGGCGACGCCCTTGTACCAATCCTTTTCGATGATATCGCCGCGATGCTTGACGTGCTCGCTCTCCAACACCTTGTCGACAGCCTGAACAGGCCCCGCAGGCAATCCCGCCGCCAGCAACCGGCGGCACAGCGGTTCGCTGTCCTGATCCTTGAGAATAGCTTCAAGTTCCACGCGAAGCTCATCGCGATTGATGACGCGGTCGCGGTTTCTGGCGAAGCGCGGGTCGGTTCCAAGTTCAGGCTTGCCCAGTTCCTTCACAAGTTTGCGGAAGGTACCGTCGTTGCCGACGCCCATGAAGACATTGCCGTCGCGCGCGGGAAAGACCGCGTAAGGATAGAGATTGGGATGCTCATTGCCGGTCAACGCCGGCGGCTTGCCATGCATGAAGAAGTTGGCCGTATGCGGATGCATGATCGCAAGGCCGGTCTCGAACAGCGTGGTCTCGACGAACTGGCCCTTGCCGGATTTTGCGCGTTCGGCGAGCGCCATCAGAATTCCAACCGTTGCATAAAGTCCGGTCGACATATCGACCAGCGCGACACCGATGCGTGTTGGCCCGCTTTGCGGCGATCCCGTCGCAGCCATCAATCCGACCATCGACTGGATGATGGCGTCGTAGCCCGGATGCCCGCCGTGCGGACCGTCCGCGCCAAAACCGGAAATCCGGCAATGGATGAGTCTGGGAAATTTGCCGCGAATGAAATCGTTGCCGATGCCCCATTTGTCGAGCGTGCCGGGCTTGAAGTTCTCGATCAGCACGTCGGCGGTCTCGAGCATCTTCATCAGCACCTTGCGGCCGCCTTCGACGGAGAGGTCGAGACTGACCGAACGCTTGTTGCGGTTGGTGCCGATGAAATACGCGGCGTCGTCGTCATGAAACGGAGGGCCCCAGTCGCGTGTCTCGTCACCCGCCGGCGGCTCGACCTTCACAACATCGGCGCCGTGATCCGCGAGAATCTGCGTGCAGTAAGGGCCACCGAGGACGCGCGAAAGATCGATCACGCGCAGACCGGAAATAGCGCCAGTCGAATTTTGTTCGGTCATTTGGAAGCCTTCGCAGTCGTTCGTGCCGGTTGGCGTTATTTTCGAGCGGCACATTTGAGCGATAGCGCCGACAGGGTCAATATTGGCGCCGATTGAGCCAATCTCCGTTGATCCTGAAAGCTCGTCTTAACCAGCGGGCAGCGTGTTCACCAGTCTTTGCTCGCAAGGCAGTCGCCTCAAAATTGCGGGCGCGCTATGATGCTGCTTTGCAACGACGCGCAGCAGATAAAATCACGCCGATGGAAACTGTCGAGAAGGCGAATCCCGAAAATCTCCGCAAGCGAAGCCTGCTGACAGGCTCGCTGGTCGCTTTGCTGCTGCTCGCTTTGCCGCTGGCTGTATGGCTCGATCTGACGCATTTGGCGGAATCCGGATTGCGGCGGCAGGCGTCCGACCTTAATTCGGTTATCAGCAGCGTGCGCGGATATTATGCGACGAATGTCGTCGGCAGAATTCTGTCATCGCTCGAGCCGACCAAAGTGGTTCACAACTACGAATCGGCGCCTGGCGCTATTCCAATCCCTGCAACGCTGTCGCTTGAACTCGGCAAGGTGATCGGCGAGCAGCAGAACAACATTACCTACCGCTTCGTCTCCGATCTTCCCTTCAAGAATCGCGCGCCGCACCAACTCGATGCATTCGAGCAAGGCGCTCTAAAGTCGCTGCGGGAGAATCCCGATCAAAAGGTCGTCGATGCGTCGCATACGCTGTTCAGCGACAAGGTTCGCCTTGTAGCACCGATCGTCATGGGTCAGGCATGTGTCAATTGCCACAACAACCATCCTGAAAGCCCGAAGCACGACTGGAAAGTCGGCGATGTGCGCGGAATTCAGGAAGTCGTCATAGCAGCTCCGATCGCCGCCAACCTCTTCTCGTTCAAATTTCTGCTCGGTTATTTCGCGCTGGCGGCGATCAGCGGCGTGTCCTTTTTCGCGATGCAGCGCCGGCAGGCCGCGCAAATTCAGTCGATGAACCGCGAGCTTGAACACAACAATGATTTTCTTGCGACGCTGTCGATGAAGATCTCGCGTTACATCTCGCCACAAATCTACAAGAGCATTTTCAGCGGCCAGAAGGACGTGACAATCCATACCGAGCGTAAAAAGCTCACGATCTTTTTTTCCGATATTCAGAATTTCACCGCGACGACGGAGCGTTTGCAGCCTGAGCAAATGACGTTGCTGCTGAATGAATATTTCACCGAGATGTCGGCCATTGCCCTCGAACACGGCGGCACCATCGACAAGTTCATCGGCGATGCGATGCTGATCTTCTTCGGCGATCCGGAGACGCAGGGTGAGCGCATCGACGCCAAGAATTGCCTTCAGATGGCGGTCGCGATGCAGCAGCGGCTCACAGAATTGAATGCCAAATGGCGGTCGGAGGGAATCGAGCAACCATTCAAGACGCGCATGGGCATCAACTCCGGATTCTGCAACGTCGGTAATTTCGGCAGCAGCGATCGCATGGATTACACGATCATCGGCGCCGAGGCGAACCTTGCGGCGCGGCTTCAGTCCATTGCCGAGCCCGGCAAGATCGTCATCAGCTATGAAACATTCGCACTGGTGAACGACGTCGTCACCGCGCACCCGCTTCCTGCGATCACGATGAAGGGCATCAGCCGCGAGGTCGTGCCTTACGCGGTCGATAAGGTTGCCGATATGAAGGAAGCAAAAAGCCGCGTCGTCACCGCGCGCACGACCGGTCTGGATTTCTATCTCGACCCATCGATGGTCGAGGCAAGCGACGCCGATCGCGTGCGTGCGATCCTCGCCGATGCATTGGCTGCGCTCGACAAGAGGCAGCCGAAGCCCGCAAGCTGACTTTCGTCCTCGCAAAAAGATAAAGCCGCCCGAAGGCGGCTGTATCTGAATTTCAGAAGAAGGTTGGTGGAGCCAGGCGGGATCGAACCGCCGACCTCTTGCATGCCATGCAAGCGCTCTCCCAGCTGAGCTATGGCCCCAAACCTCGACGCGCTTGAATGCGCGGCGCAATCCGAAAAATCATACTTGAGACGCTATCTCAAGTCTCTTCGTCGCCCGAAACATCGCCGATGATGTCGGTGACATCCTCGTCGTCTTCTTCTTCCTCAGGGATAAAGGTCGAATCGTCATCGTCGTCGTCGAGCGTCTCATCGACCTCGATATCGTCTTCGGATTCCGGCATCTGCGCCTTGACCTTGCCGGTATTCTCCTCGGCATCGGCTTCCTCGAGCGAGACCAACTCTTCGGCCTCGGCCGGTTCGGGCGCAGCAGCTGCGGCGGTCGCTGCGGCTGCTGCGGCGCTTGCTCTGGCGGCTGCATCGGCACGGGTGCGCGGCGGCGGCGCCACCACAATCGGCACGACCTCGCCGGTGTAAGGCGAAATCACCGGGTTCTTATTGAGGTCGTAGAACTTTTTGCCCGTCGTCGGGCAAATGCGCTTGGTTCCGAGATCGGCTTTGGCCACGGGCGGAGTCCTGAAGATGTCTTTGAAAAACGGTGCTTCACTTGGCTAGTTGCGCAGCCGCTGTCAATAGCGGCGGATGCCATAAATGGCGGCCCCGTGACCTATTCCGGCGCGCGTGGTAGGAGCCCTGAAATCCAGAGGACAGCCGTCTTGACCCAATCCGGACAACCCACCCCGCTTGAAGCCCGGGCGAGGAGCGCCCTGAGCGGCTCCGTCCGTGTTCCGGGGGATAAGTCGATCTCACATCGCGCCCTGATTTTGGGTGCGCTCGCGGTCGGAGAGACGCAAATTTCCGGGCTGCTCGAAGGCGAAGACGTTCTCAATACTGCCAAGGCTATGAGTTCGCTCGGCGCGAAGGTCGAGCGGACAGGAGAGGGCGCCTGGCGTGTTCAGGGCGTGGGCGTCGGCGGGTTCGCAACACCGGACGCGCCGCTTGATTTCGGCAATAGCGGCACGGGATGCCGTCTCGCGATGGGAGCCGTCGCAGGTTGTCCGATCAAAGCGACATTCGATGGCGACGCCAGCCTGCGCGGGCGGCCGATGCGCAGAATTCTCGATCCGCTGGCATTGATGGGAGCGCGCGTTTCCACGCAGGCCGATGGCGGTCGTTTGCCGATGACGCTGCAAGGCGCGCGCGATCCTTTGCCGATTGTCTATCGCACACCGGTCGCGTCCGCGCAGATCAAGTCGGCCGTGCTGCTCGCAGGACTGTCCGCGCCGGGCACCACGACCGTGATCGAGAACGAAGCCAGCCGCGATCATACCGAGTTGATGCTTGCGCATTTCGGCGCGCAGATAATATCAGTCAAAGAAGGAACGCATGGCCGCAAGATCACATTAATCGGCCAGCCCGAATTGCAGGGCGCGACAGTCGTCGTCCCGGCCGATCCGTCGTCGGCGGCGTTTCCGATTGTCGCTGCGCTGATCGTCGAAGGCTCGGATATCGTTCTCACCGACGTGATGACGAATCCGCTGCGAACCGGTTTGTTCACGACGCTGCGAGAGATGGGTGCCTCGATCGACGAAAGCGACAAGCGGGGCGATGCGGGCGAGCCGATGGCGCAATTTCGCGTGCGTGCGTCGAAGCTCAAGGGCGTTGAGGTGCCTGCCGAACGCGCGCCATCGATGATCGACGAATATCTTGTGCTGGCTGTCGCTGCTGCCTTTGCGGAAGGCACCACGACGATGCGTGGCTTGCAGGAATTGCGCGTCAAGGAATCCGACCGGCTTGAAGCCACCGCCGCGATGTTGCGCGTGAACGGCGTAAAGGTTGAGATTTCCGGTGACGATATGATTGTCGAAGGAAAAGGCTTCGTTCCGGGCGGCGGACTTGTCGCAACCCATATGGATCATCGCATCGCGATGTCGGCGCTGGTGATGGGCCTTGCGTCCGACACGCCGGTCAAGGTCGATGACACGGCCTTTATCGCCACGAGTTTCCCCGACTTCATACCGATGATGCGCGGCATGGGAGCGGAGTTCGCATGATTATCGCCATCGACGGTCCTGCGGCATCCGGCAAAGGTACGCTCGGCAAGCGGCTCGCTGCACATTACGGATTTCGCCATCTCGATACCGGATTGATCTATCGCGCGGTCGCCAAAGCGATGCTCGATGCCAATGCCGAACTGGCCGACGAGACGAAGGCCGCGATGCTTGCTGCGGCGCTGGACCCTTCCTTGTTCGGCGATCCGGAACTCAAAACACAGCGCGTCGGCGAAGCTGCGTCAGTGGTTTCAGCGCATCCGAAGGTGCGCGAGGCGCTGCTGACGTTTCAGCGCAACTTCGCTGCCGGTCCTCCCGGCGCGGTGCTCGATGGCCGCGACATCGGGACGGTCATTTGCCCCGATGCTCACGTGAAGATTTTCGTTGTCGCGGATCCCGAAGTTCGCGCGCGGCGCAGAACGCTTGAGATGCGCGCGCGTGGCGAGGCTGCCGACGAGGCATCGGTGCTCGCTGATATTTTGAAAAGAGACGAGCGCGACAAAAACAGAGCCGCTGCGCCATTGAGGCGTGCAGCCGATGCGCATGTGCTGGATAATTCCAAGCTCGATATCGAAGGCGGCATTCGTGCCGCCATCGCTATCGTGGATGCGGTTCGCGCCGCGCGTTAGCGCATTTTCGGACTATTTTGCCCGGTTTTTGCCTTGCCGCCCGATGTCCCGGGGGCTATATCCCCGGCGTCCGGGTCGCCATCGATTTCGTCGAGGCTGTCCGAGCAGGCCGGTCAAGGTCTAAGTCCTTGCCGTTATTGGAGGAAAGCCTGCTTTTGGTCTCAGACTGAGGCCCCGGTCCACACTTTCCGTATTGCTCGTGCAGGCAACAGCCGGCCCGTTTTCGCTATTTCGGATAGCGGATGACGGTCGTCAAAGGTCGCGGACTTTTGGCACTGGATGCGCGATACGCCTTTAAACCCCGCTGCCGGCATTCCGCATTTGGAGAACAAATGGCTTCGACTGCTAATTCCTATAACCCCTCGCGCGACGATTTCGCCGCGATGCTCGATGAATCCTTCGCAGGCGGCAATCTGCAAGAGAGCTCCGTCATCAAGGGCAAGGTTGTTGCGATCGAGAAAGACATGGCCGTCATCGACGTCGGCCTGAAGACCGAGGGCCGCGTGGCTCTCCGCGAATTCAACGGCCCCGGCCGCGAGAACGACCTTAAGGTCGGCGATGAAGTCGAGGTGTTTCTCGACCGGATCGAAAACGCACTCGGCGAAGCTGTGCTCTCGCGCGACAAGGCGCGCCGCGAAGAAAGCTGGGGCAAGCTCGAGAAGGCGTTCAACGCCAACGAGAAGGTTCACGGCGTCATCTTCAATCAGGTCAAGGGCGGTTTCACCGTCGATCTCGATGGCGCGGTCGCGTTCTTGCCGCGCTCGCAGGTCGACATTCGTCCGATCCGCGACGTTGCACCGCTGATGAACAATTCGCAGCCGTTCCAGATTCTCAAGATGGATCGCCGCCGCGGCAACATCGTTGTCTCGCGCCGTACCGTTCTTGAAGAGACGCGTGCCGAGCAGCGTCAGGAACTGGTGCAGAACCTCGAAGAGGGTCAGGTTATCGACGGTGTGGTCAAGAACATCACCGATTACGGTGCGTTCGTGGATCTCGGCGGTATCGACGGCTTGCTGCACGTCACCGACATCGCGTGGCGCCGCGTCAATCATCCGACCGAAGTGCTCGCGATCGGCCAGACGGTGAAGGTCAAGATCATCAAGATCAACCACGAGACCCACCGCATCTCGCTCGGCATGAAGCAATTGCTGGACGATCCTTGGCAGGGCATCGAGGCGAAGTATCCGCTGAACTCGCGCTTCACCGGACGCGTCACCAACATCACTGACTACGGCGCATTCGTCGAATTGGAACCGGGCATCGAAGGCCTGATCCACGTCTCCGAAATGTCGTGGACCAAAAAGAACATGCATCCGGGCAAGATCGTTTCGACCTCGCAGGAAGTCGAAGTGCAGGTGCTCGAAGTGGATTCGGCCAAGCGCCGCATCTCGCTCGGTCTCAAGCAGACCATGCGCAATCCTTGGGAAGTGTTCGTCGAGAAGTTCCCGGTCGGCTCGACCGTCGAAGGCGAAGTCAAGAACAAGACGGAGTTCGGTCTGTTTCTCGGCCTCGACGGCGACGTCGACGGCATGGTCCATCTGTCTGACCTCGACTGGAAACAGCCGGGCGAGCAGGTCATCGACAATTTCAAGAAGGGCGACATGGTCAAGGCCGTCGTTCTCGATGTAGATGTCGAGAAGGAGCGCATCTCGCTTGGCGTCAAGCAGCTCGAAGGCGACCCGTTCGCGGAGCCGGGCGACGTCAAGAAGGGCGCCGTCGTGACCTGCGAAGTCCTTGAAGTGAAGGACGGCGGTATCGAAGTTCAGATCACCGGCACCGACTTCACGACCTTCATCAAGCGTTCTGAACTCGCTCGCGACCGCGACGATCAGCGCACCGAGCGTTTTGCTGTCGGTGAAAAGGTCGATGCCCGCGTCATCCAGTTCGACAAGAAGGCGCGCAAGGTGCAGGTCTCGATCAAGGCCCTCGAAGTTGCCGAAGAGAAGGAAGCCATCGCGCAATACGGATCGTCGGATTCGGGTGCGACACTCGGCGACATTCTCGGGAATGCGCTCAAGAAGCGCGAAGGTTAAATCACAGCCGGCACGATGCGGCTTACGACACCAATGAGGGCTCCGGGCGTTCCGGAGCCCTTTTTCTTGGCATCGTTCCGTAGCTGTCTTGTGAAGTGGACTGAGCCTTGTTCTCTCCAAATTGAGTTGTAATTGATGTAATCATTGCACCTCAAATCAAGGCTGCGCCGACAATTCCGTTTTTCAGAACAGAAAGTGTGCGAGGAGACTTTCGATGCCGATCGAATCCGAAGTGATCGTGGACCGCCGCCGGATCCGCCGCAAACTCACATTCTGGCGTGTAATCGCCGCGTTGGGGGTCGTCGTTGCGATTGTCGCGGTCGGTGCCCTTGCGACGCCGTCGGGCCGGGATGCGCTGACGGGTTCGCGCTCGATCGCGCGCGTGAAGATAGACGGATTGATCCGCAGCGATGCATCGCGCGTCGAGGCGCTTGAAAAACTTGAGAAGTCCACCCACCCGGCCGTGATCGTCCACATCAATTCACCCGGCGGCACCACCGCCGGCTCCGAGCAGCTTTACGATTCTTTGATGCGGCTGAAGGCCAAGAAGCCGCTCGTCGTCGTTGTCGAAGGGCTGGCGGCCTCCGGCGGATATATCGCCGCGCTCGCATCGGATCGGATCGTTGCGCAGCAGACGGCGCTGGTCGGATCGATCGGCGTTCTGTTTCAGTACCCGAATTTCACGGACCTGATGAAGACGGTCGGCGTCAAGGTCGAGGAAGTGAAGTCGTCGCCATTGAAGGCCGCGCCCAATGGTTTCGAGCCGACCAGCCCGGAAGCACGCGCCGCGCTCGATGCACTGGTCAAGGATTCCTATGCATGGTTCCGCGGCCTCGTGAAGGACCGCCGCAACATGGACGACGCCACGCTTCAAACTGTCGCGGACGGGCGTGTCTTCACCGGTCGCCAGGCTTTGGGACTGAAATTGATCGATCAACTTGGCGATGAGAAGACAGCAATCGCCTGGCTCGTCTCTGAGAAGAAGATCGACAAGGAAGTTCCAGTGAAAGACTACAAGCTGACACCGCGTTTTAGCGACATGACCTTCTTGCGCACGGCGGCAGCCGTTGCACTTGATGCCGTCGGTCTGCCGACGTTCGCTCGTCAGCTCGAACATTCAGGCGTCGCGCAGGCCGTCGATCGCTTCGCTCTCGATGGCATGCTCGCGCTGTGGCAGCCCGCGTCGGGCAATTGAATGGCTGAATCGCGTTTCAGCCGTTTTGCGTTGCACGCGCACGCGGCGGGCAAGACCGGTTTCACTCGATTGTCACGCGATTTAGCCGTCACTTGTTTTCAATTAGCGGCTTGACAGTTCAAGGCTTTTTCAAGGAAATGGTTTGGCCGCACGCTACGGACTCAATACCTCGATGATCAAATCCGAACTTGTTCAGCGCATCGCCGAGCACAACCCGCATCTCTATCAGAGAGATGTAGAGAACATCGTGAATGCGATCCTCGATGAAATCGTCGCGGCTCTCGCGCGCGGCGATCGTGTCGAGTTACGCGGTTTCGGTGCGTTCTCGGTCAAGCATCGGCCCGCACGCGCAGGCCGCAACCCGCGCACCGGCGCGCATGTTCCGGTCGAGCAGAAAAGCGTGCCGTTTTTCAAGACGGGCAAGGAAATGCGCGAACGTCTCAATCGCGATTCCGGCAGCGACGGAGCTGCCACCTGATCTTTTCCTCGGCTATTCGATGTCGCGAGGACAATAGATGCTCCGCAAGATCGTCAACGTGTTGGTGATACTGCCGCTTGCGATCGTCTTCATCGTGTTCGCGCTCGCCAATCGGCATCTCGTGATGCTTTCGTTCGATCCGTTCGATCCGTTCGATTCGAGCGACGCGGCATTGGGCCTAAGGTTGCCCTTGTTCGTTGTCATTATTGCCTTTGCGATTGTCGGTGTGGTCGTCGGCGGCGTCGCGACCTGGTTCGGACAGCGTCATTGGCGCCGCGCAGCACGCGCCAACGAAAGAGACGCGCAAGAGGCACGCACGCAACTCGCCGACCTTCGTGGACGTTCACTCGGCCACGGAGAATATAGCGAGGCGCAAGTTTCCCCGCCTGGCGGCGGAAGCGCCCAAGCCGCCCCGCAGAGTTACTTTTACAAGGCAATCGGGCGAGACAAGCCCGGCGCGGCGTTGTAGAACGCGCCCTCAACCCGAATTCCCGGTCAGCCAGCCCTACGGGCATAACCTGCTTTTGAGACCATGTCGTTTGCGGTGAAAATTTGCGGACTGTCCACGCGCGAAACCCTCGAGGCCGCGCTGGAGGCAGGCGCCGACATGGTGGGTTTCGTTTTTTTCGAGGCCTCGCCCCGTCATGTCAATCTTGGCACCGCGCGCGACCTGGGTCTGGCCGTCAAAGGCCGTGCTCAGAAAGTTGCGCTGACCGTCGATGCCGACGACGCAACGCTCGCGAATATCGCTGAGACGCTGCGGCCGGACGTTCTGCAATTGCACGGAAGCGAGAGCGTATCGCGCGTGCGCGACATCAAGCGGACGTTCGGCGTTCCGGTGATGAAAGTCGTCGCAGTTTCCACGGCACAGGATCTGGATGCGCTTCCAGGTTTTGCTGCGGTGTCGGATCGCATTCTGTTCGATGCGCGTGCCCCGAAGGACGCGACGCGGCCCGGAGGGCTGGGCGTACCTTTCGACTGGGATCTTCTCAAAGGTTTGAAGCTAGATATTCCTTTCATGCTGTCCGGCGGGTTGACGGCTGCGAATGTCGCCGAAGCGATCCGCATCGCGCGTCCCGGCGGCGTCGATGTCTCGTCAGGCGTCGAAAGCGCACCCGGCGTAAAGGATATCGGGATGATCCGGGATTTCATTCGCGCGGCCCGCGAGGCCGATGCCGTCAAGCCCAACCAGAAAGTTGCGAGCGCATGAGCATTTCACTGCCGAACTCATTCCGCTCGGGTCCGGACGAGCGCGGACACTTCGGCATTTTCGGCGGGCGTTTCGTCGCCGAAACGCTGATGCCGCTGATCCTCGATCTGGAAAAGGCCTATGCCGACGCCAAGGCCGATCCGTCGTTTCAGAAGGAAATGAACGGCTACCTGAAGGACTATGTCGGCCGGCCGTCGCCGCTGTATTTCGCCGAGCGGCTGACCGAGCATCTTGGCGGCGCGAAAATTTACTTCAAGCGCGAGGAGCTGAATCACACCGGCTCGCACAAGGTCAACAATGTGCTCGGCCAGATCATGGTCGCACGGCGCATGGGCAAGAAGCGCATCATCGCCGAGACCGGCGCCGGCCAGCACGGCGTGGCGACGGCAACTCTTTGCGCGCGCTTCGGCCTCGAATGCATTGTCTATATGGGCGCGGTCGATGTCGAGCGGCAGCAGCCGAATGTGATCCGCATGGAAATGCTGGGCGCGAAGGTCGTTCCTGTACAGTCGGGTTCACGCACGCTGAAAGATGCAATGAACGATGCGCTGCGCGACTGGGTCACAAACGTCGCATCCACGTTCTACTGCATCGGCACCGTGGCCGGTCCGCATCCCTATCCGATGATGGTGCGCGATTTTCAGTCGATCATCGGCACCGAGACACGCGCGCAGATGCAGGAAGCGGAAGGCCGCTTGCCGGATTCGCTGATCGCCTGCATCGGCGGCGGCTCGAACGCGATGGGGCTGTTCCATCCCTTCCTTGACGATCCATCGGTAGAAATTTTCGGTGTCGAGGCTGCGGGTCACGGCCTGACGCAACTTCACGCGGCATCAATCGCGGGCGGACGTCCCGGTGTTCTTCACGGCAACCGCACATATCTCCTGATGGACGATGACGGCCAGATCCAGGACGCGCATTCGATTTCGGCGGGTCTCGACTACCCCGGCATCGGGCCCGAGCATTCATGGCTGCATGAAACCGGACGCGTGACGTATTTGTCGGCGACCGATGAGGAAGCTCTCGCGGCGTTTCAGTTGCTGTCGCGTCTTGAAGGCATCATCCCCGCGCTTGAGCCGGCGCATGCCATCGCCAAGGTGATGGACCTCGCGCCGAAGCGGCCGAAGGATCACCTGATGGTGGTCAATCTGTCGGGACGCGGCGATAAGGACGTGCCGCAGGTCGGCGACATCTTGAAGGGTAAAAAGAAGTGACGACGCGCATCGACACAAAATTTGCCGAACTGAAGAAGGATGGCCGCGCGGCTTTCGTCACATTCGTGATGTGCGGCGATCCGGACATGGCGACGTCGCTCGACATTATCAAGGCGCTGCCGAAGGCGGGCGCCGACATCATCGAGATCGGCATGCCGTTCACCGATCCGATGGCGGACGGCCCGGCGATTCAGGCTGCAGGACTACGCGCCCTCAAAGCGGGCATGACGCTGAAAAAGACGCTTCAGGTCGTGCGTGATTTTCGTAAAAATGACTCGGCAACGCCGATCGTACTGATGGGCTACTACAACCCGATCTATATCTACGGCGTCGATAAATTTCTCGCCGATGCGAAGGCGGCGGGTGTCGATGGTCTGATTATCGTCGATTTGCCGCCCGAAGAAGACACGGAACTTTGCATTCCGGCGATGAAGGCCGGATTGAATTTCATCCGCCTTGCGACGCCGACAACAGATGATAAGCGGCTGCCTGCCGTCCTGGAGAACACATCCGGCTTCGTCTACTATGTCTCGATCACGGGCATCACCGGAAGTGCTGCGGCAAACGCAACGCAGGTCTCCGACGCGGTCGCCCGTATCAAGCGTCATACGAAACTGCCGGTGTGTGTCGGCTTCGGAATCCGCACGCCGGAGGCCGCGCGTGACATTGCGAAGGCCGCGAACGGCGCTGTCGTCGGATCGGCGCTGATCGACGTGATGCGCGAAACGCTCGATGCGAACGGCAAGGCGACCGCTAAAACCGTGCCTGCGGTTGCGGATTTCGTTGCGTCGCTTGCCCAGGGCGTGCGCGGCGCAAAACAGGCCGCCGAATAGGCCATTCATCAAGTGTTTTATTGTGGTGGGTCAGGGTTGCCGGGTCCAATCGGGACGGCCATATATTGAGCGCAGCAAGACGGAGCCTGCCATGAACTGGTTGACCAATGTCGTCCGGCCGAAGATCCGGAATATTCTCAAGCGCGAGACGCCTGAGAATTTGTGGATCAAGTGCCCGGATTCCGGACAGCTTGTTTTCTACAAGGATGTCGAACAGAACCAGTTCGTCATTCCCGGCTCCAACTATCACATGCGTATGGGCGCGATCGCGCGGCTGAAATCTATTTTCGACAATGAGACGTGGCTCGATGTGGCACTCCCTGAAGTCATCGCCGATCCGCTGAAATTCCGCGATGAAAGGAAATATGCCGATCGCATCAAGGATGCGCGCGCAAAGACGAGTCTGCATGACGCCGTGAAAGTCGGCTACGGCAAGCTGGAAGGCAACGGCGTCGTCGTGGCCGTGCAGGATTTCGATTTCATGGGCGGTTCGCTCGGCATGGCGGCAGGCGAAGCGGTTGTCACCGGACTCGAACTTGCGGTCGAGAAGAAGTGCCCGTTCATCATGTTCGCGGCCTCGGGCGGCGCGCGCATGCAGGAAGGCATTCTCTCCCTGATGCAGATGCCGCGCACGACCGTTGCGATCCAGATGCTGCGCGAAGCCAAGCAGCCCTATATGGTTGTTTTGACCAATCCGACGACCGGCGGCGTGACTGCGTCCTATGCGATGCTTGGCGATGTGCAGATCGCTGAACCCGGCGCATTGATCGGCTTCGCCGGAGCGCGCGTGATCGAGCAGACCATCCGCGAAAAACTGCCGGAAGGTTTTCAGCGCGCGGAGTATCTCAAAGAACACGGCATGGTGGACATTGTCGTGCATCGCCATGACTTGCGGCCGACGCTTGCACGGCTGTGCAGACTGTTGACGCGCGCGCCGGCCGCCGAGGGATTCGCCTCCGAGCGTCCGGCGCATTCGCTCACGCAGCCCGACGCACCTGCGGTTACGTCGCCCGCGTGACGCTGCCTGCGGCCCGACCTTCGCCTTCCTACGGCGATATTCTCTCGCGGCTCGCTTCCCTGCATCCGAAGCGGATTGATCTGACGCTTGAGAGAATGTGGCGCATCCTCGAGCGGCTCGATCATCCCGAGAGAAAAATTGCGCCGGTCATTCATGTTGCCGGCACCAACGGCAAAGGGTCGACCGTCGCGTTTCTGCGCGCGATTCTGGAAGCTGCCGGATTGCGCGTGCATGTCTATACATCGCCGCATCTGGTCCGCTTCAACGAGCGATTCCGGCTTGGGAAGGTTGGCGGGGGTGTTCTGGTCAGCGACGACGAGCTGCGCGAAGCACTGGATCATTGCGAGCGTATGAACGGCGGCGAGCCCATTACTATTTTTGAAATCGAGACTGCGGCGGCTTTCTATCTTTTCTCGAAGCATCCGGCCGATATCGTTCTGCTGGAAGTCGGCCTCGGCGGCAGGCTCGATGCGACCAATGTGATCGATGTGCCGCTCGCAAGCGTGATTGCGCTCATCGGTATGGATCACGTCGAATTTTTGGGCGATACGCTTATCAAGATCGCAACTGAGAAGGCCGGCATCATCAAGAAGAATGTTCCGGTGATCTGCGCCGAGCAATCCGCAGAGGCGACGGCTGTGATCGAGCAGACTGCGAAAAAACTTCGCGCACCGCTGCATGCCGCGACCGAAGAATGGCATGTCCATGTCGAGCGGGGGCGGCTGGTCTATCACGACGAACATGGGCTTCTCGATCTCGCCGCACCGCGCCTGTTCGGACGCCATCAGTTCGACAATGCGGGTCTTGCGATTGCGGCATTGCGGGCCGTCGACAAATTCAGGATCGAGCCCTCGGCTTTCGAGCAAGGCATCGCGAACGCCCAATGGCCTGCGCGGATGCAGCGCCTGACTGCGGGCACTCTCTTGGGTTTTGCTCCGCCTGATTCTGAAATTTGGCTTGACGGCGGACACAATCTCGATGGCGGGCGGGTGATCGCCGCAGCTCTCGGCGATCTCGAAGAGCGCGTGTCACGACCGCTCGTCGTGATTGCGGGAATGATGGGCAACAAGGACGCGCGCGGATTTCTTGCGAACTTCGCCGGCCTTACGCGTCACATCATCGCGCTGAAAGTTCCGGATCAGGACAACGCCATGCCGCCGGACATTCTGGCTGCGACCGCGCGGGATCTGGGAATGCGGGCGGAGACGGCGTCGAGTATCAAAGCGGCGCTTGAGGCAATAGCGAAGCTGGCTTACGAAATCCCGCCGCGGATTCTCATAACCGGCTCGCTTTATCTCGCAGGCCATGTCCTTGCTGAAAACGGTACGCCGCCGCAATAGCAAAAAAGGCCGGCTTGCGCCGGCCGTTCAAATTCCGAGTGCGATCAGACCGCGGCGGAAATCCACTGCTGAAGTTTCTGCTTCGGTGCCGCGCCGACCTGACGTGACGCCATTTCGCCGCCCTTGAAAATCATCAGCGTCGGAATCGACATCACGCCGTACTTGGAAGCTGTCTTCGGGCTTTCATCGACGTTGAGCTTCACGATCTTGACCTTGTTGCCCATCGCGCCTGCGATTTCATCGAGCGCGGGAGCGATCATGCGGCATGGGCCGCACCATTCCGCCCAGAAATCGACGACGACCGGACCGTCTGCCTTGAGAACTTCCGCGTCGAAATCGGAATCCGAAACCTTGCCCACACTCATGCTGTGCCTCTTTGGATGGAGCGCGGAATTGAGAATCGCGCACTGAAAAGCGTGACATCAACCTATGAACGAGGTGTTGCCGGGTCAAGGTTGGTCACCCGGTCGTGTTTGCCGCGCCGGAATTTGGACGGCAAAAATAGTGAAACGATTCCAATGCTATGACAGCAGTTGCTGCTACCCGGGCAGCGGTCATTCCACTACGTAGCGATCGATTGCAGCTCTGCGTCCAGCGCGGGGGAGGGAATCTCCATTATCGACGCTGTTTCGGTCCAAAGCAGCGCGCAGCGTATCCGCTTGCCGGGATAAAGCTGCGTCAGTACGGCGCGATAAAGTGCAAGCTGGCGGATGTAGGACAAAGGTGCACCATCAATAGACGATGGCGGCGCGTGATTGGTTTTGTAATCGACGATCAGGACTTCGTCGGCGGTCACTGTCAGCCGGTCGATCTGGCCGGATACCAGGAACTGCTTGCCGTCCTCACGCGCGATGCGCCCGACGACAGAAACTTCGGCGCGGCTTCCGGTCTCGAACAACGCCGCGAACTCGCTTTGCTCGATAATTGAAAGTACCTGCCTGGCAGCGGACGCGCGTTCGCCGTCTTTCCAGTTTGCAGCGTTGCGCGAGAGGAATTTTTCCGCTGCCGCAGCGCGCTGCTCCGGCGCGACATCGGGCAGCGATTGCAGCAACCGGTGGATCAATGTGCCGCGCAGAAGCGCATTGGCTCGCGCGGCGAGCGACTCGGCGGTGACGACGCTGTGACTTTGATTTTGCGAATCCGACGGACGAACTTGAACATCGGCAGGTGTCTCGGCGGGAGCCGGCAGCCTTAGCCAGTCCGGTAACGGGACCGGTTTCTGGCTGGATCGTTCGGGGATTGCGGGGGCTGGAGGCTCGACATCGTCGGCGCGCCTGTATCGCGCGCCGCCCTCGATTTCGCTCTTCACGAGCGCGGATGTTTCGAGGCCCTTCGCAATCATGTCGTACCATGACAATTCACGCACGGCATTGCGATTGCCCGGCAGAATGCCTCCGACGATCAGCCGGTCCGCTGCCCGCGTCATCGCGACATAGAGCAGGCGGCGGTACTCGTCCTCGGTTTCTCTCTTCATCTCTTCGCGTGCGGCGGCGGCGACTTCCGTGTCATCCGATTTTTTGCCGGCCCAGACGACGACCGCAGGCGAATGCGGATTTCCATTGCCTTGCGGCAGACGAATGAGATTTTTCCGCTGCGTATCGGCGGGTGCCGTCGTGGTATCGACCAGAAACACGACCGAGGCCTCGAGGCCCTTGGCACCGTGCACGGTCATGACGCGAACTTCGTCGCGCCGTATTTCCATATCGCGTTTAATTTCGGTTTCGGCGGCGCGCAGCCATGCCATGAAGCCTTGCAGCGTCGCCGCTTCCTTACGCTCGTAAGTCAGCGCAAGTTCGAGAAACTCGTCGAGCGCATCGTTGGCTTCCGGCCCAAGACGCTTGAGAATTAGTGCTCGTCCGCCGTCGCTGCCGAGCAGCCATGCGAAAAACGAGAACGGCGTTTCACCCGCAACGCGCCGCTCGAATGCAACAAGCCGCTCAAACGCCGCCTTCAGCCGGCCGTCGCCGCCAGCGCCTGCCTGAAGCGCCTCGCGCAGCGAACCCTCGCGAAGCGGCGCGAACGTCAATAAGTCCTTGTCATCGAGACCGAAGAGCGGGCTTTTCAGCGCAACGGCGAGCGCAAGATCGTCGGAAGGATGAAGCAACGCGTCCGCCAGATTCATCAGGTCGATGACGGCGATGTGCTCAGTCAGTTTAAGCCGGTCGGCGCCTGCAATAGGAATGTTTGCATGCTTCAGTGCCTGAATCACCGCGTCGAATACAGTGCCGCGCCGCCGGACCAGAATCAGAATGTCGCCGTAGCTTATTCTGCGGCGTCGTGATCCCGCGCCCGTCATCGTATTCCCGGCGATGAGCGCGGAAATTTCCTTCTGCACGCGGCCCGCAAGAATGGCTTCCGGGCTCGATTCCGGTAATGCGTCGAGCGGCGCCGACCAGCCGCCTTCGTTCTCCGACTCGGTCGGCTCTTCCAGATTCCACAGGTCGATCAGCGCGGGCGGAGCGCCGGTCAAAGCATTGTGGACGGGCCCGCGGCCTTTGTCGGCCTGAATGCTTTGATAGATTGCTGCATCGTGAAAGACGGCGTCCACTGCGTCCAGAATGGCTTGGCCGGACCGGAAGGAATGCTGGAGGTTGACGCTCTCGAAGGCGAGCTTTGCTTCGTCGAAAAATTTCTTCAGCTCGCGCCGCCGCAAATCGAATTCGCGCGGTGCTGCCCCCTGAAATGAAAAGATCGATTGCTTCTCATCGCCGACGGCGAACACCGTCCGCTTGGCGTCACGCGCACCTGCGCCCGACCAGAATTCCTCGATGAGTTTCTGAATGATGTCCCATTGTTTCGGGCTGGTATCCTGCGCTTCGTCGATCAAAACGTGATCGACGCCGCGGTCGAGCTTGAAGTGAACCCAGCCGGAAGCGCCGTCGTTGAGAAGCGCCAGCGTCCTGTCGATCAGATCGTCGTAATCGAGAAGCCCGCGCTCGCGTTTTTTGCGGCGGTAGTTGTCCGAGACAGCCTTCGCGATCGTGAGCAACGCGCCGGTCCGGTCGCGAAGATCGAGCGCACGCAGCTCTTCGATCGCTTGCAGCACGCGCGCCTGTTCGCGCTCAAGTCGCGCAGCCAGATCAGGATGCTCCTTGACGAGCGCCTTCGTCATCAGCGATTTGCGAGGCGTGCCGGATCCCGTCACAAAGAATGAGAGATAAGTGTCGATCCGGTCGCGGCCTTCCATCGCGGTCGCCTCGCGCAGACACTCTGCCAGCGACGCATCTGTTTTGCTGCCGGTGGCGAGAATATCCGCCACAGCGGTCCATTCCCCTTTCGGCAAATGAGGCCCATCGACGATATTGCGTCCCACCTCAGCCGCGCGCTCGTCAACACTGATACCAAGCGCCGATGCGACCTGAGTCATCGCAGCCTCAAGATCGCCGGGGCCGTCCATCGAAGCCAGGAATTGGTCGCGGCTGAAACAGGCCTCGCGCACGACATCCTTGAATGTCATGTCCGCTGCATTTTCCATCGCGATGGTGAGCGCGCGGCCGAGATGGCCGCCGGGCGCACCAGCGACAGCCGTCAGCACCTCGATATTGGCGCGCTCCATAAGTTCGTCCTGGTCGCGCTCGTCGAGCACAGAGAAATGCGCGGGGACTTTGGCCTCGAAGGGAAACTGCTGAAGCAGCCGCGTGCACAACGCGTGGATCGTTTGAACTTTCAGTCCGCCGGGGGTCTCCAGTGCGCAGGCGAACAATTTGCGCGCACGGTCGCGTAGATGCGCATTCGGCTTTGCTTCACCTGCTTCGCGCATCTCTTGATCGAGATGGCCGTCTGGAAGCGTGACCCAGCGTCCGAGTTTCGTGAACACGCGCTCGGACATGTTCGCTGCGGCGGCCTTTGTGAAAGTGATGCAGAGAATTTTCTCCGGCGACGTGCCTTGCAGCAGAAGACGGATCACCCTGTTGACGAGGACATGCGTCTTGCCAGAACCGGCGTTGGCGGCAACGAATACCGAAGTCACCGGCTGCGAAGCCCTGGCCTGCGCGTCACGGACGATGTCGGGAATGTCGATACGAAGCGAACTCACGTTTCGCCCCCGCCGACTGCCGACCATTCCTTGATGCGTGCGAGATCGTCGTAGTCGCCGTAACGATAGCTCCACATCGGCAGGCTCAGCGATTTGTAGCTTCGCGATTCGCTTTCAAAGAGTTTGACGCGCCGCTCCAGCTCCTGGCGTGCCTGATCGGCGGCCTGATCGGGCGAGATCACATCGTCCTTGCCCAGCGCAAGTTTGAGGCTTTCTGCCTCGCCGGGAGGGTTGTTGCCGCTGAGCCGGACATACATCAACTCGCCGACGGATGATCCTGCGGCAATTCCTTTGAACCCACCGTTCCGCAAAATCGCCGCTTCGAGACTGAGTTGGGGCGCAAGTCCGAGCCGAACCTGTTTGCCGCTCGCTGTTTGTCCCGTCTTGTAATCCAGAATCGCAAACGTTCCGTCGCGTCGGTGCTCGATACGGTCGGCTCGCGCCGTCAAAATAAACTCGCGCGATTTTCCGAGCTTAATCCTCAGATCGCCGGAAATTTCAGGGTCGATATCCTCGATTTGTTCGCGGCGCTTGGTTTCCCAATCCGCAAACCACGACGCGATCCGCAGAAAACGCGGCCACCACAGCGCGCGTGCTTCCGGACGCTCCATCAGGGGCGCGAAATGCTTCTCGCCATACTTTCGCAACACCGCAACGACGCCATTCGGCAACTTCTTGCGATGATCCGATGTGAACTCACCCAGCGCCTCATGAATCGCCGAACCGCGATCTGCGGCGGTCAGCGGCATGTCCACCGGATCGAGGGGGCGCAACTTCAGAATGTGCTTTGCATAGATGGTGTAGGGATCGCGCAACCAGTGTTCGATCTCGGTCACGGACAGCTTGAGTGGCCGCAACGCAACCGCCGGCATCGGCGCGGGTTGCGAAACAGGTTTTACCTTGTCAGGCCGGTCGAGTTCGCCGGCAAGGCGCGCATACTCCGAGCCTTTCTTTTTTGCAGCGGCCCAGAGATCTTCGCCAGCCACCGCTTCCAGCCGATGAAGGAAACGCGAAGCGACGGCAGGCGCGCCGCCAACTTTTGCCGAGTGAGACAGGATAACCTCGCGCGCGCCGAGCAGTTGCGCAAAATCATGCGCGGTGAGGCCGATGCGGCGCTCGGGTAGGTCGAGACCTAAATCCTGCCGCATCGGGCGGCTGAGCCAGGCGTCGATGCGCGGTTGCGGCGGCCACACACCTTCGACGAGGCCTCCGAGAATCACGCGAGGGTTCTCGGTCAGTCGTGCTTCGAGCAAACCGTAGATTTGCAACTGCGCGGAAGAGGAGGAGGGCTTCCGCACGATGTGTCCGGAAAATGCCGTCTCAAAGACATCGGCGTAATCGCCGATTTGAATCAAGAAGCCGCTCGATGAAGCAGCATCGCTGCCTGCGGAATTGAGCAATTCATCGAAGGCCGAAGCCAGTGACGATCCGTCGGCATCTTCGAAAGCACGAATGTGACCCTGATCGTCGCTCGAAAGCGCAAGAATCGCTTCATAGTGGAGAGCGGCGAGTTCCATGAGGCTGGAAGATTTTCTGCCCGCTTTCACTTCCAGCGATTTAAAGGCAGCCGCCAGCCGGTCGATCAACTCTTGAACGGCATTGATACGCTCGGCGTCAATTTTGGCGCGTTGCTCGGAGCTGTGAATTGAAGAAGGCTCGCCGCGACGGCGGTTTTCCAGTTCCTCGCGAAAAATCTTGAACGCCCGCGATAGTCCGGCGATGCCGGGCGGCGGCCGCGTACCCCGCAGAATTGCAAGCTCAAGATCCGCAATCGCGGTTTTATGCGCGCCTCGCGCGGCCCCATAGTGAAAGAGCGGATGCTTGAGAAGCGCCAGCAGAGCCGCCGGCGCAAATTCTTCCGCAACGGCCTTCGCAACGAGGCGCGCGAAAATGCCCGCCGGCGTATCCATGAGAGGGTCGCCGCCCGAATCGTCGAAGTCGAGGTTCCAGCGTCCGAGCGCAGCCATCACGCGGCGGGCGAGCGCGCGATCCGGTGTGACTAGCGCGGTTGGTATGTTGTTGTGACGTGCCTCTCGCATCGCGACTGCGATGGCCAGCGCCTCCATTTCGGGATTGGCGGCTTCGATGACCGAGACGTTTGTCATCGCAGCGGCGATTGAAGATGCGATTGCCGGCTGCGCAAGTCGTCGATGCCAGATCGCGCTCGATCCGGCAGGCCGCATGGCTTCGGACGCAAGAACCTCGCGACCGGCGTCGAGCACCTGACCGAGGGTTTCGACGCTCTCGCGCTTGATGCCCAACACATCCGTCAGCAGATGATGGAGCGCGTATTGTGGATGGCTCCAGGCCGGCGACGTCAGGTATTGGCCGTCCGCGTCGCGTGCGCCGCCGATCGATTGCCATGCTTCCTCTTCAAGCGACAAATCCAGTCCGGGCAAAACGACCGCGCCTTGTGGATGCCTTGCAATGGCTTGCAAGAAAGCGGCCGTGGTCGGCATCGATCCGGTTGAGCCTGCGGCAATCACGGGGCTTTTGAGATTTTTCAGCCGTGCTGCTTCGGCGGCAATCAGTCGGCCCCGCCGCTCCATCGGTTCGATGCGTCCGATTTCGCGCAGATATTCAGGCCACTGCTCCGTCGCAATTTTCAGAAACTGGAGAGTGAGCTGCCAATATCGATCGTGCTCGTCGGGAACGATCGTCTCGAATGCGCGCCAGTCGACGTTGCGGATCTCCATGTCGTCGATCAGATGCGCGAGATCGTCGGCCAGTGCCAGCATCGACGCGGGCCCGCCGGCGACGAGCGGCGCTGCGGACGAATCCTGCGGCGTGAGCCTCGTGGCCCACGCCGTCACGAGTCTCGCCAGTGTAAGCCGGCGCTGCAAACCGTCGAGTGAGGGTGGGATGTCGAGCGTCGACGCGGTTAGCGCGTCGCCCGATGCAAATTCCAGTTCATCCTCATCGACTGCGCCGAGCGGAACGATGCGCGGCAGAACGGCCGCACCGGTTTGAAGAACATCCAGAAATACTTCGCGCGCCATGCGGCCTGCCCGCTGGGTCGGCAGATACAGCGTGACGTCGGCAAGCCGTTCGGGATTTGCGCGCGCTGAAAATCCTTCGACGAGTTTCCCGTCGATCAGCGACTCAATGACGGTGTGTAGAAATCGCGCCGATGACGGCACGTTGAAGATACGCATGATCATCCCGATTCGTATTCGGGGGCATCATGGCATGGCAAAGACCGGCGTGGCGAGAATTAGGCGGCGCTTTGCAGCAGCGCCCGTTCGGCCGCCTGAACAGCGTCCGGCGTTCCGACATGCATCCAGAGGCCATCGAGCCGCAAGCCGAACAGCCGGTCGCGTTCATTGGCGTCATCGAAGATTTTCGTGAGAGAAAATTCGCCCTTCGGCGCATCGGCCAGCGCGGCCGGTGAGACGATCGCCACTCCGGCATAGACGAACGGCACGACCTGAAGCTCTTTGCGCTTGCGAAGGCTGCCGTCGGCATTCATCGCGTAATCGCCGTTGCCCGAATATCCGATGCTGTCTGCTGTCGGCGCCATCAGCAGAAGAACATCCATCTTCGACGGATCGAACGCCTCGGCCAGCCGAATCAGATTTGGCTGAACCCCATCGATCCACATCGTGTCGGCGTTCAAGTGGTAAAACGGCGCTTCGCCGAGCAGCGGAAGTGCTTTGACAACGCCACCGCCGGTACCGAGCACCACATCGCGCTCGTCAGAAATTATCACGCGAGGCCGCTCGCGACTGGCGACGTGCTGCACGATCTGATCGGGAAGGTAATGGACGTTGACGACCGCTTTCGTCACGCCAACATCGGCGAGACGGTCGAGGACATGATCGAGCAGCGGCTTGCCTGCGACCGGCACCAGCGGCTTCGGCATCTTGTCGGTCAAGGGCCGCATCCGCAGGCCGAGGCCGGCGGCGAGAATCATGGCAGTGGTAGGTTGAATGGGCATTGTTCTCGAAATCGAATCCGTCGGCCGCTATCGGCGCATTATGCTGCACGCTGTAGTCGTACAATATGACATTCGCGCGACTCCGGCACCGACGCGAGCCGGTGCTATCGGATCAGACTTCCACGATCTGCGGGTTTGCGCCACGGCGCGCCGGCTTTTTCTTGATATCCTGCGGCTTCAGGAAGCCCGCACCGATCTGGTCGCCATTCACCCACGACAATTCGCAGCGCCGATAGGCGAGACCTGTCGAGGACAGCAGCAGAAAGAATTCCTTGAGGTTGATTCCTTCGAGTGAACCCTCGACGACCAGCTTCGCACCCGTCTCGGAAATGTCTTCAACGACGCAGCTGCGGCGCCATGTGCCGTCGATACCCATCATGTGGGCGGCGAAGCCGCGTTCGAAAACGACCCGCTCGCCTTTGCGCCGTTCCGTTGCCATGACCTAACTCCGTGAATTCCACGCGTCCTAGGGGAGCACCCTACGATACGGCGTCTGCCGAAACGCATGGATTAAGGAACCCAAATTAAGGCGCAGGTGGCTAACAACCGGTAAATCGGTGCCAGCGTTTCGGTCAGCCGGGCGGCGGGACGTAGGCCATGCACCATTCCCGCAGCCCGACCAGCGAAGGATGGGCCAAAGCGCGCTTGAGATAGCCCCAGGCCCTCGGCTGATGTTGCAAATACTGGGGTTTGTTGTCGCGGCGGTTAAGCCGCGCGAAGGTCCCGAGCAGGCGGGTGTTACGCTGGGCGGACATGATTGCATAATATTCGACAAAGGCAGCAGCGTTGAAGGACGGATCCCCTTCACGCATGAGCTTCGCATAGTGCGTGAGCATCGCGATCTCGACGGACTCCGGTACGTCGATCCGAGCATCTTGTAGCAGCGAGACGAGATCGTAGGCGGTCGGTCCGATCACCGCGTCCTGGAAATCGAGGATACCGACACGGGCGGTGTCCATTCGCCGGTCGAGCCAGATCAGGTTCGGCGAATGAAAATCCCGCAGCACCCATGTGCGCGGCGCAGCTGCGAGCCTGGTCAGAAGTTCGTTCCAGACCAGCAGAAACTCCGCGTGCAGGTTGCTTGTGATGGCAACCTTCTTGTCCGGCAGATACCATTCCATCACGAGGCCGACTTCGGTCATCATCGCGGCGTTGTCGAACTGCGGGATGCGATAGTCGATCTTGGGCATGATGGGCAAAACATCCGGAACCTGCTCCAGATGCAGCGCCGCGAGCATCTCGACCGCAGCTTGATAGCGGTCGATCAGGATCGCAGGCGGATCGCCCGAAACAAAACTATTGCTCCCAAAATCTTCGATAATCAGAAAGCCATCGTCGATGTCGGCGTGATGAATCGTCGGTGCGGAGAATCCGTGATCGCGCAGTCCGTTCGCAAGCGCCATGAACGGCCGCACATCCTCGGCGAGATGGACTGCGGCGCTGTACGATTTGCCGTCGTAAGCCGGAGGGCCATCCGGCCGGCGCGGAGAATTCATCAACACGACTGACTCGTCGTTCTTAAACAGACGCGCATAGGAGCGCGACGACGCATCTCCCGCCATGCGCTCACGTCGCGAGTCGGCATGTCCTGAAAGCGCGAGAAAATGCCGCAACGAGACGAGGCGCGCAATTTTTGCCGCGCAATTGCCGTAACCGCGTAACTCCGCGGCGCGCGCATTCAGCCCGAGTGACGGACGATGCGTCAGCGTGATGTCGATACGATCGGGCGGCAATAGCGACGGCGCACGCTCCGGCCATTCGACGAGAACGACAGTGCCGTCGGGCAGCGGGACCAGCCCGATCTCTTCGAGTTCGCTTGCATCGTTGACGCGATAGAGATCGGCGTGCAGCAGCGGATAGGGCGGCAGATCGTAGCTCTGCGCGAGAGTAAATGTGGGGCTCGGCACCTCGAACGCGTCGTCGCCGGCAAGATAGCGGATGAAAGCGCGCGCGGCCGCGGTCTTCCCCGCACCGAGATCGCCGGTCAATGTGATGACGTCGCCGGACGAAATCAGCAGCGCGAGATCCGCCATCAATTGGGCGGTTGCAGCCTCATTCGCGAGCGCAACCGAGAATGGAGCCGGGTCGCTCATTCTGCGGCATTGCGCTGAGCGGTCTGATCGACGGGAAATTCGCAGGTCACGGTCGTTCCTTTGCCGACGACGGAATCCACCAGAACCTTTCCGCCGTGCATTTCAACGAACGATCTTACCAGCGAGAGGCCGAGACCGGCACCCCTGTGACGGGAGCCATTGGCGTGACTTTCGAATCGATCGAAGACCCTGTCCTTGAAGTCTTCGGGTATGCCGGGGCCGGAATCCGAGACCGAAAACGAGATGCGGTCCTCCGACCGCCTCGCCTGAAGATGGACTGTGCCGTCGGAGGGCGAGAAGCTCACGGCATTCGCGAGCAGGTTATAAAGCACCTGCACGATCCGATGCTCGTCGGCGACGAAGCGGCCGAGATTTGCATCGATGTCCAGATCGAGGTTGATGTTCTCGCGCACGAGGCGGTCCTGAAGACCGGCAGTTGCCTCTTCGATGGTCTTTCGCAGATCGACCGGGCCGAGATTGAGCTTCATCGCGCCGGCGTCGATGGTGGCGAGATCGAGAATATTGTCGGTGATCGCGAGCAGCGCGTTGGTCGATGTCGTGATGTAACTGAGATACTCGCTCTGCTTCAGCGTCATCGGGCCGGTCGCGGGGTCGCTCAGGAAATGTACGAAACCGATGATCGTCGTCAGCGGCGAGCGCAGCTCGTATGACACGTGATGGACGAAATCGATTTTCATCTGATCGGCAGCGACAAGCGCCTCGTTGCGCTCGCGCAGCGCGCGTTCGACGTTCACAGAATCGGTGACGTCCTGGAAGGTCAGCATCGTCGCGCCGTCCGGCAGCGGCATCGTTGTGCAGTCGAGCACGCTGCCGTCCTTCCGTTCGATCCGCGTCGGCACGGTGTTGCGGTCGTCGATCCCGGTGATCGCGGCCTTCAGGATGTCCCAGGTCGCTTCGTCGTCGAACAGCGGCTTGCACGACTCGCGGATCGTTTCGATATGCGGCTGTGCCTGTAACGCTTCGGTCGAGAGTTTCCACATTCGCGCGAAGGGCGGATTGAACAGCTGCGCGCGGCCGTTGCTTCCGAACACGGCGACAGCTTCGGCGAGGTTGTCGAGTGTCTCGCGCTGAACGCGGATCAGACCGTCGTTCTGGCGAGCGAGTTTGAGACTTTCGGTGACATCGTCGAACAGATACGTGACGCCGCCTTCGGGGTTAGGCGTTGTCACGACGCTTAATGCACGCCCATCCGGCAGATACCAGGAATCTTTCGCCGGTTCGAACGCGCGGTAAGCCTCGAACAGCTTGGTCTTCCACGCGCGGAAGTCAGGCTGCTCGGGAATTTTCCGCTCGACGCGCAATTTGTCGAGGATGCCGGAATCGTCGGGCTGGCCGTCGAGAAACGCGGGATCGAGATCCCAAAGCCTGCGATAAGAGTCGTTGTAGAACGTCAGCCGGCGATTTTGGTCGAATACCGCTACGCCGGATGACAACTGATCTAGCACCCGTCGATGCGCTTCCGCCATCCGCTCCAATGCAGACGACAGCGCCTCGGCTTCCGTCGCATCGACAGCGATGCCTGCGCTGCCGTCTTTCAGCGCGAGCGCGTGAACGTCGAAAATGCGCCGCTGTCCACCGGAAACAATAGGGAGCCTTGCCGCGTAGGCGCTTTCCTTGGCCAGACCCTGCATCATCGCGGTGTGGTCGTCGCGGTCGAGAATTTCAAGATTGCGATCGAGCGCATCGCCGACGGTGGATGCATCGGCGACGCGGGCGTAAGCGGCATTCGCGAATGACAGCGATCCGTTGCTGCGCCGTGCCCAAACCGGCATCGGGATGGCCGCAGCGAAGGCCCGAAGCGCCTCGGTCTCTTCACGCAGCTTCTGAAACTGTATGTTTGTCTCTGCGACTTCGAGACGCAATCCGGATAATTCGCGGATTCGCACGATTGCCTGACCGCCGATGGCGCGGCCCAATGCTTCGATGTTGCGCCCTGTTGCAGTCGCCATGTTGAGGCGAAAACCTTCGCCGGCATCGCGCAATGCATCGACGGCGTGATCCATTTCGAGCGCCTGCTCGGGATGCAGCCAGGTCCCGAATGCAAGTATGCGTTGCTGAACGATCGGCTGCGATCCATGCGGCATGACCAATGAGAGGTCGCCGCTGATATCGGGGCGATCATCGCCTGCGTGCCACGAAATCAGGATTTGCGGCTCGGCGAACAGCAGCGCGCGAAAACGGTCGGATTCCGCTTGAAGCGCCTGATTTTCGGAAAGCAGCTGCGCTTCGACGCGGGACGCGCGGACACGCGTCCGCATCAGCAGAATGGCGGCAACGACGGAAAATCCGAGAACCGCCGCTGCGACCGTAAGAGTTGCGAGTTCCTGACGATTGACGTCGCCGAAGGCCGCAAATGTGCCGTCAAGCAAACCGCGTTCGCGGGCAAAGGATGGCGATGCGACAAGCGAAGCGACAAGACTTCCGATGCCAACGCGCACAATCGAAGTGCACGACAGCAGGGTCCGCCGCATCCCCCCGACCACGCCCGACATTGATGATCCCAACCGCCACTCTCGAATCGATTGACAATATCCTCAAGGGGACTCGCCGCATAAGAGTCCAGACCGTGAACGCGATTCGTGCCGCTAAATAATGGCTTTGCGCGGGTCGTCGCGCGCCGTTCAATCGATGAATTCGTAAAAGTTAACGACCGGTCGAGCCGAACCCGCCGCTTCCGCGAACAGTGGAGGACAGGGTCGCGGCAACGGCAGGATTGGCGCGCGTGACGGGCGCGACAACAAGCTGCGCCACGCGCTCGCCGCGACCGATCGTGAACGGTTCTTCGCCGTGATTGATGAGAAGAACGCCAACTTCTCCGCGATAATCGGCGTCGATGGTTCCGGGCGCATTAAGAACTGTGACGCCGTGCTTGAATGCCAGACCGGAACGCGGCCGCACCTGCGCTTCGTGGCCCGGCGGAACCGCGATGATGAGTCCCGTCGGCACCAGCACGCGATGACCGGGCATCAGTTTAATCGGAGCATCGTCCCGGATCGCGGCGAGGAGGTCGAGACCGGCGGCGTCCGCACTCTGATAGCTCGGCAGCGGAAGGCCGTGCGCGTTGGGCAGAATTTGAATCTCGATCGTTACGGAACCGGTCATGCCTTTGCTCCAATCGCATCGGCGATGCGCTTGACAAGCGCGTTCGCAACTTCGTCCTTTGACATTACCGGCCAGGACTCTGTTTCGTTGGCGCTGATGATGTGCACCGTGTTCCGGTCCCCGCCCATCACGCCGCTTGCAGGTGAAACGTCGTTGGCCACGATCCAGTCGCACCCTTTTCGCTTGAGTTTGGCGGTGGCGTTGGCGATCAGGTTTTCGGTCTCGGCCGCGAAACCGATCACGAGCTTCGGACGGTTTTGCTTCAGCTTCGATACGGTCGCGAGAATGTCGGGATTTTCGGTCAAGTCCAGTTTCGGCAATCCGCTTTGAGTTTTCTTGATCTTCTGCTCGCCGGCATTGGCCACTCGCCAGTCCGCCACCGCGGCGGCAAATATCGCAATGTCCGACGGCAGCGATTTTTCGACCTGCGCGAGCATGTCCCGGGCCGATTCCACGCGGACCACCTGCACACCTGCGGGATCGTCGAGATCGACCGGGCCTGAAATCAGAACGACATCTGCGCCCGCGCGAGCGGCGGCTTCGGCGATGGCGTAGCCTTGCTTGCCGGACGAGCGGTTGGCGATATAGCGCACCGGATCGATCGGTTCATGTGTCGGGCCTGCGGTAATCATTATCTTCTTGCCGGCCAGCCGTCTTGAATTTAGCGGACGCAGCATGGTGTCGGCGAATGCCGCGATTTCGGTCGGCTCCGACATGCGGCCGACGCCGGCTTCATTTGCTTCCGCCATCTCGCCTGCGTTCGGTCCGATGAAGGACACGCCGTCTCGCGCGAGCTGCGCGGCGTTGCGTTTCGTCGCAGCATTGTTCCACATCAGCGGGTTCATGGCGGGCGCGACAAGGATCGGCTTGTCGGTTGCGAGCAGGATTGCCGTCGCAAGATCGTCGGCATGACCCTGCGCCATCTTCGCCATCAGATCGGCGGTGGCAGGCGCGACGACAACCAGATCGGTATCGCGCGCGAGACGAATATGTCCGGCGTCGAATTCGCTCTGGGGATCGAACAGGTCCGTGTAGCACCGCTCGCCGGCGAGCGCGCTTGCGGTCAACGGCGTCACGAATTGCTGGGCGGCGCGTGTCATCACACAACGCACATGAATGCCACGCTCTTTCAGGCGGCGGATCAGGTCGAGCGCCTTATAGGCCGCTATGCCGCCGCCGATGATGAGAGTGACGCGCGGCAATTTGGACTTTGTTGCGGAGCGGGGTCGCCGCACAGGAGCCGCATCTTCAACGGGTCCGCCGCTGGAATTGGACGACACCCCCGCATCGGGGCCGTTGGCGGCTTCGCGAAGAATGACGCGCACCTCGTCCTCGACCGAGCGGCCGGACTTCGCCGCGCGAAGCCGCAGGCGCGTTTTGATGGCATCGTCGAGCTGGCGGACGGTGAGGCTGGCCATAAGCCATTCTAGCAAGTGATTGCGTTGCAATCAAATTATGATTGCACTGAAATCACTATCGCATCGACCACAAAATCCCGAGGAATGCGAAGGCGATGACCCACAAGGCTCCCGTCTGCCAGCGTGTTCGCTTCGCTTCCGCTGTACCGATGGCAGCGACCGTTTCGGGCGAAAGCACCAGCCCGTCGCGGGTCATGGCCTCGAACTGATTGAGCGCGGCAACCGAGCGGGCGGCGATCGACGGCAGGCCCGACAGCACCCGGCCAAGTTCGCCCGCGCCTTGAACCGCGCCCTCGATCTTTCCGATGGGGCCAAGATTGCGCTCGATCCATTCGCGCACGACGGGTTCGGCGGTGGTCCAGATGTCGAGCTTTGGATCGAAGCCGCGTGCAACGCCTTCGACGACCACCATCGTCTTCTGCAACAGGATCAGTTCGGGCCGCGTGCGCATGTCGAACAGCCCGGTGACTTCGAGCAGCAGCGACAGAAGTTTCGCCATCGAAATTTCGTCGGCGGCACGATTGTGGATCGGCTCACCGATGGCGCGGATGGCCTGCGCGAAGTTTTCGACCGAATGATGCGGCGGCACATAGCCCGCCTCGAAATGCACTTCGGCCACGCGCTGATAGTCGCGCGTGATGAAGCCGAGAAGAATTTCAGCGAGGAACATGCGCTCCTTCGGGCCGAGCCGTCCCATGATTCCGGCATCGACCGCGACCAGCCGCTCCTGCGCATCGACGAAAAGGTTTCCGGGATGCATGTCGGCGTGGAAGAAACCGTCGCGCAATGCGTGACGCAGAAAATTCTGAATGATCTTTCGCCCGAGACCTTTCAGGTCGACATGCGCCGCTTCGAGCCTGATGCGGTCGTTCAGCGCGATGCCGTCGATCCATTCCATCGTCAGAACATGATGGCTGGTGCGATCCCAATCGACGCTGGGGACGCGAAACTCAAGATCGCCGCGTGTATTCTCCGCCATCTCGGAGAGAGCGGCGGCTTCGAGACGCAAATCCATTTCCATCGCGACCGAGCGCGCCAGCGTCTCGACAATCTCGACGGGCCGCAGCCGACGCGCCTCTGCCGACATCGCTTCCATTTTGCGGGCCGCGAAATGGAACGAACTTAGATCGTGCTGGAAACGTCCGCCGACATTGGGCCGCAGCACTTTCACCGCGACCTTCGTGCGGATGCCATCTCGCTCGACTTCGGCTGTGTGAACCTGCGCAATCGAGGCCGCAGCAACCGGCTCGCCGAAACTTGCGAAAACCTGCGCCACAGGCTTATCGAACGCAGTTTCGATCATCGCCTCGGCCTGCGCCTGCGGAAACGGCGGCAGCCGGTCCTGCAAATTCTCGAGGTCGCGCGCCATGGCGACGCCGACGACATCGGGACGTGTTGCAAGAAATTGTCCGAGCTTGACGTAAGTCGGTCCTAGCCGCGTCAGCGCACGCGACAGACGTCCGCTGGTTGCCGCATCTCGCCGCTCGATCAGCCGCGCCAGCCGCAAAGGAAAACGCGCTTGCGGCGGCACGGTGTCGGGATCGACAATGCCGAACACACCCTCACGCGCGAACACGAAGGCCGCACGCGACAGTCTCAACGTATGCGTGATGGCAGCGATCACAAACGCCAGCCCGAATGCAGTGCGACGATGCCGCCGGACATGATGTCGTATTTGATGCGGGAGAATCCGGCTGCGCGGATCATGTCTGCGAAGACGTTCGGCTTCGGAAATTTCCGGATCGATTCGACAAGATACCGATAGGACTCTGCATCGCCGGTGACGGCTTTGCCGAGTTGCGGAATGACGTTAAAGGAAAACGTGTCGTAGATTTTGTCGAGGCCCGGTACATCGACGGACGAAAACTCAAGGCAAAGAAAACGCGAGCCCGGCTTAAGCACGCGATAGGCTTCCGACAGCGCCATCGGAATGCGTGGCACGTTGCGAATGCCGAATGCGATTGTATAGGCGTCGAAGCGTCTGTCGGCGAAGGCGAGCTGCTCGGCGTTGCCTTCGACGAAATCGACCTGATGTTCGAGATGCTTCGTAATGGCGCGTTCGCGCCCGACCGCGAGCATGTCGCCATTGATGTCGCAGACGGTCGCATGAAATCCGGACCCGGATGCCTTGGCTGCGCGGAATGAAATGTCGCCCGTGCCGCCGGCGACATCGAGCAACGCAAACGGCGCATTGCTGCGTGGCGGATTGAGCGCCACGATCATCGCGTCCTTCCAGGCGCGATGCATGCCCGCCGACATCAGATCGTTCATCAGATCGTAGCGCCTGGCGACGCTGTGAAACACGTCGTTCACCAGCGACTGCTTCTGCTTCAGATCGACATCCTTGAAGCCGAAATGCGTAGTTTCGTCGGATCGTTCCATGCCGTGCAATCTTCGGGTGATTTGTGGCGGGACCATAGCGCGCCGCCGCCAATGGCGCTATCACGTCCGTTCCTAAAGGTGAACGTCGCCGAAATGCCTGAATTGCCTGAGGTCGAGACCGTGCGCCGGGGCCTCCAGCCGGTGATGGAAGGGGTCAGAATTGCGCGGGTCGAAGCACGCCGCCGCGATCTGCGGTTTCCGTTTCAGAAGGATTTTGTGCCGCGCCTCGAGAACAGGACGGTGACGGGGCTCGGCCGTCGCGCCAAATATCTGATGGCCGATCTGGATACGGGCGATGTCCTGATGATGCATCTCGGCATGTCCGGTTCGTTTCGCGTCGGCAAGGGTGCCGGAGAAACATCGCCCGGAGCGTTTCATCATCCGCGCAGCGAAGACCGCGCGCACGATCACGTCATTTTTCATATGGCGTCGGGTGCCGTGATTTCGTTCAACGATCCGCGCCGCTTCGGTTACATGAAAATCGTTCGCCGCGCCGAGCTCGACAAGGAGCCGCTGTTGCGCGGGCTGGGGCCGGAGCCGCTCGGCAATGAATTTGATGCATCGATGCTGGCGCGCGCATGCGCTGGCAAGAAGACCAGTCTTAAGGCGGCGCTGCTCGATCAGCGCGTCGTTGCCGGGCTTGGAAATATCTATGTTTGCGAGGCACTGTATCGTGCGCATTTGTCGCCCAAGCGAATGGCATCGACGATTGCAAACAAGGACGGATCTCCCAACGAGCGTGCGACAAAACTGGTCGATGCGATTCATGATGTTTTGAACGCAGCGATCAAGGCAGGCGGCTCGTCGCTGCGCGATCACCGCCGAACCGACGGCGAACTGGGATACTTCCAGCATTCGTTTCAGGTTTACGACCGCGAAGGCGAGACATGCAAAACACCGAAATGTGGCGGAACGGTCAGGCGCTTCACGCAGAACGGACGTTCAACCTTCTGGTGTCCGAAGTGCCAGAAGTGAATTCTACTTTCTGACGCAGATCACACGCAGCACGGATGCTTTCGCGTCAGAAGGTCCGCCTGCCGGCAGAATGGAATTGGCCTTCAAAAACTCGCGCACCGAATCGGCGCTGACGAGAATGGCCTGCGATGAGGGCGCAGCGTTCGCGGGCCCGGCAACCAGTGCAGGTTTGAGCCGCGCCATGCCGGTGAATTTCCCTTCGCTGTCGAGGGCAGCTGCACCCGAAAATCCAAGTCCGAGATCGGGCGCGAGCGCGCCGTCCGTCGAGCTCGCCGCAACGGTTGAAACAAATGCCCGCCCGCCCTGGCTTTGCGGATCCGCGATGCCAGTCACGAAGGCGGTCGGTTTTGCGGAAGCGATTGCGGTCATCGGCAAAGGCTTCAGCCCGGTCGCGCCGTAAATCCGCAACAGTGCAATCTCGCGTGTTTCATCGTCGGCGATGCGCTCGGCATTACCGTAGCCGGGGATGACGATCGATGCGCATGACTCGGTGGCTTGCCGGTCTGCGACGATCGCGCCGTTCACATTCACGACGATACCCGTCGAATACTCGATCTTCTTGCGCGAGGTGCCGCTCTGCGCGGCGGCCCCGCCGGGAAATGGATTGAACGCGCTCGACATCGCAACACTTACGGGAATCATCGTACCTTCGGTCGCCTGATCGTAAAGGATCGTCATGACGCGGACTTCGCTGTCGCGCGTCTGGCCGCGGATATAGAATTTCTTCAGGCCCTGCGAGCCCGACAACACGAAGAAGTCCGGCTTGATAACGCTGTAATCCGTCTTGCGAGCGTTCGCCCTTCTCTCGCCGTCCGCGACTTTTGCCGTGGTGGCGCCAGCTTCCTTGCGGCGCGTAATCTCGACCAGGATCGTGCCGGTCGATGACGACCATTTTGTTCCGCTATTCGGATCGCTGACGATGATCGGCACAAGTTTTGTCGGAAGCCCTACGCGTGCGCCGGTTTGCGGGTCGCTGACGATTTTCCAGCCGACATTGTCCTGAAGTTTCCCCGCCGCATCGCTCAGCGTCTCGCGTTCTTTTGGATTGAGAACGCCGGTCTGTCGCGGCGCACCGTGATCCTTCTGAAAGGCCTTGATGGCCGCGACCATCCGGTCGCTGACTTCGCCGTTGATGGCGCCATTATAAAGGCCCACCCAGGCGAGGTCGGACTGGATCGACAACCGGTCGGCTTGCGCCATGTCATTGGCGGTATCGGCCGGTGTTTGAAGCTGCGGGCGCGCGGTGGCTGCTGCTTTCGGCTTGACAGGAGTTGAAGTTGCAGCCGATTGCGCGAAGGCAGGCTGCACCAGGCCGGCAACAAGCAACGCGGAGGCGAACAACGGCTTCATGCCTGCACTCTTTACTGATACGACGCTTACCTAAGCACAGTTGGTTTGTCCGCAAAAGCACGGCGTGGGTTCGATGCTGTCACCTGAAGAATTGGAACGATATGCGCGCCATATTGTGCTGCGCGAAGTCGGCGGGCCGGGTCAGGCCGCGCTGCAATCCGCGCGGGTCTTGGTGATCGGCGCCGGCGGCCTTGGCGCGCCCGTGCTGATGTATCTCGCAGCCGCCGGCATCGGGACACTGGGTGTCGTCGATGACGATGCCGTTTCGCTGTCGAATTTGCAGCGCCAGATCATTCACGCCACACCGGATGTCGGCCGTCCGAAGGTGGACAGCGCCGCCGAAAAAAGTCTTGCACTCAATCCCCATGTCACGCTGCGAACGCACGCGGTGCGTCTCACCGCAGCGAACGCGATGGCGCTGATCGGCGGTTACGATCTCGTCGTCGACGGCTCGGATAATTTCGCGACGCGCTACCTTGTCTCTGACGCCTGTTATCTCGCTGGCAAGATTCTTGTCGCCGGCGCGCTCGGCGTATTCGACGCTTCGCTCACCACCATCCGGGCGCATGAGAAGAATGCGAGCGGCGAATTGAATCCGACCTATCGCTGCCTTTTCCCCGAGCCGCCGCCGCCCGGTACGACGCCGACATGCGAGGAAGCAGGCGTACTCGGCGCACTCGCCGGCGTTCTGGGTTCGATGATGGCGCTGGAAGCGATCCGCGAAATCGTCGGCTTCGGTGAGGGACTTGTCGGCCGTCTCGTGATGATCGACGCGCGGGCGATGCGGTTCGAGACGCTGCGCTATGCGCGCGATCCGTCAAACCCGCTGAACGGCGACAGGCCGACGATCAGGGATTTGAGCGGGCATAAATAAATTAAGCCACGCCCGGCAGCACGCGATCCGGCGGCTTGTGGCCGTCGAGGAAGGTGCGGATGTTGATCATCACCTTCTCACCCATCTCGACACGGCCCTCAAGCGTGGCCGAGCCCATGTGCGGCATCAGCACAACCTTGTTGGCCTTCGCCAGCCGCACGAGTTTTGGGTTCACCGCTGGCTCGTTCTCGTAGACGTCGAGTGCCGCGCCGCCGATTTCGCCATCCTCAAGCATTTTGACCAGCGCCGCCTCGTCGATCACCTCGCCGCGCGCGGTGTTGACGATGTAGGCGTCCTTGCGGATCAGCTTGAGCCGTCTCGCTGACAGCAAATGGAATGTCGCAGGCGTGTGCGGACAATTCACCGAGATGAAGTCCATGCGCGCGAGCATCTGGTCGAGGCTTTCCCAATAGGTTGCGCCCAACTCTTCCTCGATCTGCGGCGCGACGGGGCGGCGATTGTGATAATGAATCTGCAAGCCGAACGCATGCGCGCGCCGAGCAACAGCCTGCCCGATGCGGCCCATGCCGATAATGCCGAGGCGCTTGCCGCCAATACGATGGCCGAGCATCCAGGTCGGCGACCAGCCGGGCCAGTCCTTGCCTTCTGGCAGGATGGAAGCGCCTTCGATCATACGGCGCGGTACGGCGAGGATCAGCGCCATCGTCATGTCGGCGGTGTCTTCGGTCAGAACCTTCGGCGTGTTCGTGACCATGATGCCGCGGGCGACCGCTGCGGCAACGTCGATATTGTCGACGCCATTGCCGAAATTGGCGATCAGTTTCAGTTTCACGTCCGGCTGATTGATGATGTCGGCGGTGATTTCATCGGTCACGGTCGGAACGATGATGTCGGCGGTCCGGAATGCTTCGGCCAACTGAGCCGGCGTCATCGGCGTGTCGTCGAGATTGAGACGGGTGTCGAAAAGCTCGCGCAAACGCGTCTCGGTGCTGTCGGGCAGCTTCCGGGTCACGACGACGAGAGGCTTTTTCTTAACCGCTACCATTCAGCAACAAACCCGATTGGAACTCGCGACGATCGCCCCGGCGTTCAGCCCACATTAACCGGCCTGTTCGATGGTGGAAATCGGGCCGGTCCGGCGGGCTTTCCGCAGGTTTTTCAGCCCTTGGATGCTTGACCCTCTCTAGCAGAAGGCGGGCCCAAGACAAGAACCCGCAGAATGCGGAGAAGACAGTTAGATCGCGCCGCGAAGGCCGCGAATTGGCACCGGCCAGAAGGCGATGGGGAGAGCGATGAAGTCCGGACGGGTTTGTGCGTTGCTGATTTCGGTGCTGGGGATGACCGTTGGGGTCAGCCTGCCGCTTCATGCCGCGAAAGATGCAGCGATCACCACGAGCGGACTTCCCGTGCCGCGCTATGTCAGCCTGAAATCCGATCACGTCAACGTTCGCGGCGGCCCGACGAAGGATCACGATGTCGCGTGGGTGTACACGCGCGCAGGCTTGCCGGTGGAAATCACAGCCGAATTCGAGAACTGGCGGCGCGTGCGCGACTCGGAAGGTGCCGAGGGCTGGGTCTATCATTCATTGTTGTCGGGCAAGCGCACGGCCGTCGTCACGATGAAGCAGAAGGACGCGCTGGCGCCGCTCTACGACAGCGCCGATCCGCAAAGCGCGGTCGCCGCGAAGCTGCAAGTCGGTGTGCTGGTGCAGGTCAAGAAGTGCCGCGAAAGCTGGTGCCGCGTCACCGGCAACGGTTTCGACGGCTGGATCGAGCAGCAGCGGCTGTGGGGCGTCTACGGCGACGAGAAGATCGAGTAGCGCGAAAAAATTCAGCGTTTCTTGCGCAGGCGCACGACCATGTCGATGCGGCTGATCTCGAAGCCCTCGGGGACTTCCGGCATTTTCTGCAACACGAGATTCGGGTCGGGAATATCGACCAGCTCGTGATTGCCTTCCATGTAGAAATGATGGTGCGCGCTGGTGTTGGTATCGAAGTAGGTCTTCGTGCCATCGACGCTGACCTGGCGCAGCAGTCCGGCTTCGGTCAATTGATTGAGCGTGTTGTAGACGGTCGCGAGCGACACCGGCACCTTGGCGTGGGTCGCTTCCTCGTAGAGCATTTCCGCCGTCAGGTGACGGCCGCCTTTACCGAACAGAAGCCAGCCAAGCGCCATGCGCTGACGCGTCGGACGCAGGCCAACGGATTGCAGCATCTCATTGACGTCGTGCCACGGGCATCCTGTCAGGACCGGCGCATGGCCGTGACCTTCAGATTCTTTGGTCCGCTCGTCGGCAATAACTTCGCTCATACGCAAACGGGCACACGCCCGCCCTCATCCTGAAAACCGGTTCCTTCTACTATAGGAAAGGATGCAGTTACATGCAAGTTTTTCGCAACTGGATCAGGGGCTTGGAGGCCGCAAATCGACCCGAAAATGCGGGATTTGGGACGCTTTGACGGTTAATGCGCCTATGTTAGAGGTCCACTAAATTGCATTGGACGCATGCCGGGAAGGGCCTCGTAATGAATGACCGCAAAAGCAGCTTCACCTACGAGGAGTTGCTGGCCTGTGGTCGGGGCGAGCTGTTCGGAGCCGGCAACGCGCAGTTGCCCCTGCCTCCCATGCTGATGTTCGACCGCATCACGGAAATCACAGAAACCGGCGGAGAGTACGGCAAGGGCGTGATCCGGGCTGAGCTCGATGTGAATCCCGACCTCTGGTTTTTCAGTTGTCACTTCAAGGGCGATCCGGTGATGCCGGGGTGTCTGGGCCTCGACGCGCTCTGGCAAATGGTCGGTTTTTATCTCGGCTGGACCGGCGGCGCGGGGCGGGGACGCGCACTCGGTCTCGGCGAACTGAAATTCTCCGGTCAGGTTCTGCCGAACGTCACCAAGGTTGTGTACAACATCGACATCAAGCGGGTGATGCGTTCCAAGCTGGTTCTCGGCATCGCGGATGGCTCGCTATCCTCCGACGGCGACATTATCTATCGCGCCAAGGATTTGAAGGTCGGTTTGTTCCAGCAGCCGGAAGCCGCAATGAAGTCCGGAGCTTGAGGCAAGATAGTCCCGGCACAACAAACGCCGGTGCCGCCAACGGGCGGCGAACGATCTGAGAGAAACGAAGAAGGCGAGGCGATCATGAGGCGAGTTGTCGTCACGGGGATGGGCATCGTCTCGTCCATCGGAAACAACACTCAGGAAGTACTGGCATCGCTCTACGAAGCGAAGCCGGGAATTTCGCGGTCGGAAGATGCCGCCAAGCTCGGATTCCGCTCCCAGGTCCACGGCGCGCCAACGCTGAATCCCTCCGAAGTGATCGATCGCCGCGCGATGCGTTTTCTCGGCGAGGGTGCGGCATGGAATCATGTCGCGATGGAGCAGGCGATCCGCGATTCCGGCCTCGAAGAAAAAGATATTTCGAACATCCGCACCGGCATCATCATGGGATCGGGCGGACCGTCCGCGCGCACCATCGTCGAGGCGGCGGATATCACGCGCACCAAGGGGCCGAAGCGCGTCGGACCTTTTGCGGTTCCGAAGGCGATGTCCTCGACTGCGTCCGCGACGCTTGCGACATGGTTCAAGATCAAGGGCGTGAACTATTCGATCTCGTCGGCCTGCGCGACGTCAAACCACTGCATCGGCAATGCCTACGAGACGATCCAGATGGGCAAGCAGGACATCATTTTCGCAGGCGGCTGCGAAGAACTCGACTGGTCGCTGTCAGTTCTGTTCGACGCGATGGGCGCGATGTCGTCGAAATATAACGACACGCCATCGAAAGCCTCGCGCGCCTACGACGTCAACCGCGACGGCTTCGTCATCGCCGGCGGCGCGGGCGTCGTTGTGCTGGAAGAACTCGAACACGCAAAAGCGCGTGGCGCGCGCATCTACGGAGAGATCGTCGGATACGGCGCGACCTCCGATGGCTACGACATGGTTGCGCCATCCGGCGAGGGCGCGGAACGCTGCATGCGCATGGCGATGTCGACGGTGAAAGTCCCGATCGACTACATCAATCCGCACGCCACATCGACACCTGCCGGCGATCCGCCGGAGATCAACGCGATCCGCGCGGTTTTCGGAACGGGTGACAAATGTCCGCCGATTTCGGCGACCAAGTCGCTGACAGGTCATTCGCTCGGTGCGACAGGCGTGCAAGAAGCGATCTACTCGCTCCTGATGATGAACAACGGTTTCATCTGCGAAAGCGCGAACATTCAGGAACTCGACCCCGCATTCGCCGACATGCCGATTACGCGCAAGCGCATCGACGGCGCCAAAATCGGCGCAGTGCTCTCGAACTCATTCGGTTTCGGCGGCACCAACGCGACGCTGGTGTTCAAGCGCCTCGAAACGTGATTTCAACGGCCTCTTTGTGCAGGCGTAACTATTTCATAGGTTGGGGCTGATGAAAGATCTCATGAAAGGCAAGCGCGGGCTCATCATGGGCGTCGCCAACGATCATTCCATCGCATGGGGGATGTCGGAAGCACTTCATGCGCAGGGTGCGGAACTGGCTTTCACATATCAGGGCGACGCGCTTGGCAAGCGCGTGAAGCCGCTTGCGGAATCGATCGGCGCGAAGTTGGTGTTGCCTTGCGATGTCGAGGATATAGCGTCCGTCGATACGACCTTTGCGGCGCTGAAGAAGGAATGGGGCACGATGGATTTCCTCGTGCATGCCATCGGTTTTTCGGACAAGAACGAATTGAAAGGCCGCTATGCCGACACCACGCGCGAGAACTTCTCGCGCACGATGGTGATCTCGTGTTTCTCGTTTACGGAAGTCACAAAGCGCGCTGCCGAAATGATGCCGAACGGCGGGTCCATCGTTACGCTGACCTTCGGCGGTTCGACGCGTGTGATGCCGAATTACAATGTGATGGGTGTTGCGAAGGCCGCGCTCGAAGCCTCGACGCGTTATCTCGCCGCGGACTACGGCCGGCAAAATATCCGCGTGAACGCTATTTCCGCAGGACCGATCCGGACGCTGGCGGGTTCAGGCATCGGCGACGCGCGCGCGATGTTTGCATTTCAGCAAAAGCACTCGCCGCTCGGCCGTGGCGTCACGCTTGAAGAACTCGGCGGCACTGCGCTTTATCTGCTGTCCGACCTATCGGGCGGCGTGACCGGCGAAGTGCACTTCGTCGATTCCGGTTATAACATCATCTCGATGCCGCATCCGGATGCGCTCAAGGCTGCGGGCGAACTCTGAGCATCAACCGGCTGCGATTTCCGACGCACGCTGGAATGCGGGCCGCGCAGCACACGCTGCGATGTAGCGATCGAACGACGGCCGTGTCGGCACCATTTTGAAAACCTTGATCGCGAAATTCAGCCCCGAGCAGATGACCACGTCTGCGGCTGAAAATTCCTCGCCGAGAATCCATGGGCCTTTCGAGACGGCGGCATCCAGCACATCGAACACCTGCGTCGCCTCGCCCCATCCGGCCATCATGCTCGGCACCTGCATCTTGGTGTAGATCTGCATGATCGCGGGCTCGATGCAGGTCGGCGCGAAGAACAGCCAATAAAGATATTTCGTGCGCCTCGGATCGCCGAGCGGGGGTGCGAGCTTCGTCTGCGGGTAACGCTCGGCCACATAGGCACAGATTGCGGCGGCTTCCGCCATTGTGGCGTCACCGTCCTTGAGCGCGGGCACTTTACCCATCGGGTTGATGGCGAGATAGTCCGGAGACTTCTGCGCGTTCGCCGACATATCGACGAGCACCCGCTCATAACGCTGTCCGGCTTCCTCCATCATCCAGATTGCAGAGAACGATCGCGTGCGAGGCGCCCAATAGAGCTTCATCATCAGACACTTCCTCCCGGATTGAGATTCGTCAGCGGCGGCAAATCTATCTCGCAACGCAGGCGCACACAAACCGCCGCGCCGTCAATAACGAGGGTTCAACCGCGAGATGACGAATCAGTGACGAATGATAGAATCGCGCATCGGCCTGCTGATTTGCGGGTCTTCAAGCCGGGGGATTTTTATCATGTTCGATTCAAGACAGCTTGGCGCGGAATTTTTAGGGACGTTTGCGTTGGTGAGCGCGGTTTGCGGCGCGGGATTGTTTTCAGCGCCGAGCGCGGGATTGGTTGCGGTTGCATTCGCGGTCGGACTTTCAGTTCTGGCGATGGCTTTCGCGGTCGGCTCGATCTCGGGGGGACATTTCAATCCTGCGGTGACACTCGGCCTGGTCGCAGCCGGGCGCTTCGAGATCAACAGGGCGCCGGGTTACATCATCGCTCAGGTGCTCGGCGGCGCCGTAGCTGCCGCAATTTTCTGGTTCATTCTCTCGGGATTGCCGGCGGGCAAATGGAACACGTTCACCGCGATCTCGAATATCGCAGGCCCCAATGCTTTGGTTTCATCGGGCCTGCTTGAAATCGTCATCACCGGATTGTTCGTTTTTGTCATCGCCAGTGTGACAGGGGGAAATGCGCCCGTCGCGTTTGCGCCGATTGCAATCGGTCTTGCGCTGGTGCTGTTTCATCTCATTGCGATTCCCGTCACCAATGCGTCGCTCAATCCGGCGCGCTCGACCGCTACCGCGCTTTTCGGCGGACCGGCGGCCGTTCAGTCGCTGTGGCTGTTCTGGGCCGCACCCATCGTCGGCGGCGTGATCGGCGGAATGGCGGCGCGATGGCTGCACAACGAGTATCCCCGCAGCGCAAGCCGCAGACGCCGTTCGCGCAGGTAAGGCGCGGGCGATACCCGACAAAAAAAGGGCGGCTGAAAAGCCGCCCTTCATTTTTGTTTTGAGAGCAGAGATTACTCGGCCGCAGACTCTGTCTTCTGCTTGCCTTCGAGGTCTTCGCCGGTGGTCTGATCGACCGCCTTCATCGACAGGCGAACCTTGCCGCGATCGTCCAGACCGAGCAGCTTGACCTTGACCTTGTCGCCTTCCTTGACGACGTCCGAGGTCTTCTGCACGCGGTTGGCGGCGAGCTGGCTGATGTGAACGAGGCCGTCCTTGGGTCCGAAGAAGTTCACGAACGCGCCGAACTCCATGACCTTCACGACAGTGCCGTCGTAAATCTGACCGACTTCCGGATCGGAGGTGATCGACTTGATCCACTTGATCGCCGCGCGGATGGAATCGCCATTCGCGGATGCAACCTTCACGCTGCCGTCGTCCTCGATGTTGATCTTGGCGCCGGTCTTTTCCACGATTTCGCGGATCACCTTGCCGCCGGTGCCGATCACGTCACGGATTTTATCCGTCGGAATCTGCAACATCTCGATGCGGGGCGCATGCTCGCCGAGTTCGGCGCGGGCGTTTGTGAGCGCCTTTGCCATCTCGCCGAGAATGTGAATGCGTCCGTCCTTGGCCTGGGCGAGCGCCTGCTTCATGATCCCTTCGGTGATGCCCGCGATCTTGATGTCCATCTGCAACGACGTGATGCCGGTTTCGGTGCCCGCCACCTTGAAGTCCATGTCGCCGAGATGATCCTCGTCGCCGAGAATGTCGGACAGAACCGCGAACTTCTCGCCTTCGAGAATGAGACCCATCGCGATGCCTGCGGTCGGCCGCTTCAGCGGAACGCCCGCATCCATCAGCGAGAGCGATGCACCGCAAACCGAGGCCATCGACGACGAACCGTTCGACTCGGTGATCTCCGAGACGACGCGCAGCGTGTACGGAAACTCGTGCGCCGCCGGAAGCATCGGATGGATCGCGCGCCAGGCCAGTTTGCCGTGGCCGATTTCGCGACGCTTGGTGCCGCCGAGGCGGCCGGTTTCACCGACCGAGTAGGGCGGGAAGTTGTAGTGCAGCAGGAAACGCTCTTTGTAGGTGCCTGAGAGCGAGTCGATATACTGCTCGTCTTCACCGGTGCCGAGTGTGGTGACAACCAACGCCTGCGTTTCGCCGCGGGTGAACAGCGCCGAGCCGTGTGCACGCGGAAGAACGCCGACTTCGCAAACGATCGGCCGAACCGTTTTCAGGTCGCGGCCGTCGATGCGTTTGCCGGTGTCGAGAATGTTCCAGCGGACGATCTTGCCTTCGACTTCCTTGAACACGTCCAGCACGCGCAGCTTCTCGAAGCGCGGCTCCTCGCCGTCCTTGAAGAAATGCTCAAGCAGCTTTTGCTTGACGGCACCGACGGCGGCGTAGCGGTCCTGCTTGATCGCGATGCTGTAGGCCTTGCGCAGATCCTGCTCGACGACGCCGAGGATTTCCTTTTCCAGATCGGCGTTGACGGTGGCAACGACGTCGCGCGGCTCCTTGGCAGCCTTCTCCGCCAGTTCGATGATCGCCTTGATGACCGGCTGGAAGTGCTTGTGGCCGAACATCACTGCGCCGAGCATGATGTCTTCGTTCAGCTCCTTGGCTTCCGATTCCACCATCAGTACGGCTGTGGCGGTGCCGGCGACGACGAGATCGAGATTGGTTTCGGTCATCTCGTCGAGCGTCGGGTTGAGGACGTATTCGTCGTTGATGAAGCCGACGCGTGCTGCGCCGATCGGACCCATGAACGGCACGCCGGATATCGTCAGCGCGGCGGAGGAGGCCACCAGCGCGAGAATGTCAGGATCGTTCTCCATGTCGTGCGACAGCACGGTGACGATGACCTGCGTCTCGTTGCGCCAGCCGTCGGCGAACAACGGGCGGATCGGACGATCGATCAGACGGGAAACCAGCGTTTCCTTTTCGGTCGGACGGCCTTCGCGCTTGAAATAGCCGCCGGGAATGCGGCCGGCCGCGTAGGTTTTTTCCTGATAGTCGACAGTGAGCGGAAGGAAATCCACGCCTTCGCGCGGCGCTTTCGCAGCAACGACGGTCGCGAGCACGATGGTCTCGCCGTAGGTGGCGATGACGGCGCCGTCGGCCTGACGTGCGATCTTTCCGGTTTCGAGCTTGAGGGGACGTCCACCCCAGTCGATCTCGACTGAATGAGGCTTAAACATTGTCTTGTTCTTTCATGAATGACCGAAAGAACGGACGCCTGAAACGAAAAAACCATGCGCAAGATTGCGAGACGCTGACGAAATATCAGCGTCCGGCGATCCTGCCATGGTTCTCAGGTTTGAAATGGCGTCCATCCTTTCGATGGTCCGGGCCTATTACCCGTTATCGCCCAGAAGCCGGATTGCTGCTGGACACGCCGCATGGCCGTTTTCAAAACGACAATGCGAAACGCGCGCATACAATGCGCGCGTGAAACTGTTAGCGGCGAATGTTGTGCTTATCGAGCAGCGCCTTGTAACGCTTCTCGTCCTTGCGCTTCACATAATCGAGAAGCGAACGGCGGGTGGACACGAGCTTCAGAAGGCCGCGGCGCGAATGATTGTCCTTGCCGTGGGTCTTGAAATGCTCGGTCAGGTTGTTGATGCGTTCCGAAAGGATCGCGACCTGCACCTCGGGCGAACCAGTGTCGCCTTTCTTGGTGGCGTTCTTCTTGATGAGATCCGCTTTACGTTCTGCGGCAATCGACATCGTCAAACTCTCTCGTTGTTGCGACCGGAGGCAGTGAGCCCGGTCAGGTTGAACACGCGCTTGGGGATGAGTTCGCCATTGCCAAGTTCGGCGAGGGCCAGAAGACGGCCTCCGACGGTGACATAGACTGTGCCGTTTGAATTTGGCGCATCCCGTCCGCGCAATAAAACCGCCTGGCCCATGTGGAGCCTTGCGGCATCAGCCCGTGTGACGGCCAGTGCCGGGATGTCGTCCAGCGCGGTCTCAACGGGCAGTAGCGCGTCGGCGAGGTTCCCCTCGCCGGACGCGGCTCTATCGCATAACCCCTCCAGTTCTACCAGAGGAATCATGTCCGATTCGTCGAATGGGCCGCAAAGCGTGCGCCGGAGCGCGCAAATATGGCCGTAACAGCCCAGAATCCGGCCCATATCGCGGGCCAGTGCCCGGACATAGGTGCCCTTGCCGCATTCGGCCTCGAAGGTCGTTCGGCCGCCTGTTTCATGGGCAACGAGCGTTAACTCGTGAATTTCAACCGGACGCGGCTGGAGGGCGACAACCTCTCCGTCGCGGGCGATGTCATAGGCGCGCTCGCCCTGCACCTTGATCGCGGAATATTGCGGTGGAATCTGCTCGATGGTTCCGGTGAATTGCGGAAGCAGCGCGCGAATGGTCTGTTCGTCAGGGCATGCACTGCTGGTTTGCGTGACGCGGCCTTCGGTGTCGTCGGTGTCGCGCTCTTCGCCCCAGCACACCGTGAAGCGATAGCGTTTGCGGCCGTCCATCACATAGGGAACGGTTTTGGTCGCCTCGCCGAGAGCGATGGGCAATCCGCCTGTCGCCAAAGGATCGAGCGTGCCGGCATGGCCCGCGCGCTTGGCGCTGAACAATCGCTTCACCACAGCGACCGCGTGGGTCGATGTCATGCCGATCGGTTTGTCCAGAATGACCCAGCCATGCACGTCGAATTTTTCACGGCGCGGCTGCTGTTGACGCTTTTCGCCGCGCGAATCCGGCGAAAAATTATTTTCGCGCGACTCGTTCGCATCGCCATTTTGAGGCGCGATTGCGCTTCCCGGAGTCGTCACAACCATCACGTTTCGTCCGAATCTGTTTTGAGGTCGCGCTGGACCGCAGGCGTTCTCAGTAATTTCTCGATCCGTTCCGCTTCATCGAATCGCTCGTCGGCGCGGAATCGGAGATCGGGTGCGAATTTCAGGTTAACGCGATGCGCGACTTCGCCGCGCAGAAACTTCTTGTTGCGCGCAAGAGCCGCGATCACTTCATCGATGTCACGTCCGCCGAGCGGCATGATGTAAACGGTCGCGAGCTTGAGGTCGGGCGACATGCGCACTTCGGGCACCGTGACGATGTGGCCGCTTAGCGTGTCGTCATGCACCCCGCCTGCGCTCAGGATGTCGGACATGGCATGACGGATCAGCTCGCCGACGCGCAATTGGCGTTGCGATGCACCTGATCCGGCGCTGCGCGAATATTCTTTTTTGCGATTGGCCGCCATGTTCAATCCAGGGAAAAAGTTGTCATGCCCGGGCTTGACCCGGGCATCTATCTCGCTTTGAAAAAATTCCAACCTTGCTTGATGGATTGCCGGGTCAAGCCCGGCAATGACGAGGAGAATTCACCGCGCCTGTAAGACTTGGACTTACAAGGAGCGTTGAATGGTCTCCACGCGATAACATTCGATCACGTCGCCGACGCGCATGTCCTGATAGTTCTCGAATGCCATGCCGCATTCCTGTCCGGACTGCACTTCTTTGACTTCGTCCTTGAAGCGTTTCAGCGTCGAGAGCTTGCCTTCGTGCACGACGACGTTGTCGCGGATCAGGCGCACATTCGCGCCGCGTTCCACGGTGCCGTCGGTGACGCGGCAGCCGGCGATCTTGCCGACCTTGGAAATGTTGAACACTTCGAGGATCTGCGCGTTGCCGAGCATGGTTTCGCGCAGCGTCGGCGCGAGCAGGCCGGACATCGCTTTCTTCACGTCGTCGACGAGGTCGTAGATGATGTTGTAGTAGCGGATTTCGATGCCGTTGCGCTTGGCGGTCGCGGCCGCTTCCTTGTTGGCGCGGACGCTGAAGCCGATAATCGCGGCATTGAAGCCTTCGGCGAGCGTCACGTCGGATTCGGAAATGCCGCCGACGCCAGCGTGAAGCACGCGTGCGGCGACTTCATCGGTGCCGAGTTTTTCCAGCGATCCGAGAATAGCTTCGAGCGAACCCTGCACGTCGGCTTTCACGATCAGCGGGAAGTCCTTGCGGCCCGTGGTCTTGAGCTGCGACATCATCTGTTCGAGCGAGCCGCGCATGCCGCTCGATGCCGACAGCTTCTCGCGCTTCTGATGCGCACGGTAATCGGTGATTTCGCGGGCGCGCGCTTCATTCGGCACAACGGCCAGACGATCGCCGGCTTCGGGCGGTCCGTTGAAGCCGAGAACTTCGACAGGAACAGACGGACCTGCCTCTTCGACGGTTTCGCCCTGATCGTTGATGAGCGCGCGAACGCGGCCCATCTCGGCACCAGCAACGATGATGTCGCCGACGCGCAGCGTGCCGCGCTGAACCAGAACGGTCGCAACCGGGCCGCGGCCGCGATCGAGCTTGGCTTCGATGACGGTTCCTTCGGCGGGGCGATCCGGATTGGTCTTGAGATCGAGCAGATCGGCTTGCAGCGCGATCATCTCAAGCAGCTTGTCGAGATTGGTTTTGTTCTTCGCCGAAACCTCGACATCGACCACTTCGCCGCCGAACGATTCGACCTGCACTTCATGCTGCAACAGTTCGGTGCGCACGCGCTCGGGCTTGGCATCCGGTTTGTCGATCTTGTTGATCGCAACGATCATCGGCACTTTCGCGGCCTTGGCGTGATTGATCGCTTCGATGGTCTGCGGCATCACGCCGTCATCGGCTGCGACAACAAGAATGACGATGTCGGTGACTTTCGCGCCGCGCGCGCGCATCGCCGTGAATGCAGCGTGGCCGGGCGTATCGATGAAGGTGATCTTCTTGCCGCTTTCCGGCGACGTGACCTGATAGGCGCCGATGTGCTGGGTAATGCCGCCGGCTTCGCCACTGACGACATTGGCGTGGCGCAGGGCGTCGAGCAGCGATGTTTTGCCGTGATCGACGTGACCCATGACAGTGACGACCGGCGCGCGCGGCGTGGTGTCAGTCGCGTGATCGTCGGCAACGTCGAACAAGCCTTCCTCGACGTCGCTTGCCGCAACGCGCTTGACGCTGTGACCCATTTCCTCGGCGATGAGCTGCGCGGTGTCCGCGTCGATCACGTCGGTGATCTTGTGCATCGCGCCCTGCTTCATCAGCAGACGTATTACGTCCACCGCGCGTTCGGTCATACGGTTGGCGAGTTCCTGAATCGTGATTGCTTCGGGAATCACAACCTCGCGAATCAGCTTTTCCTTCGGCTCGTTCGACGCATGCCCCTTCAGGCGCTGGGTGCGCCGGCGGAACGATGCAATCGAACGCTCGCGAACGTCGTCGGCATTCAACGCTGTCGAAATGGTCAGACGCCCGCGTTCCTTCGCGGGACCGGGCTTGTGAGTTGTCTTTGGAGCGGCCGCAGGACGGATAACGCCTCCCGGACCGCGACGAACCTGACGCGGGCCTTCATCGTCGTCCGCTTCCGCCGCGACGGCACGACCCGGCCGCAGAGGCGTAACGGTGGCAGACTTAGTTTCGCTGTCGCCGAAACGTTTCTTGGCTTCGCGTTCGGCCTTCGCCTTCGCCTCTTCGTCGGCGCGATGGCGGTCTTCCTCAGCCTTGCGGCGAGCTTCAGCCGCTTCGCGCTCCTGCTGTTCCTTGTATTCCTTGGTGTTGCGGCGCGCAGCTTCCGCTTCCGCAATACGGCGCTCTTCTTCCTCGCGGACCTTTGCGTCGGCGAGAGCACTGGCGCGCGCGGTCTGCTCGTCGTCAGTGAGGGTTCGCAGCAGAACGCCGCCGCGCGCTGTTTTCGCCGGCGCTTTCGCGGGAGCTTTTGCCGGCGCTTCCTTGGCAACGGGGGCGGGGGCCGCCTCGACTGCCGGTGCCGTCTCGCCCGCAACGCGGCGCTTCGTCTTCTTTTCGACGACGACCTGCTTGGAGCGGCCATGACTGAAGCTCTGGCGCACGGTGCCGGTCTCTATCCGCGGTTTCAGCGACAGAGTTTTGGTACCGACGCCCAATTTTTTTTCGCCAGAGTCTTTATCGGCCATTCAACAGTCCAATCCGTTCATTTCGCTCGCATGCCATCGTGCCGGTGCGCCCGATGTTCGATTCAAGTCTCGTTTCTTATCGCGCCGCTCACCTTGTCGCCTGCCGTCATCCGGTACCGGATGAGCATCTGGCAACGAGTTAAGAAGGTCTTGCTTGCCGGGCCCGCGAGCAGGGCAGCATGTACCACATTTGCCCGCCCAAGTGCCAAATCCAATTCATCCTTGGTCAGGACACTGACGACCGGAAAACCAGCCGAATCCGGAGCATTTGGCGTAACAGCGCCTCCGAATTTGGCGTTCAGCTTGCGGATTCCGTCCGGAGCACCGTCCGTGGCGTGAATCAAAGCGACAGCCTGTCGTCCATCGATTGCGGCCTCGACCTTCGCAAAGCCTGAAACGACCTGTCCGGCTTTGCCTGCCATGGCGAGCGCGTCGATGAGGCTTCTTACAATCAGCCGGTCGGTATCGTCGGCCAGCGTCCTGGAAACCTTGAGCTCCCGCTTGAAGCTCTTGGCGAAAACACCGCGCTTCGCTGCTTCGGCGACGGCCGAATGCGACAGTGAAATCCACAATCCGCGTCCCGGAAGTTTTCGCTTGAGATCGGGAATGACCTCGCCCGAGGGCGAAGCCACATAGCGGATCAGATTATCGACGCTCGCAACCTGCCGCGTGACCGCGCACATCCGCTCGACCCCGGACTTGGTCCGGGGTCCCTGATCGAGATCGGCGGGATCGGCGACTGCGAGCATGCGCGAGGCATCTCCTTACGCCGTCGGTTCTTCGGAGGCCTCGGCCTCCTCGGCGGGCTTCGCCAGATCCGCTTCGGTGATCCATCCAGCCGCAAGACGCGCCTGCATGATGAGGGTCTCGGCGTCGTCGCGCGAGATTTCGTTGGCATCCAGGAAGCCCGGATGCTTGGTCGTCTCGCCGTCCTTGCGCTCGATCCAGCCGGTCAGATCGTCGGTTGCACAGCCGGCCAAATCCTCGACGGTCTTGATGTCGTTCTCACCGAACTTCACCAGCATCTTCGAGGTGACGCCCGGCAGGTCTTTCAAAGCATCTTCCACGCCGAGTTCCTTTCGCTTGGCTTCGAGTTCAGCTTCCTGCTGATCGAGATATTCGCGTGCGCGGCTCTGCAATTCGGCTGCCGTCTCCTCGTCGAAACCTTCGATGCTCGTCAGTTCGCGGGGATCGACTAGCGCCAGATCCTCGATCGAGGAAAAGCCTTCCGATGCCAGCAGCTGACCGACCACTTCGTCCACATTGAGTGCTTCGACGAATACGCGGGTCGAATTCTCGAAGTCGGCCTGACGGCGCTCCGATTCTTCCTGCTCGGTCAGGATGTCGATGTCCCATCCGGTGAGCTGCGAAGCGAGACGCACGTTCTGTCCGCGCCGCCCGATGGCAAGGGATAGCTGGGTATCCGGCACGACGACTTCAATACGTTCGCGCTCTTCGTCGATCACGACCTTGGCGACTTCGGCAGGCGCGAGCGCGTTGACGACGAAGGTTGCGATGTCTTGCGACCACGGGATGATGTCGATCTTCTCGCCCTGCAACTCGTTCACGACCGCCTGCACGCGCGAGCCGCGCATGCCGACGCAGGCGCCGACCGGGTCGACGGATGAATCGCGCGAGATCACGCCGATCTTTGCGCGCGATCCGGGGTCGCGGGCCACAGCCTTGATCTCAACGATGCCGTCGTAGATTTCCGGCACTTCCTGCGCGAACAGTTTCGCCATGAATTGCGGATGCGTGCGCGACAGGAAAATCTGCGGACCGCGCGTTTCGCGGCGCACGTCGAACAGATAGGCGCGGACGCGGTCGCCGTTGCGGAACACTTCGCGCGGAAGCATTTCGTCGCGGCGGACAATCGCTTCGCCACGGCCGAGATCGACGATCACGCTGCCATACTCGACGCGCTTGACGATGCCGTTGACGATTTCGCCGATGCGATCCTTGAATTCCTGATATTGGCGATCACGCTCGGCCTCGCGCACCTTCTGCACGATGACCTGCTTGGCGGATTGCGCGGCGATGCGTCCATATTCGAGCGGCGGCAGCGTATCGGCAATCGTGTCGCCGACCTGTGCGCCCGGATTGGCCTTCTGCGCGTCCTTCAGGGAAATCTGGTTTGAGGAATTCTCGACCGCCTCAACCACGAGCATGTGACGCGACAGCGCGAGCTGGCCGGTCTTCGGATTGATCTCGGCATGCACGTCGGTCTCCGAGCCATAGCGCGCACGCGCGGCTTTGGCGATCGCGTCTTCCATCGCCGAGATGACGATGCCGCGGTCGATCGATTTCTCGCGCGCAACCGCGTCTGCAATTTGCAGCAATTCAAGTTTGTTGGCGCTGACAGCTGCCATGGCTCAGTCTCCTTCGTGAGTGTCAGTAACGCCTGCGCGCTTTTTGGCTTCGGTGGCGAGGCGATGGGCTTTGGTGTTGGTCGGTTTCGATTTCGGTTTGGGTTTGAAACTCTTCTTCAGGTCGCGCTTTTCGCGCGCCATGCGCGCGTGAGGCGGCGGTTGCGGCACGGCACCGGATTGTTCAAGCTGGTTTCGCTCGGCATCGCGGCCCCGGCGCATGGATTCTGCGATCAGTGCGTTAGTCAGAACGAGGTTTGCAGCTGCAATGTCTTCGATAGGCAGCAACGATTCAATTTCCTGCGCGCCTTTGTGATCGGGCTTGGCGTCTTCCCGCGCGATGCGCACATTTGCGCCCTCGACGCTTTGAATGATTCCGCGGAAACGCTTGCGGCCGTCATGCGGGTTTGCCATTTCGATCCGCACGAGATGCCCCGCGTAACGCTCGAAGTCCGATTTGCGAACCAGCGGCCGGTCTATGCCGGGTGACGAAATCTCCAGCCGGTAGGCGCGCTGCACGGGATCCGCAATGTCCATCACCGGCGACAGAGCCTTGGAGATGGCTTCGCAATCCTCGATCTGCATCGAGCCGTCTGGCCGTTCCGCCATGATCTGCACCGTGCAGCCGGCTTCGCCCGAGATTTTGATCCGCACCAGCCGGTAGCCCATGGCTTCGAGAACCGGAGCGGCGACCGTCGCGACACGCGCACCGAGGCCCGGCTCAACCACAAGGCGCGGTTCAGCCAGAAGCTCGTTGAGTGTGTCGGCTCCCGCAGGAGCGCCGGTCAGATCGGTCATCGTCAGGGTCAAAACGGGTCTTCGGTTCGTGGTCGGGACGAACAGGAAAGCCTGCTCAAGTAATAAAAAAGAGCGGGTCCCGAGGGGCCCACTCTCCTACGCTGTCGTATGAGAATTGATTGTTGGAAGGAATATAGCGTTTTGGGCCCCCAGCGGCAAGGCGTCAGAGCCGATTTTAGCGGTGTTTGAGGCCTGTTCCGGCGGTTTAGCTAACCCTTCTTTCACCTCGGACCCCTAGATTGGCGCCAAGCTCCTGACCTGGTGGCGACTGAGACAATCATGGCAGCAGCCTTCTCCCTCATTCCGGAACTCGACGAAATCGTCAAAAACGGCACGCCCAAGAAGCGTGCGGAGGCGATTGAGCGGATTTCGGGCCTGTTCCTGAAGGGCGCCGAGCATTTCGAAGCCCAGCATGTCGAGTTGTTCGACGACATCCTGATCGGCCTGGTTCCCGCAACCGAGATCGATACGCGCATCAGTCTCGCCGAACGGCTTTCGACACTCGAAAACGCGCCGCCGACACTCGTGAAACAACTGGCGCGCGAGGACGAAATTCGCATCGCTGGCCCGATCCTGAGCAAATCGCCGCTGATCGACGAGCCGACGCTGATCGATATTGCGCGAATGAAGGGGCAATCGCATCTCGCCGCCATCTCGGAGCGTTCGGCACTCTCGACGTCAGTGACCGATGTCATTCTCAGGCGCGGCGACCGCGATGTCGTGCGCACGGTCGCCGGCAACGCCGGAGCGCAGTTTTCCGAAAGCGGCTATTCGGGGCTGGTGAAGCGTGCGACCGACGACGGAATGCTGGCGCTTGCGGTGGGACAGCGCGACGATATTTCGCCAAACCTTTTGAAAGAGCTGTTGTCGAAATCCGTCGATATGGTTCGGCGAAAACTCTTCGACATCGCCAAGCCAAAACAGAAAGCTGCCATCAACAAGGCGATGGTCGAGATTTCCGGCGCGCCGAAAGCGCAGCTCGTCACCCGCGACTTTGCGCCCGCGCAGCGCGCGATCCTCGCACTTCATCGCGAAGGCAATCTCAACGAGGCGGCTCTCCTGGCGTTTGCAAAGGAGCACAAGTATGAGGAGGCCGTCGCGGCGCTGTCGGCGATTTCCGGCATGCGGCTGTCGACTGTGAACCAGCTCGTGCTCGGCGACCGCTACGATCCGATTTTGATTCTCGGAAAATCGATCGGTCTCGACTGGGCGACCGTGCGCGCGCTTGTTGTGCTGCGGCTCGGTCCGGGCAAGATTCCGTCAGGTCCGGACATTGAAGAAGCGCGCGTCAATTTCGAGCGGCTGTCGCAGGCAACCGCGCAGCGTGTGCTGACGTTCTGGCGCACGCGCGACAAGACGAAAACGGTCTGACCTCTACACCCTCTTGAAAATCAGATAGGCCGCCTTGCGGCCTTCACGGTCGGCTTTGCGGCCATAGCGAGTCATGGTGTAGCCATCCCAAGGCAGGCGCCAGTCGTCGGCTTTCGCTGCCGTCCAGAGAAAATCGCGCGCACGCTGCATATGAGAGAGTGTCCAAGCGCAATAGCTGTCGATGTCGCAGACGAAGCGGAATTCGCCGCCGGGTTTCAGCAGCCTCGCCATTGCTGCAATTGTCGCATCCTGAACGAACCGCCGTTTCCAGTGGCGCTTCTTCGGCCACGGGTCGGGGTGAATGAGATCGATACGTGAAAGACTTGACGGAGGAAGCCACGCAAGAAGTTCGGCGGCATCGCCGGCAAACAGCCGGACATTGGCGATGTTGTGTGTCTCAATCTGCGTGAGAATCTTCGCCATGCCGTTGACGTAGGGCTCGCATCCGATGAATCCGGTTTGTGGATGGGCGCGCGCTTCGGCGATCAGATGCTCGCCGCCGCCGAAGCCGATTTCGAGTCTCGCATTGTCGACGGCGGAGCCGAACAGCGTCTTGATATTTCCATCGCAAGGACGAGCGATGTCGAGTGCCAGCCGCGGCAGCAGCGTTTCAATCAGACTGGCCTGATGAATACGAAGTTTGTGTCCCTTGCGGCGGCCGAAAAACGAACCGTGGTTGCGGTCGCTGCGGGATGTTTGTTCGTCCGACATGGTTCAGACATGTGCCGCACTTCCGCAGCGCGCGCACGCGGAATTTTCAGCGCCGGCCGGGAGTTTCCCGCGACGCCATCTGCTCGACGAGATCCACAATGCTGCGGCGGAGTTTGGGGTCTGCAATGCTGGTGAACGCGCGCGCCAGCGCAAGGCCTTCGGCTGTCGCAAGGAAATCCGACACATAAGTGGGCGAGGGCGCTTCGCTCATGCCGCCATCCACCATTGCTCCGGCGGGTCCGCCCTCGAACAGGAACGACACCGGCACCTGAAGAATTTCCGCAATCTGTTGCAGGCGGCTCGCGCCGATGCGGTTGGTGCCCTTTTCGTATTTCTGCACCTGCTGAAATGTCAGCCCCAGCGAGTCGCCGAGTTTCTCCTGACTCATGCCGAGCATGATCCGGCGCATGCGCACGCGGCTGCCGACATATTTGTCAACAGGGTTTGGCGCCTTCGCCGTCATCGAAAATCTCCACCAAGCGCAGTTAAAATAAGAACTCGTTATCGCGGACTATCCGGCGGGAATACGCCTTCCTGTTGGAGAAGGTCAAACGGATGCCGGAAATTCGATGAAAAACTTGGGTTAAGTCCGAGTCCTCGATCCGCATGCTCATACCGGCCCGCCGCTTACCGCCCAAGGTTTCATAACCGAACTATCCAGGCAACTACGCCGGTTCAGAAACTTGGTTTCACCATGCGCCTGCGAATGATGAGCAGCAGTGTCATTGCCACAAAGATAACGACCGGAATGTCTCTAAATCGAACGTAAGGCGCCGGTTCGCCGGCTGCTGGTAGACCAGAATCAAGTACACCTTCGACGCCAAGATCGAGACGCGAGACAATCCGTCCCATTGAGTCGAACACGGCGGAAATTCCCGTGTTCGCTGAACGAACGAGGGGCAGGCCTTCTTCGATGGCTCGCAGACGGGCCTGTTGCAGGTGCTGGTAGGGGCCGGTGCTGATGCCGAACCAGCCGTCGTTGGTCAGATTGACGATCCAGCCCGGACGATCGTTGCCCGAAACGATGTCGCCTGGAAAAATCGCTTCGTAGCAGATGAGCGGAAGGACACGCGGCGCTTTTGGCAAGGCTATCGTGCGGCGGAGAGTTCCGGGAATAAATCCGCCGGCGACCTTCGTCAGCTGTACGAAGCCCAGCCTCTCCATCGCGCGCTGGAACGGCAGATATTCGCCGAACGGAACGAGGTGCAGCTTGTCGTAGACCGACAGGATCGTGCCGTCGTGATCGATGGCGTAGATTGAATTGTACGCGCGCGTAATTTGAGTGTTCGGCGGCTGGTCCGGCGGACGGATCGCGCCGGTAATTAAAACCGTGCCTTCGGGCAGAAGGTTCGCAATCTGCGCCATCGCGTCCGCTTCGCGCGCGAGGAAAAACGGAAACGCGGATTCCGGCCAGATCAGAATCGTCGCATCGCGAACGCCGGTCGATTGCGGTCCTGTCGCGCGGTCGGAGAGCGAGATGTATTTGTTCATCACCTCCTGCTTGGCCCCGTAGTTGAATTTCACGTCCTGCTGCAAATTAGGCTGCATCAGCCGCAATTTGACATTGTCGACGAATTTCGTCGGATTGGATTGCAGGCGGAGCACGCCGAACGTCCCCATTGCGGCAAGCAGTGCGAGCGACAGCGCAAGCGGCATCCACGGACGGTGTGACTTCGCGCGATCATCGATCAATGCGGCGGGACTGGCGGACACCGCGATTGCGATGAACGTCATCCCCCACAGTCCGACCAGCGATGCGCTTTGCGCCAGAGCAAGCGGCTCGGTCAGTGCATAGCCCAACGCATTCCAGGGAAATCCCGTCAGGATATGTCCGCGCAGCCACTCGCTGATAGTGAGCGCGCAGGCCAGCGCGAGAATGCGCGAGGCGTCGCCGGTCCAGATGGCCCGCGCGAGCCCGAAGCCGAACGCCATGAAAATCGCGAGTCCGGCCGGAAGGCCCATGACCGCAATCGGAAGCAGCCACGCGAAGGTCTGCGCATCGACCAGAAACGCGTAACCGACCCAATAAAGTCCGGCCAGAAAAAAACCAAACCCGAACCACCAGCCGCTGAGTGCGGCGGCGAGAATACCGCCGAGCCGTCCTGCGCCGGCCCCGTCAATCAGCCAGACGGCCACCGGCATCGTCAGAAACAAAATCGGCCAGGCATCGAACGGCGCCATCGCCAGCGCAGACAGCGCGCCGCTTGCGAACGCGATGAAGGTTCGCTTCCATCCCCAGGCGAGAACGATTTCGGATGCAATCGCGCGCAACGATTTCATTTAAGGCCCGTGCGATCGCTGGGCGCGCCGGTTGTTGGCGCAGGTTGCGCGTTCGCAGCATCGGCTGCGGCCTCGCGGCGGCGCGTTTCACGGTGCCGCAGATTGGACCGCTCCTTGTGGGTTCCAATTCTGACACGCTTCACGCGCCGCGGATCGGCGTCGAGCACCTCGATCTCGAAATCGCCCGGTCCGGAAATCACTTCGCCGCGCACGGGCAGCCGTCCGACCTGCGTCACAAGATAACCGCCCAGCGTATCGACGGCCTCCTTCGCCTCGCCGATGTCGAACGCTTCGCCGATTTCGGCTTTCACGTCTTCGAGGCTCGCACGTGCGTCCGCGATGAACGAACCGTCCATCTGCTTCTCGACGGAGGGCGCTTCGTCATTGTCGTGCTCATCGTCGATCTCGCCGACGATCTGTTCGACGATGTCTTCGATCGACACCAGCCCGTCGGTGCCGCCATATTCGTCGATCACAAGCGCGATATGCACGCGCGTCGTTTGCATCTGCGCGAGAAGATCGATTGCCGGCATCGACGGCGGCACATAGAGCGGCTTGCGCATGATGTCGGCGTCGGCCAGCGATACTCCGAGATTGACGGACTTCAGATCGAGACCGGCTGGAAACGGCTTCTTGCGCTTCTCATTGACTGCCGGATCGACTTTCGCTTTCGATGTCATGAAACCGAGCAGGTCGCGGATGTGAACGAAACCCTCGGGATCGTCGAGCGTGTCGTTGTAGACGACGAGCCGCGAATGCGCCGCGCTCTCGAACAGGCTCATCAGTTCGCCGAGCGATATATCGCGCTTGACGGCTACGATGTCTCCGCGCGGCACCATGATTTCGGAAATCCGCCGGTCGTGCAGGCCGAGGATGTTGCGCAGCATTGTGCGTTCGATGGCGGAAAAGCTGGTCTCGTCCGGCGTCGTCGCATCGAGCACCACTTGCAGATCCGCGCGCGCCGAGCCGGGCTTCCAGCCGAACAGCGTGCGCAGAGCGCGCATCAGCCACAGTTCTGACGATGGCCGCAGGACCTCGCCCTGCTGCACGGGAACAAGCTGGCCTTCGCTGCCCGTAGTTTGCGGTTTGTCGGAATCCTGGTCGGGCACCTAGTTCACCTGGCCTTCGATTGCGTAGGGGTCGGGAATGCCGAGCTGGGAAAGAATCCGCCGCTCGAGTTCTTCCATGACTTCCGCGTCGTCATCCTTTTCATGGTCGTAACCGATCAGGTGAAGGAAGCCGTGAATCGCAAGATGGCTGAGGTGATTTTCAAACGGCTTGCGTTCGGCGTCAGCCTCGGCGCGCGTCGTCTCATAGGCAATGGCGATGTCGCCGAGCATGCGCGGGGCATCGTCATCGTCGCGAGGGCCGGCCGGTTGCAAGGCCGGAAACGACAGGACATTGGTCGGCTTGTCGATGCCGCGCCAGTTCTTGTTGAGTGTTCTAATTCCATCGTCATCGGTGAGCATGATCGCGAGTTCCGCGTCGAAAGTTTCCGCATCGACGATTGCCGCCGCGGCTTCGATGGCACGATGGATGATGGCCTCGGCATCGCTTGCATCCTGCCAGCAGCCGGCAGTGATAAGAACTTCGGTTTCGGGTGCATTCGGCAAAGCCATCGGTCGCGGTCGTCTATGCTCGGTTCGATCTGATGATTTCAACGCGTCACGACTTCATTGGACCGGACGGTTTCGGCGCGCCTTCGTAGGCGGCGACAATGCGCGCCACCAGTTCATGACGAATGACGTCTGCGCCCGTGAACTTCACCTGCGCGATGCCTTCGACGCCGTCGAGCAGCCGTGCGGCCTCTGCCAGACCTGACGGCTGTCCGTTCGGCAAATCGACCTGACTCGGATCGCCGGTGATAATCATGCGGCTGTTCTCGCCAAGCCGCGTCAGAAACATCTTCATCTGCATCGATGTGGTGTTCTGCGCTTCATCGAGAATGACGCATGCATTCGTCAGTGTGCGGCCGCGCATGAACGCAAGCGGCGCGATTTCGATCTCGCCGCTCTGAAGCGCGCGCTCGACGATACGGGAATCCATAAGATCGTAAAGTGCGTCGTAGATCGGCCGCAAATACGGATCGACCTTCTCGCGCATGTCGCCGGGAAGGAATCCGAGCCGCTCGCCGGCTTCGACCGCAGGCCGCGACAGGATGATGCGGTCGACTTCCTTGCGCTCGAACAATTGGCACGCCTGCGCAACGGCAAGCCACGTTTTGCCGGTGCCGGCGGGGCCGATGCCGAACACCATTTCGTTGCGCTTGAGCGCGCGAATGTAGGAATCCTGTGCGGCGGTACGCGCCCGCACCGGGCGCTTGCGCAGATTGATTTCCTCGAACTGGGATTTGGCGGATTTCGGATCGAACTCGAACAGCGATCCCTGCGCGATGACAGCACGTATCGCGCCCTCGACATCGCCCTGCGCGATGTCCTGTCCGCGCATGGCCTGCTCGTAAAGCATCTCGAGTACGCGCCGCGCGGCGTCGCAGGCATCCTGAGAGCCGGCGATGGTGATGTGATTGCCGCGCGAGTCGGCGACAATACCCAGACGGCGCTCGATCAGCGCGAGATTCTGTCCATACGGTCCGACGAGCGACGACGCGGCTCCATTGTCGTCGAACGCGACGACAATCTGGGTCTCGTGCTGCTTTTGAAGATCGCGGTCGTTTTTGCGGCCAGGGACGAGGGTCGGTGAATCCGATGCGCTTTTTGGCAAGGGTTCAGGCTCCGTGGCTCATTGCGGGCGAGAAATTTTCGTTGCCGGTTCGCTGCGGCGGCACTGACGGCGCGAGCGTGCCGATCAGGCTGTAACGGTCGAGGCTTTCGATGGCGACGGGAAGGACGCGGCCGACAATGTCCGGCGACGCGTAAACATGAGCGGGCTGAAGATAGGCCGTGCGTCCGACGATCTGGCCCTGATGACGCGCATCGCGCTCGAACAGCACGTCGACCGTCTTGCCGATCGCCGCAGCGTTGAAGGCAGCCTGCTGGCTGTCGATCAGCCCTTGAAGCCGCGTCAATCGTTCGTCCATCACGCGTGTCGTGACCGTCTCCTGCATATCCGCAGCCGGTGTGCCCGGCCGAGGCGAATACTTGAACGAATATGCGCCAGCGTAACCGATTTGCTTCACCAGCGCGAGTGTTGCCGAAAAGTCTTCCTCGGTCTCCGACGGGAATCCGACGATAAAATCCGATGAAAATGCAATGTCTTCGCGCGCCTTGCGGAACCGGTCGATGGTCCGGCGATAATCGGCAGCGGTATGTTTGCGATTCATGGCCTCAAGAATTCGATCCGATCCCGACTGCACCGGAAGATGCACCAGAGGCATGACGGCCGGAATATCGCGGTGTGCATCGAACAGCGCATCGTTGACATCGCGCGGATGGCTCGTCGAGTAGCGCAAGCGTAGGATTCCGGGAATTGCGGCGAGGCGATGCAGCAGCGCACCGAGTGAGGAAGGCTTTCCGTTTTCGCCTTCGCCGTGGAAGGCGTTGACGTTCTGCCCAATCAGCGTGATCTCGCGCACGCCATTATCGACGAGACGCTTCACATCGTCGACGATGCGGGCGACAGGACGGGAAACTTCCATGCCGCGCGTGTAAGGCACGACGCAGAAGGTGCAGAACTTGTCGCAACCTTCCTGAACGGTGACGAACGACGAGATGCCGCGTGCGCGAATTGCATTCGGTTTCGGTTGCGGCAGCGAGGCGAATTTATCTTCGACGGGAAATTCGGTCTCGATGGCGCGGCCTTCAGCCTTTGCGCGCTTCAAGAGTTGCGGAAGATGATGATAGCTCTGAGGGCCCACTACGACATCGACAGCGCGCTCGCGCCGGATGATCTCGCTGCCTTCCGCCTGCGCGACGCATCCGGCGACGACGATCCGCATATCGCGGCCGTTGCGCGCGGCTTCGCCCTTGGCCTCGCGCAGCCTTCCAAGTTCGGAATAAACTTTTTCCGAAGCCTTCTCGCGAATGTGGCAGGTGTTGAGGATCACGAGGTCCGCGTCGTCCGCGCTGGACGTTTCCACGAATCCTTCCGGTGTCAGCGTGTCCACCATGCGCTGTGCATCGTAGACATTCATCTGACAGCCGTATGACTTGATGTGCAGCTTGCGCGGCTCGGTCATCGTGAGGCGAGGATGTCGTGGATCGGCATGGCGCTCAGATATAGCGCAATCGGGCCGGAATCTAGCCGCTAGAGGCCGAATGTCCCGAAACGGCTCAGGATTTGTCGTCTTTTGTATCGTCGAGCGGCACGCAATACAGCTCCAGCCGGTGATCGACGAGTTTAAAGCCGAGCTTGCGTGCGATTTCCGCCTGCAATTTTTCGATCTGTTCGGAGGTGAATTCGATCACCTTGCCGTCGCGCAGATTGATGAGATGGTCGTGATGATTGTCGCGCATCTGTTCATAGCGCGCGCGGCCCTCGCGGAAATCATGACGCTCGATGATGCCGGCATCCTCAAATAGCTTGACCGTGCGATAGACGGTCGAGATCGAAATCTTGTCGTCCACCGCCACGCAGCGTGCGTAAAGTTCCTCGACATCGGGATGGTCGTGCGACTCGGCGAGCACGCGTGCGATGACGCGGCGCTGCTCCGTCATCCGCATGCCGGTCCCCGCGCACCGCTTTTCAATGTCTGTGAGGCTGCCGGCTGGCACGGATTTCAATGCGGTCATGGCTCGATGTCCCTTGAACCCGCCTGTTTTGCCACCGGGTAAGGCTTACGACAAGTCTCGCTGCATCACGACGGCGTTCAATTGATCGCCGCCGGAGTCCTTATAGTAGCGTTCGCGCCGTCCCACGACGCGAAAACCGGCTCTTTGGTAAAGCGAGCGGGCGGGGCGGTTATTTTCTTCCACTTCGAGGAAAACAGTCTTCAGACCATGACCGGCCAGATGACCGAGATGCGTTCGCAGCAGATCGCGCGAATATCCCCTGCCGCGATATTTCGGAGCGACGGCAACCGAGAGAATTTCGGCTTCATCGGCGGCGATGCGCGATACGATGAATCCGATCGTGCTGTTGCCGCGGCGCAAACGGTGCGCCAGCGAATTTCGCTCCACTAATATCTGTTCAAATTCGTCAGTACCCCAGCCGCGATGAAACGACTCGCGATGCAACTGCGCCAGCCGCGGCGCATCGCGCAAATTCGCAGGCTCGACCGAAACAGAGGCGGTTGCGAAAAACTTCGGAAACAGGCGCGAGGGAAGATCGGCGAGCCATATCGTCAATGAAGACATCAGCGATGCGATCATGCCGCTGTCACCGTTTTGACGATCCGGCGCGCGCGAGATCGGCAGTTGTCTTGGCGTCGGGCGCACGCAGATAAAATGGCTTTGCGGGAGATTTTGCAGCGTCTGTTGCGGCACCCACCCATGCGACCCAGGCGATGTCAGGACCGGGCTGCGGATCGATCCGCGACGGTGCCGGCATTTGCGGCGGCCACCTGTCGGCCAGCATTTTCGCCGCGTTGCCGACGATGCGAACCGCGCCGAAGCGCGCCGCGCGGAACGTTTCTTCGATGGGGACGAGTCCCGGCCGCATCAATGTCGCGCCGTTGCCCGACACCGCCTGGAAGTAAACATTGTCATGACGCGCATCGATCGCGGCGACGATCGGCAGATCGCTCTTCTCTGCGACGAGCGGAGCGACATAGGCCGACAGGGTCGTGACCCCGACAGCCTCTTTGCCGGCGGCGAGAGCGATGCCGCGTGCGGCAGAAATTCCGACGCGCAGTCCGGTGAAACTGCCGGGGCCGGTCGTGACGGCGATGCGGTCGAGATCGAGATAGGTCACGCGTGCCTTCGTCATCACCCGCGCGATCGCAGGCATCAGCGCCTCGGCATGCCCGCGTTTCATCGGGAGCGATTCCTGCGCGAGAATCGTTTTTGCGTGGCTGTCCAGGACGGCGGCGGCGCAGTTATCCAGCGCGGTATCGATAGCAAGCACGAGCATTATGAAACCGGTCAAAGCAAAGCTGTTCGCGCAACGTGCCGCCGAAACGCAAAAGGGGCAAGCACTTCAGCGCCTGCCCCTTTTGAAAACGATCCGCAATACCGGATCAATTCGTCGGCCGGACCTCGACCACATCCGGCAGAAAATGCTTCAGCAGGTTCTGGATGCCGTGCTTGAGCGTTGCGGTTGACGACGGGCATCCGGCGCAGGAGCCCTTCATGTCGAGATAGACAATGCCGTCCTTGAATCCGCGGAAGGTAATGTCGCCGCCGTCGCTGGCGACAGCCGGGCGAATGCGGGTTTCGAGCAGATCCTTGATCGCATCGACGGTTGCCGCGTCTTCCTTGTCGAAGAATTCTTCATCGTGCACGGCGGCGTCGGGCTGCGCACCGTCCGCGAGCAGCGGCGCGCCCGACATATAATGTTCCATGATGGCGCCGAGGATCGCGGGCTTGAGATGCTGCCAGTCGCTGCTGTCCTTGGTCACGGTTACGAAGTCGGAGCCGTAGAACACGCCGGTCACACCGGGCACGGCGAACAGGCGATCCGCCAGCGGCGAACGTGTGGCGGCTTCCTTGTTGGCGAACTCCATCGTGCCGTTGTCGAGCACGGTGCGTCCGGGAATGAATTTCAGGGTGGCGGGATTCGGGGTCGCTTCGGTCTGGATAAACATCGGTGTCTCCGGCACATCGCCGGTTCAAGGCCGGCGCGAACGGTTGAAAGTAGGGTTCCCTTAGCAGATGGCGCCGAAAAAAGCACGATCAAGGGGCAGCGAGCGCCCATCCATTAAGACAATGCATCCATGTCTGCATCGCTGAGATTTCCGGGCACGATGGCAAGCGGGATCGGAAATGTGCCGGCGGTATTGGCGAGCATGGAAATGATAGGGCCAGGCCCTTCCGCGCCGCCGCTCGCGGCCAGAACCAGAAGCGCGATATCAACGTCCTTGTCGATTACGTCGAGAATCTGCTCCTGAGGCTCGCCTTCGCGAATGACCCGCTCCGGCGTGATCGCGGCGATGCCGTTGGCGCGCGCCGAGGCACGGTCAAGCGCGGCATTGGCGCCTTCTTCGGCTTCGGCGCGCATCACCTCCGCAACGCCGAGCCATTGCTGATTGCGGTCCTCGGTGTCGATGACGCGCAGCATCACAACGCCGCCGCCGACACGCACCGCCCAGCGGCTCGCGTAATACACCGCACGGTCGCATTCGGCGGTGTCGTCGACGATGACGAGACATTTCGGCTTGTGGCCTTGCTCGTAGCTTCGGCGCTGGCTGCTCATGCATGTCCCGGATGATGAACGAACACGGTGGCGATGCTGCCACGCGCCGGGCCATGCCGACAAGGCGCGCGGATTGCAACTTCTTGCGGAGTTCAGGATTGCGGGAACAATTGGCCGGCGCGCAGCGGCTTACGCCTTGCGGATGAATCCGACGATGTCTTTCACCGCGTTCATGGTTTCGGCGGCGATTGCGCGCGCACGATTTGCGCCATCGACAAGGACCGAATCGACATAAGCGGAATCCTGCGAAAGTTTCTTCATCTCCGCGCCGATCGGGCCGAGCTTGTGGACCGAAAGATCGACCAGCGCGGACTTGAAACCGGAGAATTGTCCGCCGCCGAATTCCTTCAAGACATCTTGCTTCGATTTGCCGGAAAGGGCCGCGAAAATGCCGACGAGATTGTCAGCCTCGGGCCGGGACTTCAGGCCATCTTCTTCGCTCGGCAATGGCTCGGGGTCAGTCTTGGCCTTGCGGACTTTCTGCGCGATGGCGTCGGCGTCGTCGGAGAGATTGATGCGCGAGTAATCCGACGGATCGGATTTCGACATTTTCTTTGCGCCGTCACGCAGCGACATCACGCGCGTCGCCGGGCCGGTGATGAGCGGCTCGGGCTGGGGGAAGAACTTTTCCGCAAAGCCGTGCGCTTTGATTGAGTCGGCGAAGTCGTTGTTGAACTTCTGGGCGATGTCGCGCGACAGCTCAAGATGCTGCTTTTGATCTTCGCCCACCGGCACATGCGTCGCGCGGTAGACGAGAATGTCGGCAGCCATCAGGTTCGGATAGGCATAGAGACCGACCGACGCGTTCTCGCGATCCTTGCCAGCCTTCTCCTTGAATTGCGTCATGCGGTTGAGCCATCCCAGCCGCGCCACGCAGTTGAATACCCACGCCAGTTCCGCATGTTCGGCGACCTGGCTCTGGTTGAACACGATATGCTTTTTCGGATCGATACCGCTGGCGATGAACGCAGCCGTCACTTCGCGGATGTTGCGCGTCAGTTCGGCCGGATCCTGCCACGTTGTGATCGCGTGAAGATCGACAACGCAGTAGATGCAATGATGTGTGTTTTGCAGTTTGACGAAATTGACGATGGCGCCGAGATAGTTGCCAAGATGCAGATTGCCGGTCGGCTGCACGCCGGAGAAAACAAGCTCTTTCGTCATGGTCGTCATTCCTTAGCCCGGTGGAGAGGCTGGATTTATAAGGAGCGTCACTTGCCACGCGCGTCCGGTCCGCGCAAGTCGCCTGCGCGCAACGCGATCAACGCTTCGCCCCAGTTCACGACCCCGATCAGGTCGAGCAGCAGGCCATAGAATGAGATACCCGCCGCGACAAGCCCGCCGAGAATGGTGAGCTGGGCCATAAAGCCCGCATTCGCAACCACGGGCGCGACGAAATACACCGACGTCACCAGCATCAGCCCCATCGTGGCCGCGCAGATGGCAATGCGCGGCAGCCGATGCAACGCCGTCGCATCGACGGAGAAGCCGATGGTTGTGACGCCGCGCCAGCCGAGAATCGCAGCGCACGACCACGCGCCGAGCGAGATACTTGCAGCAACGCCGTTGGCGCCGAAGCTGCGGCCGATCAGCAGGCCTGCGACAATCGCAACGGCGATGCCGGCGAGTGTTGCGTAAAGCGGTGTGCGGGTGTCGTCGCGCGCGAAGAACGCCGGCGACAGAACTTTTGTCAGAACGTGCGCCGGGAGGCCGACGGCAAGAATCGACAGTGCCTGCGCCGTTGCCGCCGTGTCGGCGGCGGTGAAAGCGCCGTGCTCGAACAGTACGCGGATGGCGGGCGCGCTGAGCACGATCAGCGCGAGCATTGCGGGCATGACGAGGCCGATGGCAAGTTCGAGCGATCGCGATTCGGCGGTCATCAGCGCCTGACGATCCCCGCCCTGAACCGCGCGGGTCAGTTCGGGCATCAGCACCGTGCCCATCGCGACACCGACAATGCCGAGTGGCAGTTCGATCAGGCGATTGGCAAAATAGAGCCACGACACCGCGGCCGGAGACGCAGACGCGACGATTGCGCCCGCAACGATCAGAAACTGCGGCCCCGCATTCGCGATCATGCCGGGGATTCCCTTGCGGAAAAATCCGCGAATTTGTTTGTCGAACGACACTCTGATCGGGGTCGCGACCCCCGTGCGCCACGGCCTGCGCTGAATGAGGATCGCCGTTTGCAGACATCCCGCCACGCCGACTGCGCCTGCGATGATTGTGGCGGACATCGCGATGTCGTGACGCCACACAAGCAGAGCGGCGATGACGGCAATGAGCGTAACGTTGAACAGGATCGGCGAAATCGCCGTCAGCACGAAGCGATGCTCGGCGTTGAGCACGCCCATCATCACCGTGACCGGTCCGACGAATGCGAAATAAGGCATCATCAGGCGCGCATCTGTGATCGCCAATTGCAAAGGCTCACGCCCTGCAAATCCCGGCGCGAGCAACGCGATCACAAGCGGCATCAGCAGCGTCAGCACAATCGCGATGCCGATCAGAATGAGACTGACGCTTCCAAGTACGCGTCCCGCGAAGGCTGCCGCAGCGACCTGTCCCTCGGTCTCGCGCACGCGCAGATAGCCGGGGATCAGCGCGGCGTTGAGCGCGCCTTCGGTGAGCGAGCGCCGCGCAACATTGATGAACTGAAAGGCGACCAGAAACGCGTCCGCGACCGGACCCGCGCCGAGCAGTGCTGCGATCATCGAATCGCGGACAAAGCCCAGAATTCGGGAGGCCAGCGTTCCGGTCGAAACGGTCAGGATGTGGCGGATCATGCAGCTATTCTTGACGTATGGGCGTGGGCTGTGCGCTTGCCGGTAGACGCAATGTCGTGATAGGTCGCGGCCTCAATCCATCAAATATCAGCTTCGGCGACACAGCGCCGCGTCCTTCAGGAATATCATTAATGGCGGCAGCGACATACGACGTTCTCGGGATCGGCAACGCGATTGTCGATATTCTGGCGAAGGCCGGCGACGATTTTCTTGTCAGTCACGGCATGACCAAAGGCGCGATGGCGCTGATCGACGAAGAACGTGCCACCGCCATCTATAAAGCGATGGGCCCGGCCACCGAGATTTCCGGCGGCTCGGCTGCGAATACCATCGCGGGCCTTGCGAGCTTCGGCGCGCGCGCAGCTTTCGTTGGCAAGGTACGCGACGATCAATTGGGTCACGTCTTCGGGCATGACATCAAGGCCGCGAATGTTGCGTTTGAAACCCCGGCGGCGAAGACGGGCACTGCGACGGCGCGGTCCTATATTCTCGTCTCGCCGGACGGCGAGCGCACCATGAATACGTTTTTGGGCGCGGCGCAGGATTTGTCGCCGGCGGATGTCGACGCCGGCCAGATCGCTGCGTCGTCCATCGTCTATCTCGAAGGCTATTTGTGGGATCCGAAGGACGCGAAGGACGCCTTCCTGAAAGCCTCCAAGATTGCGCATGACAACAAGCGCATAGTCGCGCTCACATTGTCGGACGCGTTCTGCGTCGGCCGCTATCGCGACGAGTTTTTGAATCTCATCAGGACGAAAACCGTCGATCTGGTTTTTGCCAACGAGGCCGAATTGTCGTCGCTTTATCAGAACGACAATTTCGATGCGGCGCTGGCCCAGTTGCGCAGCGACGCGAACCTTGCCGTCGTCACCCGCAGCGAAAAGGGCTGCGTCGTCGCCGCCAAGGACAAGGTCACTGCGGTGCCCGCGTTTCCTGTGAAACAGGTTGTCGATACGACCGGCGCAGGCGATCTGTTCGCCGCGGGTTTTCTGTTCGGAACCGTGCGCGGCATGACTCACGAGCAATCGGGGCGGCTGGGCGCACTGGCTGCCGCCGAAGTGATCCAGCATATCGGCGCGCGGCCGCAGACATCTCTCAAAGAGCTGGCGCAATCGCAGGGATTGCCGGTTTGAACCGGAAGCGCAGCCGATACGACGAAGGTGTAAGAGCGGCGCGGGATCATTCCATGCGCTCTGCCGTTGAAATGCCGGTTTGAGACGCCACGTAGTCTACCTGATATCCACCACATTTAATTGAATGAATGCGATGGGGCATGAGTGCCCCGGAAGGACACGATGATTGCGGCCTGGAGCGAGTGGAAGCGTTACCCGAAAATTGCGCGCGGCGAGATGCTCGTGGCGCCGGCAGGTCCGGGAATTTTTGAAGTCAGGCACGTCTCGTCGGGCGCGTTGTTCGCGTTTGCCGATACAGGCAATCTTGCCGAGGCACTCTCGAATCTCGCATTCAGATCGAAATCGCTGCTGTCGTTTTTCGGGCGGCGAAATCCGCTTGCGCTTCCCGATCTCGAATTCCGAACGCTGTCGACGGCGTCGCGCGCCGACGCCAAGATCGCGGCCGAGCGCGTGATCGGCCGCCGCGAAGCCTATATGAGCAGCGTCGCCTGATCGCGTTCAGCGTCCGGTGAACTTAGCGGGACGCTTTTCAAGAAACGCCGCAACGCCTTCCTTGAAATCTTCCGCGCGGCCGGCTTTGACCTGCGACTGTTTTTCCATGTCGATCTGCTGCTCGTAAGAGTTTTCCGGGCTCTCCCAATAAAGACGCCGGATCAGCGACAGCGCGACCGTCGGCCCGTTCGCCAGATCGTGCGCGAGCTTTCTGGTTTCCTCGGCGAGTGAAGCATCGTCGACAACGCGGTTGACCAGTCCCCATTCCAGAGCTTTCTCGGCGGGCAGGCGTTCTCCAAGCAGCGACAGTTCGATGGCACGCGCGCGGCCGATGAGACGCGGCAGAATCCATGTCGAACCGCAATCCGGCACGAGGCCGATGCGCCGGAAGGCCTGAAGGAAATAGGCCGAGCGCGCGCAGATCACGATGTCGCCCATCAGCGCGAAACTCATGCCCGCGCCTGCGGCCGGGCCGTTGACCGACGCAATCAGCGGGCAATGCAGGTCGCGCAGCCGCCGCAGGAACGGATGGAACGCCGTTTCAAGCGCGGCGCCGGCATTCCGGCGAACCGGATTTTGCTCCTTGTTGCGGCCCTGAAGATTTGCGCCGGTGCAGAATGCCTTGCCGGCGCCTGTCAGAACGAGACAGCGAATCTGTTCGCGCTTGTCGGCAACCGTATCGAGCGCCTCGCTCAGGCCGCCAAGCATATCGACCGAAACCGCGTTCATGACCTCCTGATGATCCATCAGGAGCGTTGCGACGTTGCCGTCGATTTCCAACCGGCACTGGGTGAACTGCATGGACGTATCCTCGTTTGTCAGCGGCATCCTTACGCCGCGCTTTCGCGCGCGACTATCCGGCAACATTTTCAGACTGTAAACGGCGGCGCGCCCACGCCGGTGAACATCAAGTCAGCCATGCATGCGGTTTTGCGTTTCGCATGGCGAAAGCCGCGTGACTGAGTCGAGACGCTTTAATCTGGCAGCGGAATGAATTCGTGCTCGCCCGGCACATGCTCGAAGCGGCCCGCCTTCCAGTCGGCCTTGGCCTGTTCGATGCGGTCTTTGGACGACGAGACGAAATTCCACCAGATATGACGCGGGCCTTCCAGCGCACTGCCGCCGAGAAACATCATCCGCGTTTTGCGCAAGGCCTTCACCGTGATGCGGTCGCCGGGACGAAACACCAGAAGCTGCGGCGCCGAAAACTTGTCACCGGAAATCTCGATCTCGCCGTCGACGACATAGATCGCGCGCTCCTCGTGATCCGCATCGAGCGGCGCGGTCATGCCGGCATCGAGCGCGACTTCGACATAGAACCAGTCGGAAACCATTTCGACCTGCGAGGAAGCGCCAAAGGCGCTGCCTGCGATGATGCGCGCGCTCAATCCCTTATCATTGACAGTCGGCAGACTCACCGCACTGTAATGCTGAAACGACGGCGCGATTTCCTCCTTTCCGGCGGGCAGCGCGATCCAGCTTTGCAGGCCGAGCATGCTCTGGCCGTTGGCGCGCTGAACGTCCGGCGTGCGCTCGGAATGCGCGATGCCGCGGCCCGCCGTCATCAGGTTCATCGCGCCGGGCTGAATTTCCTGAATGTTGCCTTCGCTGTCGCGATGCATGATCGAGCCGTCGAACAGATAGGTCACTGTGGCTAGGCCGATATGCGGATGCGGGCGCACATCCATGCCCTTGCCGGCGACGAACTGCACCGGGCCGAAATGATCGAAAAAGATAAACGGCCCGACCATCTGCCGCTTGCCGTGCGGCAGCGCGCGCCGCACCAGAAAGCCGTCGCCGAGATCGCGCGTGCGCGGCACGATCATCAGTTCCAGCGCGTCGCATGACGGCGCATCGCCGAGGATCGGATCGTTCGATGGCATCCAGCTCATGACAGACCTCTTTCAGTTGGCCGGTGTCTCGACCACATGCAGCCGCGACGGCAACGCCTTGCGGACGGTGGACGATGCGGCGATCTGGCCTTTTTCGGCGAAGGCCTCGTGATTGCTTTCGATGTCGCCGAGCGCGTAGAGATAATTGACCATCAGTCCGTATGACTGGCGCATGCCGTTCGGCGACTGGTCGCCGAGAAAATTCAGCCGCTCAAGCCGCGCGCCGTTGCCGAGATGGAAGCGTGCGACGGAATCCGCCGGCTGCCCGCGCGAATTCTTCGCCTCGAGAAAATAATACGCTGCCAGCGGCAGCATTGCCGCCTTGACCCGCTCGGCCGCATCGGCGTCGTCGAACCAGTCAGGCCTGTCGAGTTCGTTCAGCGCGCTTTGAGCGGCATCGTCGATCAGCGGCGAATTGTCCGCGCGCTGGCGCTTGAGCCACGCGGCAAAGTTCGGCACCGGCGACAGCGTGACGAAGGTATGCACGTTCGGCAGTTCGCGTTTGATTTCTTCCACCACCTGCTTGATGAGGAAGTTGCCGAAGGAAATTCCGCCGAGACCTTTCTGCGTGTTCGAGATCGAATAGAACACGGCGGTCGTCGCATCCTTCGCGTCGATCGGCGCGCGCGTCAGATCCAGGAGCGGCTCGATCGAAGCGGGAATGTCGCGTGTCAGCGCAACCTCGACGAAGATCAGCGGCTCATCGACAAGCTGCGGATGGAAGAAGCCGTAGCAGCGCCGGTCCGGCGGCGCGAGGCGCGCGCGCAGATCGTCCCAGTTGCGGATCGCGTGGACCTGTTCGTAGCGGATGATCTTTTCCAGAATGTTCGCCGGCGTCGTCCAGTCGATCTTCTGCAACACGAGGAAGCCGCGGTTGAACCACGACGCGAACAGATGGACGAAATCGCTGTCGACATATTTCAGCTGCGGGTGATTGGCGGCATGCGCCAATAGCGCCTCGCGCATCCGCACCAGCGATGCCGTGCCGCCCGGCGCGAGATTCAGCCGCCGGATCAGTTCCTGACGGCGCGGCTCGGCGGCTTTCAGAAGTTTCTCGACCGCGTCGGGTGACGCGTTGGAATCGCGGACGGCGTCGAGCGCCTTGTTCAGTTGCAGCATGTCGGGGCCGAACAGATCGGCCAGCGCCGTCAGAAAAGCGAGCTTGTTCTCTTCGGTCGCCGCCGCGTAACCGGCCAGCAGCGAATTCGCCAGCGCCACGCCGGTTGCTTCGCCCCGCCGCGACAGCAGCGTCTCGCCGAGCGAGATCAGCTCGGCCTTAGTCATCGGCGGTGCGGAGAGACCGAGCAGGCTGCGGCCGCGCTCGGTCAGCGTGTTGAGCAGCCCGCCGAGAAATCCGGAAGCGCGATCGAGGTTTGTCGGCATCGGCAAAAATCTCCCGGCCGCGTTCGTGGCGGCACACCGGCAGATTAGTCAGTGATTGCGACGGATTCTAGAACAAACGTCCACGACTTTCGTGGTGCGTCAGACGTCCACATTCGCCGCGAGCGAATTGTCCTGAATGAATTCGCGGCGGGGCTCGACGATGTCGCCCATCAGCTTGGTGAAGATGTCGTCGGCAGCATCCACTTCCTTGACCTTCACCTGCAACAACGAGCGCGCGTTGGTGTCGAGCGTCGTCTCCCACAATTGCGACGGGTTCATTTCGCCGAGGCCTTTGTATCGCTGGAGCGCCACACCCTTGCGCCCGGCATCGGTCACGGCCTCGAACAGGCTGACCGGGCCGTGGATCGGCGTTTCGGTGTCCTTGCGGCGCAAGGTCGCGCTGCGCGGATAGGCCTCCTGCAATTTGCCGGCATATTCGTCGAGCTTGCGCGCGTCGGCTGAACCGAGGAAGGCGTCGTCGATGATGGCGACATCCTTCACGCCGCGCACGGTGCGCTCGAAGAAGTAGCCTTCGCCTTCCTTGAAACGGCCTTCCCAGCCGCGCTCGACCTCGTCGGCCAGTGCGTCGAGGCGCTTGGCGATATAGTCGGCGGCGGCATTTGCCTTCGCCGTGTCGCCGTAGATTTCCTGCCGCAACACGCCGGCAATCGCCGCTTGCTCCACGACGCTGCGATTGTAGCGGGTGTGAAGATTGTTGAGGATGTTGCGGATGACGCGCGCATCTTCGAGCAGCGATTGCAGGTCGCGGCCCTTGCGGTCTTCGCCGGATGCGAGCTTGAGAACGCAATCGTCCAGGCCCGTCTCGATCAGATAATCTTCCAGCGCGCGCTCGTCCTTCAGATACTGCTCGGACTTGCCGCGGTTGACTTTGTAGAGCGGCGGCTGGGCGATGTAGAGATAGCCGCCCTCGATCAGCGACGGCATCTGGCGGAAGAAGAACGTCAGCAGCAGCGTGCGGATATGCGCGCCGTCCACGTCGGCGTCGGTCATCACGATGATCTTGTGGTAGCGCAGCTTGGACAGATCGAAATCCTCGCGGCCGATGCCGGTGCCGAGCGCGGTGATGAGCGTGCCGATCTGCTCCGATGAGAGCATCTTGTCGAAGCGCGCACGCTCGACATTGAGGATCTTGCCGCGCAGCGGGAGCACCGCCTGGAACTCGCGGTTGCGGCCCTGTTTCGCCGAGCCGCCTGCGGAATCGCCCTCGACGATGAACAATTCGGACTTCGCAGGATCGCGTTCCTGGCAATCGGCGAGCTTGCCGGGCAGCGAGGCGACATCGAGCGCGCCCTTGCGGCGGGTGAGATCGCGCGCCTTGCGTGCGGCTTCGCGCGCTGCGGCGGCTTCAATCACCTTGCCGACGATGGTTTTCGCTTCAGCCGGATGTTCCTCGAACCAGGCTTGCAGCGCGTGGTTGACGATATTTTCTACCACCGGCCGCACTTCGGACGAGACCAGCTTGTCTTTCGTCTGCGACGAGAATTTCGGATCGGGGACTTTGACCGACAGAACGGCGGTGAGGCCTTCGCGGCAATCGTCGCCCGTCAGCGCGATCTTTTCCTTCTTCGCCATCGCGTCGGCATAGCTCGTCACCTGACGCGTCAGCGCGCCACGGAAGCCGGCCAGATGCGTGCCGCCGTCGCGCTGCGGGATGTTGTTGGTGAAGCAGAGCACGTTCTCGTGGTAGCTGTCGTTCCACCACATCGCGACTTCAATGCTGATGCCGTTCTGCTCGGAGCGCATCATGATCGGATTGGGCACGACCGGCTTCTTGTTGCGGTCGAGATATTTGACGAATTCCTCGACGCCGCCCTCGTAATGCAGTTCCTCGCGCTTCTCGACCGCGTGGCGCATGTCCGACAGAAGGATGTTCACGCCGGAATTGAGGAACGCGAGTTCGCGCAGGCGATGTTCGAGCGTGGCGAAATCGTATTCGACATTGGTGAACGTGTCGGTCGAGGCGAGGAACGTCACTTCGGTGCCGCGCTTCCCCTTGGCCTCGCCGACGACTTTCAGCGGGGCTACGGATTCGCCGTGCTTGAACTCGATGTAGTGTTCCTTGTCGTTGCGCCAGACGCGCAGCACGAGCTTTGACGACAGCGCGTTGACGACGGAGACGCCGACGCCGTGCAGACCGCCGGAGACCTTGTAGGAATTCTGGTCGAATTTTCCGCCGGCATGGAGCTGCGTCATGATGACTTCGGCCGCCGAGATGCCTTCGCCCTTGTGAATGTCGACGGGAATGCCGCGCCCGTCGTCGCGCACCGTGACCGAATTGTCGGGATTGAGAATGACCTCGACGCGCGTGGCGTGACCGGCGAGGGCTTCGTCGATCGCGTTGTCGACGACTTCGTACACCATGTGATGCAGGCCCGAGCCGTCGTCGGTGTCGCCGATATACATGCCCGGACGCTTGCGGACCGCGTCGAGACCCTTGAGCACACGGATCGATTCGGCGCCGTATTCCGCACCCGGATTCGCAGGCTTATCCGCGCTTTTTTTGCGGGCTGACTCGGTCATGAAGGGGCCTTTACGGATGGTCGAATCGGAAGTGCCGAAATTGCTGTTCCGATTGTCAATTTGTGACACGAAAACAAGGCAGCGCCTAGGACAAAGTGGGTTGTCTCAAGTAACTGAATAAATGGGATTTTTCGGCTGTTTTTCAAGGCGCGCCGGAGCCGATTCCAGCCCTGTGGAAAACCGCGATTCCTGTGCAGATTCGGCGCCGGTTCCGGGGCTGTTTTCGGCCGTCAGGCCCGGCGCGAAACTTGGCCCGATTCAACGCCGAAAATATCCGCGCCGAGATCGATGTCGGTGAAGGCTGCGGGGTCGGCGCCGGTCATCCAGACCTGTGCGCCGAGCTGCAATAGTTCGTCGAACAATGCGCTGCGGCGATTGGGATCGAGATGGGCGACGACTTCGTCGAGCAGTAGTAGAGGCGTGATGCCCGTCATCTCGGCGACGAGATTGGCGTGAGCGAGCACGAGACCGATCAGAAGTGCCTTCTGCTCGCCGGTGGAAGCGTCTTTCGCCGGCATGTTCTTCGGCGCGTAGATCACTTGCAGGTCGGTGGTGTGCGGGCCGCTGGTGGTGCGGCCTGCGGCGGCGTCTTTCGCGCGGTTGTCGCGCAGAATGTCGCGGTAGCGATCCTCGACCGCTGTTGCTTTTTCGGTCAGCAGCGCGTTTTCCATCCAGCCGTCGAGGGCGATATGCGCGGACGGAAACGCGGACTTGGCTTCTCGCGTCCCAAGCGTTGCGGAGAGCCGCTGCAAGGTCTGTCCGCGCTGGGCGGCAACGGCAACCGCAAGCTCCGCCGTCTCGCGCTCGATGGCGTCGCACCAGTGGGAATCGAAATTGCGATCCTCAAGCAGGCGATTGCGCGAACGCAGCGAGCGATCCAGCGCCGAGACGCGGCCCGAATGTTCGCTGTCGATGGCCAGTACGAGCCTGTCGAAAAAACGCCGGCGCTCGGATGCTGCGCCCAGAAACAATCCGTCCATCGCGGGCGTGAGCCACACCATGCGCAGATATTCGCCGAAGGCTGCGGCGGAGGAGACCGGTTCGCGGTCGATGCGGTTGCGCCGCGCGCTCGATGCGCCCTCAGCACCCGGCGGCTCGATGCCGGTTCCTAATGTGGCGAGACCGACTTCGCCTTCGATTTCGGCGGAGACAGCCCACGAACCGTCGCCCTGAATATCGGCGACATCGTCGAGCGTAGCGCGGCGCAGCCCGCGTCCCGGCGACAGAAATGAAATCGCCTCCAAACAATTGGTCTTGCCCGCGCCGTTCGGGCCGACCAGCACGACGAGATCGCCGCGCGTTTCCACGCTCGCGGTGCGGTAGTTGCGAAAGTGATTGAGGCTGAGGCGCAGAATGCGGGAGACGGTCATGGATATGTTTTTGTCCCCTCGCCCCATAGCCCGTCGAAGACGGGCGTGAACGCCCTTGTGACGGGAGAGGGTGCTGAGTTGCGAAGCCGCGAAGCGGGTGAGGGGGCTACGTTGTGCATCAACCCCCTCACCCGGCACATTGTTCGCTGCGCTCTCAATGCGCCACCCTCTCCCACAAGGGGAGAGGGGAAGAAAGGAAACAGACCCAGTAGCTCATGCGAAGATGATGGATTGCCGGGTCAAGCCCGGCAATGACAATCTATGTGACGCTACACCCGCATCGGCATCAGGACGTAAAGCGCGCCCTTGGAATCCTTGTCCTGCACCAGCGTCGGCGAGCCGGGGTCGGCCAGGCGCAACACCGCGACCTCGCCCTCGATTTGCGCAGCGATATCGAGCAGGTAACGCGAGTTGAAACCGATATCGAGCGCGTCGGAGGCGTATTCGACTTCGAGTTCTTCGGTGGCGCTGCCGGAATCCGGATTGGTCACGGACAGCACGAGCTTGCCGGCCGACAGCGCGAGCTTCACCGCGCGGCCGCGCTCGGAGGAAATCGTAGAGACGCGATCCACCGCGTTCTCGAAATCCTTCTTGTCGACGATCAGTTCCTTGTCGTTGTTCTGCGGAATGACGCGTCCGTAATCCGGGAAGGTGCCGTCGATCAGTTTGGACGTGAGAACGACATCGCCGATGGTGAAGCGGATCTTGCCGGTCGAAAGCTCGATCTTCACTTCCGCATCGTTGTCTTCGATCAGCCGCTGCACTTCGCCGACAGTTTTACGAGGTACGATGACGCCCGGCATGCCGGCGGCACTTTTCGGCAACGGCAGATCGACCTGAGCGAGGCGGTGGCCGTCGGTTGCGACCGCGCGCAGCGTCGCGGATTTCGCCGAGCCTGCGGCATGCAGATAGATGCCGTTGAGGTAATAGCGCGTTTCCTCGGTCGAGATCGCAAACTGCGTGCGATCGATCAGCCGCTTCATGTCGCCGGCGGCGAGCGTGAAGGAATGCGTCATGTCGCCGGCGGCGAGATCGGGGAAATCGCTTTCCGGCAATGTTTGCAAAGTAAAACGCGAGCGTCCCGCGCGAACCGCCAGCACCGAACGATCGCCATCGCCTTCCAGCACGATCTGCGATCCATCCGGCAGCTTGCGGACGATGTCGTAGAACATATGCGCGGGAACCGTGGTCGATCCGCCGCTGCCGGCTTCTCCCGCGAGCGTTTCGGTCACTTCGAGATCGAGATCGGTGGCTTTCAGGCTGAGGCGCGATTTTTCAGCGCGGATCAGCACGTTGCCCAAAATCGGAATCGTATTGCGCCGTTCGACCACGCGATGGACGTGACCGAGCGATTTGAGAAGTTGCGCGCGCTCTACGGTGACTTTCATGGCTCTCCCGCCCGATCCCCAGCCTGCATTGTCCGGATGTGCCGTGCGCTGCCGTGATCGGCGCGCACCGGCGACTGCCGCCCGCAGCCGGCCAAAACGAGGTTCGTCCGGTTCCGCAGGGGAGCGTAAAGTGGCGTGGATGAAGGCGGAGTGCAAGGGCGGGAAACGCGACTGAGCCGCGTTTCCCCGCTTGTTATTCCTGCAACTGACGCTTCAGCAGTTCGACTTCTTCCGACAGTGACGCGTCCTTTGCGACCAGCCCTTCGATCTTGCGAACGGCGTGCAACACCGTGGTGTGGTCGCGTCCGCCGAAGCGCCGCCCGATTTCCGGCAGGGACCGCAGCGTCAGCGTCTTCGCAAGATACATCGCGACCTGACGCGGACGGACGACATTCGCCGTGCGCCGGGACGACAGCAGATCCGAGCGGCTGACATTGTATTGCCGCGCCACCACCCGCTGAATGTCCTCGATCTTGACGCGCTTGGGTTCCTGCGGGCGGATCAGATCGCGCACTTCGCGTTCCGCCATTTCCAGCGTCACGGGCGTGGCGTTGAGTTTCGAGTGCGCCAGCAGGCGATTGACCGCGCCTTCCAGGTCGCGCCCGTTATGCGTGATGGCCTTTGCCAGATATTCCAGCACCGGCTGCGGCACATCGAAGCTCGCATGATGCGCGCGCGCCGCATTGACGCGCGATTTCAGAATGTCGAGCCGCAGTTCCTCGCCGAGCGCCGCTATTTCCACGACAAGCCCGCCTGCAAGGCGCGACCGCACACGCTCGTCGAGGGCTTCCAAATCGGATGGCGGACGATCCGCCGCGATCACGACCTGACGGCCCGCATCGATCAGCGCGTTCAGCGTGTGACAGAACTCGGCCTGCGTCGATTTGCCTTGCAGAAATTGCAGATCGTCGATCACGAGCACGTCAATGCCGCGCAACGCTTCCTTGAACGCCAGCGCCGTCTGCGACTTCAGCGCGGCGACGAAGCCGTACATGAACTTTTCGACGGTGAGATAGAGAACCTTGCGGTCGTTGGAATTGCCGGCCCAGGTCACAGCCTGGAGCAGATGGGTTTTGCCGAGGCCGACACCGGCGTGAATGTACAGCGGATTGAACATCACGCTGTCGCCGCGCCGTCCCTCGGCAACCTGACGCGCGGCGGCATGCGCCAGCGTGTTGGAGCGGCCGACGACGAATGTGCCGAATGTCAGACGCGGATCGAGCGGCGAGCCGCCGAGCGCGTCATGGCTTGCGGAAACCGGCGCGGTTGCCGCGATCCGCAACTCCAGCGCCGGACGGCTGTCGATGCGCTCGATACGGCGCTCGTCGAGCTGAGTCTTGGCGTCCTTCACCGGCGGCATGCAGCGCGATACGCTGCGCAGCGTCAGATCGATGCGCTTGATGCCGGGAAGCTCGGCCTGCCAGCAGCTCAGCACGAGATCGGAATAATGCGCCTGAATCCAGCTTTTCAGGAATTTGGTCGGAACCGACAGCCGCGCGCCATCCGGCCCCACGCCTTCGAGATCCAATCGCGCGAACCAGCTTGTGAAGACTTCCTCGCCAACATTGCTGCGAAGACGGTTTTTCACGCGTGCCCAGACATCCTGGTCGTTGTCTGCACCCTGTTCCAATTTTGCTGTTGCTGTCATTGTCGTTGTGACTTTTCTGATTGAGTTGCCGATACGGCGGTGCCGCCGCGTGCCGATTGCCGCGACCGTCGCAAGCGTCATGTCCCCAAATCGGCAGACAGGTCCTCGGCGGCGTTCATGGCCGCGGACAGATCTGCGTTCCTGGGAGAAAGACGCGCTGCGAGGTCAGCGCATACTCGACGGCGGAGGAAAGCCGTGAAGCTCCGACAAGGAGCACGCATACGAATGCAGATTGCAGATTGAGGGTGCTGGATGCTGCTGCAAGCTCTCTGTCGTAGGCATAGGTGTCCCCCTCTCACCGCGCTGTCGCCGCGGCAAGTTGTTATCGAATGAATTGTTCAAGTTCGAATGGCGTCGGCCTGACGAGAAACGCTTCAGCCTCGGCTCATCCTGCCCGTCTAACCCGTAAACCCATCGTCCCGGCTTCCGCCGATGAAAAGTCGCCGCTCCGTGCCGCTCTCTTCTTGCCGCAGCGTTTGCAAAAACCGCAATCGCCGCCAGAGAAATTCAGACACAGAACCCCGATCCCACGAATCGTGCAGGCTCGAAACAATTCCATCGTCAGGAAAGCATCGCTAACGCACGCATCGTCGCCGACTTGTCCGCCTGCCCGAGATACTCAGACCGCCCTGATCTGAAGAACCGCAAGCACCGCGATGAACTAGAGATAACAGAGCTTTCCCGGCCCGCAACGAAATTGATTTTGCCGGGATGCGCGAATTTTCAACTTGGGCGCTTCGCAAATCGGCGCGCCGATTATGACAAAATGGCAAGGTTTTGAATCTTCGCACAGATTCGAATTGTCTTATCGGCGTCACAAAACGCGCGATCGTCTAAAATAAATTCATAATTCAGTAACGATCCGTGATCGGCGCGGCTGGTTTTCCAACTAGTGCTCTTCGCTATGCCGATAAGTCGCTACCAAAACGAAAGTATTTCTGTCCGGCGAAACAGGGGAGCTTTTTGCAGAGCGGATTTATTTCCTTCGCGTCCAATCGCGCGGAAAAGTTCGGGCTTGCGTGCCGCGAAAAATTCATGAAGCACTTTGCAAAACTATTTTATGCCGCCGCGCCGCCATGTCTGCCCGAATTTTCTTCGGGATTGGCACAGGTCTGTCATAAAAAACGAAAAAGCCCGGCGTTGCCGGGCAATTTTGACTGCGCAGAGACGCAAAAATTATTTTGCGAGCTTGGCGATCTGGTGCGTCAGGCGCGAAACCTTGCGGCTTGCGTTGTTCTTGTGAACGATGTTGCGCTGCGCTGCCTGCATCAGTTCGGGTTCCGCGCGTTTCATCGCTTCCAGCGCCGCCTTGCGGTCGCCGTTCTTGATCGCTTCTTCGACGATACGCACCGCGCCGCGCATCTGGGTGCGGCGGCTCTTGTTGACGATGGTGCGGCGGGCAATTTTGCGCGTCGCCTTCTTGGCGGAAGTGGTATTTGCCATTTCTCTTCGTCCTTCAGACGGCTCTTTTGCCGCTTCGACCTGAATTCGCACGCGTTTAAGTGTGCGATCAACTGATGCCGAACGACATCGAAGCCGACATTGGTGAATTGGAATGTTCCCGGGAACGCGTCCGGCCGAAAATCCAGATGCTCTTCCGAAAGAACAGCGGCGGCAGGATTGCGCCCGCCGCCAATTGCGGGTTCTTATAGGGTCGCCGGTCTGGACCGTCAACGATTTCCCGGCCATTTTGGCGTCGGTTTTAGCGCCGATCGGCCCATTTCGCGTTGAATCCGGTGCTTTTGTGGAGCTTCGGCACCGGCCTCGCGGTATGCAGGCCAGCCTTTATATGAGAGACGCAGAACAAACGAGGGTGAACGATGATCCGCGGGTTTTTCCGGCTGATAGGCCTGATCTTGATGGTGCTGGCGTTTCTGTCGCTGGTTTACGACGGTGCGCGGACAATCGCCGATCAGACCCTGCGGCTCACAAGACTTGGCGAATTGTGGAACGACATCAACCAGGCGAGTCAGCAGGCGGCCCAGCGCGCGGTCGAAGGAGTGTCGCCGTTTCTCTGGAACAGCATCGTGAAGACGATCCTCAATCAGCCGGCATGGGCCGTTCTTGGCATTGTCGGTATTCTGCTGCTGCTGCTGTTCCGTCCGGGCAAGCCTTTGATCGGCTATTCGCGGCATTGAACGCGGGCGCGTAACGCTCTCACATCCTTGGCGTAGATACCTATATGCTTCGCGACACATATTAGAGTGAGCGATTTAGAGTGAGCGATCGAGTCATAAAGGAGTGAGCCATGCTGTTCTCACGCAAACCTCTCGACATTCCGAGCGCCGCAGACGCGCTGCCCGGCCGCGCAACGCCGCTGCCGACCGCGCGCACGCATTTCGTCAATGGTCATCCGCTGAAGGGCCCGTATCCGGCCGGCGCGCAAAAAGCCGTGTTCGGCCTCGGCTGCTTCTGGGGTGCGGAGCGCAAATTCTGGGAACTGGGCGACGGCGTCTATGTCACCGCGGTCGGTTATGCCGGCGGTTCGACCCCGAACCCGACATATGAAGAGACCTGCTCGGGCCGCACCGGCCACACCGAGGTGGTGCTGGTCGTGTTCGATCCGAACAAGGTGTCCTACGAGCAGCTGCTCAGGACGTTCTGGGAAAATCACAACCCGACGCAGGGCATGCGTCAGGGCAACGATGTCGGAACGCAATATCGCTCGGCGATCTTCACGTTCGGCGATGCGCAGATGAAGGCGGCGGACGCCTCGAAGGCTGCGTATCGGAAGGCGCTCGCCGCGAAGGGTCTTGGCGCGATCACGACCGAGATCAAGCCGGCCGGCGAGTTCTATTTCGCCGAGGACTATCATCAGCAATATCTGGCGAAAAATCCCGCCGGCTATTGCGGCCTTGGCGGCACCGGCGTGTCGTGTCCGATCGGCGTCGGCGTGACGGCGTAAGCCATCGAACTCGCAATTGTCATTGCGAGGAGCGTGAGCGACGAAGCAATCCAGTTCTTTTAAGATGGATTGCTTCGCTTCGCTCGCAATGACGACGAAGGAAGCGGTCGTTTACTTCAAATTCTTTGAAAAGAACGCAGTCGTTCGCTGCCACGCCAGATCGGCGCTCGGTCTGTCGTAGCTCGCGCGCTGGTCGCAGCTGAAACCGTGCTGCGCGCCGGGATAGACATAGACTTCGATCTCAGGCCGCTTTGCCTTGATGGTCTCGACATCGGCCAATGAAATGCCGCTGTCCTTCTCGCCGAAATGCAAAAGCGTCGGCACTTTCGGCTTCTGATCGGCGAAGCGCACGATGGTGCCGCCATAGTAGCCGACCGCCGCGCTCAATCCGTTCAAACTCGTCGCGGCTGAGTAGGCGACGCTGCCGCCGAGACAAAAGCCGACGATGCCCACCGGTCCAATGCTTTTCACCGAATTGATCGCAGCCTGCGTGTCGCGCAGAAAGGCGGCCCAATCGGGGTTGGCGACGAATTTGCGTGCGACTGCGACTTCCTCCGGCGAGTAGCCCGACTGGAAATTCGGTTCTGCGCGATCGAAGATGGCCGGCGCAATCGCCACATAGCCTTCTTTGGTGAAGCGGTCGCAGATATCGCGGATATGCGAATTGACGCCGAAGATTTCCTGAATGACGACGATGGCGCCTTTCGGCTTCGCCGCCGGATCGGTGAGATGGGCCAGATAGGCGCCGGGCTTGAATCCGTCGGACGCGGTCAAGGAAATCAACTGTCCCATGCGTAATCCATTTTCAGCAGTTCGATTGAGGGATGACATCGATGGACGCCGCAGCGTCTGTCAGTTCTTCCACATCCAGTTGCGGCTCCAGTCGGCCTTCCAGCCGGTGAGCCGCCCGTCGCGGAATTGCAGATAGAGCGGATCGTGGCGGAAGGTGAAGCCGCTGCCGCCGACATCGCGGATGGTGAGGAAAATTTCGCTGCCGGGCGGGCCTTCGACATAAACAAGAGGCGTGCCGAGCGCGGCGGTCGCTTCATCCGGCGTCATGCCGGACACCAGCGGTGTCGTATTCGAGAGTGTCGTCGTGAAAGGCGGCGACGAAATTTGCTGCGCAGCGGCATGAGTTGGGTTCCACGCAGCGAACAGGACAGCAGCCAGGATTAAGCGGCTTTTAAGTTTGTTTTTCATATGCTGATTTTCGCCGGTTCAGATCGTGACACAAGCACTGGCCGATCACATCACGGCGACAGGCCGATGAATGTGCGCTGCACAACGCAGTCTTGCTATCACGATTTTCTTTTTCGACCGATTCCAATTTGCGTTGCCACGCCCGGAAAAGGCGCTCATCCTGAATACGGTTCGTCATTTACTCGGTGGGTGGCGCGCGCATACCTCGACGTGAACATCGCCGTAAGCGATGGCATACACCGGCAGGGAAAGAGACGATGGCTACTCTCAGCATTAACGGAAAAAACGTTTCCGTCGATGCGGCGAACGATACGCCGCTGCTTTGGGTCATTCGCGAACAATTGCAAATGACAGGAACGAAATTCGGATGCGGCGCAGGCCTCTGCGGTGCATGCACGGTTCATGTGAATGGCGAGGCCGTTCGCTCGTGCCAGACGGCGCTCTCTGACGTCGCCGGCAAAAAGATCACGACGATCGAGGGTCTCAGCGCCAAGGGCGATCATCCGTTGCAGAAGGCCTGGATTGCAGAGCAGGTGCCGCAATGCGGTTACTGCCAGTCCGGCCAGATCATGCAGGCGGCATCATTGCTGTCGAAGAACTCCAATCCGACCAAGGACGAAGTGATCGCGCACATGGACGGCAATCTCTGCCGCTGCATGACCTATTCGCGAATCCAGAAAGCCGTCATGCGCGCTGCTGCCGACATGCGCACCGCGTCCAACGCTCCGGCAGATCGGAAAGCAACATGAATAAGCACATCAAACCCGACTCTCAGAAGTCGCAGAGCGTCGAGCTCAACCGCCGCTCCTTCATCGTCGGCGCATCGGCCACCGGCCTTGCGCTCGGCTTCGCATCCATGCCCGGCGACGCGTTTGCCGCCGCCGGCAGCTTTGAACCGAGTGTCTGGTATGCGATCGGCCAGGACGGTCTTGTGACTGTGACATGCGGCAAGGCCGACATGGGCCAGCACATCGCCTCCACAATGGCGCAGATCGTCTCCGAGGAACTCGGCTCGAAATGGTCGGACATGCGCGTTCAGCTCGCATCCAACGATCCGAAATACAACGATCCGGTTCTGGGTGCCCAGATCACCGGCGGATCGTGGTCCACGATGATGAACTTCGACACGATGAGCCGCGCGGGTGCCGCAGGCCGCATCGCGTTGACCGAAGCTGCCGCTGCCATGATGGGTGTGCCTGCGGGCGAACTCACCGTGCGCGATTCCGTGATCTCGCACGCCAAGTCGAAGAAGTCGGTGACGTTCGCCGATGTCGTCAAAAGCGGCAAGGCGACCAAGACGTTCTCGGCGGACGATCTCAAGGCGCTCAAGCTGAAGACGGCCGATCAGTACACGATGATCGGCGTCTCCGTGCCGCAGATCGACATCCCGTCGAAAACCAACGGCACGGCGAAGTACGGCATCGACACTTCCTTGCCGGGCATGCTGTACGGCAAGATCGTGATGCCGCCGGTGCGTTACGGCGCGACGGTGAAATCGGTCGACGACTCAGGCGCGAAGAAAGTGCCGGGCTTCGTTCAGGCGGTGACGCTTGACGACAAGACCGGCACCACGACCGGCTGGGTGGTCGCGGTCGCCAAGGATTACGCATCGGCCAAGAAGGCTGCCGACGCGCTTAAAGTGACTTACGACAACGGGCCGAACGCCAAGGTGTCGAGCGAGTCATTACTGGCCGAGGCAAAGCGCCTTCAGGCCGACAGTGCTGCCGGTCTGTATTTCGTCAAGAACGGCGACGCGGCGGACGCACTGACGAAAGCGGCGAAGACGATGGAGGCGGAATACACCACCAACATCAACATCCACGCTCCGATGGAGCCGATGAACGCCACCGCCGAACTCAAGGGCGACATCTGGCATGTCTACACCGGCAACCAGTTCGCCACCCGTTCGGGTGCGATCGCGGCCGGTGCGCTGGGTGTCGATCCGAAGTTCATCGTGATGCATCAGGCGTGGCTGGGCGGCGGCTTCGGCCGGCGTCTGGACGGCGACATGCTGATACCGACGGTGCTTGCGGCGAAAGCCGTCGGCAAGCCGGTGAAGGTGATCTACTCGCGCGAAGACGACATGACGATGGACTTCTCGCGTCCATTGACGTTCCAGAAGATCAAGGCCGGTCTCGACGGCAACGGCAAGCTGGTCGCGTTCAATCATGACGTGGTCAGCGCGTGGCCGACGAAACGCTGGGGCATCCCGGCGTTCCTGACGCCGGATGTCGAGAAGAAGGGCGCGCTCGACGGCTTCGTCGTCAACGGCGCGGACTTCTTCTACACCGTGCCCAACCACAACGTCCGCACGGTTCTGAACGAACTCGCGCAGTCGGCGACACCCTCGGGACAGTTGCGCTCGGTGGCTCCCGGCTGGACGTTCTGGGCGGTGGAAAGCATGCTCGATGAACTGGCAGCTGCGGCGGGCAAAGACCCGGCGCAATTCCGCATCGACATGCTCGACGGCGCCGGTGCGAATGCCGGCGGCGCGCAGCGGCTGCGCAACACGCTGCTGGCTGCGATGGGCCTTGCCGGTTACGGCACCAAGCAGCTTCCGAAAGGCGAAGGCATGGGCGTCGCCTGTGTGTCGTCGCAGGAACGTGCAACCGCAAGCTGGACGGCGTGCGTCGCGCATGTGGCGGTCGCCGACAGCGGCGAGGTGAAGGTGAAGAAGCTCACCGTCGCCACCGACGTCGGCACGGCCGTGAATCCGGATGGCATCCGCGCCCAGGTCGAGGGCGCGGCACTGTGGGGCATGTCGCTGGCGCTGTTCGAGAAGGCCACCATGAAGGATGGCGCGATCGAGCAGACCAACTTCGACGGCTACACTCCGATGCGGATGAGCCAGATTCCCGAAGTGGCCGTCAACATCATCGCCAACGGCGAAAAGGCAACCGGCGTCGGCGAACCCGCCGTCACGGTGGTGGCGCCCGCAATCGCCAACGCGGTCTACAATGCCTGCGGCGCGCGCGTCCGTGCATTGCCGATCACGGCGGACGCGGTGAAGGCCGGCATGAAGAAGGCCTGATCGCCTTCTCGTCAAACAACAGCGGAGGCATCCACACGGATGCCTCCGTTTTCTTTTGCCGCTACTTCTTGATGACGGGAACGTTCCGCCGCGTCATGAAATCCACCACGCGATCCGGCGTCAGCGCGCGGCCGATATAGCCGAGCTTGGCGACCATGCCGACATTGTAGCGGGTGCGCGGGCGTCTGGCGGTCGCGGCCTTGACGATGACTTTCGCCACGCCGCCGGCGGTGAGCACATCGAAATGTTTCGGATCGAGAAACTCGCGCATTCGCTGCGCGAGGCGCATCCTGAAATAGGCGTAAGCACTGTCCGGGCCGGTGTCGGGAATGTCCTTCAATAGCGTCGCCTCGAAATGCGTTGCGATCGGGCCGGGCAGCACGTTGACTACATCGATGCCGAACGGTTCGACTTCGGGGCGCAGCGCGTCGGTCAGCGCCTCGATGGCAAATTTCGACGCATGGTAGGGTCCGCCGCCGAGAACGCTGACGCGGCCCGCGACCGAACTGACATTGACGATGCGTCCGAAACCCTTAGCGCGCATCGCCGGCAGCACGAGCTGCGACAGCCGCAGCCCGCCGAACACATTGGTCTCGAATTGCAGCCGCAGCAATTCGAGCGGAATTTCCTCGAGCGGGCCGTACTGGCCGTAACCCGCATTGTTGACGAGAATGCCGACCGCGCCGAATTCGCGTTCGACCGCCGCCACGGCCGCGAGACGCGCGGCTTCATCCGTCACATCGAGTGTGAGCGTGCGGCAGCCGAGTGCACGCAGATCGTCGAGCGTGGATGGATCGCGGGCTGTCGCAAACGTCTCGAAGCCTGCTTGGCGAAACAATTTCGCCGCCGCATGCCCTACACCTGTCGAACAGCCGGTGATGAGAACGGGGCCGGTGTCAGAGGGCGTCAGCATGAAGGTTTCGGCTTTACACGGCTCACTGCATACCGGTCATTGCGAGCCAAACCGCTGGCGCACCCGACACGATTCGAACGTGTGACCTTTGCCTTCGGAGGGCAACGCTCTATCCAGCTGAGCTACGGGTGCTTGACCGGAGATTTAGCCGATTGGCAGGACGCGGGCAACGGCGCACGCTGACCGGCCTACTGTGTGTTTCGCAGCACCCACTCGCCGAAGGAATGCCAGGCCGCGCTTTCGCTGATCGGCAAATTGAGAATTTTGAGCGCCACAAGGCAAATGCCGCCGTAAACATAAACCGGATGAGGGCGGCCGCGGCTGCGCCAGTCGAAAACGGCCGCAGCCATGAGCAGCAGACAGGCGACGAGCGCCGGCGCAATCGTGGCGGCAACCGGCGGGGGACCGGGCGGGCCCGGCGGCGCCAGAAAAGTCATGAATCACCGTGCGACCGCCGCATCCAGAATCGAAATCGCGGCCAGCAGAATCAGCCGCTTGTGAGTTTCGGTGTCACGAACTTTCACGATCGCAATCGTGAAAACGACGGCGAAGAACGCGATGCCGCCAAGCGGCACGATCGCGAAGGCTATCCCGGCATCCTTCAATCCGAGTGCGGCGGAGGTTTTCATTGCATTGATGGCGGCCAGCGTTCCGAAGATCGTCATGGCTGTGGCAAGCGAGACGCCGATCATTCCGACCGAACGATGACGGGCGATCTGCCGCGATGTTGCGAGCCATGTCTGAAAAACGAAAAATAGCGACCAGCAGAAGAAGATCATGCCGTGGATGTGCACCACGGGATTGGCCTTGAGTTTTCCTGCGGCAAACGGGACCCAGTAGGTGGGGGCGAAGCCCAGGAAGGCGACAGCCGAACAGGCAATCGCCATATAAAAATAGAACGAGGACGCGCTGGCGCGCGCCGCACTTGAACGATTGTCGATTGAGATTGTCAAAATATCGGCCCGCCAGTGATGCGAACCGACCCTAGTTGAATTGGCCGGTACGCCGCAATTTCAATCGCGACAAAATCACAGGTCTGTCGGTATTTCCGAAGGTATCCCGGTCGCGCGGGATTGCGATCCGTGTCTATGCGACGAGATGCAGCCGCGTTGCAAGATCGGCGACACAGGTGCGGTTGCGGCCCATCGCCTTGGCTTCGTAGAGCACGATGTCGGCCGCGCCGATGAAATCGGCCGGCGACAGATTGGCGGTCGGGATGACACTTGCAACGCCGATACTGACGGTGATGGTGTTGCCCTTCGAGGGCAGCGTCTGCACTTCAAGCCGGATTCGTTCAGCGAATCTTTCCGCATCTTCCGCCGTCATGCCCGGAAGCAGTATGGCAAACTCTTCGCCGCCGTAGCGCGCCCCGCAGTCGCCCGCACGCCGCGCCGACGATGCGATACAGGACGCGATGGCGACCAGCATCTGATCGCCGGCCTGATGGCCGTGCAGGTCGTTGTAGGCCTTGAAGTGATCCGCATCGATCATCAAGAGCGCAAGCGGCGTGCGCTGCCGCAGCGAGCGTTGCCATTCGCGCTCCATCGCGCTGTCGAAATAACGGCGGTTTTTGAGGCCCGTCAGCCCGTCGGTCACGGCCAGCAGCGCGAGCTTTTCTTCGGCGGCGGCGCGGCGGTTCATCTCGCGGACAAGAAGGATAGTGGCGATGGCAACCAGCGACGCCAGCGCAGCAAGAAGGAAACAGATCTTGATGGCTTCCTTTTCCCAGCGGCCATAGATGTCTTTCAGCGACCTTCCGACAATCGTAATCAGCGGCAGCCTGTTGTCCTGCCAGACGTAGAGACGCTCAATCGGATCGATCGAGCCGGATCCGACAAAGAAGCCCTTGTTTTCCACGAGCGCGCGGCTGACGATGGGCCCCTTGCTGAGATTTCTGCCGATCACGTCGAGATCGAAGGGGGTGCGCATGATGGCAACTCCGTCGCGGCGGACCACGGTCAGCGAATCGTCCGGCCCGAGCGTGAGACGGTCGAACAGATTGTGAAAATAGCTGAATCGGATCGAGCCGACGACAGCGCCGCGGAACGAGCCGTCGCTGCCGGAAATCCGGCGGCTCAATACGACCGCATAGGCGCTGCGGTGTACCATTGGCTTGCTGATGAAAAGTCCGGCGTCCGGATTGTCGCGATGAACGGTGAAATATTCCTCGTCGGCAACGTTCCTCGGCTGAATATCGAGGGTTGCGGAATCGACAGTCACGTTTCCCGACGCATCGAAAACTTCAATCGAGCCGAAGTGCTTCGCGGTCGCCGCACGGTCGAAAAGAACGAGCTGCCGGATGGCCTTGCTCATGTTGTCGATCTCGGGCATCTGCATGCCGTCGACAACGGCGCGCAGCGAAAGATCGTAGAGTTCAAGATTGCGCCCGATATCGGCGTCGATGGTGGTCGCAAGATTGGCGCCGGTCTGACGCGCAAGGGCTTCATCGCCGCGCCGCATTTCGAGCAGCACGTTGGCGCATATCGCGCAGAATCCCGCGACGATCAGAACAGCCGTCGCGACCAGCGTTTTTGTCGAAATCTTCATCCGGACGTTTCGAAGATTTGTGATTTCTGAAGGCATTGCCGCTTCCCTGAACGGTAATATCGCGCCTTCAGGTTCACATCCTCTTCAGCCGGGGGCGTTCTTGAAAATCGGCGTTAACGAATTGCTAACGCGGCTTGCGGATCAGGCCGGAACGATGGTTTTCCCGATCGGCCACAGCGCGATGGCGCCCAATTTCAGATGCGCCCACGCGAACGGAATCCCGACGATTGTGATGGCGAGCAGAAACGCGGTGATGAGATGGCCGATGGCCAGCCACCATCCGGCCAGAATGAGCCAGATCAGATTGCCGATGAAACCGAAAATGCCGGTGCCGAAATCGCCCTGGCCGATATAGATGTCGCGCGACACCGCCTTCTGCCCGAACGGAAAGAGAGTGTAAGCGGCGATATTCCAGGCGCCGCGCGCCCAGGGAATGCCAACGATGGTGATCGCCATGATGACGGCGGCGACGGCCCAGCCGATCGCCATCCAGAAGCCGCCCATCACGATCCACAAAATGTTCAGGAAGAGGGAAACCGGGGACATGCAAGCACCTTTGCGTGAAGTCTCCCCATTAAGTGTCGTCGCAATGCGGAAGTTCAATGTCCTCGCCGGAAATTATCATGGTCCGGCGCAGAGACAGGCGGCGCAGGCCTCTGTAATATGCGCGCCGGATCGAAGGCGTGCTTTCGCCGCGCCTCAAGGAGAATCTCGAGGAGAGTATTGATGAAATTGCAATTTGCCCCGCTGTCCGCAGCGATGTTCGGAGCGGCCGCGTTGTTCACGGCCGTAACGATCTCGCCTGCTCATGCGCTGTTCGACAACCGGCCCCAGCGCGCGGTCTGTTTCAACAGCCCCGGCGATTACGGCATCGGGCGGCTCTGCGATTTTGACACCATCGCGCAGTGCCAGCAGACGCAGCAGGGCATCAACGGAAGCTGCGAAGTCAATCCCTGGTATCAGCCGCCTTACGACCCTTACGCGCAGGCGGCACCGGTGCGGCGCTATCCCGGCGGCTCCTACCGCAGCTACTGAGAGGCGTTCGGCGAAGCGGCTTTCATCCCAGGACACGAGCTTTCGATGCCGGTGCCCAATGACAGGGATAAGTTCTACGACAACATTCCGCTGTTTCGCGGATTCGGCAGGCTGATGGATACGGCACTCTATCAGCCGCTGCCGGACGGGTGGTTCGTCGGCGTCGCCGACATCGTGCAATCGACCAGGGCCATCGCAGAGAACCGCTACAAGGCGGTGAACATGGCAGGTGCTGCCGTGATCGCGTCGGTGACGAACGCGCTGGAGAATCGCGACTTTGCATTCGCGTTCGGCGGCGACGGCGCGAGCTTTGCAGTCTCTCCCCATGACGAAGCTCTCGCGCGCGAGGCGCTTGCGGCGACCGCGACATGGGTGAAGGAGGATCTCGATCTGCAAATGCGCGTCGCGCTGGTGCCGGTCGCCGAGATCAGAAAACATAATCTCGACGTTCGCGTTGCGCGTTATGCGCCGTCGCCGAACGTCTCCTATGCGATGTTTTCAGGCGGCGGTCTTGCGTGGGCGGACGCTGCGATGAAGCGCGGTGAATTCGCGGTGACGCCGGCGCCTTCCGGTGCGCATCCTGATCTCACCGGCCTGTCGTGCCGCTTCTCCGAAATGCCGTCCGAACGCGGTCTCATCCTGTCGGCGCTGATCGTGCCCGGCAAAGATTCCAGCGAGGCGGACTTCGGCCGCGTTATTCAGGAGGTGGTGACGCTGGTCGAACGAAGCCCCGGCTCCGGCCGGCCGATTCCCTCCAGCGGTCCTCCGCTGCGATGGCCGTCGGCAGGCGCCGAGTTCGAGGCGCTGGCGACGCGCGGCGGCAAGGCGCTATGGCAGCGTCGGCTTTACGTCCACGCCTTCTCGCTTTTCGCGTTCGTGCTGATGCGCTTCAACATCAAGGCGGGCGGATTTGTGCCGGACACCTACATCCGGCAGGTCGTCGAGAATTCCGATTTCAGGAAATACGACGACGGGCTGCGCATGGTGCTCGACTGTTCGCCCGAACTCGCCGCCGCTCTGGAAAAACGCCTTGCCGCAGCGGCCGCAAACGGCACCATCCGCTACGGCCTGCACCGGCAGAATGCAGCGATGATGACGTGCTTCACGCTCTCGGCCACCCAGCCCGATCACTTCCATTTCGTCGACGGCGCAGGCGGCGGCTATGCGGCGGCGGCGACAGTGCTGAAGGCGAGCTAGCTCTTTTGCAAAGAACTCAGTCGGAGCGCATCGCCCGCGCCGTCGCGCAACAGCGGACAGCTACATCGCGCCGTTGAGGAACGGATTGGTCATGCGCTCGTGCCCGAAGCTCGATCCGGGCCCGTGGCCGCAGATGAATCCGATGTCGTCGCCGAGCGGCAGCAGTTTCTCCTTGATCGAGCGGATCAGGGTCGCGTGGTCGCCGCCCGGCAGATCGGTGCGTCCGACCGAACCGTTGAACAGCACATCGCCGACAATGGCAAAGCGCATATCCTTGTTGAAGAACACGACGCTGCCCGGCGAATGGCCGGGACAGAAATAGACGTCGAAGCTCAACTCCCCGACGCTGACTTTGTCGCCCTCCGACAGCCAGCGGTCCGGCGCGAAATTCCGCACGCCGGTCATGCCGAAATTCTTTCCGCTCTCGACGACGTGATCGAGCAAGTATTTGTCGGCGATGTGCGGACCCTCGATCTGCACCTTCAGCGCGTCGCGCAATTCGGCCGCCCCGCCGACATGATCGATATGACCGTGTGTGATCCAGATCCGATCCACGGTGACGCCGGCCTGCTTGATCGCTGCGAGAATTTTCGGAACGTCGCCGCCGGGATCGATCACCACGGCTTTTTTTGTCTTCGTGCACCACAGGATCGTGCAGTTCTGCTCGAACGGCGAGACGGGAACGATCATGGCGCCGGCTTTGGCGGCGGAATTTTCAGATGTGTCGGTCATTGCGCGAGTTTGCCGATTTTTGCGCCGCCGCCAAGCAAATTGCGGGGAAATCCGATCAAAGCGTCGTCAGGCGACCTGAAGCGCGCTTCGCTCGGTTGCGTCCGATCGCTTTTGCGCCGATTCGAACGGCCGCGGCCGCCCGACGCCATAGCCCTGCGCATAGTCGATGCCGATGCCGCGCAGCGCGTCGAGAATATCGCGGTTCTCGACGAATTCGGCGATCACGCGCTTGTTCATCAGCTTTCCGATGCGCGCGATCATTTCCACCATCGAGCGGTCGATCGGATCGTCGAGCATGTCCTTGACGAAGCTGCCGTCGATTTTCAGGAAGTCCACCGGCAGCTGTTTAAGATAACCGAAGGACGACATGCCGCTGCCGAAATCGTCGAGCGAGAAGCGGAAACCGAGCTGCTTCAATTCCGCGATGAACCGCTTCGCGTTTTCAAGATCGGCAATGGCGCTGGTCTCGGTGACTTCAAAGCAGATCGTGGATGCGGAAACTCCGGTCGCGGCAAGCTGGCTGCGGACATAGTCGGCAAATCCCTCGTCGCCGAACGTGGCACCCGACAGATTGATCGCGCAGGTCGCAATCGGAACGTCGCGCGGCTGTGCCAAAAGCGCGAACGCGTGCCGCAGCACCCGGCGGTCGATCAGCGGCATCAGGCCGTAGCGTTCGGCGGCCGGAATGAACTGCGACGGCATCACGAGGTTGCCGCCCTTGTCGAGGAGACGCACCAGAATTTCGACGTGCGATCCGGCCGGTTCGCTGCCGTCGATGGCGACAATTTCCTGCGCGTAGAGACAGAGGCGATCCTCGGCCAGCGCCTCGTGGATGCGGTGGACCCACGACATCTCGCCGAACCGGTTCAGCATTTCGCTGTCGCCGGCGTTATGAATCTGAACGCGGTTGCGGCCCTTTTCCTTCGCCATGAAGCAGGCGAGGTCGGCGGCGCGCTGAACCTCATCGAGTTTCGCGGTTGCCTGATTGATGTAGACCAGTCCGATGCTGGCCGTGATGCCGAACGATGTGCCGCCGGCCTCGAATTTCAGGTTCTGGATGGTCTCCCGCTGCCGCTCGCCGATGACCGCCGCGCGTTCGATGCTGCAATTCTCGAGCAGAACGGCGAACTCGTCGCCGCCGAGACGCGCGAGCAGATCGCCGTCGCGCAACGTTGTCTTGAGCGCCGTGGTGACTTCGCGCAGCAGCCGGTCGCCTTCGCCGTGCCCGCATGTGTCGTTGATGATCTTGAACTGGTCGAGATCGATGAACATCAGGACGTGGGATGAAACACGTCCGCGTTCGAGATCGCGCAGCGCCAATCCCAGCCGGCGCTCGAATTCGCGGCGGTTGGCAAGGCCGGTCAGTGCGTCGTGAGAGGCCTGCCATGACAGCTGCGAGGCGAAATCCCGCTCGCTCGTCATGTCGCGCAATACGATCACCGCGCCATCGGTGGTCTCCCCTGCGCGCAGCGGCGCGCCTTCCGTCAAAATCGACACCGGCTTGCTGTCGTGCCGGATCAATATCTGCGGATTGGCGCTGGAGAAGCCGCGATGGTCGCGGCAAAGACGCTCGATCAGGTGGTTCTCGTCGCAGCCGGTCTGTTCATCGACAATGCTGAAAAGTGCTGCGGGCGCGAGCCCGATCGCCTCGGAGCCGGACCTCCCGATCAGCCGTTCCGCTGCGGGATTGATGTATTCGACGGCGCCTGCGGCATCGGTGCGGATCACAGCGTCGCCGATCGAGGCCAGCGTGATCTGGGCGCGTTCTTTTTCCGATTTCAGATCGCTCTCGAATTTCTGTCTTTGCCTGATGTAGCTGCGCAGAAAGATCAGTTTCAGAAAGACCAGCATCCCAACCGTCACAAGATTGAGACCGGTCAGAATCATTTTTATCTGGCGCGAACCGTCGCCGAGGCTTTCGGAAAACGCCAGCGCGTGCGGCGTCAGCCGCTCGTTGATCCGCCAGATTTCGGATTTATGCGCGTTGATGATCTCGGCCGGCGCGCCACGCTCTTTGTCCGCGCGCAGCGTGTCAGCCAGTCCGGCGAAACTTTCGAGGAGCGGATCGGTCGCGATCCATCTTTCGATCGACGTTTTGAACGCGGGAAACTCCCTGAAGTACCGATAGAGCCAGATCATATCGCCGATGTCGTCTTTGTGGTTGCCGCCCTGAAGAAAGCCGGCGCGCGCAGCGGCCAGATCCGGCGGCGATTTTTCGAGCGCGCGGCGCGCGTCGAGGTCGCCAAGCGGGATCGCCATGGCTTCCCGATATTTGTCGAAGTGGCGTTGCTCGCCGGTCTCCGCATAGCGGCTCAGAAAGAAAACCGCTTTCTTCTGGCCCTTGGACCACAGGCTCTCGCCGCCGACATAGGCGCGAGCCGCCGACAAAACGTCGAGGCTGATGCCGCACAGAAATGCCTGAAGCACGACGACTGCGATGAAAGGAAACGAAAGACGGAGGAGGCGCGCATTCCCGGACTTGACGGACGTTCTCATTGGACCTGCGGCCTCTCGGGCTTCGTTATCTTCGTCGGGCATTCCCAGTCTGGACCGTTACGCAAGCGCCGATGCTGCGGTCGGAGAGGTCCGATCCGATCCTGATGGCGCGCCCTTAACGTCGGTTGAACATTCCGTGAAATACAACGGCGCGTTGCCGATTGGTCAATTTCTGCTTAACGGGAACCGGCGCGAAGCCTCAGGCGCCGAACCGGTTCGGTGCTGTCTGGCCGGGCCAGAAGGTCAGCCAGGCGCTCAACGCGATCAGCGGTATTGCGACATACAGTTCGCGGCCTTCCGATTGGATGAAGAGGAAGGGAACGACCCAGATCGCGTGATAGCCGGCCAGCCCGAGATCGTGCAGCCGCCTGACGACCAACGACACCGTCGCGGCGATCACGATGACTCCGCAGACAACAACAATGAGAAGGCCGGTCCACCACAGAATGTCGTAGCCGCTTGTGAACAGCGGAACGCATGGAAGCGAGATCAGCATTATCAGAATGGCGATTTGAAGCCCGCGGGTGAAGTAAGGCAGCCGCGCCACGCGGCCGCGAATCGAAAAATATTTTTCAATAAATCTGTCCATCCGAAATCTCCCGGCTGGCGATATTCGATCTTACAACAGCGAGCCGCGCCGGAGAACAAAGTTTTCTCCGGCGCAGCAATCGCTATCGTTTGATCTGCGCTTTCAGCGTGTCCTCGACCACGCGATCGAACGAGGCGGGCTTCGCCGGATTTGCACTCTTGCGCTTTTCGGCAATGAAGGCGTCACGCTTCTGTACCAGCGCGGTCAGTTTGTCGTTCAGCGCCTTGCGGTTCTGCATCTGCTTGTCGATTTCAGCCTGGCGCTTGCCGGCCGGCAGATTTCGCAGGTTCTCCGGCAGATATTCGTCCTTCAGACTAGCGAGTTGCTCGCGGCCCGACGACACATCGCTGACGAGATCGCCGTCGCCGGTGACGGCTTCCGACGACACGCGCGAACGCTTGTTGAGATAGCTCGCCATGTCGGAGGCGGCGGATGGCGCGGCTGCTGCGACTTGTGCGAGCTGCCGGGTCTTGTCTTCGGTGCGCTTCTGCAATTTCGGCGGGCCGTAGGGAATGACTGTGCGGTTGATGTCACGCTGAAGGATGATGATGTCCTCGTCGTAGGGCGTCTCGATCATCACGACCTCGCCGCCGTCCTGCGGAATCGGAATGTAGCGGCCGCCTCCGAGCTGCGCGATGTCCTGCCAGATGCGCGCGGTATCGTTTGCGGTGCCGGCCTGCACCGCGTTGACGATGATGCCGCGCTGCTTGGCTACCGCAAGCGTCACCGGATATTTGGTGTCCTGCGCGTAGTCCATGTGCGGGGGCGCATCGCCGACGAGAAAGACGATGCGGCGCGTGTCGCCGTCCTTGCTCCATTTCAGTTTGTTGACGGTAACGTCGAGCGCCTCGTTGACGCTTTCAGGCCAGTCGCCGCCGCCGCGCGCGTTCAGTGCAAGGAGGTTGCCGTAGATATCCTGGATGTCCGGCGTCAGATCGAATGTCTTGGTGACATAGTCGTCGCCGATGTCGCGATAGGCGACGAGCGCCATGCGAATATCGGCGTCGGGATTGGTGTCGACGATGGTGGTTGCGATCGACCAGATTTTCCGCTTCGCGCCTTCGATCAATCCGCCCATCGAACCCGTCGTGTCGAGAACGAACGCGACCTCGACCGTCGGCTTGGCATCGGCGTGTGAACTTGAAAATATCGGCAGCATGAAAAATGCGAGCGCCAGAATCCGATTCTGGACCCGCGCGGTGATGGCTGACTTCATCTTCCCCTCCAGACAATGAACCGGACAAGCGTTGGTCGCTCCCGGCACGAGAAAGGTTCCGTTGCTTCGCGACGCATCCGCGCCGGAATTGTGTCGGACTGCGTACAAGTTTGGGGCTGGGCAGCGAGTCGCTGTCTGATAGAGTTTGCCGTCATGAATTCACAATTTGGCCATTCGATTCCAAGTCCGTCACCGGATCGCCGCCAATCCGCCACTGCGCTTGAAATCGCGCGCGGCACGGCCAGGCTGTTGCGATCGCTGGGATTTTCCTGCGTCAGCGAATTGCCGCTGCCGTCGGGGCGGCGCGCGGATTTGGTCGCCATGAACGCGCGCGGCGACATCTGGATCGTCGAAATCAAGTCGTCGGCAGCGGATTTGCGCGCCGATCAGAAATGGGAAGATTACCGGATGCATTGCGACCGGCTGTTCTTCGCGTTCACGCAGGATTTGCCGTGCGAGATTTTCCCGAGCGATACCGGCTTGATCGTCGCCGACGGTTACGGCGCGCATATGCATTGCGATGCGCCCGAGCATCGTCTTGCCGCAGCGACGCGCAAATCGATGATCGTCAGTTTTGGAATGCACGCGGCGCAGCGGATGAACCGGCTGATCGATCCGCAGGGACACGCTGAAATTAGCGGATAGTTTCTATTCCGCCGCGATGCTTGCGACGGGGATGAGCGCGCTTTCGAACATGCCGTAGGCAATTTTCGCGCCCTGCACGACGCCGGCGGTGTCTGCCTGCGCGTCGGGATGGTTTTCAAGAATCGTCAGAAACGTCGGCCAGAACCGCTTGCCGAACCCGTGGCGCAGATAGGCGGTCGCGCCCATCGCGCTTGAATCCGGATGTTGTGCCAGACGTGCCAGCATCACGCGCGCGCCCATCCGGGAGGCTTCGAGTACATACACCGCGCCCAGCATCTCGGCGGTGCTTTTGAATTCGAGAACGGGAAGCGGATCGCAGGCGACATCCATCGCGGCGAGATCATGCTCGAGCGAAGGCGCGCAGCGGCCAGTCGCCGACGATGTTGGCGATGCCTTGTTGTTCGAGTGCAGCTTCGAGCGGGAAAAGGGCTTCGGCCTGACCGCGCAGAAAACCCTCGTAATAACGGGGCTTTCCGAGATCGAGCCATGACAGAGCAAGATCGAGTCTGCGGTGAGACGACTTCGTCGCCTCGCTTACAATGTCACGGATCAAGAGGCCCATAATCGATTTGCCCTGATGCAATTCAGTTCAAACGCGACGCAACGAAAACAATCGGTGCTTCTAATGGTTCCGTGTCACCACGATCTCGCGGGTCGGAACAAGGCGGGCGAGCAAGATAGCCACATAATTCTTCGTCACCTGAGCAGGCATCGCGCTCTGTCCGATCATCGTGACATGGGGTGCGCAGAGCGATTTCTCGCGTCCGTCGATGCGATAATCCTCAACGAGACCAGGCTGTTTGGTGGCTTCGAGGCGGGACGAGATATCGATATGCCGCGACTTCCGCATGAATAGAGCGCGGATCAGCCGCGCCCTCTCGTCAGGACTGTTTGCGGCAATAACGGAGCCGGACCGGAAAGGTTCCGGGCTTCTCGATCAGCGCGGCGCGCGTTTTGCGAGAATGCGCTGAAGCGTGCGTCGATGCATGTTCAGCCGCCGCGCGGTTTCCGACACGTTGCGATTGCACATCTCATAGATGCGCTGGATATGCTCCCAGCGCACGCGGTCGGCCGACATCGGATTCGACGGCAGCTGCGATTTTTCCGCGCCACTCGCCATCAGCGCGGCGATCACGTCATCGGCATCTGCCGGCTTCGACAGATAATCGACAGCACCCATCTTCACAGCGGTGACGGCGGTGGCGATATTGCCGTAGCCGGTGAGCACGATCGTGCGCGCGTCGGGACGTTGCGCTTTCAACGCAGAGACGACATCGAGACCGTTGCCATCGCCAAGCCGAAGATCGACAACCGCGAAAGCCGGAGGCGCTTTTCCGATCTGCGTGAGCCCCTCGGACACATTGTCGCAGGTCGTCACTTCAAAGCCCCGTGTCTCCATGGCGCGCGCCAGCCGTTCCAGGAACGCCTTGTCGTCCTCGACAATCAGCAGAGATTTGTCGGTTATTTCAGCGATTTGAGCGGCTGCGGTCACGGTTTTGAGCCTCCTTGTGCGTCCTTAATGATATGGCGTGACATTCGGGCGATGCCAAGGCTGCTTAAGAATAAGACGCGGTTTTAACCTACACCGGAAGCGAGTTGGTGTCGGCGGTCTCGAAGTTGGCCCGCGGCCAGACGATCGTGACCACCGCGCCGTGATCGGGAAAAACGCGGTTGGTGAACGATACTTTTGCGCCGGTCCGCTCCAGCAAAGTCCGCGCAATGAAGACGCCGAGGCCAAGGCCGTGATCTGCGGGCGATTCATCGTTGGCGCGTCTGCGCGTGAGATAGGGTTCGCCGATCCGCTTGAGAATATCCGGCGCGATTCCAGGTCCGTCGTCTGAAATAACGACTTCGACAGTCTCGTCATTCCACCAGGCATTCACTTCGACGCGTTCGCGCGCGAAATCCACGGCGTTCTCCAGCAGATTTCCGACACCATAGAGAATCGCAGGATTGCGCATGCCGACAGGCTCGGCGGCCGGCGCAATGGCGATGCGGACTTTGATGGCGATGCCGAAGTCACGATGCGGCGCGACGGCTTCTTCGATCAATGTCGACAGCGGCATGCGATCGAACGGAGCGCCCTGTGACGACAATTGCGTGATTTTCGCCAGAATTTCGCGGCAACGCTGCGCCTGTTCGCGAAGGGTCTTGAGATCGGTGCGCGCGTGTTCGTCGAGAGGCGCATCACCCGTCAGCTTTTCGAGTTCACGCGAGATCAGAAAGATTGTCGAGAGAGGCGTGCCAAGCTCGTGGGCTGCTGCTGCTGCCAGGCCGTCGATTTGCGTCAGATGCTGTTCTCGCGTGAGGACAAGTTCGGTCGCCGCCAGAGCGTCCGACAGTTTGCGCGCTTCTTCCGTGACCTGAAACGTGTAGAGACTGGTAACGCCGATGGCCAGAACGATCGAGAGCCAGACGCCGATCATATAAGTGCGCGGCAATACCAATGGTTCGTCGCCGTTCCACGGCAGCGGCAGATGATAAAAGCCGAGCACGCTTGCACAGACGACGGCGAGAAATCCCAGAGCCAGCGTGAGACGCGTCGTCAAAGCGGTTGCGGCAATGAGCACGGGAGCGAGAAACAGAAACGAAAACGGGTTCTGCAAGCCGCCGGTCAGAAACAGCAGGCCTGCAAGCTCCGCGATATTGATGGCAAGGAGCGCGCCGGCGTAACGGGGTTCAAGCCGGTGGACCGGATTGAACGCCATTTGTAGCACAAGATTGAGCAGTGCTGACGCTCCAATGATGGCGAGGCAGGGAATAACCGGAAGATCGAAATCGAGACCCTGCGTGACGACAAAAATCGTCACGAGTTGGCCGAGCACCGCAAGCCATCGCAGCCGCAAAACGGTGTCGAGCCGGACATCGCGGCGTGAGGGACGAAAATCCGAAGCGGCAATATCGCTCATGGAGACGACATTAGCGGCTGCCCATGCCGATCACAAACGATGCGGGCGGCCCGCTGGACCTTGCGTGGGCCCTGACATTGGCTCATTGAATCCATCGCATGAATACGTCTCGCGATTTGCCTTCTTCTGCCGGCGCCGCGCCTCCTCCTGCGTCACCTGAGGAAGCGATCAATGTCGCGCATCTGGTCAAGATCTACAAAACGACCCGCGCCGTCGATGATATTTCATTCTCGATTCCGCGCGGCTCAGTGACGGGACTTCTCGGCGGCAACGGCGCCGGCAAGACGACCACCATTGCCATGATTATGGGGCTTGTATTGCCGACATCGGGGCGCGTCAGCGTTCTCGGCTGTTCGATGCCGCAGCAGCGCGACCACGTGCTCGGGCGGATGAATTTTGAAAGCCCCTATGTGGACATGCCCGGTCGTCTCACGGTTCGTCAAAATCTCACGGTGTTCGGGCGTCTCTATGCGGTCGAGAATTTGAAGGACAGGATCCAGGAACTCGCCGGCGATCTCGATCTGACCGAATTCATCGATCGCCCGAGACGCAAACTGTCGGCGGGGCAAAAGACGCGTGTGGCGCTGGCAAAAGCTCTCGTCAATCGGCCGGAGCTTCTGTTGCTCGACGAGCCGACTGCGTCGCTCGATCCCGATACGGCGGACTGGATACGCGGTCATCTGGAAGATTATCGCAGACAATGTGGCGCAACAATTCTGCTGGCTTCGCATAACATGCTCGAAGTCGAGCGGCTCTGCGACCGCGTCATCATCATGAAGCGCGGTCACATCGCGGATGACGATACGCCGACGCGAATTCTTTCCCGCTACAATCGCGCGACGCTTGAAGAAGTATTCCTCGATGTTGCTCGCGGCAGGGTTCAGGAGTCGCAACTGTGAGTCAGCCTGCCGCAATTGAGCGCAATCACTCCGGCATCGCGCTTCATCGTGTTGCAGCGATGGTGTTGCGTCACTGGTATCTGCTGACGTCGTCGTGGCCGCGCGTGCTCGAACTCATTTACTGGCCCGCGATGCAGCTTGTGACATGGGGTTTCTCGCAGGCCTACATCTCGCAGAATTCGAGCTTTTTCACGCAGGCCGGGGGCACGTTTATCGGCGCAGTTATCCTGTGGGACATCCTGTTTCGCGGCCAGCTCGGTTTCTCGATGTCGTTTCTCGAGGAAATGTGGTCGCGCAATCTCGGCAATCTCCTGATGTCTCCGCTCAAGGTGAGCGAATTTCTGATCTCGCTGATGGTGATGAGCATCATCCGTCTGTCGATCGGCGTCATCCCGATGACGCTGCTCGCCATCTGGTTCTTCGGTTTCAACTTTTACGGCCTCGGCCTTGCGCTGGTCGCGTTCTTCTGCAACCTCATTTTTACGAGCTGGTCGGTCGGCATGATTGCTTCGGGCCTCGTTGCACGGAACGGGCTCGGTGCTGAAGGTTTCGCCTGGACGCTGATGTTCATTCTGCTGCCGCTGGCCTGCGTCTATTACCCGGTCGCGGTGCTGCCGCACTGGCTGCAACTTATCGCCTGGGCGCTGCCGCCGACTTATGTCTTCGAGGGCATGCGAGCCTTGCTGATCGACCGTCAATTCCGGGCGGATCTGATGCTGGAGGCACTCGCCTTGAACGCTGGATTACTGGTCGTTTCGGTCGTCGCGTTCCTTGCCCTGCTGGCCAGCGCCCGCAAGCAGGGGTCTCTGATTCAGGGGAATGAATAGTCGGCGCGATATGCGCGGGGCCGGTTCCATACGCCTTAATAACCATTCGCAAGCGATGATCTCCGCATTGACGGCTTGTTGCCTCATGGACAGTATGCTGCGCCGCGAAACGGGACCGGGGAATCATCATGCCGATTGGCGAATTTGGCAGGCCGCCAGGCCTTCCATCCGAGGTCAGCCCAGCACTGACCACGCCCATGTACTGGATGTACGAAATGGGCAAGGCATCGCTGACTCCGGCGCGCGCCGTGGCCGATCTCACAAAACTGATGTTCGAGAACCCGATGAACCCGTTCGCGAAAACGGAATTCGGAAAATCAGTCGCGGCGGCCTGCGAACTGTTCGAGCGCACCACGCGCCGCTACGGCAAGCCGGAATGGAATCTGCCCACGACCGAAGTCAACGGCATGCGCGTGCCGGTCGAGATCAAGACCGTCTGGGAAAAACCGTTCTGCAAGCTGCTGCATTTCGAGCGCAAGCTGACCCAGCCTTTGCGCGAGCCGCAGCCGCGCGTGCTGATCGTGGCCCCAATGTCGGGCCACTACGCGACGCTTCTGCGCGGCACGGTCGAGGCGTTTTTGCCGGCGCATGAAGTCTACATTACCGACTGGTCTGATGCGCGCATGGTGCCGGTCTCCGAGGGCCGCTTCGATCTTGACGACTATGTCGACTATCTCATCGAGATGATGCACGCGCTGGGCGGCAACATTCATATTGTTGCGGTTTGTCAGCCTTCCGTGCCTGTTCTCGCAGCCGTCTCGGTCATGGAAGCGGAGAAAGATCCGTACTTTCCGACGTCGATGACACTGATGGGCGGTCCGATCGACACGCGCAAGAATCCAACTGGCGTGAACGATCTCGCCGCTGAAAAAGGTATCGACTGGTTCCGCAACAACGTCATCACCAAGGTGCCGTTTCCGCAGCCGGGGTTCATGCGCGACGTCTATCCGGGTTTCCTGCAACTCACCGGCTTTGTCAGCATGAACATGGATCGCCACGTCGATGCGCATAAGAAGCTGTTTGAACATCTGGTGAAGGGCGACGGCGATCTCGTCGACAAGCATCGCGAGTTCTACGACGAGTATCTCGCGGTGATGGATCTGACGGCCGAGTTCTATCTCCAGACCGTCGATCTGGTGTTCGTCAAACACGCGCTGCCCAAAGGCGAGATGACCCATCGCGGCAAGCCGGTCGATCCATCTAGGATTCAGCGTGTTGCACTGATGACGGTCGAAGGCGAGAACGACGATATTTCGGGTCTCGGTCAGACCGAGGCCACGCATGGGCTTTGCACCTCGATTCCCGACGCGCGGCGGGTGCATTACGTACAGAAAGGCGTCGGCCATTACGGAGTCTTCAACGGCTCCCGCTTCCGGTCGGAGATCGTGCCCCGGATTGCCGATTTCATGCGATCCTCGGCCCACAGCAAGCCAACTTTGGCGGCCGCCGAGTAGCCGGTTTTCGTGCCGCTAAGCGCGAAAATCCAGATTTCGCGGGCGGATTTGCGATTCGCGCGCCCAGTCCCTGCCAGAAGTAGCTCTAAGAGACTTGAATCATTAGTGTTTTTGGAAGTTCCAAAGACCTGATTCGAGTGCCGGACGGCCTCCCCTGCGGCATCTCCAAATAAGCGTAGAACTGAATTTAAATTCATGTTTCGATGCCCCGGATATTGGGGCCCAATATCTTGGCGCTGCGATATATTGGGCAAATGATTTGTTTTTGCGTCGATAAATTTGATTGGCGGCGGCTATGGCAGACTTCCGGTGAATTATCCCTTCCCGGACCTGCTGACATGGTGTTTCGCGCTCTTCTCTATCGCCGCCCGACCGAACCGCGCACGCTCGCGGTGAAAATCGGTTCGGCCATTTACTCAGTCCAGCTTCGGCGTCACCGCAAGGCGCGCCGCTACACGCTGCGCATTCATCCGACCGCACGGCAGGCGATCCTGACCATGCCGCCGCGCGGAAATCTGGCGGATGCGAAGGACTTCGCGCAGCGTCACGGTGCCTGGATCGCGGCTCGCCTCGGCGGCCTGCCGAAGGCCGCACCCTTTGCACAGGGCACATTGGTGCCGCTTCATGGTGTGCCGCACAAGATCGTCCACCGCGCCGGCGAGCGCGGCACTGTCTGGGTGGAGACGCGCGAAAGCCGCGAGAAGATTTTGTGCGTTGCCGGCGGCGTGGCCCATATCGATCGCCGCGTTCGCGATTTTCTCAAGCGCGAGGCGCGTCAGGAACTTGCCGAAGCATCTCATCGTTATGCCGGAGTGCTCGGCGTGAAGGTCAGGCGGATTTCGATCCGCGACCAGTCGAGCCGATGGGGATCGTGCACGTCGGCCGGCGCGCTGTCGTTTTCCTGGCGGCTTATTCTCGCGCCGTATTATGTGCTCGATTATCTCGCCGCGCATGAAGTGGCTCACCTCGTCGAGATGAACCACTCGGCGCGTTTCTGGCGTGTGGTTGGAAAAATCTGCCCGCAGACCGAGCGCGCGAAAAAGTGGCTCGACACTTACGGCAACGACCTGCACCGCTACGGCATCAGCGAATAGAATTCAGCGCCGTCCGCCGAATACGCGATCGATCAGCCAGCCATCAAGACCAGCCGATGCCTCCGGTTTGACGGACGCCTGCGTCGGCTGCGGACGTGGCTGCGCGTAGGGGTTCGGCGCATTCGTCGCAGGCGGGACGTAGCTCGGATTGGCGTCGCTGACTTGCGGTCTCATCGGCTGAGAGGAAGGTCGGGTATTTCCACCAAACAGCCCCGACAGGAATCCTCCTGGCGAATTCGATCCGGGCAGATCGGCGACGGGCACATTCTGATGCGCGACCTTCATGAAGCGCGTCCACACTTCAACCGGAAGCCCGCCGCCGGTCGCTTTCTTGGTGGGCGAGTTGTCGTCGTTGCCGAGCCAAACGCCGGTCACGAGATTTGCCGTGTATCCGATGAACCACGCGTCGCGGAAATCCTGACTGGTGCCGGTCTTGCCAGCCGCCGCCCAGCCGGGAATATCGGCCTTGCGCGCGGTGCCGGTAACAAGTGTCTCATGCATCATCGTGTTCATCATCGCGACGTAACGCGGATCGATCACCTGCGCCGGCGGATCGGGCGCGCGCGCGAAAAGAACCTTGCCCTCGGGGGTACGGATTTTGTTCACGACATGCGGGGAGGCTATCGCTCCGCCGCTTGCAAAGGCAGCGTAGGCGCCCACGAGTTCGGTGAGAGAAACTTCAGACGTACCGAGTGCGATTGACGCATTCGGTTCCAATTTCGATGCGATGCCGAGACGATGGGCAGTGCGCACCACATTGGCGGGCCCGACTTCGATGCCGAGGCGCACCGCGACTGTATTCAACGACATCGCAAGCGCGTTCGTCAGCGTAACCGGGCCGAAATATTCGCGGCTGTAGTTTTCGGGCTTCCAGCCTTTGACGTCGAGCGGCGCATCCTGCCGGACGGTGTCGGGCGTTAGCCCCGCTTCAAGCGCGGTGAGATAGACGAAAGGCTTGAACGCCGATCCGGGCTGGCGTTTCGCGGTGACAGCTCGGTTGAATTGACTTTCCGCGTAGTTGCGTCCGCCGACCATCGCACGCACCGCGCCGTCCGGTGTCATCGCGACTAGCGCGCCCTGCGATACATTGAATTTCACGCTTTTGGCCGCAAGCTCGTCGATGATCGCGGTTTCGGCAACGCTTTGAAGCTTGGGATCGATGGTCGTCTCGACGACGATGTTCTGATCGATCTGACCGACGAGATCGTCGAGCACTTCACCGATCCAGTCTGCAACGTAATTGATGGTGCCGGCGCCGACCGGTTTCACGGCATAGGACGGCTTGACGATTGCTGCTTGCGCCTGCGTCTCGGAAATGAACTTTGAGTCCGCCATCGCCATCAGCACGGCTTGCGCCCGCTTCTCGGCGCCTTCGGGATTTCTGTTCGGCGCAAGACGCGATGGCGATTTGACGAGGCCGGCGAGCATCGCTGCTTCCGGCAGTGTCACGTTGCGTGCGGACTTGCCAAAGTATCGCTGCGCGGCTGCTTCAACGCCGTAAGCGCCGGAGCCGAAATACACGCGATTCAAATACAGTTCGAGAATTTCTGCTTTGGAATATTTTCGCTCCAGCCACAGAGCGAGTTCGGCTTCCTGCAATTTTCTCTGAAGCGTGCGCTCCTGAGTCAAAAACAAGTTCTTCGCGAGTTGCTGCGTCAGCGTCGAGCCGCCCTGGGAGACGCCGCGATGAAGGATATTGGTGACGGCCGCGCGGGCGATACCGGTCGGGTCGATACCGAAATGCGAATAGAATCGCTTGTCTTCGATGGCGATAAACGCTTGCGGCAGATATTTCGGCAGTTCCTTTAGCGAGACATTCGAGCCGGGCATCTCGCCGCGCGTGGCGATGATGCTGCCATCCATGCCCGCGATCTCGATTGTCGGCGGGCGTTTGGGAATTTCAAGCGAGTGGATCGACGGCAGATGCGCGCCGACCCAGATGACGACGCCGATACCGGCAATGACGCCCCACAGCCCGAGGACAGCACCCCAGTAAAAGAATCTTCCGAAACCGACCCGCGACCGCTGACGGGATTTTTTCTTGTTTCTTCGATTCTGCGCCCGGGTTACGCGCGGTTGCCTTTCGCGCCGTGGAGTTTCTTCGTCCGAACCGCGCGCCGAGGGCTCGTCTTCGTCATTGGTATCGCCGACGCGATCGCGCCGATTGAGCCGGAGCCCGTCCAGCGACGCGCCGATGTCGAACTTCGGCTCTCTGCGGCCACCGCTCTTATTTCGCCCAAAAGCCATTCGCCCGCGCGCCCAGATCCGACCGTTCTGTCGACAAGGCGTGCAGGCTAACGGCGGCGGTTTAAGGGCAGGTTAAGCGGACGTTAACGGTGCTTTACACAGTTACGCGATCAGCAGCAGGGCCAGCGCGACGGCAGCCGGAAGCGCCTGCACAACGATGATCCGCTTGCTGACCGAATAGCCGCCATAGAGCCCGGCCACGATCACGCAGGCGAGGAAGAACACCTTGATCTGAAAGCCGAAAGCAGCCGTCGGATGGATCAGTCCCCACACCAGCCCCGCTGCCAGAAATCCGTTGTAGAGACCCTGATTGGCCGCCAGCACCGCCGACTCTTGCGCTTTTGCCGGCGTGTTGCCGAAGGTCTTCAGACCCATCGGCTTGGTCCAGAGAAACATTTCCAGAGTCAGAAAATAAACGTGCAGCGCCGCCACCAGCGCAACGAGAAAATTCGCAATGTAGATCATGTTTGCCCCCGCGATTGCCGGTCGAGGCTACCACGGCATTCGCGAAGTCACGAGAGGCCTCAGGCCGCCGGTTTCTCGGCAGCTTCGCTATTCGCGAGAAGATGTATCAGCGCGCGCTTGATGGCTGCTTGCCGCGTCGGGGCTGTAATCTGCGCGCCAAGCAGATCGGTCACGTAGAACACGTCGCGCGCGCGTTCACCGAATGTAGCGACGTGTGCGGATGCGATGTTCAGGTTCAGCTTCGAGATCGCTGTCGTCAGCTGATAGAGCAACCCGGTTCTGTCGAGACCGGATACCTCGATCACCGTGAAGCGATCCGACCATTGGTTGTTGATGATGACTTCGGGCTCGACGACGAACGTCTTCAGCCGCGCTTTCGACGCGCTGCGCTTGGCAACGATTTCGGGCAGGCGGAGTTTGCCCTCGAGCACCTCCTCGATCATGTCGCCGATCCGGGTTGCACGGCGTCCCTCATCCTCATCGCGGTCGTATTCGCGCGAGATCGCCACAGTGTCGAGAGCAAGCCCATCGGTTGTCGTATAGATCTGCGCATCGACGATGTTCGCGCCGGTCGATGCGCACGCGCCTGCAATGATCGACAGCAGCCAGGGATGATCGGGTGCCAGAATCGTCAACTCCGTCACGCCGCGTCCTTCGTCGAAACCGACATTGACAGCGAGTTTATGATTTCCCGTTTCGCTCGCCTTGATGAACTTGGCGTGGCGAATTTTGCGTGGCAGTTCGACCTTGAGCCAGTAGGCCGGATACTGGCGCGCGATATAGGCGTCCAGTTCTTCCGCCGACCAATCCGGCATCGCCGCGCGGAATTCGTGCTGAGCGGCAAGAATGCGCTGGCCGCGATTCACTTCGGAGAATCCGCCGGTCAGTACGGGCTCGGTTTCATAATAGAGCGTGCGGATCAGCTGTGCCTTCCATCCGTTCCACACGCCCGGCCCAACGCCGCGAATATCGGCCGTGGTGAGGATGGTGAGCAGCTTCATCTGCTCGACCGATTGAACGACGGCCGCGAAATTCTCGATCGTCTTGAAATCAGACAAGTCGCGGGACTGAGCGACCGTGGACATGGTCAGATGTTCCTCGATCAGCCATGCGATTAACTCGGTATCCGCTGCATTGAAACCGAAGCGCGGACACAGACGGCGCGCGATCTTGGCACCCGCAATCGAATGATCTTCGGGGCGGCCCTTCGCAATGTCATGAAGCAGCGTGGTCATATAGATGACTGCGCGATGTTCGGGACGGATTTTCCGCATCAGATCGCTTGCGACGGCCAGTTCATCGATACCGCCACGCTCAATGTCTTGTAGAATTCCAACACAACGCAGCAGATGCTCGTCCACTGTGTAGTGGTGATACATGTTGAACTGCATCATCGACACGATCTTGCCGAACGCCCGAATGAAGCGGCCAAGCACGCCCACCTCATTCATGCGCCGCAGAACGGTTTCCGCGTCGTTGGACGTCAGGATTTCCATGAAGAGCTTGTTGGCTTCCGGCGTCTCACGAAGCTCCTGCGTGATGAGATTGAGCGACCGGGCGATTACACGCATGGCGTCCGGATGGAAGGCGAGATTGTTTTTCTGCGCGAGACGGAAGATACGGATAAAGTTGACGGGATCGGTCTTGAATACGTCCGGTGCAGCCAAAGTGATGCGGTTGTTGTCGATGATAAAGTCTTCGCTGCCGGGAACGCGTCCGCGCTTGCGTCCGGGACGGAGTCTGCCGATCATGCGGCTCAGCATGGGCGCTGGCTTGGCTTCCTGATCTTCCAGCTTCGCGCAGAGGATTGCCGTCAGATCGCCGACGTCCTTCGCGATCAGGAAGTAGTGCTTCATGAATCGCTCGACGTCCTGCATGCCGGGATGCGAGGTGTAGCCGAGCCGTTGTGCGATCTCCCGCTGCATCTCGAATGACAGGCGCTCCTCGGGACGCTTCGTGTAGAAATGCATGTTGCATCGAACCGACCAGAGGAAATCCTCGCAGCGGCGGAATGTCCGGTACTCCTGCGGGTCGAACACGCCGTTTGCGACAAGTTCATCGGTTGAACGCACGCGGTAGACATATTTTGCGATCCAGAACAGCGTGTGAAGATCGCGAAGGCCGCCTTTGCCTTCCTTTACATTCGGCTCGACGAGATAGCGCGATTGTCCGGCGCGGCGGTGGCGCTCCTCGCGCTCGGCGAGTTTCGCAGTCACAAATTCGGCTGCTGTACCTTGAACGACGTCCTTGTCGAATCGGGTTACAAGTTCTTCGTAGAGACCCTTGTCCCCCGTCAAATATCTCGTTTCGAGGATCGACGTGCGGATCGTCATGTCGCCGCGCGCCTGCCGGATCGATTCGTCGATCGAACGGGTAGCATGGCCGACCTTCAAGTCCATGTCCCAGAGACAATAGAGAATCGCCTCGGCGACCTGCTCGCCCCACGCGGTCTGCTTGTAGGGAAGGATGAAAAGGAGATCGATGTCCGACTCCGGTGCCATCAGGCCTCGGCCGTAACCGCCGGTCGCGATCACGGCCATGCGTTCGGAATCCGATGGCGTCGCGGAATGGTAGACGTGCCGCGTGGCCGCGTCGAAAAGAATTCGGATGACTTCGTCCTGAACTTCGCAAAGCCGCTCGGCGCATTTGCGGCCCTGACGATCTTTCAGAAGGTCCGCTTCGGCCTCAGCGCGCGCAGCCGCAAGCTCCTGCTTGAGCAGTTGCGACATCGCCGAGCGGAATGCATCGCTGCTGCCCGCGTGCTTTTCTGCGAGCACATCGACTTCGCGTGAAACACGAGCGGTGTCGAAGGCCGTCTTCAACGCCGGAGCTGATTTCGTCGCGGTATCCATATTTTCCGAATATCGGACACCTGTGCCGGTGTCATCAGGAATATCGAAATGACGCGCTGGTGGAGAGGCGTCATTTCGCATGGCGCCGACAATAGGCACCAAAGGACGGAAAACCAATCGTGCCGAATCGCCGGATGAGGTCGGACCTCGCGCATTTTTGAGGCAGATGACGCAATCAGCTTTTCGGAAGTTTTGCCCTCAAAGCGTAAAGCGCCTCAAGAGCGTCGCGCGGCGACATCTCGTCCGGATGCAGGGCGGCCAATGCGTCCATCAACTGGTCGGCAGCACTCGGCGGCTGCGGCTCCAACGCCGCGCGGGACGGCGTTGCGAAAAGCGGCAGGTCGTCAGCAAGCACCCTCGCGGCAGAGCTTCGATCCTGTGCTTCGAGCTTTATGAGCACCGATTTTGCGCGCGCGACGACAGAGCCGGGAAGGCCGGCGAGTTTTGCCACCTGTATGCCGTAGGAGCGGTCCGCCGATCCGGGCAGCACCTCATGCAGAAAGACCACATCGCCCTGCCATTCCTTGACTCGAACGGTGGCGTTGAACAGGCGCGGCAATGTTGCCGAGAGCGCGGTGAGCTCATGGTAGTGAGTAGCAAACAATGCGCGGCAGCGATTTGTTTCATGCAGATGTTCGATCGACGCCCATGCGATCGACAGCCCGTCGAATGTCGACGTGCCGCGTCCGATCTCATCCAGAATTACGAGCGCGCGCTCGGTGGCCTGATTGAGAATCGCCGCGGTCTCCACCATCTCGACCATGAACGTCGAACGCCCGCGCGCAAGATCGTCGGCCGCACCGACGCGCGAGAACAGCCGATCGACGATTCCGATATGCGCGAGCCTCGCCGGCACGAAACTGCCGATCTGCGCCATCAGCGCGATCAGCGCGTTCTGGCGCAGGAAGGTGGATTTGCCCGCCATGTTCGGGCCGGTGATGAGCCAGATCTGACCTGATGCTTGCGAAGGGCTAGGTGAAAGATCGCAGCCGTTGGCGATGAATGGCTGGCCGTCTCGCTTCAACGCCTGCTCGACGACCGGATGGCGTCCACCCTCGATGGAAAATTTCAGGGAGTTGTCCACGACCGGGCAGACATAGCCGTCATCAATCGCGAGCTTTGCGAGCGAAACGGTCACATCCAAAACGGCGAAGGCGTGAGCTGCGACGCGCAGATCGTCACCGGCCGTTATGGCGTCTCCGCAGAGTCTGTCGAAGATTTCCAGTTCGATACCAAGCGCCCGGTCGCCGGCATTGGCGATTCTTGCCTCGATCTCGCCGAGTTCGGTGGTCGTGAAGCGGACCTGCCCCGCAAGCGTCTGACGATGAATGAAAGTCGCGTTCAGCGGCGCAGCCATCAATTTGTCGCCGTGTTGCGCGGTCACTTCGACGAAGTAGCCGAGCACATTGTTGTGACGGATCTTCAAACCTTTGACACCGGTCTCGTCGGCGTAGCGGGCCTGCATCGCGGCAACCACGAGCCGCGAGGCGTCGCGCAGATTGCGCGTTTCGTCCAGAGCGGCGTCGAAACCCTCGCGCACGAAACCGCCATCGCGCTTGAACAACGGCAGATCTTCGCCGAGCGCGCGTGAAAATTCGTGAGCAAGCGGGCGAGAGGGTTTCTTCAATGATTCGATTGCCGCGCGGACATCGCGGGGCAGTTTTTCGACACGACTCAACCGCGCCACGGCGTCGTCCGCTGCGAGAATTCCGTCGCGCAAGGCCGCCAGATCGCGCGGGCCGCCGCGTCCCACCGAAAGACGTGCGAGCGCGCGCGACATATCGGGTGCGCGGCGAAGAATATCGCGAAGCTCTTCGCGCAATGCGCTATCGCTGACAAACAGCGCGACAGCATCCAGGCGATGCGAAATCGCGGCGCTATCCGTGAGAGGCGCGGCAAGGCGCTGAGCCAGCAGACGGGACCCGGCCGCCGTCACAGTGCAATCGATCGCATCGAGCAAAGAACCACGCCGTTCGCCGGAGAGTGTGCGGGTCAATTCAAGATTGGCGCGCGTCGCGGAATCGACCGCCATGGTAGCGCCGGTGGCCTCTCGTGACGGCGGCGACAGAGCGGGCCGTTTGCCGAATTGCGTGCGATCGATGTACGTGACGGCCGCAGCCGCAGCCGTAGCTTCAAGCCGCGACATCGCCCCGAAGCCGTCCATCGTGGCGACGGCGAAATAATCGCAAAGGCGGCGCTCGGCTGTTGCGGCATCGAAAACGTCTCGCGTGACGGGGGTCACGGCGGGAAGGGCCCGCAGCGTGGCAGCTAGATCGGCTTCGTTGTAGAGAGTGTCTGTGACAATCGCTTCGTTCGGATTGATGCGGGCCAGCGTCGCGGCAAGCTCGGCGCTGTTGCATTCCGTGACCGTGAACTCGGAAGTCGAGATGTCGATCCACGCGAGGCCGAAGCTGTCATTGCCGGACGAAGCCTTCGCGCGCGCGAGCGCCAAAAGAAAATTGTTTGTCTTGGCGTCAAGAAGTGTGTCCTCGGTCAGCGTGCCGGGCGTGATGAGCCGCACGACATCTCGCCGAACGACGCTCTTGTTGCCGCGCCGCCGTGCCTCGGCCGGGTCTTCCATCTGTTCGCATACAGCAACGCGATGACCCTGGGCGATCAGCCGATGCAGGTAGTCGTCTGAGCGTTCGATCGGCACGCCGCACATCGGAATGTCCTGTCCGAGATGCTTGCCACGCTTGGTCAGCACGATGCCGAGCGCACGCGAGGCGATTTCCGCGTCCTCGAAAAAAAGTTCGTAGAAATCGCCCATGCGATAGAACAGCAGCAATCCGGGATTGGCCGCTTTCAATTCCAGATACTGTTCCATCATCGGCGTGACGCGGCCTGCGGCCTCGGATGAGACAGCCTCATGATCTTGTGGCGCGGGGGGCGTGGAATGTATGGTCATCGACTTGACGTTAGCAAAATTCCGCAGCGCGGTGTCCATGGCGGCGACGTTTTCCCCGCACCTTACGCAACTTGCATGGCAGTATCGCCACAGGCCGGGGGCATTCGAGTTGACGTGTCAACTGCGTGTTCCTACAACCCTTCAGGTTTTCGGGAGAAACGACAATGCGTGATGTTTTTATTTGCGATGCCGTCCGCACGCCGATCGGCCGTTTCGGCGGTTCGCTTGCAAAAGTCAGGACCGACGATCTCGCCGCAGTTCCGCTGAAAGCACTCATGGCTCGCAACCCGAAGGTCGATTGGGGCGCCGTCGATGAAGTTGCATTCGGCTGCGCTAACCAGGCGGGTGAAGACAATCGCAATGTCGCGCGCATGGCGCTGCTCCTTGCCGGCTTGCCGGAAACCGTTCCCGGCATGACGATCAATCGGCTGTGCGCGTCGGGCCTCGATGCTGTCGGCGGAATGGCCCGCGCCATTCGCGCCGGTGAAATCGATCTGGCAATCGCCGGCGGTGTCGAATCCATGACGCGCGCACCGTTCGTTACGGGCAAGGCATCGGAGCCCTATCAGCGCACGGTTGAGACTTACGACACGACAATCGGCTGGCGCTTCGTCAATCCGATCATGAAAGCGCAGTACGGCGTCGATGCGATGCCGGAAACCGGCGAGAACGTGGCCGAAGATTATCAAGTCTCGCGCGCGGATCAGGATGCATTCGCGATCCGCTCGCAGCAGCGGGCCGGTAAGGCCATCGAGGCCGGCTATTTCAAGGACGAGATCACGCCTGTCACCATTCCCGGAGGCAAGGCCGGTCCGATTGTCGTCGACAAAGACGAGCATCCGCGTCCTGAAACCACACTCGAAGGCTTGTCGAAGCTCAAGCCGATCGTCCGCAATCCGGGGACGGTGACTGCCGGCAACGCATCCGGCGTCAACGACGGCGCGGCGGCGATAATTCTTGCATCGGAAGAAGCGGTCAAGAAGCACGGCCTGAAACCGCGCGCCAAAGTTCTCGGCATGGCATCTGCGGCGGTCGCGCCGCGCGTGATGGGAATTGGTCCGGTTCCTGCCGTGCAGAAACTTCTTGCGCAACTTGGACTGAAAATAAGCGACATCGACTTGATCGAGCTCAATGAAGCCTTCGCGTCGCAAGGTATTGCAGTGTTGCGTCAGCTTGGCGTCAAAGAGGATGCGGATTTTGTCAATCCGCACGGAGGTGCGATTGCGCTGGGTCATCCGCTCGGCATGAGCGGCACGCGTCTGGCACTCACGGCGGTTCACGGCATGGAGAAGCGTGGCGGCAAATTCGCGATTGCGACGATGTGCGTCGGCGTCGGGCAGGGCGTTGCGCTGGCGCTTGAGAAGTTGAACTAACGCGGCCCGCGCAAGGCGGAGTACGGCATGACTCTTATCTATCCGCGCAAGAGCAAATCGGTTTTTGCGGCGCCGCTGTCGCCTGCCTACAAAAGCACGGTCAAGCGGGCGCCGACCAAGCCGCTGATTTTGATGCCTCACACGCTGTCCGAATTGACCGGCCCCGTGTACGGGCAAGAGGCCGTGCGTGAAAACGACCACGATCTTACGATCCAGCACAAAGGCGAGCCGCTCGGCGAACGCACTATCGTTCACGGCCACGTCAAGGACGAAGACGGGCGTGGCGTGCCCTATACGCTTCTCGAGATTTGGCAGGCCAATGCTTGCGGCCGCTACATTCACGTCGTCGATCAGCATCCTGCGCCACTCGATCCCAATTTTACGGGAGCAGGCCGCGCCAAGACCGATGCAAAAGGCTATTACAGATTTGTCACGATCAAACCGGGCGCATATCCCTGGGGCAATCATCCGAACGCATGGCGGCCCGCTCACATCCATTTTTCCGTATTCGGGCATTCATTCATCTCGCGTATCGTGACGCAGATGTATTTCCCCGGCGATCCGCTGTTTGCATACGATCCGATCTTCAACTCGGTGACGGATGAAAAAGCGCGGATGCGAATGGTCTCTCATTTCGATCTCGAGAACACAAAACCCGACTGGGCACTTTGCTATCGCTTCGACATCGTGCTCCGCGGCCGCAACGCAACGCCTCTGGATAACGATTGATGAGCGGCATCACTCCTTCGCAAACCGTCGGCCCTTATTTCAAATATGGCCTGACGCCTGGCGGCTCGTATCAATGGAACGATGCGTTCGGCAACGATCTCGTGACGCCCGATGTCACGGGTGAACGTATTCGTATCGTCGGACGGGTGTTCGATGGCGACGGCAAGCCGATCGGCGACTCGATGCTGGAAATCTGGCAGGCCGATGCGCAGGGCCGCTACGCCAACCCGCAGGACACGCGGGCAATTCCGAATTCCGCATTCAAGGGGTTCGGACGCTGTGCGACAGATGCCGACGGTGCATTTTCTTTCTCGACCATCAGGCCGGGCCCAGTACCGGGACCCGGCGGAAAGCCGCAGGCTCCGCATATTCTTCTCGCGGTTTTTGCGCGCGGAATGACGCAGCAGGCGATGACGCGAATCTATCTCGATGGCGAGGCGGCCAACGCAGCCGATCCAATTCTTGCGCTTGTTCCGCCTGATCGTCGCGCAACACTCATAGCCAAACGCGAAGCCGGTGAGATTGCGACCTATCGGTTCGACGTTCACTTGCAGGGCGACAACGAAACCGTGTTTTTCGACGTTTAAGATTCTTCAAGCCCACTCGACGCCGGATTCGGCTGCAAGATCGATCGTGCTTTGCTTGCCGATGTCGTTGAAGTGATTGTCGAGAAATTTCTTTGCCGCGCGCATGCCGGCACGGTGAAGCAACTCGAAGAAATCGAAATCCGTTTTCATTTTGCTGGAGGCGGCAAGCCGCGTGCCGAGGCCGCCGAGATCGATCCGGTGGATGTTCAGCCGCCGGTATTGATCCTTTCCGGTGCCGCGCGGCAATCGCCCGTCATCGATTAGTTGGTTGACGAAATCCATCGTCCGCAATTCTGAAATCAACGCCGAATTGAAAGTAATTTCGTTGAGGCGATTGATGATCTCCGCCGATGTGCGCGGCGTTGTCGTGCGCGATACCGGGTTGATCTGAACGACGAGGACATCTTCCGCTTCCGTGGTTTGCAGAAAAGGAAAGATGGCCGGGTTGCCCATGTAGCCGCCGTCCCAATACGGCACGCCATCGATTTCGACTGCGCGAAACATGAACGGTAGCGCGGCGGACGCCATGACGACGTCGGCGGTAATCTTGTCGCCTGCGAAGATGTGCAACCGTCCGGTGTGAACATTCGTTGTCGAAATATAGAGAGCGAGATCCTTGTTCTTGCCGAGTGCATCGAAATCGACAAACCGCTCGATCAGGCTGTTCAGCGGATTGATGTTGAGGGGATTGAGTTCATAAGGCGAAAAATAGTGCGTCAGTGCCTCGAACCAGTTCTGCACAGGCGCCGACGCGAACGGGATCATAGAGAACAGGCGATCGGTGAGCGCGCGCTGGATGGGGGGCAGATCGCCGCCGGCGCTCGTTGCGCGCCAGAAATCCGCAAGCCGCTTGCGTGCTTCTTCCGGGCCGCCGCGCGTGAGACCGTCGGCGAGCATCACCGCGTTCAACGCGCCGGCGGATGCGCCGGAAATTCCGGTGATCTCAAGCCGGCCGTCGGCGAGAAGCTGATCGAGCACGCCCCAGGTGAAGGCTCCGTGCGACCCTCCGCCTTGAAGGGCAAGGTTGATTTTCTTCGCCGTGCTCGATTTGCGACCACCGGTGAAATTCCACGGTGCGAGACTGTCGAGGTAGGATTTGAGATTGGTCGCCAAGGTCGCGCTGTCCTCTCATTGACCGCACAATCCTAGACCGGCGGCGAAGCGGAAGTGATCCGTACTTCAAAGAACATTGGGGAGATTATTGTGCATTGCAACAAGAAATCTGGCTCTGGAATAATTTCGCTGTCATCTCTCTGAAATATCGAGCGTAATGACACTGACGGAGTTAAATGGTCAGTACATGTCCCAAACGAAACCGGCCTTCCCAGCACCCGACCACGACCACGGCAGATGTGCCGAGGATGCTTTTTTGCACGCCGAGAAGGTGTGCAAGGGGCGAGGGCAGAAGCTGACGCCGATTCGGCGGCATGTGCTCGGCGCGTTGCTGGCGAGCCATCGCCCGCTCGGTGCTTACGAGATCATAGAACAGCTTGCGAAGGACTTGCCGCGCCCGGCGCCGATCACGATCTATCGCGCGCTCGATTTTCTGATGGATAACGGTCTCGTCCATCGCATCGAGAGCCGGAACGCGTTTCTCGCTTGTTCGCACAATCATGACGACACCGCTGTCGTGGCGTTTCTGATCTGCGAGGCATGCGGATCCGTCGGAGAGATTCCATCCGCCGCGATTGCGCGCACGTTCAACGACGCCGCACGGGGCACGGGATTTTCCCCAAAGCTGTCGGTAGTGGAAATCACCGGCACCTGCGCCTACTGTCAGAAGGCTGCGCAGTAATTCCAATTAAGAACATCGGCGGGAAGCCGAACGGAGCTTCATGACAAAAAATCCAACGACGGTCACGCGTGCTGGACAGCCGCTGAACGCGACCGCCATCATGCTGATGTTGATGCTCTGTCTGAGCTGGGGCTTCAATCAGATTTCGGTGAAGCTCGCGCTGCCGGACATTCCGCCGCTGACTCAGGCAGCTATCCGGTCGCTCGGCGGTCTGATCGTCATTCTTTTGATTGCGCGAATTCGCGGTGTCGGAATTTTCAAGCGCGACGGCACGTTGTGGCCAGGATTGTTTGCAGGCGCGCTGTTCGGTCTTGAGTTCGTGTTCATTTACATCGGACTGACGTTCACGAGCGCCTCGCGTGCGGTCGTGTTTCTTTACGTTGCGCCGTTTGTCGTCGCGCTTGGGTCGAAGCGATACCTTCATGAAGAACTCAGCACCATTCAATGGACGGGAATGGCGCTGTCTTTTGCGGGCGTCGCACTCGCAATCGGCGTGCCGCAGCCGTTTGTCGATGCGAAAGTCATTCTTGGCGATCTGCTCGTTGTCGTTGGAGGAATTCTGTGGGCTGCGACGACGCTGGTCGTGAAGTCCACCAAGCTGTTACAGGCGCCTGCGGAGAAAACCTTGGCCTATCAGGTCGCGACATCGGTTCCGATTCTGGCGGTCGGCGCGCTTTTGACCGGCGAAAAATTGACCCACATGCCGGGGACGGTCGCGACGGTGTCCATGATCTACCAGACCGTCTGGGTTGTTGGGATTACATTCCTGATCTGGTTCTTCCTGATCCGGTCCTATTCGGCCAGCAAATTGTCGTCATTTACCTTCATGACCCCGCTATTCGGCGTGATTGGCGGCTATTTCATCATGCACGACAGCCTGTCTTTCGCATTCGGCGGGGCTGCACTTCTGGTCATGGCAGGCCTATATCTGGTAAACCGCCCGAAAGAGGCCGCCGGGGATCCGTTGCTGCCTCCTGTCACAAAAACCTGATATTTGAGCACCATGAGCGATCTGAAAGAACGAGTGAGAGAGATTCCGGCTGGCCCGAAGGGGCGCCATAAGACCGTTCAGGTGATGGTCGGAAACGTGAAAGTCGGCGGCGGCGCACCGATTGTGGTGCAGTCGATGACCAACACGGATACCGCCGATGTTGACGGTACGGTGAAACAGGTCGCGGCTCTCGCGCGCGCCGGCTCGGAAATGGTCCGCATCACGGTGGATCGCGATGAAGCTGCCGCTGCCGTTCCGCACATTCGTGAAAAGCTCGACAAGATGGGCGTGGATGTCCCGCTGATCGGCGACTTCCACTACATCGGCCACAAGCTGCTCGCCGAATATCCCGACTGCGCCAAGGCGCTGTCGAAGTACCGCATCAATCCGGGCAATGTCGGCTTCAAGAACAAGCGCGACACGCAGTTCACCGAAATTGTCGAGATGGCGCTGAAATACGGCAAGACCATCCGCATCGGCGCGAATTGGGGTTCGCTCGATCAGGAACTGCTCACGAAGCTGATGGAAGACAACGCGAAATCGCCCGATCCGATCGATGCGCGCGCGGTGACGCGCGAGGCAATGGTACAGTCCGCGTTGCTCTCTGCCGCCCGCGCCGAGGAGATCGGTCTGCCGAAGAATCGTATGATTCTTTCAGCGAAGGTTTCAAACGTGCAAGACCTGATCTCGGTCTATCGCGAACTCGCGCGGCGTTCCGACTACGCCATTCACCTTGGATTGACCGAAGCCGGCATGGGATCGAAGGGCATCGTCGCGTCGAGCGCCGCCCTCGGTATCCTTCTTCAGGATGGCATTGGCGATACCATCCGTGTGTCATTGACGCCGGAACCGAATGGCGACCGCACGCTCGAAGTTAAGGTTGGTCAGGAAATTTTGCAGACGATGGGCTTCCGCACCTTCGTGCCGCTTGTCGCTGCATGTCCCGGCTGCGGCCGCACCACGTCGACAGTGTTCCAGGAACTGGCCCGCGATATTCAATCGTTCATCCGCGATGAAATGCCGGCGTGGAAGACGCAATATCCGGGCGTCGAGCAGCTCAACGTCGCGGTGATGGGCTGCATCGTCAACGGCCCCGGCGAGTCGAAACATGCCGACATCGGCATTTCGCTCCCCGGTACCGGCGAGACCCCGGCCGCGCCGGTGTTTGTCGATGGTCAGAAATTCCGGACGCTTCGCGGTGAGAACATCGCGCAGGATTTCAAGGCGCTGGTGATCGACTATATCGAGCAGCGTTACGGCGCGAACCGGAAAGCGCCGGTGACAGCTGCCGAATAAATCGCCGACAAACTCAGAGTAAAATACGCCGCTGGTTACAGCGGCGTACTTTTTTCGCTGTTGCTTATGACGGCTTCTTCAAGATCGAGGTTTCGCTCGAGACGGCGCCGGGTCTCGTCGGTGATCTTCCCGTCGCGCAGAAGTTTGTGCAGTTCCTGACGCTCGGCCGTGATGATTTCGCGAATGATGGATGCACCCTGCGTTGCCGGTGTGTGCTGGCCTTCTTCCTTTGGCGGATCAGGGATCGCGCGAACCCGCGTTTCATGCCGCGCCATCAGGAAGCCCGCGAGACTTTCCGACAGCTTACGATTTTCGATGAGATGATCGAGATGCCTGCGTCCCGCATGAACGATTTGCCGCCGCGCGGAGATTTCGGCTTCACGTTCATGACGCTCTTCGGCATGGCCGTGCTGCGATAGCCCCAGCGCCTTCACAAGTATCGGCAGCGTCAAGCCGATGCCGACCAGCGTAATGATGATGACGCCGAAACTTGCAAACAGGATCAGATCGCGGTGTGGAAATTCCTGACCATCGGGAAGCGTGAGAGGCAACGCAAGCGCGACGGCCAGCGAGACCACGCCGCGAATGCCGGTGAAACCGATCACGACGATCGCCCGCCACGATGGCGTCGGGTCGCGCGCGGCAAGCCGCTTGTTGAAATACCGCGTGAGATAGGTGCCGGGAAAGACCCAGATGAATCTTGCGACGATGACGATAATGGATGTGAGCGCAACGGCGGTCAGAATCTCGCTGACCGGTACGGCTTTGGATTTCTCCATCAGGAACCGCATCTGGAAGCCGATCATCAGGAACAGCACGCCTTCGATCAGCCAGATCACGACATCCCAGAAGAAAATACCCTGAAGACGCGTGGCGGCCGGAATGAGCAGAGGCCCGTTCCAGCTCACGTAAAGACCGGTCACAACCGTTGCGATCACGCCTGAGCCGCCGAAATGCTCCGGCACCCAGAATGCGAGATAAGGCGTCAGCAATGACAGCGAAATCTCGACGCGTGGATCGCGCGCCCATTGCCGCAGCCGCAAACTCAGCCATCCGACGGCAATTCCAAAAAGGACCTCGCCGACAAGAATGCCGATGAACGTATCGACGGCAGATATGAACGAGAAAGCGCCGGTGCTGACGGCGAGGACCGCGAAGCGATAGAGGATCAAGGCGGTGGCGTCGTTAGCCAGACCTTCGCCTTCGAGAATGACAAGGATCCGGTGCGGCAACTTGAGCCGCCGCGCGATGGCGAGCGGCGCGACAACATCCGGCGGCGACACGATTGCGCCGAGCACGAAACCCACGCCCCAGGGCAGGCCGAGCACGTAGTGCGCGCCCGCAGCAACGGCACATGTCGTGAAGATGACGCAACCGATTGCGAGCAATGCGATAGGCCGCAGATTCGATTTGAATTCGCGCCAGCTCATCGCGACGCCAGCCGAATAAATCAGCGGCGGCAGCACCAGAAGCAGCACGCCTTCCGGTTTCATTTCGATTCGGGGAAAGCCCGGTGTAAACGCCAGAACGATGCCGACGAGCAGGAAAACGATCGCCGGCGCGAGGTCGGTCTTGCGGGCAAGCGTTGCCGATCCGGCAAGCGCGGTGAGGACGAGAAGAAAAGTCAGAAATGTCTGGACCATCTTGTCAGGCTAACCGATTCCTCAGATCGCGCTAGCGGCGATATTCACCATCAGGGCCAGCAGCGCCGTATTGAAGAAGAACGACGTGATGCCGTGCGCCGTGGCCGTGCGCCGAATGATCTTGTCGGTAATGCCAACATCCGAGACTTGTGCAGTCATGCCGACCACGAAGGAGAAATAAACGAAGTCCCAATAATCGGGGTCGCCGCCGCCCGGAAACTTCAAGCCGTGTGCATTTTTGCTGCGATAATACTCATGTGCGTAGTGCAATGCGAACGTTGTATGGATTGCTAGCCACGACAGGATGATCGTTGCAACCGCGAGCGTGAGTTGCGGTGCTCGCTGCGGCTTCACACCCAATTCCATCACGATTGCAGCGACGCTTGCGAACGCTGCCACCAATGTGAGGATGAGGATAAGAAACCGGCCGTCGTCCTGCAAGGCAGCCTGTCGCCGGATATAGTCGTGACCGCATGAAAAGACGGTTTGATACGCGAGGCACAAGTAAAGCGTGATAGAAATGTCCCACGCCAAAAGAAGACGGGTTGTTAACCGCCACTCTGCGGGCATGAAGACAAGCGATAGAAATCCGATCAGCATTGAAACGAAAAGCCGCGGCCTCGCGTACACGATGCGGATCGCCTTCGGCATTCTTTGGAGGCGCAAAAAAAGATCGTCAACACTCGGCTTCGCTCGGGCCTTCGCCTGTGTCGGCCGGGATTTCATGCCGGCCTAACTTTGCCGCTCGGCGACGAAGCGCGCTGCGGCGCGCAGCACATCGCCCTTGGCACCGAACGGCGCCAGCGCCGCGTCGGCCTGCTTGAGCAGATCGCGAAGCCGCGCTTTCGCTCCGTCGATTCCAAGCTGCGTCACGAATGTCGTCTTGCCCAGCGCAGCGTCCTGACCTGCGGGTTTACCCAGCGCTGCGGCGTCGCCTTCGACATCGAGCAGGTCATCGGCAATCTGAAACGCTTCGCCGAATGCGTGCCCGTAAGCGTCGAGCGAATCGTACTGGGCTTTCGGAGCCTGTCCGAGCAGCGCGCCCGCGATGCAGCCGAATTTGAGAAGCGCGCCGGTTTTCATCTGCTGGAGTTTTGCGACGTCCGGCGTTTCCTTGTCGCCAAAGCGGCCTTCGCCCGCGAGATCCAGCATTTGTCCGCCGACCATGCCGCCAAGCCCTGACATGCGCGCGAGTGCGCGGGTCAATGCGAGGCGCACGCCCGCGTCCTTGTGAACTTCGTCTCGTGTGATGATGTCGAATGCCAGCGTGAGCAGCGCGTCACCGGCGAGGATCGCAGTCGCGTCGTCATATTTCTTGTGCGCCGTTGGCCGTCCGCGCCGCAGGTCGCTGTTGTCCATCGACGGCAGATCGTCGTGTATTAGCGAATAGCAATGAATGCATTCGAGCGCGGCTCCCACCAGAAGCGCGGACTCGCGCGGCACGCCAAAAATCGCAGCACTTTCTACTGCAAGAAAAGGCCGCAAGCGTTTGCCGCCATTGAGGCTGGAGTAACGCATCGCATCCATCAGACGATGCGGCCGCGCGATTTCGCCAGGCAGCATTGCGTCCGACAGCAGGCGCTGAAGCAGCGTCTCTGTGTCGGCCGCCGTGGCATCGAGCCGCTTGGCAAAGTCCTGTGGTGAAACGCCGCTCGTCATCAAAAACTCCAGAAGGTCGATACGAATTCGGCGCGACAATCGGTCATGGCCTCGCCTTCGTCAATTACGCATAAGCCAGATGATGAGGGATTTCGCTAGGGTTGAAGTCGCGAATTCTGCTAGCTAGGGCGCACGGTTTTGTCGGCACCAAAGGCCAAATAAGATGCGGCGAGCGGTTCGCGCGATAGTCATGATCGCTCTCGTGATTGTCGTCCTGCCCTACATCCTGACGCCACTTTATGTCGTTGGGCATCCGGTATCGACACTGATGATTGGCCGCTTTTTGATGGGCGAACACGTCACGCGGAGGTGGGCCGATCTCGATACGATATCGCCTGCGCTGCCGGCAGCTGTCGTCGGTGCAGAGGATGCCAAATTCTGCTCGCATCATGGGATCGATTGGGACTCGGTGCGCGACGTCATCGAGGATGCACAGGATGGTGAAATAGTTCGCGGTGGCTCGACCATCACGCAGCAGGTTGCAAAGAACCTCTTTCTCTGGCCCGGACGCAGCGTCGTCAGAAAGGCGCTCGAATTTCCGCTCGCGCTCTGGATCGATCTTGTGCTTTCCAAGAAGCGCATCCTGGAAATCTATCTGAACATTGCGGAACTCGGTCCCGATGGCCAATTCGGCGCGGAGGCCGGAGCCAACTATGCTTTCAACCGGCCGGCCTCGTCGTTGTCTCTCCAGGAGGCCGCGCTATTGGCGTCAATCCTTCCCAACCCTTCAGCCCGAAGTGCCCGCAATCCGGGGCCTGCTGTGCGCCGGATGACAGGTATTTACATGTCCCGCGCACAATCGGCCGCCGCGACCAGTTGCTGGAGCCGAAATCGCTGATTTCAGCCCATTCTGGCCGTTTTTCTGCATGTTCGCGGTCTAGCTTTCGCCCGTTCCATCCTCTATAAGCGCGGCCTCAATCCGAATTCTGGACTGCTTCCCGCCCGGCGGGTGAGCCTTGATTTGAAGGACGACGACCAATGGCCGTTCCACGCAGGAAAACCTCGCCGTCACGCCGCGGCATGCGCCGCTCGGCTGACGCGCTCAAGAAACCGACCTATGTCGAGGACAAGGATTCGGGCGAATTGCGCCGTCCGCATCACCTCGACCTGAAGACCGGCATGTACAAGGGCCGTCAGGTCCTCAAGGTCAAGAAAGACTAAGACATGATCTCGCCGCCTTCGGGCGGCGTTATCTTTTGCGGATGCGGTCTGTACTATGCAGACACTTTGTGTAGCCAACCACGAGAGAAAGCCGCCCGATGTCGATGATCGGTTTCCCGCTGCTTCTCATCCCGCTCGCGATCTACAACATCTTCGTGTTTCTGATGCCGGGCGTGGCATTCACCGCACCGATCGTGACGGTGACGCTGATGTCGGGCGTGCAGTGGACGCTGACATTTGGAGACGCGCTGATCGCGCTGGCAATCGTTCTGTTGCTGTTTGAAGTTATCAAGGCGTCGCGGCCCGGCACGCGCTATCTCACCGATCACTTGTTGTCGTTGATTGTGTTCGGCGGGGCGACCGCCGAATTCCTGTTCCTGAAGGCGCTCGGCACTTCCGACTTTTTTCTTTTGACTGTGCTGACCGGTGTTGAATTTATTGCCGGTGCAGTGATCGGCCTGCGAAATCGCCGATATGCGGTTCCAGCGTCCGCTCCGCAGCCCGTCAGACATGAGCCAGCCGTTTCATCACCCGCGCCTGCATCAGACAGTGTTGCCGTCGAACAACCCAAGCGCATGGACGCTATCCCACCGGAAACCAAGCCGCCGGAAATGATTTCAGTCTCGCCTGTGACGAAAAATTCTGCTGCCGATTCCAAGATTTCCAATTGGAACATGTCGGATCTGATTTCTGACGGCGATCACACGGCCAACGCAGACAAATCCGGCAAGCCGGACGCGGCCAAGCCCTGATCCAGGCTAGGCCACCAGCGATACGCGGTAGCCGTTCGATCTCGATGTTTCGGTTCTGCGGGCTTGTACGCAACGATAGCCTTGCAGAGCGACCACATTGCCCGCGCGCCGTAATGCGCGTGTCTGTTCCACGCCGGCCGCTGTCGCAATCAGATGGGCGACGAACGGTGCGCTCGGACGCGACGTCCTGAACGGGGTGTTTTCCCTCCCAGCCGCCTGTCCGACAGCCACGAGCGCAGTTCCCGTTTCTATTCGCTCTATTTTCATTTCGGCCCAGCCCTGTCTCGTTTTGGGACGCAATGCGTCCTTTGAACTCAACATCGCAAGGGCCGTGCCGGACATGATTGGCAATGATTTACCGGCTTCCTGAAACTCGGATTGGGCCGGTTTGTCACATTCTTCAGGAACTTAACCTAGGCTGACCGGCTCACGGCGTTTTATTCTTGGATCGCGAATCAGTGCCGGCGTCCCACAACGAGGCGACTTTGACATCCGCCAGCATGCTCAAATCCGATCCCGCTTTGCCGAACCCGACCGAGGCCAACGCCTCCGACATTCTCAGCGCGCTGGGCCACGCGACATTCGATTGGGATCTGGCAACCGGTGCGATGACATGGAGCGGCAATGCCGCGATCGTTTTCAGCGGTCTTCCCGCTGGATCGCTGTTCAGCGCCGATGAATTTTCAAAGCTGATCGAGCCCTCACAAACTGTTCGTTCAGACGCCGCTCAGAATATCGAACTCGGAAGCGAAGGCGGATCGTACCAGATTGAATACGGCCTGCGGGCTACGACATCCGCCGACCTGCTGTGGGTCGAGGAAACAGGGCATCGCGTTCTCCGTGAAGACGGTACGCCCACACGTATTCGCGGAGTTGTTCGTATCAACAATGAACGGCGAGCCCGCGAAGAGCAGTTGTTGAAACTCTCGAAAAACGACCCGCTGACCGGTGAACTCAATCGGCAGCATTTAATCGCTTCGCTTGCGGAAGCGACGGAAGAGACAGCGCGATTCCGCTCTTCGTTTGCCTTCATGCTGATAGGGATCGATCATCTCGCGCGTCTCAACGATGCTTTCGGATTCGACGTTGCCGACGAAGTCATTCTGGAAATTGCAAAGCGTATTCGCGCGCGATTGCGCGGCGGAGATGTCCTGGGGCGGTTTTCGGGTAATAAATTTGGCCTGGTCTTGAAGGACTGCACCGTCGACGACATGAACGTCGCGGCCGAGCGGTTCTTGGCCGGCATTCGCGCCGAAGTTGTACCGACAAAATCCGGCCCGGTTGCTGTTACTGCGACAATAGGCGCGATCAATGCCCCGCGGCATGCGCGCACCGCCGAGGAAACGATGAGTCGGACACAAGAGGCGCTCGAACTGGCCAAGAGCCGCCGCCGCGGATCGATGATGGTTTGGCGCCCGAATGTCGAGCGCGATGCACAGCGCCGCGTGAACATCCGTGTCACCGACGAGATTGTCACCGCGCTGAACGAGCGGCGGATCGTGATGGCCTATGAGCCGGTGGTGGTCACGCCATCACGGCAAATCGCATTTCACGAATGTCTGGTCCGGATGCGGCAGGAGGATGGGCAGTATTCGCTGTCGCCGGACATCGTGCCGGTGGCCGAAAAGCTCGGATTGATCCGTCTCGTCGATCATCGCGTTCTGGAACTGGTCGTGGCGGAACTTGCCGCCGCACCCCAAGCGCAACTCAGCCTGAACATTTCTCCGGACACCACGATGGATTCCGATTGGTGGTCCAGCATCGAATCCCTGATGCGCGCGCATCCGGGTGTCGGCGAACGGCTCATTGTGGAGATCACCGAGACGGTCGCCATTCAGGATCTCGACGATGTTCGCGGGTTCGTCACGCGATTGAAAAATTTCGGAAGCCGGATCGCGATCGACGATTTTGGCGCTGGCTATACGTCCTTTAGAAACTTGCGCAAGCTCGGCGTCGACATCGTGAAGATTGACGGAGCGTTCGTGCAGAATATTACCCGCTCGGCGGACGATCGGGCCTTCGTGCAGACGCTGATCGACCTCGCACACCGGCTTGGCATCAAGACTGTGGCTGAATGGGTGCAGGACGAAGAGTCCGCAACGATGCTGCAAGGCTGGGGTTGCGACTATATCCAGGGACGGCTGACGGGGCTGGCGACGCTTGCGAAGCCTTGGGGCGAGAGCTCAGCCGATCAACCGGTCGTTCAATCCGCAGCCAGCTGAATTCCAACATAGTCACGGGCGGAAAAGCGAAAGGCCGGATTTTCATCCGGCCTTTGTTATTCTCAGGTCTTGCTTTCCGGCTCTTTCGCCATGCGTTCGAGCCGTTCTTGCATCTCTTTCATTTGACGCTTGAGATCGTCGATATCGTCGCCCTCCGGGGGCTCGGTGCTTGTGGGCGGAGCGTCTGCCGTATGAGTGCGCGCAGGTGCACCGAACGGCTTGAACATCGCAAAGGTCTTTTCGAACATTTCCATGTTGCGGCGGACATGTTCTTCGAGCGGCGCGAACGGCGTGTTGCTGAACGTGTTCGTCATCTGCTTGCGGAATTTTTCTTGCTCGCGCGTCAGCGTGTCGATCGACTGTTCGAGATATTTCGGCACGACCATCTGCATGCTGTCGCCGTAGAAGCGGATGAGCTGGCGCAGGAACGTGGTCGGCAGAAGATTTTGTCCCGCCTTGTTCTCCTGCTCGAAGATGATCTGTGCAAGTACCGAGCGGGTGATGTCGTCGCCGGTCTTCGCGTCATAGACGAGAAAATCCTCGCCGTCCTTCACCATCGCCGCGAGGTCTTCGAGCGTCACATAGGTGCTGGTGCCGGTATTGTAGAGACGCCGGTTAGCGTACTTCTTGATGGTAATGGGCTGATCGGATTTTGCCATGAACTCACACATACATACCGAGGGACGGAACCGCCGGCGACCGACCGGGGGCAGCGCAAACAATGCATCGCAATAAAATAAGCACTTTCAGACGGGTACGGCTACCGTTTTGTGCAGCACGGTTAATGTGCGGGCAGGGCAGCAAAGCTGGTCCGCTCAGCAAATGGCCATATTGCCTTTGGCAGCCCGGTCCAAAGCCGCTAGGCTGAGCGCGAGAGCGGAAGCCCGGCTGCCGCGGCTATTCTGCCCATAATCCCTAAGCTTTCGAGCTGTCCATCCAACGGAGATGCCCATGTCGGACGATGTCGTTATCGTCAGTGCCGCCCGTACCCCCATCGGAACCTTCAATGGCGCGTTTGCCAATGTTCCAGCGCATGAACTCGGCGCAGTCGCCATCAAGGCGGCGCTCGACCGGGCCGGCGTCAAGCCGGACAACGTGTCCGAGGTCATCATGGGTCAGATTTTGACCGCAGGTCAGGGTCAGAACCCGGCGCGCCAGGCCGCCATGAAGGCAGGTATCCCGGTCGAGAGCCCCGCCTGGGGCATCAATATGCTTTGCGGGTCTGGACTGCGCGCGGTCGCGCTCGGTTATCAGGCTTTGAAGAATGGCGACTCAGAGGTCGTTGTCGTCGGCGGACAAGAGTCGATGAGCATGTCGCCGCATGCGCAGCATCTGCGTGCCGGCGTTAAGATGGGTTCTGCTGAGCTCGTCGATACCATGATTAAGGATGGCCTGTGGGATGCGTTCAACGGTTACCACATGGGCAACACCGCCGAGAACGTCGCCAAGCAATTCCAGATCACACGCAAGCAGCAGGATGAATTTGCCGTCGGCTCGCAGAACAAGGCGGAAGCCGCGCAGAAGGCCGGCAAGTTCAAGGACGAGATCGTGCCGTTCACGGTCAAGACCCGCAAGGGCGACATCGTCGTCGATACCGATGAAGGTCCGCGTCACGGCGCGTCGCTGGATGCGATGACAAAATTGAAGCCCGCCTTCGACAAGGAAGGCACTGTTACGGCCGGCAATGCGTCGGGCATCAATGACGGCGCGGCTGCGCTCGTGCTGATGACGGCAAAGCAGGCGGAGAAGGAAGGCAAGAAGCCGCTGGCGAAGATCGTGTCGTGGGCGCAGGCCGGCGTCGATCCGTCGATCATGGGCACCGGGCCGATTCCTGCGGCCCGCGCAGCATTGAAGAAAGCTGGCTGGAAACCGAGCGACCTCGATCTGATCGAGGCGAACGAGGCTTTCGCTGCACAGGCGTCCGCAGTTAACAAGGAGCTTGGCTGGGATACCTCCAAGGTCAACGTCAATGGCGGCGCGATTGCGATCGGTCATCCGATCGGTGCATCGGGCGCGCGCGTTCTCGTGACCCTGCTGCACGAAATGCAGAAGCGCGATGCCAAGAAAGGCCTTGCAACGCTTTGCATCGGCGGCGGCATGGGTATTGCGATGTGCGTGGAGCGCGCGTAACGCTTCGGCGCACTGCACAATACAAATACGGAGTGCCCGGCCTCGTGCCGGGCATTTTTTCTTGCGGTCGTCAGATTTGAACGGAATACTTGTCTTCCAAAAGAAACGTCAGTGAGTGAGGGCGCGCGATGGCGAGAGTTGCATTGGTCACCGGAGGAACGCGCGGCATCGGCGCCGCAATCAGCAAGGCATTGAAGGCTGCCGGGTACAAAGTTGCCGCAAGTTACGCGGGCAACGACGAAGCGGCAGCGAAATTCAAGGCCGAGACCGGGATTCCGGTTTACAAATGGGACGTTTCAAAATTCGACGCTTGCGCCGACGGCATCAAGAAAGTCGAAGCCGACCTTGGTCCGATCGAAGTGCTGGTGAACAACGCCGGCATTACCAAGGATGTGCCGTTTCACAAGATGTCACTCGACCAGTGGAATGCCGTCATCAACACAAATCTCGGCTCGCTCTTCAACATGACGCGGCCGGTGATCGAGGGCATGCGCGCGCGCAAGTTCGGACGCATTATCAGCATCTCGTCGATCAACGGCCAGAAAGGCCAATTCGGTCAGGTGAACTACTCCGCGGCAAAGGCCGGCGACATCGGCTTCACCAAGGCGCTCGCGATGGAAAACGCCAAGGGCGGTATTACGGTTAATGCGATCTGTCCCGGCTACATCAACACAGAGATGGTGCAGGCTGTGCCGAAGGATGTATTGGAGAAAGCGGTGATCCCGCAGATTCCAACGGCGCGCCTTGGCGAGCCCGAAGAGATTGCACGCGCCGTGGTGTTTCTAGCTTCGGACGAATCCGGATTTATCACCGGCTCGACCATGACCATCAATGGCGGCCAGTATCTGCATTGAGCTGTCAAGGCCGCCCGGCGGGATGGTTTTCTCGTAAGTTATGACGCGCGCTGCTGCGACACTCATCGGGCTGACCGCAATTCTGATGTGGTCGCTGCTCGCCGTGCTGACGGTCGCGACTGGCCGCGTTCCGGCGTTCCAGTTGCTCGCCATGACATTCGCGATCGGAGCTTGTATCGGTCCGATGACGTGGATATGGCGTGGAACTGCATGGCGCGCGTTGCGGCAGTCTGCGCTGGTATGGGCGGTCGGCGTTGGGGGACTGTTCGGCTATCACGCGCTGTATTTTCTGGCGTTGCGGCTCGCGCCGCCCGCTGAAGCAGGCTTGCTCAACTATCTTTGGCCGCTGCTGATCGTGTTATTTTCGGCGTTGCTACCGGGCGAGCGGCTTGCGTGGCATCACATCGCCGGAGCAATTCTGGGGTTCGTCGGGACCGTTATCCTTTTCGCCGGCAACGGAGCGCCGCAATTTACCGAAAGCTCGATTCCCGGATTCGTCGCAGCTCTCATCGCCGCCTTTGTCTGGGCCGGTTATTCGGTGATGTCGCGAAAGCTCGCAAGCGTTCCGACTGATGCTGTCGCCGGATTCTGTGCGGCGACGGCCGTGCTTGCTGCCGTTTTTCATTTTGCGTTAGAGCCGACGGTCTGGCCGGAAACGCTGACACAGTGGCTTGCAGTTGCCGCACTCGGGATCGGTCCCGTCGGCATCGCATTTTTCGTCTGGGACATCGGCATGAAACGCGGGGACATCCGTGTGCTGGCGGCCGCGTCCTACGCAACGCCGTTGCTTTCGACTGGATTTCTGATCGCCGCAGGCTTTGCAAAACTGAGCGCTGCGCTCGCACTATCCGCGGCGCTTATTGCAGGCGGTGGCTTGATTGCGTCGAAAGACATGGTCCTTCGCACGCGCCGCGCCTAGGCCGCCGGTTTCCATCCGGGCGGGCGGTACTGGCTCTCGGGAATTTGCGCCAATTCCGAGCGTTGCAACTTTCGGGGCGTGAGCCCGTAAAATTCCTGAAAGCTCATAATGAGCGGACGCCATTTGTCGGGATCGATACGGTTGATATGACCTTCCATCATGATTTCCGGGTCGGCGTGAACGCGCGTAGTACGAACTTCAATAGCAACAAGATTGCCGCGCAAGACGTCGTCGTCTGTCGCAACTCCGTGAACATTCACGACCTTGGCCTCCAGTTGCACCGGGCACTCGAGCGCGCGGGGCGCGCAAACTGTGCTGCCCGGCGCTGCTGTCAGTCCGGATATTTCGAATTTATGTTTTTCGTGCCGATAGCCGCGCCACAACTTTCCTGCTGGGACTGGATCGGAGCCAGTCGTGCGTGCGAGCCGGTCGACCGAATTGACAAGATCGGCAGACGGTAGATTCAGAACGCATTCGCGTGTCCGGATCAGGTTCTCCGTCGTTTTTGAGCTTCGTGCCAGCCCGAGCATGCAGCGCCACCCAAGCCACCATACCGACGACATCGGCGCGAGATTGTAGGAATCGTCCTCGTTCGCCGTGCCGATCAGCACAACTGGCGTGCCGAAGTAGAGAATGGCCGGATCGATTTCGACGCTATTTGGTTTGAAAGTCCCGTGCATAAGCTGCTCCTGTGTGTCTCAGCAGAACTTATGCGGATCGGACCAAGGAACCACCCGATTCCAGATTCGATATTCTATTTGGTGGGGGACCATTCGCGTGGCGCCAGTTCGAATTTGTCGAACTCGAACCCTGGCGCGACCGTGCATCCCACGAGCGTCCAGTCTCCGGTGGTTTCGGCGGCCTGCCATGCATGCGCCGGGACGACGGCTTGCGGAGCTTCACCGTTCGCCAAGTCAACGCCTAGAAGAAAATCACGAAAGCCACCTTCATCGTTGATCCGCAGCTTCAACGTGCTGCCCGCATAATAATGCCATACCTCCGCGGCATCGACGCGATGCCAGTGCGAGCGTTCGCCGTGCGCGAGCAGAAAGTAGATTGCGGTTGATGCAGCCCGTTTCCCATCGGCGTTATGGCTATCGCGAAACGTTTCGCGGTAGTGACCACCTTCCGGGTGTGGCTTCAAGTCGAGCCGGGAGATAATCTCCGCTGCGGTCAGGATTTCGCTCACGACTTGTTCTTGCGCTCGCGCAGCTCGCCAAACACCTCGGCCGGGCTCTTGCCCGCCAGACCCACCGCAGCGGCGACCGATGGTACGTCCGCGCGCAGAAAAACGTTCGCCTCTTTCTCGTCGCGGATGAGTGTGGGAATCGTCGGCTTGTTCTCGGCGCGAAGTTTCGCAACTTCTTCGGCGCGAGCTTTGAGCGCCGGATTGTTCGGCTCAATGCCGAGCGCGAACTTGACGTTCGATGCGGTGTATTCGTGCCCGCAATAGACGCGCATGTCGTTGGGCAGGGCGCGCAGCTTTAACAGCGATTCCCACATCATCGGATAGGTGCCCTCGAACACGCGTCCGCAGCCGATTGAAAACAGCGTATCGGCGCAGAACAGCGCGTGGTCGGTATCGAACACATAGCTGATGTGATCGAGCGTGTGGCCCGGCGTCTCCAGAACGCGCGCGGATAAATTGCCGACCTTGACCGTCGCACCTTCCTTCACGCGCTCATCGACGAGCGGGATCGCGGCACCCTTGTCATACGGCGCAACGACGCGGCACTTATATTTGCTTTTTAGTTCCGCAATTCCGCCGACATGATCGGCGTGGTGGTGCGTGACCAGAATGTCGGTCAGCGTCCAACCCTCGCGTTCAAGTGCTTTCACAATCGGCCCCGCTTCCGGCGCATCGATCGAAGCAGTTGCTCCGGTCGCGGGGTTGTGGATGAGATAGCCGAAATTATCGGACAGGCAGGGGAACAGGCGGATTTCGGCGGCCATGACATCTCCAAATAGTAAGTATCGGCTATAGCTAACATGGCTGTTTCGCCGAATGAAACAAGCGTTAACGCTTATTGCGATGCTCTGTGCTTCGTGAGGCTGCATTGCCGTGCAGCGGCGTGTTAGGATGAGCGTTATGACCATTGACGTCATCGATCTTCGCAATTTCTATTCGCAGCGCCTTGGTGTCGTGGCGCGGCGGCTGATCAATCGCGCGATTCACCGGCACTGGCCGCACGCAGATGACATGCGCGTTCTCGGTGTGGGCTACCCGACCCCGTATCTCGGATTGTTTCGCGAAGATGCCGAACGCTGTGTGGCCTTCATGCCGGCGGCACAGGGTGTTTTGAAATGGCCGACAGCACGGCTCACCCTTGCTGCCCTGGTCGATCAGTATCTGCTGCCGTTGCCCGATGCCGCTGTCGATCGGATCTTGCTGGTTCACTCGCTGGAGTTTTCTGACGACCCTGAGGCGCTTTTGCGTGAGGTCTGGCGCGTGCTCGCGCCGTCAGGGCGGATGATGGTGATTGTTCCCAATCGGCGAGGTGTATGGACGCGAATGGATACGACGCCGTTCGGTCACGGCCGTCCATATTCGCGCTCGCAGATCACGCAGCTTTTGCGTCAGACGTGGTTCACGCCGACGGCATGGGGTGAGGCTCTGTTCATGCCGCCGATCCAGGGTGGATGGATTCTCCGCTCGGCGATGGCATGGGAGCGGATCAGCGCCGCGTTGTCGTCACCGTTCGCAGGCGTGCATATCGTGGAAGCGTCCAAGCAGGTCTATCGCGCCATTCCCGCAAGCCGCGAGCGCACACGTCTGATACCGACGATGGAGCCGGTTCTCGTGCCGACGACTTCGCAATACGGCGAGTCGAAGTCAGATTAATCCGGAATTGCGAACGGCTACTCGCTGCCCGGTCCGAATTCGTCGCCCGGTGCCGGTGCACTCTGCCCTTCGGGGCGAGGCCCATGCGGACGCCGGCGCCGGCGATTGTTGAAGCGGTCATCTCCGCCCTCGAACCCGTTGCCATTCGGTTGCGGCTGCGCACCGCCCGTGATGAATGACGGCAGACGATCGACATCGCCTGCATTCTGCATCGCAGGCTGCTGCTGCGGGCGATGATGATCCCGCTGCTCTCGATTGTTATCACGAGGCTGCTGATTGTCGCGCTGCTGATAAGGCTGCGAATCGCGCGGCTGGAATTGCGGTTGCTGCTGTTGCGGCTGCGGGACGAATCCCGGTTCTTGCCCGAAGTTTGAAAAATTTTCGCCGTCGTCGGCATCCTCGGTCTGAACGCTGACAGCTTCGCCTTCAGGGCGTGGCTGCTGCTGAGGCTGGCTCTGACGGAACTGTTCCTGCGCTGCTGCAATCAGGCGAAAATAATGCTCGGCGTGCTGGTAGTAGTTCTCCGCTGCGACCGGATCGCCTGAGGTGCGGGCATCGCGCGCGAGCTGTACGTATTTCTCGGCGACATGAGAGGCCGTGCCGCGGATTTTGATGTCAGGTCCGTTGGATTCGAAAACCCTCGTCATCGGGTTCTGACCGCGACGATTATTGTTGTTATTGTTGTTATTGTTGCGGTTACGCATACGCTTGTTGTTATTCGGACCGTTTCTCATCTCTGCCTTCTATCGATTCGAGATTGTGGTGATCGAAATGCCGGACGCACGGCACATCGCACGCGCGCAAAAAGCCGTTTCGTCCAATTTCAATTCAGGTTTGCCGCAAGTCGCGTTCAACAAAGACGCGTTCTCCAAATGCCCGAAGGCAATAAGCCATCGAGGCCGGAACGATTCAGCTTGCCTTTGCAAGCGTGAAACTCAATTGGGTGTTCAAGCGCAATCTATGCTTTCGTTCGCATCGCGGTCTCGGAGCGGCGTAGCTGTAAGGCCTTCGCGCTCGATTGACCTGCCTTGTCGGAACCTTTTACCCGGCGGGGGTCTCCTTCGAGACCTCTGACTTCAACCCGTATTCCTTAACGGGAGCCATGACCCTTTACCGATGTTGTGGCCGGAACGTAGTCGCTCCGGAGTGATATTCCAAGAGGTTTTTTAGGCCGTTAAACCCTTTAATTCACGGGCTTTTGAGCCGTGACGACGCGAGGAATACCGGCCAGGTCGGTCCTTGGGGACGCCTCGGGGAATAATCCCGATTGAGCCAAAATTTGGCTGACGAGGGCTGCTTGATCGTGCCCCACCTCAACGATCAATCCGCCGCCCGGCAGAAGCAAGCGAACGGCTTGCGGAGCGATCGCGCGGTAGGCATCGAGGCCGTCCATCCCGCCGTCCAGTGCGATGAGCGGGTCGTAGCCGCGAACATCGGTTTCCAGCTTCTCGATGTCGCTGGAGCGAATATAGGGAGGATTGGAGACGACAAGATCGAATTGGCCTGACAACCCGGACGCGTAATCGGACAGCATAAATTTTGCTCTGTCTGCGAGGCCGAGTCTTTCAGCGTTGGCCGTCGCAATCGAAAGGGCCTCCGCGCTGATATCTGTGCCGACGCCAATTGCTTCTGGAATTTCCGCTAGCAGCGAAAGCAAAATTGCTCCTGTACCTGTCCCGATATCAGCAATGCGTACTGCGCCGGATATTTTCCTCCGATCGCGAAAAAAATCCAGCGCCGCTGCGATTATTGTTTCGGTGTCGGGTCGCGGCACAAGCGTCGCTTTGGTGACGAGGAACTCCCGGCCCCAGAATTCCTTACACCCAACAATGCGTGCAACGGGCTCACCGGCCAGTCGCCGCGCGACGAATGTGTCGATTAAATCCGCTTCGTCATGCTCGATCGTTCGTTCGGCTTGAACAGCCAGGCCGGTATGATCGAGTTGAAGCGCGGTGCCGATCAGGGTGCGAGCATCGAGTTCAGGTGAAGCGAGTCCAGCCGATCTCAGACGGGTAGCGATTGTGCGGCGAACGGTATCGACGCTGCGGCCGGTTAACTCGCTCACGAACCACCGCTCTGTTCGGCGAGTTGCGCGGCCTGATGCTCGGTCGTCAGCGCGTCGATCAATTCGCCCAATGCTTCGCCGGATATGACCTGTGGCAACTTGTAGAGCGTAAGGTTGATACGATGGTCGGTGACGCGGCCCTGAGGAAAATTGTACGTCCGGATTCGCTCGGCCCGGTCACCTGAGCCGACCTGGCCTTTTCTTTCGGCTGAACGTTCCGCATCGATGCGTTGACGTTCCGCATCGTAAATACGCGAGCGCAGAATGTTCATCGCCGACGCGCGGTTTTTATGCTGGGAGCGGCTGTCCTGCATATTGACGACGATGCCTGTCGGAATATGCGTGATGCGGATCGCGGATTCCGTTTTGTTGACATGCTGGCCGCCGGCGCCCTGCGCGCGCATGGTCTCGATCCGCAGATCGTCGGGCTTGATCGCGACATCGATGTCTTCGGTCTCCGGCAGCACGGCGACAGTTGCTGCGGATGTGTGAATACGTCCTTGCGTTTCGGTATCCGGAACGCGCTGAACCCGATGGGTGCCGGATTCGAATTTCAATTTGGCATAGGCGCCGCGTCCCTTCACCTCGGCGATGATTTCCTTGTAACCGCCCATCGTGCCTTCGCTGGCCGAAATCAACTCGACTTTCCAGCCCTGCAATGCTGCGAAGCGTTCGTACATTCGGAAAAGATCGCCTGCGAACAGGGATGCCTCATCGCCGCCGGTGCCCGCGCGAATTTCGAGCATGACGTTGCGATCGTCCATCGCGTCTTTGGGAAGAAGCGCGACGCGAATGTTCTGCGCAAGCTCATCGCGGCGCGCTTCAAGATCGGGCCGCTCCGCTTCGGCCATTGAGCGCATATCGCTGTCGGTCTTGGGATCGGCAATCAACGCATCGAGGTCGGCAATCTCCTTTGTAGCAGCACGATAGGCCTTCACCGCGTCGACGACGGGCGTGAGGTCGCTTAGTTCCCGTGTGATGCGAACATATGTCTCCGAATTCACCTGGCCGAGAAGTTCGGCTTCGAGCGAAGCGTGACGGGCGAGCAATGTGTCGAGTTTTGTTTCGGGTAACATCTGGGAATTCTCGAATGACGGTTGGACTTCGCGGCAGCAGCGGTTTCCAGAAGGCCCGCTAGAGCGAAAGTCCTTCGGCCTCGGCAAATTCCATCAGCTTGGCGCGGATCGATACGCTTCCGGCTGGAGCATCGAGCAAGGGCGCGATCGTCGCCGCTGCCTTCTTCGCGTCGAGGTCGAGGATCAAAGCCTTCACGGGGCCATGCGCCGTCGCAGAGAGCGACAGCGAACGATAGCCGAGCGCGATGAGTACGAGCGCGCCGAGCGGCTGCGACGCCATTTCGCCGCACAACGATACGCTTTTCTTGGCGACGTTCGCTTTCGTGGCTATGTCGCGCAAGGCGCGCAGAATCGGCGCGGATAATGTATCGAAGCGATCGGTCACGCGCGAATTACCGCGATCGACTGCAAACAGGAATTGAAACAGATCGTTCGATCCGACCGAGATGAAATCGACGCGCTTGAGGAGTTCATCCATCTGGTAGAGCAGCGCAGGGACTTCAACCATCGTGCCGACATCGATGCGCTCCGGCAGCGTATGTCCGTGCTGACGCAGATAAGTCAGTTCGCGTTCGATGACCAGCTTGGCCTGATCGAATTCATCGACCTGCGAGATCATCGGAAACATTACGCGCAGGTAGCGGCCGGAAGCCGCACGCAACAGCGCGCGGATTTGTCCGCGCAGAAGTCCGGGCCGGTCGAGGCCAAGACGGATGGCGCGCCAGCCGAGCGCCGGATTTTCCTCGACGATGGTGTCCATGTAAGGCAGCGCCTTGTCACCGCCGATGTCGAGCGTGCGGAACGTGACCGGCTTGTCGCCTGCCGCATCAAGCACCGCACGATATAGTGCAAGCTGCTCGCTCGTGCGCGGCAGGCTTTGGCCGACCATGAATTGCAGTTCGGTTCGAAACAGACCGATTCCGGACGACCCTGTGTCATCGATATGCGGAAGATCAATGACGAGGCCGGCGTTAATCATAAGATCGACCGGCTGACCGTCCTTGGTAACACATGGCTTGTCGCGAAGTTCGCGATATTGTTCCTGACGCCGCGCGCGGAAACGAACACGCTCCGCGTAGGCTGATTGAATTTCGTTCGAGGGACGAATGTAGATCGAACCCGACGTGCCATCGACGATAATGGCGTCGCCCGGATCGGCGATGCCTGCGGCATTCGGAACTTCGCCAACGGCCGGAATGCCCAGCGCGCGCGCGACGATGGACACATGCGAGTTTGCTGTGCCTTCTTCCAACACAAGTCCACGCAGGCGCTTGCGGTCATAGTCGAGCAGCGCGGCAGGCCCCATTGAGCGCGCGATCAGAATCGCATTGTCCGGCAATTGCTCGCGCGAGGGTGCATGGTCTTGACCAACGAGCTGTCGCATCAGGCGATGGCCTAGGTCTTCCAAATCATGGAGGCGGTCGCGCAAATATGGATCGGTCGAACGCAACATTCGGGCACGCGTGTCCGACTGAACGCGTTCGACAGCGGCTTCCGCCGTGAGGCCGGTTGCAACGGCTTCGTGCAGCTTGTGCTGCCAGCCCTGATCGTTGGCGAACATGCGATAGGCTTCAAGAACGTCGCGATGTTCGCCGCCGTCAGCGACGTCACCGCGCTCCAGCATACGGTCGAGGTCGGCGCGCAGCTTCGTGACGGCGGCGTCGAGACGCTTCAACTCCTTCGGCAGATCTTCCGCAATGTAGTTTGTGATGACAACGCGGGGTTCGTGCAGCACGACGTGGCCGAGCGCGATGCCGTCGGATAAAACAGCGCCTGTCTTGTGCAGCGAATGACGCGCAGCGGGCTCCGCGCCGGGCTTGGCGATCGACGACAATTCGCCGGATGCGATCATTTCCGCGAGAACCATCGCGGTGGTTTGCAGCGCCTCGACTTCTTCTTCGACGTAGGTGCGATGCGCACGATTCTGCACGACGAGCACGCCGAGCGTGTTGCCGGAGCGCAGGATCGGCACGCCGAGGAACGAGTGGTAGATTTCTTCGCCGGTTTCCGGTCGGTACGAGAACGCCGGATGCGCCTGCGCGTTGGAGAGGTTCAGCGGCGTTGCTTCGCTGGCGACGAGGCCGACAAGACCTTCATGCGCGTTCAGAACCGTCTGGTGGACGGCGTCGCGATTCAAGCCTTCGGTGGCATAGAGTTCGAGCGTGTTGTCGACGCGCAGCACGTAGGTCGAACAGACCTCCGCCACCATGTTGGCGGCGATGAGTACCACGATCTTGTCGAGGCGCTCCTGCGCGCTGACCTGTTCGGCCATCGTCTCGCGGAGCCGTCTCAGCAAGACGCGGGGGCCGCCCAGCGCGCTCCGCATCCGTTGACTTCCTTTAGCTGCCTCTGATTGAGGCTATATCGAATTGAGGCTCATTTTGCCAAGCAAAAGACCTGCCAAGCGACCGGTGGAAAACGTCTTCTGGATTTGTTCGGACAGACCTGATTTGGAGGGCCTGTAGCCTAGCTCGCCGAATGGACGAGCGCGCTGTAGCCATTCCAGACGATCTGAATGCCGATACAGAACAGGATGAAGGCCGACAGCCTCATCAGAACATTCGAGCCGCGTTCGCCCAGGACGGCCATCAGATTTCCTGCGAAGCGATAACAGACATAAATCGTGACTGCGATCGCCATAAGACCAGCGATCGCGCCCCCGGCCACGAACGCAAAATCGGAAATATCCGTGCCCGCTGCCGGCCGTTGGCTGCCGAGCGCGACCGCGACCGAAATCGAGCCCGGCCCGACCGTCAACGGCATGGTCAACGGGTAGAACGAATCAACCGATTCGCCGGCTTCGGCGGCTGTATTCTTCTTGTCGTCCGGTTCTTCGCCCGCATGCAGCAACCGCCAGCCGAACGCAGCCACGACAAGACCGCCGGCAATTCGCACGATCGGCAGGGTGATCCCGAAAAATACCAGGACGTGCGATCCGATAAGCAGGGATCCAAGAAGCAGCAGAAAACTATTTCGCGCGACGGCAGCCGCCGACGATGAACGTTCGGACGATGACAGCACACGCGTCAGACGAAGAAAGATCGGCGCCGTCCCGACCGGGTTGACGATCGGAAACAGCGCCGCATAGACCAGCAGGAATGCGTTGACGGCCCCGCTCAAATCGAACCCCGCTCTGTCAGGCCTGGTCTAGTCCATAAAGCGTGTGCAGCGTCCGCACCGCAAGTTCGGTGTAGGCCGCATCGATCAGCAACGAGAACTTGATTTCCGAAGTCGTGATCGCGCGAATGTTGATGTTGCGTCCGGCAAGTGCCGCAAAGGCCTGTGCTGCCACACCTGCATGGCTTCGCATGCCGATGCCGATCACCGAGACTTTCGCAACGTCGGTCGCGGTATCGAGCTTGGCGTAGCCGATCTTCGATTGTGCCTTGGTGATGGTTTCCTTGGCGCGCGCGAATTCGGAGGCGGGGACTGTGAACGTCAGGTCCGTGGTGCCGGCTTCCGATACGTTCTGCACGATCATGTCGACATTGATCGACGACTCGGCGAGCGGCCCGAAGATCGCAGCAGCTACGCCCGGCTTGTCCTGAATATTTCGGATGGAAATCTGGGCTTCGTCTTTCGAGAAGGCGATGCCGGTTACGACCTGGCTTTCCATGATTTCCTCCTCGCTGCAAATCAGCGTTCCCGGCGGTGTGCCGTGTGGATCAATATCTTCCGGCTTGTCGAAACTGGAGCGCACGAACACCGGCACGTTATGAACCATGCCAAGCTCGACCGAGCGCACCTGAAGAACCTTCGCGCCGAGCGAGGCCATCTCCAGCATTTCCTCGAATGCGACCTTCGCGAGGCGCTTGGCCTTCGGCACCACGCGCGGGTCGGTGGTGTAAACGCCATCGACATCGGTGTAGATGTCGCAGCGGTCGGCGTGGATAGCCGCTGCAATCGCCACCGCCGACGTGTCCGATCCGCCGCGGCCGAGTGTCGTGATACGGCCGGTCTGTTGGTGAATCCCCTGAAAACCGGCGATGACCGCGACTTCGTTGCGCTCCTTGAATCGCTTGATGATCTCGCCGCCGTCAATGCCGGCGATACGGGCGGACGCATGGGCCTCGCTTGTGTGAATCGGAATCTGCCAGCCTTGCCATGAGCGGGCCTGAACGCCGAGCGACTGCAATGCAATTGCCAAAAGCCCTGACGTGACCTGTTCGCCCGACGCAACGATGGCGTCGTATTCGCGCGCATCATGCAGCGGCGACGTCTCGGTTGCCCATGCGACGAGCTCGTTGGTCTTTCCGGACATTGCGGACACCACAACGGCAACGTCATGACCCGCATCGACTTCGCGTTTCACATGACGCGCGACGTTCTTAATGCGTTCGATATTTGCGACGGACGTGCCGCCGAATTTCATCACAAGGCGGCCCATAGCGTCGGCGCGGTCCCGTTTCGTCAAATTGTTCTGATCCCAGGGCCGCGCAAATTGCAGCACGGCTCCGAAAAGGCGGCTATACATACCCACGCGGCCGCGGGCAGGCAACACGCTTCCGGCCGATATCGAGGGCCAAAATGGCGCGTTATATCGATCAGATCCTACAGCCCGGCGAGAAGGTGCTGTATTCGACAACCCTTCACGGCATCATCTACCTGCCGGCGATCCTGTGCTGGCTTGTGGCCGCTGGCTGTTTTGCCGCAGCAGGGCTGATGCCGCCATTGTTGATCGCCGCCGCTGTTTTTGCCGTCATCGGGCTTTTCATGGCGATGAGAGCATGGTTCCAGCGATGGACTACGGAGACAGATGTCACGAACATGCGTGTCGTCCACAAGGAAGGCTTCATCAAGCGCCGCACGTTCGAGATGAGTTTGGACAAGGTCGAAAGCGTGGATGTCGATCAGAGCATTCCAGGCCGCATCTTCGGCTGGGGCGACGTCACCATTCGCGGGGTCGGCGAAGGCAAGGAAGTCATCAAGTTCATCGGCTCACCCATCGAATTCCGAAATCACATCACCACGCAATGAACGCCGCAGCTCCAACCACCGTCGATCCGGCCGAGATCGCCAAGTTCTCCAAACTGTCGGAGACCTGGTGGGATCCAAACGGCAAGATGAAACCCCTGCATGCGATCAATCCGCTGCGGCTTGCCTACATTCGGGATGCGGCGTGCCGGAAGTTCGACCGCGATCCCAAGAAGCTCGATTGTCTATCGGGCTTGAGAATACTCGACATCGGCTGCGGCGCGGGCTTGCTGTGCGAGCCCCTGACGCGGCTTGGCGCGCAGCTTGTCGGCGTCGATCCGTCTGCGACCAATATCGAAGTTGCGAAACTGCACGCGGGCAAATCCGGCCTCGCCATCGACTACCGCAACACGACCATCGAGGAAATGCCCGACGACAAATTCGACATCGTGCTGGCGATGGAGGTCGTCGAGCACGTTGTCAGCGTCGGCGCGTTTCTGGATCGCTGCGCGGCGCTGATGAAACCCGAGGGGCTTATGTTGGTCTCCACGCTCAATCGCACATGGAAGAGCTTTGGGCTAGCAATTGTAGGCGCTGAATATGTATTGCGCTGGCTTCCGCGCGGCACGCATCAGTGGGACAAGTTCGTAACCCCCGATGAACTGGTGCATCACCTGTCCCGCAATAGGCTCGATGTTACCGAGCAGTCCGGCGTGGTCTACAATCCGCTGGCCGACAAATGGCTTTTGTCGTCCGACATGGACGTGAACTACATGGTCATCGCGGAGAGGGCGATCTAGCATCGCCGGCATTTCGTCGCGCCGGTTGACGCTGGCGCGCCTATGATGATTTCTCCTTTTGTCTCTCTCCGGTCTCTCGATACGCATGACACCATCAACATGGCTCTGGATTCCCTTCACCGTGATGGGCGCGGCCGGCCAGGTCGTGCGCAACGCCATGCAGCGCGGGTTGACCGCAAAGCTCGGCACGCTCGGCGCAACGCATATCCGTTTCCTGTTCGGATTTCCGTTTTCGCTGATTTTCCTCGGCGGAATTCTGCTTGCAGGCGGCGACAGACTGTCGTTGCCTGAAACCGGCTTTTGGCCGTGGCTTGTCATCGGCGGCATGTCGCAGATTGTCGCAACTGCTTTGATGCTAGCTGCAATGAACGAGCGGTCGTTCGTCGTGACGACTGCCTATCTCAAGACCGAGGCCATTCAGGCGGCGGTTTTCGGCTTCGTCTTTCTCGGCGATCGGCTGACGCTGTTGAAAGTCGCCGCAATCGTCATTGCGACCATCGGCGTCGTCATCACCGCGTTGCGTCCCGGCGGCGCAAAAGGATTCGGCAATTTGCGCCCAACATTGCTGGGGCTGTTGGCTGCGGCGGGCTTTGCATTGTCGGCGGTCGGGTATCGCGGCGCGATTCTGAACGTGCCGGGGGTGAGCTTCGTCACCGCCGCAAGTTTGACGCTGGTAGCGACGCTTTTAATGCAGAGTATCGTGCTCTCGGCGTGGCTGATCGTGCGCAAGCCGGGCACGATGACGGCGATTTTCCGCGAATGGAAGCCATCGATGTTCGCGGGCTTCATGGGGGCGTTTGCGTCGCTGTTCTGGTTTCTGGCCTTCGCGCTGACGGCGGCGGCGAATGTCCGCACGCTGGCACTTGTTGAGGTGCTCTTCGCGCAGGTGGCTGCTTATTATTCGATGAAACAGCCGCTCTCACTGCGTGAGCTTGTCGGAATTGCGCTGATATTGATCGGCGTCGCGATGCTGGTCGCGGTTTAGCGTTTCAATGCCAGAACAATGGCGCCTGCCGCGATCAATCCGATCCCGAGCCAATTGCTTCCGCTTGGCCGTTCCCCGAGAAACACAAACGCGAACAGCGCCACGAGCACCACGCTCAATTTATCGATCGGCGCGACGAGAGTTGCGGGGCCAAGTTTGAGCGCCCGGAAGTAACACAGCCACGACGCGCCGGTCGCGAGGCCGGACAGGATCAGGAAAATCCACGTCCGCGCCGAAATCTCGCCCGGAGCGCGAAATTGCCCGGTCGCCGCAAGCAGCAATGCGAAACTCATCAGCACAATGGTTGTGCGGATGAAGGTCGCGAGATCGGGGTTGATGTCTTCGACGCCAACTTTGGCGAAGATGGCCGTGAGCGCCGCAAACGCCGCCGACAGCAGCGCCCATACGAGCCAGGAACCTTGCCAGGTTGCGAGCGATTCCGACGGCATCAGTTGCGGTCGTCCGGCAAAATCGGGAGCGGAGCGACTTCGACGCCTTCCTCGACCAGCGACTTCGCTTCTTCCGCCGACGCTTCGCCATAAATCGCGCGGTGTTCGCTTTCACCGTAATGCATCTTGCGCGCTTCTTCGGGAAATTTCTTGCCGACATTATCGGCATTCTTGACGACGTGATCGCGCAATTCGCGCAGCTTGGTCACAAGCTCGCGCTCCTGCGGCGACATTACGAGTTGATTTGGCGCGGCTTCAGGAGTTGCAACCGGGGATTCGACAGGCATCGACTTCCTCTTGCCCGCGATGCGCGGCGCCATGATTGCCTTCTCGACTTTCGCAGAATTGCAATGCGGGCACGTCACAAGTCCGCGCCTGGTTTGCGCGTCGTAGGCGGAGGAAGATTGAAACCAGCTTTCAAACTCGTGGCCGCGCTCGCAGCGCAGCGCGTAGCGGATCATGCCGATCCTCGTACGAGGTGCAGATGTTCGGGACCGGCCTTCGGATCGGCCAGACCGAAACGGCGTCCGTGCTGCAAGGAGGGAATACTCTTACGTACTTCGACGACACGCGCCGGATCGACCTTTGCGAGTACAACCCCCGGCTCGATGCCGCCTTCGGCGAGGATTTCACCCCACGGATCGATGATAAGCGAATGACCGAATGTCTCGCGCTTGTTCTCGTGCGTGCCGCCCTGAGCGGCCGCAAAGATGAAGCAGCCGTTCTCGATGGCGCGGGCTTTCAAAAGAGTGTGCCAATGCGCTTCACCGGTCTTCTTGGTAAACGCCGCCGGCACGGTGATGAACGATGCGCCGGCTTCGGCAAGCGCGCGATAGAGCGCCGGAAAGCGCACGTCGTAGCAGATCGTCAACCCGATGCGGCCCCACAGCAGATCGGAGATGACGGCGGTTTCGCCCGGCTGATAATTCGCCGACTCGCGATAGCTTTCGCCGCCGCCGAGATCGATGTCGAACATATGAATCTTGTCGTAGGTAGCGAGGATATTTCCGTCCGGTGCGATCAGGAAGGAGCGGTTCACCGCACGCTCCGGCGTCGCGCGAAGCGCCAGCGACCCGATGTGCAGATGAATTTTCAATTCTTTCGCCAGATCGCGATAGGCTTTCAACGATTTGTCGTCTTCCTCGGTCGCCAGCAGTTCAAACAGCGCCTTACGGTTTTCCTGCATGATGTTGCTGACTTCGGGCGTCAGCACATAGTCGGCGCCTTTTGCCTTCGCTTCGCGGATCAGCTCGATGCCCTGTTTGAGGCTTGTCTCCGGCAGCAGTCCGCTGCGCATAGTGACGAGGCCGACGGTGAATGGCGTTCCGGTTGCGTTACTCATGTTGAAACCTTTTGTCCGGCCAGCATGCCGTCGAGTTTGCCTTCGCGGTCGAGCGCGTAGAGTTCGTCGCAACCGCCGACGTGAACCTTATCGATAAAAATTTGCGGAAACGTCGTGCCGCCATTGGAACGCGACAGCATTGGTTCGCGGAAGTTAGGATCGATTGCGACGTCGTATTCGGTAAACACGACGTTCTTGCGCGACAGCAGCGATTTGGCGGCGCTGCAATAGCCGCAGCCGGGCCTCGTGAAAATCTCGACGTTTGCGGACATGACGCGCCTTAAGTGAACGGTCTTGGGTTTACGGAAGCGTCCAAATTATATGGGTGGCTTGAAACTGTCCACAACCCGCGCGAAAACCAGCACGTCCACCGATGCGGCCCTGGCGCGCAACAATGCGCGGGCGCAGGCGTCGGCAGTCGCACCGGAGGTTAACACGTCGTCGATCAGCACGATTTTTCGCCCCTGAACGAGCGATTTCTTCTCTGGCGGCACCTTGAACGCGCCCTGTACGTTACGGGCTCGTTCGGATTTGGACAATCCGATCTGCCGCTCGGTGGTGCGGGTCCGTTGCAGTGTGTCGGGTAGCACCGGAATACTCATCGAATGGCCGATGATTTTCGCCAGTGCGCCGGATTGATTGTAGCGCCGGCTCCAGCTTCGCTTCCAGTGCAGCGGCACCGGTACAAGCGCGGCCGCATTTTCCAGAACTTCATGTCCCGCGCGCGCCATCCAGCGGCCCATCGTCGGAGCCAGATCCGTGCGATCCTGATATTTCAGCGCGTGAACCATCGCACGCGCGACATCGTCGTAACGCACGGCGGCGCGGGCGCGAGAGTACGCGGGCGGTGCGGCGATAGCTTCCATCGACAGGAGGCCGGGGCCGGGGTCATACACGAAGGGGATGCCGAGGCGTTCGCAATACGGCCGCGCGATAAACGACAGTTTCGACCAGCATTGCGCGCAGACGCCTTCGCCCGACACAGGCTCGCGGCAGGAGACGCACAAAGTGGGAAGAGCAATGTCGAGTGCGAGACGTGGAATGGATGTCGGGACGGCGCGGCAGAAATTCACCGCGTAACGGAACGGTTTTTGAAACCAGTTCGCCCGTTGCGGGATTTCATCCAGCGCAGACATGACGTACCTCCGCCGTCAACGCTAGCCCCGCACGCGGTACCGCTCAAGCGCGACGATGATAGGCGATTGTCAACACCTCTGTTGACGAGTACCAAAACGCATGTCCAATCACGCGCCGCCGCGTCTGTTCGATCTCGTACTGCTGAGCAAACGGCAGGATCGGGCGATCGAACTTGGTGTGGAACCATTTCTCTCGGATCGTGTAGCTGAGGATTTGGCCGACCGGCTCAACGCCGTAAATCGAAAGTTTGTTGGTGTCGCGGATATTGGAAGTCCGGGTTCCGCGTTCCGAGCGCCATCAAGGGACAAGCTCGGCGGTGTGCGAACTTATCATTATCTGCCGAAGTCCGATGACGAGCATTTGCAACTCGATCTTGGCTCGCTCGAACTCGCTGTCTCCTCGCTCGCGCTGCAATTTGTGAATGATCTTCCGGGCATGCTTGCACAAATCAAGCGGGCGCTGAAACCGGACGGCCTGTTTCTCGCGGCCATCGTCGGCGGCGAGACGCTGACGGAGTTGCGGCAATCTTTTGCAGCGGCCGAATCCGAAATCGAAGGCGGCGTATCGCCGCGCGTTTTCCCCTTTATCGACCTGCGCGACGCGGGTGCGTTGTTGCAGCGCGCAGGGTTCGCGCTGCCGGTGACGGACGTGGATCGCATCATCGTTCGTTACGACAGCGCCTTCGCGCTGATGCACGATCTGCGAAAAATGGGCGCAACCAACATTCTGATCGAGCGCAGCCGCAAGCCGCTGCGCCGCGCGACCTTGCTGCGGATGGTTGAAATCTATCGGGACAAATTTTCCGATCCGGACGGACGTATCCGCGCGACATTCGACATCGTCTGGATGTCGGGCTGGGTGCCGCATGAGAGCCAGCAGAAGCCGCTGAAGCCAGGCTCGGCAAAGGCAAGTCTGGCGGATGCCGTAAAAGGCATCAAGAAAAGCTAGAGCAGCAAATCCGTCAGATGCGCGATCAGAGGAATGTCCGCTGGCGGCATCGGATAGTCACGCAGCTTGTTTGCGCGCACCCATGCGAGTTGCTGACCTTCGCGCGCGGCCACTACGCCTTCCCATTTGCGGCAGACATAAAGCGGCATCAGCAAGTGGAAATCGTCATAAGCGTGGCTCGCGAATGTCAGCGGCGCGAGACATGGCTCCTCGATAGTGATGCCGAGTTCTTCCTTCAATTCGCGAATGAGTGCAGCTTCCGGCCGCTCGCCGGCATCGACCTTGCCGCCGGGAAATTCCCACAGGCCAGCGAGCGTTTTGCCTTCGGGCCGCTGCGTGATCAGCACGCGGTTGTCCGCGTCAATCAGCGCGCAGGCGACGACCAGAACGGTTTTCAAGAGCGATAGTCGCCGTTGATGGCGACATATTCTTTAGTGAGGTCGCAGGTCAGCACGCGGTCGCTGCCTTTGCCCATGCCCATGCCAACCTTGATCTGGATTTTCGGCTGCTTCATCAGCGCAGAAACTTCCTGCTCGTTATAGGTTGGATCGCGCGCACCTTTGGTGGCAACGCGAATGCCGTTGAACGAGATCGCGAGCTTGTCGCGATCCGCCGGTTCGCCCGCCTTGCCGACGGCCATCACCACGCGTCCCCAGTTGGCGTCTTCGCCTGCGATAGCTGTTTTGACGAGCGGGGAATTGGCGATCGACATGGCGACCTTGCGCGCCGATTTCTTGCTCACCGCGCCTTCGACGATGATTTCGACGAGCTTGCGCGCGCCTTCGCCGTCGCGCGCGACCTGTTCGGCGAGATTTGCCAGAACGCCGTGAAACGCTTTGGTGAATTCCTTCAGCAGCGGATCGCTGGCGCGCTTGATCGTCGGCGCGCCTTTGTCTTTCGCAGCACCTGTCGCAAATGCGAGTAGCGTGTCGGATGTCGATGTATCGCCGTCGATGGTCACGGCGTTGAACGTGTCCTCGACGCCAGTCTTGAGTAGCGATTGCAAAACCGATGACGATAGCGGCGCGTCGGTGAACACGAAGGCCAGCATCGTTGCCATGTCGGGCGCGATCATTCCGGCACCCTTGGCTATGCCGTTGATGCGGACTTTCGCCTTTCCGAGCTTGACCGTTGCGGTTGCGACTTTCGGAAACGTATCAGTCGTCATGATCGCGCGCGCGGCATTGTTCCAGCCGTCGGGCACTACATTCATTGCAAGCTGCTGCAACACGCCATCGAACTTCGTCGCATCGAGCGGCTCGCCAATCACACCGGTCGAGGCGAGGAAAATTTTGTTCGGCTTGCTGTCGGTTGCTCGCGCGGCGATGTCAGCCGTCTGCTTGGTCGCTTGTCTGCCGGTCTTGCCGGTGAACGCGTTGGCGTTGCCGGAGTTGACGACGAGCGCGCGGGCCTCGCCGCCCTTGAGTTTGTCGCGGCACCAGTCGACGGCGGCGCTCGGGCACTTCGATTTTGTGAATACGCCTGCCACCGCCGTGCCTTTGTCGAACAGCGCCAGCAGCACGTCGGTGCGATCCTTGTAGCGAATGCCCGCAGCCGCAGTTGCCAGACGCACTCCGTCGATCTTCGGCATATCGGGAACGTGTAACGGGGCGAGCGGGGAAATGGCGGTGGACATGACAGAATCCTGTTTCAGGCGTGGCGCATCAAACGCAACGCGGGTCCGTTCCGCAAGACTCAAGTGCGGAATAAAACAAAAATGCCCGGCACTTGGCCGGGCATTCGGATCGCCAGGACGACAATCGTGTGACGCCAGTTACTTCTTTGCGGGCGCAGCCTTGCTGTCTGACTTCGCGGCGTCCGGCTTCTTTTCGTCAGCCTTGATGTCGAGCCGCTCGATCTTGGCAGCGGCACGCAGCTTGGTGACATAGTCTGCCTGCGCCTTGCGGACGACAAAGGTCGAGACCTGCTGCTTCACGTCGTCGAATGCCGGCGGCTTGCGGTCGCGCTTTTCCTCGACCTTGATGACATGCCAGCCGAATTGCGATTTGACCGGATCGGAAATCTTGCCCGGCTCAAGCGAGAACGCCACGGCCGAGAATTCCGGCACCATCTGTTCCTTGGTGAAGAAGCCAAGATCGCCGCCATCGGCAGCGCCCGGATCTTTCGACTTCTTCTTGGCGAGTTCGGCGAAGTCGGCGCCCTTGTCAAGCTCGGCTTTTATCGCCTTCGCTTCTTCCTCAGTCGGAACGAGGATATGCCGCGCGCGCACTTCCTTCTCGCCGGAGACCTGCTTTACGGCGTCTTCGTAAACTTTCTTCATCGCGTCGTCGGTCAGCGCCGCCTTGCCTTCCTGTGCGAGGAGGCTGTCCATCAGGAGGCGGTTACGCGTGAAAGCGAGACGGTTCTTGAAGTCGGCGGTATCGGCGACCTTTTTTTCTTCTGCGGCCTTCGCGACAATTTTCATGTCGATGAGGAATGCGATCAGGTTTTCGCGGCGCGCCGACGGCTCGAGTTGCGCCAGCGACGGCCCCAATTCTTCCTCGGCAACCGCCAGGTCACTTTGCTTGATTTCCTGACCGTTCACTTTCGCGATCACAGTGTTGGGATCGGGCGCCTTATCCTGTGCGAAGGCCGGCTGGCCCAATGTCAAAGCGGCCACGAGACACGTTGCCGCAACGGATGCGGCGAGGCGGGTCTGAAAAGCGGTCATGGAAAGTCCTTTTAGGTCAACAACGGGGTAGGCGGGATGGCCGGGACACTCGCCCAATCACCCTCGTTAAGCAACGCGAAAAACCCGCCAAATTCATGAATTCCTTGACAGGTTCGCGCGTTGACAAGGGTTTGGGCCAGCCATATCTCTCACGCACGGTTGGCCCAATTCTGGAGCGCGTTAGCGTGCCGGTGGGGCGAAACCCAAGCCGCCGCTCTCATTCCTTTTCAACACCGTGGCCGGTAATTGACACACGGCTGCAACGCCGAACGCAGGACAGGACTTTCTTATGATCGGCGCGCTTGCCCGCAAGTTTTTCGGTTCCGCCAACGACCGCCGCGTCAAAGGCTATCAATCCCGTGTCAATGCCATCAATGCGCTCGAGCCTGAACTTGAGGCTCTTTCCGATGACGCGTTGAAGGCCCGCACCGCCGAATTCCGCCAGCAGATCGAAAACGGCGATACGCTCGACGAGCTTCTGATACCCGCATTCGCGACCGTCCGTGAAGCCGCCAAGCGCACGCTCGGCCAGCGCCATTTCGATGTGCAGCTGATCGGCGGCATGGTGCTTCACGAAGGCGACATCGCCGAAATGAAAACTGGCGAAGGCAAGACGCTGGTCGCGACGCTCGCCGTTTATCTCAACGCGCTCGCTGGCAAAGGCGTGCACGTCGTTACCGTGAACGACTACCTCGCCAAACGCGATGCCGAGTGGATGGGACAGATCTACAATTTCCTCGGCATGACGGTCGGCGTCATTGTGCATGGCCTCGACGACGCCCAGCGTCAGGCGGCCTATGGCTGCGACATCACCTACGGCACCAACAACGAATACGGTTTCGACTATCTGCGCGATAATATGAAGTATCGCCTCGAGGACATGGTCCAGCGCGGGCACTTCTACGCCATCGTCGACGAAGTCGACTCCATCCTGATCGACGAAGCGCGCACGCCGCTCATTATCTCCGGCCCACTCGACGACCGTTCGGATTTCTACAACACCATCGACACCTATATTCCGAAGCTCACCAAGGTCGCCGACTACGAAGTCGATGAGAAGCAGCGCACGGTGGCGCTGACCGAAGACGGCATGGAGAAGATCGAGACGCTGCTGCGCGATTCAGGGCAGTTGAAGGGCGACTCGCTCTACGACGTCGAGAACGTCTCCGTCGTCCATCACATCAATCAGGCGCTGCGAGCACATTCGCTGTTCACCCGCGACAAGGACTACATCGTTCGTGAGGGCGAGGTCGTCATCATCGACGAATTCTCCGGCCGCATGATGCCGGGCCGCCGCTATTCGGAAGGCCTGCATCAGGCGCTGGAAGCCAAAGAACACGTCGCCGTACAGCCGGAAAACCAGACGCTCGCTTCGATCACGTTCCAGAACTACTTCCGTATGTACGAAAAACTCGCCGGCATGACCGGCACCGCCGTGACGGAAGCGGATGAGTTGTTCGACATTTACAAGCTGGAAGTCATCGAAGTTCCGACCAACGTACCGGTCGCGCGTCTGGACGAAGACGACGAGGTCTATCGCACGGCGCGCGAGAAGTACGGCGCAATCCTTGCCGAAATCGAACGTGCCAACAAGCGCATGCAGCCGGTTCTCGTCGGCACAGCATCGATCGAGAAGTCCGAGACTATCGCTGAATTCCTCAAAGAACACGGTTACAAGCAGATCGACTTCGCCAATCCGAAGTCGATGGAAAAGCTCTACGAGGCCGCACGCACCGGCAAGCCGTCGAAGCTGTTTGCGGTTCTCAACGCGCGCTTCCACGAGCAGGAAGCCTATATCGTCGCCGAGGCCGGCGTTCCGGGCGCGGTCACCATTGCGACGAACATGGCAGGCCGCGGTACCGACATCAAACTCGGCGGCTCGGTCGATATGCGCGTCGCGGCGGCGACCGAAGGCGTAACCAATGACGGTGACAAGCAGAAGATCACCGATGGCATCAAGACCGATATCGAGAAGTTCCGCAGCGGGGTTTTGAAGGCTGAGGAAACGGTCGATCTCGATCCGTCGAAGCCGGGTAACAAGACGGTGCAGAAGCCGGGCGGTCTCTACATCATCGGTTCCGAGCGCCACGAGTCACGCCGCATCGACAACCAGCTGCGCGGCCGCTCGGGCCGTCAGGGCGACCCCGGCCGCACCAAGTTCTTCCTGTCGCTGGAAGACGATCTGATGCGCATTTTCGGCTCCGATCGTCTCGACACGATGCTCACTCGCCTGGGCCTGAAGGAAGGCGAGGCGATTATCCATCCGTGGATCAACAAGGCGCTGGAAAAAGCGCAGCAGAAGGTTGAGGCGCGTAACTTCGATATCCGCAAGAATCTTCTGAAGTTCGACGACGTTCAGAACGATCAGCGCAAGGTTATCTTCGAGCAGCGCGTCGAACTGATGCGCGATCAGCACGTCGCCGAGACAGTCTCGGACATGCGCCACGCACTGATCGATTCATTGGTCGCAAAACATATCCCCGAGCATGCCTATGCAGAGCAGTGGGATGTTGCGGGCCTCAAGGACGAGTTGAAGCGCGTGCTCGACCTCGACCTGCCGGTGGACGAATGGGCCAAGGAAGAGGGCATCGCTGACGAGGAGATGCTGTCGCGCATCGAGAAGCGTGTCGATGAAGTGATGGCGGCGAAATCCGCGCAATGGGGCCCCGACGTGATGCGTTACGTCGAAAAATCCGTGCTGTTGCAGACGCTCGATCATCTGTGGCGCGAGCATCTCGTGATGCTTGACCACCTGCGCCAGGTCGTCGGTCTGCGCGGCTACGGTCAGCGCGATCCGTTGCAGGAATACAAGTCCGAAGCGTTTGGCTTGTTCGAGAGCCTGATCTCTCACCTGCGCGAGGCCGTGACCGCGCAGTTGATGCGTGTCGAGATCGTGCCGCCCGAACAGCAGCAGCAATTGCCGCATATGGAAGGACACAAGCTCAATCCGAATACCGGTGAGGACGAGTTCGCAACCGCTCAGGCCGCGCTTGCGCCTGTCGCGCCCGCCGATCGCGATCCGAATAATCCGGCGACGTGGGGCAAGATCGGCCGCAACGAGGATTGTCCTTGCGGTTCAGGCAAAAAATACAAGCACTGCCACGGCAAATACGCTTAAGGACAAAAGTCGCCGCAAAGAAAAAGCCGATCGCAAGGACCGGCTTTTTCTTGTCCGCTATCTGCGGCCCGCGTCAGTTGCGCAGCGACCAGCGATTGTCGAAAGCATTGCCGGAAACGGTCGGTGCCGAGCCGGACATCGAAGGTTGCGCCGAGGCGGTCGACGTCGCCGGTGCAACTGGCGTCGGGAACACGCTGCCGCTGTTGTCGCTCTTGTCCTGAGTCTGGTTCTGTTTGCCGTCTAGCGCGATGACGCGCGCAGGAGTGCCCTTTGTTTCAGCGGCTTTTGTCTGCGAGGGCTCGTTCGATTTCTCGATCGACGACTTGCCGCCCTTAGGCTCGCTCGATTTTGCTTTCGGAGCAGGCTTCGCCGGTTCCGGCGTAGCCTCAGCCTGCTTCGTTTCCGAACCCTTGAACCCCATCGACTCTTTCAGTTTGCTGAAAAAGCCGCCGGATGATGCGGTATCCTTGTCGCTCGCGCTGGCATTGGCGTTTGCCACAGCCGTGCTCGTCATCGTGCGCTGTGCTGCGGCAGTTGCGACCGGCGCATTGGTATCCGGCGAGAACGATGCAACAGTTGTTACGTTGCCGTCCTTGTCTTTCGGAAGCGGCAGCGTCGCATGGCCGGGAACGGTGCCTGGCGCGCTCGAATTCGCAGAAATCGTGTAGTCCGTCACGTCCTTGTCGATTGCCGCATTGCCGTCTGGCAGTTTCGACGCGAATACCGGATGCATGCCGCCGTCAATACCGGCGCGCGAACGCGCAGGGGCGGCTCCGCCGGTGACGAGCTGCGCCGTCTTGAGTTCATCGCTGCGTTTTTTCTCTTCAACCGCCTGGGCAACGTCTTCCGGCATTGCATAGGGCGGACATTTCGCGGATGCGCTGAACACCGGATCGCGCGTCGCACCCGGCGCGCGCTCGGCGTCGAACACATATTTCTTCTCGCAGAAATTGACCTTCACTTCCTGTTTGGTGACTTCAAAGGCGTCGTTGCCTTCCTTGAGCATTTTCCAGAACGCAATGTTCGGATTGCTGCGATAACGCGCGAAATTTTGCGGCGTCATGCGGAAGGGATAAGCCTGAAACTGGAACGCGGTCTGTCCGCCGAAGAACGACTCGCGTCCGAGCGAATAGATCTCTGAAATCTGTTCGTCGGTCATCGCGTAACAGCCGCGCGATGAGCAGTCGCCATGCACCATCAATTGTGCGCCGGTGCGGCCCCATGCGCGATCGTAGGCATTGGGGAAGCCGGTATTGAACGACAAATAATATCCGGAGTTCGGATTCATCTGTCCAGGTCCGATCGAATAGAAGCCTTCCGGCGCCTGACGGTCGCCTTCCTTGACCTTCGGGCCGAGATCGCCCGACCAGCGGCAGATCGGATAAGTCTTCAGCAGCGCGAAACGGCCGGTGCGATCCTGCTTCCAGACTTCGAGTTCGGATTCCTGCTTGAACACGCGGACCAGCATCGGCGATCCCTTGTCCATGTTCTTGGCTTCGATCTCAGCCAGCAGCTTGTCCGGTATCGGTCGCGTGGCCTTGTCGCCGACCATGCCCATCTGCTCGGCGTTGCACCCGGCCAGCAAAACGCCGGCCGCAAGCGCAGCCGACATCGCCAGCGCGCGCATGTGCGCTCTGCGGATCAACATGAAACTCCACGGCGGATGGCCAACCCCAAACTCCGATGATTTTTAGCGGTTAGCGGCCTCAAACGATTGAGCAATTATTATCCTTAAAGGGGGTCCAGCCGCAACCTGAACGGGCCTCCGGGAGCACCCTGCCTCAGTTGTTGGTGAACGTGCTGTAAAGCCGGATTGTGCATGCAATCCAAGGACATGCGAATGTTGCCGGGAAAAAGCCACGATGTGAATTGCGGAACTTCGGCGGGGCATCTGCGCATGGCGATGTCTATCGGGAATTCAGCGCAGATTGTCTGTGCGGGCGCTCAGCCGAGCTTGCGGCCGATATCGAGAAATTTCTGACGCCGTTGATTGCGGATCGCCGACGGATCGAGGCTGCGCATGTCGTTGAGCGCCTGCGCAATCGCATTGCCGGTTGAGGCGATCATGGCGTCCGGATCGCGATGCGCCCCGCCGGCGGGTTCCTTCAGGATGGAATCGACCACGCCGAAGCGATGAAGATCCTGCGCGGTGATCTTGAGGTTGGTCGCAGCCTCCTGCGCCTTGGCTGCATCGCGCCACAGGATCGAGGCCGCGCCTTCCGGCGAGATCACGCTGTAGACGGCGTGCTCCAGCATCAGCACGCGGTTGGCGGTCGCAATCGCAATCGCGCCACCCGAGCCGCCTTCGCCGATAATCACCGCGACATTGGGCACAGTAAGATTGAGGCAGGCATCGGTGGAGCGTGCAATGGCTTCGGCCTGGCCGCGTTCTTCCGCGCCGATGCCGGGATATGCGCCCGCCGTGTCCACCAGTGACAGAACCGGAATCTCGAAACGGTCCGCCATTTCCATCAGGCGCACTGCTTTGCGATAACCCTCAGGTTTCGCCATGCCGAAATTGTGCTTTAGGCGCGTTTCGGTGGTCGAACCTTTTTCCTGACCGATCACGCAGATGCTTTCGCCGCGAAAGCGGCCGAATCCGCCGATCAACGCTTCGTCGTCGCCGAATTTTCTGTCGCCGGCAAGCGGCGTAAATTCGGTGATGAGACTTTTGACATAGTCGACGCAGTGCGGGCGCAGCGGATGTCGCGCAACTTGTGTTTTCTGCCACGGCGTCAGATTGGCATAAAGCTCGTCGAGCGCAGCTTTCGCTTTGTCTTCGATACGGGAAATTTCCTCACCGATGTCGCTGCCGGTTGCCGCGAGCGCGCGCAATTCATCGACCTTGGAATCAAGCTCGGCGACCGACTTTTCAAAATCAAGATAGCTTCGCATCGAATCCGGCATGGCACTCATATAAGGGGTCACGCGCTTCGTGCGAAGGGCGAACGGGAAGGGCTTTCATTGTCTTTCAAGTCAAGAAGCGCCCTTGAGTCAAGCGAGTGCGGCAAAAGCACTGATTTTGCGGGCTTTTACCAGACCTCACTTGTCCGCCAGCGGATGCAGATCGCGTACCAGGCTTTTCAATCGCTCCTCGACAACATGCGTATAAATCTGGGTTGTAGAAATGTCGGTGTGTCCGAGCAGCGTCTGCACGATACGCAGATCCGCACCGTTGTGCAGCAGATGCGATGCGAATGCATGGCGAAGGACGTGCGGACTGACGAGGCGCGGCGCGATGCCGGCTGACTGCGCAAGTTCTTTCAGGTCGCGCGCGAAATGCTGCCGCGTCAGATGCCCGCTTTCGCCGGAGGATGGAAACAGCCACTTCGACTGTGCGGCTTTATTCCTTTCCTTGCCGGCGTCATCGAGAGCGGCGACATAGTCCGCCATCGCATGCTTCGATGCTTCGTTGAGTGGTACGAGCCGTTCCTTGTTGCCCTTGCCGCGCACGACGATCATTCGCGCATCGCGCCGCGCCGCCGACAATGGAAGCGCAACCAGTTCCGAAACGCGCAGTCCCGTCGCGTAGAGAACTTCAAGGAGACACCACAGGCGCAGTGCGCGCACCTTCTGCGAGGCGGATTGTTCTGGTGCGTCTGATAGGGTCTTGGCTTGCGTCAATAAACGATCGACGTCTTCGATCGACAAGACCTTCGGCAACGAGCGTCCGCGTTTCGGGCCGCTGAGAATTGCCGCTGGATCGTCGTCGCGGATGCGCTCATTGAGCATGAAGCGAAACAGGTGCCGTATCGAGGAAATCTTGCGTGCCACGCTCGAGGATTTGAACCCGTGCGATTCAAGCTCGGCGAGGTATTCGCGCAACGTCTGTGTTGTTGCTGAGTGAAATGTAGCCTTGCCGCGCGCGAGGAATTCCGAAAGGTGTTCGAGATCGCTGCGGTAGGCCTGTAGCGTGTTGTCGCCAGCACCCTGTTCAGCGGCGAGCATGTCGAGAAACAGGCTGGTCAGCTTGGCGTCGGATATCTTGTCGCGCGCCATGATCGGTCAATCCGGCTATTTCTTGTAGAACTTGTCCGGCGGGACGCTAACGGTCATTTCGCGCGGCTTCGGATTGACGAAATTCGCCAGGGCATAGATGCCGCCATAGACGATGCCGCCGATGATGGCGACGACGGTCAGAAAGCGAAACAGGCTGGGCATCGGTTAAGGGCCTTGCTGAAATCGCTCGGAGCGCGAATTAACCACTCGGCGTTCTGCCCAATGAATCAACATGTTCGAGGCGTTTGGGCAAGGGTGTCTAGCACCATGATCGCAGGCAGTAGTATAAGAGCCGATGACCGAAATTGTCGCAAAACGGCCGCATGCCTCCAGTCAGGAGGCGGCAATCGTCGCCGCCCTCGGCGCGCGCAGCATTGTGCTTGTCGGCATGATGGGCGCGGGCAAATCGACTATCGGCCGCCGGCTGGCGGCGCGGCTGCATGTTCCTTTTCTCGATGCCGATCATGAGATCGAAGCGGCGCACGCTGGAATGACGATTTCCGAAATCTTTGCAGTCCACGGCGAGCCATATTTCCGCGATGGCGAGGCACGTGTGATTGCACGCTTGCTCGACGGCGGACCGAGCGTTCTTGCGACGGGCGGCGGTGCCTTCATGCGTGAGGAAACACGCAACCGTATTCGCGACAAGGGCGTCTCGATCTGGCTCGATGTCGAAGGCGATGTCATTCTCCGCCGCGTCAAGCGCCGCGCCGATCGTCCACTGTTGCAGACCGCCGACCCCGCAGCCACGATCGAAAAGCTGATTGCCGAACGCAGCCCCGTCTATCGCCTCGCCGATCTGACGATTGCCTCTCGCGATGTCGTGCATGAGAAGATCGTCGATGAGTGTATCGACGGGCTTTGTGCTTTTCTTCGTGAAGGCAACGCCACATGACAGCACCGATCAAAAACACGAATCCTGTGATCGTCGATGTCGCGCTCGGCGGGCGGACCTATGACATCGTCATTGGCCGCGACGTGTTATCGTCGCTCGGTACACGCATCAAGCAATTGCGTCCCGGCGTTCGCGCCGCAATCGTAACCGACAAGACCGTCGCACAGCACTGGCTTGCGCAAACCGAAGCGGCGCTCAAAAGTGCAGAGATAGATTCGTCCCGGATCGTTGTCGGCGAAGGCGAAAGCTCGAAAAGCTACAGCGTTCTTGAAACTGTGTGCGAGGCATTGATCGCGGCCAAGATCGAACGCAACGATCTCGTGATTGCACTTGGCGGTGGTGTGATTGGCGATCTTGCCGGTTTCGCGGCGTCCATCGTCCGCCGCGGCGTCGATTTCGTGCAGGTGCCGACATCGCTTTTGGCTCAGGTCGATTCATCGGTCGGCGGCAAGACGGGTATCAACTCGCCGCATGGCAAGAATCTGATCGGCGCGTTTCATCAGCCCGTTCTGGTGGTCGCAGATACTTCTGTGCTCGACACGCTGTCGCCGCGTCAGTTCCGCGCCGGCTACGCTGAGGTTGCAAAGTACGGCGTGCTTGGCGACGAAGCCTTCTTTGCATGGCTCGAAGCGAATCATTCCGAGATTTTCTCCGGCGGAGCGGCGCGCGAACATGCAATTGCTACAAGCTGCCGAGCGAAAGCCGCTATTGTGTCGCGCGACGAACGCGAAACCGGAGAGCGTGCGCTGCTGAATCTCGGTCATACTTTCGGACACGCATTGGAAGCCGCGACCGGATTTTCGGATCGCTTGTTCCACGGAGAGGGCGTTTCCATCGGTATGGCTCTGGCAGCCGAATTTTCGGCGCATTTGCAAATGATTTCGCCGGAAGATGCCGGGCGCGTGAAGCGTCACTTGGCCTCAGTTGGCCTGCCGACGCGAGTGCAGGACATCGCAGGCTTCCAGCAGGAAGGTCTCGCGGACGCGGACGCCTTGATGACCTTGATGGCGCAGGACAAGAAGGTGAAGCGCGGCCGGCTGACCTTCATTCTTTTGGAAAAGATTGGAAAGGCTGTCATCGCGAACGATGTCGATGCGCCGACGGTGCGCAATTTCATCGCCGAAAAGCTTGCACAAAAACCGGATCGATAAAAATTTCATGCATTGGTTCGACTTAAGCATCGTTCTCTTCTGTTTGCTTGTATCGGCATTTTTTTCCGCGAGCGAGACCGCGCTGACCGCATCGTCGCGCGCGAGCATGCTGCGGCTTGAGAAGCAGGGTAGCCGTCAGGCGGGCGTAGTGGCTTATCTTCTCAACGCCCGCGAACGCATGATCGGCGCGCTTCTGCTTGGCAACAACGTCGCCAATATCGGCGCGTCTGCACTCGCGACCGGATTGTTTACGGCTTGGTTCGGCGAGGTCGGCGTTCTGTACGCAACCGCTGTCATGACGGTTCTGGTCGTGATTTTCGCTGAAGTGCTGCCGAAAACGGTTGCCATCAATGCGCCGGACCGGATTTCGCTGTTGGTCGCGCGGCCGATGAAATTTCTGGTGCTGCTGCTCAGCCCGGTTCTGAATCTGATCGAAGGTATTATTCGTGCGCTTCTGGCGTTGTTGCGTATCCCGGTCGGCGCCAACCAGCCGATTCTGTCGCCCACGGAACGTCTGCGCGGGGCGGTCGATCTCATCCATCACGAGGGCGGTGTCGAAAAGAGCGACCGCGATATGCTCGGCGGCCTGCTCGATCTGAAGGATTTGCAAGTGTCGGATGTCATGGTCCATCGCACCGAGATGGTCATGATTAATGCAGATCTGCCGGCAGAAGAGCTCGTGCGCGAAATGCTCGCCACCGAATACACCCGCATTCCGCTATGGCGCGACAAGCCCGAGAATATCGTCGGCGTACTTCACGCCAAGGACGCGCTGCGCGCTATTCGCCTGAACGACGGCGATATTTCAAAGATCGATGTCAACTCGATCATGCTGCCGCCGTGGTTCGTGCCGGATTTGCGCCCGTTGTCCGAACAGCTTAAGGCGTTCCGCCGCCGCAAGACCCATTTCGCGCTCGTCGTCGATGAGTACGGCGAAGTCGAAGGCATGGTGACGCTGGAAGACATCCTGGAGGAGATCGTCGGCGATATTTCCGACGAGCACGATGTGGAGATGGCGGGTGTGCGCGCTCAGCCAGACGGTTCGGTGGTGGTGGACGGGTCCGTTCCGATCCGCGATCTGAACCGTGCGATGGACTGGAATCTGCCGGTTGAGGAGGCGACGACAATCGCGGGTCTTGTGATTCACGAAGCCCGTTCGATCCCTGAGCGCGGCCAGAATTTCACGTTCCACGGTTTTCGGTTTCGTGTGCTGAGACGCGAACGCAACCGCATCACCGCATTGCGCATCGTGCCCTTGCCGCGAGAGGCGGAAGCGCCTGAGAAAAAGCCGAAAGCCGGAACCTCGTTTTAACTAGTGCTTGCAGGCTTCAGCCGGCGCTGGCCGGCGGCTGTTTTCGCCGGGCGCATGGGCGTGCAGTGCCAGCGCATGAACGGAGTCCGACAGTTCCGTTGCGAGCAGCGAATTAATCATCCGGTGACGGTCGATCCGGGTCTTCCCTTCAAACACTTTCGATACGATATAGACCCTGAAGTGCGTCTCGCCGCCCGGCCTGTGGCCGCCGTGGCCTTCATGAAGATGGGATTCGTCGATCACGTCGAGGCTTTCGGGTGCGAAAGTTTCGCTCAACTTTTTTATGATCTGATCTTTGACGGTCATGATCCCTGCAATATCGCCGGTTAATCGTTCAGGTCAATGACCGTTTGAATTGCGATTCATCGCGGCAGTGATGTATAGTCCGCGACCGCGCAAATTCGCATTGCGGTTTGAAACTTCTGGCAAGGCTTCGTCATCTTATCATGGCTATAGACTCATCCAAGTTTTTCGACAGCATCCGCATCAAGCCAAACAAGCTGAGCGCGAAGCAGCAGGCTGCCGCGCGTGAAGAAGCGGTTATGTGCGAGGCTCCCGGCTGCAAGAACAAGGGCGGTCATCGCGCGCCGAAGGGCCGAGGCAAGGAGCGCGAATACTGGCACTTCTGTCTCAATCACGTGCGCGAATACAATCAGGGCTACAACTTTTTCCAGGGCATGGCGCCCGATGCGGTCGCGAGCTACCAGAAGGACTCGCTGACCGGGCACCGCCCGACATGGAAGATGGGCGCGAACGGCGGGAAGAAGAGCAAGGCGGCCGATCTTGAGATCGATGCGCTCGATCCGTTCAAGATGTTCGACGAGATGAACGGCCGCAATCGCTGGCGTCCTCGCTCGGACGAAAGTGCCAAGCCGAAAGGAGAGACGCGCAAAATTTTCAACGCCGAAAAGAAGGCGCTGCTTGTGATGGGTCTCGGCCCCGACGCGACGCTTGAGACGGTCAAGGCGAAATACAAGTTACTCGTAAAGCAGCACCATCCGGATGCAAACGGCGGCGACCGCTCGACGGAGGATCGCCTGATCGAAATCATCAAGGCGTATAATTATCTCAAGACTGTGGTGCGCGAGGCTTAAGTCCGCGCAGCTTCAATTTTTATTTTATTGTTGCTTCTGGCGCGGCCGGCTTCATTTTGCGCCAGTGAATGATCGCCCAGGCCAATGCGCCGATCACGATGATGCCGCCGACCAGCGGCCAGCCATAGTGCTTCACCCTCATGCCCCATTGCTCGACGGCGGATCCGGCGAGCACGCCCGGCAGTACCATTGCCGGCGCCCACAACGCGACGGCGACAGTCATCGTCGGAAAGAATTTTATCGGTGGCATGCTCAACGCGCCCGCCACGATCGGCACAAATGCCCGCACTGGCGGAACGAAGCGCGCAAAGAAAACAGCTGGTGTGCCGAAACGGTGAAAGAAAGTCGTGCTCTCGGCGACGAGGTTGGGATATTTCGACATCGGCCAGGCGTGCAGCACTTTTGTCTTGGAATTATATCCGACGAGATAGGCGAGGCCATCGCCGATCACCGCGCCGAGAAAAGCAGCGGCCAATACCGGAGCCAGCTTGAGATTGCCGCTCGGAACCAGCGCGCTCATTGCGAGGATGACAGTCGAGCCTGGGATGATCGAGCCGAAAATCGGGATCGCTTCAAACAACGCGGCGATGAAGATCGCCGAGTAGGCTGAGAATGCGTGCATGGACACGAATTCGATCAGTTCGGAGAGGTAAGTCTGCAAAATTGTGTCCAATGAGTCGGTGTCGGGTGGCGAAGTATAGCCAGGAAAGGGATTTCGTCCGCTAGCTGCCAAGAGAGGCCGTCCAACGGCAGGCGCAGGGCAGCCCTACCAAACCCATGAAAACGGCCTATCTACATGAAAACGTGACGGAACTTTCATCGTCGCACAGGCTTCTGCCATCCGCATCCGTCTGGTAGGTTGGGTTTCGTATCCCAACCGCAGCAAGCTGACCGCCTTGTTCAAACGTCTGGTGCCGGGACGCCCGGGACCACGGAGGATTAATGACCGCCGCCGCTCAAGCATCGCCCGAAATCACCAATCTTCCAGACATGAAAGTGTCCGTGCGACAGGTTTTCGGGATCGATAGCGATCTCGAAGTTCCAGCCTATTCCAACGGCGATCCTCACGTTCCCGATGTCGATTCCGACTATCGCTTCGATCGTGCCACGACGCTCGCGATTCTGGCAGGTTTCGCAAAGAACCGCCGCGTCATGGTGACGGGCTATCACGGCACCGGCAAATCGACTCACATCGAGCAAGTCGCGGCGCGGCTGAACTGGCCTTGTGTGCGCGTCAATCTCGACAGCCACATCAGCCGTATCGATCTCGTCGGCAAGGACTCCATCGTTATCAAGGATGGCAAGCAGGTCACTGAATTCCGCGACGGCATTCTGCCGTGGGCGCTTCAGCACAATGTTGCGCTGGTATTCGACGAATACGACGCCGGTCGCCCGGACGTGATGTTCGTGATCCAACGCGTGCTCGAAGTCTCCGGCCGCCTTACGCTGCTCGACCAGAACAAGGTCATCAAGCCGCATCCGGCGTTTCGGCTGTTCTCGACGGCGAACACGATCGGTCTCGGCGATACGTCCGGGCTTTATCACGGCACGCAGCAGATCAACCAGGGACAGATGGACCGCTGGTCGATCGTCACGACGCTGAACTATCTGCCGCATGACAACGAGGTCGAGATCGTGCTCGCGAAAGCGAAGCATTACCGGACGGACGCAGGCCGCGAGATAGTGAACAAGATGGTGCGTCTTGCCGATCTGACGCGTAACGCGTTCGCCAATGGCGATCTGTCGACCGTGATGTCGCCGCGCACCGTGATTACGTGGGCCGAGAACGCCGAGATTTTCGGCGATATCGGTTTCGCATTCCGCGTCACCTTCCTCAACAAGTGCGACGAGCTTGAGCGTCCGCTGGTCGCCGAATTCTATCAGCGATGCTTCAATGCCGAATTGCCGGAGTCTGCGGTCAACGTCGCATTGAGCTGATCGGGGCCGATGTCCACATCGAACATCAAGTTCAAAACAGGATCGAAGGAATCGCCGACCGAGCCGTTCAAGCGGGCGGTGACGTCGTGCCTGCGCGCGATTGCCAAGCAGCCTGAACTCGAAGTGACGTTCGCCGCCGAGCGCCCGGGACTGTCTCCGGGAAAAGCGCGTCTTCCAGAACCTGCACGTAAGCTGACGAAGAAGGATGCCGCCATCGTCCGCGGTCACGCCGATTCCATTGCGCTGCGCATTGCCTGCCATGACGCCAAGATCCATCGCAAGCTCGCTCCCGGCAATGCACAGGCGCGCGGCGTGTTCGATGCGGTCGAACAGGCGCGTGTCGAAGCCATCGGCTCAAAGCGCATGAGCGGTGTCGCCAAGAATCTGACTGCGATGCTTGACGATCATTTTCATCGCGGAAAATTCGACGAGATCACGGATCGCGCCGATGCTCCGCTGGCCGACGCGCTGGCGATGATGGTGCGAGAACGGCTCACCGGCCTCGCACCTCCGGTTGCAGCGCGCAAGATGGTTGATCTTTGGCGGCCCATTCTCGAAGACAAGATCGGCGCGCGGCTCGATCTTTTGAAAGCCCACACCGAGGATCAGGAAAAATTCGGCGACGCGATCCACGATCTGCTGACGGTGCTCGAACTGAACGACGACCGCAACGCGGACGAGGATCAAGACGAGGATCAGGACGACAATCGCGAAGGCGACAAGAACGAATCGGGTCAGGAAGGCTCGCCCGATAGCGATTCCGCAGAGGAAATGAGCGCCGATCAGGCGCAGGCCTCGACCGATGAAATGTCCGAGAATGCGATGGATTCGGCACAGGCCTCGGCCAGCGATAACTTCGACGATGCGGAGTTCTCCGAAGACGAGGAGCCGGGTGACGCGCAGCGTCCTAACCAGCACGGCAAGAACGAGCCGCGTGGGCCGGAATATCATGCCTTCGCGCCGAAATTTGACGAGATCGTTGCGGCTGAAGATCTTTGCGAGCACGACGAACTGGAGCGGCTGCGCAGCTATCTCGATAAACAGCTCGCACATTTGCAGCACATCGTCGCGCGGCTTGCGAATCGTCTCCAAAGAAAGCTCATGGCGCAGCAGAACCGCGCGTGGGAATTCGACCTCGAGGAAGGCATTCTCGATCCGGCGCGGCTGTCGCGTGTCGTGACCGATCCGCATCATCCGCTCTCTTTCATGCATGAGAAGGAAGCGACATTCCGCGACACGGTTGTCACTCTATTGTTGGACAATTCAGGTTCGATGCGCGGGCGCCCCATTACGGTCGCAGCGACGTGCGCCGATATTCTCGCGCGCACGCTGGAGCGTTGCGGCGTCAAGGTCGAAATCCTCGGCTTCACGACGCGCGCCTGGAAAGGCGGGCAGTCGCGCGAGGCGTGGCTCGCGGCGGGCAAGCCTGCCAATCCGGGCCGTCTCAACGATCTGCGTCACATCATCTACAAGTCGGCCGATGCCCCGTGGCGGCGCGCGCGCAAAAATCTCGGCCTGATGATGCGCGAAGGTCTGTTGAAGGAAAATATCGACGGCGAGGCGCTCGACTGGGCGCACAAGCGTCTGCTCGGCCGCTCCGAACAGCGCAAGATTCTGATGATGATCTCCGACGGTGCGCCGGTTGATGACTCCACGCTGTCGGTCAATCCCGGTAACTACCTTGAGCGCCATCTGCGGCACATCATCGAGGAAATCGAAACGCGTTCTCCGGTCGAACTGATTGCCATCGGCATCGGCCACGACGTGACGCGCTATTATCGGCGTGCGGTGACGATTGTGGACGCAGAAGAACTCGGTGGAGCCATTACCGAGAAACTCGCTGAGCTTTTCACCGAAACGCACGATGCGCCAGTCCCGACGCGACGCCGTAAACTGCATTCCTGAGACGCTACCCATGAGAATGAGCCGGCGGCGGTTTCTTGCAGGTGCCGCTTCTGTGCTGCCGGCAGTTTCGCTCGGCGCGCCGACTGTTTTTGCGCAAGTTGGATCGGCTGGCGTCATTTCTCCGGTCGAGGTCAATGTCCGGCCTATAGCCGCCTTCGATCCTCGCGATGCGACGCACGTCCGATACGGCTCGCTCGAGTTTCGCAGCGGTCTCGTTCTCACATCGTCATTCAAGGGATTCGGCGGCTTGTCGGCACTGCATCTCGACAAGAATGGCGAGCAGTTCATTTCGCTCAGCGACAAAGGCGACTGGTTTACCGGACGGATTATTTATAAAGGCAAAAGCCTTTCCGGCCTTTCGGACGTGAAATCCACCCCGATGCTCGGTGGCGACGGCAAGACGCTGGCTTCGCGCGGATGGTTCGACACCGAGTCGCTCGCCTTCGATGGGGCCGTTGCATATGTCGGTATCGAACGCGTCAATCAGATTGTCCGCTTCGATTTTTCCAAGGGCGGAATCCTGTCGCGCGGTGAGCCGATTGCGGTGCCGCCGGCGCTCGGCAAGCTGCCGTTCAACAAGGGCATCGAATCTCTGGTGTTCGTACCACGCGACAAGCAGCTCGGCGGAACGCTGATCGCGATTTCCGAACGCGGACTGGACGCTGCGGGAAACACGCTTGCTTTTTTGATCGGCGGCCCGTCGCCGGGGCAATTCACCGTCGTCCGCACCAGCGACTACGACATCAGCGATACAATGTTGCTGAAAGACGATCTGCTGATCCTCGAACGGAAATTCTCGTATTCAAAAGGTGTCGGCATCCGCATCCGCCGGATGCCGCTGGCATCCGTCAAGCCGGACGCGGCGATCGACGGTCCGGCGATCTTTGAATGCGATCTCGGTTACGAGATCGACAACATGGAAGGCATCGACGCGCATGTGACGCCGGAGGGCGAAACGGTGCTGACGCTGATTTCCGACGACAATTTCTCGATGATCCAGCGCACTCTGCTTTTGCAATTCACACTGATCGATCCGTAAACAAAAAGGCCGGGCTCTAGGCCCGGCCATTTCAACTTGAAATCCACTTCTTGGAATCAGCTGGCCTTGGCCAGCTTCTTCTTTTCGATCTCGGCCTTGAGCGCGCGCGCCTTTGGCGACAGTGTTTCAGCCTTTGCCTTGAGCAGGAAGGCGTCGAGGCCGCCGCGGTGATCGACGGACTTGATTGCATTGGTCGAGATGCGCAGGCGCACGGTGCGGCCGAGCGTGTCCGAAATCAGCGTGACGTTGCACAGGTTCGGCATGAACCGGCGCTTGGTCTTGATGTTCGAGTGGCTGACCTTGTGGCCAACCTGCGGCCGCTTGGCCGTCAAATCGCAACGCCGGGACATGGCGAAATCCTTATTGTCTTCCCGGAACCCTCAAGGGCTCGCGCGGGGCTAAAAACCGTCCGTTTTCAGGAACGGCGGAGCTATAAGGGGCAGGTCGTTCACCGTCAAGGCAAGGAAGGCCGTATCCGTCCTCGATTTTGGCCTCCCCAGCCATGCGGTGAAACCGATTTCTGTTGGGAAAACAGGTATTTCCTCAACACATAAACGACGCAATCCCTGCCAACATGTGGGCAATATCGGGTTCTGGTTTGACCGGGTGCCGGGTGTCATCGGGCCTCCCGGACGGTCGGTTTCGCAACGGTCGGCAGTACGCCGCCCAACAGGAATTTTCCGCAGTGGCCGCTTTTATTGTTCCGTCGATTCGCAAGTTGGCGATCCCGGCCGCGATCTGCGCCTGTGCGGCGGCGTGGACAAATCCAGCGGCGGCACAAGGCCACCTCGAAGCGGAATACGAAGCGTCTCTCGGCGCGCTCGTGATCGGCAAGGGCGCATGGGTTGTCGATATCGGCGACGAGCAGTTCACGGCCACCGTCGCGGCGGCCACGGCAGGCGTTCTGAAATCGCTTGGCAGCGGCAACGGGACCGGCACGTCGAATGGCCGCGTTGTCTCCGGCCAACTGGTGCCAGCGAATTATCTGTCCACCATCAATTACGGTCCTAAGAACGAGACCATCAGAATTACCCTCAACGGCGGCAACGTGAAGGACTCCTCCATCGAGCCGGTGCCGCCCGTGCATCCGGATCGCATCGCGGTGACGGATGCGCATCGCCGCAACGTGCTCGATCCAATGACGGGATCGCTGTTGCGCGTCGGCGGCAGCGGCGATCCGCTGAGCCCGGACGCCTGCAACAACAAGACAGTGTCAATCTTCGATGGCCGCATGCGTTACGACCTGAAGCTCGACTTCAAGCGCATCGAGCAGGTGAGGGCCGCCAAGGGCTATCAGGGCGCGGCGGTTGCCTGCGCGGTTAGCTTTGCGCCGATTGCGGGCTACGTGCCTGATCGCTACGCGATCAAATATCTCGTCGCGCAGAAGAACATGGAAATCTGGTTTGCGCCCATCGCCGGTACGCGCGTGCTTGCGCCCTTCCGCATCGTCATTCCCACGCCTCTTGGAACGGGAACGATCGAGGCGACAAAATTCGTGTCGGCGCAGAAGACGGCGAAGACGAACTGACAGCCGAGAATCCGGTCCGGCGGCCGTTGACTCTTCGACCGATCTGATTCGACTCGGACATTAATAAATTCAGGCGGAAAACATGGGCGCGCCCTTCGCCGAAGGCTTGATCTAGTGTTCTAAATTATCCATCTACGCGACATGTTGCGTGAACGAAGCCGGGTATCGCCGGAGTCAGCGATTCGGGCCGCTTTCGTTCCACACTCGTTCCAAAGTTTAAGTCGCGGCGCGAAAAACGTCGCATTGTGAGACACTTCCAGTCTGTTCGAGTTGCCAGCGGCGTCGTCCGCGTCGTGAGCGTCATGCGGACCCGTCAAGCGATGTCCATCTCCACTTCATCACCGTTATTTTCAGGCGAGCGCGCTCCCGGAGCCGGGGTCACGGCGATTCTTGGGCCGACCAACACCGGTAAAACCCATCTGGCCATCGAGCGCATGGTCGCGCATTCGTCCGGCATTATAGGCCTTCCGCTGCGGCTGCTTGCACGCGAGGTCTACAACAAGATTGTTGCCAAGGTCGGCACGGACGCCGTTGCCCTCATCACTGGCGAAGAAAAGATCAAGCCGTCGCGCGCGCGATACTGGGTCTCGACTGTCGAGGCGATGCCGCGCGATCTCGACGTTTCCTTTCTCGCCGTCGATGAAATCCAGATCGCAGCCGATCTCGAGCGCGGTCATGTGTTCACAGACCGCATTCTCAACAGGCGTGGCCGCGACGAGACGCTGCTGCTCGGCGCAGCGACGATGCGCCCGATTATCGAGCGGCTCTTGCCGGGGGCGAACATCGTCACGCGGCCTCGTATGTCGCAACTCGAATTCGCGGGCGATCGCAAGATTACCAGGCAGCCGCGCCGCACCTGCATTGTGGCATTCTCGGCTGACGAAGTTTACGCCATTGCCGAGTTGATCCGCCGCCAGCATGGTGGCGCTGCGGTCGTGATGGGATCGCTGTCGCCCCGCACGCGAAACGCCCAGGTCGATATGTTTCAGTCCGGTGACGTCGATTATCTCGTCGCCACCGATGCGGTCGGCATGGGCCTCAATCTCGATGTCGATCACGTCGCCTTTGCGTCCGACCGGAAATATGACGGCTACCAGTTTCGCCGTCTGACGCCGGTGGAGTTCGCGCAGATCGCGGGCCGCGCCGGCCGCGCCACGCGCGACGGGACTTTCGGCACCACAGGCCGCTGCGAGCCATTCGAGCCTGAACTCGTCAATGCGCTTCAGAACCACACCTTCGACAGCGTGAAGACGCTCCAATGGCGCAATGCCAGCGTCGATTTTTCCTCGCTTGGCGCGCTTCAGGCGTCGCTCGCGCTCGTCCCCAATCACGAGGGGCTAACGCGCGCGCCCGTTGCCGAGGATATTCGCGTGCTGGATCACGCCGCCCGCGACGAAGACGTCAAGGATATGGCAACCAGTGCGGAGGCCGTCGAGCGGCTGTGGGATACCTGCCTTGTTCCCGATTACAGGAAGCTGTCGCCAGCGGCGCATGCCGAGCTTGTCACAACCCTGTTCGGGTTTCTGATGCAAAAAGGCTGCATCCCGGACAACTGGTTCGGCGCGCAGGTCGCGATGACGGACCGGACGGACGGCGACATCGACACGTTATCGGCAAGAATTGCGCAGATACGGACCTGGACCTTCGCTGCCAATCGGCCCGACTGGCTGAAAGACCCGGAACGCTGGCAAAACGAGACCCGCGCCGTCGAAGATAAATTGTCCGATGCGCTCCATGAACGCTTAACTGAGCGTTTCGTTGACCGCAGGACCAGTGTATTGATGCGGCGCCTGAGGGAAAACACGATATTGAATACCGAGATTGGAAAGACCGGCGAGGTGACTGTTGAGGGCCATGTGATCGGCCGCCTCGATGGATTCATGTTCGCACCGGAATCTGCTGAAGCAGGCTCCGATGCGAAGGCGTTGCAAGCGACTGCGCTGAAGGCGCTGGCCGGCGAGATCGATGCGCGCGCCGAAAAACTGTCGGCTGCTGCCGACAATCAGTTTGCGCTCGCCGCCGACGGGACATTGCGCTGGACGGGCGATGCAGTGGCCAAGGTGGTTGCCGCCGATGACACGCTGCACCCGCGCGTCCGCATCATTGCCGACGAACGCCTCACCGGCGCACCTCGCGACAATGTTCAGAACCGTCTCGATATTTGGTTGAAGACCCATATCGAAAAAATTCTCGGGCCCTTGTTCGAGTTGCATAAGGCCGAGGATGTCACCGGCATCGCACGCGGCATCGCATTTCAGCTGATCGAGGCGCTCGGTGTTATCGAGCGATCGAAGATTGCAAGCGAGATGAAGGATCTCGACCAGCCCTCGCGTGCGAGCTTGCGCAAGTACGGCGTGCGCTTTGGCGCGTATCACATCTATTTTCCCGCGCTGCTGAAACCGGCAGCGAGAGGTTTGGCCTCGCTGCTCTGGGCATTGAGGCAGGAGAATGTCGATTGGGCGGCGCTCACAGGCGCGCAGCACCTCGCAGGAAGCGGGCGCACGTCGTTTCCGGCCGACAAGGCGCTGGATGCCGAAGCCTACCGCACCCTTGGCTACAAGCTCGCCGGCGACCGTGCCGTGCGCGTGGACATTCTCGAACGCCTCGCCGATCTCATCCGGCCTGCCTTGTCGTGGCGTCAGACCTCACCGGGACCGAAGCCGCCCGGCGCGTTCGACGGACGTGCGTTCACTGTTACGCAAGCAATGACATCGCTGACGGGTTCTGCGGGCGAGGATTTCGCGTCGGTTTTGCGCGCGCTCGGCTATCGCATGGATCGCCGTCCGCCGTTGCCGGTTGTCGAAGCGGCGCCTGTCGAAGCCACGTCCGATGTCGCTTCGACAACGGAAGCTGTTGCGACCGAGCCCGCGTCTGCTGTTGAAACGGACGCTGTTACAGACATCACCAATGAGACTGTGACATCTGTATCCAGCGCCGATTCTGCGCCGGTTTCGGAGGCCGATGCTCACGTTGTAGCGGCGGAAACCATTTCGCCTGAACCTGCAACTGCCGAGGTTGCTTCGACAGAAGCATCACTGATGGAAGCGACCGCTGCCGAAAATAAGGACGCAGCCGCAACGCCCGAACTCGTTGAGGTCTGGCGTCCGGGTGGGCGTTCGGACGAGCGCCGTCCGCGTCATCATCACAAGCGCACGCCTGAAAAATCGTCTGCTGCGCCAGCAGAAGGCGAAGCTAATACGGACGGCGATAAGCGCGAGCGTCATGGGCGCCATCGCCGCGACCGCAATCAGCGCGACGAGAAGCATACCGCTGCAAATGGCGAAGGCGCGCAGTCTCGTCCGCCGCGCGAGCGGTTCAAGGGCCGAGATCGCGACAAAGGCCGCGATGACGAACGCGGAAAATTCAAAGGCAAGTTCGACAAAGGACGCGACCGCAAGGACGATCGCGGCGCCGGCAACCTTCGCACCTACGCCTCCAGCGCGCCGCGCGAACGCAACCGCGATGCGGATCCCAATTCGCCCTTCGCGAAGCTGGCCGCGCTGAAAGAGCAACTTGGTGGCCGCAAGGACTAGTCGGGATATTGGACCGTCAGCGCATCGACAAATGGCTCTGGCATGCGAGGGTCGTCAGAACACGCAGCGATGCTGCCAAACTTGTCGAGAAGGGGCGCGTCCGCATCAACGGCGTGCGCGAGACGTCGCCCGGACATGCCGTCAAGGCCGGCGACGTGTTGACGATTGCGCTCGATAGCCGCGTGCGCGTTTTGAAGATCGTCGAATTCGCCGAAAAGCGGGGCGGGGCGGACGCAGCGGTTAGTCTTTACGCCGATTTGCAAGTCCGGCCGGACTGACTATCTGAACTCTGCTTCACTTGCGGCGGTGCACATCCTGCGCTACGCCAATCTCCAAATTCAGACCCGTTCGGAGCTTTGGATGACCTACGTCGTCACCGAAAACTGTATTAAGTGCAAGTACATGGACTGCGTGGAAGTGTGTCCCGTGGATTGTTTCTACGAGGGCGAAAACATGCTCGTGATCCATCCGGACGAATGCATCGATTGCGGTGTATGCGAGCCTGAATGCCCTGCGGACGCCATCAAGCCGGACACTGAGCCCGGCATGGAAAAATGGCTCGAGGTGAATACCGAATACGCCAAGAGCTGGCCGAACATTACCCAGAAGAAAGACGCGCCGGACGACGCGAAAGAATTCGACGGCCAGGAAGGCAAGTTCGAGAAATTCTTTTCTCCCAAGCCCGGCACCGGCGACTGACGTTTGTTATCAGGGCGTAAAATCCCGAAATCAGAATTGCCTTAACCGTAAGCTGAGTTCCTTGGCGGCTGTTTGCGCCGTAAGATCGGATTCGGCCGTAAATCATTGATTTTTGCGGAAAATGTGCTATTATGGCCACAAATAAGCATTGAAGACCCGCGATTTGCCCGGTTGGGCCGCGACGGGTTCCCGGCAAACCGTTGAACGAGGGCGTGATTATCACGCATAGCCGCCGTGTCAGACAAATCGCGTCATAAAAAGAACTCCAAAAAAGATAAGGGTTCCAAGGACAAGGGCTCCAAGAAGGACGCTCGCGCGTCTGCGAAATCCTCAAGCAAAAGAAGCACAATGGCCAAAAAGACTGCAAAATCGTCCGCCAAGTCCTCCAAGAGCAAGACTGTCGCCAAGGCCAAGAAGCCGGCGAAGGCCGCTGGCAAGATTTCAAAGACCGCAGCCAAGGGCGCGGGTCCGAAGGCTGCCAAAGTTGCCGCCCGTGTTGAGGAGCCGAAGAAGGTTCTCACCCAGCGTCAGGGTTTCAAGACCAACGAATACGTTGTCTATCCCGCGCACGGCGTCGGCCAGATTCTTGCGATCGAAGAGCAGGAAATCGCGGGCGCAACGCTCGAGCTGTTCGTCATCAATTTCATCAAGGATAAGATGACGCTGCGCGTGCCGACGGCGAAGGTCGCCAATGTCGGAATGCGCAAGCTGTCCGAGCCGGCGCTGGTCAAGCGCGCGCTCGAAACCCTCAAGGGCCGCGCTCGCGTCAAGCGCACCATGTGGTCGCGCCGCGCGCAGGAGTACGAAGCGAAGATCAATTCGGGTGACATCGTCGCGATTGCCGAAGTGGTACGCGATCTGTTCCGTTCCGAATCGCAGCCTGAGCAATCCTACAGCGAACGCCAGCTTTACGAGGCGGCGCTCGATCGGCTGTCGCGCGAAATCGCGGTCGTGCAGCACATCACCGAAACCGAAGCGGTCAAGGAAATCGAAGCGAACCTCGCAAAGAGCCCGCGCCGCGGTGCAGCCAAAACTGAAACGGATGCGGTGGCTACCGATGGTGACGAGGGCGACGGTGAAGATGGCGAAGACTCCGTCTCCGAAGAAGACGAAGCGGCCTGAAAGCCCCGAACCGATTGAAATGAAAAACCCGGCCGAACTGGCCGGGTTTTTATTTGCATTCGGCGATCTCAATCGACGACGATCTTGACGCGCTCACGCGGCTTGACGTTCGCACGCGCATCGAGGCCATTGAGGATACGGAAGCGTTCCATTGGCCGGTCCACACCCTGCATGCGGTGCGACAGCGTTTCCACCGTGTCGCCCGGCTGAACAGTGATGACCTTGATCCGCAGCGGCCGCGCCGCCTGAATTTCCGCAAGCGTCAGGCGGCGGAACGAACTGACGGTATCGCGGAAAGCCTTGTCGGACTCGTTCGTCTGCTTCTTCGCAGCGAAAATGAAGCGATAAACGTCGCTGCCGAACCTCAACGCATAGGTCCTGAACTGCCATTGCTCGCCGGAGGCTGTTGCGGTCGCGGCCGGAAATCCGTTGATCGTCAGGTCTTCTATCGATGCCTTGTCGACATTGTCCATCCATCCCGAATTGAGATAATCGCCGAGCGATTGATCGGAGGGAACGCGGACCACGTCGAAGCGCATTGCCAGCGCACCGCCGTCCTTCACGCCGACCACGGCCTGCGCGGTGTTTTCAAGAAAGAAAGACTCAGGCGCCTGGAAGGTGAAACCGAGTTTCGGATGCAGAAAGCGCCGTCCGCGGACGAAGCCCTCGCTGGGATCTTCGCCGTAAACGAGATTGTCGATCGCACTTAAATAGGCTTCGCGGTCGCGCTCCACCGATTCCGGCGACGCGTATTGCCGCGCGTTTGCCTGCGCGTTCTGTACGCGTTCGGGGGTTGCCGGATGCGACGAAAGGAAGTCGAGCGAGCGCGGGTCCGCATTGCGCGGCGCTTTCAGCGCGGCGTTGCGCTCCATCGCGGTTAGAAAGCGCGACGCGCCGAACGGATCGAAGTTTGCGCGCGATGAAATGCCGACGCCGATTCCATCGGCTTCGAATTCCTGCTGGCGTGAGAATGTTGTCATGGCGATCTTTGTTTTCGCCAGAGCCAGCGCCGTCAGGTCGGCGTCGTTGCCCATTTCGGCCACGACACGCGTAGTGATCGCGGCTTTCTTTGCTTCTTCCTCGCGGACTGAGGCATGTTTGGCGAGGACGTGCGCCATCTCATGCGCGAGCACCGAGGACAGTTCGGACGTGTCGCTCGCGAGCGCAACAAGCCCGCGCGTGACATAGAGTTGTCCGGTCGGAAGCGCGAAGGCGTTCACCGCGCCGGAGTTCAGAATTGTCACCTGATAGGCCAGATCCGGGCGATCCGACGCCGCAACCAGACGATCGACGGTCTTGGAAATCAGGGCTTGCAGCTTCGGGTCGTCATAGGCACCGCCGTAAGACGAGAGAATGCGCTCATGCTCGCGCTCGGTCGCGGGGGTCTGCGCCGAAGGCTTGTTCGGCTTGACCGGGCCTAGTCCCGGCGTCGATGCAATTTGGAAGCGGCCCATGTCGCCGCAAGCGCCGAGCAATAAGGACGTGCACAACGCGGCGGACGCAAGCAATCGCCCGCGCCGTCCCGATCTGCTCTGCACTTGAAGACTCTTCACGCGTTACTTGCCTTCATCCTGAGGCACAATGTTCTTCGTCATCCCGCCGGCCATGCCGACGATCTCGATCTGTCCGGGGTGGGTCGCTTCAATGCGAGGGCCGCCGCGTCTTTCCACCCAGCCGCGAACCCGGATTGTCTTGCCTTCCAGCGACTTGAAACCCAGCCCCGCCGCCTCGAACGAGGGCATCATGCGCCTTGAAATAGTCACGGCAAAGTCTCGTGTCCATCGCCTTCCGAAATTGACGTAAAACGTCGATCCAGCCTGCCGTGCGGAAAGAACCGGGCCTTCGACGATGGTGAATTGCCCGATCCTCGCCAGAATATCGCCGGGCATTTCAGCGTTTTTTGTGACGGCGGGGCGACCCCAAAGCCCCAATTTTCCTTTGCGGGCGGTTGTTTCAGCCGCTGCCCATTCCGAGGAACATGCCTTGTCGGAGATGCTACCGGAAGCAAGTGCGTCACCCTGGGACAGCAATGTTGTCTGCACTGAGGTATCCGATCCGGCGGAGAATACGATAGCGGCCTGACGGCCATAACGATCCGGCTTGTCGTTTTCCGCACGAAGCGTGACCTCGCGGCCTTCAATCAGCAAAGCGAGTTTGGAGATACGCGCCGCGAGTTTCGGGTCTTCGTATGTCTCGATGCCGGCGAGCATCACCTCGCGTCCGTCAGTGAGACGGAAAGTCCGCGCATCGATGATCGCCTTGACGCGGCCTTCGCCTTGCGGCGCGAAATCGCAGGCGGCAAGAACCGAGTTGCAGCTGGCGACGAAGACCGCGACAACGCCGCACATGTGTTTCAGCATCGGCGGTAATCCCGCAATCGCTGGCCTCAGTTACTATCGCATCAACGCCCGATGAACTTACCCGGCCGCCGTTCTTCGGTCGATTTCACGCCTTCCTTGAAATCCTCGGTCTCGCGCAGCCACGTCTGTTCTTTGAGTTCGTGATCGGTCTGCGCCTGGACGCGATCCGCCAATCCGGCGCGCATCGTCGCGCGCGTTGAAAGCAATCCGAGCGGTGAGTTCTCCGCGATCTCGTTTGCGAGCGCAAATGCGGCTTCGCGGACCTGTTCTTGCGGCACCAGTATGTTTGCGAGACCCATTTTGTAAGCCTCGCCTCCCGTCACGCGGCGGCTGGTGTAGAACATCAGTGCGGCGTTCGTCTTGCCGATGATTTCCGGCAGCGTAACCGTCAGGCCGAATCCGGGATGGAATCCGAGCCGTGTGAAATTTGCCGCAAAGCGCGCCTCGGGACAGGTCACGCGGAAATCTGCGGACACGGCCAATCCCAGTCCGCCGCCGATCGCCGCACCCTGAACGGCAGCCACGATCGGCTTCTTGTTGCGGAAAATGCGCACGGCTTCGATATAAAGGTCGCCGGTCGTGCCGCTGCCTGACGCCGCGTCGCCGGAAAATCCATTCGGCCGGTTGAAGTTCGCGCCCGCGCAAAACGCTTTGCCCTGTGACGCGAGAACAATCGCACGCGCGTTCGTATCTTTATCGATGGCGTCAAGTGCGTCGGCTATCTGGCGAATGAGATCGAGATCAAAAAAATTCAGCGGCGGGCGGCGGATCTCGATCAGCGTGACGTGACCGTGCTTCTCGACGCCGATGTCTTTTGCAGCTGCCATTTCGTTCTCCTAACGTAATCCGAGCCCACGCGCGATGATGCCGCGCAGAACTTCTGTCGTTCCGCCCTGTATCGTCAGTTTCGGAGCGATCTTCGTCGCAAATGCAAGCTGGTCTTCGAGCGTGCGATGGTTCGATGCATCCATGTCCACGAACGCTGCAAGATCGCGCACGCGATGCGGCAGCTTCTGTTCCCATACCGTGCCGAGGTCCTTGACGATAGAAGCCTCGACCACCGGCTCTTTTCCGGCTTGCAGCATGCCCGCGACTGACACCGACATCCGACGCATCGTGTGAAGCTGTGCCACAAGCCGTCCGATGCCTTCCGCGCCGCGCGCATCCGGCTTGTCGCCCAGCGCGCGCACAAGTTCGGTGAGCACGTAGTAAGTTTCGAGAAAACGCTCCGGCCCGCTGCGCTCGTATGCAAGTTCGCTTGTTGCCTGTTTCCACGCGCCGTCGATCTCGCCGAGCACGTGGTCATTCGGGATGAAGGCGTCCTCGAATACGACTTCGTTGAATTCCTTCAGCCCGCTGATCTGCGCAATCGGGTTGACCCTGATGCCCGGCGTCTTCATGTCGACGAGAAATTGCGTCAGCCCGTGACGGCGATTTTCTTTCGTCGGCGGCGAGGTGCGGAAAATGGCCAGCATGTAGTCGGCGATATGCGCCGACGTCGTCCAGATTTTCGTGCCGTTGACGAGCCAGCCGCCATCGGTCTTGGTGGCCTTGGTCTTGGCGGCGAAAAGATCGGAGCCGGAATTCGGCTCGCTCATGCCGATGGAAAAACAGACTTCGCCGCGGCAGATACGCGGAAGAATATCCATCTTGATCCGTTCGCTGGCGAATTTAAGAAGCACCGGTCCGCTCTGGCGATCCGCGACGAAGAAGCGCCGCGTCGGCGCGTTGGCAACACGCATCTCCTCCGTGACGACGAAGCGTTCAAGAAACGTGCGCTCATGGCCGCCGTATTTTTTCGGCCATGTCATGCCGATCCAGCCGCGCTGTCCGACGCGATGGCTGAATTCGGGAATGTCGGTGTCCTCGCGCTGCGGCTCGTGCGGATCGAAGGTGCCTGCTGCGATTTCCTCGGCAAGGAATGCGCGCACTTCGCCGCGCAGCTTTTCGCATTCGGGCGGAAGCCGGATTTGATCGAAGTTGAGGGCTGCGGTCATATTGTTATCCTAGCGCGATGCGACCAGCGGCCACAAATCATCGGCGCCGTTTGCTGCAACCGACTTTCCAAACTCGGTTGCCCACCAGGTTTCGTGGCCGAAATCGTCACGCCATGCCAGCGCGCGCATCGTGTAGCGATGCAGGATATGCTCCATCGAAAAGCCGATTGCGCCGTGCACCTGATGCGCAATGGCCGCACCTTTCTCGGCAGCTTCGGCGCAACGGATTTTCGCGGACGCAACTTCGAGCAGAAGCGCATCGTGCGACGCCTCGCCACTTGCGATGGTATCGGCGGCGGAGCCCGACGCCGTCAGCGCCGCTGCGACTTCACCTGCGAGTTGCGCGAGATTGTGCTGGATCGCCTGAAACTTCGCGATCTTCTTCTCGAAGGCGACACGTTCGTTGGCATAGGCGACGCTGATATTAAGCATTGTCTCGAGCGCACCGGCCATTTGCAGGCTGCGAACCGTCGCGCCCATCAGCATCAGCGACATTGGCGTAAAATTCTTCGGCGCGGTTTTCACGACGACTGGTTTGACGTCGTCGAATACGACAAGATTGGAAGCATCATGGCCGATGGTTTCACCGGCTTCGATACGGCAAGCCAATGTGTCCACAAGCGCGACAACGAAGCCTTTCGGAGTCGTGGCCAAAACTGCGATCTGCGCTTCTTCAGCGAACGGCACGCCGCGCGCGCGACCCGAAAGCATGCCGTCGGCATCCATTGAAATTCGATCTCTCGGAGAACATGGCGCAACGGTCATTGCGCCGGCGGGTGAGGCGATACCGCCTTGCGACAACAGCCAGCCTGCAAGCATGGTCTCGACCAGAGGAACAGGAAGCGCGTGCCGGCCGGCAGCGGAGATGACGCTGAAGCCCTCGGCCAGCGAGACGCTTGCGCCGCCCAAATCCTCAGCGATCCATGACAACGGCAGACCTGCTTCAGTGAGCGCGCTCCACAGCGGCTTTTTCCAGTTGCCGTTTTTCGCGCTGTTGATCGTCTGAGCGTCGGCCAGATCGGCGAAGATTCGATCCGCGGTTTCCGCGACGATGCTCACAGATTCGGACACGTAGCCTCCCGGCCGTCATCGGCGCGACTGAATCTCACACAGCGAAAATCGCCGCCGCCTTTGTTGTTGGGCGTCATGATGATGAAATCTCCAGCGGATGACAAGCGATGAAGCGGTCGGCATGAGGCAGCCATGACGCGAGCGGCATGCACAGAAAGGGCTGTTCTGTGGTGTCATCACCCGATAGCTTGCCGTTCGATCAAACCGGCTTTGGTGCCGGACATCAAAGGGGATCGAAGCGATGGCAAAGCACGGATTGAAAGTGGTTGTGACGGGGTCCGCATCGGGGCTCGGTGCGGCGTCGGCGCAAATCCTTGCCAAGGAAGGCGCAAGCATTGTCATCAATTATTCGTCGAGCAAAAAAGAGGCCGAGCAGACCGCCGATCTCTGCCGCAGCGCCGGCGCTGATGTCGTCGTCGTTCAGGGCGATGTCTCGAAGGACGACGACTGCAAGAAGATCGTCACCGGTGCTGCCCCCTGGGGCAGGCTCGATGCTCTCATCAACAATGCAGGAGTGACCAAGCACAACGCGCATGACAATCTTGACGGCCTGTCGGCGGAAGATTTTCAGCGCATTTATGCCGTCAACACCATCGGCCCCTATCAGATGGTCCGCGCGGCGCGTGCGCTGTTGGAGGCAGGATCGAAGGCGTCCGGACACGCGTCATCCGTCGTCAACGTTTCGTCGGTGGCGGGACTTGCCGGGTTTGGATCGTCGGTCGCCTATGCTGCAAGCAAGGGCGCGCTCAATTCGATGACGCTCTCTCTCGCCCGTGCGCTCGCGCCGAAGATAAGAGTGAACGCGGTCTGTCCGGGCTTCATCGATACGCCGTGGTTCACCAAGGGTCGCGGCGAAGACGCGACCAAATTGATCCGCGACGCGGTCGCCGCAGGCTCGCCGCTTCAGGTGGCGTCAAAGGCAGAAGATGTCGCAGAAATCGTCTGCTTCCTCGCGCGTCCGCAATCAGGCCACATGACCGGCGAACTGGTGCGTGTCGATGCCGGCACGCACCTCGTTGGCTATTCGCTCGGCCGCCCCAGATAGCAGGCGATCAGATTTTGTTGCCGGGATCGGAAATCGTGCCGCGTGCGACGAGTCTGTTCCAGACAAACAGCACAACCAGCGCGCCAACCGTTGCCATGATGTAACCGGCACCTTGATCCGGGCTGTAATGGCCGACGGCCTGGCCGATGAAGGTTGCCAGAAACGCGCCGGCAATTCCGAGCACAATGGTCAAAAGAAAGCCGGTCGGGTTGTTCGGTCCGGGCGAAAGGAGACGCGCGAGGAAACCTGCAACGAGTCCGACCAAGAGAATATGAAGCATTGCTTCGGTCCTTTTCCAATTTTGAAATTAAGCGCAGTTCAGATCATACGTGAGGCTTCATGCTCCGTCGGCAGCTTGCCGTTGGGCGTGAGCCGATTGATGATTTCCGGAAGCTGCTTGGCGAGCTCGGCGAGCAGCACATCCTTCGAGATGCCGGTCTGCGCGCTGATTGTGTTGATCTGGTCAGGACCAAGCGCGTTCGCGAGATCGTTCGCAGAAATCTGCTTGTTGGGGCCGCTGCCGACCCACGAGTTCGCAGTCTCCTCGTGGCCGCCCTGTTGAAGCTGCTTCATCAGATCGCCGAGGCCGCCGCTCAGCACGCTGCCGGCCGCTCCTCCTGCGAGAAGACCGCCGAGCAATCCGCCAAGTCCGCCGCCCGCATTCGCGGTCGTCGTGCCGGGGATCGTCTTGGGTCCGGCAGGTGCCGCAGTCTGCGCGCCGCCGATATGCTTGACGGCCTTGTAGGCAAGCAGTGCCAAAATCGCCATTGTCATCGGCGACATGCCGCCCTTGCTCGGATCGGGCTGACCATGCGGCCCATTCTGCATACCATTGAGAACGTCGAGCAAACCCATCGTGAACTCCTATCGCGTAGCCCCGCGATAACACTAGTGTTCCGTTATGACGGTTACAAGGCAGGCCATGAGCGCACGACTGGTCGAAAATCGAGCCGGGCAGCTGGCCGTGGCATTCGTTATTTTACGACGACGGTTACGTTGATTGTCATTGCGGCCGGCGTAACGCCGTTCTGTTTTCCGACCCATTGAAACGTATAGCTGTCTTCGCCTTTGTAGCCGGGTGCCGGACGATAGACCAAGCGAGTGCGGCTGCTTTCTTCAATCGAACCGTGCCTTGGCTGGACCTTGACTGCCGAACCATAGATGGGGTCGCGGCTCGATTTAATATTATGAGAACATCGTCCGCCGTCGGATTCGCGGTGGAGACTTATCTCCGTTCCAAGTCGGACATTGTAGTTGGGTCCGGTGCACCGTGCCCATGCTGGAGATTGCGCAATGAGAAGTGAGCCGAGAGCTATCGCAATTTTTTGCATGAAACACCGAAGGTTTGAAATACTGTTCTGGAAAGCAATATCCTACGCAGGATAACGAGCTTAGATACTCCGGAAAATGGACTAAAGGCATTTCAGCCATCGAGCCAACGTCATTGCCCGAATGCGATTGTTATTAGGCGGGTAGCGATCACCGGCTTGCTCTGATAAAAATCGGCCGATGGCATGAATCGAGAAACGGTCCCGTAGCTCAGCCGGATAGAGCGGCGGTTTCCTAAACCGCAGGTCGGAAGTTCGAGTCTTCCCGGGATCGCCAATTTTTCCGAACCGTCGAACAAGCGATCTTGATCGCTCTTCGCGCGACAGTGTTGAAATTGAGCCCGCAAAGGGTGTATCGGGCAACATCCGCAAATTGTGCAGCAACAGTCCAAATTCGCATGAGTTCGCTCGAAATGGCAGCAAAACCGAAAACCGCGTTTGTCCTTGCAGGCGGCGGCAGCTTCGGTGCGATCCAGGCAGGCATGTTGCAGGCGTTGGTGGCTCATGGCGCCACCGCCGATTTCGTCGTGGGCTCGAGCGTGGGGTCCATGAACGGGGCGTATTACGCAGGCGACCCAACTCTCGACGGAATGAAAAAGCTGGCTGCAATCTGGCGCGGCCTGACGCGCGACGATGTTTTCCCCGTGTCTCTCCGTTCCTTCATAAGTTTCCTGTGGCGGCGCGATTTTCTCGTCTCGCACAGCGGCATCCGGAAAATCGTCGAGAGCAATCTGACCTATAAGAACATCGAAGAAGCGAAAGTGCCGTTGCATGTCGTTGCAACGGAAATCGTTAGCGGCGATACGGCGGTCATTTCTGAGGGCTCTGCTTCGGACGCCATCGTTGCCAGCACATCGATTCCCGGCGCATTCGAGCCTGTGAAGTACAAGGACAAGTATCTTGCCGACGGTGCCATCTCGAGCAACACGCCGATTAGCGTGGCGGTCAAGCTCGGCGCACAACGGTTGATTATCATGCCGACGGGCTTTGCCTGCGACATGCAGAAACCGCCGGTCGGGGCGGTCGCGAATGTTCTGCATGCGCTGACGCTACTGATCGCGCGGCAGATGACCTACGAGCTGGAAGATATCGACCCGTCGATTGAATATTACGTCGTGCCGCCACTATGTCCGCTGGTCGGATCGCCTTACGATTTTTCGCGGACTGACGAGCATATCGAGCGGGCGATCAAGAGCACCGAAAAATGGATTGCCGAGGGCGGACTTGCGAAACGGGAAATACCCGGAGAGATGCGGCCGCACAATCACTGACAGTCTTGGTCCCGCGTTCTGCGCTCTGCACCCGCATATTGCTTTGCAATAAAAACTTCACTTTGAATTGTAGGCGGTCTGTGATCGTTCTTGCGACGAATGGCGCGGATATCGTTGCGCCCCCGCAGCAACCAGCCTATCGACCCCGGAACCGAACCCGGCCATCATGTAAGCGGCTGAATCGTTGCCGGACTATTCACCGAGGCTTCCATGCAAACGCTCATGCTCCCGTTTTCGCCGCGGTTCATCATTCTCACGCTTTGCGTTGCCTTCACGGTACTGCTGTCGGCAGGCGTTATTTACGATCCGGATGACTGGTTTCTATTCGCAATTCCGCTTGCCGTCTTCGCCGCACTCGCGGTGCTCGGCTTTCATGACTTGATTCAGAAAAGTCACGCGGTTCTTCGCAACTACCCGATCTCCGCGCATCTGCGATTTCTGCTCGAGGAAATCCGGCCGGAGATGCGGCAATATTTCTTCGAGAGCGAGAAGGACGGCAAGCCGTTCAGCCGCGATATGCGCGCGGTGGTCTATCAGCGCGCCAAAATGGTGCTCGACAAGCGCCCGTTCGGCACGCAGGAAGAAATTTACCAGACCGGTTTCGAGTGGATGCATCATTCGGTCGCGCCGAAGCCGCTCGCCGACGAGCATTTTCGCATCAAGATCGGCGGACCTGACTGTGCAAAGCCGTATTCCGCCTCGGTCTTCAACATCTCGGCGATGAGCTTTGGCGCACTTAGTCCGAACGCGGTGCGTGCGCTCAATTCCGGCGCCAAGAAGGGCAACTTCGCGCATGACACCGGTGAAGGCGGCGTCAGCCCCTATCACCGTGAAAACGGCGGCGACATCATCTGGGAAATCGGATCGGGTTATTTCGGCTGCCGCAATCCCGACGGTACGTTCAATCCTGAAAAGTTCGCCGCGACGGCAAGCGACGATCAGATCAAGATGGTCGAATTGAAAATCAGCCAGGGTGCAAAACCCGGACATGGCGGCGTGCTGCCCGCCGCCAAGGTCTCAAAGGAAATTTCGGACATCCGCGGCGTTGCAATGGGCGAGGATTGCATTTCTCCCGCCTATCACCGCGCATTCTCGACACCCATCGAGATGATGCATTTCATCGGCGAGATGCGGCGTCTGTCCGGCGGCAAGCCTGCCGGCTTCAAGCTGTGCATCGGTCATCGTTGGGAGTTCCTCGCGATCTGTAAGGCGATGGTGAAGACTGGAGTCTATCCGGATTTCATCGTTGTCGATGGGAAGGAAGGCGGCACCGGCGCCGCGCCTCCGGAATTCATGGACCATCTCGGCATGCCAATGCGCGAGGGCGTCAATTTCGTTCACAACGCCCTTATTGGAATCAATGCGCGCAATCGTGTCCGCATCGGAGCGGCGGGAAAGATCGCGACCGCTTTCGACATCGCGCGCGCCATGGCGCTTGGAGCCGATTGGTGCAATTCGGCGCGCGGTTTCATGTTCGCGCTCGGCTGCATTCAATCGCTGAGTTGTCACACCGATCGCTGTCCGACCGGCGTGACGACACAGGATCCGACCCGCAATCGCGCGCTCGTCGTGCCCGACAAGGCGACGCGGGTTTACAACTATCATCGTGCGACCTTGCATGCGTTGGCGGAATTGATCGCGGCCGCAGGCCTCAATCATCCCGAAGAAATCCGGCCGATTCACTTCTCGCATCGTATCTCTGCAACGGATGTTCTTTCGTTCGCGCGGCTGTATCCTGAGCTTGCGCCGGGCGAGTTGCTCACGGGCAAGACCGAAAGCCCGCGTTTCGCCAATCATTGGGCGCTGGCGCAGGCCGAATCCTTCGCTCCATCTTCGGCAACTCCGTCTTACGTTCCAATTCGAGCGCGCGTCTAGAATTCGCCGTGCAGGCGGCCGGAGAAAATCGAGACCGGACCGCGATCCATGTTGTAGGCCGGGTTGACGATCAGCTGGTAGTTCGTCGTGAACGTGAAAGCCTTGCTGAGCGCGAATGCGTAGTAAGTCTCGACGATTCGTTCGGTGCTGTAATTTAGTTGTCCATCGCCAATCAGCAGACCGTTCCCGCCTGCGGCGAGGAAAGCGCGATGTGCGCCTGAGAGGCCGTTCACCGCGCCGCCGAACGCAAATGTGTCGGACGGGCGTCCCCAGGAATTTCCCTTGATCGAAACGCCGCCGGACACGCTGCGGTCGATGTCCGTGAACGACAGAATTTCATTCTGACCGTCGTTCCAGCTTGCGCGCGCGAACACGCCGACATCCGATGCAATCTGCTGCTCGGCGTTGGCGTAGAATCCGTATTTCGAGCGGGTGCGCCGTGAAGCGGTCGTCACATCGTTGATATCGAGAGCAGGGTTAGCTGCGATTATTGCGAGAACGTCGCGATAGTTCGCGGTGTTGCCCTGATTGCCGAACAAGCCAAGCCGCAGCTTGCCGGGCTGGTTCATGATCGAATATCGCTGTTCCAATTCGACAAGCGCGCCACCGGTCTTAGAGTTCAAGACGTCGCTATTTGGCGCGGACGGAACCTGAAACAGGCCCGCGCGCAGCGCCCAGTCCTTGCGGTTAAGTTCGACCACAGCTCCGCGCGTCATACCTGGCAGGTCCGCCGGGAAATCGTAGGCCGCCGACGACCACATGGCCCAGTTCATGAAATCCGCGCGCGGATCCTTGGCATAGGAATTCCCGTCGAAGAAATCGCCGATCGCAAAGCGGCCGACGGTGACGGTGACGCGGTCGATGTCGCGTTTACCCGCAAGCTGCATCGGTCCGTCGGCAACGTCTTCCTGTTTGCCGCCAAGCCCGAATGTCTGCTTGAAATAATAGCGTTGCGCGCGGAAGCGGGGATATTCTCCGCCGCCCTTCTGCGCTTCGCCGTTCGGAAATCCCGCCACGCCCAATGTGCCGGCAAGTCCGAAACCCTGTGCCAGTTCAGGATTGAAATAAAACTCGCCGCCGTCCCACAGCCGCCAGCCGAGGAACGCGTCAACCGTCCACGTCTCGCGGCCCTGACTGATCGGCAAAAGGCTTTGCGGTCCCTGATAGGGAGAACGGAACGAAGGATAGCCTTGCGTGACGAACGTGGTCTGACCGTAGATATTCCAGTCTTGAGATTCCGGAAGCGCCATACGCTTGAGCGACGAGTCTTTAGCGGACCAAACTGGCGTATCCCACAGATGATAATTCATGCCGAGCTTGATGGTTTGAACCCTTGGATCGACGTTCGCATTGGGAAGCGGTACGTCCGCGAGCCCGTAGGTTCGCGCGCCAAGATCGATGTAATTATATTCGATCTTGCCGCTCCATGGCCCGCCCACCGCGAACTCAACGCCGGCGCCTGCGACCCAGCCGAAATGCGCGCGCGCCTTCTGCGCGATAATGTTGTCAGCGCCATCGTTCAGATCGATATGCGTCGCGCCGAACGCGAGACCGCCGGTGACATAGGGCAGCAATGTGCCGAACGCGTAACCGGCACGTCCCCGCACCGTGCCGAAGTAATCGAATGTTGTATTAAACGGCGCTGGCGTCAGCTTCGGCCTGTCCGGCGGGCTTGCGAAAGAAACGTCCGCCTCGGCGCCGATCACGATATTGTTCGGAAGCTGAAGATTGTATCCGGCCTGATAACCGCCGATCAGTCCGGTGATGCTGTGAGGAAAGAACGCGCCCTGCAACGGCAGCGGATTGGTGCCCGGCCCGAAGCCGCCGAAACCGTACCCGGTGTGCGCGCCAGCATAGACGCCGGTCCAATCGAAGTACGTTGCCATGCGCGGCGCTTTCACCGGCTTGTCCGCCGCCATCGCGCAGTCGAACGACAATGCGCCGAGTGCTGTGCCAGCAAGCAGCCGCATCGCGATTTGTCTGTGTCGTTGCAATTTGCGAATCATGGCACGCGATCCGGGCACTTCGTCAGGTGACGTGCTTTGCCATGATCGAATTCGAAGCGCCACTTCGCGTTGCGAAGCCGCTCGCGTGTCATTCTCGCGTTACAAAGTTGCACGACAAACTTCCCGCCAAACCCTCGCGGGACAGACAGCAGTAGTTGCGAATGATTGTCAATAACTATTGCGAATCACTTGCAATAAGAAGTGACCTATTCCACAAGCTACTGATTCCACGGCAATATTTCTGGCCGATTTTCGAGTCTTTTCAAGTCGAAGCGGTTGACGTCGTCCAGCAGCTCGCAAAACGCGCGCGCGCCGAATTCGATCAGCGCCCTTCCCTTGTCAGCTGACGCGAGCGTTGCGTCGCCGACTGCGCCTTGCGGGTTGAGATCTTGTGCGGCCCAGGCGAATTGCGCCGGGCGGTTTGCCGACAGCCAGCGGAATTCGCTCGCCATTGCTTGAGCAGATGAAGCGAACGTGCCGATCCGGCCCTTCCGGACCTGCTCGGGAAATGCTGCCAGCATGATCGATGTCTCAACCGCGCCGCCATGAATCCCGTAACGAATTTCATCTTCCGGGACCAAACCCTCCGGCACGCCGAACCGGCTCCAGCTTGTGGTGACGGCAAGCATCCCGTGCTTCGCCCGCATGTCCTGCGCGATCAATGCCATCGCGGCGCTGTTGCCGCCGTGGCTTGTCACGATGACGAGCTTGCGGATTCCTTTCGCGGCGATGTCGTCGCCGATCGCCATCCACGATTTGAGCGCGTCGTTTGTCGAAAGCGTCCGCGTGCCAGGAAAGTCCTTGTGTTCGGTCGAAATTCCGATTTGCTCTATCGGGAGAAGCGTCGCGGGAATGTCCTTCGGCAATAGTTCGCGAACGCGCGCGAGGTAGGCTTTTGCAATCAGCGTATCCGTCTCGAGCGGCAGATGCGGCCCGTGCTGCTCGGTCGCTGCGAGCGGCAGCACGGCGATCCAGCCGGATGTCGCGTCTTTGCTGACGTCCGGCCAGCGGATAGCCGTCCAGTCGCGGTCGGGTACGGCTGTCGTCATGCGGCCACTTTGTGCGAGAGAGATTCCATTGCGCGCAATTGCAGGGTAGCTTCGCGCGCATTCTAGCTCAAGGACATCGACGGAGCCCGGCCATGTTGCATCGCTTGAGTTTCGCCGCCGGCGTGGCAACGCTGCTGACGGTGTCCCCGGCATTGCCGCAGAAAGCAACCGATCTCGACAAGGTTTCGTTCGGCACCAACTGGGTCGCCGAAGCTGAGCATGGCGGATTTTTTCAGGCGGTCGCAGACGGCACTTACAAGCAATACGGTCTCGATGTCACGATCGTGCCGGGCGGGCCCAACGTCAACAACCGCATTCAGCTGATTGCGGGCAAGATCCATTTCTTCATGAGCGCGAACACGCTGCAATCGTTCGATGCGGTTGCCAACAACGTGCCGGTCGTTGCCGTCGCGGCGATGTTCCAGAAGGATCCGCAGGTGTTTCTCGCGCATCCGGACTCGAAGGTCGCGAAACTGGAAGACCTCAAGCCGCTGACACTGTTCGTGTCGAAGGAAGGCATGCCGACCTACTTTCAATGGCTGAAATCGGAATACGGCTTCAGCGAGGACAAGGTGAAGCCATATACCTTCAACGCGCAGCCATTTCTGGCCGACAGGAAAAGCGCGATGCAAGGTTACGTGACATCCGAACCGTTCGCTGTCGAGCAGCAGGCGAAATTCAAACCCATTGTGATTTTGCTAGCCGACTACGGTTTCAGCACCTACTCGACGCTGATCGAGACGCGCATCGATTTCGCCGAGAAGAAACCCGATCTCGTGCAACGCTTCGTCGATGCGTCGATTATCGGCTGGTACAACTATCTCTACGGTGACAGCAAGCCGGGCAATGCGCTGATTAAGAAACTCAATCCCGAGATGAGCGATGAACTGCTTGCCTATTCCATCGACAAGATGAAGCAATATGGCATCGCCGATTCCGGCGATACGCTGAAGGACGGCATCGGCGCGATGAGCGACGCGCGAATGGCGGATTTCTTCGGCAAGATGGTGAAGGCCGGAATCGTCCAGCGCGACCTCGATTACCGCAAGGCCTACACGCTGCGTTTCATCAACAAAGGCGTCGGTCTCGAACTGCGGCCGAAGAACTGATGGCGCAATCGTGACCTTTCTCGAAACTAGTGCTGCGGACAGCCCGCTGCCGTCCGGTGTCGCGGTCCAGATGCGCGGCGTCACCAAGACTTATCCGAACGGCGTCACAGCACTGGGGCCGCTCGATCTTTCCGTGCGTTCCGGCGAGTTCGTCTCGCTGCTTGGCCCGTCAGGCTGCGGTAAATCGACCGCGCTGAAAATCATTGCCGGATTGAGTGAGGCGACCGCCGGCGGGATTCGAGTTGCCTCGCGCGGCGACCGCGATTGCTCACGTCGCGATATCGGCTTTGTGTTTCAGGAGCCGACACTGATGCCGTGGCGAACCGTGCGCGGCAACGTCGCGCTTCCGTTCGATCTTGCACATGTTTCCCGGCGCGATGCCGAGACCCGCGTGAACGATGTGCTGGCGCAGGTGGGACTGGCTGAATTCGCCAATGTCTATCCGCACGAATTGTCGGGCGGAATGAAGATGCGGGTTTCGCTCGCGCGTGCGTTTGTGACCGATCCGGACATTCTGCTGCTCGATGAGCCTTTTGCCGCGCTCGATGAAATCACGCGCTTCAAGCTGAACAACGATCTGTTGTCGCTATGGAGAAAGCTGAACAAGACGATTCTGTTCGTCACTCATTCGGTTTTCGAATCGGTTTATCTCTCGCAGCGCGTGCTGGTGATGACATCGCGTCCCGGCCGCATCGCCGGCGAATTCCGAATCGACGCAGCGCAATCCCGCGGCGAGGATTTCCGTACCTCGGCTGAATATGCAGCCTATTGCCGCGATGTCTCGGCGGCGCTTGCGAAGGCCACAAAATGATACGGGACAGAACCTCAACGCGTTTCATGCAATACGCGCTTCCTTTGCTCGCGCTCGCCGGCGGCATCGCGATCTGGGAGGCGATCGTTCAGGTCAAGAATATTCCGCCTTATGTTCTGCCTGCGCCGACCCTCGTCCTTACGACGCTCATCCACGATTGGCCGGCCTTGTCGGAATCGCTTTTGACAACGCTGCTCACGACCGTTGAAGGTTTCGCCGCTGCGGCCATTGGCGGCATTGCGATCGCGCTTCTGTTCAGCCGCTCGAAATGGCTTGAATATTCGTTTCTGCCCTATGCGGTCATTCTCCAGGTGACGCCGGTAATTGCCATCGCGCCGCTGCTGCTGATCTATCTGCCGCAGCATGTCGCGGTTGTCGCCTGCGCCTGGATCGTCGCGTTTTTCCCTGTGCTGTCGAATACGGCGCTCGGATTGAATTCGGTGGACCGCAATCTGTCCGGGCTGTTCGATCTCTATGGCGCATCGCCCGCCCAGAAATTACTCCATTTGAAATTGCCATCGGCGCTGCCGCATATTCTTGGCGGGTTGCGGATTGCCGGAGGCCTGTCGCTGATCGGCGCGGTGGTCGCCGAAATCGCCGCAGGGTCCGCGGGCTCGGGTTCCGGGCTTGCGTATAGAATCGCGGAATCCGGCTACCGGCTCAACATACCGCGCATGTTTGCCGCGCTCGTGCTGCTGTCCGCTGCTGGAATTGTGATCTATTTGGCCCTCTCGCTGATCTCATTTCTTGTGCTACGACGCTGGCACGAAAGCGCGCTCGGAAAGGATAGTTGATGGTTTCTGCGGACAAGGTTGATGTGCTGGTTTACGGACCGTCGAAGCCGGTTATCGACGACGGCTTTCCAGCCAATTTCGTGCTTCACAAATTTCAGAACCAGCACGATCTCAGTCGCTTGGCCGCAGATGCTGCGGGCCGGATTCGCGGCATCGCTGTTACTGGTCTCGTGCAGGCGGACGCGGCGATGCTCGCGCGCTTCCCGAAGCTCGAAATCGTCTCGAGCTTCGGCGTCGGCTACGATCACGTCGATTCCAGATATGCCGCCGAGCACAAGATAATTGTCTGCAACACGCCGGACGTGCTGACGGAGGAAGTCGCCGATACCGCGCTCGGCCTTCTGATCGCGACGGTGCGCGAATTCATCCAGGCCGACAAATATCTGCGCGCGGGAAAATGGGCTGCCGCAGCATTCCCTCTGAGTGCGGGATCGCTGCGCGATCGCACTGTCGGTATTGTGGGCATGGGACGTATTGGTCAGGCCATCGCGCGCCGCCTCGAAGCGTCGCTCGTGCCTGTCGTGTATCACTCGCGCAATCCGGCCAACGGCGTGAAATACAAACACTACCCGATGCTGCTCGATATGGCGAAGGACGTCGATACGATGATCGCCATCACACCGGGCGGCGCGTCGACGGCGAAGATGATAAACGCGGACGTTCTGAAGGCGCTCGGGCCGCGCGGCGTTTTCATCAATGTCGCGCGCGGTTCGGTGGTCGACGAGCCGGCTCTGATTAAGGCGCTCAAGGACGGCACGATTATGGCCGCAGGTCTCGATGTGTTTGCGAACGAGCCGAGTGTACCGGAGGAATTGCGTATCTTGCCGAATGTCGTGCTGCTGCCGCATATCGCATCCGCATCGGTGACGACGCGCAACGCAATGGATCAGCTCGTCGTGGACAATCTCAAAGCGTGGTTCGGCGGCAAGCCGCCTCTGACGCCGATTGCCGAGACGCCGGTGAAAGGCCGCTGAACGTGCTGCGTCTGCTCGCTGCCACTGTCATTGCGATGTTGTTCTGTGCGCCATCTTTCGCGCAGGATACCCGCTCGCTGACCAATGACATGATCGGGCAGTGGGAGCTCTCGACGGCAGGCCGCGACAAGACCTGCGTTGTGACGCTGAAAGGCGATACGACACCGCAAGGCCTGAAACTCGAACTCGACAAGGGCTGCGGCGATGCGTTGCCGTTCACGAAGAACATCGCCGCATGGAGCGTGAAGGGCCTCGACATCGTTCGTCTTCAGGACGCCAAAGGCCAGCCGGTGATCGATGTGACCGAAGTCGAGAGCGGCATTTTCGAGGGACAGCGCCCCAACGAAGGCGTGTACCTTCTGCAGAATCTCGCCGCTGCGCGCGCGCTGTCGAAATCGACCGATCAATTGATCGGCGACTGGTCGCTGGTTCGCGACAGCGGCAAGACGATCTGCGGCCTGACGCTGACCAATACCGAAACCGATAAGCCGGACAATTTTGCTGTCTATCTCAAACCGCGTTGCGATCCGCTGGTGGCGACATTCGCGCCGACGGTCTGGCGCATCGAGCGTGGCGAACTGCTGCTGCAATCCGCCAAAGGCGAAATCTGGCGGTTCGAGGCCGACGACAACGCGCAGTGGCGTAAAATTCCCGAAAGCGCCGATCCGCTTATCCTCGTCCGCCAATAAGCCGGTTTCACATCAACCGCATGCCCCTCAGACTTGAGTGCCCGTTCTTGCCGACGATGATGTGATCGTGGACCGCAATCCCAAGCGGACTTGAGATCGCCATGATCGACTTCGTCATCTGAATGTCGGCGGTCGACGGCGTCGGATCGCCGGATGGATGATTGTGCACTAGGATGATCGCAGTCGCTGACAATTCCAGCGCGCGCTTGACGACTTCGCGCGGATAGACCGGTGTGTGATCGATAGTGCCGACCTGCTGCAATTCATCGGCAATCAACTGATTGCGCTTGTCGAGAAACAGAATGCGAAACTGTTCCTTGTCGGCGAAGGCCATCGACGTGCGGCAATAGTCGATGACGTTCGACCATGACGACAGCATCGTCTTCTGTTTGACCTGTCCCTTGGCGATGCGGCTCGCGGTCGCCGCGATCAGCTTGATTTCGGTGATCGCCGAATCCCCGAGACCGTCGATCTCCTTGAGCAGCGTTTCCGGCGCATGTACTGTCTCGGCGAAAGAACCGAACTTCGCGATCAGGGACTTCGCCAGCGGCTTCACGTCGCGTCTCGGCAGCGCGCGAAACAAAACCATTTCGAGCAATTCGTAGTCGCTCAATGCGTCCGCCCCCGCGTCGCGAAACCGGTCGCGCAGCCGCTCGCGATGGCCGTGATAATGCGGCGCTTCGGAAAATCCGTCCTTTGTTGGATTACCGGACCTTGCAGACATTTTTGGACGCATACTCGATTGTGCATCCAGCATGCCGCGTCCGGCAGCATTTGCAATCGACAATTGTGCTGCGATTACGCTGTTTTATAAGGCGGCTTGTGCAGACCGCGCGGCGACGTCGTGAAAATCTCGACGCCTGTCGCTGTGACGCCGACGGAATGCTCGAATTGCGCCGACAACGAACGGTCGCGCGTCACGGCAGTCCAGCCGTCGGAGAGAATCTTCACATGCGGCTTGCCGAGATTTATCATCGGCTCGATGGTGAAGAACATCCCGGGCTTGAGTGCCACGCCTTCGCCGGGACGGCCGACATGTATGATGTTCGGCTCGTCATGAAACATGCGGCCCAGTCCGTGGCCGCAGAAATCGCGCACCACGCTCATCTGCTGCGGCTCGACGAAGCTCTGGATCGCATGACCGATGTCGCCGGTGGTGGCGCCAGGCTTCACCGCGGCGATGCCGCGCATCATCGCTTCATAGGTCACGTCGATGAGCCGTTCGGCGCGCCGCGAAATCTCGCCGACCGCATACATGCGGCTTGAATCACCATACCAGCCATCGACGATGATGGTGACATCCACGTTGACGATGTCGCCTTCCTTCAACTGCCGGTCGCCCGGCATGCCGTGGCAGACGACGTGGTTGATCGAGGTGCAGGTTGAATAGCGATAGCCCCGATACATCAGCGTCGCGGGGTAGGATTTATGATCGAACGCAAACTTGCGGACGAAATCGTCGATCTGCGACGTGAAGATTCCCGGACGCACGATCGCCGCCAATTCGTCGAGGCATTGCGCGACGGCCTGACCGGCCTTGCGCATGCCGGCGAACGCAGCCGGGCCGTGCAGCTTGATCTGCCCGGTTTTGCGCAAAGAATTCTCGGTGGCTTCGACGTAGTTCATGAGAGGGGTGGGGCTCAGTTGCCGGATACGAATTGAAAGCCGAATTTAATGGCTCCTGGCATTTTCGCAACCCGCCTGTCGCGTGGGGCTGGCATTCGCTTACCCCGAGGAATCGATCACGCTTTCGACAGGCAATGCGCCGCCGCGCACGCGGATTTCGCGGACCGGATAGGGCACGCGGATGTTTTCGCGCTTGAAGGCGTCCCACAGTTTCAGCATCACCTCGCTGCGAACATTGTCCGCGCCGACATCGAGATCCGCGACCCAGAAGGTGAGGGTGAATTTCATGCTGATTTCGGCAAACTCGGCCAGAAGACAGATCGGCTGCCTGAAGCTCGCAACGCTCGGCGTGTTCTTGGCGATGTCGACCGCGAGCTTGCAGACGACATTCGGATCGGCGTCGTAGTTCGTGGCGAAGTTGACCTTCACCAGCATGGTCTTGTCGGTATAGGTCCAGTTCACGACTTTCTGCGTGATCAGGTCTTCGTTGGGGATCAGAAATTCCCGGCCGTCGCCGGCCGCCACTGAAATATAACGCGTGTTCATCGCGCTGATGCGGCCCGAACTGTCGCCGACGGTGACGAGATCGCCCGGCTTGACCGATTTGTCGGCCAGCAGAATGACGCCGCTGATGAAATTGGCGATGATCTTCTGCAATCCGAAACCGACGCCGACACCGATTGCGCCCGAAAACAGCGCGAAGGCAGACAGGTCGATCCCGAGCGAGCCCATCACCAGTGCAATCGTGACGACAATCAGGATGACGCGCGTCAGCTTGATAAGCAGAACCTGAATGGAGGGCGTCAGGTCGTGGGAGCGGGCGATCCGCACTTCGAGAAACTTGCTGGCGACCCCCGCCAGCCACAGGGCGACGGCAAGCAGCACGGTCGCCTTGATGATGAGCAGCGGGGTGAGACGCAGCGTGCCGACCACGATCGACACCGAGTTCAGCGCATCGGCGATATCGTCCAGTCTGCCGATGATGCTGAGCGCGGCGATGGCCCATGCGGTCAGCGAGACCACGCCGACCACGAACTGATTTTTGATGAGGCCGGTCGCGAGGCGGATGATGATCCATGCGGTCGCGAGACTTGTCGCGATCGACAACAGATAGCCGCGGTTCAGAACTTCCGTCTGAACGAGAACGATGCGCGCCACGCTCGTGATGAGCGCGAAGATGATTGTGCCGGCGTGCTTCATCAGGACGCGGATCAGCACGCGCAGCGGCGCAGGCAGACCCATGCCGAGCGACGCCGGATCGAACTTCGCACGCAGGAAACCCGCGCAGGCCAGCGCAATTCCGGCCGCCGCCAGCACGATCCCGATCTGCATGTAGAACCAGGCGGAGGTGATGTAGATTTCCGCCGACCGGATCGCCGTGCTCAATGCCTGCTGAAGATCGGCCCATTCCATCGCTTGTCTCGTTGTCCGGCGCGGGAGGCCCGCAGATTGATTCGATGCTGTGCCAGAATCTCACATTCCCGAGGCGGGAGCTTCCGGCTTTTGTGCGCGCGGCGACTTAACACCAGCAAATCGGGCACAATCGTGGTCGATACGACAAATCGGTTGGCGTGCGCCGCCTGCAACGATATGCATGCAGGTGCAGGTATTTGCGGGAAAGGATCAGCGGTTTTATGGCGTCTCTGGACACGGTCAGCATCGCCATTCTGCTCGGCGCGGTGCTCGTTATGGCAGGCATCTTGTCCAGCCTGCTGGCCTTGCGGTTCGGTGCGCCATTGCTGCTCGTGTTCCTTTTCGTCGGCATGGCTGCGGGCGAAAGCGGTCCCGGCCGGCTGCATTTCGACGACGTGCGCACGACCTATCTCGTCGGCTCGGTCGCGCTGGCGCTAATTCTTTTCGATGGCGGCCTCAAGACGCGATTTCAAAGTATCCGCGCCGTGCTCGCGCCGTCGGCGGTGCTTGCGACAATAGGCGTGCTGCTGACGGCGCTGATAACCGCGCCGGTCGCGAAGTACGCTCTCTCGCTTGGCTGGACCGAGGCGTTTCTCGTCGGAGCCGTGATTGCCTCGACCGACGCGGCTGCCGTGTTTCTTCTGGTGCATGCGCAGGGATTGCGTCTTCGTCCGCGTGTTGGCGCAACACTCGAAGTGGAATCCGGCACCAACGATCCTTTCGCGATCTTTCTGACATTGGTGCTCGTGGAGTTTCTGTCGCTCGGACAAAGCACGCCCGGTCACATCGCGATCGAGTTTGTCCGTGAAGCCGTTCTCGGCGGCGTGTTCGGCATTGCCGGCGGCTGGCTTGTCGTTGTGGCACTCAATCGCGTCGCTTTGCCGCAGGGCCTGCACGCGCCGTTCGTCACGACAGCCGCGCTCGTCATTTTCGGTCTATCGCAAATCTCGCATGCCTCGGGATTTCTGGCGGTCTATCTCGCCGGCATGATGATCGGCAACCGGCCGACGCGCGCGCACAATTCCGTGGTGGCGTTTCTGGATGCCGCGACATGGCTCGCGCAGATCGTGATGTTTGTGCTGCTCGGTCTGCTGGTGTCGCCGGAGCGGACAATCGCCAGCACGATACCTGCGATTGCGGTTGCGCTGGTGCTGATGCTGGTCGCGCGGCCGGTCGCGGTGTTTCTGTGTCTTGCGCCATTTCGATTCAACTGGCGGGAAAAGACTTTCGTTGCGTGGGTCGGATTGCGCGGCGCGGTCGCGATCTTCCTTGCATCGATTCCGTTGCTTGTCGGTCTGCCGAACGCCGCCGTCTATTTCGACGTCGCCTTCATCGTCGTCATTATCTCGCTGCTGCTTCAAGGCTGGACGCTGGCTTTTGCCGCGCGCCAGCTTCACGTCGCGCTCCCTCGCACCGACAAGGGCCCGCGCCGTGTCGAACTGGATTTGCCGGGCCAGCTCGAACAGCAGCTGGTCGGCTATTCGGTGCGCGCCAACAGCCTGTTTCTCAAGCGCGGCCTGATCCCCTCATGGTCGAAGCCGACGCTGGTCATCCGCGACGAGAAGATTCTGTCACCGATGGAAGCCGAGCCGGTGGTGAAGGGCGACTACATCTATCTTTTGGCGCCGCCGGAGAAAGCGGAGGCGCTGGATCGCTTCTTTTCCGACATGCATATCGTTCCCGCGCCGGATCCGCATCTGCTCGGCGACTTCACGGTGCCCGGCGACGTGACGCTCGGCGCGGTCGCGGAAGCCTATGGCGTGTCGGTCGACGACGACAACGCAAAGCGGACGCTCGCCGATTATTTCGACATCCATCTCGATCACGCGCCGCGCGTCGGCGCAACATTGCCGCTCGATTCAATTGTGCTCGTTGCGCGCAGTATCGGCGGCAATCGCGTTAACGTTGTCGGCCTGAGGCTGCCGGAAGACGAGGACGATGCGCCGAAACCGCCGACGAAAGTCGGCGGTCTGACACGAAAATTTCTGCGTGCCTTCACGTCGTTGACGCGGCTGGAGAAAAAGACCTAGGCGGACTTGTCGAGAATCTCGGCGCGGCCCTCGGCGACGATTTTTCCGCGTTTCAGGATCACGACTTTCGTTGCAAGCTGGCGCAGCTCGCCGGCATCGTGGCTGACATAGACCATCGGCACGCGCGCCTCATCCCGCAGCCGGATCAGATAGGGCAGAATTTCATCCTTGCGCTCGTCGTCGAGCGAACCGAGCGGTTCGTCGAGCAGGATCAGTTTCGGCCTTGCCAGCAACGCGCGGCCAAGCGCGATCCGCTGCTTTTCTCCGCCCGAAAGCTGCGCCGGACGGCGATCGAGCAGATGGCCGATGCCGAGAAGCGCAATAGTGCCGGCTTCGCCCTGCGGATCGGATGCAAGGCCGTTCATGCGCCGCCCATAGTCGAGATTTTGCCGCACGTTCAAGTGGGGAAACAGCCGCGCATCCTGAAATACATATCCGATGCGCCGGCGATGCGGCGGCAAATGGATTTGCGAAACAGTGTCGTCGAGCATCGTGTTATCGAGCGCGATGCTGCCGCGATCGGGCTTTGTCAGACCCGCAATGAGATTGACCAGCGATGTCTTTCCGGCACCTGACGGGCCGAACAGTCCAGTTACAAGTCCCGCGCCCTCGAATTTCGCTTCGAGCGTGAAATCGCCGATCCGTTTTGCGATGTCGATCCTCAGCACGCTCAGAATCCGTGCAGGCGGCTGGTCGCGCGGCGCGCGAGAATTTCGGACGCCACAAGTGCAGCCATCGCAATGGCAATCGAAACAACGACGAGGCGAAGGGCCGCCGCATCGCCGCTTGGCGTCTGCGTCAGCGAATAGATCGCCGCCGAAATCGTCTGCGTCTCGCCGGGAATGTTGGACACGAACGTAATCGTCGCGCCGAATTCGCCGATGGCTTTTGCGAAACCGAGCACCATGCCTGCAAGAATTCCCGGCAGCGCCAGCGGCAATGTCACGGTGAGAAACACGCGCCACGGCGCTGCACCGAGCGTGCTTGCCGCCTGCTCAAGTTTTCTGTCCACCGCCTCGATCGACAATCTGATCGGGCGAACCAGCAGCGGGAATGCCATCACGCCGCAGGCGAGCGCAGCACCTGTCCAGCGAAACGCGAACACGATGCCGAGATGATCGGCAAGCCACGCGCCGACAAGGCCTTTGCGCCCGAATGTCAGCAGCAGCAGATAACCCGTGACGACCGGCGGCAAGACCAGCGGCAGATAGATCAGCGCATCGAGCGCGGCCTTGCCCCAGAAATTCCGCCGCGCCAATAGCCACGCGACCGCAATGCCGAGCGGCGTCGCGACCAGTGTTGCGACCGTCGCGACGCGCAGGGACAGCTGGATCGCCGTCCAGTCCTCTGGCGAGAGATCGAGCACGCGCGATCAGGACGTCGGCTTGATGAGATAGGTGAAGCCGTACTTCTCGAAGATCGACTTCGCCGCTTCCGATTTCAGGAATGCGAGATAACCGGCCGCATCGGTTTTCGCGGTCGCTGTTGCCGCGACCGGATAGACGATCGGCGGATGCGAATCCGCCGGGAACGCGCCGACGATCTTCACGCCCGGCTCGACTTTCGCATCTGTCTCGTAAACGATGCCGAGCACGGCTTCGCCGCGTGCGACAAGTGCAAGTGCTGCGCGCACGCTTTCCGCCATTGCGAATTTCGATTCCGCTGCCTGCCACGACCCGAGTTTTTCCAGCGCGGCCTTGGCGTATTTGCCGACCGGAACGGCTTTCACATCGCCGGTCGCGATCTTGCCGTCGCCAGCGAGCTTGGCGAGATCGAAGCCCTGACCGATCTTTACATCTGCGATCCTGGAATCCTTCGGCGAGATCAGCACGATCTTGTTGCCGAGCAGATTGACGCGCGTTGAATCGTTCACCGTTTTCTTTCCGGATGAATAATCCATCCAGTCGGTGTCGGCAGAAATGAAAATATCCGCAGGCGCGCCTTGCTCCATCTGCTTTGCGAGCGCCGAGCTTGCAGCATAACTCGGCGTCACTTTTACGCCGGTTTTTGCTGTGTAAGCCGCATCGACTTCGTCGAGCGCATTTTTCATGGATGCCGCGGCGAAAACGATCAGCGTTTTCTCGGACGAGGCGGCGGGGGTTGCAGGTGCCTTGCCTTCCTGCGCGAAGGTGAGGGCGGGGGCGAGCAGCAACGATGCTGCAACAATGGCACGGATATACGGCTTCATGATGGCGCTCCATGACGGCTCGCTGTGTGAAACGCGCAAGCCCGATAAATGATGATGACGATCAGCGGAAGCGCCGTTCCGGCAACCGCAACAGCTTACGGTCTGTTGCGGTATCGTTGGCCGCGACACTAGCAGGCCTGAGGCGCGGGTAAACCCTCTTCGAAGGACTCAGCGGCTGGGAAAAACTGCGAGCCTGATCGCGTTACCTGCCACGCCGCTGAGTTGAATCGTCGCGGATCCGGCGGATAGCTCGAATTTCATGGCCTTGCGGGCAATGTCGCAGCCCTTCACGCCGCTATGATCCTTCGGCTTCAAATAGGAGCCGTTCTGTACGACATCGACCCAGGCGTAGTCCGACACCACGACATTGTAGGTGCCTCCTGCGACAGAGGTGAGATTGACGGCCCCGGCAAAAGTGCCCGGCTTCTGTTCACGCTCCGGCGGCTTCGGCAGTTTGGCGTCCGCCAGCGGCAGAAGCGCAATCGTCTGCGCCGCCGAGAGTTTGACATCTGAGCCCGGTGCGACGCTCGGCAAAGCGGCTGCACCGAGCGCCGCGCGTTCGGCGTCGATGGGAAATTTGAATTTGTCGCAGCCAACCGGGTCCTCGGCGAGAGCAGGCGCGACGTGAAAGAAAGCGATGCCGGCGATCAATATGCTGCGCATCGTCAATCGACCGCGATCATGACGTCGGATGCCTTGACGACGACGAGCACGGCGCCACCCGTTTTTAATCCGAGATCCTCGACGGCTTCATTTGTGATTGCGGAGGTCACGATCTGGCCGTTGCCGATGTCGACCCGGACATGCGCGGTGGTCGCGCCCTTCTTGATCTCGACGACTTTGCCCTTGACCTGATTGCGTGCACTGATACGCATGGCGGTTCCTTCTGGCGGGGCCATTTTGCAAGCCCGGCAACGGATTGAAATTCAGGACCGCCGTCCTTCGGAAGTCACGCGCTTGCGGCGGCGTGACATTCGCAATCTATCAATCCTGGCCTGTCTTTGAAACGGCAATATCGGCCCCGCTCACGGCGCGTTCAGCACCTGCTTACATTCGGCAGGCAGTTGCGCCAGCGTCGGTCCGCGACGCGGCTCCGGCGGTTTTTCCGGCGGCTTCGGATGGATGATCGAATCCTTGAACCAGAAGGCGAGATCGCTCGGCTTGCAGCCCTCGTCTTCCTTCGGCGGCGGCTGTGCTTCGCAATTGGTGCTGCCTTGGGGACACATCATGCGGATATGAAAATGGTAATCGTGTCCGTACATCGGCCGTATCTTTGAAAGCCAGCTGCGGTCGCCCTTGGCTTCGCGGCACAGCGCCTTCTTGATCGCGGCATTGACGAAAATACGCTCGACGCGCGGCTCCTGCGCGGCGTCGCGTATCACATTGAGATGCGTCGGCGTCCACACTTTCGGATCGACGTCGAGCCGATCCTCGCGCACCATCATCACCGCCGACATTTCCTCGCGCTCCTGACGCGACAGCAGACGATCGGGCATCGGCGTCAGCCAGATGTCGGCGTCCAGTCCCACCTGATGGCTCGCGTGACCCGTCAGCATCGGGCCGCCGCGCGGCTGCGACATGTCGCCGACGAGAATTCCGTTCCAGCCCGCGTCCTTCTTTGCCTTCACCGACAGCCGCTTCACCAGTGCGACCATGTCGGGAAGCGCCCAATAACGGTTACGCGACAGCCGCATCACTTGCCAGGTCTCGCCGGTGATCGGCAGCGCCTCAGCTCCCGCCATGCAGCCCTTGGCGTAAAAGCCGACAGGATGCGGCGGAAGTTTTGCCGCCGACAGCGCGCGGCCGAACAATTCCTTGGCCGGCAGTTTCGGATCTTTCGGATTGGACAGCGGCGGCAGCGGTTTCGGATCGACTGTGCCTTTGTCCTGCGCGAATGACGGCACGCTTGCGGCGACCAGCAGCAACATTGCGAAGAGAATCGAATGGCGATGGATCATGGTGAGAACTCGGTCCCGGCAGCCGGAAGCAACGCGCTTTAACGAAACATTAGCCATGACTTTGACTGACGAAAATTCGCGCGGAATGCAAATCAAAGGCTCGTTTGTTGTGCAGTTCTTGGGCGAGGCGTGACACGCTACCAAACGCGCGCGGCCCGTGCCGATCGAAGCCCGGAAATCAACGGTTTTTTGCAAGCGTTCCGGGTTCCCGCACGCACGCGTCAGCCTGCAAAACGGGCATCGATCGCTCCATCCCGGCTGGCGAGACAGTGCAAAAAATCCAGGCCACCGCAAGGGATACCGATTTTTCAGACACTTGTACGAAAACTGCCGCGCAGAATGCATTGGGGTGCGCGTATGCCGATGGATCGGCCAAAATCCAAAAACAATATCCGGAAAGACAAGTCCGTTCACGCAAAGCTCCCGGTTCGCAAGCCAAACGCCGCGCCGAAACTGGAGTCGAAGGCCCGCAACGCTGTGGCCGAAATCGGCGACATCGTGCGCACGCGCGCCGAAGTCGAGGCTGCGCTTGCCGAGGCGCAGAAGTCCGACGAGCGCCTGCGTGAAGCCATCGATATTCTGCCGCAGGGCATCGTGTTTCTCGATGCCGACGGCCGCTACATTCTCTGCAACAAAAAATATTCCGAAATCTATCACAAGAGCGCCGACCTGTTTCGGCCGGGCGCTTATCTGAAGGACACGCTGCGGATCGGCGTCGAGCGCGGCGACTATCCCGAAGCCGAAGGCCGCGAGGAAGAATGGATCGCCGAGCGGCTCGCGAAACTCAATCGTCCCGGCGAGCGGCACGAGCAGGTTCTTTCCGACGGCCGCGTCATCCTGATCGAAGAACGCAAGACCGGCGACGGCGGGCTGATCGGCCTGCGCGTCGATATCACCGAATTGAAACAGCGCGAGGCGTCGTTCCGTCTGCTGTTCGACGGCAATCCGGTGCCGATGATCGTGTGCGCGCAGGACGACGAGCGCATCATCAGCGTCAACGACGCCGCGCTGTCGCATTACGGCTATTCGCGCGAGGATTTCCAGAAATTGAAAATCGCGCACATTCAGGCCTTCGAGTCCGAGGCGCCGTGGACCGGCGACCATACCAAGGAAGAGCGCGTCGCGCGGACCTGGAAGCACATCAAGGCCGACGGCTCGCTGATCGACGTCGCGATCTATTCGCGCGATCTGACGTTCGACGACAAGCCGGCGGTTCTGCTGGCGCTGATGGACATCACCGAGCGCAAGCGCGCCGAGGCGCGCCTCGCCTTCATGGCGCAGCATGACGGCCTGACCGGATTGCCGAACCGCATTCTGCTGCGGCAGAAACTGGATGAGTTGCTGGTGAGCACGCGCCGCAGCGGCGACAAGGTCGCGGTGCTGTTCCTCGATCTCGACAACTTCAAGGCCATCAACGATACGCTCGGTCACGCGATCGGCGACAAACTTCTTAAAGGCGTCACCAAGCGGCTGAAGTCGTCGCTGCGCGAGGACGATTCCGTCGCGCGGCTTGGTTCCGACGAATTCGCCGTGGTGCAGGCGGGCGTTCAGCGGCCTGAGGATGTTGCCTTCACGGCGCGGCGCCTGATCGACGCGATCGGCGAGCCTTATCTGTTCGACGGTCATACCATTGTCAGCGGCGCTTCCATCGGCATCGCGATTGCGCCGGGCGACGGCGACGACGCCGAGCGGCTCTTGAAAAATGCAGACATGGCGCTGTCGCGCGCCAAGTCCGAAGGCCACGGCACATTTAGCTTCTTTGAATCCGAAATGGACGCGCGCGCGCAAACCCGCCGCCGCATTGAAATAGACTTGCGCGACGCCATCGAGAACAGCCTGCTTCAGCCGTTCTATCAGCCGCTGGTCGATCTGAAATCCGGCCGCATCACCGGCTTCGAGGCGCTGGTGCGCTGGCCGCATCCCGAACGCGGCATGATTCCGCCGGGCGATTTCATTCCGGTCGCGGAAGAAACCGGCCTCATCAATGCCGTCGGCGGACTGATGCTACGCCGTGCCTGCATGGATGCCGCGAAATGGCCGGACGACGTGCGCGTCGCCGTCAATCTGTCGCCGTTGCAATTCCGCGTCGGCAATCTTCTCTCCGTCGTGATGGACGCGCTGAAACATTCCGGCCTTTCTCCACGGCGTCTCGAACTGGAAATCACTGAGACTTTGTTGCTGGATAAAAGCGATCAGGTCTTGGCGACGCTGCATGCGCTGCGCGCGCTCGGCGTTCGCATTTCGATGGACGATTTCGGCACCGGCTATTCCTCGCTGAGTTATCTCCGAAGTTTTCCGTTCGACAAGATCAAGATCGACCAGTCCTTCGTGCGCGGGCTTGCGAGCAATCACGACGCTCAAGCCATCGTGCGGTCCATCGTCAGCCTCGGCAAAGGTCTCGGCGTGACGATCACCGCCGAAGGCGTCGAGACCGAAGACGAATTGAGCTGTCTTCGTGCTGAAGGCTGCGATGAGGGACAAGGCTTCCTGTTTAGCAAGGCGCGCGCGAATAGCGAGATCACGCAGCTTCTGCTCGCACAACGCGCGGCGAACGATCAGGCTGTGGCTTAAGCGCAGAATTTCCCGCTAACGTTTCATCGTCATTGCGAGCGTCAGCGAAGCAATCCAGCTTTTGTTTGTGCGTGCACGACATGGATTGCTTCGTCGCAAGTGCTCCTCGCAATGACGAAGAAAAATTTGCATGCACGCCAGCGTCCGCTTCATCGGGGGTGCGGATAACCCTTTTTAGATTCTTGCCCATTTTCCATTTTTGAAATGGAGCGCCGGGAGGCGCCAGAGGCTTGCGAGGCCCCTTATGACGAGCCTTTGCGAGAGGCCCGTCCGCGTGCCTTGACGCGACGGCTTGCGAGACCGCCACGCGAGGCGCGCGCGTTACGACATCGATGAGGTTGCGAAGCTCACCGCGCGAACGCTGCGCCTCCCGGCGCTCCACCAAAAACCCTCCGTCATGAGCGGAGGGGGCGGGGAAAGATGAATAGGAATATAATCCATAACAACAGCAAATGTCAAGATGCGTCATCAAGCAACTTTTCATCGCCGCCTCGGGCTTACGTGATTATGGGTCCCCGCCTTCGCGGGGACGACAGCTCTTTTTTCCTGACACTAGGCCGGCAATGCGTGGACACGATCATCGCGGCATCTGTCGTCGTCCCCGCGCAGGCGGGGACCCATAACCGCTAAACTATCCGATCAAATCCGAACGGTCGCTCCAATCCGGGTTCTCGCTTTCGATCAGGCGGATTTTCCAGTCGCGATTCCATTTCTTCAACTGCTTCTCGCGGCGGATGGCATCCTCTGGCGACTCGAAAGGCTCGACATGCACGAGGCGATGGACTTTGTATTTTGCGACGAACTCGGAGCCTTGACCTGCCTGATGCTGTTCAAGCCGTTATCGCAGGTTGTTTGTCACGCCAATATAGAGCGTGCCGTGCTTTCTACTGGTGAGAATGTAGACGTAATACATGGCGCGACCGGCGGGTTACGCCGGAATGAAACCATGCGTGCGGTTGAGAGAAAAGGTCCGTAGAGAGTTACGGCTGCAATCAGTCAATTCGGGGATTATGGGTCCCCGCCTGCGCGGGGACGACGAGTCCTGGTTCGCCTCAACTATCCACCTTCAGCGCGGCAATGAACGCTTCCTGCGGAATGTCGACCTTGCCGAACTGCCGCATCTTCTTCTTGCCTTCCTTCTGCTTCTCCAGAAGTTTGCGTTTGCGCGTGATGTCGCCGCCGTAGCACTTCGCGGTCACATCTTTACGGAGCGCGCGCACGGTTTCGCGCGCGATCACCTTGCCGCCGATCGCCGCCTGAATCGGAATCTGGAACATATGCGGCGGGATCAGTTCCTTCATCTTCTCGACCATCGCGCGGCCGCGGCCCTCGGCGCGGGTGCGATGCACGAGCATCGACAGCGCATCCACCGGCTCGTTGTTGACGAGGATCTGCATCTTCACGAGATCGGCCGGCTTGTAGTCGGTGAGGTGATAGTCGAACGACGCGTAGCCTTTCGACACCGACTTGAGGCGGTCGTAGAAATCGAACACCACTTCGTTCAGCGGCAGTTCGTATTTCACCATTGCGCGCGCGCCGACATAAGTCAGCTCGATCTGATTGCCGCGCCGCTCCTGACACAGCTTGAGCACGCTTCCGAGATAATCGTCGGGCGTGAGAATCGTCGCCTCGATCCACGGCTCGTCGATCTGCTCGATCTTCACCACGTCCGGCATGTCGATTGGATTATGTATCTCGATCTCGCTGCCGTCGGTGAGATGCATTTTGTAAATAACGCTCGGCGCGGTCGCGATCAGATTGAGATTGAACTCGCGCTGCAAGCGTTCCTGAATGATTTCCAGATGCAACAGGCCGAGGAAGCCGCAGCGGAAACCGAAACCCAGCGCGGCGGATGTTTCCATCTCGAACGAGAAGCTCGCGTCGTTGAGACGCAGCTTGCCCATCGCCGCGCGCAGCGTCTCGAAATCGTCGGCGTCCACCGGAAACAATCCGCAGAACACGACGGGGATCGCCGGCTTGAAGCCCGGCAGCATTTCGGTGACAGGCTTCCTGTCGTCGGTGATGGTGTCGCCGACGCGCGTGTCCGCGACTTCCTTGATCGCCGCCGTGATGAATCCGATTTCGCCGGGGCCCAGCTCGTCCACCTGCTGCATCTTCGGCGTAAAGAATCCCACGCGTTCGATGTCGTAGGCCGCGCCCGTGCCCATCATGCGGATGCGCTGGCCCTTCTTCATCGTGCCGTCGACGACGCGAACGAGAACCACGACGCCGAGATAGACGTCGTACCAGGAGTCGACCAGCAGCGCCTTCAGCGTCGCGTCACGGTCGCCTTTCGGCGGCGGCAGGCGCGTCACGATGGCTTCGAGAACGTCGGGAATACCCAAACCTGTTTTTGCCGAGATCATCACAGCGTCGGAGGCGTCGATGCCGATCACGTCCTCGATCTGCTTGCGCACCATTTCGGGTTCGGCGGCGGGCAGATCGACCTTGTTGAGCACCGGCACGATTTCAAGATTGGCGTCGAGCGCGTGATAGACGTTGGCGAGCGTCTGCGCCTCGACGCCCTGCGAGGCGTCGACCACCAGCAGCGCGCCTTCGCATGCCGCCAACGAGCGCGAGACTTCGTAGGCGAAGTCGACATGGCCCGGCGTGTCCATCAGATTGAAGATGTAATCCCTGCCGTCCTTGGCCTTGTAGTTCAGCCGCACGGTCTGCGCTTTAATCGTGATGCCGCGCTCGCGCTCGATGTCCATCGAATCGAGCACCTGTTCCTTCATCTCGCGCGCGTCCAGTCCGCCGGTTGTCTGGATCAGCCGGTCGGCGAGCGTCGATTTTCCATGGTCGATATGCGCGACGATGGAGAAGTTGCGGATGTTGGAAATCGGTTGGGTCGTCATGGCGCGCGGGATAGCATTCACAACCTTGTGCGGCAACAAAATTGGACCGCCCGACGCCATACTTCCCCCGGAATGGCGCGTATTTCCTGCTTCCAGCGATGCGCCGCCGCTGATACAGCATCAAACGCCGGACTGAAGGGCAAACGAGTTCGATCGTCATCCTGAGGTGCGAGTTCTTACGAGCCTCGAAGGATGACGCCGCCACCGCCCTTCGAGGCCTTCGCTTCGCTACGGCACCTCAGGGTGACGTTGCGGATCACCCTTCGAGACGGATTGTTTGCATGTCCGCTGCTTCATCGATTGAAATAAAGCGCCGCTCGAAAAAGAACCCCGGCCCGCGCACGGGGCTGCGCTCGAAGCACAAAGCACGCCTGCGTCATGTTCCGGTGACGCGGCGCGTTGCCGCATGGATCGCCGCCGTCGCGCACGACACCAACACCAGCCAGAATTTCGTCATCGGATTCGCGGTTCTGCATGCGGTTCTGTGGACCGTGATCCTCACCGCGCTGAAAAGCGCGCAGGACGTTCACATGGATGTCGCCGAAGCCTTTGCGTGGGGGCAGAAATTTCTGCTCGGCTACGGCAAGCATCCGCCGCTCGCCGGATGGATCGCCGGCGTCTGGTTCAGGATCTTCCCCGTCACCGACTGGGCGACTTACGCGCTGGCTATGACGGTGATCGGCCTTGCGCTGGTGATTTGCTGGCACATCGCGATCCGCGTCGTCGATCATCGCCGCGCGATGTTTACCGTCGCGATGCTCGCGCTCTATCCGATCTTCAATTTCAAAGGCTTCAAATACAATCCGGACCTGCTGCAACTTTTCACGCTGCCGCTGTTCGTGCTCGCCTATCTCAACGCGTTCGAGAAGCGCACATGGCGCAGCGGCATTCTGCTCGGACTTGCCGCAGCACTTGCGCTGATGACCAAATATTGGGTGCTGACGATGATCGGCGCCGCGGGTTTGGCCGCGCTGATTCATCCCGACCGCATGAAGTTTCTTGCCTCGCCCGCGCCGTGGATCGCCATCGTCGTGTGCGCGATCTGCATGCTGCCGCATGTGTGGTGGCTGAAGCAGAGCGATTTCCTGCCGCTGATCTACGCGGGCGATGTGTACGGTGCGCGGCCGTTCAACGAGACGCTGTATCTCGTCTCGATCTATCTGCTGCACAATATCGGGCTTCTATTGATCCCGATTGCGTTTGCAGCAGTCGCGCTGGCGTGGAAGCTGCAATGGTGGAAGTCGTTGCAGCGGCGCGGGCTCATTCGCGAATTCATCGCCTCGGTGAAGCGGCCGTGGGCGCGGGGGCCGAATCCCGGCGTGCATCTCAATGAAGCACGGCACATCTGGCTGATCCAGATCATCGTCGGCATCGTGCCGGCCATCGCGGGTCTCTATTTCAACATCTACATGAAGACCGACTGGGGCCTGTCGCTGTATTTCCTCGTGCCGCTGGCGCTGATCGCGATCCCGCAACTGCGCGTGACGCAGATGGCGCTGATCCGGCTGATGTTCATGTGGCTGGTGTTCACGTGCGTGATGCTGGTGATCTCGCCGATTGTCGCGGCGCAAACCGTTCGCCGCGACGGCGCGCCGGGCACGTCATTCACGCCGCGTTCGGAATTTGCGATGCAACTGACTGAAGCCTGGCGCGCGCGATTCAACACGCGATGGGCCGTGGTCGCAGGCACCACCGAAATCGGCGAACCCGTGACGTTCTACAGCCCCGATCATCCGGCACCGTTCACGCCGGGCGAAATCTGGTCGTCGGGATTGACGTCGCTTGAGGAGGCAACGCGGCTTGGATTCATCGGCGCGTGCGACACCGGCGACAATCGCCTGCCCGAATGCGAGAAGTGGATGAACGAAAACGCGCCGAACGCCGAGCGGCTCGATCTCACCTCGCGCCGCTATTTTCACGGCCGCGCGGGCCCGGCGGTGAAGTGGAAAGTCTGGATCAAGCCGCCGGCCGATAAGGCGGAGTGATTTATTTGGTCGTCCCCGCGAAAGCGGAGTGATTGATTCTACGTCATTGCGAGGAGCGTTAGCGACGAAGCAATCCATGTTGCAAAGCTGGATTGCTTCGCTGCGCTCGCAATGACGCGAACCTCAACCGCCGTCGGTCTCTTCGCCGAACTTCGTTCCAACGAGTTCGGTGATCGCATCGAGCGCCGCCTGTGCTTCGGGTCCGGTCGCCGACACCGTGATCGTGGTGCCGATGCCCGCGGAGAGCATCATCAATCCCATGATCGATGTGCCGCCGACGCTTTCGCCGTTGCGCGTGACGGTGAGTTCGGCGTTGAATTTTTCCGCCATCTGCACGAATTTTGCCGACGCGCGCGCATGCAGGCCGCGCTTGTTGATGATCGGAAGCTCACGAACGAGAGGAGCGCCGGACCCTTCGCTCATTTTCCGGCGAGCACCCGGCTGGCGATGGTCACGTATTTGCGGCCGGCTTCCTGGGCTGCTGCAATCGCATCGGGCAGCGGCTTGTCGTTGCGGACCTTGGCGAGTTTCACCAGCATCGGCAGGTTGATGCCGGCGAGAACCTCGACCTTGGGCCGGCTCATGCAGGAAATCGCGAGATTGGAAGGCGTGCCACCGAACATGTCGGTCAGAATAGCGACACCTTCACCGGTGTCCACGCGCTTGACGGCTTCGATGATGTCGCTTCGGCATAAATCTGCATCGTCTTCGGCGCCGATCGTGATCGACTCGATCTGCTTTTGCGGACCCATCACATGCTCAAGCGCCGCCTTGAATTCGTCGGCAAGGCGCCCGTGGGTCACAAGTACTAAACCAATCATCGAAGACTCCTCGCGGGCGCTTTTGGTGCACCGCACGAACGGGCGACATGTTGACCATCCACGGCCCCGGCACAAGGGGGGAATATGCCGCGTACCCCCTGAAAACACTGGGAGTGTGGTGTCCGGGTCAATGTCGATTATGGGGGCAATGTGGTTACTAAAGCCCGTCCGGCAATGGCAGATACGGGCCGGGTTCGGCTTTGGAACGTTAAGTTGTGGTAAGAAAACCTACGACCAAAGGCAAAGGATCGTGGCCTTTGCCGACCGGGATCCGGCGCAATTCGACGCCCGAAACCGTCGTTTTGAGCGCCTTCTCCTCCGGCATGCGCGCGGCGTCATCGGCATCGAGGTCAACGACGAGATTGAGCGGGCCCGGTCCGACCAGATCCCAGCGGCGAATTCCGACCCCGCGAACTTCAATCAGGCCGGACAGTTCCGGCGCGCAGGCGGCGAACAGCCAGGACCCCTGCACCGAAAGCACAATGCGGTCGTCGCCGATCAATTGCGCCGGTTCGACGATCCTTGCGCGCGCAGCCAGCAGCAATGAAAGCGCCAGCCGCGATTTTCCCGAACCCGAAGGGCCGCGGATCAAGACGCCGATGCCGCCGACCATCACCGCCGATGCGTGAATGCTCGCTGTGCTCATGTAGTCAATCGGGCTTTGAAGTCATGCGCAATGACACTCCCTCTCCCATAGGGAGAGGGTTGGGGTGAGGGGTTGCAATCTATCGATAGATTTTACGCCCTCACCCGCCGCGCGCCGCACGGCGACCTCTCCCCGCGGGAGAGGTGAGGAAAGCCTGGCTCGGCGTCTCAAATGGATTGTTGTCATATCGCCGGCAGCCGCACCACGAAACGCGCGCCCGCAATTCGCGCATCGCCTTCGGCGTCGATGGGCCCCGGACGATTCTCCGCCCAGATGCGTCCGCCATGCGCTTCGACGATCTGCTTGGAGATGGACAATCCAAGACCCGAATTCTGGCCGAAGCCCTGATCGGGTCTGTCGGTGTAAAATCGCTCGAAGATTTTTTCCAGCGCGCCGGGGCGGATGCCCTTGCCGCTGTCATCGACAAGAATTTCGATGTCGCCGCGCACGCGGCGGCACGTCACGTGCACAATGCTGCCCGGCGGCGAGAACGACTGCGCGTTCGACAACAGATTGGAAACGATCTGGCCGAGGCGCGAATCGTGTCCCGGCACCGAGAAGGAATCGTTCGGATTGCCCTCGAAGCGGCATTCGACGCGCACGTCGGTGCCGTGCTGCGTTTCGTTGGCGATGGATGCGAGGGCTTCGAGCAGGCGGCGGATATTCACCGGCTCGGCGTCCTGACGCTGCAACTCTGCATCGAGACGGCTTGCGTCGGAAATGTCGGTGATGAGGCGGTCGAGCCTTCGCACGTCGTGCTCGATCACGGCGAGCAGTCGCGCGCGGCTGTCGTCGGATTTGGCGAGCGGCAGCGTTTCCACCGCCGAGCGCATCGAGGTCAGCGGATTTTTCAATTCATGCGCGACGTCGGCGGCGAAGCGTTCGATGCCTTCGATGCGGTTATAGAGTGCGTCGGTCATGTCGCGCAGCGCGCTGGACAGATGGCCGATCTCGTCGCCGCGCGCCGAGAAATCGGGAATTTCCACGCGCGTCTTGATGCGGCGGCGGACGCGTTCGGCGCTGTCTGCGAGCCGCCGCACCGGACCCGCAATGGTGTTGGCGAGAAACAGCGACAGCAGGATCATCACTCCGGCTGCGATGCCGAACACTTTGAGAATGGCGAGGCGTTCGGCCGTCACGATCTGGTCGATGTCGTCGCCCTGCGTCGAGAGCAACAGCGCGCCATGCACGGCACGAAAACGCTGCACGGGAACCGCGACCGAGACGATGACTTCGCCGCGGTCGTTGATCCGCACCATGCTGTCCTTCTTGCCGTCGAGCGCCTGCTGCACCTCCTGATAGCCGTTGCCGTTTTCAGGACCGAGTTCGCGATACAGCGGCAGGTCGCCGCGATTGAGCCAGGTGCGGATCGCGATCATCGCGCGCTCGGCGATGCCGGGCTTCTCGGACGGCGGCGAAAGCTCGAAGCGCAAAACATCGCCGCGGCCGTAAAGGCTGCGGCTGTCGAGCGTCAGTACGCCGTCGCGGTCGTAGATGCGCGCGCGTGTTTTTGTCGGCGAGATCAGGCGGCGCAGCACGGGCGCAACGCGCTCCGGGTTGATCGGGAAATCGATACCCGACGCGGCGTCGTCGTTCGGGCCGTAGCTTTCGCCGGGTTTCAGGTCGAGCAGGCGATCGGGATCGACGGTGATGGTGTTGGTCTCGACGGTCGCTGACGCAGCGATGGCGCCCGAGATAATTTCGGCCTGCACCAGCAGGCTCTGGATTCGCGCATCGATCAGCCCGGCACGGAACTGCGACAGGTAGAAAATGCCGCCGACCAGAACGGCGAGCCCCAAAATATTGAGGACGGCGATGCGGCGCGTGAGACTTGAGAACGTCAGCGCCGCAAGATAGCGCCCGGCGCGTTTGAGCAGTTCGCGCGGATGACGTTTGGCGGCTGCGGCCTCGTCGGCGGCCGCCGAAATCCCGCTGTCAGGTGCGAGCGGCGGCGAAGCGTCGCCGGCCTGCGGGTCTCCGTCATGCTGCGTTCGATCGAGCAATGGCTTAACCGTGGATTCGATAGTGGTTAGGAGCCTTTATAGCACCATTTGTCATCACCGGGCTTGTCCCGGTGATCCCGATGAGTTGAGCACTGTGCCCAGATGATCGGGATGGCCGGAACGGGTCCGGCCATGACAGCCCGGAGTCAGGCTTCCTTAAAGCGGTAGCCGACGCCGTAGAGGGTTTCGATCATCTCGAAATCGTCGTCGGCGGCTTTGAACTTCTTGCGCAGCCGCTTGATGTGGCTGTCGATGGTGCGGTCGTCGACATAGACCTGATCGTCATAGGCCGCGTCCATCAGAGCGTTGCGGCTCTTGACCACGCCGGGGCGGGTGGCGAGCGCCTGAAGAATGAGAAACTCGGTGACGGTCAGCGTGACCGGCTCGTTCTTCCAGGTGCAGGTATGACGCTCGGGGTCCATGCGAAGCAGGCCGCGCTCGAGCGCCTTGGCGTCCATTTCCTTCTGCTGCGCGGCGGCCGGATCTTTCGGCACGGCACGGCGCAGCACAGCCTTGACGCGCTCAACGAGCAGGCGCTGCGAGAACGGTTTGCGGATGAAATCGTCGGCACCCATCTTGAGGCCGAACAGTTCGTCGATTTCCTCGTCCTTCGAGGTGAGGAAGATCACCGGCAGATCGGATTTCTGGCGCAGACGGCGCAGCGTCTCCATGCCGTCCATGCGCGGCATCTTGATGTCGAGAATCGCCATGTCGGGCGGCGAGGTCTTGAAGCCCTCAAGCGCCGACGCGCCGTCGGTGTAGGTCATGATGCGGTAGCCTTCGGCTTCCAGCGCGATCGAAACCGAGGTGAGAATGTTGCGGTCGTCGTCGACGAGGGCGATTGTGGGCATAAGCCTGCTTTCCGAGTCTGGTGGGGTAACGCAGTAGCCGTCGCGCTAACCGGTTAAACTGTGATGCGGCCAAACAAGGCGTTGACGCGAGATGCAACGAGCAATGCAAGCTGGGCTGAAATGTGACCGTGTTCCGGGTGTGGCAAATTTCCCGCTATAACCGTCTATATAGGGACCAGGTTCCTGAAAATAACCCCTTTCCGCCGGAAAAAAGCCGGTTCCGTGAATCGATCCGAGCCACCCGATGGACGCAAATGCAAAGGTTAACCCGGCCGATCTCGCCCGCTCGCTGCTGAGACGAAGCCGGCAGGGCGCGCTGGCGACGCTGACGCCGGGATCGGGCGATCCCTATTGCTCGCTGGTCAATGTCGCCTCCGCGCATGACGCCTCGCCGGTGCTTCTGATCTCGAAACTGGCGATCCACACCAAAAATATCCTCGCCGATCCGCGTGTCTCGCTGATGCTGGACGAGCGTGCGCCGGGCGATCCGCTGGAAGGTGCGCGGATCATGATCGGCGGCGTGGCCGAGCAGGCGAGTGGCGATAAAGATGTGCTGCGGCGGCGTTATCTCGCCGCCCATCCGTCCGCCGAAATGTTCGCGGCCTTCGGCGATTTCGGATTTTTCCGAGTCGTCATCAAGGGCGTGCATCTCGTCGCCGGTTTCGGCCGCATCGTGGACTTGAAGCCGGCCGACGTTCTTACCGATCTTGCAAGCTGCGATGAACTGATCGCGGCGGAGGGCGATATTCTCGCGCACATGAATGCCGACCATGCCGATACCATGAACCTCTACGCGACGAAATTGCTCGGCGCGCAGCCGGGCGAATGGCGTGCGACGGGCTGCGATCCCGGCGGCCTCGATATGGCGGACGGTAGCCGCGTCCTGAGGCTGGATTTTCCGCGGCGCATCGCCGCCCCAACCGCACTGCGGCAAACACTGAAACAGCTTGCGGACGACGCTCGCAAAGTGCCGCGCTAGTCCCGCAAGTGCCGTGAATCCTTGGAAAAACGGCGTTGATCCAGATCAAGCCTCGCCGCCATAAACCAATTACCGAAGGATCGGCTTGGCAAGGTGGGCGTTGGACACTATTAAGTCGCCCGGATGACAGCCCGGCGATATGATGCCCGGCACCCGCGACAGGCGCCTGACACATGCGCCGGACGACAAGCGGTATAGAGGGAGAGTTTCGTGAAAGAGACTGGCGTGCGCAACGGTGCCTTCGGCGCCGACAAATTCGGCTTCAAAAATCTCGGAGCCGTGAACTGGAACCTCGGCACCTCTGCTCTCTATGAGCATGCCCTCAAGAACAATGAGGCCGAACTGACCGACGGCGGCGCGCTGTGCGCGGAAACCGGCGTTTTCACCGGCCGCTCGCCCAAAGACAAATTCACCGTCCGCGACACCACCACCGACAAGACGATGTGGTGGGCCAACAACCAGTCGATCACGCCGGAACAGTTCGAGACCCTCTATCAGGACTTCCTGAAACACGCCGAAGGCAAAACGCTGTTCGCGCAGGACCTCTACGGCGGCGCCGATCCCGAGAACCGCATCAAGGTTCGCGTCTTTACCGAACTCGCCTGGCACTCTCTTTTCATCCGCACCATGCTGATCCGTCCCGAGCTGAAGGAGCTTGCCTCCTACATGCCGGAAATGACCATCGTCGATCTGGTCTCGTTCAAGGCCGATCCGAAGCGTCACGGCTGCAAATCTGAAAACGTCGTCGGCATCGATTTCGCGCGCAAGATCGTGCTGATCGGCGGCTCGCAATATGCCGGCGAAATGAAGAAGTCGGTGTTCACGACACTAAATTATTACCTGCCCAAGAAGGGCGTGATGTCGATGCATTGCTCGGCCAATGTCGGCCCGAACGGCGACTCGGCTGTGTTCTTCGGACTTTCAGGAACAGGCAAGACCACGCTCTCCGCCGATCCGAACCGCACGCTCATCGGCGATGACGAGACCGGCTGGGGCAAGGACGGCATCTTCAACTTCGAGGGCGGCTGCTACGCCAAGACCATCAAGCTGTCGAAGGAAGCCGAGCCCGATATTTTCGCGGCCTCCACGCGCTACGGCACTGTGCTTGAGAACGTCGTGCTCGATCCGCAAACCCGCGTGCCGGATTTCGACGACGGCTCGAAGACCGAGAACACCCGCTCCGCTTATCCATTGGATTTCATCCCGAACGCATCCCGCACCGGCCGTGCTGGTCATCCGAAGAATCTGGTGATGCTGGCCGCCGACGCGTTTGGCGTGCTGCCGCCGATCGCCAAGCTCACGCCGGCGCAGGCGATGTATCACTTCCTCTCCGGCTATACCGCGAAGGTCGCGGGCACCGAGCGTGGTTTGGGTAACGATCCCGAGCCGGAATTTTCGACCTGCTTCGGTTCGCCGTTCCTGCCGCTGCATCCGAGCGAATACGGCACGCTGCTGCGCGACCTGATCGCCAAGCACAATGTCGATTGCTGGCTGGTCAACACCGGCTGGACCGGCGGCAAATACGGCGTCGGCCATCGCATGCCGATTAAAGTCACGCGCGCGCTGCTGACGGCGGCGCTGAACGGCTCGCTGCGCAACGTCGAATTCCGCACCGACAAATATTTCGGCTTCGCGGTGCCGACCAAGCTCGACGGCGTGCCGACCGAAATTCTCGATCCGGTCAACACCTGGAAGGACAAGGCCGAGTTCGACGTCACCGCGCGCAAGCTCGTCGGCATGTTCCAGAAGAACTTCGAGAAGTACGAGAGCCATGTCGATGCCGACGTGAAGGCGGCGGCTCCCGATCTCAAGCTCGCTGCGGAATAATTTTCCCGCATTCGCGAATTCAAAGGGCGGTCCGTTAGGGCCGCCCTTTTTTGTTGATTCATCCGTATTCGTTGTCATCTACTAGGTGGCTGCGACTGCGAGGGAGATCGGCATGACCATGCTCGGCAATATCGACATCCTCGAACGGCTGCTGACGGCGGCGCTGCTCGGCAGCCTTATTGGATTTGAACGCGAGCGGCTGTTGTGGGCAGCCGGCATCCGCACGCACATGCTGGTCTGCGTCGGCGCGTGCCTCTTTATGATTGTCTCGGCGTTCGGATTCTCGCTGTCGCTCAATCAGGAACATGTCGTACTCGATCCGTCGCGTGTCGCCGCGCAGGTCGTGTCCGGCATCGGCTTTCTCGGCGCAGGCGCAATTCTGGCGCGCGGCGAAATCGTGCGCGGGCTGACCACTGCTGCAAGCATCTGGACGGTGGCCGCAATCGGTCTTGCGGTCGGCGGCGGATTGTATTTCGCGGCGGCCGCTTCGACCGGCGTCATCCTCGTCATTCTCGCCGGCGTAAAGCCGCTGGAAGAACTCTATCGAGACCACAATCAGACCTGCCGTCTTGCGATTGAGACCAAACGCGGCGCGCTGACGCCGGAAATTCTGAAAGAAACGCTTCAGGTGCGGCGCGGCCAGATCAAACGGTTTCTGGCGAAAGCGCGCAACACCAGAGTGGACGATCTCACCGTGATCCTCGCGCGGGTTTCCTCAAATGACATCGCGGCCTTCGTCGAGAAGATCAAAGGCATCAGCGGCGTCACGCAGGTCAACGTCGTGTCGCGCGACAGCGGCGAGGCCAAAGAGTCGCTGGGCTGACGCGCCACGCCGCATTGACCTTCACGGTGAAACACGTTCTATCCGACTGAAAATCTTTCAGCGGAGTTTTCATATGAAACGCCTATCGGCTCATTTTTGTTTTGCGATGATCGCATCGCTCGTCGCGTTCGCTGCTCCATCATCCGCGCAGGATCGCTTCATCACCGTGGCGTCCACGACGTCGACTGAACAGAGCGGCCTGTTCGGATTTCTGCTGCCGAAGTTCACCGACAAAACCGGAATCGCCGTGAAGGTGGTTGCGGTGGGAACAGGACAGGCACTCGACATCGGACGCCGCGGCGATGCCGATGTGGTGTTCGTTCACGACAAGGCGGCGGAAGAAAAATTTCTCGGCGAGGGTTTTGCGACCAGGCGTCAAGACGTGATGTACAACGACTTCGTCGTGATCGGCCCGAAATCCGATCCGGCGAAAATCATGGGCGGCAAGGACATCAACGCCGCGCTGAAAACCATCGCCGATACCAAGTCGCCGTTCATTTCGCGTGGCGACAAGTCCGGCACACATGCTGCCGAACTACGTCTGTGGAAAGATGCCGGCATCGATGTCGAACAGGGCAAGGGCAGCTGGTACCGCGAGATCGGGCAGGGCATGGGCCCGGCGCTCAACATGGCGTCGTCGTCGAACGCCTATGTGCTGTCGGATCGCGGCACATGGCTGTCGTTCAAGAATCGCGGCGATCTCGTGATCGTTGCGCAGGGCGACAAGCGGCTGTTCAACCAGTACGGCGTGATGCTGGTCAATCCGGCGAAATATCCGAACGTCAAGGCGAAGGACGGACAGGCCTTCGTCGACTGGCTGGTGTCGCAGGACGGCCAGAAAGCCATCGGCGACTATCAGATCGGCGGCGAGCCGCTATTTTTCCCGAACTCCGGCAACTAGCAGAAACGCCGTCGTGCTGACGATCGTGCTGATCGTCAGCAGGATGATGCCGAGACCGAGCGCGAGCGGCAGATCGCCCTTGCCGGTTTCGAGTGCGATGGCCGTCGTCATGGTGCGCGTGAAGCCGTCGATGTTGCCGCCGACCACGATGATGGCGCCGACTTCGGCGATGGCGCGTCCGAAGGCTGCGAGGAACGCCGTCATCAGCGACGCGCGCCCGATGGAAAACAGAAGCCGCATGCTGTGAGCCTTCGACAATCCGTCCGACTGCATCAGGTCGCCATATTCGCCCCACAGCAACGACAGCGGGCGATGCACGAGAACTGCGATAATGGGGGTAATGAGAACCACCTGCGCGATAATCATCGCCGCCGGCGTGAACAGCAGACCCGCCGATCCCAAGGGTCCCGACCGAGACAGCAGAAGATAGATCGCAAGCCCGGCCACCACCGGCGGCAATCCGAGCAGCGCGTTCGCGAACACGATGACACCCTGCCGCCCGCGAAACTGCGTCACCGCGAGCAACGCCCCCATCGGCGCGCCGAGGATCATTGCGATGATGCTGGCGGTGAGACTGACGCGCAGCGACAGCAGAACGATTCCCGCAATCGCAGGATCGAGATTGCGGATCATCGAAAATGCGGATGCCAGCGCCTGCGCGAAGTCGTTCATGCGGGGCTTCTAGCGGGTTGATGGCGGAAATTCCACGCGGCATTTCCGCAAAAAGCGAAGCCGGCGGCGTCTGCTCGCCAATCTAGACCTTGCGGAATTCCATCCGGTAAATGACTTCCTCTCCGGTCACAGGGTCCTCACCGGGGGCACCGCTGATGACGAGTGTGTCGCCTTCGAGCGTGTAGGGCCGGATGAGATCCGTCACACCCCAGGCCGGATTCCACGATCCGTCGACATGATGAATGACTTTGTCGTCGTGAAGCGTGTAGGACGCCGAATAGGCCAGCATTGAATCGTACAGCGCGGCCTTTTCGTCATTCGTCGGAATCGTGCCTTTCGGCATAGGCCTGTCGCGCCGGAGAACGAGCGCCATCATCCGGCCATCGGCGTGATAGGCGATATAGCCGATCGGATTGGGACCGAGCGCGTCTGTCACCGCGCCGTTCGCAACCGACGTGCGGGTCCAGGACGTCATCCGCCAGGTTCCCAGAAGTGCCGTTCCGTTTGCCATGTCTGCCTCGCGTCCGAGTGTGCCGCATCTTTCATGACGATGAAATGCGACACATCGGTTACGCGCCGGCATTGCGATTTTGTGCTTCGGCTATTTCAGACGGAATAAGCGATCAGCACTTCGCCGTCGGCGGGATCGGGCGGAGAGGCGAGCAGCGGGCCGAGGTTCTCCCTGATCCAGGGCATCAGCTTTTCCGTCGAGCTTTCGGCCACGGCCTTGTTGGTGAACAGCGATAACGCGAACACCGTGTCTTCGCCGCCCATCACGAGATAATACGCCTTGAACCCATCCATCTTTTTCATCACCGGCAACGCGCCGGCCTCGACGCGCTTGGCGAATTCCCGTGCCATGCCCGGTTTCACTTTTCCTCTGCGGATCGCGGCAAACATCTGCGTCATTGGAGCCCCCTGTGAATGCGGAGGTATCCTGTGCTGGAGCGGAACTTTCCGCAACGATTGGCGAGAAAAAAAGAACAAATTAAGAACACTTTAGCAAGTGCTTGATATATCATTGTGATTCGGTGCGCCTGCACCACCATATCTTGGGTCACAACGGGCTATGAGGACTACATGTCCAATATCGCTTTCGACGACACCGCGCTGACGCGGATCGCGGACTTCGCGCGGACGCTGTCGCGGCTGCATGCCGCCTCCCGGGTCCGCAGCGTGGACGACGACCAGATCGACCGCGAGTTCAACGCGGTGTGCATGTCGGTGTGGGGCTACACCACCGACGACATCACCGACGATCTGTTCGCGCCGAACGACCACGAATTTCTCGACACACTGGACGAGGCGCATGCGCGCATGTTCGCGGCCTCCCACGGTTACGATCTCGTGGACGACGACGGCATCCTCACCGACTGGTGGGGCTATTGCTGGATGATACTTGCAGAGTTGCGCGGATTGCTGACGCCTGAGATCAGGGCGAAGTCGCGCATGCGGATGGAAGAGACGTTCATGTCGTCGCCCAACGTGATCGGTGTGATCGTCGGGCGGTGAACCATTCGGTCGTCCCCGCGCAGGCGGGGACCCATAACCATCAAATCCGGTTTTGTGGTTCGGATCATGCTCCAGCACCTCCCGATTTAGTTCAGGGAGTATGGGTCCCGGCCTTCGCCGGGACGACATCGAAGATGGCTTCAGTTCACATCCGCGCGCTTGGCGCGTATCGCAGGCGCGGCTTTGAACTCGCCGGCCGGCAGCGGCGGCAACTGATCGAGCAGCGGGCGCAGCGCGTCCTGCTTCGCTTCGTTCGAGATCGACGATGTGTACGGCGCATCGTCGGTGATTTCAGCCGCGACCGGCGCAACCTTCATCTCGCCGAGCCGTGCGCGCACGTCCGAAGTCAGTCCCGGATAGTTCGCGACCGGTGTGAATTCCGCGGTCTGACCCATCGCGGTCTTGATGCCCGAATAGGCGACGAGGCCGTTCGAGGTCGCGACGATGTCGCCGGGACGCAAGGTTGTGTCGAGCGATAGATCGACCGGCGCGAGGCCCGTGGAGTCGCGGCCGTTGCAGGTGCAGTCGGCTTTCAGGGATTTGCGATAAGCGAAGGCGTTGGGCATGTCGACGTAACGCTCGCCCATGTTGCCGACGGCGTAGTCGATGCTGTTGCCGGAGAAAACTTTCGTGCCGCTTGCCGGGCAGAACGATTGGCACATCTGCGCCGGTGTCGCGCCGCCGCGCGCGCTGATCGGGAAATAGCGGCCGTCGCAGGTGCGCACGCAGAACGCGGTGAAGCGGCCGCCGCCGGAAGATACTGGCGCGGGTATGGTGGGATAGGCCGACGGAGTGGACGGGTCGGCATAGGAACTCGTCTGCGACGGCGGCGCTGGCGCTTTGGCCGGCTCGCTGTTGCCGAACAGAAAATCGAAGAAGCCCGCCGAAGCGACGCCGGGCGCGAGCGCAGCGACATAAAGCACGGCGAGAACGGGCGTCATGCGGCGCCGCATGCGCGAAACACTCAACTCTTTACGCAACCTTAATACCCCACTCACGCAACGCTTACGCGTCCGGGCGAGCACTTGCCCGAACGGGAGGCACCTTAGCGGGGGGAGGTAAACGCGGGGTTAGGGTTAAGGCGCGCGCGGCGCTTCGCGTCGGCTCATGGCCTGAAGAACACGAATGTCGCCAGCACGAATGTTGGAATCAAAACCGCGCACGACCAGATCATGTAGCCGAAGAAGCTCGGCATCTTCACCCCGGCCTCGCGCGCGATGGCATAGACCATGAAGTTCGGCGCGTTTCCGATATAGGTGTTGGCGCCCATATAGACCGCGCCCGCGGAAATCGCGGCAAGCGCCGCGGCCTTCGCGGTCATCAGAATTTGCGGATCGCCGCCCGCGAGCTGGAAGAACACCAGATAGGTCGGCGCGTTGTCGAGGAACGACGACAGAATCCCCGTCAGCCAGAAATACGCCGCCGCATTGTTGCTGCCGTCGGCATTTGTCACCAGCGCAATCAATCCCGCGAACGGCCCCTTCGTTCCCGCCTGCAACATCGCCATCACCGGAACGATGCAGATGAAAATTCCGGCGAATAATATCGCGACCTCGCGGATCGGCCCCCACGAAAATCCATTGGCGGCGCGATCCGATTTTCGTGTCAGCGCCAGCGACCAGATCGTCACCATGACGAAGATCACGTCGCGCGCCAGATCCTGAATCTGAAGTTCTGCCCCCGCAATCAGGAAGCTGACGCCCGGCTTCCACTGCGCGCTCATCAGAATGGCGGCGATGACGATGGCGATCAGCACGATATTGACCTTGCCGTGAAGCCTGAGCGGCTTGTCCGGTGTCGGGTCCTGGCGACGCGGAAAATTTCCTTCGCGGTGATGAAGATAGAAATCGATCAGCATGAAGACGGCCAGAACGATGCCGCCGACGAACAGCGTTTCCCGCCAGAGATATTTCGCGGTCCAGAAGAAATCGACGCCCTTCAGGAATCCGATGAACAGCGGCGGATCGCCGAGCGGCGACAGCGCGCCGCCGATATTGGCGACGAGAAAGATGAAGAACACGACGACATGCGCATTGTATCTGCGGTCGTCATTGGCGCGGATCAGCGGGCGGATGAGAATCATCGCGGCTCCCGTGGTGCCGACGACGCTTGCCATCAGTGCGCCGACCGCGAGCAGCACGGTGTTGGTCAGCACGCTGTCGTGAAGATTGCCTTCGAGATAGATGCCGCCGGCAATCGTGAACAGCGCCAGCAGCAACAGAATGAACGGCATGTATTCGAGCAGCGCAGTATGCGCGAGCGTCGTTGTGACGGTGTGATAATCCGCCGTCAAAAACAGCGGCACGACGATCAGCGCGGACCAGAACGCGGTGAACTTGCCGAAGTGACGTTCCCACAGATGCGGATAGAACACAGGGCCGGTCGCGATGCAAAGAAGGATGCCGGTGAAAGGCAGCGCCCACAGAATCGAGAGCTTGCTGCCGTCGAGTCCGTCAGATGCGAAGGCGGGTGACACCGTCAGGCCAAGCGCGATGCTCACCAACAGCGCACGCATCGCGTCAGCCCTTCAGGAATTCCGCGGCCTTGTAGAGCGAGCGGAACGCGACACCGGCTTGCTTGAAGTTTTCTGTCGCGCCTTCCTCGCGGTCCACCATCGTGAACACCATGACGACTTCGCCGCCGGCGTCCTTCACCGCTTCGACCGCCTTGACGGCCGAGCCGCCGGTGGTGGTGACATCCTCGACGATGACGACGCGCTTGCCGGTCAGCGTTTCGCCTTTCGCCAAACCTTCCACCGCAAGCCTCGCGCCATGCTCTTTCGGCTTCTTGCGCACGAAGAAGGCGGCGATCGGATGACCCTTGATCCACGACAGTTGCGCGATGGAGCCGGCGATCGGCACCGCGCCCATTTCCAACCCGCCGATATAGTCGATCTTGTCGTCCTTCAACGCGTCGAGCGACAGTTCGGCGAGCAGTGCTGCGCCCTCGGGATCGAGCATTGTCGGCTTAAGGTTGAAATAGAAATCGCTCTTGCGGCCGGAAGCCAGCGTGATTTCGCCGCGCCCGAACGAGCGGGTGGCGATGATTTTTGCAAGACGGGCGCGGGATGCGGAAACGGACACGGGAAATCTCGCCGATGTGAGGATGCGGCGCGAACTTAGCGGCAGCGGCGTGGACATTCCAGAGCGGATCGCGCACCGTCAACAGCGCAGGTTCAATCGTCAAGGCAATGGAAATGACAATCGACTTTTACGCATGGGATACGCCGAACGGACGCAAAATCAGTGTTGTGCTGGAGGAAATGGAACTGCCCTACAAGGTGCATCCCATCCATATCGGCAAGGGCGAGCAGAATTCCCCGGCATTCGTCAGGATCAGTCCGAACGCCAAGATTCCCGCCATCGTCGATCCCGAGGGGCCGCACGGCAGGCCGGTCAGCATTTTCGAATCCGGCGCGATCCTTCTTTATCTCGGCGAGAAAACCGGCAAGCTGCTGCCGCGCGATTTGGGCGAGCGCATTCCGGTGCTGGAATGGCTGATGTGGCAGATGGGCGGCTTCGGCCCGATGCCGGGGCAGGTGCATCACTTCATCGCGCTGAAAGACGAGACCGAACGCCGCTACGGGCTTGAGCGGTTCATGAAAGAGACACGGCGGCTTTACGCCGTGCTCGACAGGCGTCTTGCGGATCGCGAATTCGTCGCGGACACATATTCGGTCGCCGACATCGCCATTCTCGGCTGGGCCTGGCGGCACGAGCGCCACAAAGTGTCGTTCGGCGATTTTCCGAATGTCGGGCGATGGTACGCCGCGCTGATGGCGCGGCCTGCGGTGAAGCGGGGATTCGAGGTGAAGCTCAACTAGCCGCGCCGTGTGCTGAACGCGAACCACACGGCGATCACGGCGAGCGCGACAGCGAGGCTCTTTCGTATCCACCGCAGCTTTTGCGGCGAATGGATCGTCGCCTGAAGCGATCCGGCAAGCAGAACGATTCCAAGATGAACGGCGGTTGCGATGGCAACATACATCGTCGACAATAGCGCGGTCTGCGACAGCGCAGTCCCGCGCTCGGGCTGCACGAACTCCGGCAGCACGGCGACATAGAAAATCGCCGCCTTCGGATTGAGCATGTTGACCATAAGGCTGCGGGTGAACGCCGTGCGCGGAACGCCGTGGGCATCGGGCGTCTGCGCCGAGGCGATGTCCTTTTGTTCGGACCAGCCTTCCCATGCGAGCCACAGCAGATAGGCCACGCCGCCCCATCGCAAGGCCTCGTAGAGAATGCGCGAATTGTCGATGATCGCCGCGAGCCCGAGTGCCGCCGCCAGCCCCGCCAGCGCCAGCCCGAGCGCAACGCCGGCCACCGCCGCGACGCCGGCGCGCAGGCCTTTCGACAGCGAAAGGGCTGCGAGATAGGCCATGTTGGGACCGGGCGTCAGCTCGACGATCAGGGCTGTGACTGCAAATGCAAGCAGCGGATTGGCGAGCAGGCCGCTCATGCGCGTTGTGCGCCGGTCAATGCGCTTCGTCCCAATTATTCGCCGCACGCGCTTCGACCTGCAACGGCACCGACAATGCGACGGCGGGGAACGGCGCGTCCGCCATGACTTTCTGAACCACGGGCAAGGTTTTCTCGACTTCCTTATCCGGCACTTCGAAGATCAGTTCGTCGTGAACCTGCAACAGCATCTGCGCGGATAACTTTTTCGCCGCGAGCGCGTCTTCCATGCGGATCATCGCGCGGCGAATGATGTCGGCGGCTGTACCCTGAAGGCGAGCGTTGATCGCAGCGCGTTCATTGAAGGCGCGGATCGACGGGTTCGGCGACTTGATGTCGGGGTAATGGCATTTTCTGCCGAACAGCGTTTCGACATAGCCATGTTCGCGGCAGAAATCGCGCGTCTCGTCCATGTAGGCGCGGATGCCTGGGAATCGCTCGAAATATTTCTTGATATAGGCACCGGCTTCCTCGCGCGGGATGCCGAGCTGATTGGCAAGGCCGAACGCGGAGATACCGTAGATGATTCCGAAATTGATTGCTTTCGCGCGGCGGCGCACTTCGCCCGGCATGTTCTTGATCGGCACGCCGAACATTTCCGACGCCGTCATCGCGTGAATATCGAGACCGTCCTTGAACGCCTGCTTGAGCGCCGGAATGTCGGCGATCTCGGCGAGCAGCCGCAATTCGATCTGCGAGTAATCCGCCGACACCAATTTATGTCCGGGAATGGCGATAAAGGCTTTTCTGATTTTGCGGCCATCCTCGGTGCGAACCGGGATGTTCTGCAAGTTCGGCTCCGACGACGACAGGCGACCTGTCGTGGTCGATGCCAGCGAGTAGGATGTGTGGACGCGCCTGGTGCGCGGATTGATGTATTCGGGCAGCGCGTCCGTATAGGTCGATTTCAGTTTCGACACCTGACGCCAGTCGAGAATCCTGCGCGGGAATTCGTGGCCTTCTTCCGCGAGGTCTTCGAGGATCGAGGCGGAGGTGGACCACGCACCGGTTTTGGTTTTCGTGCCGCCCGGCAACTGCATCTTGCCGAACATGATGTCGCCAAGCTGCTTAGGGCTTCCCGGATTGACCGGCTCGCCGGCCATGTCGCGAATTTCGGATTCGAGACGTGCTGCGGTCTGCGCGAAATCTCCGGACAGGCGCGACAGCACCTGACGGTCGACGGAAATGCCGCGTCCCTCCATGCGCGCCAGCACGCCGGCCATCGGACGCTCCAGCGTCTCATAAGGCGTGTTCATGTGTTCGGCGACGAGGCGTGGCTTGAGCACATTCCACAGCCGCAGCGTGACGTCGGCATCTTCGGCGGCGTATTCGGTCGCCTTCTCGATCGTCACCTGATCGAAGCTGATCTGGTTCTTGCCGCTGCCCGCGACCTCCTCATAGCTCACCGGCTTATGACCGAGATAACGCTCGCTCATCGCGTCCATGCCGTGCGACGAGCGCCCCGCATCGAGGATGTAGGACATCAGCATCGTGTCGTCGATGCAGCGCATCTCGATGCCGTGCTGCGCGAACACCAGCGCGTCAAACTTCAAGTTCTGTCCGATCTTGAGGATGCTTGCATCTTCGAGCAGCGCCTTGATCGCCTTGATCGCGTCCGCCGTCTTCATCTGATCCGGTGCGAGCCCGCCCGCGAACAGTCCCGCGCCGTCGCCGCCCTGCTTGTGAATCAGCGGCACATAACAGGCCTCATCCGGTCCCAATGCGAGCGAGATGCCGCACAGCTCCGCCTGCATCGGATCGAGGCTCGTGGTTTCGGTGTCGACGCAGACATGGCCGATCTCATGCGCGCGCGCGATCCATTTGTTCAACTGATCGAGGGTGCGGATCGTGGTGTATTTGCTGCGGTCGATTTTCGTCTTGCGCGCGATCTCGCCGCGCGATGCGGCCAGCGTCTGTGGCGTGTTCTGGTTTGCGGGTGAGGCGTTCGCGTTTTGACTCCCTCCCCCCTTGTGGGGGAGGGGTGGGGAGGGGGGTATTCCAGCGCCGGAGTTCGATGACCTCCCACCCTGTCCCTCCCCCACAAGGGGGGAAGGAACGCCACTCGCACCGCTTTTCAACTTCGTATCGGGCTCGATCTCGGCGGCGTTGATCTCGGAATAATCCGCAACGCGGCGCGTCAGTGTCGAAAATTCCATCGCCTTGAGAAACGCGATCAGCTTTTTCGGATCGGGCTCGTGCACGGCGAGATCGTCGAGCGGCACGTCCAGCTTTACTTCGTCGTCGAGCTGCACCAGACGGCGCGAGATGCGCGCCTTCTCGGCATTTTCGATCAACGCCTCGCGGCGTTTCGGCTGCTTGATTTCGCCCGCGCGCTTGAGCAGCGTTTCGAGATCGCCGTATTCGACGATCAGTTGCGCGGCGGTCTTGATGCCGATGCCCGGCACGCCCGGCACGTTGTCCACGCTGTCGCCTGCGAGCGCCTGCACTTCGACGACCTTCTCCGGCGGCACGCCGAATTTCTCGATCACCTCGGGAATGCCGATGCGCTTGTCTTTCATGGTGTCGAACATCGACACGTTCTTCGTCACAAGCTGCATCAGGTCTTTGTCGCTGGAGACGATGGTCGCCGTCGCGCCGCGCTCGGATGCCTCGCGCACATAAGTCGCGATCAGATCGTCCGCCTCGAAGCCGAGCTGTTCGATGCAGGGCAGATCGAAGGCCTTTACCGCCTCTCTCATCAAAGGAAATTGAGGGATGAGATCCGCTGGCGGCTCATCTCTATGAGCTTTGTATTCAGGATAAATTTCGTTGCGGAAAGTGCTTTCAGATTTGTCGAATACGATGGCGAGATGTGTCGGACGGTTGTCGGCCGGCATGTCGCGCATCAGCTTCCACAGCATGTCGCAAAATGTTCTTACAGCACCCGTCGGCGTCCCGTCGGAGCGGTAGTTGTATTTTTTGTCCATATTCATGGACTGGAAGTAGGCTCTAAAGATGTAGCCGGAGCCGTCGACCAGAAAAATGTGATCGCCCTTGCCGGATTTTTTCGCGGCGGCTTTGGGCGGCGCTGCCTTCGCGGATTTGGCAGGCGCTTTCGCTGCGGCGGATTTTTTCGGAGCAGGCTTTTTCGGCATGGGCGTAACTTAGGGATTTCTCCCCAAGAATGACACCCGTTGACGGACAGATTTAAACCGGAAAAAGCGGTGTTACTCAGCCGCCTGCAATGTCCGGCGCGGCTGTTTCGGCGCGATCCAGTAACGCTGCGGCCGCACGAACAGGAAGCCGAGACCTGTGCGCATCGCAAAGCGCCAGATCGCCAGCGCGCCGAGCACGCCGCAGATCGTGTCGATCAGTGAGACGAGACCGACATCGAGAATGTTGAGCTTCAGCAGAACGACGCGCACCACCGCCATCGGCAGGAAGAACGCGAGATAGATCACGATGGAATGCTCGCCGCAGAACCGAAGTCCGTCGAGCCACTTCATTTTCGCCAATAGCGCGCCGACAGCGATCACCGCGAGCGCGCCGGCCATTCCGAGCACCAGCGAAATACCGGGGCGGATCGCGAGATCGGCGAACACGAGCAGGCTGTTGGCAACGAACCAGACGGCAAGAAGATAGGCAGCGACGATCGGCCAGGCCTGCACGAAGGATGCAAACCTGAAAACGTAATTCGCGAACAGATAGCCCGAATAGAAATAGACGAAGCGCGCGGCGAATTCGTCGATCACCGTCCAGCCGGTCTGGATGTGCGCCATCTCCAGCGCCGCCGCCACAAGCCAGATCAATGGCGCGGGAATCCGAAGCGTCGCTTTCGTGAGCACGAAGAACACCGGCAGCATGTAGATGAACCACAGCGTGCCGAACGGCTCGTAGAAGGTTTCGAGATAAAGGAACCCAACATGCGCCCAGCCGTGATCGGCGGCAAAACCCGGCGCCTTGAACGCGAACTGGATCGCCACCCACAGGAAATAGAAATAGAAGAAGTGGACGACCTTGCGATCCAGATAGGTCCGCCAGTCGCGATCAATCACGCGTGCAAGAAACAATCCCGAGATCAGGAAGAAATCCGGCATGCGGAACGGACGGGCGAATTCGACCAGCACATGCATGAAGCCGTGCTTGCCGGCAGAGGCTTCCACGCCGAGCGTCGAATGCATCATCACCACCATGACGATGCAGATGCCCTTGGCGTAATCGACCCAGTCGACGCGCTCGGACGCGGGGCTTGCGGAAATTGTGCCGGAATTGCTCATGCTGTCTCGATTTTGCACGGCTGAGTGCCGCGTCCGGGCAGTATTGCCGCGGAGTGTTTCATTCTTCTTTATTCATACAAATGTTGTGCCTCTTTCGCCGAAAACGCGCTAAGAGACCGGCCAAATCGGCGCTTTCGCGTTAACCATTTCGGGCAGGTTGTTTCATGCGGATTGCCATGATCGGCACAGGCTATGTGGGGCTGGTTTCCGGCGCCTGCTTTGCCGATTTCGGCCACCGCGTCACATGCGTCGATACCGACGCCGCCAAGATCGCGGCGCTGAGGGGCGGCGCTATACCGATCTTCGAGCCGGACCTCGATCGTCTTGTCGCGGATTCCGTGAAGGCCGGACGGCTCGATTTCACCACTGACATCGCAGGCCCGGTCGGCGAAGCCGACGCCGTGTTCATCGCGGTCGGCACGCCGTCACGGCGCGGTGACGGCCATGCCGACCTGACTTATGTGCATGCCGCCGCGCGCGACATCGCCAAGGCGCTGAAGAAATTCACCGTCGTCGTCACCAAATCGACCGTACCGGTCGGGACCGGCGACGAGGTCGAGCGCATCATTCGTGAAACGAATCCGAAGGCTGAATTTGCGGTGGCGTCGAATCCGGAATTCCTGCGCGAGGGTGCGGCGATCCGCGACTTCAAACATCCGGATCGCATCGTGGTCGGCACCGATGACGAGCGCGCAAAAAAGATTCTCGGCGATGTGTATCGGCCGCTCTACCTCAATCAGGCGCCGATCATGTTCACCGAGCGCCGCACCGCCGAACTTATCAAATACGCGGCGAATGCTTTTCTCGCCACGAAAATTACCTTCATCAACGAGATGGCGGATTTGGCCGAGAAAGTCGGCGCAGATGTGCAGGAAGTCGCGCGCGGCATCGGGCTCGACAACCGCATCGGCGCGAAATTCCTCAACGCCGGTCCGGGCTTCGGCGGCTCGTGCTTTCCGAAGGACACCCGCGCCATCGTCAAGACCGCGCTCGATCACGATGTGCCGCTGCGCATCGTCGAGGCCGTGCTCGCCGTCAACGACAACCGCAAGCGGGCGATGGCGCGCAAAGTCTCATCGGCGCTGGGCGGCAATCTGCGCGGGAAAAATATCGCGGTGCTCGGGCTGACGTTCAAACCCGAAACCGACGATATGCGCGAAGCGCCGTCTATCCCGCTGGTGACGGGCCTGCTCGATCTCGGCGCGAAGGTGCGCGCCTACGATCCGGTCGGCATGGAAGCGGCGAAGCATGAATTGCCCGACATCGAATACGCCAAGGACGCCTACGATTGCGCCAGGGGCGCGGATGCGCTGGTGATCGTCACCGAATGGGTGCAGTTCCGCGCGCTCGATCTGCCGCGCCTGAAGCGCGAGATGGCGCAGCCGGTGATCGTCGATCTGCGCAACATCTATCGCCGCGAAGACATGCAGGCGCTCGGCTTCATCTATGAGAGCGTGGGTCGCGGGGCGGTATAGACTTTTTTCTGTCGTCCCCGCGAAAGCGGGGACCCATACTCCCTGAGCAGGCTGATGGCCCTCGTACTTTTCAACAGCGTTCGGTGGTTATGGGTCCCCGCTTTCGCGGGGACGACGCAGACAATATGAACTTTTCCTCACCTCTCCCTATCGATGCTGTTCTTGACGAACTGACGCAAACTCTTGCGCGCAGCAACACTGCTGTCCTCGTCGCGCCGCCCGGTGCGGGTAAGACGACGCGCGTGCCGCTGGCGCTGCTCGATGAATCCTGGACGAAGAATAAAAAAATCATCGTGCTGGAGCCGCGCCGCATCGCCGCGCGCGCTGCCGCCGAACGCATGGCGCAGACGCTCGGTGAGAAAGCCGGCGAGACGGTCGGCTATCGCGTGCGTTTCGGATCGAAAATTTCGCCGAAGACGCGGATCGAAGTCGTCACCGAGGGAATTTTCTCGCGGCAGATTCTGGACGATCCTGAACTCAGCGGCGTCGCCGCCGTGCTGTTCGACGAATTTCACGAACGTTCATTGGACGCCGATCTGGGACTCGCACTTGCAAGAGATGCTCAGCAGGGATTACGCGAAGATCTGCGCATTCTCGTGATGTCGGCGACACTCGACGGCGCGCGTGTGGCAAAACTGCTCGGCGATGCGCCGGTGATCGCTAGCGAAGGCCGGGCGTATCCCGTCGAGACCCGCTACGCCGGGCGCAAGCCGGATGTTCAACTCGAACGGCAGATGGCGGACGCGATTGCAACGGCGCTGCGCGCCAACGCTGGTTCGGTGCTGGCGTTTCTGCCGGGTGCCGCCGAAATCCGCCGCACCGAGACCATGCTGCGCGAGCGTGTGAATGACGCGAGCATCGAAATCGTTCCGCTGTTCGGTGCGCTCGATGCCAGCGTGCAGGATCGCGCGATTGCGCCCGCGCCGAAAGGCACCCGCAAGGTCGTGCTCGCAACGTCGATTGCGGAAACCTCGCTCACCATCGACGGCGTTCGCATCGTTGTCGATTCCGGCATGGCGCGCGTGCCGCGTTACGAGCCGGACATCGGCCTGACGCGATTGGAAACGATTCGCGCCTCGCGTGCGGCGGTCGATCAGCGACGCGGCCGTGCGGGGCGAACCGAACCCGGTGTCTGTTATCGCTTGTGGGATGAGCCACAGACGGCGTCGTTCGACGCCTACACGCGGCCGGAAATTCTCTCTGCGGATTTGTCATCGCTGGTTTTGGATTTGGCGCAATGGGGCGTCAGCGAACCGTCGAAGCTGGCGTTTCTCGATACGCCGCCAGCGCCCGCGCTGAAAGAAGCGCGTGAACTGCTGCGCGAACTGAACGCGCTCGACGAACACGGGCGCATCACGCCGGAAGGAAAGAGCCTTCGCGCGCTGGCGCTGTCGCCGCGTCTGGCGCGCATGATCGTGGATTCGCACCGTCTCGGCGCGGGCGACGACGCTGCGGCAATCGCGGCTATTCTCACCGAACGCGGGCTTGGCGGCGACGGCGCCGATCTCGATTCGCGGCTGGATAATTTCAGCCGTGACCGTTCGCAGCGCGCGCAGAGCGCAAGGCAGCTTGCCCAACGTTGGACTCAACAGGTGGCGCAAAGCGAGAAGATGTCCGCGAAGGATGTGACACTCTCGACCGGCCGCATTCTCGCGCTGGCGTTTCCGGATCGTGTCGCGCGCAATCGCGGCAACGGATCGTTCGTGCTTGCCAACGGGCGTGGCGCGAGCGTCGATCAGACCTCGGCGCTCGCGAAGTCGCCGTACATCGCGGTTGCCGAACTGACCGGCAATGCCGCGAACGGGCGCATTCTGCTGGCTGCGCCGATCACGCAGAACGAAATCGAGACGCAATTCGCCGATCACATCGAGACGGACGACGAGGTCGCTTTCGACAAATCCGCGATGGCGCTGCGCGCTCGCCGCAGGAAAAAATTGCACGCCATCACGCTGTCCGAACAGACCATGCCGGTGTCGCCCTCCGCCGAAACCGCACGCATGCTTGCGGAAGGTCTTGTCGCCGCCGGTATTGACCGCCTGCCGTGGTCGAAACCGCTGAAGCAGTGGCGCGATCGCGTGATGTTTCTCCGCGCGGCCTCGCCCGATGAATGGCCGGATTTATCCGACGTTGCGTTGGCTACGTCCTATCAGACCTGGCTCGTGCCTGCGCTGTTCGACAAGACATCGCTCGCGCAGTTCTCGTCTGGCGATTTGTCCGACGCGCTGATGAATGTGCTGCCGTGGGAATTGCGTGCGCGACTGGATCGCGAAGCGCCGACGCATTTCGAGGCGCCGACCGGAACGTCGCTGCCGATCGATTATGAAGCGGAGCAGGGCCCGACGATTGCGGTGCGGTTGCAGGAATTGTTCGGACTGACGGCACATCCTTCCATCGCGAAAGGCAAAATTCCGCTGGTGCTGGAATTGCTGTCGCCGGCGCATCGCCCGGTGCAGGTGACGCGCGACCTGCCGGGATTCTGGCGCGGCTCCTATGCGGCCGTGCGCGCCGATCTGCGCGGACGTTATCCGCGCCATCCTTGGCCAGAAGATCCCGCGTCTGCGCTGCCGACAAAACGCGTCAAACCGCGCGGAACTTGAGCGTGCGAATTAACCTTTCGCTCACCGTCATCCCATAAAAGCTGCGCTTCGCCGCCAGCGTTAGGTTCAACTTCCAGAACGGTGTGTTGAAGTCTGCGGCGAAATCCCAGAAACGGGCGTCGAGCGTAATGCGTACCATCATGATCGTCGCGGCGGCCCTGGCCGTCTCGGGCACCTACATGGCCAATGTCGCGGACAAGATGTCGAGCGACAAGGCGCAGGCCCGAGCAATCTCACAGGCAAAGAATGTCAACGCATTCGCCGCGATGCAGCCGGTGCCAAGCGGGCGCAGCGTCGAAATCGCGCGTGACGGGCGCGGACATTTTCAGGCCGATGCACGCATCGACGGACGCCGCGTCAATTTCATGGTCGATACCGGCGCGTCGGTGATTGCGCTCAATGAATCCTCCGCAGCGCAGATCGGCGTGCGGCCGTCGCGAGGCGACTACACCGCGAATGTCTCGACCGCCAACGGCACCATCAAGGGCGCACGCACGCGTCTGTCCGAAGTCGATGTCGGCGGACTTGTCGTGCGCGATGTCGATGCGATGGTGCTGCCCGATGAGGCGCTGTCGGAAAATCTGCTCGGCCTTTCGTATCTGACCAAGCTCAAGCGTTTCGGATTCGACGGCAGCAAGCTGGTGCTGGAGCAATAAAATCACGTCATTGCGAGGCGCTTTGCGCCGAAGCAATCCATCGTCCGCGTGCTGGATTGCTTCGCTTTGCTCGCAATGACGAACTACTTTTTTCGAAACACCACGCTCAGATTATTGGCTGGCATCGACGTCACTTCGGGCGCGAAAAATCCTTCGCGCTTCGCCAGCGCGGCGACGTCGTCCAGATTGCGAAGACCCCATTCGCTGTTGCGCGATTTCAGACTTTCGTCGAACGCCTCGTTGCTGGGCGCTGTCGCGACATTCGCTTGCCGGTAGGGACCGTAAAGATAAAGCGGCGCGCCGGGTTTCAAAATCCTTGAAGCGCTCCGCATCAGACCTTCGGTCGCAGACCACGGCGCGATGTGGATCATGTTGATGCAAAGAACCGCGTCGGCATTGTCCAGCGGCCATGTTTTCGCCGACGCATCGAGAAGAACAGGCGGCTGAATATTTTTCAGGCCCGCCGCCCCGGTCCACGCCGCGATGCTCTCGCGCGCGGCGTCTTCGGGGTCGCTCGGCTGAAAAACGAGATTCGGAAAAGCCTTCGCGAAATGCACGATGTGCTCGCCCGAGCCGCTGGCGATTTCCAGCACCACACCGGAACGCGGCAGCACGCCGCGCAGCACATCGAGAATGGCGTCGCGGTTGCGTTCGGTCGCAGGATAGTTGAGGCGGGCGTCGGTCATGTCGCGTTCAGCTTTCCTGATCCATATCTTCCGCGTACTGCTTCCAAACCGCCGCAATTCCTATCCAAAAGGCGGCTCCCGCCTTTTCATACTCCACAGCATTCGATAAGTCTGCTGTCCGACAAGCCCTTCATTTCCGAGGCCCTCTGAATGTTTCCGAAGCCGAAACCCGAACTGATCCCCAACACCTATGCCTATGAATCCGAGCCGATGGTGAAGGCGACCGGCTTTCGCGAATACGACGCGCGCTGGCTGTTCGGCAAGGAAATCAATCTGATGGGCATTCAGGCGCTGGGCATGGGGCTCGGCACGCTGATCGCCGAACTCGGCCAGAAGCAGGAGATCGTCACCGCGCATGATTTCCGCAGCTATTCGGCGTCGATCAAATACGCGCTGATCTCCGGCCTGCTCGCATCCGGCTGCAAGGTGCATGACATCGGACTTGCGGTGACGCCGATGGCGTATTTCGCGCAATTCGATCTCGACGTGCCGTGCGTCGCGATGGTGACGGCCTCGCACAACGACAATGGCTGGACCGGCGTGAAGATGGGCGCGAACCGTCCGCTCACCTTCGGTCCCGACGAGATGACGCGATTGAAGGAGATCGTGCTCAATTCGGCGTTCAAGCTGAAGCCGGCGGGCGGCTATCAGTTTCACGAGAATTTTCCGGCACGCTACATCGCCGATCTGACGAAGAAGACGAAACTCAAGCGCAGGCTGAAAGTCGTTGTCGCCTGCGGCAACGGCACGGCAGGCGCGTTTGCGCCGAAGGTGATGGAGGCGATCGGCTGCGAGGTCGTTCCGCTCGATGTGGAATTGGATCACACGTTTCCGAAATACAATCCGAATCCCGAAGACATGGAAATGCTGCACGCGATCCGCGATGCGGTACTCGAACACAAGGCCGATGTGGGCTTGGGTTTCGACGGCGACGGCGACCGCTGCGGCGTGGTCGATGACACCGGCGAGGAGATTTTCGCGGACAAAGTTGGTGTCATGCTGGCGCGCGACATGTCGGCGATCCACAAGGACGCGCAGTTTGTCGTCGACGTGAAATCGACCGGACTGTTTGTCACCGACCCTGTTCTGCAAAAGCAGGGCGCCAAGACGACTTATTGGAAAACCGGCCACTCCTATATGAAACGGCGCACCAACGAGTTGAAGGCGCTCGCTGGTTTCGAGAAGTCGGGACATTTCTTCTTCAACGCGCCCGTAGGCCGCGGTTATGACGACGGTCTCGTGTCGGCGATTGCGGTCTGCGAAATGCTCGACCGCGCGCCGACCAAGAAAATGTCGGACCTGAAAAACGCGCTGCCGAAAACCTGGTCGTCGCCGACCATGTCGCCGCATTGCTCGGACGAGACCAAGTATGGAATCGTCGCCGATGTCGTGAAGCATTTCGAGGCCGCGCAGAAAAAAGGCGACAAGGTCGCCGGTCAGCCGATCCGCGATCTCGTCACGGTCAACGGCGTGCGCGTGACATGTGAGGACGGTTCATGGGGCCTCGTGCGTGCCTCGTCGAACAAGCCGGAGCTTGTCGTCGTTGTCGAAAGCCCGGTGTCGGAGAAGCGCATGCGCGACATGTTCGAGGCGATGGACTCGGTGCTTCGCACGCATCCGGAAGTCGGCGAATACAATCAAAAGATTTGATGGAGACGGCGGCGTGAGAATCTTGTTTGCAATCCTCGCCGCCATTCTCATCTGTTCTGTCGCGCAGGCTCAATCGCCGAAAGCAAAACAGAGTGTCGATACCTGTCTTGCCGCAACGAAAGCCAAGCCCAACACCGATGACTGCATCGGCGTGACATCCAATCCCTGCATCGGTCCCGACGAAGGCGCCAGGCGCGATTCGGAAGTGACGGCCTGTCTCGACGACGAGCAGAAGCAGTGGGACGGGGTGCTTAACGCCTCGTATCAGGCGCTTCTGAAAGGACTCGAACCCGAGCAGCAGCAGAAGCTGCGCGACATGCAGCGCATCTGGCTGCAATCGCGCGACGCAACCTGCCGGTTTTATTACGACTATTTTCAGGGCACGATGGCGAACCCGATGATCGCCAATTGCATGAATCGCGAGACCGCGCGCCGCGCGGTTTTCCTCAAGGGCTTTGCCGACGATGTCGCCGACCGGAAGTAACTCTGTTTTCAGCTAGGCAACAGCAATTGCTGGCGGATTCCGGAAAATGCAAAGCCGCAGGCCTTGCTAAGAAGTGCGGCGATAGGCTGTGAATGGTGCTTTCGGGCCACATACGAATCGTGGGTGGGGTGCTACCGTTTTCAACTTCAAGATCGGGGCGGGGCGTTTTCGGCGTGAAGATCGGGTTGCTCACACTTATTTTCACCGCCGGGCTGGCGGGCAATTCCGCTTTTGCGGCCGCGCCTCCGCCTGTTCCAGACTGGTCCGGCCCCTATATCGGCGGCCATCTTGGCTACGACTGGGGCCGCACGCGCGTTCTCGACAACGGCGTGCTGACCGAAGCCGGCGCGCCGACGAACGGCGTCGTCGGCGGATTCCTTGCAGGCTATCGCTGGCAGAAAGACAACTTCGTTTTCGGTCTGGAAGCCGACATTGGCGCTGCAAATCTGCACGGCACGGGTTTGCCGCCGCCGCCGCCGCCGATCGTTTTGCCCAACCAGTATTTTGTCGACTGGACCAGCTATCTCCGCGGCCAGATCGGCTACATCATTCTGCCGTCGACGCTGATTTTCGCCTCCGGCGGTTTCAGCCTTGCGGGCTTCACGTTTCAGGACGGCGGCACCGGCAACAATTTCGGCGCGGTCTTTCCGGGCTGGAATGTCGGCGGCGGCATCGACCACATGTTCACGCCGAATTTTATCGCCCGCCTCGAATACATCTACGCCGACTTCGGCAACAAGACGTATGAAGTCGCGCCTGGCGACTTCTACAATGCGGCGTTCAAGGCGCAGACGTTGCGCGGCGCGCTGATCTGGAGATTCGGCCCTTAAGCCGCCACGAGCGCCGGCACCGGCAGCGCCGTCACCGACTTGATCTTCTCCATTGCAAATCTTGAGGTGACGTTTTTCAGCGCCACCGCGCCGATCAGCTTTTTGTAGAACACGTCGTAGCTCGCCATATCGGCGGTGACGACGCGCAGCATGTAGTCCACGTCGCCGGCCATGCGGTAGAATTCCATCACTTCCGGCATCGCGCTGACCGCATCGGCGAATTTCTTCAGCCAGGCTTCGGAGTGATCGCCGCTCTCGACCGAGACGAACACCGTGATGCCAAGACCGATCTTGGTCTGATCGACCAGCGCCACACGCTTCTGGATCACGCCGTCGGCTTCCATCTTCTGGATGCGCTTCCAGCACGGCGTCGAGGACAGCCCGACGCGGTCGCCGATCTCGGCGACGGAGAGAGAGGCGTCATCCTGCAAAACGGTGAGGATTTTGCGATCGATGGCGTCGAGGCGGCGATGGGATTCGATCGGAATGGGGGTTACGGCAGGATCGGTCATAAGAAGAACTTTCTTCCATATTTGAAGGTTGAAATCCTCATATAGAGAAAAATCTTCTCGGACAAGGCGACTTTGGTCGCTTTTGAGGCCTTCTAGACCGAAAGGGCGACTGTGCTCGAGGCCAAAAGCGCATCGACTTCAATGCGTTGCGGAGAGGCGAAGGCGCCGCCAAAGCGGGTGCATTTCAGCGCGGCCGTGGCTGCGGCAAAGCGCATCGCCTGCTCCAGCGGCTGGCCTTCGGCGATGGCAAGCGTGAACGCGCCGTGGAAGGCATCGCCCGCGCCAAGCGTATCGACCGTGTGAACCGGGAAGGCCGGCATGTGCTTCGGCTCGCCCGTGTCGTCGAGCCAAGTGACGCCTTGGGAGCCTGAGGTGACGCCGAGAAACGCGGGCGTCAGTTTGGCGATCTTGCGCAATGAGGCGATCTCGTCGCTCTCGCCGGCGGTCGCGCGCAGCGCCTCGGAGGAAAAGATGATGTGCGACGAGACCTGCAACAGCCCTTCGCGCAGCGACATCAGCCGGTCCGCATCGATCACGACGGGAATGCCGCGCCGGTGCGCCTCGGTGCAGATGTCGGTGACGAATTCGGCGCAGCGGTTTTCGGTGAGGATCGCATCGCATTCGGCCAGCAGTTTGTCGGCGTCCGGCAGCTGCACCGTCCACAGCTTCGGATCGCGATAGGTAACGATGGTGCGCTCGCCCGACGGATCGATCATGATGTTGGAGATCGGCGTCACAAGTCCCGGCATCTTGACGAGATGTGAAGTGTCGATGCCTTCCTCGTGCATCTGATCGTAGATGTAGACGCTGGTCTTTTCCTGTGGCCCGCCGATGGGGCCGCTCAGTGTGACGCGGCCGCCGAGCCGCGCGATCGCAACGCCGGCATTGAGCGAATTGCCGCCCGCGAGTTCGACGAAGCCCGTCGCGTGTTCCTTGTTGCCGCGCTCCGGCAAACCGTGAACGCGGAAAATCAGATCGCGCACCGGCATGCCGATGCAGAGAATTCGTGGCGATTTCTTTTTGCGCGATCTGCTGTGCATGTTCATGAGATGGCCCGCCTCAACGGAGAATAACGGCGTGCGGGCAATCGGGTTCCTTCGCAAATCGGTGTATCGAAATGGGCTTTAAGTCTTCGCTTTCACCCAATTCGCCAGAAGGTGATGCGCGATTGCGACCGGATGAGGACCGGTCATCCCTTGCGGATGTGTCTTCGCCAGCATCGCGGATGCTTCATCGCGGGTAAACCAGCGCGCGTCTTCAAGCTCTTTTCGATCCACGACGATGTCGTCATTCGTCGCACGCGCGGTGCATCCGATCATCAGCGATGACGGATAGGGCCACGGCTGCGTCATGTAGTATGTCACGTCCTCGCAGCGGATTCCGGATTCCTCGAAGATTTCGCGCTGGACCGCGTTCTCGATGGTCTCTGCGGCTTCGACGAATCCCGCAAGGCACGACCACATCGTCGGCGGAAAAATCGCCTGCCGCCCGAGCAGGCATTTGTCGCCCTTCGTCACCAGCATGATGACGACCGGATCGGTACGCGGAAAATGTTCGGCCTTGCATTGCGGGCATTCCCGCTTCCAGCCGCCTTCCTTCATCGACGTGCGCGCGCCGCAGTTTGCGCAAAATCCATGACGCTGGTGCCAGGTCACGAGCGATTTCGCCATCGCGATGGTTGAAAGCTCCTGCGGCGCGACGGCACCTGTCGTCGCAACCGCGCGCAGATTTTCGACGGCCACATCGTTGCGGCCGATCAGAGCTTCGGCGGCCGCCGCAGGGATACCCATGCCGAAAATCGCAGCGCCATCTTTCAGCCCAAGGAAAATCGTCCCCGGATTGGCGCCGAATTTCCGTGCCTCATCGAGCGTAAGCAGCGCGCGTGTCCCATTCGCGCCTTGTGTGACAAGAATCGAATCCTTGTGGATCACATAGGCGCGGGCATCCTTGCTCGTTTCCAGCGCGAACAGCTTTTCGTCGTCGAGCCGCAGATGCGCGGCGCGGTCTATTGGATTTGAGACGAAACCGGGTTGGCCGAGGGGAAATGGTTCGTTCGATGCCATGCAATTCTCGATGGAAAGTCAGCTCAGCCAGATCAGCTTGCGCAGCGCGCGGATGAAATTCTCGATTTCCTGCGGATCGTGCGCCAGCGGCGGCACCACGCCCCACACCGGACGCGGCCATGCGGCATCGGACGTGCGGCGCGCGATGACATGGACATGAAGCTGCGGCACGACATTGCCGAGGGCCGCGATATTGAGCTTGTCAGGTTTGGTGATCGATTGCAGCGCGCGCGCGACGCGGTTGATTTCCGTCATCAACTGGCCCTGTTCGACCTCGCCGAGATCGGTCAGGTCTTTCGCATCGGCCCTGCGCGGCACCAGCATGAGCCACGGATAATTCGCGTCGTTGACGACGAGCACGCGCGACAGCGGCAGATCGCCGATGTTGATTGTGTCCTGTTCGAGTTGCCTGTGTAGCGACCAGTCCATCCGAATTCCATTCGTTCGCTGCGCCGAACGCTGCGCGCGATGTGCGAAAATCACTACCCGTTTTGCGCGGATAAATCGCGTAAATTGTTGTTTAGAACGGGATTTTCGTGCGCAATCCGGCGCTTGCTTTCCGCAATTTTTGGCCCCAAATAGAAGACGGGAGATTGGCGGTGGACGAGCCACTCGCCAACCGGGTCAGGTCCGAAAGGAAGCAGCCCTAACGAGGTCCGGATCGGGTCGCTCGTCAGTCTCCTACTTCATTTTGTGCGCGACGATCGCCCGCTCATGGGTTTGCGTCGCTGCTTGTTCGGGAATGGCGGATCGATCGATGAGCGATGCTGGACATCCCGAAACGCAAGTTTCTTCCCAAAGCTCTGGCGGTTATCGCGTCCTTGCCCGCAAATATCGCCCCTCGAATTTCGACGATCTGATCGGCCAGGAAGCGATGGTGCGCACCATCTCGAATGCGTTCGAGGCGGGGCGCGTGCCGCAGGCCTGGATTCTCACCGGCGTTCGCGGCGTCGGCAAGACGACGACCGCGCGCATTCTGGCGCGTGCGCTGAATTACGAATTGCCGGACGGCTCGGTGAAGGGGCCGACCGTCCACATGCCGACGATGGGCGTGCATTGTCAGGCGATCATGGAAAGCCGTCACATCGACGTGCTGGAAATGGACGCCGCCTCTCATACCGGCATCGACGATGTGCGCCAGATTACGGATGGCGTGCGCTACGCGCCGTCGAGCGCGCGTTATAAAGTCTACATCATCGACGAAGTTCACATGCTGTCGGAGAAGGCGTTCAACGCCTTCCTCAAGACGCTGGAAGAGCCGCCGGAGCACGCCAAGTTCGTTTTCGCGACGACCGAGATTCGCAAAGTTCCTGTCACGGTCTTGTCGCGCTGCCAGCGGTTCGATCTCAAGCGTGTCGATGCCGACGTGCTGATGGCGCATCTGGCGTCCATTTCCGAAAAGGAAGGCGTCAAGACCGAGCCAGAGGCATTGGGTTTGATTGCGCGCGCGGCGGAAGGCTCGGTGCGAGATTCGCTCTCATTGCTCGATCAGGCGATTGCGCATGCGGGCGCACGCTCATCACTTTCAGGGCACTCAAAGGCGGGCGCAGGCAAGGCCGGTGCAGATGCATTGGTGCGCGCCGACGACGTCCGCCAGATGCTCGGCCTTGCCGACCGCACCCGCATCATCGATCTGTTTCAGTCGCTGGCGTCGGGCGACATCGCCGCCGCCTTCAAGGAATTTCGCGAACAGTATGACACCGGCGCCGATCCGGTCGTGGTGCTCAGCGATCTTGCCGAATTCGTCAACTTCATCACGCGCGTCAAGGTCGTGCCGGCGACGGCGGACAATGTTGCATTGGGTGAAACGGAGCGCACGCGCGGCCGCGATTTTGCGGCGAAGTTGTCGATGCGCGTACTGTCGCGAATGTGGCAGATGCTTCTGAAAGGTGTCGCCGAAGTGCAGAACGCGACTCGTCCGCAGGCTGCCGCCGAGATGGTTCTCGTTCGTATCGCCTACGCCGCCGACCTGCCGACGCCCGACGAGGCGATCAGGATGATCGACCAGAACGGCGGCGCGTCGCCATCATCGAGCGGTAATGGATCGTCACGAAGTGCGCCCTCAGGCGCAATGGCGTCCGACCCGGGTTTGCCGATGCGCGCGATTGCGTCGGGCGGCGAGACGATGTCGCGCCCGCAAATGAGCGCACCGGCTCCGAACATGCAGGCCGCGCCACAGCTCAAGCTCGCCACGTTCCCCGAACTCGTCGCGCTCGCCGCGTCCAAGCGCGACCTTCAGATCAAGACCGCGCTCGAAGCCGACATGCGGCTCGTGCGGATGGAAGACGGAAAACTTGAAGTGGCGCTGGAGCGCACCGCCGCTCGCTCGCTGGTCAATGAACTGTCGCGCAAGCTCGAACAATGGACCGGCAAACGCTGGGCCGTGATTGTATCGAATGAACAAGGCCAGCCGACACTGCGCGCGCAGGCGCAGGCGAAGAAGGACCAGCTCACCGTCGGCGTTCACGCCGATCCGCGCGTGCAGGCGGTATTGGCGAAATTCCCCGGCGCGCAGGTGGTCGATGTGCGGCGTCTGGCGCAGGACGATTCCTCCGATGCGCCGATGGATGCTGCCGGCACCTCCGACGACGACGATCTCTAAACGATTGAGAGCAAGGACAGGTCATGGCTGATTTCATGGGCATGATGAAAAAGGCTGCCGAGTTGCAGTCGAAGATGAAGGCGATGCAGGACGAACTCGACCATGTCGAGGTCGAGGGCGTCTCCGGCGGGGGCCTCGTGTCCGTGCGCATGACCGCGAAGGGCGGCGTGAAGTCGGTGAAGATCGATCCATCGCTCGTCAAAGCGGATGAAGTCGAAATTCTCGAAGACCTGATCGTGACCGCGATGAACGATGCGCGGCGCAAGGCGGAAGCCGCGATGCAGGAAAAGATGCAGGCTTTGACCGGCGGCCTCGGCCTGCCGCCGGGATTGGGTCTGGGCTAATGCGGCGGTTCAGAAGTTCTCTTCGTTTTTGCCGCTGGTCCTCTAAGAGAACTTCTGAACCATGCCGCATTAGCGATCATAAGTTGTCTAGCGTCCCTTTGAATCCGAAGTTCGCAAGAAGGGATTGCAGCGAAGTTTGGCGAACTTTGGATTCAGGACGCTAGAGTATGGCCACTGCCGTTGCGGGACCGGAAATCGAACGCCTGATCCAACTGCTGGCGCGGCTGCCGGGCCTCGGCCCGCGTTCGGCGCGGCGCGCGGCGCTGCATCTCATCAAGAAGCGCGAGGCGCTGATGACGCCGCTGTCGTCGGCGTTGCAGGTTGCGATCGACAAGATCGTCGTGTGCTCGACCTGCGGAAACATCGACACGATCGATCCCTGTACGGTCTGCACCGATGCGCGGCGCGATCCGGCAATCATTGTGGTGGTTGCCGATGTCGCCGATCTGTGGGCGCTGGAGCGCGCGCATGCAACGAGCGGGCGTTATCATGTGCTCGGCGGCACGCTGTCGCCGCTCGACGGCGTCGGTCCCGACGATCTCACCATCGATGCGCTGGTGAAGCGCGCGCAGGCGCCGGAAGTGACCGAGATCATTCTGGCGCTGAATGCGACCGTCGACGGCCAGACCACGGCACACTACATTACCGACCTTTTGCACGATGCGAATGTTAAGGTCACGCGTCTCGCGCACGGGGTGCCCGTCGGCGGCGAACTCGACTATCTCGACGAAGGAACGCTGTCGGCGGCAATGCGGCAGCGGACACTGTTCTGAAAATCTTCTAGCAATGGAAATGTCATGACGTCTCGGTTTCTGAAATCTGCTGCCGGTTTGATGTGTCTGGTGCTGTCGGGCGCGCCTGCGCTTGCGGCAAAAGCCAAGCCGCTCAATGCTGGAGAAGTCCTGTCCGGCGAACTGACGGCGATGAAAAGCAAAAGGACCAAGGTCGTCACTTATCAGTTGACCAGCGAGCCGCGTCGCCTGCCGCCGCCGAGCGGCATGTGCAATCTCGAAACCGGCCCGGAAGTTTTCCAGATCGTGACCAACAGCGCCGCCGAGGCCGCCGAGTTGAAACCCTTTGTCGGCAAGACCGTATCGCTAAAGGCCAACGAGATGTCGTGCCCGCAGGACGCCGCGCAATTCAGCGACGCCATCGTCACGAAATGGAGTCTGGTGAAGCAATAACGGAGGCGTCGATGCGTGTCGTTCGATCTGCGGTTGTCTGCGCGGCACTGCTGACGATTTCGCATCCGGCATTCGCCGAAGAGGCGCTCACCTCAGGCGGCTGGCTGTCCGGCACGTTGCGGCTGGTTCACACGAAGCATCCGAACGGAACCAAGGTCGAGGCCTATCAGATCGTCAGCGAACCGCGGCAGATGCAGGCGAGCGACGATTTCTGCACCAATCCGGACGGCAAGGCCTCGACATTCCATCTCTTCACGAAGACGAAATCTGACCGCGTTGAATTGAGCCGATTGCTCGGCAAGAAACTGCGCGTGCGGGTCTGGGATTTGTTCTGCTCGCAGGCCGCCTGGCATGTCGGCGATGCCGCCGTCAGCAAATGGTCGTGGCAGTAATCTTTCAGGATCGCTGCAACGTCTCGAAATGTCCGCGCCGCTGTAAAATCGCCAGCAGCACGAGGCCCGGAATCGCGCTCGCGGCACAAATCGCGAAGAACCACACCCATCCGGTCGCTTCCGCGATATAGCCCGCCATTGCGGAGAGATATGTGCGGCCGAATGCCGACAGTGCCGTGAGCAGCGCGTATTGCGTGGCGGTGTGCAGAGGGTTCTTACAAAGCGCCGACAGATAGGCGACATAGATCACGGTGCCGATGGCGCTGGTGAAATTTTCCAGCGTGATCGCGAACGACAGCCAGAGCGGATCGTGGCCGACCGTTGCCTGCCAGGAAAATCCGAAATTGGCGAGCGCCTGAAGAATTCCGCCGATCCACAGGCTTGTCACGAGCGGATAGGCGCGCGCGACGAAGCCGCCGGCGAATCCGCCGAGGATCGTTGCGGCAAATCCGACGCCCTTGATGATGGTGGCGTATTCGACGCGGCTGAAGCCGATGTCGATCACGAAGGCCGCTGTCATTGCTCCCGCCAGCGCGTCGGTGAACTTGAACAGGATCACGAACAGCAGCGTGACGATGGCGAGATCTCGCGTCATGAAATCCGAGAAGGCGTGACGCGCGGTCTCATACACACGCATCACGCGACTGAGACCGGGATTGCGCGCGGCCTCGGCCTTCGCGAGTTGCGAGGCTTCCGGCTCGGTCGCGGCGATGGATGCGATCATTCCGATGACAACGAGAGCGGCCATCGCGAGATAGCCGAGCATCCACGATGTGCCGCGCGCGAAGCCTGCGCCGGATTCGAAACCGCTGACGATATAGAGCGCGCCTGCCGTCGAGATGAGATTGGCGACGCGATAGGCCGCGACATAGGACGCCATGCCCGCCGCCTGTTCGCTTTCGCTGAGGCTTTCGACGCGGAAGGCGTCGATCACGATGTCCTGCGTGGCGGATGCGGTTGCGACCAGAATAGCGGCGGCGATCAGAAGCAGCGGACCGGATTTCGGATCGCACAGGCTGAGAAGAACGATCGCGACGATCAGCAGCAATTGCGACAGGATCAGCCAGCCGCGCCGCCGCCCGAGCCAGCGCGACAGCAGCGGCACGTCGAGCGCATCGACGAGCGGTGCCCACAGGAATTTCAGCGTGTAGGGCGTGCCGATGATAGCGAACAGGCCGATGGTCTTGAGATTGACGCCGCTTTCCGCCGCCCAGACCTGAAGCGTCGAGCCGGACAAAGCGAGCGGAAGCCCGGAGGAAAATCCGAGCAGCAGCACGATCAGCACGCGCGGCTGTAGATAGACGGCCATCGCCTCGCGCCATGAGGGCTTGGTGGATTCAGATGTCATGAAGGCGTGTTAGCAGATTCGGCGGTAGATAGCCGGTCGTCCCCGCGCAGGCGGGGACGACGTCATTGGAGGGGCGCCGTTATTCGCCGGCCTGCAATTTGCGCGGGCGGGACGCGTCAAACAGTCCGGGCGCCGGCGGCTGCGCGCCCGCCGGTTCCGATTTCTCAAAATCCAGCGCCTCGATCTTGGCGGCGCTTTTTCCGATTTTCGTCACCGAGATCAGCACCTGCCGCACATCCTCGCCGACCTGCTCGAAATGATTGCCGAGCTTGCTGACGCGGTCGTGCAGGCGTCCGACATCGTCCATCATGTTGCGGACTTCGGTCTGGATCTGGTCGGCGGCGTCGCGCATCCGCGCATCTTTAAGAATCTGCTGCATCACCTGAATCGCGAGCATCAGAAGCGACGGCGACACCAGCACGATGCGCGCGCGGTAGGCGCGCTGGATCACGTCGTCGAAGCCGTCGTGGATTTCCGCGTAGACCGATTCCGACGGCACGAACATCAAGGCCGTGTCCTGCGTCTCGCCGGGAATGAGATACTTCTCGGCGATGTCGTTGACGTGTTTCATCACGTCCTGACGCAGGCGCGTGTTGGCGGATTTCTTCTCCTCCTCGGTGCGCGCGTCGCGCAGCGCGGTCACGGCCTCAAGAGGAAACTTCGCGTCGATGCAGAGCGGCCGCTGATCGGGAAGGAAGATCACGCAATCCGGACGCTTGTTGTTGGACAGCGTATGTTGAAAGCCATACGCGCCCTTGGGCATGCCATCCTGCACGATGGCTTCCATACGGGCCTGACCGAACGCGCCACGCGACTGCTTGTTGGCCAGCACATCGCGCAGTGTCGTTACCTGCGAGGTAAGATCGGTCAGGTTTTTGTGGGCATTGTCGATAATGCCTAATCTCTCATGCAGCACGCGGAGCGAATCCATCGTGTTGCGTGTCGTTTGCTCCATCGACTGGCCGACTTTGTGAGTCACCGAATCGAGGCGTTCGTTCACCGTGCGCGCCAGCTCCGCCTGCCGGCCCACCAGCGCCTGTCCCATTTCCGAAACGCGGCCGGTGGATTCGCGTTGCAGGTTCAGAACCTGCGACAGCCGCTCCTCAAGCTCGTCGGCGCGCACCGCCTGCGCCATCGCGGCCGCAGCTCCCTTGCTGCTTGAGCGCGCAATCACGACGGCGATCGCCGCCAGCAGCAGCAGCGCCAAAGCGCCGAAGGCCATCAGGGCCGCGCCCGTGCGCACGGGCAAATCGCCGAGGGTGAAAAGAATTTCGTTCATGGCCGCCTTCTAGCAGGATTCGGAGCCGGATGCGAACGAATAGGGAACATTTATGGTTAATCAACTCCTAATTTTTTTCGCGGGGAAAGACCGGACATTTATGGACATCGCAAAAGCCCTGCGAATCAAGCCATTTGACCCCAGCCCACCGTCCCATTACATCGCGCAGCATGACGATCCGGACAATCATCGACCTGAACGACAAGCGGCTGCGGCTGGTCTCCAAACCGGTCGAAAAAATCACGCCTGAAATCCGCGCGCTCGCCGACGACATGTTCGAGACGATGTACGAGGCGCCGGGCATCGGCCTTGCGGCGATTCAGGTTGCCGAGCCTCTACGTCTGATCACGATGGATCTCGCCAAGAAGGAAGGCGAGACCGAGCCGCGCGTGTTCATCAATCCGGAGATTCTGTCGGCGTCGGACGAATTGAACGTCTACGAGGAAGGCTGCCTGTCGATCCCGGAATATTACGATGAGGTCGAGCGGCCGGCGAAAGTGCGCGTGCGCTACATGGACCTCGACGGCAAGGTACACGAGGAAGACGCGGACGGATTGTTCGCGACCTGCATCCAGCACGAGATCGACCATCTCAACGGCGTGCTGTTCATCGACTATCTCTCGAAGCTCAAGCGCGAGATGATCGTCAAGAAATTCAAGAAGGCCGCCAAGCTCGCGGCGAAATAAGCCGGGGCCTGCATGTCACTCCGACTCATCTTCATGGGCACGCCGGATTTCGCGGTGCCGACATTGCTCGCGCTCCATGCTGCGGGGCATAAGATGGTGGCGGTCTATACGCGCGAGCCGAAGCCTGCGGGACGCGGCATGAAATTGCAGCCGACGCCCGTCGAGGCTGAAGCGCGGCGGCTCGGCATACCCGTGTTCACACCTAAGACATTGAAGACGCCGGAAGCGGAGAGAGAATTTCGCGCGCACAATGCGGATGCCGCTGTGGTCGTCGCCTATGGCATGATTCTGCCGCAGAACATTCTCGATGTGCCGCGTCTTGGCTGCTTCAATCTTCACGGCTCGCTGCTGCCGCGCTGGCGCGGCGCCGCGCCGATCCAGCGCGCGATCATGTCTGGCGACAAGGAAACCGGCGTGATGGTGATGAAGATGGATGCCGGTTTGGATACCGGCGGCGTTGCGATGACGGAGCGCATCGCGATCACCGATCGGATGACGGCGCGAGACCTGCACGATGCGCTCGCGCCGCTCGGCGCGGATTTGACGGTTCGCGCGATGGCCGCTCTGGAGCGCGGCGAATTGAAGCCCGTCAGGCAGAGCGAGCAGGGCGTCACTTACGCCGCCAAGATTGAAAAGACCGAAGCGCGGATCGACTGGACCAAATCGGCCCACGAGGTTTTGCGGCATATCCACGGGCTATCGCCGTTTCCCGGCGCGTGGTTTGAATTACCCCTCGACGGCGACAACGTGCGAATCAAGGTTTTGCGTTGTGAGATTGCAGACGCGGCAGGACAACCGGGCGAATTGCGCGACGACAAATTCACCATTGCCTGCGGCGAGAGCGCAATCCGCATTGTCGAACTGCAACGCGCGGGCAAGCCGCCGATGAGTGCGGAGGCGTTTCTCAACGGCACCCCGCTCGAGCCGCCGCTGCGTGTGATATGATGCCGCGCTACAAGCTCATCATCGAATATGACGGCGCGCCATTCAGCGGCTGGCAGTATCAGGACAACGGGCCGACGGTGCAGGGCGCGCTGGAGAATGCCGCGAAAGCGATGAGCGGCGAGGATGTGCGCGTCAGCGGCGCGGGCCGCACCGATGCCGGCGTTCACGCGCTGGGACAGGTCGCGCATCTCGATCTGACCAAATCGTTTTCGGCGGATCGCGTGCGCGACGCCCTCAACGCTTATTTGCGGCCGAATCCCATCGGCGTGCTGTCGGCTGAGATCGTGCCGGAAACTTTCGACGCGCGATTCTCGGCAACGCGGCGTCATTACATTTATAGAATTTCAAATCGCCGCGCGAACCTTGCGCTCAATATCGGCAAGTCGTGGCGCGTCGCGCGCACGCTCGACGCCGATGCGATGCACGAAGCCGCGCAGGTCCTGATCGGCAAGCATGATTTCACGACATTCCGCCATACCGAGTGTCAGGCGAAGTCGCCGGAGAAAACGCTCGATGTTCTGAATGTTGCGCGCGACGGCGACGACGTGAACATCGTCACCAATGCGCGCTCATATCTGCACAGCCAGGTGCGCTCGATGGTCGGCTCGCTGGTGTGGGTCGGACACGGACGCTGGAGCGCGAAGGATTTGCGCGCCGCGCTCGATGCACGCGACCGCGCCGCCTGCGGTCCCGTCGCGCCGCCGGATGGACTGTATCTCGTGAAGGTGGATTATTGAGGCGTTACTATTAGTTGTCGTCCCCGCGTAAGCGGGGACCCATAACCACCGCAGCCTTAATCTTGAAAAGGATGGTCCCGCTCTTTTCCAACTTCACATTCAGGGAGTATGGGTCCCCGCTTTCGCGGGGACGCCGCGGAAAATTATTCCACAATCGTCTTCATCTCGTCCCAGAACAGATCCTGCCCGCTCGCGATATTCTCGTTCCAGTGATGGGCGGCGTTATCGTCGGCTTCATCTGTGATGAATTTGAATGCGCGCCACGGCAGGCTGTGACGCACGCAGACATGCGCGATGGCGTAAAGCTCCATGTCGACGATGTCGATGTTGTTTTCGACCAGCCACGGATCGACTGTCGTGACGAAGCTGTCGCCGGTGCCGCAAGTGACGCTGCCGTGCCCTGACGACAATCTGTCAATTTCCGGCGAAAACGGCGTGCGTCCGCGCGGCGCAAGCGGCATCGCCATCATGTCGCGCTGAACGGCATGCGCCACTTCCACAAGCCCGCTGTGCATCTTGTGAATTTTCCCGGCGGTGCCGTAGTTCACCACCAGCTTCGGCCGCAGCACAAGCAGCGCCAGCGTCGCGGCGCTCGCCGCGTTCACCTTGCCGACGCCGGTGTAAATGACTTCGACATTGTCCGGCGCGCGCGCCTTGTCGAGTTCGTCGTCGATCGCGGTGAGGACGAGAATTTTCCCGCTCACGCGAAATAGCGGTCCAGTACGCCGCGATAGATTTTCGTGAGCTTCTCGAGATCGCTCACAGGAACGCGCTCGTCGATCTGGTGCATGGTCTGGCCGACGAGACCGAATTCAAGCACCGGGCAATAATTGGTGATGAACCGTGCGTCGGAGGTGCCGCCGCCGGTGTTCAATTCCGGCTTCCGCTTCGTCACCTCTGCGATGGCGGCGACCACCATGTCGGTGAACGGGCCGGGCTTGGTGCGGAACACGTCGGCATTCGACGGCTCCCATTCGACGCGCGCGCGGATCGAATTGCCGGATGCCTTCGCCAGGCGTTGCTCGATCAGTTGCCGCAGCAAAGATTGGGTGTGACAATCATTGTAGCGAATGTTGAAACGCGCCTTCGCCTGCGCAGGAATCACGTTCCACGCCGGATTGCCGACATCGGCGGAAACGAATTCGAGATTCGATGGCTGGAAATGATCGGTGCCGTGATCGAGCGGCTCGCTGGTGAGGGCCGCGATCAGCGCGGCCATCTGCGGCACGGGATTGATCGCGCGATGCGGATAGGCGACGTGGCCCTGCGTGCCTTCGACAATGACGGTGCCGGACTGCGATCCGCGCCGGCCGATCTTGATGCAGTCGCCGAGATCGTTGACGTTGCTCGGCTCGCCCAGCACGCAATGATCGAATTTCTCGCCGCGATCCGCTGCCCACTTCAACAGCTTGATTGTGCCGTTCACGGCGACGTCTTCCTCATCGCCGGTGATGAGAAACGAGATTGAGCCTTTTGGCGTGCCGCCATTTGCTTTGAGATAATCGAGCACGGCGGCGACCGAGCAGGCGATGCCGCCTTTCATATCGACCGCGCCCCGGCCGTAAAGAAATCCGCCCGCGACATCGCCCGCGAATGCGCCATGCGTCCATTTCGTCTCGTCGCCAGCGGGGACAACGTCGGTGTGACCGGCAAACGTGATGTGCGGCGCGTCCTTGCCGATGCGCGCGTAGAGATTGCCGATATCGGCTGCGCCGGGTTCGGAAAACGTCACGCGATGCGTCTCGAAGCCTGCGGCTTTCAGAACATTTTCAAGAACGCCGAGCGCACCCGCATCCGCCGGCGTCACCGAGGGGCAACGCAACAAATCGCGGGCAATCGTCAGCGCATCGCTCATATATAAAGTCAGTCCCGCAGCAATTCGTTGATGCTGGTTTTCGAGCGCGTCTTTTCATCGACGCGCTTGACGATGACGGCGCAGGCGAGCGACGGCGCGGGCGAACCGTTCTTGAGCGGCTTGCCCGGCAGCGAACCCGGAACGACGACCGAATATTCCGGCACTTCGCCGATGAAAGTTTCGCCGGTTTCGCGGTCCACGATCTTGGTCGATGCGCCGAGGAACACGCCCATCGACAGCACCGCGCCCTTGCGCACGATCACACCTTCGGCGACTTCCGAGCGCGCGCCGATGAAACAGTCGTCCTCGATGATCACGGGCCCGGCCTGCAACGGCTCGAGCACGCCGCCGATGCCGACACCGCCGGAGATGTGCACGTTCTTGCCGATCTGCGCGCAGGAGCCGACGGTGGACCATGTGTCGATCATCGTCGATTCATCGACATAGGCGCCGAGATTGACGAAGGACGGCATCAGCACGACGTTCTTGGCGATGAAGGCCGAGCGGCGCACGATGGCGCCGGGCACCGCGCGGAAGCCGGCATCGCGGAAACGGTTCTCGCCCCAGTCCTCGAATTTCGACGGTACCTTGTCCCACCAGTTCGCGCCGCCGGGACCTCCGGTGATCGGTCCCATGTCGTTCAGACGAAACGACAGCAGCACGGCCTTCTTCAGCCACTGATGTACGGTCCACTTGCCGTCCGTGCCGCGTTCGGCGACGCGCGCTTCGCCCTTGTCGAGCATGTCGAGCGCCAGCTCCACCGCGTCGCGCACCTCGCCTTTGGTCGATGTGTTGACCTTGTCGCGGGCGTCGAAGGCGGAGTTCAGCGTGGATTCGAGAGCGGCGTGGGACATTCGGATTTCCTTGGAAATAAACGGCGATAACTTTTGTTAGGGGCGTTTGTCGGGATTCAAGCAGGATGAGTCAAGCGATGGTGATGTTTATGCCCTCTCCCCTTGTGGGAGAGGGCAGCACATTCTGATCAGCCGGCTCTGATGGGTGAGGGGGATCATTCGCGACAACCCCTCACCCGGTTTCTCGCTCCGCTCGAAACCACCCTCTCCCACAAGGGGAGAGGGAACTAAAGCGTCTCGCGCTTGGTCCCCGCCTTCGCGGGGACGACGACCGGTCATGCGTCGTTGAGTTTCCCCAGAAACCCCGTCAGATCGTCGGTGACGTGATCGACGTACCCCGCATCGCGGCCCTCGAGTTCCCAATCCTCGCGCACGACATTCCTGGTGCCATCAGGTACCACGAGCACCGTCGTCATGCCGAGGTCGTGCGGCGTGACGAGGTTGCGCGCGAGATCCTCGAACATCGCGGCCTTGTTCGGATCGACATCGTGCATTCTGAGGAAGCGCAGATAGGTCGGCCGCGCAGGTTTGGGTTCGTGCCCGGCGGAAATGATGTCGAACACGCCTTCAAAGTGCTGAGGGAAGCCGAGCCGCTCCAGCACTTTCGCCGCATGCGCCTTCGAGCCGTTGGTGAGGATCAGCTTGCGGCCCGGCAATTTCTCGATCGCCGCGCCCATCGCAGGATTCGGCTCCAGCGGCGAGTGATCGATCTCATGAACGTACTCAAGGAAGTCGTCGGCGTTGAGACCGTGCTCCGTCATCATGCCGCGCATCGTGGTGCCATAGCGTTTGTAATAGTCCTTCTGAATTCTGAACGCTTCGTCCTTCGACACGTTCAGATATTGCGCGACGAAGTCGCGAATACGCACATCGACCTGCTGCCACAGATTAACGTGATGCGGATACAGTGTGTTATCGAGATCGAACACCCATGTCTCGACATGGGCAAAACCGCGCTTCGCTTTCATTGTGGCATCGCGAACCGAAGCGTCTTGCCGCTGCCCGCGACGAGATCGACCGCGCCGTAACCAGTCGTGTTGAGGCCGCGCGTTGCGCAATCGCCATGCTCGGTGAACTCGAATTGCGTTTCGCGCGTGCAGAGCATGGTCGCGCCGCCCCAGTTCACGGGCTTGCTGTTGACCTTGATGGTTCGTCCGTCGGTGTCGATGGCTTCGGCAAAACTGTAGATGTTGCGAGGATTGCCGATCACATCGGGATGCAGGCATTTGCCGCTCTCGATGCGGTACCAGCCGCGGCTGGTGATCGTCTTGCCGTCGTCGGTGCCGATCGACGCCATCACACGATAGGGCGTGTCGTTGCACCAGGTCAGCCCGGTCGCGGACGGCAGTTGCACGGCGGCAATCATCGTCTCGAAAAAATTCGGTGCCTGCGTCGCGTCGGCATTCAGTCCGCGCGCTTTGAGAAACGCAGCGAGCGCATTCTGTGTTTTCGGCCCGTCGACGCCGTCGATGGGCGCGGCATCGTAACCCGCGATCACCAGCAGTCTTTGAATAGCTGCGAGCCGCGCCTGCTCGTCGTCGTATTCCGCACCTTCCGCCAGATAGGCGATCATGTTGCCGTCGGCATCCGCCGTCGGCTTCACCTCGGTGAAAGGAGCGGCGGTCTGTCCGCCGCGGCACTGGCGTGCGGCGGCGATCACAAAGTCATTCGGCGCGATGCAGAAATTATCGGTACCGCTTTGCGGGACGGGAGACGCGCCGTAAACCGGCAGCGCGCGCGCATGAAGCAGAATGCGGTCTGCGCTCAGCGTGCCCTGCGCCACGACACGGCATCCGGCGGGATCGATGCGAAACCAGCCGCGCGTGGCGGTCGCGTTCTTGTCGTCGATGCCGATAGCGGCCTCGACGACGTAGCTCATGCGATTGCAGATTTTCAGATCGGCGTAGGCGGGGTTAGAGAAAATTAAAATCGTCATTGCGAGGAGCAAAGCGACGAGCGATTTCAGGTTTCTCTCCACGTCATGCCCGGACTTGTTCCGGGCATCCACGTTTTTCTTGCTGCTTGAGGCCAAGACGTGGATGGCCGGGTCGAGCCCGGCCATGACGAAAGAGAATATCGAACGAAACTGTTTCACTTATGAATCAGCGTTCCCGTGCCCTGATTGGTAAACAGTTCGAGCAGCACGGCATGCGGCACCTTGCCGTCGAGAATGACGACGCCTTCGACGCCGGCATCGAGCGCGTAAATGCAGGTCTCGACTTTCGGAATCATGCCGCCGGAAATCGTGCCGTCGGCGATCAGCTTGCGCGCATCCTTCACCGACAGTTCGGGAATGAGCTTCTTGGATTTGTCGAGCACGCCCGGCACGTCGGTGAGCAGCAGCAGGCGCTTGGCTTTCAGCGCACCTGCGACCGCGCCGGCAAACGTATCGGCGTTGACATTGTATGTGTGGCCATCCTTGGAGGCAGCGACCGGCGCCAATACCGGAATGAGATCGTAGCCGATCAGCTGATTGAGCAGTTTCAGATCGACCGTGTCCGGCTCGCCGACGAAACCGAGGTCGATGACTTTCTCGATGTTGGAGCCGGGATCGACGGTGGTGCGCGTCGCTTTCGTCGCCGTCACCATGTTGCCGTCCTTGCCGCAAAGGCCCACGGCCTTGCCGCCCGCCTTGTTGATGTTGCTGACGATCTGCTTGTTGATCGAGCCGGCCAGCACCATCTCGACGATCTCAATGGTCGCGGCGTCAGTGATGCGAAGCCCGGCCGCGAATTCCGACTTGATGCCGAGACGCGTGAGCATTGCCGCGATCTGCGGGCCGCCGCCATGCACGACGACGGGATTGATCGCGGTCTGTTCAAGCAGCACGATGTCGCGCGCGAACTGCCGCGCCATTTCCTCTTCGCCCATCGCGTGGCCGCCGTATTTGATGACGATGGTTTCCTCGTCGTACTGCTGCATGTGTGGCAGTGCCTCGGAGAGGATGCGGGCCTGATCCTGTGGGCTGATGTTTGGAGGCAGGTCGATCATTTCGGCGATCTCGTTCGTGCAAATTCAGCGTGGGTTTAGCCGATTGGCGCGAGGGGCGCAAAGTGGCCTTGCGTGTTTTCAACCCGCGCGGCGCGGCCACGCTGCCGCGATCGCAAGCACGAGCCAGCTCAAAATGAGAAGCGTGCCGCCGGCCGGTGCGGCAAACGGAAACAGCGCGTTGCCCATAAAGTGCCGAAACGTCAGATCGGCCGCGAACAGCGATGCGCCTGTGATGAGGCCGAAGCATGCGGTCATTCCAAGCGGGCGCTGGACCATGCCGTGTGCCGTCACGAGGGCCGCGGCGATGGCCGCAGGCGCATGAAACAGCAGCATGGTCGATGCTGGGCCGAGGCGCCCGGTGTCGCCGGCATGCGCGGCGAGCGATGCGAGGACTACGCCGGCTGCACCCATCAGTGCGGCGAGACCAGTCGCAAGCCGGACAAATCCGTTCCCATTCATGACGTGCGCTCCCTCAGAAGTTTCACCATCGCTGCGCGCAATTCCGGCATGCCGCCGCCGGTGCGCGACGATGTCACGAGAATTTCGGGGAAGGCCGCCGGATGCTTGCGCAGCGCCTCTTGCGTGGCGGCAATCGTTGCATCCAGTTCGGATTTCTTGACCTGGTCGGACTTCGTCAGCACCACCTGATAGCTCACGGCGGATTTGTCGAGCGTGGTCAGAACGTCCGTGTCTGCTTCCTTAAAGCCGTGGCGCGAGTCGATCAGCACGTAGACGCGCGCGAGATTGGCACGGCCCTGCAAAAATTTATGTATCAGCATCGTCCAGGATGCGATCTGCGTTTTCGGCGCGGAGGCGTAGCCGTAGCCCGGCATGTCGACGAGACGCAGGCTGTTCGGCTTGTCCTTGTCGGCGGCGTTCTCGAAGAAAATCAATTCCTGCGTGCGGCCCGGCGTATGCGAGGTGCGCGCCAGCGCGTTGCGGCCGGTGAGCGCGTTGATGAGGCTCGACTTGCCGACATTGGAGCGTCCGGCGAACGCAACTTCCATCCCGGCCATCGGCGGCAGCGTCTCGACGGACGGCGAGGCCCAGAAGAATTGCCACTCGCCTGCGAACAGCTTGCGTCCGGATTCGATCAGCGCGTCGTCGTCGGGGGCGGTCATGTGTCAGTTCTACACGGATGTTCGTCATTGCGAGCGAAGCGAAGCAATCCAGTCTTGAGATAAAGGGCTGGATTGCTTCGTCGCATACGCTCCTCGCAATGACGAGGTAAAGAGCCGCTACGTCGTCTTCTTCGCGCCGCCGAACGACGATCTGATATTGTCGAACAATTCGACCTTCGCGCCGTTCTTTTTCATAATGTAGCTCTGCTGAAGAACCGAGAGCAGGTTGTTCCACGCCCAGTAGATCACAAGGCCTGCGGGGAACGACGCCAGCATGAAGGTGAAGATCAGCGGCATCCACGCGAAGATCATCTGCTGCGTCGGATCGGGCGGCGTCGGATTGAGCTTCATTTGCACCCACATCGTGATGCCCATGATGATCGGCCAGATGCCGAGCGCGAGGTAATGCCCGAAGGATGGCACCGTCGTCGGATCGAAATTGAGCAGGCCGAACAGATTGAACAGATTGGTCGGATCGTGCGCGGACAGATCCTTGATCCAGCCGAAGAACGGCGCGTGGCGCATTTCGATGGTAACGAACAGCACCTTATAAAGAGAAAAGAAAACCGGAATCTGAATCAGAATCGGAAGACAACCCGCGATCGGATTGATCTTCTCCTTCTTGTAGATTTCCATCATCTCCTGCTGCTGCTTCACCTTGTCGTCCGGGTAACGCTCCTTCAGCGCGGTAAGCTGCGGCTGCACGGCCTTCATCTTCGCCATCGACGCATAGGACTTGTTGGCGAGCGGGAAGAACACCGCCTTCACGAACACGGTGACGAGAAGAATCGCGACGCCGAAATTGCCGACGATGTGGAACAGGAAGTCGAGCAGCCAGAACATCGGCCGCGTGATGAAGTAGAACCAGCCCCAGTCGATCAGCCGGTCGAACTTGTTGAGATGAAGCTGCTTGTCGTAGGCATCGACGGTCACGCTTTCCTTGGCACCGGCGAACAGATTGACGCTGGTCGTCGTGGTGCCGCCGATGGAGACCGTGATCGGATCGAGCAGATAGTCGGTCTGATAGTGGCGTACAGTCCCGATTAATGCAGACGAAAACTTCGCTTGCATCTTGGCGGATGGTGACGGCAGCAAAGTGGCGGCCCAGTATTTATCGGTAATTCCTAGCCACGCGTTGGTTACGCTGTCGAACTCTTTGCAAGAGACTGTTGGACTGCATTTCTTTTCGTCGTCGATTTTCTTGTAGCCGTATTCCTGAAGGCCGCTGTCGCCGAGCACGCCGATCAGGCCTTCATGCAGAATGTAATAGCCCGACACCTGCGGCGTGCCGTGGCGCGAAATCAGTCCGAACGGATAGAGCGTGACCGGCTTGTCGCCGACATTCGACACGTCGTCCTTGATCGTGAACAGGTATTTTTCGTCGACCGAGATCGTGCGCTTGAAGGTCAGACCCTGGCCGTTGTTGAAGCTCAGCGTGATCGGCGTCGCTGGCGTCAGCGAGCCCGCGCCTTCCTGGGTCCAGACTGTATCCTTGTCCGGCATCTTGATCGTCGAGCCTGCGGCGGGGACGAATCCGAACTCCGCATAGAACGGTTCCTTGGTGCCGGACGGCGAAAACAGTTCGATGGCCGGTGAATTCGGATCGACGGTCTCGCGATATTTCACGAGCGCCACGTCGTCGATGCGCGCGCCTTTCAGCGCGATCGAGCCGGTGATGCTCGGCGTGTTGATCTTGATGCGCGGCGACGAGGCGAGAACCGTGTCGCGCGGCTGCACGACGGCGGGTGTAGCGGCCGGGCCGCCGGGGATTGCGCCTGCGGATGGCGTGCCGCCCTGCTGCGCGGGTGTCGGCGTTGTGCTGGATCCCGGCGCAGGCGTGGTCTGGCTCGCCTGCTTCTGCGCCTGCTCGGCGGCACGCTGCTTTTCCATCGTCGGGATGTTGTAGAAATACTGCCACGCGATCAGCACGAAACCCGACAGGATGACGGCGAGGATGGTGTTGCGGTTGTCAGGCATCATCGTTTGGGTCTCGTCAGATTGTCTTCAGGATTTCGGCGGGTTGCCGGATTTCGGTGTCTGCTGCTCGAGGCGGCTGAGCGCCGAGCGCAGATCGTTGAACATGGTTTCAAAGCCGCGGTCCAGCGCCGCCCTGCGGCCAACTAGCACATAATCATGGTGGGGTCGCATGGAGATGACATCCAGCCGCTTCACCAGTTCGCGAAGCCTGCGGCGGACCCGGTTGCGTTCGGTGGCGGTTCCGACCTTCTTGGTAACGGTAAAGCCGACGCGGACCGGGCCATTGTCGTTGCGGGCGCGGGTCTGGACCACAAAAGCCGGACTTGCCACGCGCGGGCCAGCGGACGCTGCGACGAAATCCGCGCGCTGCTTCAACCGGTCCATGATCTCAACCGGCGCATAGGAAATGTCCCGGAAAGGGTTGGTTAGGCGCTCAGGCGCTTGCGGCCACGGGCGCGGCGCGCGGCGAGAACCTTGCGGCCGCCGGCAGTCGCCAGACGTGCGCGGAATCCGTGACGGCGCTTGCGCACCAGCTTGCTGGGTTGATAGGTCCGCTTCACGGGTCGTTCTCCGCAGTCGAGCAGTTGTCCGGCAAAGTGCCGAGTGAATGAAATTCGTCCAAAACGGCCATTTCCGGTGCAAAACGGAGCGATCTGGGCTCCAAAATGAACCGGCCCGGTCAAGCCGGGCCACCGAGGACAATTGGCGCGGTTTATAGGGGAGCGGCCTGTTTTCGTCAATCTTGGGCTTTATGACGTGAGCCGCGATTGAGACGACCCAAACCATAAGGATTGCAGGGGTTTGACCGCCTTCACCGGCGGGCGCATTCTCCCGCTTCGATGACCGGAAGGCATTTGGCCGGATGAACCTGACCGAGCAGCCGACAGATCAGCCAGCGCCGCAGCCCTTGCCGGGGCTGCGCTTCGGCCTGTCCGCGAAGCTGTTGCTGCTGACCATTCCGCTGATTCTGATCGCCGAAATCCTGATCTACGTTCCCTCCATCGCCAACTTCCGCATGAACCGGCTCAACGACCGGCTCGCGGCGGCCAGCACCGCCGCGCTCGTGCTCGATGCAGCGCCGAGCGGCATGGTGCCGGACGAACTGGCGCGGCAGATTCTCGACAGCATCGGCGCGCGCGCGGTCGCGATCAAAACCGGGCAACAAAGACGGCTGCTGGCGGCGGCCGACATGCCGAAAAAGATCGACCACGATGTCGACATGCGCGACATGAAAGTGTGGCCGGCCATCGTCGACGCATTCCAGATGATGATCGACAATGACGACGAGGTGATCCGCATCCTCGGACCTGCGCCGGGCAGCGGACAGTTTCTCGAAGTCATCGTGAGCGAACGTCCGCTGCGCGAGGCGATGTTCCGTTTCTCGCGCAATCTGCTTTTGCTGTCGCTGACGATGGCGATCGTCACGGCGGCGCTCGTCTATCTCGCGCTCCATTATCTGTTTGTGCGGCCGATGCGGCGCGTGACCGCAAATCTCGTGGCGTTCCACGAAAATCCGGAAAATCCCGCGCGCGTGATGCGGCCGTCTCATCGCGGCGACGAGATCGGCGTTGCCGAGCGCGAACTGTCCGACATGCAGCGCGATCTCGTTTCGATGTTGCATCAGAAGAGCCGCCTTGCGGCGCTGGGTCTCGCAGTCTCCAAGATCAATCACGATCTGCGCAATCTTCTGGCGTCGTCACAATTGCTGTCGGACCAACTCTCCAGCGTGCCCGATCCGCGCGTGCAACGATTTGCGCCGAAGCTCGTGCGTTCGCTGGAGCGCGCTATCGCGTTCTGCCAATCGACATTGTCCTACGGCAAGGCGCAGGAAGCGCCGCCCGACCGCCGCATGATTGCGGTAGAACCCATTGTCAACGAGGTGCGCGAGTCCGCCGGCCTGTCGTCCGACGCCTCCATCGAATGGATCAACGCCATCGAGCGCGGATTGACGGTCGATGCCGATCCCGATCAGCTTTTCCGCGCGCTGCTCAATCTCGTGCGCAACGCCGCGCAGGCTCTCGAAGCCGACAAGTCGCACATCGGGACCGCGAAACAGATTCGCGTTACAGGCAAGCGCGAAGGTGCGGTAACGATTCTGGAAATTTCCGACACCGGTCCCGGTATCCCGCAGAAGGCGCGCGCGCATCTGTTCGAGGCGTTTCAGGGCTCAAGCCGCGACGGCGGAACTGGACTGGGTCTTGCCATCGCCGCCGAACTGATCCGTGCGCATGGCGGCGATGTTCATCTCGTCGAAGGCACGCTCGGCGCGACATTCCGCATCACGATCCCCGATCGCGCGGTGGAATTGAACAGCCTGCGCGACCTGCGCGCACGGGCCTGACGCGCGCGATTTCGCCCGTATTTCCGGCTGTTTCGACCTTGCAAACGCGTTGCGGAGCCGGTAGCTATGGCCCTCTTTCGCGGCGGGTTTTTCAGCCCCATGTTCTGCGAAATGCGCGCCCGTAGCTCAGCTGGATAGAGCACCAGACTACGAATCTGGGGGTCAGGAGTTCGAATCTCTTCGGGCGCGCCATTCCGGTCCCAAACCACGAACGTTTTGGAGGGGGCTGGGTT